>CAVTGW010000001.1:0-83740 GCA_963734425.1 uncultured Solirubrobacterales bacterium
TAGAGCCTTCGCGAGACCCTGACCCGATAGGACTCGTGTCTGCGTTGCGCTTTCGTGTCAATGCAGTCGCGCGCCCCGGTGCCGAGCAGACCGAATTACCGCCCATGAGATCTCGGGTCTCCTGCAGGTGCTCCAGCATGCTCCGGGGGCGGGTCGAGGTGGCCAGAGATCTCAAACGACGGTCGAAACCCTATTCGCAGGGATCTTCGCCTATGCGCTCGACCGTGTTCTGGTCCTCGTTGCCTGCCTGGTCTCGCGCGCGCACTACGAAGTAAGAGGGTTCATTCAACGGCGGAGTTTCGAAGCTGGTGACGCCGGGTGCTGTCGTCCAGGTTGGGTGGGAGAAGTCCTCGCCACCAGGGGTGTGCGATAGGAAGACGTCGTAGACGATCTGCGAGCTTGGCGTGACGTTGTCCGTGGCAGCCTTCCAAGTGAGCTCGAAGGGCGATGGCTGCGCGACCGGCGAGCAGGCGAACGCCCCCTGCAGCCCTTCGAAGCTGGGCGGCGTGCCGCCGCCGGACGGAGGCTGGCTCGCAGACAGGACCACGAACGAGAAGGAAACAGCGTAGGCGGGTTCGGTGACGATGTCGCCTTCCTTGATCGTGGCGGCGAAGGTTCGTATCTCGATCTGGCTGGACGAACAGTCAGGGGCATGGGGAACCCACTTCGCGCTTATGTCGGAGGACCGCTCATCTTCTGTGTATACGGCGCTGACCACGATGGTGGCGCTGGCCGGTTCTATGCCGCCTTCCAGGATGAAGCACCACGTGCCGGGGGGCTTGCCTTGGACATCGGTCCCGAAGGCATTGGTATGGGCCGCGAGGGCGACATTCTTGCTTTGTGTTGCCTGCAGCGCCGTGAAGTCGGCGGGAAGTTCTCCACATCCGTTGCAAGGGGGTTCCACGTAAGCGTATGCGCTAGCGTTTCCGGGTGCGCCCTGGGGACCCCGGCCTCCAGTCAGTCCGGGTAGTCCGGGAATCCCCTGCGGCCCCGCAACCCCCTGCAGCCCTGAGGGACCGCGCGGCCCTGGAGCACCCGGCAAGCCGCGTGGCCCCCGGTGTGCGAGCTTCAGCGTCAGGGGATGGTGCCTGGCTGGGTGTGAGTGTGGGCTTCCGGCAGAAGCCGCATAGCTGGTGCCGCCCAACGCGACGAACAGCGCAACCAACGACAGCACCGTAGCGGGGGACGGCCGGCGTCTAGGGGCCGCTTCCCTCGGAAGCCAGGAACCCATGCGTTCCTTATACCACGGATCTGCTTCGACGGGTTCCCCGTCGAACATTCACTCAAGGGGCCGCTGACCGAGTAGACCTTATTCCTGTTCGCTCCTGCTCGGCACCGATTGCGAGCGCGTCCCGTCAACGGCGGCGCCGCTCCCACGGTGCTGCACGGCCACCCACGTGGGCGCGAAGCGAGCCCTCTACTTTCGCCACCGCGAGGGTATTCGTGCCGCACCCGCCGGAGACCCAGAAAGCGCGGAAAGCGGGACCCCGCGCCTGCTTCCCCCGCAGGAGGAGTAGCCGCGGTAAGTGCCTGAAGGCTTGAATGTCACATCGAGAGGCCCATATAGGGTAAGCAGGTTCCAGATCGTGTTGGTTGATAGGAGCTTGCGGTCAAAGCCACCTGGGACTGCCAGTCCCGCTGGACTGCTCGGGCCGATCGCGATCTTTGCGTCGAGCTCGTTGAGTGCGGTGGCGAGCCGGTCGAGGTTGGCAGGGTCTGCGGAAGGCACGATGTCGATGTCGATTGTTCGTCCTTTCCAGCCACGTGCTTCGGCGGCTGCGCCTCCGATCACCACGTAGAGCACTTCGTGTCGCTCGAGAATTTCGAGTAGCGGCTGGCGGCCTTTTGGCTGAACTCTCATGCGGCATCCAGGTGAGCTTGCTCGTGGGCTTCAATTTGCTCGAGCGTTGCCCACAAGGCCGGCAGGTAGACGCGGCGATCCGGGTAGGGGGTGGCGTCGGCGATGCGAACGAGATCGCGTATAGAGGCGAGTTGCACTACGGCGTGCTCTAGGGCTACCAAGTGCGCGTTTTTGCGCAGATCGCGATATCCGCGAGTGCCAACTGGTTGTGGCGCCGCAGCTAATGAGCCACCCCCGGGAAGTGGCCATCGGATTGTGATGTCCAATCCACCGTAGGGGTCTTCGACCTGGCGTTCACCGGCCCCGAGGGCTGATGCGACTTCCTCTAGCCGCTCCAGATTGCGGGTTGCGTCTTCGGGAGCGATCAGGTACACGCCGCTGGCAAGGGTTACGGGCCATCCGTTCGCGGCGGCGGCGACGTCGCCTATAAGCACGTGGTGTACCTCGCCTGCATGTAACGATTCGGCGATCCTCAGAGGGTCGCTAAATGAAGGGAGCGTCAGCTGACGAAGCCGCTCAGCAATTGGCAAAGCGAGTCGGCCGGCGATATCTGGCCCATAGGAGTCATCGTGGTTGGCCAGCCCGATCATGAGGTCTAGACCGCAGGCATGGGCAACTGTCTCTAGTGAGTCAACCGAGGGCGCATGCTCTGCTGTCTCCCAGCGCGCGACAGTCGATGCTGGGATGCCAAGTCGTGTCGCCAGGGCACGCTGAGAGAGGCCTGCGCGCTGGCGCGCAATCGCTACGAGGTTTGCACCTAGGGTCATCCCCCATTATGCTAGCAATAACGCCAGCAAATCCCAATCATAGCAAGTGCGCTATCGTAATCTGGGTGGCGCGTCAGGGTGCTCTGCAAGTGTGCGCGTAGCCACGCCTCATCTCCCGCAGCCTTGGCGAGCTGTGCCGACGTAAGCACCACACGCCGGCCTGGGCGAGTGCGACCTCTCTCAAGTAGACGGCAGGCCGCCTCGGCATAAAAGTCGCTCTTTGGGCAAAAGCTCCGATGGGCACGGCTGGTTTCGAACCAGCGACCTCTCGCGTGTGAAGCGAGCGCTCTCCCGCTGAGCTACGCGCCCTACAAGCCCAATACTATTGGGCTTGCGCGGTCCGGGCCTCCTCGGCGAAAGCGTCGAAAAATGGCATCACGGATTTCTCAGGCGATCGCGCGTTGAGGCAGGCGGACTACTGACGCGAGCTCTGGGATCACGTTGCCGTGCATCTGGCCCTCGCTGAGTGAGAGGCCGCGGTCGGCGCCGAAGAGGCCAGTGCTCTCGCTGACGCTTGTCAAGACGGCGATGCCATTCTGGGCCAGCGAGTGCAGCAGCTTCAGGATCTGGCCTCGACCAACGTCGGCATCGGCTCGGTCACGCTCAATGGGACGATCGACCCCCGTGCATGGGACACGAGCTACCTGTTCGAATACGGCACCAGCACCGCCTATGGGCTCAGCTGGCCATCGATACCCGTCGCCATGGGCGCTCTCGAAGGCTCCCAGCCCGTGGTCGTCAATGTCCCGAACCTGTTGCCCAGCACGACCTATCACTACCGACTCGTGGCCACCAACGGGGGCGGCACTACCTACGGGGAAGACCAGACCTTCACAACATCCAAGCCGCTTGCGTGTTCATCCGCTACCACTGAGTAGCGCGTGAGAATTCGCACAGATTGCGCTCTGTCGACATTGGGCTACGTCTCTGTCGCCTGCGTGGGTGCTGGGTCAGATGTCGCCGACGGAGGCTCATCGAATAGCTGCATATACGGCTCATAACGAAAGAGCCGTGACCGGCGCTGGCCAGTGATCTCGCGGAGGAGCCCGAGCTCTTCGAAGCTTGCGACAAGCCTGTTGGCCGTTGGGAACGTGACGTCAAGGGCGCGGCTCACGGCGTTGACGTTTACGAGAGGGCGCTGGAACAGCATTGAGAGCAGCAGCAGACCCTTCGCGCCGGTGTCGTTCAGCACAAGTGCCCGGTTTTGCTCGCGAAGCTCGAAGATCCGCTCGGCCGTGGCGGTCGCCTGCTCGGCCGTCTCGGCGATACCTCGCAAGAAGAACCGGAGCCAGCCCTCCCAGTCCCCACGTAGACGAACCGCCATAAGACGGTCGTAGTATTCCACCCGGTAGAGCTTGAAGTAGGAGCTCAAGTACAGCAGCGGAACGCGCAGAGCTCCGCCACGGACGAGGAGGAACGTGATCAGGAGGCGGCCCACGCGACCGTTTCCGTCGATGAACGGGTGGATCGTCTCAAACTGGGCATGAGCTAGCCCGGCGCTGATCAGCAGAGCGGTCTCGTGTCGGTCGTGCAGGAAGCTCTCGAAGTCGCCGAGGGCTTGCTTCATCTCGGCGACGGGCGGGGGGACGAATGTCGCCTGGTGGAGCGTCGCTCCTGCTGGTCCGATCCAGTTCTGGCTCGTTCGGAACTCGCCTGGGGTTGCGTGTGCACCGCGCCCATCGCGTAGGAGTTCGGCGTGGATCTCTCGGATGAGGCGGAGTGAAAGCGGCAGGTCGTCGAGTCGTGTCAGTCCGTGGTTCATCGCCGCGATGTAGTTGACGATGTCTCCGACGTCGGTATGGCGGTCCCGCGCGTCTGGCTCAAGTTCGACTTCGAGCAGGTCCTCGAGGGTGCTTTGGGTGCCCTCGATCTGGGAGCTGAGGACCGCCTCGCGTCGCACGTACATGGCCACGAAGAAATCGGGGTCGGGAATGACCTTCACGAGGCCGTCGAGACGGCCCAGCGAGATATCGGCCTTCGAAAGAAGGGCGAGTAGATCGCCGTCTAGGGCCAGCGGTGGATCGGGAGGCAGTGGCGCCGGGATGAAGGCCCTATAGCCTGTCGGCTGCGATATGAAGCGCCCGGCGCGATGCTCATTCGTTGGCACCGTGGGAGACCTTTCGAGACTCGGCCCAAGACATTATTTACAAAATGATAGCTGATCTTAAATAAGATCTGGGTCCTCGACTGGTTGTTTTAGGCGGCGTATTTAGCGCAGGACGCAGATCGCACTATTTACGCTTGGGCATCATTACTTGAATAATTGTCCTCGCGGTGCCCTACGCGAGTGCTTTGAATACCGCCTCGCGGGCCCTCAGGAGGACTTGCCGCAGCTCGTCTGCAGCTGGTATGTCCCAGTACTGGAGCTGGCCTTGATGCTGGCCCGAATGAGCACGGCCGCTGAGGAGAGGCTCTTGGGCGGGGTGTACTGCGCTATATAGCTGCCAAGGTGATGGTGGATGGCTCGCGGATGCAGCACAACGGCTTTTTGCCCTGCCACGAGCACCTTGAGAACCAGGTGTGCACCCTTTGCTGGATGTCCGCTCGCGCTCACGCGGGCGGTTAACCGCAGCGTCGTTGCGCCTGAGGCATGCTTCCCTTTGGAATGGATCTGCGTGGCAGAGAGCTTGACCTGCAGCGCCTGGTGGCCGAACTGAACCGCAACCGAGACCGGGCTTTGGGGAGCGCCGGGCGCAGAGCTGGCTTGCAGTTGCCAGGTGCCTGTAAGTGGCGACTTGACGCTCAGCGTCCGGAACAGGCCTCCAGCTTCGGGGGTGCCCGCGGCGATCGTCTGGGCGAGGTGGCCGTGTGGATCGATGAGCTTGGTTGTGACGGTGGGCTGGGCCAGGATAATGGCGCTGAGCGTGCCGGCGTGAGCGGGTACATGGATCGCCATTGACGCCTTGCCAGTGGCGGGCACGGTCGTGCTCTCACCGGCGGAGAGCGAGGGCGCAGGCACAGCGCTCAGGCAGAGCTTTGCCTTGCTGGCGTGGGTGGCGCTGGCTCCTCTTGCGTTGGAGGCCGACGCCGCCCCCGTGCCGCCGGCTTTGGCCAGATGGGCGCGGGCGAGATGCGCCCTGACCCGGGAGCTGGACGCGAGCGGTCCGCTGTAGGTGCCACCACCCGCGGCGGTGGGTCCGAGTGTGAGGTGAGGCTTCACCCACCTGTTGAACGCTTCTTCGGAGCTCGTCTCTGAGGTGTGAATCAGCGGCGCGGTCGTGCGGTCGGGAATCGTCCACCAGGCGCTTTGCTCTGTGACGACTCCATCGTTGAGTTCGCCGGGCGTGGTGCACAGCGAGGCCTTGTGGAAGCCGATACCCGCAAGAATCGAGAACGGGACGCCTCTGGCGTTGGTGATTTCCTTGTTGAACCCAGTCACATATCCAATTGTGAGCTGCAGGATCGGCTGGTTGGTCGATGGGGTCCCGCTAATCAGTTTGAACAATTCCTGGACCGCAAGCGCGAAGTAGGCGCAGAGTGAGCCCTCGTTCGGGGTGCCCATCATCACCAGGTGTGAGACGACAGGCTTGGTATCCCCAGGCAGCGGTTCGGGCATCAGTTCTTGCAGGTAGTAGCGTGAGATCAGGCCGCCCATCGAGTGCGCGACGATGTCCACGTGGGCAGCGTCGGTGCTTTCGCGGACCCCCTTGATGTACATTGCCTCCTGGAAGGCGTTTTCAGCGATCGTCTTCGCCGGGAATTCGAACGGGCTGGTATTCATCAAACCTGGCGCCTGGCCGTCGCCTACCGCGTAGCCCTTCCACAGGGGATTGACTTTCGCAAGGAAGCCAGTGGCGCCCACATAGGCGTGCCACGTCGCGGCGCTGCTCCACAGCCCATGCACCAGGATCACCGGCTTGGGATTGACTGTCAGCGTCGCTGTTTCATTCGTCCCGTCGGCGAGCGTGATCTTGATCGTCCGTTCTGGATCGGGTTCGCCGCTGTTGGTCCAGGCCAGGCCGTTGGTGTTGAGGACCTCATCGACATTCATTGAGGTTTCGGCAGGCACGCTCACACTCGACTTCGTGATCCCGACAGAGGCGCTGTTGTCGATCGGGCTGCCAAAGCTGACATTGGTCTTCTGGGCCGTGGTGGTGTTGTTGTGCAAGGTCGCGATCACGTCGACCTGGTTGCCGTCGATGGTGCCGGTCGAGGGGACAGTCTCGACCTCGTCGGTGGCGACATTCAGCTGCTGGAATTTGATCGCGGTGATCGCGATGGGACCCTGGCTGAAATTGATCGTTTCTCGTGCACCTGAGGCTAGCTGCAGTTGACAACCATTTGCAATTGAGCTGCCGCCTGGGCATTTGGACGCGAACAGTTCGCCTGGAGTAGAGGCGGGCGCGGTGGCGGTGAGCGCATAGCTGCCCGGGTCGGCGTACAGCGCGTACTTGCCGGCGGCGTTGGTTTCGATCTGGCGCGAGACCATCTGCCCCGACCCAGCGGTGCCCGCGAGCGAGATCGAGGTGCCCGCGAGCGGCTTGCCGTTCTTGCCGATCGCCGTTCCCGTGATCCCCGGGACCGTGATTGTCTGCGGGGCGCTGCCCGCGGTCGAGCTGATCTGCAGTTCGCCGCTCACGCTCGTCAGTCGCACCTTGAAGCCCTCGGTTTCAGTCATCGCCTGCCCCGAGCCGTCATCCACCTGCACCTGGATCTGGGCGCTCGTTTCACCCGCCGGGATCACCACCGACCCGCTAGGGACCGCGGTGTAATCGTTTGCCGCCGCGGTCGCCGTCCCGTCGACTGTTTCATAGCCGATCGTGACCGGTTCAGACTGCGCGGCCGGCAGCGAGATCGTGAACGTCGCCGGCACACTCCCACTCGTAGGCTCCGGCACTGCATTGCCCGAAGAGATCGAAACACCGTCTGGGGTCCCGGACACCGTGAAGCCGGCGGTAGTGGAGCCATATTCTAGTTCGATATCGCAGGTGTCGCCTTCGATCTTTCCCGAGCATTCCGTCACTGCCAAGCCACCGAGGTCACCCGATTCCTCCACACTGACCTTGTAGGGGCCGGCCTGTTCCACGGAGGCGGTGTAGAGGCCGGCTTCGTTGGTCTCTACGTTGCTTCCTTCGGGACCGGAGATGGACACGGTGGCATTTGGCACCGGTTTGCCTGAGCTTTCGCGCACATAGCCACTGATCGTCGCTGGGCCCAAGGAGTAGTAATAGGTGTCATAACCGGCGCAACCAAAGAAGCCGCAAAACCCGGCACCGAAGATCACCCAATTCGTGGGCTTGCCAGGGGCGGGGTACGGGTAGCCATATTCTTCTCTGAAGCTGCAGGAGGTGCTTTCCTTTGTGCAGCCAGACATATAGCCGGGGAAGCTGACCGGTTCTTCATACCCCCAGCCGCTAAACGTTCCGCCCTCCTTCGGCGTCTCTTCGAACGTGATGACTTCGCCCTTGTGGACGATGTGATTAGAGACCGTGATTTCGCCGTAGTAGGTCTGTTCCAGGCCTTCCGGCGGCGGCCCGAGCGTCCCGGCGGCGTGGGCAAGCGTGCTGCTCAGCGCCGAGAAGGTGGCAGCCGCCAACATGACCACGCAGAGGATGCCGACACGGCGCGCCCATCTGGATGCGGTCGCGGTGGAGCGACCCATACCGCGGCTTGCTCCCGTGATGAGGACGGTAGGCATCCACCGATCCTATAGATGTTCAGCGCATCGAAGTCTGAGCAGGACTCAATGCCTCAGATACTTCGCGGGGTCCTGTTGGAGCCCAACCTGCGCTGGAGAGTAGAAGCGGGCGATCGCTTCCACCTGCGTGGCGGTGAGGCTCTTGCCAAACAGCTTTTCACCGCCGAGTCTTTCATAGCCAAGCTTCAGATCCTTGCCTACGATCGATATGTCGTAGTGGGCGTCGTAGATGGCCTGGATGTAGATGCCCACGTTGGCGCGCCTGAAGCTGGCACTCGCCTTTGGTCCTCGGCGGATCGAGTCGATCGTCGCTTCGACCGTGCTCCAACCATCTCGATCGAGACTCCAGAACGTTTTATAGAGCCCGTCGACCCCTGAGCCAGGGCCCGTGAGCTTGCGAACTTCTTCGAGGTATGGTGGAGCGCCAAGCGAGGAAGCATGCATATCGGCGGTCCTGACGCTTGCTTCCAGCGATCTGGATATGCCTGAGCGAAGCCCGCCATAGAGCGATGGCCATGCTTCCTTCGCGCTCTTCATCTCCTGCTTGATGGGGCTTTCAGCAGCGATCAGACGCCGGCCCAGCAGCGCCAGGTCGATGCGCTCGAGCTTCAGCTCCAAGGGGTTGTGCCTCTTTGATCCGCAGCCTGACAGCGGGGAGGCGATGGCCCCTAGTGCCACCAGCAGCGCCGCGACGCGGATCCCCGCGCCGCGAGCTGCTGTGCCGATCACACCCCGAGTAGATCGACCACGAAGATGAGCGGTGCGTTCGCCGGGATCGTGGGCGGCGAGCCGCGCGTTCCATAGGCGAGCGCCGACGGGATGATCAGCTCCCTGCGTCCACCGACGTGCATGCCGGCCACGCCTTCGTCCCAACCCTTGATGACCTGGCCCTTGCCCAGCGTAAAGCTGAACGGTTCTTTGCGATTCCAGGAAGCATCGAAGATCTTCCCGCCGTGGTAGAGGACCCCGACGTAGTTGACCGTGACGGTCTCGCCCGCGGTTGCGACCGGGCCGGTGCCCTTGATGATTTCCTTGGTGACGAGCGTTGTCGGAGCAGCCCCGCTTGGCGGCGTCACGGTCGGCTCCTTGGAGAGCGGACCAGTGGTGGGCGTCTTGGCTGTGGGTGCCGCGGTGCTGCTCACGCTGGTGGAAGTTGAGGTTTCGTATTTGGCGGCTTCCGCGGTGGCGCCCGGATTCTCTTTGCCAGGGGCGATCGAGCTCGATTCGCTTGAACCGCAGCCGGCGATCAAGGCGGCGCTGAGCAGTGCTCCCAGCGCGAGCAGTGGCGTGCGAGAAAGCCGCTTGGGAAGTTGCTTAGCGGGTATTGGCATGTTGGGAAGTGGCTTGTTGTCGTTCACGGCGGGCAAGCCTAACGGAAGTTGGCACCTGGGTGGGCGGTTCCCTGCGCTGCGAGGCGCGAGCGGGCCCGCTGCGAGGCGAGAGCTGCCCCGGGCCCCAGGCGCGAGCTGGGCCGCTATGAGGCGCGAGCGGGCCCGCTGCGAGGCGAGAGCTGCCCTCACGCTATGATCGCCAATGGACCGTGCTAGGCGGGGAGATAGCGGTGCCCTGTACTCGCAATCCGCTCTAGCGGGGCTGAATTCCCCTCTCAGGGGTTCTTGCTCCAGTCGTCCCGTCTGCTCAGACGTCGATGGTTCGGGTCCCGCGCGGTGTCGGCTTGTGAAACAGGTCAGGTCCGGAAGGAAGCAGCCTTAAGCGATCTCCGGCAGGCGCAGCGGGCGCTCCCGATCCGGAGTTTGAGCAGGCGCAAGACGGCAGGCAACGAGGATTTCGAGGAGGGGTGCACGGTCCGCTATGAGCAGTGCTTGAACACCAGCCATGATCGATTGGCGTGCGACTCGATGAAGCCAGACGGGATCGTGGGCGTGAGCACGTGCGGGTCTTTGGTGTCCAGGATGTAGTTTTCTTCCACCTCCTTGGTTGCCGGGTCCAGATAGGTGCCCGTGGTGATCGATTCCTCAGCCGCGCTCACGACCTGCTTGGGGCCGACTTTCAGATAGAGCGCAAGCAGCGGGATGGGCGCGTGATTGGGCACCCCCACATCTCCGCAACCGGCGACGATGGCGCCATCCTTGACCAGCGCCACCAGGTCCCCTTCGATCTGCTGTTGGCGTTCCAGTTTGCCCAGTTGGTGGTGGGCAGACTCATACTGGGATGGCATGTAAGCGATGAGCCCGAGGAGCACCACCAAGCCCGTGAGCATCCACCACCGCCTGCGCGGATCCTCGAGCTTCAGCTGGGTCCAGCCAAAGACACCTGCGCCGCAGAAGACACAGAGGATCGCGGAAGCAAGGAAGGCGTAGCGGGTGTCCAGTGGCAGCCCGACAGCTGTGAAGGCGCCCAGCACGATGACCGAGATCACTCCCGCTATCGCGAGCAGCCGGGCATGTCCCTTGAGCAACGCAAGCGTGAGCACTCCGCCAAGGGCCGCGCCGACGAGGACCGGCGGCCTCAGGATCTCGCCGATGCGTCGCGGCAGGTACTCAGGCACGTTGCCTATGCCAGTCTTGCGGCCAAGCGTCTTGGCGGTGGCCTTGGTGTTGGTCAGCGACCAGAGCGGGTGGCCAGTGATGAGCCAGTCGCTGAGGATCCACGCCAGCGGGGCGGCTGCAGCGAGCAGCGCGAGGCCGAGCAGCTCGTTTCTCGAGCGTCCATAGGTGCTCGAGCGACCGGAGCTGGTCAGGTAGCCGGTGGTCCTCGCATGGCCGCGGTTACTCGAGTGACCTCCCCTGGCGTCCAGCAGCAGGTAGAGCCAGTACAGCCCTGAGAAGACCCACGCTTCGGGACGCAGCAGACCCGCAAGCGCCAGCAACGCGAGCACCGGTGCGCCTGCCCTGGGCCGCCTGCTCTCCACCAGCAGCGCAACCAAGATGAACAGCAGGTAGGGCACGTCGATGTAGGCCCTCACCCCATAGGAGAGGATTTCCCCTCTCGTGATGAGGATCAGCGCGGCTAGAAGCCCGGCAGCGCGACCAAACCAGAACGCACCGAGCTTGTAGATCGCCCAGGCACATCCAGCGAGTGCGATGAAGCCGAGTGCGACGGTGATCTGCTCGGTGGCGCTGGCACCCAGCGGGGCGAGCGCCAGGCCGAGCAGCTCGATCAGCGGATGGGGTGTTGGGGCGATCGAGATGCCATATTGAGGCGTCTGCAGACGCGAGAGCTGTTGACCCCAGACCAGGGCGTAGAGCGTGTCGTAGTTCGCGAAGCCCACCCCCGTGACGAGCCGCAGCAGGCCGGCTCCGAGCCCGATTCCCAGCAGCGTTCCCGCCCGTGCGCGCCAGCTCGCTGCTCCGCTCTGGCCCCCAAACCGATCGTCCTTGGCGATCAATCGATCGCTTGCAAAGGTGCTCATGAGAGCGGGACGCTATCCCCTGGGGCGCCCCTGGGACGGAGGGTAGACTGGAGCCACCGGTGTCCGACGAGCGCGAGCAACCCCAACAGCACTCCCTCTACCGCAGGCACCGGCCCCGTACCTTCGATGAGGTTGTGGGTCAGGAGTCGGTGGTCAGGACCCTCAGAAATGCCGTGCAACGGGAGAAGGTGCATCACGCCTACCTGTTCGTGGGCTCAAGAGGCACTGGCAAGACCTCGATGGCGAAGATCCTCGCGGCGTGTCTGAACTGCGAGCAAGGACCTACGGTCAGCCCTTGCGGACAGTGCGAATCGTGCAAGTCGATCGCCTCGGCGAGCTCACTCGACGTGATCGAGATGGATGCGGCCTCCAACAACTCTGTCGATGACATCAGGGAGCTGCGCGAGAGCGTGGCCTATGCCCCCGTCTCAGGGCGCACCAAGGTCTACATCCTCGACGAGGCCCACATGCTCTCCACCGCCGCTTGGAATGCCTTCTTGAAGACTTTGGAGGAGCCTCCGCCGAACACGGTCTTCGTGCTTGCCACCACCGAGGCCCAGAAGGTCCCGGCGACGGTCATCGACCGCTGCCACCGCTTTGACTTCCACCGTCCCACCGTCGAGCAGGTCGCCAGCGTGGTGCGCCGGGCAGCCCAGGCGGAGTCGATCGAGATCCCGCCCGGTGCGGTCGCGGCTGTGGCTCGGTCTGCGACCGGCAGCTTCAGGGATGCGCTGGGCACCCTCGAGCAGCTCTATACCTACAGCGGCAAGGTGATCGCCTTGGAGGACGTCCTGGCGGTGCTGGGTGTGGCCGACTCGACACTGCTGGAGGAGACCTTCGATGCGGTGGGCGAAAGCGATGCCCGTCGGGCGCTGCTGGCGATCGCCCGCTGCGCTGAGGGCGGCAGGGATGCGAGCGCGTTTGCTTCCGATCTGGAGTCTCGGGCGCGTGAGCTGCTCGTCGTCCAGACGCTCGGCGAGGTGCCCTCAGAGCTGTCGATCACCCCAGAGGCGGACGAGCGTCTGGAGGCTCAGGCCGACCGCATTGACGCCGGCACCCTGGTTCGAACGCTCGAAGTGCTGGGCAGCGCGCGGGAGGCGGTGCGTGCGGGTGGCGATCCTCGCACCCAGCTCGAGCTTGCGCTCGTCAAGGCGTCCAAGCCCGAGGTCGACGCTTCGATCAAGGCGCTCCTGGCTCGCATCGATCGGCTGGAGCGCTCCAACGGCGGTGGTGCCGGCCGGCCAATGCCGCCAAGCGGGCCCGCGCGAGCGAGCGATCCCACGGCTGTCTACGAGTCCACCGCAGCGGCTGGGCCCGCGCCGACCGCCGGGAACACGCCGCCAAGCGAGCCTGCGGCGCACACGCCGCCAAGCGAGCCCCCGAATAGCGATGCCAACCGGGAGGGTGTCGACTGCGACCTGGAGATGCTCTGCTCGATGTGGCCTGTCGTCGTCGATCTGGTCCGCGGCGAGAACGCGCTGCTGGGCGCGCTGATCGCGGAGGCGCAGCCGGTGGCTGTGGTGGGCAAAGAGCTCACCGTCGCGTTTCCCTCGACCGCACCGTTCCTCAAGAAGAAGGCTGAGGATCCGCACAATAGGAGCGCGGTCTCTGACGCCTTGCAGGAGGTCACCGCCACGAGACTGGTGCTTGCCTATGAGCTTCGCGATGAGCTCCCTGTCGCAAATGCGCTCTCAGAGGCCGACAAGGGACGCACCGAGGATGAGTGGGTGGCTCGCTTCATGAGCGAGTTCGACGCTGAGGAGCTGCTGAGCGATGAGGTCCAGGTCAACAAGAACCAGGCCGGCGAGGATCGGGCCGAGGAATGGGCTGACGAGCGGCTGGCCCAGGAAGGGGAGTGAAGCAGCATGCCCAAGCAGCCGAGGATCCAGATGCAGGGCGCCAAGCAGCCCAAGATGGGAGACATGCAGCAGATGCTCAAGCAGATCGAGCAGGTCCAGCTGGACATAAAGGCGGCCGAAGAGGCACTCAAGGAGCAGCGTGTGCAGGCCTCCGCAGGCGGGGGCATGGTCACCGTGGAGATCTCTGGCGACCTCGAGGTCTCCTCGGTGAGCATCGATGCCAAGGCGCTTGGCTCCGATGATGTGGACGCCGAAGATCTGGAGATGCTGGCTGACATGGTCATGGCGGCGGTCAACGAGGCCATCAGGTCGGCCCAGGAGCTCGCGGCGAAGCAGATGGAGCAGGCAGCGGGCGGGCTCGCAGGACTTGGCGGCCCTGGAGGCCTCGGTGGCGCAGGCGGTCTTGGCGGCCTGCTTTGAACACGTTCGCGCCCCCTGTTCAGCGGCTTGTCACCGAGCTCTCCAAGCTGCCTGGCATCGGCAACCGGACGGCGCAGAGGCTTGCCTTTCACATCCTCAGGGCCTCTGAGCAGGACGCGCTGGGGCTGGCCGAAGCGATCAAGGAAGTCAAGGAGAAGATCGGGCTCTGCGAGATCTGCTTCAACCTCGCTGACGAGCCCACATGCCGCATCTGCAGGGACGAGCGCCGCGACACATCGTTGATCTGCGTGGTGGAGGAGCCCAGCGACGTGATCCCAATGGAGCGGACCCACGAGTACCACGGCCTCTACCACGTGCTGGGTGGAGCGCTCTCGCCGATCGATGGCATCGATCCTGAGGACCTCAAGATAAAAGAGCTGCACGCGCGCGTGCGCGCGCCCGCGCGTGGCGATCGTTTTGCAGAGATCAAAGAGATCGTGCTCGCCACCAACCCAACGACCACAGGCGAAGCGACTGCGCTCTACATCGCCGAAAGCCTGCGTGAGCAGGCGCCACAGCTCAGGGTCACAAGACTGGCCAGCGGACTGCCTGTCGGCTCCGACCTCGAGTACGCCGACGAGGTGACCTTGGGAAAGGCCTTTGCAGGACGCCGGGCTCTATAGCCCGCTGGCCAGCTATATCCTCGAGGCGTCGGTCAGGCCATCGCGCGTCGGGACAGTCGCACCACGGGTGCCAGCTCGGGGCTCACGTGGCCGTACATCTCCCCGGCGCTGAGTGACAGCGCTCGGTCGGCCCCGAACAGCCCGGTGCTCTCGCTCACGCTCGTCAGGACGGCAATGCCGTCGGTTGCGAGCGAGCGCAGCAGCCTCAGAATCCCATCGCGCTCGAGCAGGTCCACGCCCTCGGTCGGCTCGTCGATCAGCAGCAACGCGGGCTGCGAGGCGATCGCCCTGGCGATTCTCACTCTTGCGGCTTCGCTCCTGCCGAGCTCGTGTGGTCTGAGCTTGGCGCAGTCCCGAGCGCCGGTGCGCTCCAGCGCTGTCCATGCACGCGTTCTGGCGTTTGGTGGCGTGACTCCGAGTGCCAGCGCATCGGTGACCAGCTCCTCGATGGTGGCCAGCCCTCGCGCATCGCGTGAGGTGTTTACGCAGTAGGCGATGCCGGCACCGAGCGCGCCGCCGTCGCAGGCCAGGTCGTGCCCGGTGAACCGCACCACGCCGGCGTCTGGTGCTTCGATGCCGGCCGCGAGTCGCAGCAGTGTCGAGCGTCCCGAGTGTCGCAGCCCCCAGACCGTGACGAGTTCGCCGGCATAGACCTCGAGCGAGATGTCTCGCAGCGCTTCAATCCTGCGGGCGCCTTGCTCGTAGCGCTTGCTGATGTGCTCGAGCTCCAGCAGGCCCATAGCTCATCGCCGCCTGGCGCGCTCCTCCACCAGCGCCTTGAGTTCGCTGCGGGCGTACTCGAGCCACGAGAGTCTTACTCCGACCGCGAGGCGTTGGTCCTCGTTTGCGAGTCGTTCGGCAAGGTCGCTCACATCCTCGGGCGCTACCGTGGTCTCGGTCGTCTCCGCCTCGCCGGCCTCGTTCAAATATTCCCGCTCGTAATGCTTGATAACCTCCAGCGCGACCTCGGGCTCGAGCATCCCGAGTTGGCGCGCGAACAGCAATGAGCGGTGGCGCTCCTCGTTGAACTGGCTCACCAGCCACTCCTGGTAGGCGTCCTTGCCCTGCGCGGTCACACGGTAGTGGGGCTTAGGCCGGCTCGTGGGCGCCTGCTCGGAGGCGCCCACCGGGATCTCTTCGATAAACCCATGATTGCTCAGTGTCTCGAGCAGCGGGTAAATGTACAGCCGGCTGGTCAGGACGAGCGTCTCCCCGTATACACGCTTGAAGCGCTGCGCGAGCTCATAGCCATGGCTCGGGTGTTCGATCACCAAGCCCAGCAGCGCCCAGGCGAACGGCGAGCGTATCGCCTCAGGCTCGCCCTTGCTGAGGATGCGTTCATGCATACAATGAGGCTAGCTTGGAGATAGACAGGTAACTAGTCCACGTTTAGAAGGTTCTAGATTCAGACTTGGCAAGCTCTACCTGCCGCCCCATGATTGCCACACGATGGGATCTGGAGGGGACTACCGCACTTGCGCCGCTGGCGCAGATAGTGAGACGCCGGGCAAGCACGTAAGGGTCTCTGCCTGGGGGTCTGTTCGAGCGCCAGTGCCCCATACCTCTCCGGTGGTGGCGTTCGAAGAGGCTCTGGTCCAGGACCCCTCCCCGGGCCGGTCTCGCCGGGCGCCGCGGCCCTCTAGATGGGGGTCGCGGCGCTCACCCTTCTCACGTGGCCTGAGGCTGCTGGGCGGCTGTCTCGCGACGCGGTTCAGCGTCGGTGGCTTGTGTCTGGGGGCCGTATGAGCAGTGTTGGCGTTCGTTTGGGTGTACATCACGAGTCAGGAGATATGGTGAGATCCACAGAGCCAGTCGCGCGATCTGCATCTATGATGGGGACTGGTCTGCGCGCGGTGTTCGCCGGCCTGCTCGGAGGCCGAGGGAGTGGTGTGCCCGGGATCGGCCGTGCATCTTCTGTGGTGGTGGCGGTTGTGGGGGCGCTGTTGTGTGTCATGGGCTTCGCTGCCGTTCCAGCGCTTGCCGAAAGCGCGGTCAGCTCCCGTACGAAGAACTCAGTCGCGCTGGACAGCCTGTTGAATCCAAACGCGAGCGGCTCGATCGTCGGGCCGCCGGTGGCGTTCACGGCCGCCGTGGCACCGGAAAAGCCAGGTGCGCCTGTCGTGCAAGTCGGGTCGTTGACCGCGACGACGGTCGTGCTCGACGGCACGGTGAACCCGGCCAGTGCCGGTGAACCAGGAGGTTCGTATGAATTCCTTTATCGGGCGTCCGCCACCGAATGCGAAGGCGAAAGCGCAACGCCCAGCGTGGGACCGCTCGCGGGTAATAAGGGCGAAGCGGTCTCTGGTGAACTGACGGGACTACTTCAGAAGACCCAGTACACGGTGTGCATCCGCGCGGTCAATGCGACTGGCGAAGGCGAAGTCGGGCCGTCCGTGACGTTCACGACGCCGGCCTCGATCCCTCCCGAAACGCCCGAAGAGCAGGTGGGAGAAGTGGGTGGCCTGAGCGTGACCCTCATGGGCGTGTTAAATCCGAAAAACACGGGCGAAGCGGGTCACTATGAATTCCTGTACAGGCTGGACAAGGAGCAGGGCGAACCGCAGAACGAAACAGCGGACTGCGAAGGGGGCGAGAAAGCTCCCGAACCCGCGGGTGCCGCGACCGGCGCCTTGCGCGAGCCGGTCTCGGTGACGATCAGCAAATTGCTGCCGGGCACGGAATACACGTTCTGCCTGCAGGTGGTCAACAATGCCGGCGAACAGGCCATCGGGGCACCGGTGAGGTTCATAACGAGCACGCTGGGCAAAGAGTTCTCCGCGAACGTCCTCTACACAGAAGCGACGCTCAACGCCGAAGTCGGCGCGGGCGGCTTGGAAACGAGCTACCACATCGAATACGGCGCCAGCAGCGTCACAGAAGTCTCCACGCCGGAAGCACACGCCATCCCCTCCACGACGCCGACGGTCGTCGCGCAGACGCTGACGGGCCTGATACCCGCCAGGACGTATCACTACCGCTTCGTCGTGAGCAACGAGCGCGGCACGATCGTGGGTAGTGAACAAACCTTCACGACCGCTCCGGCGCCCGGCTCCGAACCGCCGCAGAACTGTTCCAACGAACAGCGCCGCGCCGAACAGCCCTACGGGCTGCTGCTGCCGGACTGCCGCGCATACGAGATGGTCTCGACGCTGGAAACCAATGGGCACGACGCGACCGACCCGTTCATCAACCAGGAACAACCCCGCGCAGCGGTGTCCGGCGATGCGGTCGTCTACGGATCGAGGGGCGTTTTCGCCGAACCGAAAGGCGGCAGCTTGGAAACCGCGTACCTTTCTCGACGTGGGCCGGAAGGCTGGTCTACCCTGGACATCACGCCGGTACACCAGCCGCATGAAACTGAATTTTTCACTTCCTACCACGGGGTTATCTTCAATCCTGAATTGACGTCCGGTCTCGCGAACACGAATGCTGCTCTGACGGGTGAAAGCAGCGTTGAACTAAATGAATACGCCCTCTATGTAGATGATTTTGAACACGACTCCTACCGGTTTGTGGGGCTGCAAGAATCTCCAAACCCGCAGGGTGCCTCGGCGAACCTCAGCCACGTGGTGTTCAATGACTCCGAGTGGGTGGAAGGCAAGGTCTTCCCGGTGACGGTCGGCAATCTCGGTGAAGGGATCGGAGGGAACATCGGATCTCAGACCGGATCCGGTTATTTCCTTGGCGGAAATCTTTGGCATGCCGTGTCGTCCGATGGCTCACGTGTAGTCTTTTCAAACTCCCAGGTGTATGCCCGGGTCAACGTCGAAAAGCCGCAGAGCCCGATGAGCGGCAATGAGTGTACGATCGCCGCCGATGCCTGCACGATCGAAGTGTCGGCGTCACAGAAGACGAACGGCAGCGGTCCCGGCGGGACGGATCCGCATGGGCCGCAGGGCGCCGACTATCGGGGCGCGAGCGCCGACGGCTCGAAGGTGTTCTTCACCAGTAACGCAGAGCTGACCAATGACGCCTACACGGGCCCGGATGACAATGCGCCGAACCTCTACGAATACGAACTGAGCGGCGAACCCGGAGTGCCCGGGCGGCTGACGGACCTCTCGGTCGATGACAGCGGCAACGGCGCCGGGGTGCTGGGCGTGGTGCAGATCTCCGAAGAAGGATCGTACGTGTACTTCGTCGCCGAAGGAGAACTCGCGGAACACGCAGCGCCGGGAGCGCCGAACCTCTATGTCTCCCACGACGGGGCGGCGCCCGCGTTCATCGCGACACTCGGCGCAAATGACGGAGGAGTCTGGGGCAGAGACGGGGAGATCGATAATTCAGCGGTCGTATCGCCATCTGGAGCGTATCTGGCGTTCCAGTCGGGGTCGAGTCTGACGGGCTATGACAACGAGCAGGCGCAGCCGGGCGAGTGCGGAGAAGGCGAAGGGACGTGTACAGAGATCTACCTCTACGACGCGGCGACGGGAGGTTTGGCGTGTGCCTCCTGCAATCCGACCGGCGCTGCGCCCACAGGCGAGGCGAGCTTCCGGCCCTCCTTCGACCCTTCATATGAGACCTATCGGCAGCGTAATCTGGCCGAAGACGGCGCATTGTTCTTCGACAGCGGTGACGCTCTGGTGCCGAAAGCGAGCGATGGCCGTCTGAATGTGTACGAGTATGAGAACGGTCAGGTTCATGCGATCTCGGATGTGGCGGGGGGCTATGAAGCGTTCTTCCTGGACGCGAGCCCCGATGGGTCCAATGTGTTCTTCGCGACCGCGGATCAGTTGCTGCCGGAAGACATAGGCAACAACGTCATGGTGTGGGATGCACGGGTCGGCGGCGGATACCCGGTGCCCACCGCGCCGCCGCCATGCAACAGTGGCGATGCGTGCAAGCCGCCGCCGACGCCGCTGCCGGCGGTACTTGGCGTGCCGGCGAGCGCGACCTTCTCCGGCCCGGGGAATCTCACGCCGACGCCCTCGTTGGTGGAAGAAAAGCCGAGTTCCACCAAGAAGCCCATCAAGTGCGCCAAGGGCAAGCGGCTCAGTCACAAGCGGTGCGTGAAGCAGAAGAAAAAGTCGAAAAAGCAAAAGAAGCAGAAGAAATCGAAGAGCACCAGACGATCAGGCAAGGCAACCGACAAGCGGAGGGCGGGCCGATGAAGACTCTTATGTCTGACCAAAGATTCGGTCGGGCCCTCGCGGCGGGCGCTCAGTTGTTGCGTGCGCGGTGGTGTGCGCTGTGCGTCGTTGCCGCAGTTGTGCTGTCGGTGCTCGCGTGCACCGCGCCGTCGGTGCTCGCGTACGGCGCGCCTGAATTCGGTCTGGCGAAGTTGGCGATCTCCGAGCGCAACCAAGACGGCACGCCGAGCATACAGGCGGGCGCTCATCCCTACGCGCTGACGACCACGTTCGTGTTGAACCAACCTCCCGTCGGCGAACTCACCGAGCCGTACGGCGATCTGAGGGAAGTCAAGCTCGAAATGCCGCCGGGCTTCGTCGGGAACCCAAATGCCGTACCCCAGTGCCGCTATCAAGAATTTATTCAGGGTGGTAATTGTTCGAACGAAAGCGCTGTTGGGATCGCCACTACCTGGGTCACCAGGGCCGGTCGGGGTCATCTCTCGTCGGTGACCAACCCGATCTACAATCTGGTGCCGCCGACCGGTACCGCGGCGGAGTTCGGCTACATCGTTGCGGAGTCCACGCCGGTATTTCTACAGTCCAAGCTCCGGGCGGGGAAGGACTATGGCCTGACGGTCAGCGTGCCCCCAATCAATCAGGCCCTAGTGATCGGGGCGAGCAAGGTTACGATTTGGGGCGTGCCCGCCGATCCGGCTCACGATGACATACGTGGCAACTGCGATAGCCAGCTCATCGACACCGAGCAGCTTGAAACTGAAGACACCGAACAGCCCGGTGGGGGTTTGAGGGAAGGCGAAGACGAAATCGAAGGCCCCGTGGGACACTCAAGTGAAGAAGAAGTGCCGGTCCTGTCGGTCGGGGACTGCCCGTCGCATGCGCCGCTGACACCGTTGTTGACGAACCCGACGTCGTGTGGTGTGCCGCGACCGGCGACGATTGCGGTCGATTCGTGGCAGGAATCAGGGGTCTTCAAGAGCCGATCGGCGTCTCTGCCGGAGTTGACGGGCTGCGAGAAACTCGACTTCAGCCCGACGGTCTCGATGGTGCCGGATGGGCCGGCGGGGAGCACGCCGACGGGGTTGACTGTTGGTATCCACATACCGCAGGAAACAACGGAAAACCCGGTCGGGGACGGCGAGGCGGACGTGCGCAACGCCACGGTGACGCTGCCTGAAGGTGTGCAGATCAGCCCGGGTGCCTCAGATGGCCTGCAGGCATGTTCGATTGAACAGATGGGTTTCACCGGTTTCACGGAATTACAGCCCACGGCCGAACCGGGGGTACAGACGGCGCAGTTCACGCCGACTCGGCCGACCTGTCCGAATGCGTCGAAGATCGCGAATGTACGGATCGCGACGCCGCTGTTGCAACACGAACTGACGGGATCGGTGTACCTCGCGGCGCCGCAGAACTATAAGGGTGCGCCGCAAAACCCGTACTCTGCGCTGGTAGCGATGTACCTTTTCGCCGAAGAACCAATCGCGGGTGTGGAGGTCAAGCTCGTGGGAAAGGTCTCGCTGAACGAAAAGACGGGGCAGGTCACGACCACGTTCGAAAACACGCCGGAGGCGCCGGTCAGCTCGCTGACGCTCGAATTCTTCGGGACTGCTCGGGCACCGTTGACGACCCCGTCACTGTGTGGGACCTATACGACCGAAGCGGCGCTCGCGCCGTGGTCGGGCATCAAGCCGGTGGTGCCGAGCTCGAGCTTCCAGGTTACCTCCGGCCCGCAGATCGAGACGGTATTCGGGCCGCAGCTTCAGCCCTGCGCGGACCCGTTGCCGTTCGATCCATCGCTGATCTCGGGCACGATCAACGTCAACGCGGGCGGGTTCAGCCAGCTGAACACGACTTTCTCCCGTGAAGATGGCCAGCAGCCCCTTTCCGCGATCGAACTGCACTACCCGCCGGGCATCTCAGGGCTCTTGGCCGGTGCCGAAGGACACCCGGCTGTGGAACTGTGCGGCGAAGCGCAGGCCAACGCAGGGACGTGCGGCCCGGAAAGCCAGGTTGGGGAAACGGTTATCAGTGTCGGTCTGGGGGACGATCCGTTCAGCGTCACGGGCGGCAAGGTCTATCTCACCGGCCCCTACAGGGGCGCCCCGTTCGGCCTTTCGATCGTGACCCCGGCCAAGGCGGGCCCCTTTGAACTGCAGGAAGGCAAACCAGTCGTCGTACGCGCGAAGGTCGAGGTCGACCCGCACACCGCGGCGCTGTCGGTCATAACCAACCCGCCCGGCACTGGGTATGAAATCCCAACCATGATCGACGGGATCCCGCTGCAGATAAAGCACGTCAACGTGCTCATCAACCGGCCCTACTTCACGTTCAATCCGACGAACTGCGAAAAGGCGCAGGTCACGGGCACGGTCCACAGCAGCGAAGGGGCCTCCTCGGCGGTGTCGGTGCCCTTCCAGGTCGCCAACTGCGCGATCCTGCGCTTCCAGCCGAAGTTCACGGCCACTGTCACGGGTAAGAACTCCCGCTCCACGGGAGTCGGCTTCTCAGTCAAACTGGAATACCCCAAGGCGCCGCTGGACACACAGGCAAACGTCAAGGAAGTCAAAGTCGAACTCCCGTTGGCACTGCCGTCGCGGTTGACGACATTGCAGAAGGCGTGCACCGCTGCGCAGTTCGCGGCGAACCCCGGCGGGTGCCCCGTGGACTCGATTGTGGGGCACGCAAAGGCGATCACACCACTCGTACCAGTACCCCTGGAAGGCCCCGCGTACTTCGTCTCAAACGGCGGGCAAGCATTCCCGAACCTCGTGCTTGTCTTGCAGGGCTACGGCGTGACGATCGAACTTGTCGGGGACACGTTCATCAACAAGGCGGGAATCACGAGCAGCACATTCAAGACGATCCCCGACGCTCCCGTCGGTGACTTCGAATTGACGTTCACCCAGGGTGCCGACTCGGCGTTGACATCGAACACAAACCTCTGCGACACGAACAACCTCAGCATGCCCACACAGTTCGTCGCACAGAACGCAGCAACAGTCGACCAGAACACAAAGATCACGGTCACCGGGTGCAAGAAGGCGCTCAAGGTCAAGCGCCACAAGAAGAAGGCCAAAGGCAAGAAGGCCTCGATCACGGTGACCGTGCCCTCAGCAGGCAGCTTGAGCGCGAGTGCCGCAGGGCTCTCAAGCGCCTCGACCCGCGTCGGCAAGGCAGGTGAGGTCACAGTCACGCTAGCGCTAACCAAAGACGAGGAAGGAATGCTCGCCCGCCACCCAGACCACCAACTCGCTGCCCATATCAAACTCCTCTTCACCCCCAGCCACGGCCAGCCGCTCTCGAGCACCGTCATGGTGATCCTTAGCTGAGCCGGACGGCACCGGTCGACGCACCAGCTCCAAGTCGGTGCGCCACTCGATAATCTGAGGTTCACAAGCCGCGCCTACGTCTCGATCATCGACCCGACTGACACGGATATATCCATCGACCTAGTCGTCATGAAGTTCGGGGGTACCTCCGTCGCCGACGCGGAGCGGCTCAAGCACGCCGCTAAGCGCATCGTCGCCAAGCGCGAGGAAGGCAACCAGGTTGTGGCGGTGCTCTCGGCCAGGGGGAAGACGACCGACGAGCTCATCTCGATGGCCCAGGAGGTCTCCCAGCAGCCTGACCCCAGGGAGCTGGACATGCTGCTCTCCACGGGCGAGCGGATCTCTTGCGCGCTCTGCGCGATGGCCATCAACGACCTGGGTCACAGGGCCATCTCGCTGACGGGCTCCCAGGCGGGCATTCTCACCGACGAGTCGCACACCAGGGCCAAGATCATCGACGTCAGGGCCGATCGCATCAGGACCGCGCTAGACGAGGACAGCATCGTGCTGGTCGCGGGCTTCCAGGGCGTCTCGACCACCCAGAACGTCACGACGCTTGGCAGAGGTGGCTCTGACACCACGGCGGTCGCGGTCGCGGCCGCGCTGAATGCGGAGGTCTGCGAAATCTACACAGACGTCCAGGGCGTCTTCAGCGCCGATCCCAGGATCGTGCAGGACGCGCGCAAGCTGCCGGTTGTCTCCTTCGAGGAGATGCTCGAGATGGCCGCTTCAGGCGCGGGCGTGCTGCAGCTGCGGTCGGTCGAGTATGCCCGCAACCATGGCGTGCGGATCCACTGCAGGTCCTCCTTCGACGATTCGCCAGGTACCGTTGTGGTTGGAGAAGCCGAGACCTTGGAGCAGCCCCTCATCACAGCCGTCACCCACTCGACCTCGGAGTCGAGGCTCACGCTGCTCGGTGTGCCCGACGAGCCTGGTGCGGCTGCGAGGATCTTCGATGCGCTTGCGCAGGCGAACATCAACGTGGACATGATCGTCCAGAACGACCCGGTCGCCGCCGGCGATGGGGCTCAGATCTCCTTCACGGTCCCCAGGGAAGACCTGTCCGTCGCGAAGGCGGCGCTCGAGACGATCGGGGGCAGCGTCTTTGAGAGCCTCTCGACCCAGGAGCAGATGGGCAAGGTCTCGATCGTGGGTGCAGGCATGCGCTCTCATCCTGGGGTGGCCGCGAAAGTCTTTGGAGTCCTCGCCAAGGAAGGGATCAACATCGAGATGATCGCCACCTCGCCGATCAAGATCTCTTGCGTGATCGACCGCGATCGGGTCGAGCACGCGGTCAGGGCGCTGCACAGCGCCTTTGAGCTCTCAGGCGAGGGCACGATCAGCGCTGAGTAGGTCCCCGGCTTGGTGGGCCTTACTCTGGTGGAGTCCGGGCGAGAAACAGCGTGAGATCGGTCCAGTCGGCCTGTCGCGGACGGGCGGCCAGCTCTCGGGCGAGCGCCTCGAGGATCGCGCCGAACTCGCCGTGGTCGATGCCAACCACGATCGCACAGCCCGCGTGCGCCCGCCCGGCCTCGGCCCAGCGTCGTGCGATCACGGGGAAGTCCTTCACGTCGAACGTAACGAATATCCGCTCTTCGGCGGCGGCGATCGACAGCAGCTCCTCGTCGGTGAGACCGTCGAGCTCGCGCTCCTCATCGGCCGCTCGCACATCATGGCCATCATCGCGCAGCGTCCGGGCAATCCGCAGGCCCGAGATGTGCGCATCGAGGAAGAGCTTCACAGAGCGTTTGGCCCTGCTCACACTTTCGGCCGGCTGACAGCTATGAATGGAAACTCGTCTTCGAGTTGGTCGATGGTCCGCCGGTTTTCGGCTACGGCCGCGTCGATCTCCTCGGGGAAGCGCTTGTAGTAGTTGAGCGCCAACTGGATCTGACGCTCATTGGCCGAGCCGCCTGCGGCCATCCTTTCGATCGAGCTCATGTCGTGGTGAGCTTCGACGATCTGCCACACGTCGAGCGCGGTCCCGATCACCCACGCACGCCGATCCCAGTCAGTGCCGCGGAACGCGACTCCCGGAAACAGCCTCATCCGTAGCGCCTCCTCCGCGAGCGCCTCGACGATCGCGCCCTTACTGCGACCGGTGCGCCTGGTCTCCTGATCGACTAGCGCCTCCAACCGCTTGGACAGACGCATGCTGAACGGAGCAGACTTAGTAGCCATTGCCCGATGGTATCACCACAATTACGGTGTGATACGGATCAACAAGTTACACGCCTACAATGGCGGCTCGGCTTGCGAGCGAGACCACCCAGCCTTATGCGTACAAAGCGTCGATCTCGGCTGAGTACTTCTCGGCAATGGGTTTGCGCTTCAGCTTCATCGTCGGCGTCAGCTCATCGCCTCCGGGAAGCCAGTCGCAGGGGAGGATCGCAAAGCGCTTGATCTGCTCGACGCGGCTGAGGTGGGTGTTGGCCTCCTCGATGCCGCGCGCGACCTCGGCGCGTACGTCTGGGTCCTCGCACAGCGTCGTAGGCATGGCATCCGGAAGGCCGTGCTCGGCGGCCCAGGCGCCGGCGCCGTCGGGGTCGAGCACGATCAGCGCGACGTTGTAGGGGCGCCGATCGCCGATCGCGATGGCCTGGCCGATCAGTGGGCTCGAGCTCTTGAGCTGGGACTCGATGTTCGCGGGTGACATGTTCTTGCCCGCGGCGTTGATGATCAGCTCCTTCTTGCGATCGACGATGCTCACGTAGCCGTCGGGGTCGATCTCGGCGATGTCGCCCGTGTGCAGCCAGCCGTCGGAGTCGATCGCTTCGGCGGTCCGCTCCGGGTCAGAGCGGTAGCCGCGCATCAGGATCGGCCCGCGGCAGAGCAGCTCGCCGTCGTCGGCGATGCGCAGCTGCACCCCTGGCAGCGGCGTCCCGACGGTGCCGATCTTCGGGCGCTCGCGGGGATTGCACGTACCTACGCAGGTCAGCTCGGACATGCCCCATACCTCGCAGATGGGCAGGCCGATGGCGTGGAAGAACTCGAGCACGTCGATCGGCGTGGGGGCGGCCCCGGCGTAGACCATTTTCGCCTGATCGAGCCCTAAGCGCTCGCGCAGCTTGGCGAGCACCAGCTCATCGGCGCTGGCGTGCTGGGCCATCAGATCGGCGGAGAGCTGCTCGCCGGCCTGCTCGGCATGCACACGTTGCAGGCCGATGTCGATCGCCCACTGGACCGCCTGTTTGCGGGCGGGGTCCTCGTCGGCGGCGATCGCTGCCTCCAGGCCGGCCTTCATCTTCTCCCAGACTCGAGGCACCGAGCCAAAGCTCGTCGGATGGACCTCTGGCAGCGCCGCAGCGACCTCCCTCACATCGGCGATCACCGTCACCTGGGTGCCGTAGAGCATCGGCGTGTAATGCGAGGCGTAGCGGTCGGCCATGTGGGCGTGGGGGAGGTAGGAGACGATGCGGCCCTCTGGCTCCACGTCGACCACGGACGCCGCCGCGAGGCACTCAGCCAGAACGTTGGCGTGGGTCAGCTCGACGCCCTTGGGTGGTCCGGTGGTTCCAGACGTGTAACAGATGGTGATCAGGTCATCTGGGGTCACGGCCCGCCAGGTCGCCTCGAAGTCGAAGCCGGGTGACTGCAGCGATTCGACCTCGGCGAGCGCCAGTGTGCCCTCGGGTGAGCCGTCGATGCAGATCACGTGCTCGAGCGAGTCGATGCCGGCGGCATGGATCGTCTCCAAGAACTGCAGCTCGGTGATCACGACCTTGTTGGCAGCGTTGCCAAACATGTAGGAGACCTGCTCTGAGGAGCAGGTGCTGTAGATCGAGAAGGGCGTCGCTCCCAAGTGCATCGCCGCGGAGTCGCAGATGTTGAACTCGGGCCGGTTGAGCAGCATGAACGCCACTGTGTCGCCGCGGCGCACTCCAAGTGAGTGCAGGCCGGTCGCGATGCTCTGTATGCGCGTGGCCACCTCGGCGAAGGTCAGCTCCTGCTTGCCGCCAGGGGTACGTAGGGAAACGCGGTCGGCGTTTTCGGCGGCTGTGATCTGGAACGCCTCACAGGCCGTCGCGGCCTTCAGGGCAGGCGGTTCAAAAGAGGTGAGGCTTGTGGTGGCCACTCTGGATGCTGCTCCCCAATTCGCTCGCCGATCAGCTTACGCCTTTAGCGCCGTTTCGCGATCGGCACCGCTGAAGACAGCACCCGTGAACCCGAGCATTGTCTGCACGATGGGGAGGTCAAAGAACGGCAGGACCTGTGTGAGCTGCGCGGCAGCGACGCCGGTCGCGTGGTCGATCCAGTAGTAGCAGTTGAACAGCCCCGCCCAAGAGGCGGTGCCGGCACGTCGCATCCCCGGTATGTCCTCGAGCAGGAGGTTGAATCCCAAGCCCCAGCCCTGGCGCACCGGCAGTGCCGGGACGTCGTTGGCCAGCTCCGGGATCGCCGAGCGCATGACCGCGGGCAGCGGCGCACCGGCGAGATGATCGGTGAAGGCAAGCTCCACCGTCTCGGGGCGAAGGATCCGCTCGCCGTCGAGCTCGCCACCTCTCAGCAGCGCCCGCATGAAGCGCAGGTAGTCGCCTGCGGTCGAGTAGGCGCCACCCCCGCCCGAGAAGAACCCGGGCTCTATGGAGGACCCGAACGGCGACAGCGCGAGAGCTCCATCGGGAGTTCGAACATGAAGCGCCATCATGCGCGCGAGCTGCGCCTCACTGGGGCTGAACGTCGTGTCGGTCATCCCCAGAGGCGCGAAGATGTGCTGCTCACAGTAGGCGCCGAGATCCTGGCCGCTGAGCGCCTCGATGAGCCGGCCCAGCCAGTCGGTGCTCGTCCCGTATTCCCAGCGTGTGCCGGGGTCGGCCAGGAGCGGTACGCCGTCGAGCATCGCGTTGGAGAGGGCGATCGGATTGATGCCGCTGAGTTGGTAGTAGCGCAGCAGTTCGGCGTCGCCGAACGCGTATCCGAGCCCCGAGGTGTGGGTGAGCAGCTGACGAATGCTCGCCTGGCGGGCGGGCGCTCGCAGCCGTGGCACCTCACCGTCAAAGCCCTCCAGCACTCCCAGCTCCCCGAAAGCGGGCAGGACACTTGCCACGGGCTGCTCGAGCTCCAGGCGCCCCTGCTCGATCAGCTGCAGCGCGGCGATGCTCGTGAGCGCCTTGGTCATCGACGCGATCGCGAGCATCGTGTCCGCCACCGCAGGCTCCTCGCCGTCGACGCTCAGCCGCCCGAACGCTCCCTCATACAGCGTTCCGTCGCGGTCGCCGGCGATCGCGATCACGCCTGGGAGCGCCCCGTTGCCCACTGCGTCCTCGAGCAGCTCGTCGATTGCGTTGCTGTCGATCATGTGTCCTGCATTGCAGCGATCCAACTCACCCAGGGCTGACAACGATCAGTGGAATTGGCCGGGATGTTTCTGACTGATAGGCGTCATAGCGATCGTGGTTGTTGTTGTTCACGAGTCGCCAGAGACGTTCATAGTCCTGATCGCCCGGTTCCAGGATCCTGGCCGTCCCAGCTGCCTTTGTCCTGGCGACCTGGATCTCCACCTCGGGCTTGGCTTGAACGTTGAAGAACCACCCGGGTGAAACATCCTGGCCGCCGTTGGAGGCGACAACGACGTACTCCTCGCCGTCCTTGGCATAGACCAGCGCGTTTGTGCGCTGCGCGCCGCTGCGACGACCGGTGGTGCGCAGCAGCAGCGTTGGCACGCCGATCATCCGGTGGCCCACCAGGCCATCGGTGCCCACATAGAGCGTTTGGTGAAGCTTGAGAAAGGATCCCTGGATCGTTGCGGCCAAGCCCACGGGTGCACCTTACTCCAAGCCTGTCTCAGCGCGGGCCGGCCGAGCTAAAGCCTTGACCACCTTCTGATGGAACGCGGGTGGGTCGATGGCGGGGTAGCGGTAGAGCTCGGGCTTGATGGCCTCGAAGAGATCGAGCAGACGCGCGGGCTCCACGAGCTCGCGGCCGATCATCTCACGTACGTCATCGAGATCCTGCTTGAAGCCGCGCTCGATCTTTGAGAGCGCCTGAGAGTAGAGATCGAAGTGATGCACATCCACGTTGCCCTCGCGCAGCGCCAAGGGACTGCGCTCGCGCCATTCTGGTAACTCGGGGATGAAGTCTGGAGGTGAGACAAGCTGGATGTTCACTCCCAAGCTCTCCTTCAGCGCTGGAAGCTCACGCAGCAGCTCGTCGCCTTCGGGTTCGAAGCGCAGACCGATATCGATCGTGGCTTGGCGCCACCCTTCGAGCACTGCTGTCGCTCCGCCGGTCAGGTAGATCCGCACTGGCCCGCTGGCGACGCGTGCCAGCCTGCGAGCCAGCGCGCGAATGCTCGGCTCGTCAACGGGCGGACGCATGCTCAGCGGCCCGGGCGAAGCTCACCATGCGTGCGATCAGCGCGTTGTAGCGGCTGTGGGCGCTTGCGTCGGTCTCGCTCAAGAACTCGTAGAGACGATGAGAGGGTTGCTCGTCCCGATCGCCAGGCACCTCGAAGCCGAGCGCCTGCAGGCGGGGCGCTGCCATCGAGACGAGCAGCGAGGCCTCGGTCTGGCGCCCGGCGGCAAGGTCGGCAAGCCCGCCGCTTACGAGCTCGTGCCCTGGCAGGTCGGAGGGAACGTCCATGCACACCATGGTAGGAGGAGCAGCTCGCCATGGTAGGCGGCGCGACCCGCCATGGTAGGAGGCGCGGCCCGAAGCTGTCAGGATTGCCGGTCGCTCCGGCGGTGAAGTGCCCCCAAAAAGGGCTGCACGCGCGTGCGCGCGCGCACGCGCGCGAGGCCCTCCTTTTGGCGAGTACCTGCTCCAACATGTTGTTATCTGATCTGATAACATAGTGGCGTGGAGCCATCTTTTGAAGACGTCCTCGAGAAGGCTGCGGAATTGCAGGCATTGGTTCCTGGCGCCGTGCTGGTCGGGGGCTCGGCGGCCGCCGTTCACGCCGGCCATCGGGTCTCCCTCGATCACGACCATGTCCTCGTGGACCTCGCGGAGCGCTTCGATGCCATCCTCGAGCATCTCGAGGCGCTTGGAGACTGGTCGATGGCCAAGGCGCAACCAGGGAAGATCATCCTGGGCGAACTCGGCGGCATCGAGACAGGGCTGCGCCAGCTGCTTCGCAGCCGGCCGCTGCAGAGCACCGAGGTGGAGGTGCGAGGCAGGCCGCTTGTCGTGCCGACAGCGGCGGAGATCTTGCGGATCAAGGCATGGTTGGCGCTGAACCGCAACCAGACCCGAGACTACCTGGACATCGCCGCGCTCGCCGACCACATGGGGCTTGACGAGGCGGCCGTCGTGCTGCGCGGCATCGACGACTATTACGCCGACGTCAACCTCCGGCCCGAGGCTGTGGCAACTCAGCTTGCGAGACAGCTCGCCGACCCGCGCCCGCGAGACGCCGAGGTGACCGGGCAGCTGAGCAGCTACAAGGCGCTTCAGGAGCGCTGGCAGGACTGGTCCACCGTCCGAGCGGTGCTTGCAGACCTCGCGGAGCGGATGCTGGGATGACGGTGCTGTTTCGCAACCTAGACTTCGATCCTGACGAGCCGATCGACCTGTGGCCGGCCGAGGCGATCGAGACTGTCGTTGACCGCGGCTCGTTGTCCGACTGGCGCCGTCTCGCCGAGGCGATCCGCCGCAATCCCTGGGGTCCAGCCGCGCGCACGGCCGAGACCGTCACGAGCTGGGGCGATCACTACGGTGTCGATGCGCTGATCTCCGGCGTGATCGCCCACGCCCGCGAGGACGTCAGCCTGCGGGGACGAGCCGAGTACGCCGCGCAGATTCGCGCCTGGCGCGCGCAGACTGGGATGACGCTGCGCCGGTTTGCCCAGGAGGCCGGCACTTCGGCCTCGCGGCTGTCTGCCTACGAGCACGCGAAGGTCGCTCCGACCACCGACGTGCTTGCTCGCCTCGGGCACGTCGCGGCAATACACGCACGCACGCAGACAGCGGCTGGAAGCACAGCGCCGCCTCCGGGGCCGCGAGCTCAGCCGCATTGAGGGTCATCGACCGCATTGAGGGTCAGAATGATCTGATGGGCAAGGGTCCCACCTACGTAGGCGCGACCGTGGGCAGCATCGCGTGCAGCTTCATCCCCGAACTGTGGGGCGCCGGCCAGCTGTCCCTCTGGTCGATCGTGTTCTTCTTGATAGGCGGGATCATGGGAGTCTGGGTCGCGTACAGGCTGTTCAGCTGAGCGCTGCTCTACATTGACGGTGTGACCGCCTGGGAGCGGATAGTGCAGCTGAGCATCGCGGCCGGCGAACGGGTGCTGGCGCCGATCGAGCGATTCATCGGGAGCCGGTCGCTGGTGGGTGAGGCGACCTTCTTCGAGAACGACAGATTCCCCTGGATCAAAGAGATCGAGGCGAACTGGACGACGATCAGGGACGAGCTGGAGCGGGTCCTGGAGGACAGGGAGGCGCTGCCGAACTTCCAAGACATCTCCAAGGACCAGATCGAGATCACCGACGACGATGACTGGAAGACGTTCTTCCTCTATGGGTACGGCTTCAAGGCGAAGCTGGGCATCGAGATGTGCCCAAAGACAGCCGCGCTGATGGAGCGGATCCCGGGGATGACGACCGCGATGTTCTCGATCCTCTCGCCCAGAAAGCACATCCTCGACCACAGGGGCCCATACAAGGGCGTGTTGCGCTACCACCTTGGGCTGATCGTGCCCCAGGACGCGCAGGCATGCAGGATCAGGGTGGGCGAGGACTACAGGCACTGGGAGGAGGGGAAGAGCATGGTCTTCGACGACACCTACAACCATGAGGTCTGGAACGACACCGAGGAGACGAGGGTCGTTCTGTTCGTGGACGTGCTCAGACCGCTGCCCTTCCCGGAGTCGGCCATCAACAGGGCGATCGTCAAGGCGATCTCCTACTCGCCGTTCGTGCTCGACGCCAAGCGCAACCAGGAAGCCTGGGAAAGGCGCTACCGGGAGCGCCGCAGCCGGCCCAGCGAGCTCGAGGCGGCATGACCGGAGCTTCACTCGCGCGCGCCGCACACGCGCGCGTGGCGGTCGCAAATGCAATCGACGCTGCGCTCCTGCTCGGCATCCCGGCCTGGCAAATCAGGCGAGCGGTGAAGTCCATATCCACAGAGCAGCCACCCTGGGAGGCGCCCAAGCTCATGGGTTGGCTCACCTCGGCCGCCGGCTTCGTGGAGGGGGCGCTGAGCGGATGCGGCGCGAGCCCCGGGTTCAAGCTGATGGGGTTGGGCGTGCGCTACGAGGAGAGCGGCGCAGAGGTGAGCTTGCGGGAGGCGACGCTCAGAGCGCTGCTGCTACGAGCGCCCAGGCTCATTGTGGAGCGTCTGACCAAGACGGGCACTGAGCGCAGGCCGGCAGGAGGGCTTACAGAGGACTCCAAGAGGCAGCTGCACCAGATCCACCAAGAGCACTTGACGGACGCCCAGGGGCGCGAGGCGGCGCTCGAGGATTTCTACAAAGAGCACCAAGCCGAGTTCTCGGCGCAGCGCAACCGCACGCTCAGCATCCTGGCGATTGCACTCGCGACCGGGCTGATCAGGCGCCGGCTGGAGAGGGCGCTGCCCAAGACGATGATCGTGCGCGAGCGCGACTGAGCTCTACTGCAGACCCAGCGCGGCTCTACCGCAGACCCAGCGCCGCCACGACGGCGGGCACGCCATCCTGAGCACTCGGAAACTGGGGCTTCCACCCCAGCTCGCGCTTGATCTTGGCGTTGGAGGAGCGCGCGGAGCGCACGACGGCGGCCACGGCGTTGCGGCCGGCCACCAGCCTTGCCAGCGAGGCAGGGATCCGGCGGGGCGCTCCCACACCGAGGGCCGACGCGCTCAGCGCCATGAAGTCATAGAAGGTGATGGGCTCGTCGTCGGCGATGTGGAATGTCGAGCCGGGCGCAGCCTTCTCGGTGGCGAGGATCAGCGCTGAGCAGACGTCGGCCACGTGGACGACGTCCCAGAGGTTCTCGCCCTTGCCGATCACGGCGAAGCGCCCTGGGCCACGCAGGCGCGAAAGCAGCTCATTTGCATACCAGCCGCCTGGGCCGTAGACGTGGGAGGGGCGCACGATCACAGTGGGCAGGCCGGAGCCCAGCATCAGCTTCTCAGCTTCTTGCTTTGAGCGACCGTAGGGGGTCTCGATCGGCAGGGGGGTGCCCTCGTCGAGTGTGCCACCATGGGCGTCGCCGGTGACCACGCTGGAGGCGAACACGAGCTTGGGACGCGTGCCCGAGGCGCTGTCGGGGTCGGCCTCGGCCAGTGCCTGGCAGGCGCCGATCAGGTGAGAAGTCCCTTCGACGTTGACGGCGTGGACCTTGCGGGCGGAGCGCTGGGAGGCGATCTCGGCGGCGAGGTGGATCACGCAGTCGGGCCGCTCGGCCAGCAGCGTCTCGCGCAGCGAAGCGCCATCTTGCAGGTCCCCTGAGAGTGCACGCGTGCCGGCGGGCTCAGACCCTGGGCGGCGCACGAGCGCGCTCACCTCGTGTCCGCGTTCCAGCAGCGCCGGGCAGAGAGCCTTGCCGATGAACCCGCTGGCGCCGGTGACGAAGACCTTCATATGGCTATGAGACTAGTGGACGGCTGGAAGGCTGCCGAGCTGGACCTTAGGCTTGGCTCAATGGCACGCGAGGGACGGCGCAAAGGCGAGCACGAGCTGACCTTTGACGAGGAGCTGCTGCTGTGGTTGGGCGACGAGCCGCCAGAGGTGCGAGCGGCCGACACCGAACGGGTCCGCGACATCGCCGGCGAGTTTGCGCGTGGCTTCGGTGCGCTGGCTCGTGTTGGACGTGCCGTGACGGTGTTCGGCTCGGCACGCACCCCGCCAGAGCATCCGGACTATGAGCTGGTCCGGGAGGTGGCGGCATCCGTGGGTAGAGCCGGCTTCGCGATCATCACTGGCGGTGGCCCTGGGCTGATGGAGGCCGCCAATCGCGGCGCGCAGGACGTGGGGGCCTTGTCGATCGGCTGCAACATCGAGCTTCCGCATGAACAGGCTCTGAACCAATATGTGGACATAGGGCTTCGCTTTACGCACTTCTTCGCGCGCAAGGTGATGTTCGTTCGTTACGCAAGCGCCTTCATCGTCGCGCCAGGTGGCTACGGGACGCTGGACGAGCTGTTCGAAGCCCTCACGCTCATCCAGACGCAGACCATCAAGCACTCCCCGGTGATTTTGCTCGGTGGCGGGAGCGAGTGGGACGGCCTACTCGAGTGGCTGAGCGCCAGGGCGCTGGCCGATAGGCGCATCGATGCGAAGGATCTCAGCACCTTGCAGGTGGTCGATGACCCATCTGCGGTCTGCGAGCTCATCGAAGCTGCCCACAGGCGCCTGCGCGAAGAGGAGGCTGAGGTCGAGCGCCGCGCCATCTCCGCGGAGGCGTAACGCGCTGAGGCACTAGCGCCTGTCCGTGCCCCGAGCTTGGCGAAGCGTCTCAGGCGCTTGGGGTGGATACGACGGGCGCCGGCGTGCCGGCGCGGTGCTCCGTCCATACACGGTGAGCGACCATGCCGACTGCCGAGTAGATGGCGAGTGCGTTGATGGCGTGCAGAAAGCCGAGCGCTGGGGCCGACGTCGAGACTATGCCGAGGATGAATTGCAAGATGCCGAGCAGGAAGATCCCGGCTGACCACTTGAGATGGTCTTCACCTAGACGCCCCACCAGTGACACGATCAGGAGCGCCAGCATCGCGAGGACGATGACGGTGCCGAGGGCGCTGTGCGCGTTGAAGGCGTCTTCGATCGTCTTCTTGGAGATGGGTGCTTTTTCGGCCTTGTGGATCGAGTCGAAGGCCGCGTAGCCGGCAAAACCCAGCTGCGCCACGATCGCAATGAACAGCGCTGCCGTCAACCAACGATATGCCGCACGCATGTGCGGCAGGATACAAGAGCAGGCAGCCAGGTCAGTGCAGACAGCGGGCGCTCACCTGGGTGTAGTCCGGCGATTCGGTCGAGGGCGGCAGCGTGCGCTCGCACCACGTCAGCGCCTGGGTGTTGGCATCGGCGACGGCGAGGAAGGTGTAGGGAGTTTCGGCGGCACGGACGGTGCAGTTGTAGGGCTGGCGGCCGGCGCTGAGCTTGCCTGAGGTCTTGCAGCGCACGTTTTCTAAGGGCCCTGTCAGCTTCACGTGTGCGATCCGGTTGCGAACGTCGGCGCCGATGGCGCGCTCCAAGGCGGCGCCTGCGGTAGTGCGAAAGGGCAGCGTGGCGGTGTGAGGGGACTGTTCTTCGGTGATGACCTTCTGGGCGTCGCGATTGATTTCGCCTTCGGGAGTGCTTTCGGTCACGGGCACCAGTGGGCCTTTGGCGTGCAGGTCGAGCGCGATCCAGGTGACCAGGGCGGCGAAGCAGGTCAGCGTCAGCGCCCACTTGGCCCATAGCGGCGGATGCCGTGCGGCGGCGGCGAAGCGCCCCAGCGAGCTATCGCGGGGCGATCGCAGGGCTCTTCACCGAGTTGGCGGTAGTGGTGGCTGTCATCGGGCCGGCGGCGTGGTCGTGGCTGGAGCTTGCCGAGGCTTCAGAGGCGTGGCCGCAGCCCGCGAGCGCCAGCACGCCGCCCATGGCCAGCAGCGCACCGCCACGGCGGATCGTCTCCCCCTTGGGCCGCTTCCAGCCAGTTCGCTGGATGCGCCAGAACCACACGATTCCCACCAAACACAGGATGCTCGCGACGTAGAAGTTCAGCCGCAGGCCGAGAATGTGGTGGGCCGGGTCGACGCGCAGCAGCTCCTCGCCGATCCGGGCGAAGGAGTAGCCCGCCACGTAGAGGGCGAACAGGCCGGGGGCGCGGATGGAGCGCCGTTTGCCCAGCCACACCAGCAAGCAGGCCAGCAGCAGGTTCCAGATCAGCTCATAGAGGAAGGTGGGCTGAAAGGTCGCATATTGGAGATAGCCGGCGGGACGGTGTTCGGGGCTGATCTGGAGCGCCCAGGGCAGTTTGGTGGGGCCTCCGAACAGCTCCTGGTTGAAGTAGTTGCCGATCCGGCCGATCGCCTGAGCCACGAGCAGCGCGGGAGCGGCGGCGTCCATGAAGGCGGCGACGTTCGCTCCGCGGCGGTGCAGCACCCAGATCCCGGCGAGCGTGCCTAAAGCGATGCCGCCCCAGATCCCTAAGCCGCCGTCCCACACAGCGAAGGGGCCCCACCAGTGTGGGGGGACTTCGTTCCAGCTGGTGGCCAGGAAGTACAGGCGCCCGCCGATCAGCCCGGCTGGGAAGCCCCAGCTGGCCACCTCATAGACGAGCTCGCGCGACCCGCCCTGTGCCTCCCAGCGGCGCACGGCGATCGTCACGGCGGCGATCACCGCAAAGACATAGGCCAGCCCGTAGAAGTGGACGAACAACGGCCCTAAGTGGAAGCCGTTGATGGGTGGGCTGGGCAGAAAGGCGGTGAGCGGGTGGATCATTCTGCTAATGATGGCTTCAGTAGCTCAACCTGGCAGCTGAGCCCCTTGATCTTTGGCCAGTCGCCATCTGCGCAGAGGACCGTTTCGATCTCTTCATGGAGGTCGGCCGTGGCGAGTATCAGTGCATCTGGCATAGGCAGTGATCTGCGCTTGCCTCGCAATGCCGCGGCGCGCGCCGCGACGAGCTCCTCGACGGGCAGGAGATCCTTCACGAGCGTGTCGAAGAAGCCTTCCACCCTCTCCTGGGAGTGGTGCCCGAGGGCAACGCCGGTCATGACCTCCGCATAGCTGATGACCGACGCCACCAGAGGGTGATTGCCCGCGATCTCCTTGAGCCTGGCGACCGTCACCTCATGCAGAGCATCGTCAGAGTCCAGGAAGCCGACGATGACCGTCGAGTCAAGGAGGATCAATCCCACTCTTGGCGCAATCTATGCACGGATCGGCCGAGCTCGCCGCCCGTGCTCAGACAGCCTGCATACTCATCGAGAAGATCGTCCATACGTGCGATCAAGACACGTCCAGGACCCTGAGCCTTGACCTGCACGACATCCCCCTCACGCAACCCAGCCTCACTGAACGCCCCAATCGGGATCGTGATCTGATGCTTGCTGGAGACCCGCGAGCGGCCCGCCACGCCCTTTGTGCTGTTCCCTCGCTTCTTTACGTCTACCGTCATAGGTAAAGAATAGCGGGCGGCGCCGGGCGGCCCTTTACAACGAGGTGCACCAGCCGGCCGTGTCGCCCTGTGCGGCCCAGTTGACAGCCCGATAGGGCGACAATATGCTCGAGAAGTGAGGGCTCTTCGAGGATTTATCGCTGTTCTGGGCGGCTCGCTCGTGCTCGTGGGCTCGGCGTACGCCGCGAAGGGCACCCTGACTGGAAGCGTGACGGGCATGCCCTCAGAAGTCTCTTCAGAGGTTGTGGAGGCGGTGAGCCCGCAGGGAGTGATTGGGGGCGTGGGTACTGTCAGCCCCGCTGGTGCCTACAAACTGAAGCTCGCCCCTGGAACGTGGATCGTCACAGCGAGTGCCCTGTCCGGCGACAGCGCCTTGGCCAGCGCAGCCCCTCCGCTGCGCGTGCGCCCCGGCCACGTGGCGCACGGTCGTCCTGCGCAGCTGAAGACACAGGCCGTTGCATCGGCAGCTCGCGGGCTGCCGTCAGGCACGGTGGTCACGGTGGCGCCCATCATCATCAACGACGAACGCGGCCCCGTCTTCAACCTCAAGCTGGACTACACCGCTCTGGTCACCAACGATCTGTTTGAGCACTGCTCCTCGCGAGGGATCGTGTTCGTCGATACCTCTGAAGCGTTCCGCAAGTTTGCCCAGCAGGAGCTCGCGCTCTCTCGCTCAGGACGGCTGGCGACACCGTTTGTGTACAAACCGATCGCTCCCAAGTATCGGATTGAAACCGAGTTCAACGAGGTCGATCGAAGCGGCATCAACATTGGATTTGCCGTTCACAAGCCCGGGGATACGGAGACTGGCGTGAGTGGGGCCCTGACGGCGGAAGGGGAAGTCAAGATGGAAGCGGCCCAGCTCGAAACGGGACCGACCGACGGGGAAGTCTTGAACTTGGTGAACAAGGAGGCTGGCATCCTCGCCGAAAGGATGTGCGGCTAGTGGGTCGTCCGTGAATGTTGCACCGGAAACCTCCTGGTTCAGGCGGCGATGAGTAGTCGGCGTTCTGCTTGGATGAGCCGGCGGTCGCGGTGGGGTCCGTTGCGGTAGCGGATGTGGTCGGCCATCGCCTTGGCGAGGGTCTCCCAGTTGGGGTAGTCGGCGTTCTTGACGACGAACTCGCCGATCGCCCAGAAATGGCACTCGATGCGGTTCAGAAAGCTCGCGTAGGTGGGCGTGAAGACGAGCTCGACGTTTGCTTTACTCGCCCACTCGCGGATCGCCGGAGTCTTGTGGGTGGAGAGGTTGTCCGCGACGAGGTAGATACGCAGCTTTGAGTCATAGCGCATCCTGATCTGGCGGTAGAAAGCGAGCACCTCTCCGCTGTTCTTGTGCTCCCGCAGACGGCCGTGCAGCCGGTCTGAGTGCACGTCGTAGGCGCCGAAGAGGTAGCGCACACCGTCGGGGCGTTTATAGGTTGCCCGCAGCCGCTCTGCCAGCTTCTGGGGCGCCCAGCCAGAGCCTTGGTGAGGGATCCGCTGAATCGGCCCCATCTCGTCGAAGCAGACCACTATCCCGTTCTCGGGCCTGGTTCTGTAGAGCGAGAGCACGCGCTCGGCCTTGGAGCGGAACTCTGGGTCCGGGCTCCACTTCCATGAGCGCGTGCGCTGGTGGGAGAGCCCCGCGTCGATCAGCACTTGGCGCAATGCCTCCCTGGAGAGCTCGACGCCGATCGTCGCCAGATGCGGGGCGAGCTTTGCAAGCGACCAGCGTGTGAGCGGGACACCTTGCGTGTCGGGGCGAGCGCGCGCGAGGGCAACGATCCGGTCGCGCTCTCGGGGTGTCGTCTTCTTGGGGCGCCCGCCCCGATAGTCAGGGTCAAGCGAACTGAACCCCTCTTCGTTGAAAGCATGAATCACCTTGCGCACATGCGACTCATCAGTGCGCATCAACCTCGCGATCTCAGGCGCGCTCATCAACGTCGCTGAGGCCAACACGATCATCGCTCGCTGACGCTTGGCCTGATACTTAGCGCGCTTAGAGATCGACTTCAGTCGCGATCCCTCCTCTGGGGAGAGCTCGCGCACGAACACCTCCGGCGGACGCATCACCACCTCCTGACTCGGGGACATGACTCCCAGTTCGCCAACGGAGGCCAGTTTCCGGTCAAACGTTCACGGACGACCCACTAGCCCGCATCGCTTAGCGGTCTGGCATCGTGGAGTGCTGATGCTGATCGCAGAGCTGCCGTCCACCCACTTCGATGTTGCCGTCGAGCTGTGGCACGAAGCAGGCCTGACTCGCCCGTGGAACCACCCTGAGCAAGATCTCCAGCGGGCGCTCAAAGGTCCGGATTCGACAGTCCTGGCCGGACTCGAGCAGGAGGCTCTCCTGGCGACGGCCATGGTGGGCCATGACGGCCACCGGGGCTGGGTCTACTACCTGGCGGTCCGCACCGAGGAGCAACGCCGCGGCTACGGCCGGGCGATGATGGGCGCCTGCGAGGCATGGCTCCTGGAGCGAGACGTGCCAAAGCTGAATCTCATGCTCCGGACCGAAAACGCCGCTGCCCAGGGCTTCTATGCCACGCTTGGCTACAGCCACGACGACGTAGTCGTGTTCTCACGCAGACTCAGTTTCCAGGCTTCTTCTTAGCCTTGCGCGCTTGCTTTTCCTTACGCGCCTGTCTTCCCAGCTTCCTGATCTGGCGAACGTCGATCGTCTGCGCCGGCGGCGGGGCTTCGATCACGAGCGGAAAGTTCACCGCTGGGCTTTCAAGCGTGTATGTCAACCCTGTCACCGCCGAGTGTAGCTCCGGAATTGTCGTCCTCGACGAAATCACCGTGCGCAGCGGCAGCCCGTTCGGCGTCAGCGACACTTCGAGTGTGACCGTGGGCGGCGGCGATGGAGGCAGCTGCAGCCGGGAGACGGACGCCAGCGCTTCGCTCTTGAGCTGCGCCGGTTCAAGCGTCGCCAGGAAGCTCGTCACCTGCTGGCCATCCACCGTAGCGGGACCCACTTCGCGTACTTCGCGCGCTCCGGCCAGCAACGTCGCGAGCACAGCGAACGGCGGTTCGGCCAGCTTTGGCTCTGCCAGCTGCGGTTCGGTCGTCTTGGCACTTTTGCGCACTGGATGACCGTTGACGGCGAACAGTTCTGAGAGGCCACCTCGACCGAGCCTGATCCATGGCCGGTCGTGATCGGCGCGTGCGAGCTTGCCGAAATAGACATAGACCGTGCCATTGATCGAGCGCAGCGTCAGCGTCTGCCCGAAGAATTCGAGCGAGACATTGGCCGCGGCGGGCGCGATCGTCGCTTCTCCGGAGGTGTGCGATTCCAGCCCGATGAGTTTGAAGAGACGCGAGACTTTGCGCTCGCCGGATGGCATCGCGGTGGAGGTCCCAAACGAGAAGCGCAGGCTGTTGACCTTCAGTTCGCCCATCTTCTGCTCGAGCGCTACCAGGGCTGGCGGCAGCGGCGCTGCAGCTGCTCTCGCAAGCGTTGGGGCGGCGCCACCACCTCCCAGCAGGCATAGAGCTGCGACTACGACAACGCCCGGGGCGCTGAGCGCTTGTCTCCGGCTCAGCACCCCAGACGTTGACACTGAGCGAAGGCTAGTGACTTGCCGGACCTGTCTGGCTGAGTAAGCCCATACCCGCCCTTGACGACGACAGGCCAATTGACCGCATTGCCTAGGCGGCTGAACCGTCATGATGCTATCCTAACATTAGGAAGTCAACTTAGTCTAGCTCTCAATCATGCCGACAACAACACTCTCAAGCCCCGTCCCGCTGGTCCGCGCCGATGGACGCGGCTACACCTACGCGGATGCGTCAATCGACGGCTTCGCTGACCGGCCCGAGCTGGGACTCGCGGTACGGGTGCGGTTGGCACGACTCGCTGAGCGCTACGCACCGAAAAAGCTCACCACGGCTCAGCGCGAGTTGCTGGCTTCTCCGCTGGCCGAGCGCGACGCGACGAGACAGCCCTCGTCCGAGCAGGATGGTTTTCAGGCCGACGCGGCGGATGCCGAGCGGGCATGGGAGGAGGGCGTCTACGCCGAGCTGTCCGCCGAGCAGCAGGTATGGGTCGCGGAGCCGAGTCGTCATCCCGCAGTGCCAGATGCCACGCGCTATCCGCTGACGCTAGGCCAGCTGCACCTGCTGACCGGGGCCAGCGAGCGTCAGCTTCGTCACTGGACCGACGAGGATTTGATCCCGGCGCACCGCGCGGGCACACACCGCCGCTACTACAGTGCTGCGGCCGCAAGAGCATGGCTGCTCATACAGATGACGCCGCAGCAGGTGGCGTCACTGATCGCGCTGCGTCGTGGGGGAGATTCCGGGAGGCGTCTGACCGTGATGATCGGCAGTGTCATGGCGAGCGCCGCGGACCGCGCCGACGTAACTGAGCAGGAGCGCAGCGACATCCTGCAGGGGACCCGGGCACTCATAGACAACCGAGACGCGCTCGCCGGCAATAAAGCTGCCTGAGCACTAATAAAATGGCCTATCCAGCTACGGGCTCTGCTGGTGCCATCGCTCTGCGGTCGAGCTCGGCCAGGTACGGCGCCAGGTACTTCGCGGCGATCTTGCTCGGGGGCGACCAGGTGGGTGTCGCGGTGATCTGCGAGCTGAAGCCGTGCCCGCCCGTGATGTGAGCGGTTAGATATCGCGGCTCTTCGTTGGTCAGCAGCATGCCGTGGATCGTGGGGTTGAAGCGCTCAGGCGTCACGGGAGCCCCGGCCAGGGCCGCGATCGACTGCGCGGCAACGTCGGCCTGCTGTGCGCCGATACCGCCTTGCTTGATGGGAAAGTCGGTCGCGTCGCCGGCTGCGTAGATGTGCTTGGCATCTGGTATTTGGCAATACTGGTCCACGCGGATGAAGCCGTTGTCGCTAAGCGGAATGCCGCGCAGTACAGGGCCCTCAAGTTCGGGCAATGCGATCACCCGATCCACGATGAGGTGTCGTTCGCCGGGACTGATCACCACTTCGCGGGAGTTGGGCACCTCGGCGTAGGCTGAGCTGATCGTCTCTACGTTCGCGCCGGCGAGCAGCTTGGCGACGGCGCTGCTTGCAGACGATCCAAAGATCGCCAAGGGGCTGTCCTCGGGTGTGACTATCGTCGTCTCCAGCTCGATGCCCAGGTCATGGGTGCGCCCGGCGGTCATCATTGCGAGCTCGTATAACGGCAGTGGCCAGGCCATGCGTCCGGGCGCGACAAACGCCAGCCTGTGGATGGAGCCGCCCTCGAGGTCTTGGATCAGCCCGTGCATGGTCTTGCCCAGATCGTGGTCGTCGATCGTCAGAGCGTGGGTGTAGCGCTTGGTGATGCTTGCCCCGAGCGCGAGCACCAGCGCGTCGTACGCGATCGAGTCATCGGCCTTGGTGTGGATCGTCTGCGTGAACCGGTCGATCCAGCCCAGCTCGCCGCTGATCAGCCTTGCCCCGGCGTCGTGGACGATCGGCGCCAAGGGATAGCGGTGTGCGGCGCCGTAGCCGAACGGCTCGCAGACGGCCATCGGCCGGTAGACGAACTCGGTGTTAGGCGCGATGACGCTCACATCGGTGTGCTGCAGCGCAAGATCGGCCAAGGCAAGTGCCGTCTCCAGGGCGGCTACCCCGCCACCGACGATGACCACGCGAAGCTTGTCTGGATGCGAGGCTCTCCGGCTACCGGGGTCCGAATTATCAGCCATCGCTACTTACTGGCCTTGCCATTTGCCTTGCCGTTCTTGGTCGCCGGCGGGCCTGGCGTAGCCGGAAACTTGTCGGTCGTGCCGATGAGGATCGTGAGCAGGTCGCTGATCCGCTGCACGCGGCCGAGGCGGTCTGGAAGCGGAAGGCCGGATTGGATCGTGTAGTTGTTGCGGCGCCCGTTGCGCTCTCGCTTGATGTAGCCCGCAGACGCGAGCTCGGTGACGATCCGGTGGGCGGCGCGTTCGGTGATCCCGACTTGGTCGCTGATCTCCCGCAGAAGCACGCCTGGATCGTGGGCGATGCAAGCGAGGACCTGGGCGTGGTTGGTCAGGAACTTCCAGCGGTGAGTCGTGTCCTCGGTCAAGCGATGAGTTGTGTCCTCGGCCATGTACTAAGACTAGCGTATCTAGACTTCAAATTCATAGACATAAAATTCATAGACTTTTATTTCATGCTATGTTGTTCAAGTCCGCGGTGCTTCCCAGGTCGCTGGCGCTCATGCGCACAACCAACGAAACGAGGAACACCATGCCCAGTCCAGTCATGCCCAGCTCAGTCATTCCCACTCCTCCCGCCGGGATCACCGGCAACGGCGCAACGCTCCCTGATCTCGCGAATCCAGCACCCAACGGACGGCACCAGGACCAGCAGCCCACGCAGCTAAATCACGCGCCGCGCAGCCCACTGCTCGCGAAGCTGACGGGACTCACTTCGATCGCCACTGTCGCGGCGGCAGGGATGATTCTCGTAGGCATACTCGCCGTCGTAGGCGGTCACTATGACAAGCAGGTCGTTCGTGACCAGCTGGCTCCGCAGAAGATCTTCTTCCCCAAGCCCGCGACAAACCCGGGCCTCGCGGCCTACGCCGGCCAGCAGGTCCTCACTGGCAAGCAGGCGAAGCTGTACGCCCAGAAGCAGATTACCGTGGATGAGACCAAGGTTGCCGGCGGCAAGACCTACTCCCAGGTCAGCGCTGAATGGATCGCCGGCGGCATGAAGAACACCACGCTTGCGGGTGAGCGCACAACCTTGTTCATGGGCGATACGTTGAATGGTCTGCTGCTGGGCGCCTGGGGCTGGTCGGTCCTCGGTGGCATCGCCACCCTCGCGGGCCTGATCCTGATCCTGCTCGGAGCTGCCCTCTTCCTGCTGCCACTCGCCAACTGGCAGGTCAACCTCAGAGGCCGCCGCCCCGCGGCCGCAGGCGCCTGACATGAAGGCTCTCGTTTACCACGGTCCCGGCCAGCGCGGCTGGGACACCGTGGATGACCCGACGATCATCGATCAGACCGACATCGTTGTGCGGATCGACACCTCGACGATCTGCGGGAGCGACTTGCACATCCTCAAGGGCGACGTACCCGAGACGACTCCAGGCACGGTGCTCGGCCATGAGGCCGTTGGCACCGTGCAGGAGATCGGCTCTAGCGTGAGCACGGTGGCGGTCGGCGACCGCGTGCTGCTCTCGTGCATCAGCTCTTGCGGGCGCTGCCGCTTCTGCAAGGAAGCCCGCTACGGGCAGTGCCTCGGTGGCGGCGGCTGGATCTTTGGGCATCTGATCGATGGGCTGCAGGCCGAGTATGCACGCGTGCCATTCGCCGATAACTCCGTCTACAAGGTTCCAGAGCAGCTCAGCGACGAGCAGGTTCTGTTCCTCTCTGACATCTTGCCCACCGCCTACGAGGTGGGTGTCCTGAATGGCAAGGTCTCACCAGGAGACGTCGTGGCGGTCGTTGGCGCCGGTCCCATCGGTCTTGCCGCGATTCTCACGGCAGGTCTCTACACGCCAGGACGGATCGTGGCGATCGATCTTGCCGACGGCCGCCTCGAGAGCGCGCTGCGGTTCGGAGCCGACGTCACGATCAACAATGGGCGCGAGGATGCCTTCGCCCAGATCATGGAGCTCACCGACGGACTTGGCGCCGATGTCGCCTTTGAGGCAGTTGGCGTGCCTGACACGTTCGAGCTCGCGACCAGTCTGATCCGGCCTGGAGGACGAGTCGCGAACATCGGGGTGCATGGCCACTCCGCCACGCTCCACCTCGAGAAGCTCTGGACCAGGGACGTCACGATCACGACGGGCCTTGTTGATACCCACACGATCCCCCAGCTGATGAAGCTCGTGACCAGTGGCCGTCTGGACCCGACTGTGTTCGCCACACACCGGTTCGCGCTCGAAGACACGATGGCTGCCTACGACACCTTCGCCGACGCGTCGAAGACCAACGCGCTGAAGGTTGTGCTCGAAGGCAACGAGAGCATCCGCACCTCGGACGTCCTCGTTGCGGCCTCTGCCGCTGGATGATGTGACGTAAGAACTGGCTTAGGCCCACCTAATTAGGGTTACCTAATTCGTGCTAGGCTCCCGCGCACTTCAAAGCCAAGTGCCAGGATCGGGATTCCCAGGAGGTCGTTAGATGTCGCAGGGTGGCGCTCTTGCGTCGCTGCCACGTAGGTGGTCTCGGATGGCCGTCGTCGCGACGGTGCTGGTGCTGGTGGTGCTGCTCGCCGCCTGCGGCTCGTCCTCCAAATCCTCCTCTACGGTCTCCACCAGGTCCTCCACAGCGCAGGTCAAGCAGGCCTGCAAGCAGGTCGAAGCGGTGCTCAGCGACGGCCCCGAACCGGAAGCGGACCCGGTCGGCTACGCGCAGGCCCAAGTTCTCCCGCTGCGCCAGATCCACACCTCTGATGGAAAGCTGCACCAGGCGATCGACGGCCTGGCGTTCGCATATCAGTCGTTCTCTTCCAGTAACGGCGCAAGCTCTGCCAAGAGTGCCATGACCTCGGCGAGCAAGGCGATCGACGACATCTGCCCGGGAGCTTCATCGTGGCCACCACCCACCGACTGAGGACATCGATGATCAGAATGAATCGCATCGCCGGTCTCGTGGTGGCGCTCGTGCTCGCGATCGGTCTTCTGGTCGGCTGCGGGAGCTCGTCGCGGTCGGGCCAGTCGATCACGCTCTATAACGGCCAGCACGAGCAGACGACCGACTCGCTCGTGACAGGCTTTGAAAAGGCGACTGGTATCAAGGTGAACGTGCGCAACGACGACGAGGACACGCTGGTCGATGAGATCGTGACCGAGGGCTCTCGCTCGCCGGCGGATGTCGTCTACACCGAGAACTCGCCTGCATTGGAGTATCTGCAGGGCAAGGGCCTGCTCGCCCCGGTCGACTCCTCGACCCTCGCGCACACTCCGAGCAAGTGGAACTCGCCGCGAGGCGACTGGCTCGGTGTCTCAGCGCGGGTCAGCGTGCTGATCTACAACCCGAGCCTGATCAGCGCGAGCCAGCTGCCGCGCACGGTCAGCGAACTGGCTGATCCGAAGTACAGCGGCAAGCTCGCCTTCGCGGCGGGCGAGACCGATTTCCAGCCGATCGTGACCTCTTATGCACGGACGTACGGGCAAGCCGCCGCGCTGAAGTGGCTCGAAGGGATCAAGGAAAACGCCGGCAGCCACGTCTACCCCGACAACGAGACGATCGCCGACGAGGTCAACCGCGGCGCGGTCGCCTTTGGCGTCGTCAACCAGTACTACTGGTATCGGATGCGGGCCGAGCTCGGCGCCTCCAACGTGCCGTCGAAGATCACCTACTTCGCTCCCCACGACCCCGGCTATGTGCTCGATATCTCGGGCTCAGGGATCCTCGCATCCTCCAAGCACAAGGCTGATGCCCAGAAGTTCCTCGCGTTCATCGTCAGCAAGCAGGGTCAGGAAATCATTGCCCACTCGATCAGCTTCGAGTACCCGATTGCCTCCGGTGTCAGCACCGAGGCGCCTGAGACTCCTTTCGATGAGCTGCAACCCGACCCGATCACGATCCCACAGCTCGGCGATGGGTCGACGGCGATCACGTTGCTGCGCAAGTCTGGGCTGCTGTGAGCAGACCTGCACGGCCGCGAGGTCCCTCGCGGCCGTGGTGGCTGTTTGCACTCAGCGTGGCCGTGGCGGTCGTCCTGGCGTTGCCGCTCGTCTTCCTGCTCGTCGAGGCGCACGGCTCCGGAACCTCGACGATTGTGCACCTGATCTTCCGATCGTTGACGGCGAGCCTGCTGTGGAACACGGTCCGGCTCACGGTCGTCGTGACGGTTCTCTGTGCGGTGATTGGGACCGCCGCGGCCTGGTTCATCGAGCGGACCGACCTGCCCGCTCGCCGGATGTGGGCGGTGCTCGTGGTCGTGCCGCTGGCGATCCCGGATTTCGTGGTGAGCTTCGGCTGGGCGTCGCTGAGCACCTGGGTAGAGGGGTTCCGCGGCGCGGTGCTCGTGATGACCCTTGCGGTCTATCCGCTGGTCTACCTGCCGGTCGCCGCGAGCTTCCGCAACGCCGACCCCGGTCAGGAGGAGGTGGCGCGCAGCCTCGGCGTCGGACGCTTTCAGACGTTCTGGCGGATCACGCTGGGACAGGCCCGCACGGCGATCCTCGGCGGCTGCCTGCTCGTCGCGTTGGTGCTGCTCGCCGAGTACGGCGCGTTTGAGATCCTCGGCTATCAGACGTTCACGACCGAGATCTTCACCGAGTTCAATGTCTCCTTCAACGTGCCGACCGCCTCGGCGCTCTCGCTCGTACTGGTGCTTCTCAGCCTCCTCGTCCTCTCCGGCGAGGGACTGGCACGGGGCCGGGGCCGGGTCAGCCGCTCGGGTCCGCTCGCGCAGCGTGTCCTCTCGCGCCACCGCTTGGGTCGCGCCAGCGTGCCTGTGCTCGCCGGCTTCTTCCTGCTCGTCGGGCTCGCGCTTGGCGTCCCCGTGGGTGCCAGCGTCTACTGGATGCTCGAGGCCGGGCACAGTTATCTGACCGGCGTCTCGCTCCTTGACGCGGCCTGGCACACCGCGCTTTACAGCGGATTTGCTGCCGCTCTTGGCACTGTCATGGCGCTGCCCGTGGCGCTGCTCGCCGTTCGTCATCGGGGGCGGACATACCAGCTCTTGGAGCGCAGCACCTACCTTGTGCTGGCGATGCCTGGCCTGGTGATCGCGCTCGCGTTCTCCTACTTCACCGAGCGCTATGCCGACGGGTTCCTCTATCAGAGCGCGCCGCTGCTGATCCTCGCCTACGCGATCCTGTTCTTCCCGCTCGCGCTCGTCTGTGTGCGTGCCTCGGTCGTGCAGGCGCCGACCGGCCTGGAAGAGGTCGCCCGCTCGCTCGGCCAGCGGCGATTCTCGGTGCTGTGGCGCGTGACGCTCCCGCTCGTCGGCCCCGGGTTGGCTGCCGGCTTCTGCCTGGTGTTCCTCTCGGCGGTGACCGAGCTGACCGCGACGCTGATCCTGATCCCAACCGGCGTGCAGACACTTGCGACCCAGTTCTGGGCCTACCAGCAGAACCTCGCCTACGGGCAGGCCGCGCCGTTCGCCCTGGCGATCATCGTCATCGCCGCCGTGCCGAGCTACGTGCTCGGCCGCTTCTTCGACAGGCTCCCCTCTCGGCGGGTTATCGCGACATGAACGGCCTGCAGGTCAGCGACTTGCACAAGAGCTTCGGCACCCACTCCGTCCTCGCCGGCCTGGACCTCGATGTGCCGGCCGGGTCGCTCGCGGCGATCCTCGGACCGTCCGGCAGTGGCAAGACGACGCTGCTGCGCCTGCTCGCCGGCTTCCAAGCACCCGACCGGGGAACCATTACGATCGGCGAGAGGGTGGTCGACGCCGAGGGCGCCCACGTATATCCCGAGCACCGCAGGATCGGCTATGTACCGCAGGAGGGCGGCCTGTTTCCCCACCTCACCGTGCAGGCCAACATCGCCTTCGGGCTCCCCCGCGCGGCGCGACGGCAGGGGGTGGGCAGCCTGCTCGAGATGGTCGGACTCACTGAACTGGCGCGTCGCTACCCCCACCAGCTCTCCGGTGGCGAGCAGCAGCGGGTCGCCCTGGCCCGGGCACTCGCTGTCAAACCCGAGATCGTGCTCCTGGACGAGCCATTCGCCTCGCTGGACGCGCACCAGCGCTCGAGCGTTCGGGATGAGGTCGGGAAGATCCTCCGCGAGTCTTCGACTACGACGCTGCTCGTCACCCACGACCAGGACGAGGCACTCTCGCTCGCCAACCTCGTCGCCGTCCTCAGAGACGGCAAGATCGCCCAGTGCGCCGCCCCACAAGACCTCTACGCCAAACCGGTCGACGACGAGCTGGCACGTTTCATTGGCGACGCCAATCTGATCGACGGAATCCTTGACGGCGCGCTCGTGGATACACCGCTCGGGAAGCTCGTCGCCCACTGGCACGGCGAGCCGCCGCCCAACGGCTGCCCGGTGAGGATCCTGATCCGCCCCGAGCAGATCGACTTGCACGCCTCCAGCGATGAGGTTGGACTCACCGGAAAGATTGTCCGCTCCGGCTACCACGGACACGACGCCGTCCTGCACGTGCAGATCGAGCAGCAGCAAAGCGAGCCGCTGTTGATCGTGCGCACGCCTGGAGACGTGCGGCTCTCACCCGGTTCGCAGGTCAGGCTCAGCGCCCGCGGTCCCGTGCTCGTATGGCCCGCAACATCCAGCTGAGGACGCGCCCGCCCTCTGTGGACCATATTTTCGTAGTAGCGGCCGCTATGCTGCCTAAATCATCAGCGTAAGGCAATGCAGGAGAGCGGTGGCTTGCCCCTTGACCCACTACGCTGCACTTTTCGGCATTACAGGCTTCTTACCACGACGATTTAGACCTGAGGCTCATCTATGGCTCGTCGTATGACAGCTTTTTCGCTGGAGTCTCAGCCTGAGGTCTTCTTCAGCAACACGGCAGATTCGCGCGCCGTTCGCAACCTGATGAGGGCAGGCCGGATTCGGCACGTCGCGGGACGCATTTACACGAAGAATCTCGACGATCCACTCGAGCAGGTCGTACGACGCCGTGCATGGGATGTCGCGGCTGGCATGTTCTCGGGCGCTGTCATCGTTGACCGGACGGCGTTTGAGATGAGCCCAACAGGCGAGGAGGGCTCCGTATTCCTCTGCTCGGATACGGCACGTGTCGTACGACTGCCAGGGCTGGTGTTGAACTGCCGCAGAGGCCCGGGGCCTGCTTATGGCGACAGGCCCTTTCTCGAGGGGGGTCTGTACCTGAGCTCGTGGCCTCGACGTTTCCTGGACAACATGCGCGCTTCCAGAGCGCGCACGGGAACCCGCCGCACCCTGAGCCAAGCGGAGATCGAGGAGCGGCTTCAGGCGCTGCTCGCCAACCAGGGCGAGGGTGAGCTCAACCGGCTCCGCGACGATGCCTCGAAGATCGCGCAGGAGCTTGATCGAACCGAGGAGCTCGAGCGGCTGCGATCTTTGATTGGGGCGCTGCTCGGGACCAGCGACATGCCCCTCGCTACCGCGCGCGCCCGGGCGACACAGAAGGGCGAGGGCTGGGACGAGCGACGAACGCCGCTGTTTGACACTCTGCTGGCAGCCCTGCATGCCGACGTGGCAATCAATCGGCCTGAGCCAAAGGGCCAGATTGGAGGAGTGTTTGCGTTCTATGAGGCGTACTTCTCAAACTTCATAGAGGGCACAGAGTTCACGGTGCAGGAGGCCCAGCAAATCGTGTTTCAGGGGGCAATCCCGGTCGATCGTCCCCAGGACGCGCACGACGTATTGGGAACGTTCGACTTGGTCAGCGACCCAACGCTGCGAGCACGTACACCGTCAAGTGCCCAGGACTTGGAGGTCGTGCTATCGACGTTCCACCAGCGAATCATGGCCGGCAGGCCGGAAATTCACCCTGGGCGCTACAAGACTGCGCCGAATCGCGCCGGCGGCACGGAGTTCGTTGCCCCGTCGCTGGTGCTAGGTACCTTGCGGCAGGGTTATGAGCGCTACATGGCGCTTAGCCCAGGCTTTCCCCGGGCAGCGTTCGCAATGTTCCTCGTCGCTGAGGTGCACCCATTCGCGGATGGCAACGGACGCGTTGCTCGGGCGCTTGCCAACGCTGAGCTGAGTGCAGCGGGACAGCAGCGGCTGATGATCCCAATCGTCTTTCGCGACGACTATCTTCAAGCACTACGTGCAATGTCGCATCGAGGTGATCCTAGGCCGTTTATCAGAGTGCTTGACCGAGCCCAGCGCTGGGCGCACGAGATCGACTGGTCGGACACGACAATCGCCCAGCTCGAGCTCGGAAGGACCAACGCCCTCTTGAGCCCGTCTGAAGCCGAGGAACGAGGCGTGATCCTGCGTCTGCCAAGCGAGCTGCACCTGAGCAGGCTCTAGTCCATGTCCTCTGCATGGCACACCCTTGCCTACGAGGACTGGAGTGAGACCTGCGACACGCTGCACGCGCACACGCAGGTCCTTGGCAAGCTGGCGGTGGTGCTGGCCCCGCCTGAGCCCCAGCTCCAGCACGCCGCGCTCAGGCTTACCGCGCGGGGATGGGAGACTGGGCCGCTGCCGGCGCCCGATGGCTCAGGGGCGCTTGTGGTCGCGCTCGATCTGAGAACCCATCAGGCGCTCATCGAGCACAGCGCAGGGGGCCTCAGGCGTGTGGCGCTTACCCCTGACCGGCAAGTGGGCGAGGTCACACGCGAGGTGCTGGACGCCGTGAGCGCTCTTGGTGGCCCCGTCGAGATCGACCCCAAGCCACAGGAGGTGTCGTGGAGCGTGCCTCTCGACGCAGACGATGAGCACAGGCGCTATGACCCTGACCAGGTGGCCACCTACTTCGCCGCCGCGACCAGGGCGGCGCTGGTGCTCGCCGAGTTCAGGGCGCCCTATCGTGGGCGCTCGACGCCGGTCAACGCCTGGTGGGGCTCGTTCGATCTCGCGGTCAGCCTGTTCTCAGGCCTGCCGGCAGATCCGCCGTCTGATGACTTCATCATGCGCAACGCCATGGATGCCCAAGAGGTCGCCATCGGCTGGTGGCCTGGCGATGAGCGATCGAGCAGGGCGGCGTTCTATGCCTACGCGCACCCGGCGCCTGACGGGTTTGCGAATGCGACGCTTTCACCGCCCGCCGCACACTGGGACGCGGTGCTGGGCGAGTACATCCTCGACTGGGACGATGTCTGCAACAGCTCTAACCCGCATGCCGCCGGGCTCGAGTTCGCCCGCTCGGCGTTTCGGCATGCCTGCGCGGTGTGCGCTTGGGACCAGGCGCTCCTGGCCAGCGCCGAGGGCACGCCACCGCCGATCGCGTAGGACCAACCTGGGCCAGCGCTCAGTCGATCAAATAGGCCCCGGCTACAAGGATTTTCTTGAAGCTGGCCCAGTCTGTTTGCACGGTGGTCGCCGCCGCGCCGATGGCTGAGTCGATCTTGGCCAGCGCAGTCTTGGCGTCTTGCTCGGACATGGGCCCGCTCTTGATAACGCAGTCTTCGTTTGCCGTCGTGATCAGTAACGCAACTTGCACCGCTTCACCTCCGTTGGGTCAGCCTGGGCAGAATCCCTCCAGGTCCTCAGCCTAATTGCCCGCTCAGTCGAGACTACCGCCACGGGCTACGTCGTCGTGACGGCGCTTGTGCGCGAAGACCTGATTCTCACCAGCGACCCGGAGGACCTGCGCCGCATCGCCTCTGCCATGGGCCGTGACATCACCGTGCATGTCGTCTGAGCCATCCCGGCTGGAGCGCGCGCCCGGTGTTCAGAGCGGGGGGAAGCGAGGAAATAGACCTTCCTCATAAAAACCATTGATTTTATCGAATAAGGGCGATAAGAATCCCCGAAATGGACAACGGAAAGATTCGGATTGGACAGATGCAAAAGATGTGTTGCCAGCCTTGCGTTTCCCCTGTATGCATGCAAGACTCCCCGACCTTGAGCTTTGCACAGGAAGGCTTGGGATCGATTGGTGTTGCATAGCTTTGGTCGATGGCTTGGGACCCGCTCCGCGGCTCGCGGGGACGTCGTCGCCCAAGGCATGACATGGGAACGGGCAAGGAGGCAAATTGGACGCCATGAGCGGCGAGATCGGCACTAGCACCACCCCTGAGGTGAGCGCCGCCTGGAGTCAGGCTCCAGTCATCGAGCGCAATGCGCTTCCTGGCACCCGCCCAGGGCGCTATCGCTCGGCGGCGAGGATCGAAGCTTCCAAACCGCGTGGTTCGGGCGTGGCGCTGCGGCGCGAGGGCCTGTTCAGGCGCACGCTGCTGGTATCCGATGTCCTCGCGATCGTCGGGGCGTTCCTGCTGACCACGCTCATCTCTTCCAGGCCGCTCGAGTTCACCTGGTTGAGCGTCTTGGGCGTTCCGATCCTGATCGTGGGCACCAAGATCTTTGGCCTCTACGACCGCGACGAGATGCTGCTTCGCAAGACGACGCTCGACGAGGCGCCCAAGCTCTTCCATGTCGCCACGCTCTGCGCCCTCGTCGCCTGGCTCGCGGGCGGGTATGTCGCCAACCGCACGGTGGACCGTCCAGAACTGCTGTTCTTGTGGCTGGCGCTGCTGATGATGCTGATCTTCGGGCGGGCGCTCGCGCGGGCGCTTGCATTGCGGTTCACGCCCCCTGAGCGATGCCTGTTCATCGGCGACGGCCCCGCCGCCAGGACGATCTGCGCCAAGCTCACCGGGCATGGCGGGATCAAGGCCGAGGTGGTCGCACACCTCAATCCCGACAAGGTTGCGCTCTGGACCGCCGAAGCGCATTCGGCACAGCGCCTCGCCGAGATTCGTGAGCTTGCGCAATCGCTGGACGTGCACAGGGCGATCCTCGCGCCTGGCAGTACCGACAGCGGCGAGATGCTCGACCTCGTCAGGACGCTCAAGGCCGTGGGGGTGCGGGTGAGCGTGCTGCCGCGCGTGCTGGAGGTGGTCGGCTCCTCGGTCGAGTTCGACGACCTTCATGGCATCACGGTGATGGGTGTCAGGCGCTTTGAGCTCACGCGCTCATCCGCCGCTGTCAAGCGCACCTTCGATGTGATCGGCGCCGCGATCGGCCTGGCCGCGATCTCGCCGTTGATGGCGTTGATCGCGCTGGCGATCAAGCTCGACAGCAAAGGCTCGGTGTTCTTCAGGCAGCTGCGCGTGGGCCAGGACGGCGAGCGCTTCCACATGCTCAAGTTCAGGACGATGGTCGCGGACGCGGATCAGATGAAGGACTCGTTGCGCGACCTCAACGAGGCTCAGGATGGCCTCTTCAAGATCGCCGAGGACCCGCGCGTGACGCGCGTGGGCAAGCTCCTGCGCAAGAGCTCCCTCGACGAGCTGCCCCAGTTCTTCAACGTCATCGCCGGCGAGATGAGCCTTGTCGGCCCGCGCCCGCTCGTCGTCGACGAGGACCAGCGCGTCAAGGGCTGGTATCGCAGACGTCTGGAGCTGATGCCAGGCATGACAGGCCCCTGGCAGATCCTCGGGCCGTCGAAGGCCCCGCTCCAGGAGATGGTGGCGATCGACTACCTCTACGTGGCCAACTGGTCGCTCTGGGGCGATGTCAAGATCCTGCTGCGCACGGTCCCGCACGTGCTGGGCCGCCGCGGGCTCTGAGGCCGCCGGCTCGGCGGCTCTGAGGACGCCGGCTCAGCGAGCGCCCAGTCCCAGATGGGATCTGCGTGCGTGGGTGCTGCGCAGGTGCGTGCTGCCGATCGCTCCGTAGCGCATCACACGGTAGGGCGACAAGGATGCATGGTGCTGCTTGGAGAGGCTCGCCCTCCGAGCGGGTTGAGAGGCATCTGCATGGGCCGCCATTACACATGTGGCTATCACGACCACAACCGCCCCGAGCCACGCGAGCGTCAGCAAGATGATGACGATCAGCACGATCTCTCTTTTTATCCCCTCCGCCGGACGGCGGAGGGCGTCATTTCGGTGTTTGCGAGATATTGGTCAAGCCGAGGGCTGATCAGGCCTGCGGTGCAGCCGTATAGATCGACTGCAGCTGCAAGTAGGCCTCGAGGCCCTCGGGGCCCAGTTCGCGTCCGATGCCGCTTGCCTTCACTCCACCGAACGGCGCGGCAGGATCGAGCAGGTAGTGGTTGATGCCGATAGTTCCGGTCTGCACGCGCCTGGCGACATCCTGCGCGCGCTCGGGGTCCTTGCTCCACACGCTGCCTCCGAGCCCGAACTCGGAGTCGTTGGCGAGCGCCACCGCCTGATCAACGCCGTCATAGGGGATCACCGCGAGCACCGGCCCAAAGATCTCCTCCCTGGCGATCGTGTCGCTGTTGGCCACGTCGGCGAAGATCGTGGGCTGCACAAACCAGCCGCGGTCCTGCTCAGGCGGGCGACCGCCCGCGACTATCCGCCCGCCCTCGGCCCGGCCCTTCTCGATGTAGCCCTCTATGCGGTCGCGCTGCCTGGCGCTGGCCACCGGACCGACCTGCGTGGCCGGGTCCAGTGAGTCACCCACCACGAGCGCATCCGCGAGAGAACCGAAGACTTCGAGCACCTCGTCATAGCGCGCGCGTGGTGCGAGCACCCTGGTGCAGTTGGTGCATGTCTGGCCGTTGTTCATCATCGTCGCGCTAAACAGGGCCTCAGTGGCACCGGCAAGCTCAGCGTCGTCGAGGACGATCGCGGCGGACTTGCCGCCGAGCTCCAACGTCACCGGGCGAAGCAGCTCTCCACAGCGCCGCGCAATCGTGCGACCCGAAGCGCTCGAGCCGGTGAAAGCGATCTTGTCGACGTCTGGGTGTTCGACCAGATATGCACCAACCTCGCGGCCGGCCGGCACGATGTTGACCACACCGGCGGGCAACCCTGCCTCGAGGATCGCCTCGGCGAGCAGCAAGCTATCGAGCACTGTCTCGGGGCTGGGCTTCATGACAACGGTGCAACCTGCCGCGAGCAGCGGCGCGAGCTTGAACATGGCGAGCGTCTGCGGATAGTTCCATGGCACGATCGCTCCGACGACGCCCACCGGCTTGCGCAGCACGCGGATGGTGCCGCCGAGCAGGCCTGGACGCTCTTCCTGCAGCACGGTCTGTCGGATCAGCCCCGCGTGGTACTGCGCCAGCACGGCCGGAAAGATGGCCTCGACCTGTAGCGCGAGCGAGATCGGCATGCCGTTCTGCAGCGAGACGCGGTGTGCGATCTCCTCGCCGCGACCCTGCATCGCCCCAGCCAGTCGCTCCAGTGCCTGCGCGCGATCCTCACTGGACCACGACGACCAACCGCTCGGATCATCGAATGCCGCACGTGCCGCCCGCACCGCGGCGTCGATGTCGGCGTTGGTCCCATCCGGCACTGACCCGACGAGCTCCTCCGTACTTGCCGAGAGCACGGATATGCGGCCCGTGCCCTGCGCCTTGATCCACTCACCACCGATGAAAAGCTCATCGCTGTCGATGGTCGTTTGCGTGCTCATCGGCGATCTCCCTGGATTCGGTATGTGACGCGTCGAGGTCAGACGGCACAGTGCAGCCTACTCCTGCAATATCCGCATGGGGCCCTCGATCGCGCCATTAGACGAACCTGACCTCGACGTCCATCGCCCTATACGTTGGAAGTGCCCGGCGGTCGGCGCTCAGGATCTCAGCGTTGTGGGTCGCGGCTGTCGCTGCGATCAGCGCGTCATACAGGGCGCCACCGCGTACCCCGGCCTGGACCGCCTGGCGTAGAGCGTCGCGCAGAGCGTCACCGTCCAGCGCAAGCCACGGCTTGGAGAAGCCGCGTTCCAAGGCGTCCAGAACGACTGTGGGCGCTATCCGGCGTCCCTCGGGCATACGGCTGAGCGCCGAGGTCGTCTCGAAGGCGACGTGGGCTGGCAGCCGGACCTCTGCGTTCGCGAGCGCGGCACGGGCCGGATGGTGAGCTTCATGCCACGGCGAGAGCGCCGCGATCACGGCGCTCGTGTCAGGCGCGAGCACGGCGCACGTGCTCGACCGCCCTACGAGCCTCCGCGACACTCATCGGCTCCATCGGTCGGTCGGTCACTATTACGGGGAAGCCCTCTTGCTCCTCGACGCGGGCGGGCACATCGGCGACTGTCAATTCCAGCCTGCCATCGGCTGCGGTCAACTCCAAGTCGGTCGGGCCGTGTACCCCCAGGTCTTCTCGGAGGGTCTTGGGGATGACCAGTCGCCCAACACCATCGATGGCAACACGCATACCATCAAAATACCAAATGGCATGGTTCTCAACCCTTGGGCAGCCCCAAGCGGTGCGAGCGGGCGATCTGGTCGGCCATCTGCTCATCGACTCCGACCTCCTCTGCGATCGCCGGCCAGCCCGCCACCGAAGCGCTGAGATCCTCGAGGATCGCCTCAGCGCGCCCGCGCGGCAGCCCCGCCACCTGAGCGACTGCGCGCAGGTCCTCGACGGTGAACCCATCGCGCTTGCCGTTGATCGACATCTGGTGAGTGTCCAGCCAGGGGTTGCCCGGCTTCCAGGCCCAGGTCACGTCGTAGGCGGGAGCCAGCGACCAGGCGCCTGAGCGGTCCATCAGAAAAGCGATGTTCTTGACGTGGTCGTCCTGGTTGCGGGCCACGACGTTGAAGACCATGCGCCGGTACTGCTGCTCGACGATGGGCGTCCCCAGGCCCAGCTTGCGGATCAGCAGCAGCACCTGCTCGTAGCTGCAGGTGCCTGGCTCGTTGTAGCTGAGGTGCTCTAGAGCTCCCACCGTCTGCATGTGCAGCTTGCCGCCCTCGTCGGGCCTGTCGAAGCGGCGGGTCATGAAGTGCCTGCGCCCGTGCTCCGCCAGCAGCCGGCACTCGGTCATCTCGATTCCAGCCGCTTGGGCCATCTTCGAGTAGGCGTACTCGACGGCGCCCCAGCCCTGGGGATCGGTGAGGCCGTGGTCGCCTGAGTGCGAGACCCCGTCGAACTTCAACAGCCAGTGCCTGAAGCCCTCGCTAACGTCGACCTGGCCCGAGCGGACCTGGCCGGTGGCGTCGTTGTAGGCGATGAACGCCTTCGGGCGTGCGCCCCCGGCGGAGCTGCCGACGGCGAGGATCGCCTTCATCGCCTCCTCGTCGGGGTTTTCGCTCAGCTCGGTCACGAACTCCGCGCGCTGGGTGAGCACCTCGCTGGCGAGACGCACCAGCGCGTCGAGGTGCAGATCGGCGCCGGCGGGGGAGGTGGGCTCGTGGGCGGGCTGGAACTCCAGGGCGCCAACGCCGCGCGTGCCCACGTAGCAGAGCCGCTCCACGACGTCGAAGCTCGCTTGGTCACGTCCTTGTGAAGCCAGCCAGGCGTTGACGAGCGCCGTCCCCCAGCGATCAGGCAGGGAGTCGGCCAGCAGTCCGGGCAGGCCGCTGAAGGCGTCTTGTGGCAACCCGGGGAAGCTGTAGGGCTGCTCGCGCAGCTCCATCTGGACTGGCGCGAGCTCGATACCGCTGCGCACGAAGGCTGGGTCGTACTGGAAGGTGGCATAGCGCGCGTGCTCATCGATGGAGACGGCCGCGATCTGGGCTCCCCAGAGCCTCACCGCTGCGACGGTCATGTAGCTGGGTCTGGCTCATCGACGGCGGCTCCTGGCTCATCGACGGCGGCTCCTGGCTCATCGACGGCGGCTCCTGGCTCATCGACAGCGGCCCCTGGCTCATCGATGGCGGCGCCTGGTTCATCGCCCCACGTCCATGGCTGCTCGTCGGGTTGAGCGGGCGGATGGCCCCGTCGCGGGCCGCCGGCGCGCTGGCGGATCTTGCGCTGCTGGCGTTGCAGCTGGGCGATGGGGAGGGCGATCGACTCGGGTATGGCGACGTCGAGGGCGCCCAGTAAGCCCAGCGTTCGCAGCAGCTTGATCATCGAGGTCATCTGCACGGACTGGCCTCGCTCTGCGCGCTGCACCGTCGCCTGGCCGACCCCTGCCTGGGCTGCCAGCTCGGCCTGGGTCCAGTTGCGCTCGAGGCGATGGCGCGTCAGCCTGCGGCCCAGCTCGTCAAGGACGGCGGCATCGGTAAGGAGCTCATCGAGATGCATCGATTTTGATGTGTTAGGCGCTTTGATGGTCGGAATACATCTGATCTGATGCAGAGCATAGCACACCGGCAAAGCATATGTCAATCAATTATGATGCTTTATGAGCTTCTTTCTGCGCAACACATCACTATTGATGGCTTGGTTATCGACTGGGGCCTGCGCTCCATCGCTGGTGTCTTGCGGCAGCGTGAACCACACCAGCTTGCCGTTCGTCGAGGGGACGGTTCCCCAGGAGTCTGAGAGCTCTTGGACGATGCGGAGTCCTCGTCCGGATCGCTCGTGTGGCGTGGGGGAGCGCAGTGTGGGTTGACCGGGCCCGTGGTCGCTCACCTCCACCCGGATAGCGCGCTGCGAGCAATGGATCGCCAGCTCGAAGTCACTGTGTGCGTGCCGCACGGCGTTGGTGGCCAGCTCGGAGGTCATCAGCTCGGCGGCTTCCACGGTCTCGCTTGGCTGCTCGCGCAGGACATCCCTGACGAACTGGCGCGCGGCGCTCACGGACTTGGCCTCACAGCGAAATCGCCGCGAGCTGGTCACGATTCGATGGTGAGCACGCTGGCGAGGCCTGTGGCCTCGAGGACGCGCCGGATGATTGGCGAAGGGTTGCGTAGGGACACGCTCGTTGTTGCCGCGGCGCCGATCAGCACCGCAATTCCGGCGCTGTCCATGAATTGCAGGCCGGTGAGATCGAAGATCAGCCGCTGAGGCTGGTGCGCCGTGATCGCCACCATCCTCTCCTGCAGCGACGCTGCGTTTGAGCTGTCGAGCTCCCCCGAGAGGATCACGATCCGTACGCCCGTCGGGTCGAGGTGCGTGTCGATCTCAACAGTCGTTGCGGGCTCGTCGTCTAGCTCTGCCATCGGATGCCCACTATCGCCGTGTCGTCGCGGTGGTCCTCGGAGGTGAGGTCGTGTGCGAGCTTTGCCATCAAATCCTCGAGGGGAAGCCGTTCTTTTGTGGCGGCGTCTCGCAGCCGGCTCAAGCCAGTGTCGAGCATCTCTCCCCGGCGCTCTACCAGGCCGTCGGTGAACGCTATCAGTGTGGAAGTGGGTTCTACGGACACGATTGCCTCGTGATAGGGCGAGTCGCGTGTCACACCGATCGGCACGTTCACGTCGAACTCGACAAACCGTCCCTCGGGATCCACGCCGTCGATCAGCAACGGCGCGAGGTGACCTGCGCTGGCCACGGTCAGGCGATGGGTCCCAATGTCGACCAGCACGCAGAGCATCGTCGCGAAATAGTTGTGAGCGGCGCTGTTGACAAAATCCGAGAGCTTACTCAGCACCGACGCGGGACTGGGATCCTGCGCCGCGTAGGCCAGGGCCGCGTGGCGCAGCGAGGCCATCGTCGTCGCGGCCCTGAGCCCATGTCCTGAGACATCCCCGATCATGACCAACGCTTGCCCATCGCCAGCCGCGACGATGTCATACCAGTCGCCCCCCACGTCGATGCCCGAAGCGGCCGGGACGTAGCGTGCGCCGACTTGCAGTCCAGCGAACTCAGGTAGCGCGTCGGGTAGCAACGCGTGCTGGAGGGTTTGGGCGATGCTGCGCTGCTCGGTGTACATCTCGCGGTTCTCCTCAGCTACCCGGTCGAGGACGCCGACGAGCTGCTCGGCGTAGCGTCGGCGCCGCGTCAGGCGATCGGCCATTAGCGCCGCGGCCAGCGTGATCAGCACGCCGGCGATAGCGATGATCCAGGGAAGGCTCTGAAAGAACGCGCCGCTGAGCGACCCGTTTGGTGTGACCACCAAGGTGAATGCGCTGTCGCCGAACGGCACGACATCCGACGCTTGCCGGCCAGTGACCGGGAAACTCCGCATATTCGTGACCAGCAGGTCGCCTTGACGACGCGAGTGACCCAAGTACAGCGCGTAGTTGAGGTCCGAGAACGCGGAGTCACTCGAGAGCCTTGATCGTCTGTCCTTGGGAAGCGGGGTTTCCGCATAGACCGCGAAGCCCCGCTTGAGGCCTGGCGTGCTGTACTCGTAGCCAAGGCCTGCGTTGGCGGTGCCCAGGATCCCGGTTACGTTCAGCAGCTTGGTGTGCAGGGCGTGCGTGAACAGCGCGTGAGCCTGCTGCGGCAACGACGCCAATGCCGGAGCGTTCCCCACCACCAGGGACGGTGCCAGGGTAGAAGTGCCCAAGGGCCACAGTGACGCCGAGGCGAACTGGCGTCCGGGACCGACATACGAAGACATGAACGCACGGAACCTCTGAGGGTCCCCGGCGGTCGCGTCGGCCAGCTCGGCAGCTGAGGCCAGCGGCGTCTGGATCGACGGGACCGCCGCCGCTAAGACCAACCCGAGCTCACGAGCACGCAGCCCCAAGAGCCGGCTCTCGCTACGGTCATACAGCCCCAGAGACGTCAACGCCAGCGCCGCGGTCACAGCCAATCCCACCAGCAACGCGAGCGCAGCCGCCCGCGATGGCCGCCACCGGCCGACAGCGCCTGACAGCTTCGCGGCAGAAGCAGCGTCCTGCTCGGCTCGCTCGCCCGCCGGGTCATAGCGGGAGCCAGTCGTCCTCGCCGAAACAGCACCGCTACTCATCCCAAGCGTCTCCCCAAGCGCATAGCCGGCGCCAAGCTTATGCGACCCCCCGACTGAGAGCGCCGTCGCTGAAAGCCCGCCGCGCCGACTCAGGCCACGGTGGCCAACGGTGGCGCGGGCGCAGAGGCGAGGCGCCGGCGAGCGAGCTCCGCTGCTGCCGCAAGCGGGGTGGTGCCGCTCGCGGCCGAGCGATCGAGGATGTCGTCCATCACCGACTCGATCGCAGCGACGCGTTGCGCGGCGACATCGGGGTCGTAGCCGGTGAGCTCGAGTGCGACGTTGACGAGGCCACCGGCGTTGGCGATGAAGTCGGGGGCATAGAGGATGCCGCGCGCGGCGAGCAGGTCGGCGATGCCCTCGCCGGCGAGCTGGTTGTTCGCCGAGCCGCAGACAATCTGGCAGCGCAACTCGTAGCACAGGCGCTCATCGATCATCCCGCCAAGCGCACAGGGCGCCAGCACGTCAACGGATTCGCGCAGCGCGACCTGCGGAGCGACCCACTTCCCACCGAGCTCCTGGGCGAGGGCTTGCCTGCTCGGATCCACGTCGGCGAGCACCAGGGATGCGCCTGCTGCGGCGAGGGCGCGGGCAAGGGCGCCACCGACGCTGCCGACCCCGACGATTGCGATCTTGCGGCCGGCCAGCGAGGGCGAGCCGAAGCGGTGCTTGCAGCAGGCGCAGATCGCCGCCTGCACACCGGCGGCCGTGTGCGGTCCGGGGTCGCCGCTTCCGCCTCGAGCCAGCGGGCGCCCCACGACATGGTCGGTGTATTGCGCGAGCACCTGCATGTCATCGATCGTCGTGCCGACATCCTCGGCGGTGATGTAGCTGCCGTCGAGGAGCTCTACGGTCTCGGCGAAGTCCTGCAGGAGCTCGTATCTGCGCTGGCCGACGGGCATCGTGTCGTCGGGCAGCCAGATCACTCCCTTGCCCCCGCCGAGCTGCAGGCCGGCGGCGGCGGCCTTCAGCGTCATCGCTCGCGACAGCCGCAGCGCGTCCTGGACCGCCGCCTCCAGCGTGGGGTGATGCCACATTCGACAGCCGCCAAGGGCTGGGCCGAGCCTGGTGCAATGCACGGCGACGATCGTGGCGATCCCGGTACGCGGGCCGCGCCGCACGAGCAGTGTCTCGTGATCGATCATGGCTCCTCGATCCGCGCCTGCACCGTGCCGAGGAACTGCGCTGCCTGTGCGCCGTCGAGCGTCCGATGGTCCCAGGAAAGGCACAGGCAAGCCATCGGCCTGATCGCGATCGCGTCGGCGCCGTCGGCGCCGGTGATGACCACCGGTCGCTTGCGCACCGCCTCGAGGTCGAGGATCGCGACCTGTGGCTGGTTGATGATCGGTGTCGAGGCGAGCGAGCCGAAGCCACCGGGGTTGGTGATCGTGAACGTTCCGCCCCGTACCTCGTCGGGCGCCAGCTCGCGCGCACGGGCTCTGTCGGCGAGCTCGGCGATCCGCTCGGCAAGTCCTGCAAGCGACAGCCGCTGCGCGCCGTGGATCACCGGGACGATCAGCCCGTCATCCCCCAGCGAAACCGCGATCCCCAGGTTGACGTCGCTGTGCCGGGTGAGCATCTCCTCCTCGAACGTCGCGTTCAGCGCGGGATGGGCCTGGAGCGCCTCGATCACAGCCAGGGCGACGAACGGGAGCGGGCTGTACCGCTGGGAAGCCCGCTGTTGCTCGACGTAGGTCATGTCGACCTCGACGATCGTCGTGCAGTGCGCTGCGGTGCGCAACGAGCGCGTCATGTGCTCGGCGATCGCGCGCCGCATGCGCGAGAGCGGCTCACCTGCGGGCACCTGCTCCTGCTGCTCCGCCGGTCGGTAGGGGCGCTCGACGCTCGGCGGCGGCGGCTCGAGCGCGGCGAGCACGTCCTGCTTGCGGATGCGCCCGCCGCGACCCGTGCCCCTGATCGTTGTGAGGTCGACGCCGTGCTCGGCCGCGATCCGCTGGACGACCGGGGAGTGCACGGAAGCGCGCGGGTGCGATTCCTCGGCGTGCTCGGAGCTGGCGAGGTCCTCTGCCGGATGCGCGTCACCGCGAGCCGCGTCTGTGTCGATGCGCGCGAGCACCGCGCCGACGGGGACGGTCTGCTCCTCGCGGACGAGCAGCTCGACGAGGCGCCCGCTCGCCGGGGATGGGACGTCCACGTCGATCTTGTCGGTCGAGATCTCGCAGATCGTCTCGTCGGACTCGACCCAGTCGCCGACCCGCTTGTGCCAGCAGGCGAGCGTTCCCTCGGCGACCGAGACGCCCATCTGCGGCATCGTCACCTCAGTAGTAAAGGAGCTCACGGCAGACCTCCCGGATGCCATCGACCTGCGGCAGCAGCGCACGCTCCAGCGGGGGCGAGAATGCGATCGGAACGTCGGGCGTGGCGACCCGGCGGACTGGGCCGTCCAGCCACTCAAAGCCATGCTCGGCGATCACAGCGGCGACCTGCGCCCCCGCTGCGCAGGTCGCGTTCGCCTCGTCGACGACCACCACCTTCGAGCACTTGCGGACGGAGTCCAGGATCGCCTGCTCGTCGAGCGGGACGAGCGAGCGCAGGTCGAGCACCTCGATCGCCGCCCCTTCCAGGTCCTCGGTTGCCGCGAGCGCGCTGGAGACCATCGCCCCGTAGGCGATCACCACCAGATCCTCGCCCTCGCGCGCGACGCGGGCGCGCATTGGCGTTTCATACAGGCCCTCAGGTACGGGCCCCTTGACGCGTCGGTAGAGGTGCTTGTGCTCCATGAAACACACCGGGTTTGGGTCTCGGATCGCGCTGATCAGCAGCCCCTTGGCGTCCTCTGCGCTCGACGGCGCGAGCACCTTCAGCCCGGGGGCATGCATGAACCACGCCTCGGGGCTCTGGGAGTGGAAGGGGCCGCCCGAGAAGCCGCCGCCGGAGGGCAGTCGTACGGTGATCGGCACTGCGAGCTGCTGGCGGTAGTGCATCTTCGCGGCGACGTTGATGAGCTGATCGAAGCCGCATGCGATGAAGTCCGAGAACTGCATCTCGCAGACCGGTCGCATGCCAACCACCGCGGCGCCGATGGCGGCGCCGATGATCGCCGACTCCGCCAGCGGCGTGTCGATCACGCGCTCGGTGCCGAACTCGGAGAGAAAGCCGTCGGTGACCTTGAAGGCGCCACCCAGCTCGCCGATGTCCTCGCCCATCAGGAACACGCGCTCATCGGCGCGCATCTCCTCGCGCAGCGCGTCGGAGATCGCCTGCAGGTAGGTGAGCTCAGGCATCGCCGTGGCCCTCCTTGTAGCCGCTCCACGGAGCCTCGCCGTCACCGAGTGGCTCGGCCTCGGTCTCGCAGAAGACACCGTCGGCTGCCGTGGCCGGGTTGGGCATCGGCGAGGCGAGCGCCGCAGCGAGTGCCTGCTCCAGTGTGGCCGCGACCTCCTCGCGCAGCTCCGCTGTCCGGGCGCCATCCAGTCGCCGTTCGTGCAGCGCGATTGGATCGTGCGCGCCCCAGCGCTCGAGCAGCTCGGGTGGCACGTAGTGCATGTCGTCGTGTGCGGCGTGGCCGTGCATGCGCATCGTCACGGCCTCGATCAGCGTTGGGCCCCCGTCGGCGAGCGCCCGCTCGCGCGCGCAGAGCGTCGCGTTGAAGACCGCCTCCACGTCGTTGCCGTCGACCCTCACGCCAGGAAACCCGTATGGGGCGGCGCGCTCCACCGGGTCGACCGCGAACTGCAGGCGCAGCGGCGTCGAGTAGGCGTACTGGTTGTTCTCGAGCACGAAGATCACCGGCAGCTGGTGTACGCCCGCCCAGTTCATCGCCTCGTGGAAGTCACCGCGCGAGCTTGCTCCGTCGCCGAGCCAGGTCAGCGCGCAGCGAGGTTCGCGGCGCAGCTTGAAGGCCATTGCCATCCCCGTCGCGACCAGCATCATGTCGGGCAGCATCGAGACCATGCCCACGCAGCCCAGCCGCCGGTCACCGAAGTGCACGTTGCCGTCGCGCCCACCCGTGATCCCTCCCGCGCGGCCCATGTACTGGGCGAAGATCCGCTCGGGGTCGACTCCGCGCACGAGATGGGCGGCGAGGTCGCGGTGCAGTACACAGAGACGGTCCTCGCTGGCCATCGCGAAGGCCGCGCCGGCAGACACCGCCTCCTGGCCGAAGCCGTCATAGAAGGACCCGGGCACCTTTCCCTGGCGGTAGAGGGTCATCGCCCGCTCCTCGATGCCGCGCATCAGGAGCATGTAGCGCAGGAGTCCGAGACGGTCCTCGAGCGTCAGCCGCTCTGTGGGGTTCTCGCCGAGCGCTTGCGGGATCGCCGCTTCGCCTGGTCGGCTCACTGTGGTCGCCATGGCCTCTGCCTTTCCTGGATCTTGCAGGATCTCTGCTTGACCCAACTGGCGCCGCCGCGATCAGCAGCGGCACCTTGATGAGACCTGTTATTCGATTGTACGAATCGCTACATACTGCTTACCCCAAGGTTAGCGCGCGGATGCGCAAACGCAACCCCTCCGACGACCGTTCGAGTCGGCTGGCCCCAGGCGCGCCCTATGTCCGGTGCCACCGTGCACCTGGCCCGGAACCCTGGAGCGTGATCTTCTGCGCGTCGCGGAGTTCGTTCAGGATGAGGCGAACCGTTGCCTGGCTGATTCCCGGCAATGCGCGCTCTACGTCTCGTTTGCGAAACTCACCTGGCGAGTGATGCAAGATGTAGTCGCGAACCTGGTCCTGCTTGCTGCCGGCGCTCTGGCTCGCCGCCGCGACGCGATTCTGGAAGTCCTCGTAAGCGTCGGCGAGAACCTGAGCGAGGTAGCTCGTCCAGGGCCAAATCGTGTGCTGGCGCTCATGCCAGCCCCGCTGCGATTCGTACAGGCTTGCGTAGTAGCTGTTCTTTGACTCATAGATACGCTGCTCAACGCTGAGGTAGCGAGCGACCTGGTAGTCGCAGGAGAGCAGCTCATGGGTCGTGAGCAGGCGCGCGAGGCGGCCATTGCCATCGGCGACCGGATGGATCGCGAGAAAGTCGACGATCAGCGCTGCGATGAGGATCAGCGGATGGGCATGGCGCTCTTGCTTAGCCTCGTCGTAGCGGTCGAACAGCTCCGTCAGAAGGAACTCGGTCTGCTGCCAGGGAGGCGGTGTGAAGACCACTTCGCGTCGGCCCGTCTGGTAGGAGACGATCAGGTTGTCCTCGGTCTTCAGGTAGCCGCCGCGGGCGCCGGCGTGGTGGAACAGCAACCGATGCAGGTGCAACGCGAAGGGCACAGTCAACCGCTCGTAGGCGTCGAGACCCAACAGGAGGTCCACGACATCTCGATAGCCCGCGAACTCCTTCTCGTTGCGATTGCGGAAGCGTGGGGCGCCCTCAGCGATCCGCTCGGCGCGCTGGCTCTCGACCACCACGCCCTCGATCGCGTTGGACGCGGTTATCGATGCGATCCTCGCATGCTCAGAGAGCGCCATGAGCAGCTCTGGCACCTGATCCTGAAACATCCGCTGCTGGCCTCTGCCGGTATCGATGCGTGCGAGGAACACGCCCAGGCTTGGGGGCTGCCCCCTGAAGGTCTGGTCCAGGTCAGCGAAGCTCTGCATCGCGCCAATTATCGCATAATCGTGCTAATTGCTGGTCTGATTAGCACGATATGGTGGCCCCTTAGCACGACTTGTAAGCCACGCATTCCTTCCAGGGCTCAGAGCTTGTCGATGGCGCGGTGTAGGTCGCGCTGGTCGATGACTCGTGCCACCAGGTAGCGTGCGTCGGCCTTGTCGGTAAGTTCGCGGTAGAGCACGCGATGCTCACCGACGCGCAGGCGACGCCAGGGAGCATGTCCGGCTACCGGCTTGATGTCGAGATTCGCTGCGTCTGTTCCCCAAGCCTCGAATGCCTGCTGCACCCGCTTGCGGGTCTTGCGGTCCAGGTGCTTCAGGTCGCCGATAGCGCGTGGAGCGAGCTTGATGTTGCTCAGAAGATCGGTCATCTATGACGAGCAGGCTTACTCCTCGACGGGTGATGTAAAGGCCGTTTGATGGGAGACAACCCCGCCTATCACCGAAACTTGCCCGGCCTGGCCGGTCGCGGCGCGGGTTGGTCGAGACACCTGCCCTCTCCAGCATCGTCTTCGCGTGCCGGGACGATCAGCTGCGGGCTGGCACTCGTCGGTTGGGCTTGCTTGCGTGGGTGTCGCCACCGGGGCTTGCGAGTTGGCGCTCGAGGTCGGTGAATGCGGTGATGATCTCGGGTGCTTCGTAGGCGCGGTTTCGCCGGCCGAGGTTCGTCTGCTTGAGCACGCCGGCGTGGACGAGTTGGGTAACGGCGTTGTTGGTGGCCGGATATGTGCGTCCGATCAAAGTGGAGGCACTGTTCACGGTGATGACCGGTGCACCCAGTAGTGCCCGGAGCAGTAGATCGGTGGCGGAGTTCTTCCTGACCGAGCCGATGCGTTGGCGCCAGGACGCTTCGATTTGGAGCGCCCTTTGCTCGAATTCGTTGGCATCGGCCGCGGCTCGGATGCAGGCGGTCGCGAATTGGGCGATCCACTTGTTGGCCCCTTCGTGTGCTGCCTTGGAGGTGGATGACCCGCGGTAGCGGGTGAGCTGCAGACCCGTGATGTAGTCCTTGGCCCACGTCGCGAGGATCAGTGACACCGGCGGCAGCACGTGTAGAGCGAGCCCTTTGGCGCGCAACACGAGATGGATCAGGGCTCTGCCGGCGCGGCCGTTGCCGTCCACGAAGGGGTGGATAGTCTCGAACTGGGCATGCGCTAGCGCCGCTTGCGCCACGGCGGGCAGGTCCTCGTCGTTGCAGAAGGCGCAGAGATCGGCCATGAGCTTTTTGACCAGCTCGGGCGGCGGCGGAACGTACGCGGCTGAGCAGGGGTTATAGGAGCTACCTCCGATCCAGTTCTGGACCTCCCGGAAATGTCCGGCGTGCTCTTCTAACCGCGTGCCTGCGAGCAGCTTCTCATGGATCGCAAGGAGCAAGTCCTCGGTGATGGGATCCCCCTCGCCTACGCTCTCGACGGCGAAGAGCATGGCGTCGATGTTCCCCAGGACCTCAAACGAGGTTACGTCTGAGAGATCGTCGCCGACGCCCCTGGCCGCGTCAGCGCGAAGCAGCCGGCGCGCGCCAACCTCCAAGCCCTCAATCCGCGATGACGCGACGGCCTCGGCGCGCAGCAGCATGCGCGCCAAGGCCTCAGTGTCGAGCAGCGCGGCGGCTTGAACGTCTAATTTGGTGATCGCCGCTTCGGCCTCCGCGACGCGAGCGGCGACATCTCCATCCAGCACGAACTGCCGATTAGCGAGCCTGTCAGGGATGTAGGCCTCGTAGTCGCAGGGACGGCGCTCCGCCTTCGTCTGCCCTGCCACCTCGCCCCTCCAGCGCCGCTTGACAACCTTTGTCATGAGACCTCCTTATGCAAGATTATACAACAACCTTACATAAGCATCGGCACTATAAAGGCCTTACGTAGTCCATCGCCTCATCTTACGGCAGCGGGTCGATCGGCCCTGGGGTACCACCGCCTTTGGCGCGGGGCGTCGGTGAAGTAGGGCGTCTCCCGCCAGGCGGCGACCATGAAGATGCGCTCGTCTGACTCACCCAGTGCCTTGAGCTCGCGTGTGTGCATGTCCAGGCATACGCTGCAGCCGTTGATCTGGCTTGCTCTCGACTCGACGAGCAAGATCGTGCTCTGCGGAAGGCCTGCATCCTTCGTGGCGGCTGAGAGCTGCTGGAGCGCGTCCATCGCGCCGGGAACTGTCATTGCCGGCTCTGATCAAGCACTCACAGCAGGACCTCGAGCGCGTTGCGCAGCGCCGGCTCGGCGCGGGGAAAGTTTGCGGCGAGAGTGATGAGCTGGGCAGGGCTGTGGCCTGGCTTGCGCAGCCATCTGCGTAGAGCTCTCCACGTGAGGTTGCGGCCTTCCAGGTGTCCTAGCCGGACCATATCGATGAGCGAGCGCTCGGGCGAGTAGATACCGATGGGGTCTCTCGCGCCCACATCGAGTGTTTCGCGGCCGAGCTCGAAGGTGCGAGCGTCGAACTGGTGCAGGCGGCATGGCGAGTGCAGGGCTGGCCTAGTGCTGCCTCGCGGGATCGCGATGTCGATCGCCGCGGGGATGGCGTCGATTAGGCCATGTCGCGCGAGTGCGGTCTTCAAGCAGAGCGTGGCGAGGAAATCATACCCAGCATGGCTACTAGTGGGTATATTTTCCTACTCAATAGTGGTAGCGGGCTTGTAGGACCACGAGGTCGGTGTCGAGCACTTGGTACACCAGCCGGTGCTCCTCGGTGATCCGCCGCGACCAGGCCCCGGTGATCCCGTACTTGAGCGGCTCAGGCTTACCGATCCCGCCCGTCGGATCGCGTAGAGCGTCGTCGAGCAGGCGGTTGATGCGTCTCACGATCGCGCGATCTGCCCGCTGCCAATAGGTGTAGTCCTCCCAGCCCTGTGGCGTGAAGACCAGCCTCACGCGCGGTCGAGTGGGTGCTCAACCGTCTCGCCGCGCTCGGCCGCCTCGGCGGCATCGAGCAGGCGGCGCGCGTTGCCAGGCGAGCGGAACAGATACGCCGTCTCGTGCCACGCCGCGTACTCGTCGGCCGACATGAGCACCGCATTGCCGCGCCTGGACGTGATCTCGATCGCCGCCCGATCGTCGTTGACCTTCTCGATCAGCGGGAACAGCTCTCGGCGTGCCTCGCTAGCCGTGATCGCCACCGCCATCTCCTTTCACTGGTACCAGATATTGTACCATAGGTGCGAGATCCCGATTCTCTCGCCGGAGTGCCTGATCGTGTGCAAGGCGATGACGTGGGGCATGACCTAAGACACGGATGCGGGAGGCAAGCTCGCCGATGCCCGGCCGTCGGCGTGTGTAGCCGGCGGCCCAGCTGTGCGCTTGTGCAACCGTATGCGCAGGCCCTTGGGCACCATGGTGAAGCTGAAGAGCTCTTTCACCGGTGGGGCGGAGGGGTCGAGCTCGCACTCGAAGTTGCGCGCGATCATCGCCAGCGCGCTCTTTGACTCCAGGAACGCGAGGTTGCGTCCCGGGCAGAAGCGGGGACCGGCGCCGAAGGCCAGGAACGACTTCTGGTCGGGCGTCTCCGCGCTCTGGCCATCGCCCAGCCAGCGATCGGGGTAAAACTCCTGCGTGCGGCTCACCGCTTGTAGCCCTGCCAGGCGGGTGAGCAACAGCACTCGCGTCCCCGCCGGGATGTGAGTGTCTGCCAGCGTTACGTCCGCGAGCGGCTCGACACCGAGGACCGGTGCGACTGGCTTCAGCCGTATCGACTCCCGGAGCACAGCTTCGCCGTAGTGAAACTCGCCCACCTGGTCGTATCCGGTGGGGAAGCGCTCCTCGCCAAGGACATCATCGGCCTCGGCGGCCCAGCGCCTCTGAATCTCAGGCTCACGTGCGAGGAACCAGAGCGTCCAGGCCATCGTGTGCGCGGTCGTGTCCTCGCCGGCGAGCAGCAGCGTGAAGACGTTTCCGATGATTTCCTTCTCTGTGAACGTGCCGTCCGTTTCCTGGGCGGCGATCATGCCCTCCAGGAAGTTCTCGGGCGCCTCACGGAGCTCCGGTCTGGCTGCGATCCGGGCTCTCGCCTGCTCTATGAAAGCGATCACCGCGCTTTCGATCGCCTGCCAGGAGCGGTCGGCCCTGCGATCCACGGGGAGCTTGAAGTAGCGCCAGTAGGGCACCGGGATGATCAAGCGCCTGCCGGCGGTGGTGAAGATCCGTTGGATGTGCCGCTGGAGCTCGCTTTCGCCGCGTTGCAGCGTGTTCAGGTCGTGCCCGAACGCGAGCGCCGAAGTCACATCGACTGTGAAGGAGCACAGCTCTCGGTCGATGTCCAGCGCCTCACCGCTGTTGCTCGCTTCGCTGAGCCTTCCGTACAGCCGCTCCGTGCACATGCGCACGACGTCGAAGTAGCGCTGCAGATGGTTGGAGTTCAAAGCCGTCACCGCCAGCCGGCGCTGGTGGCGCCAGTCATCTCCCTCGGCGTGGAACACGCCGAACGTGCCGGTCATCTCCTTGGAGATGCTCTGGATCTCGCGCCAGCGCCTGAACTTGTCTGGGCGCTCCCGCAGGGCGGCGTTGATCACGTCGGCGTCGGCGATGGCGACGAAGCGCCTGGACCCGACGGCGAAGCGAAAGACGGGGCCATAGCGTTCACACCATTGCTCGGCAATCTGGTGCAGCTGCGTCGCGCGCACGCTGTGGGCGTTGCCGATCAGCGGCAGCCCCTGCGGTCCTGGCAGCTCGCTGATCGAGCGCGTCGCGGTCGTCCCGCCCATGTCGCCGAAAACCGTACCAGAGGCGTTGGGCACCGTCGGTCCTCGATGGGGGAGGCAATCTCGCTGATGCCCGGCCGTCGGCGTGTGTGGCCGGCCGCCGGGCGTAATTTCCAGGACCGGTCAGGCCTGTGCCTTATGGGCGAACCGTTGTCGTGCTGCTTGTCGTGACACTCCTAGAGCCAGCGCGATGTGATTCCAGGACCTGCCGCGTGCTCGGGCGAGGAGGACGGCCTCCCGCAAGCGGGCATCGTCTGCGCGTACCGTGTCAGCTGCGGTTGCAATCTCGCGAAGATCGTCGGTGCCCTCGACTTGGGCTGTGGCTGGGTCCAGTGAGTGGGCGAGCCGCTCGAACCGACGGGCGGCCTGCTCAATTTCCTTGTTCGTCCGCATCTAGACAATATAGCTTGTCTACAACATACCTCTGTCAGAACCCATCAAGCGAGGTCGCGGGCCTGATCGCAGGAAAGTGGCGTTGGCCACGCGATGTAGTGGGCATCGCATAGTGGTAAAACAGTGGGCGTGGCATACGTGGTCGCACGCCGCGGCGGTCGCTTTGAGATCCGCGAGTCTGAGCACACCGCGGATGGACCGAGAGCACGGACGCTCGCAAGCTTCAGGGTGCTGAGCGGGACAGTCCTCTCCGCCGCGGCGGACAAGGCGCGACGGAGATTCGACTTACAATCGGTGCTGGCGTCAGGCCGCCGAGCGGGGGCCACAATCGACCCGGCAGCGACCGACCACGGTGCATTCCTCGCGGCCACGCGGAGGATGGCGGGTGTCACCTCACAGGTGCCCCACGAGCGAATGAGGGAGGACCCGGGCGTGGCGCTGATGGAGCTGCTGAGCTTCGCGGACGCGGTTGCGCTCAGCCGGCCCCCAACGCCGGCCGCGGCGCTGGCATTCCCCGTGCTCGCTCGGCTTGCGCAGGAGAGCGCTCGCGCGCAGGAGCGCGGACGGCGCGCATCCGGCAAGCGTCTTTGATGAGTGCTCGGCGGCTGGACGGCCTTGCGGCGCCTACCGGTGGTGTCTCAGTTTGAATTGCGCCACTTCGCGCCACCACGATAGAGCTGTACGTTCATGCGCTTGCGACGGCAGCCCTTGAGGAATGAGTCGGCTTTGTATGCGGTCCTGACGTGCTTCGCGAGTCGAGCCTTTGGTGATCCCTTGCTGGCGAGCCCCGCGGCTTGACGAAACTCGAATGTGATGCCGGACGTCAGAAGATCGACGAGCTGCAACGGGTCTGCGGCCTTCGAGTCGAGGCGACAAACATTGGTAACGGCGAGCCGCCCCAGTCGTCGGTTGACTTCTCGCTTGACGTCCTCCTCAAAACGGACGTCGTCAGGCGCGGAGTAGTTGTCGGCCAGGACAGTGACGAGTTCCTTGGGCCGGATCGAACCGATCAGGAGCTGCGTTGCGATCTTCTCGTATGCGCGCCATGGGCTACCAAACCGCACGACAGCGTCCGCGCGCTGCCGATCTACGACGAAACACGAAAACTCGGCGTCCGACTTGGCGATGACGTTGATGATGCTCCGGTAGAAGGCGACGGAATCCTTGGTGATGTCGACCCAATGAAGCTCTCCGTACCAATGGTGCTGATCGCGCAGCTTCTGGATCTGCCGGAGCAGGATGCTCGGCTCGGAAAGCTTGAGACAGCCCACCGCAAAGAACCTGTCGTGAGAGATTGCACCGCTCTCGTCGAGGAAGGCGATCGCGGTCTCGGCATCCGACGACAGCGTTCTCGGATATGACACCAGGCGACGACGTGCTGGACACGCTGCTACCGCTACCGTGCAACGAAACCGCTCCCCGAACAAAAAATACGGGCTAAAGGCCAGAGGCCCTCACCCGCACAGCGACAGTAGCAGTTCACAGCCCCAAAGTCCATAGCACTCGCCTAGCCATCGTAGAGATCGCCACGGGCGCGACCGACGATGCGCCGGCGATCTCGTCATTGCCATCATCGGCATCGTGATGGTCGCCACGGGCAATACAGCGCCCGTCGGCGTGTGTGGCCGGCCGCCGGGCGCTAAGCTGCGGTCTGCAGCGCGTCTGAGAGTTCGTTCGAGCTGACATGGCAAGCGGGCCCTCAACGAAACTAGTGGCTTTCTAGAGCCCCGTCTACCCGCTAGGGAGAAGCGCTACTTCTTGCCTTTGTGGTGCTTCTGCTTGTGCCCGTGATGCTGGGGCTTGCCCGAGCCCTTGCAGTTGTGGTAGGTGCCGCGGCTGACCAGTCGCTGTTTGAGGACCGTGACCACCAGCACGCTGAGCTTGTAGGTGCCGGCGGGCAGGTGCTTGATGACGATGGTCCGCTCAGAGGTTTTCTTGGACGCCTTCGCGAAGTGCACGTCGGCTACCTTTTTGCCGTTGATCCTGACGACCACTTCCTTGAAGGGGTCATACCGGGGCTCGTGCAGCTTGATCGTGAGCGTTTTCTTGCGCACGCAGCCCTTGCTCGACGGCAGCGTGATCACGCTGGAAGCGCTGAGGGCGCCCGAGCCTTTCGATGAGCCCGACAGGGTTGGCAGGGCCGCGACAAGCGCCGATTTCACGCAGCCGTAGGTGTCGTGGGCGGTGGTGCCGTCGGCGGCGATGGTGGGCTGGGATTCCTGGCCGGGACAGCTGAAGCACACCTCCAGGGAGCGTGCGCCCGAGCTGCTTTCGAGCACCCGCCAGGCGGTTTCGCCGGGCTGGGAGATGGTTTCGCACTTCGCGCCGCGATACCAGAGGTGGTGGCCCCAGAAGGAGCCGTCGGCCTGCTGGCGCATATCGGTCCACATCACCTGGCCGACGGGATGCGTGCAGTTGGAGAATTGCGTCGCGGTCACCACCGTGCCCTGGTAGGTGCCGTTTGCCAGGCGCTGGATCCCGACGTTCCCGCCGTTGAACGACCACACCCCTTCGATGTCGCTCCTGGGCGCGGCGCCCGCGCTTGACCCAAGTGCCCCCAGGGCGATCATCACGAGCAGCAAGAGCGGGAGCGCTCGGCGCGTTATGTGGATATGCGTGGTGAGGTTCATCTCAGCGGTATGACAGGGCGGGCTCTGGACCGGCTGTGCATGGGCTCGGGACCAATAGAACGCCGGAGCGTAGCCAAAAGTTTCGCGGCCGGACGTAGAGTTCCTTCGCCATGAGCGCGCCGAGCCAAAGCGCGGCCATACCGGAGCGCGTCACTCTCGCCCACGACTACCTGCTGGTCATGCGCGGCGCCGAGCGCACGTTCGCGGCGATCGCCGATCTCTACCAACAGGCCCCCATCTTCACGCTGCTCTATGACGAGCATGGGACCAGCGGGCGCTTCGCGGGGCGCTCGATCACCACCTCGTCGCTCCAGCGCCTGGGCATAAGCCAGTCCTCGTTCAGGCGCCTGCTGCCGCTCTATCCGCCGGCGGCCGAGCGTCTGCGCCCGGAGAGGTGCGACGTGGTGCTCAGCAGCAGCAGCGCGTTCGCCCACGGGCTGCGGGTGCCCGAGGGGGCGGTGCACGTCTGTTACTGCTACACGCCCTTTCGCTATGCCTGGTATGAGCAGGAGCGCGCACTGAGCGAGGCGCCGGCGGCGCTACGCCCTGCGCTGCGCCTGCAGCTTGAGCCGCATGCGCGCGCTGGGATCTCGCCGCCAGCAGGCGCGTCGACGCCTACATCGCCATCTCGCGAGCTCAGTCGCGAGCGGATCAGGCGCTACTACGGGCGTGAGGCGACCATCATCCACCCGCCTGTCGAAACCGAGCGCTTCTCACCGGGCGTGCCGGGGGACTCGCTACTGCTCGTCTCGGAGATCGTGCGCCACAAGCGCGTGCACATCGCGCTGGAGGCGGCGCGCCGGGCGCGCGTCCCGATCCAGGTCGTCGGCTCGGGCCCTGATCATGCCGCGCTGAACGCGGCCTATCCCGAGGCGCAGTTCCTCGGGCGCGCGAGCGATGACGAATTGGTCGAGCTCTACGCGGGCGCGCGCGCGGTGCTGGTGCCCAGCATGGAGGAGTTCGGGATCACCGCCGTGGAGGCGCAGGCCTCCGGTCGGCCCGGTGATCGCGGCGCGTGCCGGTGGAGCGCTTGAGACAGTGATCGACGGCGAGACGGGGCTGCTGGCGAAGCTGGACGACGTCGAATCCTTTGCGCAGGCGATCCTGCGGCTCGATGAGCTCGACTTCGATCCGGCGAGGGCGGTCGCCAATGCCGAGCGCTTCTCGGTTGCCGCTTTTCAGCACAGGCTGGCGGACGAGGTGGCACGCGCAAGACGTTCGCACGCCGAAGGCTGACCCAGCCGGTCAGTCGAGCGTCGGCGTCTTGATGCAGCAGCCGCTGATGATGCCGGTGCCCACGCCGCTATAACGCCCATCGGGCTGGACGATCACCCGATAATGCGCCTGTTTGCCCGAGCGGTAGCGGATCAGGCACGACCAAGGGTTGCGGAGCGTCCCGCCTGAACCCGGCCTGCAGCGAACCTGCACGGCAGGTGTGCGCTCTGCGGGCGATACCGGCTCGGGGGCACGGCTGACAAAGGCCTCTACATGAGCCGCGCTGAGTACGAGCGGCTGCTTGAGTCTCTGCAGGCCCGCCTGCTGGTCGGAGAACACTTCCTCGCCTCCATGGTCATGGAGCGCGAGAAAGGCAGCCATAAGGCCGGTCAAGACGACCCCCCATACGACCAGCGCAGTCAGCCTTCGCACTGGTTGCAGCCTAACCAGCCGTCTACTGCGAAGCAGCTGGCATGTGTATGGCCCCTCTCAGAGGGGCCATACACATCATCCCTATTGAGGACCCGTCGTCGTTTGCTTGCAGCAACCCTTGCTGCTGTTCCAGGTGTACCCGGTGGCGCATTTTGGCGGCGGTGGTGGGGGTGGCGGCGTGTTCTTGCAGCAACCCTTGCTGCTGTTCCAGGTGTACCCGGTGGGGCATTTTGGCGGCGGTGGTGGGGGTGGCGGCTGTTCTTGCAGCAACCCTTGCTGCTGTCCAGGCTATCCGGAGGGGTACCCAAAGCCGGTACTGCGAGTAGCCTGCGCTGCCGCCTTGGCCTCCCGAGCCCGCCGATGCCGCTGCCGCATACCGCCAGCTACCGCGCCGCCACGCCCGGCCAGGAACGCTACGGTCAGGAGCGCGGTCAGATGCGACCTGGACTTCGGCCAGTCGCTTCGCTGGCCGGTGGAGCGCTGCGCACCGCTCATCGCGTCTTAGCTTGATTCGATCGAGCTCGAGCGGCTCGAGCGCTGGGCGCTCGTCGCGAAGCGGGACAATTCCGCGGATCTCCCGAAGGTCATGGTCATCCGGCTGTTATGTCGATAGCTCATGTGGACTTATACGCACGGCGCCGCGGTTTCCTGACTGGCCGTCTGGACAGCCGGGCGAGGGACCGAGATCGGAGATGATGGGATCGATGCGAGACGATACGTTCGAGCGGCTCTACGAAGAGCATGCTGAAGCCCTCTTCGGGTTTCTCAGCTACCGCACCGGCGATCGTGTGGTGGCCGAGGATCTGCTCGCCGATACCTTCGAGCGGCTCCTGCGTGCCCGCCGGCGGTTCGATCCGCGCAAGGCGAGCGAGAAGACCTGGCTCTACGCGATCGCGCTGAACTGCCTGCGCGATCATCTGCGCCGCCAGAGCGCAGGGCCGTGCGCTGGAGCGGATGGCAGGCACATCGGGTACCGAAGCGAGCGACGAGACCGGGGAGGTGTTTGACCGCGATCTGATCGGCCGCATCCTCGGGGTCCTGAGCGAAGAGGAGCGGGAGGCGATCGCCCTGCGCTTCGGCGCCGACCTGCAGGTTCCCCCGAGATCGCAAAGCTCACCGGTGAGCGACTCACCACCGTGGAGGGTCGCGTTTACCGAGCCCTGCGCAAGCTGCGCGAGGAGGTCGGTTGAAGGCTCAGGATGGCAGTAGCGAGAGATCGGCGCTTGCAAGGGCGGCGGTGCGTACCGTCGCTGAGCGATTGACCCATTCGAGTGGGCTCGAGGTATGGAAGACCCGGCCTCTTCTCGCGTGAGCGGCTCCAGCGGATTCATCCGCAGAGCTCTCTGAGCCGCCTGCCTGGGGTTGATGCCGGCGGCTGCCTGCGCGATCGCGAGGGTGTAGTAGGGCTCCCAGTTGCCGGGATCCACACGGATGGCCTCTCGCATGGCGGAGACGCCGAGCCTTGGCTGCCCGTGCTCCACGTCGCAGAAGCCGACGATCTCATACGGTTCGGGCGGATATCGAACGAATTGATCGAAAGACAGCGCGTCCGAGTCGGCCTTCGACAATGTGAGGCGTAGAGCGCTTCCTTGGCGCCATCGAGTCGGCTCTGAGAGCCGATGATCAGCACGGGTGCCACCATCGTCGCCAGGCACAGCAGACCGAGGACTATGCGGCTGTTGGTACCGGGCACCCAATCGAAGCCCTGCCCTCGGCGAGGACCAAGCGCTGCGCCCGCCGCGGCGAAGAAACCGAGCGTCACAACCGGCATCTCCCAATCCCAGTCGACGCGGCGCGGGCACGATCCAGTATCACGGCGGCAGCCATCCAGCTGAGCTCCCCGGGTCGATCGCCAGCCGACCACAACGGTGCACGAGCACTAACAGGAGCGCGAGACCCGGCACGCCGAGCTCGGCCATCGCCTGGAGGTAGAGGCTGTGGGCGTTGATCGTGTAGGTGGCGTTGGGACGGCTGCGATCCCACAGGGTTTGAACATCCCTGCACCGTGCCCGTGCAGCGGGGAGGCTTCAAAGCCGCGCAGCGCGACTTTCCACAGTGAGGTGCGCTTGTCGTCGGAGACGTCGGTGAGTCGCTGGCGCAGGTTGTTGCCCGACGGAGTGGCGGCGCCGCTGATAAAACGCCGCCAGTCGTGAGCGTGGGGCGCGCCGAGGACGAGCATCGCTGTCAGGGGCCACCGCGATCGTCCCGCGATCGCGGTGCGTTGTGTCGCCGGGCGCATCCACTGTCGTGCGCACAGGCGGCGCAGGCGGTCGAGGGACGAGCGCGAGTGCCAGCCGCACGGCGCCGGCGGCGAGGGCGCAGATGCCCGACCAGGGCGACGTGATGGCCCTGGGAGTCGCCGCTGGGGTGGTCGGGTGGGCGCTGTTCAGCAGCTTGGTGATAGCCGGCCACCACCGCGATCGCGCCGAACGGTGCGCTCGCACGCACCGCCAGCAGGCCGCGGGGGCGGGCGAAGAGCACGTAGACGGCCAGGCCGATCACCCGGCCATCGGCCCGCGTGAGAGCGTGAAGTACAGCGTGACGCAAGCTAGCAGCGGCAGCAAAGCCGCCGCTAGGACCTGGACGAGACGGTGCTCGGTGAGCGTGCTTGTGAGGTGGAACGCGAGCACGATGCCCAGCGCCGCGAGCAGGCCGAACGCGTTCCAGTATGTGACCGGATAGCTCAGCCGTTCCTCCGCCACGGCGGTGGTCGTGTGCACCACGTTTGGCAACACACGGTTGGCCAGACCCGCGAGGCAGACGATCGAGCTCCCGATCACGAGGCCTCTGATCAGCCAGCGCAGGTCCCGGGCGCTCGTCCGCACGGCACCGAACACCACCAGGCTAAGGAGATAGAGCCACGCGAGGTCGAAACCGATCAGGGCACGTCCATTGGCATGATGAGCGCCCCGAGAGCAGCGTCATGAGGGTGTAGAGCCCCGAGCGCGGCGATCGCCACGAGTGTTACGGGGGCGATTCCTTCATGGCCGCCGCGCCTGGATGATCCGCACCAGCAGGACCTGGGTGAGCACGAGCACGACGACGGCCGGCGTGAGGGAAGTAGCCCCCGCGTTGAAGCCGGTGTACACAATCAACGCGCCTGGCAGCAGCATGAGCGCCGTCAGGGCAAGTTGCTCCACCCTCGTCTGGGAGGCTTCCAAAATGGCGGACGCGCCTCTCCGCCGGCGGGTCGTATCGCGACGCCATCGGACACCGAGCTGATGTGATCGACGGGGTGGGTGAGGCAACGTTCCCGCCTTGAACCGGCGACTGATCGCGACCTCGTCAAGAGCCTGAGCGTGCGCCTTCCGGTGCACCAACCGCCGGCCCTGGGTGCGACGCGAACCAGGTTGGCGCTCGCGAGTTCTGCTGCGATCGGGCTTTGGGCGCCCAGCTATCATCAGGTGGTCAGGTTCGCCAAGCCAGCCACTTTATCACTACACTGATTCAAGTTGGTTTTGTAGGCGCGTTAGGATCAAAAGCTCGCCCAAACCGACGCCAATGGCGCTGCGGTCTCTTCCGCCTGCGACGTGACACTCGTCGCACTTGCGGTCGGATCAGTTGGCGGGATGGAGCGTGGGCGCCGGAGGAGCTTGTCATTGGGCTAATCGACTCGGGCACCATGTGACGGTGATTGCGCGCTCGTGTGAGCTGCCAGAGGATGTCGAGGTGACGTTCCATCAGACGCGGGACCACGCCCTTTCTCGGAGCTTTCCGTGGTTCATGCTGGCAGGGTCCATCGCTGTCCGCAGATGGCGTCGGCATCGTGCAGGCGAACGGCGCGATCGTGTTGAATCGCGTCGACACCATTGCGGTTCACTACTGTCATCAGGTGGGCAGAGCGACACCAGGTCGTCCCACACCACACTCTTTCTGGCGGAGTACGTTCGGGTGGTAGGTCTGGTCAAGCGGGTCGCCGAGAGACTGTGCTACCGGGCGAATGGCTCAGCGATGTTCGTGTGCGTATCCAATGGGGTCGCGGACGAGATGCGAGAGCACTATCCACGCTCGCGGATCGTGTTGTGACAATTCACAATGGAGTAGACACTCAGGGCTTCGACTCGGGGTGCGCAAGCACGAGGCTCTTGCGTTGCGGACGCTAATATCTCGAAGGGCTAGCACTCGCGGCTTTTATCGGGGGTGAGTGGGGACGCAAGGGTCTGCGGTTGGTGTTGAGGCGCTGCTCAGCGCCGGTTGGGATCTGATCGTGGCCGGTCAGACGAGCGTCGCTATTGAGAGATCGCCGATTCCCTTGGCGTGGTAGGTGCATTGGCTCGGGGTCACACGCGACGTCCAAGTGGTCTATGAGTTCGCGGACGCCTTTGTCCTGCCATCGAGCTATGAGACATTTCGGTGGTCACCTTTGAGGCGGCGGCCAGCCGGCCTGCCAGTCGCGGTCACTCCGGTGAGCGGTGTCCGCGAGCTCATCGAAGACGAGAAGAAGGGTTCTCCTGATTACCCGGACTCGAGAGTGATCGCTCAGCGGCTCACCCAGCTCAGCGAGGACCCGGCGTTGAGGACTGTATGGCCAAGCGGCTCGTCGATCCGCGCTCCGGTTCACATGGGACGTCATGGTCGCAGAGCACCACAGGCTGTACTCCTCCGGCTCGCGAGTAATGCGAGGTAGCTCCTTTACCTGGGCAGGCCGACCACACGAGAGATCACATGAGCAAGCCGATCCCGCATCTCCTGCGGGTCGAATGCCTCATGAGCGAGTTGCAGAGCGGCAGCCCGCCTACCGGACTCCTCAGCGGGGTTCAGTCGCCATGACTCGATCGCGCCAGCGAGTTGTCGCGGGTACTCGAGATCCACGACGCCTTTGTAGGGCAAGGTCAGCTTGTTTCGAAGAGGACCGCCGCCTGACCATGAGATGCCAACACGGGACATCCGCAGGCTAGGTATCAGCCAGCTTCGCGGTTGTCCGAACCTGTCCAACGGCGTCGTTGGTCTGCGTCTATATTGCCACGTTCATCGCACCGATGTACTCGCAGACCCGCTCGACGGGTACGCGTCCGACGAATCGGCAGCGGTCGATGACACCCAGGGTGATCGCGCTCGCGCAGGGGTGAGCCCGCTGCCGTCACCGACGATCAGCGCGACCACCGATGACGCGGTGTGAGGCAGGGCCTCAATGAGATCCCAGCCGTAGGAAATGCGCAAGCGGGAGAAGATCAGGCTCTCTACCAGACCCACAACCAGTCCTCGAAGGTCGAGTGCCATGTGCAGCTCGCTCGCATCGGTCGGCGTGGTCGTCCGGCTGAGATCAGGGATGTGGTGGACGGTCGTGGTACACGGGCCGCGTGAACTCGTCCTCGTACGACGATCTCGCAGCGAACTGGTGGAAGAAGGCGAGTTGCTGGCCGATCTCGACCAGGGCTAGGCCGAGGAAGTTCGGCCACCCAATGAGCGCGCCTACGCGTAGGTCCGCATCGCCGGTATCCACGATGACGGCGCCGCCCGTCAGTCTGCCAAGCACGGCCGCTGGTGCCGCGGTGGTCCTGCCGACATCGACGAGATAGAGCACCTTCGCGCGAAAGATCCTGAAGGACCATCGAAGCTAGGAGGCCACTCCCAGGACGCCAGATGAGGGCCTTGCGACGTGCGAACCGGGAATCTTCGCCAGCAACTGCTCGGCTTGGCGCCGGCGCTCGATGGTATGAGCGACCGCCAGCACGCTTGGCGTCTCGATTGACGTGGGCACGATGACCGATACCAGCATCGCACATGGTTGCATCCATAGTTGCTCGATGTCGGTCCCCGGACGCTACTCTTTCGGGTGCTGGTAACCCGGCGATTAGCTGGCCGCTGAGTCCGTCAGTCGGCGCAGTGGAAGAACGCCCAGCTCTCGCGTTTCTATGACGTGCCTAGGCCCAGCCATGAACGGATCTTTCAGTCGATGAACGAGACGACCGACGCCACCGCGATCTTCGCCCCGCTCTGGAAGCGCAAGTGGCTGATCCTTGCCGTGGCAGAACGGATGCGGCGACTGAGGTCGCACGGTCACAAGCACCAGCCGAGAATGACCGCGACGATAAGGTCGACTCTGGGCTGGCTCCGAAGTGCAGTCGCTGATCAGCGGCACTGGGCTGGAAAACGCCACCCAGAGCGCGCAAGAAATCGCCGATCAGGCCGAGCTGATCGTACCGACGGTCGCAGCGAGTGGTTCAACGGCGGCTTTGCAATATTGTAGGCTAGGTGTGGCCGCCGGCACGGCGCAGGCTATATCCTCCACCACCGGCGACTTTATAGAGATAACTGCGAGGGCCGGCACGGCGAGGGGGCGGCGCTGCTTGCTGAACACCTATGCGCAGGTCTATCTCGGCGAACGAGGTGCCAACTACCGCCGTCAGGTTCAGGCGGTGCTCACCAGTGCGAGAAGCAGCTGCAGAGCAGCGAAAAGAAGCACTCGGCGGTTCATTCGCAGGTGATAGACCAAGCTCTCGCCGAACGGCATCAACCAGCTACAGTCTGACCTCACGCTGGAGCATGGGCGATAAGCAGATCAATTCCGGCGATCGCCAACCCGGTTGCGCTATCGCCCAGGCCGAAGCGAAACGCGCTCTTCGGCTTCGCGCTGGGCATCGTCCTGGCCTCGTTTGCGGCCTACGCGCTGTTCGATCCACCGGCGGCTGCGCTCGCTTGCCGACATTGAGGAGGCCTTCCAGACGGAGATCCTCGCGACGGCTCTGCCATCGATCAAGGATCCCATTGTACGTCGCGATAGCCAGTGGATGCCGGCCGAACCTCTGCGAATGCTACGGCGGCTGCATACGACCCTGCAGCGACCGAGGACTGCTCCATCACCATCGTGAGACGTTGCCCCGCTCGATCCTGTTCGTGAGCGCGGAGGCTGCGCCGGCAAGTCCACGTTCAATCGCGAGCCTCGCGCTAGTGCAGCGCGATGCTGGCGAGCGCTGGCGGTGATTGAGGCTGATCTTCGCCGCCCTGTCCAGGCCGGGCTGCTCGGCGTTCATGGCTCCTACGGACTGGCGGAGGTGCTCGCGGGACGCTCCCCAGGCCAGGCCCTGCAGCGGGTGGGACTCGCTGTTGCGCCCCAGCGTCGAGACTGGCTTGTCCGGTGCCCGGCGGAGGGCGCGGCCACGGCCGTTGAGTCCCGTGGCGGTGGGTCGGTGTCGGTGCTCGTCAGCGGCGGAGACGCGCCGCCGGCCCTGCTGGCCGGGGCGGCGATGGCCTGGATCACTCCATTCGGTCGCCGATGACTTCGATCACGTGCTGATCGATGCGCCACCACCGCTGGAGGTGAGCTACATCATGCCGCTGCTTCACGTGGTGGACGCGATCGTGATCGGGATGGGCGCCAGACGAAGGCTGCAGGCGATGCAGCGACTCGTGCAGCTCGGCACGTGCCTCGAGCGCGCCAGTGTCGGGGTCGTGGCCAACGATGCTGGCGCCCGCTGACATCAGGCGTCCGGCTTCTCCTCGGCGTACTACGACCGGCGCTGACATCGCGCCCGATGGGGTCGATGAGCACCCCTCGTTCTGCATCTGTCCAGTCCAATCGGAGGGGCCATCCCGCCGTTCTGACCCGGCGCCTCCACAATGGGCTCCTGATCGCTGCCGCCGGGCTGATCTCCATGCTTGTCGCGTTCGGCATCGCGCTGGAGGTGCCGAATCTGAACTTCCTGATCGCGCTCGGTGTCGGGCTGGGTGTTCTGATCGTCATCGTGCTTGTTGTCAGCACTCGCTACGAGGTGACGCTTGCGCTGCTGATGCTCTACTTCGGCCTGTTGGACGGCTGATCAAGCTTGAGAGCGCGAGCCAGGGGGTGTCTGACTTCGCGATGCGCTGATCGCTGCGATCTGCCTTGGCTGGTCATTCGCCTCACCGTCAAAAGGGAG
>CAVTGW010000002.1:0-688597 GCA_963734425.1 uncultured Solirubrobacterales bacterium
CTGGGCGCAGAAGCTCGCAGGCTCCAAGGGCCCGCATCCGCTGCTGCCCTTCGAGACGATCATCCAGATCAACCTGATCGGGACCTTCAATGCGCTGCGCTTCGCCTCGGCGGCGATGATCGCCAACGAGCCTTCCACGGAGGGCGAGCGTGGCGTGTGCGTCTGCACAGCCTCGATCGCCGCCTATGACGGTCAGGTCGGCCAGATCGCCTATGCGGCCTCCAAGGGCGGGGTCGTCTCGATGACGCTTCCCGCGGCGCGCGATCTATCCCGGTACGGAATCCGCGTGGACACGATCGCGCCGGGCCTGTTCGACACCCCGCTGCTGGCGGCTCTGCCCCAGGAGGCACGCGAGAAGCTGGGCGCCGGCGTCCCCTATCCGCAGCGCCTGGGACGCCCTGAGGAGTACGCCCAGCTGGCCTGCCACATCGTTGAGAACGTGATGCTCAACGGCGAGGTCATCCGCCTCGACGGCGCGCTGCGGATGCCCCCGCGCTGAGTCCCCGTCGAGATCAGTTCAGACGTTCGACGAGCATGGCCATGCCCATGCCGCCGGCCACGCACATCGACTCAATGCCGTAGGTCTTATCGAGCGTCTCGAGATCGTTGAGCAGCGTCGTCATGATCCTCGCTCCGGTCATGCCGAACGGGTGCCCCAGCGCGATCGCGCCGCCGAAGGGGTTGAGCTTCTCCTCTGAGATGCCCAGCTCCTGCATGCAAGGCACGATCTGAGCGGCGAACGCCTCGTTGATCTCCACGATATCGACGTCGTCGATCGTCATTTTGGTGTTCTGGAGCAGCGCTTTGATCGCGGGAATCGGCCCGAGGCCCATGACCTCCGGGCGGATGGCCGCGACCGTGGAGGCGATGATCCTCGCCTTGGGTTTCAACCCCAGCGCCTTGGCCTTCTCATCAGACATGACCAGCAATGCCGCGGCGCCGTCGTTGAGCGGGCAGGCGTTGCCCGCTGTCACCGTGCCGTCCTCCTTGAAGACAGGTTTGAGCGCGGCGAGCCCCTCGAGCGTCGTTCCGGCGCGGGGGCCGTCGTCCTTGGAGACGACCGTCTCGGGCACGTCGATCTCGTTGCCCTCCTTGTCGACGTCTTTGTGGGCGGGGACGGTGACGGGGATGATTTCCTTGTCGAAGTGACCCGATTCCTGGGAGGCGACGGCCCGTGTCTGGCTGATCAGCGCCCACTGATCCTGGGCCTCCCTGCTGACTTTGCGTTCATCGGCGACGTTCTCGGCGGTCATGCCCATCGAGATGTAGGCGTTGTAGAGCGAACCCTCAGAACCATCGAGCAGCGGGTGGAACTCGAATGAGGCGCCCCCCCTGCCCGCGCGCGAGACGGCCTCGACGCCGGCCGCGATGTAGGTGTCCCCCTCGCCCGCTTTGATCGCGTGAAAGGCCATCCTCGTCGTCTGTAGCGAGGAGGCGCAGAAGCGGTTGACCGTGGTGCCGGGCACGTGGTAGTCGATGCCGGCGATCAGCGTCGCCAAGCGCCCGATGTTGTAGCCCTGCTCACCCTCCCCATAGCCGCAGCCCATCATCACGTCGCCGATCGAGCGCTGATCGACCTGCGGGTTGCGCTCGATTAGCGCCCTCAGCGGGATCGCCGCGAGGTCATCTGCTCTGACGGTCTTGAGCGACCCCTTGACTGCACGCCCGATGGGCGTTCTGATGGCGTCGACGATCACGGCTTCGGGCATGCGTTGCTCTCTCCTTGTCGAGATGCTGTTGGGCGGGACCGCGCGAATCCTCTCAGATCGGCAGTCCTCGCCGGCGGGCGCTCGCTACAGGTCCAGCCTGCTGACGCCCAGCTCGTCGAAGCCGACGTGGTGGGCGAGCTCGTGGCGCACCGTCCTGGTGACCTGTTCGCGCAGCAGCTCAGGGTCGTGTCCGAAGTCCCGCCGCAACGTGTCTCTGAAGATCACGATCCTGTCGTGGTGATCGTCGCGGTGGGCACCGTCGCCCTGATAGAGACCATAGGCCCTGCGACGCCGCCCGCCGTCGGAGATCACGACGGCGACGTGTCGCAAAGCGTTGCGCAGCAGATCGGGCAGGTCATCGAGCGCGTCTGCCACGAGCTCCTCGAAGTCATCGTCATTGAGCGGATCGAGCTCGAGGAAGTCGCGTTCTTCGGGGTCGACCACAAGCCCTTCCCGCGCGAGATCCTCGGAGTGGCGCACGAGCTCATCGAACTCCGTCTCTGACTCCGGGTCGTGCCATCCCCCCAGGCGGATGGCAAAGAGCGCGAAGACGCCCGCGATCAGAGCGATCACGATCACACCCAGCCCGACGTCCTCGACCACTCTGACGGCGCCCATGGAGCTGAAGCCCTCCCCCACCACGATCACGATCAGGCCGAGCGAGAGTGCGAGGATCGCCGCGACACCAATGCGCCGGAGCTGATCGGAGCGCGGTGGCATAGGCGAGCGCATCGTGGTGCTCAGCTGAACGTCCGGGCGATCACGAGCCTTTGGATCTCGTTGGTGCCCTCGTAGATCTGGGTGATCTTCGCGTCTCTCATCATGCGCTCAACCGGATACTCCTTGACATAACCGTAGCCGCCCAGAACCTGCACCGCCTCCACGGTCACCGCCATCGCGGTATCCGAGGCGAAGACCTTGGCCATCGAGGAGTACCTGGCGCTGTGAGGAGCGCGACTATCAGCCATCGCGCACGCCTTGTAGAGCAGCTCCCTGGCCGCTGCGGTTCGCGTCTGCATGTCCGCGAGCTTGAACTGGATCGCCTGGAAGTCGAAGATCGGTTTGCCGAACTGGACGCGCTCCTTGGCGTACTCGATCGCATAGTCGGTGGCCCCCTGGGCAATCCCCACCGCCTGCGCCGCCGCTCCCAAGCGCGTGCGCTCGAGCGTTCCTAGCGCCACGGAAAGCCCGCGGCCCACCTCGCCGATCACGTTCTCCTGCGGCACCCTGACTTCATCGAAGATCGGCTGGCCCGTGGGCGAGGCCCTGATGCCCAGCTTGTGCTCGAGCTTGCCGACGCTGAAGCCCGGCCGCTCAGCCTCCACCACGAAGGCGGTGATCCGCTTGCTCTCGCGGTCGGTGACCGCGAAGCAGATGTAGAAGTCGGCGATACCAAGGTTGGATATCCAGTTCTTGGTCCCATTGATCACCCAGTCCTCGCCATCCTTGACGGCCGTCGTCTTCATCCCGGCCGGATCGGAGCCCGCCTCTGGCTCCGAGAGCGCGAAGGCTGGCGACCACTCACCGCTGGCACACCTGGGCAGGAAGCGCTCCTTGAGCTCCTCGGAGCCGAACAGCTGGATCGGCAGCGTGCCCAGGTCCTGGACCATGAGCATCAGCGCGCACGCAGCATCCACCTTGGCGATCTCCTCGACCGCCATGTTGAGCATCAGCGTCCCGGTCCCCGTGCCTCCGTACTCGATCGGGAAGGGCAGGCCCAGGATGTCCTGCTCGGCGAGGAGCTTCCTGATGTCCCATGGGTATTCGGCCTGCTCGTCGATCTCCGACGAGCGGGGGGCGATCTTCTCCTGGGCGATCTTGCGCACGGTCTCGCACAGATCGAGGTGCTCCTGAGGGACGGTGTAGACGTCGGTCAGCGTGGGCATATGTGCTGATCCTAGTGACCGCCACCGGCAACTGTGGTTGAGAATCGCGCAAGCAGGGTATGGAAGTCCCGTGTCGCTAGGAACATCGATTCTGCTCATCGCCGTCGGCGCGATCCTGCGTTATGCCGTCACCGCCACCGTGTCCGGCGTTTCGCTCACAACGGTTGGCCTGATTCTCATGCTTGTGGGAATACTCGGGCTCGTCCTGTCGGTGTTCTACATGTTCGCGTGGGCTCCCCGCCGCGGCCAGGTCGTGCGAGATCGCGTGATCGAGCACGATCCACACGCATAGGAACGCCAGAGGGCCAGGAGCAGCAGAGAGCCGCCAGCGGCGCCCAGGCGACGCTACGCTCAGTGGGTGAGCGCCGGCCCTCCCTCCTCGGAGCTAGAGCTCGATCCCGAGCGGATCGCGAGCTGGCTCGAGGAGGACCCAGATCTCGAGCTCGTCGATGTGCGCGAGGCTCACGAGCGCGACGCAGGACACATCCAGCGCTCACGCCACCTTTCGCTCACCGAGCTCTCCTCCCATGCCGACGCGTTCGAGCGCGATCGTCCGATCGTCTTCTACTGCCGGATCGGCTCGCGTTCGCAGATGGCCGCCCAGGCCTTCCGGGCGGCTGGCTTTGAGACCTATTCGATGAGCGGGGGCCTGGTCCGCTGGGCTCAGGAGGGCAGGCCGCTCACCCCCGAGGGCGGCTTCGTCGCCGAGCACTGATCATCGTCCCGCGTACTGATCATCATCCGAGCACCGATAATCGTCCCGAGCATTGAGCGTCACGCCGAGCACTGATCCATCACCCCAGCGAAGGAGGCAACATGGAGGCATCGGAGTATCCAGCGGTTCGCGTCGGCGAGGGCTACGCCGTCGGCCACATCGACGACCTGGGCGAGGGCCCGGGCTTTCGCAAGGTTCGCAAGGGCCTGGGCGTGACCGCCTTCGGCGTGAACGCCATCGTCATGCCCGCCAAGTACGAATCGGGCAACCATTACCACGATCTCCAGGAGGAGCTCTACTTCGTCCACCGCGGCGCGATCGAGATGATCTTCGGCGACGGCTCAATCCAGCGTCTGGAAGAGGGTGCCTTTGCGCGCGTAGACGCTCAGACGCTGCGCAAAATCCGCAACGCCGGCGACGAGGACGCTGTCTATGTTTGCGTGGGCGGCAAGGACGGCTACATCGGACGCGACGGACGCATGCCAGAGAACGAAGAGCGGACCAAGCCCGTCACCGAGGAGTGAGCCACGCGCGCGCGTTCCGACGACGCCCTCGCCCAGGGACACCCTCGCTTGAGGCACATGCCAACACGCGAGGTCAATGCAGAAGCTCCTTGACCTCGCGCTGATGGAACTGCCCGAGCGAGGTCTGCGAGGGGTGAAAGCCGACGGCTCCCAACATGCTCGAGAAGAGCGGAGCCCAGGTGATGATCAGGTAGACGCCGAGCACCATCGTGGCGACCCGTAACCTGCGCGAGCTCGACAGGGCTGCCAGTGGCAGCACCCAGAGCACATACCAGGGCAGGACCCAGCTGAGCGTGACGATAAGCGCCAACGAGGCCCAGCCGGCCGCTGTCACCGAGCTGCGCCGACGCCACGCGAGCAGGCAGCACAGGCCAACTGCAATCAGCAGCACGGCGGTGACGATCGCCCGCAGCGTCTGCGTCTCCCCCCCTGACCCAGCATGTATCCGAAGAGGTTCGGAAGGCTCAGAGCCGTCACGAGGCTGCCCTGCGTTCCCAGATCAGGCAGATGGGCCCCGAACACGGCGTAGGTGCACACGGCGAGGAAAAGACCTCCCCCGATCAGCCCAACGAGCACGCTTGTGAGACTGCGCCTGGAGTGCAGCAGTCCCGCCAGCACCACCGGAATGACGATCGCCCCCGAAGCCTTGACCGCGACCGCCGCCGCGAGCGAGACACCGGCGGCCAGCTCCAGTGCGCAGAGCCCGAACGGGAGACGCACCCTCGCTGTGAGCTCCCGCGAGGCGTCGGCCCTGAGCAGCAGGTAGAAGCCGAGCATGATCAGCAGGACCATGAGGAAATCGTTGTGATCTCCCGCGAGACCCCACATGAGCACAATCGGGTTCAGGCCCGCAAAGACGATCGCCTGGACAGGCTCACGACCGAGCAGCTTTGCGCAGCGCCACACGAGCGCCAGGGTCCCGAGACTCGCGGCGAACAGGATCACCTTGAGCGCCCAGAAGGATCCGCCGATCCCCAGCGGCACGACGGCGAAGGTGATCAAGGTGAACAGCGGCCCATATGGGCTCAGCAGCTGGTGCCAGTTGCTGAGGTAGTAGCTGGGGTCGCTGTGAGGCTCGAGCACAGGCGTGCTCACATATGGATTGAGATTGTGAAAGACCTCCATCCGCGCGTAGTTGATGTAGTTGAACACGTCGGTGAGCGAGAGCGGGGGCGAGAGCAGCAGGACGCAGTGGATCGCTATCACCGTCCCTATGACCCACCGAGCACGCAATCTCGGCGCATAGCGAATCGCCACGATCCAGCTCACGTACATGAGCACCATCGCACCCGAGAAGAGCGCTCTGAGCGCGGAGGCGCTGCGAGTGAACTGAGGCCACAGTCCACCGAGTGGGCCGGCCATCCAGCCAGGGAAGAAACCCGGATGACTGGTTGCAGAGAGGAGGCTGGGACGATTCGCCGCCAGCACGACGATCAGCGTGCCCAGCGTGAAGATGACTCCCAGCGCAACTGCCGCGGTCGCGCTTTCGCGGCGTGAGTCAGCACGCTCACCGGCGCGCTCATCGACCACCCCATGGCTCGCACCTGTCCGCGGGCGTTTGAGCAGCGCGTCGCGCAGGGGGAATGTGGTCGCGTCGCTGGACATGTTGAGGGCCCGCAAAAGGCGGGCCCTCAAAGACTAAACATCTTCAACGTTCATACGGGCCCGTCTCAGCTCCCATAAGGGCGGCTGCGGACCCGCCGTCGCTAGATCGAGCTGACGTTGACCGCCTTGGGCCCCTTGTCGCCCTCTTCGGCGTCATAGGAGACCTTCGAGCCCTCCTGCAGCGAGCGGTAGCCGTCGCCGTTGATGCCCGTGTGGTGGACGAACAGGTCCTTGTCGCCGTCATCGGGGGTGATGAAGCCGAACCCCTTGTCGTCGCTGAACCACTTTACTGTGCCAGTTGGCATGTGAGATTTCCTCCGCGATATGTGCACGCTGCTACGCGGAGGATGCTTCAAGAGCTTCGACCTGCGCGCCTGCTGCACTGCTTTCGCCAGCCTTTATCGGCCAGCCAGATATTTCGACGGTAGCAGGTCACGGCGCCTATGTGTTGCGAGCTTGCTGCTATATGTCCAGCGCCATCGTCGAGCAGCCCGCGAACACCCTCCCTATGAGACGTCTGTTTCCTGGCGATCCAGTGCAAACATGCACGGTGGAGAGGGTGGTCGAGAGCTTTGCCGATGCCTGGCGAGCCGCATCCCAGAGCCCGGCACCGCGTGGCGCCGATGGCCGTGACTCCTGCGACCGGCCCCTGTTGATCCTCAACATGGCAAGCACAGTCGATGGACGCGCGAGCGTGGGCGGGCGCTCAGGAGCGATCGGCAACCGCGCCGATCGGGGACTGTTCCATGGGTTGCGTGCGATCGTGGACGCGGTGATGGTCGGAGCGGGCACCGCTCGAATCGAGCACTACGGGCGGATGATCCGCGAGAGTGACCGTCGCCGTCGGCGCAGCGAGTCGGGGCTGGAGCCGGAGCCGACCACTTGCATCGTCTCAAGGAGCGTCGCCTTGACGCCGGCGCTTGTCCCTGTCCTCGGCGAGCCTGAGGCCCGCGTCACGATCCTTACGCAGTCGCAAGCCAGCCTGCCCCCCGAAGGCGTGGAGGCCCAGATCCACTACATCAGAGCAGCCAAGGCCGGCGCCCTCGATCTGAGAGCCGGGCTGGGAGAGCTGCGGGATCGGTTCGGAGTGCGAACGCTGCTGTGCGAGGGCGGACCGCACCTCAACGCAGCGCTGCTCGGCGCGGGGCTCGTGGACGAGCTGCTGCTCTGCGTCGGCCCAAAGCTCGCGGGCGGTCAGAGCAGCGAGTCCTCGCTGCGCATCCTCGCCGGCCCGGAGCTCGAGCCTCCACTGGAGCTGGAGCTGCTCGACGCCTTTGAGAACGAGTCGAATCTATTCCTGCGCTACGGCGTGCGCGTGCCGGTGGCGGGATCCGCGGGCTCCATGGGGGCAGCAGGCACCTTGGGGTCCACGGGCTCCGAGCCGGCCGGGGCCTGAGCGCCCGGGCCATCTTGCCCGGCCGGCGGGCGAGCGCGACCAGCGCGAAAGCCATCCCGTGCACTGGTCTCCCCAGAGACGACGCGCAAGAGTTCGCTTGCGAGGTGACGGCCTTCGGAGGCCACCTGCGGCGTGGCGGAGATGCGTACCACAGCAGCATCTCCGTCGAGCTCTTCAAGGGTGATGCGCGGGACGTCGCGCATCGGTGTCTGCAGCGATCGCTCCAGCAGCTCCTGCAAGTCGCTGGGTGTCATACCCGGGCGCAGGCGCGCGCGGAGATTGACGGCGTCCGGCTCTCTGATCGGTAGCACGGCGACCCCGAGCACGACGCTGTTGGGCACCATCAGCGAGTCTTCGCCGGTGATGAACGTCGTATAGAGCAGACCCAGAGAGCTCACCACTCCCTCCACGGTGCCGGCGAGGGGTCCTCCCTGGAGGCGCACGCGGTCTCCCACCTTGAATGGCCTCGCGCTCAACAGGACGGTTCCTGCGATCACGTTGCCAAGCGTCTGCTGACCGGCGAGACCGAGCACCACCGCCGTGAAGGCACCGCCCAGCGCCAGCGTGCGTGAGTTCAGACCGGCGACGTTCAGCGCCACGAGCAGCGCGAGCCCCACGGTCACGAGCCGGATCAGGAAGCCCACGGTTCCAGCCGTGGCTGGATCGAGACGCCGGAACAGCGGCGGTCCCAGCGCGCGGCCGATATCCCGCGCGATCGCCCAACCCAGGATCAGCAGTGCGAGGACCGCAACCACCCGCACCGGGACGTCGACGCCCAACAGCTTCTGGCGATGCTCGTATACGAGCACAACGCCCACGAACAGCGGCACCAGCAGCAGCGCCTGCACCCGCGCCCGCTTGACCGCGCGCGGATTGATCTGGCGCAGCAGGCCCGCTTCGCGCCAAGCGTGACTGCGAGTCTCGAACATATTCGGTGCCATCTTCAGCGCCCAGTGTGCCGCAGTCGCGGTGGCAGCTCGATCTCCAGCAGCGCACTGCTCCGATGATCGACCTGCAGCGTCGTATGGTCGATCTCGAAGCGCTCGTGCAAGATCGCCTCGAGCTCGCGCCTGATGGCGTGACAGTCCAATCCAGACTCGACCAGCACGTGAGCGGATAACGCTGGAAAGCTCGAGGCAACCTCCCAGACGTGCAGGTCGTGGACCTCCACCACACCACGGTGAAGCGCCATGGCCCGACCGATCGCGTCTGGACGCAGACCCTTGGGTGCTGCCTCCAGAAAGACCCGACCGGAGTCCCGCAACAGGCCATACGCCGAATGCAACATGAGCGCGGCAACCAGCAGCGAGGCGATCGCGTCCGCCCGGACAAACCCGGTGGTGATGATCACCACAGCGGCGATGGCGGTCCCGATGAAGGCGTACAGGTCGGTGAGTACGTGCTGAAAGGAGCCCTCGACGCTCATCGACTCCCGGTTGGCGCTCGCAAGCGTCCAGGCGGCAAGCAGGTTCACCGCGATGCCGGCCAATGCCACAGCGAGCATGAGCGGCCCATGCGTGGAGAGCGGCGCGAACAGCCTCCTGATCGCCTCATAGATGATGAGCACGCCCAGAACCATCAGCGTCGCGCCGTTGAACTGGGCACTGAGGATCTCAACGCGCCTCAGGCCGTATGTCAGCGATCCGCCCGCCGGCCTGCGCGCGAGGCGGATCGCGAGCAGCGACACGCCGAGAGCGCAGGCGTCAGCGAGCATGTGGGCCGCGTCGGAAAGCAGAGCCAGCGAATGCCCGACCGCCCCGGCGGCCACCTCCACCGCCATGAAGCCGACGATGAGCCCCAGCGCGAGCAGCAGCTTGCGGGCGTCAGCGTCGGAGGAGAGGTGATGGTGGTGATGCCCTGCGCTACCGGGTCCCCCCGCTCGATGGGAGTCCATAGCAGCCACCCTAGCCCGACTGGAGTCTGCGCCGGCAAGTAGCCTTGCAAGACATGAGCCTCGGCACCCTGCGCAAGCTGGCCATTCCTGCGGTCCTTGTCGGTGTTCTGCTCGTCGTGATCGCGATCGTCTATTTCGCGGATCCGGCCAAGTCGCTGCCGTCGTTCTTCCCCGGCCATGTCTCGGCGTCGAGCTCGGAAGCCGGCCACCACCACGCCAAGCATGGGATCGCAGCGTTGGTCGTGGCTCTCGCGTGCTTTGCGTTCGCCTGGTTTCAGACCGGCCCGCAGACGAGCTCTGGCTCAGCCGCCTAGCGCGAACGTCGCGGTGCAGATCGCACCGAACCCGATGCAGTAGACGCCAAACGGCGTCAGCCGGTTGGTCTGCAGATAGCGCAACAGGAACTTCACCGCCAGGAAGGTCGTCACCGCCGCGCACAGGCCCGCGACGAGCGCGGGCCCGCGTACCCCGTCGCCCTGCTTGCCCATCAGTTCTGGCAGCTTGAGCACCGCGGCCGCGAGGATGACCGGCGTGGCGAGCAGGAAGCCATACCTCGCCGCATCCTCGTTCGAGAGCCCCGCAAGCAGGCCACCACCCATCGAGAAACCGGACCGGGAGATCCCGGGCACGAGCGCAGCCGCTTGGGACGTGCCGATCGCGATCGCGCGTCGCCAGCCGATCTTGGAGATTCGCTCATCCGCATCTCCAAGATAATCCCCCGGCTCAGGTGGCCGCTTGCGCAGCCGCTCGAAGAGCAGCAGTGCGACGCCGTTCACGATCAGGAAGGCAGCTGCCACCTCAGCCGAGGCGAATAGTTTGCGCAAAGATTCCTGGAGCAGCAGACCGAGGATGCCAGCAGGGATCGTGCCCACGACCAGGAGCCAGCCCAGCTTCGCGTACACATCGCTCTCCTTGATCTCGCGCTGCACAAGCGAGCGCAGGATGCCCTTGACGATCTTGATCCAATCACCCAAGAAGAACAGCAGCAGCACGATTGCGGTCGCGAGATGGGTGGCGACGAGGAAGGTCAGGAAGTAAGGTGCGTTCTGGTGGATATTCCACCCAAGCAGCCTCGGCAATACGACCGCATGGCCGAGGCTGGAAATCGGAAATGGCTCCGCGATGCCCTGCGTGAGCCCGAGGATCACCGCTTGCAGGTAGGAGATCGGATGCATGGCCGCGACAGCTTATGTGCTTATCATCGTGTGATGGGTAAGCAAGCTCGCCGCTTGATTTGGTTGCTGCTTGCAGCGCTCGCCACGGCGCTGTGCTTGAGCCAAGCGGGCATGGCGAGCGCGACGGAAGGCTCCACCGGCCCCGAATCATGCGAAGAAGCCCAGCGTCAGGGCAGCCCGCTACCGCCAGGCTGCCAGCACCTGACATCCACGGCGCTGATCTCCTCCCCCAACCCCGTGACCACCGGCCGGGCCGTCACCTACACAGCGGCCGTCACGCCCACCCCCGACGGCGGCACGGTGGGCTTCAGCGACCTGGGCGTACCGATCCCAGGCTGCGAAGCGGTGCCACTGAGCGGCTCCAGCGGCGAGGCGCCCTGCACGACCACCTACACCTCCGGGGGTGTTCATACGGTCCAGGCGACCTACTCGGGCGACGCGAGCTTCAGAGCCTCCGAGTCCGAATACCTCAGCCAAGTCGTCAACGCCCCGGTCCTCATCCCACCGTCCACTCAGACCTCAATCGTGGTGAGCTCCTCCAAGAACCCGTCCAAGTCGAAGTCAACGGTGACCTATACCGCAACGATCAGCCCTGCCCCGCCGAGCGGGGTTGTCGAGTTCACAAGCGCCGGCGTAGCGATCCCGCTCTGCCAAACGGTTGCCATCGCGAAGCTGAGCGCCCAGAGCGCCACCGCAACCTGCAGTGTGAAGTACACGGCTCCAGGCGGCCATCAGATTCGTGCGACGTACCTCGGAGAAGGCAGCTTCCTGAGCGCCGAATCGGCCATCTTCGAACAGGCCGTCGACGGCAACAGCAACGCGCTGCTGGCCAAGCTCCTGGGCCCGCCAACCTCCCACGGCGAGGAGGTGAGCGCCCGGTTCAGTTGCATATCGGCTGCAGGCACCTGTGAGATCACCGCAACGCTCGAGACTTCAGCGACACGGAGTGCTCACAAGGCTTCGCGAGCACATAACGCTCGCAAGACTTCACAGCGCGCAAGTGAGCTCGTCGGCTCGCACAGCGTTTCGATCGCCTCTGCCAAGAGCGGCTTGGTCAAGATCAAGCTGAATGCCACCGGTCGAGCGCTGCTGGCTCGCTCAGGCAAACTCACTGTTGTGCTCACGGCATACGCCCTCAGCGCCGGGGCGCGGACCAAGGTGGCTGATACGAAGGTGAGGCTGCGCTCGTAGCTGGAGGACTTCACATCTGCTTCACACGATAGTTCCCGGCTCGTTACAAAAAGTCGCACTTTGCGACCGAATCTCTCTATATGAAGGTGCGTCTCGCCGAGAGATACCAGCAGGTCCTCCCGCACGCCTCGAACGCCCGCCTCACCGAGAGGTCCCGAGATGCCGCGTAGCGACCGGACGATCGCCGTCGCGCTGCACGACATCGAGCCCGCGACATTCGCGCGCTGCGCGTTGATCCGCGACTGGCTGGATGACCATGGGGTCGACCGTGTGACACTGCTCGTGATCCCCGCCCGTGACCTGCATCCCGTTGGCGAGCGCTCCCCGGAGATGGTCGAGTGGCTGCTCGAGCGACGGGCCATGGGGGACTCGATCGCCCAACATGGCTTTCAACACGAGCGCCTGCAAGCCCCCGGATGGCAGCGTCGCGTACTCTCTCCGGCCCGCGGGGTGCGCTCGATGCGCACTGCGGAGTTCGTGGGACTGAACGGTCGCGACACACGCCGGGCGGTTGAGGCGGGCTGGCGACTGCTCAAGCTCGCCGGCATCGAGCCCGATGGGTTCGTCGCCCCAGCCTACGCCTATACCCCGGCTCTGCGCCGTACACTGAGCGAGCGCTACCTGTGGTGGGCCAGCCTGTTCAACTTGCACGGAGCGATCGGATCACGTGCAACCGCGGCGGAACCGCAGACGCACCAGGTGACCCCCGACGGCTACCGGTGGCGACGTCTGGCACCCGCGTGCGGCATGAACGTCGAGACGCGGCTGGGACGAGTGCTCTCACCCCCGCTCGTGCGCGCTGGCGCGACGTTGGCGGCAAGCACCTTGCGGCTGGATCTGCACCCGCGCGACCTTGAGCATCCGCGTCAGATACATGCGCTTGAGTGGAGTCTCAGGCACGCGGCCCGCAAGCGCCGAGCGGTCACCTACGACGAGCTGGCCGCCGGAGATCCAGCGGTGCTCGACCTCCCACATATGGCTGGGGCGCCTACGCTGCACGCCAGCTGAAGCTCGGCTCATGCGTTTGCGTGGGAGCCTGCTGAGGCTCCGAGCTAGCCGCTCCTGATCACAAGGGCTTCACATCATCAGATCTCCGGGCAGTCAGCGTTTGGGTATGCAGGACACGGGGCGATCCCCCAACCGATGAGCACTGAGTCGCGTCTCTTGAGCCCCGTGGTCGGAATGTCCACGGCGGCGATCACAGGCCCCACGGATGGCACGTTCCCGGTGGACTTGGATCGGAGGCAGATACTGACCTTCGAGAACCTCGAATTGCGCCTCGATGAGATGCGGGCGCTCGTAGAGAGCACCCAAGTTGGCCTGACGGTGCGCGAGTTCCAGGTTCTCGCCGTGCTCGCCAGCCGCGAGGATCGGGTGGTGCGCCGCACGGAGATCTACCGTCAGGTATGGGGCTCCGAGATGAAATATCGCGATCGTGCGGTCGATGTCTTTGTGCGCAAGCTACGCACAAAGCTGATAGCGGTTGCGCCCACGTGGAGATACATACACACGCACTTCGGCATCGGATACCGCTTCGCACCCGAGCCAGTGTCCGAGCAGGCACCCCAGCAGGTGTCCGAGCTGCAGACGGGCGTGCACGAAAGCCCTGACGCCGGCAAACGAATCATCTCGTAGGGCGATTTTCGAAAGCGTGCACATGGATATTCGTAAGGTTGTCCGCGACTTGTGCGCGGCACTGAGTGGGGCGACGCTGGCGAGCGTCATCATCGCGCTGGCCCCCATTGCGCAGGCTGGTGCACTAAAAGCACCCACCCCCAAGCCTCCGCCTGCGCCCAAGCCTCCAACAGCAATCACTGGTGGGGCATCCGAAGTAGGAGATTCGACCGCCACGCTCAGTGGCAGCGTCACTCCTCATGGCCTGGAAACCACCTACTATTTCCAAATCGGTTCGACCACGGCCTATGGCGTGCAGACACCCACGTCACCCACCGCTGCCGGAACCTCATCACTGAAAGTGAGCCAGCCACTCTCGGGATTGCAACTCGGCACCACCTATCACTATCGCTTGGTCGCTGTGAGCTCTGCCGGCACCACAGACGGGCAGGATCGTACATTTACCACCAAGCGGATCCCGCTCAGATTCTTGATCACACCACCGCGGGTTGGAACCTACGGCCGGCCCTTCTCGCTGACCGGCACGCTGTCCGGCACCGGCGCCCCCGGGCAGTCAATTGCCCTCCAGGCCAATCCCTTCCCCTACCTGGGCAACTTCGTGGCGCTCGGCCAGCCCACCACGACCGGCACAGACGGCAACTTCTCGATTGTCGTGCCAGCACTCTCCCAGACGACCGAGCTGCGTCTGAGCACACTCGATACGACGCCCACCTTCAGCCAGGTGGTTACCGTTCACGTTGCCGTAAACGTGAGTGCGTTCCACGTGCACGCCACCGCTCAGCCGGGATTGGTTCGCTTCAGTGGCATTGTCAGGCCCGCGGAGCCAGGCGCCGTGGCCGTGTTTCAGGAGGTGCGATCCTACGGCGGTGCGATCAAGGTTGGCAGCGCGACTCTAGGCAGGAGCCCAAGGAACACATCTCGCTTCAACGCGCTCGTATACATACGACGCACAGGCCGCTACCGTGCTTTGGTGCAGGTGACCAACGGCAAGCAGGTATCCGGCTCCAGCCAGTCGGTTCTCTTGCACGGAGCACCTCCAGCGCCTCGCTCACATCGAACGGTCCCCCATCGCCGCTGAGTAGATCGCCTATCGGTTACCTACAACGCCTATGAACAGGGCCGCCAGAATGCGCTCAATACCCGTAATGCCGCGTGCACGCCACCTGCTTCACCACATCACCCCAAGGTCGCCTGTCGCAGCGCCAGGCAGCACTACCGGGCGACGCTGGCCCAGCTGCATCAGACCGACAAAACCGCGCTCGATCAGTTCGCCGCCGAAGTGGCCAATGGCCGCCAGACATTCTGGAGCGCCATCAACGCGCTGCGCCACTCATAGTGCACTTGACCCTGGCCTGCCGGCTGAGGCTCAAGGCCTTGGCCGGCAGGCTCAGGCCTTGGACTTGCGTGACTTAGGTCTGCGCGAGTTCTGGGCCGCGTGCAGCAATAGGCGGACGGTGGCCCGCTGTGTCTGAACGCCGCCTGGAGAGGACTTGGTGACTCGCATGGACGCGCTCAACAGTCCTCGATGAGACCGCAGGAGCGACCGACCCTGAGCGTTCAAGCGAAGCTCTACGACAGAAGTCTTGCTTGCAACAATTGAGAAGCGTGTCCTGCCGACCGTCAGGTTGCGGCGGTGCGCGTGCCTTCCTCGTCCTCGGACCTGGATCGTGAGCCCCAGCGCGCCGCTGCAGCGAACCGTGGCCACGCATCTGAGCCTCACGATCGCCAACCCTCTCCGCACGGCTATCGTCCGCCCCACCAGCACTATGCGGCCACCCAGAGCGTGGTATGCCGCCACCCCACCGGTCGCATTGGCCGCTAGGGCTGAAGTCGAACTAGCTGCGTCAGTGACCGATGTCGGTTCCGGCAGACGGAAGAGTTCCCCAGTCGTCGTGCTCTGCGACGTCGTGGTAGTCGAAGTGGAGGTCGTCTGTGAGGTTGAGGTGCTCGTTTGGGAGGTCGAGGTCGTCGTTTGGGAGGTCGAGGTGGTTTCGACGGTGACTGGAGGTTCTGCGAACACCCACGCGGCACCAACATCTTTTTCGTCCGCCAAGCCGCCAATCAGCGCTGTGGCGCCGTCGGCCGCAAGCGAGACGCTCCACCCGAACTGGCTTTTTCCGCTCTCTTCAGCGGGGGTGAGCTTGGTTGCATCGGGGGTCCAAGTGGAGCCCAAGCGCGTAAACGTCCACGCCGCCCCGACATCGTTGTGATCGGCGAGTCCGCCGATCAGCGCCTCATCCCCTTCGGGTGAGAGCGCCACGTCAACGCCAAACAGCCCTGCGCCGATCTCGCCGGCGCCTGTCAACTTGGGCCCCTGCTGCGCCCAGGTCGAGCCCGAGCGAGTGAAGACCCAGGCAGCTCCGAGCCCTTCATCATCATCGAGCCCGCCAACGGCCGCGGTATTGCCTTCGGCGGAGAGCGCAACGCTGCCACCGAACTCGGCCGGGCCGCTCTCTTCGCCGGCGGCGAGCTTAGGGCCCTGCTGCGTCCAGATCGAGCCCGAGCGAGTGAAGACCCAGGCAGCGCCAGCGTCTTCGCCATCGAGTGGACCGCCGATGAGGGCGGTTCCGCCATCCCCAGAAAGCGCCACGCTACGGCCGAACTCACCTCTGCCACTCTCTTCACCAGCCGTCAGCTTGGGCCCCTGCTGAATCCAAGCCGAGCCCACCCGCGTGAAGACCCAGGCTGCCCCTATATCGTCGTGGTCGACATATCCGCCCACCAAGGCGGTATTGCCGTCAGCTGAGAGCGCGACGCTGCGACCGAACCACGCTCCTCCGCTCTCTTCATTGGCTTGCAGCTCCGCCTGCTCGGTCCAGGTCGAGCCCGAGCGCGTGAACACCCATGCCGTGCCGCGGCCGCCATCGTTATTCGACGCTCCGATCAGCGCCACGTTGCCATCCGCGGACATCGCCACGCTGCGTCCGAAGTGACCTGCCCCGACCTCGCTGGGGCCCGTGAGCTTCGGCCCCTGCTCAGTCCAACTCGTACCCGAGCGCGTGAAGACCCAGGCGGCGCCGGCTTCGGCCCCGTCCGCAGGCGCGCCGATCAGAGCGGTGTCGCCGTCGGCTGAGAGCGCCACGCTGCGCCCGAAACGGCCTTCGCCATCCTCCCCCATCCCGACTAGCCTCGGCCCCTGCTGAACCAAGGTCCCGGGCTCGCTGGCCAGACCGTCACTCAGCAGCAGGCCGACCAGCAGGAGAGCCAATGCGACGACCAGGAGCACCGCGCTCCGGCGATGGGGGCTCCCGTTGCCCACGCGCGAGCGCAGCCGCAGAGGCATTCGTAACAGCAAGGTCGTTGTCGAGCTTCTGAGTGAAGGGGTCGAGCGATCGATCATCCTAGATCTGGCGCCGCCGCAGGATCTGAGGGGCTTGGCTTCCCCGCTACGCGGGTACATATCCAACCGCATGGGAAGTGCCGATCTCGCGCGCTTCACCAAATAGTCACGACGTGGACACTTCATACGCGTTCACCAAATCTTCACCAAAATGACTCTGCGCCAGAGGATCTCGCCAAAACACGCGTCCGGCTTGCGAGGCCCACGTCAAGCGCGTCTCAACGGCCACCGATCAACTGGCCAGCGCCCCATCCCCTGCGTGCGCCGCAATCGATGCTCATCGCCAATCTCCTCTCCCACCGCGGCTCACATACATGGTGTCGAGTGCTCGCTTGGGGCGCGAGTGGAGCACTCGCTTTGGGAACCAGCATCGCTGTGACGGCCGGCGCCGCCCTGGGGGCCCACGCCCATACGGGCCAGCTGGGTCGTCGTCTGACCCACCATCACATGCGTCCAGCTACGCACACCACCCACGATCGGGGGCAGTGTGCAACCTCGCGGGCGAGCAGGCGCTCGGGAGCCGCACGGTCTTCGCGCATTGCAAGGTCTTCCAGCTCGATGACGTCCTCGCGTCCCGGCAGGAACCCGACATCCGACCTGAGCGCTCGTCCCTGCGGCGCCAAACCGCGTGCGCGGCGGCCAAGCGGAACATCGCGAGGGCATCGGCACGCCATCGTGGGCGGTGCAGGCAATGGGACAGGTGCCATCTTCCCGTCTGGTGCGCCCGAAGTGCATCTCCCCTCGAGTGGCCCTCCGCCCAGCACCCAGCCACAGGACGAAGCTGCCGGCACACAGCCGACATGGTCAAGCGAAGTCGACGGTGTACTCACCGACCCAATCGATCCCCGCTACCTCACCGAGGTGCCCTTCGGGACGAGCTCCTTCTGGATTCAGCCATGGCGAGCTTACTTGGACACCTGGCCCGCCTCGAGGCTGCTCGAATCGCTGGGGATCAACTTCAATGTGATGCCCGCCCAAGCCGAAGCAACCGCGCAGCTACTCCAGGAAAGCGGCTTCAAGCTCGCGCGCAGAGAAATAGGCTGGGGCGGTCTTTCCTATCAGGACCCGAGCACCTTCAGGAACGAAGCCCAGATCGACACAGTGCTCGAAGCGCTGCACAAGCACGGTCTGCGACCCCTGATCCTGCTCAACGCCAACAGCGGCGCGCCCGCACCCGCCCAGCAGATCACGCTTGAAACGGTGGCCGCCGCGCCCGAAGGCGCACAGACCGTGACGCTCAGCCAGGCCAGCGCTACCGAGGTCGTGCCAGGCAAGACAGGATTCGACGGGCTCTCCTTTGGCGGTGATCCCGACATCCTCATCACGAGTATGGGGCCAGGCGACATCGCCACGCTCTCCCGGCCACTGCTCAGCAGCTTGCCCGCAGGCCCCCACAAGGGCACGACGTTGCTCTACGCTCCCTTTGGGGCGCCTACGCTGCCCGACGGCGAACCCAACCCCACGTTCCAGGAAACGCTCGCTGGCTGGCTGAGCTATGTGGCGACCGTCTGCCGCAAGGCCGCGAGCATCTTCGGCCCCGAAGGCTATGACCTAGAGGTCTGGAACGAGCTCAGCTTTGGCTCGCAGTTCCTCGATTCCGAACACTATTACCCGAGCTCCAGCGGGGATGCAGGCGCCGAAGGCGACGCTGGCTCGGGCGGAACCGACATCAAAACCGTCACCAACGAGGTCACAAAAGCGGTGCTCGAAGCGACCGTCGCCTATGTCCGCAACCCTGCAAATGGCATACCCTCAGGGGTGGGCATTACCGACGGCTTCGCCTCCGAGACCCCATTCCCCTCGGGAGCCCAGGCGCCACCTGGCCTCACCGCACTCAGCAAGCACCCCTACGTAGGCTTCAGGAGCTTCCCAGCCGATGAGGGAGAAGAGAACATCATCCCGATCAACGCCCTCGGCCAGCGCGACACCACCCAAGGCAGCTACGCGCCGCTGTTCGTGCCAAGCTACGATTCCCTCTTTCCGGAGTACACGCTGACGGCCACCTCGACCGAGACTTTGATCAGAGATCTCGCGCCGTTCACCACCTATATATACGGCGATCCACACGGTCGCGAAGTCGGCCCACCGGGAGGCCAGCCGGCACAAAAGTGGATCACCGAGTACAACCTCTCCACCAACGGGGCCACTCCGGTTGGCCCCGACGGCGTGACCCCTGAAGCGGTGACGCTCACAAAGAGCGATAAGGAACACTTCGAGGCAAAGGCGCTGCTGCGCAGTCTGGTCGCGATGATCAGCAAGGGCATCAGCCGCGAGTACTTCTTCGCCGCCGCCCCTGGCGATCTCAGTCTGATCAGCCCGTCCTTCTTTCAGGCGCTCGAAGCCCATCCCGGTGAATACCCTGGAGAGCCGCTGGGCGGCGAAACGATGACGGGCTTTCGCAACATGCTCGCTCAATTCCAGGGGCCTGGTCCCAACGGGACAGCCAGGCAGCTCGAACTTCTCGCAATCGCCCAGGACGGCGACCACACACAGTTCAGCGGGGACGGCACCGAAGCCCACCCAACACTCTACGACCGGGACGTACTCGCGGTTTTCCCGTTTCAGACCTCACCCACACGCTTCGTGATCCCCGTCTACGTCATGACCCGCGACCTGCTGACGCTATATCAGCCGTATGCGCCGTCGACAGACATAAGACGCTTCGACATGCCCAACGAGACATTCCGCATCACGCTGGGCAACCTACCCAGCACAGAAGCCCAACCCATAGTCAGCGCCTACGATCCGCTGACAAACGAAAGCACTCCGGCACAACTGATCTCGCGATCAGGCAACCAGGCTACGATCGAAATCGCTGCCACCGACTATCCCCGCCTGCTCATTCTGGAATTCACAGGCCAGTAACATAATTGGCCGCGCAGTGGCTGCTTGTCTCTATCATGGAAGGTGTCGTTTGAGTCCTCCGCACAGTTGCTCGTTACCGCCACACGGCGCTGGGAGCGCTGGCGGCCAGTGCGTGCAGCCGCGTACAGAGTCGGCGAGGCGCTTGGCGATCGCGTGCTCGTGGGCAAGACGCCTGGAGGTTCCCCGATGGCGCTCTGCATGCGCGACCATCAGCACCGAGCCATCTATTTCTACGGTGAATATGAGCCTGGCATAACAGCGCTACTGCGCCGCTTCGCCAGACCGGGATGGATGGTCTTCGACGTCGGCGCCAACGCCGGTTATTTTTCCATTCTGGCGGCCGAGCTCGGTGCGACCGTCCATGCGTTCGAGCCAAATCCCAGCGTCCGCGCGCTGCTTGCACGCAGCGTGAGGCTGGGATCCCAGAATATCCAGGTGGTCGCCGCGGCTTGCAGCGACCAAGCCGCCAAGTTGCCCTTCTTTCTCTCAGAGCCCGGCAACACTGGCTTGTCGAGCCTGGACATGCCCACCGACCGGCGCATCGAAGTGGATGTCCTCAGGCTCGACGATTATGCCTCCAGCACCAACTTGTCTCCAGATCTGATCAAGGTCGACGTCGAGGGTCACGAGCGCGAGGTGCTGGCCGGAGCGCGCGCGCTGCTCAACGACGCTCAGCCGATCGTGATCGCCGAGACCAGCACAGTCAAGACGATCGAGTTGATGAGAAGCCATGAATACGTACCCTGGCGGATTGCCCAGGACGGATCGACGATGACCCACGATGGATGCCTGGAGCTGGTGGGAGGCTATGAGAACATCTGCTTCATGCCCTCAGCAGAGCGCTCTGCAGGCGTACCCAGCCAATTCACGATGTCATCCCGCTCAGTGAAGTCAGAGCGCCTGAACGGACCCAATCCCGTCACCGAAAACACCTCATAGTCGAGCTCGCTCAAAAGATCCCACACAGCACCAGGCGCGGCGCCATACAGCGCCGATGCCTGCGGAACGTGCTCGAATATCACCACAGGCCGCGTCCGTGAGAGCAGCGTCTTGGCACCTTCGAGCACGGCAAGCTCACCTCCCTCGACGTCTATCTTCACGACGCTCGGCGCCACGTCCCCGAGCTCAGTGTCCAGTGTCGACACTTGCACGGTTATATACTCCGGCTTGCCGCGCTCATCGCTGATCTCCGGGCTGCGCTGCAAACCGCTCCATCCATCGAGCAGTGTAAAATGACAGAAGCTTGCGACCTCGCGCCGCGCACCAAGAGCCAGGCGGCGGCAATCGACCTGCGGGAACTCACGCGTGAGGATCTGAGCCAAATCTGGCACAGGCTCAAACGCGAAGTGACGACCGCGAGGCGAGATCCTCACGGCCTCGCGAAGTACCTGACCACGGTTGGCTCCGATATCGACATAGCTGGAGCCATTGCGCAACGCGCCGGCGAGCACAGCGCGGACGCCAATCTCGTCATGCTGTGCACGCCTGACGTGCACATTGACGGCAGCCAAGAGCTCCGGCCGTTGCAAACGCCGTGACACTGCGCCTACCACCCTGGTTGTAAGCTTTACAGGCATATCCGATGACAAGTGGTGACCAACGAGAGAGTAGCCGCCGCGAGCTCGCTGGTGATCACTCGGTTCTGCTGGTAACGCCTCGCTGGGCCAGGGATGGCGGTGTGGCGGCTCATGTGACAGCCAGCGCGACGCTGCTGGCGCGTCACGGCGCGGACGTACACGTGCTCGCCGCCAGGATCGACTCCGGCGAGCCAGCTCCCGGCATCACCGTTCATCATCGTCCAGAGCTCTGCAATCCGCACGCCCCGACGGCCACGAGGCTGGGCGGAGACCTGCCCGCCACGAGTGTCATCCATATCCATCAGCTCGATGATCTCGAGCTCGTTGACGCACTGAGGGCAAGCGCCCCGGTCGTGATCAGCGTGCACGGCTATACCGCCTGCACGTCGGGCGTTCACTACTTCCGCCCTGGCCAAGAGTGCTCGCGACCTCATGGTGCCGCGTGCTTCGTCCAGATGGCTGCGCGCGGGTGCGCGCACACGCGCAAACTCAGCGGCTTGCCGTCCAGGTATCTGCAAACGTCCCAGGCATTGGCGGCGCTCAAGCAAGCGGATCTCGTCATCTCCTATTCCAGCGCCGTCGATCGTCACCTGGCGATCAACGGTCTGGCCCGTCGCCGGGTGGTTCCCTTGTTCACAACGCTGCGTCCATATACCAGCGACCCCGGAGGGCCCGATTTCGGCGGCTCTGCGAGTCGCCGCGTGGTCTTCGCCGGCCGGATCGTCGCGCCCAAGGGCGTGGACGTCCTGATCCGCGCGGCCAGCGCCGTCGAAGGTGAATTCGTCATCTGTGGAGATGGCTGGCGCCTGGATGCCATGCGCAAGCTCGCCCACCGCAAGGGGTTGGGGGACAGGATCAGCTTCACCGGCTGGCTCTCCGCAGAGCGGCTCGCCGAACAGCTCGCTGGCGCCTCAGTCGTCGTCATACCATCACTGTGGCCGGAGCCGTTCGGGCTCGTCGGAATCGAGGCGCTCGCAGCCGGCCGGCCAGTGATCGCAAGCCGCACCGGCGGGATCTCCGATTGGCTGCAGGATGGCGTCTGTGGCATGTGCGTCAGGCCTGGCGATGCCGCCGATCTCGCCCGGGCCCTCAACGAGCTGCTGGCCGATCCGCAGCGGCAAAGTCGGATGGGCAGTGCGGGGCGCAAGCTGGTGCAAGAACGCTTCTCCCCCGAGCGTCACCTGGCTGCATTGCTCGACTGTTACCTGGCTGCTCGTGGACGTTGAGCGCGCGGGCACCACGATCCTTATCAACCTGGTGAGCTCCGCGACGGTGCGATCTACACCCATCTGCTGTGCGGCAAATCGCCCACCTCGCATGCCCTGCGCCTCGCGCTGATGCTCGTCGCCGAGCAGGTTCGCGACACTCCCGGCCAACTCCACGGCGCTCGGCGCCACGACGACCGCGGCCTTGGCATGAATCAGCTCCGGCCAGCGCCGTCGGCCGTCGATCGCGACGACGGGCCTGCCCGATGCAAGCGCGGCCGCGAGCGTGCCCTTGCGTGATGAGGGACCGGTCCTATCGACGAACAGCAACACCTCACAAGCCACCAGCGCATTTGAGAGCTCCTGGGCACTGAGCGTGCCTGAGAATGCGAGCGCCTCGGTGAGCCCCCGCGTGTGCGCTGCCACACGCCACGCCTGTCCTGCGGGGCTGTTTTCGCCGGGCTTGCCAAGCAGTCTCAGCCGCACATCTGCCCCCCCCTTGTGCAGCAGCGCCAGCGCGTCAAGCACCAGCTCGATCGCTGCCCCCTCAAATGCGTAGCCGAACACGCCAACGTGGCGCTCATGGTGGCCGGCGTGGGAGCGCGCACCTGCGCCGATCGGGTCGAAATCACCACCGCGAGGTGTGGAGCTCGGCGGGGGCAGATTCGAGAAGACGGGGGCCATCGCGAGCGGACGGCGCGCAAGCCAGCGCCTGGAGGCTAGCCACTGCACGCGGAAGTCAGCGGTGAGCAGCCCGGCAGCGCAATCGCGCATGATCGCGATCAGCGCCAGCCTCTGTGTCATCGCCCACGTCGCGCCGCGCCAGGAGCCATGTTTCCATGGGTAGGCGAGCTCGTGGAGGACCACCACAAGCGGTACGCGCGCTCGGCGCACGCTTGAGAGGGTGGGAAGCACGAAGAGGGGAATGCCTCGATATGAATAGGCGAAGATCGAGTAGTGCAGCAGCACGACGTCGGGCTTGGTCCTCTGGAGCTCGAGGGCGAGCTCCTGCAACCACGTCCTGAACTCGCGACGGACCGCACCGATCGTTGTGCCTTCGCGCTGCAGCCAGTGCAGCGAACATTCGATCTGCTCCCGCTCGAGCGCTTTGGCCAGCAGCTGAGCATGGTCGCGCACCCCACACACTGGCTCGAGCGATACGCCAATGACGGCAATGTGCTGGCGTGGCTCAGTCACTGAGAATCTCGCCCCTGTAGACGGCCTGCATGGATTCCGTGAGCGCGTCGAGATCGCCAGTGGGCAGGACCAAGCCCGTGCGACCGGGCTCGATCAGCTCACGCATGCCGGTGTCCTCGCTGACCAGCACCGGCACACCGCAAGCCAGGGCCTCCGCCGGGGCGTAGGCGAAGCCGTCCTCGTAAGTGGGATGCGCACACAGCCGCGCACCTTGCAACCAGGGCAGAGAATCCCCCGGCCGGATCAGCAACCGTGCGTCCTGCGCAGAGGCTCGTTCCAAGAAACGTCGCATCCCCCGGCTCTTCCAGCCGCCGACGAGGATCAACCTGAGATCACGGTAGGGCAGCCTGCGCAGCGCATCTACCAGCAGCGGAACTCCCTTGGGCACGGTCAGGCTGCCGACATAGACGACATCGAAGCTGGAGCTGCTGCGCGGCTCACTCGCGGGCTTGTAGCGCGGATCTGGAATCAACGGGAAGAGCGCCAGTCGCTCCTGGGGAATGCCTTGCTCGACAAATGACTCCCAGCTGTAGCGGCTGGCTAGACAGATTCTGTCGGCGAGCTCATACTCGGTGAGGTAACGCTGCACGATGTGCGTACCAAAGGAACGCTCCAGGGGATAGCGACTGCATGCGAGCGCGTGCTGGCGCGCCACGCGGCGCACATGCGGGCTGCCGGACATCAGCGAGACCGTTTGATAGCCGTTTGCGCGTGCGATCTTGATCTGCTCGAGCGCCTGCCTGTTGAACGCGATCAGATGGTCGCCACCGGGCAATCTGCAAGCAGCCTGTGCGTCGAAGCTCACCCGTCCCGTCCAAATGCGCCAGGCGGGAGAGAAGCGCGTCAGCGGCGCGATGCCACGGGCAAGCGCCAACATGGGCGTTGGGCGGCGTCGCAACGGCGTCGCCTGCAGCGTCGAGCCACAGATACAAACGCAGGGCTGCCCCGCTCGGCCCAGCGCCTCGGTGATCTCGCGCAGATGATGGCCCAGGCCACCCACGCCTAGCGGCGCGGCGCATGAGACCACCACGCTGCCCTGCGGCATGACCTGCTCTTGGCGGCGCTCGCGCTCGCTTCGCCACCGCGCGCCGAAGCCGGCCGTCTCATAGCGGGTTGCGGCGGTCTGCTCAGCCGATCGTGTCATAGCCCCAAAGACTCACCAGATCGCGCCCCAAATACTCGCTCAGCGCCACCACCTCGGGCTTATAGCGGCTGCGCAACTGCGCCATCAGCCGCTCGTCCACTCCGCCAGGAGCACCATAGATCAGGCGCCTGCGTGCCTCCTGCGCGAGACGCCCGCGCCGGTCCGCCGGCAGCATCGCCCTGGCGACCGCTTTCACCGTGCGCGCCGCTGGACCGCGGCCGGCGTATACGGCGCGCACGAGCTCGTCCGCTCTCACCGAGCGCACGGTGACCGTCTGGTTGGCCTCCATGGGCACAATGGGGAGCCGCTCGTCCACCTCCAGGAAGCGCAGCACTCGGCGCACCGTCGCCTCGTTCTCGCGCCTGAAATCGTCGTAGATGAGAACGAGCAGCTGCTCGGGGGAGAAGGCCGCGTCGTAGCGGCGCAACTGCTCCACATAGCGCAGATTGTCTGAATATCGGAAGATCACCCGTCCCCCACGTTCGATCCGCTCCAGCGCGAGCGCTCGGTGTAGGTCCTTCTCTCGCTCCACGTGAGACTGCACGAGCTGTAGGTGGTAGGAGCGCAGAAAGCTCGCGGGCTCCCGCAAGATCGCGATGATCCGCGCAGCCGGGGCAAGCTCTGCGATCCCAGACGCAGCGGTGCGCGAGGTCAGATACGAAGGCGAGGCCTCCCCCACACGCTGGTCCGGCCCGGCAGGCGCAAACAACGCGAGATATTCATCGAGCGTCTGGGGCAGCCGGGAGCCGGCGCTCGCATCGAGCCGCGCGGGCATATCGGTGGCGAAGAACTTCGGCTCCTTGAGCTCCGGCATGTAGATCTGCGGGTGGGCCTTGAGCATTAGATAGAGCGCCGTGGTCCCGCACTTGTGGTGTCCGACGATGAAGAAGTCAGGGACTCTTGCGGCCGGTGTCGGCAGCCGCTGCAGGCTGTGCGGTGAGATCTCAGACATTTGCGGGTTGGCCGAGGTCGTCATAGCCCCACAGGCTCACCAGATCGCGGTTCAGGTACTCGCTGATTGCCGTCACCTCTCCCTTGAAGCGGTGGCGCAGCTCAATCATCAGCTGCGGGTCAGTCGCGGGCGGTGTCTTGTAGACGGCGCGCTGCCACAGCGCTCGAAAACTCTCACTGCGCCGCAGACGGGCGGGCATCAAAGTATTCGCGGCCCAAACCAGCGGACGAGCCGCGACCGGTCTTTCGCGAGCTCTGCGCGCGTCCCCGGCGAGGTGGTGCAGGGCCAGCGAGCGCACCGCCATGACGGGTTTGGTTTGGATCACCTCCACCGGAAGAGTGTCGTCCACCTGGAGAAAGCGCAGAACCTGGTGCACGGTAGCCTCGTTGTCGGCACGGAAATCGTCATAGATCAGCACCAGCACCTGCTCGAGGGGGAAGGCTTCGTGGAAGCGGCGCAGCTGATCGACGTAGCGCACATGCTCGCAATACAGCAGCGCCTGTGGGTGATGACAGCGACGCGGGATCCGTTTGCCCTGGCGCCGCCGTGCTTCCAGGGCGAGCGCCTTGCGCAGATCCTGCTGCGTCTCGACGTTCGCGGAGACGAGCTGCAGATGCAGTGAGCGTACGAAGCTCGCGGGCTCACGCAAGATCGCGACGATGCGTGCGGCGGGCTGCAGCTCGGCGATGCACCGCGCGGCGACGGAAGATCTCAGGTACTCCGGCGACGCCTCACCAAGCACCTGCTCCGGGTCCGCTTGGGCAAACAACGAGAGATACTGATCGAGCGTGCGCGGTCTCTGATTCGGCTTCCACGGACCGCGTGGCTGGCCGTACCTGGAGACCATGTCAGGCGCCAGGAAGCGTGGCTCCTTTAGCTCAGGCATGAAGATCTGCGGGTGACGTCTGAGCATGTCCCAGAGCGCAGTCGTACCACACTTCTGGTGACCGACGATGAAGAAGTCAGGAACCCGGGCCTCGACGGACATCGGATCAGCGAACGTGGTCATAGGCCCAGAGGCTCACCAGATCGCGTCCCAAGTACTCGCTCAGCGCCACCACCTCGGACTTGTAACGGCTACGCAACTCAGCCATCAGCCCCTCGTCGGGCGCCGGCGCGCTGCCGTACACGCCGTAACGCCATGTCGCGCGCAACGCCCTTCGTCGCACCGCGCGAGGCAGCACCGCCTTGCCGGCCATCCTCGCCGCTCCCGACAACGTTCCACGCCCAACCGAGACTTCGCGCACCAGTTCCTCAAACCAGTGGGAGCGCACGCGTACGGTCGGGTTGACCTCCGTGGGCGCAATGGAGACCCGCTCGTTCACCTCCAAGAAGCGCAGCACCTTGCGCACCGTCGCCTCGTTGTCACGGCGAAAGTCGTCGTATATGAGAACGAGCACCTGCTCAGGAGAGAAGGCCGCGTGGTAGCGGCGCAGCTGCTCGACGTAGCGCACGTGCTCTGAATAGAGCAGCTCCTTGGGTCGATGTGAGCGCTTCGGCACTCTCTCACCTCTGCGCCTGGCATCCTCCAGCGAGAGTGCCTTGCGCAGATCTCGCTGGACCTCCACGTGCGATTGCAACAGCTGCAGATGCAATGAGCGCAGAAAGCTCGCCGGCTCGCGCAGGATCGCGATGATCCGCGCGGCAGGTTCAAGCTTCGCGATCAGAGCCGCGGCGCAGCGCGAGGTCAGATAGGAGGGCGAGGCCTCTCCGACACGCTGGTGGGGTGCGGCCGATGCAAAGAGCGAGAGGTACTGCTCGAGCGTCTGGGGCAGCGGGCCCGCGCGCGCCGGCTGGAAGCGCTCGCGCATATCACTCGCGAAGAACCTTGGCTCCTTTAGCTCCGGCATATAGATCTGCGGGTGAGCCTTGAGCATCCGATAGAGCGCCGTAGTCCCGCACTTCGCGTGGCCGACGATGAAGAAGTCGGGAACAGCCTCAGCTGACATCCTCATAGCCCCACAGACTCACCAGATCGCGCCCCAAATAGTCGCTCAGCGCCACCACCTCGGACTTGTAACGGCCGCGCAGCTCCGCCATCAGCCGCTCGTCCGGGCGCCCAGGATCGGTGAACACGATCCGGCGCTGTGTGAAGTAGAGCGCTCGGCGCCTGAGCCGCTGTGGAAGAGCCGCCTTGAGTGCCCCCTTTGTGGCAAGCGAGATCGGCCCCCGTCCAACCGATACGGCGTGTACCAGCTCGAGCAGGCTCTGCGAGCGAGCGCGGACGGTGGGATTGGCCTCGGTAGGGGCAATCCGTACCGTGTCATCGACTTCCAAGAAGCGCAGCACCTTGCGCACCGTCGCCTCGTTGTCACGACGGAAGTCGTCATAGATCAACACCAGCATCCGCTCGCTGCCCAGCACTTCCCGATACCGGCTCAGTTGCTCTACATAGCGCACATGATCGGAATACCGGAGCGCGTCGGGCCAGTAGGAGTGGCGCGGTATACGCTTCCCTTCACGGCGTGGGCCCTCCAAGGCAAGTGCCTTGCGCAGATCGTTCTCGGTCTCGATGTGAGTCTTCACGAACTGCAGATGCAACGAGCGCAATAGGCTCGCCGGCTCGCGCAGGATTGCGATGATTCGGGCTTGCGGCTGTACAGCCGCGATCTGCTCGGCCGCCGTGCGCGACCACAGATACAACGCCGAGGCCTCCCCCACCCGTTGGCCTGGCTCTGCATCGTTGAACAGCGCCACGTACTCCTGCAGCGTCCGCGGCGTCCCCCCCGGTCGCGGCGGCGTGCGTACGTGCAGCTCGTTGGCAAAGAACCACGGCTCCTTGCCCTCAGGCATGTATATCTGGGGGTGCTCTCTGAGCATGCTGTACAGAGCGGTCGTGCCGCTCTTTGGCTGACCCACCACAAAGAAGTCGGGGAGCCGATCGCTCATATAGCGCCCGCTCCCTGCACAGCCCCCGCGGCCTGTGCCGCAGAGCGGTAGTAGGAGTTCCCGGCGCGCATCACCTCGAGCTCTTCGAAAGCCGCCAGCCGGCCGTCGAGGATCACCATCACGCGATCACAGAGATCCAACGTCGACAGCCTGTGCGCGACGATGAACATCGTCAACTCCCCCCTGAGCGCCTGCAGAGACTCCTGGATCAGCATCTCTGACTGTGGATCCAGCGCGCTGGTGGGCTCGTCGAGCACGATCATCTGGGGCTCGCCTACCAGCGCGCGTGCCAGGCAGATCCGCTGCTTCTGGCCCCCGGAAACCGCATCCGCGCGCGGTCCAACGATCGTACGGTAGGCATCGGGCCAGGAGGAGACCTCCCCGTCGATCCGCGCCAGCCTCGCCGCCCGCACCACCGCCTCCTCGTCGTGCGGCCGGAAAAACCGAATGTTGTCCGCCACCGAGGCGTGTAGCAGGCGGGGCTCCTGGGGCACGTAGGTCACGAGCCGATGCCAATCCTGTGGCGCGAGCTCCTCGGCAAGGTGACCGTTGACGAGGTACCTGCCGCCATCAGGCTGGCGCAACCGCAGCAGCAGCTGCACAAGAGTCGACTTGCCCGCCCCCGAGGGCCCGATGATCCCGATCGCTTCGCCCACGTTCACCTCGAAGCTCACATCGCTCAGCACCGGCCGCGCCGCCCTGTAGGAAAAGCTGACTCGCTCGAAGCGCAGCGCCTGCACCTTGGCCAGCGGCTGCGTTCCGGCGACGCTCACGCTGCCGGCATACCGAGCACGGGTCGCCTGCAGCCGTTCGACAAACGGCAGCGACTGTCGCAACGCCTGGTAGGCGCCTTGCAGCTGCTGGCCATTGCTCCCCGCCCTGACGAGCAGCAGCACCACCGCTCCGAGTGATGCCGCGTGGCTTGAGCCTGCCGCATACAGCCCAGCCAGCGCACCGACGATCAGCAGATACATCAGGCTCTGATAGAGGTTCGGCACAAGTCGCGCGACCAGCTGCGTGCGGTAGAAGAGGCCCTTGGCCGTCGCGACCAGCCGATCGACGCGCTGCTGCTGAGCAGTGGCCACGCCGAACACGTGGATCTCCTCAGCCAGCCGAATCGCCTCACCGATCCCCCCCGCATACTCCATCTGAGCGCCCGACAGTGCGCGCGCGCGACGCGTGCCGATCTCGTTGAGCGGTCGCAGCAGGCCGAACAGCGCAACCGCCGCCCCGAGCACGATCAGCGCAGCCTCCGCATTCAGCGCCAGCGCTGAGAGCATCAGGACGAGGAATGTGAACAGTGCCGTGATCAGCGTCGTCGCCTGCAGCGCGCCGCCTGTCGCCTGGATCACCTGACTGGTCATCGTCTCCTGCAGGTGCCCCTCGCGATCTGCCGATTGGACCTCCCACGAGGCGCGTATGAAGGCGCGGAAGAGGTCTGCGCGCAGCCGTGACTGCACCCCCGCCACGATCCGCGCTGGAAGTACTGAAAGCGGTCCTTGCAGCGCGAGCCGAACCAGCGCGAGCGAGGTCGCCACCAGGAAGAGCGTCCCCAACCCAGTGTGAATGTCCACCGGTCCGTGCTCGATGTGAACCCGTTTGGCCCCGTCCACCAGCGAGTCCGCGATCTGAGCCACGATCGCAAGGATCCCGGCTTCGGTGAACCCGGCGATCACCGAGAAGATCGCGAGCGCCGCCACGGTGCCGCGCCGGTCGCCGAAGAGCGCGTCGAGCTTGGCGCGCATCGACAGGCGACCGAGCTCATCAGGGAGCTCGCTGGCGGCTGGACCACTCACGGAACGCTCACGCTTCTGGCCATGCGCGTTGCTCGTCGCTTGGTGGCGAACCAGTACGCGAAGATCCCGGCCGCAAACCAAAAGTAAGGACCAAACGGAGGGCTCGCCATCGTCGGGCCGGCCAGACCTGAGAGTGTGAACGTGATCAGCACGGCGAGTACGGCCACCAGGCTGGAACGCAACTCGCGATCGGCGATCCGCCGCAGTCCGCGCAGACCAAGCACGATCAGGTTTATCGTGAGCGCGATCCACAGCAGCAGCCCTGGCAGGCCCAGTTCCAGCGTCACGTAGTTGTATTGCGACTCGCCGCTTGCTCCCTTGCCTTCGATTTCCACACGCGAGTGTTGACCAAAGCCGGCCGCTGCACCAATCGATCCCAAGCCAACGCCCAACGGAGCGTTGATGATGTCCTTCGGGAGCTGCAGTAGTGTCTTTTCTCTGTAATCAACGACGGTTGAGCCGGCTTGTCCCGGCGCGATACTGAGATATCGCGAGAACGTTCCCGAGCCCTCGGTCGAGCCGAGCGCAGCAGTGAGCGCCAACGCCATACCCAAGACGGCCAGCAACGCTCCAAGCGGCCTGATCGCGCGCCGGTTGGCCATGGCGAAGACCAGCGCAAAGCTGACCACCGCCACCACCGCGGCCAACACCTGGGTGCGCTGCAGAGAGGTGGCTATCGCCAACAGCGCCCCAAGGCAGAGCACCATCACGGCCCAGCGTCGGCGCACCCGGCCAGCGATCAGCAGCGCCAGCAGGCCGGGCAGTGCGAGTACGCCCATCGATCCACCGAAACCCTCGTCGGATCCCAGTGCAGGCGGCCGCACCCGCGCGACCCCTTCGCTCAGGTAGGTGCGCCCCGTGAGCTTCGCGCCGCCGCTGCTGAGTGTCTCGCCGCCGTGTACGTAAGCCGAATAGCCTGGACCCCAGCTCGCCAGCTGTGCCGGCGTGATGTGCGTCTGGTAAGTGCTGACGAGCCCGTTGACCGTCGCTATCACCCCCAGCAATATGAACAGAGTCCGAAAACGCTTGTTGGAGCGCATCAACAGGTAGCCGAAGAAGAAGAATGGGATCCACTCCAGTTGTTGCCTGAATCCCCCCAGGATCTTCAAGACGCCGTGTGTGCTCGGGTTTGCCGCCTGCACGACCACCAGCGCCACGAAGGCGAGCACCCAGCCGCAGAGCGGCGGCAGTCGTACGTGCTCACGCCTGACGATCACTCGTACGGCCGCGCCCAGGCTGATCGCGAGGATCAGGATGTCACGGACGACAGATGCCGCCGCCCCGCCCCCGCTGATGAGCTTGACCGGCCCATCGAGCAGACCCAGATAGAGCGCGAGCAGCGCCAGCGTAAGCTCGTAGCGACTGGTGAGAAGGCAGACGGTCACCAGCGCAGCCCCCACCAGAGCCAGCACGATCAGCTTCAAACTGGGGCTCGGCAGCAGCGCGTCGATCACCACCGCGAGCACGAGCAACGCAGCGCTCGAGGAACCGAGCAGCGCCAGATCCCGCCTGCGCCGATCGAGCACCGCCGGATGGGGCCCGCCGGCAGCGATCAACTGCCTCTGATGGGCGCCGCTCATCGGCCAATCAGCCTGCGAGGCCGGCGCGCATTCGCTCCATTCATGTGGCCGTGCGTCCTCATGTCCCGGCGGGAAGCGCCCACTGCGGCAATCCCAAGCACCGGTGCACTGGATACCCGGGTGAGCAGCTGCCTGAGCTGCTCAGCCGAGCCGAAGCGCGTATGACCGGTCCGTGCGACCAGCACAATCCCGTCCACCACGCGCAGCAGCGGCATCACATCGCTCACACCTACCGCCGCCGGCGCATCGAGCAGCACGTAGTCGTATTCATCCGCCAGCGAGCTCAGCAGCTCGGTCATCTTCGCCCGCGCCAGCAGCGCGGGTGGATTGGCGACCGGATCGCCCGCTACGAGCACCGAGAGCGAGCCTACGCCCGCGGTCGCCGTCAGCGTCGCGGCCGCCGTGCGTCCAACCCGCGCCTTATCGGGGGCGAGCTTGTGGTGACTCTTGGCAGCTGGCAGCGCACGACCATCCTCGTCCCCGACCCGCTGCAAGACCTCCGCCGCTGGCAGGGTGCCGCTGAGCACGGCGCTTAGCCCGGGCGCTTTGTCTACACCCAGCAGCGCCGCCAGCGTTGGGCTGCGCAAATCGGCCTCGACGATTGCGACCCGCTCACCGGCTTCGCGCTGCACGAGCGCCAGATCGGCGATTACAGTCGACTTGCCGTCCCCTTGCTCAGCACTCACGAACAGCAGCACGCGGGGAGTGCGCTCCCGATCGCGGTCGAGCATGTCCGCAAGCGCCAGTGCCGTGTGCAAGCCCCGCAATGGCTCCAGCAACGAGAGCGCCGGTGAAGGATGCCCACTGGCATACAGCACCGGTGAACGGACAGCGGGCATCGCTGAGAGGACCTGGGACTCGAAGACCGTCTCCATGTCCGCGAGCGAGCGCAGCCGGCGGTCAGCCCACTCGATCACAAAGGCGAGGACTGACCCAAGCAAAACCCCGAGTAGGAGGCCAAAGACTGCATCTCTCTTGGGTTTTGGCGAGACCAAAGCACTCGCCTTGGGTCTGGCTGGGCCGATCTGCTCGATGCCCGGAGCAGACAGATCCGATTCGAGTTGATCGATCTTGCTGCTGAGCGCCGCCGCCTGCAGCAGCGCGGCGCTGTCGAGTGTCGTGCCGCTTTTCGCCTGCCCTCGGCTGGCCGTCCCCCCCAGCGCGTGAGAGGTTACCTCGCTTGCTTCGATCGCCCGCAGCTGGCGGCGCGTGCGGGCGATCGCGGCGTCGATCTGGCGCCGGTGGCGTGCCGTCTGGCGCCCGATGTAAGTCGTCGCATACGCATTGGCGAGCTCTGCCGCCGCCTTGGCGCCGCGAGCCTCAGCGGTGATCGTGACGAAGTCGCTGCCCGATGTGGGACTTGCGTGGACTTTCCCCCTGGCTGCGGCCATAGCCCCCGCGCTGCGCAGCTGTCCGCGCACGGCTTCCGTCGTTGTGCTCGAGCTGATCAGCGCGGCCTGATCGCTGAGCGCGCGTTCGTTGAGCGTCACCTTGCCCTGCGCCGCCGAGGGTTCCTGTTCTTCGGAGCTGCTGCCGAAATAGAGCTCCGTGGTCGCCTTGAAAACCGGCGGCTTGTGCCTGTAGAAGCCGTAGCTGCCGACCGCGACGAGGATCCCCAAGCCGATAATCAGCCACTTGCGCGACCAAAGTGGGGCAAAAACCGCGGCGGCCGCGGCGGCGTCGGTGGGCTCGTTCATCTGCTGCGAATCATTGATGGCCAGACCCCTTAGCAATCCATGACGGGGCTGCTGCTCGCCGCGGGGCTTCTGCTGGAGATCGAAGGATCGGGCATACGCCAGACCGGCGTGTGAAAGTTATGTAACCGGGTGCCGCCGCAAGAAGGCGCGACATGAGCCAGTCACAGCGAGATCCTAAACGACCGATTCAATCATTGAACACCAGCTGATCGCCATATGTGAAATTAGTGTGACGATTTTTGATTAACCTCGTATCCGTGGCCCAATTTTCGGTGAATCCGGAGGAGCCATATGTAGGGTGCCGATCACATGATCGTGCGCTTGCCAACGCCGACACACCGAGCCGTGAGGGGCCAGAGTCCAGACGATCGTCGACTAAAGGCGAGCACGCCGCCGGACAGCCAAGACGCCCCAATTCGACGGACCGCGATGGAACGCCGGCTGCTTGTGGTCAGTCATCCGGCGGTCACGAGCGTCAACCAGGAAGTGTACCTAGAGCTCCAACGACGTGGCTGGAACGTGACGCTGGTCCTGCCAAGCCGCTGGAAGCATTCGTATTCGGCGACGACGATCACCCCCCAAGCGCTGTCCGGGATGGAGGCGGCAATGCGTCCCACGCCCGTCGCCTTTGCTGGTCGTCAGCAGCGGCATTTATATCTGGCGAACTGCCGCGCGCTCTGCGCACGCTCACACCCAGATGTGGCGTTCATCGAGGCCGAGCCGTACGCGATATGCACAAGCCAATGGAGCTGGGCACTGGCCGGCATGCGAGTGCCATATGGAGTCCAGTGCTACGAGAACATCGACAGAGACCTGCCCATGCCCGTGCGCTGGCTACGCTCGGCCGTGTTGCGCAGAGCCGCGTTTGTCGCAGCCCGCTCTGAAAGCGCCGCGCGCCTGGCGCGAGCCTGGGGAGCACGTGGAGAGGTCCAGCTGGCGCCGCCGGCCGTTCCCAGCTGGCAGCGCGTACCGACGAGTTCCGATCGGCCATTCACGATTGGCTACGCTGGCCGGCTCACACCAAGCAAGGGGCTCATGGATCTGCTCCACGCCGTGCGGATCCTCGAGGCCCCGGTGGAGCTCCTCCTGATCGGCGATGGCGAGATGCGTGACGATCTGCACGGTCAACCGATTCCCGGCTCGAGCGCAAAGGTGCTTCACGACCTGCCGCACGCGGATATGGCCAACGGCTATTCCCAGCTCGACGTGCTCGTGCTGCCCTCTCGCACTACGCCCCGCTGGAAAGAGCAGTTCGGCCGAGTCATCATCGAGGCGCTGTCCTGCGGTGTGCCAGTGATCGGTTCGAGCTCAGGTGAGATTCCCTGGCTGATCGGTCTCACCAAAGGCGGCCTGATCTTCCCCGAGGGAGACAGTCACGCGCTAGCCGCCCATCTGAGCCTGCTCCGCAGAGCACCAGCGCTGCGGGAGCAGCTAGCACACGCCGGTAGAGCCGCGGTGGAGCGACTTTTCTCGGTGCCGGCGGCCACCGATTCGCTTGAGCGCGTGTTGGTGCGTGCGTGCGAGCCGGCTCAATCGGTCCAGCCAGCAGTTGAACCCCAGCCCATACGCTCGTCGGTCATTGACGCTCCACCGCTGGAATCTGTAGCATAAATGGGCAAGCCCATAAATGTGAAGTTTACGTAAACAAGTGGTGAATCTTCGACCCGAGTCCGCCTAGCGCGAACCAAAGGAGCAGGGCAATGAGAATTTCGAGGGCACTGGTCGCGATGCTGGCGGTCGCAGGGATGCTCGCAACTACCGCCACGGCATCGGCACGCGTGGCACACGTATTCACGTCAAACACAACCCCCGCGGCCACGCGTGGTCCTGGCGAAGGCGTGCAGCAATTCACGTTGACGCCCTTTACAATCGATTGCAACGAAGCACATGGAGTGGGCCAGATAACAGGCTCGCCCACACAGACGCTGTTCGACGAAGTCAAGTATACGAAGTGCACCACCTTTACCCTGCCGGTCAAGTTCGTCACGCCCATCGACTATGAATACAACGCGGAAGGCTATGCGACCATAGTCAATACTGCGGCGCTGGAACTGAGCGTGGGTGGAATCCGATGCAAGCTCAACATTCCCGACCAGACGATTCCCGGCGAACTCGAAGAAGGTACACCCAAATCGGTCTTCTACTCGGTCGAACAGATTCCGGTGCTGCATGAGATGAAGATATTTCCCACAGGCTTCAGAGAACGAATCGTGATCCACAACCGCTTCAGGGGGATCAGCTACAGCCTCTCAGGGGGCCTTTGTGAAGGGCTCGAAGAAAAGGAACACAGCGACGAAGGGACGGGCAGCGGCGTCTTTATCGACGAAATCACAAAGCTCGACGGCAGCCTCAGCTGGGGACCTCAGGAATAGGCAGTCAGGTTGGCGGTGGGGCATATGGCCGCCCCACCGCCACAGGGGCAGTCGCCAGCCACCGAGGACCAGATGGTCAGTTAGCCTGCGCTGATATCGCCCTGTACAGACGGTGGTGCTTGGCGACCATTTGCTCCCAGCTAAACGCGAGCGCCGACTCTCGAGCAGCCTGTCCAAGCTTCTTGCGCAACGCCGCATCCTCCCCCAGCTTCCGCAGAGATTCGGCGATCCCTGCGGAGTCTCTGCCTATCAGGAAGCCGTTCTCGCCGTCCCTGACGAGCTCGCGAACCCCGCTCACGGGCGTGGCCAGGATCGGCAGGCCGCTTGCGGCGGCCTCGAAGGTGACCAGCGAGAACGTCTCGTAGCTGGAAGGAAGCACAAACGCGTCTGCCAGCTGGTACAGGAGCTGAACGTCTGAGGTGACGCCGAGCCACCGCACGGCCTCGCTGACGCCAAGCGAGTCGGCCAGGCCCTGGTAGCTGCGCCAGTCTCCTTCCCCCGCGACCACAACGGTCCAGCCAGGGGCGAGCGCGAGTGCACGGATGAGCGGCTCCAACCCCTTGCGCTCCCACTCGCCGCCAATCAGTAGCGCGACCAGGCGCTCATCCGCGATCCTCAGCGCGCGCCGTCGCACACCCGCTTCACGATCGCGCAGTCGAGGCGCGAACATCTCGAGGTCGACGCCATTGTGAATGGTGATCAGACGCTCTGCGAGCATCGGAAAATGCTTGCCCATCTCCTCGGCCACACCTTCAGAGACGCAGACGAAGGTCGCAGCCCGGTTGAGTCGATAACAGATGCGCTCCCCAACACGCTTGAGCGCCCCCGCGAGCTTGATGTGTCCACGGAAGATCAGCGACGTCCGGCTCGGATTCGCCGGCCCAACATGGTGGCAGTAATGCACCGCGATCACGTCGACCTTGTTGCAAACGATTGCGCCGGTTGCCTGGACGATGCCTCGCCGCCATCTCCGAACCGCTACTGTGCCCGCGAGCAAAAACCACGGATAGGCCAGCAGGAATGGCCTGCCGGGCCCTCGCACACGATGAAAGTCCACACCTGCATCAGCAGGCAGCGAGCACGTGCGGCCAATGACGGTGACCCTGTGTCCCAGCCGCCTCAGGCCAAGCACGAGCTCCTCGAGCACCCGCTCCATCCCCCCCACCGAGCCCAGATCGTGGCATACGATCGTGACGTCGTGCTCGAGTGGCGCATCCGTGGCCGATCTCTCAACAGACCGCCAGGTACCAAGCTCGGACTGCAACACCCCCGCCATTGGCTCAAACCCCGCGGCCTTATCCGATACCGAGCTCGGCCTCGTCTGGCACGCGCGCGCGGTGAGCCGACCAGGCCAGCGACTCAAAGCGTTCAAACAGCCGCTTGCGCATCTCGGTGGCCGTGAAATGCTGCACGCAGTGCTCACGGCCGGCTCGGCTGATCTCGGCGCGCTTGACAGGATCCGCCAGGAGCCTTTCCAACGCGTCCGCCAGCGCCGCTGGCTCACCCGAGCGTGCCAGCACACCGGTTCTACCGTCTTCGATGAACTCGGCTGGACCGCCCGAGTTCACTGCCACGACCGCCACGCCTCTCGCCATCGCCTCTAACAGCACGATCCCGAAGGGCTCCGGGTCCGAGGCGTTGACGAGGATGTCCATCTGGTCGATGTACGTACCAGCATCGGCCACCTGGCCGGTCATTGTGACCGCACCAGAGAGGCCCAGGCGTCCGATCAGCGGCTCCAACGACGCGGCATACTCGCTCGAGAAGCCGTTGGCGTCGCCGCCGACAATGACCGTGTGAACGTCATGCCCGCGCCCGCGCAGCAACGCCTGCGCAGCCAGCAGCCGATCCTGCCCCTTCCAGGGCTGCAGCCGACCCACCAGCCCGACGACGGGCGTGTCATGCGCGAGCCGCAGCGTGCCCCCTGAATCCGCGCAATCAACGTTCGACTGGCCGTCGGACAGCCGTACACCCGCCGAGAACACGAACGTCGGACGTTTGGGTAGCATGCGCACCTGCACCTCGGCGGACGCTCGCGAGCAGCAGCCCACGCTGCGTGCCGGCAGCGCGGTCGCGCAGCGATCGATCCAGTGCCCTACGGGGATCAGATGTTGCAGCCACACGACCCGATCGCCCATGCCCGCGATCACGGCTGCGGGCGAGCCATACAGCTGTGTCTTGGCCATCCAGTTAACGATCAAATCTGGTTGGCGCCGGCGCAGGATCCTGGCCAGCTTGATAACGCTCACGAGCCAGCGGTGCACTTGGCTGAGCCGTCCAACTGGTATCACCTCGACGCGCCAGCCGGCATTGCGCAGCTCGATCGGCCATGGACCCGCCTCCAGAAATACAAGCTCGATCTCGTGGGAGTGTTCCTGGGCGCCGTCGAGCACCGTCTGGAGCAGCATCTCCGCGCCGCCGTGCCGGCGCGCCCAAGGCACTGTAATCAGAAGACGCACCCGCAATCACCCGCATCGACCATGCCCGAGAGACATCGCTATTTAGCGACTCCCGGCCTTTCCCACGAAAGTTCTTCCAACCCGTGCTCGTCCTCGGTGAGGATCGGGCTAGGAAGTTTTTCGTAATCGCTATCCAGCATCAGCGACACACCGCCTCCGGCTTTGCTGTTAACTACCCACCAGAGGAAGTCGTGCACAGTCGTCGCCTCGGCCTTACTTGTTTCTGGATAGTAGGCGTACTGCCGTAGAGCGAGATCGTATGTCAGACCGCAGACGCTATACGTTTTGTTCTGCACCAATTCGGCCTTGGCCTCGTTCCACTCTTCACGGACATTCGGCGGCGGGAATTTCCTGCCCGCTTCGTTTGAATAGACCGTGTTTTTGCAGTTCGATAGTGCAGCGGCTTCTACGTCACCGTTGGATGCAGGATCAGCGTAGCCTTCCGCAGAGGGCGTAGCAGTGTCCTGGACCACAGCCCAAAACCTGTGGTTCTGTTCACCGGTTTTAGTTGCGCTTCCCTTTCTGTTTTCGCCGCCGCATTCCGGTTCTTTCTTCCCCGTTTCGCACTTCTTGTCGAACTGGCCGAGCCCTTGTTCGTCACGTGCGACCGCGAGATCTGCGTAGCCGATACTGCTAGCGGTTTCGTTGACGACCTTTACCACGCCCGGGTTACCTTTTTCGCTACCGAAGACGACTTTCGCCGCCACCGGCCACCGCTGGTTCTGGCAGCCTTCCGCCGCCTGGCTCCACGTCAATTCTTCTTCGCTCAAGGATTTCGTGCAGCCCGATTTTCCACGCCCCGAAGGAACGAGCGTTTCAGGGTATTCTTCCATCAGCATTTTACCCGTCGCGTTCACCTGCTCCAGGAACGACTTGAAGATATGTGTCGTTCCCGAATGGTCGAGACGCACCACTTTCGTGATGGTCTCCTCTTCTTCTTGCAGAGCCGTCGCTTTTTCTCCTGCCTTCAAAGTCTTTACTGCACCGCCTTCCTCATAGGCGATACCTTCGGCGCCGCCACCGCACTTCAGTTTGTCTTTGCCGATCGTCGCGTTTTCAGTCTCGCTTTCGATCGCCGCCTTCCAGCTGGTGATCGTGCCCTCATAGATACCGGCGATCGTCCCCTGGTCGAGCACCAAGCGACCGAGCTTCGTGAATTTACCACTCTTCTCGGTTTCGCCTTCGGCAACACAGTTCGCCGGCAGATGAATCAGGATCGCAACCGCGCCCTGCGCCACCGGCATCGTCAGCAGATCGTTGTCTTCGCCACCTTTACGACGTTTTTCGATTTCGCTGTGCTGTTGTTCATTCGGCGCTTCATCAGTTCCACAGAACCCGAACATGCCGAAGTCAGTTGGTTCCGTTTCAGACACTTCCGCACCCCAACCTTTCAAGCACGCGCCGCTGCCCGCATCGGCTCCAGCATGCAGGTATTCGACCTTGGGCCTGCCTTTTGAGCCCTGGCTGCCAGAGCACGCATACACATTGGATGTAAGATCGAAGAACGCCGTCCACGTTTCCAGGATCGGCGCCTGGAACGTCGAGCCATGGCCCTTGATGTTCGTTCCAGCGCACTGTTCGAGCAGATCAGATCGCGAGACTTTCGCGCTCGCCGCGACCGGCGCCACCGCGGCGAATGCCAGCGCAACGCCCACCGCCAGTGCGACGCGCGGACTATTCCGCCCTCTCGCACAGAGACATCGCCAGCAAACATCGCCGAGGACTCGCAATATCACCTTGCCAGCATCCCAGTCTGGGCAGCGATGGAGGTTAACATCCTGTTGACCCTCTCTAAGCGCACACGTCACGCGGCCAATACGACGCTCGGGCCGCCCCATCCATGGAGCGACCCGAGCGCTACCAACTATCGCAACGTAACTGAGCCTTACGGACGTTCGCTATTGCCAGCGCCCGCGCGACACGGCTACTACGCGGCTTTCCCGGGAATTTCCCAGGAGACTTCTTCCAGGCCGTGCTTGTCCTCCGTGAGGATCGCGCCAGGAAGTTTTTCGTAATCGCTCTTCGAGATGAACGCCTGACCACCGCTGTTCACGACGAACCAGAGGAAGTCGTGCACAGTCGTCGCCTCTGTCTTGCTTGTTTCTGGATAGTAGGCGTACTGCCGTACAGCGAGATCGTAGGTCAGACCGCAGATGCTATACGTCTTGTTCTGCACCAATTCGGCCTTGGCCTCGTTCCACTCTTCACGGACATTCGGCGGCGGGAATTTCCTGCCCGCTTCGTTTGAATAGACCGTGTTTTTGCAGTTCGACTGCGCGGCGGCTTCTACGTCGCCATTTGATGCAGGATCAGCGTAACCTTCCGGAGAGGGCGTCGCAGTGTCCTGTATCTCGGCCCAGAACTTATGATTCCGTTCACCGACTTTGGTGGCACTGCCTTTTTTGTTTTCGCCACCGCAATTCGGTTCTTTTTCGGGCAGAGTGCACTTCTTGTCGAACTGGCCGAGCCCCGGTTCGTCACGTGCGACCGCGAGATCAGCATAGCCGATGCTGCTAGCGGTTTCGTTGACGACCTTTACGACGCCCGGGTTGCCTTTTTCGCTACCGAAGACGACTTTCGCCGCCACCGGCCACCGCTGGTTCTGGCAGCCTTCGGCTACCTGACTCCAGGTCAGTGATTCTTCAGCGAATGATTTCGTGCAGCCTGATTTCCCACGTCCCGAAGGAACGAGCGTTTCAGGATATTCTTCCATCGGGATTTTACCCGTCGCGTTCTCCTGGTCCAGGAACGACTTGAAGATATGTGTCGTTCCGGATTTATCGAGGCGCACCACTTTGGTGATGATCTCCTCTTCTTCCTGCAGAGCCGTAGCTTTTTCTCCCGGCACCAGCGTTTTGACGATACCGCCTTCTTCATAGGAGATGCCTTCGGCGCCACCTTTGCACGTCAGCTTGTCCTTGCCGATCGTGGCGTTTTCAGTCTCGGCTTCGATCGCTGCCTTCCAGCTGTTGATCGTGCCTTCATAGATTCCAGCAACCGTCGACTGATCGAGCACCAAGCGACCGAGCTTCGTGAATTTTCCACTCTTCTCGGTTTCGCTTTCCGCAACACAGTTAGCCGGCAGATGGATCACGATCGCTACGGCGCCCTGAGCTACCGGCATCGTCAGGAGATCGTTGTTTTCTCCACCTTTACGGCGTTTTTCGATTTCGCTGTGCTGCTGTTCATTCGGCGCTTCATCAGTCCCACAGAACCCGATCGTGCCGAAATCGGTCGGTTCCGTCGCAGGCACTTCGGCGCCCCAGCCTTTCAGGCATGCACCGCTGCCCGCGTTGGACCCTTCGTGAAGGTATTCAACGACGGAAAGTGTACCTTTTGAGCCCTGGGTCCCATTGCACGCATACTCGTTTGTAGATTCTTTGAACTCTGCGGCCCACTTCACGAGCAGCGGTGCCTGGAACGTCGAACCATGGCCATCGGTGGCCGTGCCAGCACACTGTTCGAGCAGATCAGACCGCGAGATTTTGGCGCTAGCCGTGACCGGCGCGACCGCCGCGACCGCGCAGGCCGCCGAGACGATACACGCCGAGGCCAAGCTACGCCCCGTTACGAATTTCATTGCGTGACTACCTCCTGTTAGCTGTCCATTGCCGGATGCGAGGTTTGCTGCGGCCGCACCCCGGGAGGTACTTCCCCGTGGCGCACACGCTCGCAGCTGGCAGGTCGAACGGGGTTACAATCCTGTACTCTGCGTAGCGGTCACGATTTGGTAACGCAGGTGGCCGTAGGCAAGTGCGCGGGAGTCTCGCGCCGTTGTCCGGGTGTTCACCATTGTTTCACCAAATGTGGCGGTCCCGCGCCGGCCGCATCAGATGTGCGCGACGTGCTCGCCGCCGCGAGTCAGTGTTTGTGCCCGTGCGTGGACGCCTTGGATAGGCGCAGGGTCAGGGCCGTTTGGGTGGTTCGGCTTTCGCCTGCTGTGTTGTGAGCCACGATGCTCGCAAGCGCGCGCAGCACATGCGAATGAGCCAGTAGAGCGCGGGCCTTCGCCGTAAGGTGCAGGATAACGGTCGTGACAGCGCCGCCGCTCACACTGAACGAGCCGCTCGCAAGCGTCAAAATCGCCTTCTTCTTGTGCTTGCTCGCACTTACGGCGCTCGCCGTACGCAGCGTCACCGTGCCGCTGCAGCCGCTCGCGCCGCTCGGACAGCTGACTTTCAGCGAGACGGATCCGCTGGGGCCGACAGCAAGCGAGCTGCCCGCGATTGTCGCTTCGGGAGCGACCGTGGAGCCCCCTCCGCCAGTTTTCAGTCCGGTTTCCCCTGCTTTGGCGCCTTCGTGTTCTTTCTGTTCCCGTTCTTCGCGTTCTTTCTTTTCGCGTTCTTCGCGTTCTTTGTGTTCGCGTTCTTCGCGTTCTTTGTGTTCTTTGTGTTCGCGTTCTTCACGTATTTCCTGCTGGTCCTTGTGAACTGTTACCTCGAACGGCGTGATGTTCGTGGCTTTTGCGCCGTCCTTATCAGTCACTTCGAGCGTGATGATGCAAGGTTCACAAGGTTCTTGGTAGGTGTGTTTTACGCTGATCAGCGTTGTCGCGCCTTCGGTTTTACCTCGTTCTTCTCCTTCTTTGCCGCCGAACTTCCACACATATTCAAATGGCTCAGCGCTCTTGTTCTGATCTTCGACGTTTGCCGAGAGAGTTAGCGCCTGACCCTTTTCGACCGATGCCGGCCCTTCGATTTCGAACTTGGGTAGCGCCAGCTCGACCGTAAACGCGTGTTCCGACGTAACTTCGGCGGACAGTGCCGCGAGATTGTCCGTTTGGACGACCTCGGTGATCTTGTATTCGCCTTCTTCGGAGAATTCATGGACGAGACTGGTAGTCGAGTATTCGTTGCTTGTACTCGGCACGCTTTCGACCTTTTTTGTGGTCGTATTTTCGAACTCCCATTCCACGCTCACGGCGTTGGCGGCTTCCATGATTGAAGAGAAGGTCGCCGCTTCGTGGGGAAGCAGTGTTTTGACTGCAACCCCGTTCACCTTGACGCTCGGAGCGCCCACAGTCGCATGTGGGCAGCCCTTCGTGCTCCCCCCCAGTCCGAATTGCAGTGCGTCGATCACGGGTTCCTCTTCGCGTTCGTAAGCGTCAAACGCGACGACGCCTTCCTTGCCGCCACCGCTGAATCCGCCCACGAAAAACGGGCCGAGGCTCGCTTTCGGGATCACGCAGCCTTCGTGTGCGCCCCCTTCTTCTGGGGCGCCGCCGATCCAGCCGATCTCATGTGCCTCGGGCGTTGCGCCGGCTTCGCTGTAGCCGAGCACGAGGACGGCGCTGGTCGGAGGTTCGGAATGGCCCTTGCTTTCCTGGGCGACTTCTGCGGCTACGTAGAGCTTGCCTTCGCTGGAGCTTTCGCCGGGCACGAACGACAGCGTGGGGCCCGTGTCGCCGACAAGTGGTTCGGCTAGTGTGACCAACGCCTCCTGTTCTGGCAGTTCGTACAGGAGCCGCGGCAAGGTGGCGAATTCCTTGACGCCATTCGTTTCGCCGATCTGTTCGCTCGAGGCGGGCAGTTCCCAGACCTCCGGGCCGTTACACGAGGTTGCAGGCGGGCAGACAGGCTCCTCGGCGAACAGCTTCCCGCCGGTCGACATGACAGGCGAGGCCGGAACGTATTCATCCTGAACGGCTTCTTCCAGCCCTTTCGCGCAGTCGAGTTCCTCGAGGGCTTCGTGATTATCAACATAGCGGTCTCCCAATTTGCCGCCCAGTTCGCCGGGGGTTTTGGTTTCCTGAACGGTTACGTCCTGGACTGAGACCCGGCATTCCTGCGTGCCTTCGGTCTTCTCGACCTTTTCGTCTAGCTGTCCGTCCTCATCGCCAGTGATCGCGATGTCGCCGCTCGCCGGTTCGATGGCCATACCGCGCGGGTTGAGCAGCGCTTCCTTTGGTTTTTCGCCCTGATCCCTCAGGCCCGTTTCATTCAGGATGGGGGCCGGCGCCCCTTCGCTCGTCTTCGCGGAGACCAGTTTGCCGCCGGTGTAGTTGAAGGCATACAGATCGCCGGCGGCAAGTTCGTCGGCATCGAGCGGAGCGCGTTCGTAGCAGGTCGTGGGACTCGTGGCACATTCTTTTTCATATTCTTTTTCTTCTTTTTCGTCCAGGCCGCGTCGTTCATAAACGATCAGTGCGTAGACACGATCACGAGCAGGGTCAACCGCGAGCTGTATTTCTTTGCCGGTGCTGCCCGTGGCCGACCGTTTTACTTCCGCGGGCACGAAGGAGATCGACGCTTCGGCTTCGCCTTTCGCGTTGAAGCGCTGGATCCTGAATTCAGATTCGGGCGAGGATTTGACCTCGTCAGCGATGTAGTAGCTGCCGTCGGTTGGATCGGCGGCGAACGCGCTCGGGCTGCCCCTCACGACCTCGACCTGGCCGGGTTCGGTGCCAGCTGTGAGGTGCGCAATGCCGAGTTCGCCCCATGGTGTCGCCGCCTGGGCCAGACCCGCGCCTCTGCCGAGGCTGGCCAGCACGACCATGCCCGCGATTGCGAGCACCATCAACCGGTGCTTGTTCGAGCGTGGGATGGTCATAACGCTGAGCGCGCCGAAGGCTCGCCGATCGTGGCGTCGATCTTGTTGCCAGGCGGTGAAGAGACTCGGGAGCGGCTCAGCGGCCAGTGTGGCGGTGCATCCGAGCCTGCCGCTGAGCCTGTTCACTGGAGGTCGTCGCCTGCGCAATCTGCGTGCCTCGCCGATCCCGGCGGGGGCGTCGGCGAATCGAGGCGCCCGCAAAGGCAGCGAGCGTCACGATGCCAAGCACGTACAGCGGTGAGGGCTCGGGTGTGCGGTAAGCGCTGGCCTGGTTGCTCACCGACTCTGGCGCCTCCTCCTCCTCTTCTTCGCGCTGTGCCGCCTCAACCGGGGAGGTGACAGCGGAGGTCCCGCTGGGTGGGGTGGGGTTGGCCTCCGGTACCGGAGGCGGCGGGACAAAGGCAGCAGGAGCCAGCGACACCAAGGGTGGGGTGAAGAACGGCGGCGGGGAAGGGGCCGGCGGGCGTGGAGGTGGTGGAACCGGCGGTGGCGGAGGTGGAGGCAGGGGCACTGGCGGCGCCGCCGCGGGTGTCGCCGCGGGCGAGGCCGCGGGCGCTGGCGCCGGTGGCGGCACAGCGGAGACGGTCTGCGCGACTGGTGGTAGTTCGGTGAACGGCACCGTGCCGCACGGCTGCCGCACGCTACCCGCCTGCACAGTGACGGGCAGCAAGGCCTTCAGGCCCCCGGCTTCTATCGACACGATCGTCGTGCCCGGATTCAACGCACAGAACAGGCCAGACTGCGGATCGGGGATCGGCTCGCCATTGGTGCCCAATTCCGGCACTTTAGAGCCGCCTTCGACCTCGAGGTTCGGCTTGACGAACTCCCCGATGTCCGGGCGCGAGGAGCTGAAGGTGTATTCCGGGAATAGGCCCGTCGCGCACGTGGCGCCCACACAGTTCTCTGGAATCGGTATGTAGGGGTCGACGACCGACTGTTCTGAATTCTCGGTAGCAAGGCCGCCGGCGCGTGGACGCCGCGCGAGCCCCTCGAAGAGAGCGGCGTTGCTACGCCGCAGCACAACCCCGTTGCGCGCTTCTAGCGCTAGTTCGGAGATATTAGGTATCAGCCGTACGGTCACAGCCGCGCGATTGTTCGTCTTCGCATGAGTCGCTCCAGCATCGCCAAGTTCCTTGTTGTACGCAGCGAGACCGATCTGTCCGAGCAGGAAGCCGCTTGCGCCGTTGAACTCCTCAGATGTTTCTTTTGTGACGTTGATATAGCCAAGCGTGCCGGAGCCGAACGTAGGGATTTCTTCACTTAGGCCTTCGGGGCTCTGGGCTCGAAGCGGCTTGGTCACGTTTTCTTCGGGCGAGTCGTAGAAGTAGGCTGAGGCCCCACAGGGTTCGTGCGGGCCGTGGCTGTATTGGCATTTGGCCGAGCCGCCAACCAGCGCAGCGGCGACCTTCTGGGCGGCGACATCGCCGGCGGCAATCTGCGCATTGAGGTCCGCGTTCCCAACCACGATCGCAGGAACCTTGCTCGCCTTGGCACCTTCGAGTTCCGCTTCGAGCCATTTGAGCTGTGCTTCGTCGACATCTGCGGTGTCGTCCAGCACGATCACGCGTACTGTGCCTGCCAGTCCTTCAGAGTTGCGAGCGTAATAAGCCGCCTCGCAGCCGATCGTGTGCGCGCATGTGCTGCGTTCCCCACTGGGCAGCCCGTTGCCTTCGTTGAAAGGCTCGGGTAGTCCAGCGAACGCCCTTTCGAAGTCTGCCACGCTACCTTGGCGTTCAGGGCGTGCATCGAGTTCGGGCGCCGCCGCCGCGGGCCAGACTTCGAGCGGCAAGCCAGAGGCGATGATCGACGCGTACCGTTCCAGCTCGGCGGCAAACGGGACCGGCACCGAGCGCTCCCCGTTGACCTTGGCCTGAGTGACGTAGGGGCCCGTGTACAGGAACGCGCGCACTCCGATTTGGCGGGCGCGTGCCAGCGCGGCCGTCAACCAGACATCGGGACCCACACCCGCGAGCGCGCGATCAGCGCAGGGCGCAGCGCACTGCGCGTTGCCGCCGACCGCAAAGGTCGCATATTCGTTTTCGGGCTCGAGCGCCACCTTGGAGGTGGCGGCGCCAAGGGGCGCGGAGGCTTCGGAGGGAGCCACCTGGTAGCGCTCCACATCGCCGGTCTGCAGGTTTGTAGAGCTTTCGAGATTTCCGCCTATGGCCCAGCCCTGAGAGCCGTCGGGAGCGATCAAGGTTGCAAGCACCGGATCGGGCCTGTAGGGCAGGTCGTGGTCTGCATAGCCCCCTCGCGGTTCACCGGCCGGGTTCAGTTCGTGCTCCTCGTCCTGCCACCCGGTCACCGTCTGGCGTAGCAGACCCCCGCTCTGCGGACCACCGCCGATCGGAGAGATCGGTTCCAGTATGGACGGGGGCGATTCCGGCGGCGTAGCCTCACCTTCGCTCGGCTGGGCGAGGGTGCCCGACGCGACCAGCGCGCGCAGTGCGCCACCTTCACGGAAGATGGTGAGCGAGCCCGGTTGGAGACCTGGCAGCGGCGCCGGCGTTGGCTCCCACGGCGCGCCCGCCGATTCTCGCTCATACACGCGCGGCCCCTGCGCTCCACCGGAGGTCGAGAATGCCGCCCCTCCGTCGGGCAGACCGGCGACGGTCGCGGGAACACCTCCATCCAGCACCGAAGCCGCTTGTTCTTCTATTCGCCAACCCGAGCCGTTGTTGACGAGCAGGCCACCGGCCTTGCCCTCCGAAGCTGGCTCCCGATAGGCGACAATCGCTTCCGATCCAGCAAACGCGATCGAGATGAAGTCCGCGTGCTTCACCTCTTCGGGCAGCGCTGTTTCCGGCGTCCAGGTCTTGCCATAGCGCAAAAGTGTCCCGCCTTCCCCGACGACGGCTGCGGACCCGACAGCGTATCCCTGCGTAGGTTCGCCCGGATCAAATGCAATTCCCAGCATGTTCGCACGGAAGTTCACAGGTGTCGCCGGATCCGGTTCCCATAGGCCAGTTTCAGCACGCCACAGCCACATCGCCCCCCCATCGCCGACGGCATATGCCCGATTCTGCGTCGGCCATGCAACCGCCCGCAGGCGCGGATACTTGGGCACCTCACCCGACCCGAACAGGCTTTCGGGCACCCAGCCCTGTCCCGGCTTGAAACGCGCAACCGCGCCTTTTTCACCGACGGCGAGCGCTTCGCTGGAGAGTGCGCCAACCGGTGCGCCTGGTTGGGGCGCGATCGCCAGCAGCGGGTGGCGGAACGTGACAGGCCACGGCGTCAGGTGGGTCGGCAACGGTTCGCGGGTGAGGTGCACTGGCATTGCATCTTCCCCGAGCCAGCCCTCGTGGGGATCGGTGAATGCCGCCCCATACGCGGCGCCAGGGTCCCCCCCCGGGCCGATGCCCGCCCCGAGCGCAAGTACGCGTTCGAACGATTCTCCCTGCAGGCTGAGACTCACGCCTTCCGGTAGGCCAGTAATCACGCGTTCGCCAAACGGCGTCCCGTTCGCCCACGCGATGCTGCGTGATGGCCCGCTGGGCAGCGCTTCGGGCAGTTCGTGCTCGCATTCGGGTGTACCTTCCGGAACACCCGGGGGCAGCAGGCACCAGCTCGACTGCACCCTGCCGCCCATCGCGCCTTCGGGCTTGAAGAAGAGCGTGGTCGTTGCCGGTTCAAGCGTCTGCACGTCGCGCCGCTGACCGTCGATCCAGACGCCTTCACTGGTAACGGTCAGCACCTGTGTGACCACCTTCGGTGGCTCGCCGATTCCGTGCACGGTGAACGGCTCCGATTCGGGTTCGCTGCCGGTGTGCTTGACCGGGACGGTCAGCGGCTGCGCTTCGCCTTCGGTGGTCCCGCCTACGGACTTCCAGGTCCACCTGGCGCTTTCGCCTTCCCCTTCCTCGACGCGATGAAAGAGGGCGACGGCAGCCGTCGGGTAGGACGACTTGGAAGAGAGCTGCGCGAGCAACCAGGCATTCGTCGGTCCGCTCGCGGCGATCGCCAGCACGCGAAAATCGCCGCTGCTCGCCGCTGGTATCGCGATCGGCTCGGATGTCCACTCGTGGCCATCCCAATCCAGCACTTGGTGCTCGGCCTCGGGGTGCTTTTCCTTGTTTACCGGCACGAGCAGTGCTCCAGCGCTCCCGTCGGCTTCGTCGAGCGGGGCTACGAGCGGCGCGCGTTCTTTGCCGAATAGTTCTTCTTCTTCCTTCAGCAGCGGTTCTTCGCCTTTTGCCAGTGTCGCGCCTTCGGCCGGCACCGACGCTGTCTCTTCGAAGGCGCCGCCGGGATTGCGCACCAACACCACCTCCTGTTTCCCGCCCGCTTCGGTGGGCACTTCGCCTACCATCGCGCCGGCGCCACGCGGGGTCATCTGTCCGGCGAGCGGACTTTCGTCGAATGCGAAGCGAGCGGGCAGCGCCGGGCCAAGCGACCACCCACCTTCCTTTGTATAGCGGACGAGCACGGTCGTCCCGCCGGCCTTGCCCACCCCCCAGGTCTCATCCTTGCCAGGTGCTTCAAGCGGCGTCGCACCAATCATCGTCACACCGTTCGCTGGGACCGAGGCATCTGTCTGCGGCACGGGTGGTTCCGTTACCGAGCCCGACTGCGCAAGCGCACGCGAGGAGGCGCCCGAGCTGAGGAGAGCGTTCGCGAGCGCGAGTGCGAGCACCCCGGCGCCCACAGCCAGGAGGGCTCCCCTACGCAGCGTCCGCTGGCGCGTCGATGCGCGCCGAAGCCTCACGAGCACAATCCGAGCCCCTTGGGAGTCGCCGGAGTTTCGCCTGATTCGGAGAGCACGAGGCTCGGGCTCACTCCGCTCGCGGCGCCACCGCCGGGGCCCGGATTGGTCGGAAGCTTGGCGAGGGCATGGGTTTGCATACCCAGTTTCGTAGGCCAGCGCTTGGGATTCAGTCGCAACATCAAACGCCGGCTGCCCGGCCCGAGCGTGCGGGTAGGAGTGGTCGCCACAACGCTCCGGCCACGCGTTGCGACCAGGCGCACCCGGGCCTTCACCGCCAGGTGGAAGCGCAGTTCGAGCGTCGTGCGGTGAACGAGCCTGCTATGCAAGTGTGAGAGCAGGGGCACCGACACCAGCGTCGATTCGCTCCCCGGTTTCGATCCGGAGAGGGAAACCTTTTCGCAGGGCGGAGCGAATTCCGGCAACCCCGAGTCGTCGAGCGGCGGCGCCTCGGGGGCCACCTGGGGCAGGCCCTGGTCTGGCGGCCGGTAGGTGATGAGTCCTTCGAAGTCGGCATCCTGATCGGCTGGCATCTGCCGTTCGCCTTCGGGAGCCAGGTGGAAGAGCCATCCCTGAGCAGTCACTAGCCAGCAGTCGTTTGCCGCCGGACAGCTGACGAGCACGGCGGCGCCCTTGGGGCCGACGCCTTCCTGCCCTTCGCTCGCGGTGGGCAGGGTCTGCTCTTCGAGCACCTTGCCTTCGGCCGAGATGCGCACCAGTACCGCGCGCGAGGTGAGGCTGACTCCGCCCGTGACTACTTCCGGCGCCCTCAGAGCAAGCCAGGCACTGTCGGTGCCCGGCTCGGCCGCGATCGAACTCACGGTCGCGTTCTTGGCTTCACCGCCGAGGAGCTGCTCTTCTTCTTCGGGCGGGAGAACCGATCCCAGCGGGTTGGCAGCCGTTTCAGTCGGAGGGTAACCAGAGCCGATCAGCTGCTTCCATTGCCCTTCCGTACGACGAACGACCGTTACCTCTCCGGGTTCGCCGGCCTGCGCAAGCTTGGGCCCCGCCGCCGCCCAGAGAGAGCCTTCAGCGGCCGACAGCTTTAGCGCTTCGAGTGCTTCCGGCAGCTCTTCGGAGCCGTAGAGCGGCACTTTGGCTTCACCGTGAAACAGCGGTAGTTCCCCTTCCGGGTTGATCCGGTGTACCACGGGCGGTTCCCGCTCTTCTTCGACGCTGACGGCATCGCCGCTCGATATGCGAACGCTCTCATATAGCTTGCCTTCAACTGGCAGCATGTCCTCGACTGCGTGGCCTTCGCCAGGATAGGGTTCGGGTTCGAGCGCGGCGCCGTTCCAGTGAAGCTGGAATGCCCCGATCTGTGGTTCGGGAAGCGTGTTGCCAGCGAACCAACAGTCAGTCGAGCCCAGGCACGCCGCCCCCTGCATCGTCTGGTAGGAGTCGGCTTCGAAGGCCGGGTGTGCATAGGAGGCCACGACCTGGCCATTCGAGAAGCGGCACACGGTGTCGTCGGTGAGCGGGAGCGGCTCTGCCCCCGTGAATTCGCCGACCTGCCCAGGGCGTCCGGCTGAGACCGTGAAGAATTCATCGGGACCGGCCCACGCGATCCGCCCTCCTTCGCCTTCGGCTTCGCCGCCGCCGCAGACCGTGGCCAGCTCGTGCCAGTCCAGACCGTTGTAGGTCCACACCCCTGCCGGGATGGTGGGCGGTTTGCCTGCCGTGACAAGCAGGCCGTGGTTGGGGGCCCAGAACTCGATGTCCCCCACCTCCCCGAGGCCGACCGGAGCCAGTGATTCCTGCTGGCCCACGGGAGGCGCGGGAGGATGAACCGGTTCCAGGCGCCAGGTCGCATTAGGAGCCTGCTGCTGTTCCGCCGCCGTCGCGACATTCGCCCCCGCACCTGCGCCAAGCGCCGCGGCAACGAGCGCCGCCCAGATCGCAACACACAGGCCAATGCCTCTCTTTGCGCTCAACGCCGCGCTCCCTTATGGACCGTGCGTCGCCCGGCGCGGTGTGCCGAGGCGCGCTTGGAGCGACCCGCCGCGCGGATGAAGTGCACGGTTATCTCCTCGCGCAGCGTGGGCCTCCCACTGGCCACAAAGATGATGCTCGCGCTTGCCGACAATCCGTCGCGCTGCGCTGCCAGGACCGCGTAGGGTTTGGCCAGCTGCAGCACGAGTGTGACTGGTTCACTCCCGCCCGTGGTGGGAGTGACGCCAACGGAGGCGACCGTGCGGGTCGCCACGCTAGGTAGGTTTCGCCGCCGCCCCACTTTGCGACTCGCGTGGCTGTGAAGACTTGGGGCGTGACGCGCAAGCACCGCGATGTGGCCAGTCGGGCTCAATGGAACCTGGCTGCGCGCGTTCGCGCTCAGCGCACCGGCACCGGGTGCCTGAATGTAGAGCAGCACGCTGCCGTCCGGCCGCGAGAGCACCGTCACCCCGAGTTGCCACGCCGGCGCGATCGCATTCTGGGGCGGAGTCGAGACGAACTGTTCGGTCGGCACCGGCGGGAAGGTCGTGCGCTGCACGGCATATGCCTCACTGCCATCGAGCGCTTCACCCCGGCCCGCCGGAGGCGAGCTGGCGTCGCCGTAGACGAGGTTGGAGGCAGTCGAGGTGAACGCGAGCATCGAGCCGCTCTCCGAGAAGGAGGGCGAGAGCGCGCCGTCGCCTGAATGTTCGTAGGGATCTACGCCGATCGACTTCGGCCCGTGTGGGTGCTCGGCTGGTTCGTCGGGGCCCCCATACCCATGGGTCACCCGCGTAAGCGTGTCGTTTGTGAGGTCTACGTCGAATAGTTCGTTGAGGCCCGGTTCAGCGGCCGGCGGGCTGACGTAGGCGGGCGAGCCCAGCGGGAACTCGGTGCGCCTCGTGACGAAGGCCACCTGGCTGCCGTCGGGAGATATGTCGAAGTCGAAGATCGGCGCGACGCCCGCCGGCCCCGCGCCTTCGCCCCCCGCGAGCGCGGTCAGCGGCGTGAGCGCCTGATCGCGGGTCAGCCCAGGGGACATGTTGACGACGTAGAGGTCACTTGGCTGGCCTGTGTCACCGCGGTTGAAGTTTTCCCCCAACGTCACCAGCGGCGCCTGGGAGACAAATGCGACCGTGTTGCCGTCGGCGCTCAGGCGCGGCACGAAGTCTCCTGTGGGGCCCGCACCAAACGCTAGAATTCCCCCTGGCCTCCCTATTGTCGTAGCCGCGAACGGGCCTTGACAGGGATCGGTAGCAGAGGGCGGAGAGGGCAGTTGCGTCTCACCGCTCGCCGCGCATGCCGGGTTGGTGGGTTCGGAGCCGCCGGTTACGCGCTCGGTTGGGGTTTCAGACCCCGGCTCGATGCGACGCCACAATGGCTCTGTATAGTGCGCGGATTTTTCTTCGGTTTCAGAATTGAGCCGCAGCGCCTGTTGGCCGACGTTTTCGCCCATCCAGGCGACAGTCGAGCCGTCGGCGCTGATCGACGCTCCGACAGGAGCCGATGTCCCATATTCGCCGTAGGCAGGCGCCGGCCTGAACGCAGCCGTGCTGCCTGGATAGACGGCGCCTCCCGTTGTCTGCCCACCTTCTTCGGTAGCGACCGCAGGTTCGGCGCCAGGCGCACACTTAGCGGCCACGTAGCAGCGGCTGACGAGCTCGGTTTCGCGTGTTTCCGGGAAGCGAACAGCCACCTGCAGTGCCGGCGTGTGCGGCTTGGGGGTTTCCCCTTTTTGCTCTTCTTCTTCTTCGAGCGCCGGGTAGCGCACCAGGTTGGAGACGGCAGTCGTCACGAACGCCACCTCGTTGCCGTTGGCGCTGATCGCCGAGCGCCCCGTCGCCGCCGATCCGAGGGTCGTCCCCGCGCCGCTGTAGGTGAGCGCTTCTTCGGAGCCGTCGACAGCCGAGACGAGGATGAACGCGCCAGGTTCGCTCGGCGCCTTGGTCATATCGCGCATGTAGACGTTGACTGCTTCGGGTTTTGGTTCGAGGTCCGGCTCGCCGTCCGTGATCTTGGCGAGGCTCGCTCCTTCGTTGGTCGTAAAGCTGATCAGCTGCCCGTTTTCGCTCAGCGAGGGCAGCTCGACGTCGCCGCCCGCGACCTGTTCGAGCGCCCCCGTGGCTAGATCGCGCCGCCACACGCCGCTGACCCCGCCGATCGAGCCATCGAAGGCCACATAGCGGCCATTGCCCGAGATAGCGGTGTCGTGCGCGTATTCGGCCTCTTGGGGTTCGCCGCTCCCAAGCGCTCCTTCCGACACGAACGAGATCGGCCGGAAGACATCGGCCAGCGCCGAGGTCGGCGCGAGGAGCCCAGCCGCCACAAACGAGACGAGGAGTGCCGCCAACACACGCAAGCTCACATGTGCCAGCGATCTGAGTCGGGCGGCTCTCAACGGACGCTCACCCACTTGCTGACGACGCCGGCGTTGCCGACCGTGTCGCGCACACGCACGACCACGCGGTAGAGACCTGCGCGTCTATAGCGATGCACGAAGCTCAGGTGGCCGTGCGCCGAACGGCCGTCACCGAAGCTCACGCGGATCGCGCCTTCATCGACTTCGGCGTACGGTTCGAGGATCCGCACCCGAACGGCCTTCCCGTCGTACACGCGCGTGATCCGGACGGGAGGCGAGCTGCCGTCCACCAGCAGCGTTGAGGGCGCCGATAGCGTCGAGGAGCCGTCGATGCCCGTGGCGAGCACCTGGACCACGTGGCGTCCCGAGCCGAGACCGCGCGGATTCAGGCGCAGCTCGAGCTTGCCGGCGGACACCTCGAGCTGGCGTCCATCCAATACCACGTGATAGACGACCGGACCGTCCGCGCTTTCGGCTGGTTGCCAGGAGATCACGGCCTGCGTCGGCTTGATCCAGCCGCGGGGCACGGTCACGGTGCCGGCCACTGGTGGAGCGCTCACGTGGGCCGCGACGATCGACGCGTTACCGATCGGGCCTTGACGGAAGGCGATCAGGGCATCACCCAGACCCGAGCGGCCTGCTGACAATTCGGCGACGTCGCCGCCGGCGCCGCCGCTGATGAGCGCCGTCTGCACCGCGCCGCCGGAAAAGTCCTCACGCACCGCCACCGCCGGATCTCCGTGTGCGTCGGCGCTCGGCCAGGCCGAGACCCCCCCGCCGGCTGGATTCATCACGCTCGCCACAGAAGCTTCGGAACCAGCGAACGGAGGACCGAGCGAAAGCCCCGGCGACAGCCCATGTTCGTTGCCCTCGAGCACGCGCGGTGACCCGTTGGCGTCGTAGAGAAGTCGCACTTCGCCGTCTTCGTCCATGTCGACGCTCGGCATTCCCACGAAAGCCGCTTGAGCACCACCGATACTCTGGTCCACGACACTGGCGCCGAGCGGCTCGGCGCCGCTGGGCGTTTCGCCGAGCGGCGTTGATTCGCCGTCGGGCAGGAGGTATCCGCCGTCGGGCACGGTGTTGAGGAAGATGTGCGGCCCCGGCAACGGCGACCCGGTGCCCGCCTCTTGGCGGTAGGCGATCTCGGCCTGACCGCGCCGCGAGACGGCGACGCTTGGCGCGTCCGCGTCCTGGGTGATCGGCATTTGGTTGTAGGTTTCGGCGCTGATCGGCATGGCGTAGTCGAGGCTCGCCCCGAAGATCCGCCTCGCGAGAATCCTCGCCACCCCTTCGATCGATGGCTCCTGCCATGCGATCACCCCGTTACCGGTGGGGCCGATCGCGATCGAGGGAGCGTTTTCTTGGGTCGGAGGGCGCATCGACACATCCGGATTGCTGTTGATGGCACCCAGATCCGACCATCTGTTGCCATCGAAGTGAGCGACCCGTACCTGCTCAACCACGTCACCCGGTCGCAACAGCGAAACATCGGTGACCGAGGGTTCGACGACTCTGTACACGACGTCGGCCTGACCCGTGCTGCTAACGGCGATGTCGGGGCTCGTGCCGGTCGCTTCGTCGATGTCGGGGTCGACGATCGTCGCCGGTCCAAACTGTTCTGCGCCCGGTCCGAGCTCGGCCCCGAGGAGCTCGTATACGGACTTTTCTTTCGAGGTCGCAAACGGCGTGGCCCACACGACGATGAGCTCGCCGTTTTCGGCGGCGCCGATGCGTGGCCAGCTGGCCGCGAAGGGCTCTTGGTAATCCACCTGGATCGGCGCAAGCCAGTGCCCTCCCACGTAGCGCGAGACGAACACGTGAGGCACCCCGTTGACGCGCTTTAAGTAAACGAGGCCGCCGGTGCCGTCTTCGGCCATCGCCACGCCGCCGAAGCCGACGATGTTCTCGCTTGGCCCATCGACGGTGACAGCCCCCTGGATGACGGCGAGAGCGCGTGTCGCCGGCAGCACGAGCGCCGTGGCAACGAGCCCTGCGACGAGCATTCCTCTCAGCCGGCGGCGCATCTCAAGAGGCCGGTTTGTTGCCAGCCCCCAACGGAGTCTTGTTGAGAACCCCCGGCGTATGACTCACCCCGTCGGGCACCTTGTCATAGGCGCAGCGGAAGTTCTGGGGATCGCCGACCGGCTCCGAGCCCGCAAAGCCGCCCTTCGTGCCATTGCTGTAGACGGTCACATACTGCAGCGATTCCGGGTCCGGGTTGGCGGGTTGGGGAATCGGGTTGGGCTGGCCCTGGCGGGGGTTGCCCGTGGCCCCTTCACTGACCCCCTCCGAGCCCGCCGCGGCCGAGCCCGCTTCGGTCGTGACGAGGGTGGAGCTCATTTCGCGTTCGTCTTTCAGCCCGCGGGTCGAATCGAGCGGGATCGTCGCCGTCGCCGGGTTGTCCTTGATGGTTGACTCGAGCTTTACGCGCGCGGCCGCGCCTATCAGTTCCGCGGTGGTCGGGAGCCAACCGCCTTCTTCCACACACCTTTTGCTCGCCCAGAAGTAGTTGTTCTCTCCCTGCTCTTCGGGGGTCAACGGGTAAGGGGAGATTTCCAGGCACCAGGTCCCGAGCGACTCGGTGCTCGACGGGCACGTAGGCGTGAGATCCTGGGCGCTCTTGCCGTTGAGCGCCGTGGCGTTCTCGGCTGATCTCACGGTCGGTATGGCGGACGCTGGGAACTTCGCGTCCTGCCCCAGCAGGAGCAGGCCGTCGGAGTGGGGCTTGGTGCTGATCGGATGCCCGGCGAGCGCAGCCACGATCGCATGACGCGCGGCGTCGGCCAGCCCCGTGGTCGAGAACAGCAGCGCGATCACCGATATCACCAGCGGCGCCACTTTCCACGCCCGCTGGCTCACGAGCGCTCCTCGCTGCCCTCCGCCGAGCGGTTGGGACGACGCACGTCGCGCAGCTGCTCAAGCGAGACCGACTCCACCGTCGAGAGCACAGCCTCGAGCGCCACTCCCGATAGCGTCTCCTGCTCCATTAGTGCGGTGGCGGTCTCCTCGACGGTGCTCCAGTTGCGATCGAGAACCACAGCGGCGCGTGCCTCGGCGTCGCCGACGAGGCGCTCCACCTCGTTGTCGATCAGGTTCAAGGTCTGTGGTCCCACAGAGCCAAGCTCCTGCAGCGATGCACCGAGAAAGACCTCGCCGCTCTTCTCGCCGATCGTCACCAGCCCGAGCGCATCAGACATGCCGAATGAGGTGACCATCGAGCGAGCCAGCGCCGTGGCCGCGTGCAGATCGTCGTTGACCGTCGTGGAGTGGTGTCCAAAGGCGATCCGCTCACCTGAGAGGCCGGCGACGATGGCGATCAGCTGGCGCTGCAGATCGGGCTCCCCCATGATCACCTGATCGCGGTCGGTGAGCATGTGCGCAGCGGTGCCCAGCTGACGACCCCGAGCGACGATCGAGAGCTTGCGCGTGGAGGTCGCCTGTCCCAGCGCCTCGGTCACCACGGCGTGAGCGGACTCGTGGATCGCGATCAGCCAGCGCTCATCAGCGGTCAGTATGTGGCGCTTGGCTGGGCCGGCAACCACTCGGTCGATCGCCTCCTCGAGCGTGTGCTGGTCGATCTCAGAGCGGCCCTCGCGCACGCTCAGCAGCGCAGCCTCGTTGATCACGTTGGCGAGCTCGGCGCCGCTGAAGCCCGGCGTGAGCCGTGCCACTTCCTCGAGCGAGGCGCTCGGCGCAAGCGGGCGCTTTCCTCCATGAAGGCTGAGAATCTCGAGGCGCCCATGCACGTCGGGGACGTCGACCACGACCTGGCGGTCGAAGCGACCCGGTCGAAGCAGCGCAGGGTCCAAGATGTCCGGCCGGTTGGTGGCGCCCATCACCACCAGTCCTCCGTCCCCGGCGAAGCCGTCCATCTCGACAAGGATCTGGTTGAGCGTCTGCTCGCGCTCGTCGTTGCCCTGTCCAATGCCGGCTCCGCGCTTGCGCCCGGCGGCATCGAGCTCGTCGATGAAGATGATCGCGGGTGCCGCCTTGCGTGCCTTGCGGAAGAGATCTCGCACACGAGCGGCGCCCACGCCGACAAGCGACTCGACGAAATCGGACCCTGACAACGAGAAGAACGCGGCGTCGGCTTCTCCGGCCACAGCCTTGGCCAGCAGCGTCTTGCCGGTGCCAGGCGGTCCGACGAGCAGCACGCCCTTGGGCGCCGCCGCGCCGACGAGTAGGTACTTGCTGGGTTCGGCGAGGTAATCGCGAATCTCGCGCAGCTCGGCAAGCGCCTCCCCGGCGCCGGCGACGTCGGCGAACGTGGTCCGCTCGTACGTGCCCTTGCCGCGGCGCCGCCCCTTGCCGGTGAAGTTCGAGAAGGAGGCGATGCCACCGCCGGCCCCCTCGGCCCCGAGCCGGGTGAACAGCGAGAAGAGACACACGAGCAGCAGGATCGGGATCAGGAACTGGACGATGATCGTCTTGGTCCCCTTGCCGGATTGCTGGTCGACCTTGACGACCGCGCCACCGGCTTCCAGTTCGTGGATCAGCTGCTCGGTCTGCGCGCCTGAGGCGGGATAGGCAGCCCACATCGACCGTGCCGGCGCGACGATCGCGGGGGCGCTCGTCGCCGTCGAGGTGCCACCGGAGGAGTGGCTCGCGCGTCCGCGTGCGTGACCTGAGGATCGAGCGGCCTTGCCCTTTGACGTCGTCGCACTCGTGGGGCTGGACGAGCTCGTGCCAGCCGCGGAAGCGCCCTTTAGCGCCGATGCGGTGGCGTTGACCTCGATGCGGTTGTCGTGGTCCAGCAGCACCACGCTCGCGACCTCGTGGTGTTTGGCGAGCTGATAAACGGTACTGATTGGCACCTGGGTGCCAGAGCTGCTGGGAGCGATCGAGCCGAGCAGGGTCGCGAAAGTGATCGCCAGCCCAAGTGCAGCGATAGCCAGGAACAGCGAGATGGGGTCGCGCAGCGAGATGCGCAGCGCTCCCTGCCCAAAGGAGCCAAGTGCGTCCAGCACCGGGTTGCGACGCTTGGCAAGCCCTGAGCGCACCTGCGGCTTGCTCTGGCCGGGCGCGCCCCGGCCTTTGGTGGAAGGCTCAGGGCGCCGCGGAGCGGGACTTTGTGGGCTTGGCTGGTCGGTCATGGCAGGACGCCTCGGCCGGCCGCGGCCGCTCGCAAGAACCACTGCGGCAGCGAGTCGACGCTCGGCACCCAGATCTACAGGAGTTGCGCAGCAATGCAAAGGTCATTTCACAAAAACGACACATCGAGGAGCTTTCAGCGGCAGGATCCGACCCAGATGTTCACCGGATTTTCTCCATTTGGACACCCATCCTTCACCCCACTGCGAGGATTGCGCGAGCAACGAACTACCTATGAGGGTCAGCGCGCCGTTGCCGGCGCGTTGAACACGCTTTTGTCAAACGCGAGGAGGCCGGGAGTGGCCGCATAGCCGAGCGGCTTCAGGCCGAAGAGACGCTCGATGGTGAGCAGCAGCGAGAAGTGGTTGTACTCGCCTATGGCGTTCACGCTGCCAGGCTTGACGTACTTGGAGATCAGGAGCAGCCCAACCTTGCCGCCGCCAGCCGGGCCCGCGCCCAGGGCTTCGGCGCTCGTGCTGCCTGAGGTCGCGTTCGAGCTGGTGCTCGTCAGTGACGTGGTGCTCGCCGATGTGCTGGTCGTGGTGATGGTGGTGTTACTAGTGGTAGTGGAAGTCGTAGGAATGGAAGTACCAGCATTGCTCGTGGTAGTGCTAGTGCTGGTGGCCGGTAAGTTCGGGTAGGGCGAGGTGAGGCAGCAGCCACTGGAGTCGGCGCCGGGCCCGCTCTGGGGCGCCTGGTCGGAGGTGATCGCAATCAGACCACCTTCCCTGTACGCCGGCGAGCGCTCGATCTCGGGTACGACCGACTCCAGGAATGCATCGGCAGGGCCCAGGCCCGCAGCCTGTCCAGGAGCGCACGGTTCTTCGGAGCCATCGTGGCAGCGGTCGGGAACGATGAAGGCCAGCGACGGAGTCTGCTTGGCGCTGGTCAGGTCGAACGCGAGCCGTTCCAGGCCGACGTCGCCCTCGCTACAGGCGTCGCCGCCGGTGATCGATTGGAAGTAGACGAACGGATTGCGCCAGGTCACATACGGATCGCCGGGCGTGGGGAGCTGGTTCGGATCTGTGCTGGCGAGCGTTGGATGGCGACAGGTGGCCGGTTGACCGGCGCCGCCGTCTTCCATCCCACCGACATAGGCCTTCCAAGTCTTGCCGGCGCTCGTCAGCTGATCGGCGATCGTCAGTGTCTGCTGCGGATAGACACAGCCGTTACCAAGAACCTGGCCTTCTGAGCCAACCGTCCCCGGCGTAATGGCCGAGTAAGTAGGGCAGTTGGCCGCCGTCTGTACAGTAGGCCCTTGGCCGCTGGTCAGCGCGATCATGTTGGCCAGCTCGCCGCCGGTCACCGCGTAGTAGTCGGGCAGCAACTCGCCCTGCTTGGACAGCGTCCGCGCAAGATACGGAGCCTTCGAGCCTGCGCCGTACAGCGCGTCATAGCCCTGATTTGACAACACGATCAGGAACACGTGCTTGATCGGCGGCAGGGTCGCGCTCGAAGGCGCAAGGGCCGGAGTAGAGGATTTCGGGGCCTTCGTGCCAGCCGGCGTCTTTGGGTGCTTGGTCGAGGTCGGTGTTTTGCCGCTCGTGGGAATTGCCGGGACGGAGGCGCCAGTCCCTTCGGTTTCGGCTTCGGGCGTGCTCGATTCGCTCGATTCCGAGGGCGTTTCCGGCGGCTTGGGCGTGCTGACGGCCGTCCCAGTGCCCGAGCTCGCGGGGGATGGCGCCTGGGCCACCAGCACGGGTTGGGCGGCCTCGCTCTGTTCGGCCGGGCTCACCACCGTCCCCACGATCACCCCGAAGCCGAGCATCGACAGGATCGCCGCCGCGATCGCCGTCGGGCGGAGCTTGGTCACGCGCTCAATCCAGGAGCGCTCAGGCACGGCTCCCTCGCGGTGTGCGCCATCGCCGTCGGATCCGGCGGCGCTGCCCTGCACACCCGCGATGATTGCGCTGCCGCAGGCGATCCGCCCAGCAATCCCCGCCGGAAGCGGACCGCGCCGTGACCCGCACTCCACGCAGTAGCGCTGATCAAGCGCGAGAGATGCCCCACATTGCTTGCAGCTACACATGCCCGGATGCTGAACGGTCGCCCATGTATGTGAAAGGTCGTTTTACGTCTTTTTTACAACTGTGGGTTGGGCCGCACGAATACTCTTGTTCTAGATAGATGCGGCTTTGCCCGCTCCACACTACACTCGAGTTCACTTCGGCTCGGAGATCGGGTGCGGGTAGCGTCTGCTTGCACCATGCTCCTCGAGGCCACGCAACACAATGGAACCGCCAAGCCCCACCAAGGACCCGACAGCCATCTTGACTGCCGCCGACGCAGCCGGGGCACACACTCCTGAGCCCAACACGCCCGAGCAGCCCACTACGCCCGAGCTTCAGGCACCACTCACCCAGACGGCTGGTGACAGATGCCGCGTATGTAGCGCTCCGCTGACACCGGACCAGCGCTACTGCGTGGAGTGCGGGCAGCGACTCCCGCCCGCCCGCCCGCTGCTCATGGGACAGAGCCTCGAGCCGGCATCGGCTATCGCAGGCGCGCCGCCACGCCAGCGCTTCGGGCTGACCCCGAACAGCACGCTGATTGCCGGGATCTTCACGCTGCTGCTGGCCATGGCCGTCGGAATCCTGATTGGCCGCTCGGGCCAGAGCAACTCGAACCCCAAGCGCTCCGCAACGACGCCGATCATCACTCTCCCCAGCACAACAGGGACTACCGCCAGCGGAACGAGCGCCAGCGCGACGAACCCCAGCTCGTCATCTACGCCGGCCACAGCGACCAAAGGGGCCAAATCGACGACTTCGCCAGCCACTGGCGAAGGCTCGAAAGCACCCCCCTCCAAACCGGGCCAGGCGGCCTCCCATCCGGCCACCCCACCGGTCAAAGTCGGCCAGAAAGGCTCGGGCAAGGGCTACCAGCACGGTAAATTCACCGGCCACTTCTTTGGTGGAGAAAGCGAAGAAGAAGCGAGCGAAGCAGCGGGCTCGAGCTCCAAATCAGGCAAATCGGTAAAGGCGGGCAAGAAATGAGCGCCACCTCCGCAGCAGATCCTGTCACCGTCGATCTCGCCGCCCGGCGCGATGAGCTCGCCGCGCGGGTGGCAGAACTGCAGTGGGATCTCGGCGGGCTGGCCTACGAGATGGCTATCCGCAACCACGTCCGCGTCGACGTGCTCGTCTCACGCGCAGCCGCTCTGCAGGAGATCGACGGCGAACTGGCCGAGGTCGAGCGACTGCTGCACATGGAGGAGACGAGGTCGGCTGGCGCGTGCACCAACTGCGGCGCCCCCCACAGCAGCGGTGCCGCGTATTGCTGGCAGTGCGGACATCAGCTGCTCGAGCACGTCCCCAGCCACGCCATCGGTACCTAGTTGTCCTGCCCACGGAGGTTGTGAACGCGGCTGATGGGTGGCTGGTTGCCGATCCCTGAGTGTGGTCTGCGCGTGTTGTAGTGCTCGAGCCAGTGTGGCAGGGCTCGGTTGCGGTGGCGGTGTGAGCGGTAGCTGAGGCCGTAGGCCCACTCTCTGGCCATGGTCTGGTGGAAGCGCTCCACCTTCCCGTTGGTCTGGGGCCGGTAGGGCTTGGTGCGTAGGTGCTTGATCTCTCGGGCGGCGAGGAGCTCGCGCAGAGAGCGGTTGTGGATGTAGGTGAACGCGTTATCGGTCATCAGCCGCTTAGGGCGGATGCCTTGTGAGAAGAACCAGTCCAGGGCCCGCTCAACGAATGCTGTGACGGTCGCTGCCTTCTCGTCCTCGTGCAGCTCGACATAGGCCAGGCGCGAGTGGTCATCGACGATCGCGTGAGCAAAGTCATAGCCGACCCTCGTGCCCGGCTCCATCCAGTTGCGGCTGCGCTGCGAGCGGTCTCCGGTAACGCGGTGTCCTGGGCGCTCAAAGCGCGCGTAGCGGGAAGTATCCATATGCAAAAGGTCTCCAGGACACGGCCACTCATATCGTTGGGCAGCGTCACGAGGCGCTTTCGGCCGGCGCGATAGGCCATGGCGATGCAGCACCTTCCAGACCGTTGAGTGTGGATAGCCCGTGGCGCCAGCGACGAGCCTGGGTCCCCATCCGGTGCGCTGTCGCGCTTCGCAGATCCGCTGCTGAACACTGGGGTCCAACAGCCGCGGAGAACGAGCAGGCCGACTGGAACGATCAGCCGTCCACGCCAATGAGTGTCGCTCTGCCAGCGAAGCGTCTTGATATCGCCGCCACCAGCGGTGAGCCGTCGCGGGCGAGACACCCGACGCTCTCGCAGCCGCTCTGAACGTCAACCCGCCCTCGATCACCTCGCACAACGCGAGCCTTCCAGCCGGTCCGAGCTTCGCTCTACCGTGGATCTGCATCCGGGTCCTCCTAGGTCGTGAGCCTTCGCAGACCCACAGCCTCGGATGAGGCCCGGATGCCTCCTCAACCGTTCACAACGTATGTAGGCACGTCAACTAGGCCAAGCCGACTGGCCTCCAAGCCGCCGGTCTGTGGGCGCGCTCAGCCGAACCGGCCGGTCACGTAGTCGCTCGTGCGCCCATCGCGCGGGCGCGTGAAGATCACCTCTGTGTCGTCGAACTCCACGAGCGCGCCGCTGCGCTCACCCCCGCGGATGTCGAGGGAGAAGAAGGCGGTGCGGTCCGCGATCCGTGCGGCCTGCTGCATGTTGTGCGTGACGATCACGATCGTGTAGCGGTGCCTGAGCGTGCGCATCAGTTCCTCGATCGCCTGTGTAGCGATCGGGTCCAATGCCGAGGCGGGCTCATCCAGCAGCAGGACGTCCGGCTCGATCGCGATCGCGCGCGCTATGCAAAGACGCTGCTGCTGTCCGCCGGAGAGCCCCAGGGCACTTGAGTGCAGACGGTCCTTGACCTCCTCCCACAGCGCCGCGCCGCGCAGCGCGTACTCGACCCGCCGGTCGAGATCGGTCTTCATCTTGAGGTTGCGTGGCGCCCAGGCGACGTTGTCGTAGATCGACTTGGCGAACGGGTTGGGACGCTGGAAGACCATCCCGATGCGCCGGCGCACCTCGACCGGGTCGACGCCGGCGCCGTAGATGTCGTTGCCGTGGTAGAGGATCTTGCCGTCGATCTGGAAGCCGGGGACTGAGTCGTTCATACGGTTCAGGCTGCGCAGGATCGTCGTCTTGCCACAGCCCGAGGGGCCGATGAAGGCCGTGATCAGGTTGCGAGGGATCTGCAGGCTGACGCCCGCGATAGCACGACTGCTGCCGTAGGAGACCGACAGTTCGCGCACGTCGAAGATCGCCTCTCGGCTGCGCGCCTCGGCACGTGCACCGGGGTGCTGCTCGACCGCCACCGCGCCTGCGCCCGTTCCAGCGCCATCGGCGTGAGGGTCGGCCTGCGGCGGTGTCGTCTGGATGCGGACCCGGCGCTTGGCGCCGGCTGCTTGCAGGTCAGTTGGGCTCATCGCTGTAGCTTGGCACGGCTTCGACTCAGAAGGATCCTGCCCGCGAGGCTGGTGACCAGGATGAACATCAACAACACGAACGCGGCCCCCCAGGCCCGTTCAAAGCCAGAGGCTTCAGCAGCCTCCGACGATGTGAAGATGAACATCGGGATGTTGTCCAGCGCGTGGCCGAACAGATCGAGCGTTGTGGTCCGCGGCGCGCCGTCCGAGGAGAGCAGCAGCAGCGGCGCGGTCTCCCCCGCGGCGCGTGCCAGAGCGAGGATCGTAGCGGTGGCGATCCCGCCGATGGCACTGGGGAGCACGATGCCCCGCACGGCGCGCCAGCGGCTGACGCCAAGCGCGTCGGCCGCATCGCGCATATTGCGCGGGACGAGCGCCAACACCTCCTGCGCCGCACGGGCGATCAGGGGCAGCATGATGATCGCGAGTGCCAGCGAGCCGGCGAAGCCGCTCTGGCCTTTATCCACCACGAGCAGGCCGAACAGGAACAGCCCGATGAGGATCGTCGGCATCCCGTTCAGCAGATCCAGCGCCTGCCGGATCACATGCGCCGCTCTGGTGCTCGCGAACTCGGTCAGATACAAGGCGATCAGCACCGCAAGCGGCAGCGCAATCGCGGTCGCGAACAGGACCAGCACCGCCGTTCCGACGATGTCGGGGGCGATCCCGCCGCCGCTTCGGCCCGGCAGCGGAGGCGCTGCGGTCAAAAATTTGATGCTCAGGATGCCGACGGCGTGTTCGACGACCGAGAACACGACGATTGCCAGTACGGCCAGCGCGACCAGCGCCGAGACGACCTGGACTCCCTGGGCCGCACGACTAATCGCGTGCCGACGGCGCAGACCCCTGGAGGGCTCCAGCGGCGTGGTCGGATCGGCGTGCTCTCCCGCCAGCGAGGCCAGGTCGGGGAGGAGATCCTCGGACGCGGATTCCTCGAGTTCGCGCTGAGGTGAGCTTTGCGCCGCGCGGCCGCGCCGCCCGCCCAGCGCGTGGGCATCGACACGCCGCACGATCAGCCTCGCCGCGACGTTCGCGAGCAACTCGAGCACGAGCAGGATCAGGCCCAGATAGAAGAGCGAGGCCTTCTGCAGCCGGAACGGCGTCCCGAGTACCTCGCTGGCGATGCGAGCGGCGAGCGTGTCACCGGTGCCAAACAGCGAGGCGTGGATGAAGTTGCTCCCACCGACCAGCTGAGAGGTCGCGATCGCCTCGCCCAGGGCGCGGCCCAGTCCGAGGAAGGAGGCGGCGATGACGCCCGACGCCGCCGAGGGGATGACCACGCCGCGCACGACCTCCCAGCGCGTGGAACCGAGCGCGATCGCGCCCTCCTGCAGATCCTTCGGAACGGTCAGGAACAGATCCCGGCTGATCGAGGCGATGATCGGGACGACCATGATCGTCAGGACCAGGCTCGCCGTGAACAACCCCGCCCCGGTCGCTTCGGCCGGGCCGAAGAATGGCAAGAAGCCCAGCGCGCTGTGCAGCGCGGGCTCGACGTGCGAGCGCAGGAACGGCCCGAACACGATGATGCCCCAGAAGCCGAGGATGACGCTCGGGATCGCGGCGAGCATCTCCACCAGCGGCCCGATCACGTTGCGCACGCGGCCTGAGGCGACCATGCTCAGGTACAGCCCGATCGAGACCCCCAGCGGCACGGAGATGACCATGCACACCAGCGAGGTGACCGCGGTCCCGTAGATGAACGTGAGCGCGCCCAGCTTGTTGAAGTTGGGGGCCCAGACTTCGTGAACCAGGAAGCCGGGACCGAAGGCCGACAGCGCCGGGTTTGCGCCGCGCACCAGCTCGTAGACGATCGCCACGAGCACCGCCAACGCCAGCAGCGCGGCGAGCCCGCAGACGCCGCGCAGACCCCAATCGCCCAGGCGATCGGACCACCTGCCCCGCCCCACTCCTCCCGGATCGATCCCCACCGGAGCGTTAGCTGCGACCACCGGAGACGGAGTTCGTGATCCGAAGGCCATCCCAGGCGGGAGTTAATCAGAGGCCCTGGCCACGTGGCCCTCGTTTCACAAGATGTATACATCTTGTGACCAGGCGAAACTAGGGAGCGCGGCGCCTGTTGATCTCGGGTGACTGTTCTATCAACTTGCCGTTCTCCAGTCTGCACAGCGCTGGGACCGTAACCTGGGCCATGGCATCTGCGGCTCGTCGAGGCCCCGAACTCTCCCTGCGCCGACGATTACAAAATGTCGCCATCGTGTTCACAAAATCGAAACGTCGGTGGCACAGCAGCGTGCAATCCTGCCGGCTGCGATATCGCTATCACGATTCCCAAGGAGGATCTTTGAGACCCAGACGATACCCGCTTTTTGCCGTGCCAGCCATGATCGCATGCATGGCGATCGGGCTCTTGGCCGGTCCGGCCAGCGCGGCAGCGGCGGAAGAACTGAAGGGCGCCGGCTCGACGCTGATTGCACCGCTGCTCGAAGGCTACTGGGCACCGGAATACGAACACTCGACCGGCAACAAGGTGGTCTACTCGGCCGTGGGTTCTGGAGCGGGCATCTCGCAGATCTCCGCCCGCGCAGTTGAATTTGGCGCCTCGGATGCTCCGCTGACGCCGGCGCAGGCCGAAGAATGCAAAGAATGTGTCCAGATCCCCTGGGCTCTTACGGCGACCGGCATCGCGTGGCACATCGAAGGGATCACCAGGCTGCGGCTGACGGGCCCGATGCTCGCCGAAATCTACCTGGGCAAGATCACCAACTGGGACAGCCCCGCCATCCAGAAGATCAACAAGGGCGAGACCCTGCCCAACCTGCCGATCACGGTCGTCTACCGTAGCGACGGCTCAGGTGACACCTATGCCTTCACCGACTACCTCTCAACGATCAGTTCCGAATGGAAGACCAAAATCGGCAATGCCACGTCGGTGAGCTTCCCCATAGGCGTGGGGGGGAAGGGCAACGCCGGGGTGACCGCCGTGGTGACGTCGACGAACGGCTCGATCGGCTACATCTCGGCCTCGTACATCATCGCGCACGACCTGGGTGCGGCCGCACTCAAGAACGCAGCCGGTAAATTCGAGTACCCCAACCTCAAGAACATCGAAAACGCGGCGAAGTCGCTCAAGAAGGTGCCGGCGAACAACGAAATACACATCGTTGATCCGTCGAAGAAGTACAAGATCGCCTACCCGCTCTCGACGTTCACCTACTGCATCGTCCCGAAGGACACGACCAAGAAGGAAGCGATCACGCAGTGGGTGCACTACGCGCTCACGACCGGCCAGAAGTTCGGCGCGGCGCTGGACTTCGCGACCGTTCCGAAGATCGTGCTCAAGGCGTCCGAAAAGGCGCTGAAGAGCCTCTAGCAGCCCTGGCGACAGACTGCCGGCGCCCCGATCACGGAGCGCCGGCAGCATCTGTCCCCTCGTGGGGCCCCACGAGCCTCACGCGCAGCTGGGGATCTCCTCGGCGGAGCCGTTGCGTGGTGCTAGCTGGCGGCGCGACGTCCGCGCTGCTTGAGCGTTATGCCCTCCAGCACATGGGCGACGGTCTCGCAGGCGTCAACCGCGGCCTCCAGTGACTCGAAGATGTCCTTCCAGCGAATCACCACCATCGGGTCGATCCCGTCGACGAACAGCGACGCGACGGCGTCGCGCTGCAGACGATCGCCCTCATTCTCCAGCCGATGGATCTCCACCAGGTGAGGCGCTATCTCGCTGCCGGTGCGCAGGCAGCGTAGCGCCCGTGCGATCTGCTCGGCGGCGCCGATCAAAACCTCGCCGAACTCGACAGCCTGCTCCATGGGAGCCTCGATGCGATACAGCCCCAGCAGGGCAGCGGCGTGCTCGGTGTGGTCGACGATGTCATCGAGGGCAGTCGCCAGGGCATAACCATCGGATGTCTCGAACGGCGCCCGCACGCGCCGCCGGACCGCGAGCCGGTGGATGATGTCGTGAGTGACACGATCCCCCTCCTGCTCGCAGACCTTGAGATCACGGGCCAGCGTGGTGCTCTCGGGCAGCTCGGCGAGCAGGTCGCGCATCAGCAGGCCCGAGCGTTGAACGTTGCGCCCAGCCTCCTCGATGAGACCCATCAGCGGTCCATCTGCCTCGCGGCGCAGGAAACTCATCGCGCCAGGATAGCCTCGCACGGCGTCCATCGCGAAGCATGCCGCCCCATCCACGGCTGATTCACGATTTCTTCACCAGCCGATTACGACTTTGCAACCCCCAGCGCCACTGCCAGCTGAATTCTGCTAATTCATGGAAGCGCGCCACGAGGATCACGAAACGCTGTACGTGGGCGAGCTCGAGATCAGGTGCGCCGAGGGCCTGGTGCTTGCCACCGGCCGGGCGCTGACGCTCTCGGTTCGGGAATTTGCGCTGCTGACAGCGATGGCCAGGCGGGCCGGAGCGGTCCTCTCGCGGGCGGAACTGTATCGCTCGGTCTGGGGCGCGGAGCTGCGACCCGGCGATCGCTCCGTCGACGTCTACGTCAGCAAGCTTCGAACCAAGCTCGAAAACGCCATGCCAGATCGACGTTTCATCCACACCCATCCGGGGTTCGGCTACCGCTTCCAACCACAGCCTTCACGAAATCTTTACAAGCAGGCGGTGGCCCACTCACAAGACTGACCCTAAGGCGAGTGGCGACGCCGGTTCGCACTGCCGCCGAAACCCCCAGCAGAGGAGGATCCAGTGACCAAGAAGAACGTGGGAGCCCTCGCAAGCGTCGCCGTGCTGGTCCTCGGCCTCGCCGCCTGTGGCAAATCCAGCCCGAGCTCCAGCTCCAGCTCAACCTCGGCGTCCTCGGGCCCACTCGTCGGTGCAGGCAGCACGCTTGTAGCGCCGCTGCTCTCGGTCTGGCAGCCCGAATACGACAAAAAGACCAAGGTCGCGGTGACCTACGGTGCCATCGGCAGCGGCGGTGGGATCGCTCAGATCACTGCCAGGACGGTCGATTTTGGTGCCAGCGATGCGCCGCTCTCAGAAGAACAGTTCAAGGAAGCCAAAGGCGTGGTCCAGATCCCGTGGGCGCTGGCCGCCACCGTGATCGCCTACAAAGTCGAAGGCGTGCCCAACCAGCTGAAGCTGACCGGGCCGGTGCTTGCCGAAATCTATGAGGGCAAGATCACGAGCTGGAACGCCCCCGCAATCGCGGCCTTGAACCCAGGCGTCAAACTGCCCTCGACGAACATCACCCCCATCCACCGCTCGGATGGCAGCGGCGACACGTTCGCGCTGACCAACTACCTCTCCCAGGTCAGCCCCGAATGGAAGTCCAAGATCGGCAGGGGCACCGAAGTGGCGTTCCCGGGCGGCATTGGCGGCAAGGGCAACTCCGGCGTCGGCGGCGCGATCACCTCCACCAACGGGTCGATCGGCTACATCGCGATCGCCTACGTGCTGGCGAACAAGTTCGACTATGCGCTGATCAAGAACGCCGCCGGCGACTACCCGGTGCCGGGCATCCCGAGCATCTCGGCGGCCGCCGCGGCGCTGAAGTCGGTCCCGGCGAACAACGAAGTCTCGATCGTCGACCCGCCGGCCTCGGCGGCGGGCGCATATCCGATCTCGACGTTCACGTATGCGCTGGTGCCGACGAGCTCGCCCAAAGCGAGCACACTGAAGCCATTCCTCAAGTGGGCGATCACCGAAGGCCAGCAGTTCGGCGCGAAGCTCGACTTCGCACCGCTGCCGGCGCAGGTAGTGAGCGCCGACGAAGCCACGATCGAAAAGATCAGCTGAACAACCGCTCGGCCATGGCCCTCCGTAGTGCAGTGAGCTCTGCGGAGGGTCGCGGCGAGCACCTGACACGCCCGACCTGACCTTGCCACCGAACCCACAAGCCTGAGCAGCATGGCCGCGTCGAGCCAGAGCTCCGCCGCGCTGCCGCTCTCCAGCGCCCACCGCAAACGCGGCGACAGACTGGGCGACCCGCTCCTGCGCGGCCTGACGTGGATCGCATCGGGCGCCGCGATGGTGCTGATCGCGCTGCTGATCTACAAGGTCTTCGACCAGGCCAGTCAGTCCTTCTCCCACTTCGGACTGGCCTTCATCGGCTCCACCGAATGGAACCCCGTCAAGCAGCGCTTTGGCGCGGCGTCCTTCATCTACGGCACCGCCGTCAGCTCCGCGATCGCATTGCTCATCGCCGGGCCGATGTCGATCGCGATCGCCCTGTTCCTGACCGAGCTGGCGCCGAGGAGGGTTCGCCGTCCGGTGGCGACCCTGGTCGATCTGCTGGCGGCGATTCCCTCGGTGGTGCTGGGCCTGTGGGGGATCCTCATCCTCGCGCCCTTCGTCAACGACACGCTCGAGCCCGCCCTGCACTCGGCCCTCGGTTGGATCCCGCTGTTCGGCGGCTCGCCCTCGCCCTTTGGCCTGCTCCCCGCGATCCTGATCCTCACGATCATGACCGTGCCGATCGTCGCGGCCGTCACCAGAGAGGTCTTTCAGACCGTGCCGACAGACCTCAAGGAGAGCGCCCTGGCGCTTGGCGCCACCCGTTGGGAGATGGTGCGCATGGTGATTCTGCCCTACTCAAGAGCGGGAATCGTGGGAGCCACCATCCTCGGACTGGGACGGGCGCTTGGCGAGGCGATCGCGGTCACCCAGGTGATCGGCAGCGCCACGGGCATCCATGCGTCGCTGTTCATGCCTTCAGACACCCTGGCCAGCCGCGTGGCCTCCACCTACCAAAGCGCGAACACCACCCTGCAGGTCTCCTCGCTCGCCTACCTGTCCTCGATCCTGCTGGTGGTCGCGCTGATCGTAAACATAATCGCCAGGTTGATCGTCAGGCGCAGCACGCGCCGGCTGCGTGTGGCCCCGGCGCCGCCCATACCCGCGGCAGGAGCGCCGTCGGGATGAGCACCTCCAATGGCGGCTCAGGCGCCGCGCATCCCCTGCTCAAAGTCGACGCCGGCGTTCGCCGTCGCAAGCTCGTCAACCGCTTGATGGAGGGGCTTGCGACGGCAGCCGCGCTCCTCGCCGTCGCGGTGCTCGGCATCGTCATCATCTCGGTGCTGACCAAGGGCATCAGCGCCATCAACCTCGACTTCTTCATCAAGGGACCGGTGCCCTATCTCCAGACCGGCGGCGGGATCGCCAACTCGATCGTCGGCACAGCGCTGCTCGTGGCCATGGCGAGCGTGGCAGCGGTGCCCATCGGCATCCTGATCGGGATCCACACCTCCGAGTTCGTGCGCCCCTCGGTTGCCTCGACGATCCGCTTCGCGCTGGACATCCTCAACGGCGTACCCACGATCGTGACCGGCATCTTCGTCTTTGGCCTGTTGGTCGTAGGGCACGTACAGAGCGGCTACGCCGGGGCGTTCGCCCTGGCGATCATCATGCTGCCGATCGTCGCGCGATCGGCTCACGAAGTGCTGGACCTGGTGCCCTCCTCGTTGAAGGAGGCGAGCCTCGCCTTGGGTATCGCCCGCTGGCGCACGGTGCTGACGATCGTGGTGCCCACCGCCGCGAGCGGCCTCATCACAGGCGCCCTGCTGGCGGTCGCACGCGTTGCTGGAGAGACCGCCCCGCTGCTGTTCACCTCCTCGATCGCATCTACGCTGGTCTCAACCGACCCATCCAAAGCTCTCTCCTCGATCCCCGTGCGGATCTTCGAACTCTCCGAGGGGCCCAGTCCGGCTGAACATGCCCAGGCGTGGGCCGCCGCACTGCTCTTGATCTTCTTCGTGCTGTTCCTGAACGTCATCGCGCGCGGCCTGTTCGGCCGCTCGCGGGCCCGGCTGGGAGGTACCCGATGAGCGACACGACTTCCGATCTGCAAGCTGCTAACAAGGACACATCATCAAACAGCGACGGCCATACTGAGCAGGCGAGGGCCATGACCGAGCCTCAACCCAATCCGCACGCCCAATCGCCGGCAGCTCGAGCGTTACCATCCAGCGCCGGCGAGGTCGCCTCCGGCCCGAGCGCCGCACAGCGCGACGCGCCGGCCAGGGAGGTACGCCTAGAAGGATTGCGCGCCTTCTACGGCAACTCTGAACAGGTCAAGGGCATCGACCTCGCCTTCGAGGCCAACCAGGTCACCGCCATCATCGGGCCCTCGGGCTGCGGCAAGTCGACGATGGTGCGCTGCATCAACCGGATGCACGAGGAGATCCCAGGCGCATATGCCAAGGGACGCGTGCTGCTCGACGGCATCGACGTGTACGGCCCGTCGGTAGACGTCGTCGCAGTGCGCCGCACGATCGGGATGGTCTTCCAGAAGCCCAATCCATTCCCCACCATGTCGATCGCCGAGAACGTGGCCTCCGGGCTGCGGCTCACCGGCGCGCACCGGCGCGGCGGTGACCTGCGCCGCAAGGTGGAGAGTGCGCTCCGTAGCGCGGGCCTGTGGGAGGAGGTCCAGGACCGTCTCTCCGAGCCCGGGATCGGCCTCTCGGGCGGTCAGCAGCAGCGCCTTTGCATCGCCCGGTCCCTGGCCGTCGACCCAGAGGTGATCCTGATGGACGAGCCCTGCTCAGCCCTGGACCCGATCGCGACCCTGCGCATCGAGGAGCTGATCGCGCAGCTCAAGGAGCGGGTGACGATCGTGATCGTCACCCACAACATGCAGCAGGCGGCACGCGTAGCGGATCGCACCGCGTTTATGCTGAGTGGCGAGCTGGTCGAGGTTGGTCCGACCGAGCAGATGTTCACAAACCCCACCGATCCTCGGACCGAGGAATATGTCACCGGAAAGTTCGGCTGAGCAGACAGCGCCAGGCGCCACGCCGATGCCGGGCCACATGGCTCGTGGCTCCCAGCTGGGCCGTCAGCACTTCCAGCAGCAGCTGCAAGAGCTCGAGACCCACGCTCTGGGTGGGCTTGATCTCGTCGTGGAGCAGCTGGACCGGACCATGGAGGCACTCGAGCACCAGGACGTCGAGCTCGCGCAGATGGTGATCGCCGATGACAACCGTGTCGACGGCCGCTATCTGGAGGTGCACCAGGGCATCCTCTCGCTGCTCGCTCTGCAGGCGCCAGTTGCCGGCGACCTGCGGCTGGTGGCGGCGCTGCTGCACGTAATGAAGAACCTCGAGCGCATGGGCGACCAGTGCGTGAACATCGCCAAGCTGATTCCCCTCTCGGGACACGAGCCACCCGTACGACCAGAGCTGCTGGAGACGCTGCTCAAGATGGGCGCCCACGCGCGCTCGGAGGTGACCCAGAGCAAGGCCGCGTTCGCGGCACGGGACGTCGCACTCGCCGAGGACCTGGTGCGCCAGGACCGCGACATCAACCGCCTCAATCGCGAGATCTTCCGGATGGCGCTGGAGGTTGGCGACGATGCGGACACCCGTGAATGGGCCATGCACATGATCCTCGTGGCGCGGGCCCTCGAGCGGATCGGCGACAACGCCGTGGACATCGGCGAGCAGGTGGCGTTCGTCGTCACGGGCCTGTTCAGGGAGTTCTCGGACTCCTCGCACCAATGAGATTCCTTCCGTGAAGATCCTGTGATCTCACGACCGCTGGCAACATCTGCTGGACCGCTTCCCCTAGACTGACGCCCAATGATGGAAAGCAGCCGCGTCGACCAGGGGGTCTTGCGCGACGCCACTAGCTCTTCACCAGTACCTCTTCGCATCGCGGTGCTCGATCGCGACAGCGGGTTCATTCAGGTCCTGAGCAAGCGACTGGACCGCCTGGGCTGGGAGCATCGGGTACTCGGAAGCCCGGTTACCACCGATGCGATCGTGTCGATGCGACTCAGTGCCCTGGTCGTCGACCTCGCGATCCTCGGGCCCCAGGCCTGGGGCTGGCTCGAGCGGCTGTGCGGTGCTCTACCCGAGCTTGGGATTGTTGTCTGTACCGGCCCCTCCTCGGTGGCCCAGCGCGTGCGCGGGCTGCGGCTGGGAGCCGATGACTGGGTCAGCAAGCCCTGTCATCCCGAGGAGGTGATCGCCAGGGTCCAGAGCGTGGTCCGCCGGCGCCGCCGGAGCGTCAGCAGAGCCGAGACCAAGCCCGTGACCGCCGGCGAGGTCGAGATTCGCTCCGATCGCTTCCAGGCGTTCGTCAACGACCAGAGCATCGACCTCACTCGCCGCGAGTTCGAGCTCATCGAGCTCTTGGCCTCCGCAGAGGGCCGCGTGCTCGAGCGCGAGGAGATCTACTCGCGGCTGTGGGGCTACGCGATGGTCCGCGGCGACCGCTCGGTCGACGTTTTCGTGCGTAAGCTGCGCCAGAAGCTGGAGAAGGCCTCTCCGGAGTGGCGCTATATCCACACACACTTCGGGATCGGCTACCGCTTCGCGGCCGAGTCGATCAACGGTGAGCCCGCGATCGAGGAGGCTGCGCAGCAGAGCAGCCCCGCTGTCACGCCCGAGCGGCTCGCAGAGCATGCCGTACCCGAGTTGGCGCCGGATGAACCGACCGGCGAGGTGGTTGCCGGCGAGGCGGCCGTGCTCGTCGGATCCTGAGCGCGCGAGAGCTCAGGCTCAACCGATCAGGAGCCCGCCTGAGCTGCGATCAGCGCGAGCTCACGTGGGCGCAGCAGCAACATCAGCTCCGGCGCCGGCTCGGCGAATCTGACGGCCGCCACACCGCCCTTCTTGAGCTCGATCAGAGCTCCCGTGAGCTCCCGCACCACATCGGAGAAGTCCGGCTCGTGGCCCACGAGCAAAAGCCGGCCCTCGGCGCTCAGCGAGCCCATCAGGTTCCGCACCGCGATCGCGTCCAATCCGTCTGCGAGCACGCTGTCCGTCGCGATCTCGCCCACCCCTGCGCCCACCGCCTCCTCCCACGCCTCGCCCGCCAGGCTGGCGGTGTGCAGCGCGCGCTCCTTGGGGCTGGTGAACATCGCCTCGAACGCCACCCCCATCCGTGCAAGCGCTCGACCGGCCAGTTGCGCCTGAAGCTTGCCGCGCTCAGTCAAGCGCCGCTCGGAGTCCAGACGGGCTCCATGGGGCTCAGCGTCCGCGTGACGTAACAACCAGAGCTGGCGAGCCATGCCTCTCGCCCTCTACCCTACCTGATCAGACTATGCACCAGGACTCCGACCACGAGCTTCAAGATCCCTCGCTCTACATCAACCGCGAGTTTTCGTGGCTGGACTTCAACGAGCGCGTCCTGCAGCTGGCCGAGGATTCTGAGGTCCCTTTGCTGGAGCGCATCAAGTTCTGCGCCATCTATACAACAAACCTCGACGAGTACTACATGGTTCGAGTCGCGGGGCTCCACGACCAGATCGACGCCGGGGTGGAGCGTCCAGGTCAGGATGGGCTCAATCCGTCGGAGACGATTGGGCGTATCCGCGAGCGCGTGCTGGAGCTCGGCTTCAGACTCACGGATTGCTTCGAGCAGGGGTTGCGACCCGCGCTCGCAGAGCATGGCGTTCGCGTGGTTGCCTTCGATGAGCTCGACGCCGAGCAGCGCGCCATGCTGGCGGAGCGCTTCGAGAAGGTGATCTTCCCCGCGCTCACGCCGCTCGCCGTGGCGCCGGGGCGACCCTTCCCCTACATCTCCAACCTCTCGCTCAGCCTTGCGGTGCTGGTCCGCGATCCCGTCGGCGGCCAGATGGTGTTCGCCAGAGTGAAGGTCCCCACCGAGATCTTGCCCCGCTTCGTTGCGATCCCTCACGGCGCCGGTACCCCGGTCCGCACCAACCCTGAGTCGGCGTCCACGACCCTGGTGCCACTCGAGGATGTGATCGCACATCATCTGGACTCGCTCTTCCCGGGGATGGAGATAGTCGACTATGACCTCTTCAGGGTCACGCGCGACGCCGACCTGGAGGTCTCCGACGACGCCGCTGACCTGCTGCAGGCTGTCGAGGATGAGCTGCGCAGACGTCGCTTTGGCGAGATGGTCCGGGTGGAGATCGGCGCAGGCATGTCCGTGCGTCTGCGAGAGGAGCTCACTGAGCTGCTGGCGGTCGACGAGGAGGAGGTCTATCCGGTCGATGGGCTGCTCGACATGGGGGCCCTGTGGCAGATCGCCGGGCTCCCGGGGATGCCTGAGCTGCGCTATCCAACGTTTGCGGGCAGCACACATCCACGCCTGCTGCGCCACGAGACCGAGCGTCCCGATGTGCTGGCCGCGATGCGCGAAGGCGATTTGCTCGTGCATCACCCCTACGACTCCTTCGCCACGTCAGTCGAGCGCTTCGTGGAACAGGCAGTCGCCGATCCGAATGTGCTCGCGATCAAGCAGACCGTCTACCGCACCAGCGATGACTCCACGATGGTGCCCGCCCTGATCAACGCAACCGAACGGGGCAAGCAGGCGGTCGCGCTGGTGGAGCTCACCGCGCGCTTCGATGAGCGCACGAACATCCACTGGGCGAAGGCGATGGAGGAAGCGGGCGTGCACGTCGTCTACGGCCTGCCTGCACTGAAGACACACGCCAAGTGCGTGCTGGTCGTCAGACGCGAGGGCGACGGGGTCCGCAATTACGTGCACATCGGGACCGGCAACTATCACGCAACCACCGCGCGCCTCTACACCGACTTCGGCCTCTTCACAACCGATGCCCAGATCGGCGCCGACGTCGCCGACATGTTCAACTACCTCACGGGCTATGGCCGGCCCCTGCACTATCGCAGGGTGCTGATCGCCCCCGAACAGCTCCGCGACGGCCTGATCGATGAGATCGATCGGACGATCGCCGCGCACTCCGAGAGCTCGCCCGGACGGATCGCCATGAAGATGAACGCACTTGTCGACGGACGCTGCATCAGAGCCCTCTACCGCGCCTCCCAGGCCGGAGTGAAGGTCGATCTGAACGTCCGCGGAATCTGCTGTCTGAGGCCTGGTCTCGCTGGGCTCTCCGAGAACATCAGGGTCGTCTCGATCGTGGGTCGCCTGCTCGAGCACTCGCGGATCTACGCCTTCGAGCGCGCGGGTGAGTACACGGTCTACATCGCATCGGCAGATCTGATGCCTCGCAACCTGGACCACCGCGTCGAGCTCGCGGCGCCGATCTCCTCACCCGACCTGAAGGCGGAGCTGCTCGACGTGCTCGAGCGTGCCTTCGCCGATAACCAGAGCTCCTGGGAGCTGGACCACGAAGGGGCCTGGCACAGGCGCTCTCCCGGTCCGGGCGAGCGTCCACGCAACCTGCAGCTGGAGCTGATGGAGCTGCACACCAAACGCGCGCTGCCCGAGGATCGCGCCCCCGTCGCGGAGCTCGAAGCGCAGATCGCGCCGGCTTAGATCGAACCCAGCGCCTGCTTGAGGTCGTCGACCGACTCGTAGTCGAGGCCCAGCGCATGGTCCTGGCGGTAGCGTACGACACCCTCCTCGTCGATGACGATCGTCGCGCGCTTGGTCATGCCCAAGCGCTGTGCGAAGGCGCTGTAGCTCTTCGCGACCTGCTTCTCGACATCTGCCAGCAGCGGCACGTTCAAGCCATGTTTGGCGATGAACGAGGCGTGGGACTCAAGGTCCTGGGAGGAGATGCCGACAACCGTTGCGTTGAGGCTCCCGAGATCCTCGCTGTGGTCGCGGTATGAGCAGAACTGCTTGGTGCAGACGAGCGTCTCGTCTCCCGGGTAGAAGAGCAGGATGACCCGCTCGCCACGGTGCTCTGAGAGTCGGAATGATCCCTCCGAGCCAGGCAGCTCGAAGTCGGGGGCGGGCTCTCCGACACGCGGTGTCTTGGCCATGCTCGTCCTCTCTGGAAGGTTTCGGTTGGAAGCGATCAAAGCTCCCATAGGGCAGGGTAACGTCAGCGGCACAGATCGGCTGCTTGGTGATCATTCGCCTGTCTGCGGGTAGCCTCAACCAATGGAGGAATCGCTGAGTGGACAGCTGCTGCTCGCCTCACCTTCCCTGCGCGACCCCAACTTCATGCGCGCCGTGGTGCTCGTCGGCATCCATCGTGTGGAGGGAGCGATGGGTGTCGTGCTCAATCGTCCCTCGGAATCGACGGTCGGGGAAGCGGTGCCCGCGCTGGAGCGCGCAATCGACGCTCGCGAGGCTGTCTATGTCGGTGGTCCGGTACAGCCAAGCTCGGTGGTGCTGCTCGCGGAGTTCGTCGATCCCGACCCCGCCGAGTTGCTCGTGTTGGGAAGAATCGGCTTTCCCTCCCCCGATGCGGACATCGACGATCTGGTAGAGGCGACGAGGCGTGGCAGGGTGTTCGCCGGCTATACGGGCTGGGGCGCTGGACAGCTCGATGCCGAGCTCGCGGATGGCGACTGGATTGCACATCCAGCGACGCCCTCTGATGTCTTCACGGAGGTGCCTGAGGATCTCTGGAGGTCGGTGTTGGCGCGCAAGGGAGGCAGCTACGCGCTGCTCGCGCGCATGCCACTCGATCCAAGCGTCAACTGATCCCATCGAGCAAGCCCAGCCAAAGCTCGCTGCGCGTGGGGAAGCAGGGGACGGCATGGCGTAGGCGATCGATCGGGACTTCGCCGACGATCGCGATCGTGGCGGCGTGCAGGGACTCGGCGATCTCCACCCCGGTGAAGGTGGCGCCGACGATCAGGCCCCGATCCTCGTCCAGCACGATGCGGACGGTTCCGGGCGCGCCGTGACCGATGAAGCTGGCACCGGCGTTGGCGTCCGTGGGTCGGTCGATCGCCCTCGCGTTCAGGCCCGCCTCGCGTGCACTGGAGAGCGTGTGCCCGACCGCGGCCACCTGCGGTTCGGTGAAGATCACGCGCGGCGAGAGCCGCCCATCGACGCGAAGCTCCGCCGCGGCGCCGAGGATGCGATCGGCAGCCAGGCGTCCCTGGTACTTGCCCATGTGGGTCAGCAACACCCTGCCGTTGACATCGCCGATCGCGTAGAGCCACTCGTGGCCGGGCACCCGGAGTGTCTCATCCACCTCGATGGGCGCCTCAGCGCTCAGCCCCAGCGCCTCGAGCCCGAGCCGCTCGGTGTGCGGACGGCGCCCCACCGCGACCAGCAGCTCGTCGCCGCCCAGCGAGCGCCCATCCTCCAGTTCCAGCGTCATCGGGCCGCCACGCTCATCGCGTCGCACCCTGGTCGCCTTCACACCGAGGACCACATCCACGCCCCGAGCTTCGAGGGCCGACTTGACCTGCTCGGAGGCGAACTCCTCCTCTCCGGCGATCAGCCGCGGCAGCGCCTCCACCAAGCTCACCTCGGCGCCGAGCGACGCATACGCCTGGGCAATCTCGACGCCAACCACACCGCCGCCGAGCACGACCAGCGAGCCGGGGATCGCATTCGCCGTGGTCACCTCCCGATTGGTCCAAGGCTGCGCCTCTTGCAGACCTGGGATCGGCGGCAGCACGGCGGCGCTGCCCGTCGCGATCACGACGGCCTTGCGAGCGCGCACCAGATCTTCACCCACATGGACTTCTCGCTCCGCGACGATCTCACCGTGGCCCCTGATGAGCTCGATCCCGTGCTCGCGCACCCATGGAAGCTGGGCGTCGTCGTCGAGGTCGTGGATGACCTCGTTGCGACGCTCCAGCACCGCCTGGACATCGAGGGCGCCGCTGAGCGCCTGTGCCGCGCCGGGAACACGAGCGGCCTCCGCGAGCACCTGGGAGGGTCGCAGTAGCGCCTTGGAGGGCATGCATGCGTAGAAGGAGCACTCGCCACCCACGAGCTCGCGCTCCACGAGTGCCACGCTCATGCCCTTGTCGGCCAGACGCCCCGCGCAGACCTCCCCCGCTGGACCTGCGCCGATGACCACGACGTCGAATTCGCGCCGGGCCGTTGCCGGCTCTTCGGAATTGCTCATGCCTCGCTAGCCTAGACGGATGCGCAAGCTGGCCAATTGGTCGACCACCCATCGCCTCTACGTGGTGATCGGCTGGGTCGCGCTGATCGTCGTGGTCAATGTGCTCGGCCTGGCCGCGGGCACCGAATACTCCAGCAACTTCACGCTGCCCCACTCGGGCTCTCAGAACGCGAGCGACCTGCTGCAGCGAAGCTTTTCCACCCAGGCAGGCGACCGGGACCAGATCGTCTTCAGTGTCTCCTCGGGCAAGGTGACCAATCCAGAAGTTCGCGCGCGCATGAGCAGCATGTTCGCGAAGGTCGCCACGCTCCCGCACGTGACCAGTGTGGTCAGCCCCTACGCGAACGCCTCGGCCGGGCAGCAGATCTCGCGCAGCGGGCAGATCGCCTTCGCCACCGTCGTCTTCAACCAGCGCGCCAACGTGCTGCCCACCAGCGCAGCTGAACGAGTCGTCTCCGTCGCTCGTGCCGCGCAGCGTCCGGGCCTTGAGGTCGAGCTCGGCGGCCAGGCGATCGAGGCGACCAACAAGGAAGGCTTTGGCCTGTCGACCAAGATCGCCCTGCTCGCCGCGATCGTGATCCTGCTGATCACCTTTGGCTCGGTGGTCGCAATGGGCCTGCCAATTCTCACCGCCCTGTGCGGCCTGGGCACCGGCCTGGGCCTGATCGAGCTCTTTACCCACATCGTCGACACCCCGAACTTCTCCTCCGAGCTGGCGGCGATGATCGGCCTCGGCGTCGGGATCGACTACGCGTTGTTCATCGTCACGCGCTTTCGCGAGATCATCGCTACACCAGGGCCGACCTTCGGAGACGTGAGAGCGTCGGTCGTGCAGGCGATGGACAGCGCCGGGCGCGCCGTGCTGTTCGCCGGCTGCACGGTCGTGATCGCGCTGCTGGGGATGATGCTGCTGGGCGTTTCCTTCCTCTACGGCGTGGCGCTCTCTGCATCGATCGGCGTACTGATGGTGATGCTCGCCTCACTGACGCTCCTGCCCGCGCTGATGACCTTCGCCGGAAGGCGCCTTGCACGGCCCTCCAGACGCGCACGGCGCAGGGCGGCCGCCGGAGAGGTGGCCGCCGAAGAGAAGCAGGCAAGCGAGGGGGGCGTGTGGCTGCGCTGGAGCAGGTTCGTGCAACGCCGTCCATGGGCGGTCGCGACGGTGGCAGCCGTCGTGATGCTCGCCATCGCCGCGCCTGCCACGGCGCTGCGGCTGGGTTCCAGCGACGCGAGCAACGACCCGCCGAGCTCCACGACCCATCATGCCTATGAGCTGCTCGCGAAGGGCTTTGGCAAGGGATACAACGGCCCGCTGCTGATAGTCGCTCGAGCGAGTGCAGGCGGGGGCCTCGGCGGGGTGCACCAGCTCTCCTCGGCGATCGCCTCGACCCCCGGGGTGGCGCTCGTCACACCGACCCGCACGAACCCCGCGGGCAATGTCGCCACATTCTCGGCCTACCCCCGCTCCTCACCGCAGGAATACGCCACGACAGAACTGGTCACCCGACTGCGCTCGCAGGTCATCCCGCCGCTCGCCGGCAGGCAGCAGCTGACCGTGTATGTCGGCGGCGTCACTGCGGGCGGGATCGACTTCGCCAACACGCTCGGCGAAAAGCTGCCGCTCTTCATCGGCGTCGTCGTGCTGCTCTCGGCGCTGCTGCTGATGATCGTCTTTCGCTCGCTGGTGATCCCCCTCCAGGCCGCCATCATGAACCTGCTCAGCATCGGCGCCTCGCTGGGAGTCATCGTCATGATCTTCCAATGGGGCTGGCTGCGCGGGCTGATGGGAGTCAGCAGCGGTCCGATCGAGTCGTTCATCCCTGTCATGCTCTTTGCGATCGTCTTCGGGCTCTCGATGGACTACGAGGTCTTCCTGGTCTCGCGCATCCACGAGCGCTGGACGCGCAGCGAGGACAGCTCCCGTGCGGTCGGCGAAGGCCTGGCGCTGACGGGCAGGGTCATCACCGCGGCGGCCGCCATCATGGTCTGCGTCTTCCTCTCCTTCATGGTCGGCGACTCGCGCGTGATCAAGGAGTTCGGCCTCAGCCTCGCCAGCGCGGTCTTCCTCGATGCACTTGTCGTCCGCTGCCTGCTGTTGCCCGCGGTGCTCGAGATCATCGGGGCACGTACATGGATGATCCCGAGCCGGCTGCACCGGAGCCTGCCTCGCATCAACATCGAGGGCGGCGCGCCGGTGGTGGAGCACCCCTCCGTCGGGGACCCATCCGTCGAGCAGCCCTCGCCGGAGCGCCCCACCGAGGAGAGGCTCGGCCATGGCCGTGGCACCCACCGCGTCCCGGGGGTCGCCGCTGAGGGGGCGGACGGCTGAGCCGACGCAAAGCAGGGCGCTGGGCCGCCCTGCTCTGCTGCTCACCGCTGCTGGCTGTCTGGCCCGCCTGCGCCACCGCGATCTCGCCGGCCACCGGGAACCACGCGGTCTCCCGAGCCCCCGAGAACCGCGCGATCGTCCTGCTGCTGCCGGTCGGCGCGAGCGCCGAGCGCGAGCTGACATCCGTGCCCGGGCTCTCGATCGGGATCATGAGCGCAACCCAGGGCGACTATCGGCAGGCCCAGATGCTGCTCGATATCACCCAGGGTACGCGCGTCTCCTACTCGGCCTACAGCCCCTCCCATCCCCCGGTCCTCTCGCTGGCGGGATCGCAGGTCAGCCCATGGCACAAGGTCCTCGCCCGCGCGCAGAGCGCCCCCCAGATACTCGAGCCGGGGCTGCTCGCCTCCCAGATTCCCGGGGGCGCGGGGTATGCCGCCATCAGCGGCTCAGCCGGGGAAGACGGCACGATCGCGGCCGATCGAGCCGGCGGGATCGCCGCAGTCTCGATCGGTTCGCCCGCCACCCTGCCAGCGCGCGTCGCCGCACTGGAAGAACGGGAGCGACTGGTGGTCGTCGACCTTCCTGGCGGCCATCCAGGAGAGGTGGATCTGCGCTCTCTGATTGCCCGGCGCAGCCCCGGCGAGCTGGAGATCGTCATCGGGCGTCCGCCCGATCTGCCGGGCAACGAGCTGGTGTGGGTGGGCGTGGCCGGGATGGGCGCAAGCGGGACACTCACCTCGCAGACCACCAACGAGCGAGGCCTCCTCACGGCGATCGACGTCGGCCCGACGATCCTGCGCCACCTTCACCTCGCCGTGCCGAGCGCGATGCAAGGCAGGCCGCTCGAGCTCGACGGCCACCTAGAAGCCGGACACCTGCGCTCCCTGAAGCAGCGCCTGGAGAGCATCTATGCGCGGCGACTGCCCGCACTCGGCTCGCTATTGGGCGCGTGGGCGCTGCTGCTGCTCGTCGCTCTACTGTCCAAGCCCTCTCCGAGCGTGTATGCCATGCGCTCCAAGGTGCTGCGCGTGGGGGCGCTGGCAATGCTCTGGACGCCTGTGGCCGTGCTGATCGGGGCAGCGCTGGAGCCTGGACCCGCACTTGAATACACGATCCTCGTGGTGAGCTGCTTTGCGCTGGGCGCGCTCACCGATACCGCGATCGGCTGGCCACGGGCACCGATTGCCCCCGCGAGCGTCGCCATCGTCGCGCTCACCGTCGACGCGCTCGCGGGCACGCAGCTCTTGATGCGCTCGCTGCTGGGCCCCAACCCGGCCTATGGCGCGCGCTTCTACGGCTTTGGCAACGAGCTCAAGCCTGCCCTGGCGGTGCTCCTGCTGGCCGCCGTCGCGAGCGCTCTGCACCCCGCCACACGCAGCCGCAAGGCGGCCATCACGATGGCTCTCTGCGGCGCTCTGCTCGCGGCGATCGAGGGTTCCGCGAAGATCGGCGCCGGCGTGGGGAGCGTGATCCTGGTGAGCGCGGGCACAGCCGTGGCGACGGTTATGCTCCTTCCTGGTGCGCTGACCCGCAGACGCGCGCTCATCGCGCTCCTGTGCCCGGTGCTCGCCCTCGTGGCGCTCGCGGGCCTCGATCTCGCCACCGCTCACGGCACGGGACACTTCGCCGGCAGCGCGCTGGACGTCCGCTCGGCGGGCGATCTGCGCGACATCATCGTGCGCCGTTACGGCGCCGCCTGGCAGGAGCTGCAGAGCGGAGCGATGCCCGTTGCGAGCACGCTCGCGCTGCTCGCGGGCGTCGTCGGTGTCCTGGCGCGCCGCCGCCTGCTCGCGCCGGTCGGCAGCGATCCGGCCTGGCTGGCGGCGTGCGGCGGCGGCTTGACGGCGGGGGTCATGGGCACGCTCGTGGAGGACTCCGGACCGGTGCTGCTCGTGGTCGCCGTCTTCGGCCTGATCTGTGTGCTCGCCTACCTGTGGGGCAGGCCCACCGGCGTCCCGGCAAAGTAGCGGCCCGCTGCGGACTCCCAGCAGATGCAGCGGCCTACTCAGCGCATTGGGCGCAGGCTCCGTGCAGCACGATCTCGTGCTCTGAGACCGCGAGCGGCACCCGCTTGCTGAGCATCTCGATTGCACGCTCCAGCCCTGGGTCTGTGAAGGGCATCACCGCGCCGCACTCGTCACATACGAGATGGTGGTGGTGTTCTGCGTGCTCGCTGACACGCTCGTAGCGGACCATTGCTTGACCGGTCTCCACGCGCTGCACGAGGCGCAGCCGCTCGAGCTCGTCGAGGACCCGGTAGACGCTGGCGCGGCTCACACGCCGCGCACGATCATCGCGCAGAGCATCCTCGATCTCCTGCGCGGTGAGCGCGCACTCCTGCGCCACCAGCAGCTCGATCAGCGCGCGGCGAGCGCCGCCGCGCTTGTGCCCGGCGGCGGCGAGTGTCGCTTCGGCGTGCTCGACCCATGTCTCTGGGCAGACGCGGCGGCGGCCACCGTGGTCTCGCCGGGAGGCGCCCGTCGGCGGGGAATGGCTCATGTGAGGATGGTATGGCGTTCGGGCGGATGCGTCGTGTGGGGCGCCTCGGACGATCCGGCCGACGGGGCGCGCCGGCCACGCCTTGCGGCGGCCCACAGCCTGCCGGTCGCATACATCACCGCGCTGCCGCTGCCGACGAAGAATCCGACGGGGTAGTTGGTTTCGTAGGAGGCGGCAAGCGCGAACCATACGATCAGCAGCGCGAACGCCACCGACAAGGCCATCGCCACGAGCGGCCGGTCGGTGAGTGAGCGGGCGGCGGCTGGTGCGCCGATCATGAGGCTGAAGATCAGCAGTGTCCCGACGACGGGCACGGTCATCGTTGTTGCGAGTGCGAGGACGGCGAGGAAGAGCATCTCCATGCGCAAGCTGCTGATGCCGCGCGCCTCTGCCACCTCGGGGAGGACCGAGGAGAGCATCAGCGGCCGGTAGAGGATGGCGGTGGCGATGATGCAGAGGGCGCCGAGGATCGCGGTCGGCGCGATCTCGTTGGGGCTGATTCCGAGCACCTCGCCGAACAGCAGCGAATAGACCTCAGGGGCGTACTCGACGCTGAAGTTCAAAAACAGCGCACCGAGGGCGAGCATCGCTACGAGCGCGAGGGCGGTCGCGACATCGTGGCGGCCCCTGCGGCCGAGCAGGCCGATCGTAAGAGCACCGCCGAATGAGAAGACGCCGAGGCCGAGGAGTGTGCTGACGCCGATCAGGCTGGCGCCGGCGGCGCCGGCGAAGGACCCGTTGGGGATCGCGTGGGCGGCGAACGCCGATCCGCGCATGACCGTAAAGAACCCGACGATCCCCGCGACGACCGCGACGATGCTCGCAACCTCCCAGGCGTTGACCATGAAACCGGAGAACATGGTTTGTGCGCCGCTCAGCTCAGTCTCGCCGGCTGTGCCACCAGGGATGCGGTGGTCCGGCCTGCGCGTCGGCGGCGTCTGGCTTCGGGGAGCCCGGATAGCAGGTAGGTGACGAACACCAGGGTCACGACGAAGAAGCTCACGGGCCAGCCTTGGCCGACGGGCGGCCAGTGGAAGCTGTCGTAGGCGAGGATGATTCCGAGCCACATGGCGCTGATGCCGATGCCCGCTGCGATCAGCAGCGCGGTGAGCGGGCGGCTGGTCACTCGCAGCGCGCTCGCCGCCGGTCCGACGAGCAGGGCGGTTGAGAGGATCGTTCCGATCGTGATCGCCGCGAGCGCTGCTGCGAGCGCGAGCGCGAGCAGGTAGAGCACGCCGATGAGCCGCACAGGGATGCCGCGGGCCGATGCCATCTCGGCGTTCACGGAGCTGAGCAGCAGCGGACGGTAGATCGTGAACGTGATCGCCAACACGATCGCGCTCAGGAGCACGATCAACGGGATCGTCGAGCTCGAGATCCCGAACACCGAGCCGAACAGGATCGTGACGGTCGCTCCGGTGGTGCTGTGTTCGCTGGTGTACAGATAGAGGAACAGGGCAGCGAGCCCGATCCCGGCGCCGAGCACGATCCCTGTGGCGAGATCCCTACCTCGAGCGCGTTGCACCCCGATCGCCTCCATCGCGCCAGCAGCGATCACGTTGCCCAGCACGAACCCCCACAGCGGCCCGACGCCGACGAGATACGCGCCCGCGCCGCCCGTGGTCCCCAGGTCGCCGAATGCCTCGCCCGCGAAGGACTGACCCCGCATGACCGTGAACACGCCCACCACGCCGGTGACGACTGCGACGAGCGCCCCGACGGCGAGGGCGATGTGCACGGCTTCGCTTTCGAAGAAGCCGGATGCGAAGATCGGGGACAGGAAGTGACTCACGACGGAACCTCGGATCGAGGGAAGACGCCCTCGTGGCCGGCCAGGTCGGTGTCCTCGCCGGCGCCGGCGACGATCAGCACGCGACCGTGGACGTGCAGGACGTCGACGTGGTGGCCGTAGAGCTCGCTGAGCACATCCGCGCGGACGACCTGTTGGGTGGTGCCGCTGGCCGCCCGCCCGGCGGCGATGTAGACGATGCGGTCCATGACAGGCAGGAGCGGGTTGATCTCGTGGGCGGAGATCAGCACGGCGATCTCCTGCTCGCGGGCGATGCGTGCGAGCAGCGCTACGACTTCGTGGGCGCTGCCCAGATCGAGACTCGCGAGCGGCTCGTCGAGGAGCAGCAGCCGCGGCCGGGCGATGAGCGCGTGCGCGATCAGGATGCGCTGCTGCTCTCCGCCGGAGAGCTTGCCGACACGCGTGTCGGCAAAGCGCGTCGCGTCGACGGCTTGCAGCATCTCCTGCACGAGCGCCCGTCTGGCCCTAGCGGGCCGCGGCACGCCGAGACGGTGCGCGTCGATCCCGAGCCCCACTAGATCACGCGCGCGCAACGGAACATCCGGGTCGAACAGGAACTTCTGCGGCACGTAACCGATCAGGCGATGGCGGCGTGCGTGCTCACGGCCTTCGACGAGCACGCGTCCCATGCTCGCCGCCTGCAGGCCGAGGATCACCCGGAACAGCGTCGTCTTTCCCGCCCCGTTTGATCCGATCAGGCCCGTGAACTGGCCCGGCGCGATCTGGAAGCTGACCCCGTCGAGGATCGTGCGCCCGGACAGCTGCACGCAGACGCCGTCGACCTTCAGGATCTCCTGGCTCTGGGCGGCTGGCGGCGCCTTGTTCATGGCACGAGCTTCTGCGTTGAAACCTTATCCTTGACGGCCTTTTCCAGCGCCTGGACCTCGGCGAGCATCCACGACTGGTAGTCGTAGCCGGGGACCGGCATCGTCTCGTACACGCCAACCACCGGAATGCCTTCCTTGAGCGCCAGTTCCCTGAAGGAGTTGGTCAGCGAGTCGGTCACCTGCTGGTTGTAAACGAACACCTTGACCTTGTGTTCGGAGAACAGGCTGTTCTGGAGCGTTACGTTCTGAGGTGCCGGGTCGGTGCCGTTCATGATCGCCGCCTGCAGCGTGAACGGCGTGATGTTCTTCGTCCCGGCGGCTTCCAGCATGTAGTCGCCTACCGGCTCGGTCGTCGCGACTGGCGTGTTCGGGTAGGTAGCCTTGAACTTCGTGATCGCCGCGTACCACGGCTTCAGCGCTTCCTCGAACTGCTTCGCGTTTTCCTGGAAGTACGACGCGTGCGCGGGCGCCAGCGCCGACAGGTCGCTGACGAGCGCCTTCGCGACCGCCGGCATCGTTTCCGGCCTGTACCAGAGATGCGGGTTCGGGGTCGAGTCCGGCAAGCCGAGCAGCTTCTGCACGTTGACGACCTTGCGGGCGGAGTTGGGCGAGGCCGACTCGATCTTTTCCATATAGGTGTCATAGCCCACCCCGTTTTCGATCAGCAAGCTCGCAGCGCTGACCTCTTGCGCGACGCTCGGGCTGGCCTCGAAGGTATGCGGGTCGGTATTAGGGTTGCTCTCGATCGCGTTCACCTTCACGTACCGCCCGCCGATCTGTGCGATCACATTCGCGTACTCGTTCTCGGCTCCGACCGCGAGGATCCTCCCATTCGAGCCTGAGTCGAGTCCGCTGGAGCCACAGCCGCCTAGCGAGACAGCGGCGGCAAGCGCGACCAGTGGGGCACACATGACGGCGATGCGCAGCCGCCGCCAAGAGCGAGGCTGTGGCCTCACGCGGGGCTTCTTTCCGAGCATTGTCGGTAGGCCATGCGCGGCAAATTATCATAACGAGACTGATTCTTGTTCTTGTGATGCCTGGCAGTGCAGCGTCGAGTGGGGACCGGCTGACAGACTCTGCCATCCCCACCAACTTCCACCCAGAGGACACCATGCACAAGGTCAACGTTGACTCTGACGAGCTCCACTGCCCGGCATATGCTGGGCGCTCGTTCTCACACGACATCCCCAAGTACCAGATACCGAAGGAGGGGATGAGCGCAGACGCCGCCTACCAGCTCGTCCACGACGAGCTGAATCTCGACGGCAATCCCGCGCTCAATCTCGCATCGTTCGTCACCAGTTGGATGGAGCCACAGGCCGACAAGCTCGCCATCGAGACGCTCGACAAGAACCTGATCGATCAGGACGAGTACCCGCAGACCGAGGTCATCCACGAGCGGGTGGTCTCGATGATCGGCAGGCTCTTCCATGCACCCGCGCACGAGCAGCCGACGGGCACAGCTACGATCGGCTCATCGGAGGCGATCATGCTCGCGATGCTCGCCCACAAGCGCTCCTGGCAGCGCCGCCGCGAGCAGGAGGGGCTCTCCACCGATGCGCCCAACATGGTGATCGGCGCCGACGTGCACACCTGCTGGGAGAAGTTCGCACGCTACTTCGAGGTGCAGGCGCGCATCGTCGCCGATGGAGGAGGGGCGCTACACGATCGGCGCCGAACAGGTAGAGCAGCTGATCGACGAGCGCACGATCGCGGTCGCGGGCTTGATCGGCACGACCTTCACCGGCCAGATGGACGACCTGCGCGCGATCAACGACCTGCTCGCGCGACGTGGAATCCGAGCACGGCTGGCACATCCCTCTGCACATCGACGCGGCGAGCGGCGGCTTCATCGCCCCCTTCTCCCAGCCGGAGCTGGAGTGGGACTTCCGCCTGCCGCAGGTGCGCTCGATCAATGTCTCAAACCACAAGTTCGGCCTCGTCTATCCGGGGATGGGCACCGTCATCTTCCGCGATCGCTCCGACCTGCCCGAGGAGCTCGTGTTTCACATCAACTACCTCGGCGGCGACATGCCCAACTATTCGCTGAACTTCTCGCGCCCGTCCAACTCGGTGGTGCTGCAGTACTTCAACCTTCCTGCGCCTGGGCCGCTCGGCTACGAGCAGATCGTCACCAACATGCTCGCCAACGCGCAGCGCCCTCGCCTCGCAGCTGGAGAAGATCGACGGCCTGGAGCTGCTCAACGACGGCTACCCGCTTCCCGATCGTCGCGCTGCGCGCCGCAGATCCCGAGGCGATCGACCTCAACGAACTCTCCCACCGCGTGCGCGAGCGCGGCTGGATCGTGCCCGCCTACACACTCCCGCCCAACGCCCAGCACATCACCGTGCTGCGCATGGTCGTCAAGGAGAACTTCTCGCGCGACATGGTCGACATGCTCGCCCACGACATCCACGTCGCACTCAAGGCACTCGCAAAGTGCACCAGCACCTATCCCGAGCGGCCCCGCGACAGGCCCCACTGCTAGGACGCGGCGCCCTCTCCGGCGGATGGCTCGCCTTCCTCGGCCAGCGTGCGATTGCGGCCCAGCAACAGCACCACCAAGACCACCAGGATGACCACGATCAGCACCCCGCCCGCTATGTAGCGCAGTTTGTGGTGGACGGCCTTGGCTTTGTGAGCGCTGAGAAGCGCAATCTTGACCGGCACCCCCCTGCTCCGCAGCTGGGCTTCGATCGCTGACTGTTCACTCGCCGGGTAGGGCACCGTCATGCGCTGCCCATCGTTGAGCGAGGCATGGATCACATCGCTCTTGGTGTGGAAGGTCGCCGCGTGGATCTCCTCGGCGTTCAGCTGGCGCTTCAGGGCCGGGAGGCTCTCATGCTGAAAATGGATGATCGTCGCGGCGAGCGCGGGGGCTGCCACCCCGCCGGCGAGCAGGCCCGTCGTGAGGATGGCGCACACGGTCGCAAGCGCAGGACGTCTGAGGAGAGGGCTCATGGCCTGCAGACCCTAGCGCCGGAAGCGGTTGCCTGCACCCGGTGGCCGCTACCGGCTCACCTGCGCAGGCGTGCGGCCTTGAGCCTCTGCGTCTTGTCCAGCAGCGCCTTGCGCAGCCTGATGCTCTGCGGCGTTACCTCCACAGACTCGTCCTCGCGCACGAACTCCAGCGCCTCCTCGAGCGTGAGCTGCTTGTGGGGGTAGAGGCGCTCGAGCACCTCCGAGGTGGAGGAGCGGATGTTCGTGAGGTGCTTCTCCTTGACGGGATTGACGTCGAGATCCTCCGAGCGGGCGTTCTCGCCGACGATCATGCCCTCATAGACCTCCTCGCCGGGGCCGACGAACAGCGTGCCCCGCTCCTGCAGGCTCATCAACGAGTACTGGGCTGTGATCCCCCTGCGATCGGAGACGAGCGCGCCGCTCACCCGCGTGCGCAGCTCGCCCGCCCAGCGCTCCCAACGCTCGAAGACGTGGTGCATCAGCCCCGTCCCGCGCGTCTCTGTCAGGAACTCGGTGCGAAAGCCGATCAGCCCTCTGGCGGGCACGAGATACTCCATGCGCACCCAACCCGTGCCGTGGTTGGTCATGTGTTCCATGCGGCCCTTGCGCGCCGCAAGCAGCTGGGTGACCACCCCGACGTGCTCCTCCGGCACGTCGACCGAGAGCCGCTCGACTGGCTCGTGGCGGTGGCCCTTGATTTCACGTTCGAGCACCTTTGGCTGCCCCACCGTCAGCTCGAAGCCCTCGCGCCTCATGATCTCCACCAGCACCGCGAGCTGCAGCTCGCCGCGGCCCTGTACCTCCCACGCATCGGGTCGCTCGGTGTCCTGCACACGCAAGGAGACGTTGCCCACGAGCTCTTGCTCCAGGCGCGAGAACACCTGCCTGGCGGTGAGCTTGCTGCCCTCCTTGCCCGAGAGCGGCGAGGTGTTGATCCCGATCGTCACCGACAGCGAGGGCTCATCGACTGTGATCACCGACAGCGGCCTGGGATCGTCGGGGTCGGCGAGCGTCTCGCCGATCGTCACCTCCGGGATGCCCGCCACCGCGACGATTTCACCGGGCCCGGCCTCCTGAGCGTCGATGCGATCCAATGCTTCGGTGACATAGAGCTCCGATGCCTGCGCTTTCTGAATGCTCCCGTCAGCGCGGCACCACGCGAGCTGCTGGCCCCGCTTGATGGTGCCGTTTCGCACCCGGCAGATCGCGAGCCGGCCCACATAGGGAGATGCGTCGAGATTCGTGACCAGCGCCTGCAAGGGATGCTCCGGGTCGTAGGTCGGCGCCGGGATGTGCTCGAGCAGCAGGTCGAGCAGCGGCGCCAGGCTCTGGCCCTGCTCCTCGGGTTTCGCGGGATCGAACTCGAGCGTCGCAAGCCCCGCCTTGCCGTTGGTGTAGACGATGGGAAACTCGATCTGGGACTCGTCGGCATCGAGGTCGATGAACAGCTCGTAGACCTCGTCCACCACCTCGGCCACACGCGCGTCCGGCCGGTCGATCTTGTTGACAACGAGCATCGTTGGCAGCTTTGACTCCAGTGCCTTGCGCAGAACGAAGCGCGTCTGGGGCAGCGGCCCCTCCGAGGCATCGACGAGCAGCAACACGCCGTCGACCATCGTCAGTCCCCGCTCGACCTCCCCACCGAAGTCGGCGTGTCCGGGGGTGTCGACGATGTTGAGCTTGACGTCCTTGTACTGGATCGCGGTGTTCTTGGCGAGGATCGTGATCCCCCGCTCGCGCTCGATGTCCATCGAGTCCATCACGAGATCGGTCAGCTCCTGACCCCCTGAAGGCGCCCGCCTGGCGCAGCATCGCGTCCACCAAGGTGGTCTTACCGTGGTCGACGTGGGCGATGATCGCCACGTTGCGGATGTCCTCTCGGCGTACGAGCGCAGTAGGTGCGGGGTCGTCCGGAAGCGAGAGGGTCGTGCGGTTCATGCCCTCATGATCGCATCACATCACTCGAGCCCGGCGAAAGGGTCGCTTGGGGACCACGACTTGGCGTGCCATCCGCAGCCCAAAGCGCGCCATCGCGGAGGGCACGTGCTCGGCTCGCTGCACGACCTCCTCCAGCACAGCCGCGAAGCGCCTGACTTCCTCCTCCTCGATGACCAGCGCGGGCAGCGCCTTGATCACGTTCATGCGATGGCCCGCCACCTGACAGAGGATGTGGTGCTCGTGGAAGAGCGGCACCGTGACCAGCTGCGAGAAGATCCCCGGCTGGGCGCGCTCGGTCGCCTGCCACACCGACCTGGCTCCACGACCCTCGGGTGGCCCAAGCTCGATCGCCCACATCAGGCCGAGGCCCCGGACCTCGCGCACGACCTCGTAGCGCTCGACAAGCGGCCGGGTGAGCTCCAGCAGCAGCTCGCCCAGGCGCCGGGAACGCTCCACCAAGCCCTCGCGCTCGAGCACGCGCAGCGTCGCCAGACCGGCAGCCGCCGCGAGATCGTTGCCCCCGAAGGTCGAGCCGTGGCGCACGGCACGCTCCATGCCGTCGAAGACCTTCTCGAAGGCGTCTCTGGAGACGAGCGTGGCGCCGATCGGGACCAGGCCACCCGAGAGGGCCTTGGCGAGGCAGATCATGTCCGGCGCCAGCTCCCAGTGCTCCAGTGCGAGGAAGCGCCCCGTGCGTCCAAGCCCCGTCTGCACCTCATCGCAGACGAACAGGCTGCCCGCGGCTTTGCACAGGCGCTGAGCGGCTTGCAGGTAGGAGTCAGGCGGCAGGTTGACGCCCTTGCCCTGAACCGGCTCCACGACGAAGGCGGCCACGTCCCCTCCTTCGAGCTCGCGTTCGAGCGCCTGCTCATCGCCGAAGGGGACGGCATCGACACCCGGCAGTAGCGGCCCGAACCCCTCCCTGAACTCCTCGTTGCCGTTGAGCGAGAGCGAGCCGAGCGTGAGCCCGTGAAAAGCGTGCTCGGCATAGAGCACCCGCGGTCGCCCGGTGGCGGCCCTGGCGATCTTGATCGCCGCCTCCACCGCCTCGGTGCCGCTGCTGGCGGGCACCATCGCCCCCACCGAACCCGGCGCGCGCTCCAGCAACTGCTCGGCCAGCACGCCGCTCAGCAGCGTCACGCCCAGCTGCGGCAGGTTGCCCGTCCTCGCCGCCATCACCTCCTCGACCGCGGCGATCGCCTCCGGGTGGTTGCGCCCGATGGCGAAGACCCCATAGCCACCGAACATGTCCAGGTAGCGATCGCCCTTGGCGTCGATCAGGTGCGCACCCTCGCCACCTACCCACACACGGTCGAACCCGAGCGTGCGCACGATCCGTCCCATCTGGGAGTTCAGGTGGCGATCGTTGAGCGCCAGCTCCTCACCGGTCCGGGTGGCGAGGATCTCACTTACGGTGGGGATGCTGGACTGGCCTGTCATCCCTTCAAGCGTACGCAGGCACCCTCGAGCGCCGCCATTCGGTCTACTGCAAGCTCGCCATCACGTGCTTGATGACCGTGTAGTCCTCGAGCGAGTAGACGCTCAGGTCCTTGCCGTAGCCCGACTCCTTGAAGCCCCCATGGGGCATCTCCGAGACGAGCGGAATGTGATCGTTGATCCACACACAGCCGAAGCGCAACGCCTTTGACACGCGCAGCGCTCTGCCGACATCACGGGTCCACACCGAGGAGGCCAGTCCGTAGCGAGTGGCGTTCGCCCAGGCGATCGCCTCGGCCTCGTCGGAGAAGCGCTGCACGGTGATGACCGGCCCGAAGATCTCGCTTTGCACGAGCTCATCGGCCTGCTCGAGCCCCGCTACGACCGTCGGCTCCAGGTAGAAGCCGGGGCGCTCAGGCTGGCGCCCGCCGGTGACGATCTCCGCGCGCTGGGGCCTGCGCTCCAGGAAGCCCTCGATGCGCTCGCGCTGCCTGGCGGAGTTGACCGGCCCCAGCGTGGTGCTCGGATCGAGCGTGTCGCCGATCACGAGCCCCTGTGCCTGCCCGGCCAGGCCCGAAACGACATCGTCATAGACCCCGGCGTGGGCCAGCACCCGTGTCGCGGCCGTGCAGTCCTGGCCTGCGTTGTAGTAGCCCGTGCCCGCGATCGTCTCCATCGCGCTCTCCATCTCCACGTCGTCAAAGACGATCACAGGCGCCTTGCCCCCAAGCTCCAGGTGCACGCGCTTGAGCGTCTCAGCGGCGGTGCGAGCGATGTGCTTGCCCGTCTGCACCGAGCCCGTGAGCGAGACCATGTCGACCTCGGGGTGGCTGATCAGCGCCTCGCCCGTCGGCTCCCCGTGACCGGTGAGGACGTTGAGCACCCCTCTGGGGAGCAGATCAGCGGCCCACTCGGCGAGCTTGAGGGTCGTGATCGGGGTCGTCTCCGCCGGCTTCAGCACAATCGTGTTGCCGGCCGCCAGCGCCGGGGCGATCTTCCAGATGGCCATCATCAGCGGGTAGTTCCAGGGCGTCACCTGGCCGATGACGCCCACCGCCTCGCGACGCACGAAGGACGTATACCCCTCCATGTACTCGCCCGCCGCCCTGCCCTCCAAGCAGCGCGCAGCGCCGGCGAAGAAGCGCAGGTTGTCGGCCATCACGGGGATCTCATCGCCGCGCACCGCCTCGATCGGCTTGCCGGCGTTCAGCGCCTCCAGCTTCGCGATCTCATCGCCGTGCTCCTCGACGATGTCGGCGAGTCCCAGCAGCGCCTGGGCCCGCTGCGCAGGCGTCGCCCCCGACCAGCCCTCGAAGGCCTCCCTGGCGGACATCACCGCACGATCGACATCCTCGGCGGATGAGAGCGGCGCTCGCGCTATCGCCTCCCCGGTGGCCGGGTTGAGGATCGGCTCGCTCTCCCCCTCGACGGCGACGGACTCGCCGTCGATGAAGTTCTGGAGCACCGCTACCTCGCTGGCCATAATTTCTCCTCTGGTCTCAGGGTTCGACCCTCCTCTGGGAGGTGCCACGCGCGCGCGTTCCGACGAGTGGTCCGGATCGGGACGGGCCAGATCATGGATTTGTGTCAGGTCCAGCGCCGAGGGAGACGCCCAGCGCCTCGGCGACCGCCGGATGGGTGATCTCGCCGGCCTGCACGTTCAATCCCAGCGCCAGCCCATGGTTGTGAGCCATCGCATCCTCCACACCCCGCTCGGCGAGCTCAATCACGTATGGGAGGGTCGCATTGGTGAGCGCATAGGTGGAGGTGATCGGCACGGCGCCGGGCATGTTGGTCACGCAGTAGTGGGTGATCCCATCGACCTCGAAGGTGGGGTCGGAGTGAGTGGTCGGCCGCGAGGTCTCAAAGCACCCGCCCTGATCGATGGAGACGTCCACCAACACGGCATGCTGCTTCATCAGCCCCAGCTGCTCGCGGCTGACCACGTGCGGGGCACGCCCGCCATGGATCAGCACCGATCCGATCACGAGGTCGGCAGTGGGCAGCATCTCTTCGATCGCAAGCGTCGATGAATAGACCGTCGATGCTCGCCCGCCAAAGGCGACTTCCAACTCGCGCAGCCGATCGATCGAGCGGTCGAACACGAACACGTCCGCCTGCATGCCGATCGCGATGAAGGCGGCGTTCATGCCCACGACCCCGCCGCCGATCACGAGCACGGTCGCCGCGGCCACTCCCGGAACTCCACCGAGCAGGATGCCCCTCCCGCCCATGGGCTTCTCCAGCATGAAGGCTCCCGCCTGCGTGGCGATCTTGCCGGCGACCTCGCTCATCGGCGCCAGCAGCGGCAGGCGCCCGTCCCCATCCTCGACGGTCTCATAGGCGATACACGTCGCGCCCGAGCGCCGCAGGCCGGCGGCGAGCTCGGGCTCAGCCGCGAGGTGCAGATAGGTGAAGAGCGTCTGTCCCTCGTGCAGCAGCCCCACCTCCGCCGCCTGTGGCTCCTTGACCTTGAGGACCAGCTCGGCCTGGGAGAAGAGTGCCTGTGCGTCGGGAACGATCCGCGCGCCCTGTGCCTGGAACTGCTCGTCGGCCATCGCGCTGCCCACCCCGGCGCCCGCCTGCACGAGCACCTCGTGATCGCGCGCCGTCAGCTCACGGACCCCGGCGGGCGTGATAGCGACCCGATACTCGTCCGGCTTGATCTCGGTCGGAATGCCGATCTTCATTGTGGCCCAGTCCTCATCGTGCCAGGCGATCCCGTCCTCATCGTGCGAGCTCCCTGCCCCGCAGAGCGAGCCAGAACTCTATGCGGTCCCGTGCCCTGGAGAGGTCTCGCCCGGTGAGCTGCTCGACGCGCCTGATCCGGTAGCGCAGCGTATGGCGATGGCAGTAGAGCGCGTTCGCGGCCTTCTCCCAGTGGCCGTTGTTCTCGATGAAGACATCCAGCGAGCGCAGCAGCTCCTCGCCATACTCGCCGTCGCCCTCCTCGAGTGGCCCGAGCACCCCGCGACAGTATGAGAGCAGCGCGTCGTCATCCTGGAGCGTGAGCAGCAGCTGAAAGGCGCCAAGGTCACGGTAGGAGGCGACCTCCGGTCCTCCGCCGTTCTGAATGCGGGCCGCCTCCAGTGCGCAGCGGGCCTCGTGGAAGCTCAACCGCAGTGAATGCGTGGGGGCCGGACGGCTCGCCGCGGCCTTGATCTTCTCGGTCCCGCCAAAGCGCCCGGCGAGCTGCTCGCGCGCCCGCCTGGCGAGCTCGATCGGGTCCACGCCCTCGGCGTCGATCACCGCGCAGAGCAACCCCGACTTGGTGGCCACAAGGCTGGGAACCCGCTCTCCTGTCAGCAGACGCTCGAGCATGGCAGCGGCCGCGCTGGGATCCGGCAGCAGGAAGGCGAGTACCGCCACGGTGGCACCGATCCCAAACGGCCGCAACCGCGCCTGCAGCTCCTCCGGGTACAGGCGCCCAGTAAGCGCCTCGGTGAGCACGTCGCCCGCCATCGAGCGCTGGAGCAGCTCATAGCGCTCGTCCAGGAGCTGCGCGAAGACCCGCTCAGTGATCGCGATGAAGGGCAGCTCGTATGGCACCTCGAAGAGCGGGAAGGAGTGCTTGCGCGCGTGTGTGAGCAGCGCGGTTGGCAGCCGCTTGTGCGTGAACCCGGTGCCGAAGCCAAGACCCGCGATCTCGTGCTCACACAGTCGATCGATCCACTCCCGCTGTGCCTTGGCGGTGCCGATCTGAAGGCCCGTGCTCAGCAGGAGCTCGCCGCCTCGCAGCCACGGCGTGGGATCGATCAGCTCGGTGGAGTGCACCCAGCGCACGTGTCCTCGAGCCGACCCCTCGCCGCTGGCGAGCTCGAGCCCGAGCTCCGCCACCAGGCTCTCGACGGTTAGATCCATCAGCCCATCAGCGCTCCACGATCCGCTCCCACGCCTCGCTCAGCACCGGCCTGAGGATCGCCTCTATCTCCTCGAACTGCTCGCTGTCGGCGATCAACGGTGGCGAGAGCTGGACCACCGGATCGCCGCGATCGTCTGTCCTGCAGATCAATCCGCGCCTGTAGAGCTCGCCGGAGAGGAAGCCTCGCAGCAGCTCCTCTGACTCCTGGGCGTTGAAAGTCTCCTTGGTCTCCTTGTCCTTGACGAGCTCGATCGCGTGGAAGTAGCCCGCCCCACGCACATCGCCGACGATGGGTAGGTCCCGCAGGCCCTCGAGCATCGACCTGAACTCGCCCTCCTTCGCGCGCACGTGCTCGCACAGCCGCTCGTCTTCCATCACGTCGATGTTGGCCATCGCGACCGCGCAGCTCATCGGGTGCCCGGCGAAGGTGAAGCCATGTGTGAAGGTCACATCGCCGTGCAGGAAGGGCTCGGCGATGCGGTCCGACGCGATCACGGCTCCCATCGGCGCGTACGCCGAGGTGATCCCCTTGGCGCTCGTGATCATGTCCGGCTGGAAGCCATAGCGTTCGCACCCAAACCAATGCCCCAGGCGCCCCCAGGCGCAGATCACCTCGTCGGAGATGAGCAGCACGCCGTGGCGATCGCAGATCTCGCGCACGCGCTGGAAGTAGCCCTCCTGGGGCACGAAGCAGCCGCCGCTGTTCTGCACGGGCTCGAGGATCACCGCGGCCACCGTGTCGGGACCCTCGAAGAGGATCGCCTCCTCGATCTGGTCGGCCGCCCACAGCCGGTCGCGATCTTCGCTCCAGCGATAGGAATTGGTGTTGGGAACGTGATGTCCGCCCGGTGTGAGCGGCTCGAACGGCTTGCGCAGCGCAGTCAGGCCGGTGGCGGTGAGCGCACCCATTGAGGTGCCGTGGTAGGCGAGCTTGCGGGAGATGAGCTTGTGGCGCGTGGGCTCTCCGGAGGCTGAGTGGTAGGCCTTGGCGAGCTTCCATGCGGACTCGACCGCCTCTGATCCCCCGGAGGTGAAGAAGACCCGGTTGAGGCTGCCCGGCGCGAGCGCGGCGATGCGAGCGGCCAGCTCGATCGAGCGCGGGTGGGCGTAGCTCCAGTTGGTGTAGAAGCCAAGCTCCTTGGCCTGCTCTGCCGCCGCCTGCCCGAGCTCCGCGCGGCCGTGGCCGATGTTCACGCAGTACAGAGCCGAGAGACCGTCGAGGTAGCGCTTGCCGTGCTCGTCATAGACATAGCACCCCTCGCCCCTGACGATCACGGGCACCTCGGCGTGCTCGTAGGAGCCCATGCGGGTGAAGTGCATCCACAGGTGGCGCTTGGCGAGCTCTTGCAGATCTCCCCTGCCGGCGCCGCGGCGTGAATCGTCCGTGCCGGCGCCATGACGGGGATCGCCTGTGCCGGTGCTGGGGGCTGGATCGCTCAGATTGGTGGCCATCTCTCTCTCCTCTCTGGAAGCCGCTTGCCTCGCCAGGCCAGGAGATTCGGCGAGCCGACCGGCTGGACACTCAGCACAACCGTACTGCGCCCTCATGCCTCTCTCAATGAGCTGCACGGTCAAGCCTCAAGAAGGCCATTGTACGAAAAGTACAAGCTAGCTGATGACTTTTGGGGGTTGCGCCCCTATGCAGCGACCGCTCCTGGACGTAACTTCTGCAACAAGCCTTTACCAGTCGCGGCGATCGTCGCGAGCGGCAAGCGAGAGGAGCAGAGATGGCCACTTCGAGCGTCAGCGCACCCGGGCACGCCAAGGCAACCGGGAGCGTGGTGGACAAGGGTCTCAAGAAAGACGCGATCGGCTACCTCTCCAACCTGGTGATCGGCATCGCCTCGACGGCGCCCGCCTACTCATTGGCGGCGACGCTGGGCTTCATCGTCGCGGTCACGGGCGTCGGCGTCCACGCGCCGGCGGTGCTGCTCGTCTCCTTCGTGCCGATGCTGCTGATCGCGGGCGCCTATAAGTACATGAACCGCGCCGACCCAGATGCGGGCACGACCTTCGCGTGGACAACGCGCGCGTTGGGCCCCGGGACCGGCTGGGTCAACGGCTGGGCGATCTTCCTAGCCGACGTGATCGTCATGGCCTCGCTCGCGGACATCGCCGCTGTCTACACATACAAGCTCTTCGGTTTCACCGAACTTGGAGCATCGAAGGCCGCGATCATCGTCGGGGCGGTCGTTTGGATCGCGGTGATGACGTGGATCTGCTACCGCGGCATCGAGCTCTCCGCGCGCATCCAGCAGATCCTGCTCGGGGCCGAGGTTCTGATCCTTACGGTGTTCGCGATCGTCGCCTTCGCCAAGGTCTACGGAGGGCACCCAACCGGGGCGATCAAGCCCGCGCTGGATTGGTTCAACCCCTTCGTGATGAACTTCCACGATCTGGTGGTGGCGGTGCTGCTCGGTGTGTTCATCTACTGGGGCTGGGATTCGGGTGTGGCGGTCAACGAGGAGTCCGAGGATCCGGCCGAGGGACCTGGTCGTGCGGCGGTCCTATCGACGATCCTGCTCGTGCTCATATACGTGATCGTCACGGCTGGCGCTCAGGCCTTCCACGGCACCGGCTTTCTGACGACCAAGGCGAACCAGGGGGACATACTCAACGCGCTCGGCAAACCGGTGCTCGGCGGGTTCTTCTCCAAGTTCTTGATCATCGCCGTGCTCACCTCGGCGTCGGCCTCGACGCAGACGACGATCTTGCCGACCGCCCGCACGACGCTGTCGATGGCCCACTGGAAAGCCGTGACGGCGCTCCTGGCACGCATCCACAAGCGCTACCTAACGCCAACCGTCTCCACGCTCGGCTTCGGACTGCTGTCGGTCGCGATCACCGTCCCGCTGCTGCTGCTCTCCGAAAGCGTTCTCGCGGACTCGCTGACGGCGATCGGCTTCCCGATCTGCTTCTACTACGGCTTCACCGGCGTCGCCTGCGCCGTCTACTACCGCCGCGAGCTCCTCAAAAGCGTTCGCAACTTCGTGCTGCTCGGTCTCGCTCCGCTGGCCGGCGGCCTGATGCTGTTCGGAGTGGGCATCTATGCCGGGTTCTACTACTGGAAGCCGGAAAATGTGGAAAGCAAACCGATCGCCGGCATCACGCTGCCGATCTGGATGGGAGTCGGCGGCCTGCTGCTCGGCGTGGTGTTGATGGTCGTCTCCAGGCCCTTCTTCCGCGATTTCTTCTCGCGCAAACTGGAAACTGCGCCACCTGGGCTGCTCGAGCAACCTGTCGAGCACGCCCCCGCGCACTTCTAGGGCGGGATAAGGGGCAACGCACAGGGGAGAAGGGTGCGGTCAGGGGGCCGCACCCTTCGCGTCGCGAACACCGATCATGGCATCTCGCGCTGACCGTGCGGTGAACCAAACGCCGCCAGGCGCTCCAGAAACGGCTTGGGCGGGAAGGCCTCGGGTCCGAGCACGCCGCTGCCCTCCCAAGTGCCGTCGTTCAGCAGCTCGAGCGCGACGACCGGGTTGATCGCCGTCTGCCAAACGACGGCCTGGCTGCCGTACTCGCGCATAGTGTGCTCGTTGTCGACGATGTGGTAGAGGTAGGTTGAGCGCGGCTGGCCATCGGTACCTGTGCCCCTCACCCAAGTCCCAGCACAGGTGCGTCCCGTCATCCGCTCCCCCAGCGTCGCCGGGTCGGGCAGAGTCGCCGCGACCACGTTGCGGGGCGCGACCTGCGTGCCCCGAACCGACACAGGCTCGGTCGAGTCCAAGCCGAGCATGTGCAACGTGCGCAGGACGTCGATGAACTCCTCGCCCAGGCCGTACTTGAAGGTCACGCGCTCGCATTTGACCCAGCGCGGAATGAGCACAACCTCCTCATGCTCGACATTGACGCACTGCACCTCGCCGATTCCCTCGGGGAAGTCGAAGACCTCTGGCTCGGAGAAGGGCGCCGTGGTATAGAAGCCCCGCTCTTGCTCCCAGATGAGCGGTGGGTTCAGACACTCCTCGATCGTCGTCCAGATCGAGAAGGTGGGCGCGAAGTCATAGCCCTCCACGACCAGGTCCGCCCCATCACGGACCCCCACTTCGTCGATCTGGGAGAAGAGCTCATCGGCGGCGTAGCGGGCGAAGATGTCTGACAGGCCGGGCTCCACGCCGATCCCCACGAGCGCGAGCAGGCCGGCTCCCTCCCACTCCTCGTGCTTTGCCAGCTGCAGATCGCCCAGCATCACCCCCGGCAGCTCGTGCGGGCGCTGCGGGTGCGGGTGCGAGAGCGTCATCGCCATGTCCAGATAGTTGACCCGAGCCTCGAAGGCGGCACCGAAGATCGGCTCGTTGAAGCGCGGGTCGCAGGCGTTCAGGACAGCGTTCGGCTTAACGCGCCCGATCAGAGCCACCAATGCGGCCTGGTCGGATGCGTCTACCCGGTCGGCGGCGAAGCGGCCTGGATCCCCCAGGCCGGCAACAACGTCATGGGCTCGCTCGGGAGAGACGTCGGCCAGTACCACGTGCTCGAAGGCCTCGCGACGCTGAGCGATCGCCGCGAAGGCCGCTCCCACGCCACCTGCGCCAACAACCAAGACTCTCATCGTCCCTCCTGCGTCAGGACTCCCATGAGCTTTCAGTGTGACGCACATCGGGGCGCCGCGGTGGCGAAAACGTGCGCGACAGACGGGCCATGATGGCAGAGCCGGGCGTCCCAGACCCGGCCGCGATGGCGCAAGACCCTCAGTATGCTGCGCCGATCCTCGGTGGCAGACGTTCCTCCCCCTCTCTGCGCCGCTCGGAGCCGGCGTGGGCCGCGCTGGCAGCGCTCGCCTTCGCAATCCTGACGAGCTGGCCGCTGGCGCTGCACATGGGCAGCAGGATCGCGCCCGATCTGGGCGATCCGGTGCGGACCGCCTGGCAGATCGCCTGGGTCGGCCACGCGATGCTGCATGACCCGCTGCACCTGTTCGACTCAAACGCCTTCTACCCCCACCCACTGAGCCTCGCGTTCTCAGACTCGCTGCTCGGCTACGGCCCCAGCGCCTTCGTGGGGTCGGGCACGATCGCCGCGCTCGTGCGCTACAACCTGCTCTTCCTGTTCGCTTGGTCGCTCTGCTTCCTGGGCGCCTACCTGCTCGCGCGCGAGTTGGGGCTGGCCCGGATCGGCGCGGCGGCGGCGGGAGTCGCCTTCGCCTATGCCCCCTACCGGGTCACCGAGGCGGGCCACCTGCATGTGATCTCCAGCGGCGGCATCCCGCTGTCGCTCTTCCTGCTGTTGCGCGGCTACCGGCGCTCCTCGCGGGCGCTCGTGCTCGCGGGCTGGCTGCTCTCCGCCTGGCAGGTGAGCCTGGGGTTCACGCTGGGTCTGCAGTACTCCTATCTGCTTCTGGCGCTTGCGCTTGTGGTGGCCTGGCTCTGGCTGCGAGGCGGTCGCCCGGCATTCCCGGGCAGGTTGATTGGTGTCAGTGTCGTCGGGATCGCGCTGCTGGGCGCGGTGGCGATCTATCAGGCCCGGCCCTATTTGAAGGTGGCGGCCGACTACCCCACCGCCAAGCGTACGGTCGCCGAAGTCAAGAAGTACTCCTCAGGGCCTGTGGCGTTCCTCGCGGCCTCCACCGAGAACCGGGTTTGGGGTGCAGTCACGGCCACCTTCCGCAACAAACTGAGCTCGAAGAACGAGAGCGTGCTCTTCCCCGGCCTGGCGATCCTGTTACTCGCGGTGCTCGGAGCCATCTCGGGGCTCTACTCGCTCCGATTACGGATCGGCCTGCTCGTTGGAGGCGCGATCTGCGCGGTGCTCGCGCTGGGCATGGGCCTGACCTCAGCCGGCTACCCATACCGGCTGCTCTACGACTACGCCCCCGGATGGGACGGCGTGCGGGTTCCGGGACGCATCTTCACGCTGACGACGCTCGCACTCGCGCTGCTGGCGGGCGCCGGTGCACAACAACTGGTGAACGCCACGCGCGCGCGCGTGGCGCCCTCTGACGGCAATGTATCTGGCAACCCTGCTCCTCATCGTCTCTCTCGCGGCGGGCTGATCCCCCGGGCGGTGGGCCTGGTGCTGCTGGTCGTGCTGCTCGGCGAGGGCGCAGGACGCCTGGGCCATCCCGTGGTGCCCCAACCGGCGCGGGCGGAGATCGGCCTGCCCGGCCCGATCATCGATCTTCCCACCGATAATGCGAGCGACCGTGTGTGGCAGTACTTCTCGACAGACGGATTCCCAAAGCTCGCAGACGGCACGAGCACGTTCGACATCCCCGCCGAGGACGACCTACGTGGCGGGATGAACGGCTTCCCCGATCTCCCAAGCGTTGAGAAGCTGCGCTGGTATGGCATTCGCACCGTGGTCCTGCACCTGCATTTGCCCAAGCTGCCCGGGCTCAACGGCGCCGGCGAAGCCGAGCCGCCCGACCCGCAGCTGGCGGCCGAGAAGCCGATCGCGGGCCTCGGCATCACGCGCAGGCGGGTCGGTGAGGTCGTGATCTATGAGATCGGACCCGGCCCCAAGGCGCTGCACGCGACGGTGACACTCCCGCACACCCGCACGCCCGCGAGCTCGCCGACCGGGGGCCGCCGATGACCAAGCAGCGACTCGCCCTCGCCGCGCTCCTGCTCGTCGGGCTCTCGTACGCAACGATGATCCAGAGCTTCTCCTGGAATCAGACCTCGCACTACGACCTGATCAGGGCACTCAACCAGGACCAGACGACGATCGACGCCTACCAGGACAACACCGGGGACAAGGCCTTCTATAAGGGCCACTGGTACTCCGCCCGGGCACCGGGACTCGCCCTCTTCGCACTGCCCTTCTACAACGCGCTCAACCTCGTAAACGCCGACTCGTGGGCGCGCCACTCCCAGGCGCAGCGCAACGACGATGAGATCGTCTACCTGATCGGGCTGTGGGGAAACGTGCTGCCAGGGCTGCTGCTGCTGCTGCTCGTGTGGCGGGTGGCCGATTGGATGCAGCCCGGCTACGGCGTGGCCGCGGCCGTCACGCTTGGCCTCGGGACGATGGTGCTGCCGCTCTCCACGCTGCTCTTCTCGCATGTCTTCACGGCCTTTTTGGGCTTTGGGGCCTTCACCCTGATGCTGCGCGAGCGCGCCGGGCCTCCAAGCATGTCGTTGCTCGGCCTGGCAGGACTAGCAATGGGATATGCGATCACCTCCGAGTATCCGCTCGCGTTCGTCGCAGCGGTGCTCGGGCTCTACCTGCTCTCGAGATCCGACACCTTCACCCCGCTGGGCATCCTGCGCCGCGGCGGCGCCTACCTCGTGGGCACGCTCATCGGCATCGTGCCGCTGCTGCTCTACAACCACTATGCCTTTCACTCCTGGACGCATCTCGCCTACTCCAACATCCCCCGCCAGAAAGCCGGTTTCTTCGGGATCGGAGCGCCCAGTCTGCGCGTGCTCGCCACGTTGCTGTTCTCCTCGCGCGGGCTGCTCACGATCTCGCCGGTCCTGTCGATGGGGGCACTCGGCACCGTCGTGCTCTACCGACGCGGCAAGCGCGCCGAGGCACTCACGATCGCCGGTATCTGCCTCTGCTACCTGACGTATGACTCGGGCTACTACCTGCCCTTCGGGGGCGGCTTCGAGGGACCCCGCTTCCTGGCGACGCTGCTGCCCTTCATCGCGGCACCGCTCGCCATCGCCTTCAAGCGCTGGCCCGGCCCCACGATCACCCTCGCCGCCGCCTCGATCACCGCAACCGTGGTCGCGACCATCACGCACCCGCTCGTCGGCTATGAAACCGAGACGGTCGTGTGGGCGCGCTACCTGCGGGAGGGGTTCTTCCAGCCCACGATCGCTACGGCCTACGGCCTGGGCCGTGGATGGGGTGGCATCTGGCCGTTCCTGCTGGCCGCGGCCGGCGGCACCGCACTTGCCGCCTGGGCGGGCGCGCGGGTACGTCTGAACCGCTCACAGTTGCTCACCGGGCTCGCGATGCTGCTGGTCTGGGGGACCTTCGCGGCACTACTGCCGACGGTGCTGGGGATCGACCATCAGGGCCTGCGGGACATCGCCGCGGCCGGCGACCCCACGGCGCTGCACAAGGGCTTCGGTGACTATCCGCTGAGAGCGCTCGCACCGATCGCGTGCGTCGCCGGCGTGCTCGCGCTGGGCTGCACCTGGCTCTGGCGCCGCGATCGCGGCGCGCCAGTCAGTCTTTGACAACTTTTACGTTGCAGTGCGCGGCGTGCAGTGCTTTGCAGACGACCACGTAGCCAGGGCGCGGCTTGTAGTGAGAATCCATCAGGCCTGCATCGAAGGTCCCCGACGGAGGTTCGCCGGACCACTCATAGATGTAGAGCCGCTTGATCCTCGGACTCATCGCGGCGATCTTGAACATGAACTTCAAAGCCTTCACCGCACGTATGAGGCCCGAGCCTTTGTTGTTGGAAAAGCTTTTCCCGAGCTTCACGATCCCGCCCGTCTCGGTCAGCCACACCTGACCCGGCACCGCGGCGAGGATCGCCTTGGTGCGTGTGCTCGAGAAGCGGTTGGTATCCGAGTAGTTGTGCAGGCCCCAGATGCTCGGCATGATCGTCTTGAGCCGGTAGATCTCCCGCTTGAATTCAGCGATGTAACGCAGGGTGGGCTGGACATCGTCCTGGTCCAGGACGTCCAGGCCGACGATCGTGCAGCCCTTGCAGACCCGCTTCAGCGCCTGGTAATACTCCGCGGACGCTACCGGCGAGGGGCTCGAGAACGTTTTGGCGACGTTGCCGCGATTGGCCTCATTCCACGGCTGATACTCCCGCACGTGCGGAAAGAGCTTGATGAAGCGCTGCACGTCGCGCTGGTATATGGCGACACTGGGCATCTTCGTGGGGGTGTACTCGGAGTGGTAGAAGGCGATCAGGATCTGCTGATGCGCTGCTTCGGCATCATGGATCCAGGCAGTCGCCTGCGAGAGCGAGTAGGGGTGGACGACGGCGTCGTAAGGGGCGACATAGCGCACGATCCTGGTTTTCAGCTGCAGCCACAATGGGTTTGTGAACATCTCTGTCTGCTGATCGGCGATGCCCGTCAGATAGCTCGGGCCACCGGAGCGGCCGGTCGCGGCCTGCGTGAACAGGCCTCCTGCAAGCACCAGGAGGATGAGCATGAGGAGGCCGATACGTCGTATGGGCATGTTCCTGAGAACCGGTCGCTTTCGGAAAGGTTGCGCTCGGGCGCACGCCCGCAATCGAGGACCCGCTGCTCCGCGCCGGGGCGAAAACCCTACTGGCTGGCCACCGGCCTGAGCGCCACCAGCTCGACCTTCGCGTTCTCGAGCAGCCATGCGACATCATCGGCGGCAAAGCCCGCCGCCGAGCCGTTCGGGCGAGCCGCTACGACCATCCGATCGAAGCGCTCATGGGCCATGAGCTCGCGCAGAGCATGGCGCACCGTGCGTCCGCGCTCGATGCGCGAGTCGACCGGCACCTCGGCTCTCGCCGCTCGCTGCTCGATCGCCTCCAAGAGCCCCAAGGCGACCTCGCTCTGCACCTGCAACGGAACATCGACTGCCAGGCGCATCGGCACCAGCGCCAGGAAGGCCGGCATCAGTGTCGCCTCCTCTGCCCGCGCCAGACGCAGCGCGGCCGCCAGCACCGGCTCGGAGACCCCCTCGGCCGTGAACGGGAGAGCGATCCGGCGCACCCGTTCGCTGCCGCTCCCAAGCGCACGCTCGCGGCGCAACCGCATCACCGCCAGAGCACCCAGGAACCCGAGCGCCAGCGCCGCCACGATCAGCAGGCCCGCAAACGCGCTCAAAAGCTCTCCTCCTCCGTCGCGAGCACCTCGGCGCTGGAAAGCAGCGTGCGATCGGCCACGATCCGCAAGTCCACCCCCGGCAGGCCACGCAGCAGCCTGAACGGCAACGCCGGCTGGGTCAGACGTCGCCAAGCGTTGCGGGGCCTGGGTGTGCCCATCAGCAAGTAGGTCGAGCCTCGCCCACGTGCCACCCTGATCGCCACCTCAGCCACGTCGTCGCCCTCCTCGATCAGCAGGTGAGCGCCCAGCACCGAGGCCAGGCGCCGCAGCGCCTCGAGCTGCTCGTGCTCCTCGGGGGCGGGAATCGCGCCTGGCGGACGCACCAAGAGCAGGTCGAGCTCGGCCCCTAGGCGCTGAGCCGATCGCCAGGCACGGCGCACCACCCGCTGTGAGCGGGGGGTCGGCGTGATCAGCGCCAGCAGCCGCTCAGAGATCACCTGCGGGGCCGCGTGCGCAAGCAACCGGTCCTCGCGACGCCCTCCCCGCGAGAGATCGGCCCCACCGCCGATTGTGGTGGAGCCACGCACCAGCCGCGCGTGCTCGACGCCCTCGGCAACCTGGCGCAGCGCCGTCTCGCGCAGCGCGGAGAGGTTCTCGATCTTGAAGAAGTTGCTCAGCGCCGCCTGCACCCGCTCCTGCGGGTAGACATTGCCGGCGCGCAGACGTGAGATCAACGCCTCCGGCGTGACATCGACGAGCACGACCTCGTCGGCCTCCGAGAGCACGGCGTCGGGGATCGTCTCGCGCACGCGCACACCCGTGAGTTGAGTCACCTGGTCGTTCAGGCTCTCCAGATGCTGGACGTTGACGGTCGAGAACACCTCGATGCCCGCCGCGAGCACGTCGCGTACGTCTTCGTAGCGCTTCTCGTGCTCCAGCCCCGACGCGTTGGTGTGCGCAAGCTCATCGATCAGACACAGCTCGGGTGCCCGTGCCAGCACGGCAGGCAAGTCCATCTCCTCCAGCTCCGTCTCCCGGTAGCGCACCCACCGGCGTCCCACCGACTCCAAGCCCGCAGCCTGCGCCGCGGTCTCCAGCCGCCCGTGCGTCTCCAGATAGCCGATCACCACGTCGCGGCCGGCCTCCGCTTCTGTCTGGCCCTCCTGCAGCATGCGATAGGTCTTTCCCACACCGGCGGCCATCCCGATGAAGACCTTTAGATGACCCCGCTCGTCAGCCACCCAGCAGATTGTGGACTATGAGGTCGATCAGCTTGATCCCGATGAACGGTGCGATGATCCCGCCCAGCCCGTAGATCCAGAGGTTGCGCCGCAGCAGCGCGCTGGCGCCGACCGGCCGGTAGCGCACGCCCTTCAGCGAGATCGGGATCAGCAGCGGGATGACGATCGCGTTGAAGATGATCGCGGAGATGATCGCCGAGCGCGGCGTGCCCAGGTCCATGATGTTGAGCACGTGCAGCGGGCCATCGCTTTGGCCCTTGGCGGCGTAGGTCGCGATGAAGACCGCCGGCAGGATCGCGAAGTACTTGGCGACGTCGTTGGCGATCGAGAAGGTCGTCAGCGCGCCGCGCGTGATCAGCAGCTGCTTGCCGACCTCGACGATCTCGATCAGCTTCGTGGGGTTGGAGTCGAGATCGACCATGTTGCCCGCCTCGCGTGCCGCCTGGGTGCCCGTGTTCATTGCCACGCCGACATCGGCCTGGGCGAGCGCGGGGGCGTCGTTGGTGCCATCGCCCGTCATCGCGACCATTCTGCCGTCGCTCTGTTCCTCCTTGATCAGCGCCAGCTTGCGCTCGGGGGTGGCTTCGGCGAGGAAGTCGTCCACGCCCGCCTCCTCCGCGATCTTGGCGGCGGTGAGGCGGTTATCGCCGGTGATCATCACGGTGCGGATGCCCATCGCGCGCAGCTGGTCAAAGCGTGCGCTCATCCCCTCCTTGATCGTGTCCTTCAGGTAGATCACACCCAGCGCCTGGCTGTCGCGTGCCACCGCGAGCGGGGTGCCACCTTCATTGGCTATGCGGTCGAGCTGGACTTGGAGCTCCGGCGGCGCCTGGCCGCCTTCGCGCGCCACCAGCTCCACGATCGCGTCGCCCGCGCCCTTGCGCAGCTGGTGACCGTCGTAGTCGACGCCGCTCATGCGTGTCTGCGCGGTGAACGGCACAAAGCTGGCGTTCACCGCGCTCATGTCGTGCTCGCGGATCCCGTACTGCTTTGCGAGCACCACGATCGAGCGCCCCTCCGGCGTCTCATCGGCGAGCGAGGCGAGCTGAGCCGCCTCGGCCAGTTCGGACTCGGGAACGCCAGGCATCGGGATGAACTCCGATGCGATGCGATTGCCAATCGTGATCGTGCCTGTCTTGTCCAGCAGCAGCACGTCGACGTCGCCTGAGGCCTCCACGGCGCGCCCGGAGAGAGCCAGCACGTTGCGCCGCACCAGCCGATCCATCCCCGCGATCCCGATCGCCGAGAGCAGTGCTCCGATCGTGGTCGGGATCAGCGCGACCAGCAGCGCGATCAGGGTCGTCTCGGAAATTGGTGTGCCTGCGAACAACCCGAACGGGCGCAGCGTCGCGACCACGATCATGAAGATCAGCGTCAGCGCAGCCAGCAGGATGTTCAGCGCGATCTCGTTCGGCGTCTTGCGCCGCTCCGCGCCCTCGACCAGCGCGATCATGCGCTCGATGAACGACTGCCCCGGCTCCTGTGTGATTTCCACGATGATCCGATCCGAGGTCACTCGCGTACCGCCCGTCACGGCGCTGCGATCGCCGCCAGACTCGCGGATCACGGGCGCTGACTCACCGGTGATCGCGGACTCGTCGACTGTCGCAATCCCCTCGATGATCGTCCCGTCGCCGGGGATGAGCTCGCCCGTCTCGACGATCACAACGTCGCCGCGGGTCAGCTCGGAGGCGGAACGGGTGCTGCCGTCCTGCATACGCGCCACCGTCTCCTTGCGCATGCTGCGCAGCGTGTCCGCCTGCGCTCGCCCACGACCCTCGGCGAACGCCTCCGCCATATTCGCGAAGACGACCGTCAGCCACAGCCAGATCGAGATCGTGAAGGTGAACCACGACGGCTCGCGTCCGCCGAGCGATTCACCACCGCCGAGCTGGATGAGCCACGTCACGGTCGTGATCAGCGCCCCGATCTCCACGACGAACATCACGGGGTTGCGGACCTGCACGCGGGGATCGAGCTTCTTGAGGCTGTCGATCAGCGCACGCCCGACAATGTCGCGCTGAAAGAGCGAAATCGCCTGTCGTTCGTGGGCCGGAGGCATCTGCGCGGACATCAGCTCGCTCCTGTGGTCATACGGTCGAGTGCAAGGTTGAGCTCGAGGACGTTCACGCCTTCTTCGCCGGAGAAGCCGAGCCCGCGACCCGCGGTGTACTTGGCGATCAGGCCGTCGACTGTCGCGAGTGAGAGGTGACGTACGGCCGCTATCCGGTAGGCCTGGATCCAGGCGTTCGCCTTCGAGATGTCAGGGTCAAGACCCGAGCCCGAGCTGTTGACCGCGTCGACCGGGATCTTTACGACGGTCAGCCCGGGGGCGTATTCGGCTTTTGTGGACGGATTCTTATTCAGTTCCAGATAGGCCTTGATGTTTTCTTCGTCTGCTTCCCTGGTCTTGACGCTGTTGGGGCCGTGGTTTGAGAACGTGCTCGCGGCAGCATTGTCCGCTCCCCCTTCGGTGGCCGAGGGGCGGCTCTGGAAGTAGCGCGGGTCCGGTTCGGTCACCACCGCGCCTTTGACTTCCTTGACCTTGCCGTTCTTTTCGAGCACAGGCGTCCCGAAGTTCTGGCCGATCAGCTTCGAGCCGACGAGCTTGCCGTCGAGATGGATCTGCTGCCCGTTGGCGTCGCCGGGGAACGCTACCTGGCTGATGCCCGTGATCGCGAGCGGATAGATAAGCCCGGTGAGGATCGCGAAGACGATCATCGCGAGGATCGACGTGATGGTCTCGCGTAGCCAGGGTTTCATGTCAGTAGAGGTGTCCGGTCAGGCCCTGGACGATCGGTCCAAGCAGCAGGGCAGGGAAGAACGTCAGCGCGCCGACGAGGATGATCACGCCGATCAAGAGCACCGCGAATGTGCCGTTGTCCGTGCGCATCGTGCCGAGACCCGCGGGTGTGACCCGCTTGCCGACGAGCGCGCCGGCGACGGCGAGCGCGAACAGGATCGGGGCGTAGCGTGAGAACAGCATGACAAGGCCCCCCAGCACGTCCGCGAAGCTGATGCCATGCGCTCCCAGGTTGCCGGCGTTCGGCTGGATGAGGCCCGTGTAACCGGGGAACGCCGAGCCGTTGTTGTTCGCCTGGGAGAGGTAGGCGTAGAAGCTCTCAGAGAACGCCTGCGGCGTATGAATGCCGAGCTTGCCGGCAGAGGTCGCCACTTCCGAGATCGACGCCCGACCAGCTTTGGTCGCGACGGCCAGCGCCGTGCCGAACAACGCGGCGAGCGGCGTGATCAGGATGCCCAAGCCGGCGAGCTTGATCTCCCTCGCCTCGATCTTCTTGCCCAGCCACTCGGGTGTGCGCCCGACCATCAGCCCACCGATGAAGACCGCAAGCAGAACGTAGAGCAGGATCGAGTACAGGCCAGTGCCGACCCCTCCGAAGATCACCTCGCTGGCGGATAGATTGGCGAACGGCACGGCCCCGCCGATGCCGGTGAACGACTCGATCGAGCTGTTGACGGAGCCGTTGGAGGTTACCGTGGTCGCGACGTCGAACAGCGCCGAGCCCGCGATCCCGAAGCGCTGCTCCTTACCTTCCATATTGCCACCGCCCGAGCCGGCGATGACCCCCGTCTGCAGTCCGGCAGCGTGCTGGGCGGGCGAGCCGTGCGCCTCGGCTATGTAGGCGACTGACGCCGCACCTAGAAACATCACTATCACCACGGCATAGATCGCGTATCCCTGGCGGCGATTGCCGGTCATGCGCCCGTACATGAAGATCATCGCGGCGGGAATGATCAGCACGAGCAGTATCAGGAAGAAGTTGGTGAACGACGTCGGGTTCTCAAACGGGTGCGCCGCGTTGACATTGAAGAAACCGCCGCCGTTGGAGCCGAGGTCCTTGATCGCCTCCTGCGAGGCAACCGGCCCCATCGCGATCGTCTGGGTCAGGCCGGTGATCGTGTGAACGGTCAGGTAGTTGGAGAGGTTGGCGATCACGCCCTGCGAAGCGATCACGAGTGCGCTGATCACCGACAGCGGCCCGAGCACATACAGGACCGTGCGCACCATGTCCTGCCAGAAGTTGCCCAGACCCTTGCCGCTGCGCCCGATGATCCCGCGGACCAGCGCCACCGCCACGACGATCCCGACCCCCGCCGACAGCCAGTTCTGAACCGTCAGCCCGATCATCTGGCTGAGGTAGCTCATCGTCGTCTCGCCGCCGTAATACTGCCAGTTCGTATTCGTCAAAAACGACGAGACGATGTTGAACGTCACGTTCGCCGGAGGCGAGTGATAGCCCAGCGGGTTCAGCGAATGGGGCACGAAGAACGCATCCTGCGTGCGCAAAATGAAATACAGAAACAGCCAGCCCGCGAGCGAGAAGATCAAGAGACTCTTCGCGTACTGCTTCCAGTCCTGCTGACGCTCGGGATCAACATTGATCAGCCGATAGAAGAGGCGCTCAGGACCACCGAGTATGGGCGACAGGAAAACCCGCTCGCCCGTATACACCTTCGCCATGTAGGTGCCGAGCGGGAAGGCGAGCACGGTCAGGACGACCGCGAAAGCCGCGATTGTGAACCAGCCGGCGAAGGTCATGCCTTAGAGCTTCTCCCCGCGGATCAGCGCATAGAAGAGATAGGCGATCACCAGCACGGAGACGACAAGGCCGAAGAAATCGGCGCCGCTCATGTGTGCGATGAAGAATCCGAGCGGGAGCGACGCGCTCATACGCGGTCGATGCCCTCGATCATGAGCAGCAGGATCGCGAATGAGACAATCCCAAGCACCACGTACACGATGTCCATGCGCACACTATGCGCGCCGGCGCATCACATTCGCGTGACAATTTACTACCTATATATAACGATTTCGTTACGGCCGGATCACAGTGCGAACCTATAGCCCACACCCGGATCGGTTACCACGTACATCGGGCGAGCGCCCCGATCCCGCGGCTCGATCTTCCCCCGCAGCCGTGCGATGTGCGTGCGCAGCGCCTGGACGTCGTCGGCGTACCCGGGACCCCAGACCTCTTCGAGCAATGCCCTGTGAGTCATCAGCCTGCCGCGGTTGCTCACCAGGACCCGCAGCAGGTCGAACTCGATCGGCGTCAGATGGACCGGCTCGCCCTGCCGGCGCACCGTGCGGGCCGCGAGGTCGACCTCGAGCCCCTCGACGGCGATCACCGGCTGCTCGCCCGGACGGGCGCCGGCGCTGCGCCGCAGCGCCGCCTGCAACCTGGCGACCAGCTCGCGTGCACCGAACGGCTTGGTGATGTAGTCATCGGCACCCGCCTCGAGTGCCCTGACCTTCTGCTCCTCCTCGCCGACCGCCGAGAGCACCAGAATCGGCATCTCGCTCCACTGCCGCAGGCTACGCGTCACCTCGACCCCGTCCCCGTCCGGCAACACCAGGTCAACGATCGCCGCCTGGGGTGGGCGCACCGCGGCAAGGTCCAGCGCCTCCGAGGCGCCCTGGGCACTGACCACCTCAAAACCCGCCTCGCGCAACACCACGCGCAGGGCGCGCAGAATCTGCAGCTCGTCATCGACGACCAGGATGCGGGGCGCTGGGCCGGCGCCCTCAGCGCCGGCGCGATCGGAGCTCATCTGGCCGCCACCGCGACCTGACGCTCGAGGGGCAGCTCGAACACGAACGTCGCCCCCTGCCCCGGCAGCGACTCGGCGTGCAGCGAGCCACCGTTCGCCTCGATGAACCCCCTCGCGATTGCGAGGCCCAGACCCGAGCCACGGTGACCGGACCGGGCGGTTCCCGCCCTGTAGAAGGGCTCGAAGACCCGCGCCACCTGCGCAGGCGGGATGCCCGGGCCACGATCCACGACACGCACCACCAGCCGATCTCCCTCGCCCGTGAGGGTGCGTACCGCACGCGCCCTGATCGACACGGGATGGCCCTCCGAATGCCGTCTGGCGTTCTCAAAGACGTTCGCGAACGCCCGCTCCAGCTGGGTGGAGTCGGCCCGCACCAGCGGCAGGTCGCGATCGATCGACACCTTGAACTCCTCTGGGCCTGCCCCAAGCTCCTCCAGAGCTGCGCCGATCACCTCCTCGACCGACATCCACTCCTGTCGCGGATGCGCAGCGCCCGCCTCCAGGCGCGAGAGATCGAGCAGGTTCTCCACCAGCCGAGCCAGGCGGCGTGTCTCTGAGACGATCACCGAGCCCAGCTCGGCGCGCTCCTCAGCCGAGATCCCCGGCAGCGTGATCGCCTCGCCGGCCGCCGAGATCGCCGTGAGCGGGGAGCGCAGATCGTGTGAGACCGCGCGCAGCAGCGCCGTCTTGACTACATCGGCCTGGCGCAGCGCGGCCGTCTCGACGACCTCGCCGAGCAACGCCTCCCGCTCGAGTGCCGCGCTCAGCAGCGCCTCGAGCGCCGGGACAATCCGCTCTTGGAGCCTGTGCAGGCTGTAGCTGGAGCTGTCGGCGCCAACGACCAGCGTGCCCAGGCGACGATCTCCCTCGCGCAGTGCGAACGTGACGTTGCGCCCGTCCTCCGGGACTGTCTCCATCACGATCGCCGCGGACTGCAGCTCGAGCGCCTGGGCCAAGCGAGCGGCCGCCGCCGGCAGCACCTCGGCGAGGCTACCGCCACGCAGAAGCAGCCCCGCCATCTCCCTTGAGACGTCGGCCTCGCGGCTGCGCTCCAATGCCTCTCTGGCACGTGCACGCATCATCTCGGCGATCGAGCTGACGAGCCATGCCACCACGAGGAACGCGATCAACGCAACCCAATTACCGGTGTTCCTGACGGTCAGCTCGCCCACAGGCGGCAGGTGAAAGAAGTTCAATGCCAGCGCGCTGAGCAGCGCCGTGGCCGCGCCCAGCCAGCCGCCCCAGGTGACCGAGACGATGAGCACCGCCGGCAGGTAGACGACGCTCAACGAGGCAACCGGCGCTACGTGTTCGAGCGGATAGACGATCAGCGTGCACAGCGCCACCGCCGCAGCGGCCGTGAGCACGCCGACGCGCCGCGGCGGCGGATCGACTGCCAGCAGAAACCCGAACGGACGCAACACCAGCGCAGCGTAGAACCATCAGGGTCCGACGTGCCGCTCCGTTGCCTGCGCGCCACCGGACGGACAGCCGAGCGGGGCGAGAACACGCGTCTCGCCCCGCTCGTTGCGCTCTGCCCTGATCGCGGGATCTGTCGCAGCGCCATCCTGATCCTCTATCCGCACCGTCGTGTTGTCTCATCGTGACCTCGCTGTTACAAGGTTGCAACTGCAACGTGGCGAGCTCACACACTTCAAGCGCAACGCACCGTTCGTCCGACGCACCGTTCGTCCGAGCTTCTACGCTTACTTCAAGCGATGCTTCGCTCCAGCCGATCTCCACAGGAGATGGCCATTGGAGGAGAGCCGATGAGACGACGAATACGAACGATCCTCCTCACGGCGCCACTGGCGCTGTCGTGCTTGGTGGCGCTCAGCGCCCAGGCCCGCGCGGCGGGCGGCGTTGCGCCGCTACCGAGGTCTGACTACGGCGTACGTGCCGTCTGTGGCCGGCCGACTCCAGGCCGCGCCAAGTGCCTCTCCATGGAGCTGATCCCCCGAACGGCGGCGGCGCGTGCGCACACCCATCCCCTCGGCATTCTGAGGACCGCTCAGGCTGCATCTTGCAAAGGCACAAAAGTGGCGGCTGAAGGCTGCTGGGGCCTGAGACCTCAGGACCTCAACGCCGCCTACTTCCCCGGCGAACCCGCTGAGGCGCCAGCGGATGACCCGCAGACGATCGCGCTCGTCGACGCCTACGACGACCCCCAGGCCGAAGAGGACCTACGGGTCTACAGCGAAGAATTCGGACTGCCCCTCTGCACCGCGGAAAAAGGCTGCTTCAAGAAGGTCAACCAACTCGGCGAAACGACCAAATTGCCCACCGCCACGACCACGGAAGAAAAGGAGGCAGCGGACGAATGGGCAGTAGAGATCTCAACAGACATCGAGATTGCTCACGCCGTCTGCCAGACCTGCCACATCGTGCTCGTCGAGGCCGACTCGGAATCCTACGCAGACCTGGAGCAGGCGGAGGAAGCTGCGGCGAACCTCGGCGCTACCGAGATCTCCAACTCGTGGGGAGGAGAAGCGCCCGCCGAAGACAGCGCCGCCTTCGATCCCGCCGGCACCGCCGAACATCCACGCCCCGTGATCACCGCCTCGGCCGGCGACAGCGGCTACCTGAACTGGACCGAAGCCCAGGAAGCAGAAGAAGGCGAAGAAGGCGATTACTTCATCGGCGCCGACTACCCGGCAGCATCGCCCCAGGTGGTCGCCGTGGGAGGCACCTCGCTGACCGTGAGCCAGTCAGGCGACGTGTGGCAGAGCGAGCGAGTCTGGAATGACGACCCGCTTCCCGGCGGGGGCAACGACGGAGCCGGCGGCGGCGGCTGCAGCACCTTCCCAGCACCCGAATGGCAGTCGAAAGTCGCGGGGTGGTCATTGGTGGGCTGCAAAGAAATGCGCGCTGTCGCTGATGTCGCCGCAGACGCGGACCCATACACGGGCGTGGCCGTCTATGACACCGTCCGCGACGGCGAAGGCAAGACGCCCGACTGGCTCACGATCGGCGGCACAAGCGTCGCATCACCGATCATCGCCTCCATGTACGCGCTGGCCGGAGGAACCAAGGGCATTGAAACAGCCACCGATGGCACGACGGAAGAGGCTCGGCATCCCGCCGAGGTTCTCTACTCCCACATCGGTGAATCCTCGTTGCACGACATCACCGAAGGGGGCAACGGGGAATGCGACGGCGATTACTCGAGAGGCTGCTCCGGCTCGCTCACCTCCCCGCTTGACTGCGGGGTCGGCTTCACGATCTGCAACGCCCACGCCGGCTATGACGGTCCCACCGGAGTCGGCACGCCGAACGGCATCGCCGCGTTCCTGCCCGTCAATGCCAAGGCAAAGGAAGAAGCGGAAGCGAAGGCAAAGGAAGAAGCAGAAGCCAAGGCCAGACAAGAAGCGAAGGCCAAAGAAGAATTGAAGACCAAGGAAGAAGCGAAGGCCAAAGAAGAATTGAAGGCCTTGGAAGCCCTGGCCGCCGAAGAAGCCAAGCGCAAAAGTGAAGACACCACCGCCAAAGTTGGCGAGTCGGGCACCGGCACTCAGGACACCAACACGGGCAGCGGTAAAGGTACCGGCGAATCGCCTGGCTCCAGCCAGACGAAACCATCGAGCCAGAAGCCAAAGCCGGCAGTCGAGCTCTCAAGGCTCAGGCTCCTTGCTAGCGCACTGGAGGCGCTGCACACCGGCAATCCCACGATCGCCAAGCTGCGATTCGCATTCAAGCTCAGCGCCCGTGCGAAGGTGCGGGTCGTGCTCTATGAGCGGGTGGACATCGTTGGATACGAGCATTGGAGCGCGATCGCGCGCACCCTCACCATCGCTGCCGTCAAGGGCACCAACCGCGGTCACCTGCAAGGTAACCACCCGCTGCCCGCAGGCAGCTATCTCCTGACGCTCACTCCCCAGCACGGCTCCTCCCGCTCGATCGCCTTCCAGATCGGAAAAGCCTGAGTCGCTGAGCAGGCGTACCCTCGGATTCACACATGAGTTCCGAGCCGACCCCGGACGTACGCATAAATTCTGAGCCAACCCCGGACGCGCAGCTTGAGACTCCCTATCTGGACGCCCTGATCGAATACGCCGCGCGCGATCCCGCTCGACTGCACGTGCCCGGCCACAAGGGCGGCGCCGGCGCAGACCCTGCTCTCGCAGCAGCCCTGGGCGAGCGCGCGCTCTCACTCGACATTCCCGCGCTGACCCATGGCATCGACATCGGGCCCAGCCCGACGCCCTTCGACCAGGCCCAACTCCTGGCGGCGCAGGCCTGGGGAGCGCGCAGAACCTGGTTCTTGATCGCGGGCGCCTCGCAGGGAAATCTCGCCGCCGGGCTCGCACTGGCTCACTACGGCGAGCATGCCGTGATCCAGCGCAACGTCCACTCCAGCACGATCGACTCGCTCATCCTCTCGGGCTTGCGTCCCACGTTCGTGGCGCCAGAGGTCGATCCCGAGCTGGGGATAGCCCATTGCCTGACCCCAGAGGCTCTGCGGGAGGCACTGGAGCGCACACCTGCGGCCGTCGGCGCCTGGGTCGTCTCGCCCACCTACTTCGGCGCGATGGCAGACGTCGGAGCACTGGCCCAGGTCGCCCACGAGGAGGGGGTGCCGCTGATCGTGGACGAGGCCTGGGGTGCCCACCTCGCCTTCCATGAGGCCCTGCCCGAGCACGCGCTCGCCGCTGGCGCGGACCTCGTGATCTCGAGCACCCACAAGCTCGGAAGCAGCCTCACCCAGTCCGCGATGCTGCATCTCGGCGCCGGCGAGGCGCTGCTCGACGCGGACGTGGTCGACCGAGCGGTGACGTTGGTCGAGTCCACCAGCCCAAACTCGCTGCTGCTCGCTTCGCTGGACGCCGCGCGCCGACAGGCCGCCACCCAGGGGCACGAGCTGCTCACCCGCACGATTGAGGCGCTCACAGTGGCCCGCGCCCAGATCCGAGCGATCGACGGCCTCGACGTGCTCGACGAGCGGCTGGCCGAAAGAGCCAGCGTGTTCGCATACGACCCGCTGCGCCTGGCCGTGGACGTCAGGGGCATCGCGGTCGACGGCTACGCGCTGGCGCCGCTGCTGCGCGAGATCGGCGACATCAACCTCGAGCTGTACGCCCAGAATGCGGTCGTGGCGGTCTTCGGCCTGGGAGAGCGCGCGCTGCCCGAGGCCCAGCGCCTCGTCGCTGCGCTGCGCAGCGCAGTGGAGCGCGTTGGCGTCGACCGCACAGGGCACGAGCGCGATTTCGCGCCGCCACCGCCGTGGGGGGAGCTGGCGATGACCCCCCGGGAGGCATATCTGGGGCCGCAGGAGGTCGTAGACGTCGCCGATGCGATCGGTCGCATCGCGGCGGAGTCACTGGCCACCTACCCGCCCGGGATCCCCAATGTCCTGCCTGGAGAGCGCCTCACCGCGCAGACGCTGCAGTACATCCAGCACACCCTGGAGCTGGGCGGCAGTGTGCGCGGCGCCAGCGACCGGCTCCTGCGGACGGTGCGCGTCGTGACGAGCAGTCAATGACCGCCGCGCCCCGCCAATGAGCACCGCGCCCCGCTACACGGGCATTCGCACATTCGCGAACCTCCCCCATCTGCCGCTCTCCGACCTCGATCGTGTACGCCCTGACGTGGCGGTGGTGGGCATCCCGTTCGACACGGCGACGAGCTGGCGGGCGGGGGCACGCTTCGGTCCGGAGGCGATCCGCTCGGCCTCGGTGCTGCTGCGGCCGTGGCACCCCATACATGGCATCGACGTGCTCGCCTCCCAACAGGTCCTGGACATGGGAGATGTCGCGATCACCCCCGGCAACGCCAGGCGATCCATCGAGCAGATAGAGGAGGCCCTCGGCCCACTGCGCAGCGCGGGCACCATCCCACTCGTCCTCGGCGGCGATCACACGATCGCTCTGGGCGAGTTGCGCGCCCAGGCGGCCGGCGCCGGGGAGGCAGTGCCGCTGGTCCTGCTCGACGCGCATGCGGACACCTGGGATGAGTACTACGGCGAGCGTCTCTTCCACGGCACGTTCCTGCGGCGCGCCGTGGAGGAGGGCATCCTCGACGCCGAGCACTCGCTCGTTGCGGGCATCCGTGGGCCCCTCTACGCCCCGGGCGATCTCGAGCAGGCGCGGGCGCTCGGGCTCGAGCTCATGACGATCGAGCAGCTACGCGAGGCCGGCCCCTCGGGCTTCGCGCAGCGCGTGCGTGAGCGCGTCGGGGGTCATCCGCTCTTCCTCGGCTTTGACATCGACGTCGTCGACCCTTCGGCAGCGCCCGGCACGGGCACGCCCGAGGTCGGCGGGCTCTCCAGCGCAGAGGCGCTGGCCCTGCTGCGCGCGCTCGCGGGCATGCGCTTCGTCGGCTTCGACGTCGTGGAGGTCTCGCCACCCTATGACTCGCCCGGGCAGATCACCGCTCTGCTGGCGGCCAACGTCGCCTACGAGATGTTGGCTTTGGCCGCGCTCGCGAGCTCGGCCGGCGCCCCGTAGGGAACCAGGCACTCGGGCAGGCCGATGCTCCCATCCTCGCGCTGGCCGTTCTCCAGCAGCGCGATGATCGTGCGTCCGACCGCGACGGCGGTGCCGTTGAGCGTGTGCGGGGTCTCGGTGCCTTTCTCGCGCCGCACGCGGATATCCAGGCGCCGTGCCTGGTAATCGGTGGTGTTCGAGCAGGAGGTGAGCTCCCTGTAGCGACCCTGCCCCGGCAGCCAGGCTTCGCAGTCGTACTTCTTCGCAGCCGAGGCGCCAAGATCGCCGACCGCGATGTTGACGACGCGGTAGGGGATCTGCAAGGCAGTCAAGATCTCCTCCTCGATCGCGAGGATGCGCTCGTGCTCCGCGGCCGAGCTCTCAGGCTCCACGAAGCTGAACATCTCGATCTTGTCGAACTGATGCACTCTGAAGATGCCCCTCGTGTCCTTACCCGCCGCACCAGCCTCGCGCCGGAAGCATGGCGAGAAGCCCGCATAGCGCACCGGCAGCCGCTCGGCGTCGAGGATCTCGCCGTCGTGCAGTGAGGCGAGCGCCACCTCCGAGGTGCCCACGAGATAGAGCTCATCCTCCTCGAGCTTGTAGATCTGCTGCTCTGTGTCGGGCAGAAAGCCCGTCCCGAAGAGCGCCCGCTCGCGCACGAGCACGGGTGGGATGACCGGCTCGAAGCCATGGCCGCGCAGCTTCTCCAGTGCCCAGCGCACCAGCGCCAGCTCCAGCATGACGAGATCGCCCTTGAGATAGGCAAAGCGCGTCCCCGAGAGAGCGGCAGCATGCTCGATGTCGATCATGTCCCCCGCCAGCTCGAGGTGGTCGCGCGCGCCGGCCTCAGGGTCCCGTGCGACACCTGCGCCGGGCTCGCCCACTACCCTGATCAACTCGTCCTCAGGGCCAGGCGCCGCCGTAGGATCGGGCAGGTTGGGCAGTGGAGCCAGCAACGCGTCCAGGCGCTCCTTTGCCGCGCTCGCCTGCGCGCTGCGCTCCTTGACCTCGGCGCTCAGCGTCTGCATGCCTGCCAGCAGCTCGCTCGCGTCCTCACCGGCGCGCTTGGCCGCAGCAATCTGCTCAGAGGCGATGCGCTGCGTGGCGCGCAGGCTCTCGGCCTCGCTCGTGGCCGCGCGCCACTCCCGGTCCTTGGCGAGGATCTCATCGACCGTCTGCCCAAGTGCCTCATCTCGCCGCACCAGCGCGCGCCGGACACCGTCAGGGTCTTCGCGGATCAGCTTCAGGTCGAGCACGCGGGCTGCGTCCTGCCTGGACGACGCTAGTGGGTGATTTCGACGGTGGGGACCTTCACGGCCTTCAGGCCGGAGTATTTCGCGAGGAACTTCGCGACTTCCTGCGCTTCCTGGCCGAGCACGATGTTCTCGGGCATGATCGCGCCTGAGAAGCCCCCGTTGCGGATCGCGTAGAGGACCTGTTCGACGTTCTCCTTGCGCACGTTGAAGTTTGGCCCATTCGTGCGCACGCGATCCTTGATGCTCGTGGCAGAGCCCTCCGCCCCGACGACCGCAAGCGTGTGGCACCCTGAGCAGTGATCGCGAAAGATCGCCGCCCCTTTGTAATAGGGGCTGGACTTGGCCAGCGAGATGCCCTGGGTGCCGCATGCCGCGATACCAGCGGACGCACCGAAGAGCAACGTGACCGTCGCGGCGATCTTGGCGGGGCCCGTCATGCAGGCGGAATATATAGCCCCGCGTACCGGACCTGCGTACGGGAGAATCCCAGGCCATGTTCCTCAGGCCCATCATCCGTCGCACCGTGCTGACACCGCTGGCCCTGCTCGCACTTGCGCTGGGCGGCTGCGGCGCGGGGACCGTGCATCTGCAGGGCCACGCGGTGCAGCTCACGCTCAGCGAGTACGCGATCCGCCCGCAGAACGTGAGCGTGCCCGCCGGAACGATCGAGATCGTCGCCCACAATCACGGGATCCTCACCCATGATGTCGCGGTCGAGCGCGAAAGCGGCCCATCGGAAGCAGAGATGCCCGCCCTGAGCAGTACCGGCACGATCATGCCCGGGAAGAGCGGGACGCTCACGATCACACTGCGCCGGCCCGGTCGCTACGTGCTGGCGAGCACGATCGCCAACCAGTCGGACCTGGGGATGCGCGGGACGCTCACCGTCCGCTGAGGCTCGACGCCCGACGATGACTCCTCAACTTCGGCTCCCTCAGAATTTGGCGGTCCCCGCCGCGCGCAGCGCGAGGAACACGACCACGACAGCCGAGAGTGCCATCACGCCCATCTCACGACGCAGGATCGCCATGACGATCGCCTGCTGCCGGCTCTCGGGAAGCTCACCCACCGCCTGGGCATTGTCCAGATCGTGCCGGTCGAGGATCGTCTGAGCCGAGGCCAGACGCAGCTGCTCGGCGACGAACGCGATCACCAGCGGCAGCAGCGCATAGAGGTAGAAGAGTCGATCGCTGCTGTAGCTACCCGCGGCGGTGAGCACGCCGATGGCGAGCCCATAGAGCAGGGCACCCGCCTGGCCCACCCGCAACGCCACCCAGAAGACCCTTCTGAGGGCTCCCTCCCTGGACCCCGAGCTGTACCAACTCAGAGCGCCGATCAGGCCCGCGATCGCATTCAGCCCGGCAACTGCCAGCGCCCCGACGAGAACTGCTTCAGTCACGGGCTCTCGCGTCAATCGTCACTATGTAACACTCTGCCACAAGGGTGATATAACAGCGTCGGTGCTGCGCAGCTACCTACCGGCGATCGTCTTCATTGCCCTAGGCGGCGCGATCGGCGGCATCTTCGTGGTCCTCAACACCTACATGGGACCACGTAGGGCCACGCCCCACAAGCAGGACCCATACGAGTGTGGGCTCCCCTCTGAGGTCAAGCTCGGGATGCGCTTCGGGATCAGCTTCTACATGATCGCGATGCTGTTCATCCTGTTCGACATCGAGGTCGTGTTCCTGTACCCGATCGCGATCGAGCTGCGCGCCTATGGCTCTTATGCTTTGGCGGAGACGGTCACGTTCATCGTGCTGCTGTTCGTCGCATTCGTCTACGTGTGGCGGCGAGGTGCGCTGGAGTGGAGGTGAAACGCGAAGCGGTCTCCGATCGGCAGGCGCTGCGCGTACGTGATCTGAACGCGCATCAGCTGCTGCGCGGTGGAGATATCGAGGGGCCCAATCAGCCCGCGCACCTGGAGGGCGAGGAGCTCGAGCGCTACGTGCAAGAGCGCGTGCTGACCACGACACTCGACAGTGCAGTCGCGTGGGCGCGGTCTAACTCGTTCTTTCCCCTCGCTTTCGGATTGGCGTGCTGCGCGATGGAGCAGTTCCAGACCGCCGGCCCGCGCATGGACATCGCGCGGTTCGGCTTCGAGGCGTTCCGCGCCTCTCCCAGACAGGCCGACCTGATCATCCTCGCGGGACGGGTATCGATCAAGATGGCGCCAATCGTGCGCAGGCTCTACGACCAGATGCTGGAGCCCAAGTGGGCGATCTCGATGGGCGCATGCTGCAGCTCGATGGGCGTGTTCAACAACTACGCGCTGGTGCCCGCCGACAAGTTCATGCCGATCGACGTGCACGTGCCCGGCTGCCCGCCCCGCCCGGAGGCGCTGATGCACGGAGTGCTGAAGCTGCGCAAGCTGGTCCAGGACAATCCGGACGAGGGTTGGCGCGAGCGCTACGGCGCTGTCGGCACCGAGGAGACTCCTGCCGATGCCTGACGCCCCGGGCTTGGAGCTGCTCGCCGCAGAGCTGGGCGACGCGGCGCTTGAGACCGTGTACTTCCGCGAGCGCGCGAGCATCGTGATCGAGCCGGCGCAGATCGGGGCGGTGCTGAGGACGCTGCGCGGCAAGGGGTACGCCTTCCTAGCCAGTCTGCACGGCGTGGACTACTACCCGGAGGAGCCGCGGCTGGGCGTGGTTTACGAGCTGCTGGACATGTCGAAGGTGGATCGCGTCGCGGTCAAGTTGCGCGTGCCCTCCGAGAACCCTGTGGTCGAGTCTGTGGTGGCGGATTGGCCGACGGCCGACCACCAAGAGCGCGAGGTCTACGACATGTTCGGGGTCGTGTTCGAGGGCCACCCCGACCTGCGCCGGATCCTGATGCCCGAGGATTACGAGGGACATCCCCAGCGGCGCGATTTTCCGATTGGTGGAGAACCGGTGATCTTCACGCGCGATGAGACCAGGTGGCTGGAGACACGCGAGCCTGGAAGCACCCCGGTGAGGCTGGAGACACCCCAGTGAGCGCGACTGTGACCGCTCCCGAGGAGACGACCGAGGAGCTGCTGACGCTGAACTTCGGCCCGCACCACCCCGCGACGCATGGGGTGCTGCGCCTGCTGGTGACCCTCCAGGGCGAGGTCGTGCGCGACATCAAGCCGATCGTCGGATACGTGCACACCGGGATCGAGAAGACCGCCGAGGACAAGGCGTACTGGAAGGTGATCCCGGTCGTCGAGCGGATGGACTACCTGTCCTACTACTTCAACGCCATGGCCTACTGCGGCGCCGTCGAGGGCCTGCTCGAAGCCGAGGTTCCCAAGCGCGCTCAATACCTGCGCGTGATCCATCTCGAGCTCAACCGCCTCGCCTCCCACCTGATCTGGCTCGGCACCGGGACCCTGGATCTCGGGACGACGTCGATCTTCCTGTACTGCCTGCGTGAGCGCGAACTGATCCTCGACCTGTTCGAGATGTCCTCAGGCGCACGCATGCACACGCGCTACTTCCAGGTCGGCGGCGTGATCGAGGACATCCCCGTCGGGTTTGCGCACAAGCTGCGCGAGTTCCTGAAGATCATGCCCGAGCGCGCCGATCAGTACGGTGCGATCCTGAACGCCAACGAGATCGTGCTGCAGCGGCTGCGCGGCACCGGCCAGCTGGATGCACAGACGCTCCTGTCGCTCGGCGTCAGCGGTCCGCTGCTGCGTGCGGCAGGCAACCCATGGGACCTGCGCAAGGCGGCGCCCTACAGCTCCTACGGGGACTTCGAGTTCAAGATCCCGGTCGGCACCGTCGGCGACAACTACGACCGCTTCGCGGTCCGACTGGCCGAGATATACGAGTCTGTGAAGATCATCGAACAGGCGCTGGACGGGCTGCCCGAGGGACCGCACATCACCGAAGATCGCAAGATCGCGCTGCCCCCCCGCCACGAGCTGGCGACTTCGATGGAGGCGCTCATCCACCATTTCAAGCTGGTCACCGAGGGCTTCAGGGTGCCACCAGGGGAGATGTACTACCCGATCGAGTCCCCCCGCGGCGAGCTCGGCTGCTTCGTACGCTCGGATGGGAGCTCCAAGCCCGCGCGCGTGCATATGCGCGACCCGTCGTTCGTCAACCTCCAGGCGCTCTCGCACATGGTGAAAGGCGACTACATCGCCGACATGATCGCCACCGTGGCGATGCTCGATCCGATCCTGGGAGGGATCGACAGATGAGCGCCCTCGACAGTGCCGCACAGGGCTCCTCGCCACTCGAGCCGCAGCGACTGGCCGCCGGCTGGGATGCCCCTACCGATCCGCAGAAGGCGCCCGCCGAGATCCCCGATCCCGCGAGCGTCGAGGTCCCCGTCGAGCTGCGCGAGGAGATCGAGGCCCACCTGGCGCTCTATCCAGACCGCCACTCCGCGACGCTGCCCGCGCTCGCCGCCGCCCAGCGGCTGCACGGCTGGTGCTCGCCCGAGGCGCTCGAGCAGGTCGCATGCGTGATGCAGGTCACCCCCGCCTACCTGGCCTCCATCGCGACCTTCTACGACATGCTCGAGACGGCCCCCGTGGGCCTTCACTCGATCTACATCTGCACCAACATCTCCTGCTCGCTGCGCGGCGCCGATGAGCTCTATGAGGAGGTGCTCGCCGCCGCGGGCGAGGATCCCGACTTCAACGTGCGCTCATTCGAGTGCTTAGGCGCCTGCGACATCGCGCCCATGGCATCGGTCGACGGCGTCTACGTCGGTCCGCTGGATGAGACGGACATCCCCAAGCTGCTCGACGACCTGCGCTCCGGCCGTCCCGTGCTGCCCGAGAAGCAGTTGGCGATTCGCCTGTGCGCCGATCCAGGGGCACATTCATGAAGATCCTGCTCGCCGACATCGACGAGCCCGGACTGGCCACCCTCCCGGTCTACGAACGCCGTGGCGGGTATGAGGCGCTGCGCAAGGCGCTCACGCTGGAGCCCGAGGCCGTGCTCGGCGAACTGGAAGCCTCCGGCCTGCGCGGGCGCGGCGGCGCCGGCTTTCAGATGGGCAAGAAGGTCTCCTTCCTGCCCAAGGGCCCGGTAGAAAAGTATTTGGTCTGCAACGCCGATGAGTCCGAGCCCGGGACCTTCAAGGATCGCGAGCTGATGCAGAAGAGCCCCCACATGCTGATCGAGGGGATCGTGATCGCCTCCCACGCAGCCGGCTCGCACACCGCCTTCATCTACATTCGCGGCGAGTACGAGTTCCAGGCCGACATCCTGGACGGCGCCGTCCGCGAAGCCAGGGAGGCGGGCTATCTGGGCGAGGACATCCTCGGCTCAGGCCACTCGCTCTCGCTGGTCGTCCACCGTGGCGCGGGCGCCTACATCTGCGGCGAGGAGACCGGCCTGCTCGACTCGCTCGAGGGCAAGCGCGGCAACCCGCGCTTGAAGCCGCCCTTCCCCGCCATCCAAGGCCTCTACGAAGGCCCGACCCTGATCAACAATGTCGAGACCCTGAGCACCGTGCCCGCGATCATGCGCATGGGCGCAGCCGAGTACGCCAAGCTCGGGACCGAGACCTCCACCGGCACGAAGGTCGTCTCGGTCTCCGGCCACGTGACCCGCCCCGGAAACTACGAGGTCGAGCTGGGCGTCCCCTCTCGGGAGATCATCTACGACCTGGCCGGCGGCCCGCCCGAGGGACGTGAGGTCAAGTGCTGGTTTCCCGGCGGCTCCTCCTCCCCCGTGCTGACAGCCGCCGACCTGGACGTCCCCTACGACTTCGACTCGCTGGCCAAGGCCGGCTCGATGCTCGGCTCCGGCGCGATCATCGTCGTCGACGACGCCACCCCGATCCTCGACGTTGCATTGAAGGTCGCGAAGTTCTACCGCCACGAGTCATGCGGCAAGTGCACACCTTGCCGCGAGGGCACCAACTGGACGGTCAAGATGCTGGAGCGCATCGAGGCCGGCGAGGCGACGCCGATGGATCTGGAGATAATGGCCGGGGTCCAGGAGCACATAATCGGCAACTGCCTGTGCGTGCTAGGCGACGCAATGGCGATGCCCATCGGCTCGATGATCGCCAAGTTCCGCGAGGAGCTGGAAGCCCACATGGAGACCGTCAATGCCTAGACCACAGCCGAAGCTGATCACCTTCACGCTCGACGGCCGCGAGGTCCAGGCGCCCGAGAATTCGATGCTCGTGGACGCCGCCAAGCATGGCGACGTCGAGATCCCCGTCTTCTGTTATGAGCCCAAGCTCGGCAACCCCGTCGGGGCCTGCCGCATGTGCCTGGTCGAGATCGAGGGCATTCCCAAGCTGCAGACGGGCTGCTCGACAGCGGTCAAGGACGGCATGGTCGTCAACACGGTCTCAGAGCGGGTCAAGACCGCCCAGCGCTCCGTCGTCGAGTTCCTGCTGATCAACCATCCCCTGGACTGCCCCGTCTGCGACAAGGGCGGCGAGTGCCCCCTGCAGGACATCTCCTTCGGCTGGGGCGGCGGCGTCTCGCGCTTCATCGAGCCCAAGCGCCACTTCGTCAAGCCGCTGGAACTCTCGCCCACGATCGCGATCGACCGCGAGCGCTGCATCCTCTGCTATCGCTGCGTGCGCTTCTCCCAAGAGGTCTCCGAGGACTACCAGCTCGTGCTGCTCGAGCGTGGTGCCCACTCCTATGTCTCGACCTTCGACGGCCACCCCTACGTGGCGCCCTTCTCGGGCAACATCGTCGAGCTCTGCCCCGTCGGTGCCCTCACCGCGCTGCCATACCGCTTCCGCGCCCGCCCCTGGGACATCGAGGACGCAGGCACGATCTGTACGCTCTGCCCCTCCCAGTGCAACGTCTCCTTCACCGTGCGCGACGAGCGCGTCCTGCGAGCGCTCGCCCGTCAGAACCCTGAGGTCGACGACGGTTGGCTCTGCGACCGGGGCCGTTTCTCCCAGGATGAGATCCACGGCCCCGCGCGCGTGACCGAGCCGCTGGTGCGCGACGGTGGCGAGCTGCGTCCCGTCTCCTGGGAGCGAGCGTTGGATGAGGCCGCCAAAGGGCTGCTGCGTGCGGGTGCGCGCACCGGCGCGCTCGCAGGTGGCGGCACCACGAACGAGGAGGGCTTCCTGCTGGCGCGGATGCTGCGCGAGGGCCTGGGCTCGCCGCACCTGGACTCCCGCTGCGGCGGGACGCTGCCCCTGGAGCTTCACCGCAAGCTGGCCGACCCTGCCCTGCAGGCCACCGTCAGCGACTTCGAGCACGCCCACGCGGTGCTCGTACTCGATTGCGAGCCCGTCTCGGAGATGCCGATCCTCGATCTGCGCATCCGCAAGGGCGTGCGCCGCAAAGGTGTGACGCTCTTGGTCGCCTCCTCGCAGCCCAGCGCGCTTGACTCCAAAGCGGCGCTCTCGGTGCGCTTCGCGCCCGGCGCCGGCCCCACCTTCGCGCTGGCGTTGAGTGCCGCGCTCGGAGCCGAGGAGGCCGGAGCGCCCGCGGGCGAGGCGCTCGACTCCCTGGCGGCCGACGCGGGCGCCGACCCGGCCGCCGTTGCGAAGCTGGCGCAGCTGCTGCACGGGGCAGATGCAGGCTCCGGCGAGCAATCGACGCCCGGCGAGACCTCCGCCGAGTCGCCCGCTGCACGCGAGGTCGCGGTCCTCTGGGGCGAGCGCCTGGCCTCGGGTGCCCAGGGAGCCGACGGCGCGAGGGCGCTGCTGGAGATCGCCTCGGCGCTGAACATCGACTCCACCGACGGCGCGGGCCTGCTCGAGATTCCATCATCGGCCAACGGCCGTGGTCTGCGCGAGGCCGGCGTGCTGCCCTACGCCGACGAGGCGCGTGACGCCGAGCGCATCGCCGCCGGTCTGATCGACGGCGAGCTGAGCGCGCTCTACCTGCTGCACCGCGATCCCACTGTGGAGCTTCCAGATCAGGCGCTGTGGGAGCGTGCTTTGGAGCGTGCCTCCACAGTCATCGCCCACGCCTCACTGCTAACCCCCGGCATTCGCGACCACGCGACCGTCGTCTTCCCGGCCGAGACTCACCCTGAGAAGGAGGGCACCGTCGTGCATCCCGACGGCCGCATCCAGCGGCTGCGCCCCGCGATCGGCCATCAGGGCCAGACACGCGCGGAGTGGCTGGTGATCTGCGAGCTGGCTCTGGCGCTGGGGCTCGATCTGGATGTGCACAGCGGCTCGCAGGCGAGCGCTCAGCTGATCGATGCGGTTCCCTTCTACGCGGGCTTGACCCTCGATGAGATCGGCGGCAAGGGCATACGCTGGCAGGAGCGTCCCGCCGCGGTGGCGCTAGAGGACTATGTGGTGCGCCAGTGATCGCCCTCGTCGGCTACTACGAGCCCTGGTGGATCCAGATCGTCAAGTCGCTCGTGATCTTCCTGGTCGCGGTGCAGCTGATCCCGGTCGTGCTGATGGCCGAGCGCAAGCTGCTCGGCCGCTTCCAGAGCCGTTACGGGCCCAACCGCGTCGGCCCCTACGGCGCGTTGCAGCCGATGGCGGACATCCTGAAGCTGCTCACCAAGGAGCAGTTTCGCCCGTCGACTTCGGCCGGCATGCTCTTCGCGATCGCCCCGCTGATCTCGCTCGTCACCGCCGTGGCGGCGTTCGCGATCATCCCCTTCGGCAACGTCCAGCACATCTTCGGCACGCCCGTGGGCCTCTACGGCATCGACGTATCCATCGGCCCGCTCTACCTCTTCGCCTTCGGCGCGATCGCCTTCTACGGGATCATGCTCGGCGGCTGGTCCTCCGGCTCCAAGTACTCCTTCCTGGGCGCCATGCGCGGCGCCGCCCAGCTGATCTCCTACGAGGTCTCCCAGGGCCTGGCCCTGGTCGGGGTGATCTTCACCGCCCAGACGCTGTCCTTGACCGGGATCGTCCAAGCCCAGGCGGGTATGTGGTACGTCGTCCCCCAGTTCTTTGGCTTCCTGGTCTTCCTGCTGGCCGGCCTTGCGGAGACAAACCGCGCCCCCTTCGACCTGGTTGAGGCCGACGCTGAGCTGGTCGGCGGCTACAACACAGAGTTCGGCGGCGGGCGCTTCGCCTCCTACTACTTCGCGGAGTACCTGAACATGATCGTGCTCTCAGGGATCATCGCCACGGTGTTCCTGGGTGGCTGGCTGATGCCCTTCGGCATCCACCCGCCCGGCTTCGTCGACCCCTTCGTGGTGCTCTTCAAGATGAGCCTGATCACCTTCTTCTTCATCTGGATCCGCGCGACCCTGCCCCGCCTGCGCTACGACCAGCTGATGAGCCTGGGCTGGAAGATCCTGCTGCCGCTCGCGACGCTGAACGCCCTGGTGACCGCTGTGCTCGTGGTGGTGACCCACTGATGGCCTGGGATCCCGGCGAGGACGTGGTCGTGGTGCAGCGCACCCCCGCGCCCGGCGCCGCCCGCAGCACCTGGCGCGCGTTTCGCGAAACGCTGCGCGGCCTGCAGACAACCATGGGCCGGATGGCCGAAGGGACCGTGACGGTCGAGTACCCGGAGGACAAGACGCCCGTCTATCCACGTTTTCGCGGCCGCCACAAGCTGCACCGCTTCGAGGACACGGGCTTGGAGAAGTGCGTCGGCTGCTCCCTGTGCGCGGCCGCCTGCCCAGCCGACTGCATCCGCGTGGTCGCCGCCGAGAACACCCCCGAGCATCGCGTCTCCGCCGGCGAGCGCTACGCGGAGGTGTATGAGATCAACCTCTCCCGCTGCATCTTCTGCGGCTACTGCGAGATCGCCTGCCCATTCGACGCCATCACGATGGGCCACGACTACGAGCTCTCCGACTACGACCGCTCCGATCTGATCTTCACCAAGGAGATGCTGCTCGCCGAGCCGCTGGAGCGCACCCCGCTGCGCCGGGAGGGAGAGTAGGAGGGGTGTCCGCGGTCATCTTCTTCATTGCCGCGATCGGGGCGATCAGCGGCGCGATCGGCGTCGTGTGCATACGCGATCCCTTCTACAGCGTGCTCGCGCTCGTCAGCCATCTGATCTCGCTCGCCGTCCTCTTCCTGCTGCTGAGATCCGAGTTCGTGGCCGCTGTCCAGGTGGTCGTCTACGCAGGCGCGGTGATGGTGCTCTACGTGTTCGTGGTCGCCTACGTGGGAGATGCCGGAGCGTCTCTGCGCGCCGGCGAGCACCTGCGCACGGGCAAGGCCAACGCCGCCGGCCCGGGCGGTATGGGTCCCATCGGCTCCGGCACGCGTCTGGGTGCGGCCCTCGTCGGCGGCGCGCTCGCGGTTGAGCTGTTCATTGCCCTGCTGGGTACAGGCCTGGAGGCGATCAACGGCAAGGGCGCAGGCTACAACCCGGGACCCGATGCCTTCGGCACGCCCGCCTACATCGGCAAGCTGCTCCTGACGCGCTTCCTGCTCGCCTTCGAGATCGCTTCCTTCCTGTTGCTGATCGCCGCGGTCGGCGCACTGTTACTCGCCGGTCGATCCTCTCCAGATAAGGGTGACGATGGCGGGACCGACGGCGAGGAGCGGATCACGCCGCTGGACCTCACACGTCCGCTCGGCACCGGCACCATGGCCGAGGGAGTCGGAGTTGGAGTCGGAGTCGGGGTCAGTCGTCAATGAGCATCGCCTGGTATCTCGCCGTCTCGGCGATCATCTTCTCCCTGGGCGCCGCCGGCGTGATCGTGCGGCGCAACCCGCTCGTCGTGCTCCTCTGCCTGGAGCTGATGCTCAACGGCGCGAACCTCTCCCTGATCGCCTTCTCGCGCATGTGGGGCAACGGCGATGGCCAGGTATTCGCCCTCATCGTCATGACCGTCGCGGCGTGCGAGGTCTGCATCGGGCTGGGCATGATCGTCGCGATCTACCGCAACCGACTGCCCGTCGACGTTGACGAGCTGCGAGAGCTGCAAGGATGAGCGCGACGACCTTCGGCTGGCTGGTGCTGGCCTTCCCGCTGCTGGGGACGATCCTGATCGGCCTTGGCTTTCGTTCCCTGCCCGGACGCTCGGCTGGATGGCTTGCCACCACGACGATCGGGCTGTCATTTCTGGCCTCGCTGGGATCGTTGCTGGAGCTCCAAAGCCACTCCGCCAGCCATCGCCAGCTCGTCTCCTCGCTATGGAGCTATGCCGCCAGTACCGGGATCGACGCCCACATGTCGATCCTGGTCGACCCGCTCTCCGTGTTCATGATCCTCGTCGTCAGCGGCGTCTCGACGCTGATCCACCTCTACTCGGTCTCCTACCTGGACGAAGACCGCGGCTTCGCGCGCTACTTCGCCTACCTGAACTTCTTCGTCTTCTCGATGCTGCTGCTCGTGCTGGCAGGCAACTTCCTGCTGCTGATCGTCGGCTGGGCGTTCGTCGGCGCCGCCTCCTACCTGCTGATCTCCTTCTGGTACCGGCGCACCACCGCCACCAGCGCCGGCATCAAGGCGTTCGTGATCAACGTCGTCGGCGATGTGGGGCTGGTGCTGGGCACCTACTTCATCTTCACCCACACGGGCACGCTGGATCTGCTGGGGAGCTTTCACGCGGCGGCGACCGGCGCCTTCTCCCACGGCTCGGGTAAAGGCGATCTGACCGCGGGCTGCCTGCTGCTGCTGGTGGGAGCCTTCGCGAAGTCGGCTCAGATCCCGCTGCACACCTGGCTGCCCGACGCGATGGAGGGCCCCACGCCCGTCAGCGCGCTGATCCACGCGGCGACGATGGTGACCGCCGGCGTCTATCTGATCGCGCGCATGCACCCCCTCTTCGAACTGGCCCCCGCCGCCCAGGACGTCGGTGAGATCGTGGGCGCCTGCACGCTGCTGATCGCCGGCACGATCGGGCTCGTGCAGACCGACATCAAGCGGGTGATCGCCTACTCGACGATGTCCCAGATCGGCTACATGATCATGGGCGTCTCCGCCGGGGCTTACGCGGCGGGCCTCTTCCACCTGATGACGCACGCCTTCTTCAAGGCGCTGCTATTCATGGGTGCCGGATCGCTGATCGGGGCGATGGGCGGCGAGCAGTCGCTGAACAAGATGAGCGGCTTTCGCAAGGCGATGCCCTTCACCTACGGCTGCTTCCTCGTGGGGGGCCTCGCGCTTTCGGGCATCCCGCCCTTCTCCGGCTTCTTCTCCAAGGACGAGATCCTGCTCGACGTGGGCGAGCTCGGGGGCTGGCACTGGGCGCTCTATGCGGTCGGCTACCTCGGCGCGCTGCTGACCGCCATCTACACCTTCCGCATGATCTTCCGGGCCTTCCACGGCGAGCCCTGCTCAGAGGCGCGCGAGCTCGAAGCCGGCCATCTGCACCACGCCGAGCAGCCCGTCAATCCTGCCACGGGCGAGGTCGAGGACACAGATGTCGGCTTCCCCGGCCCCCATCACGCGATCGCCGAGCGCGCGCTGCCGATGCGCATCGCCATGTCGCTGCTGGCATTGGGCGCAGTGGGGGCGGGCCTGCTGCAGATCCCCAAGGTCGACTTCGTGATCGACGACTTCCTGCGCCCCAGCTTCTCGAGCTCGCCCCTCTATGAACCTCACACCAAGAACGGGCTTTTGATCGGTGGATTGATCGGAGGGACGTTGATCGGCCTGACCGGCATCGCCATCGCCTGGCGCATCTGGGTGCTGCGACCCGAGATCGCCGTCCAAGCACGCGAGCGGCTGCACATCGCCTATGGGCTGTTCTCAAAAAAGTGGTACTTCGACGAGGGAATCGATCTGCTCATCGTGCGTCCAATGGCAGGCTTCGGCCGCTTCGCCCGCGGAACGGTCGAGCCCGCGCTGATCAATGGCGCGTTGACCGGCGGAGCTTCTGGCATCGTGCGCGTGGGCTCAGCCGCGGTCCGTGCGGTTCAGAGCGGCTTACTGCGCTACTACGCGGCCACGCTCATGCTGGGCGTGACGGCCATCGGCCTCTACTTCCTACTCCAGAGCTGAGCTGCCCATGCCCGCCCTCTCCATCCTGATCTGGCTGCCCGCCGCTTGCGGGCTGCTCGGTGCGCTGCTGGGTGGTAGGGGTTCGCAAACGGACGCCACGCGCGCGGGCGTCGCGCGCGGGCGCGTGTCGCTCCCTGGAGCACTCTCTCTCGCGGGCGCCATCGTGGCCCTAGGGCTCGCGATCGGCTACATCGCGGACTACAAACCAGGCACAGTAGGACTCACCCACGTCACAAACGTGGTCTGGATAGCGGCCCTGGGCATCCACTACAAGCTCGGCATCGATGGCCTGAACGTGTTTCTCGTCGGCCTGACAACTCTGCTGTTCGCGGTCGCAGTGCTCGCGGCGAATCTGCGCACCTGGGAGCGCCCGAGGCTCTTCTACTTCCACTTCATGCTCGCCGAGACGGCGGTCCTCGGCGCCTTTCTGGCCCAGGACCTCGCCCTATTCGTCGCCTTCTTCGATCTGATGCTGATCCCGTTTTACTTCCTGATCGGCTCCTGGGGACAGGGCCCAGACAGAGTCAAGGCGACGATCAAGCTTGTGATCTACACGCTGGTTGGCTCGCTGCTGATGCTCGCCGCGGCAATCGCGACAGGCGCGCTCGCCTCCCAGCAACATGGAACCCACATCACCTTCGTGCTCTCCAGCCTGCAAGCGCTGCCGCTGAGCAAGGGCTCCCAGGAGTGGATCTTCCTCTGCTTCGCCGCCGCATTCCTGGTCAAGATGCCCGCCTTCCCGTTGCATGGCTGGATGCCAGACGGCTACAGGGCCATGCCGGTCGAGGTATTGATGGTCTTCTCAGGTGTGCTCTCCAAGGTCGGGGCATACGGCTTCCTGCGCATCGCATTGCCGCTCTTTCCCCAAGGGGCCGCCCACTTCCAGATGCTGATGCTGCTGATCGGCCTGGCCTCGATCATCTACGGCTCGGCGCTCGCGTTCACCCAGACCGACGCCCGCCTGATCGTGGGCTTCTCCTCGGTCGCACAGCTCGGCTTCATCACGATCGGGATCTTCTCGCTGCGCCCCCAGGGGGCCCAGGGTGCGCTGCTGCAGATGGTCAACCACGGACTGGTGGTCGCCCCCCTGCTGTTCATCATCGCCCTGCTCGCGCAGCGGGCCGGCGGCTCCGAAGACATCCGCGAGATGGGCGGCATCGCCTTCCGCGCGCCCGTGCTGGCGTCGCTGTTTCTGATCGTGGCGCTCGCCACGCTCGCGATGCCGGGCTCGGCCAACTTCGTCGGCGAGTTCCTGATTCTGCTCGGCGTCTTCAAGGCGAAGCTCGCGATCGCCATCATCGCCTTTGGCGGCGTCGTGATGGCGAGCGTCTATGCCCTGAGGATGTTCATCCGCTCGATGCACAACCGCGTGGGCGATGGCGTCTCCTCGCGAGAGATCGGCTTGCTCGATGGCGCTGTCCTCGTCCCCGTGATCGCGGTGATCCTCTTCCTGGCGGTCTATCCCCAGCTCGCGCTGCGACGCAGTGAAGGCTCGGTCAAGGCCGCGGTGGCCTCAGCAAACGCGGCGCTTCATTCCAGTCCTGCGAGCAGCAGCGAAAGCACGGTGGCGAGCAGCCCATGAGCACATTGCTGGCCACAGTGCACCTCAAAGGCCCGCACGTCGACTTCGCCGGTCTCTCGCCGCTGATCGCGCTGCTGGGAGGCGCCGTCGTGGTGCTGCTGGTGGGCTTGATCGGCTCACGGCGCGTGCGCGAGCGGCTCGTGCCCACACTCACCCTGATCGTGCTCGGCACGGCGGCGGGGCTGACGATCTGGCAGTGGAACGCCGATAAGTCATTGGTCTCAGGCGCTCTGCGTCTCGATGATCTCGCGCTCGTCCTGACGCTCGCGCTCGTCGCCGGCGGCGCCTGTGCGGTGGTGCTCGGATGGCGCTCCCTTCCCGCCGCGGCCACCGGGGCCAATGGCGATGCGCCCTCGCCGACGCCGGCACGCTGGGTCGGCGAGCTGCACGCGCTGCTGCTGAGCTCGATCGCGGGCATGGCCCTGCTCGTGAGCGCCCAGAACACGGTCCTCGTGTTCCTCGGGCTCGAGCTCCTCTCGATCCCGCTCTATGTGCTCTGCGCTTCGGACCGCTCAGGGATCGGCCGACGCCAGGAGCATTCGTTGGAGTCTGGGTTGAAGTACCTGATCATCGGCTCGGTGGGCTCCGCGACGCTGCTCTACGGCCTGGCCCTCATCTACGGGGCCACGGGCTCGACCGACTTCTCCGCGATCGCAGGCGCGATCGCCGAACGTGGGCTTACGAGCGACACGATGCTGCTCGGCGGCATCGCGCTGTGTGTGGCGGGCTTCTGCTTCAAGGCATCCGTCGCACCTCTGCATCAATGGACCCCGGACGTCTACGAGGGCGCGCCAACGCCGATCACCGCCTTTATGGCGGTGGCCACCAAGGTCGCCGCGCTGGGGGCCTTCCTGCGGCTCTTCGACGTTGCGCTGATCGAAGCTCAGGGCAGCTGGGGTCCGGCGGTTGCGGTGCTCGCCGCGATCACGATCATCGTCGGCAACGTCGGTGCGCTCGGGCAGTCCTCGCTGAAGCGGATGCTGGCCTACTCCGCCGTGGCGCAAGCCGGCTACATGCTCGCGGGGGTGATCGTCGCGAGCCAGCTCGGCGTCCGCGCAACCGTCTTCTATCTGATCGTCTATCTGTTCATGAACATGGCCGCGTTCGCGGTGATCGTCGCGCGCGAACGCGAAACCAGCCTCGGAGACAGCATCGATGCGATGACGGGCTTGGGTCGCGAGCGCCCACACCTCGCGTGGCCGCTGACCGTCGCGATGCTCGGCCTCGCCGGTATCCCCGCCACCGCCGGCTTCATCGGCAAGTTCTATCTGATCGATGCCGCCGTATCTGGCGGCTACACGTGGCTGGGCGTGGTCATCGTGATCGGCTCGATGATCTCCCTGGGCTACTACCTGCCGGTGATCGCAGCGATGTGGATGCGCGAGGCGCCGGCCGCCGCCGACGGCCCACAGACCTCCATGCTCGCCGGCCCCCTGCCCGCGATCGCGGGCGGCTCGCCGGAGCTCGAGGTCGCAGACGCCCTCCCGCCGCACAAGGGCGCCTCAGCCCAGCCAGAGGTCTTCTGCATCGCGATCCTCGCCGGCGCAGCCACGATCTTCTTCGGAATCGTGCCCCAGCCGCTCTTCGACCTGGTCCGGCACGTGGGCAGCGGGCTGGGACTGTTCTAACCCAAACGTCCGCTCGCCCGCGCAGCATCCTCCGCGTCGCTCAGATGGTGCTCGAGCAGATCGAGGCCCGCATCCCAGAAGCCCGGGTCCGCCAGGTCGATGCCGACGATCCTGCCAAGCTCCTCTGGGCTGCGGGAGCCGCCGCTTGAGAGCATCTCCAGATAAGCGGGCACGAAGTCCTCGCCGTCCTGGAGGTAGCGCCGATAGACCGAGAGCGCGAGCAGCTGGCCATATGCGTAGGCATACACGTAGCCAGGAGAGCCGATGAAATGGGGAATGTAGGACCACCAGCTGCGGTAGCCCTCGGTCAGCTCCACGGAGTCGCCGAGCATCTCGCCCTGGCTCTGCACCCACAGATCGCCGAAGCGCTCGACTGAGATCTCGCCCTCCTCGCGCCGTGCGGTGTGCACGAGATCCTCGAAGCGATTCATCGCGACCTGACGAAAGACGGTCGCGATCGCGCCCTCGAGGTTCTCCGCCAGCAGCGCCAACCTCGAGTCGGGCGAGCTGTCCTGGTCGAGCAGCCTGCCGAAGACGATCGTCTCGCCAAAGACCGAGGCCGTCTCGGCCAGCGTCAGAGGTGTGCCCTGGTGGAAGATGCCCTGGCTTGCGGCAAGCGCGAAGTGGACCCCATGGCCCAGCTCGTGGGCGAGCGTGAGGACGTCACGCCGGCGGGATGTGTAGTTGAGCAGGACGTAGGGATGGACCGAGGGGACGCCCGACGCGCAGAAGGCACCGCCCCGCTTGGCGGGACGCACGGGGGCATCGATGAAGCTCCCGGTGAAGAACCGACCCGCCACCTCACCCAGCTTGGGCGAGAAGGATGAGTAGCAGTCGAGCACGATCTCCTTCGCCTGCGAGAAGCTGAAGGTGACCTCGTCCTCGGTGACGGCGGCCATCCGGTCGTAATCGGCAAGCTTCTCCACGCCAAGCAGCCGCGCCTTCAGGCGATACCAGCGACGGGCCAGCTCATACCGGCCGCGGACTGCGTCGATCAAGGCCTGGACGGACTCGTCGCTCGCCTCGTTTGAGAGGTTGCGGGCGGCGAGCCAGTTCGGGTAGCGGCGCAGCCGATCGTCGACCGCCTTGTCGCAGAGCAGCGTGTTGAAGAGGAACGCTCTGGTCCGCAGGCCGGGTGCGAGCGCCTCGGTGACCGCCTTCGCTGTGCCGGCGCGCAGCTCGCGATCGGGGAGGACCAGCCGGCTGAGCGCGACGTCGAGCGCCACACATTCACCGGCCTGCGCCGTCCCACCGCCCTCGCCTCGCCCGGGCAGCTCCACCTCGAGCGCCGAGGTGAGCTCCTCGAACAGGCGCGCCCATGCGCTGGCACCGGTGAGCGCCTTCTCGGAGAGGATCTTCTCCTCCGGCTCGGAGAGCAGGTGCTCGCGATAGCGGCGAACGTTGCGCAGGTGGTGAGCGCAGAAGTGCAGCTCAGCGCCCGCGAGCAGCTCCTCGGCGCGCTCCTCGGGCAAGCCGGCCCATTCCAGCTCGAAGAACAGCAAGGTCGTCTCGATCGCCGTCTCGCGCTCCTGCACCTTCTGCAGCAGAGCGCCATTGCCGGGATCGGCGGTGTCCGTCGAGAAGCGTAGGCCGGCATAAGTTCCAGCCCGTCCCACGAGCTCATAGATCGCGGCAAGCTCGCCCATCGCGGACTGTAGGCCGGAGCTGTCGAGCTCGGCGATCCTGCCCGCGTGGCGCTGCGCAAATTCCTGCGCACGCGTGAGCGCATCGTCCATGCGAGCGAGCACCCCCTGTTCGCCCTCGCCATCGACCAGCGGCTCGAGGTCCCAAGCCGTCTGCTTCAAGTCGGGGTCGAGGATGTCGGAGGCCAACGTGGACATGAAGGTTGCTCCGCAGCATAGGCGCTGGCGCTGGGCGACGCCTGCCAGTCCTCCACAGGATTTTCCCAGCCGTCCGCAGGAGGCCCTAGCATCGCCCGGCTCATGCACGAGACGACTCCAAAGGTCCATCTCATCGCTCGTCCCTCGGTCGAGCTGGAGGGCATGAGGAGCTACCTATCCGAACTCGGCGGCGAGTCGTGGCTTGCGGGTCGCCTGCAAGATGCAACCGCCGAGGAGAGCGCTGGCGGTCAGGCTCCAGCAGGTGGCCTGAACCACGGAGAGCTGCTCGTCGAGTTCGCTGGGCGTGCCTGTTATCGCAGCTGGGAACCCGGGCTCAACCGCAACGTGACCAGGATCCGGACCGACCGTCGCGAGTACTTTGCCAACCTCCTGCGCAGTGCCCATGGCAGCGTGCTCGAGCATGCGAGCTACTCCTTTGCGCTGCGCAACGTGAGCCGTGTTTTTACTCATGAGCTTGTGAGACATCGCGCCGGCTCGGCCTTCAGCCAGGAGAGTCTGCGCTACGTGCGCCTCACCGACATCGGCTTCCGGGTGCCACCCGCGCTCGAGCCGGTGCGCGAGCAGGTTCTCTCGATCGTAGAGCAGCTCGAGGAGTTTCAGCTCAGCGCCGCGGGTGAGCTCGGCATCGACGACGAGGGAGTCCCGTTCCACGTCAAGAAGGAGGTGACCTCGGCCCTGCGCCGCCTTGCGCCGATCGGTCTCTCGACGGACATCGTCTGGACCGCAAACGCCCGCACCCTGCGTCATGTGATCGAGATGCGTACAGCCACTGGAGCCGAGGAGGAGCTGCGCCTGGTCTTCGATCAGATCGCCCGCGTGATGCAAGCCGAAGCGCCGCTGCTCTTCCAGGACTTCGCGCTCCAGGACGACGGCAGCTGGGTGCCGGAGCACCGCAAGGTGTAGCGTCAGGCGTCCATCGTGCGCGTGCGCCAGCTTCCCAGACCGAGGAAGATGACGAGCCAGGCGACTAGCACCAGCAGGGCGGTGCCGCCCGACATATTGAGGAGCGTCGGGCCGCCGTGGCCATGGTGTCCGCCGCCGTTGAGGTTCACCGGGCTGAAGTGCGACAGGGCCTGGCTGAGCACGCCGTCGCGGGCGCTACCGAGCGAGCTGATGCTGGAGATCAGCGAGCCGGCGACCAGCTGCCAGGCGATCAGGGCGATGATCGCTCCCGGCTTGGAGCCCACGAGCGAGGAGAACCCGACAGCCACCGCGCATAGCACACCGGTGGCGAGCAGCAGGAACCCGAGCCCGTTGAAAATCAGCGAGGTCGAGGGCGTCGGCAGGTTGCCGGCGAACACGAACGTCCCCAGCAGGATGAGTGCGTAGGCGAACACGATCACCGCCCAGCAGAAGGCGAGGGCGGCAGGCACGCGCGCGGCGAACAGCGCCAGGCGGGAGCGGCCGGTGACAACGATGTCGCGGAACACGCCCGCGCCGAGATCCGATGTCCCCGCCTCGACGCCGATCAGGATCGCCACCAACGGACCGAAGAGCAGGCTTCCGAGCAGCCGCAGCCCTGTGATGAAGTTTTCGGTGCCACCAGCCGGTTCGTGGGACGGGTTGGAGGAGTGTTGAACGGCGTTGACCACGAAGAAGATGACCACCGGTAGCAGCGCGAGCACCAGCGCCCAGATCAGCGTGCTGCGCTTCTTGCGGATCTTCAGGAAGTCCGCTCCAGTCATACGCAGGGCGATCGCGGGACTCATGCCTTCACCTCGTCGGGAACAAGGTCCACGTCGAGCCGCGACGTGACCTCCAGGAAGCGTTGCTCGAGGCTCTGGCGCACGGGCTCCAGGCGCGCGACGCCGATCCCGGCCCTGACCAGTTCCGCGTTGATCTGGGCGGCGGTGCTCAGCTCGCCCGCCAGCACCACGCGAAGCCCCTCGTCCGAGCGCCGTGCCTCCGCCACGAGGGCGCTCGCGCCGAGTGTGCTCAGCGCCCGCTCGGAGTCATCGACACCAAGGATCAGCTCGTGGCGGGCGTTGCCGCCGTCGGCGAGATCGGAGATGGCGCCCTGCGTGATGATCTTGCCCCGGTCCACGATCGCCGCGGCGTCGCAGGTCTTTTCGACCTCGTCGAGCAGGTGGGAGGAGATGAACACGGTGCGGCCCTCCTGCTCGACCATCGCGCGGATCATCTCGCGGAACTCCTGGATGCCGCCCGGGTCGAGTCCGTTGGTCGGCTCGTCGAGGATCAGCAGCAGCGGGTCGGCCAGCAGGCAGCGGGCCACGCCGAGGCGCTGTCGCATGCCCATCGAGTAGCTCTTGACCTTCTGGTCCGCGCGGTCGGTCAGGCCGACGCGCGCCAGCACCGGGGCGATCCGCGCGTCCACCTCCGAGCCGCGTACAGCGGCGATCGTGCGCAGGTTCTCGCGGCCGGTGAGGTGCATGTGGAAGCGCGGCTCCTCGACGATCGCCCCGACGCGCTGCAGCGCTGCAGCGCGCTCGGCGGGGACCGGATAGCCGAGGATCTGCATCGTCCCGGCGTCGGCGCGGGTGAGCCCGAGCAGCGTGCGGATGATCGTGGTCTTGCCCGCTCCGTTGGGGCCGAGGAAGCCGAACGCGCTGCCTCGCGGCACCTGCAGATCGATGCCGTCGAGCGCAGTGCGCTCGCCGAAGCGCTTGGTCAAGCCGTGCGTCTCGATCGCGAACTCCACGGCGAGCAGCGTCCCAGACACAGATAAAGATTCGATGAGAGTGGCCGGCATCCCTCCGAGGCCCTACCCCCCGGTCAATCCTCCTGTGCCTGCAGCTCCTTGACGCGACCTTGCAGCTTCGACATCACGTCTGGGTCGCGTAACGTCGTCACATCGCCCAGCTCGCGGCCCTCCGCGATGTCGCGTAGCAGGCGGCGCATGATCTTGCCTGAGCGGGTCTTGGGCAGGTCGTCGGTCCAGATGATCCGCTTTGGGCGCGCGAACTTGCCGATTCGCTCAGCCACAACCTCGCGGATGCTCTCCACCTCCTGCTCGTCTCCTTCGAGCTCTCCCTGGAGCGTCACGAAAGCGACAATCGCCTGTCCTGACTGCTCGTCGTGCTGACCGATGACGGCGGCCTCGGCCACATCGGGGTGCGCCACGATCGCCGACTCGACCTCTGCGGTGGAGAGCCGATGCCCCGAGACGTTGACGACGTCGTCGATGCGGCCGATCACCCAGAAGTAGCCGTCAGCATCGACGCGGGCGGCGTCTCCCACGAGGTAGGTCTCCTTGCCAAAGCGCTTGAAGTAAGTATCCACGAAGCGCTCAGGCTCCTTATAGAGAGTGCGCAGCATCGACGGCCAGGGGCGCTTCAGCACGAGCAGTCCCTGACCCTGCTCGATCGACTCCCCCGTGGACTCGTCCAGCACGTCGGCGCTGACCCCGGGGAAGGGACGCGTCGCCGAGCCGGGCTTGGTGGCGACGATGCCCGGCAGCGGCGTGATCATGATCGCGCCGGTCTCGGTCTGCCACCAGGTGTCCACGACAGGGCAGCGTTCGCCTCCGATCACCTTGTGGTACCACAGCCACGCCTTGGGGTTGATCGGCTCACCCACCGATCCCAGGACGCGCAAGGAGGAGAGATCGTGTTCATTGGGCCACTGTGCGCCCCACTTGATGCATGCCCTGATGGCAGTCGGCGCGCAGTAGAGGATGCTCACCTTGTAGCGCTCGATCAGCTCCCACCAGATGCCCTTGTTGGGATAGTCGGGAGCGCCCTCCCACATCACCGACGTAGCGCCATTGGCGAGCGGGCCATAGACGATGTAGGAGTGGCCGGTGACCCAGCCCACGTCGGCCGCGCACCAGTAGACGTCGTGGTCGGGACCGCCCACTTTGAGATCGAAGACGTAGCGATGCGTGGCACTGACGCCTGTGAGATAGCCGCCCGTTGTGTGCAAGATGCCCTTGGGCTTGGCTGTGGAGCCAGAGGTGTAGAGGATGTACAGCGGGTGCTCGGCGTCAAGCGGCTCGGCGGCACAGTCGGGGGCCGCAACTTGCATGATCTCGTCGTAGAAGACATCCCTGCCCTCCCGCATCTGGCACGGAGTGCCCTTGCTCCTGACCACGACGATCCGCTCGAGCGTCGCGAGATCGCCCATCACCTCGTCGACTCGATCCTTGACGGGCGCGATCTTGCCCTTGCGCGAAGCTCCATCGACGGTGATGAGGACCTTCGCCTCGGAGAACTCCATCCGCTCGCGTACCGCCTCCGCGGAGAAACCGCCAAAGACGACGTTGTGCGGCGCGCCGATGCGCGCGCAGGCGAGCATCGCGACAACCACCTCGGGGATCATCGGCAGATAGATGCCCACGACATCGCCCTGGCGCACGCCGATGTCCTTCAGGGCGTTGGCGAAGCGCTGCACCTCAGCGAGCAGCTCTGCGTAGGTGATGTTCCGCTCATCGCCCTCCTCGCCGCGCCAGTGAAACGCCACCCGCTCGCCGTTGCCAGCGAGCACGTGCCGGTCCAGGCAGTTGTGGGAGACGTTGAGCTTGCCGCCCACGAACCATCGATAGAAGGGCGGGTCGGTGTCGTCCAGAACCGTCTCCCACGGCGTGAACCACTCGAGCTGCCGCGCCTGACTTGCCCACCATCCCGATGGATCGCGCTCGGCCTGCTCATAGATCGCGGGATCGTTGAGCAGAGCCCCCTCCCGAAACTCAGAAGAGGGCTCGAAGCGCTCGATCTCCAGCAGCGAGGCCAGCTCGCCGTCAAGCTGCTCGCCGCTGGTGGGGTCTCCTTCGGTGCTCACGCCTGTCCCATTGTCCAGGCGCAGTCTCCCAGCTTCGCGGTGCAGAGTGTCAACCACTATGCCCCACCCCTCACCGAGGGTTGCTCAATGGCATGACGGGAATGATCGCTCGGCCGAAGGTCGAGTTGACCACCGCTGCAAACGATGCATACCACGCTGCGGCGGCCGTCGCGAGACCCACATAGCCACCCCAATGGGTGATCGTCGTGTGTGCCCCGACCGCCCCGATCGCCAGCAGGATGAAGGTGGCGGTCAGGAGCGCGAAAACCAGGAGCACCGCGCCACTGACCCTAAGAGCAGCGATCGTCATATAGGCGGTGAAGATCGCCCATGCCCACAGGTAGAGGCCGACCGAGTGGCCCGCGTTGCCGCCGATCTGCTTGGCATAGAAGACGTTGAGCGCCCAGAATGAGAGCCAGAACGCGCCGTATGAGCAGAACGCCACGGCGCCAAAGGTGTTGCCGGTCCGGAACTCCCACATACCCGCGAGCAGTTGTACTAGGCCGCCATATACAAGGGCCAAGCCAAGCACCACAGGCAGACCCTTTTCGTCGACGAGGTTCGCGTTGAACATCGAGAGCACGAACGTCGTCATCGCGAAGCCCGCCAGCCCCAAGGGCCCTGGATCCGCGGGCCTCCAACCCACAGATGGCGCCTCCTCCGCCGGCCTGACAGGACTTCTGGCCTGGCCTAGATGCTGAGAACGAACTGTTGCAGCCTCCATCGGAGCCTCCCTTGATTCGCAGCCTCTGGATGGGTTTGACACGCCTCGGCGAGTCCAAACCTTCAGCGTGGCCCGGCTTGTGTCGATGACCACGTTCTCGGAGGGAGTTATTCCCGAGAACGGCTCAATCCAATCCTCGGAGCTCTCAATGGCGCTTGCGACGGCGCCGGTTGGCACCAGGTGAGCCCTGTGGCGGTACTACGGGCGCTGGCGACACGCTCGGCGCCGTCTCCGCGGAAGCGGACTCTGCAGCGGGTGGCTCAACGGCGGGTGGCTCAACCTCTGTCCGCTTGGCTTTTGAGGCCGTGGGATCGGGCTTTGAGTCACCGCCAGATTCCTTGCCCTTGCGAGTGCTCTTCTCGCCCTTCTGCTCGATCGCCTCAGCCCGAAGTTCGGCCTGCGAGGGCCATGGACGCGACTCGCCCGCCGCCCACGCCGGAGGATCGCCGTTTGGCAGCTTACCCAGGAACAGGAAGCCCATCGCCACCATCCAAGCGGCAGGGATCAGTTGCAACTCGAAGATCCCGGCAAAGAAGGGCAGCGTCACAATCGCCGCCGCGATGCCCAACCCCCGCAGCCAGCGGGTGATCAAGCCGGCGCGCGTGGCGTTCATCAGCACCATGATCATCCCGATGGCGAGCAATAGCGGCGCCAACAATCCCAGGTAGAGAACAACGGTATTGGCGGTGCCCTTCGTGATGGCTTGTTCGACCGCGTGCTCGCCGAAATCGTGGCCCAGCGCGAAGCTGTGGGTACGAATCGCCCTGGTTATCTGCTCGGCCAAGCCGACCACCGCCAGCCCGGCGCCACCGACGATTACGAGTGTCTGGGAAATCGGCGAGATCTCGGGCCGGCGGAAACGGATGGCATCGAGCAGCATCAGTAGGACCAGCACGAGGAAGAAGAGGGCGATCGCCTCCAGCGCACTGCCGGCGATGAGCCCGAAGGCATGGTGGCTGAGGAACCTCACCTCCGGGGCACGCGCGCTCACCGCCGGGCGGGCTTCGCCTCGCAGCGCGCCGCCGAGGCCCTGCAGCAGGCCAACCGAGGGCAGGCTGCTCAACACCGAGTTGACGATGATCGCGCTGAGCAGGAAGAGCACGCCGGCGGCTGCCACCGAGACGCCGAGACGCGTTCGGCGCCTGCTCTCGAGGGCCAGTTGCTCCTTGATCTCGCTTTGGGAATGCACCGGCCGCGCAGTCTACGAGTTCGCCGCTACGATGGCCCAATGGAAAGCGGTGACCTGGGAGACATGTTCGGGGATCCGGAGGAGCTGCAGCGACGCCTGGCCGAGTTCGCAGACCAGATGCAGGGCCAGCAGCGGCTGGCCTGGGCGGACAATGCGATCAAGCTCGCCGTAGACATGACGGTGGCGGCGCTCAACCGGGTGAACCTGCAGGGCAACGCAGAGGCTCAGGCGCAGCAGATCAGATCGATGATCGCATTGATCTTCCCCGAGGCCGTCACGCTGGTGCGAGAGGCCCGCGAGGGCCTGCGCTAAGCCGCGTCAGAGCGCTGCCTGGGCGTCCCGCTCAGCCTGCTGAGAGGCGCGTCCCGCCGTGAGCACCTCTTTGAAGGAGCGGAAGCGGAAGATGAAGATCACCGCTCCGAGACCAACCGAGGCTGTGAAGAGGGCGATCGCGATCTGCTGCCCGACCGAGTAGGCCACCACGGCGGCGGGGGCACTCGAAGCGAAGACCTTGACCAGCAATGCCTGTTGCACGCCTGCGCCGCCGGGCGTGAACGGCACAGCGCCCGCCACCTGGCCCACGCCGAATGCGAGCAAGACATTCTCCACCGAGCCGCCGACCCTGAAGGCATCCAGCAACAGCCAGTACGCGATGAAGCGACAAATCCAGGCCGCCGCCTGCCAGGCGGCCACCTCACGCAGATAGCGCCTGCGATCGGTGAGGATCGTCAGGCCCTGGCGCACACGCGTCCAGAAGGCCTTGACCTTCACCGACAGCAGCGCGAAGGCCACCAGCGATGCGACCCCCAAGGCCGTGATCAAGAAGAGCGTGAAGCGAGGGTGCCCAGCAAGGTAGGAGATGTCGAAGGAGCTCAGCTTCGAGAAGTCCGGCGGCTTGGGAAAGACGCCGCGAGTGAAGGCGAAGATCAAGACCAATACGCCCATGCTCGCGTCGAAGACGGCCTCAACGAAGAACGCCGCGGCGACTGTCGGATAGCTGGATCCGGGGATCGAGCTGCGCGAGAGGAAGAGCTTGATGATGTCTCCGCCCCTCGCTGGAACGATGTTGTTGAAGCCGACCGCCGCGAAGTAGGCGCCCCAGATCCGGCGCCATTGAAAGCGCACAGCTGGATAGGCCGCACGCAGGCTGTGAAAGAAGGCGCGTGAGCGCAGCGTGAGATTCAGCCCGAAGAAGATCAGGCCCAGCGCCAGAGCACCCCAGTGGACGGCGGCGAGATCGGAGAAGAACTGCCCGACCGCTTCGAAGAACGTGCTTAAGCTGTGGCCGATCGAGGTTGACGCGACGGGCGCGGGCACAACCTCAAGCGTAGGGGGCATCCGCGCCGGGCGCGGAGGAGATGCTAGAAGTCTTCGTCGTCCAGCTCGAGCCCCTCGTCCTCATCGATGTCGAGCTCCTCGTCCTCGGTCCCGACAAGCTCCTCGTCGTCCTCATCCCAATCGTCGTCATCCAGCTCGTGCTCTGGACTCTCGAGGATGGCGCGCTGAGGCATGTGTGACCTCCTTCTGTGCTCTGGTTTTGTGATGGCTTGCTACTTCTACCCAGGAAACGGGCGCATCATAGACTGGTTCGCGGATCGCGCTGGCGCCTCTCTTGTTAGCGTTGGCTGATGCTGAGCTATCTCAGGCGCCACCACGTAGGGCTGATCGCGCTGTTCATCGCGCTGGGCGGCACGTCATATGCCGCAACTCAGCTGCCTGCCAACAGCGTCGGGACCAGCCAGATCAGGGCCAACGCGGTTACCACTTCGAAGCTCCCCGATGGGGCGATCACACGCGCCAAGCTCGCGCCGTCGCTGCGCGGGCTGGCGGGAGGCAACGGGTCCAAGAGCGAACCTCCGTGGCGGGATCCAGCCATATCAGCGGCGATCAACGCCGCCGGTCAAGCAGTCGTCGGGCAAAAGGTCATAACGGTCCCGGCCGACGCACCGTGGGTCGAAACCGGCCTGTCGATCACATCGACAGAGCACCTCTGGCTCGATACCCGTACCGACGGCCGATGGAGCGGCAATCCCAGCCATTTCCCTTATTCCGACGCGAACGGGCTCCCGATCTATCAGGGGCAATATCGCGTCGATGCCAACGCGCCCGTCGAGTCATTGATCGGCTTCATCGGCAGCTCCCCACCCACCCCGCATGAGGTTTCGGTTCCTGTAGGCGCACCCGCCGGAGGACCTGGCGGGATCAGCAATCCAGGCTTCGTCCAAGCTGGGAACACGCTTCTGAACTTCGCGCCCCAGACCACTGGCATGATCTGGCTCAGAAACAACGACAATACGAACTACATCTCAGACGTCGGGCACCAGATAGTCAAGGTCATCCTCACCAGCAGCGGGCACTAGCGGAGCGGCTAATCAACGATCGCTAACTACCGGAGCGCTAAGTAAACGATATGCCCTTATCGTTTAGTAAGCTTAGGTGGTGGTAAGCGAACGCAAAGATCCCCCGAGCCCCGTATCGAGCCCCCGCACAGGCGAGTACCGGCTCGCCGACGGTGGCCCCGACGGATATTGGGCCTTCCACCCCAACCCGCTCCCACCCAAACCGCCCCTACGCATCGACGCAGCGATGCAATCCCTGCTTGACCGCACCAACCAGGCCCTTGGACGCCTCGACGGGATCACGCTGCTGCTCCCCGACCCCGACCAGTTCATCTACACGTTCGTCCGCAAGGAGGCTGTCCTGTCCTCTCAGATCGAGGGCACACAGTCCTCCCTCTCAGACCTACTCCTGTTTGAGCACGACGCCGCACCCAGCGCGCTACGCGAAGACGCCCAAGAAACCGCGAACTACATCGCCGCCCTCGACCACGGCCTCGACCAGATCGCGAAACCCGGAGCGCCGCCGCTCTCCGCGCGACTGCTACGAGAAGTCCACCGACGACTACTACAGACGGGACGGGGAGCGGACAAGAACCCCGGCGAGTTCCGCCGCGACCAGAACTGGCTCGGCGGCGCGCGTCCCTGCACCGCGCGGTTCGTGCCGCCACCATGGCAGGAGGTCACCGTAGCGATGGGCGCCCTCGAGAAGTTCATCCACGACGACCCAAACCCAACGCCAGTGCTTGTGAAGGCTGCGCTCGCGCACGCCCAGTTCGAGACGATCCACCCGTTCCTCGACGGCAACGGAAGAGTTGGACGGCTCCTCATCACCCTGCTGCTGTGCTCCGAGGGCGTACTCAGCCGGCCGCTCCTCTATTTGAGCCTGCACTTCAAGCGCAACCGCGACAGCTACTACGAGCACCTACAACGCGTCCGCACCGACGGCGCCTGGGAGGACTGGCTGCGGTTCTTCCTTGAAGGAGTCATTGAGGTCGCCGAGTCCACGACATTCACCACCCAGCGGATCGTCGCAATGGTCGAGAACGACCGCCAAAAAATCCACACCTTCGGACGTGGCGCAGCCACCGCGCACCGTGTCCACGACCTCGCGACACGCTCCGTTGTCATTGGAGCCAGCAGCTCCGCCGAACGCCTCGGTTTGACCGCCCCTCCCGTGTACGCCGCCATCCAACGGCTCGAGCAAGCCGGGATCCTGCGTGAGGCAACCGGCCGGCAGAGAGGGAAGCTCTACATATACGACGAGTACCTGACGATCCTCAACGAGGGCACCGATCCGCTCTAGCGACTCAACTCCTCAAGCGCTGCCAGCACGAGCTCATCGTGCTCGGCGGGCTTGACCTTGCGCAGGACCTCCGCGACCTTGCCGGCAGCGTCGACGATGAAGGTCGTTCGCTCATCGCCAAAATATGTCCTGCCGTACATCGACTTCTGCACCCAGACGCCATAGGCCTCCGAGACCGCGTGATCCTCGTCAGCGAGCAGCGTGAAGCCCAGGTCGTGCTTGTCGTGGAACTTCTTAACAGGGGCCACAGGGTCGGGTGAGATGCCGAGCACCTTGGCCCCCATGGCGCCGTAGTCGGTCTCGTGGTCGCGTACGCCGCACGCCTGGACGGTGCATCCCGGCGTGTCGGCCTTGGGGTAGAAGTAGACAACCACGGGCGTGCCGCGAAAGTCCGAGAGCTTGACCGTCCGGCCATCCTGGTCGGGAAGCTCGAAGTCGGGGGCCTGGTCACCTTGCTCAATCATCTGGCAGATCGTAGCCGGGCCAGCCGGAGGATGCCGCCAAAGCCGCGGTGACTATCAGCTCCCAGCGGGTGCGTTTAGTCTGCGCAGTTCTTGGAGGTGACTGCACTGGAAGCAGAGTCATCAACGATGCGAGTGGCAGGCACCGGTCATCTGGCCCGAAGGGCCGGTAACTGCTGTTCAAGCCCCGAAGGGGCGTTCTAGGTGTAGATCCTGAGGACGTTGTTCATCCGGTCCTCCTTGGAGGCTGGTGGTGTCAAAGCCCCAGTCCCAAGGAGATACCGGATGAAGCTGCACGGTAATGCTGCGCTGTCATTTAGGCAGCGTGAGCGGATGGTTCGTCGTGTCGTTGACCAAGATTGGTCTGTGAGGGAGGCTGCCCTGGCAGCCGAGGTCAGTGCCCGGACAGCGGGGAAGTGGGTCGGCCGCTACCGCGCTGAAGGAATCGCGGGGCTGTTGGATCGCTCCTCGGCGCCTTTGTTTGTCGCGAACCGCAGCAGCGAGAGCACGATCGAGGTGATCGCGGCTTTGCGGCGTCTGCGGTTCACGGGCCCTGAGATCTCCGAGGTGCTCGAGCTGCCCGGCTCGACGGTCTCGGGGATCCTCAAGCGGATCGGGATGGGCCGCCTGGGCCGGCTCGGAATGGAGCCTGCGGAGCGCTACGAACGGACGGTCGCGGGCGAGCTGATTCATATCGATGTCAAGAAGCTCGGCCGGATCCACGGCGGCGCTGGGAAGCGGGTCACGGGCCGCCAGCGCAACCCAAAAAAGACCCGAGTCGACCGAGAACGGCGTCAACCGCCAGGCCGTTGGCTGGGAGTGCGTGCACATCGCAATCGATGACGCGACTCGTCTTGCCTACGCCGAGGTATTGACCGACGAGAAGGCCACCACAGCGATCGGTTTCTTGCGCCGAGCGATCGCGTTCTATGAGCGCCATGGCATGAAGGTCCAAGAGCTTCTGACCGATAACGGCGCCCCTTACCGCTCAGCAGTGCACGCCATTGCCTGCCGCGCGATCGGGATCCGCCACCTACGCACCAGGCCCTACCGGCCCCAGACTAATGGGAAGGCAGAGCGCTTCATCCGGACCATGCTCGCCGGCTGGGCCTACGGAGCGATCTACCGCGACAGCCAAGAACGCACAGCAGCTCTTGACGGCTGGCTATGGACCTACAACCATCGAAGACCACACCAAGCCATCGGGCGACAAACTGGTCCGCTCCCCGTGTTGGCGTTGACAGGTAGCTGGGTTGGGGTTGCCCGGACGTGATCGGAGCCGAAGGCCGTAGGCCGTAGGCGGAGATCTCGTGCCGGGGCGCCTTCCAGCATGGGCCGCTCAACCGAAGGAGATTCCTGTTGAGCGAGGAGAAGCAGTACCGCAGCTGGACGGTCCAGCAGAAGCTCGAGATCGTGCTTGCCGGGTTGCGCGGTGACCGCTCGGTCGCCGAGGTCTGCCGGGAGCACCAGATTTCGGAGAACCTGTTCTATACGTGGCGCGAGAAGCTGCTGGAGGGCGGCTCCGAGCGCCTGGCGGGCAAGGAGGAGCGCACCGAGCTCGTGGAGCTGCGCAAGCGCGTGCGCGACTTGGAGCGGACGCTGGGTCGCAAGACCTATGAGCTCGAGATCCTGGGAAACGGGTTCCGGACGTGGGAGTGACGTTGCGCGTCGCCTACGCCCGTGAGCTCGTCGCTGCCGGGCATCGCCCGGCGGTCGTGGCGCGCATCCTTCAGATCAGCCGCCAGGCTGTCTACCGTGTCCCGCGTCCGCGGCGGGCGCCGGATGCGTCGCGGCGGGCACCGGTCGACGAGGTCGAACGGGCGATCGTCGAAGTCGCCGAGCAGAACCCAACCGACGGCTACCGGATCGTCACTGCCTGGGTGCAGCGCAAGCTTCACCGGGCGGTGAACCGCAAGCGCGTGCTGCGGGTGATGCGCGAGCGCAAGCTGATCCAGCGCCGTTCGCACGAGCCGCATCGCCGGCGTCCCGGGTTCTTCAAGGTCGAGCGGCCCGGCCAGCTATGGCATCTGGATATGACCTCGATCTGGGTCGCCGAGCACGGCTGGGTCTATCTGAACGCGATGATCGACTGCTGCACGCGAGAGATCGTCGGTTGGGAGCTCAGCCTGCGCTGCCGCGCCGTCGAGGCGATCGCGGTCATCGAAGGGGCCGTGCTCGAGCAGGGCATCATGCCCGGCACACTCACCCTGGGCACAGACAACGGCTCGGCGTTCACCGCCCGCGCGACGCGGCTGGTGATCTCCGGGCTCGGCGTCCGCCACCGCCGCGGCGGCTACCGTGACCCCGAGAGCCAGGCGTTCATCGAGAGCTGGTTCCGCTACCTGAAGGAACGCTGCGTCTGGCGCCACGAGTTCGAGACCCTCGAGCAGGCCAGGGAGGTGATCGCCGCCTACATCGACCACTATCACGACCGGCCTCACAGCCGGCTCAACTACCGCACGCCGGCCGAAGTCCGTCAGACTTGGGACGACGCGCAAGAACCACTACAAAATACCGCGGCCTGAACTGTCAATACGGCCGGGGAGCGCTCCACCATCGGGCGACAAACACCCATCACCCGCATGAACAACCTGCTCGGGTCTTACATCTAGGTCTTCTTGGGGTTTGGCGTTCTTGTTGTGCTTGATGGCCCTGACTGTCTTCTTGCAGCCGGTGACCTTGATCTTGGTGTTCTGTTTGAGCAAGGCGCCATTCTGGCCGGTCAGGGCCGTCGGCATCACGAGATCGTCCTGGCAGAGCTTGCCGCGCGGCGCGGCGAGAGCCGAATGCGGCCCCTCGGGCAGGCTGAGCGTAAAGCGCGTGAACGGCATGTCCGGCACGGCGGGCGCTGTGATGGTCGTCGCCCCTGCTTTGCCGATGACAGTCTCCGCGGAGATGTCGAGCGTGATCCCTTCGCCTTGAACCACCATGATCAGTTCGGGGAATTTCGGCCCAGGATGACTGACGAAATACACGGGCCCGGTCAGCGGCGCCCTCAGCAGCGGTGTTGCGACTGTGGCGGTCCCAATGTTCGATCCCTGCGGGCAACCCGCAGGATTCGCGTTGAACTGCTCTGCCGTGCAGGCCGTCTGAATGGTCGAGAACCGCGGCGGCAGCTTGCTCGGGAGTTGCAGCTGGATCTTGCGGAGGTCCGCCTGCCCATGCCCCGGCGCGGTGATCGACATTACGAGGCTTGCGCCGTCCCTGCGCGAGCTCTTGGCCTGCGTCGAGGCTGTCAGCTTCGGACCGAACGGCAGTCCCGCACAGTTCGCGACTTGGAACGGGCTGGATACCGTGGCGCCGGTGCCGAGGTTCGAGGCGATCGTGCCTTCGATCTTCAGTTGGTTGCAATTGGTTGGATTGAAGATGAAGTCGGGCCGGTCGATGTCGAGCGTAACCATCCGCAGGCGCAACGGGATGCCGAGCAGGATCTGCGGCAGCGGGTCGCTGGTGATCGTGAGTGCGGCGGTTTCGGGGTCGATTTCGATCCGTGCGCGGACGACGATGAGCCCGAGGTTCAGTGGTCCCGCGACGGCGTCCGTGACTATGCTCAAACCGAAGGGGGCGCCCTCATATCCCTTGGTCAGGTACATGCTCCCCGGCATCTGGAACGGCTGCGTCCCCGCCCCAGCGGCGATGAGACTGCTCCCGATGCGCGAGGCTTCAGGACACTTTCCTGCGTTCGCGAGCGCTTCTTCGCACATAGGCACGCTCGAGAGCATCGCCGAGAGCCCTGGCGGGGTGTGCAGCTGTATCGCCTGTAGGGATTGTTCGCGATCTCGGCGAGTGACACTCAAAGTGAGCGCGCTGAAGCCGCCGGCCTGCAGGCTGACCGTACCCGCGAGAAATCCGGGGCTAAAAGCGGCCGGGCCGGCACAGCCCGTCACCTCGTAGAACGAGGAGGGTGTCGCGTTAGGCGTACCGTCGATGAACATGCCTTCCGGCGTGCTGCCCGGTGCGCTCCACGGCGAGAGGTCTGAGGTTGTCGTCGCAGGCCCGCACGTCGCGGGGTTGTCGAGCAGCGCACGCGGCCCTCCGGTCAGGTCGACCTTCAACCGGCTGAGCGACAGCTGCGGGCTTTCCATGAGGGTCAAGGTGAGCTGTCCCGTGGCCGGGTTCGCCTCGACCTTCCCTTCGAGCTTGATGTCGACGCCTTGATCGGACTGGCCACTCCCGCCGAGTTCCAAATACAGGCGGTAAAGATTCCCGTCGACCGCATCGCTCGCGGTGCAGGACGCTTGGTCGGGACCACCGCATCCGGGGACCGCCAGGTACACGTGGCCTTGGATCGGGTTCGGCAGGAGCGGTGTGAGCGCTTCGGCGCTGCCGATGGTCGACGCTTCGGGGCAGTGCCCGGGCGCGAGCTGCGGTTCGCCGTTCGGGCCGGGTTCTTCGCCTTCGCCGAGTTCTCCCGGCCCCAGCGGTTCGCCCTTGGCATTCAGGCCCGTCGGGATGTCTATTCCTTCCGGGCCTGCTTGCTCGCATGCCCGCAGGCCATCGGCGATGCTTGGGCTGATCGACATGCCTTCGGGGAGTGCGACGGTCGCGTCGCGCAACTGTGACGTCGCCACCACCTGAGTGCTTTCGGTCTGGCCAACTCGAATGTTCACGCCTACGCCGACCGGTTCATCCGCGAGCAAGGTGTCAGGTTGCACTTCGATTTCCGGGTCGAACGGCAGTCGGTCACAGCCCGTCACGCCCGGCAACGTCGAACGTGCTTGCACATACCGTCCCGGTTCTTCCCATGAATCGGTCCACGCGATCGCGCTCTGCGGCCCGGCCGAGCAGCCGGCCGGCATCGTCAAGAAGGCCGCCGGCGCGTCGCCGCTCGGCGCACCACCGCCTTCACAGCGCCATTCCTGATCGACACTGCCCGCGCTGCACGAAAGGCCGCGCTGCGGATCGTGAACGGCTGCCGCCGGCACGCCCCAAAGCGTTGTTTCCAGACCCACGACACCGAGCGACGCTGGAAGGCCGTTGCCGGCGAGCGCGAGCCCGTAGCCGCGTGGCGTGCGCACCATGCGGCCACCCAGCGGAAACATGGCGTGCGCCGGCGTTTCAAGTCCGAAGAGGGCAGGCTGGCCGGGTTGCGGCGTCAGATCGACAATGGGTCCGAGCATCGCTTTCCCTGCTGAGCCAAATTCTTCTTCCCCTGATGAGTAGAGGAGCACGAACACCCCCACCTGCGAGTCGACCGGACACGACCCGCGCGACATCGCCTGCGCCAACGAGCAACGCGACACCGCCAGCGGATCGGCCGTCAGTCCCGGCGGCAGCTCGATAATCACGCCCTTCGGGCTGCCCACCGGCACGACCGAGTCATCTGATCCGTCTTCTTCGCTCGCGAATTCCAGCGCGCTCGTGAGCGCAAACGGATGACCACCGGCCTGAGTGAACGTGTACGGTTCGTTCACGAACCCGTAGCCGGGAATGTCCGAGCCATGCGGCACTTCCGTCGTGCGAGTCGTCTGCATCGAGAACTTGGCGATCCCAAACGGCTTCGCCGCAGCCGCGACAGCCGGCGCCGCCAAGACACACACGCCGGTGAGGACCGTTGCGCGCAACAGCCCCTTGGCACGAAAACCCAACAGGTCCCTCACATCACGTCGCTCGCAGCCAAGACCGCCTAGCTTTCCGGGACAGCTGGAGCCCCCTCACTTTCCTCTCTTGGCGCTTCTACACGCCGACACCCCAGCCTAGCTCATACCTGAGCGACTCGAGCCAGCAGGAGCAGACCCCCAGGCGCTATTTCCGCTTGCTCTTGTGGCGGGTTGTCTTGGGCGTCTTCTTGTGCTGCTTCTTCGGTTTGATCTTCACGCACTTGCCGTGCTTGTCGCGCCTTTGCCCACGCTTGCATTTGGGGGCTGCTGTCGTGACTTCCGATTCGACGGGAAACGCGATCGGGGGAGTCGCGAGCAGCGGCGGCGCGAGCGGCGCCGTGAAGGGCGAGGGCGCGCCTGCGGTCGTGAAGGTCTGATCCGCGCCGGACACCGTTGCGTTGTGGGCGTTGCTCGCGAGCAGCCGGTAGTGGTAGGTCGTGCCCGGCTGCAGGTCCTGCAGGGTAAAGCTTACGGTTTGCATTTCGAAGATGCCCAGTTCGACTCTGCCGATGCCCATTTCGGGACCGTACACACCGGCCTGTGTGCCGATCTGGAAGCCGTAGTAGCTCACCAGGCCGTTCGGGTCGAGCATCCCGGAGAGCACCGCCGCAGTCTGCGTCACAGCGCTCGCAGCGCCCGTCGTCACCGCCAGCGCAGGCGCCGGTTCGGTCTTGAACGTCACGTTTTGGCCATACGCTGTCCCGGCGCTGTTTTCGGCGGCCAGCCGGTAGTGGTATTCACTCGCCGGCGCCAGCCCTTCGATTTCCGCAGCGCCGGGGATCACGCCATAGATCGCTGACGTCTGTGCCGGCGTCCTACTCGTGTAGGTGGTCGTGGCGCATTCCGTCGGCGTTGTGCACGCGCCGTATTCGAAGTAGTAGCTGCTTTCGCTGTGCTCCGGATTGACCGACCCGCTCAAATCAGCCGCTTCGTAACCTATGAACGAAGCCTGTGAGCTCGTCGCTTCGGGCGCGAGGGCTGGAGTCGTGAATTCCCGTTCCTCACCAGGAGGGCTCTGGTTGACGCTGTTTTCCGCGACCAGCCGGTAATGGTAGGCCTGGTTTGGCAGGAGAGGAGTCAGGGACGCTTCGACCGGCGCGTTCACCGCGCCGCTTCCGTTGTCAGCGGGGCTCGTGGCCTGCTTGGAGCCGTAGGGGTCGCCTGGCGAACACGTGGCTGCCGCGCAGGGCCCGTATTCAAAGAACGACGTGGTGTCGTTGCCCTGCGGATTCACTTCCCCATCGAGCGTCACGCTGGTGGCCAGCAGATTCTTCGAGGATCCCGTGAATGCTTCAGCGCCCTTGATGTTGGGGCCAAACACCTCCACAAGGCCATTGTTGGCATCGCCGACGATGTAGTTGCCATCGCCGATGTACACATCACCGGTCGAGGCATCGACTGCAACGGACTCCGGATAGAAGTGTTCAGCGCCTGCCGGGAGGGCGCTTCCATAGATTTCAGACTGCGAGACGCCCGACGAGTTGAACTCTTCGATGCGCTCTTCCGATGGCGACCCCCGACCCTGGTTGACTACGTATAGGTCGCCGCGCGCCTGGTCAAACGTCATTGCCCCAAAAAACGAGTACCCAGACAGAAGCGGCGTCAGGTTCGACAGGTAGTCGCCCGCGGCGTCGAACTTGTCCAGGTTGCTGCCTTCGCGAGTGGCAGTAGACATGTAGACATCGCCGCTGGAAGGATCGAACGATGTGCAGGCGTTACCACTGAGGCCCAAGAGATAACAGCTGTTGTCAACTGCCACGCTTTTAGGATAGATGAAGGCTCCGCTGGGGTCGCCCGTCAGTTGGGATACGTAGCCTCCTGATGCGTTGAACTTGTCCACGAAGCCTTCGCCTTCATAACCGCCAAGGACGACGTACACCGCACCCGTAGATTGTTCGATCGCGACCCCACCTGGCGCCTTGAAAAAGCCCCCCGGTGCACCTGGTTCACTGCTGTCGCACTCGCTGCTCGACGTCGTCGCGCTGCCTGCACCCGTGATCTGGCATAGGTACGCGCCTGTCGGGCTGAACTTGTCCACGACGTTGCTTCTCGAATCGGTGACATACACATCGCCGTTTGACTGATCGACCGTCAGGCCGTACGGTCGAAAGGAGCCGCCGGTCGGACCGGTCAGCTGGGTCTGGTAGACGCCTGATGAGCTGAACTTGTCAACGACGCCCTCTTCGAAATCAGCGATGTACACGTCGCCGTTGGAAGGGTCAAAGGAGTTACACGCGCCGCCGCTCAGGCCCGCGAAGTAGCAGGAGTTGTCGATTGCCAGGCCATAGGGATGGAACGATTTAGCCGGGGTTTCGATTCCGCTGAATTGGCGTTCGTAATGATGCACGATGCTGGCAGACGCAGAGACGCTCGAGAGCAGAGCGCCGCCGCACGCGAGTGCTAACGCGCTCAGCCCGGCAGATATCGTCTTGCGGGTCATCACTTAACCCTCCTGTTGCCGTTGGGACGATGACCGGCTTGTCGGGCTCTTCGTGCCTTGCGGGCCTTGTGCGCCGCCTTCTTGGCCTTTGTGCAGCCCGTGACCGCTATCGGTGTGGATTGATCGATGATCGCGCCGTTCTGCGCGGTGAACACGGTCGGCATCGTCAGTTTGCTGTTGCAGAGGTTCCCGTTCGCGGCGAGCGCCGAGTAGCTGCCCTCGGGCAGATACAGCTCGAAGCTCGAGATCGGGACGTCCGGGACCTGTTCGAACGTCGAGCTGGTGATGCCTGCTTTGCTTATGAACGTCGAGCCGACCAGATTGACCCTGACGCCGGCGCCCTGCAGCACCACGATCAGGCTCGGGAATGCTTGCCCGCCGTGGGAGACGAAGTACACCGGGCCGCTCAGTCCATCGGACAGCACCGGTGTCGTGGCCTTGGCGGCACCTACGAGCGACTGCGCCGGGCAGGCCTCGGGATTAGCTTCGAACGTCGCGGCGGTGCACGCGTGCTGCAGCGTCGTCAGCCGTGAGGGCAGTTGCTTGGGTAGTTCGACCTTGACCTTCGCGATGTTTGCCTGCGTGCCTTGGGACCCCGTCGGATAGCTGAGCCTCGCATCCAGGCTAGCGCCGTCGGCCCTCGAAGTGTGGCCAGAGGTCGAGACGCTGAACTTCGGCTTGAAGGAGAGCCCTGCGCAGTTGGTCACCTGGAAGGAGGAGGAGACCTGCGCGCTTTGACCCTGGGTGCTCGACAGCGTTCCGGTGACCGCGAGCGGATCGCAGTCCGTCGGGTTGAACGTGAACGCGGGACGGTCGATCGTAACGTTGACCTCCCGCAGCTGCAACGGGATGCCGTCCAGCACGGTCGGCAACGGATCGGCCGTGACGAGCAACTGCGCGTTGCTCGGGTCGACGTTGATCGCCGCCCGTACGACGACGGTGCCCATGCCTGTCGTGCCCGTGAGAGTGTACGGGCCCGCCTTCGCGGGGACAACGATCGACAGTCCGTAGGGGGCGCCTTTGTAGGGGCCGGTGATGAACACCTTCCCGCCCGTCACCAAGAACGGGTCGGCACCGGGGCCGGTCAGCACCTGGGTGTGGCCGATCAGGCTCTGTTCGGCACACGTGCCCTGCGCTGCCTGCGGTTCGCCGCACAAGCTGACGCTCGAGAGCATCCCCAGCAGTCCCGGGGGCATCCGCAGCTGCACGCCGCTGAGGAACCCGTCTGCGTCGGTGCGTCCGAACGCGAGCGTGAACGGGCTGAAGCCTCCCGCCTGGTTGCTCGTCGTCCCGGCAGTGAATGATGGGTTGAACTGCGGTTCGGGGCAGCCCGTGACTTCGAAGCTGCTCGTGGGCAGCGAGTCCGATGTGAATGGCGAGCTCCACGGTGTGAAATCACCGTTCGTGGTAGCGGGACCGCACGTCCTCGGGTTGGCTAGTGTGGCCCGCGGGCCACCACCTAGGCTCAACGTCAGATGTTCGAACGGCAGCTGCGGGTTTTCCGCGAACGTCGTGGTGAGCTGCCCGGTCTGCTGGTTGATCGAGCCCGTGCCCTGGAGCTTGACGGTCAGCGCGTCGCTGCCTTCGCCGATCAGTTGCAGATACAGACGGACCATCCGGCCTTCCTGAGCATCGGCGGGACTGCACGGTTCGCACCCCGGCGTGCCCAGGAACACCTTGCCGTTCAGCGGCAGCGCGAGGTCCGGCGAGGTGGCGCGCACCGTCCCCACCTGCGAACTGGGTTCGCACGATGCCGGGCTCAGCGAGGAGGGGCCCAGCTCGTTCGCTTCGACGAGCGGATTGGCGTTTGGATCATCCCGGCACGTGGTCAGGCCCTGAGCCGCGGACGGCGAGATGACCATCCCCATCGGCAACGCCACCTTCACATTCCGCACCTGCGGGACGGCCGTGAGAGTGGGGTCCTCGGTCTGCGGGATACCGAGCGTGACACCCAATCCGACAGGCTCACCTGCCAGCGTGTTATCCGGCTGCACTTCGATCGAGGAGCCGAACGCCAACGATCCACAGCCCGTCACTGGTGGCAGAGTCCCCGTCGCGGTGCTCCACGTCGGGTCGCTGTGGTCACGACTGCCATTGGCGTTCACGGCGCCAGGGTTCTCCCACGAATCCGACGCCCCGATCGCCACCAGCGGTTGACCCGAGCAGCCGGTCGGCAGCCTCACCAGAGCCACCGAGCTGTCGCCACTGGACAGGCCGCCGCCTTCGCAGCTGTACGGTGATCCCGGTGGCTGTTCACCGAGCCAGTCGCACTCTCGACCGCGCTGCGGATCGTGGCTCGGATCGGCGGGCACGCCCCACAGGCTGATCGTGGCCGACGTGAGCACCGCGAGCGTCGGAATGCCTGAAGTGATCGCGCTCAGCCCGTAATCTTCGCCCGTGCGCACGCTGCCGGCGATCACGAATTTGAGACCAGCGGAGATGAGGCCGAACTCAGCGGGTCGCCCCTGCTGCGGCGTCAAATTATACAGCGGCGTCTGGCTTGCTTTGCCGTATTGGACCAGCAGAGACGTCCCGATCTGGGTGCTTGGCGGACAGTCCGATACCTGACCGAACGGTGGATTCTCGTCGAAGAGCGCGACGGGACAGGTCGGCGCGGCCTGTGGATCGACAATCAATCCTGGCGGCAGATCGACCGCGATGTCCTTCGGATCACCCCCGGCAGGCATCACAATGCCAAAATCCTGCCCGGGGACATTGTTGATTTCGCTGTTGAGGTCGACCTTGGTCGTCAGCTCGTAGGGAGTGCCGCCCGCCTGCGTGTAGGGAGCGTCGCAGGCAGATCCAAGTTCACCGCTCGCATCGGCGCAGCTAGTCATCTGAAAACTCGGGACACCAAACGCCGGATGCGAGCTGATCAGGTTATGTGAGGACGTGGATGCGGCTGCACCACCGCCTTCCACTGTGGCTTCGTTGACGATCGGCCCTTCCGAGGCAGACGAGGACACCGCCACCTCGATCTGCATGCTCACAGTCTGCCCGGGTTCGATCTGCAGACCAAATTCCGACGGGCGGAAGGTGCACGCGACCTCCTGACCACTCGACACCGGACAGACGACGAGTTCGCTGAGATTGGAGCCGTGAACCAACGACCAGTAGAAGGCAATGGTTCCGACTTCCACCGCGGCAGGCAGTTTGTCGGTAATTGTGACTTCTCCCGCCGGACCCGAGCCGACATTGGTGGCGAGCACTTCGTACGCACCGCCGCCACCGGGCACGAAGTACGTCGACTGCGCGCTCGATGAGATACTCCAGCTCGGAGCCGGAGCTGCAGCTGAGGCGCAGACCGCGAAGGTGGCCAGCACCGCCGCGGCGCCCGCCAGTGCGGCGAGCGTGATCTTGAGGCTACGCATGATCGCGCTCCCTGGACGAATCCCGCTCACGACCTTCCTCCCCTGCTCGATTTGTGACCGCGGCGAGTGGCCTTACGGGCCCGCTTCTTGACCCTCACACATCTGCCCTGTCTGTTGCGCTTGTACCCGGACTTGCACTTCGACTTGGGTTTGTCCGTCGGGTTGAGGCTGGTATTCGCCACGGAGGCTGCGGGGTTGCCCAGCCCGAAGAAGGTTGCGCTCGCCGGCGCGCTCAGCAGCGAGGGTACGCTCGGCGGCCCCTGGCACGTATCGCCGGAACAGCCGCCAGCCGGCACGGGCGGTTCAGGAAACCCGCCGTCGATCCGCGCGTCATAGATGTCCGGTAGCCCATCGGAGTCCTGCGGCAATATGTCCTGGGACGTCACGAAGAAGATGTCCCGTCCTGACTGGGAAACCACCGGGAGTTCATCGGAGGTCTGCGAGAGCCCGGTGGAGATCATGCCCACCCGCCCTTCGTGCCACACATAGATGTTCACATTGCCATTGACCGCGCGAGTGGAGAGCGGCTCTGCAGTGGAGAACACGATCACGGAGCCGTCGTCGCTGATCGCGCGCGTATCCAGCCTCCACATGTTAATCGCATTGACACCCTCCTGGCCCTCAACGGGCGCGGCGATACGCGCATCAAAGGCGCTGTTGTTGCCGTTGTCGTCGTGGCCGTCTTCGCCGACCGATACCAGCACAATCTCGCCGGTTTCCGCGTCATAACGGTAGACATCGGCAGCCGTGTCGGTGTCGTCGGACGTAAGTCGTGCGCGGGTTGTGAACACGAGGAAGCGGCCATCAGGCGTTGTCTGCGCTTCATAGTTGACTTCACCGCCGTTGTCACCGGTCGTGTCAACTTCGGCGGTGGCGATAAAGGCAGTCTTACGGGTGATCGTGTCATATACGTAAAGGTTGCTCGCTCCGGCTTCCGCAGTGTTCCCCTGACCGTTCGGGCCCGCCAGCACACTGGTGGAGGTGAAGTACACATGGGAGCCATCATCGCTTGAGACCACCAGCTTTGCTTCCGCGCCCAGGGTTATCGGAACCGTTTCGCTGATCGCTTCGTGACCCGGTTCACTGTCGATCACGTCCATGAGAAGTTCGCCCGCGCCGTTGCTGACGAATGCCTTCGAACCGTCCTGCGATGCACCCCAGAATGCCCCGCTCGGCGCCAGCTGGAAAGTCGTTTTCCCATTCACGCGAACATACGCGAGGTCACATTCTTGGATACCGAAGAAGATCTCAGAACCATCGTTGGATATCGCGTGAAGGCGCCCCGAGAGTTCGACCTCCCTTTTGGAACCGGCCGACGGGCACGCGTGCAGGATCGTGCCAGCGGGGCCGTCGGGTTCACCTAATACCGCGACAGCTTCTGCTTTGGGTTCAGGACCACCGATCCCCACGATCTGATAGAGCCCACCAAAGGGGATATAGAAGACAGCGTGCGACAGATCCGCCGACGCACCCGAAAGAAAACTTTCTTGGCCAGGTTCGGACGGGAACGACGCCGGGCCATCCGGCAACGGCCAGGCCTGCACGAACGAGATTTCCGGTGCGCTCAGATCCCCCAATATCAGCGCCGCTGTACCGACGCCGCTCAATTGGCCCGCCTTCTGAGCACCGGCCGGCGCGATCTGCTCACTCAGATCGAAGGAGTAAGCCACGATTCCGGGCAACCTGCCATCGGCCGGAGGTGGATTCGTCGAGGAAGTCACCCACCCACTGGAGGTTCGCCGAGCAACATAGGGAACCGACACGGAGTCGGCCTTTGCGCCAGCAAACGCACCAAGCGACTGAAACACGAAGCTTTCACCGTCCGGCGCAGCACCCATGCTGGACCCGAAGTCGTCGACGCCATAGTCGGCCTTATACGGTGGGCTGACCATCTCGTACACGCGGCCTTCGGGGAGTTCCCACGCAGAGGCGGAGCCCGCGAGCGCGAGCGAGCCTCCCGCTCCTGTCAACATGGAAAGTGCGAGCACGGTGAGCAACGCGCGGACGCGCAGGGATTTTGATGGCGTTCTCATCTGCGGGTCTCCTGTTCGATCGTTCCAAGCTGGGTGGGCGCCGCGACCACGGTTTTGGGGCCGCGGCGCCCGGTCGAGACCGGCCCGGGGAGGGGTCCGGGGCCGGAGCCTCCTCGAACGCCGCCGCCGGAGAGGGTGGCACCGACGCTCGAGCAGACCCCGTCACTCCTCAAAACTTCTCCCTCTGCCCTCATACCTATCCTCTCCGTAAAACCGGTTCCGCGCGCAATCGTCCTCCGCCCTCCACGCGCTCACATCGGCAATGTGACACTTCGCGACGACCATGAATAGGGACGGGTCCCCATTGCGAGGAAGCGCCTACGCCTCAGAGGCGTGCTGCCGGCGATCACGCAAGACCACGCGCCCACCGCGGTGCGGCGTGACGATCACGCTGCGCCAGCGCGGACGCTCGATCCGCCGCGAGGCCGGCTCGAGGACATAGGCGGCCAGGACGGCGCGCAGCACGCACTCGAGCTCGAGCGTGGCGAGGTGCACGCCGGGGCAGCGCCTGCGTCCTGCACCCCACGGCAGAAAGTCGCGTGGGTTCGGCGGCGAGCGCAGGAAGCGCTCGGGAGCGAACCTGCCGGGGTCGGGGAAGCGCTCCGGGTCGTGGTGCAGCAGGTAGGTGCAGGCCAGCAGCTGCGCCGGCGGCTGGAAGGTGGCGCCGGCGAGCTGAACGCTGCGCTGCAGCTGCCGGGGAATCCCGAAGACGAACACGCAGCGATGGCGCAGCGTCTCCTGCACCGTTGCCCGCAGATAGCGCTGCTCCTCGCCGGCGTCGATCTCGGCGGCCAGACGGGACTGAGCCTGCGGGTTGTGGGCGAGCAGCTGCAGCGCCCACGCGAGCTGGGCGGCGGTCGTCTCGTGGCCGGCGAGGATCACCGACATGACGTGGTCGCGCACCTGCGCCGCCGAAGACGGCGAGCCGTCCCCTGCGCGCAGCGACCGCAGCATGTCGAGCAGCCCCACGGGCCGGCCCGCGTCCCTGGGCGCCTGGATCAGCGCCAAGAGCATGCCATCGACGCGCTCGCGGTCGGCGAGGAAGCGCCGCCAGGCGCGACGCCCGGGTGGAAAGCGGCGCAGATAGGGCTCGGTCAGCAGCGGGGCACTCGTGACCTCGAGCATCGAGAGCACGGCGTCGCGCAGCGCGATCGTGTCCGCGTCGAGCGGGCCGTCGTGGCAGCCGAGCAGGAGGCGCAGCGTGACCTCGAGCGTGAGCACGCGCAGGGGGGGATGCAGCGCGAGCGGACGGTCAGTCGGCCAGCTTGCGACGGCCCGCTCGGCTACGGCGGCGGTCATGGCCGCGTACCCGCGCAGCTCGCTGGGCTGAAGCGCCGAGAGCAGCGCCTCGCGCACGATCGCGTGGTCGGCTCCGTGGGCGAGCATGAATGAGCGCTCGCCGACGATCGCGCGCACGGCGGCCGCGCCCTCGCCGGGCCGCAGGTCGTGCTCGGGGGCGGCGTGGATCGCGGCGATGAGCTCGGGGTCGGAGGCGAAGACGAGCTGCGGGTGCCCCGGCACCCGCAGCGTGAACGAGCCGCCGTGGCGCGCGGCAAGCCCGCGCAAGTAGGGGAAGGGTCGCGCCCACAACAGCGCGGTCTGCAGCGCGGCCGGCGCGCGCGGGCCAGGCGGCAGCGAGCCGGCGCTCAGGCGCCGGTGAGGTCGTACGCGAGGCGCCATGCGCGCAGCGCCGGCAGCAGGCGCATCGTCAGTGATCCCCCGGAACGTACAAGCACGCGGGTGTCCCGGCGCAGCCCGGGAGTGCGCGCGCTGTCGCTGGAGAGGTACATCGCGACCATGCTCGAGACGAGCACGGCGTGACGCCGTCCGCCCGGCAGCGTCCGCGAAGCGTCGATGCACTCGCCGATCAGCGCAGCCAGCCGCGGCACGAGGAGATCGGGGGCACCGTAGTGGACGATGTAGCTGTGGCTCGTCTCGCGCGCATCGCAAAGCTGATCGACATAGCTGTCGAGCATCGTCGCCAGCAGCGAGATCCGCTGGTATGCGGCGATCACCGCCTCGATCTGCTCCCGCGAAACCGGCGCATCGGCGGCTAGCACAAGCAGCGCGTGGACGCCAAGAGATCCGGTTGCGGCGCCTGCCAGCTCATACCACGGTTGTCCCTCGCGCTGTGGGTGCTCGCTCGCAGCCCACTGGCGCAGCCGCCGCACTCGCCGCTCAGGATCGGGCTCGTGGTTGAGCGCGAGCACCCGGCAGCGTCCGGCCTGCACCAGCAGCGCCCCGCGCACCGCCTCGTATCCCGGCAGCGCCGCGCAGGCGGCCTGGCAGTGTGTGACGAGCGCGTGCAGGTAGCCGCCGTCCTGGCGTGAGGGGTGGTGGCGGTAGTACTCGGCACAGGCACGAGAAGGGTCCAGCGCGTCGCGCAGCGCGAGATGCAGCTGCAGCCCGTTGTGCACGCCGGTCTCGGCGGCGCGCTCGTTGACGCCGTCGAGGTACTCAAGGATCGTCTGGTAGGCGACAAGCGCATGGAGCAGCTCGCGGTTGCGAGCTTGAGGCAGCATCGCGAACAGCGCGGCGCCATCGAGATGCGGCCGCTTGCTCCCCAGCGCACAGAGGGCGTCGGCGCGCAGCGGCGCATCCGGTATCGACGCGGCCAGAGCGCGCCAATGCGCGACCTGCTCAGCGCACTCCCGCAGCCCCCAGGCGAGCTCGCGACCCGCCACGTGCGCGAGCGCGGCGAGGTCCGCAATCAGGAGCGTGCCGGCGCCGGCCCCGGACGCGGCCGGGCGTCTCTCGAGTCCGTGGAGGCCGTGGAGGGCGTGGAGGCGCGAGCGCAACTGCTCGGAGGAGCGGAAGTGCCGGCGCGGCGAGTTTGCTGGTGCGAGCCGGCGAGTCACAGGCGTGAATCAGGACGAACCATAGCCGCGCGATAGCCGGGAATCGCGATGGTCGCGGCGGCCACGCCCGCCATCAGCGCGAAGGTTGCGGCGGCCAGCGGCGCCTGCAGGGAGAACTCGACGGGGAAACCCGTGACGCTGCTGAGGGCATGGGTCAGCAGCGTCTGGCCATAGACGCCGAAGAGCGCTCCCACGAGACATCCCGCTCCCACTAGCAGCGAGCTCTCGAAGACGAGTGCCGCCCACAGCACCCCGGTCGTGATGCCCTGTGGCTTCATGTCGGCGAAGCGCTCGCGCCGCTGCCAGATCAGGGCGCCCATCGAGACGACCGTCGCCAGCATCCCGGCGATCACGACGAGCACCGCGATTTCGGTCAGGCGCGCCAGACCGGCGCCGCTGACAGCGTCCTGGGCGGCTTCGCGCTGCGCACGGGTCTGCACGCGCAGCGCCGGTGTGGCTCCCAGCGCGGTGCGAGCCTCGAGCGCCACCGCGCCCGGGGAGGCGCCGGGCGCGAGCATGATGTCGAAGGCGGTCGTCGAGTCCCCGCCCCACGCGCGCGCGTAGTCGCGACCGTTCATCACGATCGCGCCAGGCGGCCAGCCGAGATTGGTGCTCGTGCCCGCGAGTCGCAACGTGATCGGGTGGGCGCTGGGCAGCGTGAAGCGCTCGCCGATATGCAGGTGCCGCGAGCCGGCCAGGACATCGCTGAGAACCGCCCAGCCGTGCTGGTGCAGACGCGCCTGCACCAGCGCCTGCCGGCCGCTCAGCAGCTGACTATCGGGAACCGCTTGCGGCGCGCTGGCCGGCGGCGCGAGCACCCAGACACGGCGGGCGTCGTATTCGAGGAAGCCGGCCCGATAGCGCCCGACGGTGCGGACGCCCGGCAGGCGCTCGAGCTTGGGCGCGAGGTCCGCGGTAAGCGGCGTGGTAGCGAGCGTGTTCTGTTCGCCCGGCGCGAGCACCCAGACGTCGCCGGCGCTTGAGAGGCCTGTCACCAGGTGCCGCAGGCCGCTCTGCAGGTTGGCGTGCGAGCCTTGGATCGTGACGACCGCGAACACCGCGAGCGCAGCAGTGGCGACCACCGCCAGCGAGCGTGCGCGCGTCCCCTGTGCGCGAAGCTCGGCGACGGCGATTTCGGTCGAGGGCGCACTGCCTCGCCGCTGCACGCGGTCAAACAGCGCGGTCGCGGCGTCCGTGAGCGGCGGCAGCAGCAGCATCAGCGCGAGCAGCAGCAGCACGATCCCGAGGATCGCCGACTGCGGAGCGGCGATCAGAATCGCGGTCGTCCCGGCGAGTGCCAGGAGCCCGAGCACGACCGCAGCGAGCGTCCAGCGCGCCGATACGCGCGCGCTGGAGGCGCCCGTCGCGCCGCGCGCGTGCGTCAAGATCTGGCGCAGCGGACTGAGCACACCGACACTCGCGGCGAGCATTCCCGCGCCGGCCGCGATCGCCGCCTCCTGCCAGTCGAGCACGCGCGGCGCCCCAACGGGAAACGCGAAGGCCAGGTAGCCCGGCGCGGAATGGAAGGCCAGCAGCGAGAGCAGATCCCCGAGCACGAGCCCGAGGCCCGACGCGAGCGTGCCGAGCACGAGCGCGTCGAAGAGCAGGGTCTGCACCACCTGCGATCGCGTCGCGCCCAGGTTTCGCAGCTCTTCGACCAGGCCGCGTCGCAGCTCAGCCGCGAGCAGCATCGAGGAGTAGGCGAACATGAACCCCACCAGCGCGCAGATCACGGCGAACGTCAGCGTCGACTGCTGCACCGGGGCGGCAGCCTGGGCGAACAGGGTCGCGTCTGCACTAGCCGGCTGCACGTTCAGGCGCCCGGCGGCGAGGCGTCGGAGCTCGAGGCGCACCTCGTGTTGGGCACCGGGCCGCGTCAGCACGAAGATGCGCGTGATCCTGCCGCGCGCGCCCGTCAGCTGCTGGGCGTAGGACAGCGGCGCGGCGATCAGCGGACTGTTGACAAGCGGCCCGACGCTCGCTTGGCTCAGTTCCGTGCCAATCAGCGCCGGCTTCAGATGCCCGCCGATCGCGAGCTTGATGACCTGCAGCGCAACCGCGCCGATCGCTCGGGCGATGGGCGCGGGCACGGCAAGCGCCTGCTGGTGAGCGATCGCGCCGGCGCCGATGCGTCGCAGCAGGGGGCTCGAGAGCCTCACGAAACGCGGATCGCTCGCAACCAGGTCGACGTCGCGGCTGCCCTTCGGGCCGATGATGCTCACCTGCGCTTCGAGCACCGGCACCGCCGCCCTGACCCCGCGCAGCCGCTGCACCTGCCCGAGCATCGAGTCAGGCATGCCTTCGGGGCCGCGGGCCCGCAGCTGATAGCTCGCGTTGCCGACCAGCCCGGCAGTCAGCTGCGCGACCGAGCCGTTCAAGCTCGTGCTCGCAATCAGCGCGGCGAACAGCAGCGCCACGCCGACCGCGATGCCGAGGACCGCGAACAGCTCCCTGATCAGCACGGCGCGCGCCCTCAAGCGCACCAGATAGAGATGCGGGATGTTCGCGAGACGCACCGCTAGGCTCCGGCCGTGCTCCCGCGGAGCAGCAGCAACTCCGGTTCGGGCTCGACGATCCGGCCGTCGCGCAGCGCAAGCACGCGATCGGCGAACGCTGTCGCCTGCGGATCGTGCGTGACGAGCAGAACCGCCGTCCCCCGCTGGGCGCAGCAGCCGGCGAGCAGCTGCAGGACTTCGCGTCCGCGCCGGCTGTCGAGGTTGCCCGTCGGCTCGTCGGCGAGCAGCAGCTTCGGCTCGGTCGAAAGCGCCCGCGCAATCGCGACACGCTGGCGCTCGCCCATCGAGAGCGCCTCGGCGCGTTGGGTCAGACGCGCGCCGAGGCCAAGGTCCCGCAGCAGCTCGACGACGCGCTTCTCGGCGGAGCGCGTGCCCTCGAGCATCCAGAGCTTCATCGCGGCGTTCTGGATCGCGGTGCCGCCCGGTAACAGCACGGCTTTGTGGTCGAGCAGGCCGATCTCGCGCAGGCGGTAGCGCGCCTGCTCGGCATCAGAGAGCGCGAGCACATCGCGTCCATCCACGATCACGGACCCAGCGTCCGGGCGCAGCAGGCCCGCGATCAGAGCGAGCAGCGTGCTCTTGCCGGAGCCGCTCGGCCCGTAGAGCGCGACCAGCTCGCCGGCGTCCGCCGAGAGCGAGACGCCGTCGACGGCTCGCACCGTCTCGCCGTCACCGCTCGTGTAGTGCTTGAGGAGATCGCGAACCTCGAGCCTCACGGCAGCGCCCTGCGCGGGCGGCCGAGAGACACAACATTGTCCTGCGGCGGCGCGACGATCAGCTCGCCGCCCGCAAGCGTCGCGACGCGATCACACCAGCTCGTCGACCCCGCATCCGGCACCGTCATCAACACCGCGAAGCCGGCTTGCTGTGAAAGCTCGCGCAGGAGCCGCCCGACGTGCTCGCTTGCGCCGATCCCAAGGCCGGCCATCAGATCGTCGATCAGCAGCAAACGCGGCTCTCGCGCGAGCCCTCGAGCGAGCGTGAGCAGCGCCCGCTCGGAGTCAGAGAGGCTCTCCCAGCGCTGCGCGCCACATTCCTCGAGGCCCACTCGGGCCAGCATACGCCCCGCGTGCGCGTAGGCGTCGCGCCTGCCGATCTTGCGCAGCAGCGGCAGAGCGACGAGCTCAATCGCGCGCAGGTCGAGCTCGGGGCGGCGGTGTTCGAGCAACGCGATGTCGCTTCCGAGCAGCGCCGAGCGGCCGCGATCGGAGAGCTCCCACAGCTCGACGCCATCGAAGCGCACGGAGCCGTGATCGGGGCGCATCACTCCGGCGGCAACGCGCACGAGCGTCGTCTTGCCCTGTGCGCGCTGCGCGAGCACTGCGAGCAGCTCGCCCGTGTCGAGTGAGATATCGATGTTCGCGAGCACCCGCGTGTAGTGCCGGCCCCCCCGGGGGAAGACGAGCGAGACGCCTTCCAGAGCCAGCAGCGGGCTCATCGCCCGCCACGACGAGCATCCTGTCCCGGCAACGCCGCGAGCTCCTCGTCGAGATAGATCCTCACGCCTTGAAGCCACTTGATGCGGCTGTCCCACCACGCCTTCTCGCCCGCGGCTACAACGAGGTCCATGCCCGCAGCCCAGTCACGTCCATCGCGCGCCTCGCCTCGCTCGCGCAAGCGTTGATTGGTCACCTGCAGCTGAAAGACGCAAACGCGCTCCGCCTCGCGCACGACCTCGACCAGTCGCGGCAAGTCCTGGGGCCGGCAGAGCGCGATCTTCGCATGCAGCTCCTCTCTCGCCGGCGGCGTCGCCACGCTCTCCCGGATCCAAGCGCGAAAGGTCGCGGCACCCGCGGACGTCGCCTCCCACAGCCGTGCCTCGCGCGAGCCACGGAGACGCGTCCCGCCCTCCTCCGCCGGCTGGGCCAGGCCCAGCTCGTGCAGGCGCTTGAGCGTCTGGCGCGCCGTGCCCTGCGCATAGTCGCAGGAGTCGAACTGCTCGCGCAAGCGCTTTTCCAGTTGATATGAGCTGGCCGGCCGCTCGATCAGCAGACCCAGCACGATCTCGCGGCCCAGTCCCATAGCACCCGCAGCCATAGGCTCACCTTACATCTAGAATCGGTAGCTATGCAGCTTGGAGAGGGGCCACGGGCATGGGCATCCAGCGCCGCGGCAGCAGCGGTGGCGCTTGTGGGTCCGCTTGCCATGACGTCCTGGAGTGACGCGCACGCGTCCGGCGCCAAGCTGCAAGTCACGGACGCCGCGCACCTACAGCTGACATCGGGAGGGGGCAACAATGTCCTCAACGAGACCGGCAAGGCCACGGGCACGCTTCCCGGCACGGTGACGCTATCGCTGAGGATTCACACCTACACCGCAAGCTCGAGCTTCACGATCCACACAAAGGGGGGCTCGATCTCAGGTAAGGGCTCAGCCGAACTGAAAACCGGAAAAGGCGCCTACGCGAGCTTCGGCGGTGCGATCTCGCTGACGAGCGCAACCGGGAAGTACTCACACTCAAGCGGTAAAGGCGACCTCTACGGAATCATCAACCGAGGCGATGATGCGATGACGGTCAAGGTGACCGGCACGCTACGCCTCTAGAGTCGGCAGCCCGGTCGGCGATGCGCGCAGCCCGAAGCACGATCATCATCCTCGTCGCATGCCTGTTTGCGGTCGGCGGCGGGGTAGACGTCACGCCCGTCCTTGCCGCGCCCGGCGTCGCCGCCGCGAAGACACCGAAGGTCACACTGAGGGCGCGCTTTACCCCTGACAGGCCCGGTGCCAGCACGACGATCAACTACGCCCTGACGATCTCCGAACCGCAGCCGCTGCGTTCGATGGAACTGCGCCTACCCGCCGGCATGGGATTTGCCAGATCCTCGCTCGGGCTTTCACAATGCACACCCACCGTTCTCAGCGAAGCAGGGCCCGCAGAGTGCCCGCCCAACTCGCTCATCGGCCACGGGCTCGTCGTCGGTGAGCTCATGGCCGAAAAAACGATCGCAGAGCGGGCGAGCGTCACAGTGGTGCAAGGTCCCTCCGAGCGAGGACGCCCGACGATGCTCTTCTTCCTCGAAGGGATCTACCCCCTCTCCGAAGAACGCATCCTCTACACCCATCTGCTGCCCGCCACGCAACCCTTCGGCGACGTCCTGAGCACGGAAGTGCCATTCATCACCTCGTGGCCCGGCGGCCCTGAGGTCGGGCTGGTCAACCTGCGGTCAACGATCGGCCCCCGTGGACTGCACTACTACAGCGAACACGGCAAGCGGATCGAGTTCACTCCGCGCGGACTGGACGTGCCCGAACACTGCCCCGCCGGCGGCTACCCGGTCCAGGCTCGCTTACAGTGGTGGGGCATCGTCGGATCAGCGACCGCGACTACGCGGGTGCCATGTGGGAAGAGGCCGCGCGGCTGACGCGACACAGGGGCGCGATGCTTATCCGACGAGCACCATCGTCGAGCCCGTGAGCGGATCGCCGTGATCAGGTGTGAAGCGCAGCTTGACGTGGGCGGCGAGTTCGTGACCGCGGTGGCGGGCGAGCATGTGCTGCTCTGAGGGTGTGAGCGCGAGGGTGAGGGTCAGTTCGCCGGCCTTGCCGATGTGGGCGGAGGCGCCTTGAAGGCCCGCGGCGTTCGCGGTGAGCTTGCCCGCAGCAGGCACGCTGACGGTGATGCTCGCCTTTTTGCCTTTGGCTTTCTTCTTGTGCTTGACGACCCTGATCGTCTTTTTGCAGCCGCTGACCGAGATCGCGGTGCTCTGATGGATCACAACGCCGCTCTGGGCGAGGAATTCCGTGGGCATCGCCAGTTTGGTGGAGCAGAGGTTGCCGTTGGCCGCAAGCGCCGAGTCCGGCCCCTCGGGGAGCGTCAGTTCGAAGGTCCCGACGGGGACGTCGGGGACGGTGGCGAATGTGGAGCTCGTGATCCCTTCCTTGGAGATGAACGTTTCGCCGTGCAGGTCGACGGTGACGCCCTGGTAGCCGGTGAGCACGACGATCAGTTCGGGGAACTTCGCCGAGCCGTTGGAGACGAAATAGGCAGGGCCTTCCAGGCTGCCCGGCAGCAGCGGCGTGGTCGCTTTCGCGAACCCGATTTTTGAAGCCGACGGACAGGCAGCGGGGTTGGCGTCGAAGACCTTCGCGGTACACGCCTTCTGCAACGTGGAGAGCCTGGAGGGCAGTTGTTTTGGCAGTTCGACCTTGACCTTGGCGATGTTGGCCTGCCCGGAGGCGAGGACCGAGTGCCCGCCCACGTTGGGGTAGGTCAGCTTCGCCGTGAGGCTTGCCCCGTTCGCCCTCGAGGTCTTGGCCTGGGTTGAGACCGCGAAACCCGGCTTGAAGGAGAGTGCCGCACAGTCGGTGGCCTGGAAGGGCACCGAGAGCTGATCGGAGGAGCCTTCGGTCGAGAGCAACGTCCCGGTCACCGCCGTCGGATTGCAGTTGGTAGGGTTGAACGTGAAGTCTTCGAGGTGGTTGATCGTCACGTTGACGTGCCTGATCTCCAGCGGTACGCCTTCGATGATCGTCGGGATCGAGTATTCAGTGCCCGGCGGGTTGGACGTGACCGTCAACGCGGCGGTGAGCGGGTTGACTTCGATCTTGGCCCTGACGAGAAGACAGTCACAGGCTGGGCTGTGTTTGGAGGTCTTCTCCAGGTCGAACGGCCCCGCCTTTGCGGGGTTCACGATCGACAGTCCGAACGGGGCGCCCTCGTATTTTTCGGTGATGTAGACCTTGCCGCCCTTGACCGTGAACGGGTCGTTGCCGATACCCACCGACACGGTCGTTTCGCCGATCAGGGTGTCTTCTGGGCAGGTGCCTTCGTTGGCCTGCGCTTCGGGGCAGAGCTTGACGTTGGCCAGCGTGCCTGAGAGACCCGGCGGCATGTGCAGTTCGATCGATGAGAGGTTCTGCTGACCGTCTTCGCGGCTCATCGTCATCGTAAAGGGAGTGAACCCGCCTGCCTGGTTGCTCGTCGTGCCCGCCGTGAGGCTTGGGGCAAATGGCAGGCTCACGCCGGGGCATGGGCTCCCGTTGGGGCCGTGTTCGATGCTGAACGAGGATTCCGAGGTCACAGGACCGTTGCCGTCCCACGGCGTGAACACAGCCTTCGTCGTATAGATGCCGCAGCGTGAGGGGGTCGTCAACGGCGCGCGTTCGCCGCCGAAGAAGTGCAGTTCGAGGTTTTCAAACGGCACGTCGGGCGTGTTCTTGAACGTCGTGACGACCTGCCCCGTATCCGGGTTCAGTGACACTTCGCCCGCGAGCTTGATCAAGCTCCCCGAATAGGGGTCTTCCGCGACCAGGTACATCGCCACGAGACTCCCGAACGGGTTGGCTTCTTGAGTCGCCAGATACACAGCGCCTTCCACTTCGTGTTCCAAGAGCGGCGTCTTTATTTTCACGGTACCGATCTTCGACCCGTTCGGACAGAAGTTCACGCCCGGCTGAACCACGCTCGGGACTTCCGGCGTGAACGTGCTCCACTTCACGCCCGGTTCGTATTCGGCGTTCAGTTCTTCCTGGCCCTTGTAGCCGATCTGATTGCCCGGGTTGCCGAGCGCGCCTTCGGGCGATGCACCCGCGTCAGACGTGCACGCTTCAAGGCCGTCACCACCCGCCGGGTTGATCGCGACCCCTTCGGGCAGCGTCACCGTCGTGTCGCGCAGCGAGGACTCGGCCAGGCCGTTGGAGTTGAACGCAGCGCCCTGCGGCAGATGGACGTTCACAGTCAGGCCCGAGGACGTGCTGGCGTCGCTGCTGTCCGGCGCGGCGGTGATTTCCGGCGGGAACTTGAGCTTCGAGCAGCCCGTCAGCGACACTGGCGTGCCCGCGGCGTTCTGCGTGACCGTGCTCGCTTTCACCCACTGGCCCGGGCTTTCCCAGGAGTCGGCTTCCATCGTCGAGTGCAGCGGGCCGTGGCAGCCGGTCGGAAGCGTCAGGAAGGGTTTGCTGGAGGATGTTTCCTTTTCGAATTCGGCGCCCCCGCGCGCAGTGGCCTTTTCCGTGCACTCGAAGTCGTTGTACTTACCGGTTCCCTTTTCCACCTTCACACAGGGGGTGAACACACCGTAGAGCGTCACCTTGCTCCTGATGACAGGTGCCTCGCCGGGCGCCTCGGTCACCGTCGTCTGCACGGGGTAGGCGCCACCGGCATGCACCTTGTTGTTGATGAACAGCAGGGGGAGGAAGAAATTGGTGCCGAGCTGCAGGGCCGTGCCGTGTGGGGGCACCATGTTCCAGAGGGCGTTGGAGAAGCTCCCCGCACGAGGCGTTGCTCCTCCCCAACTCAGCTTCAGTTCGCCCAGCCTCGATGTGATTGGACAGAGGCCTGGGAACGGCCGCAGTTCCTGTCCGGTGCACTTCTTGGGGGTCGCGTTGGGGTCGCCGACCAAGCCCGGGGGCAAATCGATCGTGACATCCCGCAAGACGCCGTCGGGGTAGGGCACGTACGGCGAGTCGGCGTTCGATTCCATGCGCTCGAAGTGCGAGTTCATTTCGAAGGTGTTGACGAACTGGAACGGGTGCGAGCCCGCCTGCGTGTCGGGCGTGCCGTTTTCGTTCAGGAAGCTGACGCCAAAGGTCTTGATGCCAAAGCCGACGCCCTGCGTCGCGAGCAGACCGCTGCCTTCCCCCGCGCCGTCGGCGTTGATCACGACGAGGTGGAAGTGGTAGAGCTGGCCGGGTTCGAGGCCTTCAAGCCGCGCGGAGACCGCCACCGGGCCGCTTCCCGCCCCGATCTCGGCCGGCGTCTGCTGGCAGGGCAAGCTGTGGTTGTAGGGGCCGTTGCCGTATTCGTCTGTGAGGCCCCATTGGAATTCACACGAGCTGACGGCGGCGCCGCGTGGATCGACCGTGCCGTTCAGGCTCGCGGCTTCCGTGGTCACGCTTGTCGGTTCGCCGGCCGTCACGGCCGGGGCGTCGCTGCCGAACACGTAGACCTTGCCGTCGGCCGGGTTTGAGACGTAGATCTCGCCGCTGGCGCCGTTCACGGCGATCCCGCCCTGCTGGGCCAGGGAGGCCGACAGCTGCAGTGAGCCGAAGCGCGTGACGAGCGTGCCGACGGCTTGCCTTTCTTCTCCCGTGGCCTGGTTCTGGTCGCTGTTGCGGTTCATCGCGCCCGTGTCCCATTCCGCCACGGAGGACTGGTCGTCGGCGTAGAGATCGCCGGTCTCGGGGTCAACGGCCACCGCGACGTCGCCCGCTTCGCCGCTGTCCACGCGGCCGAGTGCGGATAGCTTCTGCCCGAACTTGAGCGTGCACGAGCACGCCGGTTCGGGTTCGTAGGCCAGGTAGTCATCGCCCGTCGCGGAGACGGCGAAGCCATGGGCCCACGGTGTTTGGGCGAAGCCCTCGCCAGGACCCGCGTTCCAGGTTTCCCATTGCATGCGACCCGTGAGGCGATTCGCAACCTCGGTGTCGAACTCCTCGAGCAGGAACTTGCCGTTCGAATTGTTCGGAGAGACGACGTGCACGGTGCCGCTCCCGTCGACGCCCAGCCCCAGCAGTTCGCCTTCCGCTGAGCCGGTGGCCGGCGTGAAGCCGGCGATCTGGTTCAGGTAGCTGCCTTCGGGGCTGAACTTGTCGATCACGCCGTGGCCCCCATCCATCACGTACAAATCGCCGGCCGAGGGATCGAATTCTTCACAGGCTTTGCCGGTGAGCGCCGGGGTGTGCTGCACGCAGGCGTTGTCGACGGCGATCGCCGCGGGATCGCCGTACAGCGAGGGAAACGAGAACGACGCGGCCGGCGTGGCGGCGCCGCTCAGCGCGTTTGAGCCGAGCGAGGCGAAGTCGAGCGGGCTGCCGCTCGCGTCGAACTTGTACACCGTGTCGGTGCCGATGTCGGCTACGTACACGTCGCCGGTCGCTTCGTCGATCGCGATCCCGTTGGGGTTCGAGAAGGCTTCCGTCGCGCTGGCGCCGAATTCGCGCAGGAACGGGTGCGCTTCACCGGCGAGCGCCGGGGACGCGCCCGCTCCCAGCGCCACGATCACAGCGACCGCGAACGAGAGTGCTGTTGGGATTCTCCTGGAGCGCGTCATCACTTACCCCTCCTGTTGGCGCGGGCAGACTTCTTCGCCTTCTTCGCCGTCTTTTTCACACACTTGCCTTTCTTCTTGACCAAGCCCTTCCTGCACTTCTTGGGCTTCACCTTGGGCTTCCCCTTCGGCTTGGCTTCCGGCGACGCGAGGTTCCCCGCGCCAATGAACGTCTGGCTCGACGGCGCCCCGTAGATCGAGGGCTGCGGCGTTGCCGCTGCACGGCAGGCATCGGCGGTCGTGCACGCCGGCGGGGAGGACAGTTCGGCGAAGCCACCCGCGACGCGCGCGTCGTAGACGACGATCTGTCCTTCCTGGTTGTCCTGCGGCACGAGCGCCTGGTCGGACCTGAAGAACACGTCGTCGCCGCTTTCGCTCGCGCCCTCCAGGTTCGATTCGTAGGAGCTCGTGCCGCTCGAGATCAGGTACGCGTGGCTGCCCTCGTACTCGTAGACATCGAGCTCGCCGTTCGTATCGGCGGGCACGAGCCCTTCCGTCGTTTCGAAGAACAGCTGGCCGGCGTCGGTGAGCAGCTGCCGCGGCCGGAAGACCCCGTCGCCTTCTTCGGAACCGTCCCGGTCCTGCCCGATGCCGCCTCCGAAGAACGTGATGCCGCCCCCATCGGCCGGAGGTTCGCCCGTGGGGTTGCACGAGGCGCAGACCAGTTGCCCCGTGGCGGCGCTGTACAGGAAGAGCTCCATGGCGGAACCGCCGCCCGGCTCGACGTTGTCATAGCCGGTGGGGCTCTTTTCCGAGTTGAACGCGAGCCATTCGCCGTCGGGCGAGGCCTGCGAGTCGCCGAGCCCGGTGTTGGAGATGCCGGTGGCGATGAAGGTCGTCGTGTTGCCGTTCCACAGATACAGATTTTCCTTCCCGGCCTGCGCGCCTTCGACGACGGTCTTGCCTTCTTCGTTCGTGAATTCCCGCGTGTTGGACGCCAGCACGCCCTTGGCGACGAAGTAGACGTAGGAGCTGTCATGGCTGCCGAGCGGCGTGACGCGCAGCACGTCGGCACCTAGAGGGTCCGATCCTTCGCGGTCGACGCTCAGGTCGGTCAGGCGCTGACCGGGAGGCTTTGCGAGGTCGTATTCATAGAGATCGTTGCCTGTCGGCTGACCATATGTGTCATGGCAGCCCTGCGCAGAGACCGCCGTCGAGTCTTCGGTCAGGCGATTGCAGTCGAGGAAGAAGACCTTCGAGCCGTCGGCAGTCGCGGCCTGCAAGGAGCCGCCGCCGCTGGGACCCGACCCACCCTGTTTTTCGTCGACCTGGACGGTGCTCTGCCCGTCGATGCGGTCATAGAGGGCGCCACCGTAGGTGAAGAGGACGTGCGAGCCGTCGTTCGAGACCACACCTTCGTGTTCAGGCCTACCCACTCCTGACGCAAGCGATCCGGGGACCGCCGTGCCGTCCGGCAGCATGCTCACCAGCCGCACCGCGCCTTCGTCCCATTCGTAGAGGTTTTCCACGCCGTACCGCGCGCCTTCGGCCAGGGGCGCGATCTCAGTGAAGATCACGTGGCTGAGGTCCGCGGAGGCTGCCTGGAAGTGCGCGTCGGCCGGTGTCACCCCCGGCGGCGTGACGTTGACAAGCTGGTAGGTGCCGGTCGCATTGTCGCGCACCAGCAGGTTTTCGCGGCCCACCGGTTCGCCGCTCACGACCTGATGGCCTGGGGGGTTGCACGATTCGGGGTCTTCGCGGACGTTTCCGGACACGGTGGCGCTTGACCCTCCGCCGGTGTTCATCACGTCCATGGTGAGCTGATCCGAGTAGGCGTACACGAATTGGTATCCAGGGCAGCCCGCCCCGTCGTAGGGTTCGATCGGCTGAATGTCTTCGGGGGTCCAGCCGCCCGCGCCACGCGTTGCCACATATTGGGCGCCGGAGGTGGGCGCGCCAGGCCGCGGCTCCGTGGTGACGAGCGAGATCGCTTCGCCGTCTGCGGCGACCGTGCTCGAGAACGCCAGGTCTCCCCGAGCGTCGAACTGGGAGGAGCTCTCGACCGGCGGCGTCACGAGCTCGTAGGCACGGCAGTCGGGCAACCGCGCGGCGAAGCCGCCGCGCCGCTGTTCGTTGGGGCAGGCCGCCTGTTCGGCGGTCAGCGTGGTGAACGTTTGGTCGGGGCCGTAGACCGTTCCCAGTTCGTTGCTCGCCACGAGACGGTAGTGGTAGGTGACGCCGGGCACGAGGCCGCTCGCGGCCGCCCACACCGCGCGCGCTTCGACTCCTTCGCCGACGCTGCCTTCCGGGAAGGGCGTCGAGCTGCCATAGGCGCTGGTGGGGCCGTATTCGAAGCGGTAGCTCGTGGCGATGCCGCCGGGGTCGACCAGTGCCCCGAGCTTCGCTTCGGAGGCGTCGACTTCGGCGGTGAACTCTTTCTCGAACAGGGGCGCGGTGGGGGGCCCGAACACCCAGATGGTTTCCTGTTGGCCGGCGACCACGTATACGCGCCCGTTCGCCTCATTCACCGCGAGACCGGTGTAGTAGCGTTCCGATTCGCCAGCTCCGAAGTTGCCGGCCCCGATATCGGCGAGCTGCCCGCCTTCCGCGCTGTACTCGACGAGATGCAGGCAGGGCGATTCCTTTTCGCCGCACGAGTCCAGGCCGTTGTCGACGAGCGCGAACAGGTGTCCCTGTCCGTCGACCCCCACCGACCACACGCCTCTGCTTTCGATTTCGACGGGCTTGCCGTTGACTTCCACGGGCGCGCCGCTGGAATCGAGCTCGACGATCCCACCGCCGTTGCTGGCATCGGCCACCCAGAGGTCGCCGGAGGAGTCGATTGCGACTCCGGTCGGTTCGTCGAGCGCACCGGCGCCGGAGCCCGTGAAGGTCTTCAGCAGCGTGCCGCTCGGGCTGTACTCGAGCACCTCGTTTTCGGACACGACCGGCAGGTACACGTTACCGGCCGCATCGGCCGCGATCTGCACGTCCGCGAAGAAGCCGAAGAGATTGCGTGACGCCGCCACTTCAAACGACGACAGCAACGCGCCCGTGTTGGGGTCGTAGACAAAGATCTTCGCAGGCGTGGCCGGCGTGAAGAAGCCTCCTTCTTCGCCGAGCACGTACACATCGCCGTTCACCGGGTTCACCGCGACTCCGGAGTAGTGCGCAGAGCCAAATGGCGACGGCGGCGAGAGCAAGTTGCCCGAAGGATCGAGCTTGATCACCATCGATTCTTCAAACTCCCCCTTGAAGATGCTCGTCAAGAACAGGTCTCCAGAGCCTTCCACAGCGAGGCCATTCACCAATTCCTGGTGGGTGGGGAGCACTCCGTAAGGGATGAGCGCCGGAGGTTCGGCTTGGGCGACACCGGCGCAAAGCGCCAGCAGAGCGCAGAGAGCACACAGGGCTATGAGCGAGAGTGCCCGGGGGTAAGCGATCGAGCCGCGTGCAGGCGCACCACTCCCTCGAGCGTTAGACAGACCGGTGAGCAGCGCAAAGAAGCCGGTCGTGACGGTCGGCGTCTTCGGGTTCTGCTCTGTGCTCACCTTGACTCCTTTATGTGGGCTGGGCGGGTACGTGACGCGCTCAGCGGTTGGGCTGTTCGTAGTGAGCCGTTTCGGGGCGGCACCGGGCTCGCCGGGACGGGTCCAAGCACTCCTCGCGGCGTGCCGGGCAGTAGGCTCGAGACAAAGTGGGCGCCGCGACCCCGGGTTCGGGGCCGCGGCGCCCTGCGAGACCGGCCCGGGGAGGGGTCCAGGACCGGAGCCTCTTCGAACGCCGCCGCCGGAGAGGTATGGGGAAGCGACGCTCGAACAGAATCCGGGAAACCGTCGCCCGGGTCGTGAAAAGAGACGTCCTCGCCGTTCATCGGGCCATCATGCACGGGGCGGTGAGCGCTCGCAAGATACATGGATGTAGAAGGTTCTAAATCCATGACACTCGCACTTGACGCAACTGAGAGTTACCCTCGTTGCATGAGTGAACTTGGGGGCGCAAAGGGCAGAGCCGGCACGACGCGCTCACCTTTGGGCTCGCCTCTGGCGTGGTCGCTGCTGGGCGTGGTGATCGAACGGCCCAGCTACGGCTATGAGCTCGCGCAGCGCTTCAAACGCGCCTATGGTGACACACTCACACTTTCGAGTCACAAGAACATCTATGAACTGCTCGATGCCCTCAGCGCTCACGGCTATATCGAGGAGCAGGCGCCCACCGCAAGCGAAAAGCCGGCGCCGAACCGCATGCCCAAGCCCATCTACGGAGCCACCGCAGAGGGCCGGCGTACCTATGAAGAGTGGCTCGCGTCTCAGCTGCATGCGGGGCTGACTCGCCAGGTCCTGTTCGTGCGCCAGCTGGCGATGCTCGAGCCCGATAAGGCCTTGGAGGTACTGGACCGCTACGAGCAGGCATACCTCGAGGAAGGCGGTGAGACGGACGACGAGGAGATGGCATCGGAGGCGCCGCAGGCAAAGGTCGTCGAGCATCTGGCCCAAGAGGAGCAGCGCCTGACGGTCGAGGCAAGGCTGTCATGGATGCGCTACGCCCGCCGCGAGCTGCGCAGCGCGCTCGAAGAAGGAACGCTGAAACGATGAGCCTGCTCGAGCTCGAGCACGTCAGCAAGCGCTACAAGCGCGGCGCCCGCGAGCGCATAGCGCTCCAGGACATCACCCTCGAGATACACACAGGTGAAGTTGTAGGAGTGTGGGGACTGCGCAACTCAGGCCGCTCGACCCTGCTGCGGATTGCGGCCGGGATCGAACAGCCAGACCAGGGCGGCGTACGGTTCGAAGGCCACGACCTCTCCAACCATTTCCCGGCCTTGGGCGATCGGATCGGCTACTGCCACCCCCCGCTCTGTGGCCCGGCCGCGCTGCGCCACGGCGCAAACTCAGCCCCGGTCATCACGGGGCTGATCACAGCCCAGCTCGCACGAGGGGTGCCAGCTTCAATCGCAAAGGAACGGGCGGTGCAGGCACTCGAGCGCGCTGAGGCCCAGAATTGTGTTCACCTGTACCCAGGTGAACTGGAGGGCGCCGAGACGGTCCGGATCGCGATCGCACAGGCACTCACCTCAAGCCCTGCGCTGCTCGTCATAGACGAACCAGCCAGGGGCGTGGACCTGTTGCAGCGCGATCGCATCCTCGCGCTCGTACGCTCGCTCGCCAACGAAGGGATCGCGATCCTGATGAGCGTAGGTGAGGGTACCGGTCTGTTTGGCGCCGACCGCGCGCTCTCACTCGACGAAGGTGAGCTGCGCGGCCCCGCCAGTCCGACGCTTGCACCGGTCATTTCGCTTGCACAACGGCTGAGCGCCTAAACACGCCGCGCGCGAGCTACAGGACCAGATGCAGGCGCAGCGCGCAGGGTCCAGGAGACTCAGTCCCCGCTTGCTCCTCTATTTCGATATTTCGATCTTCTGGTACTTCAGCGTGAGGCTCTGAGTCTTGGTGCTTTCGGTGCCTTCGAGCTTGCTGCTGGTGATGACGACGCTCGTCAGCTTGTATCGGGTCGATGTGCTGTTGGAGCCATCCAGGACGATGCTCCCAGAGGGGAACACGCTCGCGCTCGCCATTGCCTGGAGCAACGAGGGGGTGCTGCTGTCGAGGAGCTTGGTGATCGTAAGCGACCCTTTTTTGGATTTGTCGTTGAGAGTCACCGAGAGCGGCGCGAAGCTGATCTCTGACGGTGTGCCGCCACCCACCTTGCCCTGGACGGCGCGCTTGAGTGTGACCTGCCCGACGGAGGTGGGTATGGCCAGCGCCGTTGCGGAAAGCCCAGCGAGGCCTTGCACTCCGGGTGCTCCGACACTTCCAGGGGAGCCCTCGGGGCCGGTGGGCCCAGTCGCCCCCTGGGCTCCTTGGATCCCGGTCTGGTCGAGCGTGAGCGCCTGCTCTCTGTCATTGCAGGACTGGCCTGCGCTCGGGTCGATCACAATCATGTTTGCGGCGCCGCTGATCGGCACGGGTGGTTCGCCATTGGTGGGCGATGTGACCAGGTAGCAGACGTGGACCACACCGTTGGAGTCGGGGACCGAGGCTACGGCGAGCACCGTGCCGCCGGCGAGAGCCCCCACCGCAACGAGCGCGACCGCCTTCCAACTGCGCGTGAGCAGGGCGCGAAGGCTCGTGAGGTGAATCCGCATGACAAGGTCCCTTCGGTCGCCGATGCCCCGGTGGCATGCTGGGCGCCCGATCTTAGCTTGCGGTGCGGGTGCTTCCGCTCACTTCAGCAGGCGTGAGAGCCGGCGGTCCTTGAGTACCTGGCCGTCGGTCTGGCAGGCAGGGCAGTAGGCGATCACGTAGTCCTCGAAGTGCACCGCCTCCAGCGCCCTCCCACAGCGGGGACAGGGCTCTTTGCCCTTGCCATGCACCTTCAGGGGCATCGGCAGTTTGTCGGGGATAGGCAGCTTGACGAGTTGCTCGTAGTGCTCGAGCGCTGAGCCCAGCGTGCCCACGATCGCGGCTCTCAGCTCCAGCAGCTGACCGTCGTCCAAATCGTTTCCGCGCTTGAAGGGCGAGAGCTTCGCCTCCCAGAGGATCTCGTCGACCCAGGAGCGCCCGATGCCCGCGATCGTGCGCTGATCGCGCAGCAGCGAGTGCAGCGGGCGAGCAGCGCCGAGCAGCCCAGCCAGCGGCGGCGGGTCGGGCCACGCTTCGGGCCCCAGCTTGGAAAGCGCCTCGTCCTGGTCAAGCTCCTCGGCGCGCAGCAGCTTGACCCAGGCGGCCTGCTTGGAGCCGAACTCCCGCAGTCGCAGCTCGCTGCCGCCGGCGATGCGCACCAGCAGCCGAGAGGTGCGATCCCTTGGCCCAGCATGCTTGTCGTAGAGCTGCAGCCGGCCCGCAGACATCAGGTGGATCAGGAGTGTGAGCTCCTCACTCCCAGAAACCCCGCCACGCGCGGGCGCGCCCGCGCGCGCGGGCAGCCCCTCAGCGACATATGTCCCCCCGCCGGCACGGCCTGGGCCGACCCGCACGATCAGGTTCTTGCCGCGCCGGCCCACCGCAGCGATCTCCCGGCCCTCCAGCTCCCTCAGCGGCGGGTCAAAGGTCTTCAGCGCGTTGATCCCAGGGGCAAGCGCCGACTCGATCTGGGCGCCGCGCAACGCCTCATCCAGGAGGCGTGCGGTTATCTCGACCTCGGGCAGCTCCGGCATCTATCCCATCGTAGGCGCACGCAGCGGGCGCCGAAGAGAAGCCGCGGCCCGAGGGCAGGCGAACCGACCGAAGACCGGCGGTCAGGTCGCCGGTGTATCGGAGCCGGGGCGATAGGCCCGGATGGGTGCGCCTTCGTACTTGACCCCGGTGGGGCTCTGCCAGCGCACCCGCCAGGCGACGCCCTGGGTGGAGGAGCTGGAGCTCCAGTAGCCCAGGCTGTTGGTCTTGGCGGTCTTCAAGATATGAAAGTGCTTGGATCCCTTGGGCTCCACGAGCACGGTCACGGTCGTGGAGCCGGTCGCCGGGCGCACCAGGCCCCACAGCGAGAAGCCCGCGCCGGTCTTGGTCACCACAAGCGGCAGCGGGAATGAGGCAAAGAGCGGCTTGTGCTGGCCGTTGACGTATTCGAGGCCGCTCTGAAAGCCGACGGTGCCGCCGTGGGCGATCGATCCGGGCTTGCCGCCGGTGGGGTCATCGCGCAACAGGTACTGCGAGAAGGCCGCGACGCGGGGATTCTCGTAGGCGATGTGTTCGGAGATCGCGTAATACTCGGCCTGCTGGGGGGCGGGAACTCCAAAGAACTGGTTGGGCTTGCTCTGGATGCCGAACTCGGTCAGGTAGATGGGCATCCCTGCTTTGATGGCGCCGGCGTCAGCCGCCAGGTCGAGCGCTTTCACCAGCCTGCCGAGCACCCCGATCGTCACGTTGTCGGGGTTCGGTGGTTTGTAATAGGGCCCGGCGCCCGTGGTATAGGCGTGGTGGGCATACCCAGATAGGTGGAGCGGCGCGCATGAGCCGACCTTCTTGTAGTGCGAGTTCAGGCAGAGCGCACCGCGCAGGAAGTCGAGCGGCGCGACGTCGTGGAGCAGATACTTGGGGTTCTTGCTGGCTTTGATCGTGTCGAAGCCCACCGGGGCCGTTTCGCCCATCAGCACCTTGGGATTGGCTATCCCGGCCGCCTGCAGCCCGGCATAGCCGGCCAGGTAGAGGTGGCGATAGATCGACGGAGAGGCGGGAGTGCCGTTGGCATTGAATTGGGGCAGCAGGAAGGAGGCGTCGTTGGGCTCGTTCCAAATCGCGAACAGCGAGACCTCCGATGAGAACTCCTTCCCCACGGCGGTCATGAATTCCTGGAAGTCGTGGGAATTGGGCCGCGTCACATAGGGCGCGGTGTGGTTTGAGGTCGCCCACCTGGGAGCTGGCCCGCGGACCGTCAGTAGGACTTTCCAGTGCAGCTTGGCGGCTTCGGCCAGCAGCGGAGCGTACTCGCCCCAGTTGTAGCTGGTGGGATTGGTCGCCTGGAAGCTAGGGCGCTTGGCGGAGTTGGCGCCTGGAGCGACGAGGAACCATTCCAACTCGACGCGCAGCGCTTTGACCCCCATGCTCTCGAGCGTGGCGAGCGCATGGGGACGCGTCTTGGCGCTCAGCAGATCGCTGCCTCCCTCGAAGAAGAGGGCCTGTCCGCGGGAGGCGCTTGCAACACTCACCCCAAGGGCGCTGAACCACAGGGCCGAACAGGCAAACGCTGCACAGAAGAGTATGCGGGGCCGCATCGTTGAAGAGCTCCTGTTCGGACGGGGGCTTGCGGGACGTAGTTGGCTTACGGGACGCGCGAGACGTGCTCGCGTGGCGGTCCAACCGCCTCAGGCGGGCGGACACGTGCTGGCGCCTCCTTAAGACACCGTAGCGCAGGGGTGGTTGCGGTGTAGCGGCAAGATCTACGTGCCCAGCTTGGGATAGGTTTGCTCGCGTGAGCACCGAGATTGCCCCTGACGACATCGTGCGAACGCACGAGCAGGCCGCTGCCAACGAGCGTCCGCCGCTGCTCGTGCTCGAGCCGCTGGCACGCTTTCTCGACGCCCATGGGCTGGGCGAGGGCGAGATCGAGGCGATGCCGATCGGCGACGGGCACTCCAACGTGACCTACCTGCTCAGGCGCGAGGGAGGAGCGGAGATCGTGCTGCGGCGTCCGCCCCGGCCGCCGCTGCCGCCCAGCGCGCACGACGTGCTGCGCGAGGCGCGCCTGCTCAGAGCGCTCGAACGCACCCCGGCCCGCGTTCCGAGGGTTCTCGCCGTATGCGATGAGGTTGGCGTGATCGGATCGCCCTTCTATTTGATGGAGATGGTTGGGGGCGAGGTGATCGTCTCCAGCGTGCCTGACGCCCTTGACAGCGTCCCGCAGCGAAGGCGCATCGGCGAGGAGCTGATCGACGCGCTCGTCGAGATCCACGGCGTCGACTGGACCGGGGCTGGCCTGGAGGGGTTCGGCAAGCCGACTGGCTACCTCGAGCGCCAGCTGCGGCGCTTTGGGGGGCTGTGGGAGCTCAACAAGACACGCGAGATCCCGGCCGTCGAGCGCGTGGGGGGCTGGCTGGCAGAGCACCGGCCGCAGTCTGGAGCGGCGACGATCGTGCATGGCGACTACCGGCTGGGCAACACGATCTTCGCTGAGCAGGCCCCAGCCAAACTCCTGGCGGTGCTCGACTGGGAGATGGCGACGATCGGCGACCCGCTCGCCGACATCGGCTACCTGTGCATGATGTGGAGCGAGGCGAGCGACCCTGGAGGAGGGTTGCGCGAGCACTTGGGCAAGGTCACCAGGGCCGAGGGCTTTCCGACCAGGGCTGAGCTCATCACCCGCTACGAGGAGCGCTCAGGGCGATCGATGCGTGATCTGCGCTGGTATACGACCCTGGCGTTGTGGAAGTCTGTCGTCTTCATGGAGGGCAACTACAAGCGCGCGCTGGCGGGAACGACCGACGACCCCTACCTCAAGCAGTTCGGCGAGGGCGTGCTCGAGCTCGCGCGCCAGGCAGAGCTGGTGGCGCTCGATGGCTGAAAACGACATGCCACTGAGCGGCCTGCTCGTGGATTGGGGTGGGGTGATGACCACCAATCTCTTCCATTCCTTTGCCGCCTTCTGCGAGACCGAGGGCTTGGACCCGCAGGCGCTGGCGCAGGCATTCCGGGCAAACCCTTCCGCACGTGAGCTCCTGGTGGCCTTCGAGGAGGGACGGGTCGAGGAGCGCCACTTCGAGTCAGAGCTGGGATCGCTGCTGGGCTTGTCGTCCGCCGAGAGCCTGATCGATCGGCTCTTCTCGGGAGCCCAGCCCGATGAGCCGATGGTGCAGGCGGTCAGGGCCGCGCACAGTGCCGGGATCAGGACAGGGCTCATCTCCAACTCGTGGGGTACGAGCCGCTATCCAAGAGCGCTGCTGGACGAGCTCTTCGACGGCGTGGTCATCTCCGGGGAGGTCGGCATCCGCAAGCCCACGCTCAGGATCTACGAGCTGGGTGCAGAGGCGATCGAGCTCGAGCCTGAGCGCTGCGTCTTTGTCGACGACCTCGCCTTCAACCTACCTCCGGCTCAGGAGCTCGGGATGAGCGTCGTGCACCACAGTGACGCCGCCACGACTGTCCCCGAGCTGGAACGACTCCTGGGGATGGAGCTGGCTCCAGCTGCCGCCTCCGGGCACAGCTAGCGTCGCCTCGCTCGCCGCGCCGGTCAGCCCCGTTTGCCGCGCCCGTACAGGAGCTTGAAGAAGCGGGCGAGCAGTTTCGAGGTCCTTGCCTTGTAGGGATACATGTGGGGTTCGCGCTTCATCGCGAATCTCGATGTCACGACGATCGCCTGCTGGGAGCAGTACTTGCGGATGCCGCCGGCGCCGTGTCTAGAGCCCAGGCCTGAGGCCTTGGCGCCGCCCATCGGCAGCTCCAGCACCGTGTAGTTGATCATCGCGTCGTTGACGTTGGCGGCACCGACTTCCAGACGCCGTGCCAGCGCCTCGCCACGCTCTGCATCACGCGTGAACACCGAACCGCCGAGACCATAGGGAGAGTCGTTGGCCAGCCTTAGAGCCTCCTCTTCGTCGCGCACCTTCATGATCGGCAGCGTCGGCCCAAAGGTCTCCTCTTTCATGATCTTCATCGAGTGATCGACGTCCACCAAGACGGTGGGCTGGAAGAAGCGCCCACTCGTCCCACTCACGCTCTCGCCTCCCGTCAACACGCGCGCCCCATGCTCGACGGCATCGTTTACGTGGTCTTCGATCTTCTCCAGCTGCGGTGCGAAGGTGATCGCCCCCACCTCGACCGAGCCGGGACCCTCGGGGGCGCCGACCCTCAGCGCACTCACCTTCTCGGTGACCTTCTCCACGAACTCGTCATAGACCGGCGCCTCGACGTATACCCGCTCGATCGAGATGCAGGTCTGACCCGCATTCTGCATCGAGTAGTAAGCGGCGAAGTTGGCTGCCCGGTCCAGGTCGGCATCGGAGAGGACGATCATCGGATCCTTGCCGCCAAGCTCCAAGGAGCAGGGAATCAGACGCTTGGCCGCCGTCTGAGCAATCTTGCGGCCCGTCTCGGTGGACCCTGTGAACATGATCATGTCCACCTCCTCGACCAGCGCAGCGCCAGTTGCGCCCCGGCCGGTGGCGATCTGAAGCACGTCCTCGGGCAGTCCACATTCGCGCAGCCCTTCAGCCACCAACATCGAGGTGAGCGGTGTGATCTCCGAGGGCTTCAGGATCACGCTGTTGCCAGCCGCAAGCGCTGGGATACAGTCGCCGACCGAGTTCGTAAGGGGATAGTTCCAAGGACCGATGACGCCGATCAGCCCAAGAGGGCGAAAGCGCAGGATCAGCTTCTTGCCCTTGACGAGGATCTGGCTGGATGAGACCCGCTCATCGTCCAGGTACTGGGCCGCATTTTTCGCCCAGAAGCCAAAGGCGGCACCCGCGTAGCCGATCTCCGCGAAGGTGGCGTCCTCGTAGGTCTTGCCCGTCTCGGAGATGATCGTCTCGACGATTCGGTCGGCGTTGTCCATGACCCACCGCTGCGCCCGACTGAGCACCGCGCAGCGACCCTCGAGCCCGAGTGCCTCCCAGGCGGGCTGGGCATTGCGCGCGCGCTGGGCCATCTCCCGCACGGCGCTCGCATCCAAGTCGGGGACTGTACGGATGATCGCCCCAGTAGCGGGGTTCTCGACCTCGATCACCCTGCCGGCGGGCGCCTCCTCGGAGTGGCCGTTGCTGGAACCGTTTGTGTGAGCGGCGCCATTGGTCTGGGGCGCCTCCTGCTCAACGACGTTTGCTCCCTGATCCGCTTCGACGCTCGCCATCTCGTCTCCTTCGCTAGCTCTGGACGGCTCTAGTGAAAGAGGCTACTCCGACAGATCGATCGAGGCGATGCCCATCGGCTCGGCGGGCCGGTCGGAGCGGTCGGTCTCGCCGGCCTCGATGCGCTCGACGACGTCGTTGCCGTCCACCACCTGGCCGAACACGGTGTGCTTGCCGTCGAGCCATGGGCAGGCATCGGCGGTGACGATGAAAAACTGGGAGCCGTTGGTGTTGGGTCCAGCGTTGGCCATCGCCAGCGCACCGCGGACGATCTTGTGATCGTTGATCTCGTCCTCGAAGGAGTATCCAGGGCCGCCTGTGCCCGTTCCCGACGGACAGCCGCCCTGGATCATGAAGTCTTTGATCACCCGATGGAAGATCAGCCCGTCGTAGAAACCCTCCGATGCGAGCTTGCGGAAGTTCGCCACCGTCTTGGGGGCATCCTCGTCGAAGAGCTCGAAGCTGATCGCGCCCTCGGTGGTGTTCATCGTGGCAGTGGACACCGCTTCACCTTATCGTGCTCCCCCCGCACTCGTCCTCTCCGTGGCTGGGGAGGATCAATAGCCGGCTGGCGGGCACTCTTTGGATTACGTACCGTGCGGTGTTACCATGCGATACAGATGGCCGCTGTACCAATCAGCATCCGCCTCCCCGAACAGACCGTTGGCCGACTCGCCGACCGCGCCGGCCGCTCGAATATGCCCTCGCGCACGCTCGCGCAGCGCTACGTCGAGGAGGGTCTGCGTATGGATGAGCACCCTCTCATCCGCTTCGCTGAGGGTCCCTCGGGTCGCCGCGCACGGCTGGTCGGCGGTCCGGACGTGTGGGAGGTGGTCGCCGTCGCACGCGATAACGACGGTGACCTCTCCGAGACGGCGGCCTATCTAGAGCTTTCGCTGGGTCTCGTGCAGGCTGCTGCCTCCTACTATGCGGCCTACCCACAGGAGGTTGACGAGCGTATCGAGCGCAATCGCCGTGAGGCCCACGAGGCCCACGGTGCTTTCCTCGCGGCCCGCGACGCTCTCGGCAGTTGAGGCTGCTGCTGGATGAGATGCTGTCTCCCGCGATTGCACGGGAGCTGCGCTCACGGGGCCATGATGTCCAAGCGATCCAAGAGCACCCAGAGTGGTGCTCATTTGACGACCGTCGTGTCGTTGGCCTCGCCCGCGATGAGCGTCGGGGGCTCGTCACCGACAACCTTGTCGATATGCGACCCCTGCATTACGAGACGATCGCCCCTGGTGGGCCAGGCGATCAAGGCATGATCTTCATCCCTGGTGCTCGCCCTCGTACCCGTGCGTATACGGGGAAGATCGTCGTCGCTTTGGAGCAAAAGCTGGCGGCACATCCCGGAGATGACGACCTGGCAAACGGCGAGGACTGGCTATAGGTCGACGTTAGCGATGCTGTGCATCGTGGCCGTTGACATGGAGCTCAGCTCACCCGCTCGAGCTCCAACGAGCACTTCCCGACCTGCTGCCCCGAGAGCGCCTCGATCACGCGCTGGGCCTCCGCAGCGGGCACCGAGAGGAACGAGAACCTGTCCAGCACCAGGACATCGCGTACCGCCTCGCCATCGAGGCCCGTCGCCTTGGTGACAGCGCCAACGATGTCCGCGACGCGCAAGCCCGAGCCGCTACCGCCCTTGTTGACGAGCTTGACGTACTCCTCGCTCCCATCTCGGGAGACGTGGGGCTTAGAGTGCCTGCGCGGGCGCTCGTGCACAGGCGTCGGCGGTGCGATCGCGCCGCGCTCCCAGGGCGTGATGGACATGCCGATGTGACGCTCGATCGCCTCGAGCTCACGCTGCTGGCGAGGCTCGACGAACGTGATCGCCCTGCCCGAGCGCCCGACTCTGCCTGTCCGGCCGATCCGATGGACATAGATATCCGGCGAAACGGGCACGTCGTAGTTGATGACGTGGGTGACCGTCGAGATGTCGAGCCCGCGCGCCGCCACGTCGGTCGCCACGAGCACGGGCACCCGGCCGCTCTTGAAGGCGAGCATCACTCCGTCGCGCGAGCCCTGGGACATGTCGCCATGCAGCGCCCTGACGTTGCGGCCCTTGTCTCGTAGCAGCCGAAAGAGCTGGTCGCAGCGGATCTTGGTGCGGACGAACACGATCGACTGGTCTGGGCGCTCGGCGTCCAGCACCTCCGCGAGCTTTTCTGGCTTCTGCTTGGCGTCGACGGGAAGCTGAAACTGGGCGACCGTGTCGATCGTGAGCGTCGCGGCCTCCACCTTCACCAGCACCGGCTCGTAGAGGTAACGATCGGCGAGCTTGCGTATCGGCCCGGGCATCGTCGCCGAGAAGAGCGCCGTCTGGCGACCGCTCGGGGTGAGCGAGAGGATCCGCTCCACGTCTTCCAAGAAGCCGAGGTCAAGCATCTCATCGGCCTCGTCGAGCACGACGAAGCGACAGTCGTGAAGCACGAGCGAATGGCGCGAGATGAGGTCGAGCACGCGACCCACGGTGCCCACCACCACATGACCCCCGGCCCGCAGCTGAGCCTGCTGGGTGCGGATCGGCGCCCCGCCAAAGACCGCAACGACATCGATATCCCGGTGCGCGGCGTAGGCGCGCAGCGCCTGGGTCACCTGGATGCACAGCTCCCTGGTGGGCGTGAGCACCAGCGCTTGCACCTCGGAGAGGCTTGGATCGACGTACTCCATGATCGGCAGCCCGAACGCAGCCGTCTTGCCCGTGCCGGTCTGCGCCTGGCCGATCACATCCTTGCCCTCCAGCAGCGATGGGATCGCCTGTTCCTGAATGGGGCTTGGCGCCTCGTAGCCCACATCTTTGAGCGCCTGCAGGGTGTCGCTTGACAACCCAAGCTGGGCAAACGTAGTGGTCATAGCGAGGCGTAGGTGGTGGTCATCGGAGTAGGAGCTTACGGACCTGCCGCCTCAGGCGGATGGGTCGAGCAGCAGCTTGCCGCTGCTACGGCGCTCGCGCAGATCGATATGTGCCTGGGATGCCTGCTCCAGCGGATAGGTTCCGCCGACGACGACCTCGATTGCACCCTTCCTCGCCCGTTCGAAGAGCTCGGCCAGCGGCTCGGAGAATGTCCCTGGACGTTGCAAGCACGTGAACAGGTAAAAGCCCACGACCGCCCTGGAGTGGCGTAGCAGCGAGCCCGTCGAGACCTTGTTGGGCTGCTGGGATGCGATCCCACACACGATCAGCCTCCCGAACGGCGCAAGCGCCTCGTAGGAGCGCTCGAAGACCTCGCCGCCCGCCATCTCGAAGACGACATCGACCTCCTCGCCTCCATTTGCCTCGAGCAGGCGCTGCGTGAGCCCTGCTGGATCGGAGTCCAGAGCGACGTCGGCTCCCAGCCGCAGGGCAAGCTCCCGCTTGCTCTCGCTGGAGGCGGTCGCGATGACCCGGCCTGCGCCCAGCTGATGGCCAAGCTGCACGGCCAGTGAGCCCACCCCTCCTGCAGCGGCATGGACCACGACGCTCTCCCCTCCCCTCAACCTTGCCGAGGTCTGGAAGAGGTGCCAGGCGGTGAGACCCTGGATGAGGATCGCGAGCGCTGTCCCGTCCTCCACGCCATCGGGTATGGGACGAACGAACTGGAGCGGCGCCGCCGCAACCTGGGCGTAGCCGCCAGAGCCGGTGAGCGCGATCACCCGCTCACCGGTGTCCCGGCGCACGCCGGCGACCTCGCTCCCGGGCACCAGCGGCAGTGTTGCCTTCTGAACGTAGGAGTTGCTCGTGGTGTGAGTGTCGGCGAAGTTGACACCCGCGCGCGTGACCTCGATCAGCACCTCACCGGGTCCTGGTTGCGGCTCGGGCAGCTCGACGAGTTCGAGCACCTCGGGGCCGCCGAACTCTTGCATCTGGATCGCGCGCATCGATACCGAGGCTAGCGTGACCAGATACCAAGGCCAGCGCGGACGAGCGCCGAGCCTATAGGGTGCGCGCCCATGTCTCTCGCAGTCGTGGGCTCAATCGCATTCGACACCGTCAGCACACCGTTTGGCAGCAGAGAGCGGATGCTGGGCGGCGCCGCCGTGCACTTCTCGCTCGCCGCCTCGTTCTTCACCGATGTGCACATAGTCGGCCCCGTGGGCGAGGACTTCTCCGAGCGCGAGCATGCCGTGCTCGATCGCTTGGGCATCCACACCGAGGACATCGAGCAGGTGCCTGGCGGCAGCACCTTCTTCTGGCGGGGCCACTACGACCACGACCTCAATGTCGCCCACACCGATGAGACCCAGCTGGGCGTGTTCGGCGACTTCGAGCCCAAGCTCTCCGAGGCGGCGCGGGCCTGCGAGACGCTCTTCCTCGCGAACATCCAGCCCGAACTGCAGCGCCAGGTCCGCGAACAGTGCGACGGTGCCCGCTTTGTCGCACTTGACTCGATGAACCTCTGGATCGATACCACCCGCGACGCACTCCTGCAGGCAATCGCCCTGGTCGACTGCGTCATGCTCAACGACGCCGAGCTGCGCATGCTCACAGCCAAGCCGAACCTGCTGACGGCCGCGAGAGAGGTGATGAGCTGGGGGCCCAGCGCGGTCGTGGCCAAGCGGGGCGAGTATGGCGCGGCGCTGTTCACGGAGGATGGCTTCTTCGCGCTGCCGGCCTTCCCGCTGGAGACCGTGCTCGACCCCACCGGCGCCGGCGATTCCTTCGCGGGCGGCTTCCTTGGCTCGATCGCCGCCGAGCAAGGGCCCATCTCCCATCATGAGCTCTCCAGGGCCATGGCCTATGGAACCGCGATCGCCTCCTTCAACGTCGAAGAGTTCGGCACCGAGCGCGTCGCGCGCCTCGAGCGCGAGGAGATCGACGAGCGGGTGAGCGAGCTCGAGCGGATCACCCGCTTCCCCGAGATCTCCAAGACTTAGAAAGGCACGTCCCAGCCTCTCTGGCCACTCGCTGCGGCGGCGCGGTTGTTCATATCGACCCGCGGGTATACGATCGCCATAGCGTGAGCACCGTTTGGATGTTCATATGGTTGATGGTGATCTTGAAGATCCCGGTTGTGGGGTTGCTGGTGCTCGTGCGCTGGGCGGTCAAGCAAGAGCCAGAGCCTGAGCCCGCCGGTGATGGAAACGGTGGCATCGGGCCGATCGCGCATCCGGTTGGACCTCTTCCCCATCACCCACGGCCGCCTCTGCGTCGGGCGCCGCGCCGTGGGCCTCACCGTCGCGACCCCCACGGAGCCCCTGCTTCAGCCGCGCCCGCACGCGTGCGCTCGGTGGTTGCGCGCGGTCGGCTCGTGCGCTCCTGAGCACCACGCCGCCACGGCCCTGAGCACCACCCCACCCACAAGTGCGAGAATCGCGCTCATGAGCGAGCAAGCCCCCTGTTCTGTGCTTTCAGACGGCACAATCACCAGGCTGGTGGAAGCGGGCCGTATACGCATCGATCCGTGGGACGAGACGCTGGTGCAGCCGGCCAGCATCGACCTGCGGCTTGGCGACTCCTTCCGGGTCTTCCACAATCACAAGCTCACCGCAATCGATCTGCGCGATCCGCCAGAAGGCATCACTGAGCAGATCGGCGTGCGTGAGGGTGACCCGTTCGTCATCCATCCGGGCGAGTTCTGCCTGGGTCGCACACTCGAGCGCGTCGAGCTGCCAGGATGACATCGTCGCGCGGATCGAGGGCAAGAGCTCGCTCGGCCGGCTCGGCCTGATCGTGCACGCCACGGCCGGTTTCTGCGACCCCGGCTGGAAGGGCACCTTGACGCTCGAGCTCAACAACCTCACGCGTGTGCCGATCAGGCTCTACCCGGGTCTACCGATCGCCCAGCTCTCATTCATGACACTCGATGCCCCGGCGAGGAGGCCCTACGGACATGCGGACCTGGGCAGCCACTATCAGGGCCAGGTGGAGGCGACCGAGAGCCGCTATGGAGCTCGCGGTGTCGCATAGAGCCGCCGGCATGGAGCGCGCGGTGTCGCATAATCGAAGAGACAAGCTGGCAAAGCGGCGACAGGGCCGACGGAGGGATCAATGAGCACCGAGACCGAGACACACACCGAAGAGCAGTCATCAGACGGCGCCAAGGCCCGGGAGAGCGTGACCGTCACCGACAATCGCACCGGTCGCAGCTATGAGCTGCCGATCGTCGACGGGACGCTGCGGGGATTGGACTTTCGCGAGATCAAGAGCTCCGAGGAGGACTTCGGGCTGATGGTCTATGACCCGGGCTATGCCAACATCGCCTCCTGCCGCAGCGCTGTCACCTATCTGGACGGCGATGCCGGGATTCTCCGCTACCGGGGTTATCCGATCGAGCAGCTCGCCGAGCATTCCACCTACCTGGAGGTGGCCTACCTGCTCGTTCATGGCGAGCTGCCCACAAACGCCCAGCTGCAGGACTGGATGCACGAGATCACCATCCACACCTTCGTGCACGAGAGCGTCAAGAGCTTCATGCAGGGCTTCCGTCACGACGCCCACCCGATGGGCATGCTGCTCGGCTCGGTGGGTGCCCTCTCCACCTTCTATCCCGATGCCAACGAGATCGACGACCCCGACAACCGCTACATCCAGACGATCCGCCTGATCGCCAAGATGCCCACACTCGCCGCCTTCGCCTTCAGGCACTCCAAGGGCCAGCCCTATGTCTATCCCGACAACGAGCTTCGCTACCCGGGCAACTTCCTCTCGATGATGTACAAGATGACCGAGCTCTCCTACAAGCCCGACCCACGTATCGAGCGGGCGCTGGACGTGCTCTTTATCTTGCACGCCGACCACGAGCAGAACTGCTCCACCAGCGCGGTCCGCGGCGTGGGCTCCTCGCGCGTAGACCCCTATTCGGCGGTGGCGGCCGGCATCGGCGCCCTGTACGGGCCGCTGCACGGCGGAGCGAACGAGGCCGTGCTGCGGATGCTTCGCAAGATCGAGCGCAAGGAGAACATCCCTGACTTCCTGAAGGGGGTGGAGGAAGGCAAGGAGCGCCTGATGGGCTTTGGACATCGGGTCTACAAGAACTTCGACCCGCGCGCCACGATCATCAAGTCCGCGGCCGAGGACGTCTTCGAGGTGACGGGCAAGAAGAACCCGCTGCTTGATGTGGCGCTCGAGCTCGAGCGAATCGCCCTGGAGGATGAGTACTTCATCGCGCGCAAGCTCTATCCCAACGTCGACTTCTACTCGGGCCTGATCTATGAGGCGCTGGGGCTCCCTGTGGAGATGTTCCCCGTGATGTTCGCGATCGGGCGGACCTCTGGGTGGATCGCCAACTGGCTCGAGCAGGTCCAGGACTCCGAGCAGCGCATCGCCCGTCCCAGGCAGATCTACACGGGCGAATCCAGTCGCGACTACGTGGCGCTCGATCAACGCGGCTGAGCCCCGCTGACGCCCGACCCACGGCGGACGAAGGGCCCACGGAGGATGCCGACCAGGGAGTGGACGCTGACGGTGCGCAACGGCTCCGATGTGGAGCACACGCGCTTCCAGACACTGGACGCGGCACTCGATGCGTTGGAGGAGCAGCTCGATCAGCTTGCTCCCCAGGCCAAGCGTGATGCCATCGAGATCGGCAGGCGTCACTTCGATGCCGCCCGCCTGGTGTCCGTGCGTGCGGAGCTCACAGGTCCGGGCGCCGGGCTGCTGGGTGTCACACACGGCGGGATCGATCTGCGCGGAGACGGCTCCGCCGAGGCCTATACCGGCAGGATCAGGCGCTCGCTCGTGACGCTCCAGGAGGGCGAGAGCGCCTGTGCGGGACTGCGGCGTGTGCTCAGAGGATAAGTGTCGCGCCGTGCTCGCGCAGCCAGTCGCGGTCCTCGCGCCACTGCGGCCAGCGGTGCTGCAGGAGCGCCCAGAACCGGGGGGAGTGATCGAGGATCTCCAGATGGCAGACCTCGTGCCAGACCACATATTCGAGCACGCGCTCAGGGGCGAGCAGCAGTCTCCAGTTGAAGCTCATCCGCCCGTCGGCTGAGCATGACGCCCAGCGGGTTCGCTGGGAGCGGATCGACAGAGCGCGGTAGCTGGTGCCCGTGTGCGTGGTCGCTCTGTCAAGACGCCACGCCACCTCGAGGCGGGCCGCACGACGGTAGTAGCGCTCGAGCGCTGCCTTGGGATCTATTTCGGGCACGAGCAGTCGCTCCCCCCGACGATGTACACGCGTCCGGCCGGGCTCTGGCACCAGCAGCAGTGTGCCGCCCAGATAGGGCAGCGTTCCCGAGCGGGCGCTCACCCGCTCGAGGGCCACTCGCGCCAGCTCGAGCCTGCGCTCGATCCACGGGCGCAGCTCGCTGACAGCCACAGCGGCCGCCCGCTCTGGCGCGCGCTGGGGGAGCACGACCTCCACCCCGCTGTGGGCATGGACATTCACGCGCACGCGCCTGGCCCGAGTCGAGCGCCTGACGACGTAGGGGATCGGCTCCGGATGGAGTGCGCTCACCGCTGGATGACCTGTACTCACGAACCTGAGGGTAAGGGTCCGGTCGGGTGCATAATCACGGGCCCATGCCAGAGTCGATCGTCCAACTGCCAAACCACGTGCGCGAGCCCTATGAGGTCTATCTCAACGGTGTGCCCCAACAGCGAGGGGTCCACTACGAGGTGCACGGGCGCTCGCTCATCTTCGAGGGCGAGCTGCGCAAGGACAAGATCAGCGGATGGCGCTGGGTGCTGGGCGCCTGGGGCGTGGGCACCTACCGTCAGAACGACTCAGTCGACGTGCGCTACGAGGCAGCCGACGGCTCGCCCAGGGTCGCGGAGGGACTGGAGATCGAGCTCTCCTCATAGGGCGCCGCTCTCAGCGACCATCGTCATAGAGCGCCGTTGGGCGCCTGTGTCCACGGCTGCGCGAGCTTCAGTGCTGAGAGAATCGCACGGGTCGCGGGCGAGCGATTGAGCGTGTAGAAGTGGATGCCTGGGGCGCCCGCTGCAAGCAGCTCGGCACATTGCAAGGTGGCGTGAGCCACGCCGAAGTCGCGGACCGCCTCGGGCTGATCCTCGCGGGCATGTAACTCTTCGGAGAGGCCGGCAGGGATCGAGGCGCCGCACATCTTCGTCATGCGCTGGAGCTGCCCGATGTGGGTGACCGGCAGGATCCCGGGGATGATCGGAACCTCGATGCCGATTGCCCTCGCTCTCGCGACGAAGTCGAAGTAGAGCGCATTGTCGAAGAACAGCTGGGTGATGAGGAAGTCCACACCCGCCTGCACCTTGGCGGCGAGATGTTCGAGGTCCGCGCGAGGACTTGACGCGTGGATGTGGGTCTCTGGAAAGCAGGCCGCTCCGATGGCGAAGGGATAGTCGCCGCGGATCAGCTCCACCAGCTCGCTGGAGTACTCGAGGCCGCCGTCGGTCTTGATCCACTCCTGCTGCCCCGGTGGCGGATCGCCGCGCAGCGCCAGCACGTTCTCGATACCCGCTTGGCGCATCTCCTCCAGGGTCTCCCGCAGCTGCGGGACGCTCGCCCCCACGCAGGTGAAGTGTGCCATCGCCTCGAGCCCATGCTCGTCCTTGATCCGCTTGACGATCTCGATCGTCTTGGTCCGCGTAGACCCTCCTGCGCCATAGGTCACCGAGACGAAGGAAGGCTCCAGTGGGCGGAGCTCATGCAGCGCCTCGTAGAGCTTGCGCTCGCCCTCGTCGGTCTTTGGGGGAAAGAACTCGAATGAGAAGACTGGCTCGCCCCTGGCGAGGATCTCATCGATCCGCATCGTCACCTCAGTTTGACATCCACCGCTCGGGCTCCCCCGGGATCCTCACGACGCGACCGTCCGCCTCGAGGTGGGTCAGCATCGAGAGCGTCTCGGTCAGCAGCCACTGAGCGCTCATCGGCGAGAGCTCGGCTCCATAGACCCGCGGGACGATCGCAAACGCCGTGGGCGGCTCATTCGACGAATCCTCGGCGATCGCCCGCAGGACACCTTGGAGGCGTTCGTCCACGAGCTTGCGGTTACCCGCGATGTGCGCCTGCACATCGGTGAACGTGCGCCCGTGGCCCGCCAGGCACAGCCGGGCGTCCAGGCCCTCGACGATGTCCAGCGAGTGCAAGAACTCACCCACCGGATCTGGGGAGTATCCATAGTCGAAGAACAGCGAGATGCGCCCAAGCAGGTGATCGCCCGAGATCAGCACCCGCCGCTCGCGTTGGAAGAGGCAGACGTGCGAGGGCGCGTGACCGGGTGTCTCGTGCACCTCCCACGCGCCGAGATCAGTGTCGATCAGCACGCCGTCCAGCAGCGGGCGGTGAGGCTCGATCGCTGCCGCGATCCCTGGTTCGATTGAGCGTCGCGCCGAGGCGTAGCGACGCAGCGGCTCCTCTGGCACGCCGCTCTGGCGAGCGATCTCCAGACGTCTGGCGAGCGCCGCCTCGGGATCTCCCGCCATACGGGTGGCATGCTGATGGTTGGGGTGCATCCACAGCTCACAGCCCGCGCGCTCGACAATGCTGGCAGCCTGCCCGTAGTGATCGGAGTGAGCGTGGGTGCAGACCACCAGCCTCACGTTCTCCAGGCTGAGATTGCACATCGCCAGCGCCCGTTCCAGGTGAGCCATCGAGCCCGATTGGTGCATGCCGGTGTCGAATAGGACGATCCCGTCCCCGGCCGCGACCGCCCACGCATTGCAGTGAGGCACCCCTGGCCAGGGCAGGGGCAGGCGCAGGCGAAAGACGCCCGGCAGCACGCGCTCACCGCGCCCCAGCTCATGCTTCCTGACCGCCTTGGGCGGTGTTGTCCCCGATCTGTGATCGGTCGCCTCGGCCACGAGCGCAGACACTAGCGGCGGCGAGCGGCGTGGCGGTCGGCCCTCGCCGCTGCTCGCAGCCCCCGAGGTCTTAGACTTGTTCGCCAGAGCGACTCGCTCCCAGCAAAGGAGATGGACCGATGGCCGATGCGGACAGCGCAAGCGAGGCGGCGACAAACGTCTTGGAGGCGGCCGCAGACGTCAAGCAGGCGGCCCGACGTCGCGGGCGCCCGGCAGCAAGCGAGGCCGAGCGGGTCACGTTGGGTTATTTCGAGGCGATCAACGCCCGTGAGCTCGAGCGCGCCGTCGCGATGTGGGCGAAGGACGGCCGCGAGAACGTCCGCGGCCAGGCCGATGTCACCGCGCCGGAGGGTGTGCGAACGTTCATCGGAGAGCTCCTGGATGCCTTCCCGGACATGCGCTTCGAGATCCTCAGCACCACGTCCGAGGGCGATCGCTGCGGAGCGCAGTGGCGGCTGACGGGCACCTTCGCGGGACCGGGACGTTTCGGCGGAGTGGCGCCGACCGGTGATCGGATCGCCGTCGAAGGACTCGACCTGCTGACGATCCGCAACGGCCTGATCCAGGCCAATGATGCCTTCGTGGACACGATGGGCTTCCCTCGCCAGATCGGCATGATGCCCCCGGCAGGCTCCGCCGGCGAGCAGCGGCTGACGGGCGCCTTCAACGCGAAGACGCGCCTGACGAGCATGACCGCACGCGATGCGGCGCTGATCGCACAGGGGGTGTGGGTGGTGCAGGGCCAGCCCGGTCACTGCAACGTGTATCTGATCGAGGACGAGGGCGGCGTGACCGTTTTCGACGCGGGCGCACGGACGATGATCAAAGCGGTGGCCAGTGCAGGCGCGAAGCTGGGGGGCATCCGCCGAGTGGTCCTTGGTCACGGCCACACCGATCACCGGGGGGTCGCACCGGCGCTGGGAGTCCCTGTGCTCTGCCACCCCGACGAGGTGCAAGACGCCGAGGGCAGCGGTGGCTTTCGCTACTGGCCCGAGGGCCTTGCCGGATTGCCCACCCCCTTACGCCAGATCCACAGGATCCTGCACAGGGTTGCTTGGGACGGAGGGCCTGTCGAGATCGCGGACACGCTCGAGGAGGGAGACGAGGTTGCGGGCTTTCGCGTGATCGATCTTCCCGGGCATGCGCCGGGCCTGATCGGGCTCTGGCGCGAGTCAGATCGCCTGGCACTCGTCAGCGACTGCTTCTACACGATTGACATGTGGGGTCGCGACCGCAAAGCGCAGGTGCCTGAGCACATCTTCAACTACGACACCGAGCAGGCGAAGGCGAGCATCCTCAAGCTGGCGGCGCTGGAGCCAGCCGCAGCCTGGGCAGGGCATGCGCGACCCGTGACGGGGGACGTGCGCAGCCAGCTCGAGCACGCCGTGGCAGTGGACCCGGCATGAGCCGCTCCGCGCGCAGGTCGGCGCCACGGCGCCCGCGCCTGCAGGCGCCGAGGAATGACTACAGCGACAGTGACGGCAACGTCCTGACGCTGAGAGGCTCGATGACGATCGGCTCAAGGGGCGAGTACGCCCTCCTGATCTCGGGCAGCTCCTCATCCCGAGAGGACGCTTGGCAACGGGCCGTGGAGTTTCTCTTCGAGCGCTTGGCCGTGAGCTGGATGATCGCGGGTGAGCCGATCGAGCGCCAGCGGGAGCTGCTCTCGCGCTTCCGCGTGGCGAGCCAGGAGGAGCGTGCCTGGATCAGGGATGTGCTGCGCAAGCACTGCGCCGAGCACTTCCCGGATGTGCAGGCGCCATGAGCGACGAGGGCTACTTCCCGCGTGGGCACTCGGTGCTGCGCGCGGTCCACGAAGAGCGTGCGGTGGGGCTCTTCTACGGCCAGCGAGCGCTCTGCATCGGGGCACTCAAGCCGCTGAACTACGTGGGCACGATGGAACACACCGAGAACAGGCGCTCGCCCTTCAAGCGCCTGATCCGCACCGCGACGATGTTCGAGACGATCTTCTTCGGGACCAGGGCAGAGGCGGACAAGGTGCTCCGTGGCGTTGCCGCCATGCATGAGCGCGTTGTTGGGACACTCGATCACGATGCGGGATCGCGCTACCCGGCAGGCACGCCCTACTCGGCCAACGATCCCGAGCTGATGCTCTGGACGCTCGCGGTGATCACCGACTCCGCGGTCTGGTTCTACGAGCATCTGGTGCGCAAGCTGACCGAGCCCGAGCGTGAAGCGCTCTGGCAGGACTCGCTGCGCTTCGGCGAGCTCTTTGGGATGGGGCGCTCGGTCGCACCGTCGACCTACGCTGACTTCCGGGCTTGGTATGAAGATCAGCTCGCGGGAGAGGATCTGCATCTGAGCGAGCAGGCCCGATACACAGGTCGCGTGTGTGCGTTTGCCATCCCGATGCCACCCAGCCGACGGCTGGGGAAGGGAGTCCACGACATCATGATGCTCGGCTCCCTGCCCCGACGCGTGCGTGAGCTCTACGGGTTGTCCTTCTCGCCGGCTCATGCGCTCGCCTTCTCGATGGTGAGCACGTCCATGCGGGCGAGCCGGCCGTTGCTCCCGGCCTCCATGCGCAGAGGTTCCTGCCTGCCCGAGTATCGCCTGGTGGCAAAGACCGAGCAACGCCGCATCGAACGCGGCGAACGCACGCCCCAGCTCGTCAGCTAGAGAGCTCGAGCCTCGATCCGTGCGAGTTCGCCGCGGCGACGAACTGCGCGTTGGCGAGACTGAGGACGAACTCGTGCAGCCTGCCGTCAGCGCCTCTGACCTGCAGGCACCTGCCCTCGTCGAGTAGGGCCACGATGGTGCCCTGCTCGAACTCACCGCCGAAGTGGGCGATGCGCACACGCGCGCCGACCTTCGGGACAGGTCTCGAAGGACCGAGCATGCGCCGATGGTAGGGCCTGAGCGCCGCGTCTGTCGATACCTTCCAGGCCGATGCGACGCACAAAGATAGTGGCCACGATCGGCCCCGCCTCACGCGAGCCCAAGACACTTCTGCGCATGGTGGAAGCGGGAATGGACGTCGCGCGCCTGAACTACTCCCATGGCAGCCTGGAGGAGCACGCCGAGACGGTTCGCCGCGTGCGCGAGGCTGCCGGCCAGGCGGGCCGGCCGGTCGCAATCCTCCAGGATCTCCCAGGGCCAAAGCTGCGAATCGGGCCACTCGAGAGCGACATCGTCGAGCTCAAGCCCGGCGATCGGGTCACATTCGTCTGCGGCGTCGATGAGATCGGGGATGCGAAACGCATGACGATCTCTTGGCCGGGACTCGCGGACGCAATGCAGGAGGGTGCGGTTCTCTATCTGGCGGATGGCTCGGTGCGGCTGCGAGTGACACAGGTTCGCGCCTCCAGCAACGAGATCGAGGCCCAGGTCGAGGTCGGCGGGGCGGTCGCCTCACGTCAGGGGATGAACATCCCGGGACCCGTCGATCTGCTTCCATCCGTACCCGAGGAGGACCTGGAGCTGCTGCGCCATGGCGAGTCGATCGGCGTGGACATGGTCGCCCTCTCATTCGTGCGTCGCCCTGAGGACATCGAGACGGTCCGTGCCCACACACGCCTGCCGCTGATTGCGAAGATGGAGAAGCCGCAGGCCGTGGAGCGTGCGGAGGAGATCATCAGGGCCGCGGACTGCGTGATGGTCGCCCGCGGCGACCTCGGCATCGAGCTGCCCATCGAGCAGGTGCCCATCGTCCAGAAGAAACTCCTGGAGCTGGCCGGCTGGCTCGCGAGACCGGCGATCACCGCCACCCAGATGCTCGATTCGATGGTGACCTCCTCGCGCCCCACCCGCGCCGAGGTGGCCGACGTTGCCAACGCGATACTCGATGGGACCGATGCGGTGATGCTCTCCCAGGAGACCGCGATCGGCGCCTACCCGGTGGAGGCGATCGCGATGATGGCCTCCGTCGCCGTGGCGACGGAGGCCACCGCTCCCTATGAGGAGTGGAACGCCTCGCGCGTGCGCCGCTCCGAGGCCGACCCCGCCTACACGCTCGCCCACAACCTGTGCGTGGCCGCACGCGAGCTGGGCCTCGCCGCGCTTATCGTCCCCACGCTTTCCGGACGCTCGGCGCGTCTGGTCTCCGCGCACCGGCCCAACGTGCCGATCTATGCGCTCTCGCCAGGCCGCGAGACGGTGCGCCGCTGCGGATTGATGTGGGGCGTCCAGGCAGCCTCGATGCGCCGTCACGAGACGACTGAGGCTCTGATAGCCGACGCCGCAAGACGCGTCGTGGAGCTCGGCTGGTGCGAGCACGGACAGCGGGTGGGCATAACCGCCGGCTTGCCCAGCGGTAAGCCCGGCACTACCAGCCTGGTCCAGATCCAGGTGCTTTAGCTCGCGCCCACACCCGTGCGTGCATAGAAGTCGGCCTCTTCGCGCCCCAGCTCAGTGACAGGCTCCTCGCCGTAGATCCACTCCCTGGCGATCCGATGCCAGTTCGCGCTGGCGCGCAGCTGGGAGAGCACCGCGAGCGTGAGCATCTCCGTACGCCGTCCAAACAGGTGCTCGGCGCGCATGTCCTGGTGGCGCATCTCCCTGAAATAGCTGGAACGGGGGTCAGAGCTCTCGATCATCACCTCTGTGGCGATCTGGGGTGTGAGCTCAACGACCTCATCTGCCGTCGTGTACCACCAGATCGCTGACTCTATGAATGCGAGCAGGTGCTCTGGATCCACGCGCTCTGGCTCGGGCAGGAAACCCGAGCGTGCAAGCACCTCGTGGAGCGCCTGCGCGTTGTGCTCGATCACCGCGCGCTGGCAATCGAGCTCCATCTCAACCGACTCCCTGTCCATGCGCTTGAACAGGCCAAAGTCCAGGAAAGCGACACGACCGTCTTCCAGCAGCATGAAATTGCCTGGATGAGGATCTCCGGAGAACTGCCTGTGTCTGTAGAGACAGCCCAGGAAGAACCTGAACAGGATCTCCCCCAGCCGGTTTCGCTGCTCCTGGGGATAGCCCCTGAGCTCTTCGAAGCCGACACCCCTGACGAACTCGGTGACGAGCATGCGCTCGTGTGAGAGCGAGCTGATCACCTCGGGAACCGTGATGAAGGGATGCCCCGCATAGATGCGCGCGAGCGAGCGTTGGTTCTGGGCCTCGAGCTCGTAGTCGAGCTCCTCGCCTATGCGCTCCTTGACCTCCGTCGCGATCGCCTTTGCATCGATCCCAGGCGTCATCCGCTTGAACAGCCTGATGATGATGTCGAGGTTCTGCAAGTCGGCCCTCACCGCGCTGGCAACCCCCGGATATTGGACCTTGACAGCCACCTCACGACCGTCCTCCTTGAGCGTGGCCCTGTAGACCTGCCCGATCGAGGCCGCCGCGATCGGCTCCTGCTCGAAGGAGCCGAACACCGCTGAGATCGGCTCCTGCAGATCGTCCTCGATCACCGCCTTCATCTGCTCGAAGGAAACGGTAGGTGCCGCGTCTCTGAGCTTCCCAAGCTCCTGCTGGAACTCCTCCCTGTACTCCGGTGCGACAAGGCCCAGGTCCAGGAAGGACATGACCTGTCCCAGCTTCATCGCCGCGCCCTTCATCGTCCCGAGCACACCCACGATCTGCTTGGCGGTCTCGAGCTGACGCCTGGCCATGGCCTCCTCCGCCGCCTGCTCACCGCGCGTGACGTTTGCCGCTCTGGTGCCGAACTGCTTGACAGCCTCGCTCGCGGCGAGCCTGCCAACGGTTGCGCCGCGGCGGACTCTCGAGGTGGGGATTTTCTCGCTCAGAGGCTTGTCGCTTGGACCTTGGAGCCGGGCACGATGTCATCTGAGCCGTCGGGCCAGCGCACCCAAGCCTTCTTGCCCCCGTCGTAGTCCTCCCCCAGAAGGATGAGCGTCGCCGGCTCGCCCAACGCCAGACAGGGAGAGGAGCCCTCGGGATCCAGTCCCCGCCAGATCCTGATGAAGCGGTTGCTCTCCCACTCGCCGGCCACCGTCGTGTTATCGGTGTGGCCCGGGTAGATGATCGTCTGCGGCGGGAGCTCCATGAGCGTGCCCATGATCGAGTCCTTGAGCGCCATATACGTCGTGTGCCCGGGCGCCCTGACCCCACCAACCGATCCCTTGAACAGCGTGTCGCCGGTGAACACCACCGCCGCGCTCGAGCCGAGCGATGCAGTACCAGGAGAGTGCTCGGAGCTGACCCTGGGCTCGCTGACCAGGAAGGAGAGCATGCCAAGTGTGTGCCCAGGAGTGTGCAGCGGCCTGACGCTGAGCGAACCAACCTGCAGATCTGTGCCGGCCTGGATCGTTCCAACGGCGCCGTCGCCCTCGCTCGATCCCCCCGACGTCAGCTCGGCGAGCAGCTCCAGCTCCAGCGGGTCGATCAACACCTCGATCGAAGGCCAGCGGTCGCGGATGGCGGTGAGCTCGCAGAACATGGTCGAAGTGATGGTGGGTGAGCAGCACGTGGCTCGGCCTCAGGCGCAGGCGCTCGGCGGCGTCGATCAGCGGTGCCAAGGGACCGCCGGCATCGATGAGGAAGGCCTCGCTGCCCGCATCGCCGGCGACGAGGTAAGTGTTCGAAAGGAACTGCTCGTTCATCGAGCGCTCGACGATCATCCCGGCCATACTTACACGAAACTCGCTAGAAAGACTGGGCCTCGATCGACTCAAGCTGTGGTCAGAGCTGCCGATAGGTCCACATGACTGCCGAGGGCGGACCAGCACGTACTGCCCGGAATCTTGCTCCATTCGCCGTCGCATCGGTGCTGGCATGGGGCGCCGTGCTCATCAGCGCCTCGATCGATTGGGAGCAGTATGCGCTTGGTGCCGGCCTTGCCCTGGTCGCGGGAGCACTGCGCGTCGCGCCGCTGCGAGGAGCGCTTGCTACCGCGCGCGAGGTGTTCCCTTCACTGATCTTCCTCGCGGGTGTGGCCCTGCTGCGCTCCTCCGCGGGCGGCGCCAACTCAGGGGTGGCGGTGGTAGCCCTCCTGCCCGTATTCCAGACGGCGCTTCGTACCAGCGATCGACGCCAGCTCGGCGCCGTCACCCTCGGGCTGGCGGTCTTCTTCCTCATGCCTGTACTGGTCATCGGCCCACCGACCTATCCCTCCAGCCAATATCGCGCCGGACTGTTGTTCGTCGCGGTGAGTTCAATCATCGGGCTGGCAACCCAGCGGCTCCTGGGACGCGTCCGTTCCCAGGCCGCCGAGGCCGAGCTTCGCGAACAGATGCTCAAGGAGGTGACACTCACCATCAAAGATCTCTACGACAGCACCCCCCTCCAAGCGCGTACTGAGCTGTGCAAGGCGGCCAAGCGGATCAGCGACGCGAGCTTCGCCGTCCTGTATGAACCTTCGAGCACCCCAGGCGGGCTATGTACGACGGCGATGGCCGGACTCGATGTCGAGACGATCGAAATCGGTCCAGATGAGAAAGCGGGAGCCCTCGAGGTGTTCGTCTCCGGTCGCACACTGTTCTACGCCAATGGCCACGCGACGCAGGCGATCAGCCACGAGATATGGGAGCTCACCGGTCGGCCCGAGTCCGTGCTCTTCGAGCCGCTGCTGAGAGGCTCCGAGCCGGTGGGCGTGCTGGTCGTCGGTTGGGCTGGAGTGATCGCGATGCACGGGGTGCACACCTCGGTCATCTCGCTGCTGGCCCACGAGGTGACGGCCGTGATCGAGCGGGCGGATCTGCTAACAAAGGTGACAGACATGGCAAGCACCGATCCACTCACCGGGCTGCCCAATCGCCGTGCATGGGACGCCAGCCTCACCGAGGCGCTCGCGGAGGATCAGGAGCTCATGGTCGTGATGCTCGACTTCGACCGCTTCAAGGAGTTCAACGACACGCAGGGGCATCCCTCAGGTGACCGGCTGTTGAAGGAGGCGGCAGCCGTCTGGCGAGAGGAGTTGCGTGGTGGCGACGTGCTCGCCCGTCTGGGTGGAGACGAGTTTGCGCTACTGCTGCCAGGCTCCAGCAGCGCGCGCGCGCTGGCGGTGATCGAGCGCTTGCGTCAACGCGTCCCAGGTGAGCAGACCTGCTCTGCAGGGCTCGCCTCTCGCGGTCCCGGAGACAGTGCCGAGACGCTCATGGCAGCGGCTGACGGCGCCCTGTATGAGGCCAAGAGCGCCGGCCGCGATCGCGCCCACGTGCATCACTGAGCGCTATTGGCACGAGGATGCAGCGGCACGAGGATGCAGCGCTGACCGATCGGCGCTCCGGGGCCTTCACCTAGGCCGCGTTGGCAGCAGCCCAGGCGACGATGTTCTCCGACTCGTCGATGACCGTGCCATCGTCAAGCACGAGCGTCGGGACCTTGTAGTTGCCGGTCAGATCCTTGACTCTCCGGCGGGCACTGAAGAACCGGTCGGTGCCAGCGCAGCCGTATGCCTTCACGACCTTTGGCTGATGACCTGCGGCGATGAGCGCCCGGTGCGCCTTCGCACACGCATGGCGCGCGACAGGCCCGAACGTGCCATAGCAGACGTACAGTTCCATGCCGGCCATCCTAACCCAGTTCGAGACGGTCCCGGACCAGTTCGAGACAGGTCCCGGCCGGTAGCCTGACGCTGCGATGGGCACTCCCTGGGATGCGGGCACCTATGACCGGTCGAGCGAGCCACAGCAGGCATGGGCCTCTGAGGTTCTGGCACGACTGGAGGGCATCGCAGACGATGCGACGGTGATGGATGTCGGTTGCGGAACCGGGCGCGTCACGGAGGCGCTGCTGGCAAGGGTGCCGGCAGGCCGAGTGTTGGCTATCGACGCGTCGGCGGACATGGTCACACTCGCGCGCAGGCGACTTGGCGACCGCGCGCAGGTGTGGTGTCAGGATGTGCTCGAGCTCGACCTCGATGAGCCCGTCGACGCGATCGTCTCGACGGCGACGCTGCACTGGGTCACCGACCACGATCACCTCTGGGCACGGCTGGCCCAGGCGTTGCGACCAGGCGGCGTGCTCGAGATCCAGTGCGGAGGAGAAGGCAACATCGACGGCGTCCGTGAGGTCATCGAGGCGGTCGCCATTGACGCCGCTCCAGAGCTCGTCGGCTTCTCGCCCTGGACCTTCGCGGGGACGCAGGAAACGGAGCAGCGCCTGCGAGCGGCCGGCTTCACCGAGACCCAATGCTGGTTGGAGGAGCGCCCCACCCACCCGCAGGACGTCGACGCGTTCGTGCGTACATCGATCCTTCCGGCACACCTCGCCCGCCTGCCCGAGGAGCGCCGAGAGCGGTTCGCCGCGGCGGTCGTGGCAGGAGTGCACCTGCCGCTGGACTACGTGCGCCTCAACGCCTCTGCCATTCGCGGACCGGCTTGAAGCGGCCGGCTTCTCTTAGACTGCCCTGCATGGCACTTATCCACACCTGCTATCGCATCGGCGACATCGACCGCTCTGTCGCCTTCTACGAAGCGCTCGGCTTCAAGGAGGTCGGCCGTCTGCCGATCCGCGACGAGGCGATCAACGTGTTCATGAATCAGCCTGGCGACGGTGACATGCCCCGCCTGGAGCTGACCTACAACTTCGGCGTGGGCAGCTATGACTTGGGCACCGGCTACAACCACATCGGGATCACCTCAGAGGACCTCGACGCGACGCTCGCACAACTGTCCGAGCTGGGCATCGAGCCGGAGAAGCCTCCTTACTCCGTGCGTGAGGGTGGCAACCGTCTGGCATTCGTCAGGGATCCAGACGGGTATCGGATTGAGATATTGGAGATGGCCGGCCGGTAGAGTCTCTCTGCCATGAGCTACGACACAGCATCCATGGGAACAATCCACGGCGAGCACCGCTGGGACTTCGTATTCGCAGCGCTATATGACCGAATCATGCGCAGTGGCGAGGAGCGCACCATGCGCGAGCGCCGCAGCGAGCTCGTTTCGAAGGCACATGGCCGCACACTCGAGATCGGCGCAGGCACAGGCGCCAACATCCCCTACTACCCGGATGCCGTCGAAGAGGTGATCCTGGCTGAGCCGTTCGAGCCGATGCGCCGCCGACTGGAGCGCAAGCTGAGGCAAAGCGGCAAGTCGGCCAGCGCCATGGATGCATCGGCCGAAGCACTTCCCCTAGATGACGAGTCGGTCGACACGGTCGTATCGACGCTCGTGCTCTGCACCGTCGACTTCCCCGATCGCGCACTGGCTGAAATCTCACGCGTCCTGCGCCCAGGCGGGCAGTTCCTGTTCATCGAGCATGTCCGTTCGCACTCCCCACGCGTAGCCCATTGGCAAGACCGCCTTGAGACCCCGTGGCGACACTTCGCTGCAGGCTGTCGCTGCAACCGCGACACAATCGCCTCGATCGCGGCCGCGGGCTTCACAACTGACCACGGGGACGCCCAGTGGAAGGGCGTGCCACCGATAGTGGCACCACTCGTCGTTGGGCGTGCAGTCAAGGATCGAGGCTTGTGAGTTGCAAACCGTCCACCACCTCGACGGCTACAGAATCGAGATCATCGAGCAGCCTCGCCCATAGCGCGCCGGCCCTGACGGTGACGATCGCGTAAACGCCTCTATCCGGCCAGCAGCCGCTCCATAGGCTTCTGCAGGCGATGTTCAGAGCAAAACCATCCTCAGCGCCCCAACCGGACCCGGAGGATGCCCAGTACTTTCAGCTCAGTGAAGAGCAGATCACCGAGCTTACGGCCTACATCATCCGCCGCGAGAAATCGCTGGACCGCCACTTTCTCCTATATTGCAACCCGGCCGGTAAGGACGTGCTCGTGTTCGGATGCGGCTTCGGCAACGAGGTGCTCTGGGCCGCTCGCCACAAAGCCCGCTCGGTGCTGGGCATCGACCTGAGCCCCGCCCTCTCTCCAGTCCCGTAACAGCGTCTTTGAGCACGTGATGGACCTGAAGGGCGTCCTGGGAGCCTTCCGGGATCTCTTGAGGCCGGGGGGCCGAGTGGTCATCTTCGCGAGCTCTTTGTGGTACTCATCGAACGGTGGGCACATCGGTAAGGGCCCCTGGGAGCATCTATCGCGAACCCCGGCGGAGCTGCAGCCAGAATTGTCTGAGCGCCACTGGGACATTCTCTGCAATCAGCTGAATCACATGACGGTCACGGACTTCCTGCAAGCGGTGCGCAGTGTCGGCATGGTTATCTTGCAAATGCGACTGGGGGCCGACCCGCGCCTTGATCAGCTCGCCGAGCACCTGCCTCGGATACAAGAGCGGGACTATGTCTCCCCCACCGACCTGTCGATCGAATGGATCAGCTGCGAGCTCTGCTTCGTGGAGAACCTGTAGCTCAATTTACGTTGCTGGGCCCCCTCGAAGCCAAGTCGAGCGGCAACGTGAAGCGCACGCATGTGCCATCGGTCCGGTCTGCCAGCCAGATACGGCCGCCATGGGCCTCCACAATCGACCTGGAGATGGCCAGTCCCAGGCCGTTGCCCGCTCTGGTACGGGCGATCTCGCTGCCACCACGAAAGAAGGGCTCGAACACGCGCGGCCGGTCGGCATGGGCGATGCCTTCGCCGGTATCCGCGACCTCCACCTCGATTTCGCCCGCTCTGGACTCGGCCCTGATCACCACGCTGCCGTCGCTGGGCGTGTGGTGAATCGCGTTCTGCAAGAGGTTCAGCAGAACACGTTTGAGCTTCTGCGGATTGGCCCTCGCCTGCGCGAGGCCAACGGGCAGCTCGGTACTCACTTTCACCCCCGCCGCCTCGGTCTCCGCCCCCATGACAGCGATCGTTTCATTGATCAGCGAGGAGAGGTCCACCGTCTCGGTGCTCCAGGCGAAATCGCCCGCGTTGAGACTGGACAGCTCGAACAGATCGTCGACCAGAGCGCCCAGCGTGCGCACCTGCACCCCCATCGTCTCGACGTAGCGCCGGGCTGTGGCGCCATCGACGAGATCGTCGGACAGCGCCTCGGTGAGCAGCCTCAAAGAGGTCAACGGGGTGCGCAGGTCATGTGAGACCGCTGCTATCACCTGCCGCCTGGCCGTCTCGGCCAGGTCCCTGGCGTGCTCCTCAGCGCCCAGCGCCTCGATCATGCGGTTGGCCGCCTCGGCGAGATCCTCGAGCTCCCGCGCCGAGCTCACCGTGTCGATGTTGATGTTCCGCTCACCTCGCTGCACGCTGTGCAGGCCATCCTGGATCGCGTGGACATCCTTGACGACCCCGCCCAACAGCAGCTGCGCCGCACGCCCTGCCACCAGCGCCGCGAACACAAGAATGCCCACTGTGGCCCAGGCGTCATGGGGCGAGACGAACATGACCAGCGCACCGATCAGCACCGCCACGAGCAGCTGGGCGAGGGCGATACCCAATCCGATGCCAAAGCGCTGCTCGAGGGTGGCACTCCTTCGTGTCGGGCCCCTTGCGAGGAGCTGGGCGAGTGCCAGGGCGACCAGGCCGACGGGCAGGAGTATCTCGATCGACACGATCACTGCATGGCTGCCGCCGATCGCGGCCATCACGGCGCAGCTAGGCACCAGCGCGAGCACGATCACGAGGAGCGAGCGTCTCATGGGTGAAAGCGGTAGCCCACTCCCCAGACGGTCTGCAAGTAGCGCGGCCGCTCGGGGTCTGGCTCGATCTTGGCGCGCAGGCGCCTGATGTGTACCGTGACGGTGGAGCTGTCCGCATCGGAGGCGAGTTGCCACACGAGCTCCATCAGTTGATCGCGCGAGAACACGCGACCAGGATGCTGTGCGAGGAAGACGAGCAGATCGAACTCGCGCTGGGTCAGGCTGGTCTCCTCTCCGGCCGCCCAGACAGAGCGCGTCGCAGGCTCGATGCGCAGGCCCTCGAACCGCAGTTCCTCGGCTCCCAGCTCGGGCTCGGAGCGATGCCGGCGCAGCACCGCTTCCACGCGCGCGACCAGCTCGCCGGGAGAGAACGGCTTCAGTACGTAGTCATCCGCTCCACGCCTCAGCCCGATGATCCTGTCTGCCTCCTGGCCCTTCGCGGTCAGCAGGATGATCGCGCTCCTCGGCCGATCCTGCTCATGGAGGGCGCGCATCACCTCGAGACCGTCGATCCCTGGAAGCATGATGTCGAGCACCACGAGATCCGCCGGGCTCTCGGCGCTCATCGCGAGCGCCTGCGGGCCATCGCTGGCAATGCGCGTCTGGTAGCCCGCTCTGGTCAGATAGCGAGCGACGATCTCGGCGATCGTCGGCTCGTCGTCAACCACCAGTATCGATTGACCCTGGGCCATGTCATCCTTGGGAGTCACTCTGCCAATCATCGCAGCGTTACGCACTCACTCTCAGCCGAAGGTGAAGTCATAGGCGGAGACTCCAGGCGCGGGCTCCACGGTCAGCAGGCCGGTCTCCACCTTGGGCAGTTCAACCAGCCTGTACAACCGGTCGAATCCCACCGTCGCGATCCCTCCATACACGTCGCTTCCCGCGTCGGCAGGTGAGATCAGATGCCCATCAAGCAGGACCCTCACGGGCCTTGGACGGCCAGGAGAGCCCATCACGAGATAGACACGCCTTGCCCTGAATCGCAGCTCGACTCCGGCACCCGTTTCAGCGATCGCGGCCGAGTTGGTGACATTCCAGTCGCCCACATAGTCCAGATGATTGAGCGGGACCGCCCTGCGCGGCGCGGGACCGAATTCCTGTGGCCCGGTCTCGAGCTCCCCGTTGAGAAAGCGTTCGGCATAGCCGGCGCCCAGATAGGACTCGGGCGTTTCCTCGCCGGCGGCAGCCTGCTGGGCGACGACGTGAGAGCTCGTGCCCAGCTGTGTGCTTCCAGCTTCTGTGAGCAAGCTGCGGATCGCGCGCTCCTTGGTGGCATATTCGCCCTCGCCGAAATCGGCGAACCTGATGCGGCCCTGGGCGTCGATCAGGTACTCGGCCGGCCAGTACTGGTTCTTGTATGCGTTCCAGGTGGCGTAGTTGTTGTCCTGTGCCACCGGGTAGGTGATCCCATTCTGCTTGATCGCTTCGGCGACGTTGGCCGCCGAGTGCTCGAAGGGGAACTCCGGCGTGTGCACACCCACGATCACGAATCCCTTGCCGCGGTACTTGGCATACCACGCCTTCAGATAGGGCAACGTCCTGATGCAGTTGATGCAGCTGTATGTCCAGAAGTCCACGAGCACCACATGGCCACGCAGACTCGAGAGCTTGAGCGGGCGCCCGCCAGGTGTGTTGAACCACTTCTGGTTGCCGACGAATTCCGGCGCTCTGCCCAGCACCGGCAGCTTCAAGCCCGCCGCCGCCTCACGCAGCCCGCCCTCCTGGCTGGTCTTGTGTCCGCGTAGTTCGGCGAGACCCTTGCTGGCCGCATGGCTGGTCTCAAGCCCATTGGCCGGATCGACCACGAATGAGGGCAGGTCGCTGGCGATGGCCGTCTCAAAGCGCGTGTCGTAGTTGCCCAGCATCAGCAGCGCAATGACGATCATGATTGCGCCCATAGCCATCTGAAAACGAGCGCTTCTGCGTGCAAGTCGCCCTGTGAGCTTGCGCCCACCCAGCATCAGGATGTAGAGCATGACCGCCGAGCCGATCCCATAGGCAAACGCGACCGCAAGCCTGCCTGCGGTCAGACTCTGCGAAGCCGACACCGTAATCACACCAGCAAGGATCGGCCCCGCACACGGCGCGTAGACGAAGCCCAGCCCGCCGCCGACCAGCATCCCGGACCAGAATCCAGCGTCTGGATTCTTCGAGCCCATCGAGAAGCGCGGGCCCATCCTGCTGAGCAGGACCTCCAGCCTGTCTCCCAACGCAGGGACGAGCAACGAGACCCCAAAGCCGATCAGAGCCGCGATCGCGAGGGTGCGCAGCAGGCTGTCAGGCAGTCCCAATGCGGAGATCACGTAGACGAGCGCAACCGTCGCAAACGTGAATGACAAGGCCAGCCCACTGACCACGCCAAGTGGCCGCCTGCGACCTCCCGTCACCCCTGCCGAGAGCGCGACGGGCAGCACGGGCAGCACGCATGGCGACACCGCTGTCGCTGCTCCCGCGATGAACGCGAAGATGACAAGGACGATCACGCACTCGACTATTCCGAAGAGATGTTGCCTATTTCTTACGTAAGGAACTCGTAATACCTCTGCGCTGAACTGACGTCTGTTCGCATCGACCCCCGAGGGCATAACGCCCTCCACAGACCGGAGGAGCATCTGATGGGCATCTCATTGAGACGTCTGCTCGCGTGTGGCGCCGTCGTGGCTGCCATGGGCGCAACGCCGGTGGCGGCGCAGGCCACCAGCATGAAACACCACGCCATGAAGCATCACGCCGCCATGAAACATCCCGCCATGAAGCACAAAGCGATGAAGCACCACTAGTACCCGCCCTTCGGGACGGGCTGGTCCTGAAGGGCTACGCGTCGCCTTGGCCCTCGAGCGCTAAGCTCGCTGGGCCATGGCGGACGCCGGAAAGATCGCCAAGAACCTGGAGCGCTTCGCTCAGGCGGTCGCCTCACACGACCGCGAGAACCCGAGCCACAACGCGTACGGCATCGGCCTGGCCCACTTCGACCTCGAGCGACTGGGCCTCGAGGAGGGCGAGGAGATCCTCCCCGGCATCACGATCCAGGTCGACGGCGGCGTGTCCGGGAACTTCCGCGTGCTCTGCGACGGCGAGCACGAGGAGCACACCGAGCGCGAGGAGGAGGTCGTGATGGCCGTCTCCAGCCAGGAGCTCCCCGCGTCTGCACCCGAGATCTCCCAGAACGCCGCCTGAGACTCAGCGGGAGATGGTGCTCTCGGGGAGCTGTGCACGCGCCAGGATTGCCTCCACGAGCCGCTCGATCGTCGGGCACTCGATCCCGTGGCGATCGCCCGCCCGCAGCACCGCTCCTGGAATGGCATCCAGCTCTGGCGCCCTCCCCGCAGCGATATCGCGTTGCATCGAGCTTCCCAACGTCGCATGAGCCTCTGAAAGCTCGGTGATCGCTTGGGCGGGCTCGATGCTCGCCCCTTCGGCCCGCGCAACGGCGCAGCCCTCCTCGATCGCCCCGATCAACTCGCTCCTGAGCTCGGGCCTGGAGCGGATCTCACCCAGCAGCAGATCAAACGCGCTGGTGGTGCAGGCAAGCGCGTTGAGCCGCACAAGCTTGGACCACATCACCTGCGGCTCGGAGTCCAACACCTGCGCCGGGATCCCTGCTCCCTCGAGCGTCGCTGCAAGCGATCGCATCCGATCTTGCGCAGCGTGCTCGCCCGCCATGTCGATTCTCAGGAACGGGCTTGACTGCGTGATCACTCCCGGCCGCGGCCGATCGGCTTCCACCCTGATCGATCCGGCAAGCACCGCCTCTCCGAAGCGCTCCCTCAGCACAGGGAGATGGTCAAGGCCGTTGAGCAGCGGCAGTACCAGGCGCGGCTCGCAGCTGATCCGCTCAAGCGCCGCCCTCAGCCCGCTCGCCTTCGTTGCGACGATCAGCGCATCCACCTCCTCCTCCAGGCGCGCGACCGCATGCGGATTTGAGTGGAATGTCCCGAGCCGCACGCTCTGCACCTCGAGCCCGTCCCGCTCGATCAGCTCGGCGGTCGACTCTCTGGCGACGACCAGCACATGCGTGTGTGTGCGCGCGAGCGCGCCCGCGAGCAACCCGCCCACGCCACCGGGCCCGAGCACCGCGATCCTCATCTTGGACATCTCGCTCACGGCGCCAGCGTAACGAGCCGCGGTGGGGTCTGAGCACGGCGGTAACACGAAGCTGCACACAGAAGCTCCCGCGCGGCACTAGCCTTCCTGCACAGATGTCCGTCCAGCCCGAACCGACAGAGGAGCCCTCCGACCGATCCAGCGTGGAGGGCCCCAGGTTCGAGCTGCCCGAGATCCTGGCGCAGGGACCTTGGGCCTTCGAGCAGATCCACGCGCGCTGGCGCGAGGATCACTTCGAGCCTCCCCAGAGCCACGCCGCAGCGGCAGATGACGCGATCGCGAGCCTCCAGGCGCGCGGATCTCCCAGCCACGACGGTCTCTCGGCGCGCCTGGTCGACTACGAGGTCACCGCTGAGGGCATCGCGTTGGAGCTGCAACCGCTGCGCTGGGGGCTGCGCCTGGTCGCAGGAGATGCCTCCAAGAGCATGGCCGCGTTGTGCGTGACCCGCTCATTCGATGGACGCTGGCTGGCGGGCCGTAGGGCGGCCTGGGTCGCCTCATGGGCGGGGCGCTGGGCACTGGGCGCCGGCGGCGCGGTGGACCTCGGCGAGAGTCCCGCCAACACGTTGGTCCGCGAGCTCCAAGAGGAGTGGTCGGTCTCGCCCGAGCGTGTGCGCGGCGAGGCGCTTGTGATGCTGCCCCACCAGATGGTGATGTTCGTAGGCCAGGCCTGGCTCCCTGAGGGCGCCGAGGTGACACCCGATCACGAGCACGATGCCCATGCGTGGTGGCCCCCTGAGATCAACGACTGGCCCGAGGAGGCCGGAGAGACGCTGCGCCTGATGGCGCGCTGGCTGTCGCGGTGAGTGCCGCAAGCTCGCGGGGGGATGGCACCTCGAGCAGCCCACGCGGCGAAGGTGAGGTGCCCTCGCATGAGGACGCCACGCGCGCGCGTGGGGCATCGCATTCGCAGACAATGTTCAGGACGCTGAAGTGGATCTCCTTCACACACTCCTGCATCTACTTGTCATTGCTCGTCTGTGCCTTCGCGGCAGGCGGCCCACAGCCACTGACCTTCATCCTGGGGCTGACGCATGGGCTGCTGTGGATCTTCATGTCCATGGCCTGCATCACAGCGGCACGTCTGCGGATCGTCTCACTGCGCCTGGCGGTCGCAGTTGCCGTGCTCGGCGGAATAGGCCCCTTCTTCGGCAGCTATGAGTTCATCCGCGAGCAGCGCCTCGCCAAGCATCGTTAAGCCCTGTGAAGATTTGTGGAGGAGGCCGACGAGCGTGAGTTTCGACTAGCCACCTCGCTAGAGTGAAGTGAGATGGCAGAAGGGGACCAGGACCACGACTCAGGGACGATCGATGTCGTGACGCCGGCCGCTGGCGAGTCCGTCACCGAGGGAACGATCCTCGAATGGCATGCCAAGGTCGGCGACTCCATCAAGGTCGACGACACGATCGTTGAGATCTCCACCGACAAGGTGGATGTCGAGCTGCCATCGCCCGCAACCGGCACTGTCATCGAGATCCTCGCAGAGGAGGGCGATACGGTCACGGTCGGTCAGGTGATCGCCCGGCTGTCGCTCAACGGTGCGGCGGCTGCCAGTGGAGCCACGGCGGATGGCGCGGCAGCCGATGGCGCAACCGCCGGGGGCGGGACAACCGACGGGGCGGTGGCTGCCCCCGCAGCGCTCGAGCACTCGGCGAGCGGCGTCGGGACACTCGACGCAAGCAGGGTCTCACCCGTCGCGGCGCGCGCTGCGGCGGTTGAGGGGGTCGACCTAGCGCACGTCTCCGGCAGCGGACCCGATGGGCGCATCCTCAAGGAGGATGTGCTGCTCGCCGCACAGCGTGCACCTGCCACCAGCAACGGCGCGTCGCACTCGGCGGCGAAGAACGGGGCCACTCAGCAGCCGATGAAGGGCGCGGCGGCGATGCTCGCCCGCTACATGGAGGAGTCGCGGAGCGTGCCCACCGCGACGAGCTTCAGGACAATGACAGTGACGGTCCTCGACGCCCGCCGGCGTGAGCTCAAGACAGCCGGCCAACGGGTCTCCTTCACTCACTTGATCGCCTACGCGATCGCGCTTGCGGCCAGAGAGATGCCTGTGATGGCGCACCACTTCGCCGAGATCGACGGCAAGCCGCACAGGATCGAAGACGGAGCGGTGAACCTCGGCCTCGCTGTCGACGTCGAGCGCAAGGACGGCGGGCGCACGTTGATGGTTCCGGTGATCAGAGACGCCGCTTCTCTGCGCTTCGATGAGTTCCTCGCCGCCTACGACGCGCTGGTCGAGAAGGCGCGCACCGGATCGCTGAGCCCCGATGACCTCGCCGGTGCCAACGTGACCCTCACAAACCCGGGCGGCCTGGGCACGGTCGCCTCGGTCCCGCGGCTGATGGCCGGCCAGGGGACGATCATCGCGACGGGATCGATCGCCTATCCCGTCGGTCTTGGCAACATCGGCGAGGCGATCGGCGCGGAGAAGGTCATGACGATGACTTCGACCTATGACCATCGCGTCATCCAGGGAGCCGAGTCCGGGCGCTTCCTCGGCCTGATCGAGAATCGCCTGCAGGGCGATCAGAGCTTCTACGAGGACCTGTTCGCCGCTCTCGGCGTTCAGGTCGGTCCCGCCCCGACGCCGCCTGCCGCCGCCACCGCGGCGGCCATGGCGAGCTCCCCGGTGGACGGCGTCCCGGCGAGCGCGCCCAACGAGCAGCTCTTGCAGGCGGTCCAGGCAGCGAGCACGCTGCTGGGGCGCTTCCGAGGCCATGGACATCTGGCGGCCCGCCTCGATCCACTGGGGTCCGAGCCGGCCGGCGAGCCCCAGCTCGATCCCGGCGAGCTCGGGCTCACACCTGAGCTGATGGCGCTGATCCCCGCCAAGATCCTGAACATGTACGTGCCTGGGGCGACGCTCGCCGAAGCGCTGCCCCATCTGCGCGAGACCTACTGCGGCACGATCGCCTATGAGATCGAGCACATCGCCTCCCACCGCCAGCGCCTGTGGCTGCGCGAGAAGATCGAGTCAGGCACCTTCAGGATGCCGCTCACCGGCGATGAGCAGCGCAAGCTCCTGAAGCGCCTGGTCGAGGTGGACGCGCTGGAGCGCTTCATGCACAAGGCCTACCTCGGGCAGCATCAGTTCTCGATCGAGGGCCTGGACATGACTGTGCCGATGCTCGATGAGCTGATCCAGCTCTCGGCCGCCCATGGCGCCAAGGAGGTCGTGATCGGGATGGCTCACCGTGGACGCCTGAACGTCCTCGCGCACAACCTTGGACGCCCCTACGACACGATCTTCGCCGAGTTCGAGGGTGCCTCCACGCTCGAGGTGGTCACGACCATCCCCCAGGGCGGCACGGGCGACGTCAAGTACCACCACGGCGAGCGCGGCTCCTACGAGCTGCCCAACGGCGAGAGCATCCACGTCAACCTCGAGTCCAATCCCAGCCATCTGGAGTACGTCTCGCCCGTGGTCGAGGGGGCCACACGGGCGGCGCAGACGACCAGGCAGGGGCCGCACGCCCACCAGGACACCAATGCAGCCATTCCCATCGTGATCCACGGCGATGCCTCCTTCCCGGGTCAGGGCGTGGTCGCAGAGACGCTGAACCTGCAGGCGCTGGACGGCTACAAGGTCGGCGGCACCGTCCATCTCATCACCAACAATCAGATCGGCTTCACCACAGACATCGATGATGCCCGCTCGACTCACTGGGCCTCAGATCTGGCCAAGGGCTTCGACGTGCCGATCATCCACGTCAACGCCGATGACGTGGGGGCATGCATCAGTGCCGTGCGACTCGCCTTCGCGTTCAGGGAGGAGTTCGGCCACGACGTGCTGATCGACCTGATCGGCTACCGGCGCTTCGGTCACAACGAGTCCGACGAGCCTGCGTACACCCAGCCGGAGATGTACGCGAAGATCAAGACCAAGAAGCGCGTCTACGAACTGTGGGCAGAGCGCCTGCTCGTCGATGGGATCGTCAGCCAGGAGGAGATCGACACCCTGGGACAGGAGGTGTGGGACAACCTCACGCTCCTGCACCAGCGGCTGAAGTCCAAGATCGCCGCAGCCGCCGAGCATGGCGACTCGGATAACTCTACCGGCGAGTATCAGCTCGACCGCACGCCGAGCCCCGATGTCAGCACCGCGGTGGCGGCCGAGCGCCTGCGCGAGCTTGGCCTGGAGCTCCTGCGCGTGCCCGACGGCTTTACGGTTCATCCCAAGCTCGTCAAGCAGCTGGAGCGCCGCCGCGAGGCGCTCGGCGACGACGGCCCCGAGAGCGAGCAGCCGGCGGCAGTCGACTGGGCGCACGCCGAGGCACTCGCGTTCGCCTCGCTGATCACCGAGGGCACCCCCATCAGGCTCACCGGCCAGGACACCGAGCGGGGCACCTTCTCGCAGAGGCACATGGTCCTACACGATGCGAAGACCGGTCAGACCATCTGCCCGATCCAGAGCCTGCCGGAGGCGCTGGCGCCCTTCGAGCTGCACAACAGCCCGCTCTCCGAGCTCGCTTGCATGGGCTTCGAGTATGGCTACAGCCAGGAAGCGCCCGAGACGTTGGTGCTCTGGGAGGCTCAGTTCGGCGATTTCGTCAACTCCGCGCAGGTGATCGTCGACCAGTTCATCGCCTCAGGGCTGGCCAAGTGGGGCCAGACTTCGCGCCTGACGCTGCTGCTACCCCACGGCTATGAGGGCTCGGGCCCGGAGCACTCCTCGGCACGGCTGGAGCGTTTCCTCACCATCGCCGCCGAGGGCAACATCCGGGTGGCCAACGTTACGACGCCCGCCCAGTACTTCCATCTGCTGCGTCGCCAGGCCTTAGTCGCCAAGCAGCGCCCGCTCGTGATCATGACCCCCAAGTCGCTGCTGCGCCTGCCACAGGCGGCCAGCACGATCGCCGATATGGCCGAGGAGAGTCGCTTCCAGCCGGTGCTCGCCGAGCCTGGAGTCGACGATCAGAAGGTCACAAGGCTGGTGCTGTGCACAGGCAAGATCTACTACGACCTTGTGGGACACGCCGACCATCTCGCCAACGAGGGTGTCGCAGTGGGACGCGTTGAGCTGCTCTATCCGTTCCCCGAGGGCCAAGTGCTCGAGCTGATGGGCCGCTACCCGAATCTGAGCGAGATCGTCTGGGCGCAGGAGGAGCCACGCAACATGGGAGCACGCGCCCACATGTTCCCCCGACTGATGCAGATCATGCCCGAGGAGATGCACTTCGGCTTCGTGGGCCGACCCGAGCGCGCGAGCCCGGGCGAGGGCTACCCGGCAGCCCACATCACCGAGCAGAGCCGCATCGTGACGACCGCCCTCGATCTTGGAGTCCCGATCTCCCAGTACCCGCGCAAGACGCCGGGCGAGCGCTGAGCGATGCTCTGGCGACGCTTTCTCATGATCTTGCGCCAGTGGCGGCGCAAACGTCGCGCGCGTTAGAGCCCCCGCCACACGGGGTCGCGCTTCTCCTTGAAGGCGTTTGCGCCCTCCTTGGCGTCCTGGGAGGCGAACACGGGCCCTGAGATGGCCGCCTGCTCGTCCCACATCTGCTCGCTGGACCAATCGAACTGGCGCTGGAGGATCTCCTTGGAGGCGGCAAGCGCAAGCGGGCCGTTCTTCGCCAGCGCGCCCGCGAGCTCGAGCGCGACGTCCACGGCGCTCCCGGGCTCGGCGAGCCGGTTGACGACACCGAGCTCATGAAAGCGCTCGGCGGGCATCGTCTCGCCGGTGAGGGCCAGCTCCATCACCACGTGATATGGCATGCGCTTTGGCAGGCGCAGCAGCGCGCCACCGGCTGCCACCAGCGAGCGCTTGGCCTCGGGGATGCCCAGCTTGGCGCCCTGCGCCGCGACGATCAGATCGCACGCCAGCGCGATCTCCATCCCACCCGCGACCGCGAAACCCTCGATCGCCGCGATCAGGGGCTTACGTGACGCGCGCATCGCGATCCCGGCGAAGCCCCGATCGCCGAACCAGGGCGATTCTCCCTTGACGAATGCCCCCAGATCCATGCCCGCGCAGAAGAAGCCGCCGGCGCCGGTGAGCACACCGACTGCCAGCTCGTCGTTCCCATCCAGCTCATCCAGGGCCCCCGCCACGCCCTCGGCCACCGCGGCGTTGACCGCGTTACGCACCTCGGGGCGGTTGATCGTGACGAGCAGAGCCTCTCCACGTCGCTCGGTCAGTACCGCCGGTGCGGCCTCATCAGCCCGTGCAGCGCCAGCCACTGCTTGCTCGTCGCTCATGTCGCCAACTATGCCGCAAAAAGGGTCAGGTCGGGCTCACGCTCGCCGCGCAGCACCTCGATGTCGACCTCGACGCACCCGATGCCTCGCGCACCGGCGAGCACCTTTGCCTGCGGCTTGATGCTCTGCGCCGCAAGGATCCCCCGGCAGGAACGGAGCGCCGGGTCGAGCCTGATGCGCTCCAGGTAGCGGCTCAACTGCTCCACGGCGTCGATCGTGCCGATGCGCTTTATCTCCACGGCGATCCACTCCTCCTCGTCGTCCTTGCACATCAGATCGACGGGCCCGATGTCGGTGGGCCACTCCCGGCGCACGAGCCGCAGACCCTCACCGCAGCTCTGAGGCTGTGCCGCTAAGAGCTCTTGCAGCTCGCGCTCCACCCCCTCCTTCTCCAGCACGGAGCTGCTGTCCAGCTCGTGCTCGACTTCGGCGATCACCTCGGAGATCTCGACCTCGAGACGATCCTCCAGCTTGTGCTTGCGCACCACCAAGCGCTGCAACACACCGTCCTCGCCGTGCTGCTCCTCGATGCTCGTCGGCGGGGCCATCCAGTTCAGCGGCTTGACGGCGGAGCCGCCGCCGTCGGACCACACCATGAACGTCCCATCGGGCTTGATCATCAGCATCCGCACCGCCTCTGGCAGGACGGTGCTGAGACGGCCGAGGTATGAAACCTCGCAGCGAGCGACGATCAGGCGCATTCCCCGACCGTACCCGGCCGACCGGATCGCTTCGCGCCAGCTGGATCGCATCGGCGGGGACTGAGCGACTCGCCTCAGTGAGGCCCTGGATCTCCCGGCTCAGCCGGCGGTGGGAGGGCCCTGGTGCCCTCGTCGTGAGCGACGGGGCTTGCGTCCCCATCGTGCTCCATCTCCCCTGCCAGCGCCTCGCGGAACTCGCGGATTCCCTTGCCAAGCGCCTGCGCAAGCTCGGGCAGGCGCTTGGGTCCCAACACGATCAGAGCGACCGCGCCCAGGAAGATGAGATGGAGCGGATTGTCGATGCCAGAGATCCCTCAAGGCTAGCGCGCCGGGGCGGGATCCGAACCGGGCGACTTCGGGTTCGCCGCTGAGGCCATACGTAGCGTCTCGGCTACTTCGTGTCGTATCCAACATCGTCTCCGCCGTCATATGTATCACCGTCACTAGACCCGCCTGGCACCTTGATGCCGTAGCGGTCAAGGAGATACTGGGTTCCTGCCGTTGCCAGCGAGCACCCTAGATTGGTGGTGACCAAGCAGATAAGCCCGTTAGCGACGTCTACACCTGTTTGCTGGATCGCTTGGCCACATGCGTAGCTCGACCAACTCTTACTACATGAGGTAACCGCATTTGCGGTATCTTTCACCGCCGTGTAAGCGTCGACGGCGGCGCCGACTATGCCGCCACCCAGCGCCACGCCAAAGGCCTCAACGCCACTCTCAAGCGAGTGAAATGAGAATTCCCCCGTTGGATCTTCAAGGGTCGTCGGCTGGTCATCGACGAAGAGGTATGGCGATATAGCGGGTTCCCTGGGTTCAGGCGCTTGTGGGTCGGCACTTATAAAGACACCGGTAGTTGGGTCTAGTTGCCGCGCACCGAGGTGGTAGAGTCCGGTCGGGTCGAGGTACTCAGCGTCGTATCGCAGCGGGATGCCGGGAGCACCTTTGGTCGTGGTTTCGGACAGCGAGTTGCCGAACGGGTCGTAGCTGTAAGTGTCCTCCGTCGGGCCGGTTGATGAAGTGAGCGCGACGGTCGAGCCTTGTGCGTCGTGAGCGACGTAGTATTCGTTGCCGCCGGTGTTCATCGATAGCAGCAGTTCGTCTCCCCAGGTGTAGCGGCGAGAGGTGCCAGTCGTGCTGGTTTCGAGGGCGAGCAGTGGTAGCGTGTTGTTGGTGTCGTAGGCGAAGGTCGTTGTCTGTCCGCCGCTGGTTGCCGATAAACGGTCGCCGGCCCCGTCGTAGGTGTACGTGGTGGATGTGCCGGAGCTGGTGAGCTTGGCCAGCTCATTCGCCGCGTTCCATTCGTAGGTGGTTGTGCCGGCGGCGGTACGTCTGCCGTCCTTGTCGTACGTGTAGCTCGTCTTGCCAGATGGTCCTTCGGTGGTCGTCAGCTCGTCACCTTCGTTGTAGGAGTATTCCATGGTGCCTGCGGAATCGACCAGTGTGGTGCGCTCGCCATCAGCGTCATAAGCGTAGGTGATCGATCCTTCGGCGCAGGAAGCTCCGTAACAGGCGCTCGTGAGGCGCCCGTCTTTGTCGTAACCATAGGTGATCGTGGTCGAGTTCGTGACGACATTGGTCGGATTGCCGTCCGCGTCGTATGTGTAGGCGAAGCTTGAGAGCGCGCCTTTCCCGTTGCTGTCCCTGATCGCCGTTATGCGTCCCGCGGGATCGTAGGTTGTGCTCTCCGCGGAGCCGTTTGTTGCCGGCAGCGTCGTCTTCGTCGGCTGTGAGTCTGCGTCGTAGGTGTAAGTTGTCGTTTGTCCGTCAGCTGTTACGGTCGCTAGACGCCGATCGGCGTCGTAGCTCTCGGTCACTGTCGAGCCATCGGGGTAAGTCCGGCTCGTGATGTCGCCGTCCTTGTCATAGCCGTAGGCGAAGTCGCCCTCCGGGCCGTCCACAGTCGTGAGCCGGTTGAGTGCGTCATAGGTATATGTGGTGGTGCCCGTCCCGTCACTCATCTGCGTGCGGTTGCCAGCCGCATCGTAGCTGTAAGCCACCCTGGGCGTACCATCCGAGTAAGACGTCTCGACGGGCTCGCCATCTGCGTTGTAGGCGTAGCTCGTCTTCACGCCCACCCCGTCGGTGATCGAGATCTCGTTGCCGTCCGTGTCGTAGGCGTACGTGGTTATGTCACCTAGCGGATTGGTCGTCTTTTCCAGTCGCCCATCGGCATCGTAGAAGTACTGGGTGGTGTGTCCCAGCGGTGTGGTGACTGAGGTGCGGTTGCCGTCGGCGTCATATGTATATTTCGTGACTGCGCCTTCAGGGTCGGTGACCGATGTGAGCTCGTTCTGCGCGTTATAGCCCCATCTTGTCGTATCGCCGTCTGGGTTTGTGGCAGATGTTTGGCTGCCGACCGCATCGTATGCGGTCTTCGTGATGTCTCCGTCGGGATCGGTGACTTCAATCAGCCGGTCATCTGGTTCATAGCTGTAGTGTGTGGTGTACTTGGAAGGTTCGGCACCTTTTTCGTTCCCACGTGGCGAGACCATCGATGTCTTCCGTCCGGCCGCGTCGTAGGTGTACGTGGTCTTCTCCCCGAACGGCGATGTCACAGAAATCAGATTGCCTTCAGGGTCATATTCATAGGTTGCCGTGTTGCCCAACCCATCGGTGGTCGACGTGACGCCTCCAGTCGTAGCATCATGAGTCTCGCTGCTCGCGGTTCCATCAGCGTACGTTGTGCGGAGCAGGTTTCCCTTTTCGTCGTAGGCGTAGCCCGTCTTGTTACCGTCCGGGTCGGCGTAAGACGTGACATCGTTCAGCGGGTCGTAGGTCCAGGTCTTGGTCTCGCCCAATGGGGAGGTCTGCGTGAGCATGTTGCCAGCCGCGTCGTAGGTCATTGTCGTCGTGTTGCCGTCTGGGTCAGTCACGGCGGTCATATCCAGGTTCGAGTCATAAGCGTAGTGCGTCACGCCGCCCGTCGGATCTATCTTTTCGACCAGCGCGTCTCCTTCATAGACTTCCTTCCAAATGTGGCCGTCGGGGTCGGTGTACGTCGTCGTGCCGTTTTCATAGGAGAACGTCGCCGTGCCACCTAGGGCGTTGACCTGCTTGACGACCTTGTCTTCAGAGTTATAGGTGTTCGTGACGATCCGATTACCGTCCTGGTTGGTGATCGAGGTGAGTAGACCTTCGCCGCCATATTCATAGGAGATCACACCTCCCGCCGCGTCAGTCACTGACGTCAGCTCATTTGATGAGTTGTATCCATAGCTCACGGTCCGTCCAAGCGGCTGGGACATCGACGCCAGCAGGCCGGCAGAATTATATGAGAAGGTCACCGTGCGTCCCGCGTAGTCCTTAACCGACGCGAGTTGATCCGATTCGTTGTAGGACAGCGTGAGCCCTATGCCATTGCGGTCGGTCTCGGAGATCAACAGTCCTGATTCGTTGAACGTCAAATGTTCCTGATTCTGGCGTGTCAGCGTCCACCCGCCACCACCCTTCGCGGCGAGCGCCGAGCGCGTGCCCGGGCCGCCCTTGTAGCCACCTTCGCCGTTCGGCGTGTACGTCGTCTGCTGCCCATCTTCGGAGTGCAACACGACTTCGCTGCCGTTCGTCGCGAGGAAGACGTTGAGCGAGTCGGTCCAGCCGAGCCCGAGCGGCCCCGAGTAGGGGTTGGAGGAGGTGTAGGAGCGCGTGAACGAGAACGGGACGCCGAGTCCGGGCATGCTCGCGTCCGTGTCGCTCGTGTTGTACGCACCAGTCGCAGTGTTAACGGGCTCCGCCTGGTATCCCGATGGATTGACAGCATCGATCGAACTACCTGTGCCATACGTCTGCGCCTCGGGCGTCGGCGGCGGCGGACAGTAGCGATAGCCGCCCGCGGAGGTCGACGTGGCCTCGGGCTCCCACGAGCCTTCGCCTAGCGAGTTCCCACCGCTGACCGAGCCGAAGTCACCCGCGAGGCTGCCGGCAGCCACGGCGGTGATCGTGGCGCCACACGGCGGCACATATTCGAGCGACGTGAACTCGAGCGACGGGCTGGTCAACGTCACGCCGCCGCCAACATTCAGGCGCCCGAAGTCGCCCGTGCCGTCGAGTTCGATCTCGCCATTGAGCGTGCCCATGCTGCTCGCGTTAACGAGCACGCCGGGCGAGAGCTCAAGGCTTCCATCAAATACGAAGTGTGGGAGGGAGAGCGAGTGCATCGCGTGAAGGTGACCGCTGTCTTCAACCGTGCCGATGCTGCCAACTCCGGAGAGCTCGGAATTCACATCGGACTGCAGGACGAGCACCGCCGCGGATGCCCCTGTCACGCTTGCGCCGGTTTCGAAATTGAACGCGCTGCCGCCGAGACGGAGTTCGCCACTTGCGACGTTGAGTGAGCCGGTGTCGTGGGTGATAAGGCAGTAGTTATAGGGATAGCCGATGGTCACCGGGCTGCTGCCGGTTTCGGTTTTGCCGTTCGTCGTGATCGAGCCCGAGCTAACGAATTCGCCGTTCGCGATCGCGGGTTCAGTCGCGGTCGCTTCGCTCCCACAGCCGCCGTAGAGACCGGAGCCAACGGCAAACGAGAGCGATCCACGGTTGACTAGGCGAGAGGCCTGGTTGACGTATGGCTCGGCGTTAGGCGTGACCGAACCACTGCCTTCGTTCACGAGCGTGCCAGCGTCGACCGAGCCGCCTTCCAAGACCAAGGACCCGCCGGAGAGCACGGTGACGGTACCGGTCCCGTCGAGCGACCCAGCCAGCTTCAACGAGTCGGTCCCGTCGACGTTGCCACCTCCGGCGGTGTTGCCGGTGATGACGACAGGCACGGGCAGCGTCGTGTTCGCGGCGTTGAAACTGACAGTGCCCTGGAGCACGAGCTGCGAAGTCGACGCCCCGGTAACGCTGGAGCCGCTGTCGAAATTGAAGTCGCTCCCGCCGAGCTTGAGTTCGCCGCTGGCAACATTAAGCGAGCCGCTGTCGTTCGTGATCAAGCAGTAGTTGTACGGGTAGCCGATCGTGACAGGGCTGCTGCCGGTTGCGCTCGTGCCGTTTGTCGTCAGCGCGCCCGAGTTGACGAATTCGCCGTTCGGGATTTCTGGTTCCGTCGCGTTTGCCCCATGGCCGCAGCCGCCATATAAGCTCGACCCGACAGTGAAGGACAACGCGCCCTTATTCACGAGTTTCGCTTCCTCGCCGACGTACGGCGTGGCATTGGGCGTGACGGTGCCGGCGCCTTCGTTGACGAGCTCGCCGGCGTCGATATCGCCGCCTTCCATCGTCAGCGTAGCCTTGGGCGTAACGCTGACCTCGCCGGTACCCTCGAGATCGCCCGTGAGCTTCAACGAATCCGTGACGACTACCGCGCCGGCGCCGTCGATGCCACCGGTAATGACAACGGGCGCCGGTAGCAACGTCGAGGCGGCGTTGAAGCTGACCGTGCCTTCGAGCACCAACTGCGAGGTCGAGGCGCCAGTGATGGTGGACCCGGTGTCGAAGTTGAAGTCGCTGCCGCCCAACTTCAGCTGGCCACTCGCAACGTCCAGTGAACCAGAGTCGTGGCTGACGAGGCAATAGTTATACGGGTACCCGATCGTGACCGGGCTGCTGCCGGTTTCGCTCGTCCCATTCGTTGTCATCGAGCCGGAGTTGACGAATTCACCGTTAGCGATGGCGGGTTCAGTCGCAGTCGCAGCGTGGCCGCATCCGCCATATAGGCTCGACCCGACAGCGAATGACAACGCGCCCTTGTTGACGAGTTTCGCTTCCTGGCCCACATACGGTCCGGCGTTCGCGGTGACGGAAGCTGTGCCTTCGTTGACGAGCTCACCCGCGTCGATGTCGCCGCCTTCCATCGTCAGCGTGGCACCAGAGGGCACGGTCGTGGATCCGGTCCCGTCGAGTGTACCGGCGAACTTGAGGGAGTCGTTGGCGACGACGTTGCCGGCGCCACTCGTCTCACCCGTCAGCACGACGGGGACGGGGAGGGTGGTCAACGCGGCGTTGAAGCTCACGGTCGATTCGAGGACGAGCTCGGACGTGGACACGCCCGTGACCGTGGAGCCCGTGTCGAAGTTGAAGTCGGCACCACCCAGTCGCAGCTCGCCGCTCGCCAGATCAAGCGACCCGCTGTCGTGGGTGATAAGGCAGTAGTTGTAGGGGTACCCGATCGTCACGGGACTACTGCCTGTTTTCGACGTCCCATCCGTTGTGATCGAGCCCGACGTGACGAATTCGCCGTTAGGGACTTCGGGTTCCGTCGCCGTCGCGCCGTGGCCGCAGCCGCCATAGAGGCTCGAGCCGACCGCGAAGGAGAGCGAGCCCTTGTTGTCGAGTTTCGCGGCCTGGCCGACGTACGCCTGCACGTTGGACGGGACCGTGGCCGCGCCTTCGTTGACGAGCTCGCCACCATCGATGTAACCGCCTTCGAGAGTGAGCGTGGCGACGGACGAGACGGTTACGTCGCCAGTGCCGTCGAGCGTGCCGTTCAGTTGAAGCGAGTCGCTGGTGACGACGTTGCCCGCGCCCGTGGTCTCGCCGGTCACGATAACGGGTAAGGGGAGCGTGGTCGTCGCGGCGTTGAACGAGACCGTAGCTTCGAGAATCAGCTTCACGCCAGTCCCGCCCGTCACGGTGGACCCGGTGTCGAAGTTGTAGCTCTGACCACCGAGCTTCAGTTCACCGCTCGCGACCTTCAGCGACCCGCTGTCGTGGGTCACGAGGCAGTAGTTGTACGGGTAGCCGATGCTGACTGGGCTGCTCCCGGTTTTCGTCGTGCCGTTCGTCGTGATCGCGCCCGAGTTGACGAATTCGCCATTTGCGATCGCAGGTTCCGTCGCTGTGGCTTCGCGCCCACAGTCGCCGTAGATCGAGGAGCCGGCTTCCATCGTAAGCGAGCCCTTGTTGACGAACTTCGCGTCCGTGCCAACGTAGGGCTGGGTGTTCGTCGGCACCGTCGCTGCGCCTTCGTTGAGGAGCTCTCCGCCGTCAACCTGGCCGGATTCGAGCGTGAGCGTTCCCGTGCTTGGCACCGTCCAAGTCCCGGTGCCGTTGATCGTGCCGTTGAGTTTTAGTTTCGGCGCGCTCACGTTGCCGGTGCCGGCAGTCTCGCCGGTGACGATGACGGGCAACGGCAGGCTCGTGTTCGCCGCGTTGAAGTTTGTCGTCGTTTCCAACACGAGTGTCGACGACGCGCCGCCGGTCACGCTCGATCCCGTGTTGACGTTGAAGGCCCGGCCACCGAGCTTCAGTTCGCCGCTCGCCACATTGAGCGAACCAGTGTCGTTGGTCACGAGGCAGTAGTCGGACAAGCCGATCTCAGCTGGGCCGCCGACCGCGTTCGTCGTCATCGCGCCCGAGTTGACGAATTCGCCGTTCGCGACTTCGGGTTCCGTGGCAGTGGCTTCGTGTCCGCAACCACCGTAGAGGGACGAGTTCGTGGCGAACGAGAGCGAACCCTTGTTGGTGAACTTCGCGGCGGCGTTGACGTACGCGTACGCGTTGACGGGAATCGACGCGGCGCCTTCGTTGATGAGCTCGCCGTTGTCGACCTGGCCGGATTCGAGCGTCAGTGTGCCAGCGCCAGGAACGGTCACGGTACCCGTACCGTTCAGCGTGCCCGCGACCTTAAGCGACGATGCCACGAGGTTGCCCTCGCCCGCGGTGGTGCCAGTGACCACGATCGGCACCGACACCGTTGTCGTTGCCGCGTTCAGGCTCACCGTGCCCTCGAAGTTGAGCTGCGCGCCCGTGCCGCCCGTGACGGTGGAGCCGGTGTCGAGGTTGTAGTCGCTGCCGCCGAGACGCAGTTCTCCGCTCGCAACGTCGAGCGAGCCCGTGTCGTGGGTCACCAGGCAGTAACCGTTCGGCCCGATGCTGACCGGGCTGCTGCCCGTTTCCGTCTTCCCGATCGTTGTGATCTTGCCCGGATCGACGAGTTCGCCGCTCGGCACCGCGGGTTCGGTCACAGTTGCTTCGTGGCCGCATTCGCCGGTCACGCTCGACCCGGCGTCGAGCGTGACCGAGCCCTTGTTGACGAACTTCGCGTTGGCGCGAACGTTCAGCGAGCGTTCAGCCGCGACGGTCGCGGTACCGTTGTTGAGCAGTTCGCTGACGCCGACGTCTCCGTACTCCGTGGTGGAGAGCGTTCCCGCCGTGACCACGACGACCTTGCCGGCGCCGTCGATCGTGCCGTTCAGGTTCAGCGTCGTTGCTTCGAGTTCGTGTGCAACTTCGACCGAGCCGTTGACGGTGAGCACGCCGGTGCTCGTCGAGGGGTTCTTCGCGTCGCTGAGCTCGAGGGAGGAGTTGACGTTGAGTTCGCCGGCATTCGTCAGGCCGTCGACGATCTGCGGTGTGTTCACGTTGACCGGGAGGTTGGTGGCGTGTGCGGGGATACACGCCCAGTCGCTCGGACCAGGCACGCGCCCGGTGCTCCAGTTCGTGGCTTCGCTCCATTCCGAGTTCGTCGCGCCGGTCCACGCGTCGGTGCAACCGCCAGTGCTTTCCGTGGCCTTGACCGTGATCATGGCCGCGGCCGCGTACACGTGCAGCGCGTTGTGCGCGAAGAGCGCGTAGGAGTACGTAGTGCCCAAGGTGACTGTGTTGTCGGTGAGCGTGTGGGTTTCCCCGGTGGTTTCCGCCACTGCCGTGCCTTCGGTCGGTGACGCCGGTGGAGTCGAGCCGACGGCTCGGCGGACGACCACGCCGGCGAAGTCCGGGCCGGAGGGATTCGTCCACGACAACGAGATCGAGGAACCTGTGTTACTGGCCACGGCTACATTCGTGACCGGGCCAGGCGCTTTCGTCTGCACGCTGAACGTGTTAGCGGAGCTCGTGCCCGTGTTGCCTGCATCATCTGTCTGCGTGGCCTGGGCGGTGTACATGCCGTCGGCGAGCGCCGTCGTCGGCGTGACCGACCAGCCGCTTTCGGAGACCAGCGCGCTCAGCGTCTGCGCCGGCGAGCCCGTTGCTGTGGAGCCCGAGTAGATCTTCAGCGTCACCGTCGTGGAGTCGCCGTGCGCGACGCCAGCAACGCCAGCAAACTTGGGCTTAGCTTGGCCGACGAAAGCGTTGTTCGCGGGTTCCGTAAGAGTGACCGTCGGTGGCGTTGTATCGACCGTGAACGTGACCGCGGCGCTCACGCCGACGTTGCCCGCTTCGTCTTCCTGCGTCGCCTGCACGGTGTATTCGCCGTTGAAGAGCGGCGTGGTCGGGGCGACCGACCAAGCGCCGGCAGACGCCATCGTCGTCAGCGCCTGCACCGGTGAGCCCGTCGCCGTGGACCCGGCGTAGATGTTGACAGTGATCGCCGGGAGGTCGCCCGTGGCCGTGTCCGCTGTACCGCTGAACATCGGCATGGTGTTGTTCGTTTCCGTTCCGGCCTTCGGCGCCGTGAGCGTGACGGTCAGCGCGACCGTGGAGACCGTGAACATCGACGCCGAGCTTTGGCCGACGTTACCCGCGGCGTCGGTTTGCGTTGCCTGGACGGTGTAGACGCCGTTCGCGAGCGCCGTCGTCGGCGTGACGCGCCAGGAGCTTCCGGACACACTCGCGCTGAGCGTCTGCACAGGCGTTCCCGTCGCCGTGGAGCCGGCGTAGACGCTGACGCTCACGGTCGTTGAGTCGCCTGGTTCTGTTCCGGCGGCGCCTGCGAACGTGGGCTTGCTGTGATTCGTCGTCGAGCCGTTGACGGGTTCGGTCAATGTCACCCTGGGCGAGACGGTGTTGACGGTGAAGGTGCTGGGCAAGCTCTTCCCGGTGTTGCCCGCGGTGTCAGTCTGTGTCGCCTGGGCGGTGTAGGTGCCATCGGCGAGCTCACTGGAGGCCGTCACCGACCAAGAGTCTCCAGAGACAGTCGCGGTCAGTGTCTGCACCGGCGACCCCGAAACAGTGGAGCCTGCATAGACGTTGACGGCCACGCTCGCGGAATCCCCTGGCGCCGCGCCGCCCGTCCCCGAGAACGTCGGCTCGCTGTGATTGGTCATGGAGCCGTTGGCCGGAGCGGTGAGCGTCACGGTCGGGGGTACAGTGTCGATCGTGAACGTGTTCGACGAGCTCGTGCCGGTGTTGCCCGCGTCATCGGTCTGGGTCGCCTGGGCCGTGTAGGTCCCGTCGGTGAGCGCGCTGGAAGCCTGGACCGACCAGCTGCCCGCCGACACAGTTGCCGCGAGAGTCTGAACGGGCGAGCCAAACGCCGCAGACCCTTCGTAGACATCGACCGTCACACTCGAAGAGTCTCCCGGCGCCGTGCCCGCCGCCCCGGAAAACGTTGGCTGGTCGTGGTTGGTCGCCGACCCGTTCACCGGACTCGTCAGGGTGACAGTCGGAGGGACCGTGTTGACCGCGAAGGTGCTCGGCGAGCTCGTGCCAACACCGCCCGCTTCGTCAGCCTGGCTGGCCTGCGCGGTGTAAGTGCCATCCGCGAGTGCGCTGGAAGCAGCCACAGACCACGCACCAGCAGAAGCAGTGGTCGTAAGGGTCTGGACCGGTGTGCCGGACGCTGAGGATCCCATATAGATCTTCACCGTTATCGTTGGCAAATCGCCGGAGCCGGTGCCCGCGGCGCCCGAGAACTCGGGCTTGGTGTCGTTCGTTTCCGACCCGCTGCTTGGCGTCGTCAGGGTCACGACCGGGGAGATCGTTTCGACCGTCCACCTCGCTTCGGCGGGCGTCGGGTCCACTTCGCCCACAGTATTCGTAGCCCGTACCTGAAAGGTATGAGCCCCCTCCGCCAGCGCCTTGTATTCCTGCGGGCTGATACACGTTGCCCACGGAGCGGCGTCCAGGCTGCACTGGAACGTGCTCCCCGCCTCGTTCGAAGAGAACCCGAAAAGAGCGCTCGTGCTGTCAACCGGACCTGAGGGGCCGCTGTCGATAACCGCTTCCGGCGGCAAGGACGAGGTGGCAGTGGTAGTAGGGGTAGAGGTAGTAGTAGTGGTGGTAGTAGTAGAAGAAGAAGAAGTAGAAGTCACTTCGGAGATCGGCGTGCCGATTGTTATGACTCCAGCCTTGTGGCACTTGCTCTTCGTGGTGCGTTCATGAACCTGGCCGAGGACGTTCGCGCACACGCTGACCGTATAGACGCCCGCCTCGACGCCATTGGCGATACGAACCCGGAAGCGATCCTTCTGGCGCCCGCCGGCCTTCAACGCCGCCACCTTGAAGCGACCCACCTGAACCAAGCCCGCGCTATCGGCCGACTTCCACGCCACTCCCGCCGTCGAAGACCCCGCGCGCGCAGCACCCGAGTTCTCAACCGTCGCGCTACCCGCGAGAAAATCCCCATCGGCGAGCTTCACGGTCGCCGAAACAACCTGCAAGGCGGCCAGCTTGCCGCCTCGAGCCACGACCGCCACAACGTCCAGCGCCTTGGCATCCTGCCCACGCGCCGAACCATTCCCAGGACCGACCAAGCCCGCCACCACCGCAAACACCAGCAGCACGCCAACCGCTGCTGCGACGCACACCGAATATCTGGGTTGATACTTGAACACAGATGTATTCCTCAAGGCGCGGGAGCCTACCAAGAATTTGAGGTTTTGGCTCTAGAGCTTTTGGCGCTGCCTGGTGAGCATCCTGGGCATGACCTCGGCTGCTCGCGCGACCTTCGCCGCAAACCTCCGCCGGGAACGGCTGCGACTGGAGCTCTCCCAAGAAGCGCTGGGGTTCCGCAGCGACCTGCACACCAGTGAGATCTCGCGGTTGGAGCGCTCGCAGCGCGATCCGCGCCTGACCACCATCGTGCGGTTGGGTAACGCGCTTGGCATCCCACCTGCCCAGCTGCTGGACAGCATCCCCTGAGACGCAGACAGGAACTGAGGTCCTCCATAGGGGGCTCATGGCGACCGGAGCGCGCCCTACCCTCTGCCGGTGGCCGAGGAATCTCAAGCCGCATCGGGCACGTCGTCCCTGGCAGCATCGGATGGCTCCAATCGGGATGGTCGTATTTACCCCCCGCCCGCTGCCCCCGAGCCGTTCTGGCCGGCCCAGCTGGCAGTCATCTGCGCAATAGCACTCCAGCTCCTGCTTCCCGAGCGCTTGACAGTAGGACCAGCGTGGCTGCTCCCCGCGCTCGAGGGTGCCCTGTTCATCGGGCTCTCGATTGCAACTCCCAGGCAGCTCGAACACGAGCACGCGGTCAGGCGCGCCGTGGCGCTCGCGGTCACCGCCATCGTCAGCGCCGCCAACATCTACTCGCTCACCGAGCTGAGCCACTACCTTCTGCATCACGGGTCTCCCAACGGCCGCGAGCTGATCGTCTCCGGCGCGCTCATCTGGCTGACCAACTTCTTGATCTTCGCCCTCTGGTACTGGGAGATCGACCGCGGCGGGCCCGGTAGGCGCGCCGCCGGGCGCGACGGCGCGCCGGACTTCCTGTTCCCGCAAATGACCGACGACCGTATCGAGCCGGTGGGCTGGCGCCCGCAGTTCTTCGACTACCTCTACGTCTCGCTGACCAACGCCACCGCCTTCTCGCCGACTGACACGATGCCGCTTACACAGTCGGCCAAGGGCGTCATGGGACTCCAGTCGTTGGTCTCGCTGGTGACGATCGGCCTGATCATCTCCCGCGCCGTGAACATCTTGAGCTAGAGGCTCACGCCGCGCCGAGCACGCGCGGCTCCATGGCCCGGGCTCGCTCCAGCAGCTCTTGCACCTCCTCATCGGGCGCCAGCTCGAGCGCTCTACCGCAGGCCATGATGCACTCGCTCACCCTGTCGCTGCGTGCGAGAGCGTGCGCGTACCGCGCCCACGCCTGCGCTGACTGGGGCTCAAGGAAGGTCGCTTGCTCGCACGCGGTGAGCTCGCCCCCCAGATCGCCCGCGAGAAAATACGCCAGGGCCAGGTCGAGCAGGCCCTCAACCGAGGGACCCAGGCGTCGTGCGCGCTCGAGTGCCTGCAGCGCGCCCTGGCGATCCATCAGCCGCAGGCGCAGCCTGCCCAGGCGCTCCCACTCCCCCGCATCGGCGGGGCCCCGCTCAGCGGCGCGCTGGGCAGCCTCCTCAGCGAGGTCGATCGCACCGGCGTCCTCGTAGATGCGGGCGGCGAAACGGTGCGCCGCGGGCCGCGACCCATCGACCCGCGCCCAGTCGCGCACGGCCCGTCCGGCTGCTTGCAGCTCACGCGCCTGCCAGAAGGCGAGCGTGAGCAGCCTCAGCACTGGGATGTTCTTGGGGTCGGCTTCACGCGCATAGATGAGACGCCTGGCGGCGAGCGCGTACTCGCCCTCCGCCATCGCATGTTGCGCGGCGGTCATGAAGCGCTCGACACGCTCGCTGGCGGGATCCGGCTTGGAGAAGTCCACGAACTGCATGCTGCCCGCAGGCACCGTCCGCACACCGTGGCTGAAGCGCACCCGCGCCCACTGCTGGACGCTTTCGGGGCGCTCGCTTTCGCCGGCCTGACCGTTGCTTGCAGCCTGGTCGTCAGTGGCGCTGCTTGCGTCGGAGGTGAAGTAGATGCCTGCGACCGTCCCCACGCCCCACTCCGGATAGGAGATGCAGCGCGCGTAGCGATGGACAACCGAGTGATCGGGGACTCTGCTTGCGAAGGGATCGTGCTCAGCCTGGTCCCTGGCCTGCTTGCGGGCGCGCTGCTCGGCCTCATAGGCCATCCGACCAGCCTCTTCGCGGGCGCGACGGGCGGCGGCGGCGCTCGCTCTGACCGCGTTGCGGGAGATCCTGCCCCCGCGCGAGGTTTCCGCCAGGAGCTCGAGCTGGTCGGCCGCCTCGTTGATCGCCTTGAGATGGCGCTCGTGCTCGAACTGCATGCCCTGCGGCGCGATGTCCGGATGCCAGCGCTTGGCCATCCTGCGACGCGCTAGTTGCACGTCGCGCTTGTCGAATGGAGGCTCCAGCTCCAGCAGGAGAATGTGCTGCTCAATGTCGAGAACGCCGCCGGGCATCGCCCAATCACGTTAGCGACCCCTATCCTGCTTGGCGATGTCCTCTCAATACATCTTCACGATGCACCGGCTCACCAAGACGCACCCGCCTGAGAAGACGGTGCTCAGTGATCTGACCCTGGCTTTCTATCCCGGTGCCAAGATCGGCGTGCTTGGCTACAACGGCTCGGGCAAGTCAACGCTGCTGAGGATTATGGCGGGGCTCGACGAGGAGTACCGCGGCGACGCCGCGCTCGCGCCCGGAGCGAGCGTGGGCCTACTCGAACAGGAGCCTCAGCTCGATGAGTCAAAGGACGTGCGGGGCAACGTCGAGGAGGGCGTCGCCGAGGTCAAGGCGCTGCTGGATCGCTTCAACGAGCTCGCCGCCAACTACTCCGAGGAGAGCGCCGATGAGTTCGCGAGCGTCCAGGCGAAGATCGAAGCGGCGGATGCCTGGAACCTCGACACCAGGCTCGACCACGCGATGGATGCCCTGCGCCTGCCTCCATCGGACTCGGCCGTGGGCCATCTCTCCGGAGGCGAGCGCCGGCGCGTCGCGCTCTGCCGGCTGCTGCTGAGCGCACCTGACCTGCTGCTGCTGGACGAGCCCACCAACCATCTCGACGCCGAGTCGGTCGCGTGGCTGGAGCGCCACCTCGCCGAGTACCCGGGCACGATCGTGGCGGTGACCCACGATCGCTATTTCCTGGACAACGTCGCGGGCTGGATCCTCGAGCTCGACCGTGGCAAAGGCATCCCCTACGAAGGCAACTACTCCAGCTGGCTGGAGCAGAAGCAGGCTCGCATGGCGATGCAAGAGCGCTCTGAGAAGGCCCGCCAGCGCACGATCGCCGCCGAGCTGGAATGGGTGAGGACCAACCCCAAGGGCAGGCGCACCAAGTCCAAGGCGCGACTTGCCCGCTATGAGCAGCTGATCGCAGAGGAGCACGACGTCAAGCTGGATGACGTCCAGATTCACATTCCACCGGGTCCGCGCCTGGGCGAGCGGGTGCTGAGCGCAGTCGATCTGCGCAAGGGCTTCGACGATCGCCTGCTGATCGAGAGCCTCTCCTTCGATCTGCCCCGGGCGGGGATCGTCGGCGTGATCGGTCCCAACGGCGCCGGCAAGACCACACTCTTCCGGATGATCACCGGCGAGGAGCGCCCCGACGCCGGCACGCTGGAGCTGGGGGATACCGTCAAGCTGGCCTACGTCGACCAGTCCCGGGATAGCCTGGACCCCAAGAAGACGGTCTGGGAGGAGATCTCCGAAGGACTCGATCAGCTACAGCTGGGCGATAAGACGATCAACTCCAGGCAGTACACAGCGGGCTTCAACTTCAAGGGGACCGACCAGCAGCAGCGGATCTCCGGGCTCTCCGGCGGGGAGCGCAACCGGGTGCACCTGGCGAAGCTGCTGCGTACAGGCGGCAACCTGCTGCTGCTCGACGAGCCCACCAACGACCTCGATGTTGACACCCTGCGCGCGCTGGAGGAGGCGCTGCTCGCCTTCGCCGGGTGCGCGGTGGTCATCTCTCACGATCGCTGGTTCCTCGATCGCGTCGCCACGCACGTGCTCGCCTTCGAGGGCGACTCCGAGGTGGTCTTCTTCGAGGGCAACTTCGAGGCCTACGAGGAGCAGCGCCACGTGCGCCTGGGCGCCGCCGCCGATCGGCCTCACCGGATCTCCTACAAGCGACTTGTCCCCAGCTGAGCGATCAGCTAACGCCGGCTTCATGGCCAAAGTCTTTGACGAGGACACGGCGGTGCGCGCGCTCGAGGGCGCAGAGGGGCACTTCGAAGCCGATGTCTCGCCCGACTGGTCGATGTCTCGCGGGCCCCATGGGGGCTATCTCGCGGCGATCATCTTGCGCGCGCTCATCGAGACGGTCGGCGACCCACAGCGAGCGGCGCGCTCGTTCACGATCCATTTCGCGCGCTCGCCGCAGCCGGGAGCGGTGCAGATCGCGGTGAAGCTGGAGCGCTCCGGTCGCTCGCTCAGCACGCTCTCGGCCCGTATGGAGCAGGAGGGCAAGCTGATCGCGCTCACATTGGGCGCCTTCTCGCTCCCATGGTCGGCGCCCGAGATCGACGAGCTGCCGATGCCCCAGGTCGCTCCTCCCGATGCGCAGCAGGGTATGCCCGAGGCCTTCGCCAGGCATCAGCCCCCGTTTATGAGTCACGTCGTCATGCAGCCGCGCCTGGGGTCGGCGCCCTTCAGCTCCGGCGATGGGGCCATGGAAATGGGCGGTTGGCTTGGCCTGCGCCACCCGCGTCCGATCGACGCGCTCGCGCTCGCCTTCTACTGCGACGCCTGGATACCGGCGCCATTCGTACGTCTCGATCGGTTCATGCCGGTGCCAACGATCGATCTGACGGTTCACTTCCGCGCCCCGTCGCGACCCTCCAATCCGCAGGAGCTCGTGCTCACGCGGGTGCGCTGCGGCCTGATCCAAGAGGGCTTCTTCGAGGAGGACAGCGTGATCTGGGCAGCCGACGGCACCGTGCTTGCCCAGTCGCGCCAGCTGGGCATCGTGATCCCCTCGGCCGATTCCGGGTAGAGGTCAATCACTTGGCAAGCACACCAGGCACGAGAAAGGAACGGACATGAAGATTGGACGATTGCTGCTGCGCTTGGCCGTGGGTGGCTTCTTCGTCGGACATGGGACGCAGAAGCTGTTTGGCTGGTTCGGTGGGAATGGCCTGGATGCGACCGCGCAGGGGTTCGAGCAACTCGGCCTGCGCCCCGGCCGACCCAATGCGATCGCCGCCGGCGCGGCCGAGGCCGGTGGCGGAGCGCTGCTCGCGGCCGGGCTGGCGACGCCGCTCGCCGCCTCGGTGTTGAGCGCGACGATGATGACGGCGATCAAGACTGTGCATGCCAAGAACGGTCCCTGGCTGAACAATGGTGGCTATGAGTACAACGTCGTCCTGATCGCCGCTGCGCTCGCGCTGGCCGAGGTGGGACCAGGTGCCCTGTCGCTGGACGCCGCGCTCGGCCGGGAGCGCTCTGGCCCCGGTTGGGCGCTGGCAGCCCTCCTCACCGGCGCACTTGGTGCGCTTGGTGCGCACCTGGCCGCCGCTGCCCAGCCCGCCCCGCCGGCCTCAGCCACCACAGAATCTGCTTAGCCCAGGACATTGATGCTGCTGCTCCTGTTCGACATCGATGGAACGCTGTTGCAAGGGGCGGCGGACGCGCACGCGCGCGCATTGCGCAGTGCGCTGCACACGATCCACAACATCGGGGCAAGCGACGGCGCCCCTGGGGGCTTCCCCAGTGTGCGGGCGGCGGGCCGCACCGACATGGAGATCGCCCGCGAGCTGGCGCTTGGATGTGGATGCAGCGAGGAGATCTTCCAGGAGCGCAGCCAGGAACTGCAGGCCGCCTGTCTGCTCGAATATGAGCGTCGCGTGCCGGCGGACCTCTCAGGCTTCGCCGTGCCCGGGATGCTGGAGTTGCTGGCCGAGCTGCACGCCAATCCGGACATCCAGCTCTCCCTCGTCACCGGCAACCTGGAGGGGATCGCCCGCCTCAAGCTCGCTCGGGCGGGACTGGGCGTATTTTTCGCTGCCGGCCAAGGCGGTTTCGGGTCCGACTCCGAGGATCGCGACGAGCTGCCCCGCATCGCCCGCGAGCGCGCAGGCGATGGTGGTATGCCCCATCTACGCGAGTGCACCGTCGTCATCGGCGACACGCCGCTGGACATTGCCTGCGCTCGGGCCGACGGCTTGCGCTGCATCGCGGTGAGCACCGGGCCCTACGGGCCGGAGGCGTTGCGTGACGCCGACGCGCTGGCTGGGAGTCCAGGGGAGTTGAGAGATCTGATCGATCGGCTCAACGCATAGCCATCCCGCTCTGCTACAGCAGTCCGACTTGGCGGAGGATCGATACCGAGTCCGAGTAGACGTCCTTGCGCTTGACCTTGGCGTTCTCGAACGGGATCACGTCCATGCCCTTCCATTCGATGGGCTTACCCGATGGCTCAGCGACGATCTCGCCACGGCGCAGCGGCTTGACGTGTGTCGCCCTTGCGGTCCACTCTTGCACCACGAGGTCCTCGCGGACATAGAGTCTGCGTGTCTGGAACTCGATGTCGGGCCACGACTCGAAGATACCGGCGATATGCCTGAGTGCCTCCTCGCCCTCGGCTCGCTCGCCGGCGGTGTGGTTCTCGAAGACCATGTCCGGCGCGTGCATCGAGCCGATCTGGGCCACGTCGTGGGCGTTCCAAGCGTCGTTGTAGGCGGCGATCGTCGCGTGCAGGTCCTCGGGTCGGTCGGTCATGCCCAGCTCATCGGTCCGTATCCGCTCGACCTTGGCGCGGAGACAATCAGCACGCTCGCCTGCTCGTCGCCATCGTTGCGCACGGTGCGCCTGTGTTGTGGGTCGAGCCGCGCGAACGTTCCGGCGCGCGCCAGATGATCCTCGCCGTCGATCACCAGTGTCGGGTTGCCGCCGATGACGTAGAAGACCTCCTCCTGGTCGCGGTCGGTCTCGTCGTGCTCGGGAATCTGCTCGCCGGGAGCGACCTCGACGACATTGATCCCAAACGCCTGCAGTTCGAGCGTGCGGCGAACGAGCTGCCAGTTGCCGGCCGTCTGGCAATCGTCTCGGTGGGCGAGCTTGAAGCTCATGACGGCGCACTCGCGGTGACTATCCAAGTGGAGGCCGGAGCCGTGACCCCGTTGGGTCCGGCCTCCTCGCCATGCGCGCCCAACCCAGTCGTCCTGAGATGGCGAACGCGGACGAATGCGTCGAACAGCGGTCCGTCCCAAGCGCGGATCGCCTCCTCGTTGGCAGTCGCGATCTGCCCCATGCGTCACATAGTAAGGGACTCTCAGCGCTCGAGCGATGTGTCTGCGCTGAGCTTGAGCGCCATCGCCGCGATCAGCTTCGCGCAGGCGTGGACGTCCTGCAGCGCCACCAGCTCGACTGGTGAGTGCATGTAGCGCAGCGGGATCGATACGAGCGCAGTGGGAACGCCGCCGCGGCTGAGGTGCACCGCGTCCGCATCGGTGCCCGTATTGCGCCCAGATGCCTCGAGGGTGAACGGGATCTGCTCCTCGCTCGCCGTGTCGTGCAGCAGCTCGAAGAGCGCGGGGTGCAGCGTCGAGCCACGGCTGATCACAGGCCCCGAGCCCAGCTCGTGCTTGCCCGCCTCCTTGACATCGATCCCGGGGGCATCGGTCGCATGCGTCACATCGACGACGATCGCGGCGTCGGGCTCCAGCGAGAAGGCGCTCGTGCGCGAGCCCCCGAAGGTCGTCTCCTCTTGCACCGCCGCCACGCCCACGACCTCCCACGAGGGCGCCCCGCCGGCCCGAGCGACGATACGGGCCGCCTCCAGCGCAACGAACGACCCCAGGCGGTTGTCCAATGCGCGTGAGGCAAGCCGGCCATGGGGCAGCTGCAGTGGCTCTCCCGCGATCACAGCCACATCCCCGATGCGCACCATCCCCGCGGCCTCCTCGCCGTCGGAAGCGCCCACATCGATGTGCAGGTCGCGCACCTCCACGACCTTTTTGCGCTCCTCGTCGCGCAGCAGGTGGATCGGCTTGCGCCCGATCACCCCATGGAGCTCCCCCGCGCGCGTCATCAGCACGACCCGCTGGCCCACGAGAATCTGCGCGTCCCAGCCACCGACCTCCCGGAACCACAGGTACCCCTGATCGTCGATGTGGGTGACGATCAGCCCGATCTCGTCGATGTGGCCCATGACAACCAGCCGCCGCGCCTGGGCATCGTCGCCATGACGCGGCGGAACGCAGACGCTGGGCGTCCCCACCACGTCAACCGATACATGCCCGCCGAATGTCTGGGCCGCCCTGATCCACACCGCGGTGGGCGCGCTCTCATTACCGGAGGGGCCACGGGCTCCCAGCAGCTCGCCCAGGACCTCCGGGAAGCTCTGCTCCTCGGTCAAGCCCGATCCCTCAGCGCGCTCCTGCTCGGCAGGCTCGTCGCCCTCGCTCATGCGGCGAGCAGGGTTCGCAGCACGTATTGGAGAATGCCGCCATGGCGGAAGTACTCGGCCTCGCGGGGTGTGTCGATCCGCACGCGGGCGTCGAATTGGATCTCGACTCCACCCGGAGCGGCGGCGTTGACGCTCACCTCGGCCGGAGGCGAGCCGCCGTCGCGCATCGCCTCCGCCAGACCGGTGATGGAGAAGACCTCCTCGCCGCTCAGACCCAGCGAGGAGGCGCTCTGGCCCTGCGGGAACTGCAGCGGCAGCACCCCCATGCCGACGAGGTTGGAGCGGTGAATCCGCTCAAAGCTCTCGACGATCACCGCACGCACCCCCAGCAACCGCGTTCCCTTTGCGGCCCAGTCGCGCGAGGAGCCAGAGCCATACTCCTTGCCCGCGAGCACGATCAGCAGCGTGTTCTGCTCGATGTAGCGCATCGCTGCGTCGTAGATCGACATCTCCTCGCCTGTGCCATCGCCCAGGTAGCGCGTCACCCCACCCTCAGTGCCGGGCGCGAGCATGTTGCGCAGCCTGATGTTGGCAAAGGTTCCGCGCATCATCACCTCGTGGTTGCCCCGACGCGAGCCGTATGAGTTGAAATCGCGGGGAGCCACTCCCTGGGCCTGCAGATACTCGCCGGCAGGACCATCACGCTTGATCGATCCGGCAGGAGATATGTGATCGGTGGTCACACTGTCCCCCAGCAGGGCCAGAACGCGTGCGCCCTCGACATCCTCCACCACCGGCGGCTCGGAAGGCATGCCCTGGAAGTAGGGGGGCAGACGCACATAGGTCGAGCTCGCATCCCAGGGGAAGAGGTCGCCTGCGCCCTCGCCGCCCCCTGGCGCGCCCTCGCCGCCCGCATCGCCATCTGTGCCGCCGTCCACCTCGAGCGAGCGCCAGCGCTCGTCCCCTGCGAACACCTCGCCGTAACTGCGGCGAAACATGTCGGAGTGGACGGCCTGCTCAATCGTCTGGGCCACCTCGAGCTCCGAGGGCCAGATGTCGCGCAGGTACACGTCCTCGCCCTGGGCGTCCTGGCCCAGGGGATCGCCGACGATGTCGATGTCCATCGTGCCTGCCAGTGCGTAGGCCACGCACAGCGGCGGCGAGGCCAGATAGTTCATCTTCACGTCGGGGTTGATCCTGCCCTCGAAGTTGCGATTGCCCGAGAGCACCGAGACCACGGCGAGATCCTCGTCGTTGACGGCCTGGGAGATCTCCTCTGGGAGCGGGCCAGAGTTGCCGATGCAGGTGGTGCAGCCGTAGCCCACGAGGTTGAAGCCCAGCTGCTCCAGCGAGTCGGTCAGGCCGGCCTTGTCCAGATATTCGGTGACGACCTTCGAGCCTGGTGCGAGCGATGTCTTCACCCAGGGCTTGCGCTGCAGGCCGCGAGCGACGGCGTTGCGCGCGAGCAGGCCGGCACCGATCATCACCGAGGGATTGGAAGTGTTGGTGCAGCTGGTGATCGCGGCGATCACCACGTCGCCGTGTTCGAGCTCGAAGCCCTCCCCGTCGAGCTCCACGTGGGCATGGGCCGATGCCTGCGTCTGGGTACCGGCTCCAGTATGGGTGGATGCTCCAGATTGGGCTGCACGCGCGCGCGTGCGTGCGCGCGCGGGGCCCTCATTTTTAGAAGACTCATGCCCAGCCGGCTGCCCGTGCCCAACCAGCTGCTCATGCCCGGGAAAGCCGTTGGCGGGCGGATCGGAGGCGGGGTATGACTCCGCAACCGCCTCGTCGTGCGCGTCGGGCAGTGGCCCATCTTCGGGCACGTAGTCACACAGAGCAGTGCGGAAGGCGCCCTGGGCGTCGCTCAGGGCCACTCTGTCCTGAGGGCGCTTGGGTCCTGCGATGCTCGGCACCACGCTGCCGAGATCGAGCTCGAGCGTGTCCGAGAACGTGGGGCTCTCCGAATGCTCGTCGTGCCACAAGCCCTGCTCACGCGCGTAGGCCTCGACCAGCTCGATCTGCTCGGTGCTGCGCCCTGAGAGCTCCAGATAGCGCAGCGTCTCCGCATCCACAGGGAAGATCGCGCAGGTGGATCCGAACTCGGGGGACATGTTGCCGATCGTCGCCCTGTCGGCGATGGGCAACCCGGCGAGACCGTGGCCGTGGAACTCGACGAACATCCCGACGACGCCGCGGGCGCGCAGCATCTCTGTGACGGTCAGCACCAGGTCGGTCGCGGTCGCGCCCTCGGGCAGCTCGCCGTGCAACTCGAAGCCGAGCACCTGCGGGATCAGCATCGACATCGGCTGCCCGAGCATCGCTGCCTCTGCCTCGATCCCGCCCACGCCCCAGCCAAGCACGCCGAGCCCGTTGATCATCGTGGTGTGGGAGTCGGTACCCACGAGCGTGTCTGGGTAGGCCTGACCGGTGTGCTCGTCGGTGAAGACCACACGGGCGAGGTACTCGAGGTTGACCTGATGCACGATCCCCGTGTCGGGCGGGACAACCGAGAAGTTCTGAAATCCATCCTGGCCCCAGCGCAGGAAGGCATAGCGCTCCCTGTTGCGTTCGAACTCGCGCTCGGCGTTCAGTCGAAACGCGTCGTGCGTGCCGAAGACGTCGACCTGCACCGAGTGATCGATCACCAGCTCGGCGGGGACGAGCGGGTTGATCTTGGCCGGATCGCCGCCCATGTTGGCCATCGCGTCGCGCATCGCGGCGAGATCCACGACCGCGGGGACGCCCGTGAAGTCCTGCATCAGCACCCGGGCGGGGGTGAAGCCGATCTCGATGCTGGGCGCCGCATTGGCATCCCAGCTGGCGAGGGCCTCGATGTCAGCGGCTCCGACCGCTCCGTTGCCCTCGGTTCGCAGCAGATTCTCGAGCAGGACCTTCAGCGAGAAGGGCAGGCGGGCAACGTCGAAGCGCGCCTGGAGGGCATCCAAGCGGAAGATCTCGTACTCGGAGCCAGAGACCTCCAGCGTGGCCTTGGCATCAAAGCTGTTGCTCTGGGGCATGTCCTCGCAGAGTAGCGCTGACGGAGCCCCCGCCCTCGCTAACCCGGCCCTTGCCCTCGCGCTTGCCGCGCAGCAGCGCCTCGTCGCAGCGCTCGAGCAGGTCATCGAGCGTCATCGGGGCCGTCCATTGGGCCACGCCGATCGACGCGGACACACCCTGTGGCGTGGCGGTCAGCGAGATGCTCCGCAGGCGCTGCAGGGCGCGGCCGGCCGCGGCGGACGCACTGGCCAGGTCTGCCTCGGGCAGGATCGCCACGAACTCGTCGCCGCCGTAGCGAGCGATACGGTCGAATGCGCGAAACTCGCCCATCAGCGCCTGGGCCACGGCGCGCAGGACCGCGTCGCCGGCAGGGTGTCCGTGGCGGTCGTTGACGAGCTTGAAGTCGTCGAGATCGAAGAGCATGCATGCCAGGCGCCCCTGGGTGCGATGTGCGCGGCCGATCTCCTCCTGCAGGCGACGGCGCATCGCGCGGTGATTCATGCAGCCGGTGACCGGGTCCGTGCCGGCCTCGGCGCGAGCGTGTACGAGTGCCAGTGCGGTGGCGGCCTGATCCACGAGCGTGGCGGCGCGATCGAGCTCATTGGCATTTTGCCTGGGCTTTCCGTTGCCGTCCTGCCCAGGCCCGCGGTTGCCATCCTGGTCGGGGCTCTGGCGGAACACCACGATCACGACCGCCTCGATCTCCTGGTGGACCGCAAGTGGCACCAGCAGCGCGCGGCTGACCTGGTCCTCCGCCGAGCCGCTGGCCGCTTCCAGGTGTGGGACACTGAGCGCCTGCTCGGGGGCGCTGAGGGCCGCGAAGCTGCGTCCTGTGCTCGTCACCCAGCTCACCCCTGGCGGTCGTTGCTCGGAGCTCGAGAGGTAGCTGAGACGGCCCTCTCCGCCGAAGAGGTAGACGGTTACGAGGTCTTGCGGCTCGCCGCTCACCTGGTTGCCCAGGATCGCGCTGGCGTGCTCTTGCAGCTGCCCACGCAGCAGATGGTGCACATGGACCTCGGCGGCGCCCAGACCCTGTGTCAGCTCGGCCGCGAGCGCGCGAAAGATGGCCTGTGGCTCGGAGGCACGGTCGGCCAGCGCCGCCAATCTGCGCATGCCTGCCAGCAGAGAGCTGTCGCCAGAGACGTCCTCGCTGGAGAGCTCGCCGACCGTGTCCATCAGCTCAATCTAGGGCATGCGGGCTACCCTTGAGGCCAATCTGGCTAGCTTTTTAGCGTCACCGTCACAAATGCCTTCGAGACAGGCGCTTTGGACGTCGGGACGAAGCCCACGCGCACACGCACCTTCAGGCGTCCGTCTTTGCGCACCTTGGCCAGGCCTTTGCTCGTGAGATTGACCTTGAATTTGATCTGCTCGGCCTTGCCGTATTTGTGGTAGACGGTCTTGAGGCCGGAACCGCTGCCGCTCACACGACCGGCTTCGGGCACCCTGACCGTGAGCGCCACGTATTTACCGCTGACTTTGTGAGAGACAATCGTAATCGGGCAGCCATTCACCGTGACTTTGGTGCTCTGTTTGATCGTCGCGTTGTTCTGGGCCACGATCGTCGTCGGCATCGTCAGCCCGTTCGGGCAGAAGCTGCCGTTGTTGGTCAGCGCTGAGTAGGGCCCGGTCGGCAGGTTCAGTTCGACGCTCGAGACCGGTACGTCGGGCAGCGTCGCGAAGCTCGACGTGGTTATCCCCGCTTTGGAGATGTTGGTGTCGCCGACGAGGATCACGGTGACGCCGTTGCCTTGGAGCACCAGATCGAGATTCGGGAAGGCTTCGTTGCCGTGTGAGACGAAGTAAGCGATGCCTTTGAGCTTTTCAGGTAGGACAGGCGTCACGACCGTGACGGTGCCCACCTGCGATTCCTTCGAACAGGAGCTCGGGCTCGCTTCAAATGTCGCCGCTTTGCACGCCTTTTGCAGCGTGGTCAGTCGCGATGGCAGCTTCATGGGCAGCTGCGCGGTCACCGACTTGATGTTCGCCTGATGAGCGGGCTGGGTGATCTTGACGGTGAGGCTCGCGCCGTTCGCGCGCGTGGGATGAGCGGCGGTCGAGGCGCTGAACGCCGGCTTGAACGCCAACGAGCCGCAGCCGGCCACCTGGAACGGCGTCGAGAGACTCTGGGTCGCGACCGTGGTCGAGCCGGGGGTATATCCATTCAGGAGCGTTTCGGTCGCGAAGATGCCGCAGTTGGTCGGGTTGAACAGGTAGCTGTTGCGGTTGACGGCGACGCTGATCGTCCGCAGGCGCAGCGGCACGCCACCGAAGATCTTTGGCACCGAAGCGTTCACGATCAACCGCGCCGTGTAGGGGTTGACGTTGATCGTCGCCCGGGTGATCAGAGTGCCGAGGTTGAACGGCCCGGCAACCGCCGGGATCGTCATCGCCAGCCCATAGGGCGCCCCGTTGTAGGGACCGGTCAGATATACGTGCCCGGTGAATGAGTAGGGCTTTTCACCAGAGCCGGCCGTGGCCGTGACGGTGCCGATTTCACTCGCCGAGGTGCAGGTGCCCGCCGAAGCTTGCGCTTCGGTGCAGAGCGTGATCGAGGGGATCGCGGCGAGCAGCCCAGGCGGCAGCGTCGCCTGCACCGAGGAGAGGTACTGCTGGCCTTCCGGGCGCGAGAGCCCGAACGTGAATGCGCTGTAGGCGCCTGCAGTTTCGGGTGCCAGATGCGTGGTCTGGGTCAGAGCGAAGCTCAGCGGCGAGAGGCACGCGCCGCCTTTGCCGTCGGCGTCCACGGTGAAGGGCGAGCTCGAGATGCTCGCGGCGGGCTCGCCGCTGTATGGGGCGAGGAGGCCAGCCGCATGCGCAGCGCCGCACTGCAGCGGGTTGGCCAGCGGCGCTGCCACACCGCCGTTGAGCTTGAGCATGAGATTTTCGAAGGGGATCTGCGGATTGCCGGTGAAGAGCGCGGTGAGCTGGCCGGTCAAAGCGTTGGCCTTGATGTTGCCTTCGAGCCGCACGCCCACACCGTACTGGGCGGCTTCGGCGGCGAGGAAGACGCGGAACTCCTTGCCTGATTCAGGTTCCTGGCTTTCCTGGGTGCCCAGGTAAACGCTTCCCTTCAGCGAGCCGTTGGGCACGCCGGGAGCTTCGATCGTGGCCACGCCGATGATCGAGGAGGCGGGGCAGGCAATGGGAGCATTGGTGATCCCATTGGTGCCGATCCCGATCTCGGCGTTGGTGCAGGCTTCCAAGCCGTTGGCAGCCGAGGGGTTGAGCGTCATGCCTTCGGGCAGCGTCACTTCGGCTGACTTCAGCGTCGGTGAGTTGGGACGGCTCGTATCTTCGGTGTACTGGGGAACGTGAAGCGTCGCTTCCAGCCCGTCGGGCGCATCGGACTGAGTGCTGTCGGGGGTGAGCAGGAGCGTAGGCTTGAATTCAAGCGATTCGCAGCCGCTCGCGCCCACGGGGGTTTCGTTCGCGTAGTAGAGGAAGTGGCCGGGATCTTCATATGAGTCGACGTGCAGCTTGGTCGTCTGCGGGCCGGAGCAGGTGCTTGGCATTGTGATGAAGGCCGTGGGCGTGCCTTCGGTGTGTTCCTGGGGTACGCCCCAGAAGACCAGCTTCGAGGAGACGAGTTCTGGCGCCTGCGGAAGTTCCTTGATCTCGAAGAACTCGTGATAGTCGCCGGTCGCGACTTCACTGCTTTCGCCACCTGGGGCGGGCGCTTCGTGGTACCAGCTGATGCCGCCTTCCAGGTATGAGCGCTCATTGATACCAAGCAGCGAGAGCGTTCCACTTTCGATGGCGACTCCGAACCTGGCGGCCTCGCCGGCCTTGCGCACCATGTTGAAGACAGAGAATTTTTCTTCGCTTGAAACCTTGGTGCCTTCCGGCAGTTTCGCGATGCCCCCGAGGACTTCGTTCAGTGTCACAGTGCCGACGGCATCGTCTTCTCCGACCTGACTTTCCTTGGGACATTCCTCTGGGGTTGCATCGAGCAGTTCTTCGGTGCACTGCTTGGTCGCTTCGGGGTTGACCGCCAGACCTGGAGGCAAATCGACGCGTACGTCCTTGACGTGGCCTTCGGGTTCCTTGGCTTTGGCGATCCCCACTTCTTTGTTGTTGAATTCAAAGAGGGTGATTCCGAAATTTGGGTGCCCGGCAGCTTGCGTGTAGAAGGCTGAGTGCGAGCCGCTGTCGCTGCACGATTCTTCCTTACACGTTCCGGCTTCCCAGACCTTGACGCCGAAGGCCGCTTGGGCACTGGGTACGGAGAGACACGTGAGCGTCCCTGTGAACAGGATCAGCAGCGCAATCGTCCAACTACGAGCAAACAACGTCCTCATTGGTCGAACTCCCTCTCTGGATTGAAGTTCCTAAACCCGCCTGGGGGACCCGATGCTTCTATACCCACCTGGGCGCGATTCATGCTCATCTGAAACCCCCAACACGGACGAACGGCCGCGGTTGCGGCGCTTTAGCTGACCTTGAGAGTTCGGCTGACCTTGGGAGTTCAGCTGACCTTGAGCGACGCCTTCATACCCTCCGCTATGTGCAGGGTGCACAGCAGGGTGTAGGTGCCCGCGGGCATATTGAAGGCGAGATCCTCGTGTTTGGTTGGTTCGGTGTTCGGGAAGGCGCCCACTTCTGGGCCTGCTTGCGCCTGGCTATCCGGGGCGTACAGATGCATGTTGTGGACGTCTTCGCCGGCGTTGACGAACTCGATGATCACCGGGCCGGCGGGCACTTCGGGGCGCGAGAGCGTGAAGCTGTACTCCTTGGCGGTCACCTGGACGCGCGCGGGCGCGGGCGTACCGGGAGAGCTGGTCGTTGGAGGGGCAGCTCCTCCGTCGCTGCTCGTACCGCTCTGCGGCAAGCCGAGCGCGGGGGCTGGATCGAGCGGCAGCCCCGAGAGAGGGTCGGTCGAGGGCGCGGCGGGTGCGCTCTTCTTCTGAGCGCCGCCGCCCTTCTCGCCGGCATGGCGCCTGGATTTGACCTGGCGCTTGGGACAGCGATGGCGCGAACGACTACAGACGCGCGCGCGCGTACGCACGCGCGCGGGGTGGGCATTTTTTGCATGTCCAGCATGTCCGCCCGATGTCTGGCCCGCCAGCGCCGGCGCCTGGCCGGCCAGCGCGCAGACCACACAGACAAGCAGCGGCGCGAGCAGCTGCCTGAGACTCATGACTTGAGCAGCGTCGGGCGTTCGAAGTTGGCCGCTTCCGGGATCACCAGCCCAGCTTCGGTCTGGAACCACTGCTCCATCAGCGAGCAGTACATCGCCCTGAAGTCGCAGTTGCTGACGAGATTTTCGTTTTCGTCGAGCTTGCTCAGGCCGGGGAATTCGCCGACCATTTTGCCTGAGGCCTTCGTACCGATCAGGAAGGCGACTCCGCCGGCGCCGTGATCGGTGCCTGACCCGTTTTCCTTGGGACGGCGACCGAACTCGGACCACAGCTCGATCAGCACCCGGTCGGCCAGCCCGCGGGCTTCTAGGTCGCGCTGGAAAGCGAGCACCGATTCCACAGAGGCGCCGAGGTTGGTGTGCAGGGTGTCCGTCTCGGAGGAGTGCGTGTCGTAGGAGCCCACGGCGTTCAACGAGGCGCAGGTGATGGGCATGCCGGCGGCCAGCATCGCCGCCAGCGCTTCGAGCCGTTCTGCAAATTCGCCACCTGACTGCGGATAGGGGACGGACGATCCGTAGTTGGATTTTTCCCCGAATTCTTCGCCCGATTCTTCTCCGGATTTTTTCTCGTACTTGCTGACGAACGCTTTCATCTCGGCCAGCACGATGGTCGTGTCCAACGAACCGTCCCGCGCCTGGGCATAGGCAGGCGAGGGTGCGGGGAGCGTGCCCAGCTGCCCAAAGGTTTCGATCGTGGGGGCGCTCAACGGTTCGTCGAGCCCATAGGCCCAGAGGTTGTAGTTAGCCGGACTTGAGACCGCTGCCACCGGTACGCTGCCGGTGGCCAGCGCCGGCGCGAGCGAGTAGTCCAGCGAGAGGCCCTGGAGCGGATTGTCGGGCGTCCCCGTGGCGTCCAGGAAGCGCCCGAGCCAGCCAGTGCGCGTGTTGGCGTCAAGCTGACCCACCTCCCAGTAATGGCGGCTGGTGAAGTGGCTCTCGTCGGGAGGGTCGTAGCCGATCGCGGGGAAGACCGTCACGTTGCCTTCTTCGTGGAGCTTGGCGAGCCCCGCGGCCTCTGGATGCCACATCAAAGTCGGATCCTCGGTAAAGGTTTTACCTTCGCCTTCCTTCAGGCCGAGAACGGGCCGCAGTTCGTGGTAGAGCGCTTCGCCGACGGGAGCGAGCACAGAGAGCGCATCCCAGCCGCCTTCCATGAAGATCGAGACGAGTACCGGCTGGTCGGGAGAGGCGGCGGCGGCCTTGGCGATCCCCTCTTCGAAATGCCGAGGCGAGAGCATCGAGGCGCCATACACCGAGATCAGGGCACCGGCCGAGCGGACCATGAAGGTGCGCCGGTCCATACCCGTGCCGGCGGGCAGCGGCATGCCGGGCTCGATCGAGGGCAGCCCCCTGCCGGCCTGGGCGGCCCCGCGGCGCAGTAGCTGCGAGCGGGTGAAGTCATTGCATGAGCAGCTTCGTGCCATCTCAGTCGATCTCCATTTCTCAGCTCACCTGCAGATCGGGAGAGGTCGCGATCAGCATGCGCAGCGCGTTCTGGCGCATCGCCCTGAATGGGCTTTGCTGCCATGTTTCGGTGTAGCCGTCCAGGCAGCTCTCGGCGAAGGTCTTGATGCAGAGCTCCGATTCGCCGGAGATCATCGGGGTCCCCCAGAAGGTCATCGCCCGGTAGAGCGCCGCGCCGGGTTCCTCGGTGGGGTCGTATTCCGGTTCGCCTTCCTTCCAGGGGTCCGGATAGTTGTTGTTGGTGACGTAGCTGGCTATTTCCCAGCGCGCACGCACCGTCGAGGTGTCCAGCCAGTGGGTGAAGTCCCAGCCTGAGACGTTCGGCGGGTAGAAGAGCTGCTGGCCGGCGGCGGCGCTGAGCCACGCCCAGGCATCGCTGTCCACGTAGCGCCCGCAGGAGCGCATCAGGCCAGCGTTGTAGACCACGGGCGGGGTCACGAGCTCCTGGCCTTCGTAGAAGTCGGGGTGCTGGAGGATCGCCTCCAGCACCGGCCTGATGCCGAAGTTGCTGGAGGTGTAGAGCCCCTGCAGCGCGGCGAGTGTCGCTTCATCGGGGGGCGTGGGGATGAAGTAGCCCCACAGCTTGGTCACGAAGAAGGAGGCGTGCAGCGGGTGGTTGACGCACAGGTTGATGGCGTCTTCGTAGTTGAAGTTGCCCGTCTGGCCGAAGATCGTCTTGTCTTCTTCGTCGTGGTATTCCGGTTCGAAGTGGAAGTCGTAGTCGCCCAGTTCTGAGGACCATTCGTTGGTCCAGCCCGTGAGCGCGCGGGCCATCGCCCGGACGTCATCCTCCGTATAGGCGCCACGGTCGGCGCCCAGCGAGAAGAGCTCCATCATCTCCCGGCCGTAATTCTCGTTGGGGTTCCACTTGGTGTTGGAGGTGCCGTTGAGGAAGAGCAGCATCGCGGGGTTGGTGGTGACCGCGAGGAAGAGGTCGTGGAAGCTGCCGAATGCCATTTCCCTGAACAGGTTGTTCTGGTCGAGCATCAGCTGCTGGCTGTCGACCTCGTCGTTGGAGGTCGCGAACCAGTCGTGCCAGATGAAGGTCATGCGCTCGACGAGCTGCTGGTCTGAGCGGATCATGCGATCCAGCCACCAGCAGTGATCCTGGCCCCACATGTCGACCGGATCCAGCGGATAGACCTTGCCTTCTTCTTCGAATGTCGGTTCGGGGCCCGTGAGGATGGCGGGGCCGGAGGGTCGCGTCAGGCTGTAGACGGTCTCCTGGACGGACTTGCCTGTGAGCGCTTGGACATCGCCCGGTTTGGGCCCGAAGCCTGCACGCCAGAGCAGGCGATTGGCCCATTCCTTGCTCAGCGGTCCCGACACCGCTGCGACGGCAGCACTGGAGGGGGCGGGCGGCGAGACGGGCGCGGTCGGCAGCGCGGGCGTGGCGGTGCCCAGGTGCTTGCGTTGCGCCTTGTGGTGCTTGGGGCGGCGGCGCTTCTTGTGGTGCTTCTTGCGCACGTGGTCGTGCTTGCCATGCTCGACCTTGCCCTCGGTGTGTGCGGCTCGTTTGTGCTTGCGCCCCTTGAGAGCGCCGATGCGGGACTTCGAGTGCGAGGAGACCTCGCGCGTCGCGGCCATGCGTACGCTTCGGCGCCAGTGGACGGCAGCGCCCGCACTGTTGTCATGTTCTAAACGGTTGTACTACCCGCAGGCGACCAACCTCATGCTCGCTGATACCCCCCAAATGTCGGCGTGGAACACATCTCTGTATCACACGTGATACACTGTAGACCATGGGCAAGGTCAGCATCCGAGATTTACGCAACCACGGCGGCGAGGTGGTAGATCGTGCGACGCGCGGAGAGCAGATCACGATTACGCGCTCGGGGAGGGCTGTCGCCGAGTTGCGGGCGGTATCGCCTCCTGCGCTCTCAGCGGAGGCTCTATTGAGCCGCTGGCGGCTGCTACCCCCCGTGGACGCAGTAGCTCTGCGTGAAGATGTTGACCGGCTGCTTGACCCTCGCCTGTGAGTGAGACTCCGCCAGCAACTCGGGGAGTCTTGGACACCTCGACGGTCATCTTGCTGGGGCGTCTCACAGATTCGACAGCGTTGCCAGCTGAGCCACTCATCACAGCCGTTAGCCTCGCTGAGCTTTCAGTCGGCCCATTGGTAGCCGAAGAAGAGAGCGAGCGTGTCGCGCGCCAAGCTCACCTCCAGCAGGCCGAGGCCGATTTCGATCCGCTCCCCTTCGATGTCAGTGCCGCCCGCGCGTTCGGACGCGTCGCCGCCTCGCTGCGGCGCTCCGGGCGCAAGACCACCGCGCGCGCCTACGACGCCATGATCGCTGCCACGGCGCTCGCCAACGACCTGCCCGTCTACACCTGCAACCCCGCCGACTTCAGCGGCATCGACGGGCTGGGGGTAGTGGCTGTTCCCGTGCCCCCAAAGTCACCAGATGTGACCTGAGGCCTGTTACGGTCGCCCTGGCGATGACCGAGCATGGCACCACGCTCTTCCAGACGGCGATCGGCTACTGCGCCATCGTCTGGGGAGAGCGAGGCCTCTCTGGCGTGCAGCTTCCTGAGGGAGCCGGGTCAAGGACGAGAGCCAGAATGCTCCAACGCTTTCCCACCGCCCGCGAAGCTCCGCCACCGCCCGACGTCGAGCAGGCGATCGAGGCCATCGTTGAGCTGCTTGACGGTGAGCGTCGCGACCTTAGCTTCGTGGCCCTCGACATGGACAGGGTGCCGCCGTTTCACCGCAGCGTCTACGAGGTCGCCCGCACTATCCCGCCGGGAAGCACGCTCAGCTATGGCGAGGTGGCCAAGCGCATCGGCAAGCAGGGCGCGGCACAGGCGGTGGGAGGAGCGCTGGGGCGCAATCCGTTCCCGATCGTCGTCCCCTGCCATCGCATCCTCGCCGCGGGCGGCAAGATCGGCGGCTTCTCGGCCAACGGCGGCGTGGCCACAAAGCGCAAGCTGCTCGCGATCGAGGGGTTTCAAGAGGGCGGCACGCCGACGCTGTTCGAGCTCGCATCGAGTTGATGACGCGAACCAATCTTCCAGCGTCGAGCTGATGATGAGGGCCGATCTTCCGCTTGGCGAGGAGCTGGACTGGAAGCCGGTCCAGCCACCGGCACACGTGTCGCTGCGCGGTTCGCACGTGCTGGTCCGGCCCGTCGCCGCTGCCGACGCTGAGCCGCTGTTTGCGGTCTCGCATCCGCCAGACGGCGATCCTTCGATCTGGACCTATCTGCCCGACGGCCCCTACAGGGACCCAGACCACCTGCGCCAGACGCTCATTTGGGCCCAAACCGCCGAGGACCCTGTTCTATTTCACTCTGGCACGCCCGCCCGACGAGCTCCCGTTGGGGCTGGCCGCCTACCTGCGGATCACTCCAGAGCTGGGTGTTATCGAGATCGGCCATATCTGGTTCGGCACGGCGCTGCAGAGGACCAGCGCCGCGACCGAGGCGATCTACCTCCTGGCAAGCCATGCATTCGATGACCTTCACTACCGCAGGCTGGAGTGGAAGTGCAACGCCCTGAACGCCGCCTCCAGGCGTGCCGCCGAGCGCTTCGGCTTCACCTTCGAGGGCATCTTCCGCAAGCACCAGGTGGTCAAGGGCCGCAACCGGGACACTGCTTGGTATGCGATCACCGACGATGAGTGGCCGGCGATCAGGCAGGGGTTTCAGGCGTGGCTTGCGGCGGAGAACATGGGCGGCGAGGGGCGGCAGATACGCTCGCTGGGGGAGCTGATCGGGGAGGCTCAGGCCGGCACCACCAAATAGAGGGGTGCACTACGCCTCAGCCCTTCTTCTTGCCCTTCTTCGCCTTGTGGTGCTTCTTGTGCTTCTTGGCTTTTTTGGTTTGCGTGTGCTTCTTGCTCTTGGCAGCCGAGCAGCCGGTGACGGAGATCTTAGTGTTCTTGTCGATGGTGGCGCCGTTTTGGCCAATGAGTTCAGTGGGCATGGTTAGCTTGGAAGCGTTGGCGCAGAGGTTGACGTTCGCTGAGAGGACCGAGGATGGTCCCTCTGGCAGCGTGAGTTCGAATGATTTGTAGGGCACGTCGGGGACTGTGGGGAAGGTTGTGCTCGTGATCCCCTTAGTGGAGATAAATGTTTCGCCGTGTACATCGACGGTCAGGCCGTAGCTTTGCAAGACGATGATCAGTTCTGGGAACTTGGCGCCACCGTTTGAGACGAAGTAGGCCGGACCGCGCAGCGGTTCGGGCAGGATCGGCGTGACGGCCGTGGCGTCCCCGATCCTCGACGCCGCTGGGCAGGCCGCCGGGTTGGCATTGAAGATCGCCCCGGTACAGGCCTTTTGGAGCGTGGTGAGGCGTGATGGGAGCTGCTTTGGCAGTTCAACCTTGATGCGGCGGATTGCCGCCTGGGAGGTGGCCTGATTTGCGCCGAGGTTGCCTGTGGGGTAGACGAGCTTTGCGGTCAGGCTCGCGCCTTCCGTTCTGGAGGTCTTCGCCTGCGTGGAGACGGTGAAGTTGGGGTTGAACACGAGGCTTCGGCAGGAGCCCATCTGGAAGTGGCTTTCAAGTGGCGCCGTGGCGCCTTCCACGCTGTAGGCGGTGCCCGAGAAGGACATCGGCGCACAGCTCGTCGGATTGAACATGAATTCGGGGCGATCAATGAGCGCGTTGATCGTACGCATGTCGGCGGGTATGCCTTTCACGACCACCGGGAGCGGATCGGTCGTTATCGTCAGCGCCGTGGTGATCGGATCGACTTCGATCTTGGCCCTGACCACTTCGGTCCCGAGGTTGAAGGGTCCGGCCACTAGCGGAATCACGATGGCCAGGCCATAAGGAGCGCCCTCGTATGGCCCGGTCAGATAGATCGGAGCGGGCGGAGCGTTGGTCTCCGGGATGAAGAATGGGTAGGGACCGGGTCCGGCGCCGACCACCGTGTGTCCTATCTGTGAGGCGGCGGAGCAGTCACCTGCGTTCGCTTGCGCTTCGGAGCAGAGGGGTACCCTGCCGATCATCCCGAGCAGTCCCTCCGGCGTCTTGAACTGCAGCCGCGAGACACGCTGTTGGCCGTCGGGGCGCTGCAGCAGCATCGAGAATGAGGTGTATCCACCTGCCTGGTCGGTGGTCGCGCCGGCCGTCATCGTCGGAGCGAACGGCAGCGGGCTCTCACAGGGCGTTCCTCCTGGGCCGCTCGTGATCGTGAAGGCGCTGGTGGAGAGAGAGTCGGCTATAAACGGCGCCGCCCAAGGAGTCAGTTCGGATGTTGAGGCGTACACCCCGCATTGAGTCGGGGTGGCAAGTGCCGCTTGGGCGCCCCCACTGAAGTTGAGGGTCAGATCGCTGACCGGGGCATCTGGCGTATTGGTGAAGACGGTCGTCAGCTGCCCGGTGACCGGGTTCAGTTCGATGTTCCCGACCAGCTTCACGTTGACCCCGTCTGCCGAGGCTGTCATTAGCAGCTGCATATGGGGCGGCTCGGCGCCGAGGATGTAGACGTTGCCTCTCAGGCGATCAGGCAGGATCGGCATCACGATTTCGTCGGTCCCGATCTTCGAGGCGGCTGGGCACGATGAGGGTCCGTCGAATTCCTCGCCTTCGCCGCCGATATTCTCTTCGGCGGATCCACACGCGACCAGCCCGGTTGCCTGCCCTGGATTGATCACTACCCCTTCGGGCAGTGTCACCTGCGAGTCGCGCATTCCGGAGGTCGCGAGCCCTTCCGGGTTGAGCCCGAGGGGCACATGCAGCGAGACCGAGAGGCCCGTGGGGGTGTCGGCGTAGCGTGTTTCCGGCTGGATGCTCATCGTGGGTTCGAAGTGCGTCAGGCGTTCACACCCCGTGTTCCCGGTGAGCGTTCCGTCGCTGAAGTGCGTCAGGAAGCTGATTTCCGCTTTCGTTGCTGCGCTTTGCCAGGTATTGCGCTCGTTCAGACGCCATTCCTGGGGCCCCTGGCAGGAGGTCGGCATGGTCATGAACGCGGCGGGCGGATACCCGCTGTTGTTGTGCTGGGCGGGCACGCCCCAGAGGGTGAGTGTGTTGACCCCCAGCTGGAACTGGGGCGTATTGTCGAGCTCCGTGGTGATGCCGTAGTCGCCGCCGGATCGGATACGCGCGTCGAGGAAGGTATCGATCCCGTTGAACGTGAACGCGAACTGTGCCGCCACACCGGGGGGTGGGACGAGATTGTAGACGTTGAACCCGAAGTCCGGGCGATTGCCGCCGATGGCCGCGAAGTCCTCGCCGACCCAGCTGGACGGTGGGCATTGTTCGTTCTCGAATTCGTAGCGCTTGCATTGCGGTACCGCCAGCGTGTTGCCGACGAAGCCTGGAGGCAGTATGAATTCCACATCTCGCGGTTCGCCTCCTGCAGGTGTGCCAGAGCTTTCTTCTTGCGCGCTTGCGTACTTGCTCCCGTACACCAGAGAGAACTCGTACGGGTGCGAGCCGGCTTGCGTGTCGATCGTGCCGTTTTCGTTGGAGAACCAAGCGTCGTAGACGTTGTAGCCGTTGGTTGGTGGTTCAGGGCTGTAGCTGACCGGAATGTTGGCCACCGCAGGTTCGGGGGCGCCGGCGCCGGAGATAGTGGCCGTGGCCGTGGCGTTGCCAGCCGCGTCGCCCGCGACCGCGACTGGCACCTGGACGGTCAGTGGGTCCGGGCTCGGCGAAATTGATTCCAGCTGGCAAACCAGATTGCTTTCACCGGTGCAAGGCCCGCCGGGCTCGGCAGTGAGCCCCTTCGGCAATGTCAGCGTCAGCGTCGGGCCTCCTCGCGAAGGCGCGCCCCCGATGTTGTATATGAGGAGGTTGATCTTGCCGTCGGTCTCCCCTGGGTGCAGATCGCCGGGAACTGTCATACCGTCAATGCGCCAGCCAGGACCTGGTGATTCGGCCGCTGCGGTGGCTGGCGAGAGCCACGGCACAGAGCACAGTGCCAACAGCAGAATTGAGGATCTCTTGAACATGTTACTTCCTCCCCCTGGCAGCGTGTTTGGCGGTGCGCGTGGCAGAGGCATAGCGCTTGCGCGCGCGGCGCTCGCACGTCGCTCGTGTGCGCTTTGGCTTGCGCTCGCATGCGCGTAACGCTTGCTCGAGTTTCTTCTTGGCGGGCGTTGTCGTCTTCGTCTTCGTATTGGGTGGAGCAGTGGTCGCTTCGCCCGTTGCGAAGTTGCCAACCCCCCCAAAAGTCACGCTGGGCGGCGTGGCGAAGTAGGGGGGCGGCTCGGGTGGACCCTGGCAGCCAGTACCGTTACAGGCAGTCGTCACCGGTTCGACCCCGCCTACGCGCGCGTCGAACACGTTGAAGGTTTCGTCTTCATCCTGGGGTGCCAGATGATCTCTGCTGATCACAAAGACGTTTTCTCCACCGGCGTCGGTTCCGATCAGCCAGGAGTCACTGACGCCAGCCCCACGAGTGAGCAGATACTGGCAGCCCGCGGCTTCGGTGCAGCTGCCGGAACCGTCGCGCTCCCACTCATATACGTCCTGCACACCATTGGTGTCCTGCGGAACGAGCGGTTGGGCAGTATCAAAGAAGACCCGGAGCCGCCCGTCGGCGTCAGAGATCGTCTGCTGTAGATATGTCGTCGCGTAGCTGATCGGGATGAAGCCCGCGGCGCCTTCGGTCGTCAACCTCGGCATTTCCCCGCTGCGAGAGCACGAAACGCACGTCAGCCGGCCACTTTCGGCTTCATAGACGTAGACCTCCTGATCGCCTCCGGTCGGATCAGCGGCGAGAGGCTGGTCTGACATGAACACGATCGCACGACCATCAGGGGTGACGTCCGCGGTGCGGTGTCCCAGAGCCGCCTGCCAGTCGCCGTTGCTCCCCGGCCTGTACCCAGTGAACGGGTTTGCAGCTTCGCCGTCCTCTGGAGAGAGCGTGCCTATGAAGGTTGTCGTACCGCTGACCTTCAGGTACAGATTGTCCGCGCCGGGCGTCGCAGACTTGCCCGCTTCGTTCGCGTTCGACGCAAGCACCCCTGTCGCGACGAAGTAGACATGGCTGCCATCTTCGCTGACGCCGAGGATGCCCTGCACCGAAGCGGATTCTCCGCCGTGCGGATCCACGGTCAGGTCAGTCAAAGTTCCGGCTTGACCGAGTGCACCTGCGTGCCATTCATAGAGGTCGGGAGCACCGGCCGTGGCCGTGGAATCGCTCGTCAGCCTGCTTTCGTCGCTGAAGAAGGCGACCTCGCCGTCCGGCGTAGCCGCGAGGAAGCGCCCGCCGCCGCTTGAGCCGGGCCCCTGCGATTCGTCGACCTCGACGGTCGTCGCTCCCGGGCTCAGGGGATTCTCGCGGACGTAGAGCTTGTTGTCGGTTTCGTCCGTCCAGTAGATCATGGAACCGCCCGAGGAGATGACGTTCTCGAGCGCGGGCCCGTTCTGTGAACTGACGGGCACCCCACCGAATGTGGCTCCACCGACCGGGGAGCCGTTGGGCAGGATGTTCACGAGCGTCAGCGCCCCGTCCACCGAGTCATACAGATTGACGGCGCCTTCGCCGACCGCCCCGGGCGCCAAGGCGTCGTTTGCGCTGAACAGCAGCTGCGAGCCATTCGCTGTGCCGCCGTCGTATTGGTTGCTGAATTCGAAGATCGAGCGCGTCGGGGGCTTGACTGTGAAAAGAGGCCTATAGGCGCGTGATTCGGCGAGGTACTGGTAAAGCGCCGGGTATTCTTCGCCTGGCCACTCCGGGCCCAGCGGTTCGTCGGCAGATCGCGCCTCAGCGTAGAGCACGCCAATCGAGAGTTCGTCGGTGAATCCCCAGTACCGTGATGCGTTAAAGCCGTCGGGCGCGATCGTTCTCTGAGTCCAGCCCCCGCCTGCCGCGCGCTTCGCCAGCTGCTGATCGCCCAGTCCAGAGCCGACTTTGCCCTTGCCGCCTTCTTCGGTGGGGTTGCTTACATAGGTGACCGCATTGCCGTCGCCGGCGACCTCGAAAGGATACGTAGTGTCGAGGCCATCCAGCGGTTCATATGACGTCGAGTCCGGGATATAGACTTCGGCGTTGGCGTTCTGCACCGGTGTGACCATTTCGTAGACGCGCCCGTCCGGGAGGCCCACGAGGCCCGGGCTGAGTGTCGTGAAGCTCACTTCGGGAGCGCTTGATTCTTCTCCCGCTTCGTTGATCGCGACGAGTCGGAAGCTGTATTTGGTGTTGGGTTCGAGCACTTCGGTGACCCGTGTCGAGACTTCGATCGGGTAGTTGGCCGCACCGGCGCTCGCCGGCGCCGTCCGCATCCCGTGTGCACCAGCGGCGCCGTATTCGAAGTAATAGGTGGTATTCATATTCTCGGTATCGAGCGCAGCGGAGAGCACCACGCTGTGGTCACCCGTTTCAGAAAAGGTCTCGTTGGTAACGGAGGGAGGCGCGCTTGCGGTCGTGAAGCTCAGCGCCCCACCCGAGTTGTTGCCATACGGGTTTGTCGCGACGAGACAGAACGTGTATTGCGCCAATGGTTCGAGCCCGCTGAGTTCCGCGCTGGCACTGGTGCCGCTTGTCTGGACTTCCGAGGTGGCCGTGCCACCTTGACAGCTGGCTCCTTGGTTGTAGGCAAAGTAATAGCCCTTTGTTGCGGCCCCGAGAGTCCCGGTCAGTTCGAATGTCGTGTGCGCCTTGACCTTGGCGGCTTCGGTGGTGGGCATTGCCGGCAGCGGGCCTTCTTCGAACACATAGACAGGTCCATTGATACTGGCGACGTAGAGGTGACCGCTTTCTTCGTCGAAGGCCAACCCGACGCCATTTGCGAACACGCCCGCAGACCGATATGCCAGCAGCGTCCCGGTCGGGCTGAGCTCGCTGATTTCTTGGCCGCTGTCGGTGAAGATGTCGCCAGAGCCGGCTGCGACAGTGACGCCGTCGGCGAAGGCAGGATCGATGACCGCCGCCTGTTTGTAGGTTGATCCCGCCGGCTCGTAGGCGAACGTGCCTTCGACCGTGGCGATGTAGAGCTCACCGCTCGCGGCGACCGCGATACCCTGGGGCGAGTTGAGGCCGGAGACGACGGTGTTCGCAGCGTCGACCACACCTGCGGCGTCGACTGGTTCGCCCGCCGCGTTGAACTCAAGCACGTTGCCGTTCCCCTGTGCCACGAGCACATCGCCAGCCTGATTGACTGCGACGCCCTGTGGCCCTTCAAGCCCCTTGATTTCCTGTTCGATCACGAGATCCGGGCTCAGGCGGTAAACGACCCCGTTGCCGGTGCCGGCTACATACACATCGCCTTCGTAGAGGCCTGTGTTCTCATCGACGGCGACCTGGAAGGGGCCGGCGCCGGGCAGGCTCGCCGAGACGCCTTCCCACGTGCCGGCGGCGCTGAAGCGATCGATGGCGCTACCTGCTCGATCGGACACGTACACGTCGCCCTTGAACAAACCGACCGTGTTGTTCACCCCCACACCGACCGGTTCGAACCCGGAGGGCGAAGCGAAGGAGGAGATCTCGGCGAAGCCCGAGCTCGCCAACGCGGGCACTGCCGATGCGAGGCACAGGCCAAGCGACGCGATGGCTCCCGCCAGCAGCGCGCGCACACTTCGAACCCGCATCCTCGGGGTCCGCTCAGGCCCCTCAAGAGAGGTGCCGCGGCCCAGGATTAGGGCCGCGGCACGTTGGCGAGACCGGCCCGGAGAGGGATCCGGAGCCAGAGCCTCTTCGAACGCCACCGCCGGAGAGGTATGGGGCAGCGACGTTCGGACAGGCCCCCGCAGGCTTGCCAATTGCATCCCAAAGCCGTCAAAGCCACCCTCAAGACCCAGACCTTCGCCGATATCCCGATCCATGACCCCTCCATCCTCGACTGCTGCGTTCGTGTGCTTACTCTCCAGTCAGCCCACACATCCGCATCAAGAGCACAACCCTGCTCTTGAATCGAATTCAGTGGCGACGGACGGCAAGTTACACAGACCCTGAACAAAAGTCAAGGGGTCGCCAAAAGGCATCGAGACACCGTGCCGCGCAGCGCAGCAATTGCGAGTTGGGGGGGTGTCAGCGCTTCAAGCTAGTTCTGCTCCACCCCCAAATAGCACGCGACCACGGTGCTCATCAGCGGGCCATGCAGCTCGATGAGCCTTGGCGCACTGGCTGGGAGCAGGCGGGAGCGGATCGCCTCGAAGATCGCGCCCACCATCGCTTTCGCCGCGAGCAACGAGGAGGCGACACCTCCGCCAGGCTCGCGGAGGTCGCGGGCGAGCACCGCCGCGAGCTTGTGGTACAGCCGCGTGTGACGGGCTTGGACTTGAGGCCCGGCGCTGTCGGCTTGCACGAAGAGGAGTCTCGCGAGCGGCCTGTCGGAGGCGAGCGGTTCGAGCAGGCTCTCCAGGGCGGCGCTGATCGCCTCGAGCGGCCCGTCGGCGCTGGTGTAGGAGTGCTCGGTCAGCGGGCCGTAGCGCTGCAGCGAGGACACCACCTGGCCAATCAGCAGGCCTCCGCCATTTCGACACGTCATCTGCGGTTCACTTACGTTCGCCTTCATTGGGTCATACCTGCCGCACTCAAAGGCACGACTTTCCCCACGACGCTCACCACCACGGCTCTTGCCCGCAACAGCTCGGGGTGGTTTGTGGCCCCCTCCTGCAAGGCGACCACGGAGGACCTACCTCCATCTCCTGTACAGCACCGCATCAGGACCGCTTCGAACCTTTCTTGGCCCGATGCTTCTTCTTCCCTTTGCGCACGTGGCGCACGTGCTTCTTGGCTTTTTTGGTGCTCGCGTGCTTCTTGCTCTTGACCGATGCGCTCTTGACGTTGCTGCACCCAGTCACGGAGATCTTGGTGCTCTGGTGAAGCACGGCTTCGTTCTGAGCGATGAATTCGGTGGGCATGGTCAGATTCGCCTTGCAGAGATTGCCGTTGGCGGCGAGAGCTGAGTAGGGCCCCTCGGGCAGGACCAGTTCGAAGGAGCCGATCGGGACATCGGGCACGCTCTTGAACGTCGAGCTAGTGATCCCGGCTTTGTTGATGAACGTCGTGCCGACGAGGTCGACGGTCACGCCCTCACCCTGCAACACCACGATCAGGCTCGGGAACGATTCATCGCCGTGAGAGACGAAGTAGGCCGGGCCGGTCAGCGGGACCGGAAGCACCGGTGTCAGCGCCGTCACAAAGCCCACTCGCGAGGGAACGGGGCAGGCCGCAGGGTTCGCTTCGAACGTCGCCCCAGGGCATGCCTTCTGCAACGTCGTCAGACGCGAGGGCAGCTGCTTGGGCAGTTCCACCTTGACGCTTTTGACATTTGACTGCGAGGAGGCCTGGTTGGCGCCCAGATTGCCGGTCGGATAGACGATTTTCGCCGTGAGGCTCGCGCCCTGGGTCCTGGAGGTCTTGGCCGACGTGCTCACGACGAGGTTTGGTTTGAACGTCAGCGCCCGGCAGGAGCCCATCTGGAAGTGGCTCGAGAGCGGCGCACTGGCGCCTTCGGTGCTGAAGGCCGTGCCCGAGAAGGACATCGGCGCACAGCTCGTGGGGTTGAACATGAATTCAGGACGGTCGATCACAGCATTGATCGCGCGTACATCAGCGGGAATCCCGTCGAGCAGAATCGGCAGCGGACTCGTCGTGATCGTCAACTGTGACGTGTGCGGATCCACTGCGATCGTTGCCCGCACCACAATCGTCCCTAGATTGAACGGACCGGCGACCACCGGGACCGCGATATCCAGGCCAAACGGCGCGCCGTGATATGGGCCGGTGAGATAGATCGGCGCGGGTGGGGCACTGGGCTGGGGCACCACGAACGGATACGGGCCGGGGCCGGCCTCGACCACCGTATGGCCAATCTGCGAGGCCGCCGAGCAGGCTCCCGTCGCGGCCTGCGGTTCTTCGCACAGTGGGACCTGACTGAGCATCCCCAGCAATCCCTCCGGCGTCTTGAACTGCAGATCTGAGATCCGCTGCTGCCCGTCTCCGCGCGTGAGGAGCATCGTGAAGCTGGTGTACCCACCTGCCTGGTCGGTGGTCGCACCGGCCGTCATCGAGGGAGTGAATGGGAGCGGCCAAACGCAGGGGGTTCCGTCGGCACCGATGTTGGTCACGAAGTTGCTCGTTGAAAACGCGTTTTCAACAAACGGCGTGGCCCAGGGCGTGAAGTCCGATGTCGTTGTGTACAGGCCACAGCGACTGGGCGTCACGAGCGCGGCCTGGCCCCCACCGCCGAAGGAGATCTTGAAGTCCGTGAACGGGATATCAGGGGTTTCTTCAAACGTGGTCGTCAGCTGACCGGTCGCTTCGTTTAGATGCACGGTGCCGACGATCTTCAGATACACGCCATCGCCCGCAGCCGCCACCAGAATCTTCAATTCAGGCGGATTGGACTGCAGAACGTACACGTCGCCGATGAGCGGTTCGGCCACAAGCGGCGTCCTGATTTCATCGGTCCCGATCTGTGACGCTTTGGGACACGACTGCGGACCGTCAAATGCTTCGCTTTCGCTGCCGATGTTCTCCTCTGATGGCTGGCAGGCGACGAGACCGGTCGCCTGGCCCGGATTGATCGCGACACCTTCGGGCAGCGTCACCGTCGTGTTCTTCAGACCCGACGTGGGCAGTTCTTCTGGGTTTACACCCTGCGGCACCTGCACATCGGCCGTCAGGCCGGCCGGAGTTTCGGCCGTGCTGGTATCCGGAGCCACAGACGCGCTCGGAATAAAGTGAACGAGGCGTTCACAGCCGGTGTACCCGCTCGGGTTGCCTTCGCTATCACGCGTGATCGCGGTCGTGGACCCGCTGTCTTTTTCATTCTGGTAGCTGCCGATGGCTTCGGCGGTGAACACCTGCGGCGCCCCGCATTCTGTCGGCAACGTCAGGAATGGCTTGCCGTTGACCCTGCCGAAGAAGCTGGTCGTATTGAAGACGATCCCTCGCTGGGGCAGGTTGTCCGCGTGCACCGTGATCCCGTAGTTCCCGCCACTGCGCACCTTGGCATCCAAGAAGACGGTGATCACCTCGATGTTGAAGGCGAACTCGGCCGCGACACCGGCCGGCGGCGTGATGTTGTACACCGGCACCGTGAGGGCATTCCCGTCAAAGATCCCGAGCCCGGCGCTATCCTGGCCGATAGCAGTATCGGGAGGGCATTCCTGTGCAAGGTTGCTGCCAAATTCTCCAGAGTCAAAGCGCTTTCGCTGGCACCGCGGCACCACCTGCGCATTGCCGACCAGGCCTGGGGGAAGCTTCACGTCCATGTCGCGCAATTCACCGCCGGTTGGAAGTTCTCTGCCGCCTCCTTCTTGTGGCGTTTCGGGAGCGCTATTCATCGTGAACCCGAGCGTGAACTGATACGGGGCCGAGCCGGCCTGAGTATCGATCGTCCCGTCTTCGTTTGAGGCCCAGGCGCCGACGCTGAAGGGGCCGAACCCAGGCAGTGCTGAACTGAATTTAAGCGGAAAGGAGACGTGCAGCGTCTTCAGGCCACCGTACACGGTCACGTGGTTGGTCGCTTCACCCGACAGTCCCTTTTCGATGTTCACCGGGATTCCAAGATTTGCCGGAACCAGGCCTTCCGCCCCGACAGTGCATGTCACTTCTGTCGTCCCAGTGCATGAGCCGCCGGGGGTGGCGGTTACGCCGGGGGGCAGCGTATCCACCACTGTCGCGGTTCCCGGCGCCGCGCCGACGTCGTAGAGATACATCCAGATTATCCCGGTGCCACCCGGAGGAAGATTGCTGGGGCTGACCCGCGGGAGCACCTGCCAGCCGGCGGCGGGCGAAGCCGATGCCGGCGCGCTGAATACGGCGAGCAGGCCTATGGCAACAAGCAACAGTGACGCGTATCGCTTGTACATGTTACTTCCTCCCCTTCGACGTTTTGCGCGCATTTGCCTTGGTCCCGTACCGTCTTTTAGCCTGCAGTTCGCACACGGCCCGCTTCTTCTTCTGGGGCTTGCGCCGGCAGACCTTCAGCGCCTTGGCGAGCTTCTGTGCCTTGGTCTGGGGCGTAGTGGTCTTGGTGTTTTCGGTAGGCGCGGATGGCGGCGGGAAGTTGCCGACCCCGTTGAACGTCACGCTCGAGGGAGTCGCGAACACCGGCGGTGCCGACGGTATGCCCTGACAGCCAGTGCCCACACACTTCGGAGGCGTCAACGGCGGGATCCCGCTCACGCGCGCGTCGTAGACGACATCAACTTCGCTGCCATCTTCGGGCACCAGCTGTGAGCGGGAGACGAAGAACACGCTGCTGCCGCTCGAGCTGGAGCCGATCAGCCACGAGGCGCTTTCATTGATGCCGTCCGAGATCAGGTAGATGCAGCCAGAGCTTTCCTGGCAACTTCCCGTCCCGTCGCGCTCCCACTCATAGACATCCTGCGTTTTATTCGTGTCCTGTGGTACAAGCGCCACCGGGCTGTTGAAGAAGACCCGGCTGCCTTCGTCGGATATCCAATGTGGGATATAGGTATTGCTCCAGCTGACCTGCAGCAGCCCGTCCGTACCATGTTCTGACTCTTCGTCTGGTTCGGGCCGCACTCCGGTGCGCACGCACGAGAGGCAGAGGAGCTCTTTGCCTTCGTACTCGTAGACGTAGACCTCGGATGCTCCGGCGTTGTTATAGCCAGTGAGGCTCCGGCTGGACATGAACACGAGCGCCTGTCCGTTCGGCGTCACCTCGGCCGTCTTCTGCCCGAGGGCGCCTGCCAGATCGCCCACGCCACCGGGGTACGGTTGCATATTGTGGGCATCTTCTCCAGCGAGAGTCGCGATGAAGCTCGTCGTACCGCCATGCAGCAGATAGAGATTGGGTTCGCTCATGGTGGCACCCGTCGCCAGGTCCCCATTCGCGACGAAGTAGACGTATTCACCGTCGTTGCTCACACCGATCACGCCCTGCACTTCGGCACCGGCAAGTTCGATGCGTGCTTCGCTTTCGGTGTCAAAGCGCCACAGCTTTTCGCCTTCGGTGTAGTAGACGTAGCGGCCGTTGGGAGTCGCCGTCCAGTACCTCGCCGGGCCAGCCGAGACTGGCACGGTGCTCGTCCCGCTCTCACGTGCGTATATGTCGCCAGTGTTCATGTCTGTCCAGAAGACGAGCTTGCCATTTTCGGAGATGACGTTGCTGAAATCAGGTCTTGCTTCACCCGAGGATGAGCCGAATGTCGCGTTGACTTTCGAGATGCCTTCGGGCCCGGGCAGCACGTTGACCAGATTCAGCTGACCTTCGAAAGATTCGTAGAGATTGTTGGCAGTGCCATCGCCGGCTTCTGCGTTTGGCGTGAGGGCGTCGTTGCCCTCGAAGAACATCCTGCTGCCATCCGCCGAGGAGCCGGCATAGGCCGGTTCTTCTCCTGAGAAGCTGTCTTTGGCGACTTCGTAGGCCTGGAATGCACTCCCCCTGTTCGGTGGAGAGATCGTGTAGAGCGGGGTATAGGCTTCCCCGCTGGTGGGACGTGCGTAGATCACCGGGACGCCCGATGGAGCATCTGAGGCCAGTGGAGGCAGCGGAGCCCTGACGGGTACGACCGATCCGACGTTGAGGTTGCTGGAGGCGATGATCCCGATCGAGAGCTCGCTGGTGAAGGCCTGGTAGGTGGCGTCGAGGTAGCCGGGCGGCTGGAGATTGATCTGGGTCCAACCGCCTTCGGGCCCACGTGTGGAGAGATACTCATTACCGGCGCCCAACCCACCGGTGCCGGTCCCTCCTGGAGAGCTTGGTTCCCCCACATACGCGACGGCGTCACCGTTTTCGGCAGGCTCGAAGAGCTCCCGCGTGCGGATGCCGTCGTACCCGATGCCGTTATATCCATTTTGCACGTATGGAACCTCGATGTCCCGCTCCTGGTTTTCCGCCCTGCTGACCAGTTCGTAGACCCGGCTGTCTGGTAGGCCCAGGAAGACCGGTGCAAATGTGGTGAAGCTGACATCGCCACCCTGCACGGTGCCGTCTTCGCTGGTCGCGACGATCCTGACGTGGTAGGAGGTGTCTGGCGTCAGGCCCGTCAGAGGGACCGTCACCGTCCCGCCGGCGCCGCCGATGCCAGATTCGGCCGTCTTGGACCCATATGAACTGGTCGTCCCATATTCGGCGTAGTAGGTGGTCGTGAGACCCTGGGTGTTGATCTGAACGTTCAGCGTCCCGCCATGAGGGCCAACGTTGGTCACGGCTTCGCCCGCGACCGTTGGAAGCGCTTTGGGCGTCGTGAAGGTCTGCTGCTGGCCGTGGACAGTGCCAAGTTCGTTGACCGCGACGATCCAGTAGTAGTAGGTCTTGCCGGCCGCCAGAGAGGAGACTTCGCTTGCGATGACCTGCTGCGTGGCGCCGCCGATCCCTCCTTCAGCGACCTTTGCTCCACAGGTTTCAGCGCCCACATCGCAGGGAGCCGACCCGTATTCGAAGTAGTAGGTCGCGCCGCCGCCGGGATTGATCTTGCCGTTGAAGGTGGCGTTCGTCGGGCCGACGTTGCTTGCCGCTTCGGTCAGCGCTTCGCTGGGCGCGACGATGCCGGTCGTGAAGGATTCTTCTTCGCCGTCCAGCGATTCAGCGACAAGTCTGTAGTGATAGCTCGCTCCCGGTTCCAGGTCGATCAGCTTGGCGCCGACCGATGCTTCGCCGGTCAGCGCCGATACGGTCACTTCGGCTTCGGCGGTGCTCGTGCCATAGCTGGGACTGGTGCCATATTCGAAGAAGTAGTGGACCGTCCCGCCATGAGCGAGCATCACCCGGCCGTTGAGCTTGGCGCTGGTCGGTGTAACCCTGGTCGCGGGTTCGGTCACGACTTCCGAGGGCGCTTCCACCAGCGGGACGGCCATCGACTTCTCGAAAGCCTTGTGGCTCGTCGCAGCGTCGGCGCTAGCCACACCGGCACCCAACACGCATACGGCCACCCAGACCGCGAGGACCAGCCTGCGAGTAATCATCGACATGTCTCCTCCTCGAGGATGGAGGGGATGGCCCCTCGCGTGTTTGACAGACGCTGGATGCGCAGAAAGGGGGTGCCGCGGCCCAGGAGTAGGGCCGCGGCACGTTGGCGAGACCGGCCCGGAGAGGGGTCCGGGGCCGGAGCCTCTTCGAACGCCACCACCGGAGAGGTATGGGGCAGCGACGCTCGAACAGACCCCCGCCAAAAAGCTCCCTCAGGACGCGCTACGTCGTCCGGGGCAGCGCTCCAAAAAGTGCGCTGCCAGCAGGCAAAACGCCCGTATTTAGACTTCTCTAGCCTGCTGCTAGGCCAGAGAGAGAGAGAGAGAGAGAGATGCGTCAGCGATGCTGACGCATCTTACTAATTGCATGCGAAAGCTACCAAAGCCACCCTCAAAGCCACGCCTGGCATTGATGCCCATATCTATGACCCCTCCATCCTCGTCTGCAACATTCGTGGTGCTTTCCTCTGCGGTCGGTCCAATGCCTTCGCTGCAAGAGCACAACCCTGCTCTTGAATCGGATTCAGCGCCGACCTGGGGGGAAGGTACATAGGCCCTGAACAAAAGTCAAGGGGGCCGCCAAAAAAGCATCGAGACGCCATACCGCGCGGGCGCAGCAATTGCGACGTTGGGGATGTCAGCGCTTCAAGCTAGGGCTGCTTCAACCCCTGAATAGGGCGCGACCACGGTGCTCATGAGCGTGCCGTGCAGCTCGATGGGCCTTGGCGTTCTGGCTGGGAGCAGGCGGGAGCGGATCGCCTCGAAGATCGCACCGACCAGGGCCTCGCCTACCAACGCCTCGCCCGCGAGCGATGCCGAGGGACATGCCCGCAACGCTCGACAAGGTCATGAGCGAGCACCGCCGCGAGCGGCCTGTCGGCGTCGAGCAGTTCGAGCAAGCTCTCGATCAGCGGGCCGTAGCGCTGCAGCGCACGATCGATCGCCTCCAGGAAGCACGCTTCGAGGCCACCGAATTGCTCCTCGAAGTCCGAGCGAGCGAGGCCGAAGGAGGCAGGGATCAGCCGCAGCGAGTGCGCGCTGGGGCGGAGCTCTGAGACGACCTGGGTGAAGAGGTCGGGGACGCGGTCGCGATCGAGGATGAGGGCAGGTTCGAGCTCCCGCTCGTGGGATGCTTGGAGGAGATCGCTTGGAGACGGAGTGCCCATCGGGGGTGGTCTAGGGAGAATGGGGAATTGGCGGCCGAGCCGGCGAGCGGCTAGCCCTTCTTGCCTTTGTCCTTCCTGTTCTTCTTGGCCTTGTGGTGCTTCTTTTTGTGCTTCTTGGCCTTGTGCTTGACAACCCGGATCGCCTTTTTGCAGCCCACGACGCTGACCTTTGTGTTCTGGTTGAGCACGGCCCCGTTCTGAGCTACGAAGTGGGTTGGCATCGTCAGTTTGGCGTTGCAGAGGTTGCCGTTGGCGGCGAGCGCCGAGTCTGGGCCCTCGGGCAGCGTGAATTCAAAGAGTCCGATCGGCACGTCGGGGACCTTGGTAAAGGTGGAGCTCGTGATTCCCTTCTCGCTGATGAACGTTTCGCCGTTGAGGTCGATCCTCACGCCGTAGCCTTGGAGCACGATGATCAGTTCGGGGAACTTCGCGTTGCCGTTTGAGACGAAGTAGGCTGGCCCTTCCAGTGGCACCGGCACTACCGGCGTGAGCGCCTTGGCAGTCCCCACACGCGAGGCAGGTGGGCAGTTCGCAGGGTTCGCGTCGAACGTCCCCCGCGTGCACGCCTTCTGCAGGGTGGTGAGCCTGGAGGGCAGCTGCTTGGGCAGTTCGACTTTTATCGTGTTGATGTTCGACTGCGAGCTGGCCTGGTTGGCCCCGAGGTTCCCGACTGGGTAGACGAGCTTCGCCGTCAGGCTCGCTCCGTCTTCCCTGGAGGTCTTTGCCTGTGTCGTGACGGTGAAGTTCGGCTGGAACTTCAGCGCGCGGCAGGAGCCCATCTGAAAGTGGCTTTCAAGCGGCGCGCTGGCGCCTTCGTTGCTGTAGGCGGTCCCTGAGAAGGACATCGGTTCGCAGTTGGTCGGGTTGAACATGAATTCGGACCGGTTGATGTCGACGTCGATCGCCCGGATATCCGTCGGGATCCCCTTCACCGTCTCCGGGAATGCGTTCGTTGTGATCGTTAGCCTCGAGGTCACCGGGTTGACTTCGAGCTTGGAGCGAACCACTTCCGCGCCCAGGTTGAACGGCCCGGCCACGATGGGCACCTTGATCGACAGCCCGAACGGAGCACCTTCGTAGGGCCCCGTCAGATAGATCGGCGCGGGCGGCGCGCCGGGCTCCGGTATCTCGAACGGGTACGGCCCGGGCCCGGTCGTCACGACCGTGCTCCCGATCTGTGACGCTTCCGAGCATTCGCCCTTGGATGCGCCCGGTTCGGGGCAGAGCGGTATCTTGGCGATCATCCCGAGCAGGCCCTCTGGAGTCTCAAACTGGAGCCGTTCGATGCGCTGTTGACCATCGCCGCGCTGCAGCAGCATCGTGAAGCTCGTGTACCCGCCGGCCTGGTCGGTCGTCGCACCGGCCGTCATAGTCGGCGCGAACGGCATCGGCCACTGGCACGGTGTGCCGTTCGGCCCGGAGGAGATTTCGAACTTGGTGGAGTCGAACACGTTTTCGATGAACGGGGTCGACCATGGCGTGAATTCCGCCTGTGAGCCATAGATACCGCACTTCGTCGGCGTCGCGAGCGCCGCCTGTGCGCCGCCGCTGAAGTTTATTTTGAAGTCCGTGAACGGAACGTCCGGCGTGGCGTTCACCGTGGTCACCAGCTGCCCGGTGCCTTCATCCAAGTGCACGTTTGCGATCAGCTTTATGTTCACGCCTCCCCCCGACGCGGTGAGCAGCAGCTGCATGTTCGGCGGGTCAGAGTCCAGGATGTAGGCGTTACCCACTAATACTTTCGGTATCAGTGGCGTGGCGATTTCCAAGGTTCCCACCTTGGACGCGGACGGACAGGTGGGCGCCGCCTCGTCGGATTCCCCGTCGGGCAGCGTCCCGAGCGCCTCTTGGGAAGGCTGGCAGGCCTGCAGGCCCGTTGCCTGCCCAGGGTTGATCACCACTCCCTGCGGTAGCGTGACCTTCGTGTCGTCCAGATCCGGGGTCTGCAGCCCTTCTGGGTTCAGCCCCTGCGGCATTTCGACATTCACCGACAGTCCCGCGGGCGTGTCCGCATATGAGGTGTCGGGGGCAATTGAGACGGTCGGCAGGAACGGCTGGAGCTTTTCGCAGCCCGTGAACCCAGTCGGCAAGCCTTCCTGGTTGCTCAGGTACCCCTTAACCGTTTCGCTCTTATACGATTCGTTCCCCCAAAGACCGTCCTCTTCCCCGGTGAATTCCGGGGGCGCCCCACACGACGTCCCCAGTGTCATCAGCGGGTTGTTCGCCACACCGCTCGGACATTGAAGTTCTTCGCCCCAGATTGCCGCGCATTCTTCCCCATTCGCCGCAATACCGACACGAAATTTATTGTGGCTCGGGTCGGCCGGGTTGCCCCAGATTTCGGCGACGTCGAAGGTTACATGCCTCTGGGGGAAGTTGTGCGTCGCGACCGTGGTGCCGTTGTCGGTTCCCGTGCGCACTCCCACGTCCAGGAACACCGGCACACCGAGCAGCGAAAACGCGAACTGCGCCGCCGCGTCGTTCGGCGGCACCATGTTGTAGACGGGGGCCCCGCGATGGAAAAAGTCGAGATCGGAGACGGTTGAGTAATTCCACCCGACCTGACTTGACAGTGGGCAGTCCGGTTCAAGTTTTTCGCTGGCGACACCTTCGTCGAACTCCTTGCGGGTGCACTGCGGTATAGCCTCGGGATTACCAAAGATGCCGGGCGGTAGATTCACGTTTATGTTTCGAGCTTGGCCCCCGGCCGGATGCTCACTGCCAAAGACACCTTCGCCGATATTATTCAGCGCAAACGTGGACAGCACTACATAGGGGTGCGAACCCGCCTGGGTATCAAGCGTGCCGTCGGCGTTGCTCAGCACCGTGGAGAGGTTTGCGAATCCGGCCGGCGGTTCGCTCGCGCTGATTGTCACCGGGTACGACGAGCCGACGGTCTTCAAGGCGCCGCCTCCACTCACGGACATGCTGTTCAAACTGGTCCCTGAGGCGTTTTCCGCGACCGATACGGGGAAGTGGATTTGTGTCGTTCTCGTCAGTTCGTTGTTGGCGTCCAGAGTGCACGTCAGCACGGTTGCTTCCGAGCGCACGGTTTCCGAGCACGCCGGTTCCGTGGTCACGTGCCCCGCCTCCATGGTCGGTTTACCGCTGAGGGTAACCCCCTTAGGCAGCGTGTCTGTGAGAACGGCCCCGTTTTCGCCCGGCGCGGCGCCCACGTTCGTCACATAGACCCTGAGTTGCCCCTGCCCCCCGGGGGGCAGGTTCGTGGGCACGGAGCGCCCATATACGGCCCACCCCGGGGCATCGACAGCACCGGCTGACGGCACGTTGACCGCCTGCGCGCAGACCCCGACCAGCAGCGACGCAAAGAGAATCGCGATCTTGCGCATGCTCACTTCCCTCCCTTTCTGCTCCGGCTGGCCTTTCTGCTCCGTCGCGCCTGCGCTTCGCACCTCGTCCTGCGCTTGCCCTTTGCTCGTTTGCGGCACACCGTCAACGCCTTCTGCAGCTTTTGCGCTCGCGTGAGGGGTGTCGATTTAGGCGCTTTGACGCTCGGTTCTTCCGGTGGAAAATCCCCAACGCCGTTGTAGGTGAAGCTCGCCGGCGTCGCGAAGATCGGAGGTGGCGTCGGCACCCCCTGGCACCCGGTGCCCGTGCACTGCGGTGGCGTCACCGCTTCCACCCCGTCCACCCGCGCGTCGTAGACGGCGATGTCTTCACTGGCCTGCTGCGGAACCAGCTTGACGTTGGTCGTGAAGAACACGTTGCTGCCGTTCGCGCTGGTGTCGATCAGGGTTGCCACGTCCTTGATACCACCGGTGAGCAGATATACGCAGCCGTTGACTTCGGCGCATTCCCCGCTGCCGTCGCGCTCCCACTCGTACACGTCCTGTTCCCCGTTCACGTCCCGGGCGACCAGTGGCGCCCTGCTGTTGAAGAACACCTGATCTCCGTCTTCGGAGATCCAGCGCCCGGCGTACGTGTTCTGCTTGACGCCGTACTCGTACCCTTCGGTCGCCTGCGGACGACAGGACGCACATATCAGGCTCCCGTCCGATGTGTCGTACACATAGATCTCGGGGCTGCCTTCGTCCACATACGGGTGACCGGTTAGATTCGCATGCGATTCGAACATGAGGGCTTGTCCATCCGGGGTGGGCTCGGCAGACCGGGCTTGATAGTCGGCGAAGTGGAGATTCAAGGCCCAATCGGGGCTGTCCTGGTTGAGCAAGGTCGCGACGAACACCACGCGCGACCGTCCCGCGTGTTCGGGGTCTGGCTCTATCAGGTACACGTTGTCGTGACCTTCTCCTTGGACGGGTTCCTGGCCCGGGGTGTTCTTGAGCCCCGCGATCGCCTTGGTCGACACGTAGTACACGTACGCTCCTTCTTCGCCCACCTCGTTCGTGCCGATCACCCCCTGCACTCCGAGCACGACCGGTTCGCCATTTTCCGTGACAGCACTAGATCCCGCGAGTTCGACGCGTTCTTCGTCTTCTGTGTCAAAGCGCCACAAGCTCGCACCTTCGGTGTAATACGCGTACTTCCCGTTCACGCTCGCCGTCCAAAACGTTGCGGAGCCTTGCGAAACCGCCACCGTCTTAGTTCCGTTCTCGCGTACATAAACCCGGCCGCCTTCCAGGTCGGTCCAGAACACTCGCGTCCCGTCCGCGGAGATATCGTGGTAGAAGTTGAACGTGCCGTCGCCATAGCCACCAAAAACGGCGTTGCCTGCAATTTCGCCTGTCGGCAGGATGTCGACCAGGCTCAGGCTGCCGTTGACTGACATGTACAGCTCTTCGCGACTATCGACAGCCTTCAGCGCCTCCACTTCCGCTTGCTTGGCTTCGTATTCTTCGTACTTCGCTTCGGCTTTGGCGCCTTCCCAATATTCTTTGATCAGCTTTTCGGCTTCGGCTTCCATCGGCGGCAGTCGTACGTGTTCATCTTCCAGTTCAGTATCCGTCTTCTTAGCCAATTCGCTTTCCACCGCACCATCGCCTTCGAGTACGTCTTCATTTACCTGATACAGCACGTGACTCGCGTCTGCCGATGAACCTGCGTAGGCTCCTCCATACGAGCCAAAATTGCTCCTGAAGTGTTCTTTTGCCCTTCTCGGCACGACGGGGGACATCGGTACAAACAGGCTTTCGTCGAACTTGTGCGAATACATAGTGGTGAAAACGCCCGATTCGAACCCATTGTTTTCGCCCGGAGGTGTGGCGGTCGCCACCACTGGCGCCCTTGCAAAGGTCCATACCCAACCCTCAGTGAGGTTTGGGGTGAAACCCCCATAGTTCGAGCCCAGTGACGCTTCGGGAGGAGTGATGTTCTGCTGGGTCCAACCGCCCTGCGCATTATGCGTCGCGACGTACTGGTTGCCGCCCGCCGAGCCGCTGGAGCCGTTCCCGTAGTGTGTCGGCTGAGCATCATACTCCACCGCTTCCCCGTTTTCGGCGGCCTCCACCGCAAATGGGCTTTCGAACCAAGTGCCGGGTTGGTACGCGTCTGCATTCGTGTTTTCGGGCGGCGTCACCAATTCGTACACCCGCCCGTCGGGCAGCACAGGTGGGCTGGGTGCGTATGTGATAAAGGACACGTCGGGGCCGTACCTAGTCCCAGCGCTGTTTGTCGCGACTAGCCGGAAGTGGTATTCCGTATCGGGCGCGAGATTGCTCGCGGTGGTGGTGACTTCCACCGGCGATTCGCCCGCGATCACCGGCAGCGGTTCGGTCGTGGAGCCATATGACGTGGTCTGACCCCATTCGAACGAGTATGTCGCCGCTTCACCCTCGGGATTCAAGAACCCGCTCAGCCGCGCGCTACGCACCGCCGCCGGTGCCCGCTCTTCCGTGATTTCAGGCTGGATCTGTTTGGTTTCCAGCGTCATCGTCGCACCTTCGGCGCTCCCATACTTGTCCGTAGTGACGAGACAGTAGCTGTAATTTGAGAAATGCTGCAGGTTGTCGATCTGCGCATGTACTTTCTGCCCAGCGGAGGAGCCCGACACCGCCACCTGTTCCGTGTGTGGCGCTCGCTGTTCCTGCGGCCGGTTTTCGCAGCTTGGGCCGATGTTGTATGCGAAGTAGTAGTCCTGCGCTCCCGCCCCGAGCGTGCCATTCATGGTCACGAGCCCACCTTCGAGCTGACTGTACGGTTCGGTCGTAGGCGTTTCGGGACGTTCGCCCGCTTCGAACGTCCACACCTTTTTACCTTCCCCTTCCGCCACATACAGCTCGCCCGTGGCGGCGTTCAGGCCCATCTCGCCGGGATGGTACTGGAGTAAGCTAGCCGATTCCGCCACAACCGTCAGTCGCTTGCCCGTCGAATCATACACAAATATGAATTGTGTGTTGAACTCATTTTGCTCGACGAACACTTCACCCGACGGTGCGACCATTACACTGCAGCAGCCGCCTTCCTGCTCAAAAGGTTCGGCTTCCGCCACATACGTGTTCCCCGACAGCTTGTACTTGAGCGTGTCTTCGTGGCGCACGTATAGATCTTCGCCACTTTCATCCACCGCGACGCCGCCGACGCCCCCCGATGTTTCGACCACGATGTTTTTGCCGGCGACAACAACCCCTCCGCTCGCGTCGACGGGCTGGCCGGCGAGATTGAACTCAAGCACCTTGCCTTCCGACTCCGCCACGAACATGTCCCCCGCGTTGTCTATCGCGACCGCAACCGGTTCGGTCAGTCCGGTGATGATTTGTTCCTTCGCGCCCAGGCCCGGTGTAAATCGGTACACCGCGCCAGTGTTGATGGCGGCCACATACGCGTTCCCTTCGTCCAACCCGAGCGCATCATCGACGGCCATCTGACCCAGCGTCACCCCGGGCACGCTCATTTCGGCCAGCAGCGATCCTGAGGCCGAGAACTCCTCCACCTTTTCGGCGCCCCGATCGGAGACGTATACGTCACCCTTAGACATGTCGGCGGAGTTGTCGACCGCCAGCCCGACGGGCGAGCCGAACCCACCGGACGGCGCAAACGATCCCGAGGGGAGATAGCCGGGCCTCGCCCATGCCGTCCCGGCGGCCAAACCCATCGCCCCCGTCAGCGCGCACAGGAGCACGCCCACGATTGATGCCCGTCTCCGAAGGCCCATCAACACTCTCCTCTTTGCCTTGACCCAAACATTGCGACCCTCATGTAGGTGGTGTGGGTGCCGCGGCCATGGGTTGTGGCCGCGGCACCCTGACGAGACCGGCCCGTGGAGGGGTCCACCGGAACCGGAGTCTCTTCGAACGCCACCACCGGAGAGGTATGGGGCAGCGACGCTCGAACAGACCCCCACCAAAAACGCCCTCTGAGGGCGCTAGGCAGCGCGAACGAGAACGAGCAGAAGCCCCACGCCCAAGGGCGAGAGGCTCAGGTGCAGACGGTCTGGCTAGGCTGGGGCTAGGCCAGAGAGAGAGGAGAGAGAGAGAGATGCGTCAGCGATGCTGACGCATCTAACTAACGCATGCGAGAAGCTATCAAAGCCGTGCTGCAAACCGTGCTCAGCATCGATACCCGTTCCCATGACCTCTCCATCCTCTTGAACTACACTCGCGTGCTGATCTTGCCAGCCGGCGCCAAAGGCTCCAGTATCGCGGGCCCAAACCCGCTTGAATCAAATTCAGTGCCGACAGGCGTAAGGTACTACACACCTTGAACAAAAGTCAAGAGGCAACCGAGGAGCAGCCCAGGAAGCCGCGCCGTAAGCACGCCGCCGACCGACGGGCCGAGTTCATCGACGTGGCAGTCCGCCTTTTCGCCGGACGCCGCTATTCAGATGTGTCGATCGACGAGATCGCATCCGAGGCGGGCGTAGCCAAGAGCCTGCTCTACTACTACTTCGGCGACAAGCGCGGGCTCTATGTGGCCGGCCTGCAGCGGCTCGCCAGCGAGATGTTCGAGCAGCTCGCTGGAGCCGCCACGGACACGTCAGCCGAGCCGCTGGAGCGCCTGATGCTGGGACTAGACGCCCACCTTGCGTTCATCGAGCGCTACCCCGACGGCTACCGCGAGCTGCTCGCCAGCGCGAGCACGCACCCTGAGATCCAAGAGATCGTGGACAGCGGGCAGGCCATCATTCTGGAGCTGCTCCTCTCCAACCTCCCACCCGAGGTGCCCCGCGGCCCAGCGGTCGAGCTCGCCCTGAAGGGCTGGGGTGGATTCGTTGATCGCGCCGAGCTCGCCTGGCTTGCCGACCGGAGAGCCGACCGGGAGCAGGTGCGCGAGCTGTGCGGCCGGATGCTCGTCAGCGCGATCTTCGTCGCGGTCGAGGTCGACAAGAAAGGCCAGAGAGCCGAGCAGAACGCGGCGTGAATGGCTTGGGCGCGGGCTCGACCCGCGCGCGTGGCGGCCGGCGAGGAGGCCGTACTACGGGGGGCGGGCGAAGTTGCCTCCCAAAGGGAGTTCAGCCGTTGAACTCGCTTGCGAGGAGATCCATGAGCAAGCCGTTTCGCCAGCTGCCATCGGGCGTGAGCTCGTAGGCGCGCATGACGCCCACCCGCTTGAAGCCGAGGGCGCTATAGGAGCGGATCGCACGCTCGTTGTCGATGGCCGGGTCGATCGTGAAGCGGTGGTGACCGCTGTCGATGAAGTGCTTAATGGCGAGCTTCAGCGCCTCCCTGCCATAGCCGCGCCCATGGAGCTTCGTGCTGAGGAGGATGTCAAGCGCGACGCTGGGGAAATGGGGGCTTTGCTCCTCGTGGATCTGCAGCCAGCCCGCCAGCGCATCCTCGATGAGGATGGCGTACGTGTTGGGTAGCTCTTCGCGCACGCGCGCGAGGTCGTAGCTGCCCCACCACCTGGTCACCTCGGGCTCTGTGAGGATTTCCAGCAGAGGCTCAACGTCCTTCTCGCCCGCGGGACGCAAGAGCAGGCGCTCGCTCTGGAGGGTGGGGAGCGGGCCGGCAATCAAAGCGTGCCCGGCTGGGCGAGCCACTCGCTTTCGAACACAAGGCTCGTATGCTCGATGAGTAGGTCGTAATCGCGGTCGTAGTGCAAAACGCCCATGCCAGCCACGTGCGCACAGGCACCGATGACCACATCCGCAGGCGCGAGCCAGTGGTGACCGATCTCGGCGAGCTCGCGCTGAGCCTGGAGCGCAATCCGTTCGACGTCTCGATCGATCTCCACGCGCGCGAGCAGCATAAGATCGGACATCATCGCGGCGCGCTCCGTGCCCGACCGTGCGGAGTAGCCAGCCTCGAGCAGAAACGGCAAGCAAGTCGCGAGTTGCTGCTTGATCAGCCATTCAGCGACCAGCTCGGCGCGAGCTTTCTCCAGACGATTGGAGGTGAGACGGGCCCAGGCCGAGTTGTCAAGCAGCAGCACGCCAGCTGTTTTCAGTCGGCGATCAGCCCGAGATGCTTGACCTCGTCGGCAGCCTGCACATCGACCGGGATGGCGCGTTGGCGGACCATCTCGGCGAGTCGCCCCGCCGCCTGACGGGCAGCCTTGGCGTCGTCGGGCAGCTGGCGCGCCTTTATCCGCGCGCCGAGCACCACAAGCTCGCCGTAGTCGATTCGCTCGCCGTCCAGACGGGCGCGCAACTCGTCAAGCGCCTCCCGCACGGGTGGAGTCTCCGTGACCGTATGACGAGGATGAGCCGTTGGCATCCTGTCAGTGTAGCACCGTGCAGCACCACGGAGGGGGCATCTGCACCGGGGCAACTCTCTCAAGCAAAGGAGAGCTGCAGCGCCAGCAGCGCCACGATCGCTGCCATGCACAGCAGATGGTCGCGGAGGATCGCTCTGGCAAGCTCGCCCTGACGCTCCGACGAGTCCTTACGCGTGCCAAGCCGCACCGCGCTGGGCACGGTGCGAATACCGGCGAGCAGGATCGCGGCGCCGGCAAGTGCAAGCGACACCCATCCCACCCACTGCGGTTGCAGGCCTTTGACGATCTCGACCACGATGGCCGCGAGCGTGCCGAGCATGACCGCTGCGATCAGCCGGTTCATCGGCCTGGCTGCCGTCGTGACGCGGCGGTAGTACCTGGAGATCGACTCCAGCACGTCCTCAGGAAGCTCTTGGTCACGGTGACCAAGGACCTGCACGTCGAACATCAGGTCAAACCACAGGACTGCCAGCAAGAACCCCGCGCCTGCAGTCACGAACGCCCTCACCCGGCGAGTATCTCAGCTCAGTTGACTCAGCTCAGCTGGTAGACAAGCGCGACCTGCGTTGAGAGGGTGCAAGTGCCCGCAGTTGCTGCCTTGGCGGTGCCCTTCTTATGGGCCTTCTTGTGTTTGACCTTGGCTTTGACTTGGACCGGCGCGCCGGCCGCCTCGACGGATCTGGCCTCAGGCACCGCCGGGCCAAAGCTGTTGGCATAGCCGAAGTCAGGCTGACCACCCGTGTATTCGACTTCTTCCGGACATTCGATTGAGCCGCCGCCTTCGGCGACGCTCTGGATCTCGCCCAGCGTGGCACCCGTCTTTTCGGCGAGGAACTGCGCCTTGGACTGGCCGTCGAGGATGGCCGCCGCCATCGCCTGCCTGTAGTCCGAGGTTGCCCGAGACGTGCTGCTGCTGGAGCTGAGCGGCTCGGTCGCGACTCCCGCCACGCTCACGGTGCGCTGCGGAGAACGGTCCCTGTGGCGGGGGCCGGTGTTGTTTCCGCCGACGCCACCCCGAGCACGCCGGCTCCGATCAGTCCGGTCGTTGCCACCACCACCGCTGGGATCATGATTTTCATGCTGGCCTCCTGGCTCGGGGCTTGACTTACCCACTGGGCTTACCCAGATGCCTTCTATATGAGCAGAAGCTGACCCCTTCCCAGGAGCCAGGTGCTCCTCAACGCAGAGTCGACTGAACAAATTTAGTCAATTTGTATACTTATTGCCATGAGCGTCACCGTTGGGGCGAGCCCATGAGCGCCACGGCCAGGGCGAGCAAGGGGCAGGATCAGCTCCTGGAGCGGATCCGCACCGACGGGGCCCTGCCCGCCGACGAGGCACGCGAGCGGATTCTCGGGGCCGCGATCGCGCAGGTGGAGGACTTCGGCGTGCGGCGCTTCACGATCGATGACGTCTCACGCCGGGTGGGCCTCTCGCGCGTCACGATCTACCGGCACTTCCCCAAGAAGGATCGCCTGATCGAGGCCGTGCTCCTGCATGAGCTGCACCGGTACCTGCGCGCGATCGAGGCTGCCATCGAGCCCTGCCAGACGCTGGAGGAGCGCTTGGTCGAGGGGTTCGTCTTCGCGCTTGGGTTCCTGCGCGAGCACACTGTGCTCAACCGGTTGCTGCGCACCGAGCCCGAGCTGCTGCTCCCGATGCTCACTATCAACGCCGCGCCCGTCCTGGCGGCCGGCCGCGAGTTCATCGCCAGCTTCGCTCGCGTCGAGGCCCAGCAGGGCGGGCTGCCATTGAGTGAGGAGAAGATCGCAGGCCTCAGCGAGCTGCTCGCCCGGGCAGTCCTGTCCTTCCTGCTGACCCCTGACTCGGTGCTGGGGCTGCAGACGCCCTCCGAGACCAGGAAATTTGCCGAGCACTACCTCGCGCCCATCCTGCGCGACCTGGCCGAGCCGTTGCCAAGGAGCGCCAATCCGCCCCGCGGGAGCGCCAAGCCATGAGCGTGCTCACACAGCCCATCCCGCCAAGCGAGGCCACCCATGTCGAGCAGGTCGGCACCGCGCCGTCCTCGCCCGCCGGTCCGATCGATCCCTCAGAGCTCGTCCAGCTGCCTCGCCCACCGAAGATCGGCTGGCCACGGCCTATGCAGGTGCTCTGGTTCGGCCAGTTTCAGAGCAGCTTCGTTTTCCACCATCGCCAGAAGCTCGGCGAAGTCTGGAGCCTGCAGGGCTACGTGAGGGGCCATCCAACAGTCACCTGCCACCCAGACCATGTGCGCTCGCTGTTCACGGCCTCCCCCGAGCACGTCCCGACGATCGCGTCCGAGTCGCCGCTGCGGCCCGTGTTGGGGCCCAACTCGGTCCTAACCGCCAACGAACCTGCGCACCTGCGCCAGCGCAAGCCACTGCTGCCACCGTTCCACGGCGACGCCATCGCCCGCTACCAGCAGATGATCTCCGACGCCGCCGAGCGCGAGATCGCCCGCTGGCCGGTCGGCCGCACGTTCGCGCTCGCGCCGCGGATGCAGGCGATCACCCTCGATGTGATCCTGGCCGGCATCTTCGGCGTGGAGGGACGCCCGCGCCCGGGAACACCCGAGCACGCCCTGCGCCTCGCGATCAGGGAGCTGCTGCGCGCCTCGACGATGCCCGGCGCCAAGCTCGCGGAACTGATGAACATCGGCCACAAGGAACCGTTCGGCCTGACCAAGCTGGGGCTGCTGGTACCCGATCGGTGCATCTACGCGGTCATCGCCAAGCGCCGCGCCGCAGATGACCTTGATGAGCGCCACGACATCCTCTCGCTACTGCTGCAAGCGCAGACCGAGGACGGTGCGCCGCTGAGCGATCGCGCCCTGCGCGACGAGCTGATGACACTGGTGCTCGCCGGCCATGAGACCACCGCCAACCAGCTCGCCTGGACGTGGGAGCGCCTGGTCCGCACGCCCGCCGCGCATGGGCAGCTGTGCGAGGCAGTGCGCAGCGACGAGGGCGCTACCGAGATGGTTGAAGCGACGATCACCGAGGCGATGCGCTGCCGCCCAGTGATCCCGATGACCGGACGGCGCATCACCGTGCCCTGGCGCCTGGGCTCCTATGGAGTTCCCGCCGACACCCCGATCGCCGTCTCCATCCTGCTCGTCCACCATCGCGAGGATCTCTACCCCGACCCATTTTCCTTCCTGCCCGAGCGCTGGCTTCACCGCAAGCCCGGCATCTACGAGTGGCTGCCCTTCGGCGGCGGCACCCGCCGCTGCCTGGGGGCGGCGCTGGCCATGGCCGAGCAGCGTGTCGTGCTCGAGGCGATGGCCCGCCAGCTCGACATCGAGTCCACAGACGCCAAGGGCGAGCGACCCGTGCATCGCAACGTGACGATGATCCCCTCCCGCGGCGGCCGGGTGAAGATCCGCTCACGACGGCGCTAGATACAGCTAGCCGGCCAGCAGCGGCGAGGGCGGGATGCGAGTGCTCCCGTGCACCTCTGAGATGCGCATCGCAAGCTCGTCTGGATAGCACCACGACCATTCCTCGCCGGGCTCAAGCGAGCGGATGAGCGGATGCCCGGTAGCGGTGACGTGTCCGCTCGCATGCCTGTTGGGCGAGTCATCGCAGCAGCCGACGTGCCCGCAGGTCAGGCAGATGCGCAGGTGCAGCCACTTGCCCCCGGTGGCGAGGCACTCCTCGCAGCCATCGACCGCATCCGGCAGCTCGGTGACATGGATCTGATCGAGATGAGTGCATTCAGGCATCTGAGGTCCTTCCATCATGTCAGGCCGCCTCGGAGATCACCAGCCGCAAAGCGCCATCGAAGCTCTCCTGCTCGCGCAGGTGGCCGTGTGCTGCATCCCATGCGCCGCTCTCGAGCGCGCCGCCAAGCCGTTGCACGATGCCCTGTTCCGCGTCTGGATCGAGCAGCGCCCACATCGATTGGGCGCTGCGCACGTCGGGATCGAGGAGTCCCTCGGGACGCTTCCAGAACGCCTCGAAGAAGCCATCCAGGCAATCGCCCGGCGTTGGGATCCGCTCCACGCGCGTGCGCCCGCCCAATGCGCGCGCGATGTCGTCGATGGCGGGAAACCTTGGGCGCTCCTTCACGAGCCCCTCGTGCAGAAACTCCTGCTGCCATGCCGGCAGGCCATCGAGCTCGAACGTGAAGATCACAACCGGCCCACGAGCCACCCGGCGAAGCTCCGCCAGGCCTGCCTCCGGGGGCTCCCAGTGATGGATCGTCACACACGCCATCGCCGCATCGACAGCGTCGTCGTCGAAGGGGAGCGCCTCCGCGCGAGCAGCGATCGCAGGCGCCGCGCCGGCCGGACGTTGGGCGCGCATCGTCGCGCTCGGCTCAACGGCGAGCACCCAGCGATCGTCGGGCTCGTAGGAACCGCTGCCCGCGCCGACATTGAGCACCGTGCGCGCGTCGCCGAGCGCCTGGCCGATGCGCGCAGCGATCCGCGGATCTGGGCGCCGATGCCGTGCATAGGTGCGCCCATGCCGCTCATAGTCGACTCGAGCAGTCACTTACCGACCGTAGCGCAGCGAGCCAGGCGTGGTGAGCAGCTCACCGGTCTCCAGCAGCGTCTTCAGCCCTGAGAGGATCATCGGCCAGCCGCCGAAGAGTTCGCTGTTGGCGCCCTCGCGCAGCTGGTCGTGAGTGACCGTCAGCTGACATGAGTCGCCGACCGGCTCGATCTCCCAGGTGACCCTGGAGGCTCCTTCGCTCCTGACCTCCTCGCCCCACAGGGCCGTGAAGCTCTGGACGAGCTTGCGCGGAGGATCAACCTCCAGGTTCTCGCCTTCAACAAGTGCACCAGGAGCCATTGGATGGACGCCCTCGTAGTGAGAGCCAGGCGTCCAGTCGGTGATGACGCCAACCCCAAAGTTGTACTTCTGGCGCAGCTCGCTGTCGGTGATCGCCTCCCAGAGGCGCTCTGGCGTTGTCTTGATGTAGATCTCGTAAACCTTCTCCATGACGTGCTCCTCGATGTCGTGCTTGAGGTCGCTCAGCCCGGCGACCCAGGGCTCTGAGTACTTGCTCACCCACCGGTCGTGGACGAGCCTGATCGGGACGGCGTTCAGGAAGTGCAGCTTCTCGCGACCGCGCTTCTTCGTGACCACGAGGCCCGCCTCCTCGAGCACCTTCAGGTGCTTCATCACACCGAAGCGCGTCATCGGCAAGCGTTGCTCGAGCGCGCTGAGCGTCTGGCCATCCTGCTTGAACAGCTCATCGAGCAGGCTGCGGCGCGTCGGATCGGCGAGGGCTCTGAACACTGCGTCCATGCGGAAATAATACGTGACCAAATGGGGCGATTATCCCTTTAACGTAGGTAGTCACGGGCTTTTTCACCGCGCCCGCTGGCGGCTTGCCAGCCGGGTACCGTGCATGCATGAATGATCCCAACCCAGAGCCTACCCAGACGACGCTGAAGGAAGCCAAGCGGCTCATGGCCGCAGCGGAGGGCCATGAACGTAGGGTCACGCTCCGCGAGGACTCTGCGCGATTCCTTGATGAGCGCGGCGAGCATGAGCAGGCTGCGATAGAGCGTCGCGAGGCAGACATTGAGCGCGACGCTGCACGTGATGCTTGGAATCGTGCGATGGCCCTTCAAGGGCCTATGCAGATGACCAACCCGAAGCACGGCGAGCCGCTAGAGATCCCGATACCTACGCGCGAGGCGTTCCTGCGAAACCTTGAGAAGGTCGCGCCGAAGCCTGAGCCGGTCGAGGACGATCCCACGCCGTCACACGATCTGCGCGCCTAGGAGGATTAGCGATACGGGCCTATCCCGATTCATCGAGCAGCCCGGCGAGCATCGCGATGAGATCCAGCACACCGGCGAGAGCGGCGGCCTCTTGCTTCCTGCCCTTTCTGGCCGCCTCGGTACTCATCCGTTCTAGCGATGCCGTGATCTTCTCTTCGGTGTTCGACTCGCTGAACAGCTTGAAGAACTTGAGCCACGCATAGAGCGGGATGCCCGACAGCTCGGCCTGAAGAGTGGCGTCGATGTAATTCTCGCGATTGAAGAGCTTGGTCCTTGCGATGCGCCCGAAATTGCCCGCGTCCGCAGCCGGGACATCAGCGATGAGGTCTGACTTCATCGGGTAGTAGCCCTCATGGGTCGAGACCCTGATCGTCCGATCTCCCTTCGCGTCTCGCTCGAACTCCCACCACCAATTGCGGTACTCGGCGGCGTAGCGCGCTGAGGCGACGTACGGCTCGAAGAGGATGGGGGCACCGGAGATGACGGCCGAGAGTGCCCACGGGAAGACAACCAACAGATCCTGCGGTGCAGCGGCCTTGGGGGTCGTCGTGTAGCGGAAGCTGGGCACTCCCTCCTTGGCGAGCACGTACCAGCCCTTGAGCTCGATCCCCATGACAGGTTCCACGATCATGTGTGGGGGTGCGGCAGGCTTGAGCACAACGTCTGGGAACGTCTGGGACTGCCGGACGAACCGAAGATTGGCGTACTGCCCCTCCTTGTCCCATGTCGCGTCTCGTATCGCGTTCAAGCCCGCCACGACCTGCTCCTCGATCGTCGCCCCGAGCGACGTGTTGAACGCATGCAGGTCGGTCGCGCGGACTCCCGAAATCACCAGATCGGACTTGAAGAGAGACGGGAGCACCTGCAGCGCGTCACGGACGGCCTCACCAAGCTCCCTGTAAGGCCAGTCGTCAGCCGAATCTGTCTCCTCAGGCGGGTCTGGCTTGGCGGCCATCGCCCCCGGTCTCCGCGGAGCACCCGTCAATCTCCTGCCCCAGCCTGTCTGCGGCAGCGTCGAACACGGCTCGGTCGATCTCTGCGGCGTAGCAGCGCCGATCAGCGCGAAGCGACGCGACGGCCGCAGAGCACAGGCCGCCGAACGGCTCCCAAACAACGTCGCCGGGGTCCGTACAGGCGCGGATGCTCAGGTCGATGAGGCGAAGTGGCTTCTGGCTGGCGTGGACTACCTTCATCCCATCCTTCAGGCGCTCGGTTCCCCGCATCGGCGGCTCCGACCAGACGTTCGTGACGCCGTGAACGTGATGCCACTTCGCGCGCATTCGCGCCCACTTCTCAGCGGTGACGTGCTTCCGGCCATCGAGCGAGAAGTATGGGTGATCCGTGGGCCTGCCATGCCGGTGCGCGTAGAAGGACAGGCGCTCCATCATCTCTGGCGGCGGGAAGTACCACAGGTGGCATTGTGTGAAGTACTTGCGCGTAGCTGCGTTCTTGACCCCGCATGCCTCGTTCGCCCGGTAGAGCGGCAGCCCCGAGCGTTTCCACTCCTTGCGCAACCATTCCTTGATCGGAAGTTGCTCCCCGTCGCCTGTGCGTAGCACGGCGCAGCGCGTGTAGTGAACGCAGATCTCGGTGACGACCGGAAAGCGACGGATGGTGTTCCCGTTGACATTGCCGGCTATGTGGCCGATGCCCTTGTCCCAAACATGCGTCGTGCGGTACTCCCAGCCTTGGAGATGCAACACGGGATGGACGATCGCCCATGAGATCTCGGTTCCCCAGAACCAGAGCGAAGTCTCAGGGCTCGCGCGCCGAGCCCACTCTGCCGCATGTGGCGCGTACCACTCCGCCAGCCCATCCGGTGTCGGTGGATCACCCGGAAACCCCGCTACACCATAAGGGCCATCAGCGACGATGGCGGTGGGCGTCGGCCAGTGCGCGTAGCGATCCATCGCGTCGGCACGCTCAATGATGATGTCGCCGAAGGCTCTCCGATCGCGTGGACTGAGGTCGCCATCTGAATCGACCTTGCGGACACCGCGACGCTTGGGTCGCGCGGCAGTAGCGGCTCCCATCAGTACAGTTCTATCCGACGCATCGGCGGGTGATCGGGAGCCTTCGCAAACGTCTGCGCCTCGGGCATCGTCATACCGCGCGTCATCCCGGCCTTGGGACGGCCACCGTAGGCGGTCTCGGCCTCAACCTTGCCGGTGAGCTTCGCCGGGTCGTCTTGCTCCATGAGGTGGGTGCGGACGAGGTTGCACATCCGCCAGGCGGTCTTGTATCCGACGCCGATCTCGCGCTCAATCGCCTTGGCGGAGACTCCGCAGCGAGTACTCGTCATCACATACATCACGTAGAACCAAAGCTGCAAGGACGTGGCAGACTTATGGAAGATCGTCCCAGCGGTCGGGTGAATGTGGTGCCCGCAGGTGTCGCAGGACCATGATGGCCGCGAGGCGACCTTGTGGAACTTGCGCTCCCGCTCACACCTCGGGCACTCGGCGTGCGAACCATCCGCCGAGAACCGCGAGCGCCACAGATGCTCAAGGCAGGCCGCATCGTTGGGGAACTCGCGCGCGAACTCCATGAGCGAATAGGTGGACTCGGACCCTGCCAAAGCGCTTTGGGTTGTTGCGATCTACCTTGGACACACAAGGATCATCCACTTCATCTACCTACTGTCAAGGGATAATAGCCCTAGACGGCCACCTGTCAAGGGCAGTCGGAACCCATAAGGTGAAGAGGATCTCATGGTGGCACGGCAGGCGAGCACTGATACCCGGGCCGCGATTCTGCAGCGGGTACGTGCGATCCCGCCGGGCTATGTGCGCACCTATGGCGACGTCTCGCCGGGTGCACCACGCCTGGCGGGCCATGTGCTGAGTCAAACCGATGCACGCGATGCGCCATGGCACCGCGTCGTTCGCGCCGACGGGTCGCTCGCGAAGGGAGCCCGCCAGCGGCGTCTGCTCGAAGCCGAGGCGGTGCCGTTCCGCGGCGATCGGGTACTGCTGTCAAGCGCACGGCTCGACGATCTCGATGCGGCGTGAGGCTCCGCCTCAGGAGAGCACGCGACGGCGGAAGTTGCGCAGCCCGATTGCCAGAAACAGCACGCAGAAGCCGATCAGCGCGGGGTAGACGACGTAGAGGTGCATGTGCCGGGCGTTGGTGAATGCAGCCCGCATCCCCTCGTTGACATAGATCAAAGGATTGACGAGCACGACCGTCTGCAGCCAATGCCATCCCCCGAGCCTGACCGGGGCAAGCCTCGTCCACTGGTAATAGGTGCCGCCGAGAAACGTGATCGGGAGCACGACGAAGCCGAACATCAGCCCGATGTTCCGCGGCTCGAATGAGGTCCCGAGCACCAGGCCCAGGGAGGTCATCGCGATGCACGCAAGCGGAACAAGCGTGACCACGACCAACCAATGCAACGAGATGTCGGCCGACACGCCTGAGGCGTGAACAACCGAGGCGATGGGCAGGACCAGGGCCGCCGAGAGGAGCCCCTGCACCGCTCCGGAGAGAACCTTCGACACCGCCACCAACCAGATGGGACACGGCGCCTGCACGCGATCCTCGATCTCGCGCGTGTAGCCGAACTCAGCTGACATCTGCAGAGCGACGGATTGGACCCCTTGAAACATGATCGAGATCCCGACGACGCCGGGGACGAGCACCGTCGCGAACGACCCAGCGCCTCCGCCGCGCCCGCCGCCCACCTGCTGGCCAATCTTGGGAAACACAAACAGGAACACGAAGCACAGCAGGAATGGCTGCACCAGAGTGCGCACGACGAACTCGCCAAAGTGCTTCTTGAGGACGACGAGGTCGCGGAGGATCAGCGCTTGCAGCGCCACGAAGCTGGAGCGCAACGCCGAACGCGTCGGCGAGGAAACGACATCCAACCGACGCGCGCTGGCCTGCGTGGTCGCCATCAGTCGCGCAGCTCCTTGCCAGTGAGATTGATGAACACGGTTTCGAGGCTCGGCTCCGCGACCGAGAGGTCGAGCACGTCGCAGCCGGCAGCCTCGACCGCACTGACAACGCGGGGAACCAGTCTGTCGATGCCGTTGACGTAAAGCTCAACGCCGTTGTCCAGGACCCGAGCGTGGGTGACACCCGCGACGGCTCCTCTCAGCGCCTGCGCCAGCGCCTCATGGTCGCCGGTTGTCTTGACGGTGACGATCGTCTCGATGCCGATGCTCTGCCTCAGCCGCGACGGAGTGTCCAGGGCGATGATCTTGCCGTGGTCCATGATCGCCACGCGGTCGCAGAGCTGTTCGGCCTCCTCCATGTAGTGCGTCGTGAGGAGCACCGTCTGGCCCTGTCCATTGAGCTCGCGCAGGAGCTCCCAAAGCGCCAAGCGACTCTGCGGGTCAAGGCCGGCGGTCGGCTCATCGAGAAAGAGCACAGCAGGACGGTGGAAGATCGCCCTGGCCACCATCAGTCGCTGAGCCATACCCCCAGAGAGCGCATAGACGGAGGCTTTGGACCACTTTGAGAGCTGGAACTGCTCGAGCAGCTCGTCCGCCACTCGACGCGACTCGCTCGAGCCGATCCCGAACAGCCGACCGTGGAAGTAGAGGTTCTCCCACACCGTCAGCTGGCGGTCCAGGGTGTTCTGCTGGCTGACGATGCCGAGGATCTGCTTGGCGAGTGTCGGGTGGGCGACCACGTCGATGCCACCGACGAACGCTTGCCCTGAGGTTGGGATGACCCTGGTCGTCAGCATGCCGGCGGTGGTGGTCTTACCGGCACCGTTGGGACCGAGCAGGCCAAAGATCTCACCGGCCGCGACGCTGAGGTTCAGAGCATCGACCGCTCGGAAATCGGCCCCTTCGTAGACCTTCGTCAACTCGACGGTCTGGATCACACCCTCGGCAGCGCCCGGAGCGCCAGTCGGGCGGTCGGTCTGCAGTTCGCTCATCGCCACCGAGTGTTACCGGCGCGTCGCGCGAACCGCGGTCCCATAAGCGCAGATCTCGGTCCACGTCGTGCCAAGCTCCGAGGTGTCGAAGCGAAACGCGATGACCGCGTTCCCGCCCTTCGCCTCGGCTGCCTCGACCAGGCGCTCCTGGGCGTGAACTCGGCCTTCGGCAAGCATCTTCGTCATTCCCTTCAGCTCTCCACCGATCAGGGACTTGAGCGAGGCCCCGATCTGAGACCCGACGTTGCGGGCACGGACGGTGAGACCAAAGACCTCGCCCAGAACCTCCTCGATCTCGTATCCCGGCAGATCGTTCATCGTGGTGATGATCATCGTTGTGCCTCCTCGCTCTGGGTTTGCAACTGACAGCTCGTGAAGGACAGTAGATCACGCGAGCTAGGGTGGAGGCGTGGCAGATTGGGACGATGTGCGTCGGATCGCACTCGCGTTGCCGGAGACCAGCGAGCGGCTCTCGCGTGAGAACGCCTTTTGGCGCGTGCGCGAGAAGGGGTTCGTCTGGGAGCGACCGCTTGGCAAGACGGACATTCGAGCCCTCGGTGAGAACGCACCTGATGGGCCGATCCTCGGAGCACGAGTGGAGCACCTCGGCGCAAAGGAAGCACTCCTCGCCGATGATCCAGATGTCTACTTCACCACGCCACATTTCGATGGCTACCCTGCCGTCCTCGTCCGCCTCGACAGGATCGCCCTCGATGAGCTCGAGGAACTGATCATCGAAGCGTGGCTCGACAGGGCGCCCGATCGACTTGCCGAGGAGTACCTCAACAGCCACAAGGTGACACGCTCAAAAAGCTGATCCCGCTGGGAAAGCTGATCCCGCTGAAACTGAGCCGCTGGCACAGCGTCCGCTAGGACCGGGTCGCCAGAACCGATTCCGCAAGACCTCTTGCGGGCCGACAATATATCTGCTCCGATATATCGGCGATGGCATTCGGGAGCTCCGCAAAGACCACAACCCCGCCGGGACCGCGTGGGTTTGGATTCGCACTAGGCCTTGGCTGGCTCCTGGCCGAGTCGAGACTGTTTCCACGCTGGCGGGAGCGCTATGGCGATGTCTTTATGCTCCACAAGACCGGTTTCGGGGTGCCACTGGTTGTCCTTTCAAACCCAGCGGACGCGAAGAGAGTCTTTGGCAGCGATGCATCGACCGTGCGAGCCGGGGAAGCAAACAGCGCACCACTGCGGCAGCTGGTGGGCGAGGAGTCGCTGCTGCTGCTCGACGACGAGCGCCATATTGACAGGCGCAAGCTGATGCTCCCGCCCTTTCACGGTGAGCGGATGCGCGCCTATGGCGAGTTGATGAGTGAGATCGCCGACGCTGAGATCGACCGCTGGCTACTGAACCAGGCATTCCCACTTCGGCCCTCTATGCAGGCAATCACACTGCGGATCATTCTTAGGGCCGTCTTCGGAATTGAGCACAACGAGCGAGCGCTGGCTTCTCTGGAGAAGCTCTTCGTCCGCTACGCCAACGAGGGCCTGCGGCCGTGGATGTTGCTGATGGCCCAGCGGGAGCTGCCGTGCTTCGGCCCGTGGCGACCCTTCCTGCGCACGCGGGCGGAGGTCGATGAGTTCCTAGGCGATGAGATCGAGCGTAGGTCCAATGATCCGAATCTGGCAGAGCGAAATGACATCCTCTCGCTCTTGCTTGGAGCCCGTGACGAGGAGGGAACCGGCCTGAGCCCAACTGAGCTGCGCGATCAGCTGATGACGTTGCTAATAGCGGGCCACGAGACGACGGCGACAGCCCTGGCCTGGTCGATCGAGCGCCTATTGCGCCATCCAGAGGTGATGCGGCGCCTGAGAGCAGAGCTCGCCGAGGGTCGTGACGAGTATCTCGGGTGCGTGGTCAAGGAGTCGCTGCGCAGCCGGCCAGTGATCCCGTTCGTGCTTCGCGTCGCGACGGAGCCGGTCGCCGTGGGCGCATATATGACTCCCGCCAACTCGCTGATCGCTATCTCGATCAACCTGCTCCACCATCGCCAAGACCTCTATCCCGAACCGGGCGCATTTCGACCTGAGCGCTTCGAGGACGGTCAGACCGAGAGCTTTGCGTGGCTTCCCTTCGGTGGCGGCGTGCGACGCTGCATCGGAGCGACGTTCGCAACCTATGAGATGGAAGTCGTTCTGCGCCGCATCCTGGAGCGCTGCGAGTTGCGGGCTCCTGATCTCGAGCCCGAGCGACCGAAGCGACGCGGGATTGTCTCCGTCCCTCACAGAGGGACTCGGGTGGTCATCTCCAGGCGAAGGCCGGCATCGGAGACATCTGTGTCGAGCGAGCTGACGTTGGCCGCCTTCTGAGAAGTGCCGCCACGCGCGCGCGCGCGTGGCTCCCATATCTGAGCAGGCGTGGTACACCCAATGAGCGACGACAGCCTGACCCGTCCATCGAAACCCAAGAGGAGGCACCAGTGGCCGCTACGTACACGCTGAAGAAACTCACTGACGTCGAGGATTCGGCTCCCAAGTTTGGCCTCGGAGAGATCCAGGAGGTGCGCTTCGCCAAGGATGCGCTCGAGACCGAGCACACAGGGGTCAGCCACCACAAGATCAAGCCGGACAAGCGCCCGCCATTTGGGCACAAGCACGATGAGGCGGAGGAGGTCTACGTCGTCATTGCAGGCTCGGGCCGTATCAAGCTCAACGACGAGATCCTCGAGATCGGAGCGCTGGATGCGATCCGCGTCGCACCCGGTGTCATCCGCGCCTTCGAGGCCGGGCCCAATGGGATCGAGGTGCTCGCCTTTGGCCCCCGCCACGACGGTGACGGCGAATTGCTGCATGGTTGGTGGGCGGACTGAGCAAGGCAGATCAGGACCAAAAGACGCTCCGCGATCATCGCTCGCTGACGCTTGGCCTGATACTTAGCGCGCTTAGAGATCGACTTCAAGTCGCGATCCCTCCTCTGGGGAGAGCTCGCGCACGAACACCTCCGGCGGACGCATCACCACCTCCTGACTCGGGGACATGACTCCCAGTTCGCCAACGGAGGCCAGTTTCCGGTCAAACGTTCACGGACGACCCACTAGGCGAGCCAGGGCGCGAGGCGATCCCCGACGCGGGTGACCAGGCCGAGCGGGCCAAGAAATAGGCGGGCGATGCTTGCTCTGAAGCGCCCGTGCCTGCTATGTGCCAAGCGTGGCCCAAGGGCTGCAGCCACGGTCGTAAGTCCAGGCAGCGGCCTGAAGAAGAGTGTGATTTCCTGGATCAGCCCCTGGTCATCGAGCTCGACGCGCGTGGCCTCCTCGAGCGGCTGGCCATTGACGCTCGCTCGGTAGAAGAGCGCTCGAGTCCTGGCGTTCCCGACGTCCACGAAGTAGCGGATGTCATCGATCGTGACAAACACCGACCGCAACAGCTCGCGCACCTCATCGTGGCCTGCAAAAAGCACCCTGTCTGTGATCGGCGAATGAAGGACGACATCGGGCGCAAGCGTCTCGATGACGCCCTCGATGTCGTGAGCTTCCGCCGCTTGGCGAAAACGGGCTGTCGTGGCAGATGACTGATCGATCGTTGAATGCTCTGGCACGGCCATCGGGCCTCCTTGATTTTGAACAACCAAATACTTGTTTGGTTGCAGGGAGCATAGCTCGACGCCGAGGCCGGCGAGCGCCTCCTAGAAGCGGCGAGCGCGAGCGAGATCGCCAACGCCAAGCGTAATCACGGTCACTCGCTGTCGCATCGGCTACTGAGCTGAGGCCGAGGTGAGCTGCTCGGATGACCCTTCGAGGGCTGCGATCTCATCGGCTGCGCCAACCTCGGCCAGCCCTGCGCTGAGCCGCAGCTCGTCCACCCGGTCGACCTGTCTGTCGAGCTGGCGCGTGCGGGTATCGAGCAGCTCGGCATAGGCCTTGCGCGAGCTCTCCAGAGCGCGATCGACCTTGAGCATCTGGTCCTTGAACATCACCCACTGCTTGTTGAAGCCGCCGAGGGCGCTCAGGATCTCGTTGGTCTGAGCGGTCAGCTTGAAGTTCTCGCTGGCTTGGCGGATGACGGCGAGGATCGCGAACAGGGTGAGCGGCGAGCAGAGCACGACCTTCGAGGCAAGCGCAACCTCGAGCAGCTCGGGATCGTGCTCGTGCAGGAACCCGTAGACCTGCTCGTTGGGGATGAAGACGAGCATGTAGTCCAGGGTGCCGCCTTCGGGGTCGACGTAGTCGCGGGTCGTGACCTCCTTGATGCGCATGCGCACGTCGCGCTTGAAGGCCTTGGCGGCGCTTTCGCGCTCTGAGTCAGAGTCGCCCGTCAGGTAGCGCTGATACTCGGCCATCGGCGTCTTGACGTCCATGTGCAACAGCTGGTCGTTGACGAAGAACGTGAAGTCCGGGCGCGAGGCGCCGCCGTCGACCTGGCGCTGCTTGCGGTACTGGATGCCCTCGATGAAGCCCGCGAGGCGCAGCACGTCCTCGGCCATGCGCTCGCCCCACTGGCCGCGGGTCTGCGTGCCGGAGAGAACTTCGTTGAGACGGCCGGTCTCCGAGCGCAGCAGCTCGGTCTGGCGCTTGCTCTCCAGCGTGACCGCCTCCAGCTTGACGAGGGAAGCACCACGCTTGGAGTCGACGTCGTGGACGAGCTCGCGGAGTTTGCCGAGCTCCTGGCGAACCTCGGCGAGACCCTTGTCGATCTCCCCTTGGCGCGCCTTGAGCTGTTCCTCGCCTCGGGCGGTCTCGGTCCCCAAGACCGCCTTGTTCTGGGCGACGAGCTGCTCGACACCTGCCTTCTGGAAGTCGCCTTGCACGCGCGCGAGATCGGAGTGCAGCGCCGCGACGATCCGCTCGGTTTCGCCTGGATCGAGCGTCGCGGGGGGTTGCGCCCTACCCTGGCGCACGAGCAGTACGAGCACGAGGGCGATCAGGAGGGCCAGGAGGGCGGCGACCAGCAGCATGCTCTCAAGTATGCGGCGAGGTTCGGTCGTTACGGACGATCGTAACCTTCACCCGAGCTCGACGAACCTCACGCCAAGTGCGGGTGCGCGGCGCAGACGAGCATCGACCGTCAGGAGAGGGCAGCCCAAGGCATGTGCGAGCGCCACATAGCAAGCGTCATACGCCGACAGGTTGGCGCGCAGCCTCCAGGTGTGCATGATCAAGCCGGTTGTGGGGACTCTCGTGATCGGACTGTTTGTCAGCGAGGTGAGCGCCCTGGCGGCACGCTCGCCTGTGAGCTTCCCGGCGCGCTCCAGGCCCCGCAAGCCCTGCACCACCTCTGGATTGATGAGGTCTGGCGCGATGAGCTGCGCCCGATCTATGACGTGTGCGATCCTGCGCCCCGTCGGCGTCCTCAGCAGCAGCTCGAGGAGCGCGGAGGCGTCAATCGTGATCTGGGAGAGCCCCGCGGACGTCGGCATCGCGCTTGGCACGGCCCTCGTGGATCGCCGCGACGATCTCCTGCGAGGAGACTGGCGTCACAGGTTCGTCGCGCTCGAGCTGGGACAGCCATTCCTGAGTGCTTGGCAGACTCAGATCGCGCCGCAGCACATCGAGCACATAGTCGCTCAGGTTCCTGCCCTCCGAGCGCGCGCGGGCGCGCAGGCGCTCGTGCAGCTCGGCAGGAACGTGCTTGACCTGGATGGCGCTCACACGATGAGCCTAGCATGCTGCTGGCATGCCAGCCCGTCACCAGCGGCGGGCGGTGCGGAAGAACTCCTCGGCGTAGCCGGCGACGGACACGGGTGACATGACCAGCTGGTAGAACAGCAGGTATACGAAGAAGCCGACCAGGTTCTGGCGCACGCGCAGATCGGCCTGCCTGAACGAGCTGCGCTGCCGGAGGTACATGATGCTGGCAATCACGATGTTCAAAGGCAGCACCGCGAGTGTCGTTGGCCCGACGATCGCATAATCGCCGAACATGGCGAGCACGATCCCGGGGATGAACGCGAGGGTGAATGTCAGGTCCAGGTAGGGAAAGAGCAGGTCCGCAACGACGGAGTGCGCATATGGAAGGCGCTGGCGCAGCAGCGCGCGCCCGTATGTGCGCAGGCCCTCGATCATGCCTCTGGCCCAGCGGCGACGCTGGCGGGCCAGCGTGCCCAGCGTGACGGGAGCCTCGGTGAAGGCGACGGCGGTGGGCTCGTAGGTGGTGCGGCCACCCTGCTCCAGCAGCGCCCAGGTCATCACGATGTCCTCGCCGATGCAGTCGGGCCACCCCTTGGCTGCGCGCAACGCCTCGGTGTCATAGACGCTGAAGGCGCCTTGGGCGACGAGCGTGGCTTGCAGGAGCGCCTGCTGGCGCTTGATCGAGCCGATGCCCAGGAAGTAGTCCCAGGTCTGGGCCGCCGTCACCAGGCTGGCTCGGGAGTTGCGCACCATCACGCTGCCCGCGACAGCCACTGTGTCAGCCGGAGCGAGCAGCATCCGGGCGACGATCCGGCGCAAGGCGTCGGGCATCAGCAGCGTGTCCGCGTCGATCGTCGCCACGATCGGCGTCTTGGCCTCGCGCAGGCCGGCGTTCAGGGCGGCGGCCTTGCCGCCATGGGGCACCTCCATCACGCGCACGCGGTCATCCTGACGAGCAAAGCCGTTGGCGATGCTCACGGTTTCGTCGGTCGAGCCGTCGTCCAAGACGATCAGTTGCAGCGCCGCGGGGTACTCCTGCGCGAGCGCGTAGGCGATCGTCTGCGCGATGTCGCACTCCTCGTTGTAGGCCGCCACGAGCAGCGTAAGCGCGGGATAGTCGAAGTCGAAGTCGATCGGCGCCGGGTGATCCATAAGCAGAGAGCTCACGAGCTGGATGTTGAGATAGCCCGGGATCAGGGCGATGCCCGTTATCAAGACCAGCGCGGCGGGGAGGGTGATGCTGCTCCCGAGCTCGTTGATCCATGGCCAGGCCAGCCACGCCGACATACACATCCACAAGATGCCGAACAGCATGCTGAGCTTGAAGCGCGTGGTTACCCGCAGATATGGCATCCAGCGCGGTGGTGGATTGAGTCGCGGCAAGTCGCGATGCCGGGCCGCCGCGAGCGTTATCGACTCCTCAGCGGGGGGGCGGCTGGATCCACCCAAACCGGCAACCCTGTGATCGGACGGGCGGCGATCGTGCGAGGGACGCCTATAAGCACTCGCCGGACGCGGCCGTCCCAGCAACGCAGAGCCGGCACCGCGGCCATGCCTTGAAGCCGCCAAGCTCGCCTCTCCGACCTTGACCTCGGCAACGCTCACTTCCCCCACCTTCACCTCAGCTGCGCTCACTTCCAAAGCAGCGATCGAGCTCGCACGACTCGCATGAGCCTCACGCATCCGCACCAGGCGTTGGTCATTCATCTCCTCGAGCCCTTGGAGTGCCCCAAGCGGATTGGTGGCAGCGGTCACCGTCACCGACGATGCCTTCACAGGCATGCCCTCGTCTGAGCCTTCGTGGGAGAGGGCGGCCGTGGCGGCCTGGAGGATCACCTCATCCCGGACCCGGCCCACACGCGCGAGCACCCCAAAGCGCCCACGCTGCAGGCCATAGACGCCGCCGGCGCGGCCAACGGCGTTGGCGAGCCTTTGGCCGAGTGTGTGCAACAGCTCATCGGCGGCCGCAATCCCATGCTCCAGCTCCAGGGTGGCCAGCTGTGGGGGCTCAAAGATCGCCAGCAGATGGGTACCCGCCGCGGCGCCACCCCTGGACAGCATTCGCAGATCTCGCAAGAGCCGTACCCGGGAGCTCAGGCCGGTCACCGGGTCGACGAGCGCGATCAGGCGCTTAGCCACACGCCGTCGTCGTGCGATCCGCGCCGCAAGCGCCAGCAGCAGCGCGGCGCTTGCCCCCAGGGCCAGCACGAGCACCACGACGAGCAGCTCGCCGGGCATGGTCATAGCTCCCAGCAGGGACATGCGACCTGTATCGGCCGAGAGCCCCTATTTACTAAGCGGGATCACAGCCATACCGACCACCAGCGTCTGCGGCAAGTTCGGGCGGTCTCTATCGGCTGCCCTCGGGCGAGCGGCGTCTACCAGCAGCCGACTATCTTGGGACTATCTGTAGTGTGCTAGACTACATAAAACTACATGAATAGGCAGGCAATCCAGAAGCCGTTCTCGATCCGCATGAGTCCACAAACGCTTGCCAGGCTCGACATGGGCGCACAGCGCCGCGGCGAGGCCAAGTCTCGCACGGCCGAGCGGCTGATCGACGAGGGCCTGCGGATGGAGGATCACCCGGGCATCGTGTTCAGGGACGGCCCCGCGGGACGCAGGGCGGCGCTCGCAAGCGGCCCGGATATTTGGGAGATCGTCGTGACGCTCAAGGGCACGAGACTCAAGGGCGAGGAAGCGGTAGCTGCCACAGCTGAGTGGGGCGCCCTGACGCACGCCCAGGTGCACACCGCCGTGCGCTACTACGCCGACTTCCGCGACGAGGTCGACGAGCGGATCGCCCACAACAGCCAGGAGGCCGACCGTCAGCGAGCGGCATGGATCAGAGCGCGGGAAGCGCTCGCTTGAAGCTCCTCATCGACGAGATGTACCCGGCAGCAATCGCCGAGCAGCTGCGCAACCGCAAACATGATGTCGAGGCGGTGACCGAGCGCGTCGCGCTGCGCGCACTCGAGGACGTTCACATCTTTGCCCTGGCCCAGCAGGAGCAGCGCGCCGTCGTCACCGAGAACATCGACGACTACAGCGTCATCGCGGATGGCTGCGACCAGCGGGGCCAGGCGCACTACGGCCTCGTCCTCGTCCCACCGAGCACCCATCCACGCGGTGACTCGAGGACGATCGGGCGCATGGTCAGTGAGCTCGACCGGCTGCTGAGCAGGCACCCCAAGCACACTCCCACGAGCTTGCGCCACTGGCTTTGAGGACTTACGATCTATGGTGGCGCCGCTTCTTGGGCTTGCAACCAGCGACCGTCACCGTCACCGCGTGTAGCACCTGGGCACCGTTCTGGCCCTTGAACGTGCTGGACATGTGTAGCGCCTTCTTGCACAGATTCGCGCTCGCGACCAGAATCGAGCTCTTGCCCTCGGGGAGGACAAGATCCAGTCGGCGGATCGGCACGTCAGGGATCGCTTTGAACGTGGCCGAAGTGACATTGCGCTCGTCTACGTAGAGCGCGCCTGTCAGGTCGATCCTCACGCCCTGTGCCTGCAATACCAGCACCATGTCGGGGAAGGCATCGGCGCTGGCGCCTTCCTTGGCAACCAGATAGGCCGGGCCCGCCATCGCCGCGGAGAGGATCGGCGTCTGTACAGTTGCGGTGCCGATCAGCGAGGCCCTTGGACAGCTCGCCGGGTTTGCAGCGAACACGCTTTCGGTGCAAGCGTGCTGGCAATGCTGGGGCAGGGCCGCTGAGCCCCGGCGAAAGCGGTTCAGTGAGTCGGCGGAGCACGAAGCGATGCAGACATACACCGCCTACCTGCAGTGGATCGCGCCCTTAGGGGCGATGCTGGACAGCTATGGCGACATCGTGGAGGACGCCGCGAGCGGCGACCACAGCTATGTGGCGCACTACCCAAGCATGGATGTGGCCGTAGAGCGTGTGAGCGAGCTCGTGCGTCGCTCGCGCGTAGAGGCCCGAGCGCTGCCCAGGGGCTCGCGTCATGCGGTGATCACAGCGTGCATGATCGCCTTCTACCTTTCCAAGGACAGCGTCAACACACCCGCAATGCGCCCAAGCACCCGGCAGCTGCGACGGGCCGGCGGGCCGCTGGTCGAGCTGCTGCTGCCGGCGCTGCGGATGTGGCGCATCGCCTACGGGCAACGCTCGACTTAGCTACCTCAGTTTTACGAAACTAGGCAAGCGCCTTTGGCGGGTGCACTATCGGTGGCGTCCATGTCTGTATCCGCCGAGAAGCGCATGTCCCGCTCGCTGGTCTATGGGCTGGGGCTGTTGAAACTGTTCACGGCCGAGGAGCCCGTGCGCGGCATCGCGGAGCTTGCGGACCTGATGGCTGTCAGTCGCCCGACGGCTCACCGCTATGCGTCGACCTGCCTGGAACTGGGTTACCTGGAACAGGCCCCGATGCGTCGCTACCGGCTGGCCCGTAGGTCAGCTGAGCCCGGGGTGGCGATGCTGGACTCGCTGGTGCTGACACAACGAGCACGCCCAATCCTGCAGGAGCTGCGCGAGGAGACCCGACGCACCGTGAGCTTGGCTGTTCTCCTCGACGAGGAGGTGCTCTATCTGCAACGACTCCGCGGCTTTGAGCGCGGGCAATACGAGCTCGAGGAGGGCCTGGGCTCAGGCTCGCGCAGGCCTGCTCGCCACACCGCCGCAGGCAAAGCGCTGCTGAGCACGCTCGGTGAGGGTGGGCACGAAGAGCAGAGATGGATTCACCAGAGCGGTCTGGCAGTCGATGCTCGGGAGGGCGGAGGCGACGGGCAAGAGGAGGGGTCAGTCGATGCTCGCAAAGGGAGGCTCAGCGTGCGCGCGCGTGGGCTCGCGATTGCGGTCGAGGTCCCGGGCGAACGTAGCAGCGCAATCGAAATCACTGTGCCTGCTGAGGCAATGAGCGCGGCGGAGATGATCGCCTCGCTGGGCGAGGAGCTACGAGCAGCGGGCGCAGCGCTATGCGCGGCACTAGGCGAAGGCTCGGCAAGGACTCCAACCATTATTGAGGGTGTCGCAGGTCCAGCGAGCTGAGGGGGGGTCGATGGACGGGAAGGAGCAGGACCGGGGGGAGAGCACTCGATCCTTTCCCACCCTGCGTGAGGCGCGCTACTCGCAGTCGCTGGAGCGGGGACTGGCGATCCTCGGCTGTTTCACACCTGAGACGCCGGTACTGGGCATCGCCGACCTGGCCGAGAAGCTCGACATGAGTCGCCCGACCACGCACCGCTACGTTTCGACGCTCCTGCGCCTGGGATACCTGGAGCAAGACGCCTCACGCAAGTACCGTCTCGGCCTTGGTGTCACAGAGTTGGGCATGGCTGCGTTGAATGCGACGGGGCTGCGCAAGCACGCCCACCCGTTTCTGGAAGAGCTCGCTCAGCGCAGCGGCCATACGGCCCACCTGGCCATACTCGACGGCTCAGATCCTGTTCATCGACCGAGCCCGCAGCCTGCGCGGCGGACGCGGCAAGCTCAAGGCGAACGCGCGCGCCGGCTCGCGGTTGCCCGCCTACTGCACAAGTATGGGCAAGGTCCTGCTGGCCTACCTGCCCGTCGATCAGCGACTGCGGCTGATCTCAGAGATGGAGCTGACCCAGCACGCTCCAAAGACGATCGCAAGCAGCGATGCATTGCGCGAAGAGCTCGAGCGGATACGCGAGGAAGGCCTGGCCGTGGGCGACGAGGAGTTGGTGACGGGATCCAGCGCGATCGCAGCCCCCGTGAGAGACGGATCGGGCGAGGTGGTCGCAGCGGCGAACCTGGTGGTGCACGACGGGATGCTTGGGGTAGACGAACTCGTAGATGAGTTCGGGGGGCAGATCATCGCGACCGCGGAGCGGATCTCCACGCGCCTCGGATGGCACGGAGAGTCTTAGGCGGTAGCCCTAGCGCTTGGCGACCGGCGCAACCAGGCATGGGTGCGAGGGACAAGCGAAGTTGTCTCCCGTCAATACAGTCAGTGCTCGAGCTCGATCACGAGCGGGATGCCCGTGTCGAACCAGCTGCGATGCAGCTCCTTGATCTTCGCGCGCGTGGGACGCCCGCCGCGATGGAAGGTGCACTCGACATAGTTGAAGGGATTGACCGTCTCGCAGTAGAGCTCCCGCGCCGCTTGCAGCTCCTCGCCATCGCCAAGCTCCCTTGCCTCGCCTGCAAAGGTTCCGCCACGGGTCCGCAGCCGCACGTTCGGGTCTGTCCTGATATTCAACACCCAGGCCGCCGCCGTGACCTTGATGTGGGGTCTGATCATGACGACGTAGACCTTGCTGTCACTCCTGATCGCGTGTATGCACTTGCGTCGCTGCTTGCCAGTCCTGCGGCCGGTTGTTGTGAGCACGCCGAAGCCGCTAGGCGGCCGAACGGTGAAGTACGGGAGCATCAGCGCACTCAGAACTCGCGCTCCGGTCGACGAGCGGAGGAACGGGTTGCCTTTGCGCTCCACCAGGAGCATGCCTTCGGCGTCGTACTGCTGAGCGATGTCGGCCTCATCCAGCGTCATCGATGACCCTCGCACTCTCGGTATAGATAGTCTTTCTTAGACGGTATGTTCTAAATCATACTAAATGGATGATATAGATCACCAGCCGCTACATCCACTACAATGTAGTCCAAATGGTTGCTCATCCTGCCAAGACACAGCCCTTCTCGATCCGGCTCGGCGCTCAGGCGAACCTGTTGGTCACCGATGAGGTTCGTCGCTCTGGGCGCTCTCGCAGCATCATCGTCGAGGAGCTCGCCGAGGAGGCCGCCAAGACGCGCCTGCATGCAGGCATCGCGTTCCGTGGCAGGCCCCGCCGCGCCTGGGTGATCGGCAGCGGCCTCGACGCGTGGGAGATCATCGAACTGCTGCACTCCTACAGCGGCGATGAGGGGCTACTGCGGGCGAGCCATCCGCTCCTCAGTGACCGACACCTGCGCGTGGCGCGGGCCTACGCAGAGCGCTTCCCCGACGAGATCGAGCTGCTGCTCGAGGAGAGCCGTCGTCCGCTCGAGGAGCTTCGGGAGCTCTATCCCTTCCTGCACAGCGCCACCCGTTCTCGGTAGTCGCGTCGGTGCGGCTCCTGCTCGACGCGCACGTATCTGGGCCCAGAGTCGGGCGCCAGCTGCAAGCCAAGGGGCACGATGTCCGCGCGCTCGATCAAGAGCCGGCGCTGGAGGGGCTCGGCGACGAGGAGGTGCTCGCACTCGCATCCGAGGATCGGCGCATCCTTATCACCCACAACATTCGCGACTTCCCCAGCATCGTGCGGGAGTGGATGGCGGCGCAGCATTCACATGCCGGCTTGATCCTCGTGTACGGCATCGACCACCGCGAGTTCGAGCTGATCGTCCGCGGCACAGAGCGTTGGCTGGAGCTTTACCCTGAGCCGGCGAGCTGGATCGACCTCGCCGCCGTCCTCGATCGCGACTTCGCCTCAGACTGAGTAGTCAGGAGGGCGCCCTTGCGGCATGCAGGCTCTCGGGTGTCAGCTCCGTCTCGATCGCCGAGCGCAACGCCTGCAGAGCGCCCGCGCGGGCGCGCAGCTTGGTTGCTGCGTGTGCTCCAAGATCGAGGTCGGCCAGCTGCGCGGCAGCTTGGTGGCTCACAGCTTGTAGGTCCTCCGCAGGGACGACCGCGTCGAGGAAGCCCGCTGCCACCGCTTCGCTCGGGCTGTACATGGTCGCGTTGACGACTGTCCGGTCGAAGTGGGCCGGCTGCAGACGTTGGCGTGCGAGCTCGATCGCAAACCACGGGACGGTCAGCCCGATCTTCACCTCGCTGAGGCCGATCTTGAAAGGACCATCGACCCCGATGCGCGCGTCCGCCGCCAGCGGCAAGAAGGCCCCCGCCGCAACGGCATGTCCTGTGCACGCGACGACGACAGGGGTCGGAAACGAGAGCACTCGCTCCGCGAGCGTGGCGCCGAGCGTGAGCATCTCGAGCAGCTGCTCAGGTCCGCTCGGCGAAGACACTCAGGTCAAATCCTGCGGAGAAGTACCTCTCCCGGCCAGTGAGCAGCACCACAGCCCCGTCGCGCTGGGCCTCGTCGAGGGCGGCGTGGATGGCCTCCAGCATCGGGATCGAGAACGCGTTGAGACGGACATCGCGCACGCGCTCGTCGCACTGATCCAGGGCCTCGCCGCGGCCGAGAATGCGCGGCGGTTGGGAGGCACGCAGGAGTCGATCGACCGACGTTGGAAGGTGGCCGTCAACGGGCTTCTGGATGGATTGAGCCAGTAGTGGACCAGGCAAGTGGTCGATCACGGTGCAGGCGGTCAACGCCGAAGATGAAGCCGGCCTGCCGAGCGCGGCGAGCAGTATTACGATGCCCTGATGAGCTCAATGGCGTCCGATGGCGAGCCGATCACTCCGGCCGGACTGATCGCCCTCGAAGCCGAGATCAACGAACTCGAGACCGAGGGGCGCCAGACGATAGCCGCACGTATTCTCGCCGCGCGCGAGCTCGGAGACCTCAGTGAGAACGCCGACTACCACATCGCCAAGGAGGACCAGGCGCACCTTGAGACGAAGATCAAGCGCCTGCGCCAGCGCCGGCGCGATGCGCTGATCGTCGAGACGGACGTCGAGGATGCGGCGTTCGGCTTCGGGCGCACCGCCGAGGTCTTAGACGAAGCGAGCGGGAAGCTCTACACGTGGACGATCGTGGGCTCGACCGAGGCGGACCTTGCGCAGGGCAAGCTCTCGGCACAGTCGCCTGTCGGGAAGGCCCTGCTGGGTCGCAGCGCCGGGGAGTCAGTCGAGGTGCAGACGCCTCGAGGCACCCGCACCTACCGGGTGCAACAACTCCTCGCGTGACGTTATGACGTTGGCTGGGATTGGTTGGGGACGGCGAATGCTTTGCTTGCGGCGGCGGCCAACTGGTGGCTCGTGGGCGAATCCTCGGCGTCGATGAAGGATTGGATGAGCATGCCGTCGGCGGTGCCGATCAGCAGCGACGCCAGGTGGCGAGCTTCGTGATGCTCGATCGTCTCGCCCAGCGCCTCGGTGATCCAGCCGGCGATTCGGTCTCGTTGCCTGTTGTAGTGAGCGGCGAGCTGCTCTCGAAGCTCAGGTGAGCGAGCGCTGCGCGCGAGGGCCTCGATGAAGGCCTGGTAGTACGGCCGGATTGAGTCGTACTCGTCGAGGACGACGCTCAGCGAGCCGACCATCAGTGCGTGGAGCCCCGCGCGAGGGTCGCCGCGGATCGCGCGACCGATCGCCTCGGCCCAGTCCTCGAGCGCGAGCCCGATCGCCTCGTTGAGCAGGGCTTCCTTTGAGCCGAAGTGATAGCCGATCGACCCGAGGCTGGTGTTCGAGGCGGCGACGAGGTCGCGGGCGGTGATGTTGCCGTACTCGCGCTCGCGCAGCAGCTTCTGTGCTGCCTCCAGCAGCCTTGTGCGGTGCGTGTCACGGGTCGTGCTGGACATATGCATTTGAACAGTGTACTGTACATTGTTCTAGACGATGTTCAATTTTGTAGGGAGGATCACAGATGACACCATCCTCACCCCAAGCAGCGCTGCGCGCCTCGGACGCCGAGCGCGAGCAGATCGTCGAGATCCTCGGCGATGCAGCCGCCGAGGGTCGGCTGAGCGTGGAGGAGCTCGATGGGCGCGTCCAGTCGGCTTACGCAACGCGCACCCTTGACGAGCTCGATCGGCTCGTCGCCGATGTGCGCCTGGATGCATTCGCCGGCGGGTCGCTGGATGCGCTCCTCGCCGTACGCGGTGTCGGGAGCTCCCATCGAAGCGATCACGTAGCAGTGCGCGAGGGCCCTGGCGGCGCCCGGTGGGTCATTTCGATCATGGGTGCCAACGATCGTCGGGGGCGCTGGCGGATCGCGAAGCGCTGCACCGTGCTGAACACCATGGGCGCCAGCGAGATCGACCTGTGCGATGTGGAGCTCTCGCACGCGGTGACCCAGCTGAACGTCTACTCGGTGATGGGTGGCGTCGAGATCCGGGTCCCGAACGGCGTACGCGTGCAGGTGTCGAGGTTCGCCCTCATGGGCTCCAACGACGTGCGACTCGGCGATCAGCCATCCGCACCAGGCGGCCCGCTGATCCGCATACGGCTCGTATCGATCATGGGTGGCGGCAAGGTGCGTACAGGGCGCAAGCCCAGCCGCTCCGAGCGCCGGCGGGCGCGGGAGCTTCGCGGCTCCAAGCGCCGCGGCGAGTATCTAGAAGCGTCCACCGAACCCGGCGCAGCACTTGCGCTTGGGGCCGTGATGACGACACCAGCCAGCCAGGAGACGAGTTGAGATGACCGAAGCGACGATCACCCACCCGACGCGGGAGAAGGATCAGGACGACGGAGCCCATGACGCGTACGTGCGTGACGCCGCCACCAAACAGGCTTCCAAGCATGCGCGCCTCATCCGCTCGGCGAGGGACGGTCGCATCCTGAGCGCATTGATGCTACCGCTCTTCCTGGTTCGGCCCCCGGCCGGATACGGCCTGCTGACGACGACCGGGCGCAAGACGGGCAAGACGCGGCGCAAGTGTGTGCGCGTGATCCGGAGTGCAGACAGCGCGTATATCGTCAGCCTTCGCCCCCCCGAGCTGGCGATGTCCCAACCATCGGTCGTAGCAGCCTGGGTATGGAACATCCGCACGGACCCGAACGTGCGCCTGCGGATCCGCGGCGGGACGTTCGCGGGCCTCGCTCGAGAGCTCGATGACCCGGCGGAGCTCGAGCTGGCAAAAGAGGCGCTGTGCGAGACGGTCAACCTGTTCGATTACGGCGAGTGCGACCTTCACCTGCGCGGATTCCCGACCCGCGCGAAGATCAAGGAGCTCCACCACTACTGGTTCGACACCGGAACCCCGCTCGTGGTCGAGCTGCAGACTTAGGGGCTTCGCCCATGACCGGCGCCCCCCTGCAGCTCAATGCCGACACCAAGGCCGTGCTGCTGGCGGACGCCGTGATGTTCCTATGGGCGCTGCTGCTCGGGGTCTGGAAGTACAGCCAGATCGCAACCTCCGAGGACCATGTCGCCCATATCTATGTTGATATCGCCCACCGAGTGGCGCTGTTCTACAGCTTCGCCCTGCTGCTGATTGCAACCTTCGTAGAGCTGAGCGGCTTCGGTGAACTCGTAAACCTGCTGGCGGCGGGCGCGATGGCGTTGTACTTCTACCTGGCGACAGCGACCTATGCCTTACACGGCTGGCGCAAGGACACCGAGAACCAGTTCCGCAATCCAATCAAGGGAACACACGCCTTCATGGTCACCTTGATCGTCGCCGAGATCGGCGGATGGCTGGTCCTGGTGGCAGGGTTCCTCGACAAGCAGATCTTCTGAGCAGCCAGATCTCGCCTCAGCGAGCGTCTGCCATGCTTCGCATGTGAAAGGTCGGGTTCGTAAGCGTTACGCAGAGCACGCCGACGGGTTGTATGCGCTGGGCGCACTCGTCGCGATCATGTGGGCCGTCGAGCTCGTCAATGCGCTCGACAGCTACAGGCTCGACCGCGACGGGATCGTGCCGCGCAGCTTCTCGCACCTCGACGGCATCGTCTTTGCGCCATTCCTGCACGCGAGCTTCTCACACCTGCTCGGGAACACGGTTCCGTTCCTCATCCTTGGCTTCGCGATCGCGCTTAGCGGGGCTCGACGCCTGCTCCTGGTGAGCCTGATCGTGGCGCTCGTGAGTGGGCTCGGAACCTGGCTCATCGCACCTGGCGGCACTGTAACGGTCGGCGCGAGCGGCATCGTCTTCGGCTACGCGACCTACCTCATCAGCCGCGGGCTGTTCAATCGCCGGATGGTCGAGGTCGCACTTGGCATCGTCGTCGTGCTCCTCTTCGGTGGTGCGCTCATCTCGGACCTCATCCCGCACAGCGGAATCTCCTGGCAGGCGCACCTCTTCGGCGGGATCGGCGGGGTGTTCGCCGCGGCGGAGCTTGCGCGCCCAGCGCACGGCCGGCCGCGCGCCGCGCGATCACAGCCAGACTCAGGGGCCTGATTGCCGACGCCGCCGTCACAACGACATGCCTAGGATCGGCGGCCTGGCGCGTCTGGCTGTACTCTGGCCGCGTGCACTTCAAGATCACGCCTCATGCCGGACATGGGTCACCCGCGGACGCGCTTGACCTGCTTTGGCAGCAACTTGGGGCCAAACGCGACAAAGCGTCCTTCGCCAAGCTCAGAACTGAGATCAGGGGCACGTTGGGAGTAGATGCGCCAGTCTCGATGACGCAAGACGAACGCGCCGAGGTTGGCCGTCGAGCGGTCCTGGACATCGTGCGCGACGTCTGTGCGCTAGCGCCGGAGCTTGACTCCGATTGGTTCGCGGTCAGCTGTCAGCGCTAGTGTTGTGTCTCGGTTGGACGGCTTGCACGATGAAGCCCTCACGTCGCGCAGCGCTGGCAAGTCGCTCATCGAGGGTCACGACGTTCAGCGAGGCAGGCAGTCCCTCGGAGGCGATGACGGCGGCGGCAAGCTGCAGCGAGTCGGCACCGCGAAGCGGGTGTACTCGAAGGAGCCGGCGTGCAGTGCCTCGTAGGGCCGCGGTCGGCTGCACCTCATTCCAGCTCTCGGCGAGACGGTCTAGACGCTCAAGCGCAGCCGTGATCGCAACATCCGTCAACGCTCCTTCCCGCTCCAGCCTGGACAGGGCGGACGCACACTCGACTTCAGTTGCCCACCAAACGCACATAACCGGGTCCTGCGTGGCGCTCGCCAGCAACTCCTCCGTGGTGGCCTCGGTGACAATCAGCGGAACGATCGCTGAGCTGTCCCAGAACCTCAACGGCCTTCGCGCCTCTCCTCGATCAGTGCCGCAACAGCACTTGCGGAAGCACGCAGGCTCGGCGGGCTCGTACTCAGCAGCTCCGTCACAGGTGGCTTGCGAGCTGCCCGGACTGCTCCGGCACGCTCCAGCCGCGCGATCCTTCCCTCGGCGTCAGGAGAAGCACTAATCGCAGACTCCAACCGCGCGACCGGCGTGCCGCGGTCCATGATCAGCACCGACTCGCCAGCGCGCACCTGATCGATCAGCGCACTGAGCCCGTTCTTTGCTTCGGTAATTGTCGCGACGACCATCAGGGCCAGAATAGCGTGATTGCCCTAGCTACTCAAGCCTTCTACTACGCGGTCTCGCTGAGCAAAGGATCGCTCCGCTGTAATGCAGACAAAACACCACACTGCGTTTTCGATGCAGAGCCACAAAAGTAATGGCGAATCGCGCACAGACACGGCGCCGAGGAATGAGTTCGAGGCGTTCGAAGTGGCGCTTCGAACGCTGTCCGAGCGCGTGCGGACGGACGATGCCTTCGCACATGAACTGTACGGCGCGCTTTGCAACATGCACTGGCGCCGCCGAGACGCCGACAGAGAGCCCGTTTCGATGAGCTGGCGCTATGCAGGCGGCGTCGTCTCCCACCTTGCCTGCAAGGGAGGTTGTTACCTCGACTACTACTGCTCTGGCAACGAGGGCGTAGTTTCCACACGCATTCGAGATGCCCTTCGCTCGCTGGGGTGGGTCACAGATCCTCAGGACAACGAGTCTGCATGAGCCCGCACGGTAAGCGGGCGTCGCTTCACCCAGCCCAGCATTTGTAGGCTTCGACGAAAACGGAGAGGGCGGGATTCGAACCCGCGATGGAGTTTAACCCCCATACTCGCTTAGCGCCTCCGGTCTACTGCGATCTGCTGCGGTCCGCCTCGAAATCATGCTGAATCGGCATTTTTCCACTCCCGAGCCAGCAATTCTGCTGCTCTCCACTGTGGCCTGTCGCTTCCACGCCGCTTCCACGAGCCAGGCGAGTGACTCACGCGATCCAGCCGACCGGATCCAGCCGATACGCGTCGGTCCGAGCCGGTCAATGCCGCTCGCTCGAATGGAGCTCTGGAGTGGCGCGCATAAATCGAGGCTCTCGCCCCGACGCTGCCGTGGGCTACTTCTTGTGCTTGTGCTTGTGCTTCTTCCTCGGTTGTTGCAGCGTGACGGTGAGCGTGTCGATCGTCGTGCCAGTGGAGCTGCTGACTGTCACGATCGTCTTGAACTTGTGAAACTTCTTGAGCAGCATCCGGCCGGTCGGATTGAGCGTCAACGTAACCGTGGTCTTCTCGCCTGCCGCGAGCGTCGTGCTGGCGCTCGCGATCACGACCACCTTCTTCGTCTTAACCTTCTTCTTCTTCGCGCGAGCAGTCACAGCCCGGATCTTCTTGTGCTTGAGATGCTCGGTGACGGTGGCTTGCAGGCTCACCGCTCCGCACCCAGCGCCACCCGCGGGACACGACAACGACGCGGTAATCACTTCGCTGCCACCTGCGACCGAGCCAACCGCAGCGGTCTCGGCAGCCGACCCTGTACCGGTTCCCGTTCCTGTTCCGGTGCCGGTACCCATTCCGGTGCCGCTCGTAGAGCCCGCGCCACCACCCGAGCCTGAGCAGCCCTGGGTCCCCGTGGCACCGGATGTAAACACCCAGGCAGAACCGGCGAGACCTTCATTGCCGACGCTATCGAATGGAGCGCCGATCAGGGCGCTGCCACAAGACGACAGCGCCACGCTATAGCCGAAATAGTTGGCCGCGGCTCCAGCGTCGCTGGGTGTAAGCGCGGCGCCTTCCTGAGCCCACTTGCCGTTCGAGTTCATGAACACGTAAGCCTCGCCGCTACCCGCGCCGCCGCTGCCGCCGTAGCTCCCGATCAGGGCCGTGTTGCCATCATCCGACAGCGCCACGCTAGCGCCGTAGTCACCAGTGCCGCTGGCCGTGAGCTCGGTGCCCGGCTGGGTCCACGTGGACCCGGAGCGCTGGAACACCCACGCTGCACCGACATAGGAGTTGTCACTCAGGGCGCCGATCAGCGCAGTGTCGCCGTCTTCGGACAGCGCCACGCTCTCGGGGTAGTTGGTGCCACCGCTCGCATAGTTGTCCGTCAGAACTTGGCCCTGTTGGCTCCACGTCCCGTCTGAAAGCGTGAACACCCACCCAGCGACTTCACCGCTATTGCAACCGATCAGCGCTGTGGTGCCATCACCCGACAGCGCCACGCTATCGCCGAACGCGTCGTCACCGCTCTCGCCGGTGCCGTTCGGCCCGCTGCACGAGCTGGTGCAGTCACCGACGAGCTTAGTGCCCTGCTGGGTCCAGATCGACCCGGAGCGCTGGAACACCCACGCTGCGCCTACGCCGCTGTTGTCAGTGGGGTCACTGATCAGGGCCGTATCGCCATCAGAAGACAATGCCACGCTGGTGCCGAACTCGCTGCCAGAATCGCTCCCGGCGCTGGGTGTGAGCGCCGCCTGCTGGGTCCACGTGCCGTTCGAGTAGGTGTACACGTACACGACGGGAGTGCCGCTGCTCTCACCGCTGATGAGGGCAGTGCTGCCATCACCGGACAACGCCAGGGCTCCGGCGAACCCCGTGCCATTCGTGAGCTTCGACCCTTGCTGGGTCCAGGTGCCATTCGAGTACGTGAACGTCCAAACCGCACCGGCGAAACCATTGTCTAGAGGGTCACTGATCAAGGCCGTGCCGCCATTAGACGACAACGCGACGGCGGCACCAAACCGATAGTAATCGCCAGAGCTAACGACCTCGCCACCGCCAGTCAGCTCCGCTTGCTGAACGAACGGGTCGATGCGCAGCGGGTAACGTGCACCAGCGTCGTCGACCCGCACCAGGACGCGTCTGCCACCCAGCTGTAGCCAGGTGCGCAGCGAGCGACCACCAGCATCGGTGGTGCGCAGGCCGGTGTAGCGCAACCCGCCTGGCAGCAGGAGCGTGCCGTGCTGGAGACGCGCAGCGGCGGGAACCGCGAGCGACAGCGTCAACGCACCGGACCCCTGGGGGCGGCGCGCGACATTGAATCCCTGCTCCAGCCCGACCGGCCCGTTCGCCCACCACTCACTCACCGAGCCGCGCGCATAAGTCACCCGGTTAGCGCTCGCGACTGGCGAAACCGACGCGAGCGGTTGGAGCGAGCTGCCGCGCCCAAATGCCTTCAACGCGAGCGTTAACCGCACAGCCCCCGCAGTGATCGCAACCCCTGAGCGTGCGAACCGCGCCGAGAACCGCTGCGCCGGATTGCGCGCAACCAACCCACGGATCCGGTAGGCCGCCTCGGCACGCCCCAACGCCGCAGACACCGTGCCCTGCGCCGCCAATGGCAAGCTCAACAACCCCTGCTGGTGGTAGGCGTGAGCGCGCACACCAGCCCCAAGCGGCCGACCCGCGCGACCGAGGCCGTGATCGAGCGCCACACCAAGCGTCAGCGCCGCCAGCAAGGCCACTACCAGTACGCGCACGGGCACGATCCGCCCGCGAGCAAACCCAGACCGACCTGCCACACCAAGATCAAGAGACACGTCCAAACGGCTTGGCCAAACACTCAAAGCGGTCCCCCGATCGTGTGGTCAGGCCCCGCGAACGCCGCTGCCCGCGGCACCCTGCCTCAAAGCGCACCCAAACTACCACACGAAAACAGTGGATCGCTCCCCGGCGCCTTTGTTTGTCGCGAACCGCAGCAGCGAGAGCACGATCGAGGTGATCGCGGCTTTGCGGCGTCTGCGGTTCACGGGCCCTGAGATCTCCGAGGTGCTCGAGCTGCCCGGCTCGACGGTCTCGGGGATCCTCAAGCGGATCGGGATGGGCCGCCTGGGCCGGCTCGGAATGGAGCCTGCGGAGCGCTACGAACGGACGGTCGCGGGCGAGCTGATTCATATCGATGTCAAGAAGCTCGGCCGGATCCACGGCGGCGCTGGGAAGCGGGTCACGGGCCGCCAGCGCAACCCAAAAAAGACCCGAGTCGACCGAGACGGCGTCAACCGCCAGGCCGTTGGCTGGGAGTGCGTGCACATCGCAATCGATGACGCGACTCGTCTTGCCTACGCCGAGGTATTGACCGACGAGAAGGCCACCACAGCGATCGGTTTCTTGCGCCGAGCGATCGCGTTCTATGAGCGCCATGGCATGAAGGTCCAAGAGCTTCTGACCGATAACGGCGCCCCTTACCGCTCAGCAGTGCACGCCATTGCCTGCCGCGCGATCGGGATCCGCCACCTACGCACCAGGCCCTACCGGCCCCAGACTAATGGGAAGGCAGAGCGCTTCATCCGGACCATGCTCGCCGGCTGGGCCTACGGAGCGATCTACCGCGACAGCCAAGAACGCACAGCAGCTCTTGACGGCTGGCTATGGACCTACAACCATCGAAGACCACACCAAGCCATCGGGCGACAAACACCCATCACCCGCATGAACAACCTGCTCGGGTCTTACAGCTAGGCCTTGTGCTCCTTGGCGCGCCCCAGCGGTGTAGACCTGCAAATCTTCGCCTCGTGTGGATCGAGGCGGAGCCAGAACATGCACTGACGGAGGTCTGGGCCTACCTGTCTCCAGTCGAGGCCCGCGAACTCCTCACCGCACTCCAGTACTGGGCCGAGGAGAAGCCCGCGGACCTCGACTGGCACCACCACATCGCGAGCGACGGACGCGAGCTAACAATCGCGATCGGCCGCGACACAGCCGAAGGGCGTTTCGCGCGTCGCTAGCCGGATCCGGCGGCAAAGCGCATCTCTAACTCGATGCGCTCGGCATCCCCTTGGTGGCCGCACCGTAAGTAAAGGGCATTGATGCCGATCCAGCCTTCGCACTGCCAAGTCGCCGTTGCGAGCCACAGCCTACGTTTCTCATCGACTCGCCAGGTGCCGTCCTCATCTCCAAAAACGGCCGTGCCGTCTTCGCTGAACTGAGCACCCACCGGACGCAAACCAGCTCGGTAGGAGCCGTCGAAGCGAGGGCGATGCTGTCGCTCATGCGGCAACGGTGAGCCCTTCAGAGCCCAGCCCTTCGGCCAACGCAACTGGCCCTTGGTCATGTCAGGAGTATCGGTCCTAGACGGTGGAGCCTGAAGACGCAGCCGTCAGCACCGGATCCGCAGCTCCGGCAAATTCACGACAATTAGTTGCTTCGCCCAGGGGAGGCAGGACCTCCACACGCGGTCACGGCGTGGCGTCCTGCGAGACGACGGTCCAGCCGAAGCGCTCGCGGAAGTCGTCGAAGCATGTAGCGCAGATCCACAACGTCGATCTCTCCAGCTGAGCAATTGTGTAGCCGGCGCTGAGAAACCTTGGAGCGTCGTCCGGCGCAGCGAAGGCGTTGAACGTAGCCCAACAGAAGTCGCAGTGGTCGTGATCCCAACCGCGCGGGGCGACACTCTCGATGGCCCCAAGGGGCGGGTCGCGGGTCGGGTCCTGCGATTCCCTAACGGTCCCGTCGGCCATGCGCCATGCGCGTACCTCTGAGGCCGGCGGAGGAGACCACTCGCGCCACATCAGCGTGGCTCCGCGTAGGTACCGCTCCTGGTGTCTCAGCCGCCAGTCGTCATTGCTCGCAGGCATCAGCGCGGCAGCCCAGACTTAACGCCGCGCGCCGCCGCGGGCGCAGAGTTCGTGGAGCAGCGCCTCCCGCCGAGACCTCGGTCGAAATCCCACGGTGCATTTCCTAGATGATTGATTCCACGGCTCTCTAAGCGCAGTAGTCGACCAGCGCCCGGCTTGGCCGTCCCAGTTGGTGGTTTAGAGATATCGCAGCGGCGAGGGTGAGCAGCCGCTGCAGGATGCGCTCTCTGAGCCCGGCGAGCGTTCGAGCGCCATGGCGCTCCAGGGTGAGGGTCCCCTTGCAGCTCCAGAAGATCGACTCGATCCGCTGGCGGATCGGCGCCAGGTGCGGTCCTCGGCCCGGCTCGTCCTTTCGCCTTGGCCGCAAGATCGTCGCGCCCAGCTCACTGACGGCCTGGGCGAATGCCCTGCCGGCGTAGCCCTTGTCGCCTATCAATGTCTCGCCGCCTGTGCGGCGAGTGCGGGCCAAGAGCTCCAGCGCGACGTCACGCTCATCGCGTTTGGGCGAGGCCACCGCGATCGCTCTGGGTGTGCCGTCGGGGGCAAAGATCGCGTGCAGGCGAAAGCCCCAGAAGAACCGTGAATGGCTGCGGCAATAGCCGTAATCCGCTGCGTCGCCCAGCTGAGAGCGCTTGACGGTCTCGCGGCTTCTGGCGCACTCCACCGGAGTGCTGTCAACGAGCATAAGATCGTCGTAGAACCCCGGGCTCTGGGACGCGAACACACTCATCAGCCACTCAAGCGTCTCGGTGAGCCGGCGGCGGCGCTTGAAGTAACCAGGCTGAGCAGGGAGCTTCGGAAACAGATGGCGCAGATGCTTGGAAGCGACCGCCAGAAAGCGCCGGTCAGAGGGTATGCCCATGATCGCCTGTGCGACACACAGCGTGACGACCTCCGCGTCTGTGACGCTTCGCTTGGCGTTCTTCGATCGCCCAGGCAGGAGATCGTCGGCCGTGATGTAAACGGCAGTGAGCAGCAGGTCGAGGTCGGCGTCCATCGAGGCCCCCTTCGGGTCGTCGGCTGGCTATTGAGTACCGCCGACTTCGACCCCGCTGCTTATAAATCCTCGATATCCACAGGCTTTGCCGTGGAATCAATCATCTAGCAGGTCGCAAGCTAAAGTCGCCATGATGCCGACCGAGCCGAAATTCGCGTGCCCGTGCTGCGGCTACCTCACGCTGACTGAGCAACCTCCCGGGACCTACCACATATGCGAGGTTTGCTTCTGGGAAGACGATGGCGTCCAGTTCCGCGACCCAGGCTATGAGGGTGGCGCAAACAAGGTCAGCCTCAACCAAGCTCGCGAGAACTTCCGAACCCATGGGGCAAGCAAGCCTCGCTTTCGTGCCAACGTTCGACCGCCGCGCCTGGACGAGCAGCCCTAAAACGGCCTCAGCGGGGAATCCAGCCGAGGCGAGCCTTTGGACCGTAGCCAGACGGCCTTCTCGCCCAGAACCCAGCGTTAACAGGGCCTGAGCTACACGGAGAGGGCGGGATTCGAACCCGCGATGGAGTTTAACCCCCATACTCGCTTAGCAGGCGAGTGCCTTCAGCCACTCGGCCACCTCTCCTGGAGGTAGGCCGCCAGTTTAGAGCCTGGCCGCGTAGGGCTCTGACCAAGCGCCCCACGGCCGATTTCATGATCGTTACGAGTCTCGCCCTGCTCTGCTACCGACCCGACACTGAGCAGAGCTCGAGCGAGGACCGGTGATCCGGCTCCTCGACCGGGCCTGCCCGAGCCGTGACGGCCGGTAGTGGGCTCGCGAGCTGAGTGAGGTGATGGATTCGCCCAACCCACATCAAGCCTCTAGCAGGACACGGTCAGGTAGAAGCTCTGGTCCGCTCGTTCGTTTTTCGTGTTACGCGAGTTGACTACTACCGCGTCAGCATTGAAGATGTCGATTTCGGCTTCGGCGAAGCCCCACGTGTCGTCCGTGAACGTCACCTGGTAGGCGCAGCGGCTGACTTCGTGATCAAAGAAGACGGTGTACTGGCCTGTCGTGTCTTCGAGCGTAGACCCAGTGGCGCCGCTGCCGTAGCCGAGGGCGCCGTCGGCGGTCACGTAAGCCCACAGGTCGGGCGCGCCCGCTGGCCCGGCGGGACCCTGCTGGCCGGCGGGACCCTGCTGGCCAGTCGCACCCGTCGCACCTGTCGAGCCTGTCGCTCCGGTGGGCCCCACTGCGCTCCACTCGATCTCCCGGTCCTTGGGCGCACATTTCGCGGCGATGTAGAGGGTGCCGTGCTTGTGAGACACGCACGCCAGGATCGGCCCTGGCGGCCGCGACACTCTCTTGTTCGGATTGGTATGGGGTGCAATCGCCCCATAGGCGCCGCCCGACGCGGCGACGACCAACGCGGTGAGCGCCACCACCATCGCCGAAGACGGGCGGTTGTAGATGCGCTGGATATGACGGAACGTCTTCGCGTGCCTCATTGCTCTCCCTTTCTGTGTGCTCGCACTGATTCGCCCGCGTGGACCGACAACCAGGCTAACTCGTGCACAGGCGGGCACATTTGGCGCCAAACATCCAAGTGCCGCTGGTCACCGTTGCACCAGAACTGCTGAGGACGAGCACTACTGGTGGGTCAAGCTGTGGAGCGGGCCGCGTCGATTCGCGCGACGATTGTCTGGACGTCGATCGTCGCTTGGTGGACATCGGGCGGAGCGAAGCCGGCGAATCAGCTCCAGGACCCTTACGGAAGGGGGGAGATTCGAACTCCCGAGACGGGGATTGCCCGCCTGCCGGTTTTCAAGACCGGTGCATTCAACCGCTCTGCCACCCTTCCACGCTGAGTAAAAGGCTAGCTGTAGATCCTGAGGACGTTGTTCATCCGGTCCTCCTTGGAGGCTGGTGGTGTCAAAGCCCCAGTCCCAAGGAGATACCGGATGAAGCTGCACGGTAATGCTGCGCTGTCATTTAGGCAGCGTGAGCGGATGGTTCGTCGTGTCGTTGACCAAGATTGGTCTGTGAGGGAGGCTGCCCTGGCAGCCGAGGTCAGTGCCCGGACAGCGGGGAAGTGGGTCGGCCGCTACCGCGCTGAAGGAATCGCGGGGCTGTTGGATCGCTCCTCGGCGCCTTTGTTTGTCGCGAACCGCAGCAGCGAGAGCACGATCGAGGTGATCGCGGCTTTGCGGCGTCTGCGGTTCACGGGCCCTGAGATCTCCGAGGTGCTCGAGCTGCCCGGCTCGACGGTCTCGGGGATCCTCAAGCGGATCGGGATGGGCCGCCTGGGCCGGCTCGGAATGGAGCCTGCGGAGCGCTACGAACGGACGGTCGCGGGCGAGCTGATTCATATCGATGTCAAGAAGCTCGGCCGGATCCACGGCGGCGCTGGGAAGCGGGTCACGGGCCGCCAGCGCAACCCAAAAAAGACCCGAGTCGACCGAGAACGGCGTCAACCGCCAGGCCGTTGGCTGGGAGTGCGTGCACATCGCAATCGATGACGCGACTCGTCTTGCCTACGCCGAGGTATTGACCGACGAGAAGGCCACCACAGCGATCGGTTTCTTGCGCCGAGCGATCGCGTTCTATGAGCGCCATGGCATGAAGGTCCAAGAGCTTCTGACCGATAACGGCGCCCCTTACCGCTCAGCAGTGCACGCCATTGCCTGCCGCGCGATCGGGATCCGCCACCTACGCACCAGGCCCTACCGGCCCCAGACTAATGGGAAGGCAGAGCGCTTCATCCGGACCATGCTCGCCGGCTGGGCCTACGGAGCGATCTACCGCGACAGCCAAGAACGCACAGCAGCTCTTGACGGCTGGCTATGGACCTACAACCATCGAAGACCACACCAAGCCATCGGGCGACAAACACCCATCACCCGCATGAACAACCTGCTCGGGTCTTACAGCTAGCGATCCACTGCGGCCGACTCAGCCATTGTCGCCGGGGTCTCTGGCGAGGACGATCATCCAACGGTCGGACACGGCGGCGGACTCCTCCTCTGCGGCGCGGTATTCGGCGATTCGGCTGCGATCGGCTTACGCTGGCGCGCGCCGCAGAGCAGCTGCGCCGAGATCCTGACAGTACGCCGGCGTTCCTGGCTGCTGCCGGTCAGCCGATGCCGTTCAGCTCGGTGAGCTCGTTCTCGGTGAGGGTGAGCGCGGCGCCTTTGATGTTCTCGCGCAGGTGCGCGAGAGATGAGGTGCCTGGGATCAGCAGGATGTTCTCCGAGCGGTGTAGCAGCCACGCGAGCGCGACGGCCATCGGTGTGGCCTGCAGACGGGTAGCAACCGATTCGAGTGTGCCTGACTGCAGCGGGGTGAAGCCGCCGAGCGGGAAGTAGGGCACGTAGGCGATGCCCTGTGCGGCAAGGGACTCGATCAGGGCATCGTCGACCCGGTGGGCGAGGTTGTAGAAGTTCTGGACGCACACGATCGGCGCGATCGACTGTGCCTCCGCGATCTGCTCCGCGGAGACGGTGCTGATGCCGAGGTGCTTGATCAGTCCCTCCTGCTGTAACTGCGCGAGTGCGGTGAACGGCTCAGCGAGCGAACCCGGCTCGGGGCTGTCGAACCCTCCGACGCGGAGGTTGACGACGTCGAGCGCGTCGAGGCCGAGGCGGTCCAGGTTGTCGTGAACGGCCTGGCGCAGCTGCTCGGGAGAGCGCGCGTGTGGCCAGCCTCCCTCGGCGTCTCGCAACGCTCCGACCTTGGTGACGATATGCAGCTCGTCGGGGTAGGGGTGCAAGGCCTCTCTGATGATCTCGTTGGTGACATAGGGGCCGTAGTAGTCGCTGGTGTCGATGTGGGTAATGCCCAGCTCGATGACCTCGCGCAGCACGGCGATTGCGGCGTCGCGGTCCTTCGGCGGCCCGAACACACCGGGGCCTGCTAGCTGCATCGCGCCGTACCCCATGCGCGTGACGGTCAGGTCCTCGGCCACAGTGAACGTGCCGCCGGGAAGTGTCTGCGCTGCCATCGGTAATCCTCGTTTCGTAGTCGTAGGTCGACGGACGTCCGGGTCATCGAGCCTGACCGGCCACTCCAATGTAGACGGCATCCTGAACGCAGTCGCAAGTTCCAGACTGAGGCCGAGGGCGCGGACACGGATTTCTTCGTCGTGCGAGGCCGTAAGAGGGGGGCGACGGACAGGAGCTGGTTTGCGCTACCCGAACAGCCCTGGGTCCGGTGGATTGGGGTCGAGAGCGTGAACGGTGCTGCTGACGTGATGGACCACGACATCGCTCGGACGTGCCAGCAGCGGCTCGACCTGGCCGCGATAGCGACGGTAGTGGGCCGTGTCGTAGTGGGCGCGCATGGCTGTCTCGGTGCTCCAGGAGCAGAGCAACACGAACTCGCCGGGATCTTCGGCCGCGAGCACTCGGAAGCCGGTGCATTCAGGCTCGGCGCGGCTTGCGTCGGCGAGTTCGTGCAGCAGCGAACGCAGTTGAGCGGCTAGCGCGGTGCGCCCATGTACCTCGCCGACAATCAGAACTCCGGATTCGCTCATCAATGCATCCTCACGCCGGGGCAGAGACCGTTGCCAAGAGTGAGGTTATCGAGCCTCGACGGGGTGCTGGCGCGTAGGCATGTGCGGTGGGGCGTGCCACGGTTCTCCCCTCCGTCGGTCGGGTTGGGTCATCTTCCGGCCCGTTGCTGTAGGTCGTCCACGAACGAGCTGAGGGTCTCCGTCGCCGCTGAGAGCGCTTCGAGCTGTTGGTCTGATAGCTCCTGCAGGTCAGCTCTCAAAGCCGCGAGGAACTGTGCGCGGAACTTCTCTTGTGCCGTGCTTCCCGCCTTGGTGAGGCTGATCATGACCACGCGTCCGTCCTCTGGCAGTCCTTCTCGCCGGACCCATCCTTTCTCCTGGAGGCGTTGGACGAGCAACGTCATCGTGGGCTGCGCGATCCCCTCGAGCTCAGTGAGCTCTGCGATCTTTCGCGGGCGCTCCCTGAGGATGCTCAAAACCTCCATTTCGGTACGGGAGATCTCTCTGCTGCGCACCTGCTTGACGAGCAGCCGCACAAGGAGCGCGGCCCGCGAGAGCAGGTGCTCGGCGACGTAATCGACTTGCTCTGCCTGCGAGGGCATACTCGCCTTGGTCATATTGCAAACTATATAGTTTTCTGATATAGATATCAAGGACGACGCAACAAGCTCCACATCGAGAAAGGAGCACACCATGTTCCGCAACATCCTCGTCGCGATCGACGGCTCACCGGACTCAGACCAGGCGCTCACCCAAGCGATCGACCTGGCCGACTCAGAGCACAGCCGATTGACGCTCTTCAGTGCCGTCGTGACCCCTCCCGCCAGCGCCTACATCGGGGCAGGCGGTGCAGTGGCAGCGACGCTTGCGCGCGACGCCGAGGCCGAGACCGAGACAATGATCCGGACGGCCGCCCGGCAGGTCCCCGATCAGGTGTCGCTCAACACTGTGCTGAGCAGCGAGCCGGTGAGGCAAGCGCTGATCCACCAGATCAAGGAGGGGGCGCATGACCTCGTGGTGATGGGCTCCCGGGGGCGCGGTGCGGTGCGCTCGGTGCTGCTCGGCAGTGTGAGCCACCACGTGCTGCACCACAGCCCCATCCCCGTGCTGATCGTACACGCCGATCCCGAGCGAGGACTGCAATCCTCCGCCACGCTCTCGCAGGATCAACCGGCAGCAGATCAGGAGCCCGTCCATGCAAGCGTGTGAGGTAGAGCCTCCCCTCACCCCGACGGCGCCTGTGGACGAACGCGCAGCTGACGGGGAGACGACCCCGCAGCTGCGGGATGTACTCGGCCCGGCAGTGCAGACAGCCCGCGGCATGCTCGAGGCCGAGGACGCGCTCCACCTCGTGCGCCAGCGCTTCGAGCAGACCGTGGACCCAGAGGTGCAGGGAGAGCTCGCGGCGCAGGCGCTCGAGCACGTCGAACGTCAGCTGGAGCTCACGCGCGGGCGGCGCCGGCAGCTGGATAGCATCGAAGCGAAGCTGTGGGGTAGGAAGAACCGCCTCGAGGGATTTCTCATACACACACGAGGGAGTGCCTGGTGGCACGCGCGCCGGGCAGAGACCGGCTCCCGCCTCGATGCAGTTACCTCAAATCCCGAGCAGACTAGACCCAAGATCCGATAGGCGGAGACGGTAGAGGCGCGCGTTCACGGCGAGGCTGCCTGCGATGCTTGGACGCCCGGTGCAGCGGCCACACGGGCCAAGCGCTCGTGTACGAACTGGACCACGGCGGCGCCCTCGCCGACCGCGGTCGCGCAGCGCTTGATCGAGGCAGCGGACGGCGCAGAGGACTGAGCGCAGATGCCCACGCGAACCACCCAATCGACACAGCCCAAGGCGGTCAAGCGCTCGCCCCGGGAGCGACTGCTCCAGGCGGCGAGCGAGCTGTTCTATGCCGAGGGCGTCCAATCCGTCGGCATCGACCGCGTGATCGAGCGCGCCGGCGTGGCCAAGGCCTCGCTCTACAGCACGTTCGGCAGCAAGGAGCAGCTCGTCTGCGCCTACCTCGACACCCGGCACGCCCAGACGTTGGGGCGACTGCGGGCGGCGGTGGACGCCCTCGAGGATCCCGTCGAGCGGATCCTCGCCGTGTTCGACGCCCAGGCTCAGCTGTTCCGCACGCCCGACTTCCACGGCTGCGCCTTTACCGCGGCGGCCGCCGAGGCACCGGCCGGCGGGCGCGTCGATGAGGCCGCCGAGTCCTACCGCCGTGACATCCGCGCCCTGTTCACCGAGCTCGCCGCTGCGGCGGGTGCCCCGGACCCCGTGCTCCTTGCCAGCCAGCTCCAGTTGATCTACGACGGCGGAGGACTCGCCGCCAAGATGGACCAAAACCCCGACATCGCCACACCCGCGCGAGCCGCCGCAGCGGCACTCGTCACCGCAGCGCTCGCAACGGATCTCATGTCCACGCAAGGCATCCCACGCGATACGGGAGGACGTTTCAGGTGACCGTCTCACAGAGTCCGGCCGCCGTCGCTGGGCCGGCACTGGCCCAGCCTGTGCTCACCCCGTTGACGGCCAGCGCGGTCATCCTCGTCCTGACGATCGAGGATGGGGGTGGGCCGGTCGTCCACGACCTGCTCGCCGACCTGTCCGGACTGGCTCGAACAGTCGCCTTCCGTTCCCTTCAGGGTGGGCTGGCCGTCGTGGCGGGGGTGGGATCGGCGGCGTGGGATCGCCTTTTTGCCGGCCCTCGGCCGGCCGAGCTACACCCCTTCCGGCCCCTCGACGGCGGCCGGCACCGGGCTGTAGCCACCCCGGGCGACCTCTTGTTCCACATCCGGGCCGCAACGATGGATCTGTGCTGGGAGCTGGCCTCCCTGGTTGTCGGCCGGCTGGTCGGGGCCGCCACGGTGGTCAACGAGGTCCACGGGTTCAAGTATCTCGACGAGCGGGACCTGCTCGGTTTTGTCGACGGGACCGAGAACCCGACTGGGCCGGCAGCCGAGGCAGCGGTGAGGATCGGGGCCGATGATCCGGCGTTCGCCGGCGGGAGCTATGTCATCGTCCAAAAGTACCTGCACCACATGGCCTCCTGGGATGCCCTGACGGTCGAGGACCAAGAGCGGGTGATCGGGCGGGCCAAGCTCTCCAACGTCGAGATGAACGACGACGTCAAGCCTCCCAACTCCCATGTGGCGCTGAACACCATCATCGAGCCCGACGGCACCCAGCGTCAGATTCTGCGGGATAACATGCCCTTCGGGTCGTTGCGCGCAGGGGAGTTCGGCACGTACTTCATCGGATACGCCGCGACCCCCTCGGTCACCGAGTTGATGCTCCAGCACATGTTCCTCGACGACCCTCCCCCGTTGCCGGGCGCCGCAGGCGATGCGTCGGTCAGGCTCGGGAGCAAGTCGGCGTAGGGGCTGGAGGGGAGACCCCCGCCGGATACCGCTCAACCTTTGGCCCCCACTCCGTCCGCGCCGGCGCTATGGTTCACAAATGGCTCAGGCAGCGATTACATCGCAGCCGGTAGTGCTCGAAGGACCTCCACCTGGCGCGCCGGCGCAGCTTGACTTCCAGATCGTCCCCCGCAAGGGATTGATCGCGGTGGGGATCGCTCTGGCCCTACTGATTGCGGGCATCGCATCCAACAAACTTTGGCCTCTGGAGTTCCTGCACGTCGCGGGCGGGGCCGCCTGGACGATCATCGATCTGTTCCTGGGGCTCATCCTGGGCCCGATCATCGGCTCGATGTCCATTCCCGCGCGCGTGGAGTTCACAAAGCGCTTCATGCCCAAGATGGTCCTGATCATGCCCACAGTCGTGACCATGACCCTTGCGGCCGGCTGGCAGCTGGGTCATCTGCTGGGCACCGTCCAGTCCAGCTACTACAACCACGGCTGGCTGGTGGCGAGCTACATCGTCGTCGGCGTGATGGCGGTCATCGCGCTCGGGCTGCTGGAGCCCGCGAACATCGCGGTGCTGACAGAGCTCAAGAAGCCTCAGCCCAACCCGGCGGTGATCGAGCAGCTGATGAAGCGCTTCATCTACTGCGCCGGCGTCCTGGGCATGATGCAGGTCGCGACGCTCGTGATCATGACCAAGATCGCGACATGAAGGGTACTTACGCCCAGGACGGCGACTCATGAGCGACCAGAAACTGCCGCCCGTCACCCAGGTGGGCATGGTCTCACTGGCGCTGATCGTGGCGGGAGGCATCTACCTCTCGGCGCATCTGCCCCAGCACGTCCCCCTGGCCCCAGCTGTCGTGCTGCTCGCCCTCTCGGTGTTGCTGTTCGTAGGCAACGTCGCTTCGCTTGCGCGCGTTGAGGGCTTCGCCTGGGGGCGCCTCTTCGATGTCGCCAAGTGGGCGCTGCTCGCCTACTTGATCATCGCGGGGATGATCGAGTATGCCTTCCTCTACGACAAAGTAAGCGGCGGCGCATTGGTCGTGCTCACGCTCTCACTGATCGTCTTCGCGCTCCACGTGCCCTTGCTCATCGGCTTCACGGTCGCGCGCTTTGACTCTCCAGGTGCGCCTGAGGCCAATGGCCTCGCAGCGCAGCAAGCACCACCCACCCACGCTTAGGCGCCGGCACCCTCCATCTGCGCCAGTTTGGCAACGTCCTCACCCGCGACCAGGAGAAACCTGTTCTCCGCCCCTTGTTCGCGGCTCTGGCGATAGGGCCTGTACTCCTCGCTCTCGTAGAAGACCTCCGCGATCTCCTTGGAGGGCCACTCGATCAGCACGATGACCTCCTCCGTTCTCTGCTCGCCCTCGAACGTCTGGATCTGCGAGGTGCGGGCGAGGTACTTGCCGCCATGGCGCTCGACGATGCCAGTGACGTTCGCGACGTAGTCCCTGACCCAGCTGGGGTCGGTCACGACGATTTGGGCGACGGCATAGTGCTTCATGGAACCCCCAGCTGTCAGTTGAGCGAACTAGACCGGGCTTCGATCGAGCTGCATTCTCGCAGAGACAGCTTCAGCCTCGGGGCTGGAGACAGCTTTGGCCTCGGGGCTCCGTAGCCATTCGGTGAGCGCCTGGGCGCTGAGCGGGCGCGAAAGGAGATAGCCCTGACCGGTCTCACAGCCCAGGCCTACAAGCAGCTCCCTGGCCTCCTCGGTCTCAATTCCCTCCGCGACGACTTTGAGGTCGAGGTGCCTGGCGAGGTCGATAGTCGAGCGCACGATCGCCTCGTCTCTGGGGCTCTGGCAGATATCGGTGATGAAGGACCTGTCGATCTTGAGCTCATTCGCGGGCAGCCTCGTGAGATACGCGATCGATGCATGGCCGGTGCCGAAGTCGTCGATCGAGATCCCCACACCCAATGCTCTCAGCGCCTGCAGCACAACTCCTGCGCGCTCTGGATTTGAACATCGTCGCGCTCTCAGTCACCTCGACGGTGAGCTTGTTACCCACGACGTTGTGGCGCCTCAGCAGACTCTCGATCTGGTTTGGGAGCTCTGGATCGAGCAGGTTGCGCGCAGAGAGGTTGACCGACATCTCCAGATGGATGTCCTGGTCCTTCCAGCGCATGAGCTGCTCCAGCGCGCAGTCGATCACGTAGAGCGAGACAGGCCCTACGAGCGATGTCTGTTCGATCAGCGGGATGAACTCCATCGGCCCCAGCAGCCCACGTTCGGGGTGCTGCCAGCGAAGCAGCGCCTCCACGCCGGTGATGCGCCCTGTATCGAGCTCTGCCTTGGGCTGATAATGCAACCTGAACTGGTCTTCCTCGAGCGCATCACGTACCTGCCCAAGCAGTACAAGCTTGGTGGCGTCGAAGTGGTCGTACTCCGATGAGTAGACCTCGACCCGGCTGCGGTGCGATCTCGCCCGGTTGAGCGCGACGTCGGCACGCTGACAGAGCGAGCTGACGTCATCCCCAGGCTCTGATGCCAGTGCAACCCCGATGCTGGCATCGATGTTGAGTGCGACGTCCTCGAGCAGCACCGGCCGCTCCAGCGAGGCGTGCACCAGAGCGGCGACCTCCATTGCGGTGGAGGTGTCGACGATGTGGGTGCAAAGCACCGCGTACTCGTCACCACCCAGCCGGGCGGCAAAGATTTTCACCGAGACCTGAGCGTCTATGTGGCTGGCAACCCCCAGCAGCCGGCTCGCCACCTCGCGCAGCACGATGTCGCCGTTGTGATTGCCCAAGGTGTCGTTGATCTCCTTGAAGCCGTCGAGGTCAAGCAGCAGCACCGCCACGGACTCGTGCTGGGAGTGCCCTAACCGACGCTGTGGGTGCTCGGTCGAAGGCTGGGGGCGTTCGTCTTGCAGCGCCTGCGTGACGCGCTCGATGAAGAGCGTCCTGTTGGGCAGGCCCGTGAGCTGGTCGTAGCGGGCGAGGAGGTCGTTCTCCTGCGCCTGCCTGCGCAACCTGCTGGTGGCCCCTGAGACGATCTTGAAGAGCGCCGCCCACAGCAGCGCCAGCCCGCAGAAGATGACCAGCGCGATGATCCGCTCGTCGCGAGCGAGCGAAGCAGCCAGCGGCGCGTAGCTCAGGTAGATCTCAAAGACGCCCGCAGGCGGTTCGGATGGCGAGAAGCGCATGGGCACGTACACCTCGACCAAGCGCCCAAGTCCAACCTCACTCGCCGTCTCGCTGTGCAAGCTCGGAGTTACCACCTCGGCCGCTTGCGGACTCCCCGCCAGCGCCTCGCGCAGGTCATCATCCTCAGGCAACGTGCGCCCGATGAGCGCATGGTCGTCGGAGTAGACGATCTGGTGATGGGTGTTCCAGACCTTGATACGCGCCAGATCCTGCGTGGTCGATCGCGCCTGCAACTGTGTGTCCAGGGAGCGAACGCCCTGTGCGCTCAGGCCATGTTCCAGATCAGCTGGCGTGAGCCTGGGCTGGATTCCCAGCCTGGCGATCAGCCCCGCCGCCTCGCCGGCGTCTTCGAGCGTGCGCTGCACGATCTGCTGGCGCAGGACGCCGTAGAGAACCAGCCCCAGCGCGAGCATCGGCACCAGACTCAGAAGCGCGAACTTCTGCGTGAGATTCAGCCGCGAGCGCCGCGTCCTCATTGGCACTGCTTCGGCAAGATGTGCGCCGATCTGGAGTTTTTGCAGCTACTTTCTAGACATTTTGGCGGCTCCGCTCAGTCCAAGCCAAGCGCTTGGGCCACCGCTCGATCGGCCAGGCTCTGAGCGAGCAGGTCGCTGCCGGCGAGCTCCGAGCCGGCCAGATACGGGACCCCGATGACGAGCATGCCCGCCGCGCAAGCGGACGCCACACCCACCGGCGAGTCCTCCAGCGCCGCGCATTCGCCCGGCTCGGCGCCGAGCCTCTTGCACGCCTCCAGGTAGATGTCAGGCTCCGGCTTGGGCTGCTCCACGTCATCGGCACAGACGATCGCCTGGAAGGGACCTCCCTCCAGCAGACCGGCCCCCGAGAGCGTGCGCTGCAGGAAATCGCGCTTGGAGTTCGAGGCGACCGCTAGCGGCACCCCTGCCTGCGTGAGCTTTCCGAGCAGCTCGAGTGCGCCCGGCCGGGGCGCGACCCCTGCAAGCACCTCCTCCATCACGAGCTGATGCAGCTCGTCCATCAGCGTCTCGCCCTCCCCCGGCAACCCGAGCATCGCTTCGATCTTCGCCGCCGCCTGAGCCCTCGATGAGCCGATCAGCGAGCGCTTGTGCTCGAGCGTGAACTCGCTGTCGCGGCTGGAGAACAGCGTCTGCTCAGCTCTGGTCCAGGCCTCCTCGGTGTCCAACAGCAGCCCATCGTTGTCGAAGACGACGGCCCGCGGAGCGGCGCGGGGGACAGCTCGATTGGCGCCGGCGCCGGCCGACTGGCCGGCGCTCATGCGACGCGGGCGACGATGCGGCCCACGAGCTCGGTGAAGCTCATCCCGCAAGCCTCGGCCGCCGCTGGGGTGATGCCCGTCTCCGTGAGGCCGGGGATCGTGTTGATCTCCAGCACCTGCGGGGTCTGGTCCTCGTCGAGGATGAGATCGATCCTCGCGAAGTCCCTGCACCCCATCGAGGTGTAGCTCCGCTTCGCGACCTCCTGCACCCGCTCTGAGACCTCGCCAGGCAGATCCGCCGGCGCCTCGATGCGGACTTCGCCGATCGTGTAGTGGGAGTCGTAGCTGTAGAAGTTCTCAGGCGTGTGCAACTCGACGATCGGCAGCACCTCCAGCTGCTCCTCCGCCCCCAGCACCGTCACCGCGAGCTCCCTGCCCAGCATGTGCTCCTCCACGAGGACCCTGTCGCCATAGCCGAAGGCGCCCAGCATCGCGCCAGGGATCTGCTCGGCGCTCTCCACGAACTTGATGCCGATCGAGGAGCCCTGGGCGACGGGCTTGACGACGACAGGCAGGCCCAGCTCCTCGAGCAGCCTGGGGAAGGTCCTCGCGCCGCCCAGCTCCCTGAAGGCGGTCTCGCTGAAGCTGTGAAAGGAGGGCGTGGGGATGTCCTTGAGGCGCAGCGTGCGCTTGAAGAGGATCTTGTCCATGCACAGGGCGCTTGCAAGCGCATCGGAGCCCGTGTAGGGAATCGAGAGTGTCTGCAAGAGCTCCTGGAGCGTGCCGTCCTCCCCGCCGCGCCCATGCATCGCGATGAAGACGAAGTCTGGCCTGCTCTCCAGAACCAGCTCGATGAAGCGCGCGTCGACATCCAGCGCCCGCACCTCATAGCCGAGCTCCCTGAGCGCGCGCTCCACACGATGGCCGCTGCGCAGGCTGATCTCCCGCTCCAGCGAGCGTCCTCCCATCGCGACGACGACAGAGCCAGTGCTCATGCGCTCGCCCAAGAGGCGCTCATGCCTTCGCCCCGGCAGCCCGTTCAGTGAGCAAGTTGGTGTCAAAGACGGTGATCGTCCTCTGCGTCTCGGCATGCTCGGCCAGCGCGAGGTCGAGCAGCTCGTCCATCAGCTCGACGAAGGGCAGCCCAGCAGGCTCCCACAGGTAGAAGGAGAAGGACCCGGGGACCGTGTTGAGCTCGTTGACGAAGACCTCTCCATCCTCGTCCACGAGGAAGTCCACCCTGCTCACCCCCGCACAGCCGAAGGCTATGAAGGCCTCCTTGGCAAGCGCCTGGATGCGTTGTGTGAGCTGCTCGTCGATCGGCGCTGGGATCAGGCGTTTGGCGCCCTTCATCCCGTCCCTCTTCTCGCCGCTCATGTACTTGTCCTCGAAGGAGAGGAACTCCTCCTCTGAGAGCGGCTGCTCGCAGACCGATGCCCTCGGCTCGGAGCCCGGGTGCCCGAGCACCGCACAGTTGACCTCGATGCCGCCATCGATCGCCGGCTCGATCAGACAGACGCGGTCGAGCTCGAAGCCCAGCCGCAGCGCCTCCGCCAGCTCCTCTCTCGAGCCGCAGCGGCTCACACCGACGCTCGAGCCCAGCGAGGCGGGCTTGACGTAGACGGGCAGCGCGAAGCTCTCGATGACCTCCTGGCAGGCGGATCCCTCGTCGCGCTCCCACAGCTCCCGGCGCAGCGCCAGATGCTCGAGCACAGGCAGGCCCGCTCCAGCGAGGATCGCCTTGGTGGCGACCTTGTCCATCGCGGCGGCCGCAGCGCCTACCGACGGTCCCACGTAGGCGAGCTGCGCCAGCTCGAGCGCACCAGCCAGGCAGCCATCCTCTCCCTGGGTGCCATGGGTGGCGATGACGACGACGTCGAGCTTGATCTGCTCTTGCTTACGAGCTTTGAGGAAGGAGCTCTCAGGGGCGGTGAGCAGCCTGCCTCTGTGCAGGTCGAAGTGGATCTCCTGGGCGCCCGGGTCCTCGAGCGTGTCCCTGCCGTCCTGGTAGGTCTTCAGGTCGCGCAGCTCATCCCCCGTGAACCAGCGCCCGCTTCTGGCTATGTAGATGGGCACGGCCTGATGGCGCTCAGAGAGGACATCCAGGGCCTGGAGCCCGGTGATGATCGACACGTCGTGCTCGACCGAGCGTCCGCCAAAGGCGACGCCAACGCGTAGTCCGCTCCTGGGCATGGCCCCTAGCTTATGGGGCGACGAGGCTTGGACGGTTGGTCAGCCCCAGGCCGCGGCACCGACGCGGCCGGCGCCGGCTTCGGGCCGGGGCTGCTCGGCGTAGGTGTCTGGCAGATCATTCTCGAAAAGAACGACATCGCCCGCGCGCGTGAGCGTGCCAAGCAGCGTGGTCGCCTCGGCGATGTCCCGGACCACCTTCACGCCCGAGCCTTCCATCCCAACACTCATCAGACCTTCATAGATCGGGCGCGTCCGATCTCGCCCGACGAGGATGACGACGTCGCAGACGACGCCCGCCTGCTCGCCAAAGCGCCTGTTGAGCTCCTCCTCGAGCTCTCCCAGTTCGACCATCCCGGGTGTGACGAGCAGCCTGCGCTTGGCGTCGTGGTCGCGCAGGACCTCGAGCGCGGAGGCGGCTCCCTCGGGGTTGGAGTTATACGCATCGTCGATCACCACGATGCCAGCGCGCCTGTTGTGGATCGGCTGCAGCCTGTGCTCAGGCGCCTTGACGCGCTCGAGGCCCAAGACGATCTGCGCCGGCTCCATCTCCAGCGTCCAACCCACCGCCGCCGCCGCCAGCAGGTTGTAGACGTTGTGGGTGCCAAGCAACTGCGCCGAGACTGGGGTGGGCGGGCTGCCCGCGCCCAGATGCAGATCGAACTTCGTGTGGCCGTCCGCGAGTGAGACGTTGGTCGCCCTGACGGGGGCTGCCTGATTGTCTATCGAAAAGAGGGCCACGTGTGCGCGCGCGTGCGCGCGCGTGTCATCCGCTATCGCAACACACAGAGGGTCGTCTCCGTTGGTTATGAGCTGCCCATCCTCAGGCAGCGCTTCGGCAAGCTCCGCCTTGGCGCTGGCGATCGCCTCGATCGAGCCAAGGCGCTCCAGGTGCATCGGCCCGATCGCCGTGATGACGCCGACACTGGGCTTCACGAGCTCGCAGAGCTCGGCGATGTCGCCCTTCCTGAACATGCCCATCTCCACCACGAAGGCCTGGTGTTCAGGCGCCAAGCGCTCGTTGATCGTGCGCAGGACGCCCAGGTAGCTGTTGTAGCTCTCCGGCGTGACGAGCGTGGGGCGCTGAACTCCCAGCACCTCGCCCACGCAGAACTTCGTGGTCGTCTTGCCATAGCTGCCCGTGATGCCCACGACCAGCGGCTGATAGTCACGTAGCGCCCGTTGCGCGCTCTGCAGGAAGCGCCTGTTGACGGCCCCCTGGACGGGCTTGAGGGCAGCGTTGGCTACGAGCAGGCTCTGCGGGGCCAGGAGCAGCGCCACCCAGCCGAGCCCCAGCAAGATCCCCAGGCCGAGGGCACTCATCCCCGCGAGCGCCAGTCCGACCGAGGCCAGCACAAGCAGCGCCGGCGCCAGCAGGCTGAGGGCGAGCAGCCGCTTTGCCCTCGCAGTAAAGACCAGCGGCTTGACGGCCTCCCTGCGCCAGTCGCTCCTGCCCAAAGGCACACCCGCGACTGCGAGCAGCAGCAATGCGCCGCCCACCCAGCCCAGGCCACCGCCAACCGCCACCAGCGCCGTGGCCGCGAGCAAGAGCGCTCCAGCACCCATGAGCTCATTTCCGATGAAGAGCTCTTCTCTGCGTCTCAGCCAGAGCATCAGCCTCGAAGGCTCGTAGTGCTCGAGCTGGAAGAGGTGCAACAGCCTGTGCTGGCGCCCTGCCAGCCTGATCGCCAACGCCAGCATGGCGATCAAGGCGCAGACGCCCACGAACGCGCTCACGAGAGCTCCCCAGAGTCGATCGCGAGCTCACCAGCGACGCCCGATGGGCCCCCAGAGCGCTGCGCACCGAGGAAATGCCTGACGATCGTCGCAAAGCGAGCGGGCTGGTCCAGGTAACTGAAGTGGCCCGCGCCCTCGAGCACCACCAGGCCGGCGTCGGCGATCGAGCGCTCCATCAGCTGTGCGTCGCTGAGCGGCGTGTCGGTGTCTTCCGAGCCCCAGATCAGCAGCGTCGAGGCTTTGATCTGAGGCAGGAAACCCCTCAGATCCTCGTTGACCAGCTTGACGAACGTGGGTCTCATCGCTCCCGCGGCGGCATAGTCGCTGGAGGCCGCTTTGCCCACCAGATATGACCGCAACCGCCTCCCTGGGGCTCCGAGGAAGCGGGCGGCGTGCTTGCCCACTTTCGCCATGCCCACCTTGCGGTAGTAGGTGAAACCCCGCTTTGGCCTGATGCCGGCACTGTCCACGAGCACCAGCTTGTCGACCCTCTCGGGCTCGGTGGCAGCCATCCTGATCGCGACGCGTCCGCCGTTGGAATGTCCGATGAGCGAGGCATGCTCGATGTCAAGAGCATCCATGAAAGAGCCGAGGAAGGCCTGATACTCCCGAACGCCCCACGGCCCTGGAGGAAGCTCGCTCTCGCCGAAGCCAGGCAGGTCCAGCGCATAGATTGGAGCGAGCTCTTCCAGGGAAGAGACGATTGAGAGGACCGTATCGATGTTTGCTCCCCAGCCGTGCAGGACGAGGATTGGAGCGCTGTCGCGCTCTCGTGTTGGCGCGCTGGGCGTGGCGGGGCCGCGCTGCACGTATCTCGTGCGCAGGCCGTCGACAACGAGGAACTGGAAGTCTTGCGGCATGCCCAAACGGTATTGGGTGGAGGAACGGACGGCCGCCATCGCACGCGACCGTACCCACAGCTTGGGACGTTTCGGCGCAACTCGCCAATATCGAGGGGGTTGAGAGGGTCATGAAGGTATATGCCGGCGACGAGGCAGCCTTCGAAGCGATCTTCAAGCGCCATTACGCGCCGCTGCTCTCCTATTGCCGCCACATGCTCGGCAACCAGGACGAAGCCGAGGACGCGCTCCAGCAGTGCTTCATCAGGGCACACAAGGCGCTCGCCAGCCATCCGCCACCGCGCGAGCTGCGCCCGTGGCTCTATGCCATCGCTCGCAACTGCTGCCTCTCGGCGATCGCGGCGCGGCGCCAGATGGTCCCGATCGAGGATGAGCCGCCACCCTCCGTCGCAGGGCTCTCGGAGGAGGTCCATCAGCGCGAGGATCTGCGCGAGCTGGTCACCGACCTGGGCAAGCTGCCCGAGGAGCAGCGCAGCGCCCTGTTGCTCGCCGAGATCGAGGATCTCGACCACGAGGCGATCGCGACGGTCGTGGGGTGTCCGGTGAGCAAGGTCAAGGCGCTCATCTATCAGGCGCGCAGCACGCTGATCGCCGAGCGCGACGCGCGCAACGCCCCCTGCAAAGAGATCCGCGAACAGCTGGCCGTCGCAAAGGGCGGCGAACTGCGCCGCGGCCTGCTCCGGCGCCATCTGCGGCTCTGCTCCGGATGCCGTGACTTCCAGGCGGCGGTGGGCGCCCAGCACCAGTCGCTGGCACTGGTGCTGCCCGTGCTCCCAAGCGCGGCCCTCACCGCCAAGCTCCTGGGCGTGGGCGCGCTCAAGGCGGCCGGGACGGGCGCCGCGGTCTCCGCCGGCACAGGCGCAGGGGGGGCAGGGGCCGGCGGCGCGAGCGTGGGCGCAGGGGCCGGGAGCGCAGGCATGGGCGCAGCAGGCGGGAGCAGCCTTGCGGGCGCCACGACTGGGGCGGGCGCCGCGGCCGCCGGCGCGGGAGCCGCCTCGACGGGCGCTGGGAGCGCCGCCGCGGCCGCCGGCGCCGCCGGCACGAGTGCCGCAGGAGTGGGAACGGGCGCAGTGGTCAGCGGCGTGGTCGTCAAGGCGGCTGTCGTCGGCGCGGTGGCACTGGCCAGCGCAGGGGCGATCGTCGCCCACAGCCACCTCTCCAAACATCTACACCACAGGCACAGCGGCATCGAGGTGGCGGCAACCCAACCGCTTGCGATCTCAGCGAGGCCGGTGCCCGCAGAGCAGCCAGACGCTGAACCTCAGCAGCTCCCAGCCTCGGCGAACCAGAGCCAGATCTCATCGCCGAGCGCCCCACCGTCAACGAGCACGAGTCCCGCAACTCCCGCCGTCTCCATAGCGCCCACCACCGCAACAACACTCCCATCGGGACTGGCGAGCACCACTCCCGGACAGCTGGCGCTCCCGGTGAACGCGATCGCGCCGCCGGGCAAGAGCACCAGCTCCGTGCCGGCGATCTCCTCCCAGCAGCAGTCAAGCGCCGGGGCGAGCACCGCCTCAGGTGGCAGCTCAATCAGTGGCTCCACCGGCAGCTCGGCCAACGGCTCGACGAATGGCAAGTCGTCCCCAATCGGTGCGTCAAAGAAGCTGGAGGAACGCCGTCGCAAGCTGCAAGAACGCCAGGCTGCCGCCAGAGCGCGCAAGCGCAGAGCACGCCTGCGCGAACTTCGCAGGCTGCGCAGAGCGCGGCTGCGGGAACTGCGAGAAAAGCGCCGGCTGGAACGAGAGCACGCGCGTCAGCTGCTGCGCGAACAGCAGCTTGCCGAAAAGCGAGCCCGCGAACTCAAAGAAGCACAGGAACGCAAAGAAGCTCGCGAACGCCAGCTGCGAGAACGCCGCGAACAGGAACGGCGCGAACGACGCGAACGCGAAGAAGCTCGGCTGCAAGCCGGCAAGACGACCACGACCACCAACACCACGACGAGCACCAAATCCAAGAGCTCGAGCACCACGACGACCACCAGCACCACGACCGCGACCAGCAGCTCGCCAGCACCCAGCAGCAAAAAGGTCAAGGTGCAGGAACAGGTCACGTCGGCCACCTCCTGAGGCTCCTGAACCTCCCACGGAGCCGGCGGTGCGCCCAGTCGCCTTGCAACCTTCCAACTTTGGGCACTCAGGGCCGGTCACACATGCAGATGTCCATGCCCACTGAAATGAGGAGACGCACTATGAGCCCTCGAAAGCTCCTTGTCGTCGCGCTTGCCATGACAGCGCTTGGCGCTGTCGCTCCGGCAAGTGCCGCGGCATTTCCGCCTTTACAACACCCCAGTCCCAATGGCCTCTGCAACGTCAGGATGTTCCTGGCGCCCAGGATCATCTCCGCAGGAGAGCCGCTACTGATCTGGGGCAAGCTGACCTGCCGACGTCCTGCATCTGCGGCGGACAAGGAAGTCAAGCTCTACGAGCACGTTCACGGCACACCTGGCTTCACCTACGTGCAGAGCGTGATGACCAACACCAACGGTTACTACGAGATCGAAAAAGCAGATGGAACGATCACGACCAACCGGTGGTTCCTGGTCCGCTCGCATGGCGCCTCGAGTGGCGCCAAGCCGCTGCGCGTCGAAGCTGAAGTGACCCTCGCCGGGCCGCCCGAAGGCACGCAGCTCTACACAGGGCGAGCCAATGCGGTGACCTTCACCGGCACGGTCAATCCCGCCGACGAAGGCGCCCTGGTCGTGCTACAGCGCCAGAACGCCGTCACCGGCAACGAATGGCACAGCATCGGTCGCGGGACGGTGGAGACCAACGGCACCTTCACGATCATCCACGTGTTCCGCTATCCAGGCGACGCCGATATCAGGGTGCTGGTCCTGCGCACTGATGACCGGAACATCCCGAGCAGCTCCAACGTGCTCACCTATGAGATATCTCAGGCTCAGAATCCTGACCTGACGATCAACTCCTCGGCCGATCCGATCACGTTCGGTCAGCAGGTGACGATCAGCGGCACCGTGGCCAATGCCAAGGAACAGCCGGTCACGCTGTATGGCCGCACCGTGGGCCAGCAGTTCGCGCCGATTGCCCAGGCCACCACGAACAACGAAGGTGATTACACCTTCCCCGCCCAGGCCCCGATGAACAGTACGTTCTACAGGGTGGAGTCCACTACCAAGCACTCCGCGGTTCTGTTCGAGGGTGTGCGGTATCTGCTCACCACGTCGGTGTCGCAGACGACCGTCCAGGCAGGCCAGCCTGTGACGTTCTCGGGCGCGGTCGAGCCGGGCCACGAAGGCGGCATCGTCTATCTGGAGCGCAAGGACGCGAACGGTCCTGGCTATCACGTCATCCAGGTGGCGACGATCGGGTCGGGATCGACCTACACGATCGAACACCGCTTCTATGACGCCGGTACCAAGACCATCCGGATCTATGTCCCAGGCGGTCCTGAGAACAGCGCGGCCGCGAGCACGCCGTTTGCGATCGAAGTAACACCGGCGCCCGCGTCGGCGCTTGCCCCCGAAATGGGGCCCAACATCACGCTGCCCTCCGAGGGTCAGGTCAAGGGAGCCAGCGGTGAAGAAACAGCGAGCGGCGGCTTGGAAGCCGAACCAGGCGAATCGGAATCCACAGCCGGAACGGGCACGCCAGCGAAGGTGAAAGGCAAGAAGTCGCCAACCACGACGACGCCTGAACCGACCACGACACCCACACCAACCACAACGCCTGAAGAATCAGAAACGGTGAAGCACCACCGGCGCGGCAAGCGCTGAGGTAGCTGGGGGCGGTGATCTTCCTCACCGCCCCCACCCGTTCTGATCTCAGGTTCCGCAAAGGGCGCCGCGATCCAGCCCCCAGGGTCGCGGCGCCCGCCGTTTCTGGCGCCCGTCCCCAGGCGAGAAGACACCCTTGTCAGGAGACCTGGGCCGCGACCAGTCCGAGACATAGCCGGGGAGCTCGACGCCGTCGATCAGCCGCGGGTCGGGCAGCGGCTTGGAGGGCTCCAAGCGCAGGCCGATCTCCCCCGCCCATACAGGCAGCGCATAGTCGGCCTCCTCCTCGACCGGCGGGCCGGTGCGGACCTTCGCGGAGATCTCGTCCAGCGGGATCCTCAGCACGGAGGTCCCCCGCAGCTCCTGCTCGCTGGGGTGGCGAACGTCAGGCCACCTGCCGGGCATGAGCTTTTCGACGAACGCCTCCAGCGCCTGGGACTTCTCTTGGGCAGCCTGGATCTGCTCGGCCTCACCAAAGAGCATCACCGAGCGATAGTTGACGGAGTGGTGAAACGCCGAGCGAGCCAGGACCAGGCCGTCGAGCAGCGTCGCGGTCAGGCAGACCTGGACACCGGAGGCCAGAGCTCGCTGTGTCCTGCTGGCAGTCGATCCATGGACATAGACGTGGCTCCCCACGCGCGCCTGGAGCGTCGGGATCACCACCGGGAAGCCGGCTCGGTCGATCAAGCCCAGGTGGCAGACCAGGGCCTCGTCGAGGATCGCCTCGACGACCTCGCGGTCATAGACCGCCCGCTTGGGCACCCTGCGCACCTTTGTCCTTGCCTGAGTCATCGAACACCGCCCTTGCCCGCCCAGATTCTGTTACAGTACAGTCTTCATGTCTGAGCTGACACAGTATCGCATCACCGGCGAGAGCGCCAGGGAGATCGCCGCAAGCGTCGAGGACGCGATCAAGTCGGGGGCGCTCGAGCCTGGCGAGCCGTTGCCGGCGGTCCGCAAGCTCGCGACCCAGCTGCACGTCAGCCCCACCACCGTGGCGGCCGCACTCACGGAGCTGCGCACCAGAGGGCTCATTGTCACCAGAGCACGCAGCCATTCCCATATCAGCTGGAGACCACCGCTGGCCACGGCCTCGCTCATGCAGGCGATCCCCTCGGGAGCGCGCGATCTCGTGAGCGGCAACCCAGACCCAGCACTGCTGCCAGACCTCAAGCGCATCCTGCGCAGGATGGACCCGCCGTTGCAGCTCTACGGCGGCGATCCCATGCTCGGAGAGCTGCTCGAGCTCGCCCGAGCGGAGCTGAGCGCAGACCGGATCGAGGACGAGCACCTCGCGATCGTCAGCGGCGCTCTCGACGGAGTCGAGCGCGTCATGCAGGCTCAGCTGCGCGCGGGAGACATCGTCGCCGTCGAAGACCCAGGCTTTCCGGGCCTATTCGACGTGCTGCGCGCGATGGGGCTTGCGCTGCGCCCGGTCGGAGTCGATGCCCAGGGGATGCAGCCGGCCGCACTGCAGGCGGCACTGGACGACGGTGTCGCGGCAGTCGTGATCAACCCACGTGGGCAGAACCCAACCGGGGCGGCGCTTGACAAGGATCGGGCGAACGAGCTTCAAGCGATCCTCGCCCAGGCTCCGGACCTCCTACTCGTGGAGGACGACCACCTCGGTCCGATCGCGAATGCCCCACGCCTGACGCTCGCCACCGGCCGGCGGCGCTGGGCGGCGGCCCGTTCGGTGGCGAAGTCCCTGGGCCCCGACCTGCGCCTGGCGATACTTGCGGGCGACAGCCAGACGATCAGCCGAGTGCGGGGCAGGCAGGCGGTGGGTCCGCAGTGGGTCAGTCACATCCTCCAACGCCTCGTCGCAATGCTGTGGTCACAGGACGAGGTCACAAGCACCCTCGAGCGAGCCGCCGGCGCCTACAGGGAACGCGCCGAATGGCTGGTGTATGCATTGGCGCAGCGCGACATCCAGGCCATGCCCTCGACGGGCATCACCGTCTGGATACCGGTGCCCGAAGAAGCCCCAGTCATCCAGTCGCTGCTCGAGCAGGGCTTTGCGGTCTCGCCGGGCGCGCCCTACCGCCTGCGCAGCGAGCCGGCGATCCGTGTCACGACCAGCACGCTCCAGCGCCGGGAGGCGCAGGAGCTGGCGAGGGCGATCGAGCGGGCGCTCGAACCGACCGTGCGCACCAGGACGGCTTGAGCCGGACCTCCTAAGCCGTGGCGCCGGCACAGCACGACACCCCAAAAAATGAGGACCCGGTCGACTAGCTCCGGGTCCTCACGCTCAGCGCCGGCCGCGCTGCTGAACCCTACTCACTGGATCGTCCGGCGCTTTGCCACGGATCGGGCCTGGCATGCACCCCACGTTTGCACCTGGGAGGCACCCTCACCTTCACACGCATCTGGAGCCTAACCCCAGCAGGCCGTCCTGGTGAGTTGTCGGTGATCTTGCAGGTGTGGGTGGTGCCCGACATTGGTACCGTTCGTTCGAACGAACGACTGGCTGGCTGCCTTGCTGCCTCCCTCGATGACAGCGCCCCACCTCCTACATACCTCTGATGCCGCATCCGCTCGCGTGGTCCTCTCGCCTGGGAGCCTCACCGAGTGCGTCGCCGCGCTTGCAGCGGGCACGGTGAGCTCTGCGGAGCTCGTCGAGCGGGCGCTTTCGCGGATCGCTGCTACCGAGTCGACCCTGAATGCCTTTCGCATCGTTTGCGCCGAGTCGGCGCGGGCCCAGGCCGCCGAGGCCGACCGACAGCTTGGCGAAGGAGAGCGCCAAGCGCTGCTCGGCGTTCCAGTCGCCGTGAAGGATGACGTCGACCTGGAGGGTCATCCCACCGCCTTTGGCTGCCCAGGCGAGTTTCCCTCCAAGCGCAGCGACAGCGAGGTCGTGCGCAGATTGCGCGCTGCGGGCGCGGTGATCGTCGGCAAGACGAACACACCTGAGGTCGGCCTGTACCCGTTCACCGAGGGCTCTGCCTTCGGGAGGACTCGCAACCCGTGGAGCCTGGAGCACACACCTGGCGGCTCCAGCGGAGGTGGCGCCGCGGCTGTGGCCTCGGGGATCGTCCTCGCCGCCGTGGGCTCAGACGGTGCCGGCTCGGTGCGAATCCCCGCCGCGTGGTGTGGGCTGGTCGGTATCAAGCCACAGCGCGGACGGATCTCCACCTGGCCCGACCCGGAGGCATTCAACGGCCTGACCTGCTTCGGGCCGCTCACACGCACGGTGGCCGACAGCGCCCTGATGCTCGATGTCCTCAGCGGCAGCCACCCCGGCGATGTGCACACCCCGCCAGCGCCGGCTGAGCCCTTCGCGATCGCCGCCGAGAGGGATCCGGGCAAGCTGCGGATCGCGCTGTCGTTGAAGCCGCCATTCAGCGCCGCGCCCGTTACGCTTCATCCTGAGGTCCTTGCCGCCACGCGCCGGGTCGCCGGCACGCTCAGGGAGCTCGGTCACGAGGTGATCGACACCGATCCACGCTACGGCCTGATGGGTCTGACGTTGATTGCTCGTGGGCAGCCCGGCGTGTGGGAGTGGGCAAACGACGTCCCAGATCGATCGCTGCTCGATCGGCGCACGCGTGAGGTCGCGAGGGTGGGCGGATTGCTCGCGAAGACGATGCTGCCCTTTGCACGCAGGCTGGAGCCGCGGCTGCGGCGACGAGTAGGAGCGATCTTCGGATCCGTGGATGTGGTGCTCACTCCCACCAGTGCAAGCCTGCCACTGAGAATCGGCGCAGCCGATGGCCTGAGCACCTGGCAGACCGACCAGCTGATCGCTGGATCATGTCCATACGCTTGGCCGTGGAACGTGCTTGGATGGCCGGGCATGAGCGTGCCCGCCGGCCTGAGCAGCGACGGCCTACCGATCGGCGTTCAGCTGCTTGGAGCAGCCAACACCGAGCCCATGCTGCTCTCACTCGCGGCTCAACTGGAGCGAATGGAGCGCTGGCACGAGCGAGTCGCGCCCTTCGACCCTGACATGCCCGCCCAAGGATGAGCCCGCTCTCGACACCGGCGCTCGAGACGGCGCCGGCGAGCATGCGTGAGCGCATCGTGCAGGCGACGCTCGAGCTGATCGCCACGGACGGCGTGGGGGCGCTCACCAACCGGCGCGTGGCGAGCGCCGCAAAAGTCTCGCTGGGATCGCTCACCTATCACTTCACCAGCCAGACGGAGCTCCTGCGCGAGAGCCTGCTCCTGTACGTGGAGGAAGAGACCCAGAGGCGCCAGGCGATCGCCGGCAGGCTGGCCGGCCAACACCCCAGCCTCGAGCAGGTCACCCAGGAGATAGAGCACATCGTTGCCATGGCCACCGATGTGCCGCAGCAGATCGCCGAACTGGAACTTCACCTCCAGGCCGCGCGCGATCCCGAGTTGCGAGACGCTTCGCTGCGCTGCTTCCAGGCCCACGAGCAGATCGCATCGGCCGCGCTCGCCGCGCTGGGCATTCCCGAGCGTGAGGGCAACGCCTCGACGCTGGTGGCCCTGATGACGGGACTGGCGATACGCCGGCTGGCCGGTGGCGGGCATGACGCCCACGGAACATCCGAGGCGCTGCTGGGAGTCATGCGCGGACTGGGCGGGAGCTAGCTCGCCCAGTCAGATGCGAGACGAGGGCTTCGGCTAGGCCGCGAACCGCTCTGCGGCGCGGGCTCGAGCCTTGGCGGCCTCGACCTCGCGGTCCTTCGCAGGCGCCGCGGTCACGAGCTGACCCAGCAGGACCATGGAAGCCTCGGCCACAGCGTCGACAGCCTGATCGAATGCCTCTTCGTTGGCCTGCGAGGGCTTCGTGAAGCCACTTATCTTGCGCACGTATTGCATAGCCGCGGAGCGAACCTCTTCCTCAGTCGCAGGCGGCTCGAAGTTGTAGAGGGTACGAATATTTCGGCACATAATGCAGATCCTAACGGGCGTCAGGTCCCCGTCGCCAGCCCCTTGAGCAGCAGACCCAGGATCACGCCGAAGATCGATGGATCGACGGTCTCTGGGTCGGCGATCTGCTCGATCGCGATGCCATTGGAGAGCGCAAGTACCGCAACAGCCAGCTGGTCTGCCGACACAGGGAGGTCGACCCCCACCTGGGCGGCCTGCTGCTCGAGGAAGCGTGCGATTACCTCACGCGCCGCGCGTCGATGGCGAGCGAAATCCTCCCGCAGGCTTGGGTCCCGCACGGCCCGAGCCCAGAACTCGATGAACAACATGTGCCAGTCGGCCTGGCTGGAGATCAATCCGACCAACCCGCTTCCAGCATCAAATGTCATCTCCTCAGGCGTGCTCTGGCGGTCCACCGCATCGGCGACCAGCGCGAGTCGCTCGCCGATGCGCTCCTGCATCAGGGCATAGAAGAGCTCGTCCTTGCTTGCAAAGCTGGAGTAGACAGCGCCCTTCGTCAGGCCTGCGGCGCTTGCGACGTCGTTCGAGTGACGCGCGGTCATATCCGCGCTCGGCGAACACCCCGCTGGCGGCTCGAAGCAGCTTTGCGCGCGTTTCGGCACGCGTCGGCCGCGAGCGTTGGGTTGACCTCTTATTCACTACCATCCGGAGGATGGTACTATCCAGTATTGAATACTGACGGGTATCGTCAGGAACTCCTCGCTCAACCCAATCCCACCCACTATTAAGTCAACACAAATCAGACCTTATGAAGAAGACGCCGATGATCGCCTCCCATCAGCCCACTCCATCTGAAGCCCGCGGCGCCACAGCAGGACATGGGCGCTTGGGCGGGCGCAAGATCCTCATCGTCGGCGCAGGCCAGCAGGACTACGACATCGAAGACCCGCCGATCGGCAACGGCCGAGCGATGAGCAGACTGTTCGCCCGGGAGGGGGCTCGAGTGGCAATCGCCGACATCGACCATGCGGCGGTCGAAGAGACTGCCCGCCAGGTACGCGCGGAAGGCACGACGCCCGTCACCATCGTCGCCGATGCAAGCGAGCCGGTCGAGCTCGAGCGCATGGTGAGCGAGGCCCAAGCAGGACTGGGCGGTCTTGACGGCCTCCTCGCGAACGTGGGCGTCGTCGGCGGCTGGGGTCTCGATCACACCGACGCCGAGGACTGGGATCGAGTCTTTGCGACCAACGTGCGCGCCCACTTCCTGGCCTGCAAGCACTCGCTTGCCGCCATGCCAGACGGCGCCGCCATTGTCCTGACCTCTTCGATCGCCGCGCTCATGCCCGCCAACGAGGTGGTCGCATACCACTCCTCCAAGGCCGCGCTCGACGGGTTGTGTCTCTGGCTGGCCAAGCACGCGGCGCCGCGCAACATCCGCGTCAACCTCGTCATCCCCGGACTGATCGACACGTCGCTGGGACGCCTCGCCAGCAGAGCTGACCCGACTCGCGAGGAGCGCCCGATCCCGCTCGGACGCCAGGGCACCGCGTGGGAGGTCGCCTACGCAGCCGCGTTCCTGCTCTCCGATGAAGCGAGCTACATCACCGGGCATTCGCTCGTCGTCGATGGCGGCCTCGTCGCACTACGCTGATACAGGAGATACAGGAGCAACCCCATGGCTCAAATCCCATATGTCGATCCCAAAGCCGCATCGCCACGCGTGGCACAGGCGCTCGACGCGCTCCCGCCACTCAACATCTTCAAGATGCTCGCGAACGCCGACTCGTCGGTCATCGCCTACCTGCGCTTCGCCGGAATCCTGCTGACGGAGCTAGAGCTCGATCCCAAGCTGCGAGAGCTCGCGATCCTCCTGGTCGCGGCACGTACGGGCGCCGAGTACGAGTGGATCCAGCACGTGGGCATCTCGAAGGCGCTTGGCATCGACGACGAGCAGATCTCAGCTGTTGAGAACGGCTACCTCGAAGCCGGCTGCCTGGATCCCGATGCTCAGGTCCTGCTTCGCTTCGCCTCCGAGGTACTCGACGGACCGCGCGCCGAGCCAGAGACCTTCGCCGCCCTCAGCGACCGATTCCCACCACGCCAGATCGTCGAGCTCCTGCTCGTCATCGGCAATTACCACATGCTGGCCCGCATCATGACTGCCCTCGACATCGACCTCGACCCGGCGATCGGCAGCGAGGTCATTGACCAAGCCCGCCTGCGGCGCAACGACTGAGGCGCCGAGACCAAGCTCCGAAGTCGAGCTCACCGCGGGTTGGCTCGATCGAGGTTCCAGTGACGCGATGTCGAGCAGGTCCACAGCCAGGGCTCATCGTCGGTCTGGGTGCGCGGGACGACAAAGAAGCGCGTGATCGTGCGCTGGCCGCCCTCATGATCGCTGTAGAGAATGTCGATGCTCAGCCCCTGGCCGGCTGAGATCCGCTCCTGCAAGGGCCCATATAGCGGGTCGGCTGGATCGCGCAGTGCGGCTTGCCAGAAGCTCACGTCCCCCGCCGGTACGTAGAGGTCGCGCTGAAGTCGACGAAAGTCCTCTGGTGGCCGCGGTTGCGTATCGCCGACGACTCGCTCAGGCCATATGTGCCATCCGTGTAGGACCGCCAGCCCAGCGCCCACATTGCGCAGAGGTATGGCGAGGTACAGGTTCTCCGCATGCTCCTGCACCGCGGCCAAGCCGTCGCGCAGCAGGACCCCGTGATCGTCGATATACCCGACCTTCTGTGGGAGATCCTGGGGGCGGGCGTTAAACAGCACCGGGCGTAAGCCAGCCTTCAGCGACTGCTCAGAGATCCGCGTCGCACGGTTGGCTGAGCGTGTCGATGAGAAGGTCGCGATCGCGAGGATCAGGGTCCCCCCGGCTGTCGCCAGCGACGCGATCGTGCTTGTATCGGCCATCAGGGCGCAGGCTACGACGAATCGAGCGGGAGGAGGAGTCCGCAACAGCCCTCGGACTCAGCAACACTGCTTGCGAACATGCGGCTCGAGGGCATCCAAACGGGCGACATCGTGAACGTCGACCACCACGGCCGGCGCTTTTTCGCGATCGTCACCGGACCCGCTCCGGGCGGGCTGGCACTTGCGCCGATAGATCGGCGCATCAACTACTACAGCTGCAACAGCCGTGAGGTGGTCGGCCACTGGGCCAAGCGAGGACGGCCGCGAGCGACCAACGAGCCCCTCGTGCCCTCCCCTCGTCAGCTGGAGCTCGATCTGGCGCAGAAGGGCAGCTAGGACGCCGAGCGGTCGTCTTGCTCTCGGTGGCGGGCCTTGTTCTCCGCCGCTTGGCGACGGGCTTCGCTGTCTGACTCCACCCGTCGCGCTTCATTCTCGGCTGCCTGGCGGTGAGCCTCACTGTCCGAGGCCGCCCGTCGCGCTTCGTTCTCAGCCGCTTGGCGGTGAGCCTCACTGTCCGACGCCGCGCGACGCGCCTCATTCTCAGCCGCTTGGCGTGATGCACCAGCCACCCGAGCGCTTTCCTCCGGCGATTCGGCCGATTTGGGTGACGCCCGTCTCAGCAGCTTGAAGACATTGGGCATGACCAGGCCAGTCTAGACTTCGTCGCACTGACCAGCGCCTTGCTCACGCCGAGCGGGCTCTCAGGGCGCCGCGCTCCACCTGCTCGATGGTGGTGTGGCCGCTGAGCGCGAGCGTGAGGTCCAGCTCGGCGAGCAGGCAGCGCAGCACTCCTTCGACACCTGCCTGGCCACCGAGCGCCAGGCCCCACACGAACGGCCGCCCGAGGCAGACCGCGTCGGCGCCCAGCGCGAGCGCCTTGAAGATGTCAGCACCGGTGCGGATGCCGCTGTCGAAGAGCACGGGGAAGTCAGCACCCACAACCTCGCGGACGGCTGGAAGGGCATCCAGCGCGCCGATTGCCCCATCGACCTGCCTGCCGCCGTGGTTTGAGACGATCAGGCCGTCGACTCCAGCCTGAATGGCGTGTCGCGCATCCTCGGCGTGGAGTATGCCCTTGAGCAGGATCGGCAGCTTGGTCTGCTCGCGCAACCACGCCAGGTCGGCCCAGGTCACGCTGGGATTGGCGAACTGGTAGGCCCAGTGACCGATGGCTTCTCCAGGATCCTGCTCAGGAGTCTTCTCCAGGGCGGCCCTGAAGACCGGATCGCTGAAGTAGTTGGCGACGCCCTCGCCTTGGAGGAAGGGCAGATAGCCGTGCTGCAGGTCGCGCGGGCGCCAGCCGAGCAGCCACGTGTCGAGCGTGACCACGATCGCGCCGTAGCCGGCCTGCGCCGCACGATCGACGAAGCTCGCGGCGAGGTCCCTGTCTTTGGGCCAGTAGAGCTGATACCAGCGGCTCGCGTCACCCACCGCCTGAGCGACCTCCTCCATCGAGTGCGAAGCGGCGGTGCTCAGGATGAATGGCACACCCTGGGAGGCCGCCGCCCGGGCCGTTGCCAACTCGCCCTCCGGGTGGACGATCGACTGCACTCCGATCGGAGCGAGCATGACCGGAGCGGGCAGCGCACAACCGAGCACGGAGGTGCCCAGGTCGCGAGCCGAGACGTCGCGCAACATGCGCGGGACGATCTGCCAGCGCTCAAACGCCTGGAGGTTGGCCTGCATCGTGCGCTCGGCGCCGGCGCCCCCGGCGACGTAGCCGAACGCCTCGGGGCTCAGTGCCTCCCGGGCGCGCTCCTGCAGCTCTACGAACGAGACGGGCAGCTCCGGCGTCACCCCGACCAGACCGCGACCGTAGATCTCAAACTGGAAGTCCGCGAAGACGGGCGTCTGGGTCCTCAGGCTTCTGCGACCGGGCCCTGCGAAGCCCCGACAAGGTCCCCGGCGGGATCCAAGGGCGCCTGCGTGGAGTGACGATCCACGAACTCGCTGATCGTGCGTACAACGAGCCTCGTGTCATCCCACATCGGGACGTGGCCGCAGCCGGGAAGCATCTTGGACTCGACGCCTGGAATCTCACGCTTGAAGCGCGGTGCGTGGCGCTCGGCCGGCAGGATGCGATCGAACTGCGGCGAGGCGAGCAGCACAGGGCAGGCGATACGGTCGAGGTCGCCCAGCGCCAGGCCCTTGTCGGCACGCAAAGCCTGGATCGCCTGAGCCGCCACCGTGCAGCGCAGCGACGTGAGCGCGAGATCGACAGCATCCGCGGGGGCGACCAGCTCCCCATGGCGCATGACGTCGCGCAGCACCATTCGCCTGCTCGCGGGCCACCTCATGACGGTCGCGATGCGTGGCCCGCTCAGGCGCGTGAGACGCAGTTGACGCGCGAAGAAGCGCGCGAGGCGCTGCGCCTCACCATCGCCCTCGTTCCAACCACCGGCAGGCGCCAGCGCGACGACGGTCCGCGCCCTGCCGCGCTTGGCGAGCTCCAGCGCCAGCGCGCCGCCCAGCGAATTGCCCACCACGTGCGCGCTGTCGACGTCGAGCTCATCCAGATGGCGCTCGAGATGATCGGCAGCGTCCTGGAACGTCATAGCGCCGCTGGCCTCAAACGGCGGACCGCCGTCGTGGCCGGCGAGCGTAGGCGCAATCACCTCATAGCGAGCCGCAAGCTCACCCAGCACAGGACGCCAGTGATGCCATGTGCCCGTGAACCCATGCAGCAGCACGAGCGGCTCTCCAGACCCGGCGCGGTACAGCGCAGGAGAGATCTCGCCCATACCAGCAGATTACTCCCCTGCATCGCACAAAGCGTCCAGATGCCGGAACGGTGTTGTCTAGCGCCTGTTGCAGGAATCAAGGAGTCGCCGCAGGGCGTCGATTGGCTGGATTGATGGCGATCTCAGAGCCACATCCCGCCGTGGATGACCTGCGTCGACTCGGGGAGGCGCTGAACGCCCGCACCGCCGACGTGGTGAGCGCGATGATGTTGCGCACGGAGGAATCCGGCCGGCCACTTGACGCGATCGTCGAAGAGCGCTTTGAGCGGGTCGGGACGGTGTCCACGGTCGCAGTCGCCAGGTGGATGGCCGGTGAGGGCGCCGAGGTGGCACGCGAAGTCGGTCAGGAGTCTTGGCAGATCTTCGGTCACCTCGCCTCCCAGCGGGCGGCTCCGCTGAACGAGGTGACCAAGCGGTGCCTGCGCTGGTGCGACGCCGCCAGCGACGTTGTACGCGAGAGCGCGATGCAGCTGGGCTTGTCTGACGAGCTGCTCTCCGAGGCGCTGGCGATGCTCCAGCGAAGCCTCAATGTGACGCTCGTGCGTATGTGTGAGTCCTTTGAGACCGAGCGCCAGAACTCCGACGAGGAGCTCGCGCGCCGCCAGCAGGAGCTCGCGTTCCTCGCCACCCACGACGCGTTGACGGGGCTCCCAAACAGGACACTGATCTTGGACCGCGTAGAGCAGATGCTGATGCGCTCCCGCCACAACCAGTCCCCCGTCGCAGCGCTGTTCATCGATCTGGACAACTTCAAGTCGATCAACGACACGTTGGGCCACGCGGTGGGTGATGAGCTTCTGCAAGCGGTTGGAGCCAGGCTGCAGGCGGTCGTGCGCGATACCGACGCGCTTGGACGGCTTGGCGGGGATGAGTTCGTGGTCGTCGCCAGCGAGCTTTCACTCGCCTCGGGCCCAGAGCTCATCGCCGAGCGTCTGCTGGAAGCACTCAAGGAGCCGTTCAAGCTCGCCGCAGCCGCCCAGACCCCGCTGAAGGTGACGGCAAGCATCGGGATCGCCTCCGGTTCGCGGGAATCTCCCGGGGATCTGCTGCGCGACGCGGACATTGCGATGTACCAGGCCAAGTGGGACGGGCGCAATCGCCATGTGATGTTCGAGATGGGGATGCAGGACGCGGTCCAGACACGCATGGAGCTGGAGATGGACCTGCGGGTGGCACTGGAGAACGATGAGTTCTTCCTCGTCTACCAGCCCACGTTCGACCTGCGGAACATGACCCCCACGGGCATGGAGGCTTTGATCCGCTGGAACAGCCCCAGCAGGGGCATCGTCCAGCCAGACGATTTCATCCCGCTCCTGGAGGAGACAGGGTTGATAGTCGACATCGGCAGCTGGGTCCTGGCACAAGCGTGCACCCAGGGCGTCCACTGGCGTGAAGCGGGCCACCCGATCAACATCGCCGTCAACGTCTCGGCAAGACAACTCGACAGCGACGAGTTCGTGCACACCGTGCAGCGGGCCCTCCAGGAGACAGGTCTCGATCCGGGGGCGCTGACGATCGAGGTGACCGAGACCACGCTGATGCGGGACGCCCAGGAGACCGCCCTGCGCCTGGTGGCCGTCAAGGAGCTTGGCGTCAGGATCGCGATCGACGACTTCGGAACCGGCTACTCCTCACTGGCCCATCTGCAGCAGTTCCCCGTCGACGCGCTGAAGATCGACCGCTCCTTCATCACGCAGATGACCCACAGCCCAGAGGGCGAGACAATCATCCACACGCTCGTGCAGCTGGGCAAGGCGCTATCGATCGAGACCCTCGCCGAGGGCATCGAGGAGGCACAGGAGCTCTCGCTACTGCAAGGCGAGCGGTGCGACAGCGGCCAGGGATTCCTGTTCGCGCGGCCGCTCGGCGCAGCTGAGTCCGAGGCGTTCCTCGCCAACTGGACGGCGGACAAGGCTTCCGCCTCTCCCAAGCTCACGCGCGTCGAGCAGAGCACCGTTGCGCGCGATTGAGCGCACGACCCGCGTTTGAGAGCACGACCGCGTAATACCTGATACGACTCACCGTATGCGGGGAGTCCGATGCTCAGGATGGCCGGTCGCGTGCAGTTAGCACCGAGCAGCCCGTCAGCCTGCGGGCCACCGGCCGGCGTGCGCAGCGCTCCGCGTTGGCGCGCGCTCCTCACAGCCACCATCCTGGTCCTCTTGGTCGCAAGCGTGCTGCATGAGCAAGCGATCGGCGGACGCTCTGCTGTGGCGAGCGCTTCTGCACGGCCACGTACGCTCTTGCGCCCGAGGCTGCTCAGTCTTCCTCTCGCCGCTCAGGGCCCCGTCTCTGGAGCCTTGGGTGATGAGTCCGCCGCCTACAGAGTGGGCATCGCCCGGGATGGGTTCGGTACGGCGAACCCAGCACAGCATCTGAGCACGACCTTCACGAGCTCGGGGGTGTCAGTTAGCACGGGCCCAGCGCATGTCGGGCTGCGCCTCAGCGCTGTCGGCGACGGCTCCGCGCTCGAGCCGGTCGCACATGTCGCACCCCATGCTCGCGGCAACCGAGTCCTCTATTCCCATCCAGGCGTGGGCGAGTGGTATGCAAACGGCCCGCTCGGCATCGAGCAGGGCTTCACCGTCTCGCGCGCACCGGCCGGCAGGGCCGGGGGCCCGCTCACGCTCTCCATGGCGCTTTCTGGGAACACCCATCCCCGCCTTACTTCAGGCGGCCAGAGCCTGCTGCTGAGCGACGCCGGCAGAGACGTGCTGCGCTACGGCGGACTGGCCGTCACCGATGCCCGCGGGCACGGCCTGCACAGCTGGCTGCAGCTCGCAGGGAGCAGGCTGCTGCTGCGCATCAACGCAGCCGGGGCACGCTACCCCGTGCGTATCGACCCGCTCATCCAGAGCACCGAACTGACGGCCGAAGATGGCCAGGCGGGCGACTTCTTCGGCGCCGCGGTTGCCTTTTCGGGCAACATGATCGTCGTCGGCGCGGAATCGCACGAGGTCGGCTCAAACCCGAACCAGGGCGCGGTGTATGTATTCGAAAAGCAGGGCTCCAGCTGGACCCAGACAGCGGAGCTGACCGCCTCAGACGGCGCATTGGACACCGGTCTGGGAAGCTCGGTTGCGGTGTCGGGCAACACGATCGTCGCCGGGGCGTCCCTGCGCGAAGTCGAAACGCACGCCGAACAGGGCACCGTGTACGTGTTCGAAAAGTCGGGGCCAGACTGGACTCAGGTAGCTGAGCTGACCGCCTCCGATGGCGCATATGACGACAAACTCGGCACCTCGGTTGCGATGGAAGACGGCATCATCGTCGCGGGGGCGCCGAATCACAAGGTCGGCTCAAACCAACATCAGGGTGCGGCGTACGTGTTCGAAAAACCCGCTGGTGGCTGGAAAGACGGCACGCAGACCGCCGAGCTGACAGCCTCAAACGGGGTCGCCGCGAACGAATTGGGCACAGCCGTCGCGATCGAAGGTGAAACCATTGTCGCGGGCGCGCCGAACTACCGGAGCGACGTTACAACCGCAGGCTCTGTGTACGTATTCGAAAAGCCCGCCGGGGGGTGGAAAACCGGCACCCAGACCGCCGAGCTGACGGCCTCTGACGGCGTCGTAGATGACGCGCTCGGCCTCTCGGTCGCGATCTCGGGCGACACCATCGTCGCAGGCGCCCCGTTCCACAAAACCGGATCGACCCACGGCGCGGTCTACGTGTTCGAAAAGCCTCCAGCAGGATGGAAAGACGGCATACAGACCGCCGAGCTGACGCCCTCCGACGGTGACGAAGAGCATTCGTTTGGTTTCTCCGTCGCTATGTCGCAAAGCACAATCTTCGTCGGAGCGCCGGCCTCCCTGGGCGCGGGAGAGCTCTACCTGTTCCAGAGGCCAGCGGCGGGCTGGGAAAATGCCACCCAAGCCCGCGTCTTCCCCGCGCCTGCCGGTGGTGGTGCAGGTGCTGATGTCGGATGGTCTGTGGCGATGTCCGAAGGCATCTTCCTCTCCGGCGAACTCCTGCGCCAAGTCGGCTCGCACGTCCGCCAGGGTGCCGTGTTCCTCTTCACAGCCGAAGCCTCCAAGCCGGCTGTGGTGACGGGCACCACCGCATCGGTGGGGCAGACCTCGGTGACAGTGAACGGGACCGTGAATCCAGACGGCGGAGAAGTGAGCACGTGTAAGTTCGAATACGGTGCAAGCGCGTCCTACGGCTCGAACATGCCATGCAGTCAGTCGCCGGGGTCGGGGACCAGCCCGGTCGCGGTGTCGGCAGCACTGACCGATCTGAGCCCGGGCGCCACCTACCACTATCGACTCGTAGCCGCGAACAGCAGCGGGCTCAGCGAAGGCGCCGACCAGACCTTCACAGCCGCGAGTGCCGGCAGCGGCACCTCAACCACGACCACCACGAGCGCTACGACCGGCACCACCTCGAGCGCGACCACCCCCGGCATCGCCTCGACGCCCAAGGCGATCGAAGAAGTCCTGCTCGGCTGCAGCGGAAGCCAGCTGGTCCTCAACGACGTCTTCATCCAGGGAGGGCACGTGGCGATCAGCGGCAGCGCCGCCAAGAGCCTGGTGGGCAAGAAGGTGAAGATTCTCTTCGACGAACGCAAGCAGGTCGCCATGGCGACCGTCGGAACAGATGGGCAGTTCGCCACCACGGCACCGTTGCCCTCGGCCAAGCTCCAGAACAGCCTCGCCAGCCGCTATCGGGCCGAGGTGGGCAAGTTGCGCTCGCTGAACCTCAAGTTGACCAGGCGCCTGCGGTTGGAACCACCGAAGGCCTCCGGTATGACGGTCACGCTCTCCGGTCAGGTAACGCTTCCGCTGACCAAGCCGATCGCCCCCATAGCCGTCGAAGAGCAGCTTGAATGCGGCAAGGCGACGATCGTCAAGAGCTCGACGCCAGCCGCCAGCGGACGCTTTCACATCACCGTCACCGTTCCCGCCGGCGCGAAGGCCGGGATCTTCAGGCTGAAGAGCAAGGTCGCCGCGAACAAGCACGCCACCCGCCACGGCTTCGCGACCTACAGCCTGCCGCTACCCGTGGCATTGAGCTGAGCCGCAAGGGCCCAGCGGCCCTTACTCGCCTGCCGATCCCCCAACGGGCGCATTCAAGCGACCGCGGTGATGGTGAGTTTGATGTAGGACAAAGACGTCGCCGAGGAGCTGTGTGATGGTGACAAGGTGAAAGCCGCGAGCCTCCAGACCTTCGATGATGCCCGGGAGTGCTTCCGCGGTCTGGCCCTCCGTTTCGATGTTGTCGTGCATGACCACGATCGAGCCGGGCCGGGCGTCTGAGAGCACGCGTTCGCGGATCACGCTGACTCCTGGATGCCTCCAGTCTTCGGGGTCAACGTCCCACTTGACAGTTGTCAGGCCCAGGACCTTGGCGCGCTGCACGAGTTCTGGGGAAAGGTTCCCGTAGGGAGGCCGGAACAGGCAAGGCGTAAAGCCGCTTGCCCGTTCGATTTCCCGGTTGGCGAGTTCAAGCTGCAGCGACGAGCCTTCGCCCTCGTCTGGGAGGTCGCGAGGATGGTTGTAGCTGTGGTTGCCGATCTCCATGCCATGGTCGATCATTTCGCGCAGCAGCTTCGCCCCGTTGATTTCGCTCAGCTCGGCAACTCTTTCGCCGATCATGAAGAACGTGCCCGCTACGTGGTATTGCAGGAGCGTCCTGAACAGGCGTTCGGTATAGGGACTGGGCCCATCGTCGAAGCTCAGCGCCACCATCTTCCCGCTGGAGGGACCGTGGCTGGCGTAGACGAGGTGGCGGGTGCAGCCGACAGGCGGATGCGCAAGACCTTGTCCGACTGGCGCAAAAGGCAGACCTGCCTGTTTCGCCCCAGCGCCACACCCGGCGATCGCAATGGCTAAAAGCCAGATCAGCCACACGCCTGGAGCTCGCCAACCTCGGTGCCTCATCGGTCCGGCATCCTAGAGCGCGCACAGGCGGCAGCTCGCAGCGTAGAGCCGTTGGACTGTCATCTTCAGCTGATGAGTTGCGCCTCTCGCGGAGGCGCGGCTGCGTGGAACTCTGTGACCCACTGGCGAGGGACGAACGTCGGCTGATCGCGCTTGCGGCTAGCGCGGTCGGCGAGCCAGATTGCGGCGAGCATGATGGCCAGCATCACACCGCTCACCTCAGGAGGCCTGGCGAGGACATCTGAGCCATCCGGGAATACAAGGGCGATGGGTTTCTTCTCATGGATTGCCCGTGCGATGGCAACTGACGCATCCGGCGAGTCGGCCGGCACGAGGACAGTCCCATTGGGATAGCGCTCGTCGCTGTCAGGATCGACAGCGATCCGCGATAGCAGCTCAAACGAGGCGTCCGTTCCGGGGGTGTTGTGGGGGCGGGCTAGGTTTTCCATGACTGAATGATCGCTTCCCAGGTGGCCTTCAGGTGCGCTATCGCTGTGGGATCGCCTCGTTGGTCGCACCGGCGTGGAACGTCTCAGGGCCTTGTCTTCCGCTGCTTTGAGTGTATCGGTGCATGTGATGGGTGCCAAGATGGTTGTCGTAGACACGGACGGTCTGCCAGCTGCCGTCGACGAGGGCAAGAAGGACCACGGAGTAGCGCTCTATCGGCCGGCCGGACTGGCTGAAGCGCACCAGCACCCCAGCAGCAACAGCGATCTCGATTCGTCCGTTCGTACGACACGCTTCAAGCCTTTCAGCCTGGCCAGATGCGATGATCGAGTCGATAGGGCCAGGCCGAACGAAGGGCGGGCATAGGCGAGGTGCGTCCGTCGCGCATCCGCACGGCGGACGGCTCGTGCTACCGGCAGACTTCCTGATCGCAAGCGATGGCCACGTGCTGACCCTGCAAGTACGGCATCCACGCCTACGACCAGTGGACGATCGACGAGCTTCTCGCGCTCGCGCGGGACGCGAATGTGAGCGTCAAAGCAGCTTGACCTGATTTCCCTCCCGCAACAGGACGATGCTTGTACCGAGGATCCAGGCAAACAGGGTGCCAGGAATCCCAATGGTCACCCCACCCTCGAGCGAGAAGAAGCCGGTCGTGACCACAAGCGAGGCGATAAGCGCCAGATGCGCTAGCGCTGCCACAACGGCAAGCCACGCTGTCCAGCCAGGCAGGCGGCGGTCGCGGGATACCTGCACGGCGTATGCGCCAAGCGCCAGCGCAGTCGGGACTCCGGACATTGCAAGCAGACCCCACGGGAGGTCATAGAGCAGGCGAGGATCCGGCGATTCGGGCGCGCGATAGGCAAGCAGATAGAAGCACGTGAAGCCGGCGAGCAGCAGCGTGACGAAGCTGACGAACCCGACCAGGAAGCACACGGAGACAAAGCTCTCACCGCCAGCCCTCTCTCGCAGCCGCACCCAGACGCCGACACCGAAGGGTAGCCAGAGCGCGACCGCAGTCGTGCTGAGGACCATGGCGAGGAGCAATGCCGACCGATGCGCGCCGAAGTAGCCCGCGATCTGCGACGCCCTCGCGCCAGTCCCGGGAAAGGTCCACATTTGATCGACGATGAAGCCGGCGATCCCAAAGGCGATGCTCGCCACGCCGGCATGGCCGGCGAACCTGATCGCGCTGCGCGTGTCGCTTCCGGTCTGTTCATCTGCTGTGACCGCCATTCGGCTGAGCTCCCTTTCGATCGGGTGCCAGCATCGTTCCAGGGCAAGGTCGTGCTGTCGATTACCTGTGAGGTAGTTTCCGCAGCGCCTCGGCGGTCGCCGTATCGGCGGGGAATGTCAGCTCGATCGACAGCTCGGAGGTCGTGACCTCGGTCGCGGTGCCGAATGTGGCGACGGTGGCGAAGAGCGACAGCTCGTCACCGTCGGGGGAGCGCATCCGCATCAGCGGCGTGATGATGTTCCTCGCCTCAGTCTCGCCAGCGGGTTCGGGATCATGCTCGCCCGTCGGGTAGCCTGCGACCTCCTCCAGCAGCGCGGCGAGATTTGCATCCCCGGTGATTGCGACCTGGCGCGCCAGCCGCCCGAGGAAATATGCCCGCACCTCGCTCAGGTTGATGGTCCAGCGGGCCAATCCCCGCGGATGCAAGCCGACCCGCATCACGTTGACCGGCGGGGCCAGCAGCACCGGATCGACCCATGAGGCCAGGGCGGTCATCGCCGAGTTGGCGGCTACCAGGTTCCAGCCGCGGTCGACGACGACCGCCGGGTAAGGCTCCTGCGCGGCAAGGATCAGATCGAGCGCCTCGCGGACAGGCGCCAGCTCGGGGTCTTCGATCGAGTGCTCGGGAATCGCCGGGGCATGCCCTGCAGCGAGCAGCAGCTGGTTGCGCTCCCGGAGCGGGACTTCGAGCTGCTCGGAGAGCAGCAGCACCATCTCGGGACTCGGCCTCGAGCGGCCCGTCTCCACGAAGCTCAGATGCCGGGCCGAGATCCCCGCGTCGAGCGCCAAGTCCAGCTGGGTACGCCTGCGCAGCTTGCGCCACTCCCGCAGCAGCGGCCCCACCCGTGGCTGGAAGCTTACGGTCGCCATTCAGAGAGGCTTGTGTGCTCGAAAGCGAAACGAGCGGCCGCCCCTATCGACATGCGGCTCGATGAGGCCGGCTCGTTCCAAGCGCGCCGGCAGCTCATCCGGTGCGACGGGAACGAGGGTGTCGTGGATGTGGAGCAGCTTGAAGGCCCGGCCAGTGCCGAGGCTGTCGGTGCCGGCGAATACGCCGCCAGGTCGCAGAACCCGGCACACCTCAGCCAGCAGCCGATCCTGCAGCTGCGGCGAGGGCAAGTGGTGGAGCATCGTGAAGCACGCCACCCCCGAGAAACGACCATCGGCGAAGGGCATGGCGGTCGCATCGGCCTGCACGATCTCGACGTCGCCATCGAGCTTGCGTCGTAGCTGCTCGCAGTAGCTCTCTGCGAGCTCGACGACAGTCAGCGAGCCAGGCCGGCGGGCGAGCACTCGGGTAGTGGCGCCAAACCCAGGGCCGATCTCGAGCGCGTCAGCTCCCAGGTCCACCCCGGCGAGTCCCCACGGGAGCAACTGGCGCTCGACCGATCGCTCCCACCAGCCTGACGAGCAGATGACAGCATGCGCCCGGTTCATTGGCTGGCAATTTACCTAGTCGATCCTTATATGCAATTGGCAATAGGGCGCTAGATGATTGATTCCACGGCTCTCTAAGCGCAGTAGTCGACCAGCGCCCGGCTTGGCCGTCCCAGTTGGTGGTTTAGAGATATCGCAGCGGCGAGGGTGAGCAGCCGCTGCAGGATGCGCTCTCTGAGCCCGGCGAGCGTTCGAGCGCCATGGCGCTCCAGGGTGAGGGTCCCCTTGCAGCTCCAGAAGATCGACTCGATCCGCTGGCGGATCGGCGCCAGGTGCGGTCCTCGGCCCGGCTCGTCCTTTCGCCTTGGCCGCAAGATCGTCGCGCCCAGCTCACTGACGGCCTGGGCGAATGCCCTGCCGGCGTAGCCCTTGTCGCCTATCAATGTCTCGCCGCCTGTGCGGCGAGTGCGGGCCAAGAGCTCCAGCGCGACGTCACGCTCATCGCGTTTGGGCGAGGCCACCGCGATCGCTCTGGGTGTGCCGTCGGGGGCAAAGATCGCGTGCAGGCGAAAGCCCCAGAAGAACCGTGAATGGCTGCGGCAATAGCCGTAATCCGCTGCGTCGCCCAGCTGAGAGCGCTTGACGGTCTCGCGGCTTCTGGCGCACTCCACCGGAGTGCTGTCAACGAGCATAAGATCGTCGTAGAACCCCGGGCTCTGGGACGCGAACACACTCATCAGCCACTCAAGCGTCTCGGTGAGCCGGCGGCGGCGCTTGAAGTAACCAGGCTGAGCAGGGAGCTTCGGAAACAGATGGCGCAGATGCTTGGAAGCGACCGCCAGAAAGCGCCGGTCAGAGGGTATGCCCATGATCGCCTGTGCGACACACAGCGTGACGACCTCCGCGTCTGTGACGCTTCGCTTGGCGTTCTTCGATCGCCCAGGCAGGAGATCGTCGGCCGTGATGTAAACGGCAGTGAGCAGCAGGTCGAGGTCGGCGTCCATCGAGGCCCCCTTCGGGTCGTCGGCTGGCTATTGAGTACCGCCGACTTCGACCCCGCTGCTTATAAATCCTCGATATCCACAGGCTTTGCCGTGGAATCAATCATCTAGGCGGCGCCTGCGAGGCGCCCCAACCAGCCACGCGTACAACGCAGGCATGGGCGCAGCACGACCTAAGCCATCTCCGGCGCCTCCGAAGGCGCCTACTGCAGCACCGGTCAAGCAGTCAAACTCGTAAGCGGGTTTCCCGGCACGGATCGTGAGCGTGCTGAGCGAATTCGCCGCGTCGCCGAGGAGCATAAAGAGACAGTGCGGCGCCTCGGCAAGTAGACCGTGGCGGTCAACTATCCGGATTTCGGCGACTTCTGCGAAGTCGTTGCTCAAGATCAACGGCTCACCACTGCGCGAAGCACGGCCGGAGATCGATGTGCCGATGGTTGAGCGGATCGCCGCTGGTCAGGCCACGCATGATGAAGTCCTCGCCTGGCTGTCCGAACGCACTACACCCCACTGACCTCCAGAGCTTCCCACGCAGCTTTGGCCGCCAACTTGGCGACCGCATGCGATCGGCTGGGAGAGGGTAAACGAGAGTCGAGATGCCGTTGATCGGACTGAAGGGCAGGAATGTGGGCAGGCTGCTCGCGCTCGGGCTGGCGGTCTTGGCGGCGTTCATGGCACCGGCCGCGCGGGCGGTGCCGACCCCCTCCGAAGATCCGTTCTACCGCTATGACGGCAGCAAGCCACTCACCAGCATCCCGCCTGGCACAGTTCTGAAGACGCGCACACTGTCCTACCACGTGGCGGGCGTCCCGCTGCCTGTGAGCGCCGTGCAGTTGCTCTACCGCTCGACGGGGGCTGTCGACCAGCCGACTGTGAACGTCACCTCGGTGCTGCTCCCCGCGCTGCGCCTGGGGACACCCACGGTTGTCTCCTACCAGTCTTTCTATGACTCGCTCAACAACGAAGATGAGCCCTCCTATGCGATCTCCGGCGGGCTGAGCCTCGGCGGACTGATCCCCGATGCCGAGTCGGCCCTCATCGCGCCCGCGCTGCTCGCCGGCGACACCGTCGTGGTGCCCGACACCGAGGGCGAGAGCGCCGACTTCGCCGTCGGCCCCGAGTATGGGATGAACACGCTCGATGCGCTCCGCGCCGCGCTCGCCTCCCCCGCCACCGGGCTAGCCGGTGTGCGCAAGATCGGCTTAATCGGATACTCGGGCGGGGCGATCGCGACCGAGTGGGCTGCCGAGCTCGCTCCCTCCTATGCACCCGAACTCGACGCCAAGATCGTCGGCGTGGCTTTCGGGGGAACGCTCGTCGACCCGGCCCACAACCTCCGTTACGTGGAAGGGAGTTCTATCTGGGCGGGCGTCATCCCGATGGGCCTGATCGGAATCGGCCGGGCGTACCGGCTCAACCTCACCCCTTACCTGAGCGGATACGGGCTCGCGCTCTACAACAAGCTCCAGCACGCATCGATCACGGAAGTGCTCGGCCAGTATCCCGGTCTCACCTGGTCGCAGCTTGCCAAGGCGCAGTACCCGACGCCGGAAACGATCCCAGCCTTCGTCCAGGTCGCCAACCAGCTCATCATGGGCAGCCGTGACACGCCGACCGCGCCGTTGTTCATCGGTCAGGGCGCCGGCGGCGAACTGGAAGGGACGTCCGGCAACAAGCCCGGCATCGGTCCCGGTGACGGCGTGATGATCGCGGGCGACGTCCGCAGTCTCGCGCGCGAGTACTGCAGTCGTGGCGAGGAGGTTCAGTACAAGCAGTACGAAGACCTCAGCCATGTGCCAAGCGCGCTCGTGTGGCTGCCGGAAGCCTACTCGTGGCTCACCGAGCGCTTCCTTGGTCTGCCCGCGCCGCAGGACTGCGCACAGATCGCCCCGGGCAACTCTCTGGAACCAATCCCGTGAGCCCACTGACGATTTTCACGGATTTAGTAGTGGCCTAGATGTAGTTCCCGAGAGCGTTGTCCGTCCGGGCCTCCTTGGAGGCTGAGCGGCGTCGAAGCCCCTCAGTCCCGGGAGGACACCCGATGAAACTGCACAGTAACGCTGCTCTCGGCCCGAAGGATGACCAGATGACGAGCAAATGCGTGATGCAAATACAGGTTGCACACTCCGACCGAGATGCCCTTGACGGCATGATCACCGATCTGGTCGACCAGCGGCTGATCGCCTGCGGACAGGTCATTGGACCGATCAGCAGCACATTCTTCTGGGAAGGATCTGTACAGAGTGCAGATGAGTGGCTAGCTGTAGATCCTGAGGACGTTGTTCATCCGGTCCTCCTTGGAGGCTGGTGGTGTCAAAGCCCCAGTCCCAAGGAGATACCGGATGAAGCTGCACGGTAATGCTGCGCTGTCATTTAGGCAGCGTGAGCGGATGGTTCGTCGTGTCGTTGACCAAGATTGGTCTGTGAGGGAGGCTGCCCTGGCAGCCGAGGTCAGTGCCCGGACAGCGGGGAAGTGGGTCGGCCGCTACCGCGCTGAAGGAATCGCGGGGCTGTTGGATCGCTCCTCGGCGCCTTTGTTTGTCGCGAACCGCAGCAGCGAGAGCACGATCGAGGTGATCGCGGCTTTGCGGCGTCTGCGGTTCACGGGCCCTGAGATCTCCGAGGTGCTCGAGCTGCCCGGCTCGACGGTCTCGGGGATCCTCAAGCGGATCGGGATGGGCCGCCTGGGCCGGCTCGGAATGGAGCCTGCGGAGCGCTACGAACGGACGGTCGCGGGCGAGCTGATTCATATCGATGTCAAGAAGCTCGGCCGGATCCACGGCGGCGCTGGGAAGCGGGTCACCAACCACACACAGAAGACCGGACAGACCCGGGCCGCCAGCGCAACCCAAAAAAGACCCGAGTCGACCGAGACGGCGTCAACCGCCAGGCCGTTGGCTGGGAGTGCGTGCACATCGCAATCGATGACGCGACTCGTCTTGCCTACGCCGAGGTATTGACCGACGAGAAGGCCACCACAGCGATCGGTTTCTTGCGCCGAGCGATCGCGTTCTATGAGCGCCATGGCATGAAGGTCCAAGAGCTTCTGACCGATAACGGCGCCCCTTACCGCTCAGCAGTGCACGCCATTGCCTGCCGCGCGATCGGGATCCGCCACCTACGCACCAGGCCCTACCGGCCCCAGACTAATGGGAAGGCAGAGCGCTTCATCCGGACCATGCTCGCCGGCTGGGCCTACGGAGCGATCTACCGCGACAGCCAAGAACGCACAGCAGCTCTTGACGGCTGGCTATGGACCTACAACCATCGAAGACCACACCAAGCCATCGGGCGACAAACACCCATCACCCGCATGAACAACCTGCTCGGGTCTTACAGCTAGCCCTGCTAAAGGCAAGTGAGAGTGTCGTAGCCGACTTGGTTGCTCGCCTCGCCGAGGCGCACTCATACGATGTCCCAGAGATACTGGTTACCGAGGTTGTGGGCGGCTATATGCCATATCTGGATTGGGTAGAAGAGCAGACGGCTCGACGGTAGCGCCGGCTCTGCTGGTCGGCGCGTCTGGTCGGGCACCGTCATTCCCCATTCACTCGACGAGGTAGGTCCCACTATGCTCAGCAGGCCTTCAGCCGATGTATTTCGCCTCTTGGACCGGTCGGGAGATCACGCGCCGTCCTTTTGCTTTGTGGCGGCGTCGCGCAGATAGTCGGCGAGTGAGTGTTGCCCGGTTGGGGGTCCGACCATGTCGATGGTGCAGATCGCGGTGAGGAACTTGATCACCTCGGCGCGCCGCGGGTCGAGGAGGCGGAGCATGCTCGCGCTCGCGCGGACCATGCGCGGCGGCACTTTTACGATGCGGGCTTGGCGCCCGGAGACCTGGAAGGCCAGCTCGAGCTGTTCGCGGCGTGTGAAGGTTTGGGGGCCACCAATGTCGACTTCTTGCTCTGCGCGGCCGAGCGCGGCCAGGCATGCGAGGGCCAGGTCGGCCTCGTGGATCGGGTTGTCCTTGGCCTTCCCGTCCCCGATCAGCGTCGCGGGTCCGGGCGAGCGTACGAGGTCGAGCAGCTCCAGGTAGCCGGCGAAGAACCCGTTGGCGCGAACCACCGTGCTCTGGATCGGACTTGCTTGGAGCAGCTCCACGAATCGCTCGTGGGCATCGACGTATTCGAGGTGGCGGAGTTGCTTGGCTTCCAGCACCGAGACGTACAGGAATCGCTGCGCTTTCGCCCGGATCGCCGCCTCGAGCAGCCGGCGGTTGCCTTCGAGGTCGACGGGCGTGAATCGCCCGCGGTCGGGCAGCTTGCGTGTGGTGCAGGAACGCCCGGCGGCGGAGATCACCGTGTCCACGGAGGCGCAGGCTGCATCCAGGTCGGCGTCCGGGTCGGAAAGGTCGGCCACAGCGATCTGTGCCCGCTCGGCGGTGAGCGCATGGGCGCGCTCGCCGTTTCGGACCAGCGCGCGCACCGGCTCCTCTCGCCGCTGCAGCTCGCGCAGCAGCTGAGAACCGAGCGTGCCGGTAGCGCCGGCGAGCAGGACGGTCATCGGGCCCCCGCAGCCGTCGCCATCGGTTCCGGCGCCCGTTCGGTCGGCCTCCAGCTGACTGCGGCGCGTGCGGCTTGTTGGGCGCTCGTGAAGGACACCTCGCTGAGGAGCCCCGGGGCCGCTGTCATGTCGCCCGCCAGGAACACACCGCCGCCACGGTCGATCGCGGGGCGATCACGCCACGAGCACCCGGGCGGATCGACGGCGCCGGTGCGTTCGCTTGAGATCTGGCGCCGTCGCCATACCACCCGCCCGCGCCACTCGACGTACGCGCGGTCGAGCAGCTCTTCCAGGCGCGCGACGCCGCAGTCGGCCTCATCACGGCCGGGGATACCTATCTGCGCCTGGATCAGCTCGCAGCCGGGTGGGGCGAGGGTGCGATCCCACGTGGAGTAGCGCTCCAGCAGCGCGCCTTGCTCGAGATCGACGACTGCGCCGGGGTCGCCGGTGCGGGAGCGCAACCCGAGGTCGAGCAGCACCGCGGTGGCGCCCTCGCAGCGCAGCGTCTCGTCCTTGAGCAAAGCGCGAGCCTCGGACAACTCACAAGCGACGATGACGGGTGGCTGGGGAAGCTCGCTCACGAGCTCGCCAGTGCGCATGCGCACCCCGAGCCTGGTGAGATGCCGTTGCAGGTTGGCGACCAGTTCGCTCCATCCGCCCTTGACGAATCGGATGCTGGGCGGGAGGTAGACCCAGCGCAGGCGCTGCGCGACGAACGCCGCGGACAGCGACCCAGGGTCGTGGTGGAAGGTGATCGGCCCACTGTACGCACATAGGAGCTCCGCGTTGTGAGCGCCGGCGCGCCCGCTGACCCACGAGCGGAAGTCGACCTCGACTGGAGCGTCGGCGAGGAGCGCCAGCAGCACCCGAAGCAGCCCCAGAGGCGGCGTCCTGCGCAGGCGCCCGGCGACGTTGAAGCGCACATCCCGGGCTCGTGGCGTCACCGTCGCGGGCAGCAGGCCGCGCTCCTGCAGCCAGCACCAGTTCGACAGGCCCTTGTAGAGGGCGCGCGGTCCGAAGTTGGCAACGAACGGGCCGTCCAGCGAGCGGGCACGCCCGCCCAGTCGTGACGCGACCTCGAGCAGCACGACAGACGCGCCGCTCTCGGCGGCGGTGATCGCGGCGACCATCCCGGCCAGCCCGCCGCCGACGATCGTGACCTGGCCCATGCTCGCAGCGCCCGAAGATCGGCGCTCTTGGTCTCGTGCCATCGACACGCTAGGTTGACGCATCGATGGTCTGCAAACCAGAACCAATTTTGCGCTTGAGATAGGACCAATGTCGGAGCTTGAGCTTCTCGTCGAGATCGACCGCGCGAGCCCTCGGCGACTTCACGTCCAGCTGGAGAGTCAGCTCCGCGAGGCGATCCGCTCAGGCCGGCTGCCCGCCGGCACCAGGCTGCCGACCACGCGCGCGCTCGCCACCCAGCTCGGCGTCTCGCGCGGCGTCGTCGTCGAGAGCTACGACCAGCTCAGGGCCGAGGGCTACCTGGAGACCCGCCAGGGCGACGGCACCCGCGTCGCCCGGACGCTTGCAACCGCGCCGGCGCGGGAGGGGGAGATCGGTTCCGGTGGGCAGCCGGGGCGCCTTCGCTATGACTTTCACCCCGGACACCCTGACCTCTCGCGCTTCCCGCGTGCGGCGTGGGTTCGCTCACTGCGGGCCGCCCTGAGGACGACCCCCCACAGCGCCTTGGGCTACGGCGACGCTCGCGGCGCCGATACGTTGCGCAACGCGCTCGGCCACTACCTCGGTCGGGTGCGCGGCACGGTCGCAGACCCGGACCGGATGCTCATCTCTTCGGGTCATACCCAGGCGCTCACGCTCCTGCTGCGCGCGTTGCGCGCTCGCGGCGCCGAGCGCGTGGCGCTCGAGGATCCCGGCTTCGTGCTGCACCGCGCGATCGTCGCGCACGTCGGGCTCGCCCCCGTGCCGATCCCGGTCGACGATGAGGGCATCGACACATCCCGCCTGCACGACGTCCTCGCTGACGCCGTTCTGGTCACCTCCGCCCACCAGTTCCCGACCGGCGTGGTGCTCGCGCCGCATCGCCGTCGAGAGCTCATCGAGTGGGCGCAGCACCACAACGCGTTCATCATCGAGGATGACTACGACGCCGAGTACCGTTACGATCGCCAGCCGGTCGGCGCGCTACAGGGGCTCGCCCCCGAACAGGTGGTCTACATCGGCACCGCGAGCAAGACCCTCGCTCCCGGGCTGCGCCTCGCGTGGAGCATCTTGCCTCGGGCGCTGTGTGACCAGGTGATCGGCGAGAAGACGCTCGATGACTACGGCACCGGCGTCCTCGAGCAGATCGCGCTTGCGCACTTCCTCGAGCAGGGCGAACTCGACCGCCACCTGCGTCGTATGCGCCCCCACTACAAGCGCCGACGCGAGATCCTCGTGGCCTCAATCGAACGCCACCTCCCAGACGCGCATCTGCAGGGCATCCCGGCGGGGCTCCACACAGTCGTGCACCTGCCAGACACCGATGAGTCGGCGCTCCTCGCCGCCGCCTTCGGGCAGGGCATCAGCGTCCAGGGCCTCTCAAGCGCCCACTTCAATCAGCGTCTGGGGCCCCCGGGTCTCATCCTCGGCTACGCCTGCCAGTCCTCTGCGGCCATCCGTGGCGGCGTGAAGGCGCTCGCCCATGTCCGCCAGACGCTCGCGTGAGCCGGGGGGCGTGAGCCGGACCAGCTTTGACCGGCCATTACAATCAGGCCACAGTGGCGAGAACGAACACGGAGGCGTCGATGACGGCGCTGGGGAGCGATCTCGACCAGGTCCTCGTGACCGAGCGCGAGCTCTGGGAGAATGGCCCACCGCACGAGCTCTTCAGACGCCTGCGCAGCGAGTGTCCCGTCCACTGGACCAAGCGGATGGGCGAGTTTCCGGAGGAGGCCGGCTACTGGTCGGTCACGACCGCTGCGGACATCCACACCGTCAGCCACGACTGGCAGACCTACTCCTCGGAAAGCGGGGGGGTGACGGCGGCCACGGCGATCTTGCCTCTCGAGCTCGTGAGGGAGATGTTGATCGGCATGGACCCACCCAAGCACGACCAGGTGAAGGCGCTTCTCCACGCGGGCTTCACACCCGAGCGAATCGCCGCCCACGAGGACGAGATTCGCAGGATCGTCGTGAACGTCCTCGATCCCCTCGAAGGCCGCGAGAGCTGTGACCTGGTGCGTGATGTTGCCCAGCCGGTTGTCTCGCGTGTGATCGGGAGCTTCATGGGAATCCCCGAGGAGGACGACGCGATCTGGGCGAGGCTCATGGAGAGGACGCTTGGAGCTACCGACGCCGATCTCTCGCCGGGCGGGATGGAGGGTGTTGTCGAACACGAGGTTCCGGAGATCTTCGAACGTTGCGCAAGGCTGATCGCCGCACGTCGGCAGTCGCCGACTGACGATCTGACGAGCGTCTTGGTCAACACGGAGGTGGGCGGCAGGAGACTCGAGCAACACGAGATCGTGATGGGCTTCTTTTTGCTCGTGGCGGCGGGAAATGGCAGCACAAAGGCGACCTATTGCAGTGGCATGCGTGCTCTGATGGACAATCCCGATCAGCGCCGGCTGCTGCTGGAGTACCCGTCCCTGATCCCGGGCGCAGTCGAGGAGGCTATGCGGATGTTCCCGGCGTTCGCGCACTTCAGACGGACGGCGACCCGTGACACGCAGCTGGGCGCCGTCAAGATCAAATCCGGCGAGAAGGTGGTGATGTGGTACGCCTCCTCCGGCCGCGATGAGGCGCGCTATGAGGATCCCGATCGCTTCGACCTGACCCGCAACCCAGAGCACCAGGCTTTCGGGGCGGGCGGGCCGCACTTCTGCTTGGGGGCTGCGCTCGCGAGGCTGGAGCTGAGGGTCCTCTTCGAAGAGACGCTTGCGCGCTTCCCCGAAATGCAGCTGGCCGTGAAACCGACATTCGTGGTCTCCCAATTCGTCAACGAGCTCAAGACGTTGCCCGTGAAGCTCGCGCCGTAGGGCGCCCCGCTGGTTTGACCGGCTGGGCGGGCACCTTCTTGCGCTGAGAATAGTACCTGGGCAAGGCCTGTGGGGACCTGGCGTGCTTGGCGTCGCGATCAAGGTCGCTGGCACGCCGTCGCGTCGGGTCGTTAGGTGTCGTGGGCAGATTTCGCAGTAGCCCATTGAATCAGACATCCATGGTCTGGCGATTGTGGGCGGGTTTGGCGTACCATACGCCCGTATGGCCGCTCCTGTTGTTGACTCCCGGACGAGCCCGCCGGTCCGCTCGACGGGGAACTCCCGGCTGCTGTCAGCACTGACGCGGTTTGCACTGCGCCGTGCCCGCCTCATCCTGCTCGCGACGCTCGGCATTGCCGCTATCGCCGCGGTCCTGGGCGCGGGCGTCGCTAGCCACCTTGATCCCTACGAAGCCGCCGGCGCGGACACCCAGAGCGCTACGGCGGCCCACACGATCGAACATGCCACGGGCCTCGAGCTGGGCGCCGGCGTCCTCGTGCTCGTACACACACCCACCGGCGTATACACCCCGGCTGGCAGAGCGCAAGTGCGGCGGATCGAGCAGACCATCGCGGCAGACCATGAAGTCGCGCGCGTACAGAGCTACCTGGACGTCGGCGGTAGCAGTGGCGAGCGACGCGCATTGCTCGTCTCCCGCGACGCGCGCGCGACCTACCTGACCGTCCAGCTCCACGAGGGCTCGCCCAAGCGCCACCAGGACGCCGCACAACGCCTGTCCACCCGCCTGCGAGGTGTCCCCGGAGTGACGCTCGGCGGCCTGGATCTCTCGTTCGTGTGGGGCAACGAAACCGTGTCGCGCGACCTGCGCCAGTCACAGCTGATCGCGCTGCCGATCCTGCTCGTCCTGCTGTTGCTGTTCTTCCGCGGCGCGGTCGCGGGCATGCTGCCGCTCCTCCTCGGCGGCTTCTCGATCCTGATGTGCGAGCTGGCGCTGCGTATCGCCAGCAGCCTGACCTCCATCTCGATCTTCACGCTCAGCCTCATCAGCGCGCTCGGGCTCGGGCTCGCAATCGACTACAGCCTGCTGATCGTCTCCCGCTACCGCGAAGAGCTCGCCGCCACACCCGAGGATCCTCCCGCGGCACTGCACCGCACGATCGCGAGCGCCGGGCGCACGGTGTGCTTCAGCGCGTGCACCGTCGCCGCCGCGCTCGCCTCGCTGCTGGTCTTCCCCCAACCGTATTTCTTCTCGATGGGGCTCGCCGGCTCGCTTGTCGTGCTGCTGACGTGCGCCTCGGCAATGGTCGTGCTGACCGCGCTGCTCGCGCTCCTCGGCCATCGCGTCAACGCGCTCGCGCCCGCATGGCTGCAAGTGCACGCAACGCACGACACCCACGCAAGCGCGACCCAGGGACGCTGGTACCGCCTGACGAGAACCGTGATGAGCCACCCCATCCCGATCGCGCTCGCCGCCACCGTTGTGCTGCTCGCGATCGCATCGCCGGTCCTCGGCATCAAACTTACGACGGCCAGTGCGGGCACGCTGCCGCGCGGCGCGAGCCCCCGCCAGGTCAACGACGCGCTAGGAAGCGACTTCCGGGCAGACCCGGCTCAGAACATAGTGATCCTGACCACGGGCGCGCGCAGCCGAGCCCTGCAGCACTATGAGGCACAGCTCGCAAAGCTGCCGGATGTCGCGATGCTCGCGCCGCCCGGCCGCCTGTCGAGCAAGCTCGACCTGCTGGAACTGACACCGGCCACGACCGCGCTGAGCCCTGCCACCGAGCGGCTCGTGAACCGCATCGACGCCCTGCGCCCACCGTTCGAGACGATGCTGACCGGCCAGACGGCGGGCTTTATCGACCTTAAGCACAGCCTCGCCGCGCACCTGCCATTCGCGGTGGGCATCGTGATAGCCGTGACCATGATCGCGCTGCTGTTGATGACCGGGTCGGTGATCTTGCCCATAAAGACGCTGCTGATGAACGCACTGACGGTGGGCGCGGCCTACGGGATCATGGTCTTCATCTTCCAGGACGGCCGCCTGCAGGGCCTGCTCGGCTATGAAAGCGCGCGGGCGATCGACATCACCCAACCACTGGTGATGCTCGCTGTCGTGCTCGGCCTATCGACCGACTACGGCGTGTTCCTGCTCGACCGCATCCGCGAGCTGCACAAGGCGGGCCTGCCAAATCGACAGGCCGTAGCCCTCGGTCTGCAGCGCACGGGGCGCGTCATCACCAGCGCCGCGCTGCTGCTGTGCGTAGCGATCGGCAGCATCGCCACCTCCCAACTCGTCGAAGTCAAGGAGGTCGCGATCGGCATCGCCGCCGCCATCCTCATCGACGCCACCATCGTCCGCAGCCTGCTGGTACCCGCCCTCATGCGACTGCTTGGCGACTGGAACTGGTGGCGCCCCGGACGATCACAGTCTTAGTCTGCAGGCGCGCATAGGCGGCTGGCGCGTCCTCCCAGTCGACGACCTCACCGGTGACCGGTCGTGGGTCAAAGCGCCCGTCGGCGAGCAACGCGAGCACCTCGGGGAGCAGCGCTCGGGCCTGGCACGGTCCGGTGTGCCAGTTCACGCACGAGAGGTACATCTCATACAGCGGCAGCGGCTGCTCCTCGAAGTAGATCCCGGTGCTCGTGCAGTGCCCGCCTGGCGCGGTCGAGCGCAGCGCACAGCGCAGCCCCTCTGCTGTGGCGCTGGCGTCGAGCACGATCTCAAACGGTCCAAGGCGCTCGGGTGGGACGCGCACCTCGATTGCCTGCGCGCCGTAGCCCTCGGCGATCCGTAGCCGCTCGGGGTCACGGTCGAGGTAGGTGACTTGGCCGGCGCCGAGCGCCGTGGCGATCCCCGCCGCGTACAGCCCGGTGGAGCGCGTACCGCCGCCGACGATCAGCACGCTCGCGCCGGGCCACTCTGCCAGATACGGCGCGACGCACCGCCACGCGTCGGGGAGGTTGTCGCCGGCGGACGCCAGCGTCGACGTTGGGATCCCGCCCGGGAGCGCAACCAGCATGTGATCGGCATAGGGGACCCGTACCCGCTCGGATATGGCGCTGCCCCAATCGCCCCCGATCGGCAGGCCATACATCGCAAGCGGCGGGACGCTGCTGCAACCCGACGCGATCCCCCGCCGGCAATATGAGCACTGTCCGCAGGAGATCTTCCACGGCACGATCGCCACGTCACCGGGCGCGAAGCTCCTGACCTCGGGTCCGACCTCGACCACCTCCGCGATGAACTCGTGGCCGATCGCGAATGGGCCCGGTAGCGGCGCGTCCCCGCGCACGATCGCGGTGTCCAGATCGCAGTTGGAGGCCACGATCGGGCGCATGATCGCCTCGCCGGGACCCTCCAGCCGCGGGTCGGGCGCCTCCTCCCACTCAAGCCGTTCGGGTTCGATGAAGATCAGCCGGCGCACGGCTCACGCCCAGAAGTCACGTGCGAGCGCGCGCCGCTGCTGCCACAGGGCGCCCTTGCGCGCGAAGTCGCGAATGCCATCGCCCGCGTCGCAGTCCTCGATCTGCCACGCGCCGCTGACGGCGGCGCCCATCCCGGCTGAGAGCAGCTCGAACCCTTGCGCTGCGTGCAGATCGCCGTCGGCGCCCTTGTCGATGATCAGCTTCAGCTGGCGCAGCGCCTGCTGGTTCTTGGAGCACAACAGCTCACACAGCCTTTCGACCTCGCTGTCAAGCCGATCGTTTGCGACGACGTGATTCCACAGTCCGAGCTCCACAGCGCGGTGTGCGGGGTGCAGCGCTCCGATCAGGTTGATCTCCTTGCTCGCGCGCCGTCCAATCAACCGTGTGAGCCTGGTCGTGCCGCCCCATCCGGGTGTGATGCCCGAGTCGATCTCGGGCATCCCCCAGCGCGCGCGCTCGGTCGAGATCACGAAGTCGCACGCCATCGTGATCTCGAGGCCGCCACCGACGGCGTACCCGTCGACCGCGGCGATCGTGGCCTTGTCCAGCGCTTCCAGCTCATCGGCCATCCGCTGGTATGAGCGCACGCGGCGCACCACCTCGTTGGCGTCGCCCCAGTCGGGCATCTCGGTGATGTCATCGCCCGCGCAGAACGTCTCGCCCGCACCGTCAATCACCAGCACCCGCACAGAGCGCGAGTCGCGCACCAGCTCGATCGCCGCGCACAACTCCTCGGACAGCCGCATCGACAGCGCGTTGTGCACCTCCGGGCGCCGCAGCGTGATCCGTGCCACCGGGCCGTCCTCTTGGTAGGAGAGCGCGGTGAACGGGCTCGTGGTCTCTGCCGATATGGTCGTGACGTCTGTCATGTCCGTCCCCTAAAATATGGTCGCGTATGGATACCAGTATCGAATCAGTATCAGAAATGAACGAGCACCGCTTCCACGCCTGCTCGGTCGCGCGCGCGCTCGAGGTGCTCGGCGACCGCTGGACGTTCCTGTTGATGCGCGAGAGCTTCTTCGGCGTGCGCCGCTACAGCGAGCTGGCACGCAACCTGGGATGCTCGCGCACGATCCTCAGCGACCGACTGCGCCGCCTCCTGGACGCCGGCGTGATGCAGCGACGCCAGTACCGCACCGACCCCGACCACCACGAGTACCTGCTCACCGACGCGGGAGTCGAGCTGTACCCCGCGATCCTCGCGCTGATGCACTGGGGCGATGAGCACCTCGCCGGCGAGCAGGGACCACCGCTGCTGTTGCGCCACCGAACCTGCGGCGCCGACACGATCCCCGTGCTCGTCTGCTCAGCCTGCGAAGAGCCCATTCACGCCCGCGAGATCGAACCACACCCCGGGCCCGGCGCCCAAGCCGAGGACTGAGCTCTCGCTATGCCCTCGCTGCCCGAAATGCCGCCTGCGGACGAGTGTCACCCACGGTCGAGACAGCCGATCGCCTCCGTTCACGTGTGCGACTTCGCCTCCGTGCTCGCATCAACTCGATGGGTTAGACACGCGACCAGCAGGCTAGTGCGAGCGCCGGGAGCACATTGCAATCCCGCGGCACATTACGGGGCTTCTCGCCACTGACCGACCTGCCGCGCTCCACACCGGGCGAGAGCGCCACCGGGAGTGGCCCAATCGCCGCGCTGACACTCGGTCGCACATCCTGGAGCAACAACCTCACGCTCGGCCGCATCAGCCCACCTGCCAAACCGTTCTTGCAAACCGACGGTCTTATCACCGCCGCCTCGGCGGGACTGCCCGTCTACGGGAACTGCACGTTCACGCTGTGGGAGTCAGAGCAGGCAATGCAACGCTTTGCATACGGACAGTCGCCTGGGACTCACCGCGAGACGATCCGACAAGACCGCGACCGATCGGTGCTGATTGAGCAACTCTCAGCGCGATTCACGCCGCTACGAATCGAAGGGAGCTGGAACCCGACCCACACGCCGAACGCGGACGCACTCGAGCGCTTCGCCGACGCTCTCCAAAAGGCACGCCGGACGCCCGTCTGACAGCGATACTTGCTGCCGCGATTCAGCTCACATAAGACTTGTGGGCGCGTGCCTTGGTCGCTCTCGCTTGGCTGCCTACCCTTCTTCGGGTGCAGTCACCGCCCAGGTGCCGTACGCGTATCCGCCTTCTCCTTCGGTCTTGAAAGTGAGCAAGGTTCCAGCCGACGACACACCGTTAGGGCCCTGACTTCCACCGGGAAGACCTCCGTCGCCCTTAAATTCCGCACTTCCTTCCTTCTGATATATGCAGAGGTTCCCTGGTTCCGCCTTGGGCTCGAAAGAGTTCCCAGGACAACCAGCGACGCCACTTTCATTGTAATTCACAAAGTGCACTTTGTTAACACCTAGCACCGGGCCTTCCCCTTTGCCACCTCCTTCTTCTTCGGCCTTCAGCGGGATGGGGAAGGAGATGGGTACGAAGTTATAATGTACCCCTTCGAGGTTTGGACGAACTACCCAAGTCCCGGTCTCGGTCTGGCCGCCGGGCAACGTGCCGCCCGCCGTCCACGGTGAGCCTTCTTCACCGGGCACACCTTCTTCGCCGGGCTTGCCTTCTTTACCAGCCGGTCCTTCTTTGCCAGCCGGTCCTTCTTTGCCAGCCGGTCCTTCTTTGCCAGCCGGTCCTTCTTTGCCTGCCACTGCTTCTTTGCCTCTGGCCCCTTCCGATCCCGACGCTCCGCGCGGTCCTCGGGACCCTTTCAGGCTTTTGAGGACCTGCGGGCTGATCTGGGTGGCCGAGGTGATCAGGTATTTGCTCGCGGCGTAGGCGCCACCGCTCATCGCGAACACAAGTGCGAGCGTCAGCGCCACGTTGGCGTAGGTGAAACGTTTACGTATCGTTGAGAGCATGATGATTTGCCTTTCGCTGACGGGGTGTGATGCTCCGCACTGCGACGCTACCTTGATTTCTTGGTTACCTTCCTGTCGCTGCTCGCCTTCGCGTACTTCTTGCGTGCCTGCTTCTCACAGTGCGCGCGCTGCTTCTTGTGCTTGCTCTTGCACGCCTGCAGCGCCTTGGCGAGCTTCTGCGCCTGCGTCAGTTCTTTGGTGACCGGCCCTTTGCCGGTTGCCGTTTCACCGGATTCGCCGGGAAATACAATGCCGGGCAGCGCGATCACCGGCTGGGTGAACCCCAGCGTGATCGGTTCCGGGGTCGCCACCAACGTCGTGAACGTGCCTTCGGGGCTTTCGACTGTGCCGTCCTCTCCGGCCACGACGAGCTTGTAGTGATAGACGGTGCCTGGGAGGAGCGAGGCCACGTGCAGTGCGATGGGCTCGGTTTCGCTGTCTTCGGTGTTGCCCGACGCTTGGTATTCCAGACTGCCCTGGACGTTCCCCAGCTGCAATTCATAGCGCGTCAGCAGACCCTGCGGGTCGAGTGTCGTGGTAACGGTCGCACTGGTCTGGGTGATGGCGCCCACTTCCACCGGGCCGAGTACGGGAGGCGTTACTACTGGTCGTGAACATCTCGGGCAGGCCGTAGGACACCTGCACTTCGCCACCCGCGTGGTTCGTGCTGTCGTTGACAGCCACGAGCCGGTAGTGATAGGTGGTGCCCGGTTCCAGTTCGCTAAGAATGGCTGTCTCCTTCACCGGTGTATCGCCTTCGCCGACCTGTCCCGCGGACAGGGGTATCTGGTTACCGTACGCGGTGGTCTTCCCGTACTGGAAGTAGTAGGTAGTGTTGGAGTTTGGGCCTTCGCCGCCCGGGTTCACGGTGCCTGAGAGCGTGGCACCATGAACGCTGACCCCCGACGCTTCGCCTGTGACTACGGCCGGATCGCTTGGCAGTGTCCGGAACTGCCCAGGTTCGCCTTCGCTCGTCCCGGTCCCGTTGGTCGCTACCAGGCGGTAGTAGTACATGGTATTTGGCTGCAGGCCCGTCAGGCTCGCACCCACGGTCACCGCGGTGCCTCCGTGGCCAAGCCCGGAAGCCGCCTGAGCGCAGGCAATGGACGGCGATCCTTCGCTGAAGCCTGTCGTGTTCAGTTCCTTTTCGGTGATGTACTGGAACTCGCACCCACTGACTTCCTGGTAGAGCGGGTCGACTGTGCTCGCGAGCGTGACAGTCATCTGGCCGACGGATGAACTGGACTCCCCACCGACTTCGGGTTTACGCAGCGGCGAGGTCGTGAAATGCGACACTAAGCCATCGGTGGTGCCGGTGGAGTCCGTGGCGTCAGCTCGATAGTAGTAGGTGGTATTTGGTTCCAGGGTTCCACCGAGATCGACGGGAGCGGGCACCTGTTCTTTGCAGATTTCGGGCCGTGATGTGTTCTTGCAGAATTCGACCCGTTCTTCCAGCGGCGGCGCCGCTTGTTCTGTGAGGCTACCCGCGAGCGTCCCCACTCCGATCACCGTTGCACCCGCCAGCGCTTCATTGGTCCCATATTCAAACTGATATTCCGTCGCCTCGTTGTCGGTAATGATCTTTGCTTCCAGCGCCGCATCGAATGGGGTTATGTTCGTGGCGCTCTCACTCGCAACTGTGGGTTTATACAGCCCCGAGGACGGCCCGGTCGTGAATTTCATCGGGGCGCCTTCCTTTGATCCGAAGCTTTCGGCGACGAAGCAGTAGGTGTATTCCGTCATCGGCTGCAGACCGGTCAGTACCGCTGCAGCGTCCAGATCGCTGGAGCCAGTGAGATTGCCGTTGCCGTTGTCCAGCGGGGTCGTGTTGCTGCCCGGCCCACCGCAGCTTTCCCCGGCGTTGTACTGGAAGTAGAAGCCGATCCCACGCGATGCGCCTCCGGGGTTCAGGTCGCCGCTGACTAGCCCGGAGTTGGACTTGACTTCGCTCGAAGCGTCGGTTTTGGGCGCCGGGGGCGCAGGGCCTGTTGTGAGGATGTCGACTTCGTTTTTGGCCGCTTCGGCGACATAGACTTGGTGGGTTTTGGCGTCGACCGCGATGCCCTTTGCGCTCATCATGGCCTTAGCACCGGAGCGTAGTAGGGGTTCCGCGAGCGGTTCCCCGAACGGTCCGTACTGCGCAATCGATGTTCCCTGGTTGATGTAGAGATCGCTCGTCCCGGATTCGATCGCCACGCCCGATGCGGGTGTGATCGTCTGCGTTTCTCCTATAGTCTGGTTGCTTCCTTCGGCGTTGAACTTTTCCAGCCACGCGAACGCGAAATTGTTGACCGCTTCCAATCCACCAGGCCCAAATTCTTTAGGGTTGCCGTAAGAGCCAGTTGATCTACTCACGTAGAACCCACCGAGGGGGTCGACGGCCAACACTCCCGGAGCGTATTCCTGATCTTCAGGGCTGGGCCCGGTTACGCTGAATTCTTTCAGTAATGTGCCAGCTTCGCTGAACTCGGCCACTCCGCCATATTGGCCACCCTCGCCATTGTTCCCGTTCACGCCATATCCGCCTGCCGCTTCGATCGTCCATAGGTTCCCCGAGCTGTCGACGGCCACGGCGAGCAGGCCGCCGCGGTAACAGTATTCGTAGTTCGGGATTTCACAGTAGTTCACATGGTGATCAAGAAAACCCGTCACCTGCGAAATAAAGATCCCGGTTTCGCTGAACTTGTCAACGACCGTGCCGAGGGGATCGCTGACATACACGTCCCCGTGCGACGCACCTGGTGCGTTGTCGACGGCGATGCCGTCTGTCGAGTCGAACCCATTTGGGAAGTTCGGGTTTTCATCGCCGTTGAACTGGCCGAGGTAGGTGCCTGTCGCGGTGAAGTACTCGACCCGCCTCTTGCCCCGGTCCAGAACGTACACGTCTCCGGTGGTTTCGTTGACGGCCACACCGGACGGATTGGAAAGCGGCTGAGGGTTAGATGGCGTCGAGGTCGCGCTGCCAAATGTCCCGGTAACACCGAAGCCTTCGGCGCCGAGCGCCGGGACGGCGGCGGCAAGCGTTCCGGCTACTGCACCGAGTGTCGCGAGCGCTGCGATGAGTGTTCTGCGAATGATGCTCATCTCACTTACCCCTCCGGTTGCCGTGACGATGGTGACTAGCCGTTCGCGCTGCTCGCGCCCGCCTTGCCTTGCTCGCCTTTGCACAGCCGGTGACGGTGACCGGTGTGTTCTTTCGCAGTTCGGCGCCGTTCTGGCCGATGAATTCGGTCGGCATCACGAGCTTTGAGGTGCATAGGTCACCGTTGGCGGCGAGGGCGGAGTTCGGGCCCTCTGGCAGGTACAGCTCGAATGAGGCGATCGGCACGTCGGGGACCCGAGGGATCGTGGTGCTGGTGATCCCCGTCTTGCTGATAAACGTTTCCCCGCGTAGCTCGACGGTCACGCCGTAGCCTTGCAGCATGATGATGACTTCAGGGAACTTCGCCTGCCCGTTGGAGACGAAGTAGACGGGGCCCATCAGCGGCACCGGCACGACCGGAGTGATCGCCTTGGCGTAGCCGACCATCGATGCGGCGGGACAGCTGGCGGGGTTGGCCGAGAAGACCGCCTCGGTGCACGCCTTCTGCAGTGTCGTCAGCCTCGAGGGCAACTGCTTTGGCAGTTCCACCGTGACCTTTTGAATGTTGGACTGTGAGCTGGCCTGGTTGGCACCCAGGTTCCCGGTCGGGTAGACGATCCTTGCATCGAGGCTGGCCCCGTCGTTCCTGGAGGTCTTTCCCGATGTGGAGACGATCAGGTTGGGTTGGAACAGGAGACTGCGGCATGAGCCCATCTGGAAGTGACTTTCCAGTGGGAAAGTGGCTCCTTCGGCGCTAGTCGCGGTACCGCTGAAGGACATCGGGGCGCAGCTGGTCGGGTTGAACATGAACCCGGGCCGGTCGATCACGGCGTTGATCGCGCGTAGATCGGCGGGGACGCCGTTGAGGATCGTCGGGAACGCCCCGGTTGTGATCGTTAGCCGTGAGGTGAGCTCGTCGACTTCGATCTTGGCACGTACAACCTGTGTTTCTAGGACGAACGGACCAACAACCAGCGGTACCTTGATCAGCAGGCCAAATGGGGCTCCCTCGTAGGGACCGGTGAGGTAGATCGGCGCGGGCGGCGAGCCGGGCTGTGGCACGACCAGCGGGTAGGGTCCCGGGCCGGCCTCGACAACGGTGTGGCCGACCTGGGAGCTTTCCGGACACGCGTCGGCTTCGGCCTGGGCGTTGTTGCATAGAGGCACCGTGGCAATCATCGCCAGCAATCCCTCGGGCGTCTTGAACTGCAGCGAGGAAATGCGTTGCTGGTCGTCGGGCCGGGTGAGCAGCATCGAGAAGCTCGTGTAGCCGCCCGCCTGGTCGGTCGTTGCGCCGGCGTCCATCGAGGGCGTGAACGGCAACGGCGTGGGCGGGCATGCAGCCCCATCGGTGCCGCTTTCGATCGGGAAGATGTTCGTAGAGGGGCTGTCGGAGATGAACGGTGCGCCCCACGGCGTGAAGATCCCGTCGGTCTGATAGAGCCCGCACTCGGTCGGCGTTGAGAGCGCGGCCTGCGCGCCGCCGCTGAACGCCAGCCTCAGATTGGAGAACGGAAGCGGTGGGGTCCCTGAGAAAGTCGCAGACACCTGGCCGGTCGTTTCGTTCAGATGCAGGCTCCCGATCGCCTTCACGTAGATCCCGTAGACAGGCGCGTACAAGGTCACGAGCAGCTTCAGGTGCGGCGGGTTGGACGCCAACAGGTAGATTTCGCCTTCGAGCTTGCCGCGAAGCAGCGGTGTTTCGCCTTCGGCATGCCCGACCTTCGAGTCCGACGGGCACGTGGCCGGGCCTTCCTGTTCCACACCATCCTGGGAGTATTGGCAGGCGCCCAGCCCCGCCGCCTGCCCAGGGTTGATCGCGATACCCACCGGCAGCGTCACCGTTGTGTCTTGCAGGTCGCCCGCCGAGGTTCCTTCAGGGCTCAACAGGCCTTCCTGGGCCAAACTCACTTCGGCCGCCAGACCGCTAGGTGTGTCGGCGTGAGAGGTTTCCGGGGCGACCGAGAGCGTCGGGCCGAAATCCAGCAGGCCGCAGCCTGTCACCGGGCCGACACCCACCCCTTCGCTCACATTCTGCTCGGGCGCTTCCCACGAGTTGACCGCGAACTGGAACGGCAACGGCGCGCTCGTGCACTGCGTCGGATTCGTCAAATACGGCACCGGGGAGCCCGTAGACCCAGAGCCACCCGTAAATGAGTTGCCCCCGCATAGGGTCATGCGTGACCGCCGACGGGACACCCCAAATCGTGAGGGTCACCCCCTGCACTTCCTGCAGGATGTTATTGACGTTCTGAAACTTTACGCTCACACCATTGTCAGGCCGCAGCGCAGAGCGTGCCCTGGACACTGAGCACATCACCGACTAGGAACCCGAGCTTCGCGACTTCACCCGGGTTTGGATCCAAGTTCCACACGGGCGCGGTCGTACGGCGGACCTCGCCTTTACCGTTCTGGTGGCTAATCAATGTCAAGGTCTCGATCCCCACCTGCGTGCCAATAGGACACGACGTCACTCCGCTCAGTCGATTTTCTTCTTCATCAAACGTCGCCTCGGGACACTTCGGCGAATCGACCACATCGCCAGCGAACCCCGGCGGCAGACTGCCAATGATTTCCCTCACGCCACCCCCGGTGACACGCTCCTGTTCGGAATCAGACCCTTGGTCGTAAACGCAAGAGTCGTGCTGACATCGGCATGAGCGCCCGCCTGCACGCTCGACATCGCAACCGACGCCGAGCCCGGAGCGATACCAAACGAGGCAGGGACCGAGCTGATCGCCGTCGGCGTTTCCACGGCCGCTTCCGGCGCGCCGCCCCCGATAACCGTCACATGGTTTGTAACGGATTCCGGCGCGGCTGAGTCGACTGTCACTGGAACGTTGATCACCAGCGTTTCATCCACCACGACTTCCCCCGAGTAAGTGCAAACCAGGCCCATACAGCTGAGCGGCTTGTCGCCCATCTGCGTATGGCCCGAAGCACCTTCGGGCGCAGCCGTCAGCCCTTCGGGCAAGATGTCACGAACATCGACCGTCCCCGCGCTCGCCGCACTCCCCGTATTCGTCACGATCACCGTATACGTGTAGATCGTGCCCGTCCCAGGAGCAAAATTCGTCGGGTTGGAAACTGCAGTCACCGTCCACTGCGGGCCCTCCGTCGCCGCCGAAGCAGACCCCGGAGCAAACACGCCAACCAACACCACAACAAACGACGCAAGAAGAACCGACGCGCGCCTGCCCCGCGTTCTCAACATCTTACTTCCTCCCCTTTGCAGACCGCTTGGCCTTCCGTCTGACACACCTGCCGTGCTTCTTGACAAAGCCACGCTTGCAGCTCTTTGGCTTTGTTTTGGTTTCTAGAGGCTGTTTGGTGGATGTCGTGGTGGTCGTCGGTTCGAAGTTTCCGACGCCGTTGAATGTCACGCTGGGGGGCGTGGCAAACACCGGCGGCGCCGAGGGCGGCCCCTGACATCCAGTACCCGAGCACTTAGTCGAAGAGGGCTGTTCGAAGCCGCCGTCGATGCGCGCGTCATAAAGGTTGCCACCGACTTCGGTGTCCTGGGGCACGAGCTGAGCGTGCGTGCCAAAGAACACGTTGCTGCCATCGGCGCTCGCTTCCATGAAGAACGAGTCGCTTGGGTCCGAGGGCGAGCCGATCAGCGAGATCGCGCCGTTGTGCCACTCATAGACATGGATCACGCCCCGGCTCGCATTGGGCACGAGCGCGTTTGACGTATCGAAGAAGACGTAGCTGCCATCTTCGGAGACAGGCCGCGGCGCCAAGCCGGAGGCATGAATATAGTCGTGTTGACGAGTGAAAGCCGCTGAGGCGGTGGGAGCGAAGCCGTTCGGATTGCAGGATACGCACGTGATGCTGCCCTCGGTGGCGTTATAGAGATAAAGCTCTTGGTAGCCTTGCGAGTTATAGGCGGTGATGTTCTGCGTGCTGGGGAAGACGAGGAAGTTCCCGTTTGCCGTGGCGTAATAGTCCGCCTGCTGGTCCTGGCCCGGTGAGTTATACAGATTCATGAAGGCTTCCCAATAGGTGGCCCTGATGTAGTCGGGTGGCATTTCAACGCCACCTGTCACGAACGTCGTGGTTTCGGTTTCGGTGTCGTATCGGTAGAGTCCGCCGCCTTCGGGCGCGCCGTTGGTGAGCTGGCCGGCGGCGATGAAGTAGACGGTCGAGCCGTCGGCGGAGACCACCGGGACGGAGGACACGTTGCCTTCGGCGTCGCCCGATTCGCCGTGTGAGATCCGCGTCAGCGTGGCCTTTTTGGTGTTGTACTCGTACAGCTCGATGGAGTGCAGGCCTTTGTCGTCCTTCGTCAGCTCTCCGCGAGTGAGGAAGAAGACCCTCGAGCCGTCTTCGCTCGCGCCGACAAAGACTGCCATCTGTTGACCGCCGACCTCGTAGACGCCTTTCGCAGGAACCGAGATCTCGATGGTCCTCGTCCCGTCCAGGCGCATGTACAGCTCGGGTGGCACACTGGGCGTGCGATCCCCTCCAGCGTGTTCGGGTCCGTTATCCGGACACGCCGGGCCGTTTGTGTCGTAGTTCGGATCGGGCGCAGTGAAGAAGATCTTCTTGCCGGTGTTCGAGACCGCATTGTGGGTGCTGATGAGTTCGGCGTCGAACCCACCACTCGCTCCGAGAACCGCGCCACAGGTGCTGAGCAGCGCGCCCTTGCTGTTGACATTGATCAGGTGGACCTGGCCGCCCGTGAATTCATAGAGCGCGCTACCCTGTTCCTGGTTCGCGTCGGCTGGCGCCAGATTGTAATCTCGGGTTTCACCGACGATGTGACTGAGATCCGAAGAGGCGCCGACGGGATCCACTTCCAGTGGCGAATTCTCGAATCCCTGGGCAATCGTGGTGTACGGACCACCAGGAGGTCCAACCAGGTCGGCGATGCGATCGGTTTCGCTCGGTTCCCCTTCCCTGCCAGGCGAGTAGTCCTGGAAGCTGACCGCTGAGAGATCGGTGCTGAACTCCCGCGCGATCAGGTGCTGCGCTCCGAGGCTCGGCGATGCGAGCGAGGTCGTCGTCCAGCCGTCGGCGCCGCGCGTGAAGACATAGGCGGCCTCTCCCGAGGCCGCGAACGGCTCGCCGAAGTCGGCCGCCGACTCCATGAGGAAGCTGTTGCCGTCTTCCGAGGAAGCTCCCCGCTCGCCGGCACTCACGTATTCGTTGCTCGGGTTGGGTGGCCCCAGTTCTTGCCCCGATGCGCCGAACATGTCGCTGGCGACCCCCTTGTCGAGTGGTGTGACCAGCTCATATGCGCGGCAGTCCGGCAGCGAGGCCGACAGACCCCCGCGAGAGATCGCGTTGGGGCAGGATTCTTCGGCCTGAGCGCCGGCAGGCAGCGCAAGCAGCGTTGCGGTCAAGAGCGAGCACAGTGCAAGCGAGCTGGCCGTCGCCACGAGCGACCGGCAAAGCGAAAGTTGGGCGCCGCGGCCGTGGTTGATCCGGCCGCGGCGCCCGTCAAACCCGCGGTGCAGGGAGGGACCTGCACCGTTATTGCGGGCCTTCTCGAGCGCCGCCCGGAGAGGGTGGGCACGCTCAAGCCTGGCTGCGTCGCGGCAGGCACGTTCACGGTTTGCAGCACAACCTTCAGTCACCACCAGACCCCTCCCCTTCCTCTCTCCTAGACACGGCTGTCAGCCACGTTGAGCAGCAGACAGACGCTGATGGATCGTCACTATATCGATTCCATGGATCCTGTCAACCCCTAGATTATCTGCATCTAGCGAGCCACACGGCGGAGATACCATACGAGGGAGGTATGGCGAATAATCAGCAGCCGGACATGATGTAATATCGAATTTGTCCAGCCTGCGCAGGTCGGACATGCGCCACAATCGCGGGCCTTCTCGAGCACCGCCCCGAGAGGGAGAGCCAGGCTCATGGCGACCGGGACGATCGGGCGCGGCCCGTCGGGCCTTTACGCGCATCGAGGGCGCGGCTGTCGCTCAGCCGGAGTGATCGATCCGCTCAGCCCTGCCGGGAGGCGGGCGCGACGGTTATAAGCTGTGCTGGCAGATGGCCATCTCGCCACCCCCTCGACGCTCATCGGCGCCGAGCTCACCGCGGGTCAAGCCCCGCTCGCAGGAGAAGCGCAAGCGAGCGACGCAGGGACGCCTGATCGCGGGCATGATCGAGGCCGCGGCGGCGCTCGGATACGCCGAGACCTCCGTCGCCCACGTGCTCTCCTACGCGGGCGCCTCGCGCAGCGCCTTCTATGCCCGCTTCACCGACAAGCACGACTGCTTCATCGCTGCGCTGCACGAGGTGAGTGCACGCGTGCAGGCGCGCGCGTGCGATGCGCTGGGCTCGCCCGAGACAGAGCCCTGTGCCGCCACCGTCGCAGCGCTCGTCGCCTTCGCAAGCGAGGAACCACAAGCGGCTCGGCTGCTCTTCTGCGAGACGCTGGCGGCGGGCCTGGAGGCCCGCACGGTGCGCGATCGTCTGATCGAGCGGCTCGCCGGCGCGATCGAAGCGGCCTGGGAGAGCGCCGGTAGCGACGTGCCGGGACCAGACGTGCCCGCCAGAGCCCTCATCGCAGGGGTATTTCGACTGCTGGCCCTGCGCCTGCGCGCAAGCCTCGGCGAAGTCAACGCCCTGGGGAGCGATCTAGACGCCTGGGTGGCGTCTTACACGCTCGATGACGGCCCGTTCAGATGGAGAACGGCGCTCGGGCCAACCCAGGCGAGACTGATACCCGCTGCTCCCAAGATGCCCTCGGCGATGCCCCCACCGTTGCCTCGAGGGCGCCACGGCTTGAGCGCCGGCGAAGTCGCCTCCAACCGTAGGGAACGACTCCTCTACGGGCTCGCCAGCGCGGCCTTCCAGAAGGGCTACTCCAAGACGAGCGTCGCGGACATCGTCGCCGCCGCCAAACTCTCCAGAGAGGTCTTCTACGCCAACTTTGCAGACAAGCACCAAGCGGCCGCAGAGACGCTGCAGTTCAGCTTCGAATCGGCGATGATCCTAACCGCCGAGGCCTTTTACACCGGAGGCCATTGGCCGCAGCGTATGTGGATGGGCCTCGAAGCGTTCGACCGATATTTTCGTGAGCACCCCGAGTTTGCGCATCTCGTCTTCCTCGAGGGACCAGAGATCGGCCCTATCACCAACCCCTTCCCCCGCCAGCGAATCATGGCCTTCAGGCTGCTGCTCGAGGAAGGCTATTCCCAACCCTCCGCCCCCGAGTTGCCGCGCACCGTCTCTGAGGCGATCGCATCGACCGTTGCGGAGATCGGCTATCTCCAGGCCCCACACAGCGATGGGCGTCCAGTGGCGGACCTGCTCAGCCAAAGCGTATACATGTGCCTCTCCCCGTTCATCGGCCCAGGCCCTGCTAGCGAGCTGGTCGCCGCGCACACCGCAAAGCGTTAGGACTCCTAGACAAGGCAGTGCCGAAGGCTTTCCGCCTCGGGCAGTGGGCGTGGCGGCCGGCGACACGAGCCGAGCTACGGGAGTGGGCGAGGTTGCCTCCCAGTCGCCGAGTATGTAAATCGCAAGCATTGCTGTCAGACGAGCGTCCGGTGTGTGTTTTGGAGGGTGTCGGCGAAGCGCTCGAGTGCGTCAACGTTCGGTGTCCAGCAGGGTCCCAATTGCCCTCGATGCGCAGTGGCGTGAATCGCGCTGAGAGTTGCTCGATCAGTACCGATCGGTGGTGGTTTTGGCGGATCGTCTCGCGGTGAGTCCCGGGGGGGTTGCCCGTATGCGAAGCGTTGCATCGCCTGCTCTGACTCCTACAGTGTGAATGTGCAGTTGCCGTGGACGGGCAGCCCTGCCGAAACGGCGGTGATGAGACCGTCGGTTCCCAAGAACGGCTTGGCAGGCGGGCTGATGCGGCCGAGCGTGAGATTGTTTGACGCCACAGGCCCAACCAGCCATCCCCACCCGCCTGCGCGCTGCCCACGCTCGCTGGCCTGCTCCCGCGTAAGCGGCCCTGACGCTGGGCCTATCTCGGCTCCAGCCCTAGGCCTTAGGTTCGCAGCACGGCCCTCGGTCACCATCACACTCCTCTGCAGTCCATCTCTTTCAGACGCCGGTACCCAATCGGAAGATCCAGCAAACAGACGGCATGATGACCAGAAGAATGTACCCTAGCTGACCTTGGGAAGCCCTATCTTGGCTTGAAAGGCTTTAGTCGGTTTGGCAAACCGACAATCACGGTCACAATAGAGTGGATTCGCTCAGACACCTGCGATATGGACATTTCCCGAGGTCGGACCCCGGCGCGCAGCGGCGGCGTGTCCAAGCGCCTGTGCTGGAGCTGCACCGCCCGCGAGCGTCCGCGTATGAGTGAGGCAGCCGCGATGTCCTCGCCGTTGGTATGGGCGCTGTTGGGCTTGGTGATCGAACGCCCCAGCCACGGCTACGAGCTCGCGAAACGTTTCCAGCGGGTCTACGAGGACACGCTGGTGTTGAGCAACCGCATGAACATCTACAGGCTGCTAAAAGCGTTGAGTAGCCATGGGCTGATCGAGGAGGCTACGCCGAGAGCCAAGGAGAGGCCAGCGCCCAACGGTCAGCCCAAGCCCCGCTATCGCGCCACCGCCCACGGCAAGCGCACCTACGAAGAGTGGCTGGTCGCCTCGCTGGGCCGGGAGTTCAACCAGCAGCGCCTGTTCGCCCGCCAGCTGGCCATGCTCGAGCCCGAGCAGGCGCTGGAAGTGCTCGAGCGCTACGAGCGCGACTACCTCGAGGAAGGCGAAGAGACACTGAGCCAAGCAAGCGAAGAGGAGGCGCAAGAGAGTATCGCCGACGTCGCTGAGGACGTCGCCGAGCATCTCGCCCATGAGGACATACGCCTCAAGCTGGGCTCCACCATCTCCTGGCTGCGGTACGCCCGCCGCGAGCTCAAGCTCGCAATCCAAGAACGCGACAGCAAGCCATGAGCCCGCCGCTACTTCTTGCTCTTCCCTTTGCCTCTTTTGCTCTTCCGCTTCTTCTTCCCTTTGCCACCTTTGGCCTTGTGTTTTTTGACTTTGGCTTTTTTCGCCGGGGGACTGGTGGCTTCTTCTACCGGCGCCGTGATGGTGGGAAGTGCGAGCAGCGGTGTGGTCGGGAACAGGCTGGAGCTCGCTAGGGGTGGCGCGGGGAGGGTCGTGAATGAGCCTTCGGCGGTTTCAACGGTGCCGTCCGGGTTTTCCGCGATCAGCTTGTAGTAGTACACAGCGCCAGGAGTCAACGATCCGAGGCTCAGCGTGAGCGCTTCCGCAGTCGAGCTCCTGCTGTTCCCGGCCGCCCGGAAGTTCAGGCTGCCCTGTGTGATCGCGGCCCGCAGTTCCCAGTGCGCCGGCAGGCCCTGCGTGTTGAGCGTCGTGCTGATCGTCGCGGTGCTCTGGCCAATGGTGCTCGCTTCTGGCGCTCCGAGCACGGGGGGCGTGGCGGTCGTCTTGAACGTCTTGCCTTGCCCATATGTGACCTGGTTTTCGTGGTCGTTGCTGGCGACGATCCGGTAGTAGTAGGTGGTGTCAGGTTCAAGGCCTGAGAGGCTGGCTTGCTCTTGCACGGGGCTCGTGCCCTGCCCAACGTCGGCCGCCGTGAGCGGTATCTGGGTGTTGTAGCTCCTGGTTTGGGTGCTGTACTGAAAGTAGTAAGTGGTATCGGAGTTCACGCCAACACTGCCGGGGTTCACACTCCCGGTGATCATGGCGCTGTACGCGCTCACTTCGGATGCTTCCCCGGTGAGCACGCCCGGTGGATTTGGCAGCGTCAGGAAGTGCTGGGGAGCGCCTTCGCCGCTCCCTGTCGCATTGGTGGCGAGCAGACGGTAGTAGTAAGTCGTGTTCGCTTCCAGGCCGGTGAGACTCGCCTTGACACCCACAGGGCTGTCTCCTTCGCCCAGCCCTTCGCCAGGCTCAAGTTCAGGAGTAGCCCGCGTGCACAGCACGGAACCGGGGGAGCCGTTGAAGGCCGTGGCGTTGAAGATAGCTTCGGTGACGTACTGGAATTCGCAGCTGGAGATGGCCTGGAAGTCGGGGTTGACCTGTCCCGTGAGCGAGATCGTGGGCTGTTGGGTGGCCACCGTGAGGGGTTCTTGGGAGGCGGGTTGCTCTTCGAGCTGGGGGGTTTCCGCCGGCAGTGTCGTGAACTGCTCGACCGTGCCATCGGCAGCGCCGCTCGCGTTGGTCGCGACCACTCGGTAGTAGTAGGTGGTGGCCGGCGTGAGGCCGCCGCCGATATTGGCCGGGGGCGAGGCTGGAGGGGGAGCTGTCTGTTCTTCCAGGCCGCCCAGGAGCAGGCCCTGCTCAACCGGCGTGCCGTGCCCAAGCAGCACTTCAGATTCACTGGTTGCGTATTCAAACTTGTATTCGGTGGCCTGGTTGTTGGCGGTGATCCTCGCTTCCAGGGAGGCGTTGAACGGCGTCACGCCCGAGACACCCTCGCTGTCCACGGTGGGCGCGAAGGCTGCGAGCGTAGAGGCCGTGGTGAACTTCACGACCGGCCCGTACGTCGGCCCGAACGTGTTTTCGGCCACGAAGCAGAACGCGTATTGGGTCGAGGCCGAGAGCCCCGTGATCTGCGCCGACGCGGGCACGTCGCTGTTGCCCGTCGCGTTGGCGCCGCTATTGTCGAACGGCGTCGTGGCGCTTTCCGGCCCGGTGCAGTTTTCACCGGAAGCGTAGGAGAAGTAGAAGCCGACGCCGCCCGTTTCCCCGCCCGGGTTCAGATCGCCGTTCAGCACCGCCCTGCCGGAGCGCACTTCGCTCACCGGGTCGGTTTTCGGCGCCGGCGGGGTGGAGCCGGAGATGAGTCCCAGGATCGCGACGTCGTTGCTGCCCGAGTCGGCGAGGTAGATCTCGTGACTGGTCGAGTTCACGGCGATCCCCGCTCCGGCAACCACTGCGTGGGAGCCGGAGCGGTAGATCGGCGCGCCGAACGGTTCCCCGAAGGGGCCGTACTGCACAAGCGAGCTCCCCTGGCCCACGTAGAGGTCGTTCGTCGCGAGATCGACCGCGAGCCCGCTGATGGGCCTGATGGGTTCCGTTTCGGTGGTGGCCTGCTGTGTCCCGGCGAGGTTGTACTTCCCCATGCATTCGCAGCCTAAGGTCAGGTAGAGGTTATCGGCTGAGTCGACCGCCAAAACGGGCGCAGCGCCTCGATTCGTTTTGAATTCGGTTACGGGAGCGCCGGTTTCATCGAACTCGTTGAGCTGGCCTTGCCCGCCCGGAGCGCTGTATACCCACAGATTGCCCGAGCTATCCACCGCAACAGCGAGCAGCCCACCGCTGAAACCGCTCAGCTGCGAGATCCAGCTTCCCGTCGCGCTCAGCTTGTCGATCACCCCGTGCTCGGTGTCGACGACGTACACGTCACCGTTCGAGGGGTATTTTGTTTGGCATTCTGGATCGCCGAGTTTTTGGTAGAAGCAGGCGTTGTCGACCGCGATCGCTGTCGGCGAGCTGAAGCCTTCCGGGAATCCCGGGTTGCCGCTGCCGTTGAAGCTGCCTTCGTAACCGCCCGAAGAGCTGAAGTACTCGACGCGGTTGTTGCCACGATCCACGACATAGACGTCGCCACTGCTCTGGTTCGCGGCTACACCGTCGGGTTTGGAGAGCGGTTCGGGGTCCGGCGTGGTCGAGCTTGAGCTGCCGAACGTGGCAGTGACACCCAGGCCTTCTCCCGCGAGCGCCGTGGCGCTGCAGAGCAGCGGCGTGCCGGCCAGCACGCAGAGCGCGGCAGCGCTCATCAGTACCCACCTGCGCGGGACGCTCATCAGTGATCCCTCCCGTTGTCGTGGACATGAGCAGCGAGTAGCACCGTCACTGCGCCTGTGAGCGTCTTGCCTTTGTTGGTGGTGAAGGTGAGTTTGATGTGGGCAGCGAGCTCGCGCCCCTGGTGAGCGGCGAGCATGTGCTGCTCGTCGCTTGAGAGCTCGAGCGTCACGGCTACTGCGCCGGCTTTGCTGACGCTCTTGCCGGCCCCAGCGAGCCTGGACAGACCCGTGCCGCTCGCGGTCAGCCTCCCGGGCGCAGGCACCCTGACCACGACCGTCGTGCTCTTGCCCTTGACGCTGTGGCTGAGGATTCCGAGCGACGGCGTGCAGCCGGTCACCGCGATCGGCGTGCTCTGCTTGAGTTCGGCGCCATTCTGGGCGACGAATTCGGTCGGCATCGTCAGTTTGGCCTTGCACAGGTCGCCGTTGGCCGCGAGCGCCGAGTCCGGGCCCTCCGGAAGGATCAGTTCGAAGGAGCCGATCGGAACGTCAGGGACGCTCTTGAAGGTGGAGCTCGTGATCCCCGCCTTGGAGATGAACGTTTCGCCATGCAGGTCGATCGTCACGCCATAGCCTTGCAGCACCACGATCAGTTCCGGGAACTTCGCGCCACCATTTGAGACAAAGAACGCAGGGCCGGAGAGCGGCACCGGCACGACCGGGGTGATCGCCGTCGCCTCGCCGATCCTCGACGCGGCCGGGCAGTTCGCCGGGTTCGCGCTGAAGGTCGCCTCCGTGCAAGCCTTCTGCAGTGTGGAGAGACGCGAGGGCAGCGCCTTGGGCAGTTCGACCTTGACCATTTTGATGTTCGACTGCGAGCTGGCCTGGTTGGCGCCAAGGTTGCCGGTCGGGTAGACGATCTTTGCGGTCAGGCTCGCCCCGTCGGCCCTCGAGGTCTTGCCCTGCGTGGAGACCTTGAAGTTCGGCTTGAACGTCAGCGCCTGGCAGGAGCCCATCTGGAAGGGGCTCGAGATCGGAGCGCTCGCGCCTTCAGTGCCCGTGGCGGTCCCCGCGAAGCTCATCGGCGCGCAGCTCGTCGGGTTGAACATGAATTCGGGCCTGTCGATCACGGCGTCGATGTCACGCAGGTCGGCGGGCACCCCGTCGATGAACAGCGGCAGCTCGCCCGTAGTGATCGTCAACTGCGAGGTGAGCGGGTCGACTTCGATCTTCGCCCTCACGACCTGCGTTTTGAGCACGAACGGGCCGACGTGCAGGGGCACGACGATCGACAGGCCATAGGGTGCCCCTTCATAGCCCGTGGTCAGATAGATCGGCGCGGGCGGCTCGCCGGGCTGAGGCACATCCAACGGGTAGGGCCCCGGGCCCGCCTCAACGACCGTATGGCCGATCTGCGACGCTTCAGGGCAGGTGCCGTCGCCCGCCTGCGGTTCGGGGCACAGCGGGACCTTGGCGATCATGCCCAACAGGCCCTCCGGTGTCTTGAACTGCAGGCGCGTGACGCGCTGCTGGTCATCGGCGCGCTGCAGCAGTAGCGAGAAGTGGGTGTAGCCGCCGGCCTGGTCGGTGGTCGAGCCGGCGGTCAGCGTCGGGCTGAACGGCAGCGGGCTGGGCGGACAGGGAGCGCCGTTCGTGCCGCTTTCGACCCCGAACAGGCTCGACGGGGAGGCCTCGGCTCCAAACGGCGTCGACCACGGTGTGAAAGTGGAGGTGGTCGTGTAGATCCCACAGCCGGTCGGCGTCGTGAGCGCAGCCTGGGCGCCACCGCTGAAGGAGAACTTCAAAGAACTGAACGGCAGCTGCGGCGTCTTTTCGAAGGTCGTGACGAGCTGGCCCGTCGTTTCGTTCAGAACCACTTTGCCGATGAACTTCACGTAGATCCCGTCAGGTGGGTCTTCGGGCGCGACCAGCAGTTCGAGGTCCGGCGGATTGGACTGCAGGACATACACGTTGCCGTCGAGCTTGTTGCGAAGCACGGGCGTTTCGATTTCGACCGTCCCGACCTTCGAGTCAGACGGGCACGACGGTGGGCCTTCCAGGCCGATCCCGTCCTGGGAGAACTGGCACGCCCCCAGCCCATTGGCCTGCCCCGGGTTGATCGCGATGCCTTCCGGCAGCGTCACCGTCGTGTCCTGGATGTCCGCCTCAGCGCTCGCTTCCTTGTTCACGAGCCCCTCCTGACCCATCTTCACACCGAAAGTGAAGCCCGCCGGGGTGTCCGCGCTGGTCGTGTCCGGAGAGGCCGTAATCGCCGGCGCGAATTCCAGCAGGCTGCAGCCTGTGAACGGGCCGATGATGGTCGCCTGGGTAACGTTCTGGCTCGGTTTCTCCCACGAGCTTGCCTCGAGCGTCGCCTGCTCCGGTTCGCTCGTGCACTGCGTCGGGCTCGTCAGATACGGAATCTGAGGGGTTGTCACCGACTGGCCGTTGGGCAGTTCCGCTTCTGATTGGCCGGAAAGGCCGCTTTTCGCGTTTACGTAACTGCAGCTGTGGGCTGGTCCGTCAGCTCCCTCGCAGACGCGTCCTCGCATCAGGTCGTGGCTGGGATCGGCCGGGTTACCCCAGACCGTCAGCGAGATCCCGGAAAACTGGAAGAGGTTGTCAGTAATTTTCTCGAAGCTGGTTTGCACCGCATAGTTGCCTGGTTGCAACGCGACGGTGCCCTGAATAATGAAGCCGAGGACATCGAAGCCGAATCTGGCGATTTCGCCGGGATTGGTCGTCAGATTGACGAGCGGCACGGTGATGTTGTCACGGTATTCAGCAAGACCTAGGGTTACGGTCACGGTGCCAACGATCGTGCTCAAAGAGCAGGCTAGCGGGGGGGCAATACCTTGGCCGCCCAGCGAAAATTGCCCGATCGGGCATCTCGGCGAATCGGCGAGATCGCCGACGAACCCGGGCGGCAGGGTGGCGCCGCTGTCCTTCGGATCGCCGGCGAGCAGCCCTTTGCCTATGTTGGTGTAGGCGAGCGTCGTGGTCAGATCGGGGTGGGCGCCAGCCTGAGTGCTCGACAGCGCGCTGGCTGTCGAACCGGGTGCGAAGCCGAAGGCGGCGGGCGTCGCGCTGATCGCGGTCGGCGTTTCCCGGGAGGCTTCGGGCGCCCCGCCGCCGGAGACCGTGACAAGATTCGTGACGCTCAATGGCGCCCCTTCCTCCACTTCGACTGGAATCGTCAGTTCGAGGAAGTCGTCGAGCGCGACTTCTCCCGAATACGTGCACGTCAGGCCCGCGCAGCTCATTGGCGTGCCCGTCTGGAAGTTCGCGCCGGTAGCCGGTTCGGACGTCGCCTGCAGGCCGGCCGGAAGGACGTCCGTAACCGTGATCGTGCTGCCGTTGCTGGGCGCGCCGCCCGTGTTCTGCACCTGGACCCGGTAGAGGCCCTTGCTGCCGGGCGCTGGGGAGAGGTTCGTCGGGCCGGAGAACGCCGTCACAGTCCACTGCGGGCTCTGCGTGAGCCCGGACCCAGGATTTGCCGACGCAAAGCCAGGAGCACAGAGCGCGACCAGCGCAGCGGCGCACAACGATAGGAACAGGTAGGCGTGCCTGTCGAACATGCTACTTCCTCCCCTTCGCCGACTTCTTGGCCTTCTTCTTGACACACTTGCCGTGCTTTTTGACGAAGCCGCGCTTGCACTTCTTTGGTTTCGACACCGTTTTGATCGGCGAGGTGTTCGATATCTGCGAGCCCGGCGCGAAGTTACCGACGCCTGCGAAGGTCACGCTCGCCGGCGTCGCGAAGATCGGCGGGGCGCCCGGCACCCCCTGACAGCCAGTGCCCGTGCACTGCGACGGCGTGAGCCCGGCGAAACCGCCGTCCACACGCGCGTCGTAGATGTCATCGGATTCATCGGTGTCCTGCGGCACGAGCTGCGCGTGCGTGGAAAAGAACACGTCATTGCCGCTCGCACTGGACCCAAGGAAGAGAGCGTTGCCCGGGTCGCTGGGCGATGAGATCAGCGAGAGTGTGCCTTCATGCCACTCATACACGTGCTCCCTGCCTGGCGTTGCTTCTGGCACGAGCGCGCTCGCCGACTCGAAGAAGACGTCTTTACCGTCTTCTGAGATCGGGCGTGGCGGCCCGCTGGCCGGGGATCCGTAATTCAGACTTGCGAACGTGGCATTGTCGATCGGAGCGCCGCCCGAACACGACACGCACACGAGCGACGGCTCTTTGTCTTCCCCCGCATTGGCGTTATAACGGTAGAGCTCCAGGCATAGTCCGTCGTTTTCGCCGCCTGTACCGGGGATGGGTTCGCAATAGACGCCCGGTGCTGCGGTGTTGTCAAAGCCAGTGAGCGACCTCTCCGTTGCAAAGACCAGGAACTGCCCGTTGCCCGTCGTGTACCACTGCCGCAGGTCACCAACCCCCTGCTGCTGGATTTCACCCGAGAACGAGTTCGCATACCAGCTGCCTATCTCGCCGGAGATCTGCGGATAATCCGCTTCATTGACCGTCGTTACGAAGGTTGTCGCTTTGGTGAGAGTGTCGTAGCGGTAGACGTTGACGGGGGCATAGTGCGAGTAGGTTCGCGTCAGCGTAGATGCGCCGGGCGCGAGCTTCGCGAACGCGCTGAAGTAGACAGCAGATCCTTCATTGGAAACTGCCGCCACGAAGTCGACTTCTCCATCGGTGGTGCCCGATTCCCCGCACGAGACGCACGTCAGCTTGCCCGTGGCGGTTTCGTACTCGTAGAGCTCTTGCCCTCCCGGGTCACCCTTCGTCAGCGTCATGCTGCTCAGAAAGAAGACCTTCGAACCGTCGCTGGAGGCGCCGACGAACACGGAGGGCCCCAGCCCGGTCTCCACGCCCGCTTCGGGCGCTGAGATCAGGACGGTCCGCGTACCGTCTTCGCGCATATACAGCTGCGGCGGGCTTTCTTCCGGCGGGCCGGAGCCGGGATTCCAGCAGCTGGGTCCTGTCGGAGCCGGTTCACCGAAATTACCTCCGGGATCGGGGGCGGTGAAGAAGACCTTCGAGCCGTCACTCGAGACCGCGCTCTGAGCGCCGCCGTAAAGAATCTCTCCCTGTCCGAGGAGCGCCCCGCAGGTCAGCAGCTTCCCTTCCGGGTTGATGTTGACGACTTTGCAGTCTGACGTTCCGGGCGCGCATTCCCCGCCGCCGGCCGATTCGTACAGCGCATGGCTCCCTTCGACCTGGCCTTCCGCACCAGGCGCCAACGAGTGGTCCTCGCTTTCCAGGATGACGTCGCTCAGGTCGGCGGACCCACCCACCAGGTTGATCTTTTCCGTTTCTCGGAGCCCTGCGGCCCCGTCCTGCAATGACAGAGTGCCGTAGGGTCCAGCCGCGGGGCCGACGTAGTGCCCTACCTGCACGGCGGATTCGTTGCCGCCGTACAGGTTGGCGTCTGACCCGATCAGATCCTCAAAACCGACAGCCGAAAGATCGACGGGATCGAACACTTCGGTTTTCACCAGCTGCTCCCGTTCCAGCGGTGGTACCACCGGGGCCATGGTCCATCCGTCGGCGCCACGCGAGAAGACGTAGGAGACGAGGCCGCTCGGAGCGATCGGCCCAAAGGAGGAGGCCGCTTCGAGCAGCAGCTCGTTGCCGTCTTCGGCGGCATAGGCTTTGTCTGAGCCAGCTGGTAGGTACTCTTCTCGCGCAGTCGGAAACAGGTCGAGGGCGTCGCCCTTGTCCACCGGCGTGACCTGCTCATAGACGCGACATTGCGGCAGGTTGATCGAAGGGCCCTGGCGCGAGGCTTCGTTTGGGCACGATTCTTCGGCCAGCGCGGCGGGCGCGGCGGCCAGCGCGCCCGCAGCCAGCAAGGGCAACGACGCCAAAACAACCACGACCATCCGGCGAGCGAGCATCAAGCCCATCCCTTCTTAGAAGAACGATCCACACGAAACCCACCGGACCGCGGGCACGACAGGACAAAGCATTGGTAGGCGCCGCGACCCTGGGTTCGGGGCCGCGGCGCCCTGTGAGACCGGTCCGGGGAGGGGTCCAGGACCGGAGCCTCTTCGAACGCCGCCACCGGAGAGGTATGGGGAAGCGACGCTCGAACAGAGCCCGGCCAATTACGCATCCCGTGCTCTGGATGTGCGAAGTGGGCATGGCCCAGATGGCCAGCGCCACGTAGATTGTGAAAGGAAACCTCCCCACCGCTCATTGGAAACCATCATGGCGGGGGTGGCCGCAGCTGGCAATACGTGTCACATCTAAAGGGTTCTTGCGTGACACTATTGAGCTTTACTGAGGCCAGGCTTACGCTCGCAGATATGAGTGAACACGAGGGTAGCGTCAGCAGGGGCGAGTCAAGCCCGGTGCGCTCACCGCTCACTTGGGCGCTGTTGGGTTTAATTATCGAACACCCGAGCTATGGCTATGAGCTAGCGGAGCGTTTCCAGCGGGTCTATGAGGACACGCTGGTGTTGAGCAACCGCATGAACGTCTACAGGCTGCTAAAAGCGTTGAGTAGCCATGGGCTGATCGAGGAGATGGCGTCCACAGCTGATGAGGTGCCCGCGCGCAACCGTCTGCCCAAGCCCCGCTATCGCGCGACCGCCCACGGCAAGCGCACCTACGAAGAGTGGCTGGTCGCCCAGCTTGGCCAGGAGTTCAAGCAGCAGCGCCTGTTCGCCCGCCAGCTGGCCATGCTCGAGCCCGAGCAGGCGCTGGAAGTGCTCGAGCGCTACGAGCGCGACTACCTCGAGGAAGGCGAAGAGACACTGAGCCAAGCGAGCGACGAGGAGGGCATCGCCGACGTCGCTGAGGACCTCGCCGAGCATCTCGCCCATGAGGACATACGCCTCAAGTGGGGCTCCACCATCTCCTGGCTACGGTACGCCCGCCGCGAGCTCAAGCTCGCAATCCAAGAACGCGACAGCCAACCATGAGCCTGCTCGAGCTCCAGCACATCAGCAAGCGCTACCGGCACGGAGCGCGTCAGCGAACCGCTCTGCATGACGTCTCACTGGAGCTTTACGCGGGCGAACTGGTCGGCATCCTGGGCATGCGCGGCTCAGGACGCTCCACGCTGCTCCGCATCGCCGCCGGGATCGAGCCCCCGGACCAGGGCAAAGTACGCCTCGAGGGACGCGAGCTCACCAGCTGCCCAGACGCGCTGGGCGAGACGATCGGCTACTGCCACCCCCCACTCTGCGGCCCAGCCGCGCTGCGCCACGGCGCAAACTCAGCACCTGTCATCACGGGGCTGATCACAGCTCAGCTCGCACGAGGCGTGCCCGCCTCACTCGCAAAGCAACGAGCGCTGCAAGCACTCGAGCGCACCGACACCCAGAACTGTGCTCACATGTACCAAGGCGAACTCGACGGCGCCGAGACCGTCCGGATAGCAATCGCACAAGCACTCACCTCAAGCCCCGCGCTACTCGTCATAGACGAACCAGCCAGCGGCGTCGACCTACTCCAACGCGACCCCATCCTCGCGCTACTGCGCTCACTGGCGGACGACGGAATCGCGATCCTGATGAGCGTCGAAGAAAGCACCGGCCTACTCGGCACAGACCGCGCACTCACACTCGACGAAGGCCAGCTACGCGGCCCAGCCACCCCCACGCTCGCACTAGTCATTTCGCTTGCGCAACGGCTGAGCGCCTGAGTACACCGCGCGGGTAGGTGTGGCAGCCGACGGCCTCTCAGAAGCAGACGTGCTATGAGGTCGTCCGCCCCAGTAGGAGCCGCTGGGTGGTCGTGTCAGTTGATGTGGATCGAGAACCTCACGACGAGAATGGTGAAAGTTGTGACAGACAGATCGCGCGCCATCTGCTTAGCCGGCTTCCGCTCAGACCACCGTACGTGTCGGCTCAGCCGATCACCATTTGCGGCGCGGCGCCGGGCTTGACGAACTCCCCGCGGCGTCGCATCTCGACCAGTCGTGGGGCATCCGGGTAGCCACTGCCCAGCAGTAGGGCCGCCTCTCGCTCGACGTCGTATTCGACGCGAACCAGCTGTGGGCGACCGTCCTCGATCAGCAGATAGCAAGCGCGCGGATCGCTGTCCCAGGGCATGCCCACGCTGCCGCTGTTCACGACCCTCAGACCGGTCAGCGTGCGGGTATATGGACGATGGATGTGACCGTAGACCACGGTGGCCGCATCGAGCGGCCCATAGACGGCTGACAGCTCGTCGTCTGCGGCGTCGGGCAAGGGCGCCCGCCACAAATCCTCCGGGGCCGCATGCACCAGCACCAGGTCCTCGAGGCGCTGTTGGGCGGGAAGCCCCCGCAGCCAGGCGACTCGCTGCTCGCCGAGCAACTCCAGGGTCGCCGGAGCGTACTCCTGAAAGATCAAGCTCAAAAGAGCCGCCAGCTTGGGAGCAAGCTCTTCCTGTGGTCGTTGCTCCTGCGGTCGCCAGAGGACCTCATCGGTGTTGCCCACCACGCCAAGCCAGCCCAGCTCGCGTACCCGGTCGATCACCTCGGCGGGCTGCGCACCCATCAGAGCGAGGTCACCACCGTGCAGCACAAGATCGGGCGCCCGCCGCTGAATGTCGGCTAGGACCGCGTCGAAGGCGGTCAGGTTGCCATGGACATCAGAAACAATTGCGACCCGCATAGGTCTCTCTCTTCATAGCCACCCCGGCTCGACGGGGCCGTCCCCTTGTTCTTCCGCTCCGTTAAGTACTAGTCCCACGCGCGCGCGTGGCAGCCAGTTTTTTTAGATCACGCCCACGCCCTCCCGCGTGGGGCTTGCTTGGTCTCTTTGGATGATGGTGCCCTCGCTCCGGATGATGGTGGCCTCGTTCCGCGGCTCGGAGCTCGCCCGCGAAGATGATTTCTGCGCAGTCTGTGTACTCGTGCACATCGGTGGGAAGGTGCACGATGGCGTAGGCCAGCCCAGGCACGCTCAGGCGCTTGGAGAGCTTTTCGCCGTTGGTGCACTGGCGTATCGCATGCTCCCCTTCTCGGCGGACCTGCCCATGCCCCGCTGGACCCAGGCCTCTCCCGCCACTGGCAGTCCGGTGGCGGCGCGGCGCTGATGCATGGCGCGGGTGCGCCTTTCCGGTGAGCGTTATACCCGAGGCTCGAACAGGAGGCACTCCGAAGCCTTTCACGACGATCAACGCACCGGTGGCGAATACCACCGCCGCGACCGCTTGGCCTACCAGCACCGACTTGGCCCCAAGTTTGCCTATAGCGACGGCGTGCGTCCGACGCGGGACCACGCGAGATATCCACGCCATCCCAGGCAAGAAGGCAGATCGTAACCCGGCCGATTGTGTCAAGCCTTGGCGTGCCCTGTGCAGGCGGGTCTTCACGGCTCCAACCGTGGTCTGCTGACGCTGCGCGATCTCTCCGTAGCTTCGACCCTCAAAGACATGCTCCACCAAAGCGGTGCGCTGTCGCACAGGCAGCTCAGAGATCGCAGACATCAGCCACGCCATCCACTCGCCCTGCTCGACAGCACCCGCAGGGCAGGACGCATTCGTAGCCGTCACCGACTCGTCGAGACGCGTCACCGGCTTGCACGAGCGCCGCGCGTTCGACGCCTGATTTCGGGCGATCGTGAAGAGCCAGGACCGGATGTTCTCAGGACGAGTGCCGACAGCCACCGCGCGATAGGCCGCCAGATAGGTCTCTTGCAGTACATCCTCGACAGCTCGCGTATCGCCGGCAAGCTGGCGAGAGACAAACTTCGATAACTGATGCTGGTAGGGCTGGATCAGCGTTGCGAAGGCAGCGCCATCACCTGCGGCGATCTGCGTGTACAACGATCTCTCATCTCGGCTCATCGGCTATCAGCTCCGTTCGTGACAGAAGGCGACCCAGGAACAGCGATGGCGCTGGCTTCGTTGACACCGTCAAGACCTAGACGCCTCGAACACAGAAATGTTGCGGCACGCCGTCTCTCGACGCGCTCTCTCTAATCGCGACCACTTCTTCGTGGAGCTACTTGCTTAGCGCTCAGCAAGCTATCATGACGTCATGGCCACTGCCGCGCCAGCCACGAAGGTGCGAGATGCAGAGCGCAGCCAAGCGGCGATCTTGAACGCCGCCGAGCGGCTCTTCGCTGAACATGGCTTTGAGGAGACCAGTCTCGGAGATATCGGGGCTGCGGCGGGACTTTCACGCGGCACGCCGAGCTACTTCTTCGGGTCCAAGGAGCGTCTCTACTTGGCTGTGCTCGAGCGCGTGTTCGCCGAGCGCCAAGCTGCGAGCCATGCGTCCTTCGAGGCTGTGACTGCTTGGGCGCAGGAAGGAACAGGCTCGCTGGCAGCCGCGCTGAGGAAGGCCGTGGAGGGCTACCTAGCGTTCCTGCTCGAGCGCCCGGAGTTCGTCCGTCTCGTGCAGCGCGAGGATCTCAGCGGGGGACATCGTTTGCGTGGAGTTACGCGGCAATCGCGGGCGATGAGCGATGCCTTCCAAGCGCTTGCTGGAGTGGCGCCGGCCCGCGGGCTGCGCCGATTCGACGTCGAGGACGCGGTGATGTTGTTTGTCTCCTTGACGTTCTCGGCATTGAGCCACAGGCAGACCTTCCTGGCCGCTCTCGACCGAGATCTCGAGGATCCGGACATCCGCCGAAGGCATGTCGCATTCGTCGTCGACCAGCTCCTACACCTCGTAGGCTGCGAGTAGCCGGGCACCGAGACCGATGAGCGAAGAAGTCTCGATCCGACCGGTAAGCGAGCATGTGGCGCTCGTAGAGTTCAGCCGACCACCCCACAATCACTTCGATGCCGCGCTGATCGGGGCGATCGCCGACGCCTATGAGCAGCTCGACCGCGATGGCGGTTGCCGGGCGATCGTTCTGTGCTCGGAGGGCAAGAACTTCTGTGCCGGAGCAGACTTCCGTGGGCCGAACCCGGCAGAGGGACCCCTGTACGAGCAGGCGGTGCGGCTGTTCGTAGCCGGACTTCCGGTGGTCGCCGCCATCCAGGGAGCGGCGGTGGGTGGCGGCCTGGGCGTGGCGCTGTCGGCCGATTTCCGCGTGGCCAGCCCCGAGTCGCGCTTCAGCGCCAACTTCGCGCGGCTGGGGATCCATCATGGTTTCGGGGTCACGGTGACGCTGCCGCTGGCTGTTGGTCATCAGCGCGCACTCGAGCTGCTCTATACAGGCGTGCGGTTGCGCGGCCAGGACGCACACGCGATCGGCTTGTGCGATCGGCTGGTAGCCAGCGACCGGTTACGCGAGGAAGCGATGGCATTGGCCGAGGAGATCGCCATCTCCTCGCCGCTGGCAATCAGGGCAATCAGACAGACGATGCGCGGAGATCTGGCCGAACGGATCAAGGCCGCCGTCGCGCACGAGGACGTCGAACAGGCAAAGCTGTTCGCCACCGAGGATTTCCGCGAGGGCGTCGCCGCTGCCGCGCAGCGGCGACTTCCACGCTTCAGTGGTCGATGAGCTCTCCTCTCTTCTTCTTTGGCGCCATGTCTCCGTACTCGTGGTTCGCGGGCGAGCGCATCGGCGAGCTGATCCCCGATGCCGTGTGGCGTCCTGTGTTCGCGGGCGCATTGTTCCGAGATGCCGGCCGGAGCTCTTGGGGGCTGGGCGAGCGCCGGGGCTCAGGGATGACCGACTGCGAGGCACGGGCCCTGACCCATGGCCTCGGCGCGATCCACTGGCCAGCCCCCTGGCCAACGAACGATGTCCTCGTTGCCAGAGCGATGACCTTTGCAAACCACCACGGCCTGCTCCAGAAGCTCGCGCTGAGCACCATGCGAATGGCCTTCCAAGAGGGCGCCGATCTCAGTCAGCTGCAGGTAGTGCTGGAAGCCGCAGAACGGGCCGGCCTGGACGCGAGCGAGGTCGAGCAGGCAATCAGCAGACACGACATCAAGGACGAGCTGCGAGCCATCAACACACACGCACGCTCTCTAGGCGTGTTTGGCATCCCCACCGTGGTCATCGATGATGGGCTGTTCTGGGGTGATGACCGGCTCGACGCCGCCGCTGCCGCCTGGGAAGGTGCTACGCCAGGGCCGCCGGCCCGCGTTCGCTGAAGAACGCCTCCTCGCGCTTGCCCATCTCGGTGAGCGCAGGGGCTCCTTCCAGGTACTCCAGCGCGATCGATCGCCAGTAGTTTGTTGGCCGCAGCAGGGCACCCGAGGAGGCCACAGCCAGCTCGAACCGACCGATGAGCGTGTAGTCGGGGGAGGCGGTGATGTACCTGAAGGCGTTGGCCGAGGGCCCGGTCGGGGAGAACTTGCGCTCGATCCATTCGGCCACGTACTCGGGGGTGATGGTGAATGGCTGCTCATCCCACCACAGCCTCCATGGCTCACGCCAGTAGGCGAACACTTCCTCGGCAGTAACAGGGTCTGAGGAGCGCCAGAAGCCCCCCTCCACGCTGGCGCGCCATGTGCCCAGCACGTCGCCGTGCAGGCATTTACGCATGATCTGGCGCAGCATCTCGACCCGCTCGCGCCGGAAGCGCTTGATGCAACCGTAGTCTAGGAAGCTCACGCTTCCGTCCTCGTGGAAGATGTAGTTGCCGGGATGGGGATCGGCATAGAGCAGGCAGAAGCGCAGATGGGAGCTTGAGACGAAGCGCGTGACCGCCTCCGCCCACTTGTCGCGCAGCTCCTGCTCGGCGGTGAGGGCCTCCTCCCAGCAGCGGCCGTGCACCAGCTCCTGGGTCAACACCCGACCGGTGCACAGCTCGACGATCACCTCCGGAACGTGGATGAAGGGATGACCCCGGTAGTGCCGTGCAAACTCGGCCTGGTTGGCCGCCTCACACCGGTAGTCGAGCTCCTCGGTTATGCGCGTTCGCAGCTCGGCTGCCGCGCCGCGAATGTCAAAGCTCATTTTCTTCGGCGAGAGGCCGAATATGACCGCGAGGAACATCGCCAGGAGCTCGGTGTTGCGCAGGTCGGCGTCGATCGCCTCGGCCACGCCCGGGTACTGAATCTTGACCGCCACCGGCAGCCCGTCGTGCAGCTGGGCGGCGTGCACCTGGCCGATCGAGGCCGCGGCCATCGGCTCCCAGTCGAAGTGCGCAAACACATCCTCGGCTCGCCGGCCGAGCTCGCGCTCGAGCACTACGCGCGTGAGCTCTTGCGCCATCGGCGGTGCGTCGCTGCACAGCCGGCTCAGCGCAGTCTTGTAGATGGCCTTGAACTGCTCCGGCACCGCGGGTCCCAGCGAGACGAGCGAGAGCGTCTGGCCGGCCTTCATCAGTGCGCCCTTGGAGTTGCCGAGCAGCTCGGCGTAGCGCTCAGCGGTGCGCTCGTGGAACTCGGTGCTGTCGGCGCCGGTGAGCTTGCCACGCAGCCCAACAATGACGGCCTCGGCAGCCGTACGAGCGCTCAAGCCCACGATCGGGGCGGTACGTTGAACGCGTAGGCGGTTGATGCCGTGGCTCCTGGGCAACCTTACTCTTTCTAAGTGTATGCTTAGTATTAGCCAGTATGCCAAACGCAACCCATGATCGGATCATCGATGAGGCGATGAGCCTCTTCAGCGAGCACGGCTTCGACGCAACGAGCGTCGCCAAGATCGAAGCCGCCGCCGGGCTTTCCCCCGGCGCGGGTGGCCTGTATCACCACTTCGAGAGCAAGGAGGAGGTACTGGCCGCCGGCATCGAGCGCCAGCTCGCGCGATTGAACAGCCTCCGCGAGATCCGCCGCGTGCTGACCCCGCTCGAGGACCTCACCTCGGAGCTGGTGCTGATCGCCCGCTTGATGCTCGCCGAGCTCGACAGCGAGACCGAGCTGCTGCGCCTGCTCGCCCGTGAAGCCCGCAACCGTCCCCAGCTCTTGACAGACGCCGTCGATCAGCTCTTTCACTCCACCTTCTCGGGCTTTGCCGCGTGGATCGGCGAGCGGGCGGGGCGACCAATGCCCGAGGAGCAGGCCGCGGCGCTCGCGGCATTGGGGCTCGGATCGCTGCTCTCTTCACGGCTGCTGCGCGACCTGCTTGGCGTCCCATCCCAGGTGCAGGACGAGACGCTGGTCGACACCTGGGTCAAGCTCATGCGCAGCGCGCTGAGCGAGCCCGGGCAAAGTAGCGGCGCGCGTGCACAAGCCTAGAGCCCTGGCGCTGTTGGCCGTGAGCCTCGGCTGTGTCTGCGCCTGCGCCGGTGGCGCCGGTGCTGCGGAACAGAGCGCCAGCGTGCAGCTGCGCTTCACCCCCGATGCGCTGAACGTGCCCACCAACCTGGCCGCCACCGCCACGCTCGGCGCGCTCGGAGGGGGGCCGGCCGAACCCGTCACAGGCCTGGTGGTGAACCTGCCCGCGGGGCTGCGCCTGGACGCGCAAGGCGCCGGCAGCTGCCAGGCTGCCAAGCTGGAACTGGAAGGCGCCAAGGCGTGCCCCCCGGACTCGCGCATCGGCTTCGGCGGAGGGGTGGGCGTGATCGATTTCGCAGGAGAACTCACGCGCGAGCCGTTTACGCTCGACCTGTTCCTCGGCCCCCGCCAAGGCGCCGGCCCGCTCGTGCTCGGGTACTTCTCCGCCGTCTCGCCCGCCGCGATCGAGCTGCTCGTGCGCGCCCAAGTGGTCCAGGCCCCGGCGCCATATGGGCTGGGATTCAACTTTCAGATACCCCCGATCGCGACGCTGCCAGGCGTTTCTGGCGCGTCGATCGAAAGCCTGTTCATCACAGTCGGCGCTCCCAACGTTGCCTTCTACGAGAAGGTCCATGGCAGGCGCGTGCTGCGCCATCTGCAGGGCATCGTGACCCCGCGCAAGTGCCCTGCGGGGGGTTTCCCCTTCCAGGCGCTCATCACCTTCGAAGATGGCACCAACCTGACCACGCAAGGAGCGATCCCCTGTCCGCACTAGCCCCATCCCCGCGCGCCCGCGCGCTGCTCGCCCTCGCCTGCCTGGCCAGCCTCGCCCTGTTGGCGGCGCCCGGACCGGCGGCGTCGGCCCTGACCGCTGCCCAATCGCAGGCGGCTGCTGGTGAACAGCCCGCCGGCCAAGCCCAGATTGCCGCCTCGATCTCGCCCTCGCTCACGCCCGATCGGCCTGGCGCGAGCGCCACGTTGACGGTGGCGATCCGCTACAGCGGCGGCTCTGACGGGGTGCCAGCGCCGCTGCGGCGCTCGGTGCTGGCGCTGCCAGCGGGGATGACGCTCGTGATCCCGCAGCTGCGCGCCTGCGAAAGCAGCCGACTACGCGCCCGTGGCGCGTCGGGCTGCCCGTTGCAGTCAGAGCTCGGCACAGGCCAAGTGATCGCTGAGGTTCATGCCGGCTCCCAGGTTCTGATGGAGCCCGTGAGCCTGTGGCTGTTTCTCGGCCCGCCACGGAGCCTGAGCCCCACCTTCGAGGTTCTGGGCCAGGGCTACACGCCACTGGAACAGCGGGTCGTCCTGACCGGCACGGTCGCCTCGGGCAGTGCGCCCTACGGCGAAGAGCTCGTGGTCTCGCTCCCGCCGATCCCGACGGTCCAGCTGGAGCCAGAATCGTCGGTGCTGAGCCTCTCGCTCAGCATCGGCGCACGTCAGGACCCGTTGCGGCCCTTGCGCAATCGTGTCGTGGTGCCTTTGCACTGCCCCCGCGGCGGGTACCCGTTTGCCGGCGAATTCAGCTTCGCGGACGGCTCGACCAGCAGCGCCCACGCGACCGTCCCGTGCCCGCCCGCGACTGTCGCTCATGCCAGGCGAGCGCATGGCGCGCGAGCGGCACGCCATGCCACAGCGGCCCGCCGTACCCGGGCGCGCGCGGCCGGCACGGTCGATCTGCACGAGGTCGGGCATCTGCACCTGATCAGCAAGCACAACTTCACGCTCAACGAGCGCGGCTCGGCTACCGGGACGGTGGCCGGGGCGATCTCAGTAAAGCTGACCGCTGTCTCCAGCACCCGGGTCAGCTGCGAAGTGAGCGTCAGCCACGGCGCCGGGTCGATCACGACGAAGGGCTCAGGCAGCTACCACCGGGGCAGCACACAAGCCACGTTCGCAGGGTCGATGTCGATCGTGCACGGCAGCGGTCCCTACGCCCACGCTCATGCATCCGGCCTGGCGTTCAGCGGGACGATCCAAGCCTCCAACAACGCGATCACGGTCCGTGTCAGCGGCAAAGTGGCGACCTGATGCTCGAGCTGCGTGAGCTCGTCAAGCACTATCCCGCCGTCGGCGGCGAAGCGGTCTGTCCCGTCGACGGCGTCTCGCTCAGCGTCCTGCCGGGCGAAGTCGTCACCGTCTACGGGCCCAGCGGGTCGGGCAAGACCACCCTGCTCTTGATGGTCGCAACGCTGCTCAAGCCAACCTCTGGAGCGATCCTGATCGGCGGCCGCGACGTCGCCTCGCTCTCCGAGCGCGAAGCGTCGCACTTCCGTCGCTGCGAGCTCGGCTTCATCCGTCAGCGCTTCGATCTCTTGCCCGGCGTCAGCGCACTCGACAACGCGATCCTGAAGCTGCTCAAGACGATGCGCTGGCGCGATGCCCAGCGTGAGGTCTACCCGCTGCTCGAACGCCTGGGCCTCGACGGCCGCATCAACCAGCGCGCTGAAACGCTCTCCATGGGCGAGCGCCAGCGCGTGATGATTGCCCGCGCGCTGTCCACCAAACCCTCCCTGCTGCTCGCCGATGAGCCGACCGGGAGCCTCGATTCCCGGCGCGGCCGCGAGGTGCTTGAGCTGCTGCGCGAGCTTAGCGCCGAGCGCCAGGTCGCGGTCATCCTCGTCAGCCACGACCCCGCCGCCGCACAGTACGCCGACCGCACCTTCGTGCTGCTCGACGGCAAGCTCTCCGACTACGGCGACGAGCACAGCTACGCGCAGCTGCTCGCTCGGTAGAGGTACCTCGATGCCGGTGCAAGACCCATGAGGCCGGCGAACCTCCTGCGCCTGTACCGCGTGCGGCTGCGCTCACGCCTCTTCCAAGAGGTGTTCGCCATCGCCGGGATCGCGGCCGGGGTGGCGCTGCTGTTCGCCTCCCAAATCGCCTCCTCCAGCCTGCAGAGCTCGGTCGCGCTGCTCTCGCGCGGCATCGCCGGCTCCGCCACGTTGCAGCTGCGCGCGCGGGGGCCAGAGGGGTTCCCGCAGGACGTCCTCGCCCGCGTGCGCACGATCCCCGGCGTGCGTGTCGCCTCGCCCCTGATCGAAGTCAACGCAAATGCGCTCGGGCCCAGAGGGGCGCAGTCGGTCGAGCTGATCGGAGCCGACTCCAGTCTGCCCAAGCTCGGCGGCACGCTCACCAGCCACACGGCGCTCGCGCCGTTCGGGACGATCGGCGCGGTGGTGCTGCCCGCGCCACTCGCTCGCGCGATCGGAGTCACGGGCTTCGGCCAGGAAGTCAAGCTGCAGATCGCCGGCCACACTACGGAGGCACCGCTGTACGCCCAGCTCGGCCGCCGCCAGATCGGCCCACTGATCTCGAGCCCGATCGCTGTGGCGCCGCTCTCCTTCGCACAAGAACTCGCCGGCATGAAGGGCCAGATCGATCGCATCCTCGTGCAGCCCGACCCAGGGGCGCAGCGCCGCGTCCAGGCCGCCCTGCGCCTGCTGGCGGGGGCAACACTGAACCTCGAGCCGGTCGACTACGACGAAACGCTGTATGCCAACGCCGCCCAAGCCAGCAACCAGTCCACCCGCCTGGTCGCCGTCATCTCCGCGCTCGTCGGCTTCCTGTTCGCGTTCAACGCGATGCTCCTGACCGTCCCCCACCGCCGCAGCCTCGCCGGCGATCTGCGCCGCGACGGGTATACGCCAGGGACGGTGATCGCCGTGCTCATGCTCGACGCCATCACCCTCGGCTTGCTCGCCTGCGCGCTTGGCCTCGCCCTCGGCGATGAGCTATCGATCCATCTCTTCCACTCAAACCCCGCATTCCTCTCGATCGCGTTCGCCGTCGGCTCCCAGCGTGTGGTCAGCGCCCAGAGCGTCGCCATCGCCGTGAGTGGCGGCATGCTCGCCGCGATCGTCGCCGTGCTCACCCCGCTACGCGACGTGCTCGCCCGCGACCCGCTCGCCGTAATCGCGCCCCGCCAGCGCAGCGCCCGCCCCGGCGCCGCCTGGCAGATCGCGCTGCTCGGGCTCGCCCTGCTGGCAGGCGCAGTCGTGCTGCTGTTCGCCCAGCCACACGCGACGATGCCCGGAATGGTCCTGCTCGTCTGCGCGCTGCTGCTCGAGCTGCCGCTCGCTCTCGCCACCGTGCTCGCCCTCACGCGCCGGATCGCGCTAACCCGCACAGGCACGATCTGCCACCTCGCCACGCTCGAGCTCGCGGACGTTCGCACGCGCGCCACCGCGATCGCCGCGACGGGCGCCGTCGCCGTGTTCGGCAGCGTCGCGATCTCCGGCGCACACGCGAACCTGCTCGCCGGCCTGGAACGCTCCGCCCATCAGATGAGCTCCTACGCCGATCTCTGGGTCGCGCCCGCAGGCTCTTACGACCTCTTCCAGACGACGCCCTTCGCCGCCACCCAAGACGCCGCGCTGCGACGGCTGCCCGCCGTGCGCTCGCTGCAGGCCTACCGCGGCGGGCTGCTCGACTACGGGCCCAGCCGCGTGCTCGTGATGGCGCCACCGCCCCAAGGACTCGCTCGCCTCCTCACCCACCAGATCCTGCAAGGGAGCGCCCCAACGGCCACGGCCCGCCTGCGCGCCGGCGGTTGGCTCGTCCTCTCGCAAGCGCTCGCCGAAGAACACCACCTCCACGTCGGCGAGTCCTTCACGCCGCCCACGCCCCAACCGCAGAGCTTCCGCGTCGCCGCGCTCTCCACCAACGTCAGCTGGGCGCCTGGGGCGATCCTGATGAGCGCCTCCGACTACGCCCGCGCCTGGGGGAGCCCTGACCCAAGCGCCCTCGCGGTCACGCTCGCCCCCGGAATCTCCCCTAGCCAAGGAGCGCGCCAGATCGAACACGCGCTGGGCAAGGACACAGGGCTCGCCGTGCTCAGCGCAAGCGCGCGTGCCAGTGAACAAGACGCGCTCGACCGCCGCGCGCTCGAGCGCCTGTCGCAGATAGCGACGCTGATCCCGATCGCCGCGGTGCTCGCCATGGCCGCCGCGATCGCCGCCATGATCTGGCAGCGCCGCCCCCGCCTGGCAACGCTTCGACTCGAGGGACTGAGCCGACTCGATCTGTGGCGCACGATCCTGCTCGAGAGCCTCCTGTTGCTGGGCGCCGGCTGCCTCGCCGGGGCGGTGTTCGGCGTCTGCGGCCAGCTGCTCAGCGACCACGTGCTCGCCAGCGTCGTCAACTTCCCGATCGTCTACTCGATCTCGCCAGGGCCCGTGCTCAGGGGGTTCGCGCTGATGGCCGCCACCTCGCTGGCGATCATCTCGGTCCCCGGCTATCTCGCGGCGCGCGTGCCTGCGTCGCTGGCGCTGCAAGAGCAGTAGTGGGTTGGGTCGAGTGAAGGTCCAGTCAGGCGTCATCGCGAGCCGTGTCGTGCGCCTTCAGCGAATTCGCGGATCTGGCTACTGACCAATTCTGGGTGCTCCTCGGCGATCCAGTGAGAGGCTCCCTCTACGAGGTGAAAGGCGAGGTCTGGAACGTAGCGCTCCAGCCCCACGTGGGCTGCCGGACGCGTGTATAGATCGGCGTCGGGATAGATCACCAGCGTCGGTACGTTCACCGTGAGTGGTGTCACTTGGGGTGCGTAGTTGCCGCGTGCCGGCGTCCCGTCCTCTGGCGGTCCCAGTCCCTCGCGCTGATACCAGCGCAACATGCCAGCTAGTGCAGCTGGGCGTCGCCAACTCTCCGTGTATACGTCGAGGTCCTCCTTGGTGAAGAACGGATAGTCGAGAACAGCCCGCAGCGCGGCGATCGTCTCGGCCTCCGCGAGCCCCTCCAGGTCGGGTCGGCGCAAGGCGAGAAGATACTGGCTCGCCTCTTGCTGTTCGGGGTCTTTATGAAGAGCGCGATCGAAGGTAGCCGGGTGGGGAGTGGCGAGGATGACGAGGGCCTCAAGGAACTCGGGGTAGTGGAGGGCAAATGACCACGCAGTGGCGGCACCCCAGTCGTGTCCGACGAGGAGCCCCGTACCAGCAGGCGTACCGCAGGACGAACGCGGCTGCCAGGCCGGCGCCGCACGAAGTCCGCCGCCTACAGCCCTGAAGGGGCTGTGGTAGGAGGTTCAAGCAGGGCCGACGGCCCGCATGGTGCGGGCTATGTCATCGCGGCGCCCGGTGCGCACCTGTCGTGCGCGCGCGGGCTGGCCGCTTGGAATGGCCGCGGGAAAAACGACATGCTGCGCAGCCTCGACCTGCACGACGTGCTCGTGCTCGTCGACGGCCGGCCAGAGCTGGCACAGGAGATTGCAGTCGAGAGCCCCGAACTCCAGCGCTACGTCAGGCAGGAACTCGCGAGCCTACGTCAAGGCCCTATTTCACCTATCTCTTAGAAAGCGCCATGAACGTCTATGGCCCACTCGCAATCGCGAGAGTCAACTACCTCGAAGCACAGCTCGAGAGCATCATCGACCACACATAGCAGGGCGCCCGGTATCAAAGCACTTCCTTTGACGTCGATCTGCTCTCCAGCGCGAGGACCTGCGGCCCCCAGCATCCATCTCAGCCCAGGAGACGCTCCAGCAGCTCGTCGAGCACCGCTTGGGCGTTGCGCTTGGCGGTGCGCGGCTTCTCTGAGCGTGCGACGATCATCGCAAGCTCGAGTAGCGCTGCCAGCAGGACGTGGGCGAGAGCGTCCTGCTCCTCGTCAGCCAGGCGCTGTCCACCCGGTGTCGCGGCAACTCCTCGCTTGAGTTGGCCGAAGGCGTGACGCTCATCGATCTCACGCCAGCGCGCCCAGCCCAGCACGTTGGGGGCGTCGGTGAGCACGATGCGCGCAATTGTCGGGTCGACCGCGAGGCGCAGGAACGCGGCTGAGCCTGTGCGCAGCGCCTCGAGCGGGTCGCTGGCGCCGCGTGCGGCGAGCGCAGTCGCACGCGCCAGACACGCCTCTGTCTCCTCCAGGACCGCCTCGAAAAGCTCGCGCTTGTTTGCGAAGTGGTGGTAGAGCGCGCCCTTGCTGACTGCGGCCTGCTCCAGCACGAGCTCGATCGGAGTCTCCTCGTACCCATGCTCGGCAAACAGCCTGGTCGCGACCGACAGAAGCCGCTTTCGCGTCTGCTGCCCGCGCTCGATGCGCTGGTCCATCGGCGCAGCTTGCCATAGCACCCGATCATATGCTTATATACCGACCGTCGGTCTATTACATACCCATGAAACCATCACGGCCGATGAACCTCCGCGCTCCCTCCCAAGCAGGGCCTCCCGAGGAGCGCTATGTCGCCCGCTGGCGGGAGGCGTGGTCGCATGGCGCGGTCGAGCCCTGCCTGAGCGAACACGCAACCACCATCCGCGACGAGCGCACCCTCTATGTGCAGCCGCTCTTCGATGCGGTAGTGGGCGAGCAGGGCATGCGCCAGATGTTCGAGGGCGTCTTCGCTCTCATCCCTGACCTGAACGCCCAGCTCGACCACTGGTCCGTTGGCGAGGGCTTCGCCTTCATCGAGTTCACGCTCACAGGAACACTCGGCGGCAAGCCGATCCAGTGGCGAGGCGTGGACAGGATGGAGCTCGAAGGCGAGAAGCTGGTTATGCGAGAGACCTACTACGACCCACTCCCGGTCTTGGTCGCCATGCTCACCCGGCCGCGGGCATGGCCACGCCTCGTGAGAACGGTGAACCTGCGCTCCCTGCCACGCCCGCGTCCCAGCAGGACCCCGAGAAAGGAGCCCTCATGAACACCAGCGCCACGACCAATCCCCACCTCCACACCGACCTGCGCAGAGCACGTCCAGGCGTGGCTCCTGGCGACGCGGCACGGTTCGTGGCCGAGGCGGCGCGCATCTCCAACGCCGCCAACGTCCAGGAGGCGCTGGCTGTATACGCCCAAGACGCCGTGCTTGAAAGCGTGACCGACGGCACGCTGCTGGTCCACCGCGGAAGCACTGAGCTGCGCACCGGGATCGAGGTCATGTTCTCAGTGGCGCGAACACGCTCGATCGAGGTCCGCAAGCAGCTCGTGGCGAGCACCGAGGACACCATCGTCAACACCTGGGAGGGGACCGTCGGTCGCAGGCACAAGACATGTGGCATCGAGACATGGAGATTTGACCAGGACGGCCTGGTCTGCCACCAGCGCGCCTATACGTTCTTAGACGTCAGGCCCGACACCAACTGGGTCCACCGTCTGCGCATCCTGGCGCTCTACCCCCGCACCGCGTTCGCCTTCCTGAGAGCCCAGCGCGCAGTCCGCTGAGATCCTTGTCTGTGGTGCCGGCGCAGGGCTCGGCTGATCCACGTTCGGAGCCTGCGAGCTCGGCGCGGTGCAGCTCGGCCCATGCGAGCACGAGCCGCAGCTCCCGACGTGGAAGGCCACTCGCCAACACCTCGAGCGTGTAACGCTACAGAACCGGCGATTTGCGATGGCGTTCAACCGCAGAGAAGGCCGCTGGGGAAACCGCTAGGGAAATCTGCGCCTGCGACCGAGCCTGGTGCTACTCTGAAAAGTGCTTGGTAGCAGAGGTTTTTTGAAGCCGACGCGGGGACTCGAACCCCGGACCCCTTCATTACGAGTCTGCCAATTGCAGGGTTTCTAGATATCCAGATCGATCTTAGACGTCGCGAGCTGTGCTCACATTGCCACAGAATTGCGGAGTTTGGGCATGGTTCGGGACACAGTTTTGAAATTGAGACCAGCGGACCAAGTCCACCTCCCCTCCCCTGGTGGACGCGATTACAGTGCAGAGATGAGCGCAGCACGACCTAAGCCATCCCTGGTGCCTACTGCGGCGCCACTCAAGCAGTCGAAGCGCGTAAGTGGGTTTCCCGGCACGGACCGTGAGCGTGCTGAGCGGATTCGCCGTGTCGCCGAGGAGCATAAAGAGACATTGCGGCGCCTCGGCAAGTAGACCGTGGCGTCAACTATCCGGAGCTCGGAGCCTCCAAAGCTTCTGTGTGGCGTCCCAGCGGCCGGTAAGGGTGCCGGCGAGAATGGGGTCGAGGAAGGCAGCGGCCTCAGCGTGCGCTGTTGCGAGGTCGGTTGGTAGCCCGACGTCTGCGGCAGCGCGGGCGTAGGGGCTCGCCCACGAGGCTGGCGGCGGCGGGAGCGCGGTGGGGAGGGGCTGGCGCTCCCGGCGACTGAATGTTGTGTTTAAGCTCACGTGCAGGCGGTCGGCGTGCGGGGCGGCGAGCTCAGCGATTAGGAGGACGTCGATGAGGTCCTTGATCCTTGTGCTCTGTTGCTCTTGTGGCCCGTAGGTCGCCGTGTATGCGTGGACCTTCTCGGCGATGTGCTGCTCCAGGGCGATCACGGGCATTGCGATCGGCTGGATGTCGGCGAAGTCCAGGAGGCTCGTCATCGGCATATATTCGGATGGGGCAGTTGGTTGCTCGTTGAGAGCGACATCGACAGGAAACTGCTCGAAGCGTCGCCCGGCGACTTCTGCGGTCACGCTGTAGCGGACGGCACGGAACCCTTCCGCTTGGTCGAGCGCGGCGGTGCGCGCGACGTGGAAGCTGAAGTGGTCGTGAAGCTCGATCGTCTGCGCCGCGAGGAGTCTTGTGGTCGCGCTCTGCTCGTCGTCGGCTCCCGCAAGATCGATGTCCTTGGTCATTCGTGTGCGCACCCCGAGTCGTAGCTCCAGTGCGAACGCGCCCTTGAGCACCCAGCTTCCTGACTCCGCGACGGCGAGCCGGGCGAGGAAGCGCTCAAAGGCGACGCGCTTGCGCAACCGCATCACGGGCAGGCCGGTCGTGGTCGCTTCGTTGCGGGTGCGCTGGTCGAGCGCGGCTCGGAACGCCTCGGCAGTGTCGTACTTCATGCGACCGTGGCTTCTTGGATCGCGCGCTTGACAAGCGCTGCAACGTGGCCGCCATTACGGTCGGTTTGCTTGGCGAGCTGGTCAGTCGTGGCGCGGCCTTCCCGGAGGGCCTGGCGGATCGCCATTTGGATCTGCTCTGGTGCCGTGCCTGAGCGTGCCGCGTCGATGATCGTTCTCGCCGGGTTGCTCACGCGGATGCCGTTGCGAGTTGTGATGTCGCTGTCCGGGATGGGGGCGGTGGCGGTGTGCAGAGTCACTCCGCTGGGTGCCCGAACTCCTCGGTGCTCGCGTGAGACGAGCAGGTGCACGGTGTTTGGCAGGACGTCGGAGAGTCCATGCAGCACGAGTGCGCTCTCGTGGGAGACGATGGCCCTGTCAGTTCCAACGGTGAGCCATGCGGCGCGTATCTCCTCTTGTTCGCCCGACGGGTAATCGCTTAGCCGATAGAGGCCCTGTCGCATCCGCTGAAAGCGACCTGCCCGGGCGTGGTGGGCGAGAAGCTGTGAACTGACACCCCTTTCGTGGGCCTGTCCCGTCGTGAAGAGACCATCCTGGGAGTAGGCGAGGCGGTGGAGCGCCGGAAGATCGGGCTTCTGCTTAGCGTCAGACATTTCTATAGCATTCTTTTAGAATTTGCTGACAAGCTTAGAGCAGTCGTAATCCTCTGGCAACCCTGCTACCAGGAGCGGCGCATGGCCGTCCCGAGGAGGACACTGATGGGTGCGGCCTGCATGATGCCCCGCAACTTCTCGGGACATATTTAACGCAAGCGTCAGATTATCCCAGAGCAAAAGTGCTCATTTCCAGCCATTGCATCGAGCCCACCAAGACCTACTGGCGCAACCAAAACAAACAACCAGGCCGCTGGCCAAGCCCCCCAAAATGAGACCCATCTCCCGACTCACCAGAGACATATGTCCCGACTCATGACACCCAAGCCGACGCGGGGACTCGAACCCCGGACCCCTTCATTACGAGTGAAGTGCTCTACCAGCTGAGCTACGTCGGCGCGCCCGTGATGCTAGCGACGTGACGGCTCGCTCAGAGGGAGCCAAGCTCTTGCAGCAGCGATTGCCCGTGCTTCTGGCAGAAGCCTGGGCCTATGCCGCTGATCTGCAGCATTGCGTCAACGTCGGAAGGGCGTCTGCGCAGGACCTCCTCGAGCACCGCATTGGTTGCGACCGTATAGGCGGGCTTGCCTTCGGAGCGCTCGTAGCGCCATGCTCGCAACCGCTCGAACTGCGCAACGTCGACAGGCTTCGTGCCAGGCGCCTGCGCTACACCACCCACATCCACGCCACCAACTCTGCGCTTAGGCACCTTGGCTCTAGATGTTGGAGCTGATTGAGCAGCGGCGACGAGAGCTCGGTCGACGTCGCAGACATCGCAGCAGCGGCCTGTGGGCATGCCAGCCTGGACGTCGCCGAAGTGGTCGAGGATCTGGCGCCTGCGACATGTCCTGGCGTTGGACATGAACCGCTCGATCGTCCTGTAAGACTCCCAGCGGCGGTCCTGCGCCGCTTTCAGCGCCCTGTATGCTGCGCCCCGCTCGAGCCTGCCCGTGAGCTTGACATGCAGCACTCCCCTTGCGCCTGGCTCGAGCTCGATCGCGCCTGAGCGCTCGGCGATCGAGAGCAGCACCCGCTCACGGTCGCCAAGGTCCCTGGGGCCGATCGTCAACATCCCGTCCTGGGCTGAGCGTGCGAGGCCGTTCACGTAGCCCTCCACATCTTCGACACTGAGCTGGCGCTCGGTGTTGAAGCCGATGAGCCTGCCCAGATCCATGCGAGCGGCAAGCAGCACCGCCCGCGCCGGACGTCGGTCTCGTCCAGCCCTGCCGGCCTCTTGGTAGTAGGCCTCTAGGCTCGTGGGGATCGCCCAGTGCACAACGGTGCGCACGTCACCCTTGTCGATACCCATCCCAAACGCGTTCGTCGCGACGACGACCTGTGCCTCGCCTGCCATGAAGGACGTTTGACTCTCCCTGCGCTCCTCGGAGCTCATGCCGGCGTGGTAGCGGACCGTGGAGATGCCCTGCCCCTTGATGAGCGCCGCAACCTCGTCGGTGTCCTTGCGTGTGCCGCAGTAGACGATCGCGGGCGCGGCGTCGGGATCTCTGAGCAGATGGATCAATGTCGCGCGCTTGCGCGCAACTGCGCCCTTGCCATCGAGGCTCACCACGTCGAAGGTGAGGTTCGGCCTATCGAAGCCTGAGCTCACCGCAAGCCACTCCCTCAGACCCAGGCGCTCTGCGATCTCCCTGGCCACGCGCGGCGTGGCGGTGGCGGTTGCCGCCATCACCGCCGGCCTGCCAAGTGCCTCAATCGCGCCGCGCAAGCGCAGATAGTCAGGCCTGAAGTCGTGGCCCCACTCGGCCACGCAGTGGGCCTCATCGACGACGAACAGGCCCACCTTGCGCTGTGCGAGGGCTTCGCCAAAGGCCCTGGAAGCAAAGCGCTCAGGCGCCGCAAGCACGAGCTGGGTCCTGCCCGAGCGGATGTTTCCAAGCGCCTGGTTGTAGTGCCCCTCCTCCATGCCCGAGGCGAGCATCGCGCCCTGCACTCCCGCCTGCTCGAGCTTGCGCAGCTGGTCGGTCATCAGCGCGATCAAGGGACTCACCACGACCACGAGCCCCTTATCCGCGAGCGCGAGCAGCTGATAGCAGAGCGACTTGCCCCCACCCGTGGGCATGACGACGAGGCTGTCCCTGCCTTCCAGCGCAGCCTGCACTGCCTCGCGCTGGCCCGGCCTGAATGTCTGCAGGCCGAAGTGCTCGAGCAGCCGCTCAGGGACGCCGGATGGATCGCCCCCTTCCATGGAGAGTGGTAGAGGAATGTTCACGACTACAGGAAGCTACCCCCCGCTGCGGCTGGCTCTGTAGGCCCTGCCGCGCTGGCTCGTTTATCCGCTGTGGCCGGCTCGCTTATCCCCGCTGTGGCTGGCTTTCGAGTGATGGTCCCTGTCGATTACGTGGCTGACGGCATGCCTCACGCTGTGCTCTGCATGACTGACCGCGTGGCGAACGCTTGGAGAGATCGCGTATGCAAGCAGCGCCGCGACTATCCCCAGGGTGGCTGCCGCCAGCGCGAGCCTTGTTCGATAAGACTCGCTGTGAGCGCCGCTCGCGGCTGGCTTGAAGGGGGCGAAGGACATGCTTGCTCATCCTCCACGCTATCGGTCGCGCCGTCCGGATTCACCTCCAGAGCAGCAAGCAGCGCGTCGTATACCTCCTCGATCCGCTCGTCGGTGAGACTGGGCCTGCGTTTTTGCAGATACCGAAGCAGCATCCTGGCGGGCAGCACCCGCACACCCTTCCTGCGAGCCAACGGCCTGTCGACCCAGGCGCGGCTGAAGACCAGGAGCGGCTCGACCCGCTCGCCGATCGCGCGCTCCACGGCGGCCCGCTGAGCCTGGGCCTGGGCGATGACGGCCCCATGCACCCGATCCACCCGCACCGGCCCAGGGTGGCTCTTGGTCTCGACCGTGAAGATGCCCGCAGGGCCGATGGCGATGTGATCGACGTTACCCCTGCCGAAGCTCGCATCGTGGATCACGTACCAGCCCGATTCAGAGAGCATCTCGAGGGTCGCGCCCACCAGCTCCTCGCCGGACGCGCCTCGATCGTGGCGGTCGACGAGCGGCAGCACGAAGCGAGAGATCGCAAAGATGTTCCCAAGCAGCGCGATCTCCGAGCCCAGGAAGATCGGGCTGCGCAGGCCGAAGGCCCGGCCCAGCACGGTGCTCGCCACCGCGAGGATTCCCAGCGTCAGCAGCGTGCGCATGCGCAGCCGTCGCACGATCGCCCTGGCGTGCTGGCCTGGAGCGCGAGCGGCGTGGGTCGAGTTCGGGTGGTAGCTCATCAACTCTCCCTACAGCTATCGGCTCCTTTGCGCTCGTCTTTTAGCCAATTGTTCGAGCGGCTCTTTCAGAAGGAGAGATTTCTCGCAAAAAGCGTGGACCGGCAGACGATCTCCTAAAGGCCGTGCTGGGCAGCGCCGAACCAAATAGCAGGCAATGCTGCCACCCTCGCTTGGCCGTGTCTCCCACCTCGCCGCGTCGCGCCCATGACCCAACGTCCACTCCCCACATCCTCGGACCCCCAGACGCCGGATCCTCCTTCGGACGTGTCGCTGCTACTCCGCTCCCACGCCGAGCGACATTGGCTGAGTCGCGAGGTCATAACCGTGCTTCGTGAAGTCGAGACACGCGATGAGCTGCCCGAAGAGCAACTCGCCGCGGCCCTCGCCTACCTCGAGGTGACCTGGCTGGACGCCAAGCTACGAGCGCGGGAAACCGACGCCGCCTACGATCAGCTCGATACCAGTCCTACAGGCTCCGAAGATCAGGAGCTCTACAGGAAGGCGCTGCGTTACTACAGCTCGGTGAGGGTGCTGCGCGAGGTCGTCACCCGCCGCGTGGCGCCGGTCCTGGCAAGCGTGGCTCACCAGAGCATGTCGACCTCCGTGTAGCGTCAGGCAGCCCGCCGGCGGGAGCCGATGTGCGGCGCTCGCCAGCGATGCTTGTTGAGGCGATCCTGGGGAATCGCCCGCAGCGCCTGAACCACCTCCGCCCGGCCCTGGTCATCGAGCTGGCGCGGTCTGGATGCAAGCCAGGAGAGCAGGTCCCGCCCGTGCACGAACGCAATCTGCTTTGACTCCGCCACGCGCTGGGGAAACTCGCACCACAGCACCACGACCGGGTGCACCCACGGGCCACGTCCCGTCCGTGAGCGGATCTCCCGATGCAGGTGGCGGCCCGCGTCAAGTGCATCGCGATTGATCGAGACCCCCGGCCTGTCCCCACGCGCATCGGCACCCATGCGCAACCAGACCACCCCGTCCTTGACCCGCGCCGCACCGGCGCCATCGGGCTTGCGAGAGGCGAAGACGAACACCCCGCCCGGACCGACCGCGACGTGGTCGATCCCGTGCTTGGGATCGATATCGCTGAGCACGGTCCACTCATGCTGGGAAAGCCGCCCCAGGAGCTGATCTGTGCGCTTCGAGGCATCCCCGTCCGCCAACTGCCCCCTGGGTCCGCGTCCGCGGCGCCCGTTCTGATTGCTCTTCTGCTCCATAGTCAAATTAGATACATGCCAGCGGATGTCATAAGGTGCTCACCCTCATAAACACGTGGACAGCCGATTCGCTTCGATCCCCGTACCTTCGATCAGCGCCATTCATGAGCCCACTCCCCCGCTTCGACCTGCAGTCGCACTCCACCCGCTCAGACGGGGCGCTCGAGCCGGCCGAGGTGGTCGCTCGAGCCGCCGAGGCCGGGGTCGAGCTGTTGGCGCTCTCCGACCACGACACCATCGGCGGGGTCGCCGAGGCACTGACCGCCGGAGCGGAGCTAGGGGTGAGCGTCGTGCCCGCTGTCGAGATCTCCGCGCTGGATGACGGCAGCGGGACGCCCCGCGAATTGCACATCCTCGGCTACTGCGTTGACCACCTGGACCCGGCCTTCAACGGCCGGCTCGTCGAGTTCCTCGGCGATCGCGAGCGACGTACGCTGCGCATGGCCGAGGCTTTGCGCGAGCTCGGATTCGAGCTCGACGAACGCGCCATCTCCGAGCGCTTGGAGCAGGGTCGACCGATCGGCCGACCTCACCTGGCGGAAGCCGTGCTCAATCACGAGGCCAACTCGGAGCGCCTGAATGCCGAGCAGATCGATGACATCGGCTCGCTCATCCGGGGCTATCTGATCGAGGGCAAGTCCGCCTACCGTCTGCGCGAGACCCCGACTGTCGCCGCGGCGACAGAGGCGATCCACGCCGCCGGCGGCGTGGTCGTGTGGGCGCATCCCTTCTGGGACATCTCAGATGCCGACGAGGTTCTGCGGAGCATCGACCGTTTCAGGGATTTGGGAATCGACGGTGTCGAGGCGTTCTACGTGACCCACACCGAGGAGCAGACACGGCTGCTCGCCGGTCGCTGCGAGGCGCTGGGCCTCCTGAGCACCGGCTCCGCCGACTACCACGGCCCTGAGAACCGCCTCTTCTCGCGCTTCCTGGCATTTGAGACCTTCGGCTTGGAGCCGAATCTCGGGCCTATCGCCGGCTGAGCAGCGCTTCCAGGCGATAGGTGAGCGTCTCCAGCGCAAGCTCCTCTGAGACGTTGAGCGTGAGACGCCTGCGGGCATCCGCGACCAGCTCAACCCCCCTGCGCAGACGCTCCCCGTCCGAGGCTCCCCCGGCAGCGTCTCGCTGCAGCTCATCGATCCGGTCAACGGCGTAGACGAGCTCCGCTGCCCCCACCACGATGCAGAGCAGATCGCGCAGCCACAGCTCGGCGAGGCGCAGGCCCAGGTCCAGCGCGCGCGTGCGCATCCGGCGCTCGGCGCGGCGCCTTGCCTCGACGCCTTCGCGCTCGCCGCGCTTGCGTTCCTTGGCGCCCACCAGCTCCAGCTCGAGCTCGAGCTTCGCCTCCAGCTCGGAGCCCGCCCGCTCGCCCGCCTGCTTGGCCGCATCGAGCAGGCCCGCCCATGGGCGGGCCTGCGTCTCGGCGTCGAGCGCCATGCGCACAAAGCTCTCAGCGCTGGCCCGCAACGCCTCGCCGGCCGGCAGCGCGAGCATCGTTGCAAGCTCAGCGTCCCCCAGCGCGAGCTTGGAGCATGCCTGGGCACAGGCCGGCTCGACCCCTTCCGCCCTCAGCGCCTGCTCGATCGTCGCTGCCGGCAGCGGATCGAAGCGCACATGCTGACAACGCGAGGCGATCGTAGGAAGCACATCCACGGCGCGGCTTGCCAGCAGGATGATGTGCACGAAGGGAGCCGGCTCCTCCAGCGTCTTCAACATCCTGTTGGCAGCTTGGTCGTTCATCGTGTGAGCGTCCTCGATGACGAACACCCTCCTTGCCGATTCGAAGGGCGTCCTGGTGGCGGCCGCGATCACCGGCTCATCGATGTCGCTGACGAGCATTTCCGCCGCGCCGCTGGGCGTGACCCAGGTGAGATCCGGATGAGCTCCTTTGGCGACGCGTTCGGAGACCAGGTCCGGGGACCGTGCACCCTGGGCCAGCAGCGCCGCCGCAAAGGACCTTGCCACCGAGCGCTTGCCCGTGCCCGCGGGGCCATGGAAGAGATAGGCATGAGATGGCCTGCCTCGTGCCTCCAGCGCCGGCTCGAGCACCGCTCGCGCATGGGGATGGGCGTCCAAACCACCCTGCGCCCATGTCTCCGCACGGCCCCCCGAGGTCTCTGTTGGGCTCGTGACACTCACCGCAGCCATCGTAGACGCGGCCTGGGCGGCCTGCCAAGGAGCTTTCGCTCCCGCTACCGTCCGGCCCATGCCAAAGGGAACGCTTGTGACACTCGAGGGCGTCGACGGTGCCGGCAAGTCGACGCTCGCGAGCGCGCTTGTAGGCGCCATCGAGCAACGAGGCATACCTGTCGAGCTGTTGCGCGAGCCCGGCGGCGTGACCGTCTCCGAGCACATCAGGACGCTGGTCAAGGATCCCGATCTCGACGTCGCCCCCCGCGCAGAGGCGCTGCTCTACGCCGCCGCACGCGCTCAGCTCGTCGAGGAGCGCCTGCGCCCGCTGCTGGAGGAGGGCGCCTTCGTGCTGCTCGATCGCTTCCTGGACTCCTCGCTCGCGTATCAGGGAGCCGGGCGTGCCCTGGGCATCGAGGAGGTGCTGCAGATCAACCTGTTCGCGACCGCCGGCTTGACGGCCGACCGGACGCTGCTGCTGGATATTGCATTGGAGAGCGCCATTGCACGCGCAGGTGCGCGCGGGATGGCGGTCGATCGTCTGGAAGGCGAGGGCCCACGTTTCTTTGAGATCGTCGCCGCCGCCTATGAGGACCTCGCCCGCGCCGAGCCGCAGCGGATTAGGAAGATCGACGCATCCCAGAGCCCAGACGGAATGCTGAGCGACGCCCTCGCCGCACTCGATGATCTGCTGGAGCAGCACTCCAGCGGTCTGAGCAACCTCTAGCATTGCGCCCAGCGATGCCTCCACGACAGCTCAGTCGTAAAACCGCGCTCGTCCACTTCTGGAGCCTCATCACCCCATCCCGCGCCCTGCCGACGATGCTCCTGGCCGGCATGCTGCTCTTGGGGAGCGGCGGCTACGCACAGGCCAAGGGCGCCGCGACGACCAGCTCCACGACGAGCGCCGCCACAACCAGCCCGACGCTGCCCGCCAGCGAGCGGCTCGGCAAGAGCACCGGCGCCGCAAGCACCTCCAGTGCGACGAGCAGCACCGTGTCCAGCGCCTCGGCCACGAGCAGCACCGCTCCGGGCGCTCTGGCGACGGTCCCGACCAAGCCCGCGAAACCCTCCTCCAAAAGCTTCTCTCCCTCGACCCCCGCGATCGTGGTGGCGGCGATCGCAGCCCTGCTCGCCCTGGGCTGCATCATCTGGGCAGTAGCCCGTTGGCGCGCCTGGGAGCCGCACTGGGCGCTGTCTCTGCGACACGCCCTCGCGGAGGCTGGATACCACGCTTCGGCTACCTGGGCCGAGGTTCTCGACTGGGCCCGACTCGGGCGCTAGCCCGCACTAAAATAGAAGTTCCCAAATAGGGATTTACGACCTCTTTTCCGTCCGAGGCAAGCGGGACGATCATCGGCCCAGCGAACAAGCTTCGAGCGCGCGTCGCACGCCGGCGATGCAGAGGAGGAAGGCCAGTGGCACCGATCACCCAGCAACCCAAAATTGAGCAGCAAGCAGCAGGCGAGGCACTGCAGGTCAAGCGTCTCTTCACTACGCCTGAGACGCATCCCTTCGACACCGTCGAGTGGGAAGTCCGCGACGCGCGGATCGGCCACGGCGACCGCGTCGCCTTCGAGCAGGCCGAAGTGGAGTTTCCCAAGAGCTGGTCCCAGAACGCGACGAACATCGTCGCCCAGAAGTACTTCCGCGGACAGCTGGACACCCCCGCGCGCGAGCACTCCGTAAAGCAGATGATCGGCCGAGTCTCCAGCACCATCGCGGGGTGGGGCCGCGAGCGCGGCTACTTCGCGACCGACGAGGACGCCGACTCCTTCGAGGCGGAGCTGACCTTCATCCTGCTGCACCAGATGGCGGCCTTCAACTCGCCCGTGTGGTTCAACGTCGGCTTCGAGGAGCAGCCCCAGTGCTCGGCCTGCTTCATCCTCTCGGTGGAAGACACGATGGAGTCGATCCTCGACTGGAACACGAAGGAGGGCATGATCTTCCGCGGCGGCTCTGGCTCCGGGATCAACCTCTCGAACATCCGCGGCTCGATGGAGCCGCTGGCCAAGGGCGGGACGGCCTCGGGCCCGGTCTCATTCATGCGCGGCGCCGACTCCTGGGCGGGCACGATCAAGTCCGGCGGCAAGACCCGCCGCGCGGCGAAGATGGTCGTGCTCGACGTCGATCACCCGGATATCCGCGAGTTCATCTGGTGCAAGGCCTCTGAGGAGGACAAGGCCGAGGCACTGCGCAACGCGGGCTTCGACATGTCGATCGACGGCGACGGGTTCAAGTCCATCCAGTACCAGAACGCCAACAACTCGGTGCGCATCACCGACGAGTTCATGCAGGCCGTCGAGCAGGACGCCGAGTGGCGCCTGCTGGCCCGAGCGACCGGCGAGCCGGTCGGCGAGCCCATCCCCGCGCGCGAGCTGATGCGCGAGATCGCGCAAGCAGCCTGGCGCTGCGCCGACCCTGGCGTCCAGTACGACACCACCATCAACCGCTGGCACACCTCCCCCAACAGCGGCCGGATCAACGCGTCCAACCCGTGCTCCGAGTACATGCACGTGGACGACTCCGCCTGCAATCTCGCTTCGATCAACCTGATGAAGTTCCGCAATCCCGACGGCACACTGAACGTGGAGTCCTTCGAGCACGTCGTGGACGTGATGCTGCTCGCGCAGGAGATCGTGGTGAGCCCCTCGAGCTATCCCACCGAGAAGATCGGCATCAACGCGCGGGCCTTCCGCCAGCTCGGCCTGGGCTACGCCAACCTCGGCGCCTATCTGATGAGCAACGGCATGCCCTACGACTCCGACTCCGGCCGGGGGGCCGCCGCGGCGATCACGGCGCTGATGACCGGCCGGGCCTATCGGCGCTCAGCCGAGATCGCGGGCGCTCTGGGCCCCTATGAGCACTACGAGGAGAACCGCAAGGAGCACAACGACGTGATGCGGATGCATCGCGACGCCTCCTATGCGATCTCCGGGGAGAGCTGTGGCGATGAGCAGCTGTTGAGCGCGGCCCAGCGCTCATGGGATGAGGCTGTGGAGCTGGGCGAGAGCTTCGGCTATCGCAATGCCCAGGCCACGGTGCTCGCGCCCACCGGCACCATCTCCTTCCTGATGGACTGCGACACGACCGGCGTGGAGCCCGACTTCTCGCTGGTCAAGTTCAAGGAGCTCGTGGGCGGTGGCCAGATGACGATCGTCAACCGTACCGTCCCCCTGGCATTGGCCACCCTCGGATACACCGAGCAGCAGGTCGAGCAGATCGAGGCCCACCTGGCCGAGCACGGCACGATCGTGGGAGCGCCTGGTCTGAGCGAGGAGCACATGCCCGTCTTCGACGTGGCCGTCGGCGAGCGCGCGATCTCACACATGGGGCACCTGAAGATGATGGGCGCCGTGCAGCCCTTCATCAGCGGCGCGATCTCAAAGACCGTCAACCTTCCCCAGGACGCGACGGTCGAGGACATCGCCGATGCCTACACCCAGGCATGGCACCTCGGGATCAAGGCGCTGGCGATCTACCGCGACGGCTCCAAGACCGCCCAGGCACTGCGCACCGACGCCCAGAAGGACGCCCCGGCACCGGCCGACGTCGACGCGATCGTCGAAGCAGCGGTCACCACGGCGCTGGCCGAGGCGGGCCCGCGACGCAAGCGCATGCCCCGTGAGCGCGAATCGATCACCCACAAGTTCTCGATCGGTGGCCACGAGGGCTACATCACCGCCGGCAAGTACGAGGACGGCTCCGTGGGCGAGATCTTCCTGACCGACATCGGCAAGGAGGGCTCGACGCTTCGTGGCATGATGAACTCATATGCGACGGCGATCTCGATCGCCCTGCAATACGGGGTGCCGCTGGAGACGCTGGTGCGCAAGTTCTCCTACATGCGCTTCGAGCCCGAGGGGATCACTTCCAACCCGGAGATCCCCTTCGCCAAGTCGATGCCCGACTACATCATGCGCTGGCTCGCCTCACGCTTCCTTGACACCGACGTCCAGGAGGATCTGGGGATCCTCACCAAGGAGGTCCGTGCCCGCAAGGCGGTCCAGGAGGCCACCCAGTCGGTTACCTCCTCTGACACCGCCGGCCCAAGCGCCGGCGAGCAAGCCGGCGAAGGCCCTCACGCGAGTGCTTCGGGCCAGAGCGTGCCACCGGTCACGGCGCTGACCGAATCGCCGTCCGTGATTCCCGCGCGCCTGCAGGGCTTGGATCTCGGCCCTGCGTGCGGACAATGCGGGGGCATGATGCAGCGCACGGGGTCTTGCTACACGTGCTCAAGCTGCGGCAACAACACCGGCTGCGGCTGAGGGGCCGATAGCCGGCACGAGACCGCGTCCTCCCTCGCTCACGTGCAGAGCACGCTTCGCTCGGTGCGTCCTCGTCTCGCTTGGCTCTCAACCCCTCAGGGGCGTATTGAGAAGACTGGCGGGGAAGTTAGGCGAGCAGGTGGTCGCCTGAGGAGGCGGCGCGTTCTGCGAGCGTCGTCTGCGCCTCCGAGCGGCCCAGCATGCTGATGAAGACGGCCGCAAAGGCGATGCCAAAGACCAGGAACTCGACGAAGCACATGGTCGCGCCCGCGAGATGCTGGTCGTTGACCGCCGAGAGTCCATAGGCGCGAGGCGCCGCCGCATAGAGCGGATACTCGACGTGAGAGATCCACGTGAGCGGCACGCATACGCAGGCCGAGGCAAGACGCGTGAAGCCGAGCAGCGCAAGCCGCTCGCCGCCCGGGCGTAGGCGTGCCCTGGGCAGCGGGTCGATGATCAGCCACCACATCGCAAGACCCGTGTAGAAGAGCGTCGAATGCTCGAACACGTGCACGAGAGAGTGCTGGGCGGCATAGTCAAAGACGCTTGGTATTGCCCAGACCCAGGTGGCGATCGCCCACAAGGGCACCGCAACCCAAGGCGAGGTGAGCTTGGAGAGCAGCTTGCCCGAGCGCCCACCCGGCGCTACCGCCAGCAGCGCGCCACGCGACAGTCCCAACGGCAGCAAGGGCGCACGCAGGCCGAGTACCAGCAGCGCAGGCGCGACATCAGAGATGAGGACGTGCTGGACCATGTGCGCAGAGAGCAGATAGCGATCGCCAATCGCATCAAGCGGCGAGCAGAGCGCCACCCCAAGCACGACCAGGCCGGCTGCATATGGGACCCAATGACCCGCTCCGATCGCCGTCGATCTCGACGCCGCCCGCCTGTACATGCGCCCATAGAGCATCGCCGCGCCCACAAGGGCAAGCAAAGCCACGGGATCAAAGCTCCAGGAGCCCCAGCCCGGCGCGCTCATTTGCGGCGCCCCTCAGGGCACGATCGCTTGTCGGCTGCCATCCCGCGGAATCCTATCGCTGGCATCGACGGCGAAGCGTCCAGGTAATGGCCGCCGAGTCAATCAGACCCGTAGGAGGCCGGTGGCGGCCCGTCATCGCGGATCGCCGCTATCTGAGCCAGCAGCGCTTCAGAGCTGGTCCCTCCGAGCACGCGGAGCCGTGGCAGCCGGTAGAGGTCCTCCTGCGGATCGGCCCAGCCAGGGACGACTGTGGTCGATCCCACGAATCCAGCTTCCCTCACGGCAGCGACCACGGCCTCGTCGTAATGCCCCGAGGGGTAGCAAAACCAATTGACCGGGACCTGGTAGCGCTGCTGGAGCAGCTTGCGCGCAACAGCCACCTGGTAGTGCAGTTCCTGGGAGTCCAGCGTGATCAGATCCGCGTGGCTGATGCCCTGGGTATCGAGCTCCCAGCCCGCTGAGAGCAGACCGCGCACCTGGGTTTGCGAGAGACCGCCCTGCGAGGGAGGCAGGCCCGTCAGCTGCAGATTCTCAACGCCAACCCAGCCGAGGCTGCGCAGCACCGGCAGCGCCTGCGTGTACTGCGACTGGTAGCCATTGTCAAAGCTCAGCACGATCGGGTGCCCCTCAGGCAGCGGAGTCCCATTGCGCCAGTAGGCAAGCAGCTGGTCCATCGTGACCGCATGAAAGCCAGCTCTCGCAAGCGCATGCATCTGTTCAGAGAACTCTTCCGGCGCGACATAGAGGCCCGGGAAGGGAGCTCCCGAGGGCGGTTGGTTGATCACGTGGTACATGAGGATCGGCACCGGCTGAGTGCCGGGCCTGCCCGTGGCCTTTGAGCCCGTGGAGCCCAGATTCGCCCGTCGCGCGCCGCGCCGCGCCACCCCGATCCTCAAAGCTCCATTGCGGTCGCTCATGCGTGAGCTCGAGCCCCCAGAGCTCGAGCCACCAGAGCTTGCGATGAGAACTATGGCCACCAGGAGCCCGATCAAGGCCGCTGAGCCGATGCCTGCTAGAAGCCGCCTGCGACGGCGGATCCGCTCCTGCGAGCGGATCCTGCGCCGAGCGCGCAGATGGTCGAGCTCACTGCCCTTCTGAGATGGGCTATCCATGATCTGCCGCCAGGACTTTTGCATGAAGGGACGCCACGCGCGCCCATGTACCATCGAAGCTGTGTCCAGCCCTCATGCGCCCACGACGCCTTCGCCAGAGGAACCCCTGGACGGCGGCTGCCTATGTGGAGAGATTCGCTACCGGATCACGGTGCCACTGCTCTCTGCGGGCTACTGCCATTGCACCCACTGCCAGCGGCGCACGGGAACGGGCTCATCCGCCAACGGACGCGTGCCACAGGCCGGCTTCGAGCTGCTCAGTGGCGCAGAGCTCCTCAAGGCATTCCAGCCCCCGACCGGCAGGCCCAAGCTCTTCTGCTCGAAATGCGGCTCCGCTATGTTCAGCGGCGATCCATTCGCCGACGCCCAGGTCGCGGTGCGGCTCGGCACCCTGGATGGCGACCCTGTCATCCGGCCCGGCTACCGCCAGTTCGTCGCCTCCGCCGCCTCCTGGGAGCCAATCCCGCAAGACGGTCTCGAACGCCATCAAGGTTCGAATCCGGGCTTACACATCCAATGATTCCGAGGCTGGGCGCTACATCGGCGACCAGCGTCAGGATCGAGTCAGAGCAGAGCAGATCGACCCCCGTCGCCGACCCCGCTGGTGTCGACGATCCAGGGGCCGTCTGCCAGACGGCTGTCGATCAGTTCAAGCGCTTCTTGAGGGCACTGGCAGCGGAGAATTTCGCCGCCTTGCTCGCGGCAATGTTGATCGTCGCACCCGTCGCCGGGTTGCGGCCCTGTCGAGCGGCCCGTTGACTGACGCTGAACTTGCCGAACCCCGCAAGCGCAACCTCGCCGCCGGCCGCCAGCTCGTCGGTGACGACCTCGATCGTCGTGTCGACAACCTGCTTGGCCTGGCTGCCAGATAGCCCTGTGCGTTGCGCGATCTGCTCAGCTAGCTCGCTCTTGGTCATGGCACTCCTCCCTTCTCGGGTGTCGTTGCTTGCCGCAGGCTAACGGGTGGCCAGGACGGCGATATGCAAAATGGCACCCTCCGGATGCCATATAAGCCCTAATTTCCGGCGAATATCGCTCCAGATCAAACCGAAACCCGCGGTCTGGCGGCCAGCGAGCGCTCCTCGTGGGCTGCTGAGAGCTCCCGCTGATGAGGCGCATGCGCGGCATAGGTGACCCATAACGTTGCCAGCCAGGTAAAGCTGGCGAGCGCCACGTGGACCCACACCAGCTCGGTGGGCAGATGGGTCTCGTACTGGTCCAACCCCACCGCGCCCTGCAACGCGAGCAGCACGCAGAGCGCGGTGCTCGAGCGCCGCAGGATCACATCCTTGGATCGACGACGTGCCAACCACCAGAAGAGGAGCGAGAGCAGCCCGAAGACGAGCGCGATCTCAGCGTGCCTGTGGATGACGAAGTTCAGCGTCCCCTTCCCGTCGAAGTCGAGGCGATTGATTCGCTGTCCAGGCGAACCGCCGGCGTGCGGACCGGCCGCCGTCGCTGCCGTGCCCGCGAAGATCGTCAGCGATGCGAGGGCGAGCAGCCAGCGAGCCAGCAGACTCAAGGTCCTGTCGCTCTCGCCGGCGCGCTCCATTCGATCCTCAGATGCCCGCCACGCCAGCAGCGCCGCGGCGACGATGATCAGCATCGATAGCGCGAAATGACCCATCACCCAGCCGTAGTCGAGCTGACCGCGCACGGTGAGCCCGCCCAGGATCGCCTGCCCGAGCACACCAAGAGGCAGCAGCGCACTCAACCACACGAGATCGCGCCGATAGGGACGTCGCCGCCACGCGAGCACCCAGGCCGCGACCGCCGCGATCGAGACGGGAAACGTGATGAGGCGGTTGGAGAACTCGATGATTGCGTGAGAGTTCAGCGGCGGGTAGGCGTTGCCGTCGCAGCGCGGCCAATTGGGGCAGCCCAGCCCCGAGCCTGTCAGCCGCACGGCTGCGCCGGTCAGGACGATCAGGATCAGCGCGCCCAGGGCGACGTACGCGACCTTCAAGTACTGGGCAGGCGTAACCGTGTAGCCATCGGTGCGCTCACGAAGACGGTCGAGGATGCTGCTCATCGGCTGCTAAGGATGACAAGGAAGCGATGCCAAGCACGCCACGACCGACGCATTGGAGCACCCCACCGGCCCGCCCGATGGCGCTGGAAGGCGCTGTTGAGCTCTGGCTAGCCGACCTCGACGGCCCGGGCATTGCGCTGGACGAGCTGCTCTGCGGTGCCGAGCATGAGCGTGCCCGGCATATTCGCGGCGTGCTCACTCGCCGCCGGTGGAAGGCCTCAAGAGGCATATTGAGGTCGCTGCTGGCTCGCCACCTCGACTGCGATCCCCGGAGGCTGAGCTTCGCGCTGGGCGAGATGGGCAAGCCCATGATCCAAATCGACCGCCACGCACGCGCGCGCATGCGCGCGCGTGGCGTCCCTTTCAGCAAGACACAGAGGCCTCCGCTCGACACCTACCTGCACTTCAACCTCTCTCACTCCGGCCCAACGGCCCTCTACTCGCTGAGCAGCACATATCCGGTCGGTATCGACGTCGAGAGGAGACGCGATCGGATCGATGAGCTGGCTATCGCGGCCCGTGTGTTCGGCAGAGAGCAGGCGCAGCGACTCGCCGCAATGGAGGCGCAAACGCGCAGGAACGGCTTCCTGCAGGCGTGGACCTCTCACGAGGCGGCCGTCAAGTGCCGGGGCCAGGGCCTTGGCCGCGCATCGTCCGAGAACGCCGACGGTCTGTGGCTGACCGAGCTCGACGTCGGTCCACAGGCGGCCGCAGCGCTCGCGGTGGACGGACCGGCTCCTCAGCTGCGCTGCTGGCAGTGGCAGGGCTGATCAGCGGGCGGGGGCAACGTCGTCCAACCAGCGAAAGGGCAGCTCATCCGAAATCTCGCTCAGCCTCGGCGCCGCGGAGTCCCGATCGGAGACGATCAGCTCCATCCCAGAGGGCCACTGGATCGCCACATCGGGGTCATTCCAGGCGATGCCCCGCTCCACGGAAGGGTCGTAATAGGCGGTCTGCTTGTACATCACGTCGGCTAGCTCGCTGAGCACGCAGAAGCCGTGGGCAAAGCCCACAGGCACATAGAGCTCATGCATGCTCTGATCGTCGAGCTCGAACCCCTCCCACTGCGCATAGGTCGGGGATCCGCGACGCAGGTCCACGACCATGTCGAGGATCCGACCCCTGGCGCAGCGCACTAGCTTCGCGACGCCATCGCCGATATGGAAGTGCATGCCGCGCACCACACCCATCGTCGAGCGGGAGTGGTTGTCCTGGACGAACTCCTCTGCGCTCGGGATCCCAGCGGCAGCATGCCATTCGCGACGATAGGACTCCACGAAGAAGCCCCGCTCGTCGGGGAAGACGGACGGCTCGATCACGATCGGGCCGCTCAGACGGCCTTTGGTCAGATGCATGGGCGCAAACAGTAACGCGGACCGCTCCGACGGGGACCGGTCCGCATACACTGGCGGGATGGGCAGAGAACAGCAGCTGCTCTCGGAGAGGCTCCTCGAGCTCGAAGCCGAGCTCGAGGTCATGCCTGAGCTCTACAGCCGCCTCGATGCGGCGCTTGCCGAGCTCGAGCTCACGCGCGGAGAGCTGGAGGCGATGCAGCGTGAGCACGCACGCTTGAGCGAGGTGGTGGCGTCGATCTCGGACTCGGTCAGCTGGCGTCTCACCGCGCCGCTTCGCAGCGCAATGACCCTCGTGCGTCGCTGAGAGCTCGCTTGAGCGCACCTCGGGCACCCCAGATGACAGCGGACCGCGCTCTGGCAATGATGCGCTCGACCGAGCGATGGGCCGGCGGCCCGCGCGTCTGGCATCACGTACCGGGACCTAAGAGCATCGGCCCTCTGGATCCGCACATCTTCCTGAGAGGCGCCGCCCTGGCACTGACGGGCATCGACTCGGTATGGATCAGCGTCGATGACAGCCCGCCTCACCAGGCGCGGGTCGGGATACCCAATCAACTAGTGAAGGAGACATTTCCCGATGAGCATGGCCCTGGCTCTGGAGATTGGATGATCGCGGTCGATGCAGGGAGCCTGGACCCTGGCTCGCATGAGATCACAGCTCTCGCGATCAGCCGGGCGGGCAGCGCCGCCGTGGCAAGCAGAGAGCTCGAGGTCGATCTCGACGATGCCTACCAGCAGTGGCTGCGACACAGGCGCCCAGCTCGACTGCTGGCGTCAGGGCACTCTCCTGCTCGTAGCGTGGGGGTGCTGCTCCTGACCGAGGTCGACGCGCGGAGAGTCGCGATCGCGTCGCGCATGGGCAGGATGGGCTGCGCTCGCTGCTGGAGCAGAGCTACTCGAGTTGGCAGGTCGGCTTGGTCGGGCCAAGGGCCGACGAGCAGGCGAACGCCGAGGAGTGGCAGGAGCTCGGCGGCGATCGACAGCTCGGCGAGGGAGTCTTTGCAGATCTCTCCGAGGCATTCGCCGCGGTGCGCTCGAGCGGCGTCTCCCATGTCGCATTCATCCGGTATGGCGATCTCCTGCAACCAGATGCGCTCAGGCTGCTCACGCGCGACGGCGACGCTGACCTCTCCTACTGCGACACGGACATCCTTGCGCGAGGACGGCACAAGGAGGAGTCCCGATCTTCAGACCGAACTGGTCGCCTGAGCTGCTGCTCGCGCTCAACTACATCGGTGACTTCTTCGTCCTGCGAGCTGAGCGGTTGGAGCAGGCGCATACTCTGGACGACACGCCTCCAAGCTGCCCATATGACGTGCTTCTGCGTCTACTTGACGAGGACCTGAAGGTCGTCCACATACCTGAGGTGCTCTGTACGCAGGCTCGATCATCGAGCCCATCCTTGGCACTCGAGAGTCAGGCCGTGCAAGACCTCGCCGGCCGTCGCGGGATGAGGCTCGAGCTCCAGGAAGGTCGCATCCATGGCACCAGACGTCTGCGCTGGCAGCTTCGCTCGAGGCCGCTTGGTCTCGATCGTGATCCCGACCGCTGGGGCCTCCGAGCTGCTCGAGCCCTGTCTGCGCTCGCTCACGGCAGAGACCGCCTATGAGCAGGTCGAGATCGTGCTCGTCGATACCACGGCTGGGACGAGGAGAATCGACACAACGGCCGCAGGTCGATCGCCCCTGCCGGGTCCTGCCGTGTGCGCAGCCGTTCAACTATTCGATCGCCAACAACGTCGGGACGCTGGCGTCCAGAGGCGATGTGCTGCTCTACCTGAACGACGACACCGAAGCGGTCGTGCCTGACTGGATCGAGCAGCTGCTCGAGCAGTTGCAGCAGCCAGGGGTTGGCATCGTGGGCACAAAGCTCATCTATCCAGAGGGCCTGATCCAGCATGCAGGCGTCTTCTTCGCGACGCCGGGGCCATCGCATGTGGGCGTCTATCTGGAGGCCGACGCCCCTGGCTACATGGGCATGCTGACCGTGCAGCGCAATTGCGTCGCGGTCACAGGCGCGTGCCTGATGACCAGTCGCAACACGTTTGACCTGATCGGCGGATTCGACGAGCAACTCGTCTTGGAGTACGGAGACCTCGACTTCTGTCTGGCAGCACGACGCATGGGCCTGAGAGTGGTGCTCACGCCAGACGCACCGCTCATGCACATGGAGAGCGTCACGAGGGGTTCGATCCCCCAGCCGGATGACCAGCTGAGATTCCGCTCGCGCTGGCCAGGTGAGATGCTCGGCAACGAGCCGTTCTTCCCACGCGAGCCGATGCGACCTTAGAGGCTTGATGAGAGCTCAGCGTATCGCCTGGAGGAGGCCAGCGAACACCGCGGTCCTGGTGTTGGTGGGGCTCGGGATCATGCTGCTGACGTGGCATGCGCTCCCGCTCGAACCCCAGCCCGGCCTCGACCCCAGCTGGCAGGCGGGGCTGCATATGGCGCTCCACTACGACGTCACGTTCGGCAACCACCTGATCTTCACCTACGGGCCCCTGGGATTCCTGAGCGTTCCCACGCTCTGGTACAGCACCACCGGAATCATCGCCGTGCTCTACGCAGTGCTGCTGCGCTTGGCTCTGGCATCAGCGCTCTTCGTGGGTGCGCGGCGCACCTTCGGAACGCTTGTGGGCGCGATCGTGGCCCTGCTGGTGGCAGGGGCGAGCAGTGTTGCACTCGAGCCGGTGCCCTTCCTGGTGTTCGGTGTGTGGATGATCGACCGTGTCGCAGCTCCTCGCCAGCGCCTGGCGCTGATGGCGGCGGGTGGCGCAATCGCTGGCCTGGAGCTGCTCAACAAGGAGTCGATCGGCCTCGAGCTCACCGTGATGGCCATCATCGTTGCGCTCGCTGCTCGGGGCCGGCGTCGCGACAATGTGAGCGTCACGCTCGCTGCGCTAATCCTTGCGCTGCTGGTCGGCTGGACGATCACAGGGCAGGATTGGGGGGCCCTTCCCGCCTACGCTCACAACGCTGCCCGGATCATCTCTGGGTATGCAGCCGCGATGGCCATCGAAGAATCGAGCCTGGCCTGGCAGTACGCCGCAGGTGTACTCGCCTGCGTCTTCGGATTGGCCGGCGCTCTGCACATGACCGCCACCGGGCCTGTCCGCAGGCGATGGGGAATCGTCGCCCTGTGGCTGGCGTTCTGCTTCTTCGAGTACAAGGAGGGATTCGTCCGTCACGACAGCGGCCATGCCCAGGAGTTCTTCGTCGCGCTCATGGGTGGAATCCTCGCGTTCACGTGGCGGCGTGGAAGCCGCCTGGTCGCCCTGGGATTGACCGCCGCGCTGTTCGCGTTCACAGTGGCAGCGCAGAACAGCTCCTTCTCGGAAACATTCGCCCCCATTGAAAATGCCGAATCGGCGATCAGCCAACTCGAACAGGTGGGCAGCCGATCGACACGGGACGCCATCATGGCCCACGCTCGCCACGCGATCGAGGTCGCCTATCCGCTCGATCCGGGAACACTTAAGCTGCTTGTGGGCCACACCGTGCATGTCGCCCCAAACCAAGCAGCGGTCGCGTGGGCTTACGATCTGGACTGGCACCCTCTTCCCGTATTCCAGTCCTACTCCGCCTATACGACCGGGCTGGATCAGGAAGACGCCAGCGCGCTCGACTCTGCGAACGCACCTCAGCGCATCCTGCGCATCCTCGAACCCGAAATCGACGGTCGCGTGCAGGCATTCAACGAGGGAGCGGCAACGCGCGCGATGCTTTGCCGCTACCAGGAGCTGCGCACCACAGCGATGTGGCAGGTTCTCGGACTGGGGCCCAATCGCTGTGGGGCTCCCTTCTCGGTGGGCACGCTGCACGCCGGCTGGAATCAGCCCGTACCCGTGCCGGCGCCGCCGAATGAACACAGCTTTGTGTTCGTTCGCATCGATGGTGCGGCGGTGGGAGGGATCGAACGCCTGTACTCCCTGCTTTACAAGCCGGTCGAACGAGTGGTGCTCCTTGACGGTGTTGGGCATCGACTGGTGCCGGGGACAGCGACGAACGGGCTCATCCTGCGTGCACCTGCCTCCGTGGACTTCACCGCGCCGTTCAACCTCGCGCCAAACGCCTCGACGATCGCCGTCAGTGAGCCCGGGCGTGGCTCCGGCGGCGGGCAGCCGATCACCTTTGCGTTCTTCGCCCAATCGGTCAGCGCCGGTCCGCGCTCCACGTCCTCGAAGAGGTAGGCCTTGGAGCGCGAACGCGCCCGACGATGCCAGGCGCCGTCTCAGTACTCGTCCAAGCATCTGGATCAAGCCTGACCTCGATGCTGCGCCCAAAGCAGACAGCCTCAGAAGCACCTCCTGAGGTCACGTCCAGGTGCCTGGTCACCGCCTGCGATTCCATGACCAGGAGCCCGCTGACCACATCCGCTTCCTTGGCTGCCGCTAGCCCGTCACGCAGTTGCGCCAAGCCGTGGCGAGCGATTTCGGCCCCGGCGGGGAGCAGCAGAAAATGCTCGGCCCTGGCGAACTCGAGCAGTCGCTTGACGTCGAGCGTCGATGCCTAGCGCGACGGCGCTACGCAGCGCGATCGCTGCTATGCGCGGATGGCTCTCGATCCAGCGCAGTGCGGAGGCCTCGCAGGAAGGGTCTTCGAGGATCACGATCTCCATGTCCCCCCGATCCACTGCCGCGAGCGAGTCGAGGGTCCTACAGAGCGGCTGATCCTCCTGTCCCGGCTGATCCTCCCGCTCCACCGCTTGGTCATGTGGCCCAGCGACCAGAGGGAGCTCCTGAGCCAGTACGAGCGCGGAGACCGCAGGCGCTCGACCTCTGTAAGCCAATGAGCTCCCCACGATCTGGATGCCACCTGGGAGAAACCCGTCTTCGGTCAGCTCTTGTGCAGGGAGCACACCGTCTTCTGGATCCAGATCTGGCTGTGCGGCATCTGGATCATCCGACAACAGCACAGGGAGGACACGAGCAGCTCCGTAGAGCTCCAGCACGGCTCGCCGCATCGACACCTCGACCCGCAGTGTCGTATACGCCCGGTTGATCATTCGATGCCTAAGCTTGTGTTCGAGAAGGATCTCTCTCACCCGCTTGGGGATCTCCTCGGGAGTGACGCTCAGAAGCTCGCGGCCCACCTCCAGCGGCTGCAAGGAGCTCGAGTCCTCGGCGATCACCAATGCACCGGCGAGCATCGCCTCCACGCAGGGCCACCAGCTTTCGCCGTCGCCTCCCAACGCAAGGAAGACCTTGGTGCGCGCGAGGAGTCGCCGCCTGCGCTCCTCCGCGGCGTGGTCAAGCGACTGCGCGACAGCCAGCGTTCGTCCCGGGAGCATCGCCCGGACGTCGAGCTCATCCAGCTCCGATGCGATGCTCGCCGCGACGGCCGTAGCACCATCGACGTCGGGCACATGCACGATCACGTCGATGTCCTTTTCATCGAAGTGTGACCTGCGATCCCAACCCTGAGTGAAGCCGCAATGCAGGCGCTCCACCTGGACCCCGGATCGTTCAGCGAGCTCGACGCCTGCGAGGTCAGTCGCAAAGACCGCCGATACACCGCTCAAGAGGCTGACAAGCGCCGGCTGCTCGCTGGAGCCGACAAAAGGCGGCTGCTCGCCCGGGTCAGCAAAAGGCAGCTGCTCATCCGGGTCGGCCAAGGGTGGCACACGTGGAGCCCCCACGAGCAGTGCCAGGGCTGGAGGACCATGCTCCAAATCCAGCTGCGGCACGGCCTGCGCTGTGCATAGAGCAAGAGCGACGGAGTTGAGCTGCTGCGCCGGCGCGCAGCCGCGCGCGAGGCTTGTGTTGATCCCGAGCGCGCCGCACTCGTCGCGCAGCGCGACGATCAGCCGCTCGATCAGCACCGGAGCGGGATCCGGCACAGCTAGGATCAGCTTCGGCATCGATCGATCGTAGTGGAGCTTCTGCACTATGGTCCTGCCCGTGCAGCAGCCCGCAGACATCCTTGACGAAGCGCCCGACGCGTTCCTGCCCGACCTCCTCAGGGGACAGCTAGTCGAGGCGGAGCACCTCGTGCGCTACTGGTGGATTGCCCAGGCCGTGCAAGACCTGCGAGTGCTCGACGCCGGCTGTGGACTTGCCCACGGGAGCCAGATGCTCGCCGAGGCCGGCGCAGAGCAGGTGACAGGCATCGACAGCGCCGCTGCACTCTTAGAAGCCTCCTCGGTCGCTCATCCGGCGCTGAGGCTGCAGCGAGCCGATGTCTGCGAGCTGCCGTTTGCGGATGCGAGCTTCGGAGTCGTCGTCGCCTTCGGCCTGCTCGATCAGGTCCCCGAGCCGCTGGATGCCCTGAGCGAGCTGATGCGGGTGCTGTCACCTGAGGGCACCATCGCCATCTCGCTGCCCCACGTGACGCCAGGCGATGAGCCTAACTTCAGCGAGATTGGGGAAAGCCTGGCCGAGAGCTGCGGGGAACACGTCGTTCTGCGCCAGCGCAATTGGACAACCTCGGCGATTTTGGAGGAGGAGATCTCCAAGTCAACCGACCGTGGGCTCCTGGAGGAAGTCGACATCAGGAAGGTCGTGAGCGCGCCTCCCAAGTCGGAGCTGACGAGGTTGATCATCGGCTCGCGCGGCACCCTCAAGGAGATGCGCGGGAGCGCTGTGATCACGCATCCCTTTGCACAGCAGCGCTGGCTGCAGCGCTGCCTGGAGCTCGAGCAGAAGCTTGCTGAGCAAGAGCGTGACCTCTTGGATCTAGAGCGCGAGCGCGATGTCCTCGCCCGGCGTCTGCTCGAGCTCGACGAGCGGCAATGAACGGCGCCCCAGGCGCCCTTGCTCAGCGACGCGAACCTATACCCCTGCTCATCCTCGGGAGTCGGATCTTCGCCGAGGAGGTCGCCGATCTCGTAGTCCAGGAGGGCGTCCATGAGCTTGCGGGCTTCGTGGAGAACCTGGAGCAAGAGCGCTGCAACTCGATGCTTCTGGGCCTGCCAGTTCACTGGATCGATGACTTAGGGGTTCAGGCCGAAACGGGGGACCTGGCTGAAACCCATCAGGCGGTGTGCGCTATCAGCACAAACAAGCGCCGAGCCTTCGTGGAGCAGATTGCGAGCCTGGGCTTTCAGTTTGCGCGCATCAGACATCCATCCGCCGTCGTCTCGCCAGCGTCCACGATCGGCTCTGGTTGCGTGATCTCAGCCGGAGTCGTGATCGGCACGAGCTCAGATATCGGCGAGCAGACGATCCTCAACAGGGGTGTACTGATCGGCCACCACACGACCGTCGGCAGGTTCGTGACCATCTCGCCAGGCGCAAACATCGCTGGATGCGTGAGCATCGGAGATGGCGCCTACATCGGTATGGGCGCGACCGTGCTCGACCGCATGGAGATCGGCGCGGGCGCACTCGTGGGAGCGGGCTCCCTCGTCACGAAGTCCGTACCTGCAGGCACCCAGGTGATGGGTGTGCCGGCTCGGGTGATTCGAGATGGCGTGCAAGGACGATGACGGCGCGGCAAGAGGGGCAATGAGCGCCGAGCAAGACTTCCTAGTCTTCGGGCAACCACTGCTGCAAGAGCCCGAGATCGCGGAGGTGGTCGAGTGTCTGCGCTCAGGCTGGATCGGCACGGGTCCCCGAGTTGAGCGCTTCGAGCGGGCGCTCGAGCAGTACGTGCAAGTACCACACGTACGCTGCCTCTCCTCGTGCACTGCCGCCCTCACCCTCGGGTTACTCGCCCTGGGCGTGGGCCCTGGCGATGAGGTGCTCGTCCCCGCGATGACCTTCGTCGCGACTGCAAACGCCGTGGTCCACACAGGAGCTGAGGTGGTGCTGGTCGACAGCGACCCCCGGAGTGGGCTCATCGATCTGGCCGCCGCAGAGTCCGCGATCGGACCCCGCACGCGCGCGCTCATCATCGTTCATCTTGCTGGCGAGCCACTCGACATGGACAAGGTCAACGAGCTGCGCGATCGCCATGGTCTACTGGTGCTCGAGGATGCTGCCCACGCGCTCGGAGCGAGGTGGCGAGACGCTCACATCGGCGCTCACGGGAATTTGACCGCGTACTCCTTCAACACGCCGAAGAACATCACCACGATCGAGGGAGGAGCGCTCGCAACCAACGATCCCGACATTGCACAGAAGGTCGAGCGGCTTGCCCTACATGGATTGAACGTCAGTGCTTGGCGACGATTCAATGACCCAGAGCTGATCCATTACGAGGTTGAGTACCCAGGGTTCAAACACACCATGACCGACGTCCAGGCCGCTATCGGCATCCATCAGCTCGAGCGCCTGGATGAGCTGATCGATCAACGCGAGCAGCTGTGGGCCAACTACGATCGGCTGCTTGCCGACCTGCCGCTGCGGTTGCCCAGCGCACCGCCTAAGCATGCTCATCATGCGCGCCACCTCTACAGCGTCGCGGTCCTCGAGGATGCCCACCTCACCCGCGACGCCCTGGTGACACGGCTGCGCGAGGCGGGCATCGGCACAGGCGTGCACTACCGAGGAGTGCACCTACATCCCTACTACAGCGGACGCTGCCGCACCAGCCCAGAGACCCTGCCTGTGGCCAGCGCCATCTCAGAGAGAACGTTGAGCCTGCCCCTTGGTCCGACCGTTACCGAGGCGGCTCAGCGACGAGTCGCTGATGCTCTAGGCGACGCGCTCGCGCTATGAAGAGAGGTTCTGGGAGCCAGCTTGCCTCGCACGATCAAGCCACTGGACGAACTCGAGCGGGTGTTCCTCGTCGAAGGGGATCGGCGGCTCGTGGCATTCCCCTCGCTCAGCGGCGAGCAGGTGCGCCCTGTACGTGGCCTTGACGTCTGACTGGATGAGCTCGCCTGAGGGAAGCGTCTCCCAGCGGCCCGGAGCAAGCGCAGGCCAACCCGCTTTGTGCAGCAGGTTCGCATAGTGGATGCACAGGGCCCGAAGCTGAGGCCTGTGCTCAAGTGAGCCGCGCTCGCCGGGGATGTGACGACTCAGCTGCTGCTCTGACGCCGGGTCGAAGCCGGTGAAATGGAAGAGGCGCAGGGGCGTCTCTCCGACCAGCAGCCGCTCGCCATCGCGCTCGAGATCCTGGCCGCGCAGCGAGTGAAACTGCGCGTTGATCCCTTGGTCGCGCAGGATGTGGTGATCGAAGAGGACCGGCACGAGGTCAAGCCAGGTCTGGGTATAGAAGAGACCCTCCTGCGGAGCACGCAAGCAGTCGCGAGCCGCGCGCTCAGCGAGCCAGGCCAGGAATGGCAGAGCCTTACGGCCCACCCCGAGGAAGCCGCCGTTGAACACGCCCACCTGTAGAAGCTGCTGCTCAGGCCAGGCGCCCGGCCTGCCCGGCAGCGGCGCAAGCGCATGCGGGGAGAGAACGATCCCTGCATCGCCTGCGAGCACGACCAGGTCGTCACATGGAGCGAGCACGAGCATGTCCACATCGAGCAGGAGCACAGCCTCAGCGCCGTCGCTGAGCAGCTTTGTGAGCAGCAGCGGCCTGAGTGAGCTGATCAATCCCTGGCGATCGAACAGCATCGCCCGCCGACGCAGCTCGCGGTCGTCGATGCCCACATCGCTGGGCGCCAAGCATTCCGCCTCTGGGATAGCACCGTCTGTGACGGGACCATCAACCAGCAGCAACGTGATTCGTGCATCGGGATGGTGAGCGCGCAGCGAGTTCGCAAGCACGCGGGCATGGGGAAGGTAGTTGGACGCAATCACCGCGGCGACATGCATTGGGACTTTGGGGTCCATCCGCGACGCTCGAGGGGCCGGCGCTACGAGCCGCCCAGGCGCTTGGTGAGTGAATACCCAGCCTTCAGCGCGGCGAAGAACGGCCTGCGCAGATAGCTGCGGGTCGTGACGGCAAGCAGCGGCCGATGGAGCTCCTTGGGGATCTGGCCCCCCGGGCCAACCAGGCCCAGGGCATCCGCGTCCAGGCAATCCAGGCGTGCGTCCCGCTCTGCGACCGCTTCACGCAGCACGGCATTCTCGGTTTGAGCCAGCTCGCTTTGCGAACACGCTGACTCGCGCTGGGCTCTGAGCTGGGCCAGCTCGTGCTCCAGGTTCAGGATGTCGACCGCCAGCGCCTGCCCAGGCGCCACAGCGGCCGGGCATGGCCGGTGCGCGACTGCATCGGTGGGCACTTGCGCGGCTGGGCCCGGCGGGCATGCCGCTTCCCTATAGACGTTCAGCAGCTGCTCTGCGGTGTCACTCCAGCGAAAGCGAGATCCCGCCTCATTGGTGATCCGAACGTGCTCGGATCGAAGCCGGTCATCGCGCAAGAGGCCGATCGCCCGCTCAGCACTCTCCTTGGCGCTCCAGGGGACCAGGCAGCCAAGCTCGACGGGCAGCGTCTCCGCCAGCGAGGTGCCACTGGCAAACAGACACGGGACTCCAGCACCAGCCGCTTCAAATGGCAGCAACCCAAAGCCCTCGACCGTCGTGGGGTAGATGACCGCCGTCGCGTTGCCAAGCAGCCAGGCCTTGCCAGCCTCATCGACGCAGCCAAGCTCGAACACCGCATCCCGCAGCTCGGGATGGAACTCGAGGAGCTCCTCCTCGAGCGGGCGCGAGGAGCCGAATTCGACCGTGAGGCCCGCCAGCGCGAGCTTGCCATCCCAGCCATGGTCCTCACGCAGCGCACGCAGCAACTCGATCGCGAACACCCTGTTCTTGTGGGCGAAATCGCTGCCCAAGCAGAGCATGAACTCGGCTCCCTGGAGTCCCTCGGCGCCCAGTGGGATCCCAGACTTCGCCGCCGGCTCCATCACCTGATGATCGATCCCGATCGGGACCACCACCGCTCTGCCCTCATCGACGAGCCCCTCTTTCAGAGCATCCCGCTTGGCGTGCTCGGAGAAGAAGAGCACGCGATCGGCAAAGCCGGCAGCCGTGCGGGCAACGCGTCTGTACTGCGCCCAATAGTTAGCCGGGAAGTAAGCCGGGTTGCGAAAGCCGATGAGGTCCTGTTGGGTGATGAGAACAGACCTGCCAAGGGCGCTGAGGAGATCCAATTCTCCAAGCGAAGAGACCTGGTAGGGCCGATGGATCACGTCGTCGATGAGGGTGGCCTGATCGATCTCGTCGATGTAGAGCAGCTCGAGCCCATCTATCGCAGTCAACGGCTGCCTGAACTCCCCCAGATCGGCGGTCACGAGCGCCCTGACCCTGGCCCTGCCCGTCTTGGCGAGTGCGCCAATCAACTCGACGATGTGCAGCTTCGTGCCATTCACCCCCGAGGTGAGCGCCCTCGCGTCGATCGTCACGCTGGGATCTCTCGCGGCGATCTGCGCGGCCGCCAGCGCGTGAGGCAGCGAGCCCGCCGTCTCGCGCTCCATTCCAGCGCGTGCGTTCGGCAGATAACGGAAGCGATCTGCAAGCAGGCCGCCCCCCTCCACTTCTCCTCCAAAATCAACACCTCCACGTGCACCAGGATCGTGAACGAACACGTCATCCGCGCCAAGGTGAACCAGGCCATGGAGCACGCAACGCTGTGAGAAGTCGACGATCGCGGGCTGCACCCGCAACGCTGGATCGAATGGGCCAAGCTGAGGCGCGGGGTGGCATAGCTCCAGGGCCGAGCGGCATAGATATATGCACGGCGGCTCAGCGCTGAGAATCCAAGGACGCATCGGCGCCAAGCCCCGAAGCTTGTCCGCGGTATCCGCAAACGCACGCTCATCGAGACCGCCTGCGTCGGGGATCGCCGGTGGCCCGTCTGGCAGAGACAGGGGCCCGCTACCGTCGGAGAGCGCGCTCACGCTCGCGACGCGATCGTCGCTGCGCGCAGCTGCTCGCAACAAGTCAAGCCAGCCCTCCCCAACCAAACACGCGCTCGTGAGCAGCACAACGTCGGCTGGAACGCACACGTTGATCGCCCTATTGAGCGTCTCAGTCAGCTGGTCCGTGCGCTCCGCCTCCAGCAGCAGCCACTGACGCTCTTGGTCGTCTGCGAAGCTGAGCTGCTCGAGCAGGTCCATCAGCTTTGGCTCTGAGGCGCCTGCAAGGCAGAGCAGCAGCGGGATCTCTTGGTCAGTGGTTCGAGCGACGCTCTGCAGAGAGCGCATCTGCATCTCGGTGGGAGCACCCAGCACCATGACCAGCGCCAGATCCCCCCGCTCCACGTCGATCGAGGCTCCTGGCTCGATCCGCTTCAGCGACATTGCGCTGGATTATGAAGGCCCTTCATCGAGAGCCTTGACGATCCGCCGGTTGCTAGCGTTTCCTTGACCTGTGTCAACCACGCTCCCCAGACCGTCCTCCGCACCCCCCGGCGACGGTTCAGCCGGCTCGGCGGTCGTCTCCGTGCTGGGCGTCAGCAAGGCGTTCAGGCTGCCCCACCAGCAGTACCACACGCTCAAGGAGCGCGTGCTCCATCCATTTCGCTCGCGCACCTTCGACGTGCTGCAGGCCGTCAACGACGTGACTGTGACGATCGCCGAGGGCGAGTTCTTCGGCATCGTCGGGCGCAACGGCAGCGGCAAGAGCACGCTGCTCAAGTGCCTTGCCGGGATCTATGACATCGACTCCGGCGAACTGCGCGTCCGCGGGCGCCTGTCGCCCTTCATCGAGCTGGGCGTCGGCTTCAACACCGATCTGACCGCGCGCGACAACGTGATGATCAACGCGATCATGCTCGGGCTGACGCGCAAGCAGGCCCGGGAGCGATTCGACGACATCATCGCCTTCGCGGAACTGGAGGACTTCCTCGACCTGAAGCTCAAGAACTACTCCTCCGGGATGCACGTGCGCCTCGCCTTCGCCGTCGCGATCGAGGTCGACGCCGAGATCCTGCTGATCGACGAGGTGCTGGCCGTCGGCGACGCCGCCTTCCAGCAGAAGTGCTTCGACGAGTTCCATCGCCTCAAGAAGGCAGGCAGGACGATCGTGTTCGTGACCCACGACATGAGCTCCGTGCAGCGCTTCTGCGACCGGGCGATGCTGCTGGACAAGGGCCACATGATCGAGATCGGCGAGCCTGCCCTGATCGCGCGGCGCTACAACGAGCTGAACTTCGGCCGGGCCGTGCACCAGGTGCAAGAGCCCAAGGAGACCGATGCTGATGCGCTCCCAGGACAGCGCCCAGGCAAGCGCGAGGCGGAGATCGTCGACGCCTGGTTCGAGGATCCCGAGGGCAAACGCATCGTGGCGATCGGCCACGGCGATCCCTGCTGTGCCTGCATGGAGGTCCATTTCAACGAGGCGCTCTTAGATCCGATCTTCGGGGTCACGCTGCGCAACGATGTCGGCCATACCGTGTTTGCGAGCACGACCGACCTCGACCACGGACCAACCGGAAGCTTCAACCCAGGAGAGAACACGATCGTGCGGATGCGCTTCGAGAACTGGCTGACCGCCAGCCGCTACAGCCTCACGCCATCGATCGCCCTGAACGGGCGCGGAGACAACGCGATCGACCTGCGCGAGGATCTGGCGACCCTGCTCGTCCACGGCGGCCACTTCACCGGCGGCGTCGCCAACTTCCCGCACGGCTTCGAGGTGGATCGCCTGTGAGGCAACCCAAGGACGCCCAATGAGCGCCCAGGACGCGTTCGGGACGCCGTTCAACGAGGGCGTCTATGTCGCCGACACCGGCCACGGGCCCTCGGCGATCGAGAAAGACCTGCAGCGCTTCGTCAACTTGACGGTTACGCTCGCAGCGACCGACTTCAAGCTGCGCTACTTCGGCTCGGTACTCGGCTACGTTTGGTCGCTCATGCGCCCGCTCATGCTCTTTGCGGTGCTCTATTTCTTCTGGACCAAGGTGCTCAAACTGGGCGGCAACGTCCCTCACTACCCGGTTTACCTGCTCACCTCGATCATCCTGTGGAACTTCTTCGTCGAAGCCACGTCCAACTCGGTGCAATCGCTGCTCGCCCGCGAGGGCCTGCTGCGCAAGATGCGCTTCCCGCGTCTGGTGATCCCGCTCTCCGTCTCGCTGCCCGCGCTCTTCAACCTCACAACGAACTTCATCGTCGTGCTCGCCTTCGCCATCGGCTTCGGTGTCGAGCCTCGAGTCAGCTGGCTGGAGATGCCAGTGCTCGTGCTGCTGCTGACGACCCTGGGCGTCGGCACAGGCATGCTCCTATCCGTGCTCTACGTGCGCTTCCGCGACATCCTGCCGATCTGGGAAGTCTTCACACAGATGCTCTTCTACGGCTCGCCTGTCATCTGGACCGCTTACGCCGAGGTAGCGAAGCACGCAGGCGTGCTCCGCTACGCGATGTGCAATCCCGTCGCTGCGATCTTCACGCAGATGGGACATTCCTTCATCGACCCGAAGCTGGGCAGCGCAGCACTCTACATCGGCGGCACCGTTCGCCTGCTCATACCCCTGGCTATCATCGGGATCGTGTTCACCCTCGGCCTCTGGTTCTTCAACCGCGAGGCGCCCCGGATCTCGGAGAACATCTGAAATGAGCGCGACCGGAGTGGACAACGAGCTGCTGGCCGAGGTGGAGCGCCTGCGCGCGCAGGTGTCTGCCCTGGAAAGCGAGCTGGTGGAGGTCCAGGCACGGGCCAACGCCTCCGTGGCGCACTGGCAAGAGCGCGCCTACTGGCTCGACCGCTGGCACCTGGACCTGAACGCGCTGATGCGCAAGCCAGGAGCCTCTGAGTTTCGCGCCGGCCTGCGAGCGTTCCGCTCGGTGACGCGCCTGTTCAGGCGGGCCAAGCGCCGCGTCTTGCCGTGAGCGAAGGCAGCCGGTGAGCGCCCCGTCGGCTGAGGGCCGCTCATCTGTATCCGTCGTCATCCCCGTCAAGGACGGCGAGCGCTACCTGGAGGAGCTGCTCTTCGCGCTCTCTCAGGAGGGGGTGAACGAGACACTGGTGATCGACTCAGGGTCCACCGATCGCTCACTGCAGATCGCTCGCTCCGCCGGCGTGGAGCTGATCGAGATCGAGCCTGCCCAGTTCGGCCATGGACGTACCCGAAACCTTGGCGCCGAGCGCACGTCAGGGGAGCTGATCTGCTTCCTGACCCAGGATGCAACGCCCTGTCCCGGCTGGCTGAGCGCCTACAGAGAGGCATTCACGCTCGACGTAAGAGTGGGAGCGGCATACGGCCCCCACCTGCCGCGGCCCGACACGAGCCCAATGATCGCCCGTGAGCTCACAGAATTCTTCGCGAGCTTCTCGCCCAACGGCACACCGGTCGTGCAGCGCCAGGGCGACCCCACATTCCTCTCCAATGTCAACGCCTGCTATTCACGCACCTGCTGGGCAGAGATCCGCCTGCGCGAGCTCGCCTACTCGGAGGATCAGGCCTTCGGCGTTGACCTGTTAGAGGCGGGCTGGAGCAAGGTCTATCACCCGGGCGCCGCCGTGCTCCACGCCCACGACTACGGCGCAATCGAGTTCATGCGCCGCTACTTCGACGAGTATCGGGGGCTGCACCTGAGCACAGGCCACGTCGAGCAGTTCGGAGCCATTGCGACCGCGCGCTACGTGCGCAACTCGGTCGCCACCGATCGCCGCTGGATGGCCGAGCAGGGAGTGTCCGGCCCCACCAAGGCCAGCTGGACCGCCAGAGCGGTGATCCATCACGGAGGCAGGCGCATCTTCTCGGCGCTGGGATCACGCTCCGAGGACGTCCCCGCCGTGCTGCGCAAGCGCATGTCGCTGGAGGAGAGCTCGAGGAGCAAAGCGTCCAGCTCTGCTCCTGCGGCCAGTGCTACAGAGACTCAGGCCGCCGTCTCGCTGCCGCCGGCGAAACACATAGCCAAGACGCTCGACCGCGACGACTACGACGTGGTCGCAGAGGTCTGGCAAAAGGGGCCAGCTCCACTGCTCGATCCGATAGCAGGGATGGCGACGCGCGAGCGGCTGCGCCTGGCGCTCATCATCCCGCCATTCAGCAAGGGCAGCGGCGGCCACAACACGCTCTTTCAGATCTTCTCGCGCTTAGAAGCCAGGGGCCATGTGTGCAGCGTCTGGCTGAGCGACCCTCAGGGGCACGCCCGCGAGGTGTGGCCGGCTGTGCTGCGCCACGAAATACGTGAGTACTTCGCGCCATTTGGCGGGCCCGTGTACAAGGACTTCAGCGCCTGGCAAGGAGCCGACGTGGCGATCGCCACCGGCTGGCAAACCGTCCATGCGACGCTGCGCTTGGACCAATGCCGCGCGCGCGCCTATCTGGTCAACGACCACGAGCCAGAGTTCTTCCCCACCTCGACCGAGCACGTGCTCGCCGAGGACACCTATCGCCACGGCATGCACTGCATCGCCGCAAGCCCTTGGCTGCGGGATCTGCTGATCGAGCGCTACAACGCCAGCGCCGACGCCTTCCAGCTGGGTGTCGACCACCAGATCTACGCACCGCAGCCCGTCGAGCGCAGGCGCGACACGATCGTCTACTACTCCCGCCACAGCACACCCCGCCGGGCGACCCCAATCGGGTTGATGGCCTTAGCGGAGCTGTATCGCCGACGCCCGGACGTGCGCATCATCCTGTTTGGCGCAGCTGAGCCCCTGCATGCCGCCTTCCCATATGAGCATCAGGGCGTCCTCACACCCAACCAGCTCGCCCTGCTCTACTCAGAGGCCACGGTAGGGCTATGTCTCTCGCTGACCAACTTCTCGCTGATGCCAAAGGAGATGCTCGCCTGCGGCTTGCCCTGTGTGGAGCTTTCCGGAGTCAGCGCAGAGTCGATCTTTGGAGAGGACGGGGCGCTAGACCTCGCCCCGCTGGAACCGCGCGCGATCGCGGACAAGCTGGAGGAGCTGCTCGAGGATCAGGGGGAGTGGGCACGGCGCTCAAAGGCAGGGATTGAGTTCGTTGCTGGGCATACCTGGGATCATGCGACCGACGAGGTGGAAGCGGGGTTGCGGCGGGCACTGGAGGCTAGGTAAAAAAACTCCCAAGCGTGAGCAATTGGGACGCGTAACTCAAACCCATCATCGCTACAACTAAAGCAGTCGCACCGGCGACATGCCAACGGCGCCCGAGGCCAAACGTCCCACCGACCGCGATCGCAGCCAAAGCGGCTATCGCCGGAAAAATATACCGCCCCTGTTCAGCGACAACCGTACGCCCACCACTAGGCGCAAAGAATGCCGCCTCGACAGCCAATAGGACGCAGGCGGGGAAAAGTGCGACCACTGCCAGCTCCCAGCCGAGCTTCTTCACCGCCGCCCGATATTTCCAAGCTGCGTGTAACGCGAGCAAACCAACGACACCCATGGTGATCACTATTGCTACATACACCCACCGGGGAAAGATAAATGTATACCATCCAAACGAGGCCCATCCGCGTTCTATATAGACCTGATAAAAAGGCCATCCAGGAGGAAAAAGATGCCCCATAAATGAGAGCGGCGGTAAAAATAGCTCCCACAAGTAGACCAGGAATCTACCGGGCATATGAAACGCGAGGCTCACTGAACTAGATGCGGAAATACCCCCCCCTGGGGGTCCGCTGGATCCCCCAAACCTATCCAATAGGCTTGGCTTGGCTATCAGCCATCCTCCCGCAATCAAGCCGAACCCAACTGTCAACGCCAGCCACGACCTCGCGCTCAGGGAATGCCGACTACGCCACAGCAAGCCGACCAATCCAACAGCGACCGCTGGGTAGATCTCATAGCCCGTCTCCTTCATCAGCGGTGTAATTGCTAGTGCAATGCCGAGAGCAAGTGCAAGCCGCCAATCTAGGCCCCTCCTAAGGGCTCTTATTAGCAAATACAATGATAACGCAGCAGCAGCATTGATCCCATTATCATTATTCACAGCTCCGCCAATAAAACCGAACATGGGTTGAAACGCCACCAGCAGACCAGCACTGACCGCCGCGACCCGCGAACGTGGCAACAGCTCACGTACAACGCCAAATGCACATGCAGCAACAATCGCGGCGAGCAACGCCGACACCAGCCGCATTACCGTTAGCTGAGAGAATATGGACTGTGAACGTACCAGCTCGTATCCCGCCGCCGCCAAAGCGTAGTACGGAACCTCATGCCCCGATGCCCCTGGCGTGTAGCCGCCTCCATTATCGCCCGGATGAGCTATACCACCTCGTAGGTGCTCCCATTCTCGCTCATTGCGTACAAGCCAAGGCGGTCGCGCTTCTGAGTTACTTATGACCGAATATGCATCAACTGCATTGAGGGCTAACGTCTCTTCGAGTGAATCTGCAGGCTGTGCACTTGGGATCTTCGACGGCATGTGCCCAGTTTCAGCAAGATATTGAACATATGCAAAATGGTCTGGCTCATCCGGTGCATTAAACGCGGGGGTGATCAGTGCCCAGGATGCGGCATTTATAAAGGCGATCATCGCAATAAGTGCGGCTAAGTGCAGACGACGACCACCAACAGTAAAGGGTCGTTTGCTCGCAGCCCAACCGAGCAAGCACACTGACATCAGCCATATCCCCGGCAAAAGTACGAGCAGAATCACCGGATATGTCCATGGGCCGAGAATGCCGGGACGAAAAAGTGCTGCGCGCGAAAAGATCGCGCTGGCTGAGTCAATCAGCGATCTTTCGTGACCATCGGTCGGAAGGAACCAGACTGAGGCGCGACTCGGAATCTGTGAATGTCCCACAGTTACTGGCAGCTGACCGTATTGTAGGCCAGCTGTGCCTCCTACAGCTACCGGTCCGTCGAGAGGCTTCAGACAGATCGTCGCCGGGACGCTCAGCGGAGTCGACGGCGTAGTTGGGATAGTTACATCTAGATTTGCTCGATTGCCCGGACCAACCGGTGCGCTAGCACGGGAGGTAACGGTTTTGTGTCCGGCGTTTACCGAAACAGCCGCACGAACTACTGGACGGTCAGCAAACAGGGCAAGCCTGACTCCACCTGTATTTGCAGGCAGATTGAGGTCGGGAATACACATGCTTTCCCCTGGCACTACGTTCGCAACGATGCTGTACGTCCCGACGCTATTTGTACCGGTGAAATATGGCCGAGGGATTGCAAGCTGCCAAGCCACTAGGCCAGCGACAATTGCACCGACGAGAGCTGCCGACCACCACACCATTCGAACGCTCGCTACGGATTCCTGATACGTAGCGAGCGGTGCCGGCAGCCTAAGCTGCGGACTCTGCATTATCTTCAGCCGCGCCGAAGCCCAAGGATTGAAAGCAAGAAGGATGAGAAGAAGATCTGGATTCCGACGATCAATAGCGAGGCAGCGATAAGCGCCAGCTTTTCGTCGGCAAGCGAACCGAAGCCATGCGAGATCCAGGTCGCCACTATGACGCCGCCCGTCACAAGCCCTACGAGCATGAAAACACCACCCAACAGAAGGCCATGCTCGAGGCGAAAACGCGTCCGCATACGATCAAACCATGCGTCCTTCTCGCCCATGAAGTAGGTGCCATATGCATGGGCGCAGAGACCCAACGCGAGCACCTGAGTGCCGACGATCATCAACAGGGCACCACCAATCAATGCGTGGATCCCCCAGGACCGGCCAAAGATTTCCAGACCTCCGGCGACGAGCGCCACTATGAGCGTCCCCATGCCTGCAAGAGCGGTGCCCGGGACAACGAACAAGTGGGTCGGGCTGTGGACGAGCAGAAAGCGCAGATGGCGCCAGCCGTCTCGAAAGCTCGAGAGCTTGCTCTCGCCACCACGTGGGTGGTACTCGATCGGGAACTCTGCGATACGAAGATGCTCCTTGGATGCGCGGATCACCATCTCAGAAGCAAACTCCATCCCGGTCGTCCTGAGGTCCAAGCGGGGAAGGACGTCTCGACGCAGAGCCCGCATTCCGCAGTGGGCGTCCTTGATGCCTGTACGGAAGAAGAGGTTAAGTAGGCCCGTGAGAATCGGGTTGCCGACATAGCGATGCAGCCAAGGCATCGCACCCGGATGTATGTTGTCCATCCGGTCGCCCATAACCAGCTCGGCGCCTTCATCGAGGGCGGCGACAAACCGGGGGATCTCATTGAAGTCGTAGGTGAGGTCGGCGTCTGCCATGACGATGTATCGCCCAGTCGCCGCAGCGAAGCCAGCGAGGTAGGCGCTTCCGTAGCCTCGACGGCGCTCATAGACGACGCGGGCTCCAGCATCAGCAGCGAGCTTCGCCGAGTCGTCTTCCGACGCGTTATCGACGACCAGCACCTCGCCATCGATGCCGTTGCGCTTCAGAACCTCACGGGCCGTGCGGACGCAATGCTCGATGTTCTCGGCCTCGTTTAGGCAGGGAATGACGACTGAGAGCAGCGATGACCGTGCGCCCTCGGCGCCTTCGGAGATAGTGGGCCTTGTCTGCTCAGCAGTGCTCATGGCGCAAGAACCGGCCTAAAAATGCCGCGGTAGGCATATGGCCGCATAACCTAAACGCACCGGAGGCCGGAAAGTGGCGCGCTTCGGCGGGAATCGTATCGCAGGGTCTGGCAGTCTCCCCACCCATGCGTATCTGCGTGATCTACGACTGCCTCTATCCGCACACCGTCGGAGGGGCCGAGCGCTGGTATGGCAACCTCGCCGAGCGCCTGGCTGCCGAAGGCCATGAGGTCACCTACCTCACGTTGCGCCAATGGAAGCCTGAGGAGCGTCCGCAGATCGATCCGAGGGTTCAGGTTGTCCCAGTGGGCCCCCAGATGGAGCTCTACACCGGAGGCAGGCGTCGCGTGCTTCCGCCCCTGAGGTTCGGGCTGGGCGTGTTCTGGCATCTGCTCCAACAGCGGCGTCGGTACGACGTAGTGCATATGGCCTCGTTCCCGTACTTCTCGCTGCTGGCAGCGGGCATTGTCCAGCCAATCGCCCGCTTCGCGCTCGTGGTCGACTGGCACGAGGTCTGGAGCCGCGCATACTGGCGTGAGTATCTCGGTCGTGCGGGAGGAGCGGTCGGTTATGCGGTGCAGCTGCTCTGCACACGACTTCCGCAGCGGGCATTCTGTTTCTCGCGTATATACGCTCAGCGCCTTCGGGCCGAGGGTCTACGCGGAGAGGTAACGGTGCTCGAAGGCGAGTATGCAGGCTCCCTGGAGGATCGGCCCGTACTGGACGCCAAGCCAGTGGTTGTCTTCGCTGGGCGCATGATCCCGGAGAAGCGCACGCCACTGGGGGTTGCTGGGGTTGCAGCCGCGATCAAGCGCATCCCCTCTCTTCAAGGGCAGTTCTACGGCGACGGACCAGAGCGGGCGGCAGTGCTTGAGGCAATCGATGCGCACGGGTGTGGGAGCGCAATCTTCGCACCGGGCTTTGTGGCAGCGGATGAACTCGACGCTGCGCTGAGCGAGGCATTGTGCATGCTGCTTCCGTCACGCCGGGAGGGCTACGGAATGGTCGTCGTTGAGGCAGCTGCTCGGGGCACGCCAAGCATCGTGATCGCCGACGATGACAACGCCGCCACCGAGCTGATCGAGGATGGCGTCAACGGGCTGATCGTGGCGCGGGCAGACCCCGATGAGATCGCCGCCGCAATCGTTCGAGTTCATGAGGCTGGCCCAGAGCTTCGTCACAGCACAGCAGACTGGTTCAAAAGGAACGCAGGACGTCTCTCCTTGGAGGCCTCGCTGCAGATCGTCTTGGAGAGCTACGCGAGACCCGAGGTCCCCAAGACACGGGCGTAGCTCTCCAGCGTTAGACCAGCAGTGCGCTCCCACGTGAACTGACGAACGCGCTCCAGACCGCGTGCGCGTAGGCGCTCAGCCAGGTCGTGGTCGCCCAGCAGCCTGACCAACGTAGAGGCGATTGCCGACTCATCGTTGGGATCGAACAAGAGCGCGGCGTCTCCTGCCACCTCGGGCAACGAAGAGGTGTTGGAGCAGGCGACTGGCACCGAGCGCGACATGGCCTCCAGCACCGGGAGTCCGAAACCCTCGTACAAAGAGGGATAGACGAAGAGGGCAGCGACAGCCCAGAGCCCCTCGAGCTCCTCGTCATGCAGCCAGCCCTCGAGTCGCACGTCATCGTGTACCCCAAGTGCTTGGGCTCTCTGTCGCAGCTCAGAGTCATGCCACGTGGGATATCCAGGGAGCACGAGCAGTGGACGTCGATCAGCGGGGATCTGAGCAAGCGCACCGATCAGCGCCATCAGATTCTTATGCGGACGCTTGGCGGACAGGCTCAGGACGACCTCCCGCTCCCCTAGTTTGAAGCGCGCACGGGTCTCGGATGCCGAGATCGGCGAAACACGGCGAACAGTCCCTAACCCGAGAGGTATGAGGTCAAGCTTTTCGCTCGGGGTCCCGAACAACTCCATGATGTCTTTTCGGGTGCTCTCCGAGTCTGCGATGACGCGCTGTGACCTACGCACAGCGAGCGGCACAACAACACGCATTCCGCGATCACGTATACCTGCGTGAGCGTCTGGGAAACGCGCGTAGATGAGATCGTGGACCGTTACCACACGCTTGAAGGGCCCCCACGCTGGCCCGGTGCTCGCCAGGCTATGGATCAGATCGACACCACTGCGAGCAGCAAGCACTGGCAGTAGGGTCTGCTCGCCTAGCACCCACTGGACCCGATTGCGGGCATTGACTGGCACTGTGACAGTCGGCAAAAGCGCATTCCACCAGCCGTCCTTGGCGCCAGCGAGCTCGCGATTCACGAACGCTGTGAACCTCGTGCCAGGAGCGAGCGCGAGTAGTGCTGGGACCAGCTCTCGCGCGTAAACCTCCATGCCTCCGGTCTCGCCTGGGACGAGGAAGATCAGGTTCAATCCGATGTGTCGAATCCGTTCAATCAACATACACAGGCTAACGTCGTCGACCCGACTCAGCGAATGCGCCCAATAGCATTGAGCCTCGTGACCCCCTCCATCGACGTTGTGCATCCCGTCTTTGGCCGCTACGAGCTCACGAACTCCTGTCTAGAGCATCTCGCGCACCAGACCATCAAACATCGGACGATCGTCGTTGACGATGGATCTCCCGACGAAACATACGAGGCCTTATGCCACGACTGGCCAGACGTGCATGTCGTACGACTCCAGTCCAACGGTGGCTACACACGGGCAATCAACCGGGGGGTCATGGCTGGCCGCGGGGACTACCTCGTGCTGCTCAACAACGATGTAGTGCTGCGGCCCGACACCCTAGCCCATCTGGTGGCGCCGTTGGAATCCGATGAGTGGGTCGGCTCCGTGGCAGCGCTCATGCTAACACCGGGAGAACTGGCAATCGATAGCTTTGGTGTGACTGTCGACACAACACTCGCTGGATTTGCTCGGTTGCAGGGCCAACCACCCGCATGTGCGCTCGCCGACAGTCCGGTGCTTGCAGGCCCGGAGGGCACCGCTGGGGCATACCGACGTGCCGCCTGGGAACAAGTTGGAGGCCTTGACGAAACGATCACTGCATACATGGAGGTGGTTGACCTCGCACTTCGACTGCGAACAGCCGGGTGGACAACTACAGGTGCGCCAGAAGCTATCGGGATTCACCTAGGCTCACGTACCTACGGCCGCCGCTCTGCCGCCCAACGTCGGCTTGCGGGGTTCAGTCGCGGCTATCTCCTACACCGGTACGGGGTACTACGAAGCGCGGCGGCCCCACGGACCGTGCTGACCGAGGCCGTTGTCGTGTTGGCTGACTCGCTGCTCTCTCGCGACTTGCACGCATTCTGGGGAAGACGTCAAGGTTGGCATGCAGCCCGCGGACAAACGCCGCATCCATCCCCCCCTCATCAAGCGATAGATCACTCGATCTCACTGTATAGATCATTCGCGCTGCGTCGCGCCTCACGTGGTTAGCAAGACAGCACCAGTCCCAGCCTGCGAGCCCCCCACAGCCGCTCACCAATATCGCTTATCTCACATCCGAAGTATCTCCCCATGCATCGCGGGTCAGCCGCCGGCGCAAGCGCGGCGAGGCGCGCTCCCAATCACGCGTCCGATTGTCTGCAACCAGCAGATTCTCTTGGCCACCCGCCCTAAAGGTCGCGCTACGTGGCCAGTCGCCGATGTCGTAGGCGATACCATCACGTCCAACGACAGCTACGCCCAATCCCTCCGCTTGAACCTGACGCGTGATACTGCACGGGCCGCTCTCTAAAAGATAGGCCGCACGCTTATCCGTGACACGCTCTAAACCCATCGCTAAGAGGCGTTGTCTATCAAGCATGAATGCAGTACTCCGAATATGTGGATTAGGGAACCGGGCAAACCTTCGCCGAGCGGCGCGTAGTCCTGCAAGTTGGTAACTCCAATATCGCGCTTTGCCACGCATCCACTCCGCTTGGCTCTCCCAGCTCGCGGTGGCGCCCACGATGCCAGTCGTCGGGACCTCGAGCGCTCGCGACAACTTCCCCAACCAATGATCACCCAGAACAACACTGTGCGAGTTCAGAAAGCAAAGCTGCTCGTATTTCAAAAGCTTCGCTGCATGTGCATAGGCGGGCAAGTCTAGTACCGAGTGCTCGAGCTCAAGCAATTGGTGCGGTACCCCATCCAACTTGGTCAATAGCCGCCGACGAAATAGTAGGCCATCGGGTTGCTCGTTACTTGCACCATTTAGCACCACGATAAGCTCGTGCTCAACACCAGCCGGGTGGGCCTTGTATGAGCACAGAAAGCGCTCAACAACCTCTGTCCCGAGCGGCGCCCAAACCAAGTGCACTACGCCAATCACAGGCGTCTCTCCCCTAGCGCCGTCCTGCACGAGCAGCAGCCTCGAGCTCCGACAGGCTTACGGTTCGGCCCGTCTGTATAAGACGCCGCTTTCGCAGCACGGTAGGCATACCTCTGTATGCACTGCCCATCGCTCGCAACCAAATACGCAGCTTACGATGTCTCACCGCGACCAAGAGATTCCCAGCTTGCCCCCTCAGGACAGCTGGAGCATGGCGGATCAGTGTCAAGGTCGGGTAGCACTTCGCAATGAGCCAAACAGGGTTACGCCACAGCTGGTAGCAGTTGCGATCCGTCATTCCTAGCCCTAAAGTCGCACTCCCATGATGATAGAGGACCGCCGTCGCAACATAGCGACAACGGACTCCTAGGAGCTGCGCACGGAAAGCCCAATCTACGTCCTCGTAATATGCAACGAAATCCTCGTCAAATTCACCAACCCGTTCGAGAGCGGCCCGACGATATAGCGCCGCACCTCCACAGGGTCCAAAGACCTCCTCGCAAAGCTCGTACTGTCCAGTATCCACTATGCCGTGGCCGCGACGCCGTCCACCACCTCGCCAGCTAAGCAGATCCCCTGCACCATCCAATACATGGCGCTCTTCAAAGTTGCGCATCTTAGGAGTCACCGAGCCCACCTCGGGATGTTGATCAAGCTCGGCTACCAACTCCGATAGGCAGTCGCGCTCAAGCTCCATGTCGTTATTAAATAAGGCCACCAGTTCGGTGTCGGCAACGGACAAGCATGTATTCATAGCCACGGTGACACCCCGATTCGAGCCAAGCCGCGTAACTTTGACAAGAGGCCAGTGTGTCTTTAGATACTCGACCGAATCATCACTGGAACAATCGTCGACGACGACGATCGCAAACGACTGGAATGACTGGTCCTGAAGCGACGTAAGCATCCGTCCCAAGAGTAGTCGGCCGTTATAGTTCGGGATGGCGACGGTTAATCGCGTCTGTTGGACGTCCGCATCATCTATAGATACATATGATCCTGAGGTCATAGAGTGATGGTAGTGAAGAAGGTTGGTCGTCTTCCGCGTGAGCTCACACGCATCTAGTGCCGTCGCGCTGATACAAACCTTTTGAACTCACCAAGCTCAATCCGACGCTCACGCATGATAACTTGTCGTGCTGCCAACCAGCCTGGAGCTGCACGACCAGCGGCGAGAATGGCGCGCACGTGGTAACGCAACATGCCGGCTCGGGCGCTGTAAGCCAGACCCAAAAGCTGGCTGTAAGCAATACGATGAGCATTGCGGACTAGGAACCGCACGGGTAGCACCTTCATCATGACCGCTAGCGCATTGCGTCGCTGAAGTTCGTAATACAAGCGATTTTGATCTCCCTGGGTGGTCGCGCTACCCATGTGATAGCCAACCGCCGTCGGCACATAGAGACTTCGGTAACCGGCGAGCTGCGCTCGTATGCCCCAGTCAACGTCCTCATAATAAGCATGGAATGATTCGTCGAACTGTCCCACATCCATTAGGGCCGCCATCCGATACAAGCCGGCACCTGCCGTTGGCGCAAAGATCTCCTCCTCGTGATCGTACTGGCCGTGATCGAGCTGACCCGCTCCTCGCCCCCAAGCTAAAGCCGACCGCGTGAAGATATCCCCGGCGCCGTCGATTGTGTCACGCTTATAATAGCTAAGTAACTTACCGGCGGCCGTCGCACAGTCGGGGTGGCGCTCGAGCGCCGCAACGAGCTCGCTCAGCCAGCGTGTGTCCAACTCGAGATCGTTATTGAGTAGCGCAACAAACTCCGCCTCGCTTGCGCCAACAGCGACATTCAGGGCAGCAGTCACCCCCACGTTAGTCGGGCCTGCGCTAACGATCCGGATCGCGGGCCACTCGCTGCATAAATAAGCGATTGAGTCGTCCGTAGAGCAATCGTCCACAACAACGATCTCAAAATCGCGGTATGTCTGCACGGCTAACGAGGGCAGAGCAACTTCGAGCAACGCTCGGCCATTGAAGTTGAGAACCGCAGCGGTGACACGTGGCATCGAAGGGAGGACCTTAGCGACTAGCTGGTCAGCTCGTCCGTGATGCACGGTCACCCCATGCGTAGGTGGAGAGGAGTCTACGCCGACTAATGTCGCCTTGTTTATAGATATCAGTCTGATTGTCGCTTACCAGCAGGCCCGCTTGAGCTCCCTGCCAGAATGTCTCACTGTCGGGCCAGTCGTGAGCCTCATACCGTCGTCCCAATCGATCCACGACCACTGGTATGAGACCCGTGCGCTCGACTTGTCGGGTTATGCTTCGGTTGCCGCTCTCGAGCCGGTGGGCGTGTACCTTGCGTCGTAGACTGACACTCAAGACTCGCTGCAGCAACGCTCGCTCGGCCATAAAGGCGTTCGTCCGAATATGCGGCGCCGGAAATGAGGCGAAGCCGATTGTCATGTCAGTGAGCGCCCTAGTCGTGTGCAGTCGACTGATAAGCCCTTTTGGCGGCAGGGGTCCCTGAGCGCCCCTAGCTCTAGTTCACGAAAAGCCCTTATGGTCGCAGGACGATCTCGCCACACTTGCCTATACGGGCTTGGAAGGCCCATGTAGTGCAACGCATAAGACCGCATGCTCGCCCATGAGCCGGCCACTCCCACCAGCCCGACCTTTGGATGATCAAGGGCCTGTGCCAGCTTGCCCAACCAGTCTGGCGCGAGGATGACGCTGTAAGAGTTCAGAAAGCATATGCGATCGTGCTCAAGCAGCTCGGCCGCAGCGGCATACGCAGCGAGGTCCTGCATGGTTGATTCAAGATTGATAAGACGGCAGTCAACGTCCTCTAACTCGGCCGTCAGCGCCGGTGAGTCCTTGTCGTCCACGCCGTTGAGCAGAATAACCAGCTGATGCTCGATCCCTCCTGAATGCCTTCGGTATGACTCGACGAATGCTCGCAATGGCCCAGGACCTAGTGGGCCCCACACGAGATGTACGACTGCAATCATGACTGACGCCTCCTTTGACTGTGCTCGCTGCGTTGGGAATCGCATCCAGCACCTCTCGTGGAAGAGCCCCAGTGGCCCACACGCAGATGCCAAAGACCACGGTCGAAATCGCAAGGCGAATGATGGTTGGCACCCCTGGGAACACCAGTGGAAGTAACCCGAGTCCGATCGCCAGCGGCATGCGCGCCATCACGTCGAACGATGGACGTAGTAGCGGACGCCGATATACGACGGCCGCACACTGCACTACGGCCAAGACTATCTCGGTCACTGCTGTGCCGATAGCGGCTCCTTGGGCCCCGTCCGAGAGTACAAGTAGCGTGACAATTACTCCATTCAGGGCGAGCGCCGACAGGTTGATGATCAAGATCCTCTTGTAGAGGCCCAGGCTGAGCAGGCCATATGCCCAAACTGTGCCGACAAACATCGCACCTAGTGCAGTCCCTTGGAATGCGAGTACTGGAGCGGCATCTGCGAATTTAGCGCCTCCGATGACGGAAATTGCTAGAGGTGCGCCCACCGCGATTGAGACCGCCACCCAGCTGCCTAGAATCAGGGCCACGTCGAACACCCGCGCCAGTGCGTAGCCCAAGCGATCGTGATCCTCGCTGGCGGCCCGAGCGAAGATCGGAAAGGCGGAGCTCGCCATCAGTGCCGGCACAAGTGTGAGTGCTTCAATGATCCGGAACGAGATCCCGAAGTTGCCAAGCTGTGCGCCGCTAGATAGCGCTGATACAAGCAACACGGCCATCCGAAAATAAAGCCCTGCGGCCGCGACCGCTACCGCATAAGGGAGCATTGAGCGAGTGAATGCGCGCCAGCGCCGCCAGCTGAACGTTGGCGAGAGATTTCGTACACCTCGTACCGCCAGTGCGGTGATTGCGAGCACGATGGCACCTACCGGAATCGTGACGCCTAGGAAGGGCACTATTCGAGCTCCTAAGATCACCAGAACTACCGTGCATGTCGTCGTCAGTATCTGACGGATCAGTTCTAATCCTGCGACCCAGCCAAAGCGCAATCCGACCGTTAGAGGGATCGCGAAATTATCCTGGGTTACCTGCAGTAGCAGCCCAATCCCAGCAAGTGCCACCCCGTCCGCGAGTTTGGTCGAGTAGGCGATGGCGGCGATGAAGGTCACCACTAGGACACCAATCACTGTGAGCGCGATCCTCAGTCCGAGGAGGTCCCGAGCCAACGACCAGCCCTCACTCGCAGGCAGGCTTGAGATTTCCCGCACCCCTACCGCCGTAAGTCCGAGATCGGAGAAGACCGCGACAATTGCCACAAGCGAGGCCGCCGCAACATACAGGCCACTGTCGATACGTCCAAGATGGCGGAAGATCAGCGCGGCCGACAGGGCGCTCACGGGGGCGCCGATCAGATAGCCGCCGACTCGCAGGGCACCACCCTTGACCGCCCTAGGCCCGGCCACCCCAGCTGATAGGGCCGCAGACACGTCGGGGTTCGTATCGTCGGCCGGAGCCTGACCAGAGCTCTGATCCTTGCCTGGTCTGGAAGATGGGGGACGTTCGCGTGCGATGGCTGGGGATAGTAGATCCCCGACACGCCAGCATCGATTTGGCTAGGGCCAGCGCCTACCCAGCGAGAGGGTCCCGGGACACGATGCCCCGGGACCTCGCACTCGGGACTCAGCGCTCGTTGACCCCCACGACATTTGAGCTTCCAGATCCAAATGGAAAGTCGGCCTCGTAGTTGGATACGACCCGAAAGCGGTACTCAACCGGACCACTCAGACGGAAGCGATACGACGCTTGAAAGCTCCCACTTGCGGCGGTCCGGATCACATGAAACTGGATCCATGAGCTACCCGGCGAGCGAGCCTCGAGCACCAGCTGCTTCCCACCTGGCGGTATCGGTGCTCCTCGCAAGACGCCCTTGAAGTGGATCGTGCGCCCTGCGCTCGCTATCCGCGGAGCAATTTGGAGTGTTATCCCCGCTCGCACGCTCAGCATCAGTGTGCGGGTGGAGACCGGCTCAGGGTCCGTGAGGTTGGCTCGGTATGCCAACCGCACGGTACGCGACGAGGTTCCGCCGGGCAGACGCACCACAAACCGTCCTTGGGGTCCGGTGTGAGGACTTGTGAGCGTGATCGACTTGGCGCCGTCATAGGCCGGAGTGGCGGTTACGTTGATCAGTGCACCGGCAATCGGCTTGCCGGCAGACGTCGTCAGCTGGCCCGTAATCGAGCGTGGATGTCCATAGTTACTCGTGAGATGCGCCCTGGATGTGCCACTCCAACGCGCAATGAGGTTTACGTCGGTGGACGCATTTGTGCCGTTGGCGAGCTCCGGCGATGCGTTGGCACCCGACTGAGATGACCCGCTCGACGCCGATGAAGCCACAGAGGAAATCTCGGAGCCGGGTGACGAGCCCGATCCAGGGGGCGTAGAACCCGATCCCGGAGGCGTACCTGGACCATCGGCTGTCGTCGCATTGGCCACTGTAATTTTACGGTCCAACACGATCGTAGTGTTGCCCGAGGCGTCGCTCACATTCACAACCAACTGATGTTCCCCATCGCTGAGACTCGTCGTATCGAAGGGAACATCGACACTCACTTCGGGCGGACAGGGTTGCGTATAAAGGAACGCAGGGAGCCCATCCGTGGTCTGGCCCACGTCCTGGCAGCGGCCGTAGTTCGTATTCAACACTTCCGTACGCACAACTGTCCCATCGACCGTGAACGTCACCTCATACACGCCAGGGCCCGTGTCAGATGCATCGAACTCGACATCGCTCTTCCCGCTTACGGTTGAACTTTCGGCGAGCGCACCACCGACGTTGCCGACAACCGGCCTGGTCGTGTCTTCTAGGACTAGATCGGCAGCGTAGAGATAGATGGCGGCAGCGAAGCCATTCGTCCCCGTTGCCGTCGGCACAGGATGGCCGTTGATTCTCCTCCACATGATGCATTAGATAGATATTCGAGTCCGTAGATGATGCAGGAATGGTATACGGTTGACTGCTCGATGAGAGGGCGTTGCTTGATCACCTCGCTCGAGCAGCCTTCAAACGCGCACATTGGTCGAAAATAGTCCGCGCTGTCGTAGTGTTGTTGGTCCGGCTAGTGAAAAGAGGTAGCTGGCATCCGCAGACGCCGCCTCCGCGTCATCGCCAACGCCATAATGTTGCTCCCCGATCGTCTCTCCGACAGGAGCACTAAATGTCCAGGTCGCTAGGTCAGTGTTTGCGTGCGTGCCAACGACGATCACCCAATGCCGCAACCAGCGCTCCGCCTTCGCGCACGTATTCAGATCATAGTCATACGCCCCAGTAATCGACCCTGCCCACCCGTCTGTTGGAGCAACTTCGCCAGAGGGAGTACGACAAGAGTAGACGTGGTAACGGCCTGCTTGGGCGCTGGCAGGTAGGCTTGCAAACACTGCAAGGCACATCGTTGCGATTAGCGCTCTGGCGATCCGCTCACGCGTGTTCCAGGCGCTCAACTGGCTTATCATCGGGAATCCTTTCCGGCTCGATTGATCGTTTCAGCGACCCGTAGTCGCCGCTTGACTTCCATGTCATGTCGCGCTCACGCCTCGTCTGGCCCCCCTCCCAATTTCTTGGGTCTGGATCGATGCCAGCCGTCGCTACGAAAGCTTGGCGATACTAGACATCGAGCGGTGCCAATCGCCATAAATCGACAGATGTTCGGCAAGCGGATGGTCGGCAAGCTGGACCAAGGGCATCTGGCAGCCGCGGCGGGCCATTCTTGTGCCCACCTGGCGACTGTGGCTAAGCGCTGCTCAGACCAAGCCTGACCGGCAACTCCGCCAGCCCGTAGATCCCCAGAATGCTCTCATAGACAGGCTCGCCATCGAGCTCGAGCCTGGGAAATCGGCTGGCGAGAAACACAAGCGCCTCGTTGAGCTCGGCTCTCGCAAGATTCGCTCCCAAGCAGTAGTGCACGCCCGCACCGAACGTGAGGACTCGCCCTCCCAGGCCCTCAGCGCTGAGATCGAAGGTGTCGGCGTGCTCCAACTCCCGGTTGCCCGTGAACGCACACACCATCACGATCGTCCCCACCGGGAACGTGACGTCCCTGAAGGTGAGCTCCTCCTCGATGATCCTGGCCGTGAAGGGCGTCACAGGCTCAAACCGGAGGACCTCCTCGACCGCGCGCTCTGCCAGGGACGGGTCCTGCACCAGAGCGCCCCATTGCTCTGGGTGCTCGGCCAAGAGCCTGATCGCGTGCGCCAGCTGGCTCTGGGTCGTATCCACCCCGCCGATCAGGACGTTGAGCACGAGGTTCAGGCACTCCTCCTCGCTGAGCTTCTCGCCCTGCTCTTCGGCCGCGAGCAGGGTGGAGATCAGATCCTCGCCAGGTGCTTCCCGCTTGGCTTGAAGCAGCTCCTCCGCGTACTCGTAGAACTCCACCACCGCCCGCTCGATCTCGCTGCGCTGCTCCAGCATGCTTGCAGCGTCGAACTGGCGCTGGATCCAATTGGACCAGTGATGGAGCCTTGGCGCATCCTGGAGCGGTGCGCCCATGAACTCGGCGATCACCTGCGAGGGGTAGGGCTTGGCAAAGGCCTGGACGAAGTCGCACCTGACCGTGGATCCCTCACCCTCGGCGACTACCGCCTGGAAGAGGCCCTCCAAGAGACGCCCCATCGCCGGCCTGTAGCGCTCCACTGCACGGGGCGAGAGTGCCGGATTGACGAGACTGCGCAGCCTGGTGTGGTCAGGGCCGTTGATGTGGAGGATGTTCCTTCGCATCTCCTCATACAACGCCCCCTCACGCACCTCGAAGATCTCCGCGATCTTCATCCCAGGGAAGGTCGCCGCCCGTGTCCTCAGGAAGAACTCGCCCGCCTCGTGGTCGAGCACCATGTACCCAAAGGGTCCCTGCGCCAACCAGTGCCCCTCCCGCAGCTCGCTCATGGCAGCGTGGAAGCGCACCCCCCGCAGCTCAGGGTCGGTGTAGTCGAAGCTTGCAAGTCCTTTCAGCTCGCTCACCAGCGCCATGAAGTCCACGACGCTACCAAGCCCGAGCTCTGGCGGCCCTGCCCCAGCGCTACTTCTTCTTGGGATTCACCGACTGCTTGAGGCCTGCGCCAGCCGTGAACTTAGGGGCCTTCGATGCCTTGATCTTGACCCGCTCGCCCGTACGCGGGTTTACGCCCTGCCGAGCGGCGCGCTTGACAACCGAGAACTTGCCAAAGCCGGTGATCACGATCTCATCGCCCTTCTTGAGGCTCTTGTTCACCGTGCCCACGAACGACTCGAGCGCCCGGGCGGAGTCAGCCTTGGAGAGGCCACTGTCGTTTGCGATCGCCTCGACCAGCTGAGTCTTGTTCATGGAGCGGCTCCTTTGGGATTCTTACGTTGACTAGAGAGGACCAGCGAGCGCGCAGGGTAGCGATCTGAGCGGAGCGACAGCCTCATGGCTCTCGCGCGAGCTTCTTGCCAGGGTTCAGAAGGCCCTTGGGATCGAGCGCTAACTTGATCTGCTCGTGCAGTAACAAGGCCCGCTCTGGCCACTGCTTGGCAAGCTGACCGCGCTTGACCCAGCCGATGCCATGCTCGCCGCTGATCGACCCTCCCATCTCGATCGTCAGGCCAAACAGCTCCTCGCAGACGGCGTGCGCCGCATGCAGATCGCTGGAGGAGCCAGGGTCGATGAGCACAGTGGCATGCAAGTTGCCATCGCCACCGTGACCCCACACGCAGGAACGCAGGCCATGGCGACTCGCGATCTCCTCGAACCTGCTGAGCGTCTGCTCCAGGCGCTCGACAGGGACGATCACGTCCTCGCTCACCTTGCCCCCAACCACGGCGCTGACGGCGCCGCTGACCCCGTTGCGCCAATGCCACAGCTCCTTGAGATCAGGCGTCTGTTGCAGCTCCAGCGCCCCACCCGAGAGAACGCCGGCAAGCTCGTCCCTGGCGATCCTCGCCGCCTCGCGCGTCCCGTCGACCTCGAGCATCAGTGCGAACCCGGCGTCTGGAGGCACCTCGCCGGGATAGGTGCTGGAGAGGATGCTCAGCGTCTCGCCGTCGAGGAACTCCAAAGCCGAAGGAAAGACTCCCGAGCCGAGCGCTTCGAGGATCGCCGTTGCGCCCTGTGCTCGATCTGCATAGAAGGCGACCAGCCCCAAAGCTTCCTCGGGTGCCGGCAGCAGCCTGAGCTGGACGGCCGTCACGAGCCCCAAGGTGCCCTCCGAGCCCACCAGCAAGCTCTTGAGGTCATAGCCCGCCACATCCCTTCTGAAAGCGCCGCCCACCTGCACCAACTCGCCGGGCGCGAGCACCACCTGCAAGCCGCCCACCCAGCTGCCTGTGGGCCCGTACTTGAAGGCGTGCGGACCGCCCGCGTTGGTTGCGACGTTGCCGCCGATCTGCGACTGCTCGGCAGCGCCAGGGTCGGGACCGAAGAAGAGCCCGTTCTCACGCGCGAGCCTGTGCACGTGCGCTGTGCTGATGCCCGCCTGCACATGCATCCGCCACAGCGAGGGCTCGAGCTCGATGACCCTCGTCAATCGCTCCAGCGAGCAGACGACTCCGCCCCCGATCGGCGTGGCGCCACCCGATACGCCGCTGCCACCACCTCTGGGAACGATTGGCAGATCGTGCCGATAACAGAGCTCCACGACGCTGCGGACCTCCTCTGCGCTGCCGGGACAGACCACCGCGTCGGCCTGGCCATGCAGCCCACGCCACCCTCCTGTCGTGTCGCTGTTGTAAGGCGAGGATGCCGCCACCGGCGCGATCACGTGCTCGGCGCCGACCAGGCGGCTCAGCTCCTTGCGCAGCGCTGAGCTCTGGAACGCCGCCGCCATGGCGCCGACCCTCAGCGCGCTGCGCCCGACGGCAGGAAGCGATCGGTCCCGTACCTGCTGAACGGGACCGGGGCATGGATGAGCCCGTTGCTGACCATCCAGCTCGAGAGCGATTCGATCGCCTCCGGTCTGAGCGTCCCCAGCGGCACCCCAGGGCTGGAGAACAGCGGCAGGTAGGCCTGCAACGAGGCGCGCTGGAGCTTGGCGGTGAGTTCAGGGTTCAGGCGCAGCAGGTCCTTTAGGCTCTTTTCGGGTGTTCTGAGGGTCTGTTCATAGCCTCTGACAGTCGCCGCAACGAAGTCGCTGATGAGTTTTGGATTGGAAGCAGTCATATGGCGCGTGGTGAACATGACCAGTCCTGGATAGCCTGGGCCGCCGTTTTCGTCGAGCTTGAAAGAGGTGATCGGCTCGCCGCTGACCTGCAGGCCGACCCCATCCGCCGGCCAGAACCCCGTAAACGCCGCGATCTTGCCTGCTCGCAGAGCCTGCGCCCCCTCGAAGCCGACCGTGATGATGTGCACCTTCGCCGGATCGCCGCCCGCGTGTCGAACCTCGGTGTCGAGCACGGCGGTATCGGAGGGCACACCGGTGATCCCCACCCTCTTGCCCTGCAGCCCGGCGGGCGAGGAGAGGTGCTCGGAGGCCCTGGCGATGAGCCCGCCCAGCGGTCGCTGGGCGATCGCCATCACGGCCACGGCGTCGCCGCCACTGGCGATCTCGGTTGCGACGTCGCTGCCGTCGGCGAGCCCGAAGGATGCCTTGCCCGAGTCGATGAGCTCCAGCGTGTCCGAGGTCACCGTGGGCTGGATGACCTGCAGCGCGATGTTCTCCTTCGCATACCAGCCTTCCGCGATGGCCCTGTAGATGCCGGCGTGCACGGCGTTGGGGGTGAAGTCCAGGATCAGCGTCGCCTTCGTCCTGTGCTGCAGGGGCGTCGGCAGGCGCACTGTGCCCGCTGAGGTGCTCACGGTGCCAGGCGCCACATGGGACGCCGAGCGCCCGGTGGGTGTGGAGGAGCCAGAGCCACAGCCCGCGAGGAACGCGACAAGCAAAAATGCGATGCACGCGCGTGCGTGTGACGCGCGCGCGTGGCTCAGTGATCTGCTTTTGATGAAGTCGAGGGCGCTCGCCATTTGATCTGTCCCTGGCCGCCCGCTGGGCCGCCGTCTCGTTGCTGTCTACCAGGCTCTCAGCGACTCTATAAGAGCCCTGAGTCCGTAAGCCGGCGATGGCGGCATGCCGGCGCCCTAAGATCAGTGGCCTGTAATGCCGCCCAGCGTCACAACCAACTCGCACCCGCAGGTGAGCGGCAGCTCTGAGGGGTCGCAGTTCCAAACCCTCTCAGGCGAGCCCCTGCGCGAGCTCTACACCCCCGCCGACCTGCCAGCCGGAATCGGCGGGCCCGAGGATCCGATCGGATCGCCCGGCGAGTACCCCTTCACCAGGGGGGTCTACAAGTCGATGTACCGGGGTCGCCTGTGGACGATGCGCCAGTTCGCCGGCTTCGGCACCAGCGAGGAGACCAACGAGCGCTTCCACTACCTGCTCGACCACGGCCAGACAGGCCTGTCGACGGCTTTCGACATGCCATCGCTGATGGGCCATGACTCAGACCATGCCCGCTCGCTCGGTGAGGTCGGCCGCGAGGGCGTGGCGATCGACACCGTTGAGGACATGCGCACACTCTTCTCAGGCATCGACCTCGGCGAGGTGAGCGTGTCGATGACGATCAACGCCCCCGCCGCGATCATGCTCGCGTTCTTTGTGGTCGCCGCGGAAGAGGACTCAGCACATCCGGTCTCGCCTGAGCATCTCTCAGGGACGATCCAGGCGGACATCCTCAAGGAGTACATCGCCCAGAAGGAGTGGTGCTTCCCGATCGACCCCGCGATGCGGCTGTGCGGGGACATGATCGAGTGGTGCACCCATCATGCGCCTCGCTGGCATCCGATCTCGATCTCGGGCTATCACATTCGGGAGGCAGGGGCGACCGCGCAGCAGGAGCTCGCATTCACGCTCAAGGACGGGCTGACCTATGTGAGCCAGGCCGTGGAACGGGGGCTCGACGTCGATGAGTTCGCCCCCAGGCTGTCGTTCTTCTTCAATGCCCAGATCGACTTCTTCGAGGAGATCGCCAAGTACCGGGCTGCCCGGCGCATCTGGGCACGCGAGCTGCGCGAGACCTTCGGCGCCACGCAGCCCCGCTCGTGGCTCATGCGCTTTCACGCCCAGACCGCAGGCGTGAGCCTCACGGCCCAGCAGCCCTTGAACAACATCGTGCGCACCGCCATCGAGGCGTTGGCGGGGGTGCTCGGCGGCGCCCAGTCGCTGCACACCAACAGCTACGACGAGGCGCTGGCGCTGCCCACCGAGGAGGCGGTGCGGGTCGCGCTGCGCACGCAGCAGGTGATCGCCCACGAGACCGGGATCGTCAACACCGTCGACCCGCTCGGCGGCAGCTACTTCATCGAGGCGCTGACCGACCAGATGGAGCAGCGCTGCTACGAGTACTTCGAGAAGATCGACCAGCTCGGCGGCATGGTGGAGGCGGTCAAGCGCAACTACCCCCAGCGGGAGATCGCCGACGCGGCATTTGCGCTCCAGCAGCAGATCGACGCCGGCGAGCGGATCGTGGTGGGAGTCAACAGCTTTGTACAGGAAGGCGAAGAGCAGATCCCCACGCTCCGCGTCGACCCAGCGCTGGAGTCCAAGCAGATCGCTCGCCTGCAGGCGACCCGCGCGCAACGCGAGAGCGAGAGCGTCGAGCGGGCATTGGCGGATCTGCGAGATGCGGCCTCGAGAGAGGGTCAGAACCTCATGGAGCCCCTGCTGAGGTGCGCGAGGGCCAGGGCATCGGAGGGTGAGATCATCCAGTCGCTCCAGCAGGTCTTCGGGGACTACACCGAGACCCCGGTCTTCTGAGCGACCGAGACTTGTCTTCTGGGCGACCCGCAACTTTCGCTATTCGCTCGATGTTCGAGGTATGTCTAACTGATTGTCGTCAAGTTAGGATTTGGTTACCGGGTCCTGGCTCGGTCTAGATGCCCAGCAAAAGGCCCGCCCACCGATATCCCAACCGCAGATTGCGCCGAGCTCTGATCTGGGGCGGTGTCCTGATCGCGCTCTGCAGCGCCACCACGATCGCACTGGGGAGCAAGCGGATCATCGCCGAGAACGCCGCCTTCAGCGGACCCGCCACGACGGGCTGCGTGCCCTCGACGCTCAACCGCAGCGACGTGCTGCCTGGCACCAGCGTGGAGGTCTCGCCGCTTCCCGACTCCTATGACGCCTCGCCGCAGACACAGATCAGCCTGCTGGGGGTTCCCAGCGGCGAACTGAGCGATGTACGGGCCCGCGGCTCGAGCACGGGCAATCATCCAGGCCAGCTGCTGGCCTATTCGCAGGGAGATGGCGACAGCTTCGTGCCCGCCAAGCCATTCAAGCCCGGCGAGCGTGTCACCGTCGAAGGCATGCTGGGGTCAAAGCCGTTCGCCTATCGCTTCACCGTGGCGATCCCCGACCCGATCTCCTATACGCCCGGGGCGCCACCACCTCTCGGTCCCGCCTCCGACGTCCAGCACTTCCAATCGCGCCCCGAACTGCAACCGGCGATGGTCAGAACGACCGTCTATACCCACCAGGCGACGCCGGGCTACATCTTTGCCGCGCCATACTCGGGCTCCGGCGAAGACGGCCCCATGATCTTCGACAACGCGGGCAACCTGATCTGGTTTCAGCCGCTGCCCAACGGCATCGAGGCGACGAATCTCCAGGTCGAGTCCTACGAAGGCAAACCCGTGCTCACCTGGTGGCAGGGCGAGATCCCACCGCAGGGCTTCGGTGAGGGAGAAGAGATGATCGTCAACAGTGCCTATCAGGTGGTCAAGCGCGTGAAGGCCGGCAACGGCTACGCGGTCGACCTGCACGAATTTCACATCATGCCCAACGACACCGCGCTGTTCACGGTCTTTGCCCCGATTCACTGCGATCTCGCGTCCATCGGCGGCCCGCGCGATGCGGCGGTGACCGACAGCATCTACCAGGAAATCGACCTCAAGACCGGCCTGGTTAGAAAGGAGTGGCACAGCCTCGATCACCTGAGCCTCTCCGGCTCATACTCCTCTCCCGTCGGCTCGAGCACGGAATGGCCGTTTGACTACGCCCACCTGAACTCGATCGACGTCCAGCAGAATGGCAAGACGCTGATATCGGCTCGCAACATGTGGGCGCTGTATGAACTGAACACCGCCACCGGGCAGGTCATGACCCAGATCGGCGGCAAGCACAGCAGCATTCAGGTCCAGGGTGGCGCCGCGACCGCCTATCAGCACGACGCGACGGTCCTACCTGACGGCGACATCAGCGTCTTTGACAACGGCGGGGTCCCCAAGGTCCACGAACAGTCGCGTGGGATCGTTGTCGCGATCAACCAGCAGACGCACACAGAGCGGCTCGTGGCCTCATATGAGCATCCCCAGCCGCTGCTGGCCGGCAGCCAGGGAAACATGCAGGTCCTCGCCGACGGCAACATCTTCGTGGGCTGGGGAGCAGCGCCATGGTTCTCTGAATTCAGCAGCGCGGGCAAGCTGCTCTTCGATGCGCATCTGCCGCCCAATGACGAGTCCTATCGCGAGTACCGTTTCGAATGGACAGGCAGCCCCGCTACCCCCCCCGCCGTTGCGGCAAGCAGGAGCAGCACCAAGAGCCCTGTCACCGTCTATGCGAGCTGGAACGGCTCCACGACGGTCTCGAGCTGGCGAGTGATCGGCGGAGCGTCCCCCACCCAGCTTGCCCCCGTCGCGAGCGCCCCGCGCAGCGGCTTTGAGACAAGGTTGCAGACCTCGGCACCGGAGGCTTATGTGGCAGCACAGGCACTCAATGGCGCCGGCGAAGTGATCGGAACGTCGCGGACCATTAAAAGCTAGGAGCGGCGGGCAGGCGGGAAGCGTCCAACCGCGGCCGATGGAAGCTCAAGTGCGGGCTCGCACATGCCGATTCGTAGCTGGATGGCCAGTAATGACCAGGGAAGGCGCCGTGATGACCCAGCCAAGGATGAGCTTGACTGCGCTGCCACACTCGCTCGATTGGAGGACGAGGTAAAGCCCTCCGCGGAGTTGCGTCGCCTCGGCGAAGAGCTCAACGCCCGCACCGATGAGGTGGTGGCGCGCATGCTCAAGCGCTCGGGCGAGTCCAGCCACGTGCTCGAGAGCGACATCGAAGATCGCTTTGTCCGAGTGGGAACCGTCTCCACGATCGCCGTGGCACGTTGGATGGCCGGCGAAGGCGCGGATGTGGCGCGCGATGTCGGCCAGGAGTCCTCGCGGATCTTCGGTCAGCTCGCCGCTCAGCGTGCGGCGCCGTTGAACGAGGTGACCAAGCGCTGTCTGCGCTGGCGCGATGCCGCAGACGACGTTGCCAGAGAGATCTCACAGGAGCTGGAGCTGGCACCGACGGTGCTCGCGCGTGCGCTGCAGATGTTGCAGCGCAGCCTCGACGTGACCCTCGTGCGAATGTGCGAGTCCTTCGAGGCTGAGCGCCAGAGCGCTCAGGAGGAGCTCGCGCGTCGCCAGGAAGAGCTCTCGTTCCTGGCCACCCACGACGCTCTCACAGGTCTTCCCAACAGGACATTGATCCTTGACCGCATCGAGCAGATGCTCGTGCGCTCGCGCCGCAGCCAGACTCCCGTCGCCGCGCTGTTCGTCGACCTGGACAACTTCAAGACGATCAACGACACCCTCGGCCATGGCGCCGGAGACGAGCTCCTGCAGGCTGTCGCCAGTCGCCTTGAAGGCGTGGTGCGCGAGACCGACGCACTCGGCAGGCTGGGAGGCGACGAGTTCGTCGTCATCGCCGAGGAGGTCTCCCTCGCCGCCGGCCCCGAGCTGATCGCCGAGCGACTGCTGGATGCTCTGGAGCAGCCCTTCATCCTCAAAGGCGACGAGCAAGCGGGTCTGGTCGTGACGGCGAGCATCGGCATCGCTGTGGGCGAGCGCTCCTCCGCCGAGGAGCTCCTGCGCGACGCCGACATCGCCATGTACCGCGCAAAGTGGGAGGGCAAGAGCCGCTATGTGGTTTTCGAGTCGGGCATGCAGGACGCCGTCCAGACCAAGATGGAACTGGAGATGGACCTGCGCGTCGCCGTCGACAGCGACGAGTTCTTCCTCGTCTACCAGCCGACCTTCGACCTGCGTGACATGACCCCCACCGGCATGGAGGCGTTGATCCGCTGGCGCCATCCCACGCGCGGCATCGTCCAGCCGGATGACTTCGTGCCGGTCCTGGAGGAGACGGGGCTGATCTCCCAGGTGGGCAAGTGGGTGCTGGAGGAGGCCTGTCAGCGCGGCGCATCATGGCGCAGGGCGGGCTATCCAATCGGCGTCGCCGTCAACGTCTCCGCCCGCCAACTCGACACCGACGCGTTCATAACCGATGTCCAAGAGGCGCTGGCCAACAGCGCGCTCGACCCCGAGGCGCTGACGATCGAGATCACCGAGACGACGCTGATGAGCCATGCCGAGGACACCGCCGCCAGACTGACGGCAATCAAGCGCTTCGGTGTTCGCATCGCGATCGATGACTTCGGCACCGGCTACTCCTCGCTGGCCTATCTGCAGCGCTTCCCCGTCGACGCCCTCAAGATCGACCGTTCCTTCATCACCAGGCTCACCCAGAGCAAGGACGGTGAGGCGCTCATCCGCACGCTCGTTCAGCTGGGCAAGTCGATGTCGATCGAGACCCTTGCCGAGGGCATCGAGCAGGCCCAGCAGCTCTCGCTGCTGAGGGATGAGATGTGCGACAGCGGCCAGGGCTTCCTGTTCGCTGAACCTCTGGACGCAGCCGATACGGAGTCCTTCTTGCGGGAGTGGATGGCGAGTAATCCAGCCGCGCTGGCCTGGAGCGCGGACCAGAGCCAGATCACTCGCTGATCACATGACCTGTATGAGCTTCTGCTCGGCGTTGCGCCTGCGGATGGCCGACCTCGCGGCTCGCTTGGCACTGGAGAAGTAATCGGCGAAGCCTTCGACCTGGGCCAGCACCAGACCGGCCGGCAGTTCGCCACGGAGCTCTTCGCGAGTTGCCTGGTCGATCAGCTTGCGAAACGAGTCCTCCAGGTGGCTCTGGCCGGCGCTGTTGTGGAGCTCCAGGCGACCGGAGGCCGTGGCGTAGTCGTAGAGCTCCGCCTCCTCGCCCATGGACAGCGGCGTGGTTCCTTCGGCCGACCAGTTGGCATAGATCGCGAACTTGCCCTGTGGGGTGAGCAGTGCGGTCACATGCAGCGGGGCACCGGCCGCGTAGGGCACGATCGCGAACTCGGTGACGATCTCGTCAGTCGCGTGCAACGCGTATTGGCGACCCGCCGCCGCCGGGTCGGCGACGATCTGCGCCAGATCGAGTCTGCTCGCGATGTGGGCGTAGGCCGAGTCCTTGCGCCAGTGACTGGAGCCGGTGGCGATCGTCAGGAGCATCGGCGCGACGTCGACGCTGGAGGTGATCTGCTGGCGTACCTGTCCGCGACCCTTGGTGAGCTTCTTGCGCCGATCACTGACGATCAACGGCACGCGGATCGCCTCCTCGTAGGCGCCCGCCCCCTTTCCCCGCAGGCCATGCGAGGCGCCGTACTCGCCATGGTCGGAGGTGAATACGATCACGGTGTTATCCGCGACGCGCCGCCTGCTCGAGAGCGTCCGCAGGATGCTGCCCACGTGCGTGTCTACCTCGGTCTGGAGCTTGGAGTAGAGATCGAGGAACGGCAGCCACGATTCCTTCACGTCAGGGCCATTGAAGGGGACCGGCCCGAACGAGATAGCGCTCGTTTCCTGCAGCGAGCGCTGCAGACGCGGCTTCTTGCGCTCGATGAGCAGATTGGGCGTCTCGAAATTGGGGGGCAGCTCGCGGGTGACCTTGGGCGCGGTGCTCTCCTGCAGAGTGCGATCGCTCCAGAGATACCACCAGGCGATGTCGTGGGGATTGACCAGCGAGACCGTCGTACACCAGGGCTCGTCTTCGCTGGTTTCCGAGAACCACTGCTCGAATTGCTCGGTGATGTGCGGGTCCACTCGCCAACCCTGTCCGGGAGCGCCGTTGGGAGAGGGGAAGGTCCCTCCCGCGAATCCGTATGCCTCCAGCGGGTCCGGGCTCTGGCCGCTGGTCCACCTGTTATCGCCGTGGGTGAGGTGCCACTTGCCGAACCACCAGGTGCCATAGCCATGTTCGCGCAGCATGCTCCCCCAGGTGGGGAATTCGGGATTGAGCGTGCTGCCGCCCGTGATCATGCAGCCGGTCTGGTGCGTGTAGAGACCCGTGAGGAGGGTCGAGCGGGCGGGCGTGCAGTCGTTGGAGGCGGTGTAGTGGCTTGCGAAGGTGACCCCTTCCTCTCCGAGGCCCGCGACGTTGGGCAGCATCCGGGAGTCGATCGGCGTCTGGGAGAGCCAGCGTGGCGTCGTGCGCATCTGATCGACGAGGATCACGAGGATGTTCGGAGGGGTGCCTGGAGCCTGGCCGCGCGCGCGCGAGAGTCGCTTCGCTGCGGGCTTCTTTGCCGCGGCCTTCGCCGCCGCAGTGCTTGGATCGATGCCGGCCCGCGCGAGCTCCGCTAGCGTCGCGCCGCCGGATGTGAGCGCGGCGCTCGCCAGCAGACCCTCCTTCAGGAAGGTCCGGCGATCCATCTGGCGATCGGGGCGCTCCGGCACACAGTCAACTTAGGCCAGAGCGTGTTCGCTTGGTCCCAAACTCGATTAAGGCTTAGTTTGGGTTGGGCGATGCTTCCTAACAGGCGCAGGTGCAACCATGATCCATCGTGCCAATCGTCAAGCGTCGTGTCAGCTTCGCGATCGCCGTGGGCATGCTTGCCTGGGCGCCCCTCTGGACAGCGGCTCCGAGCACGCACGCCCAGAGCACGCACACCCAGAGCACGCGCGCTAAGAGCGCGGCAAGCTCGCAGAGCACCGCCCCCGCCGACCTCTGGTCTGTGCCCATCGCGCTGAGCGGCTGTGCGAACCGCGGGGCGCCCTTGGTGTTGTTTCCCAGCGACAGCCCCCAGCATAGGAGCGGCCCTGGCGCGATCGTCTGGAATGGGAGCGCATCGCCATCGGGCTGCGATGGAGCGCCGGGCATCGCGATCTCGGCGATTGGTGCGGGCGACACTCCGGGGCAAGTGCAATCCCTCCAGGAACGCCCAGCGGCCCGGAGCCCATTCGCGACCGTTACGGCACTCGCGAACGCCCCCGCGGGACGGATCGTGCTGATCGGCAGCCAGGCGCGAAACGCTCATGGGAGCGGCTCGGCCGCGTTCACCGAGGGCGCCGCGCCGGGTCCATTCGCCACGTCGACGCCGTGGGGCGGGCCGGCATCTGCGCTCGCTGCGGCGAGCGCCTGGTTGGGCGATGTCGCGATCGCCTCGCCCACGGTGGTTGAGAACGACGGCGGCCTGCAGATCCGTATGCAGCGCCACTATGAACGCGGCTTTGCGGCTCCGGTCAGCTTCAGCGCCCCCGGTGGCCCGGTGAGCAGGATCGCCCTGGCACTCGATTTTCGCAGCGACGCCATCATCGCGTGGCAGCAGGCGGGCTCGATCTTTGCGAGAGCCGTGATCGCGCGGGGCGGACTTGGCCCGATCCAGCGTCTGGGCCCCGCCGGCCCGAGCTGCGCGATCGTCGCACTCGACAGCGACGATTACCGTGGGATGGTGGCTTGGGCCGACCAGGGCGCCGGAAGCACCAGCATCTACGCCGATGTCTCGGCGCCCGGCGTGCGCTTCGGCTCGGCACAGCTGCTCGAGCGCTTCCGTGACCCCTACGGCGTGCCCGCCTCGCCCGGCTCGCTGCAGCTCATACGCCTCGCGGGCGAGAGCGTCATGATCGCGTGGGACGGTGCCCAGCAGGGCCGCTACGCCGTCCGGGTGGCCACCGTCAGCGATCGCGGTGTGCGCCCGCCCCAGACGATCTCCCAGCCTGGCGAGGACGCCCTGCTGAGCGCCTTCGTGCCCGGACCGGCAAACGAGGTGCTGGCGCTCTGGAGCGTCGTGGGCGGCGGGCCCGCGCACCTCGGCTCCGCCCCGCAGAAGATCTACGCGGCCCACGGGATCGACATCGAGGGTGTCCCGTCGTTCGACCCCCCCGAACAGGTGGCGAGCACGTCGGGATCGAGCAGCGAGGCGAGCGTCGCCTTCGATCCGAGCACCAACAACGCCCTCGCCGTCTGGCGTGAAGGCACAGATGTCCGCTACTCGTTGCGGTCACCGGCGGCCCGTCTGATCGCGCTGCCGCCGCTTGCTCCGCCGCTCCTGGGCGCTGCTTGACACCGCACAGATCCTGCTGCTAGGGTGCGCGGATCGTGGAGGCACTCTGCGTTGGGGAGCCTCTGCTTGGACTCTAGTAAGATCTCCGGGTGGGGTACTGCCCTCGCGCGTCGGTCGGGCAGTGTTTGCAGGTGTGCCGTGGGAGAGGGATCGGAATTTTAATTTGAATTGGAAGTGAGCTGTACTCGCCGTAATGGTGAAGAGTGGATGAGCGGGGTGGTCAGAGCCAGTGCGGCTTGCATCGATCACAAGCCGAAACTCCTATCAAGTTCAGGGGTTCATGTCCGTGTTGGGTTCATTCGATGGGGCTGCCGCGGGGCTTGCCCGAGGAGGGAAGGTCATGAGAAGTTTTTCTAGTCGTAGCCTCGCCGTCAGCGGCGTTCGCAGGAGTGCGTCGGTCTCGCTCTTGGCAGCAAGCGCTTGTTTCTTGACGTTGGGGCTTCCCAGTGTCGCCTCGGCGAAATCGATCAATCTGAACGACACGGGCCATCTCAGCCTCAAGAACACCAAAGGCCTCAAACTCGAAGGAAACGGCAGCGCGAACGGCACGATCTCAGCGTCGCTAAAACTCAATGTCTCGGTCGTTTCGACCAACAAAGTCTCGGTTAGGGTCTCCATCAGCCCCAAAGGCGGCTCCCTCGGTGGCACCGGCAGCGGCAGCTATGGCGTCGACGGCAGCAAGGCGAACTTCTCCGGCTCACTCAAGATCACCGAAGGCTCAGGCAGCTACAAAGGCGCGAAAGGCACGCTGAAATTCAGCGGCGTCATCGAGCGCTCCAACCACGCGGTCACCGTCCAGGTCAGCGGCAAACTGACCACCTAGCCGGCTTCGGTCAACAGCCTCCTCGAAAGGATCTACCACTGTGTCCAGGATTCGCATTCTATTGTCGGCTGCGCTGCTGGCCTGCTGCTGCATGCCGGCCGTCGCCCAAGCAGCTACAGAGACTGCCACCCTGAACACATCGTTTACGCCGGACAAGCTCGGATCGTCAACCACGATCGCCTTCAGCTTCGAACTGAAGTCCGCAGAAGGAACGGCGCCACCACCGCTGAGGACCGTCGATCTGCACCTGCCGGCCGGTATGAACTACACGCGCACGACGCTCGGGCTGGCCGTCTGCCAGCCCGCAGCGCTCGAAAAAGAAGGCGCGAGCGCCTGTCCTAACAACTCGCGCCTGGGCACTGGAGCCGCGTACGTCGAAGTGCCGTTTGGAACGGGGGAGGCAAAAGAGCTTCCGCAGATCGAAGCGTTTATGGGCCCCGCCAAAAAAGGCAACCTCGTCGTGCTCTTCTACGCCAATGGCCAGGAGCCGGTCTATGCCCAGCTGGTGTTCAGCGGTGAACTGCTCCCTGCCTCAGGGCCCTTTGGCTCGCAGCTGGCGACCACCATCCCCATAATCCCGAGCGTGCCCGGCGGTCCGCCGGTCTCGATCGTCAAGGTCGAAGCGGACATCGGACCCAACGGACTGACATACACCAAGACAGTGCACGGCAAAATCGTGCACTTCCACCCGCGTGGCATCTCGATACCGGAGCACTGTCCAAAGGCAGGCTTCCCGGTCTCCGCTTCGTTCGGGTTCGAGGATGACTCGCACACGACCGCCTCGACCACGATTCCCTGCCCGAAAAAGAAATAGTCAGCCGGCCGCGGTGATCAGGAGTATTCCCTAGGGGACCCTGGACGTATGCACCGCGGCCGAGCTTCCTCAATCCTCATTGGCATCGTCGTAGTGGTCGTGGCGATCCTGGTGCTGGCGCAGATCTTCGTCCCAGGGATCGCCGCCAAAGAAATCAGGAAGGAGGTCGACAAATATGGCGTGGTTGAAAGCGTCAGCGTCCATGCCTTCCCCGCGATCGAGCTTGCGTGGAAAGCTGGCTCGGCGACGGTCAAGATCAAGCGGATCACGGTGACGGAGAACCAGGCCATCAAACTGCTCGAGGAAACCAAGAAGATCAAAGACCTCGACATGTACATGAAAAACCTCACCCTCAAAGTGGCCGAGGCCGGCACCACCGTCACGCTAACGGGCACGGCCGTCAAGGTCTACAAGCGCGGCAATGCGATCACCGCCCAGATGAATTTCGCCGACTCGCAGCTGAAGAGTGCGCTACCAGGAGGCTTTGAAGCGACCCCTGTTGCCAACGCCCAGGGCAAGTTCGAGCTCAAGCTCAAAGGAGGCTTCCTCGTTGGCGGCTCGGAGTCCGCGATCATCGATGGCGTAAAGGGGAAGATCGTGGCGGAGATCGCAGAATCAGGCGGCGAATCGCTTGCGCTGTTCGAAAAGCCCGAAGTTTCTGTCGGCAACATCACCGCCAGCGTGCTGCCGGGCTATGTGCTGGTCAAACTCAGCGCCACGCTGCGTTAGCCTCGCCGCGTTAGCGTCGCCGCAGACGCGTGCTGGCCCAAGCGCGTGCGCGGAACACCGACATCGCCGGCTTCGCCAGATCTCCAAGCGCGTCCAGGACGGCTTGGGAGACGGGGCGAGCAGCAGGCTCGGAGGCCTCCGGCGTCGATAGATACGAGCTGGCCATCGCCGCCAGGATCAGCTCGTGCCGGCGGGCGTTTGGCAGCAACAGAGTCGCTGCCAGCGACTGCTCGGTGAGCTCGCCCATGCGGGTCGCGGCTTCCTCTGTGGATGTGTAGTAGCTGATGAGGCTGCGCTGGGCGGTTTCGTGATCCTCTGAAGCGTCCACAACGTTGTCGAGCATCGAATGGAGCGCCCCGATCCAGGGGAAGTAGGCAGCATCGATCCGCGCGACGTCCTCGCCGTGCAGCACGGAGTCGGCGGCGGCGGCGATGAGCACATGAACCCCCAGCGATGAGCCGGCCGACGCGGCGGTCTCCCACCAGCGCAGATCGAGGCCTGCAGGCGTGGCCCGCAGCCCCCACTGCTCAAGCGCTTCGTGATCGCCTTGAACCTCGCCGGTGTTGAAACTCTGAAAGGCGACGATCCGCTCAGCGCCCCTCAGCATCGAGGCAGCCACGACGCCATAGGAGGGCAGCGAGCGCAGCGCTGACCGACAGCCGTCGATCATGTCCGCCAGATAGCCGTTGTCCTCGCTGCGGGGATAGTGCTCGTAGTAGTCCAGGTGCGGAGCGTCTGGATCGACCGCGACCAGCAGCGCCTGGTGAAGCTGGCGCCCATTGAGGGCGGGGTCCTCCATCGGACGCTCGCCAAGCATGTCGAGATAGTTGTAGGCGCCTTGAAAGCCCGCGAGTCCCCTCACAACGGCGACGCGATGGCGCCGAGGCGCAAACGCCGCAAACGCCGCGGCTCCCTCGATGTTCGACCACTTGTCCTGGGCGGCAAACGCAAGCTCGCGGAGCACCGGATCGGGGATCTGGGCCGCGCATGCCTGCAGCCTGCGCCGTTCGCGGCACACCTGCGGAAAGACGGTCAGCCAGTAACGGCGCGCGGCATCCGCGAACGCAGCCACCAACCCAACACGATTACCGACGACCCTTGCCACCAGAACACCCCAAAAACAAAGTCGCGCGGCCGCGCGACTGCCTGGATTATAGGGCTCCTCGCCAGGGAGCGCGACCACCGAGCCATCGGAAGACCCTGCGCGCCGAGCCGTCCAGCACGACTCGGCGCATCGGTCCCCAGCGCGGCTCAGCTGGGTGCAGGTGTCGCTGAATCCTCATGCTCAGCGACAAGCGCCACCGGTGCGGGGGCGGGGATCTCTCCGCTGATCGACTCCTTGAAGCCGCGCATACCCTCCCCCAGCGAGCGGCCCATCTCGGGCAGTCGCTTGCCACCGAACACGAGCAGCATGACCATCAACAGAAACGCGATGTGAATCGGATTGTCTAAACCCATCATTTGCTTTTCTCCTTTGGATTGGCAGCGGTGCTTTGGATCGGCGGCAGCTAGGACTTGATCAACGGGCCTGCCACTGCAAGAACCTGTGACTTGGTCAGCGGCTTGTCGAAGCCTTCGGTCGGGGTCGGGCTCTTGCCGATCAGGAGATTGATCGCGGCTGCATGCCGCGCCTCGACCTGGACGATCGAGCCCGCGCTCGCGAGGACCGCCTTGCTCGCAATCGACGGCGCCGCGCCGTTATAGGCACTGACACCGGTGTTCTCCAGCACCGACGCGAGCGCGAGGAAGCTCTTTTCGTTCCTCACGGGAAAGACGAACGTCGGCTTCTTGATCGGACTTCCACCAAGTTCTTTGATGGCGGCTTCCAGAGCGGCGACGTGAGCCTGCTCCTGCTCTCCGAACTGTGTGGCATAGGACTTCGCCGCGCCGCTCAAGCCGACCTGGGTGCCCTTGACCGTGTAGAAGTCGCTCTCGAGATACTCGAGCGTGAGCGCGAAGTTCAGGATGCCCACGTCCCCACCCCCTGTCTGGGCAAGCGCCTGGGAGACGAATGGTCCGACGGAGGCTGCCCCGTAGACCGCGCCCGTCGCGAGCGCTCCGCGAAGGATGAAGCTGGCGCGTGTCATGCCATGAACCTCGCATGCCGCCAGCTCCGGATTTACCAGCTTCTGATCAATCATGTTGGCTCCTCATGTTGGCTCCTTTCATGGTCGTGACGCTCAGGCCAGGAACGGCTTGACCGCCGCGAGGACCGTGGGAATGTCTGCCGGCTTGGCGAAGGCCCCGTCTGGTGTAACTGACCTGTGCACAAGCGTGCCCAGCGTCGCCGCATGCCGTGCCTCGACGGAGTGAATGGCCAGAGCCGAGGCAAGCACCTGCTTACTCTGGATGTTTGCCGCCTGACCCAGATAGGCGGAGGCGCCGAGATTCTCGACCGTGTAGGCGAGCATCGCAACCTGGCTCGAGCTCGTGATGGGGAACTTGCCCGCCGGCTTCGCCGCCGGTTTGCCGCCTGCGCCGTCGATCGCAGCGGTCAGCGCGGCCACATGCGAGCTCTCCTGCCTGCCGAAATCAGCTATCAACGCACCCACCTTGCCGCTGAATAGACGCGCTTGGACCACCTTTTCGTAGAACTCGGTCTCCAGGTACTCCAGCGTCAGGGCGTAGTTGAGGATGCCTATGTCGTCGGCACCGAACGGATTGGCAGCTACGGCGCTGGAGCTCGTCGAGGTCGTGCTGAGCGCCGCGGTCGACGCCGATTTGGAGCCGCTCGATTTGGAGCTGCCACAAGCCGCCAGCACGAAGGCACCAAAGCTCGCGGCACCCGCGCTGCCCGCCATCTTCAGAAAGCGCTTGCGATCGAGATCGTCACGCACCAGCTGCTCGACGATTCCGGCTGGCTGGGGCGGTGCTTGTTCGTCGGTGATGTTTGACATGTTCGATACCTCCATTTACTTGACGATGACCTCACCCTGCATGCTCGCGGGGTGAATCGTGCACTGATACAGGTACTTCCCAGGCTTGTTGAATCGCACCGTGTAAGAGCCCGTCAGGCGCGTGGTGGAGCTCTTGAAGCGCAGGCCGCCAGACTTCGACGTGACGTTGTGCTCCGTGTCGATGTCCGCGTCGTGCCAGGTCCAGGTGACGGTGCCGCCCGCCCTGATTGTCACCTTCGCCGGATGAAATGCGATGTCATGCAGGCTCACGCTCGCCGTGGACGGTGCGCTGGCCGATGAGCCACTCGCGCAGGCGAGCGCCACCAACACCGAGGCACCCGTCGCAAGCACGAGCGTGCTCCTCAGCAGCAAGCGACGAACATCGGTTTTGGGGGTCATGGTCCTGTGTTCGGGCTTTTGGCCGGGTTGGATCACAACGATCGGAACTGATCTGTGTGCCGCCGCTGCCGAATTGATCTGTTTGCGGCCGCATGCCGTATACATGGGTGATGAGCATTCCCAGGCGCCGCACCGCCTCGCGTCGCACCACACCCTCTCCCGCGACGCTGCGCAAGCTCGCCGACGAGGAGCTGATGGAACTGGTACGCGAGAACGAGGCGGCGGCCTTCGAGATCATCCTCGAGCGCCACGCCGATGCCGCCTTCTCCCTCGCATATCGCATGACCGGCCGCCGGCAGCTGGCCGAGGACGTGGTGCAGGAGGCGCTGCTCTCGGTCTGGCGCAGTGGGGCACGCTATGACCGCACCCTCGGTAGCGTTCGCAACTGGATGCTGGGGATCACCCACAACCGCGCGATTGACGCGCTGCGCCGCCACGGGCCTCACGACCGTCACCGCGCACCCGACGAGGGGATTGAGGAGCGCATCCAGGCGCCAGAGCGCACCGAGGTCGAGGTGCAGCGCCGAGACGAGGCTCATGAGATCCGTGCGGCACTGGGCCGGCTGCCGGAGGAGCAGATCAGGGTGATCGAGCTCGCCTACTTCGGAGGGTTCACCCACACCGAGATCGCCTCGATGCTAGACATGCCGATCGGCACCGTGAAGGGACGCATGCGCCTGGGGCTGCAGAAGCTGCGAGATCAACTCTGTGGGCAGGAGATTCTCGCATGAGTCCCAGCGACAGCCGGCAGGATTGCCCCCAATCCGGCAACGCCGCCGCATACGTCCTTGCAGCATTGGATGCTGCCGATGCAGAGCGCTTCCAGGAGCACCTGAGCGGGTGTGCGGCGTGTCGGGGGCTGCTCGCCGAGCTGCAGCCCGTGGTCGATTCGCTGGCTGGTGCCGTCCCGCCCGTCTCCGCCTCAACGCGGCTGCGAGAGCGCGTGATGAGGACCGTCAACGCCGAGGCGGAGCTCCTGCACGCGGCTGGTAGTGGCGCCGATCGTCCGGTTCTCTCCGCTCCGCGCCGGCGTCGTTACGTGCCGCGGCTCGCGCTCGGAGCCGGCGCCGTGGCTGGGAGCTTGGCGCTCGGAGCGCTGCTGTTCGGCTCGGGCGCACAGGCACCCTCGATGCGCGTGAGCACCGCCGTCGTGGCCGCGAGCGCCCCGGGCGCACACGCGGTGCTGCGCGAGATCGGATCGCGCGGCGAACTGGTCGTCTCGGGCATGCCTGCACCCGCACTGGGTAAGGTCTATGAGGTGTGGCTCGCTCGCAAGGACTCGGCCCCTGAGCCGACCGACGCGCTGTTCAGCCCCACCAGGGATGGCCAGGCATCGGTGAGCGTGCCCGGTAGCCTGGCGGGCGTCAAGCAGGTGATGGTGACCGCCGAGCCGCTGGGTGGCTCGGCCCATCCCACCAGTCCCGTCATCATCCTCGCCACGCTGCACTCCGCCTAGGAGCGCCATGGAGCCACAGGAGCAATGGGCCGCGGTCGATCGCTACTTCGCCGAGCTGCTGCTGGGGGCCGATGAGGTGCTCGACCAGGTCCTGAGGGCCTGCGCCAAGGCTGGGCTGCCGACGGGCAACGTCTCCCCCGCACAGGGCAAGTTGCTTGAACTGCTTGCCAGAGTCCAGGGAGCGCAGAGGATCCTCGAGCTGGGCACGCTCGGCGCCTACAGCACCATCTGGCTCGCCCGAGCGCTGCCGCCGGGCGGGCGTCTGGTCACCCTGGAGAGCAACCCGGAGAACGCCAAGGTGGCCCTGGCGAATATCGCAAACGCCGGCTTCGCCGACGTGGTGGAGTTGCGCCTCGGGGCGGCACTCCAGACCTTGCCCGAGCTCGTGGCGCAGGGCCAGGGCCCATTCGACCTGATCTTCCTGGACGCCGACAAGCGCAACAACCCCGGGTATTTCGAGTGGGCATTGAAGCTCTCGCGTCCAGGTACCCTGATCGTCGCCGACAACCTGGTCAGAGGGGGCATGATCCTCGATCCCAACGCCCAGGACGCACAACTGGGCGACGGCGGAATCCAGGCGCTTAGGCACTTCAACGAGCTGATCGCGGCCGAGCCACGAGTGAGCGCCACCGCGATTCAGACGGTCGGCACCAAGGGCTATGACGGCTTCGCCCTAGTGCTCGTCCAAGCCTAGCCCAGTCCCAACGTCGCGGCGAGCCAGTCGATCGCGAAAGGCAAGATGTCCCGGTCGATCTGATGGTCGACGCTTGACTCCTGGTAGACGACATCCAGGCCGCCAGATTCCAGCAGCGCGCGGGCACGATGGGCGAAGCTCACGTCGATGACCCCGTCGTGGCGTCCATGCGCGATGAACGCGCGCAGCGCCTGACGGCTCTCCAGCTCAGCGCTCCATCCCTCCACGGTGGGCACGAAGCCCGAGAGGGCGAGCACGCCGCCGAGCGCCGGGCGCCCGGCGCCCAGACCAAGCGCGTAGCTCATCACCGCGCCCATCGAGAAACCCGCGAGCACCGTCTGTTGCGGCGTTAGCCCGGTGCGCAGCCAGAGCTCCTCGTGCAGTTTCCCAAGCGCCTGATAGGAGCTGTGGAAGCTCTCGGGATCGGGAGTGCCCACGCGAGGCACCTGATACCAGTGGTAGCCGTTCCAGCCTGGCAGTCGCAGCGGCCCGCGAACGCTGACGACGTGGAGCGCTCGACCTGGATCGAGCACATCCGCGAGGGGAAGCAGGTCGCGCTCGTCGGCCCCTCGGCCGTGGTGCAGAATCAGCAGGCCAAGTGGCTCTGCGAGCGCCTGACGTTCCACGTGCACAAGCGAGGCCATACGCGGAGAGTAGTCTGCGAGCATCATCCTTCCAGCAGAGGCGGTGCACAGATGCCAGATAAGCCAACCCTTTACGTCTGCCACATCGACGACGGAGGTCCCGCGCCGCACGCGTGCAGGCGAGCCCAGCGCGAGCTGAGAGCCGCGGGTCACGATTTCGAGAAGGTCGTGTTCGCCAAAGGCATCCCCTTCGGGCTGTTCACCACAGGCAAGCGGCCCGAGCTCAAGGAGATGAGCGGCCAGGAGAAGCTCCCGGTACTGCAATTGCCCGACGGCCAGACCGTCAACGGCAGCAAGAGCATCATCGCCTGGGCCAAGGCGAACGCTCCGGCGGTGACAGCCAGCGCATAGAGACACAAGCTATGTCGGGAGCCAAGCTCGGCCGCCACCATTTGGAAATCAAGTGGCGCTGACCACGCAGCCTGAGAAGCCCCGGCGACTCCCCGCGCAGCAGCGGCGCGAGCAGATCCTCGAGGGCGCGATGAAGGTCTTTGCGCAGCGCGGGTATCAGGACGCATCGATGATCGAGATCGCCCGTGCCGGGGGAGTCACAGCGGCCGTCATCTACGACCACTTCGCCTCAAAGCAGGAGCTGCATGGCCTGCTACTCGAAGCACAGACCGATGCACTGCTGGCGCACGTGGGAGGGGCAGTCGCACCTGCCGGACAAGACTCTGCGGGAGAAGACCCTGCGGGGGCTGACTCTGTGGGGGCCGACCCGGCGGCGTTCATGCGGGCGGGGGTCAACGCCTTCTTCGAGTTCGTCGAAGCCAACCCCTATGCATGGAGGCTGATCTTTCGCGAAGCGCCCACCGACCCCGGGATCGCGGATGTCCACAGGCGCATCCATGAGCGTGCCACCGGCGGCATCGCCGCCCTGCTTCAAGCCTCGGCCCCAGAGTTCCTCAGCGGAGACCCTCGCCGCGAGCAGGCACTCGAGCTGTTCGCTCAGATGCTCAAGATGTCGCTGAACGGGATGGCGGTCTGGTGGTATGAGCACCCCGATGTCTCTCGGGGGGAGCTGGTGGCGCGAGTGCTCGAGTTCTGCTGGACGGGCCTGGAGCGATTGGCGCAGGCACACACCTAGTGGTACACTTCGATGGTGCCCTCATCCCACCACAGGATCCAGGTGACCGAGGACCCTGAGCTCGCACGGGCGTTGCGCTCAGCTGCCCCGCACCTGCCCAGCGGACTCCCCCGCTCCCAACAGGTGCGTGAGCTGGCGCTCGCCGGAGCCCGCCACCTCACCGAGAGCCAGCGTGGCGAGGCGGAGCGCCGCGAACTGCTGGAGCGGCTCGCGGAGACCTTCATGAAACCCGAGACGGCCGGCATCGACTGGGATCTGCTGCGCGACGGCAAGCTGCATGCCTGGCCCCTCCCGTAGCCGCCATGCGCGGGACAGGCCACCGTGGGGCGAGCTGGCGCTGCTGGTCGACACGTCGGCATGGGCGCGCGCTCACCATCCGGCTGTTCGCGATCAGTGGGCACAAGCGCTGAGGGACGATCGCGTGTGGCTCTCGCCGATCGTGCGCCTGGAGATCCTCCTGAGCGCGCGTGGCGGCAAGGACTTCGACATCCTGGCGGAAAGACTCTCCGTCGTGCGAGCGGCGCCACTCACGGCGGCTATCGCGAGGGCAGCCCAGGAGGCAATGCGCACGCTCGCCCACCGCTCGGACGGCGCCCAGCGCATCCCGATCGTCGACTACCTCCTCGCCGCGACCGCCCAGGAGAGCGGCGGGGCGGTCCTCCACTATGACAGCGACTACGACACCCTCGCTGCGGTGATGGAGTTTGCATCCGTGTGGCTCGCGCCCCGCGGCTCTCTGCCTTAGGCGTCGTGGCGGTCGAGCAGAGGCTCAGCAGTCCGGGGCTCGCCGCCCCGCTCACCTCTTGCCCTTCTTGCCTTTGCCTTTCTTCTTGCCTTTGCCTTTCTTCTTGTGCTTCTTCACCTTCGTCGTCGCTGTCTTGGAACAACCGGTCACGGAGATCTTGGTTTCCTGGTGTAGTTCAGCGCCGTTCTGGGCGACGATTTCGGTGGGCATGATTAGGTTGGACTTGCACAGGTTGGCGGTCGCGCTGAGCGCCGAGTCCGGGCCCTCGGGCAAGGTCGCTTCGAAGGTGCCTACGGGCGCATCAGGCACGGTCGCGAACGTCGAGCTCGTGACCCCGGCTTGGTTTATGAACGTTTCGCCGTGCAGGTCAATTGTGACGCCGTAGCCCTGCAGCACAACGATCACTTCAGGGAACTTCGCGCCGCCGTGTGAGACGAAGTACATCGGGCCTTCCAAGGGGACAGGTATCAGGGGCGTCGTGGCGTGGGCCGCTCCGATCATCAACGCCGTCGGACACGACGCGGGGTTCGCTTCGAACACCTTCGCCGTGCAGGCCTTCTGCAAAGTGGAGAGCCTGGATGGCAACTGGCGGGGAAGATCGATCTTGAACTTAGCGATGTTGGTGTCGTACGGCCCGGCGGTGTAGGTCAGCTCCACGTGCAAGCTCGCGCCTTCCGACCTCGAGGTCTTGCCAGCAGTTGAAGCGTACACGTGCGGCTGGAAGGAGAGCACCGCACAGTTGGTGTCCTGGAATGGCACTGACAGCTGCTCGGCTGCTTCTTCGGTGCTGAAAAGCGTGCCGGTGATTGCAAATTTTGTGCAGTTCGTGGGATTGAATATGAAGTTAGGCCGGTTGATCGTGACGTTCACGTGCTTGATATCCAGCGGGATCCCTTCGAGAATCGTCGGGATCTTGTAGGGCCCCGAATCGTCGGTGGTGATCGTCAGCGCCGCGGTGATCGGGTTCACTTCGATCTTCGCCCTCACGACCAGGCAGTCGCACGCAGGTTTTTTGGCCGCCGTGTTCTCGAGGTCGAAGGGCCCTGCCTTCGCGGGGTTCACAATCGACAGGCCGAACGGCGCACCATCGTAGGGGCCTGTGACGTACACCCTGCCGCCGGTCACGCTGAACGGGTCACCGCCCAAGCCGACGCTCACGATCGTTTCCCCGATCAGGCTTTCCGGGCCGCATGTGCCTTCATCTGCCTGAGCTTCGCCACACAGCTTTACGGTCGAGAGCGTCCCCGAGAGCCCGGGCGGCATGTGCAGTTCGATCGCCTGCAGGTTCTGGTTACCGTCTTGGCGGGTCATCGTCATCGTGAAGGGCGAGTACCCGCCCGCCTGGATGCTCGTGGTGCCCGCGGTCAGTTCCGGGGCGAACGGCAGCGGGTTCTCGCACGGCGAGCCGTTCGGTCCCGAAGTGATCGGAAAGCTCGACGTGGGTTCCGCGGGCACGTTGCCCGACCATGGCGTGATCGACGCCTGCGTAGTGTAGGTCCCGCAGGCCGCGGGGCTTGCCAGCGGCGCGCGGTCCCCGCCGAAAAAGTGCAGCGTCAGGTTTTCAAGCGGGTCCGGCGGAGTGTTCAGGAACGTCGCGACGAGTTGGCCCGTCACCGGATCCAGTTTGACTTCGCCCGCGAGCTTTATCAGCACACCTGATACAGGGTCCCTCGCGACGAGATACATCGCGATCAGCGACCCGAACGGGTTGGCTTCCTGCGCCGCGAGATAGACCTCTCCCACCAATGGGTTGGGCAGCAGCGGCGACTTGATTTCGACCAGCGCGATCTTCGACGCTTCCGGACACGTCGCTTCGGTATCGCTGTGGAGACTCATCTCTGCTTCAGTGCACGGCTGCAGACCATCGGCGGCCGAGGCGCTGATATGCACCCCCGCGGGCAGCGTCACCGTCGTGTCCCGTACATCAGAGGACGACAGGCCTTCGGAGTCGAGGTCCACCTCCTGCGGGATGTGGATTTTGACCGCCAGCCCACTCGGGGAGCTGGCCGCTGACCCGTCTCCCGCGACACTGATCGTCGGGGCAAACGGCAGCCGGTTGCAACCATCTAGCGCGGGCATCGGGTCAATCGGGTCCTGGGGGTAAGATTCGAACACACCCTTGTCTCTCCACGAATCCGCTTCGACCGACGATTCCAGCGGCGCGGCACACGAGGTCGGCAGCGTAAGGAACGGGGGCGGAAATTCTTGGCCAAGGGGACTGCAGTGAGGGTATGTGAACCGGTGTGCTTCGTCGGCGACGCAGCTCCAGCCGCGAGCGCTGTTGTGACTGGCGGCGCCCGGAACACCCCAGAGCGTCACGCGGCTCATCAGGAAGGTTATGGCTTGCGTGGTGTTGATGATGCTCACAGTGACGCCATAATCCCCACCGGTACGTATGGACGTACTGAGGTACACCGGGTTCTTTTCGACATAGAATCCGAAGCGCGCCGGTTCGCCAACCTGGGGTGTGATGTTGAACACCGGCACAGTCTTCACAAGCACATAATGACTATAACCGAGAGATATGTCTGCCCTCACCGTGGCGGCGCCCATCGCGGTGTCATTCGGACAACTATCTACGGGTTCGTCTTCGATTTCCAGGAGGAACTTTGCTTCCGGGCACTCCGGGAACACCGTCGGGTTACCGACCATGCCCGGCGGGAGCTTAAAGTGTAGGTCCTTCACGAGGGCAGGCGGCTTATCCGGTTCAGTGGCCTGATTCAGTTCGAGTGTCGTGGTGAGCTGGAACGGGTGCGAGCCTGCCTGCGTATCGGACGCGCCACCTTCTTCTTCGGGAGCGATTTCATAGTTTTCGACACCGAACCGCGTCGGCGCATCATTGATCGTGACCGGGCGCGCAACCGAGACGGTCCGTGCCCCACCACCCGATACGCTGGCATGGTTGACTTCGCTGAATGACTGCGCGGTCGTTTCCACTTCGACCGAGATAGCCATCCTGATCTGCTCATAGGGCGGCACGGCCCCTTCTTCGAAGGTGCAATCGGCTTCGTGGATAGAAAGCACCGAACAGGGCACTCCACTTTCTCCGTTGTAACCCTCCTCTACGCCGGCACTGGCCCCGACCGCCTTCAGCCCTTCCGGAAGCGTATCGGTGATCACCACCGGCGTACCAAACAGGCCGCTCCCAACCGGGTCTTCCAGCGACCGATTGCCGTTCGCGTCCGCGTTACCGAGATTGACAGCCGTCACCACGATCTGACCTTTACCGCCAGGCGCGAGGTTCGCCGGGGCCGACCCAGAGGTCAAATGCCACCAAGGCTCGGCGGCAGCAGCCCCCGAAGCACCGACCCCCATGATTGCGAGCACCGCGATCGCGACGGCCACCAAGCGGGCGGGCATCGATACGCAGCGGCTGATCTTTTGGAGGGCTTTGAAGGTCCTCATCGGCTCACCCTCCGGTCGGTGCTCGCTTTCTTGGCTGCCTTCGCTGGGCCAAACCGCCTATGTGCTTGTGTCTCGCACTTGGCGCGCTTGGTCCTGGACTTGTCTTTCTTGCAGGCTTTCAGCGCTTTGGCGAGCATTGCGGCCCTGAGCTGGGCGGCGGTCTTTGGTTTTACGGGAGGCGGCGTGGACGTTTTCGGGGTGATGTTGCCCGCGCCGTTGAAGGTCGCGCTCGCAGGCGTCCCAAAGGCCGCCGGCTGTGGCGTGGGCGCCGGGCGACACGAAGATTCCGTGGTACACGCCGGCGGGTATTCAACCGAGGTCGGACACGCCACACCTTCAGCGCCGCACACATGCGCGTCATAGACAGCGTAGTCGTTGGTGACAGCGGTGGGCGCAAGTTTCGCAGACGACAAAAAGAAGACGTCATCGCCGTTTTCGCTCGCGTCAAGAAACGCCGATTCTTCAGGGGATTCACCCGAGGAGATCAAACCGACGCAGCCGCCCGACCGGCCGCTGAACGTCACACTCGACGCCGTGCAACTCCCGATCCCCGCCGGCTCATACTCATACACATCCCAAGTGCCGTTCACGTCCTGGGGCACAAGCGCTTCGTGGCTGTTGAAGAACAGCCGCCCGCTATCAGACAGGTACCGCGACTGATAGAGAGCCCTATAGTTACCGTATGGCGTCAGCCCCGGGACATTGGCTGAAAGCCAAATATAGTCCTGCCAAGGTTCATCGTCGACGAGTTCCAGTTCGCCGTTTTTAATGCCGTCCGGCCGCGCACCTGTCGGGTTACACGATGCACATGCCACCTTGCCCTTTTCGACCTTCCCCGATGACGAGACTTCGGCGTGGTAGAGATATACCTCCTCGTCGAGGTAATCTCCGCGCATTTCTCCCCTCCCCCTTTCGGCCGGTGTGCCGGTCACGTTTTCGTTGTCGTAACCAGTTAGGGACCGATTTGACATGAATGCCAGATACAGACCGTTTGGCGAGACCCGGGCCGTCTGATCCTTCAGATTCTCGGCGGCCCAGTCTTTATAGTCAAACCCCGAGACAGCAGTTACGAAGGTTGGGGCTTCCCATGCTTTTGTTTCACCGTTGTAGTGATCCACATAGAAATTGCACGAGCCTTCAATTCCGTATTGATTGTCGCAGCCGCCTTCCGATGGCGACGCTATCGCGCCGGCCGCGAGGACCGCCGGCGATGCAAAATAGACGTATGAGCCGTTTTCGCTCACACCGAGCAGCGTGCCCGCCACATCCGCGTTTTCTGTTAAGCGCGTCACCTTACCCGCCAGCGGTTCGCTCGCGCTGCTCGTCACTTCGAACACATAGAGATCCTCGTGTTCGGTGCGCCCCTGGCCAAATTCTCCCCCTTCCACGAAGAACACCTTGGTATCTTCGCTGTTTCCGTTGACGAACTGCGCCCGGGAGCCACCGATCTGCACCGTTTCGCCACGCACCGTGTCACGCATATACAAGTTGCTATTTTGGTCATCTGTCCACACGATGCGTGAACCATCGCTCGAGATTGCGTTTCGCGCTTCCTTGAACCCACCGCCTACACCGCCAAATTCCGCCCGTAGCACCGGTTCTGGGGTTTCGCCTTTGCTCGCGGGCAGCACGCTCACCAGCTGCAACTTCCCCGCCGACCACTCATAGAGCGGATTTGAATCTTCCCCCTGAGTGACGGTGGGGGCTCCTTCGACGAGCGGAACCGGGGAGTCCAGAACAACGGCGCTGAGATCAGCATTGCCACCGGTAAAGTGCACTTCACTACCCAGATCCGGCGCTTCTCCTTCCGCGCCACCGATTTTTGTTCCGGGTGGCGTGTTCGCGGGCGTCACGAGCGGCGTGTAACACGTGGAGGGCGTCGCCTGACAGGTGAGGTTGCTGCGCAGATATACTCCCCGTTCCGTCGCCTTCGGAGAAACTTCTTCGGAGATGCCCCCGGGCGAGACGAGCGGCACGAACGTACCCGCCGGCGTGGTGACCGCCTCTGCCAAATTGGTCGAGAAGAACTTATACTCGTATCCGCCTTCGAGTATGATGCCGTTTTCATAGTTGTTGGGCGTATTGATGTCCTGCGTCGACCACCCACCCGCGGTACGCGTCGAGAGCACCTGAGTAATCCTGTAGTTCGAGGACGGTGCTTCGAGTTCGGTCGGGTTATCCGCGTTATACGTAATCGCCTTGCCGTTTTCGGATGCCTCGATCACGCCGTTGAATGCGTTGATTCCCCACAGGTACGCTCCCTCTGTGTTCGGCGGTGACACCTGTTCCCACTGACGGCCGTCGGGTAGCTTCAGCTCGCTGCCAGCGGTCTGGGTGGTGAAGGACACCGGTTTCCCGTCCACAGTTTCCACGGAGTTGCTCGCCACGAGGCGAAATTCATACGCAGTGTCCGCAACCAACCCGCTAGCCACGTGTACGCTCTCCGGGACACCCGCGGTGCCTTCGGGGAGGCTCCCCGTCCCCGAAGGTTCAGCGACGGGCGTGAACGCGCCGCCCGCCGGCGCGTATTCGAATGTGTACGTCGTCGTCGCGCCCTCGGGGTTCACCGTCGCGAAGAACGTCGCGCTGGTCGCCGCGACATCAGTGATCGACTGTTCTTCAACCTGTGGGGCGCCCACGAGCGTTGTGAACGTCACGGGCGGGCTGCTGAGCACGGATTCTTCGCCCGCTTCGTTATGGGCGCGCAGACAGAACGTGTACGTCGTGTGCGGCAGCAGCCCACTCACTTCGGACCTGGCTTCTTCCTGCATGTCGCCTAGGGCACTCCCGCCAGACGCCGCTTCGCCTTCGCATGCCGTCGCGGAGCGCTTGTAAAGGAATTCGTAGGTGCCGGGATTGCCAGGCGCTTTGGGGTTCAGCACACCGTGGAGGGTCGCGGTGAAGGCGCCTATCGGTTTCGCTTCCAGTTTTTCCGGGGTTTCCGGGTGAATGGCGGTCGTGAAGTGCCCGGCCCCTTCGGTCTTGCCCGTCGCGTTCTTCACGACGATCCGGTAGTCGTAGGCCGTATCCGCGATGAGACCGGTCACGTTCGCAGCGACACCCTGTTCGCCGTAGCCTGCCAGGCTCGCCGGGTCGCACGGCAGTTCGCTGCCGTAAGAGGTCGTTTTGCCGTATTCGAACTTGCACTCTTCCGTAGGCTCGTTGTTGGGGTTGACGACCGCTTCCAGGCGCGCGTCAGTCGTTTTAGGGGTAGGGGCGCTCTCACTGACGACCGTGGGCGGGGCGGGGAGCGTCGTGAAGTGTTCGGGCAGGCCTGTGGTTTCCCCTGTTTGGTTGCGCTCGACGAGGCAGAACGTGTACTTCGCGTTCGGCTGAAGTTCAGTTAGGCCCACCGGAAGCAGGAATTCTTTTTCGTTCCCCAACGCCATTTCGGTAGGCGTCGCGCGTTCGCCTTCGCATTCCGTTTCAGAGACCCTGAACCGGTATTCGTATTCGCCGGCTTCCCCTTTGGCGTGCGGGTTCAACACGCCTCCTTCGAGCGTCGCCGTGGTCGCGGTCACTGTGCTCGCTTTGCCGGTTTCCGGGGTTTCCGGAGCGGCCGCAAGGGCAGGGGTGGACGCGAAGGCCAAAGCGCCGACCAAAGCAGCGAGGACCGACAGGATGGCGAGGCCGTAGCGACGCAAAGGCACTCCACTCCCTTGGGCGCGGAACCCCATCAAGCCTGAGCGCCGCGGCCCAACGGTGGTGGCCGCGGCGCCCTGGTGAGACCGGCCCAAGGAGGGGTCCAGGACCGGGGCCTCTTCGAACGCCGCCACAGGAGAGGTGGGTGTGGCGGCGCTCGAACAGACGCCGGAAGCTCTCTCCCGTCCAGGGCAATCCAGCAGACCTCTCATCCACATGTCTCCTCTCATCCGCCCAGCTCCTCTCCTCATACCCACTCCCAGGCTCTCCGGTTTGGCGAGGACCGAATGGCCCTCACGCCCTCCGCTGAGCCCGACCGGGGTCGAGCCCAACTGGGCAGCCATCATTGCTGCACGCGAAAGCGAGGACTAGAGGAAAGTCGAGTACTTCAAAGTCAAGATACGCGGGAGCGCCTAATCTCGCGCCGAGGCTGGTGCTGTCACGCCCAACCTGCGCATGCCCATCGACCATCCCCACCTCAAGTGGATGCAGAGGCAATCCTCGCCTGAACGCACCTTAACCGGGCGCAGGAGTGAAGTCAAGAAGAGGAGCTTAAGCGCGCCGAGAGCGTCTCACTGCATCTCCGCAGCTCGATCTGCGCCGGCGACCTACTGAGCCGTATGGCGGCGGCCGCGAGAGTCCGGGAGCGCGATCGCTTCGATCTGCTCCTCCCGCGCGACGTTGAGAACGTGGGGGTCGGCCGTGGCCAGCTGGTCCTGGTCGGCTGTCATCGCGAGCAGCAGACAGTCGCCGAGCGACAGCGGGCAGCGCGTGCGGTGATAGTGCTTGACCCGCAGCTCCGCGGCTCGCCGCGCATGCGGGCGCTCCGAAGCGCGCAGCTGCAGGTCGATGGATTGCTCGAGCATCTCCACAGCGGCACGAGTTCGCTCGACCGCGATTCCATGGATGGAGCAAGACGATCCGCCGCACCTCGGCGAGGTTGGGAGTGCTCATGGCTGCGCGTGCCGTGGCGATTAGCTCTCCGACCTCGTCCGCCGCGGCCTCCCCCGCAAGGAGCGCCGTCAGCGCGTAAGCGTCGAGGACGATCACCGACGACGGGCTTGCAAGTGCTCGAGCTCGGTGTCCTCCTAGCGCACGGCAGCACGTAGCTCGTCGGTCGTCGGCCCGGATTTCATCTCCTGCGCGAAGATGCCGCGCACGGCCCTGATCGGATCGTCAGGCGCTGGGCGCAGGACGAGCTCCTCTCCGCGGTCTTCGCCGCGCACCGTCCGCGTGCCCCAGCGCTTGCGCACGGCAGCCGGCACCGAGACCTGGCCTCCGGCAGAAATCACAAGGCGCTTTGTCATGGCCATGAGATCCTCTCATGCGCTGCATCGAGGCAGGTGCTCCTAGGCGATGCGCGTTCCAACGTAGTCATGAGAGATGAGGATCTCGAGCGCTATGAGGGCACCGCCAAAGCCGCTGGCATGACCCTCTCGGAGTGGGTGCGCCAAGCGCTGCGCCAAGCGCAGCGCGAGGTATCGGACGGTGACGTCGACTCCAAGCTCGCTTTGATCCGCAGCGCCGCGAGCACCAGCTTCCCTCAGGACGAAAGCGACATCGAGACGATGCTCGCGGAGATCGAGGGAAGCAGGCTGGCGGAGATCGAGGCGGGCATGGGTCAGGCCGGCGAGAGCTGAGCCCAAAGGCGGGCGAACGATGATCTTCGTCGACTCGAACGTCCCCATGTATCTCATCGGCGGCGAGCACCCTCACAAGCTCGACGCCAGGCGCACCCTCGAACGGCTGACCGGCGAGCGGCGCTGGCTCGTCACCAGCAGCGAGGTCTTCCAGGAGATCTTGCACCGCTACGCCTCCACCGATCGCCATGACCGAATCGAGCTCGCCTTCGAAGCGCTGCGCGGGCTCGTCGAGGAGGTGCTTGCCGTGGAGGAGACTGATGTCTTCGCCGCCAAGGACCTCGTGCACGCCCACCAAGGACTCTCCGCGCGCGACGCACTGCACGCAGCGCTCATGCGCCGCCATCAGATCTACAGATCGTGAGCTTTGACAGAGGCTTCGACACACTGGCGGGGATCCAGCGAATTCCGAACCTAGCGTAGAGATGTTCACCCACGATTCATCTCACGCCCTCGTCCGCCGTGATCCGTTTCCGTGAAGGCGGATCCATCACCGGGGTCCAGCGACGTAATGGTACCCCCGGCGCACGCAGTCATGAGAGGTCGCGTGCGCCGGGAAACACCAGCTGCTGCCTACCGAACGCCACCCGGAGAGGTATGGGGGCAACGCCCGGCCCAACGGAGATGTACCCGACGCGCGGAGGGGATGCGCGCCGAGTATCCCCTTGAACACCACCGCGCCAGATGCGAACTGCGATGGCGCCCAAGACTCAAAGGCTCGCTACTTCTTTTTGCTTTTGCCTTTCTGTTTGCCTTTGCTTTTCTTCTTGTGCTTCTTGGTCGCCTTCTTGGCCTTGGGGCAGCCGGTGACCGAGATCTTGGTGTTCTCATCCTGCGTCGCACCGTTCTGGGCGCTGAAGTACGTTGGCATGATGAGCTTTGACTTGCAGAGGTTGGCGGTCGCGCCCAGCGCCGAGTCGGGACCCTCGGGCAGCGTCAGTTCGAAGGAGCCGATCGGCTCGTCGGGAACCGTTGCGAACGTCGAGCTCGTGATACCCGCTTTGGAGATGAACGTTTCGCCGTGCAGGTCGATCGTGAAGCCATAGCCTTGCAGCACGACGATCAGTTCGGGGAACTTCGCGCCGCCGTTTGAGACGAAGTACGCCGGACCGGTGAGCGGTTCGGGCAGGATCGGCGTGACCGCGGTCGCGTGACCGATCATCGAGGCCGCGGGGCAGGCCGCGGGGTTGACGTCGAAGACCTTGGCCGTGCACGCCTTCTGCAACGTCGACAGGCGGGAGGGCAGCTGCTTCGGCAGTTCGACCTTGACCGATTTGATGTTGGACTGTGTGCCCAACGGCGCGCTGGGGTAGGTGAGCTTGGCGGTGAGGCTCGCCCCTTCGTCTCTGGAGGTCTTGGCTTGCGTCGAGACCGTGAAGCCAGGTTTGAACGCCAGGCTCTGACAGTCGGCGGCCTGGAACGGCGTGCTGACCGTCACCGGATCGGCGTCGGCGGGGTTGGTGAAGTCCGCGCCCGCGCCGATGATCGTGTCCGTGATCGACATCGGGTCGCAGCTGGTGGGGTTCAGGATGAACTTTTCGCGGTCCATGTAGACGCGGACTTCGCGGACGTGCACGACGATCCCGTCGATGATGTGCGGGATCGGATCAGACCCGTTGGAGTCCACTTCGACCTGCGCGGTGGTCGGGTTGATCCGCAGCGCGAAGCGGATCACCACTGTCCCGAGGTCGAACGGGCCGACCTTCGCGGAGGTGATTGAGACGATCGAGAGGGCCGAGCCGTGGTAGGGGCCGGCCAGATAGACCTTGCCCGGGGTCTGCGCGAGGACGGTGCCGACGCCGGCGCTGACGATCGTGTGTCCGATTTCGCTCGCTGCGGGACAGGAGGGGTGTTCGATCTCTTCGGTGCCGGTCACACTGCGGGCCGCTTCGATGTCGGCTTCCGGGCAGTACGGGATGCCCGTGAGGTTGCCTGTCAGGCCGGGGGGCAGGACGGTCGTGAATTTCGTGAGCTCCTGTTCGCCGTCTTCGCGGATGATCCGCAGGTAGAACGGGCTGTAGGAGCCGGCGTCGTTGTTCTGCGTGCCGGAGATGACCTGCGGCGCAAACGGCGGGACACCCCCGGTGGGGCACGCGCCTTCGTGGACACCCTCGGTCGTTTCGAACGAGCTGCTCACGAGCTGCGCTTCCAGCGGCTCAGACCATGGTGTAAGCGCTGCCTGCGTCGTATAGCTGCCGCACGCAGGGGGGCTGACCAGCGGCGCGGTCGCCCCCGAGCGGAACTTCAGCGTGAATCTGTTGAACGGCTGCTGCGGGGCGTTTTCGAACGTCGTGGTGAGCTGGCCCGTGACAGGGTTTGCTTCGAGCTTGCCCGCAACTTTGATGATGACGCCGCGGTCGGGGATCTTCGCGACGATATAGAGCGCCAGCAGCGAGTTGAACGGGTTCTCATAGGGCTTGGCGATATAGACCGCGCCGAGGATCTTCTCGTTGAGGATCGGCGTTTCGATTTCGATCGACCCGATCTTCGATTCCGGGGGGCACCCTTCGCCGGGCAGCGACTCGGCCGTTTCCGCTTCGTACTGCGCCGGCGTGCACGAGCCCAGACCGGACCCGGCGGACGGGTTGATCGTGACGCCTGCGGGCAGCGTCACCTTGGAATCCTTCAAGTTGGCGGCCGCGATCGTGTCGGGGTCTTCATAGGTCTGCGGGACGAGCAGCGAGACGTTCAACCCGGAGGGGGATTCCGCGGAGCGCGTCGTCGGCTGCACTTCGATCGAGGGAGCGAACGGCACGCGTTCGCATTCTGTTATCGGCCCGACTTCGGCGCTGGCCTGCGACCAGCTTTCCAGGTGCTCCCAGGAGTCCGCTTCCATCGTCGCGGTCAACGGCCCGCAGCTCGTCGGGTTGGAGAGGAACGGCTCGACCGGGATGTTGACTTCCTCGCCGCCTTCGTTGGGGCAGAATTCCCCTTCTTCTCCATTGAAGTGCGCGACGCACAGCCTGCCGCGCTGCGGGTTGTGGCTCGCGTCCGCGGGGAGACCCCAAACGGTGAAGGTGATGTTGTGGATCTCACCGAGCGCCTCGATGTCGGGGCTGGTGACAGTGATCCCGGTGTCTTGGGGACGCACGCTGACCGGCAGGATCTGGCTCAATACGACCGCCTTGAAGCCGAGGGTCGCGGCAACGCCGGTGTTGGGCTGCATGTTGTAGACCGGGACCGTGAACAGCTCCGGGATGGGAGCAAAAAGCGTCAGATCGAAGCTGATCTGGCCGACCTGCGTATCGGCAGGGCATTGACCTTCCGCCCCGCTAAGCCGACCCGACGCGATAAGCTGGGCGTCGGAGCAGGTCGGAACGGCGGTGCTGTTGCCGGCGAAGCCGACCGGCAGGTTGACGATCGTTGTGCTGACATCGTTGTAGGTGTTTTCTTCTGCGTTTGCTTCGTGTTCGAAGTTGAAGGTGGTCACGAGGTCCGCGTGGGCGCCGGCCTGAGTGCTGGACGGGGTGATGTGGAAGCTGCCGGGTTCGATCGCGAAGGGATGAGAGCTGGGATTGGCCAGGGCGCCGGCCGGCCCTGCGAGCGCCAGCAGGACGCTCGCCGCGACGACATGGCTGGCGCGGCGCTTTATCCAGCGCGCCACTGAGCGATGAGAATCGAGCCTCATGGTTACTTACCCCCCTTCTGGTGGCTGCTTGCTTTCTTCACTGTTGGCTTCCTCTTACGCTTGCCCTTGTGTTTGAGCTTTACGCATTTGCCTCCTCTGAGTGCCTTGCCCTTCGAGCACTTACCGCTCCCGGACCCTTTCGATTTCACGAGCGCCATAGGCGGCGATGTGACGTCGCCGGGGCCCGCGAACGTGGAGCTGGCGGGCGTCGGGTCGTTGGGGAGGCCGGCGGGCGTCGAGCAGGCGTCGCCTTCGCATTCGACGGGCCGCGGGGGCGGGGGCGGGAAGCCGCCGTCGATGCGGGCGTCGTAGATGTCGCCGTCGTTGTCTTTGTCCTGGGGGACGAGCTGTGATTGGGTGGCGAAGAAGACGTCTGTGCCGGAGGGGTCGGTGCCGATGAGCCGGTTTTCGCCGTCGTCGACGCCGTTCTGAGATGAGGGCGAGGCAACCCTGGACGTGGGTGCAGCCGTCGATGCCGTTCCTCCGCCACTCGTAGACATCAGAGGAGGCAGAGGAGGCGTTGAAACCGTCCCCTTCGATTTCACCGTTGACGTCGGAGGGGACAAGAGCTGCAACGGTGTCGAAGAAGACGTAGTCGCCATTAGCGGAGGCGATCATCTGGACCTCCCCATCATTGGCAAAGTCGAGCAGGGTTACGGAGTCCGGGTACGGATTAGGATTAAAGGTCGAGGCGCAGGCGACGCACTGGATGACTTCTTCGGCGCTGTCGTAACGAAAGACCTGGATCCCGCCGCCTCCCGCGCCTCCTGAAGATAAGCGTTCTTCTTCAAATCCTCCTGGGACGCCTTCGACGTGCCTGGCCGACCAGTAGAAATCGCTCCCGTCGGGGCTGGTGTACAAGCCGCCGAGCGGGACGTTGGAGTCCTCGAAGTTGGCGACGAAGTTGAGCTTTTCGGTTTCGATGTCGTAGCGGTAGATGGAATGACGTTCGGAGTCATCGCCGGCTTTCCCGAAGTAGATGACATTGGCGTCTTCGGAGACGCGCAGCGGTGGTTCTGTTTGCCCGTTGAGCTTGGGGAGGGGTTCGAAAGTTTCGGTTTCGGTGTGGTAGACGAAGTATTCGCTGCCCCGCTGCAGGATCAGCCTGCTGTCTTCGGGGTCCGAGCCAAGCAAACGGTAGGCGCCGATATCGACGGTCTTGGCGCCGCCAACACGCATGTAGAGGCTGCTTTCAGAGCAGCCGGGGCCAGCGTCGGCTTCGAAGAGGAAGCGCCGCCCGTCCGCGGATACGGCGTGTTGGGTGGGCTCAGTTCCCTCGGTTCCTTCTACGGTAGAGAGGGGGATTTGAGCGCCGCACGTGCCGATCGTGTTGCCTTCGGAGTCCACGTTGAGCTGGCTGAGCCGGCCGTCGGCATACTGGTAGAAGTCGGCGCCTTGGGTGGTAGGTGTGGGGTGGCCCGGAAGCAGTTCGCGAATTTCGCTTCGCAGGACAGCGACGCTGCCGTCACGGGACTGGGTGACCCACTGAGTACCTTCGCTGCTTTCTGTGGGAGTGGAGGCGACGGTGGCGTAGGGGCCTCCGGGGGGGCCGAGGATCAATTCCTCTTCGGGCGACCGGGAGAACTCTGAAATCTCCCACGAGCGCTTGAGGAGAACCTGGGAGAGGTCGGGGGTTAGGTCAGGGCCACCGAATTCAAGCTTGAATATGCCGGTTTCGGGCTGGGGGAATAGCGAGGTCATCTGCCAACCGGCGGGGGTGCGGGAGAATGAGTAAGCGGACGCGTTGGCGCTGACGTTCGATCCCCACTTGGCGGACATGTTCCAGAGGAGGTAGTGGTTGCCGTCTTCGCCGATCGCAGAGTTCGCAACTCCCTGACTTCCTACGGTGAATTCGTTCGTGGCGCCTCCCTTTTCGGACGGAGTAACCTGCTCGTAGGCACGGCAGTCCGGGAGATGCGCGGAAGGACCTGTGCGCAGCGCTTCATTGGGGCAGGACGGCTGTGCTTCGGCGGCGGCGCGGACGGCAAGGGGCCTGTCGGCGTTGTACTGGGGAGCGCCGGGATCGGCGGAGTTTTCGGCGGGGGCGGGGACGGCAAGCGTCCTGTCGGCGCTGTACTGGGGAGCGCCGGGATCGGCGGAGTTTTCGGCGGCGATCCGGAAGTGGTAGGAGGCGCCGGGCTGCAAGCCGGAGAGCTGCGCGTAGACGCGGCCACCTTCGCCGGCGTCCTTTTCCGGTGTGGAAGCAGCCCGGGCGAAGCCTCCTTCACTGCCCTGCTTGTTGAACTGTTCTCCGGTTACGTATTCGAAGTGATAATGGGTGTCGGCGCCGTTGCCGTTGACCCTCCCGTAGACAACAATGTTTTCACCGACGAGGGCATGGATAGCTTCGGTTTCAACCGTGGGGACAGTGGCGGCGAGCGCGGGCGCAGCCGAGCAAAGGGCAGCGGCTGGGATCGCGCAGATCAGGGCGATCAAGAGGCGACGGGCGAGACGCGCCGGCGAGGGCGCACCGGCGCAACCGCAAGGCGCACCACTCCCTGCAAGGCGCACGCAGGCACGGAGCACCGCGCGGAAACCGGCCGCTACGGACAGCTTCTCGGCGGAATGCTCGATGTAATTCATCAATGTGCCTTTCTCGATCGTGGTGATGCATATCTCAGCTCGGACACTCTCCAGCGACGCGACCTCGAGGAGTAGTTGGGCGCCGCGACCGGAGAGGTTCTGGCCGCGGCGCCCGTCAAACCCGCGGCGCGCGGAGGGGAGCGCACCGTTGTTGCGGGCCTTCTCGAGCGCCGCCCGGAGAGGGTGGGGACGCCCAAGCATCGTGGCGCAAAGCCGCGCAAGCTTGCCAGTCACAGCACAGTCCCTATTCATCCCAGACTCCTCTCCACCGCTCTCGCAAAACCCAGCACCCACACAAGTCGCCGGCATCGCTCTCCCCAACTCGTCGTTTCCCGGGCACGCGCAGCACCCAGGCTCCCTCAATTGAGACCAAGATAAACAAGCGCAAACGCCCTGACTAGAGGAAAGTCCGATACTTAAGATTCGGCTGCTGAAGAGTCGAGAGAGTGGTCTGGGAGACATTCCCGGACGCCCCCTACGGCACTACGCCAGCCGGCGTGAGTGGGTAGGCCAGCGGCGCGAGCTGGCTGACCTTCCACGCGCCTGCTTCGCTGAGCATCGGCATCACGTACTTGCTGGCTTTTGGACCGTCGAACAGGACGAACGCGCTCTTGCCCTTGACCCGCAGTGCCACAACACCGCCCCGGGTGAGTGGGTCCGCGCGGGCCGCGGCAGGACCGCGCGAGACCACCGCGAGAACCACCCCACAACCCTTGCGCTGCCCCTGGGGGGACTCGGCGAGCCCTTCCAGCTGGCTCCGCGTGCCACCCGCCAAGTAGGAGCACGCCCGCGACCATTCGCCGCGCGCGCGGGCGTGCAGGTAGACCGCGAGCGCCGCGGCGGCGCGACTGCGATCGGAGGCGCCGGCTTCGCCACCGAAATCCGGGATGCTGTTGTCGGCGTTGGGCTTGACGAAGCTCGCGGCACCAGCACTCGAGCCGCTTGCCGCGGAGCCCGGGGAAGGCGAGGAGTCCCGGAGAGCCTTGCCGGCAGGCTTGGCGGCGGCTGTGGAGCTACTCGTAGTAGTAGTAGTAGTAGGAGGAGGAGAAGAAGAAGAAGAAGTAGTAGTGGTAGTCACGGCACTCGTGGCCGCGGTCGAGGAGGCTGTGCTGCTTCCGCCACCGCACGCGGCGAGTCCGACCGCCGGAACAACGGCGGCGAGCAGAAGCAGGGCGTGCCGACAGGCGCGTCTCATCGGCTCGGGAACCCTCTTTTCCGCACGACTACGATCCTGAGCATTTCGCGGTGCAAAACAAGAGGAAAGTCAGGTACTTAGGAATTGAGAGAATCGAAGGCCTGGTGCGCTTCGATGCGCTCGCCTGTGCGCTGCGCCCAGGAGATCTCAGCCTTGAGCATCCCGCAGGCCGCGTCGCGCCGGCATTCCAGGCACAGCGCAGCCCACGAGCCTGCTTGAAGTACGCCGCTCCCGGCCACTGCGTCATGGGCAAGGCCGGAGCCAACCACCTGGACCAGAGCAAGGCATTCGCGCTCGTACTCGTGCAACACGAGCACCATTCGCGGCGCGTCCTCTTCGCGCGCGACCGCGAGCTTTGCCTGCACGCCGAGCCTGACCGACTCGCGCGGGGAGAGCGTCTCCATCCACTCGCTCAGCGCGTCAGACGTGCGCTCGGTCGGGTGGTAGACGATGCGGGTACGCTGCTCCCTGCCGGGACGCGGCTGCTCGACGGCGCGCGCGAGGCCCTCTCCTTCCAGGCGCTCGAGCAGCCGGTAGACGTCGTTGGGGTTCAGCTTCCAGGTCTCGCCCAAGCGCTCTTCAAGGCGCTTGGCGAGCTCGCCGCCGTGACCGGGGCGCTCGAGCAGCAGTCCGAGCAGCGCCCCTCGCAGCGGGGCGCTGGGCGCCCGCATCCAGCCGCTCGCCGTTCTTGGATTCTCCGTTTTGGGTGTTTCGTCTGGCATCCAGGGTGTCTGCGATCCAGCTTCGCCCTGGGATATCGATGAAACAAGACAAAAGTCATGTACTTCACAGTGGTGTTCTTCACACTGAGGTACTTAATGATGGAGAAGGCTCTGTGAGCCTCACTCCTGAAAGATCGCCGTCGGTGAGACCCTGGCCGCCGCGGCGCCTGGGAGGGCGATTACGGCCAGGGCGATCGCGGCCAGCAGCCCAAGCGTGAGCGCTACCTGGCCCAGGTCCAGCGAGAAAGGCGCAGGGAAGCCGGTGGAGAGCTCGAGGAAGCGACCCGCCAGCGCGTGGCCAAAGACGCCGAGAACGGCGCCCACCAGTGCGCCCACCATGATCGTGAAAGCGCTCTCCAGGAGCACCGCCCGCCACAGCTGCCCGGGGTCATAGCCCTGGACCTTCAGCGCCGCCAGCCTGGCCCGGCGCTGCCAGATCGTGGCGCCCAGCGCAGCGGCGACCGCCAGCGCGGCGGCGAGCAACAGGAGCGTTGAGATCTCCTGCAGCGTGCGCAGGCCCTGGCGGGCGCTGGAGCCGCTCTCGGCAGCTCGCTGTGCAGCGGTCCTGACCTGCAGGCCGGGGTAGCTTGCCAGCGCGGCCTGCACGTAGCGGCTGCCCTGCTGAGGACTGACGCCCGGCTTCAAGCTCACCTCCAGGGCAGCCGCGGCCTGGGTGCGCCACCAGCGACTGTAGTCGCCTGAGCTCATCGTAATCGCGCCGGGCGGCCAGCCCGAGTTGGTCACGATCGCAGCGACACCCAGGCGCCTGGGGCCGGAGGGCGTCGGCAGCGAGAAGCCCTGGCCCACGTGCACGCCCAGTTCTTCGGCGAAGCCGCTGGAGATCGCGGCCCAACCGCCTTCCCGGATGCGCTTCGAGGCCTGCCGGTAATCGCCGTGCACCAGCTGGCTGGATTCGAACATGAGGCTGTCGCCGGGCGGCCTGGCGCGCACCCACATGCGCCGCTGGCCGACATCGAGCAGCCCGCCCTGGTAGACGCGCACGGAGGCGACCCCTCTGGCGCGGGCCGCCGCGGCGACGGGGCCCTTGGCGCCAAAGCCGTTGGTGTTGAAGACGTCCTTGCCCGAGGTCACCCACAGCTGCGCCGTCGAGAAGTACTGGCTCGTCGCTTCGCCGATGCCGCCAAGCAAGTCATCGCGGGCACCGCCGATCGCCACGCCGCCATAGACCGCCAAGGCGACGATCCCCGCGAGCGCCACCGAGCGCGTGGTGGTGGCGCGCAGCTCCGCGAGCGCGACCACCAGGGCGCTGGAGCGAACACGCTCGCTTGCCCAGGGCAACACCCTGGTAAAGAGGGCGAAGGCGCCAGGCACGAGGCACAGCATCGCGACCGCCAGCACCACGCCCGCGACGACCGTAGCGCTGGGCACCGCCAGCGCGAGCACGGTGACCAGGACGATCGCGACGGCGCCGGCCAGCGCCAGCGAGCGAATCGTCCGGGGTGCCAGCACCTCGCTGCTGGCACCCGCCTCCCTGAAGGCGGCGTCTGCCGGCAGCCCGGGGCGCAGGTCAAGAAGCGGCGCGAGCGAGGCCAGCAGCGTGGCGAGCACACCCGCCACGAGCGCCAGCAGGACAGTGCTCAGATGCACCACCTCCTGGGTGCCCAGCGGGAAGGCGGCGGACAGGAAGGCGGGCACACGCTGGAAGAAGGCCTTCGAGATCAGGTCGCCGATTCCGATCCCCGCGATCGAAGCCACCAAGCCCAGCATCAGCGCCTGGAAGCCGAGCAGCAGCAGCACCTGCCTCGGGTCATAGCCCTGCATGCGCAGCTCGGCGATGAAGCGCCTGCGCTCGGGCACGGTCAGCAGGATCGCCGAGAGCGCAAGCAGGAAGCCGATCATCACCGCGATCACGGTGAACAGCGAGGTGGACTGCCGGTTGGGCTTGGTCGCCTCATCGAGCAGCCCCAGTTCGGCGTCGGCAGGCCTGACCTCCAGCTTGGAGGCGGCGAGCTTCGCCAGCTGCGCCTGCACCTTCGTGCCCGCCCCCGGCTGCGGCCTGATCAGGACCTGCGTCACGCTGCCCGGCGCCTGCGCGAGCACCTGGGCCTGCGATAAGAGCGCGACGGCCACAGGACTGGCCGCGATCGATCCAAAGCCTTTGCTTTGGAGGAGCGCCCTCACGGGCGCTTCGCGGATTGCGCCGTTGCTGGCGACGCGCAGCTCATCGCCGACTCCCAGCCCCAGGGACTGGGCAACGCTTGAGGGCAACCCCACCCCGCCTGTCCGCAGCACCCCCACCGTCCCGAGATCCTGGGTCGCCGAGCCGCCGAGCGCTTCGAGGCTCTGCGTGGCGCCGATCAGCTGCACGGCCTCTTCGCCCTTGGGGCCAATCAGCGTCACGTTCTCGCGCAGCAGCGGCGAGGAGATCTGAACGCCCGGCAGTTCGCCCGCCGCTTCGGCCAGGTGCTCCGAAAAGCCTTGCGAGGAGCGTGCCACCAGCTCATAGCGCGCCGAGCCCGCCAGCCCTCTGACCAGTTCGCGCGCGGAGCCCGTCAGGCTCGTGTTGGCGAGCAGCACGCCAAAGACGAGCGCCACTCCGATCGCGACGCCGCTCCCCGCCAGCAGCTCCTGGATCGGATGGCCCCGCAGCCGCCGACGGTAGAGGAAGAGCAGCATGCTGAGGCGCACGCCGAAGATCTTGGGGTTCAGGAGGTTCCTCACCGCGCGTCTGCCGCCGAGCCGACCGCGGGATCCGGAGTCCCGGCGGTACGCTCGCCGCCCGCGGCGCCCGGCCGGACCTCCCCGCCCGCCGGGGCCTCATCGACAAGGCGCCCATCGCGCAGTGTCAGGACGCGGTCAACGAAGGAGACCGCCTCGGGATCGTGCGTGACGAGCAGTCCCGGGATCGTGCGCTCCTGGCAGAGCTCGCGCAGCAGCGCCAAGATCTCCTTCGTGCGCGTGGAGTCGAGGTTGCCGGTGGGCTCGTCGGCGAGCAGTAGCCCAGGGTCGCCCACCAGCGCCCTGGCGATCGTGACGCGCTGGCGCTCGCCCATCGAGAGCTGCTCGGGGCGGTGCTCCATACGCTCGCCCAGGCCCACGCGCTCCAGCCATGGGCGCGTCTTCGCCCGCGCCTCGCGCAGCGAGAGGCCGAGCACGGGCAGCTTGATCATCGCGTTGTCCAGCGCCGAGGCGCCGGGCATCAGGTGGAATTCCTGAGAGACGAAGCCGACATCGGAGCGCCGGAAGCGGGCGCTTTCACTCGCTGAGAAGCGGGCGATGTCGCGCCCGCCGAAAAGGATGCTGCCGCTGTCGGGCGCGAGCAGCCCGGAGATCATCAGCAACAGCGTCGTCTTGCCCGAGCCGCTGGGCCCATACAGCGCCACGAGCTCGCCAGGGGCGATGCTCAGCGAGACGCCGTCGACCGCCCGTACCGGCTCGCCGCCGCCGCGGTAGCGCTTGGCAACCTCGTGCAGCTCCAGCGCCGCGCTCACGCGCCGGAGCGCGCGGTGCCGGCGGCGCGCCGGCGGGGAAGCTGCACGACCGTGCCCCGCTCTTCGCTGCAGCAGAGCTCGCCGGCGGAGATCGACATCAGCGCTTGCATCCCCTGCAGGGCGCTCATGTCCTCCGAGGCGACGAGCAATGCCACGTCGCGCTCGCGCGTGAGCGAGCGCAGCAGCGCACAGAAGCTCTGCCTGTCGACGACGCTGGGCATCGGCGCGGGCTCATCGACCACGAGCAGCCTGGGTCTGCGAGCCAGCGCTCGCGCAAGCATCACGCGCGCCCGCTCCACCGAGCACAGCGAGGCGGTGCTCTGACCCGCACAGGCGGCACCCAGCTCGACGTCGTCCAGCGCGCCCAATGCTCTGCGCTTGGCCTCGCGCAACGTCAGGCCCGAGCTGCCCAGCGACATCGCCACGTGGTCGAGCACGGTCTCTTCGGGAGTCGGCAGCCAGCCGACGGCGCTGAGCAGCGCGATCTGGCCGCGCAGCAGCTTCGCACGCTCGCCCGCGGCGAGGCGCGTTACGTCGCGGCCGTCGAACCGAATCTCACCCGCGTCGGGGGGCTCGATCATGGCCGCGAGGCGCAGCAAGGTCGTCTTGCCCGAGCGGCGCGCGCCATAGAGGCCGACAGCGACGCCCGCCTCGAGATCGAAGGAGACCCCGTCGAGGACGACGAGCTCCCGGGCTCCGTCCGGGTGGCGCTTGCTGACGTTCGTGAACGAGAGCAGCGGCATCATCGCGAGAGCCAGCGGCTAGCGGCCGTCGGGTGCGTGCTCTTCGATGCGCCGCCGGGTGCGGCCGGCCCAGTCGATCTCGGCTTGCAGCAGACCGTAGATCGAGTCACGCGTGCAGTCCATGATCAGCGCCGCCCAGGAGCGCACCTGAGCCTCGGTGGGAAAGACCGCCTGCGCGAGCTGCAGGCATTCCCGCTCGTACTCACGCAGCGCGATGAGCAGCCGGGGCAGGTCCTCCTCGCGCGCGACGGCGAGCTTGGCCTGCAGGCCAAGCCGGACCGGCTCCCTGGGCAGCAGCGTCTCCATCCACGTGGTCAGCGCCACCGCCGTCTGCTCGGTCGGGTGGTAGACCAGCCGCGTGCGGCGCTGGTTGCCGCGCCTGGGCTCCTCGCAAGAGCTCGCAAGCCCATCTCGTTCGAGCTGCTCGAGCAGGCGATAGACGTCGTTGGAGTCAATCCGCCAGGTCTCGCCCAAGCGGCTGAGGAGCCGGTTGGCCAGCTCACCACCGTGTCCCGGACGCTCGAGCAGCAGCCCCAGCAGCGCCCCCCGAAGGGGCGTGGATGCCCCTCGCATCCAACCTCTGGAACCTGTCCTGCCGGTCTCTGTCCTGGCCATGTCTTGGAGCATCGTCCCTCCTTCCGCAAGACCCTCACACGCACCGGACCGCCCGGGCGGGCAAACATCTCCGACTGAAACCATACCTCAAGCGAGCAGTGTTTGTGCGAGCTGCAACCCGATATGCTGGAGGTGCCATTTGTATGCTGGACGAGGTGGGCGTCGATTGATGGCAGACGGGCCGCGTGCGGTGATGGACATAGAGAGGACAGAGGGGTCCAGATGACCAGGGAGCAGGTGCCCACACCGAGGTGGTCCCACGCAGCGCTCGCGCTGCTAGCAAGCTGCGTGCTGCTCGTCTCCTACGTCGTCGCCTCGGCGACCTCAGGCGCGGCGCTCGTCGGCTCTGGCGCAGGCCTACGGGGGCCAAGCGCACACGCCGCGCGAGGGCTCACCGTCGACGATACAGGCCACCTGCACCTGCTGAAATCGACCGGCTCCGTCCTGATCGAGGAAGGCCTCGTCTCGGGCACGCTTCCCGGCATGGCCAAGGTGCGCATGGTGATCGAAGCGAACGTCGTAGCCTCGTTTACGATCGAACCCAAGAGCGGCGGCTCGATCATCGGCCAGGGCCTCGCGATCCCGCACTCATCCGGCAGATACTCGAGCTTCGCCGGCTCGCTCTCGGTCAGTCACGGAAGCGGCCGCTACATCCACGCCCACGGGACCGGCAAGCTCTATGGCGTGCTGAACCGCCGCACCGACCAGCTGACGGTGCAGACGGTAGGGAAGCTCAGCTACTGAGCCGGCTGGGTGAGCCGGTGTGCGTGGTCTCATAACCCGAGCGCTCGGTCTTTCGCTCTGTGCCTGTGCAGCCATGCTCTGCTGCAGCGGTGCGGCGCAGGCCCGCCAGGCGCCGGGGGTGACCTTGAAGGCCGGGTTCTCGCCCGAGCGCCTGGGGCAAAGAACAACGCTGCAGATCGGCTTCCACGTCGCCGATCCGCCCGCGGTCGCGCCCTCGCCGCTCACAGCGGTGGAATTGCTCTACCCCTCAGAACTCGGCATCGGTGCAAGCGGCCTGGGATTGGAAAGCTGCACGGTCGCGCGCCTGCAGGAAGACGGTCTGGCGGGCTGCCCCACAGACTCGTTGATGGGCTACGGCAGCGCGATCGTGGAGGTCCCGCTGAGCGACGACGTGGTGCTCGAGAAAGCCCGCATCACACTGATCGCCAGCGCCGTCAACGAAGGCCACCTGGGATTGATCTTCTACGCCAGCGGCGAACATCCCGTGATCGCCGAGCTTGCCTTTCCCGGGACGGTCCTGCCGGCGCCATCGCCGTTCGGCGGGAACCTGGCTGCCCAGCTCCCGCTTGTGCCAAGTGTCCCCGAAGGGCCCGATGCCGCCCTGATACAGCTGGAAACCTCACTCGGGCCCAAGGACATCACCTACTACGAAGAGGTCAACGGCAAACGGATCGCCTTTCACCCACGGGGCCTCGTGCTCCCGCCCCACTGCCCCCACGGCGGCTTCCCGTTCGCCGCCCACCTGACCTTCGCGGATGGCGAGCACTCGAGCGCGTCCACGAGAGTGCCTTGCCCGAAGCATGGCTAGCTTGACTACATACCAACTGGTCGGTATAAAGGGGGGATGCCCACGAGGATCGATCGCCGCAGCACCGCTGCCCGAGCTCAGTCCGCCGAGCTTCCCAGCTCCCGCGAGCAGCTGCTCGCCGCGGCCTCCCGCGTCTTTGCTCGCCGCGGATACCACGGCGCATCGATCAACGAGATCGCTACCGAGGCCGGGTTCTCCAAGGGCGCCCTCTACTGGAACTTTGCGAGCAAGGAGGATCTGTTCTTCGCCCTGCTCGACGAGCTGGACGAGCATCTGCGCGCGCTGATCACCGCCGCGGCCACCGCGCCGGTGGACCGGGACATCAGCGGAGAGCTGAGCCGCAAACTGTCAGCCGTGCTGGAGGACGCCCGTGATGTCGTGCTGCTCTTCCACGAGTACTCCGCGCTGGCGGTGCGCGATCCCAAAGTGGCCGCCCGCTACGCCTCGCGCAATGCCCGACTGCGCGAGGAGCTCGCTCGCTCGATGCAGGCGCGCCACGACGCCGCCGGCCTGCCGCTGGCCATTCCGGCCGAGCACATCGCCACTGCGGTGATCGCGCTCGTCGACGGACTTTCGATCCAGCAGCTCACAGAGCCAGACTCAGTGCCCGAGGACCTCTTCGGGCAGATCCTCTCCCTCATCGACGACGGTATGAGCCTTCGAGCCAAGGAGTCCCCATGACAGTGCAAGCGCCCCCCGCACCACCCTCTCAGCCTCGTCAATCCCGCTGGGAGAACTTGGAGCCGCGGATATTTCCCACCGTGTCTGCGGACCTCTCGAAGGCACCTCCCGGACCAAAAACTCAGCGGCACATCTTGGGCGCTCACTGGCTGCTCGCCGAGCACGATCTGCTCGACCGCTGCCGCAGGAAGTACGGCGACATCTTCACCTTGAAGGCTTGGCCTTTCGGCGTCCTGGTAGTGGTGGGAGACCCAGCCAAGATCAAGCACGTGTTCACAAGCGATCCCGACCAGCTCCGTGCAGGCGAGGGCAATAGCGTGATGGAACCAGTCGCAGGGCCCGAGTCCGTGCTGCTGCTCGATGGCAAGCGGCACCTGAACAGGCGCAAGCTGATGCTCCCCCCCTTCCACGGTGAGCGTATGAATGTCTATGCCCAGCTGATCGATGAGATAGCGACCGACGAGGTCGATCGCTGGCCTGTCGGCCAGGCCTTCTCGGCTCACACCTCGATGCAGACCATCACTCTGCGCGTGATTCTGCGGGCCGTGCTCGGCATCGAGGATGCTTCCCGCGGCGCCGAGCTCGAACGGTTGTTGCCAAAGCTTTTGAACTCGCCCGCTTTGCTGTGGCCGTTCCTGCAACGCGACATGGGTCCACGGAGTCCCTGGCAGCGCTTCGTGCGGCTGCGTGAGCGCGTCGATCAGATGCTCTTCGAAGAGATCTCCAACAAGCGAGCCGATCCGAACCTGGCCGAGCACGAGGACATCCTCTCGATGCTGCTTGGAGCTCGCGATGAGAACGGCGATGCCATGAGCGATTGGGAGCTGCGCGATCAGCTCATCACCCTGCTCCTCGCCGGTCACGAGACCACCGCCTCCGGGCTGGCCTGGATGTTCGAGCGGGTCCTGCGCACGCCCGAGGTCCACAAGCGTCTGCGCACCGCCGTCACCGAGAGCGATGAAGAGTACGTCGACTGCTTCATCAAGGAGGGCCTCCGGATACGTCCCGTGGTCGGGATGGCCGTTCGTCAGGTGATTTCGCCTGTGGAGCTGGCCGGCTACACGGTGCCCCCCGGAGCCCTGATCGGCTGCTCAATGCTTCTAACGCATACACGGCCCGACCTCTATCCCGAGCCCGAGGTCTTCCGGCCCGAGCGCTTCATGGAAGGCGCCCCCGACACTTACACCTGGGTTCCATTCGGCGGCGGCCTGCGTAGATGCATCGGCGCTGCGTTTGCGACCTTGGAGATGAAAGTCATCCTGCGTAACGTCTTTTCCCGCTGCACGCTGGAGGCACCAACGATGAAGCCCGAGCGTCCGCGCCGACGCTTCGTCACCTACCAGCCAAACCGTGGTGCCCAGGTGGTGTTGCGGGAGAGGCGGTGAGGTCTAGGAAACGGCGCCCACCGGCTCAGCCAGATGAGCACCTGCGTCCCCGTTCAAGCCGGCTGTCGCAGCTCTCTGATCGCGTGCGCGTGGGCGGCTGCGCACCTGCGTGCCGTTGCGCGGCGAGAAGGTGACGTTCCTGCGGGTGACGTGCTCCGCCCGGGAGCTGACCCCCTCCAGGACATGGCTTCGCAGGATCGTTTCGAGCACGATGCGCATCTCGAATTCGGCGAAGCTCGCGCCCAGGCAGCGTCTGATGCCACCACCGAATGGGATCCACCCGTAGCCACTGGGCGGATTGTCGAGGAAGCGCTCAGGCCGGAACGCAAACGGCTCGGGGTATAGGTCCTCCCTGGTGTGCGTCAGCCAGATCGCCGGCGTGACATCGGTACCGGCAGGCAGGTTGAGCCCACCGGCGTTCAGATCCGAGGCCAGACGCCTGCCCGCCAGCGGCACGACCGGCCGCAGCCGCAGCGACTCCGAGGCCACCGCGCGCAGATAGGCATCCTCGCCCTCATCGATCTCGTTTACCAGTCGCGCGAGCGTCTGAGGATGGCGCAGCAGCAGGTCGAAGGTCCATGCGAGCGCGGTTGCCGTCGTCTCATGGCCTGCCAGCAACAGCGTGATCAGCTGGTCGCGCAGATCCTGGTCGCTCATCGCGCTGCCGTCCTCAAAGCGCGCTGAGACGAGTAACGAGAGGATGTCCTGGCGCTCTGCGGATGCTGGGTCCTCGCGACGTTCGGCGATCTCGGCGTAGAGCAGCTCGTCGATGCCCTTGGAGATCTCGGCCAATTTCGCAAATGGATCTGATCCGCCCAGGCGGCTGAAGAGCAGGAAGCGGAATTGCAGTGCTGGGGAGGAGGTCTCGCCCAGGAGCATCGGCAGACGCTCACTGAGGAGCTCGCTGCGCGTCTTGTCGGTGACGCCGAAGACGGCCTTGAGGATCACCTCGAGCGTGATCGCCTGCATGCGTGGATGGATCGGGAAGGGCTGCCCCACCGGCCAGCTGTCAAGCTCGCGCTCGGTAGCTTCCCCGACGATCGACTCATAGGAGCGCATCCGCTCACCATGGAAGGGCGGCAGCATGAGCTTGCGCCGTGCCAGATGCTCGCCACCCTCCAGCAGCAAGACCGAATTCGGCCCCATGATGGGAAGCAGGCTGATCGTCCGCCCAGGCGGCAGTGTGTGCTCCTGCGCCATGTACAGCGCCCTGATCGCCTCAGGCGTTGAGAGCATGACCATCGGCCGCTCAAAGCCCGGGAACTGAACGCTGAAGTCATCGCCAAAGCGGCGCCTGCAGGACTGCATGAAGGCGATGGGCCGCACCAACCACTTCATCATCTGCAGCACTGGTGGTTCAGAGGGGCCTGGCGGGAGTGTGTTCATTGCTACAGGGTGACAGAACCCTCGTTGCCGCTCTTCGTGGTCTCATGTCGAAAGGACCGCTCCGGGCTGTGTCTTGAAAAATGGAGGGCCACGCGGGCGCGGGCGCGTGCGGGCGCCTACGCGCGGGCTCGGGCGCGCGTGCTTCGCTTCGTGGACTATGTTGTGCCTAGGCCACCCGTGGAGATGGCTCAAATCCCGAGAGGAGCTTTGATGGACAACTACACGGTCAAGCGCATCGATGAGATGGAGGCGATCTTCCATGGCGCATTCAAGCTGGTGGGAGCCGAGCTCGGCGTGGACTCCTTCGGAATGCAGATCATCGACATACCAGCCGGCTCTGAGCACTACCCCGATCACGACCACAATCACGACGGCCAGGAGGAGGTCTTCCTCACGCTGCGGGGCTCAGCCGAGTTCGTGATCGACGGCGAGAAGGTGCCGCTCGACTCAGAGCAGATCGTGCGTATCTCGGCCGGCGCCAAACGCAAGCTGACCCCCGGTCCGGAGGGCGTGCGCCTGCTCGCGCTTGGCGGGGTCCCGGGCGAGGCATACGACCGCCCTGAGGGCTTCAGGCTCAAAGCCGCCGCAGCGAGCTAGAGCGCGGTGTGAAGCTCAGACCACCGGCCTTCCTGATGTTGGGGATGCTGCGCCTCGGCGCGAGGTCGGGGTATGCCATCAAGAAGGCCACCGATATCTCGACCCGCTTCTTCTGGCCCACATCGCTCGCCCAGGTCTACCCTGAGCTGGCGCGGCTGGAGGGAGCGGGACTGGTGAGCAGGCGCGATGACCCTCACGGCGCACGAGCCAGATCCTCCTACGAGATCACCGAGGCCGGCGAGACCGCGCTGCTTGCATGGTTGCGCTCAGGACACGAAGCGCCGTTCCAGTTCCGCGACGAGGGCGTCTTGAGACTCTTCTTTGCCGACGCCCTTCCTACAGAGGAGCAGTTGGAGCTGGTGCGACGCCTGCGCGAACGCGCCGAGGCCGGCGCCGGAGAGATGCGCGAGGAGATCTTGCCTGGCGCAGCCGCGCTCGAGCAGACCGGCACACGCTTCCCGGCGGCAGTGGCGCGCCTGGGCGTCGACACCCAGGCTTACATCGCGCAGTGGCTGACACAACTGGAGTCAGAGCTCAAGCAGGAGCGCCCGTAGGCGATCTCAATCTCCGAATGCCGAGCGCGCCGCTTGCACCCCGATGCTCACACGCTCCCAGAAGCCGTAGGTGCCCTCCTCGCTCAGCTCTTGCGCAGCCTGCACCACAGCGGCGATGGCAACGAAGGCGAAGGCCCCGCCGACCGAGATGCGCTTGACGCCGGCGGCCGCGAGCTCGGACACCGGCGGCACACCCGGACGGGCCAGGATGTTCACGGGACGGTCCACCTCTGCAACGAGCCGCTCGATGTCTCCCAGCTTGCTCAATCCCGGCGCGTAGAGCACGTCCGCTCCAGCCTCCTGATAGGCCTGCAGGCGGCCGATCGTATCGGCGAGGTCGGGGTGACCACGGAGGTAGTTCTCAGACCTGGCGGTGAGCACCAGATGCACCGGGCCCGAATGTGCCGCCTCTGCTGCGGCCGCTATGCGCTCCCTCGCCAAGCCGAGCTCATAGATCGGCGCATCGTCGTTGCCTGTGAAATCCTCGATCGAGCATCCGGCAAGCCCGGTGTCGAGGGCAAGGCGCACCGTGTCGGCGACATCGGCGGGATCGTCCGCAAAGCCGTTCTCCAGATCGGCTGAGACCGGCAGCTCGGTCGCCTCGACGATCGCCTGGGAATGCGCCAGCGCCTCCTCGCGCGTCACCGATCCGTCGAGCCGGCCCAGCGTCGCCGCATATCCGCTGCTCGTCGTGGCCAGCGCCTGGAAGCCCAGCGACGCCAGGAGCTTTGCCGACCCTAGATCCCACGGATTGGGCAGCAGCAGCGGGCCAGCGCCCTGGTGCAGGGCCAGGAACCGTTTGGCCTGATCGGCGTGATGTCCGGCCCGATCGGCCTCGCGCCTGGCCTGATCGGCGTGATCGTTCATCGTCCCACCCACGATAGATGGCCGAGGAATTTACAGTGGGCAGCAGGTCAGTCGGAAACAGGCCTGTAGGGCCCCGGCTTGGGTCGCGGCCGGCCACCGGGAAAGGCCAGACGCAGGATCGTGCGGTGCACAGTACCCAGCTGCTTATGCAAGGGGCCTGTGTTGTATGGCAGTTCATAGCGCCGGCAGATGTCGCGCACCCTTGGGGCGATCTCGGCGTAACGGCTGGATGGCATGTCAGGGTAGAGGTGATGCTCGACCTGGAAGCTCAGGTTGCCGGCGAGTAGGTGGAACAGCGGGCCGCCGTCGATGTTGGCCGCGCCGAGCAGCTGGCGCACGTACCAGCCGCCGCGTGTCTCACCGACCATCTCGTCCTCGCTGAAGGTGTAGGTCTGATCGGGAAAGTGTCCGCAGAAGATGATCGAGTGGGCCCAGACATTGCGCACGATGTTTGCAGTGAAGTTCGCCGCCAGTGTGGACTTGAAGCCCTTGCCCGAAAGCGCCGGGAACGCTATGTAGTCCTTGACGACCTGCCTGCGAGCCTTGACGCCGATCGCCTTCAGCTCGGCGATCACCTTGCCCTTGGGCTTCTCGCCTGCGCGGATCGCGTCGAAGTTGAGGTCGTGGAGCGCCACGCCCCACTCGAAGAACCCCATCAGCACCAGGTTGTAGAGCGGCTGCAGGAGGTAGACCGGGTGCCATGGCTGGTGCGGATCGATGCGCATGATCTCATAGCCCAGATCGCGGTCCTTACCGCGAACGTTGCTGAAGGTGTGGTGCTCATAGTTGTGCGAGTGCCGCCAAGCATCGGCCGGCGAAGCTGTATCCCAATCCCAGCTCTGGGAGTTGATGTCGGGGTCGTTCATCCAGTCCCATTGGCCATGCATCACGTTGTGGCCGATCTCCATGTTCTCCAGGATCTTGGCGATCGACAGCGAGGTGGTTCCAAGCAGCCATAGCGGCTTCTTGCGCGAGCCGATGAGCAGTGCCCTGCCGGCGAGCGCAAGTTGGCGATGGAGCTTGATCGTGGAGCGGATGTAGCGCGCATCGCGATCTCCCAGATCGGCGAAGACCTCCTCGTGAATCGCGTCGAACTCACGCCCAAGTTGCTCGATCTGCTCCTCACTCAGGTGCCGCAACGGGCTCTCAGGCTCCTCGAAGCGCCTGGAAGCGCCCTGGCGACTGATACCTACGGGGGGCGCAGAGGCCGGTGAATCCTCGATCTGGCTGGTGGACATAGCTGGTCTTACCTCCGTTGCAGGTGGGCTGGCTTCTCAGAGCTCGGGGTTGGCTTCTCAGAGTTCAATCTCGATCGGACCCTCGGGCGCGTTGATGCAGGTGCGCAGCAGCTCGCCGCGCTGGCCATGCACACGGCCGGTGCGCAGGTCTCGTACCTGGCCGGCGCGCAGCCGCCCAACGCAGCTGTGGCAGATGCCCATGCGACAACCAAAGGGCAGTTTGGCGCCCGCGCTCTCACCAGCGACGAGGATCGGCTGCTCGCCGTCGCTGCTGGCCTCGACACCGCTTGAGCAGAAGGCGATTGTGCCGCCGGCGCCGCGCTCGCCATCTCCAACTGCGGCATCTTGCTGGAAGTGCTCCACGTGCATGCGCGCTGGGTTTCCGTCCTGGCGCCAGCGCTCACCAAGCGTCTGCAGCAGGCCGGCCGGACCGCAGATAAACGCCTCGCGCTCGCGCCAGTCAGGACACAGGTCATCGAGTTGCGCCGGCGTCAAACGACCCTGTGCACCGGTGAGTCGCTCCAGCAGCCTATAGCCGGTGTGGCGCTCATCCAGATGGTGCAGCTCCCTGCGGAAGATCACTTCCTCCGCGCTGTGAGCGCAGTGGATGTGGACCACGTCCTCCAGCAGCCCGCGTCGCGAGATGCTGCGCAGCATGCTCATGATCGGTGTGATCCCGCTGCCCGCGCTCACGAAGATCAGCCGCTCAGGCAACGGCTCAGGCAACGTGAAGGTTCCTTCAACGCCACCCAACCGCACGATCGTTCCTGGCAGCACATGCCTGAACAGGTGCGGCGAGACCTTCCCACCCTCCACGAGCTTCGGGGTGATCGCGATGCGCCCGTCGCTGCGCCGCGGGTCGGAGGTCAACGAGTAGGCCCGCCAATGGTGCACGCCGTCGACCTGGATCCCCAGTCGCACGTACTGGCCTGGCATGTGTCCCGGCCACTCCCACCCTGGCTTGATCGAGACGCTGACCGCATTTGAGCTCTCGCGCTCGACGCGCTCGACCCGCCCGCGCAGCTCACGCGTCGACCAGAGCGGGTTGACCAGCTCGAGGTAGTCGTCGGGCAACAGTGGCGAGGTGAATGACCCGATCAGGTGCAGCAGCCTGCGCCGCAGCTGCGACACCTGTGGGGCAGCGCCTCGTTCAGGCATCTGTGATCGTCGTGGTTGCTGTGGCTGTGGTGGCGGCTGTGACGGTGGCGGCTGGCATCTCGACCTGAATTCATGTTACCTCGGATGAGGTTACATAGATGTTGGTATCCTGAGATCGAGATGTCAAGTGTGAGAATGGGCACAGTCGATGAGCTCGAGTACCGCTGAGGCTGCAGGCGCAGGCGCCGAGTCAGGCCCCACCGCCGATCTCACGATCGAGCAGCTGGCAGCCGAAGTCGGGATGTCGGTGCGCAACATCCGCAACCACCACTCTCGTGGCCTGCTGCCGGCACCCGAGGTTCGCGCTCGCGTGGGGTACTACGGCGCCGACCACGTCGCGCAACTGCGCCTGATCCTCGATCTCCAGGCCGACGGCTTCAACCTCGCCGCCATCGAGCGCCTGATGAGCGCCTCGAGTGGGTCTGCGACGCGGCTGCTCGGGTTGCGCAACGCAATGACAGCGCCATTCGAGAGCGAGACGCCCGAAGTTGTCACCGCCGATGATCTGCTCCAGCGCTTCGGTGAGGTCGATGCCAGGGACGTGGAGCGGATTCGCAAGTTGAAACTTCTGATCCCGCTGGGCGACGATCGCTTCGAGGTTCCCAGCCCGGCATTGATGAAAGCGGCCGAGGAAGTGACGGCCCTGGGCATCTCGCTGCACGCGGCACTCTCCCTGGTCGAGCGGGTCAGCCGCGACTGCGAGTCGATCTCGCGCGCCTTTGTGAAGCTCTATCTCAAGGAGCTGTGGGAGCCCTTCGCACAGTCCGGCCAGCCCGAGGAGCGCTGGGACGAGGTGATCGACGCCATCGGCGCGCTGCGAGCGATCGCCTCAGAGGCGCTGCTGGCGATGTTCAAGCAGCGAATGAGCGCTCAGGTCGAGTCGGCCTCGAGCAAGCTGCTCGAAGCGCAGGTCAAGCGCTCGCACAAGCCTTAGCCACATTGCAAACGAGGCTTGCTAACACCGAGACGACGCAGCCATCATTACTCACAGATGGTGGACGGCTTGCCTGGATGCCCGGTAGCGGTTGAGCGCCACCAGAGTCCAGATCGCCTCGACCACACCAAAGGGCCACGTTCCCGCCAGGAAACCGTAGGCGCTCGACAGCGCGCAACCGCCCGCGAAGGCGAGGATATATAGGCGGTGGCGGCGCTCGAGCGCGTACATCGCCATCATGAAAGTGAGCGCTGTGGCGCCGAACGCGGTGAGCATGGCAAGTCAGTCTTACTCCTCGAGCAGAGCGGTCAGCCCGTCCTCCATTGCACTCCTTCCTAGAGGCGTGGGGTTACGCCTATCGGCAGGCCGTCATGCGGGCTCAGGGTGGGCTCGAGCTTGAGGCGCAAGTCAAAGCCGGGGGACGCGCTGATGTCAAGCCGGCGCAGCAGGCTTGTAACGATGGTCCGCACGACCGTGAGCCCGAAGCGCTTGCCTACGCAGATACGAGAGCCGCCGCCGAACGGCGTGTAGGCCCCGCGCGGCAGCGCTGCGCGCATCTCCGGGGTCCATCGATCCGGGCGAAACGCGTGCGGCTCTCCAAACAGCTCCTCGAGATGCTGGGTGGCCCAGAAGGCGACGTGCACAAAGGACCCACGGCGGATCGACACACCCTCGACCTCCACATCGGCCAGCACGCGCCGTGCGCCGAGGAAGACCGGCGGGTAGCGGCGCAGCGTCTCGTCGATGATGCGCTCCAGCTCGGGCAAGGCCTTCCCGTCGACATGGCAGGCAGCTAGGAGCTCGCCTTGCAGGACGCGCTCCTGCTCCTCGCGCAGCCTGTCGACCAGGTTGGGCCGGCGGGCCAGCTCGTGCAGCACGAAGGCAACGGTGGACGCGGATGTGTCGTGACCGGCGAACAGCAACGTGACGAGTTGGTCGCGGATCTCCTCGTCGCTGAGCCCATCAGCGTTCTCAGCTGAAGCGCGCAGCAAGCCGCTGAGGATGTCGGTTCGGTCACCGATGCCCTCGCGCCGCCGCTTGGAAATCGCGGCGTGCACAAACGTGTCCAGTCGGCCACGGGCTGCCCGCATGCGTGCCCACGGCGTGCCTGGGCCGCGCAGCAGCCGACTGTAGAGGTCGATTCCATAGAAGGCGAGGGCGCGCTCGAAGTGCAGGGCGATCGCTGCCCCGCCTTCACGATCGTCAGGATCGACGGCCAGGAAGGCTCGCAGCGCGATGCGCAGCGAGGTCTCGCGCGTCCAGCGGTAGACGTCGACCATCTCACCGGACGACCAGGAAGCGCTACGGGCCTCGGCCTCCTCGGCCATGATCGCGACAGCAGCATCGATCTGGCCGCGGTGGAACGCAGGCATGATCAGTCGCCGCGCGCGGTCATGGTAGGCCTCGTCGGTGGTGATCAGTCCATCGCCCAGCAGTGGGGCCAGCTGACCGAAATGTCCCTCTCGCCAGTGGAACTGCTCGGGGTGCTCGAGCAGCGCGTAGGCGGTGGCAGGGGCGCCGACCAGGAACGTCATGCGGTGGTGAAACATGCGTGTCTCGAACACGGGCCCGTGACGGCGGTAGAGGTCGAGCAGGACGCTCAGCAGTCGCCCTGAGTTCAGATCCGAGGTGCGCCGCAGGTCGATTGCGAGATCTCCCGGCGGCCCGGCACCGCGGAGCGATCGCGCCTCTTGCCGGACGTCGTTGGCGAGGAACGCCAGCGTGCTGAAGCGCCTGGGCGCGGGAGGCGGGACCAGCGTGGTCTTGGCCCTAGCGCTCATTGCCGCGCCTTTGCGATCGCGAGCGCCTTGCGAGCCCGAGGTAGCTGGCGCACCTGTCCGGGCAGCACGATCCACGCGCCGCGGATGGCGATTGACAGGGCCCGCAGCAGCGCCGCGTCCCTACTGGACCATTCGACTTCGAGCAATTCGCGTGCCCGGGCGGGAAGCGTCCCGCGCACCAGCCACCTCGAACCGTCGACCAACAGCGGGTGCAAGATCGCCCAAACCGGGCCCGCCATCCACGCATACGGCGCGGGGAGCTTGCGCTTGGGCTTGCGAATGGAGGCCCGTGCGATCGGGGTCGCCTGCAGAACGTGCTCAAGCGTGTGGCTCCAGTATCGCTTGAAGGCCGCATAGTCAGGGGGAACCGGCCGCATCGACACCCCGTAGCGCTCGTACCACGTGATCGACTCTGCATACAACTGTGCCTTGGCGTCGTCGCTCAGCGGTGCACCAAACAGCTCCTGCGTGGCGATCTGCGCCTCGAAGAATGTCGCGTGGGCCCAGAAATAGGTTCCAGAGTCAAGCGCCGCATAGCGGCTGCCGTCGCGCATGGTCCCGTTGATCGGGCGGTGGAAGTTGCGCACGGCATGCCCGGTTGCCTGCCAGTGCTCGTCGAACACGACGCCCAGGATCGGGCCCGCCGAGCGGATGATCCGATTCCATGGATTTGCAAAGAAGTCCGAATGCTCTTGCAGCCCGGCGCTGATCGCCGGATGCATCGCCTGCAGAATCCCAGCCCGTGCGGCGAGGAGCACGTTGCGCGAATCACCTAGGTATCGCCAGGTCAACGAACCAGGGCCAAGCGGAGCGCCCGACGAGCCTGCCTCGAGGAGCGCAGCTTGCAGCGGCCGACTGGGGGAGGATGCCTCCATGCCAACAAAATAAGACGAGCTTTCGCTCGCTTTCAATTCGCGTTCTGCGATGCTCCGTTTATGGCCCACATCAGCCGGAGGCAGCCTCGCCAAGCCCGATCGCGGGCCATGGTCGAGCGGATCGTCGATGCTGCCGCTCGCGTTCTGGAGGAGGTCGGCTACCACGGGGCCTCCACCAACCGCATCGCCGCCGCGGCAAGCGTCAGCCCAGGCAGCGTCTACCAGTACTTCGCCGACAAGGACGAGATCGTGGCCGTCATCATCAAGCGGCTGATCGACAACTTCGCCGAGGGCATCGCGCCCGCGCTGCGCCACGCCGCTACGCTCGACCCGGCCACAGGCACCCGCACGGTGCTCGAAGCTGTCCTGGATGTACTGGAGCGGGATGCCGTCCTGCTCCGTGCCCTGGTCGACCGCGTACCCGCCGCCGACCAAGCCGAAGCGCTGGGCCCGGTACGCGCCCGGATCGCCGACTTCATCCACCACACACTCGCAGTGCAACGCAACGGGCTGCACGAGGATGATCTCGACCGCCTGACCTGGACCATCCTCGAGCTCACACAGCATCTGCCAGTGCGCTACGTCCTCGACCGTCCAGCGATCCCTCGAGACGCCTTCATTGAAGACCTCTCACAGATTGTGCTCTACCTCACCCACCCCCAAACGTGACGGTTCAGGACTGGTTGCGTCACCACCGTCGACTGAGGTCAAGCTGCTGCTGATCTTTCGTCCCGCCACACCTCGAGGAGACATGACATGCAGATCACCCGGAACTCGATCGAGAGCACACCAGGACCAAGTGACTGGTTCACCGGCACTGTCTACATAGACGCCGTTGCCACACCCTCAGAGCCTTCGCGTCTATCGGCTGGCAGCGTCCACTTCACACCCGGCGCCCGCACCGCGTGGCACACCCACCCCAACGGCCAGACGATCTACGTCACCGAGGGCATCGGCCTGTGCCAGCGCCAGGGTGGGCCCATCGAGGTCATCCGTCCTGGTGATCGCGTGTTCTTCGAGCCGGGAGAGAACCACTGGCACGGCGCCTCCCCCAACCGCCTTATGACCCACCTCGCGATGCAGCAAGTCGATGACCAGGGCAGTCCCGTCACATGGGGAGAGCACGTCACCGACGAGGAGTACAACGCCACGCCGGCCCCATAGTCCCCTGAGCAGGATTTCAGAAGGCGAACTCAGCGCCGGGCCAGCCAGTCCTCGAACTCGGTCGCGATGATCCGCTGGTCGTGGACTCCAGCGGCGGCTGCGGAGGCGAGCCACACGATCGGCGGTCCCATGATCGCCGGGTCGAGCAGCCGGTTGCGTAGCTCCTCCGGGACCTCGTCAGGGAGCATCCCTGTTGCCGTTGCGCCGCCTGGCAGAAGGATGTTGACGGTTACCGGAGTGCCCTCGAGATCGGCTGCGATCACGCGCGCAAGCGCCTCGACGGCTGCGCCCGATGGGCCATACGGCACGAAGCCGTGACGGGTCATCGTCTGTGTGTTCATCGAGATCATCACGATCCGCCCAGCGCCGCCCGCGAGCATCCGCGGCGCCACCTCGCGGGCGACCAGGAATGACCCCGTAGCCTTCGTTGCGATCACGTCGCGAAAGCCATCCGGGGAAACCTCCCAGAATGGCTGCGGGTCGGTCATGAAGCGCGGGTTGACGGTCCGCATCCCGATCCCGGCGTTGCCCACCAGCAGGTCGAGACCGCCGAGCCGCTCGTACACCTGATCGACGCCGGCGCGGACCGAGGACTCATCGCGGACGTCCAGCGCGAGGCCGAGCGCCCCTGGGCCGAGCTCGGAGGCAACCGCCGCCGCCCGCCCCGCGTCGCGGCTGGCGATCGCGACGCGTGCGCCGGCTGCCGTCAGCGCATCGGCCATCGCGCGCCCGAGCCCACTGGTGGCGCCGGTCACGAGCGCGCGCATCGAGCTGAGCTGCCCCTTAGGCTGAAGCAGTGTTACAGCCATGACCTATGCCCGCCGAGCCAGGCGGATATAGCGGTCAAGGTGAGGCACATACATGGCAGCGCAAGGAGGATAGAGCGCATACCGCCGGAGCGTGCGTCGGTATGTCGCTATCTAAGCACGCTGTAGTCGAGGTGCGTCACGCAGTCGGCCTCGACAACCCTGGTGCGTTCCAGGTCGAACTGGCGATCGTCGAGGTTGGCTTGAATCGATCATCCGGGCCGATCCGGCTCGCTACCGGCGGTCCACCATTTGCACCGGTCGGCGACGAGTCGTCACGACGCCGTGGCGGAAAGGACAGCGCCGATCTGGCCGATGGCTTGCGTCATTCCCTCTTGCATGCCCATGCCGAGCATCTGTTCCATCTGCTCCACGCCGGTGAAGCTGGTCACCACCGTCATTCGAGTGCCACCGTCGGTGGCCTCGAAGTTGACATGGCCGGTCATCGGCTCTACGCCGGGGATCGGCTCCCCGTTCTCGCCGGCGAGCCCGTTGGCGAACTCGAGGCTGTGGGGTTTGTCGATCGCATCGATCCGCCACCAACCTCGCGGTGTCTCTCCTGCGGGGCCGGTCATGAAGTAGCGGGACTGCCCGCCGATCACGAACTCGTGGCGAGTGAACGTTGCCGGGAACGTGGGTGGACCCCACCAGCGCTCGAGTTGGTGGGGATCCTCCCAGACCGCCCAAACCCGGTCCGGGCTCGCCTCGAACTGCGCGACCAGCGTTAGGGTCAGCGTGGCCGGATCCTTGATCGTGTCGATGACTGTCATGTCGTGCTCCCTTCTTCGCCGGTTAAGAGCGCGGCGATTCGTGTGCTGCGCTCGATCCAAACCTGCTCGTAGGCGTCGAGTAGCAGGGAGGCTGTGCGCAACGTTTGGACATTGCCGCGAACGATCTGCTCGCGGCCGCGTCGCTCCTTGACCACCAGAGCGGCCCGCTCGAGCACCGCCACGTGCTTCTGGACCGCGGCGAAGCTCATCTCGTAGTGGCGTGCCAGCGCGGACACAGACTGCTCCTGGCAAATGGCGCGCGCGAGGATGTCACGCCGAGTCGTGGCCCCAAGCGCCAGGAAGATGCGATCGACGGCAACATCATCGTGCCCATCTACAACCATATGGTTGTAGATTATACGAAGTGCTTGCTCCCTGCGGCGCCGAGAGTGCGCCGGCCAACGCAGACAAAACAGGAAACGATATACTTATCTCACCCACGAATATGCCCCTGGGTTCCATTAGTTCGAATCGTGACCCGTCAGCATCCGGGGGTCGAGAGGTGTTTCCGACTTGCCAGCCCCTACACATGGCTTGTTCCGTCCGGTACGCTCGATATGTGTGGCGACATCCGCGCCGAATCCCGATGATCTGTTGCCCCGTGATGCCGACGTCGTGGTGCATGGTGGCGCAATGACGCTGAAGAACGTCCGTGCGGCGGTTGATCGCGCCATCGAGTTGTCAGGGCAGCCGGACATCTCGGTCTGGTCTGTGCCCGGACTCGACGCAGACGCCATCGCTCTATCCGTCCGCGCATCGGACCCCGGCTGTGAACGTCTACCTCACGCGAAGATGCAGGAGGCGCGGACGGGGGATCTGCGTGCCGTTGGCCTTGAAGTCTTTAAGAGCGAGCCGCCCCCGCACCACCACACGGTGCGGCTAGACGCGAATCCTGCCGATAACCAGCTTGAAGCGCTTATGGCGGCCTTTAGTGAGGCCCGAGAGAATCCGGCTAGGAGGCCGAAATGAATCGCGCGCTAACAGACTTCAACGACATCGACAACGGAATCGTCCGATTCCTATCGAGCGATGCTGATACTGACGTCCAAGAGGGCGATGTGGTGATCCTCCACGACGATGGCGAGCAGGAAGCCATGGCGCGCATAGTCGCCATCGAGGGCCGGCTTGTCGCCGCTCGGATTGATTGGGACACATTTGGTCCTGCCGGATCGATTAAGCCCGTATCTCTGCAACTTCTTGGGTATCCGCATACGACGCGACTGGTGGTCACTGGCTCGGTGTGGCACGACCTAGTGACCGAAAGGCCGTCGGAGCGGATCGAGGATGCCGCTGAACGAGTCTGCGTGTAGCTCGACCCATGCGTGTTGATACAGCATTGCTATGTGACGCAGCCACGGTCCGCGAGGGGCTACTTCATATTCTCGGCGGCGGCATTACGCAGGTCGTGCGTCCCGAGTTCCCCGCCGAGCTTGGCGTGACACTCGCACTCCGCATCATGGTGCATCCGACAGAGATGGAGCACCCCCACCAACTTCAGATAATCGTCCAAGGCGAGGACGGCGAGAAAGTCACGGAAGTCAAGGCGCAGGTGCAGGTAGCCGACCCGCATCTCGTGCCCCCCGGCGAGGAAGGCGAGCTGCTGATCCCATGGAACTTTCCGGGTCGCCCGGTGCTGCACCAGCCGGGGCGATACAGCATGGAGATTCTGATTGACGGTGTCCACCAGGGGACCGTCCCGTTCAAAGCTACGACGCTACAGACGCTACAAGAGGAAATAGAACGGAGGACGCAATGAATACGAATCCGGGTGGAAACACAATCATCACCGACGCGCAGGAAGCGCCAAACGGAAGTGGCGGCGAGTTCGAGCGGTTTGAGGCACTCTTGAGCGGACTTGTGCAGCCCCCAAGGCGTGCCGCGGATCAGCCCGCGTCAGACGCGCACCGCGATCAGCGTCCGGTGACCTCAGCGTAGGTCAGCCGTCGGTCCGCGACTGCCCCGAGGACGGCTGAGAATCGTCCGAGGTCGGTTAGGTAGCGCTCGTTGTAGGTGAACACTCGCTCGTCGATGTAGCGGAACAAGTGGGCCGGATCGACGCTGACGTAGGTGCCGTTGAGGCCGCGCTTGAGCATGGCCCAGAAGTTCTCGATGCCGTTGGTGTGGACGCGGCCTTCGACGTAGCGTTCGAGGTGGTTAATGGTCTCGTGGTCGTAGCGGCCGTCTAGTCCGGTGTAGCCGTTCCATTGGTCGGTGTAGACGGTTGAGCCGTCCTTGACGCGCTCGTGCACGATGGGCTTGAGTGTGTCGCCCTTGACGTCCGGGACTACCTGGGCGTGGACTCGGCCGGTGCCGCGCTCGCGTATTCCCATGACAGCGGTCTTGGCGCTGAATCCGCCCTTGCGGCTGACACCTTTGCGCTCACGGGCTGCCTTGTGCATGTTCCCGGCCTTACCGCCGATGAATGTCTCGTCCGCTTCGACCTCACCGCCTAGGACGATGCTCCCGGCCTGCATGGCGAGCCGTATGCGGTGCAGCATGAACCACGCGCTCTTTTGGGTGATCCCGAGCGCGCGGGCTAGCTCGTGGGAGCTAATCCCGTTCTTGCTGTTCGCTGCGAGCCATACGGCGGGAAGCCACTTGTCGAGGCCAAGGCGTGATTCCTCGAACACGGTCCCGACCTTCACGCTGTACTGACGCTTGCAGGCTTTGCACTTCCAGACCCGGCGAGTGCTGAGGTAGCTGTATTCCATGCAGCCGCAGGACGGGCAGACCGGACCCTCAGGCCAGCGGAGCTTCGCCACGTACTCGGTGCAGATGTCGAGGTCTGAGAAGTAGCGGATCGCCTCGATAAGGCTGGTCGGGAGCTTCTGTTTCGTGCTCATTGGGTGAGCATACTACGTCAGGTCAGGTGAGTCACGTATATCGTTACGACAAAACACTACACTAGTTTCCAATGCAGAACCACCAGAGTAAATGGCGAATCGAGCACAGACACCATGCCAACGAATGAGTTCGAAGCGTTCGAAGTAGCACTTCGAACGCTGTCCGAGCGCATGCGAACCGACGATGCCTTTGCACACGAACTGTACGGAGCGCTTTGCAACATGCGCTGGCGCCGCCGTGACGCCGACACAGAGCCCGTTTCAACGAGCTGGCGCTACGCAGGCGATGTCGTCGCCCACCTTGTTTGCAAGGGAGGCTGCTATCTCGACTACTACTGCTCTGGAAATGAGGGCGTGGTTTCTTCACGCATTCGAGATGCCCTGGGCGCACTGGGATGGATTCCAACTCCGTGGCCAGAGGACGGAGGGTGAGCAGTCGAGCAACCTCGGCAGATCACTGTGGCCGGCAATCGAGTGTAGCTCTTGTGTTACACTCTGATGCGCAGTGGCACGAGCAGGAGGTCACGATCCCACTAGTGTCAGTCCCCAATCATGGCCAAGACTCTCGACACCAGCTACTACGAAAAGCGGCGCCAAGGCTGGCTTGCAGACGAGGGCACCCGTGCGGAGTACGAGCGAGCCCGGAGCGAGATCGAGCAGATCGATGCCGTCATCCGCTCACTGGACGAGCTGCGCGAGGACGCCGGAATGTCGAAGGCCGAGCTCGCACGGCGCGTGGGACGCAACCCTGCCAGCATCAGACGCCTATTCACGGCAGAGCAGGCACGTCCAGAGCTACCTCTCATCATCTCGATAGCCAATGCCCTAGACGCCAGCATCGAGATCAAGCGCCGTTCCCGCAGATCGAACAGCAAGCGTACCGCTGTACGAGCCTGACGGGCTTCAATAACGGCTGCGCGGGTTCGTAGGCTGCGGCAATGGCGTGGGACGTCATCTTCTATGCGACCGCTGAGGGCTCCGTGCCAGGAGCGGACTTCCTCGACGGCTGCCCCGCGAAGATCCGTGGAACGATCCTGGCCGTGCTCGATGCGGTCGCGACCGCCCCACCGCCCGCGTTCTCCGGGGGAGGCAAGTGGGAGGCCATGCACGGCGACATGGGCGGCTACTACGAGATCCGCGTTACTGGACCAGGCCGCGAGCAGTTCCGCCTCTTCTGCGTGTTGGAGAATGCCGAGGAGCGCACGCTAGCCGCGCGCGGTCTACGTGGGCCGGCGATAGTCGTGATCACCGGAATGCGCAAGAAAACCGGGACGGTCTTCAGCGACCGCGACTACTCCAAGGTCCGGCGGCTTGGCAGCGACCACATCGCACAGACTCCCCGACGCATAGCCAGCTAGATGACGTGCCTACATAGGTTGTGAACGGTTGAGGAGGCATGGTTTCTGGCGACCCAGGTCAACGAGCGCGCGGGCGGTGAGAGATCAGGTTGCCAGAGGTACGCAACCCTGGCCCGTCGAAGGGTTTCACGCGGATATGAGGACCCGCGCCGTAGCTGGCTCACGGCGAGCGACAATCTGGCTGATCGCCGTCCAAGTCGCCGCCGCGTGCTTGGCGGTCCTCGTTCCCGTCACGAGTGCGCGTTCCTCGCCGCGCCCGCATGTCCACAGCTTGCATGCCCATAGGCAGCGCTCCCGCCCCCCGCGTCTGTGCGCGCAACGGTCGCGCGGCCAAGGCAGCCGCGGGCGGCGCAAGCCGCTGTCGCCGTGCCCGCCGGGCGCTCGGACAGGTGAGGCCAGCTCGGTCACGACCACGTCCGCGATCGTCGCCGGCCGGGTGACGCCGAACGTGAGCACGTCTTACTTCTTCAGCTACGGGACCACCGCTCGCTACGGCTCACGTAGCGCCTCCAGGCGCGCTGGCAGGCAGCCGAAGGCATTCGCGACGTCGGTGACGCTCGCCGGCCTGCGACCGGACACGAGGTACCACTTCCGGATCATCGCGACCAACTGCGGGGGCTGCCGCACAGGCACCACTTATGGCGCGGACCACACGTTCACGACGGCCGTACCGCCGCCCCCGCCGCTCCTACCCCCGCCGCTGCCTCCGCCGCCGGCCTTGGCGGCTCCCCTTGCCACCACCGGCCCGGCGATCGCGATCACCCAGACCTCGGCGACGGTCACCGGCACGGTGGCGGCCAACGGGCTTCCCACGACGTGGCACTTCGAATACGGGCCGACGAGCGCCTACCTCTCTGAAACGCCACCGCAGTCGGGCGCCCTCGGTACGACCAACGTGTCCGCGTCGCTGACGGGCCTGGCCGACGCCCAGACCTACCACTACCGTCTGGTGGCCGCTAACAGCCTCGGCACCTCCTACGGCGCCGACCAGACATTCACCACGCAGTCGCCGACGAGCACCCAGCAGGAAGACGCCGACCACGCCATAGCCACCTATGCGGCGATGCAGCAATACTTCTACGCCCCGAACGTCTACTCGGGTGACACCAGCAGCCTGTACGTCGAAGACTACCCCCAGAGCGGACACCGCTACTCCTACCTGTGGCCGTTCTCGCGGGCGCTGGTGGGCACCATCACCCTGGCCGGGATCCCCCCGAGCGTCGACGGCGGCGTCGAATACCAGGCCGACGTCAACGATCGCCTGACCGGGCTCTCCCGCTACTGGGACGGCGCGGCCAACCCACCGGGATACGACTCCTATGTGACCGCGCCGTTCGGCGGTGGCGGCGACAAGTACTACGACGACCAGGCGTGGGTCGGGCTGGCGCTGGCCCAGGACTACCGCCTCACGCAGAACGCCAGCGCCCTGAGCGACGCGGAGAACGTCTTCTCGTTCGTGTACCCGGGCGGCTGGGACGGCAACTCCGGCGAATTCGACCCGGGCGGCACGTTCTGGGTCCAGCAGGGAGCGGGTCTGGGTTTGACCAACCACGAACGCACGACCACGTCGAACGCGCCCAACGCCGAGCTCGGGTTCCGTCTCGAGCAACTCGACCCCAGCGGCCAGGCCACCTACGAAACCGGGGCGATGACGATGTACGGCTGGGTCAACCACTACCTGTACAACGTCGACACCAACCCCACCGACCCCAACGCGCCGAATCCCAACTACGAACCGAGCAAGCCTGCTCTCGTCTTCGACAAAGTGACCGAAGGGCGGGTCGGAAAGACGCTGTGGACCTACAACCAGGGGGCGATGATCGCCGCCAACGTGACCGCCTACCAGGACACGGGCGAAACCGACTACTTGATGAATGCGGAAGCGCTCGCGAACACATCCCTTGACTACTTCACCGAGGCCGACTACCTCAACACGCAGCCGGCACCGTTCGTCGCCATCTACTTCCGCGGCCTGCTGACCCTCTACGCGGCGACAAGCGACACCACGCTGCAGGCACAGATCCTCAAGGCCGCCCAGACCTACGCCGACGACGCCTGGAACAACTACCGCAACGGCCAGAACCTCTTCCACCTGCCGTCGTCGCCGGGCTCCTCCTACCATCTGCTCGACCAGGGCGCCCTGCTTGAGCTCTACGCGGCGCTCGCCTGGGACCCGAGCGACTACGACATGCTCCCGTAGAATCAGCCCGGCTGAGCGTGGCGGCGATCGCAGCACGCGAGCACCGGTGCCCAGCGGTGACGCGGTTGCCCGCGCTGCAGGCGTGCAGCTACGACTAGAATTGGGTCGGTGCGCTGGGTGCTGCGGTTTGCTCGAGCGAGATGGACGCGCGCGGCTTCGTTGGCGGTGCTGGCAGGTGCAGCGTCGTTGGCGGCTACGACGCCGGCGAGTGCTGCCCGCGTGAGCACCCTCGACCCGACCGGATCAGGGGTTTCGGCGTACGGCGGGTGGGCAGCGTGGACACACGTCGACGCGAGCGCCGGCACGCAGCTGATGCTGCGCTCGCCCGCCGGCGCGATCGCTCCCGCCCCGACCGCGCCGAGTAATGGTCCGTTCGAAGTGGCGCTCGGTCCGCGCGCCGGCGGCGGTGTGACGGCGGTGTACGTGCGCTGCAGCGAACCCCAGGGCTCGCTGGGATGCGCGATCTACGAATTGCCGCTCGGGGTAGCGGGCGCGGCCGAGCGCAAGCTTGCTATTCCCGGTGTGGGCTCGGACACCCGGCCCGCGATCTGGAAGAACCGCGTCGCGTTCGTGCGCGAGAAGGCTGAGGACAGCAAGCACCCCGACAACATCTACGTGTGGACGATCGGTGGCGGCCAACCGTCGGTGGCCAAACTCGAGGCCTCCAGCGGGTCGCGCGAGGCACCGGGCGGGAGCTGGCCGAAGGGGCTCACCGGTGAGGTCACTGCGCTCACGATTGGCCCGGACCAGATCGCCTACGTGACGTCGACCGAACAGGGCGATTTCGGTGAGACAACGCTCTGGTATGAGCCACTCGGTGCCCGCCCAGAGCTGATCGACCAGCGGACGAGCGGCGCGGGAAACGTGTGCGCACCCGAGTTCCTTTCGCCCCTGATCGCGGGCGGCTGGCTGTACGCCTACCTGCACGCCTGCGACCCCTCAGCGAATGTGGGGCTGGATCGCCTCACGCGCTATCGCCGAGGCGAGGCCGAACGGGCACGCTACACCTTCGTCCATTACGGCGATGACGAGCTCAGCTCGGTCGTGATCGACGGAGCGGGCGTTGACTGGGACGACGAAGGTGTCAAGCGGTTGTCGAGCGTGTCTTGGAAGCGCATCTCGTTGCCCGTGCCCGAAACGTTCTGCACGCGCTCAGACCCGTTCTGCTGAGCACCGGTCGAGAGCAAGTGCCACATGAAGCTGCTGCGCTCGGTTCCTCAGCCCCATCTTCAACGGCATCTGGCTCGACGAGGATGGAGGCGTGACGGCAGCAAGGATTGCGAGCTATTGCTCAGGAAGTGAGATCGAGCGCGCGTGTCCTGCGTCGACCCAGTCGATCGTCGGGCCGGACAGGCGCAACGATGTCGAGACGATCGCCTCTCCGCTGTCCAGCACGTGTAGCCCGTAGCGGTCCGCCAGGCGAACTTCGATCGTCGGACGCGGATGTTCGGGACCGCAGACTTCACCGAGGAAGTTCGTCGCAATCCACGCGACCGCTCCGTCCGGGCTCAGCACCAGCGAGCCCACTTCGGGGCAGACGCTGGCTTCGATCGGGGCGGCGAGTTCCTCGTAGTAGTGCGCGTGGCCCGTGCGCAGGTTCACGACGCCGACATCGCTCTCGGCACTTTCGATGCTCTGCACGAATGCGACGTAGGGTCCGGCGAATCGCACCAGCGCGTACTCGTAGTGCTCGTTGTCCGACAGTTCGCGAACGTGCCCGTCGCTGTAGAGGCAGGCGTAGTAGGCGTCCTTGTGCGCGTCTTCGAACAGCCGCGCGTACCTGCTGTGGGCGACCGTGGTCGTGCCCCGGCCCGGTCGACAGGGCACGGGCGTCTGTGCGGATGCCTGTGCGGCGAGCGTCACCGCCAACGCGAGAACCGTCGACGCGACCAGCCCCGTCCTGTGCCAGCGTACCCACGATCCGAGCATCGCCACAACAGAGTACTCGCGTGCTACGCGAGCGCCACTGGCAGCGTCTTCATCTGGTTGCCGAACGACGATTCGAGATAGGTCGGGGTGTCGATGATCTCAATATGGGGAAAGCGAGCGAGGGTCTCCTCGAAGAGGATCTGTAGCTCCAGGCGCGCGAGCGCGGTGCCCAGGCAGTAGTGTCTGCCGCCAGCGCCGAACGCTTGGTGCTCGGGGTTGCGCCTGATGTCGAAGTGCTCGGCGTTCTCGTAGAGGGACTCGTCGCGATTGGAGGACGGGTACCACATCACGAGCTTCTCCCCCTCGCGGATGGGCTGGCCGTGCACTTCGGTGTCGCAAGTGGCGGTGCGGGCGAAATGGGCGAACGCGGGAAACATACGCAGTGACTCCTCGACGACGCCTGGTATCAGTGTCTGGTCCTCCACGACTTCTTGCAGCTGGTCGGGGCTTTCCATCAGCGCGCGCATCCCGCTGCAGTACGTCGCCTTGGTGCTGTCGTTTCCGGCGGCCATCAGCAGCAGGAAACCCATCACGATCTCGTGATCCTGAAGCCCCTCGCCATCGAGCTCGGCGTGCACCAGCACGCTCGTGAGGTCGTCGGTCGGTGCGGCGCGCCGTTCGGCAATCAGTCTCCCGCAGCGCTCGAACACTTCTGGCACCTCGTTTTCCATCACGCTGCCGGCACCATCGGGCGTGGCATCGGCGTCACCCGCCCCGACGATCGCGTTCATGAGCCTGGCCCACACCTCATCATCCTCAGGGGAAAGGCCCATGAAGCTGCCGATCACACGCGCCACCACTGGCTGGGCGACGTCGTTGACGAGGTCGCAGCTCTCCCGACCGGCGAGCCGGTCGAACACCTCGATGGTGATCGCACGAATCGCGTCCTCGTGCTCGGCGATCCGCTTGGGTGTGAAGCCGCGCTGGAAGAGCGCCTTCAGGCGGTCGTGCTTGGGGGGATCCATCCCGATGAACATCGCCTGCTGCATCTCCAGCGACAGTCCCGCGTTCTTGGCGGCCGTAAAGCCCCCGATTTCTGATGAGAATGTCTGCCAGTCGCGGCTGACCTCGTAGACATCCTCGGCGGTGGTCACCGACCAGAAGCCGTCCTCGTCGGGATACTCGGTGATGCCGTCTGACCAGTGCACGGGACACTCCGAGCGCAGCTGCCGAAACAGCTCGTGTGGTGGCCCGTCCCGGAAGTTCGACCGATCGCCGACGCGCGCGTTCTGCAGATCGTTTTGGGCAGATGTCATTTGGGGCTCCTATCAGGCGGCTATAAAAACAGCCAATTTGCAGGCTCTTTAGAATGGCCAGACCCGCAGCATCTCCCTACCTTGCATCCAAAAGGTGCCTGTTAGCAGGGAAAAACGCGCGGAAAGCGGGAGCGACGGGACTCGAACCCGCGACCTCCGACGTGACAGGCCGGCGCTCTAACCAACTGAGCTACGCCCCCGCGTGATCTCGTCGCGGTAAGCGTTTGACGGCCACGCGCGCGAGCGAGCATTATGGCAGCCATGGCAGCCGAAAAACTGGCTATCCAGCCAGTGCGTGCGCTAGGCTCTCGGCGTGGCACTCGTGGGCCCAGCTCCCCTTCAGCCGGCCAACCCCTTTTTGGCGCTCGGACAGGACCTCCTCGACGAGCGGTCGGCTCCCGTTCCGTTTCCCCCTGGGGAGACGCATTTCAGCATGACCAGGACCAAGCGCTTCGCCGACGACCCGCTGCCTTTGTTGCTCGAAGGCTACGAGCGCTATGGGCCGGTCTTCACGATGCGGATCTTCCACAGCAACGTCATCTTCATGCTCGGGCCCACGGCCAACCACTACATCACCGTCTCCCACGCGGAGAACTTCACGTGGCGCGAATCGCACTTTCGGGAACTGATCCCCTTCCTGGGCGACGGACTGCTGACGATCGATGGCGACTTTCATCGCCGCTCCAGGCAGATCATGCTTCCAGCCTTCCACCACGAGAGCATCGCCGCCTGCATCGACATCATGGTGGGCGAGACAGAACGGGCGCTGGAGAGCTTCGAAGCAGACAGGCACCTCGATCTCTACATGTGGTCCAGGGCCCTGGCGCTGCGCATCGCGATGCGCGCCCTCTTCGGCCTCGACCCCGATGGCAGGCGAGAGCGCGCGGTCGATGCTGCGGCACTCTTCGAGCAGGCGCTCTCCTACTACACGACCCCCTACCCGCTGCGGATGCTGCGCGGCCCACTCACTCCTTGGAACCGCCTCCAGCAGGTCTCTCACAAGATCGACAAAATCGTCTACGAGGAGATCTCCCGGCGGCGGGCCAGCGGAGAGCGAGGCGAGGACGTCCTGAGCCTGCTGATCGACGCTCAGGACGAGGACGGGACCTCGCTGAGCGACGTCCAGATCCGCGATGAGGTCATGACCCTTCTGTTCGCCGGCCACGACACCACGACCTCGACCGTTTGCTTCATGTTCCACGAGCTCGCCAGGCACCCCGAGATCGCCGAGCAACTCGTCGCCGAGCAGGAGACGAAGCTGAGCGCTGAGCGCCCCAACGCTGAGGAGATGATGGGAGGCAAGCTGCCAATGCTCGAGATGGTGCTTGACGAGACGCTGCGCATGTATCCGGCCGCCTGGATCGGCCCGCGCCGCTCGCTCGAGACCTTCGAGTTCGAGGGCATGGCGATTCCGGCCAAGGCCTACGTCAACTACAGCTCGTGGGCCAGCCACCACCTGCCCGACATCTTCGACGAGCCCAGCGTCTTCCGGCCTACGCGCTTTGCCAAGGAGGCGAAGGCGGCCCTGCCCAAGGGGGCTTACATCCCGTTTGGGGGCGGCTCACGGACATGCATAGGGATGCGGTTCGGCCAGCTTGAGGTGCGCACGATCGTAACGATGATCCTCAACCGCTTCAGACTCGAGCAGCCCGACGATTTCAAGCTCACGATTCGCCAGATGCCGACGATCAGCCCCAAGGAGGGCCTGCCGGTGATCGTGCGCTCACGTGGTGCCATGCCGGCCCTCACAACCGCGAGCGGTCAATAGCCGGAGAGCCACAGCCGGCCCGCTAGCCTTAAGGTCCCGTCTTCGGGGCGCGTAGCTCAGTTGGCCAGAGCACCTCGTTTACACCGAGGGGGTCGCCCGTTCGAGTCGGGCCGCGCCCATCGCCTTGCACCCGAGCAACGAGCCGTCCATGAACGACCGTCCAATCCGCATCGCCGTGATCGGCTCAGGCCCTGCCGGCTTCTATGCCGCTGGTCACCTCTTGAAGGACTCAAACGAGGCAAACGGCGTGGTCGAGGTCGACATGATCGAGCGCCTGCCCACCCCCTGGGGCCTGGTCCGCTCCGGTGTCGCGCCCGACCATCCCAAGATCAAGTCAGTGACTCGTATCTACGAGAAGACGGCGGCACACCCACGGTTTCGCTACTTCGGCAACGTCGAGCTTGGCCGGGACATCGAACGCGACGAGCTGATGGAGCACTACCACGCGATCGTCTACGCCACGGGCGCGCCCGCCGACCGTCCCCTGGGGATCCCGGGCGAGGAGCTTCCCGGCAGCTGGGCGGCGACAGATTTCGTCGGCTGGTACAACGGCCATCCCGACTACCGGGACCTGGACTTCGATCTCTCCTGCGAGCGCGCCGTGGTGATCGGCAACGGCAACGTCGCGTTGGATGTCGCGCGCATGCTCACGCTCAGCCATGCAGAGCTCTCCGCGACAGACATCGCAGACCACGCCCTCGATGCACTGGAGCACAGCTCGATCTCTGAGGTCGTGATCCTTGGACGCCGCGGTCCTGGCCAGGCCGCATTCACCAACCCCGAGCTCTTGGAGCTCGGCGAACTCGCCGACGCTGACGTGATCGTGGACCCACAGGAGCTGGAAGCACCGGTCGATGACTCGATGAGTGCGACGGCGGTGCGCAACCTCGAGGCGCTGCGCGCGTATGCGGCGCGCCCGGCAGCTGGTCATCGACGGCGGGTGGTGCTGCGCTTCTTGCGCTCTCCCATAGAGCTGATTGGAGACGAGCACGGTGTCAAGGAACTCGTAATCGGTTGCAACGATCTTGTGAGAGATAATGATGGCGCGCTGCGCGCGCGGACCAACGGCAAGACCGAGACGCTCGCTGTTGGTCTTGTGACGAGGGCGATCGGATATCGCGGCCTGCCTCTGCCGGGAGTGCCCTTTCATGACAAGGGCGGGGTGATCCCAAACGAGGGTGGCCGCGTCCTTGGCCCGGGGAGCAAGCCGCTGAGCGGCGAGTATGTCGTCGGCTGGATCAAGCGAGGCCCGACCGGAGTGATCGGGACCAACAAGAAGGACGCCCAGGAGACCGTCGATGCGATCCTCGAAGACATCGCGTCCGGGAAGCTCTTGGAGCCCCCTTCGCCCGATTCGCGAGAGCTCGAACAGACTCTTTTAGCTCGCCGTCCAGACCTCGTGACCTACGCGGGCTGGAGTGAGATCGATCGCCATGAGCGTGCCAAAGGCGAGCCTGCGGGACGTCCCCGCGTCAAGCTCACGAGCATCGAGGAGATGCTCGAGATCGCCGCATCCAGCTGAGACCTCGCGTCAGAGTTGCCGGGTCGAGAGCCGGCGACTTAGAGCTCTCATCCGTAGGCAAGCAGTCAAGCTTTTGTCTCAGCGCGTCAACGTATGTTCGACAACGCATGTTCGAAACGGTTGCAACTATCTGCATCAAGTGGGTAAGGAGGTCGTCACTGAGAGACGACAGCGATCTCTCCCAAAAAGGAGACACGACCCATGCACTCGAAACCCACCTGGCTTCATGGGGAAGGCATCAGGGCTCATCGGCGGACTGTCCTGGCGCTTTCTGGATCGATCGTTCTGCTGTTCGCCATGGCTGCGATTCCCACCGGATCTGCCCTAGGTGATGGCACATCCAGCGCCGTCGGCGGCAGGGTGGCGTCTCCTTCCACGACAGAACCACCCCAGATAGAAACAAGCAAGTTGTTCTCTGCCGGCGAACTGGAAGCGCTCCTCGCCAAGCTCCCACTCGCCGACCTGAATACCGAAGAGCTCGTGGAATACCTCGAAAGCCTGCCTGGTATGAGCAGCCTCGAGAGCATCAGCGGACTGTCGGCGGCTGAATTTCACCAGCTCTTGGAAGAAGCGATCGCCGAACTCGGGGCAGGCGCGACGCTTGGCGAACTGAGCAATCCAGCCAAGTTGGTCCCTGCACTTGAAGCATCGCTCAACGAACTGCTGGGTGGCCTGCTCGGGGTGCTGGGAGGCGAAGGCCCCACACATGAACTGAGCGAATCGCTCAGTTCAGCTGGGACATCCGAAGAGATCAACTCGTTGCTGGGATCGGCCGAAGGAAAACAGCAGCTCGAAGAACTGTGCAAGCTCTTCGACGGCCTGTTTGAAGGTGTCAGCCCGACCAAGCTCGACGAACTGCTTGGGGCAGCAGCACCATCTGAACCTCTGGCCTTCAAGCCCGCCACGGTCGAAGAAGCCGCGCAGGAACTTGGCACAAATTCCACGGCACTGGCCAAGAGCGTGGGCGAGTCCTCGAGCGAACTGCCCTCGACGAGCACGATGCTGATCGCGCCCGTGAGCGAAGGCAAGCTCGTCGGGGCCATCAAAACACCCCAGGGCCTCGACCTCGATCTGCTGGGCAAGCAGGTCGCAGCGGAAACGAAGGAAGGCGAAAAATCCGGCGAAGGGTCGGGCGAAGGCAGCGGTTCTGGCTCCGGCTCTGGCAACAAAAGCTCCGGCTCGGGAGGCTCTTCCAATGCGCAGCCGACCGTGGTCGTCAACAACGTCGAGGAGACCCCGTCCACGCCGGCGGCGCTGAGTGGCAAGTCCACCGTCAAGGCCGCCAAGGTCGAGATCGTGAAGCATCGCGTTAAGGGCGACGTGGCCACGCTTGTTGTCAAGGTGCTCTCAGCCGGACGATTGACCCTGTCGGGACGGCACGTGAGATCCTTCTCGCGCACCCTCAAGAGCGCAGGGAAGCTCACGCTCAGAATCGTCCTGACAAGAGCGGGCGAGGCCGCCATCCGTAAGCACCACCATCCGTTGAAGACGACGCTCAGGGTCATGTTCCACCCCAAGAGCGGACCCAGTTCCTCGGCGGCGACAGCGGTGACCTTCAGATAGGGCCCATGCGGGCCGTGCTCGAGCACGGGCACGGCCCGCATGTAGGACAGGCCTGCATGTGGCGGGAGCCTGCATGTGGCACACTGCCGCAGGCAGGCGCCGTTAGCTCATCGGGTAGAGCCCCGGACTTTTAATCCGGTGGGGCGGGTTCGAGTCCCGCACGGCGCATAGCAAGAACAGCCATCGTGAACGCCGTCGAGCTGTGTCCCAAGCGCTCTGAGAACCACCTTGGGATGCGCGCCCTGCTGCAGCATTAGGCTCGAGTGCGTATGCCTCAAGTCATGCAGGCGGATCGCCGGCAGACCGGCACTCTTGATGGCCGCCTTGAAGCGAGACGAGATGTAGGCAGGATCGTAGGTCGCCCGTCAGCCTGCAGAAGATCAGGTTGCCGTCCCCGTAGGCGGCGCCGAGCACCAGCCGCTCTTCGAGCTGCCGGCGGCGTCAAGCCAGCAATACGTGATCAGGTGGCGCGCAAGCTTGCTTCGCCGCAGCGCACTTAGCTCACCCGATTAGCAGCCTGACGTACGTTGTGAGCGGTGCGCCCTGCTTCGGCGTGAGGCGCAGGGTCACCTTCGCGTTGATGCGCTGGTGGGGATTCTTTGCCAGCACGCGCAGACCGCGGTTGTCAGACGTCACGCCTATCGTCACGGTGCCAGCCTGAGCAACACGCCTGAGGGAGCGTTTAATGCCCCCGCCCGTGGCCACCAGCGTGCCCGCGGAGGGGACCGTGACGCGGATGCTCGCATGCGAGCCTTTGACGCTGTGGCCGACGACGCGGATTGCCGCGTTGCAGCCCTGCACCGTGACCGAGGTCTGCTGGTTCAGCGTCGCGCCGTTCTGGGCGGTGAAGAACGTCGGCATGACCAGATGCGAGGCGCACAGGTTGCCGTTGCCGGCCAGGGCGGAGTCGGGGCCGGCCGGCAGCCTCAGTTCGAAGCTATAGATCGGCACGTCGGGCACGGCCGGGAAGGTGGAGCTGGTGACGCTTTCTTTGTTGATGAATGTTTCGCCGTGCAGGTCGACGGTGATGCCGTAGCCGGAGAGCACCATGATCAGTTCGGGGAACTTCGCGCCGCCGTGACTCACGAAGTAGGCCGGACCGGTGATCGGCACGGGGACGAGCGGGGTGGTGGCGGTTGCTTCTCCGACCCTCGAGGCCGCCGGACAATCGGCGGGGTTGGCATTGAACGTCGCGTCGGTGCATGCCTTCTGCAGCGTCGAGAGTCTGGAGGGGAGCTGCTTTGGCAGTTCGACCTTCACCGAGCGGATGTTCGCTTCTTTGGTGAACGCGCCCGCCGGGTAGGAAACCTTGACGTCGAGGCCAACGCCGTCGTCACGTGACGGTTTGCCTGGCGTCGAAGCCGAGAATTGTGGTTTGAAGCCGAGCGTCGCGCAGTTCGTGACCTGGAAGGGCAGAGAGAGCTGATCGCTTGAGCCTTCGGCGCTCAAGAGCGTGCCGGTGACGGCTTGCTTGTCGCAGTTGGTCGGGTTGAACGTGAATTCGGGCCTTGTGATCGTGACGTTCACGTGCTTTATCTGCAGCGGGATTCCGTCGATGATCGTCGGGATCGAGAACTCGCTGCCCGGCGGATTCGAGGTGACCGTCAACGCCGCTGTCACCGGATTGACTTCGATCCTCGCCCTCACGACCAAGCAGTCGCAGGCAGGCTGGTAGGCGGGGTTTGAGGTGTCGTGCTCCAGGTCGAAGGGGCCGGCCTTTGCCGGGTTGACGATCGAGAGGCCGAACGGCGCGCCGTCGTATTTTTCGGTGATGTACACCCTGCCGCCCTTGACCGTGAATGGATCGCTCCCCAGCCCGACCGACACGATCGTTTCGCCAATCAGGCTTTCAGGCCCGCACGTCCCTTCGTTGGCCTGCGCTTCGGGGCAGAGCTTGACGTGCGCGAGGGTGCCCGAAAGGCCGGGCGGCATGTGCAGTTCGATCGAGCTGAGGTTCTGGTCGCCGTCTTCGCGCGACATGGTCAAGGTGAACGGGCTGTAACCGCCCGCCTGGATGCTCGTCGTGCCGGCCGTCAACGACGGGGAGAACGGAAGAGTTTTTGGGTCCATATCACCTGTCGGGTTCGGGCATGGAGCGCCGTTCGGACCCGTAGCGATGTCGAACGTTGATGACGGCTCAGCGGGAACGTTTCCTGACCACGGAGCGATACTCGCGACCGTCGTATACGTCCCGCACAATGCAGGCGTACCCAAAGGTGCGCGATCACCGCCGAAGAATTCGAGTGTGAAGTCTTCGAACGGCAGCTGAGGCGTGTTCAGGAACGTCGAGACCAACTGACCGGTCACCGGGTCGGGTTTGACTTCCCCGGCGAGCTTGATCAGCGTGCCGGACACCGGGTCCTGGGCCAGGATATACAGCGCTACGAGGCTCGCGAAGGGGTTCTGGTCCTGCGCAGCCAGATACGCCGCGCCGGTCAGTTCGTTCGGCAGCAGCGGCGACTTGATCCGGACAAGCCCGACCTTCGACGCTTCTGGACAGTTCACGGGCTGTGGTGTTTCCAGGTTGATGCCCTCGATGCCGCCGGTTCCTTCCTTTTCTTCCTGCACCTTTTCGTTGCCCGTGAGGAGCGGGCACGCGTCGAGACCGTCCGCTGCGGACGGATTCAACGCCACACCCGCAGGCAACGTCACCGTCGTGTTCTTCACGTCGGCCTCGCTCAGGCCTTCGGGATCGAGATCAGCACCCTGTGGGACGTGAATCCTGACCGCCAAGCCGGACGGGGTGCTGCCGGCCTTGCCGTCCGCCGCGACGCTGATCGACGGGCTGAAGGGCAACCTGTTGCAACCGTTCAAGCTCGGCTCGAACGCGGCCGCCAGCGGCGCGGCGTAGCTGCCGGGCTGCGCCCACGAGTCCGCCAGCATAGAGGTCTGCAGAGGACCCGTACACGATGTCGGCATCGACAACAGCGGCGGCGGCGTGGCCTGACCCAGAGGCGCGCAGGGCGGTACTCGTTCCGGGTTGAACAAGCCGTAAAGGCCGGTGGCAAGGCATGCCCACCCACGTGCGCGATCGTGACTCGGATCTCCCGGTACGCCCCAGAACGTCACTTCGCTGCTCAAGAAGGCCGCGCTCTGGTTGATGTTGTCAACGCTGACGGTCACGCCGTAGTCTTCACCTGTGCGCACCGACGTGTCGAGGATCACCGGCACCCCCAGGATCTCGAAGCCGAACCGTGCCGGCTCACCCACGTTCGGCTTCAAGTTGAATACGGGGACCGGCAGGGTATCGATATGCTCCCCTTCGCCGGGGAAGCGAATCGATATCACAGCGACGCCCACTGCCGTGTTTCCCGGACAGGTGTTTACGAGATTGAGGACTTCTCCGAAGGCGGCGTCCGAGCATTGCGGGAACGGCGTCGGATTGCCGACGAAGCCGGGCGGGAGCCTGAACCGCAAATCCTTCGGCATCGCGGGCTGGTACGGCGTCGCACCGGTACGGCGGAAATCGAACGTCGTCGTGAACCCGAACGGGTGCGAGCCCGCCTGTTTGTCGAGCGAGCCATCCGCTTCGGTCGCGGTCAGTTCGTAGCCCTCCACGCCGAAGCTCGTCGGGGTATTACTGACAGTGAGTTGCTGTCTCGCGGTCACACTCGCCAGCGCCTTACCCGAGAACTGCTCTTCAAAATCGCCTCCGCTTTCAGCGCTGCACACGCTGCTGGTGTACTTGCCTTCGTCGGCGCCTACTTCGTTGCACGAATACGATTCGCCACCCGCCACCGTTATTTCGCTTTCAGCCAGGCCGGCGCTGGCCGGGACCTTCACCGCAATTTCGACTTCGAGTCGTTCATATTCAGGCAGCGATTCTTCGAAAACGCATTCGACGACCCGCGACGATGGAATCGTGCACGGCGTCTTGCTTTCAAACAGCTGCGCCAGGAAACCGACCTCGAACGACGCCGACGTCGCTTCGAAATTGCTCGGCAGCTTGTCGATCAGCTTGACGGGCACCCTCGACGCGTTGACTTCCGCATCGCCGAGATTGCTCACCGAGACGAGGACCGTGCCGGTCCCGCCGGGCGGCAGGTTCGCCGGAACAGACAGCGCGTGCAGATGCCACGCGGCGACCTTCGCGGACACACTACCCGCGAAGGCGAGACACATCGCCAGCACGACCAGCCCGACGATCGGGAGAACCACCTTCCTGCCTGAGCCCATCGCGATCATCGGCGCGCCCCTCTCTTCGTCGACGTAGCCTTCCTGGACTGCTTCGCCCCATAACGTTTCCTCACGTGTCGTTCACACACTCTGCGCTCCATCTTCGGCTTCTTACCGCACGCGCGCAACGCGCGCGTGCGGCGCTGCGTGCGTGTTAACGGCTTGGGCGCCGCAGCGGACTCCGCCAGCGCTGTGACATCACCCGCGCCGTTGAACGTCGAGCTGGCGGGCGCGCCGAAGATCGCGGGCTGCGGTGTAGGCGCCACCTTGCACGAATCGCCGCTCGAGCACGGCGGCGGCGAGACAGGAGTAGTCGCGCACGGCACGCTGCTGGAGCACACGTGCGCGTCGTAGACGTCAAAGCTCGTGTCGACGTCCTGCCGAACCAATTGGCCGGCCGTCAGGAAGAACACATCATCCCCATTTTCACTTGCGTCCATGAACGCCGACTGCTCGGGCGATTCGCCCGATGAGATCAAATCGACGCACCCACCCGAGCGTGGGCCGAACGTCGTGGACGCTTCGCCGCAGCTGCCGATGCCGGCCGGCTCATACTCGTACACATCCCACGTCCCGTTCACATCCTGCGGCACCAGGGCGTCACCACTGTTGAAGAACAGCCTGCCGCCGTTCGACAGGTAACGCGCTTGGTACACGGTGAGCCCTTCGCCGCCTGCCGGATCCCATCCGGGAATGTTGGCCGCAAGCCATGTTGTTTCTTCCCACACCCGATCGCCTCCCCCGAGGAGACCATTGCCAAACAGGTCCCCATTGGAGCCGTATCGCATACCCAAGGGTCTTGCGCCCGTCGGGTTACATGACGCACAGATAAGACGTTTGCCTGCGGCGCCATAGAGATAGACCTCCTCGTCGGGTTCGCCGCTGTTCGCATCCCTGTTGTCATAGCCGGTTAGGCTCTTCCGCGACATGAACGCAAGCCAACGACCGTCCGGCGATACCCGCGCCGTCAGGCTCTTGAGCCCCGTCGACCAGTCGTTTTCGTCTTCTGCCGGCAGCGTTGCGATGACTTCCGGTTCCCACGTCCCGCCGTTGTCGTGGTCGACATAGAGATTGTTTTCTCCCGCAACGGCTTTCGGACCTTGCGCAGTCGCCAGCGCGGCGGTCGATACGAAGTACACGTACGACCCGTCTTCGCCTGCGCCAACTACCGTTCCGCGCACGTTGGAAGCCAGAGGCGTCGTTTCGCAAGCCAGCTTGCCCCCTATTTCGGCGATGTCGCAGACTTCCAACTCGCCGTCCTGTTCGGTTGTTTCGTTCTTCCCGAGGAAGAACACCCTCGACCCGTTGCTGTTCGCGACCTGGAATTGGGCCGCCCTCCAAGCCCCCCCGACACGCAGCGTTTCGCCCGCCGCGCCCTTGGCCATATCACTTAGATACAGATTTTCGGCGTAAGCGCCACTGCCGCCCGTATCCCAAACGACCCGCGAACCGTCTTCGGAAATCGCGCCCCTGGAATTTTGTTGACGCTTACCCAAGAAGTACCCTTCGGGCGCCGGTTTGCCGCCTTCGTTTTCAGGCAGTATGCTCACAAGCTTCAACTGTCCTGCAGCCCACTCATAGAGACCGCCGTTGTCGCCCGGTGTCGAAGTCAGGCCACCCTCGCCTTCGCTCGCGTACGTGACAACCACGTGGCTGAGGTCCGAGGTTGCGCCCACGAACTCAGCGGCGGGATGCGGTATTTCGAGATCGCCGCCGAATTTGACGCCCGCGCGCACGTCGGCGGCCGTCAGGATCGGCTCATAGCACGTCGCGGGCGCGGCGGCGCAGCCGGCATCGTTACGTATATACGTAGTTCGTTCGGCCGCTTCCGCCGACAACGGCGTGAACCCTTCCTGGATCGGTTCGACCAGCGCGAGCGATAGATCCGAGGAGAAGAACCGATACTCAAGCCCAAAGCCCGGAGCGAAGTTCGTAGGTTCATCGTTTGGCGTGGCGATGTCCTGCGAGGACCAGCCTCCATCGACGCGCTTGGTCAGCACCTGCACGTGCGTCTGCGGGGAGCCCTTCGGTTCGAGTTCGGTCGGCGCGCTCGCCACATAGGAGATCGCGCTCCCGTCTTCGGCGGCCTGGATCACCCCCCATTCCCCAAGTGGAAAGATCGTCGCGCCCTGCTTGTTCGGCGGGGAGACCATTTCCCACTGGCGGTTGTCGGGCAGCGAGAACTCCCCGCCGGCCTCCTGCGTCGTGAACGTCCTGTCGGTACCGTCGACCGTTTCGCTCCCCGCCGTCGCGACGACCCGATAGTGGTAGGTCGTCTGCGGCAGCAGACCTTCCGGTTCGGCGCTCACCGTTACCCCGATCGAGCCCGAGCCCAGCGACGCGTCGGGCACTGGGAGCTGCGACCCGTACGCTTCGGTGGTCCCATATTCGAAGCGATACGTGGTTTCGCTTTCCTCCGGGTTGATCTGCGCTTGAAGCTTCGCGCTCGTGCTCGCGACACCCAACACCGACTCTTCTTCAACTGCGGGAGCGGCGGCAAGCGCAGGAACGGCAAACAGAAGCGCCACAAAGACGGCGAGCAACGAGGTGACCAGCACCTTGACTCTCACCGCACTGTCCTTCCCTAACCGTCCAGGTTCTGAAGAGGCACCGCCCTTCACGGCGCCACTGAGACCAGACCAATGGGCGCCGCGACCCCGGGTCAGGGCCGCGGCGCCCGGGCGAGACCGGTCCGGGGAGGGGTCCGGGACCGGAGCCTCTTCGAACGCCGCACCCCGGAGAGGGTGGGGCAGCGACGCTCGAACAGAACCCGGCGTCAAGCTCGGCCGCTCGGCTGGCCCTCTCGATCCTCGCATCCCCATCATCCGCTCCCTCCTCGCTTTCCGACACAAAGACCTCTATCAGCCGCCCCCGACCTTCTAATGTGGGTTGCTGTCGCGTCGAGAGGCTGATTGTGCGACTCGACGGTGCCATCATGCAGTCCGCATATGAGCGTGTCTAGTCCAGCGCTGGACCGTTCTTGGCCGCGACTAACGCAACCCGAGCAGGAGCCCCTCCCGCGAGAGACGCCGCCGCCCGGTGAAGCGCGCCCGCCGGCCGCTGGTCTTTAAGCAGAACGTTCTCCCTCGTGACTAACAGCACAGGAGAGCCGGCGCGGTATAGGCTTGACGCGGCGGACCCGAGGGGAGGACTGATGGAGTCAGCACGGTTGAACGACAGGAGCACGGCGGCGATGCGCTCGCCGATCAACTGGGCGCTGCTGGGGCTCTTGATCGAGCGAGCGAGTTATGGCTATGAGCTCATGCAGCGCTTCGAGCGCACCTACGCCGATACGCTCGAGCTCTCGAGCCGCTCGCAGATCTACACCGCACTCGACAGCCTTGCGCGCCGGGGCCTGATCGAGCGTACCCGGGACGCTCGCGTCGAGGACCTCGAGCGCCAGCCCAAGCCGCACTACAGGGCCAGCGAGGCCGGGATCAGCGCCTACGAGCGCTGGCTCATCGAGCAGGTGAGCGACGACGAGCGCCGCTCGCGGTTGATCGCCGGGCACTTCACGGCGCTGCCCCCCGAGTACGCGCTGCGCGTGCTCGAGCGCTGCGCGGAGCTCTGCCTGGACGCTGCCGGCAGACCCCCCGCAGAGGATGACGAGCGCCGCTCCGAGCGCCCGAACGTGCTTGCCGAGAGGCTCGCCGGCGAAGAGGAGCGGCTGCGCGCCGGAGCGATACTGAGCTGGATCGAGTACGCGAGCAGCGAGCTGCGCGCCGCCGCCGGCAGGGCACGTCGGTGAGCCTGCTCAGCATCGAGCACGTGCGGCTGCTCGATCGTGAGAGCCCGGGGCGGCTGCTGCTCGACGACATCTGCCTCGAGCTCGAGGTCGGCGAGCTCGTCGCGATCTTGGGCAAACGCAGGTCGGGACGCTCGAGCCTGCTGCATCTCGCCTGCGGCCTCGCCCAGCCCGACGGCGGTGTCGTGCGCTTCGACGGTCGCGAGTTGCGCGGCCCGACGGCGATCGGTGACGGGATCGCCTACTGCGCCGACGGCTTCCATGTCGGCGAAGCCTGGCCGGTCGAGCGCGAGCTCGTGGAGGTGCAGCTGGCTCGCGGAATCCCCCGCGGGCAAGCGCGTCGCAGCGCGCACGCCGCGCTGGAGCGCGCCGGCGCGGACGACCTTGCCGGGCGTCTGCTGCGAACGCTGCGCGGCGCCGAACGGGTGCGCGCGATGCTCGCGCTGGCCCTGACGAGCGCGCCGCGGCTGCTGCTCGTCGACGATGTCGTGGCAGGCGTGGAGCTCGTCGAGCGCAGGGCGATCCTACGGCTGCTGCGCTCGCTTGCCGATGATGGCCTCGCCGTGCTGACGAGCACGGACGAGACCCCGGCGCTCGCCGGCTCCGACCGCGCGCTCACGCTCTCGGAGGGCCGCCTGCACGGCCGCTTGGCGCCCGCGCTCGCCGAGGTCGTGCCGCTGCGAGCCTCCGCAAGCGCCTGATGTCGGAGGGCGCCGCCGCGGAGCTTCAGCGGCGCTCGCGCACGAGCGCCTGGCCCGCGGGCGCGCCGCCGCGCCCGCGGGCGCTGGTGGGACCCTATGCCCTCTTCCGGTTCTACATTCGCTGGCTGCGAGGACACCTCGTGCAGGAGCTGCTCGCTGGACTTGGCGTCGCGATCGCGGTCGCGTTGGTCTTCGCGACGAGCCTCGTCGCCGGCAGCATCTCGGGCTCGAGTACGCAGGCGGTGCGCACGGTGATCGGTCCGGCGACGCTGCAGCTGCATGCCCGCTCGGATGAGGGCATCAGCAGCGCCCTGCTGCGAGCGGTGCAGCGTCTGCCGGGCGTGCTGGCGGCCGGGTCCCTGCTCGAAACGACAGCGACGCTGCGCGCACCGAGCGGACGCACGACGACCGTCGACCTCGCCGGCGCCGGCACGAGCCTCGTCTTCTTGGACGGCCTCGCACACAGGATTCCGACCGCGACGCTTGCGGCGCAAGGGATCGGGCTTAGCTCCCGCACCGCCGGCGAGCTCGAGATCGGCGGCTCGCGAGCCGCCCAGCGCGGCAGCGTCGAGGTCTACGCGCGCGGTAAGGCGGTGTCAGTGCCGATCTCGGCGGTACTCGGGCAGGCGACCTTCCGCGGGCTCTCGCACACGAGTGTCGCGGTGATGCGGCTGGCAGAGCTCCAGAGGTTGATGGGCCTTGGCGATCGCCTCTCGCGCATACTCGTCCAGCCGCAGCCGGGAGAGGAGGCGAAGGTCCGCTCGGAGCTTGCGAGGCTTGCGCACGGCCGCATCGACGTCGCGGCGGCGAACCAGGACATCGGCCTGCTCAGCCAGGCGCTGAGGTCGAGCAATGAGGCGAGTGCTCTGTTTGCGACCGTGAGCGCGCTGCTGGGCGTGCTGCTCGCCATAACGGCGCTGTTGCTGAGCGCCCCAGACCGACGTCGAGCGATAGCCGACCTGCGCGTGATAGGCATGCGGCGCAGCGCGATTGTGCAGAGGTTCGCCGTCCAGGCTCTGATGCTGGGGTCCGCCGCCTCGCTGCTCGGGATCCTGTGCGGCTACGGGCTCTCGGCGATGCTGCTGGCGCAGCCGCCGCACTACCTGGACGAGGCGTTCACGCTCGGCTCGCACACAGCGCTCAGCGGCATACCGTTGTTCGCCGCGCTGGCGACCGCCCTCGTGAGCTGTGGCATCGCCTCGACGCTGTCGCTGCTCCACCTTCGCGACCGTAACCCGCTGCGCAATGTCTACCATCAGCAGGGTATTCCGGGCAACGCCATGCGCGCCTCCACGCGCCGCGCCCTAAACGCCAGCGCGCTCGTCCTGCCCATTGCGGCGACGGTCCTGCTCGCCGCGGGCCCCTCGCACGCGCTCATTGCGTGTACGCTGCTGGCGCTCGGGACAGTGTGCGCAGTGCCGCTGGCGCTGAGCGCCGTGACGGCGGTGTGCGCGAAGCTCGCGTGGTGGCGGGAGACGCTGACCGCGATGCCGGTCGCCCTGAGCTCGTTGCAGGCGACGACGCTGCGCAGCTTCGCGCTCGCGGCGACAGGGGCCCTCGGGCTGTTCGGAGGCATCGCGCTCGGCGGCGCGCGCAGCAACCTGGCGGAGGGCATTGGGCACTTCGCGGGCAGCTACGCCGCTGACGCGGCGCTGTGGGTCGGCAATCGCGGCGACGACCAGGCGGTCGTCGGATTCAGCGCGGGAGATCTGCCAATGCGCATCTCCCAGCTGCCCGGCGTCTCGCGGGTCGCAACGTATGGGGGCGGGTTCGTGGTGATCGGCGGCCGCCGAGTGTGGATGATCGCGCGGCCGCCCGGCGGGGCCAGGCACGTACTCTCCTCGCAGGTGCTCACCGGCTCGGCGGCGCTCGCCGAACAGCGGCTCGCGCAAGGCGGCTGGGTCGTCGTCTCACGGCAGATTGCCGAACAGCAGCACGTCGGGCTGGGTGGCCGCCTGACGCTTCCCACACCCAGCGGTGAGGTGTCACTGCGGATCGCCGCGCTCACGAGCAACCTGGCTTGGAGTCCGGGAGCGCTCTTCATCGGCAGCGCGCAGTACGCGCGCCTGTGGCCCGGTGCGTCCGCAACCGCGCTTGGCATATCACTGAAGCCGGGGGCAAGCGTGCCGGAGGCCGCACGGCGCATCCGGCAGGTGCTCGGCCACTCGAGCGGGCTGATCGTCCGCACGCGCTCCTCCCTGCAGACGAGCATCGACAGCCTCACGAAGGAAGGGCTCGGCCAGTTGCAAGAGATCTCGAATCTGCTGCTGGCAGCCGCGATCCTCGCCATGGCGGCCGCCCTGACCTCGGCTGTGTGGCAGCGACGCGGCGCGCTGGCGCGGCTGCGCCTGTGCGGCGTCTCTCCCGCGCGCCTGCGCCGCATCCTGCTGGTCGAAGCGGGACTGTTGGTGAGCGCTGGCTGCGCTACCGGCGCGCTCGCGGGCGTCTACGGCCAGGCCATCATCGACAGCTATCTCGGGCGGGTGACGGGCTTTCCGATCGCGGCGATCACCGCGGACGCGCGGCCGCTCGAGATCTTCGCCCTCGTTGTGGGTATCGTGTTCGCGGCGACGCTCACGCCGATCGTTCTCGCCTCGCGGGTCTCGCCGAACTACGCGCTGGCCAAGTGAACGCCCTCATGCGTCGAGCGACATTCACCTCGCTGATCGCACTCGCGATCGCACTCGGCCCGGGAGCGAGTCTCGCCGCCGGCGCGGCTCTGCGCGCCACCGACACGGCGAGGCTGCACTACATCCGCGCAGTCGGCGAAGAAGTCTACGAGACTGGCAGCGCAACCGGCACCATGCCGGGCAGCATCCGCGCCCACATGATCTTCTCCCAGACATTCAGCGGCCGCTTTGTAATCGACACGCGCGGAGGCAGGATCGAAGGGCACGGCAACGCCACGCCGCACGGCGAAGGCGTGCGTGAGAGCTTCGCTGGAACGCTCGTCGTCACCGGCGGGACGGGGCGCTATCGCCGCGCCCACGGCACCGCACATCTCTACGGCGCCTTCGACCGCGAAAACTACTCACTGACGATCCAGACAGCGGGAACGCTGCGTCTTTAGAGGGCACGGTGAGACTGCGGCCGCCACCCCTGCGCTCGGCGCTCGCCGCCTGCGGATGCACACTCGCGCTCAGCGGCGCGGCTGGCGGTGTCTGCCCCCAGCTCGCCGGCGCGCAAGCGCAGATCACCGCGCGGCTGCACGCCAGCTTCGACCCCTACCGGCTCGGCCACCGCACGACCCTGCAGTTTGAATTCGCGTTCTCCGCGCCGGCGGGTGAACTTCCCCCGCCACTGATCGAAATGCAGCTGCGTTACCCGAGCGGCATCAACTTCTTCCTCAACAACCTGGGCATCAGAACATGCACCCAACCCGTGCTCGAAGCCTCCGGCCCGGCCGGGTGCCCGCCCGACTCGGCGATGGGCTACGGCGTCGTCAGGACCGGCATCGTGCTCGGCGGTACGCCGGTCGAAGAGAATTCACCGATCACGATCCTGCGCGCCCCCGAACGCGACGGCCACCTCTCGTTGCTGTTCTTCGCGGAAGGCCGACAGCCCGTCGTAACGAACGTGACCTTCTCCGGGCTGCTCCTCCCCGCCAGAGAACCGTTCGGCGGCAATGTCAAGATTGGTGTGCCCCTCGTCGAAACCCTCCCGGGCGCCCCATACGTGTCGGTGCTGCACCTACACGCGACCATCGGGCCGGAACATCTCACCTACTACCACACCGTTGACGGCGTCTCACTGGCATTTGCACCGCAGGGCATCCTGCTACCGCCGACGTGCCCTCGCGCGAGCTTCCCATTTGCCGCGATCTTCGTCTTCTCCGACGGCACGCAGGCTCTGGCAAACACAACCGTGCCATGTCCGGTGGGCGGGCGGCGCACCACGCGGCGCCGAGGAAGCCACGCTAGCCGGGTTTCTCAGCCTAGGGCGCTGGAGTACCGATCAGGGAGCCCATCGTCCAGGTCCCGTTGATCCGCCTCACGTTCATCACTCCCGCGGGCAACGTCTTGGTTTTGACGATCGCGAAGCCGTGGTCGCCCTGTACACGAAACGACGTGACTTCCACTTCCGCCGGCTTGGAGAGCGCTGAGGAGCGGGCCTGGCCCAACAGCGCGGGAAGGATCTCAGCGCAGCTCGTGAACCGGCGCTTGGCTGAGGCGAGCAGGCGCATAAGCGTCTTCCGGACTCCAGGCGAGAGCAGTTGGCAGGCCTTGGCGTCCTGGCCGGAGGAGATGGCCCCGTAGTAGCTCTTGACCAGTGTCGTGATCGCCGCCGTTTCGCCCGAGCTTGCCTGCTTGCCATAGCCGGTGATGCTCGGGTCGACATGATCTGGATTTGACTCTTCACGTTCGACGGCGCTTTCCTGGGAGGCAGCACCGGGAGCGGAGGCGCTCGACGAAGAGGGGCTCGACGAAGAGCTACTCGAAGAAGATGAGTTGGTCGTCGCGCTCGGAGTCGTGATCCCCGGTTGAACCGTTGCCGGCGATGACGTGCTGCTCTGGCTCGTCTGACTCGTGCTCGCGCTCGCGCTCGCTTTTTTGGAGCTGCTGCCACAGGCGCTCACGCCGAGCGCCACCAGCGCTGCGACCAACAGCGAAAGCATCATCCTCATGCCCGAAGTCTCTCAGATAACATGCGCCAGTAGCACCCATATGAGTCGCAATCCCAAAGAGCACTTCGATGTCAATGGACGGACGGTCTTCGTCACGGGTGCTGCCCGTGGTATCGGAGCCGCAGCAGCCGAGCGCCTGCATGGCAAGGGCGCTAACGTCGCCCTCGTCGGCCTGGAGCCAGAGCGCCTCGAAGCCCTGGCGGCACGCCTGGGGGACAGGGCGGCGGCCTTCGAGGCCGATGTCACCGACTTCGATGCCCTGCAGCGAGCGGTGCAAGGCACGATCGAGCGCTTCGGCACGATCGATGTGGCGATCGCCAATGCGGGACTCGCCTTCATGGGATCCCTGGCAACCGCCCCGATCGAGCAGGTTGAGCGGACCTTTGCGGTCAATCTCCTCGGCGTATGGCGCACCGATCGCGCCGTGATCGGGCACATCATGGAGCGCAAGGGCTATCTGCTGAACATCGCCTCGCTCTCCGCGATCGCCCATGCGCCGATGATGGGTCCCTACACGTCCACCAAGGCGGGCGTTGAGGCCCTTTCCGACGCCTTGCGCATGGAGACCGCCCCCAGCGGCGCGCGCGTCGGTTGTGCCTACTTTGGCTTCATCGACACCGACCTCGTGCGCGCCAGCTACGCACATCCCTCCACCGAAGCGCTCAACCGCAACGCGCCTGGCTTTCTGCGCAACCCAGCGCCGCTCTCGCTGGCGATCAAGGCGATCGAGCGTGGCGTCGAGCAGCGGGCGGCACGTGTGTGGGCTCCCCGCTGGGTCGGTCCGATGATCGCCTTGCGCGGGCTCATCCAGCCGCTGACCGAACGGCGGATCCTCGCCGACAGTGCTGGGCTGGCCGAGGGTATGCGACTCGCAGATCAGGCAAACAGCGCCAGCGTCGAGCTCGATCCGTTGCTTGGCGTCGCAGCGCAGGCGCTTAAAGACTGACCCCTGTCGCGGTCCATGGCAGCGGTCTGCGGCGGCGGTGGGACCAGCGGTCAGGCCGAGCTATTCGGCACGGCTGAACTCGGCGATCGCGATCAGCAGCATCACGAGGCCAAGCAGCGCCACGACGGCCGCCTCGAGCAGGCCGGGCACCGTCCAGCCCCACCAGGTCACACCCGGGGCGAGCGCGTTACGCGCCGCCGCGCTGATGTTCAGATGTGCGAAGACGGCCCGGCGCATCGGATCGACGGCGTAAGTGAGCGGATCTAAGCGGTTGAGGATCCCCAGCCACTGCGGCAGTTTGGAGACTGGAAAGAGCGAGCCAGAGAGGAAGAACATCGGCATGATCGCCATCTGCATCAGCGCCATGAAGGACTGCATCTGACTGATGCGAGCTGCCGCCATCATCCCGAACGCGGTGATCGCGAATGCGAGCAGCAGTGCTAGGCCCAGCATCTCGAGCATCAGCGCCGGCTTGTATGGGACGCCGACCAGGCCGCCGATCGCGATCACGATCAGCCCCTGGAAGCCGGCGACGGTAGCCCCTCCAAAGCACTTGCCCAGCACGATCGAGCTGCGCCGCACAGGCGCGACCATCATCTCGCGCAGGAAGCCGAACTCCCTGTCCCACACTATCGACGCCGCCGAGAACATGGCGGTGAACATCACCGCCATGCACAGCACGCCGGGGAAGATGAAGGTCCGGAAGCTGATCCCACCGGTCGAGGATTTGACGAGCACCGAGAGCCCTGTGCCGAGCACGAAGAGGAAGAGAAAGGGCTGCATCAACGAGGTGAGCATGCGCAGCCGATCGCGGCTGAAGCGGATCAGCTCGCGGCGCCAGACGACCTTGATCGCGCGTAGCTCTCCCCGCAGGCTGCGGGCGGGCACGTGTACACGCGGGACATCTGCCTGGGAGCGAGCCGCCGCTGCAGGCTGAGCATCCACACCGGCGTCGACATCAACGCCGCGCCCGGCTCCGGCGGGGTTGGATGGTGGTGTCCTGGTCGCCATCAGCGACTCATCATCCGCGCGACGTTGCGCATCTTGTCGGTGCTCGAAGCCTCGGCGTCGCGGATCGTGGTGCCCGTGTAGGACATGAAGACGTCGTCGAGCGAGGGCCTGGCAACGCTCACCGAGCGGATCGGCTGGCCCAACTCGGCGAAGAGGCGCGGCACGAAGCTCCCGCCATCGGTGACGCCGAAGGTGACGGCGCCTTCGGCCATCTGCGCCTCCACCCCGAAGTGCTCGCGCAGCGCCTCGATCGCCTTGGCATCATCCTCGGTGTTGATCTGGACCCTGTCCTTGCCGACGCTCGCCTTCAGTGCCTGCGGCGTGTCGAGCACGACGATCTTGCCCTGGTCGATGATCGCGATCCGGTCGCAGTACTCCGCCTCGTCCATGTAGTGGGTGGTGAGGAAGATCGTTATGTCCTCCTCCTGCTCGAGCTCGGATATGTAGCTCCAGATCGAGCTGCGAGTCTGTGGGTCCAAGCCGATCGTCGGCTCATCGAGAAACAGAACCCTGGGTGAGTGCAGCAGGCCGCGGGCGATCTCCAGACGGCGCTTCATGCCACCGGAGAAGGTGTTGACGAGGCTGGCGCGCCGCTCCCACAGGCCGACCATCTCCATCACCTGCTGCATGCGCGGCGCGACGAGCTCGCGGGGCATCCCATAGAGCTCCGCATGCAGTTGCAGGTTCTGGCGCGCGGTCAGGTATCCGTCCAGGGTCGTGTCCTGAAAGACGAGGCCTATGTTGCGCCTCACCTCATCCCGTTCGCTCACGACGTCGTGACCGCCCACCGTGGCCGAGCCGCTCGTGGGACGCACGAGCGTGCAGAGCATGCTGATCGTGGTCGACTTCCCCGCGCCGTTGGGCCCGAGGAAGCCGAACGTCTCGCCACGCGCCACCTCGAAGTCGACACCCCTCACCGCCTCGACCTCGCCGTAGCGCTTGACGAGGCCATCCACCGAGATGGTGGGTGGCGCCCCGTTCGACGCGGACGGCGAGGTGGCGGCGATGGGCTTGTCTGTCTCGGTCATCTGGCTCGCTGGAACTCTCAGCCTCGCTCAGCGAGACCCCGGCTCTCCATCGGCGAGGATACGGTAGAGGTCGCGCCGAACCGCCACCAGGACCTCTTTGGCCTTCTCCATCTGGGCATCGCTGCCAGTGCGCATGACCTGCGCAAAGGCGTACGCGACCTCTCGCATTATCGCACCCAGCTCATGGGCCTGGTCGCTGACATCGCCGCTCATCTGCTCCCAGGGCGCCGGCCGGTCACTGCCCCGCTCCTCGAGGTAGGCAATGCCCGCGTCGGTGAGCACGTAGAGCTTGCGCCCGTCGCTCTCCTGCGAGCGGATCAGGCCCTCATCCTCGAGCTGCTGCAGTGCGGGATAGACAGAGCCCGGGCTCGGGCGCCAGACGCCCTCACTGCGCTCCTGGACCTCCTGCATGATCTGGTAGCCGTTGCGCGGCTCCTCGGCGAGCAGCAGCAGGGCAGCAGTACGGATATCGCCGCGCCTGGCCTTGCGCCCCCGGCCAAATCGTCCTGCTCCGGGCGGAAAGTCCCCGGGTGCTCCCCAGGGGTTGATGCCGAAGCCACGGTGGCGACCACGACCGCCGTAACCACCATGGCGTCCTGGCCCTCCTCGCGGGCCCCCCGGGCCTCTCTGGCCTCCCTCGTGGCCACTTGGGTCGTCATCGCCGGTCATCGCGCGCCATATGGCGCGCAGGTCGTAGGGCTCGCGGCTCGCGCAGCGCCCCTCACCTTTCGTATCTATCGCATGAGCGTGCATCTAAAGCTCCTTGTTGGATTGTGTATCACGATAGGTTTACGATATATCACGTTGTTCTGGATGTCAAGACCGGAGTGCCGGAGGTGTATTGGATAAGTCTTTTTTGAACTCGTTATCAGGAAAAATAGTTCTGTGGCGTAACGAGCTCAAAATTGGGATACCACTACACACACCCAGCCAGGACGCGTTCCGCACGGCTCAGGCCACAAGCCATCCCGCCCGCGAAGCCGTCCGGCCTCTACAAGCCGTCCGTCCGCGAAGCCGCCGCTAAAGCCGTCTTGCCTGTGAAACCGCTCAGTGGCGGAAGTGACGGATGCCAGTGGCAACCATCGCAACGTCGGCAGCGTCGGTGGCGGCGAGCACTTCCTCGTCTTTGACCGAGCCGCCCGGCTGGATGATCGCGCCAACGCCGGCGTCGATCGCGACCTGCGGGCCGTCAGGGAAGGGAAAGTATGCGTCCGACGCGAGCACTGAGCCCGGGAGCAGCTGCGGCTGAGCGCCCTGGGCCTTTTCCACGGCGATCTTCACGGCATCCACGCGGCTCATCTGGCCGGCGCCAATCCCGATCGTCGCGCCACCGGATGCGATCACGATCGCGTTCGATCGCACATGCATGCAGACCCGCCAGGCGAACAGCAGATCGCTCCACTGCCCCTCGCTGGGAACGGTCCTGCTCACGACCTGCATCTGCTCGCGCCTCTCACTGACAACGTCGCGATCCTGCAGAAGCAGCCCACCGATGACTGGCTTGGCCTCGAGCGCACTGGGGGCGAGCTCGGCCTCTGTCGCACTGGGGGCGAACTCCCCCGCCAGCGCACCGGGAGCGGGCTTAGCCTCGGAGAGCCGAAGCAGGCGAACGTTCTTCTTGGCCCGCAACAGCTCGAGTGCGTCCTCGTCAAAGCCGGGAGCCAGCAACACCTCGACGAACTGCTTCTCCACCGCCATCGCACACTCACGATCGACGGCTCTGTTGAGGGCGATCACGCCGCCGAAGGCGCTGAGCGGATCGCACGCGAAGGCGCGCTGGTAGGCGTCCAGCGCATCGGCGCCCAGCGCACAGCCACAGGGATTGTTGTGCTTGACGATCACGCAGGCCGGCTCCTCGAACGCAAAGGCGAGCTCGCGCGCGGAGCTGAGGTCGAGCAGATTGTTGAACGAGAGCTCCTTGCCGTGCAGTTGATCCACCCCTGCCAGGAGATGGCTGGGGGCGCCGACCTCCGCGTAGTAGGCGCCACGCTGGTGCGGGTTCTCGCCATAGCGAAGCTCCGTGACCTTCTCATAGGCGATGGCCCTCTGCTCGGGAAACGCGACGCTTGAGCGACTCTGAAACCAGGCCGAGATGGCGGTGTCATAGCGGGCTGTGTAGGCGAACGCGCTCGCCGCCAGGCGCTCGCGCGTCGCCAGTGTCAGATGCCCGTCCGACTCGTTCAGCTCGGCGAGCACCTGCTCATAATCCTGAGGGTCGACGACCACGGCGGCAAAGGCCTGATTCTTGGCGGCAGCCCTGATCATCGTGGGGCCGCCGATGTCGATGTTCTCGATCACCTCCTGCTCGGTCGCGTCACCGCTGGCAACGGTGAGCTCGAAGGGATAGAGGTTCACGCACACGAGATCCACCTGCTCGATCTCCTGTTCGGCCGCCGCCCGCAGATGCTCCTCGTTATCGCGCCTGGCGAGCAGACCGCCATAAAGGCGCGGGTGCAGCGTCTTGACGCGGCCATCCATGATCTCGGGAAAGCCAGTGAAGTCATCGATCGCGCGCACCGCCACTCCTGCGTCCTCGAGCGCCTTGGCGGTGCCACCCGTCGATACCAGCTCGACGCCAAGTGCCGCCAGCCCCTTCGCGAAGTCGACGACGCCCGCCTTGTCGGAGACCGAGAAGAGCGCTCTCCTCACACGCACCTCACCAGGCCGCGCAGGCTCGATCCCCGCACGCTGGGCAGGCTCGATCCCCACAGGCTCTGCGGGCTCGATCCCCGCCTCGGTACTCATCGTCTCGCTGTCAGAGCCCATACATGCAGCCTACTCATCCACCACGACCCTACGGCCATGATCGGGGTCCGTCCGCAGCGCTCCGCGCGCGAAGAGCCTCACCGCCTCGGGCAGCAGGGAGTGCTCGAGTGGCCGGAGCGCCGCCAGCACCTCGTCGGCATCGCGCGCGTGAGGCAGCTCGACTGCACGCTGCGCGATCACAGGTCCGCTGTCGACTCCGGCATCGACGAAGTGGACGGTGACCCCGAACAGCTTCACCCCGTAGTCCAGCGCCTGCTCGATCGCATGCAGGCCAGGGAAGGCTGGCAGGAGCGAGGGGTGGACATTGATCACGGCCCTTGGAAATCGATCGAGGAACTGCTCCCCCAGCAGCTCCATGTAGCCGGCGAGCACCGCCAGCCTCGCGCCCTTGCTGAGCGCCCAGTCGGCGAGCGCGGCGTCCCGCTCAGCGCGAGTTGGGTATTCGTCCCGTTTGAACACCGCCGTCGGTACGCCCGCGTCGCGCGCGCGCTCCAGCGCGCGCGCGCTGGCCACCGAAGCAGCAACACCCACAACCTCCGCCTCGGAGCCGTGAACCGTGTCCAACAGCGCTTGGAGATTGGTGCCCGAGCCCGAGACCAGGACGACGAAAGGCAACGGAGAGGAAGATGCAGAGAGGCCCACGCAGGCCTGGACGATAGCCGGTGTGACCCACTTCACAGACGCCCCGAACAACGGCGGCACAATGGGATCAAATGCTCATCTCCATCATCCTCACAGTCACCCTGCTGGCCGCCTTTGGCGAGCGCGCCGGATCGGGCCGCCAGGGCCAGCTGATCGTTCCGCGGCCCTATAACAACCGGTACAGCGACGCCTCAGGCGCGCGGGACGACCGCTTCATCTAGACAAGAGACCACAGGGTCAAGACCACAGGGTCATCTAGACAAAGGACCACAGCTTCATCTAGATTCTCCGCTCAGATGCTCGATCTGAAGGAGATCTCGGTGGGCGGTTTCCATAGCCGCAAGCTTTCAGCCATCGTGGCTATGGCGCTGGTCCTCTTGCTGGCGGCGGCGACCTTGGCGCTGGCTGCGCCCAAACTCGAAGTGACCGGGCCCACAAAGGGCGCCACCTACATAGGAACGCTCAAAGCGACCACGCTCACCGTAAAGGTCTCTGCCAGCGGGAAGAGGGCCACCGTGGGCATGCGCACAGCGCCCGCCTTCTGCCAGGGCGGCAGCGGGGCCGAGCAGGCAACGACGAAGCCCGCTGCGATCGCCAAGAAGACGCATGCCTTCAAGGCTAAGCTCTCGTACACCTCGCCCCCCAGCCACAAAGTGTTCGCAACCGTTACAGTCAACGGGACCTTCTATGGCAAAGTCCTGCAGGGTGTCGTAAAGTTGAGCTTCAAGAAGGCCAAAAGCTGCAGCGGTCAGGAAAGCTTTGAGGCACTTGCGGGCTGAGGGTCAAAAGTTTGCCGGGGAGGATGGGGAACCAGCAAGGAGAGGGACGGGAGGGAAGCAGGAGAGGGTCGGGCAGCGGGAGAGGGTCGGGGAGTAGGTCGGGCGGAGGCGACAAGGCGGGGGGCGGCAAGTCAGGCGCGCACGAGGGGTAGGGATGACCCCTCCAGCGCGTACTTGCCGTTCGCCTCGCTCCTCCCCTCCAGCGGGTACTCGCCGCTGAAGCACGCATCGCAGTGACTCTCTCTGCTGCCACGCACCGCCTCGTAGACACCCTTCAAGGAGAGATAGTGCAGCGAGTCGCACCCGAGCTCCTGCGCAACCTCGTCAGTGGTGCGGCCATGGGCGATCATCTCCTCACGGGTGGACATGTCGATCCCGTAGTGGCAAGGATGCTTGATCGGTGGCGCCGAGATTCGCATGTGAACCTCCTTGGCTCCAGAGTCCTTGAGCATCTGGACGATCTGCCTCGTGGTGTTGCCCCTGACGATCGAGTCATCGACCACGACCAGGCGCTTGCCTTCCACCACCTCGGGCAGCGGGTTGAACTTCAGCCTCAGGCCGTGCTTGCGCAGCTCCTGGCCGGGCTGGATGAAGGTCCTCGCGACGTAGCGGTTCTTGACGAAGCCGTCGTCCTGGGGCAGGCCCGCCGCCTTGGCCAGCCCGCGTGCGGCAGCATTGCCGGAGTCGGGAACCGCGATCACGAGGTCCGCCTCGACAGGTGCCTCACGCCAGAGCAACTCACCCATGCGGGCCCTCGCGACCTGGAGCACCTGGCCGTTCATCCGGGAGTCTGGCCTTGCGAAGTAGATGTACTCGAACACACAGAACGCGCGCCGCGCCCCTGGCTGCACCATGCGCGATTGCAGACCCTCCTCGCTCAGGGTGACGATCTCGCCGGGCTCCACGTCCCGCAGGTACTTCGCGCCGATGATGTCCAGGGCGCAGGACTCGCTGGCGACGCAGTAGCCGACGGTGTCCTGCTCGGCGGAGGCGGGCGCCAAGGAGCCGATCGAGAGCGGCCGCAGGCCATGGGGATCGCGGAAGGCGATGACCCGGTCCCGGGTCATCACGACGGTCGAGAAGGCACCCTCCAGGCGGGGGAGGATCTGGGCAATCGCCTCCTCAACCTGCTCGGCTGGGTGGCTCGAGATCAGGGCGGCAATGATCTCCGAGTCAGAGGTGGAGCTGAAGGTGATGCCCCGCTCGAGCAGCTCGTTGTGCAGCTGGACGGCATTGGTGAGGTTGCCATTGTGGGCGAGAGCAAGCTCGCATGAGGAGCCGCCCGTTCCCTCGGAGCGATGGACGGGCTGGGAGTTCTCCCAAGCGTTCGATCCGGTCGTGGAGTAGCGGACGTGACCGATCGCGAGCTCTCCCGAGAGCGTCCGCAGGTCGTTCTCCGTAAAGACCTGGCTGACGAGGCCCAGCTCTCTGCGGGTCATGATGTGCCCGCCCCTGTCGGCCGCGGCGATCCCTGCCGACTCCTGCCCGCGATGCTGCAGCGCGTACAGGCCGAAGTAGGAGAGCTTGGACACTTCGTGCCCAGGCGCATACAGACCGAAGACGCCGCACTCGTCGCGCGGTCCATCACGCATCACGCCCACCACGCTAGCAGCAGGCATCGGCCCCGCCTGCCCAAGCGAACTAGGCGAAGAGCTCACTGAGGCTCCCGTGGTCGAGTGCCAGCTCCTCGAGCGAGAGCTCGAGCGCGACCTCGCCGCCATCGGTGATCCGCAACTCTTGGCCGCCCACCCTGCCGATAACCCTCAGACTCGTCTGTGCTTCCAGCGCGATCAGGTCCTGCTCAGAGCCGCTGAGGATGAAACCACCAGGCCCCTCGCCGAAGAGCGTCGTCTCGGCAGTGGGCGCCGCGACCGGCGCCTGCGACCCCTGGTCCGGCGCGCTGGGCGCGGTTGTCTCCCGGATCAGCCCACCCAGGTGGATGTCAGCTCCGAGTCCGCCAGCCAGGCAGCACTCCGCCAGAGCCACCGCCAAGCCACCCTCGGCGATGTCGTGGGCGCTGTGCGCCACGCCACGGCGTACGGCGTCTCTGATCGCGAGCTGAGCGCCTGCGACAGCTCCGATGTCGATGTCGGGGAGGCGCTGGGGCAGCGGTTCCCCGCGCAGCTTGGCGAGCTCACTGGCGGCAAGTGAGGGCTCAAAGGGGCCAACCAGCGCGATCAGGTCCCCCTCGCTCGCGAAGCCAGAGCGCCCCGCATAGGCGACGTCGGGCAGCAGGCCCACCATGCCGATCACCGGCGTGGGATAGATCGGCCCTTCGGGGCCCTCGTTGTAGAGCGAGACGTTGCCGCCGACGATCGGCGCATCCAGCGCCCTGCAGGCCTCGCCCAGGCCTCGGACGGCTTCGGTCAGCTGCCAGGCGATGTGCGGCTTCTCGGGGTTGCCGAAGTTGAGGTTGTTGGTCGTCCCCAACGGCTCTCCGCCGGCGCAGGCGAGGTTGGAGGCACACTCGAGCACAGCCTCGATCGTGCCTCTGTAGGGGTCGGCTGCGACGCGCCTGCCATTGCAGTCGATCGAGATCGCAAGCCCAGGCAGCGGCGCTCCCGGCTCGCGCGCGGTCAGTGGCTCGACCGCGAGCACAGCCGCGTCTGACTGCTCAGGGCGCCTGACGGTCCGCGACTGGACGATCGCGTCGTAGTGCTCGAAGAGGGGCCTCCTGGAGGCGATGTTGGGAGAGGCGAGCAACGAGCGCAGCGCCTGGCACAGCGAGGATTTTGATGGGATGGTCGCCTTCGGCGACGGATAGGTCGGCTCAGTTGGCTCTTGAGGCGCCAGGTCATATAGAGGGCAGTCATCGACAAGCGCCTTCACAGGCATGTCCCCGACGAGCTCCTCGCCGTCGAAGATCTTCATGCGGCCCGAGTCCGTGACCTCGCCAATCGCCGTGCCGCTGACCTCCCAGCGCTCGCACACCGCCAGCACCCCATCCAGATCCTCTGGCCTGACCACGCAGAGCATTCGCTCCTGAGACTCGGAGACGACGATCTCGAAGGGCTCCATATCCCGCTCGCGCAGCGGCACCTTTGCGACGTCGAGGTCGATGCCCACTTCTCCCTTGGAGGCCATCTCGCAGGCGGCGGAGGTCAGGCCCGCGGCGCCCAGATCCTGCAAGGAGACGAGCAGCTTGCGATCCAGCAGCTCCAGAGAGCACTCCAAGAGCTTCTTCTCCTCGAAGGGATCGCCCACCTGGACTGTCGGGCGCTTGGCGTCCGCGCCATGCTCGAGCTCTGCCGAGGCGAGCACCGAAGCGCCGCCGATCCCGTCGCGCCCCGTGGAAGCGCCAAAGAGGACGACTAAGTTGCCGACGCCCGCCGCCGCGCTCTTCATGAGCCGCGCCGAAGGCGCAATTCCCAGCGCCATCGCGTTGATGAGGCAGTTCTGCTCGTAGGGCCCCTCGAAGTAGACCTCGCCGCCGACCGTGGGCACACCGATCGAGTTGCCATAGTGCGCGATCCCGGACACCGCCCCATCGAGCAGGTAGCGTGCCCGAGCGCCGGTCGCCTCGTCGCTGAGACCCGCGGCGCCCGAGGGCTCGCCGAAACGCAGCGAGTCGAGCACCGCGATCGGTCGTGCTCCGATCGCGAAGATGTCCCTGAGGATGCCGCCCACGCCGGTCGCGGCACCCTGGAAGGGCTCGATCGCCGATGGGTGGTTGTGGGACTCGACCTTGAACGCGCAGACCAGACCGCCCCCTACGTCGACGGCGCCTGCGTTCTCGCCGGGGCCCATGACGACGTGGCGGCCCTCTGTGGGCAATGTCTGCAGGAGCTTCTTGGAGTGCTTGTAAGCGCAGTGCTCGCTCCAGAGCAGCGAATACATCGCAAGCTCCACATCATTGGGCGGCCCGCCCTGCTTCTCGCAGATCAGCTCGTACTCCGATTGGGTGAGCCCAAGCGCAAGCGCATCCTTGACCTCAGGCATCGTTGCCCTCGACGGCCAGCCGCATCGACTCGAAGATGCGCAGCCCGTCGGTGGAGCCGCTCAGCTCGTCGACAGCGTGCTCTGGGTGGGGCATGAGCCCGAAGACGTTGCCCTGCGCGTTGCAAACGCCCGCGATGTCCGCCACCGAGCCATTGAAGTTCTCACCTGCGGCATAGCGAAGGACCAGCCGGCCGGCTGACTGGAGCTCTTCGATCGTCTCCTGCGGCGCGTAGTAGCGACCCCATGAGTGCTTGGCCGGGATGCTGAGGTGTGTTGCGCTGGAGGGTGCCCCGCGCGTGCGTGCGCACGCGCGCGTGAAGGACGTTTTCTCGTTGACCACCTCCAGCTGTACCTGCCTGAAGGTGAAGCGCCTGTTGAGGTTGGGAAGCAGCGCCCCGGGGAGCAGCTTCGCCTCGCAGAGGACCTGGAAGCCGTTGCAGATGCCCAGCACCAAGCCGCCTTCGCCCGCGAAGGCAATCACCGACTCCATTACTGGCGCAAAGCGGGCGATCGCCCCAGCGCGCAGGTAGTCGCCATAGGAGAAGCCCCCAGGGACGACGATCGCGTCGGCGCCCTTGAGATCGTGGTCGGCGTGCCAGAGCAGCTGCGCGTCGCCGACGCGCCTGGCGGCCTGCAGCGCATCGACCTCGTCGCATGAGCCTGGGAAGCGCAGGACGCCGAACTTCATCGCAAGATGCTGGGCTTCATCGAAGCAGCTGGATCTCGTAGTCCTCGATGAGCGGGTTGGCGAGCAACCGCTCGCACATCTGCCCAAGCTCGTCCTGGTCCTCGACGTCGAGCTCGATCAGGCGCCCCACGTGGACGTCTTTGACCGCCTTGAAGCCAAGTGCCGGCAGCGCTCGCTCGACGGCTTGGCCCTGCGGGTCGAGGATGCCCGCCTTGGGGCGGATCAGGACCCGTGCCTTCACGAGGAGCCCTGGGCGCCGGCGCCCGAGCTCGCGCCAGCGCCAGTACCCGCGCCATCGCCGGTGCCTGAGCCCGCGTCGGCGCCCGAGCGATCGAGCCACTCCGCGAAGGGCTCGCCAACGATCCGCTCGTAAGCCTCGACGTAGCGGGCCCTGGTGCCAGCCACGACATCCTGGGGAATCTCTGGCGCTGGCGGCTTCTTGTCCCAACCGCTGCCTGCAGCCCAGTCGCGCACGTACTGCTTGTCGAAGCTCGGCTGGGAGCGGCCCACCTGAAAGCCGTCGGCCGGCCAGTAGCGCGAGGAGTCTGGTGTGAGGACCTCATCGCCCACGACGAGCTCCCCACCCTCGGCGAGGCCGAACTCGAACTTCGTGTCCGCCAGGATCACGCCCCGCTCGCGGGAGTGCTGAGCGGCGAAGGAGTACAGCTCGATCGAGACATCCCTGACGCGCGCCATCAGCTCCCTGTCACCTACCAGCTCTGCGGCTTCGTCGAAATCGATCGCCTCATCGTGCCCCACCTCTGCCTTGGTGCTCGGCGTGAAGATCGGCTCAGGCAATTGCTCTGACTCGCTCAGGCCACTCGGCAGCTCGATCCCAGAGACGGCTCCGCTCTGCTGATAGTCCTTCCAGCCAGAGCCCGTGATGTAGCCCCGCACGACGCACTCGACAGGCAGCATCTCGAGCTTGCGCACCACCAGCGCCCGGCCCCTAGCCTCCTCCGGGACGCCCTCGGTGGTGGAGAGGAGGTGGTTGGCGACGATGTGCTTGGTCTTTTCAAACCAGAAGACCGAGATCCCCGTGAGCACCTTGCCCTTGTCCGGGATCGGCGTGGGATGGACCGCGTCGTAGGTCGAGATCCTGTCGCTGGCGACCATCAGCAACTCGCCGCCAAGGCCGTACATCTCGCGCACCTTCCCTTTGGCGATCAGCGGAAGGCCAGCGAGGGTGCTCACGTGGCGCGATGCTAGCAAGGGGTGCGGCTGGGCCGCCTGCGATCCAAGCGCTCCCGGCGCCGCCGACTCAGGCGATCTCGTCGAGGCGCGCCACGATCTCCTTGGCGTAGCGCGTGTAGTGCGCGTAGTCGAAGATCGCGTCCAGGTCCAGGCCGTCCACGCGCTCGTCCGCTTCGAGCAGTCCACGCAGCTGCGTGCCCTCATCCCATGCGCGCTGGGCGAGCTCCTGGACGATCCGGTAGGCCTCGTCGCGCGACATGCCGCCCTCGACGAGCGCGAGCAGGACGCGCTGCGAGAAGAGCGCCCCATGGGTGAGCTCGAGGTTCTTCCGCATGCGCTCGTCCTCCACAACCAGATCGCTCACGAGCTTTGAGGCACGGTGCTGGAGGTAGTCGATCAGGATCGTCGAGTCAGGAAGGATGATCCGCTCAACCGAGGAGTGCGAGATGTCGCGCTCGTGCCAGAGCGCGACATTCTCAAGCGCCGCCAGGGCGTTGCCACGCAGCACGCGCGCAAGCCCGGCGATCTGCTCGCTCTTGATCGGGTTGCGCTTGTGGGGCATCGCGCTGGAGCCCTTCTGGCCGGCGGTGAAGGGCTCCTGCACCTCGCGCACCTCGGTGCGCTGCAGGTGCCTGATCTCGATCGCCAGTCGCTCGAGGCCCGCACCGGCGAGCGCGATCGCCTCCAGCAGCTCGGCATGACGGTCCCTTGCGACGACCTGCGTGGAGACCGACTCCCGCGCGAGATTCAGCCTTGCGAGCACACGCTGCTCGAACTGAGGATCGGTTGCGGCGTATGTGCCCACCGCTCCCGAGACCGCCCCCACCGCGGCCTGCTCGAAGGCCCGACGCAGGCGCCCTACGTTGCGGTGCGCCTCAAAGGCGTAGCCGGCGAGCTTGACGCCGAAGGTGGTGGGCTCGGCCTGGATGCCGTGGGTCCTGCCGACGCAGAGCGTCTGGGCGTGCTCTCTCGCGCGCGCCGCCAGCGCCTGCACAACCGCCTCGGCGCCCTCCACCACGACCTCGCCCGCTGCGCGCAGCTGCAGCGCGAGCGCCGTGTCCAGCACATCCGAGGAGGTGAGCCCAAAGTGGATCCACCTACCCGCCTCTCCAGCGGAGCCGGCCAGGACGTCGACAAAGGCCGCCAGATCGTGGTCGGTGAGACGCTCTCGCTCATTCACCGCCTCGACCGTGAAGGTTGCGTGGCGGATCGCCTCCAGCTCTGCGGGCGCAGGGCCCCTGCCCTCGCCAAGCAGCTCTGGCAGCTCCTCGCTGGCGGCTACCTCCACCTGGCGCCAGGCCTCCATGCGCGCCTGGTCGGTCCAGACGGAGGAAAGCTGTGGCCTGGTGTAGCGCTCGATCACCTCTGGATTATCGCCCCACCGAGGAGGGAGCGCCTTCACGCCTGCAGGATCTGAGCAGCGAGGATGCCCGCGTTGCGCGCGTTGTTCAGGCCTACGCAGGCCACCGGCACGCCAGGGGGCATCTGCACGATCGAGAGGATCGCATCCAATCCGCCCGCGGCGCTGAGCCGTCCAGAGAGGGGAACCCCGATCACGGGGAGGTTGGTGTGGGCCGCAACCGCGCCAGGGAGCGCCGCTGAGATCCCCGCGCCGGCGATGATCACCCGCAGGCCGCGCATCTGCGCGTTCTTGGCGTAGTCGGCGACGCTGTCAGGTTCGCGGTGGGCCGACATGACACGCACCTCGTGCAAGATGCCGCGCTCTTCGAGCTCCTTGCCTGCCTTCGCCATCTCCTCCATGTCGCTCTTGGAGCCCATGAGGATCCCAACGCGGGGAGCATCGACATTGACATCCTCGAGTTGCGCCCGCGCCTCGGCCTCTGCGAGAGGGGTCGGTATGGGGGCGACATCGCTCATGCTCTGCGTTGAGCCTTCAGCCGGCATGTACAGCGATGTCTCGCCGTAGTTGCATGCCATCGAAGGAGATCCTCTGGGCGGCAGCATACGCCGCTTCGCGGGCGTCCAGCGGGCCGGGGCCCAGCCCTGTCACGTTCAGCACTCTCCCCCCCGCCGTCACGAGCCCGCCTCGATTCAGCGCGGTGCCGGCGTGCGTGAGCTCCACACCGTCGGGCATGCTGTCCAGACCCTCGATTCGATCCCCGCTGGAGGAGGAGACCGGATAGCCCGCGCTCGCGAGCACGAGCGTCACGGCCCACTGTGCCGACCAGAGCAGCTCAACGCCCTTCAAGCCGCCCGGGCGTGTGGCAGCTAGCAGCAGCTCGAGCAGATCAGAGCGCAGACGGGGCAGTACGGCCTGTGTCTCTGGATCCCCGAAGCGGACGTTGAACTCGAGCACCTTGGGCCCATCCTCGGTGAGCATCAACCCCGCATAGAGAACCCCATGGAAGGGTGTCCCGGAGGCACTCATCAAGTCAACGATCGGCTGGTGCACCGCGGCTGCGATCTCATGCGCAACGAGGTCATCGACGCCCTCCACGGGCGAGTAGGAGCCCATCCCACCGGTGTTGGGTCCCCGGTCGCCGTCGAAGATGCGCTTGTAGTCGCGCGCAGGCGCCATCGGCAACGCCCGCTCGCCGTCACAAAGAGCCAGCAACGAGAGCTCCTCGCCCTGCAGGCACTCCTCCACGACGACCAGCTTGGTGCCAAAGCGCCTGGCCACGAGCAGGTCCTCCAGTGCCTCGCGCGCGGCGAGCTCGTCTTGAGCGATGATCACGCCCTTGCCCGCCGCCAGGCCATCGGCCTTGAGCACCACGGGGTAGCGATCGATCGCATCCATGCCCTCCTCCACGGTGCCAACCAGCTGGAAGCGAGCGGTGGGAACGCCCGCCTCGATCATCATCTCCTTCGCGTGGGCCTTGGAGCCCTCCAGCCTCGCCGCGAGCGCGCTGGGCCCAAAGGCCGTGATCCCGACGGCGCTCAACTCGTCAACGAGCCCTGCGACAAGCGGCGCCTCAGGTCCGACGACCACGAGGTCGATCTGCTCGCGCTGGGCTGCTCCCACCACGCCCCCAACGTCGTCGCTGCTCACATCCAACAGCCGGGCATCCTTTGCTATGCCCGCGTTTCCCGGGGCGCACAGGAGCTCTGGGCTCAGCTTGGAGCGCGCGAGCGCTCTGACGATCGCGTGCTCGCGACCGCCGGCGCCGACGACGAGGACCTTCATGGCCTAAAGCGAGGCGATGAAGTCATCGATGGGGATCGCCGTGAGCGTCTCGTAGCGGCCCGTCCCGCGAGAGCCCAGCTCGAGCGAGACGCGGGCCATCGTGGCCTCATCGGGCGCCTCTACGACCGTGATGAAGTCGACCTCGCCGAGCGTCGCCCACTGAGCCTTGACGCTCGCGCCAAGCTGCTCGACCTCCCTGTTGACCTCGTGGATGCGCTCTGGGTTGTTCTTGACGGTCTGGACGCCCTCGGTGGTGAGGGTGCACATCATGATGTAAGTGGGCATGGCTCCTCCACCAGTCGCGTTCGTGCCCCCACGGGGGGACTCTGCTGTCGTTTGTAGCGGATCGTGGGGGCTTGCGCCACCCCCAGTTCAAAGCGGCTCAGGCGGCCTGCGTCGCGGCGGGCGCCCGCTCGAGGGTCAGCTGACCCTCAGCGCTGTCCACCAGGACGGAGTCCCCCGCATGGAAAGTGCCTTCGAGCAGGGCAAGCGCTAGGCGATCGACGAGCTGCTTCTGAATCACCCTGCGCAGCGGCCTGGCGCCATAGGTGGGGTCATAGCCCATGTTCCCGATCAGCTCCCTCGCCTGGGCTGAGAGCGATACCTCGATCCCCCGCTCGGCGACGCGCTCGATCACGCGTGCGACCTGGAGATCGACGATCTCGGATATCTGCTCGCGGGTGAGCGGCTGGAAGCGGACGATGTCGTCGAGCCGGTTGATGAACTCCGGCTTGAAGTAGCCAAGCAGTGCGGTGCGCAGCTCTGTATCCCCTTCCTGCTCGCCCACCGGGATGTTCGAGGTCATGATCAGGACGGTGTTCTTGAAGTCAACGGTCCTGCCCTGGCCGTCGGTCAGGCGACCGTCGTCCATCACCTGCAGCAAGGTATTGAACACGTCGGGGTGAGCCTTCTCGATCTCGTCGAGCAGCACGACCGAGTAGGGCCTGCGCCTGACCGCCTCGGTGAGCTGGCCGCCCTCTTCGTAGCCAACGTAGCCAGGAGGAGCTCCAACCAGCCTGGAGACCGAGTGCTTCTCCATGTACTCGGACATATCGATCCTGACCATCGCGTCCTGGGAGTCGAACATGAACTCCGCCAGCGCCCTCGCGAGCTCGGTCTTGCCCACGCCCGTGGGCCCGAGGAAGAGGAAGGTGCCAATCGGCCGGTCCGGGTCCTGCAGTCCCGCCCTGGAGCGGCGCAGCGCAGTCGCCACCGCCTCGACGGCCTCCTCCTGGCCGACGACGCGCTCGTGCAGACGCTCCTCCATATGGATCAGCTTCTGCACCTCGCCCTCCAGCAGCCTGCTGACGGGGATGCCCGTCCAGCGCGCGACGATCTCGGCGACGTCGTCTGCGTCGACCTCCTCCTTGAGGAAGACGGGCGCCTGCGCAGCCTCGCCACCCTCTGTCCCATCGCCGTGCGACCCCGCAGGGCCGCTCTCCGCGGTGGCCAGACTCTTTTCCAGATCGGGTATCTCGCCATAGCGAAGCTCCGCCGCGCGCTGCAGGTCAGAAGCACGCTCGGCACGCTCCGCCTCCATGCGCGCCTCCTCGAGGCGCGCCTTCAGATCCCTGACACCCTGGATCGCCTGCTTCTCGCTCTGCCATTGGGCCTTCATCCCCGAGGAGCGCTCCTTGAGCTCGGCGAGCTCGCGCTCGATCGCCTCCCGGCGCTCGGCGGAGGCGCTATCGGTCTCCTTGGCGAGCGAGGTGAGCTCGATCTCGAGCTGCATCACCCGCCTGTCGACCTCGTCGATCTCTGTGGGCAGCGAGTCGATCTCGATCCGCAGCTTCGACGCGGCCTCGTCGATCAGATCGATCGCCTTGTCAGGCAGGAAGCGATCGGCGATGTAGCGATCCGAGAGGGTCGCCGCCGCGATCAGGGCGTTGTCCTGGATGCGTACGCCGTGGTGGACCTCGTAGCGCTCCTTGAGCCCGCGCAGGATCGCGATCGTGTCCTGCACCGAAGGCTCGCCAACCATCACCGGCTGGAAGCGTCGCTCCAGGGCGGCGTCCTTCTCGATGTGCTTTCTGTACTCGTCGAGCGTGGTCGCGCCAACGGCTCTCAGCTCGCCTCTCGCGAGCATCGGCTTCAGCAGGTTGGCAGCATCGACGGCTCCTTCCGAGGCGCCTGCGCCGACGATCGTGTGGAGCTCGTCGAGGAACAGGATCACGGTCCCCTGCGCCTCCGAGACCTCCTTGAGGACCGACTTGAGCCGATCCTCGAACTCTCCTCTGTACTTGGCCCCCGCGATCAGGGCTCCGATATCGAGTGCGATCACGCGTCTGTCGCGCAGCGACTCAGGCACGTCGCCTGAGACGACCCGCTGTGCCAGACCCTCGACGATCGCCGTCTTGCCCACACCGGGCTCGCCGATCAGCACGGGGTTGTTCTTGGTCCTGCGCGAGAGCACCTGGATGACGCGCCTGATCTCCTCGTCTCTGCCGATGACAGGATCGAGCTTGCCCTGCTCGGCCAACCGCGTGAAGTCACGCCCAAAGCGCTCTAGCGCCTGGTACTTCTCCTCAGGGCTCTGGTCGGTGACCCGGTGGGGCCCACGGACCTCGGCGAGCGCCTCCAGCAGCCGCTCCCTGCTTGCACCCGCGGCGCGCAGCGTCTCGCCCGCGCTGCCCTTCTCGGCGGCGAGTGCCAGCAGCAGATGCTCGGTTGAGATGTATTGGTCCGAGAGCTTGGCCGCCTCACGCTCGGACTCGCGCAGCACCCCGCCCAACTCCGAGGAGGGTGGAGACTCCAGCGAGCTGCCCTCGCCCAGCTTGGGCAGCTCGTCAAGCGCATGGTTGGCGGCGGCTCTGATGTCCTGGACCGAGGCGCCCAGCTTGCCGAGCACGGGCAGCACCACGCCGCCGGTGCCCTCGGCTGCCGAGGTACCGCCAGGCCCGCTCTCCAGCAACACGGCGAGCAGGTGGATAGGCGTCACCTGCGGATTGCGACGCTCCTGGGCGAGCATGCCCGCGGCGGCGAGCGCCTCTCCAGACTTGATCGTGAAGCGGTCAGGCTGCACCTGGTGGCCTCCCGAAGGGCGACTTGGCGTCCGCGGCGCGCACGATGTCGGTACCGTTGCGGTTGCCGTACGGGACCAGCTCCGCCTTGAAGGAGCGTCTGACCTTCTCGAGCTCCTCGGCGAGCTCCACCTGGGCGTGCAGCGCCTGCACCTCGAGCTCTTCGATGCGTGCGTGCATGCCGTTGATCTCCGACTCCAGGCCCAGCACCCGCTCGACACCGGCGAGGTTGAGGCCCAGCTCGGCGGTGAGCTCCTGGATGCGCCTGAGCCTCTCCACGTCCTCCTGTGAGTACAGGCGCGTGCCCTTTGGCGAGCGCTTGGGGGCGATCAGCCCGCGAGCCTCGTAGGTGCGCAGGGTCTGGGGATGCATGTTCGACAGCTCCGCGGCGACGGAGATCATGAACACGCCCCTGTCCGCGGCGACTTCGACGCGGCCCACCGTCCGACTCCTTGCTCCGCGATCGCTCAGCTGGGGCTCCGACGATCCGCGATCGCTCGGCGTGTCACCTGCCGGTCCGCGATGTGCTGACTCGTCGATCATGGGCTCTCACCTGACTTCGCCGTGGATGACTTGCCGTCGAACAGTTGCGAGCGAGGATCGCCGTCCATCACCTTGGAGAGCGCGTCGATGGCCTCTCGCTGCTCATCCGTGAGCTCGTCCGGAACATCGATGACGAAGCGGTAGTGGATATCGCCTTTGCCCTCGCCCCCCAGCTTGGGCGGCCCCTCCCCGCGCAGCCGCTGGACCGTGCCATGGGACGTGCCTGGGCGCACCCTCAGCGTCTTGCTTCCGTTCAGGGTCGGCACCTGCACCTCGGCACCGCCCAGCGCCTCAGGCACCGTGAGCGGCACCTCGACTTCGAGGTTCTCGCCCTTGCGCTTGAACACCGCCGAAGGGCTCACATGCGTGCGCACGTAGAGGTCACCAGGTGGAGCGCCGCCCAGGCCCGGCTCGCCCTTGCCGGGCAGACGAATGCGGCTGCCCTCCTTGACCCCTGCGGGGATGCGGACCTTGTAGCGCTTGACGGTCCTGACCGAGCCAGATCCCTGACAGGTGGGGCATGGCTCCTCGATCACCGTGCCCGAGCCGCCGCAGAGCGAGCAAGGCTGGGAGATCGAGAACATGCCCTGCCCTTGCGTCTCAATGCCGCGACCCTCGCAGCGGGGGCAGACCTTGGGCGTGGTACCCGGCTTGGCACCCGTGCCATGGCACGTGCCACAGATCCCGGCGGTGGGCACCGAGAGTGAGACCTGGGCTCCGGAGATCGCCTGGTCGAAGGTGATCTGAACCTGGGTCTCCAGGTCGCGGCCCCGCTCGGAGCGCGGGCGTTGACGGCGACCCCGCGTGCCGCCGAAGAGATTGGAGAGGATGTCCCCCATCCCGGAGGCCTCGAAGTCGAAGTTGCCGAAGCCGCCAAAGCCGCCACCGCCGCCCGTACCGCTCGCGAACTGCCCGGTGCCGTTGTCGTATTGCCTGCGCTTCTCGGGGTCACTCAGGATGTCGTTGGCCTGCGAGATCTCCTTGAAGCGCGCCTCCGATTGCTTGTCATCGGGGTTGCGATCGGGGTGGTACTGGCGAGCGAGCTTGCGGTAGGCCTTCTTGATCTCTTCGGGCGAGGCCTTCTTGTCGACACCTAGGGTGGAGTAGTAGTCAGGGCGCGATGCCATTTGTCGTTGGTCCCCCTACGCGGCGACGACGACCCTCGCGGGGCGGAGGATCTCCTCACCCAGCCGGTATCCCGCCTGGTAGACCTCGACCACCGTCCCGCTTTCGGCACCCTGCACCGCCTGCTGGGCCATCGCCTCGTGCTCGGAGGGATCGAAGCGCTCGCCAACGGGGGAGAATGACTCGATGCCCATCCGCGCCAGCGCGGCGCCCAGCTCGGTGCGCACGAGCCGTACGCCCGCGAGCAACGGCTCGTCCTGACCCTCACCCTCAGCGGTGCCCGCATCCTCGAGCGCCCTGTCCAGGTTGTCCAGCGCCGGGAGGAGCTCCTTTGCGAGCTTGCCGATCCCCCGGTTGCGCGCGAGCGCGGACTCGCGCGCCACGCGCTTGCGGTAGTTCTCGAAGTCCGCCTGCGTGCGTTGAGCCAGCGCGAGATACTCGTCTCGCTGAGCAGCGAGCTCGACCAGCTCATCGACATCGCCCTGCAGAGCATCCTCGTCCTCGCCGGGGTGCTCTGCACCAGGGCCTGCAAGCGTCTCCTCCGCAGGCCCATCGCCCTCGAGCCTCGCGTCGGCGGCTGAGTCTCCCAGCGCCGCTGCGCCAGGAGACTCGCCGATCTGCTGCGCTTCGGCCACCTGCTCGACCGTCTGCTCAATATCGCTCACGACGATCAGACCTTGGGATCCTCGACGACCTCCGCATCGAGCACGTCCTCCTCGACGGGCTCAGAGCCGGAGTCTCCCTCCGCGGACGCGCCATTCTCGGCGGAGGCGGCCGTCTGCTGAGCGCGTTGGTACATGGCCTCGGAGACAGCATGGAAGGCGCTCTGCAACTCCTGAGCCTTGGCGTTGATGGCGTCTGCATTGTCAGACTCCAGCGAGGTGCGCACCTCCTTGATCGCCTCCTCGATCCGCGTCTTGCTCTCGGCGTCGACCTGGTCGCCGAGATCGGTGAGCTGGCGCTCGGCCTGGTAGGCGGCGTTCTCGGCGTTGTTGTACGCCTCGGCGAGTTCGCGCGCCCGGCGGTCCTCCTCGGCGTGGGCATCCGCGTCGGTCACCATTCGCTTGATCTCATCCTCCGAGAGCCCTGAGCCGGACTTGATCTCGATCTTTTGCTCCTTGCCCGTGCCCAGGTCCTTGGCCGAGACGTTGAGGATGCCGTTGGCGTCGATGTCGAAGGCGACCTCGACCTGGGGGATGCCACGCGGCGCCGGCGGGATACCCGTCAGCTGGAACTTGCCCAGCGACTTGTTGTACGAGGCCATCTCGCGCTCACCCTGCAGCACGTGGATCTCGACCGAGGGCTGGTTGTCCTCGGCAGTCGAGAAAACCTCTGACTTGCGGGTCGGGATCGTTGTATTGCGCTCGATCAGCTTCGTCATCACGCCGCCCTTGGTCTCGATCCCGAGCGTCAGGGGAGTCACGTCCAGCAGCAGCACGTCCTTGACATCGCCGGCCAGCACACCCGCCTGGATCGCGGCGCCCACGGCAACCACCTCATCGGGGTTAACGCCTCGGTGAGGCTCCTGGCCGGTCAGCTCCTTGACCTTCTCCTGCACCGCGGGCATGCGCGTCATGCCTCCGACCAGCACGACGTGGTTGACCTCCTTGACGCCCTTCTCCTTGGCGTCGTCCAGCGCCTGGCGAACGGGCTTGACGACGCGGTCGAGCAGCTCGCTCGTCAGTTCTGAGAGCTTGGCTCGCGTCAGGCGGGTGTCGAGGTGCTTCGGGCCCGAGCCGTCGGCTGTGACGAAGGGCAGGTTGATCTGCGTCTCCTGGGTGGTGGAGAGCTCGATCTTGGCCTTCTCAGCCGCCTCGTAGAGACGCTGGAGCGCCATAGGATCCGCGGAGAGATCGATCGCCTGGTCGCGCTTGAAGTCGGCCACGAGCCAATCGACGATCGCCTTGTCGAAGTTGTCGCCGCCGAGGTGGTTGTCACCAGACGTCGACTTGACCTCGAAGACACCATCGCCGATCTCGAGGACCGAGACATCGAAGGTGCCGCCACCCAGGTCGAAGACGAGGATCGTCTGGTCGCTCTCCTTGTCCAGTCCATATGCGAGCGATGCAGCGGTCGGCTCGTTGATGATCCGCTTGACGTCGAGCCCGGCAATCTTGCCGGCGTCCTTGGTCGCCTGGCGTTGATCGTCGTTGAAGTAGGCGGGAACCGTGATCACCGCCGAGTCGACGCTCTCGCCGAGGTAGGCCTCGGCGTCGTTCTTGAGCTTCTGCAAGATCATCGCCGAGATCTCCGGCGGCGAATGCTGCTCTCCGCCGGCCTGCACGCGCGCGTCGCCGTTGGGGCCGGCGACGACCTTGTAGGGGACGATCGACTCCTCCTCGCGAACCTCGCCCTCCTTGCGGCCCATGAAGCGCTTGATCGAGAAGATCGTGTTCTGGGGGTTGGTGACAGCCTGGCGCTTTGCCACAGTGCCCACGAGTCGCTCGCCCGAGGCGGCGAATGCCACGACGGACGGCGTCGTGCGTCCACCCTCGGCGTTCTCGATGACCGTTGGCTCGCCGCCCTCGAGCACCGCCATGCACGAATTCGTCGTGCCCAGGTCGATACCTATGGTCTTGCCCATGTCGTTGATACTCCTTACTCTGGAGAGGCTTTACAAATCTAAGCGCCATTATGCCAGATTTTCTCCAGATGAGCAAGCACGGCCCCCGATGCGACAGGATTGGCCATTCCTACGAAGGAATTGGCCTTTCCTCCAGCGGGAATTGGCCGTTCCTCCTGCGGGATTGGCCCTTCCGCCGATGGGATTGGCCCTTCCGCAGCTGAAGGCTGGTGCTCCCCAAAAAGCCGTGCCCCGCACGCGTGCGCGCGCTCGCGCGTGGCTCCCTCCCTCGAGCACTTATGACTGGACGAACAGCGCCCGACTGGGGCACATGCGCGCCAGTGCGCAGCTTGGGCAGGCGGGAGCGCGAGCGGTGCAGGTCCGCCGCCCGTGGCGCAGCAGGTTCACATGCAGCTCGAGCTCCTGGCCAGGCGGAGTCAACGCCAGCATTCGGTCATGCAGCTCCTCGAAGGACGCGCCCTGGGGCAGCAATCCCAGGCGCATGCCCACCCGTGAGACATGCGTGTCGACCGGCACCTCGCGCAGGCCGTAGGCGAACAGCAGGACGCAGGCAGCGGTCTTTCGCCCCACCCCTGGCAGGCTTGTCAGGTATTCGCGCGCTTCGAGCAGGGGCGCGTCGAGCAGCCACTCCAAGGAGAGCTCACTGGAAGGGGCCTCATCGTCCTGGCCCGGGCGACCGCCGCTGCCGATGGCGCTCAGGATTCGCTGCAGCCTCACCGACTTGACCTTCGAGATGCCCCCTGGCCTGATCGCCTCCTCGACCTCTCGCTGCGGAGCGTCGCGTACCTGCTCCCATGTGGTGAAGCGCTCGCGCAGACGCAGGTACGCGACGTCTCTGTTGCGATCGTTGGTGCTCTGCGAGAGCACCGTCAACACAAGCTCTGCGATCGGATCGCCATGAGGCGCCATCCTCGGGATGCCGTATATAGCGCGCAGTCGATCCCGGATGGCACGCACGCGCCTGGCGCTCGGTGGGCGCCATGCCTGTTTGGATGGCATCGCTGCACGGTATCCAGCGGCGGCGCCCCTGCGACCTGTCGCTATATCCTCGGCCGGTGAGCGTCGCGAAAGAGCACACGGGCGCGCTCGGCGAACTACCGATCTTCTGGCGCAGCGCAGCGGCGCCCAGCAGCGATGAGGACCGTGCGCCCGTCCTGTATCTGCACGGGGTCCCCACCTCCTCGGAGGATTGGGTGGAGTTCCGCGAACGCGGCGAGGAGAAGCGACGCTGGTGGAAGCGCAAGCGCAACCAAGCACCTGACAGAGAGGGATTCCTCGAGCGCAGCGGCGGGCTCGCGCCGGACCTGCCCGGCTTCGGACGCTCCGGCAAGCCGGGGCACTTCGACTACACGATCCCGGGCTATGTGCGCTTCATCGAGCAGTACCTCGACCTGGTGGAAGTGCAGCGCGTGCGACTCGTCGTGCACGACTGGGGAGTCGTCGGGCTCGCCTTCGCCCAGCAACACCCCGAGCGGATCGAGCGGCTGGTGGTGATGAACGCGGTGCCACTGCTCCCCGGCTACAGCTGGCACCAGCTTGCACGCCTGTGGCGCAAGCCGGTGCTGGGGGAGCTCGCGATGGGCGCGAGCACGCGCCCAGTGCTGCGCTGGGTGACTCGCGACGCAAACGCCACGCCGGGACCGATGCCCGATGCCTGGCTGGAAAGCGTGCTGGACTCACTCGACCAGGGAACCCAGCGCGCGATCTTGCGGCTCTACCGCAGCGCCCCCACCGAGGTGCTGGCGCAGGCGGGCGCCGAGCTGCGCCTCCTCGACATGCCCGCACTCGTGGTGTGGGGCCTGCGCGACCCCTACATTCCAGCCCACTTCGCGGGGGAGTACGCCCGGGTGCTGCCAAATGCCGAGCTGCTCGAGCTCCCTGACGCCGGCCACTGGTGGTGGCTGGACAGGCCCGACGCGGTCGAGCAGGTGCTCAGCTTCCTCGCCGGCACCTGAGGAACGCCGCGAGATGGCCCACGAGAGACCTGTCGCTCGGCCGCGGGCGTCTGTGCTCGCTCGGCCATGGGCGTTTGTGATTGCCCGGCCGTGGACCTTCGCGCTTGCGAGCGCGATCCCACTGAGCGCGATCTACCTGATCGTCAGACCATCCAGCGGCGATCTTGCGGCGGCGACCTACCGCGGCGAGGTCTTTGCGCGCGCTGGTTTCACGCTGTGGGACAACGGCTGGTATAGCGGCCATGCCCTGCCTGGCTACTCGTTGCTCTCGCCTGCACTGAGCGCACTGCTGGGCGTCCGCCCGCAGCTCGCCCTCTGCGCGCTCGCGGCGAGCGTCCTGTTCGCGCTGCTGGCACGCCGGGCCTTCGGCGAGAGCGCAAGCCGCGTCGCGGCCATATGGTTCGCGCTGGGCTTCTGCTTCTGCCTGCTCTCGGGGCGAGTTGCCTACGACCTCGGCCTGACGCTTGGCCTCGCCGCGTTGCTCGCGCATGTGCGTGGACGCACGCCAATGGCCCTGTCGCTGACCTTCCTGACGAGTATCGCGAGTCCGGTTGCCGGGGCCTTCCTGGCGCTGGTGGCACTCGCCGACGGGTTGAGGCCGGGAGCGGGATTGCGCCCAGGAGGCTCGGGGGGGTCAGAGCACTCGCGCAGACGTGACTCCCTGGCCTCCTTTGGAATCTGTGTAGTCGCGCTGGCCCCGATCCTTCTGCTGGCCATCGCCTTCCCCGAAGGTGGCTATGAGCCCTTCGCGCCATCTGCCTTCTGGCCGGCGCTGGCAGGCGTCCTCGGGATCGTGGTGCTGCTATCGCTGCCGCTGAGCACAGCGAGTGCCGATGCCCGGCTCGTGGCCGCGTTGCGCGTCGGCGCAGTCCTCTACGCCCTGGCGCTGATCGGGTCGTTTGCGATCCATACGCCTGTAGGGGGCAACTCTGCGCGCCTCGGCTCCCTGCTCGCGGGGCCGCTGATCGCCGGCCTGCTCTGGGAGCGCCACCGCCTCGTACTGGCCCTGCTGGCGCCGGTGCTGCTCTACTGGCAGCTGGCGCCCTCGGCCCACGACCTCTCCGCGAGCGTGGGTGATCCCTCGGTGAACGCCTCCTACTACGAACCGCTCGCGGCCGAGCTCCAGCGAGTGGACGGGGGCAGACCGACACGGATCGAGGTCCCACTCATGAAGTCCCATTGGGAAGCCGCCTACCTACCCAAAGGGGAGCTCTCGCTCGCTCGCGGCTGGGACCGTCAGCTCGACACGCACTATGCCCGCCTCTTCTACCGTGCGAGGCTGGGCCCCGCGGCCTATCGCGCCTGGTTGGATGAAAACGCGGTCTCCTATGTGGCCCTGCCCGATGCCCGCCTGGATGGAGCAGGCAGGTTGGAGGCCAGGCTGATCGAGTCGGGTACGCCCTTCCTTTACGCGATCTGGCACTCGCGGCACTGGCGCCTCTTCGCTGTTTCCCATCCACAGCCGCTGGTGCAACCGCCGGCGCGACTGAGCACCATCGGGACCGACTCTTTCACCCTGTGGGCGCCGCGCCCCGGAGGCTACGAGATGCGCGTGCGCTTCAACCCCTATTGGGCGATCGTCTCGGGGCGCGGCTGCGTCAGCCGCGTCAGCGCCGGCGGTTGGACGGACGTGCAAGCGCGTGCGCAGGGCTCCATACGCGTAGCTGTCGACTTCTCGCTGGAGCGGATCTTCGATCACGGCACTCGCTGCAACTGAGCCGCCGGCCATCGTCTAGGCTTGCGCGATGGTCGCCCGGCTTCGCCTCGTGCAGGCGCGCGTCCTGCCGCGTGGATGGCTGGATGCGCTTCGTCAACTGCTGCTCTTCGGAGCGGCCTATCTCGCGTACCGGCTCGTGCGAGGACTAGTCGAGACCGACGGCACGGCCGCCTTTCAGCACGCACGTGATCTGATCTCCATCGAGCGCACACTCCATGTGTTCGTTGAGCCCTCCGTGCAGGCGTGGGCATCGAGCAGTCACTTCGTGATGGACGCATCGAGCTGGCTTTACGTCAACGCCCAGACGACCGTGACGGTCAGCGCGCTCATCTATCTCTACCTGCGTCACAACAAGTCGTTCTACTTCGTCCGCAATATGCTCGTGATCGCGATGGCGATCGCTCTGGTCGGCTACGTGGTCTTTCCGACGGCTCCGCCGCGCTTTCTCCCGGAGTGGGGTTTCATCGATTCTGTCTCTGACGTCACCGGCGTGCATGTGTCGCAGGCGAGCGGAACGATGAATGCCCTGTTCAATCCGTATGCGGCGGTTCCCTCGATGCACGTCGCGTTCGCACTGTTGATCGGCTGGCCGCTCTCGCGATTGGTACGTCCGCGCCCGCTGCGGCTGCTGTGGATGCTCTATCCGTTTCTGATGACCTTCGTGATCGTCGCGACGGGCAACCACCTCATCGTCGATGCCGTGCTCGGAGCGCTCACCGCCGGCGTCTCGGCTTATGGCGCCAAGCGGCTCGCCCGCATTCGACCGGCTGCCTGGAGATTCTCAAGCCCGTCACCGCGCGTGAGCGGCTGACGCACCCGACCCATGACCCCACCTCCAGCACCACACAGGCAGAGCGCCGGGCGGCGCGCACGGCGGCTGCGCACAGACCCCCGCGGTCCCAGCAACGGCAGAACGGCGCTGTCGGCCACAGCGCGGCGCGAGCTGATGCGCGAGCGCCTGATCGAGTCGCGCCTGACGCCCAACGCGATCTCGCTCACCGGCCTGGCCCTGAACCTGCTCGCCGCCGTCCTGGTATGGGAGCGGCTGTTCTTCCTCGGGGGCATCGCCTTCATCGTCGGCTCGATCATGGACACGCTCGATGGCCGCTACTCGAGGATGTCTGGCAAGGGCACGCCCTTCGGCGCCTTCTTGGATTCCACGCTGGATCGGGTCGAGGAGGGGATCGTGCTGACTGCGGTGGCCGCCGATTTCGCCCGTCACGGTGAACAGGTCGCGGTTGCAGCCGTCGTCGTCGCGGTGCTCGCCTCGCTGATGGTCTCCTACACTCGCGCCCGCGCCGAGGCGCTGGGCGTGGAGTGCAAGGTCGGGATCGCCTCACGTCCGGTGCGAGTGGTGATCCTCTCGATCGGGCTCGTACTCGCCAGAGGCGCATCGCTCGGAAACTTCGAACTGCTGGCCCCAGCCGTCTATGTGCTTGCAGTTCTCAGCCTGCTGACGGTGGCCCAGCGCATCAGGCACGTCCACTCCGAGTTGATGAAGCTGTGACCGTCGTGGCCGAGCGGGGTAGTCTCCCCCGATGAGCACAGACAAGCGCAACGGGAACGGCATGGCGGGCAACGGCGCCGCTCGCTACGGCACCGAGAAGGTCCGTGTCGCAATCGTGGGTGTCGGCAACTGCGCATCGGCCTTCGTCCAGGGTGTCCAGCACTATCGCGACGCCGATCCGAACCTGCAGGTCCCGGGCCTCATGCATGTCGACCTCGGCGGCTATCACGTCCGGGATATCGAGTTCACCGCAGCGTTCGACATCGATCGCACAAAGGTGGGCAAGGATCTCGGTCAGGCGATCTGGGCCGGCCAGAACAACACGATCAAGTTCGCGAAGGTGCCTTCGAAGCTCGGTGTGCCCGTCTACCGGGGCATGACCCACGATGGGCTTGGCAAGTACCTCAAGGAGAAGATCGTCAAGGCCCCCGGCGAGACCGCCGACATCGTGAGGATCCTGCGCGAGACCCACACCGATGTGGTCGTCTCCTACCTGCCGGTCGGCTCCGAGGAGGCGACCAAGTGGTACGTCGAGCAGGTGCTCGACGCGGGCTGTGGCTTCGTCAACTGCATCCCCGTCTTCATCGCACGAGAGGACTACTGGGATCGGCGCTTCAAGGCGGCGAAACTGCCGATCGTCGGCGACGACATCAAGTCGCAGGTCGGAGCCACGATCGTGCACCGCACGCTGGCCAGGCTGTTCGCCGACCGGGGCGTCAAGATGCTGCGCACCTCGCAGCTGAACGTCGGCGGCAACATGGACTTCTACAACATGCTCGAGCGTGAGCGCTTGGAGTCCAAGAAGATCTCCAAGACGAACGCTGTCACATCGATCATGGATCACGAGTTGCCCCCAGGAGATGTCTACATCGGCCCGTCCGACTACGTTCCTTGGCTGACCGATCGCAAGTGGGCTCACATCCGCGTGGAGGGCCAGGCCTTTGGCGACGTCCCGCTCAACGTCGAGATGAAGCTCGAGGTGTGGGACTCGCCGAACTCCGCTGGGATCGTCATAGATGCCGTGCGCTGCTGCAAGCTGGCGCTCAATCACGGCGTCGGAGGACAGCTCGACGGGCCCTCCTCCTACCTGATGAAGTCGCCCCACAACCAGCGCCCGGACAATCTCGCCCGGACCGAGACCGAGCGCTTCATCGCGCGCTACGCCGGCAAGCCGGGCACACGGCCCAAGGGGCGTGGGGCGGCAAAGAGCGCGGCGGCACCGGCAAGACGCGGCGCCGCCCAGAAGCGCGGTGCGTAACACGCCGTTCTCGATCGCACACGTCACACCTCAGCCGTGGGAGGATGAGTCCAGCGAGGTGAACGTCTACGTCAAGGGCGTAGCGCGTGAGCTCTCCAGACGCGGCCATGGTGTCCTGATCCTTGCTCCTTCACGCTCGCAGGAGAGCGTACGGGCGAGCAGGCGCTCTCTGCATGCCGCCCGTGGCTCTGGACAGGCGCTGCTGGAGGGGGCCGCCCCGGGCGAGCCGGTCGTCATCGCGGTCGGCGAGGCGCTCGAGGTGCCAGGTGGTGGTTCCTCCAGACTTCGCCCGCCGCCATCGCTTCCACTGGATGTCGCGCGCACGATCGAGGAGTTGCTGAGCGGGAGCACGCTGGACTTCGTCCACGTCCATGAGCCCTTCGCGCCGAGCACCTCCAATGCCGCGCTGCGCCACTCGCGAGCACTCAACGTCGCCTCCTTCCATGCACCAACAGAGCGATTGCTCTCCACGCTGATCGCAAGACGCTTCGTCGAGACCTTCTTCGGACGCCTGGATGCCAGGACCGCCTCCCACCCTGCAACGGCGCGGCTGATGGAGCGATACTTCCCTGGCAAGTATCAACTGCTGGAGCCCGCAGGGACGGAGCGTACCTGGGAGTCGGTGGCAGAGGAGCTGGAGGAGCTCTACACAGCGCTCGCCGCGCGCAGGCACCAGACGCGGGGGGACGATGCGATGCGAAGGCGTCTCGGTGCCAGGGCACTCATCGACGTCGATCTGCACATGCATACCGACCACTCCCCCGACTGCGCCACCCCGGTGGAGGTGCTGCTCGCCACGGCGAGTGAACAGGGTCTTGGCGCGATCGCCATCACCGACCACAATGAGATCTCAGGAGCCCTGGAGGCGAGGGAGAAGGCCGCTGCGGCCGGCTTGAAGGTAATCGTGGGCGAGGAGGTCAAGACCGCGTCTCAGGGTGAGGTGATCGGCCTCTTCATCGAGGAGAAGATCCCCCGTGGGCTCACGCTCGAGGAGACCGTGAGCGAGATCAAGCGCCAAGGGGGCCTGGTCTATGTCCCCCATCCCTTCGATCGCATGCACTCTGTCCCCGACTACGAGCACCTGCTCCCGATCCTCGAGGAGATCGACGCGATCGAGGTCTTCAACCCGAGGGTGGCGATCGGCGCCTTCAATGAGGAGGCTGCTCGCTTCGCCGGCAAGTATCGGATCGTCGCCGGCGCGGGCTCTGACTCCCATGTGGCGCAGGGCCTCGGCTCGGTACGAATAAGGATGCGCGATTTTGACGGGCCGGGTGAGTTCCTGCAGTCGTTGCGAGACGCCGATATCCTCACGCGGCCCACCAGTCTGCTCTACGTACAGGCCATAAAGTTCCTGCAAACACGAGCAATGCCGTCCACCGCCAGACGGGCGAGCAGAGCCCGCCGAGTGAGGCGGGCCACGCAGGTGCCCAGACGCAAGTAGTGGTGCAGAGGCAAGGACAAGGGGCGCTGCCGTCAAATCCCTCCGCGTCCATGCCTGCGACAGATGATGAGATCAAGGAGAAGTACCTCGAACGCGCGATCCGCGAGCTGAACGCTTTCACGCGCGAGCTTCAGGCCTGTCCCTACTGCCCGCGGGGCAACCTCATGCCCGTGCTCGGATCCGGCCATCCCCAGGCTGACATCATGCTCCTCAAGCAGGGGCCCATGCCCTCGGAGGTCGAGGAGGGCGTCGCCTTCTACGGTCGCTCAGGCGGAGCCCTGATGAAGTCGCTCAAGCGCCTCTCGATCGATCCGCTGGCGGTCTACGGGACGCTGTGTGTGAAGTGTCCCGTCGGCGATCCCTCACTTGCCGACTTCGCATGCATATCGCGTCTGGTCGAGGAGATCGCGATCGTCGCGCCGAAGATGATCGTCGTGATGGGCCCCGATGCGCTTGCGAGCCTGAGCGAGCTCGATCTGCCCCTTGCCAGGCCGCTGGAGGAAAGGGTTGGGGGGATTCAGCAGCTCACGCCGACGATCGAGGTGCTGTGCGTGCCGAACATCGATGACTCCCTGGATGAGCGCGACGCCAAGCGCCGTTTCTGGGATGCGTTCAGGGTGCTTGGCGAATGGTGGGACCAGCAGCCGCCGTATTGAGCGAGCGGATGATCTCTCACATCTCCAGGACGATCTTGCCTAGCTTGCCGCCGGCGGCGAAGCGCTCATAGGCGCCAGAGGCGCTCTCCAGGGGAAGAACCTCTGCCAGTGGCACCTGCAGCGCTCCAGCTTCGAAGAGCGGCAGCACTTGGTGCTCCATGCGTCTCGCCGCCAACGCCTTCTCCTCGAGCGGCCGCGCACGCAGCATTGAGCCATGTATGCGCGCGCGCTTGCCCATCAGCGCGAGCAGATTGAGCTCGGCCTTGGCGCCTGCGCTCACACCGATCACCGCGATGCGCCCACCAATCGCGAGCGCCTCCATGTTGGCGGCCATGTTGGGCGCGCCCACCAGCTCCAGAATCACATCGAACGGGCCGTGCTCGGCGAACCCCTCCGGAGCGATCACCTCACAACCGAGCGCCGCCACTTGCTCGCGCAGCCCCTCGGAGCGCACTGTTGCGGTTGCTCTGGCACCTGCGGCCGCGGCCAGCTGGATGGCGGCCGTGCCCACCCCGCCGGCGCCTCCATGTATGAGAACCCGCTCCCCTGCAAGCAGCTGCGCCTGCGTGAAGAGCGCGTCATGCGCAGTGGTGAACACCTCCGGAAGTCCCCCAGCGGCTGTCCAGTCGAGGCAGTCGGGGACTGGCATCAGCTGACGCTCGTGAATCACCGCGAGCTCCGCCTGACCGCCGCCGCCCACGATCGCCATGACGCGCTCTCCCGCCTGGAAGCGCATGGCACCGGAGCCGAGCTCTGCGACCTCGCCCGCGAACTCGAGCCCAGGAATCTGTGCAGGGGAGCCGGCGGGAGCCGGATAGAGACCGCGCCGCTGCATCATGTCGGCGCCGTTGAGCCCCGCGGCGTGGACCTTGACCAGCACCTCGCCAGGTCCGAGCGGAGGGTCTGGATGATCCTCGACCAGGATCTCGCCCTCACGAATGGTGACCGCGCGCATCGCGCGGCAGCTTACTGCGCCAAGCCTCAATCGAGTTGACCATGCGAGCACCGGTTGCAGTCAGGCTCCAGGCGTTGGGTGCCCCGCGCTCGGGCCCGGCACCCCGGTTCTCGAGCAGCCCGAGATCCTCCAAACGCCTGAGCAGCTTCGATATCTGGCCCTGATCTGTGATTCCAGCCGCGGCTGCTATCTCGCTGTTGTTCGATCCTGGCTGCTCCTCGGTGGCCCTCAGCACCAGCAGGGTGCGGTAGGTGAGACGCATCGTGACCCCGTCGAGGAGCCTGTCAGCCGGCCCAGAGGAGCTCGTTTGAGCCGGCTCCATCCTCGGTGCGGGTCGCCGCAGCTCGCCGCGCGCCGCCGAGGGACCAAGGTATGGGAGTGCGATCATGCTCATCAGCGGACCGTGCAACTCCATCAGCGAGCCCTTTTTGCCGAGCGCCAGGTGGGCGTGGAGCACTGAGGCCACTGCACCGATGAGCCCTTCGCCCGTGAGCGGCGAGGGCTCGCGCCCGCCAGACCCGGATCGTCCCTCATCCAGCGTGGCGGCGAGCACGCCGCTCAGCGCCACACGGCGCTCGAGCGTCTGCTCGCCCGCCTTCCATGACTCCACGAGGCAGAGCCACGCGATCGCCGGCTCACGCTCGAGCAGCTCGATCAATGTCGCCAGGCCCGCACGGACGCCGCCCAGCCAGGTCCGCTCCTGCTCAAAGGCCTTGATGACCGAGTCGCCAAGGTCGCGCACCGCCTCGTTAAAGGCCGCCAGGAAACAGTCTTCGCGACTCTCGAAGAGCTCATAGAACGTGCGTCGAGATACACCGGCGCGATCGATCACCTGCGCAACCGACATGTCCGTGTATCCGACCGCGGCGACCGTCTCCACGACGGCTGCGAGCAATCGGGCGCGCTGCATCTCGCTCACCTGGTCGCGAGGCGGCACACCATCGGCGCCACTGCGGCGCTTGCTCGCCCCAGCGCTGCCGGGACTCCTTGCCGCCTTCGAGCCACTGAGGTGCCGCGGCGTAGCGGACCGCATCCCTCTCCTGGCCTCCACCGACCCCTCCTTCCCGTCCTCTCGACAGTTGGGACCTCATGTCATTCCTTTATGAGCGCGGCGGAACTTAACATGCGCTCAACGGTGGTGTCAAGTTAGGGTTCCCAAACGGCGGCTTCCATCCACAGATAGCATCACCCTCTGATGTCAAGCGCTTTTCAGGGCCCCAGACCGTACTTTTGTGCGATCGGGTCGTCTTAGCGAGACCTTGACATTTCGTCATGTCAATGCCGAGACCCTAAGAACAGACGTATCTTCGCCCGCAGTGCCAGGGCCTAAGAAGCAGAATAAGACGATGGAGTCCAGCGGACGCTATAAGCGCCTTCCCACAGGCCTGCACGGCCTTGATCCAGAGACCGTCAAGAGCGATCAGCGCACGAGGCTCGGCCAGGCGATGGTCGAGCTCACCGCGAGATGTGGCTATCACGCGATCCGCGTCGTCGATCTCACGCGTCTTGCACGCGTGTCCAGGCCGACCTTCTACGCGTTGTATGCAGACAAGGAAGAGTGCTTCATCGAGGCATACGATGCGATCGCCAAGCGCATGACCAAGACCGTTGTGGACGCGTTCCTGGCTGCCAGGGGACGCGATGCTCGCATCAAGGCCGCGATCGGCGCCTTTGCACAGATCGCGGTGGCAGAGCAGGACGCGACCTGGTTGATGGTATTGGGCGCACTGGGCGCAGGGCAGGACGCCCTCAAGCGCCACCACCGTGTGCTCACACTTGTGCAACAACAGTTGGATGGGGTCCGCACGGACCCCATCCCACGCGGAGTCGACCTCACCACCAACATGATCATCGGTGGCATCCGGGAGGTGACGGCCAAACGGCTGCGTCAGAACCGTGCCCAGGAGATGCCCGATCTCGTCGACGAACTCTCCCAATGGGCAGCCTCCTATCCCACAAAGCTTCCCGCCAACCTGGCCCTCGATCCCGGCAAGCGTAGACGCGACACTTCTGCACAGCGGACAGACACAGCTGAGCGTGGTGCTTTGAGCACAGGGCGCCTGCCCAGCGGACGACACGAGTTCTCCAGGCAGTTCGTCATCGACAATCAGCGCGAGCGGATCATCGACGCGATCGCCGACATCGTCGCGGAGAAGGGGTATTCAGGTCTCACCATCCCCGAGATCGCACGGCGCGCGAACGTCTCCCACCAGACCTTCTATGAGATCTATCCCAGCAAGCACGACGCCTTTCTGGGCGCCCAGCAGACTGGGCTCCTGGAGGGCGTGCGGACAAGCGGAGAGGCCTTTCAAGATCAAGCCGAGAACTGGCCGTTGGCGGTCGCCCAGACCGTACGGGCGGCCGTCCATTACTTCGTCGAAGACCCAGCACAGACGAGGTTGAACCTCGTGGACGTCCTCGCGGCGGGACCTGAGGCACTCGAGGTCCGGGAACAGGGACTGCAGACCTACGCCGGCTTCCTCGAGCCTGGTCATAAGCTGGGGGTCGCGCCCGATATCGCTGCCGAGGCGATCACGGGAGGCGTCTGGCAGATCCTCCATCAGTACGTCGTGCGCGATCGCATCGATGAGCTCCCAGCGCTCATACCCCAGCTCGTCTACCTGGTCCTGACTCCCTTCCTCGGGCCCAAGGAGGCTGCCAAGATCGGCCGGCGCGCCTCATGTTGATGGGCAGCTCCCTCAGGCGCGCTCCAGCAGCGCGACGCACTCGATGTGATGCGTCTGGGGGAACATGTCCACCGGGCGGACCTTGACCAGGCGCCAACCCGCCTCCAGGAGCTGGGCCGCGTTGGGGGCCAGGGTGGTGGGATTGCAGGAGACGTAGACAATCCGCTTGGGGGAGGCATCGATGATGCGCGAGACCACCTTCTGAGAGAGCCCCGCTCGCGGCGGATCGACGACGAGCACATCTGGGCGCCCTGCGCGTGTCACGAGCTCGGGCAGCGCCAAGCGCACGTCACCGGCAAAGAAGTGGGCATTGTGGACCTCGTTTTGGGAGGCGCAAGCCGTCGCGTCCCGCACCGCTTCCTCCAGCAGCTCCAAACCCCACAGCTCCCCCGCACGGGGGGCGAGTGTGAGCGCGATCGTGCCGATGCCGCTGTAGAGGTCGTAGACCCGCTCCCAACCCTGCAACCCCGCATACTCGACGACGATCTCGTAGAGCTCGCTCGCCATCTCGGTATTCGTCTGAAAGAAGGCTTCAGGTGAGATCCGCAGCTCGAGCTCGCCCAAGCGCTCGGGCAGCTGAGCCTCGCCCGACACCAGCTCGGTCTCACCGCCCGCGGTCGTCTCACCCAATCGCGCAGAGCGGCTCCAGAGCACCCCCGCGAGCACGTCGGCGCCCAGTGCGGCTCGCAGGGCATCCGCGAATGACTCCATGTCGAGCTTCCCTTCGGTGCTGATGAGCCGGACCTGGAGCTGGCCGGTCGCGCGACCCTCGCGCACCACCAGATTACGCAGGCGGGCGCGTCCATCGGGACCCGGCCCTGTGCGCTCCTCACGAGGAGCCGATCGGCCCACGCCGCGCTCCCAAGGACGGAGATCTTGCGAGATGCACCACTCCAAGGCCACGTCGCGAGCCCTGTTGGAGAGCTCGGATGCCAGCAGGCAATCCTCCATGGCGATCACCCTGTTCCATCCCGCAGGGGCATGAAAGCCGCAGATCAGCTCCCCAGCAGGGCCGGCACCGAAGGAGTACTCGAGCTTGTTGCGATAGCGCCATCTCTGCACGGCTGGGATGATCTCCTCCAACTCGAAACCCTCGAGCTTGCCTATGCGCCTGAGCGCCTCGTCCACCTGGGATTGCTTTACCTCCAGCTGGCGCTCATATGGGAGCACCTGCCAGGCGACGCCGGGATGATGAGCGTGCTCAGGGATGCGATCAGGTCCGGGCTGGAGCACCTCGACCGTCCTCGCATGGCCGTAGTTGCGCTTGGTCTTCGTAACCTGGGCGCGCACGAGATCTCCTGGGATCGCCCCGGCGACGAACACGACGTAGCCGCCATCACCCAGTCGAGCGACGCCCTCTCCGCCATAGGCAAGTGACTCGATCCGAAGCTCGAGCTCCGCACCGCGCTCTGGGCGGTCGCTCATAGGGGTGACGAGCTGAGCAGGAGCTCCAGCAGGGCCTTCTGGACGTGGCGTCGATTCTCAGCCTGATCCCAGATGCGCTGCCTCTGGCCGTAGAGCACCTCGGCGGTGATCTCCTCGCCCGGATGCGCAGGCAGGCAGTGCAGCGCAAAGGCGTCAGGGGCAGCGAGGTCAAGCAGAGCGTCGTCGATCCCGTAGGGAGCCAGGGCATTGCGGCGCTCAGCGGCGCTCTGCTCATCGCCCATGCTCACCCAGACATCGGTGTAGATCACCTCGACGCCACGGACCGCCTCCTTGGGATCCGAATGCAAGGAGATCGTGCCCTTCGCCCCGTCGGGGGGCGCGAGATCGGCCTCTAGAGCGTAACCCTCAGGCGATGCAACAGCCACATGCATCCCCGCGATCGCACCCAGGCTCGCCAACGAGCGGGCCACATTGGTGCCGTCGCCCACATAGGCCAGCCGCACTCCCTCCAGGCTTCCAAATGCCTCTCGAACCGTGAGCAGATCGGCAAGCGCCTGGCAGGGATGATGCAGGGCGCTGAGCATGTTGAAGATGGGAATCGACGCGTTGGAGGCGAGCTCCTGGAGCATCTCGTCCGGCCCGGTGCGCACGCCCAAGGCGGCGACGTGCCGGGAGAAGATGAGGGCCGTGTCCTTGAGTGACTCTCCACGGGCCAGCTGGAGGTCCTCCGAGCGCAGGATCACAGGATGTCCGCCGAGCTCGCTGATGCCGACCTCAAATGACAGCCGGGTGCGTGTCGAGGGCCGCTGAAAGAGCAGCGCAACGCTGCGACCCTCCAGAGCCCTGGAGGAGAGTGGCAAGGCCTTCAGCTGCAAAGCACGGTCGAGCAGGCCCTCCAATTCGGAGAGGCTCAGCTCGGTGCCTGTGAGGAAGTGCCGCGTCATGAGATCGGTTGCCGCGTCATGGACTCGGCAGTCTAAGTTAGGCTTGGTCCATGTATCACTGGAGAGGAGCCCAAGGGGAAAGATCGGCCGGGGGATCGGCCAGGCGCCTGTCGTGGGACAGAGGCCTGCCTGCCACTCTCACCTGCCTGGCCGCGCTGCTGCTCGTGGCCGGCTGTGGATCGAGCAAATCGAGCCCGAGCGCATCGAGCGGCTCCAGCGGCTCTTCGAGCGCATCAGGCACCCAGTCGAGCGCCACCACCAGTGCCTCGAGCGCCAGTGCCGGCGGGAGCACCTCTGGCTCGAGCGCAAGCACGAGCTCAGCCACCAAGAGCTCTAGTGCCAAAAAGAAGGGTGCTCAGAGCGGCCTGACATTCACGTCGGGCAAAACACCCAAGTGGGCCACGCCGCCATCCTCGGCCCCTACGCAGAGCGGCGTGGTTCAAATCGCCTACCGCTACTACGCGATCGATCCCAACGCGGTCAAGGTGAAGGTGGGCAGCACGCTCAAGTGGACCAACTACGACTCCGTCGCACACAACGTGACCAGCGAGGGCGAAGGTCCCGTCAAACTCGCGTCCGGCAACTTCAACGAAGGCCACAGCTACGAAGTCAAGATCACCAAGCCGGGCACCATCCACTACGAGTCGACGAACTTTCCCACCACAATGAACGGCACGATCGTCGTCGTCGAATAGCTAAAGGAACTCGGCCAGGCCAGTCTCGGGCGACGATGCGCTTGCATGCAGGCGTCGGGGGATCCGGCCGGCCAGGTAAGCGCTGCGGCCCGCGTGGACAGCGTCTCGCATCGCAGTGGCCATCACGACGGGGTTGGCGGCGCGGGAGATCGCGCTGGCCACCATCACAGCGTCGCAGCCGAGCTCCATCGCCTCGGCGGCGTCAGATGCGGTGCCAATCCCCGCATCGAGCACCACCGGCACCTGCACCGCCTCGCGGATCAAGGCGATGTTGTACGGGTTGCGGATGCCCATACCGCTGCCGATCGGCGAGCCCAGGGGCATCACCGCCGCACAGCCGATGTCCTGCAGCCGGCGTGCGAGGACAGGGTCGTCGGTCGTGTAGGGCAACACCACAAAACCGTCACCGATCAGCTCCTCCGCGGCAGCGAGCAGCTCGGGGGCATCGGGCATCAAGGTCTGCTCGTCGCCGATCACCTCGAGCTTGATCCAGTCGGTGCAGAGCGCCTCACGTGCAAGCTTGGCCGTGAGGACCGCATCGCGTGCGGTGTAACAGCCAGCCGTGTTTGGCAGCAGTCCCACACTCGCGGCGGCCAGCACGTCGATGAGCGAGCCCCTCGCTTCCGGGTCCACGCGCCGCAGCGCCACCGTCGCAAGCTCACTCCCAGACGCTTCCACCGCTGCCGAGAGCAGCTCGAGTGACGCGAAGCCGCCGGTGCCGATCAGCAGTCTTGAGCCCAGTGAGCGCCCTGCGATCACCAGCTCCTCCGTCGCCATGGGATCAGCCTCCCTGCATAGCGGTCAGCACCTCGATACGCGCCCCGTCAACGACGGTGAACGTACCCCAGCTCGAGCGCGGCACCACCTCACCATCGACCGCCACAGCCACCCCGGGTGCGTGCGGGGCGATGCCCAGCCTGCCCAGCACCGCCGAGACGGTCTCACCCGCGCCCACCTCGCGACGCTCGCCGTTGAGGACGATCATGAGACGCTGCCGGCTCCGACCCCGGCGAGCTTGGAGACGATCAGCTCCGCAGTGAGCGGCGCCAGCAGAATCCCGTTGCGGTGGTGCCCCGTCGCCCACATGAGCCCGGCAAGCGACCCTGGGCCGAGGATCGGGGTGTTGTCCGGTGTACCCGGCCGCAGGCCGACCGAGAGCTCCTCGATCTCCAGCTCGCTCACCCCGGGCACCAGCTCGTGGGCATCTCGCAACAGCTCATGGACGCCCCCTGCGGTCGCTCGCATGTCAAAGCCACGCTCCTCCACCGTCGCCCCGAGCACGTAGCGACCGTCGCCGCGAGGAACGAGGTAGCCACCGTCGAAGCGAAGGACCCGCTCGAGCAGCCCCGGACCAGCGGGATCGCGCAGGCGCAGGATCTGGCCCTTGACCGGCCGCACAGGGATCCTCGCGGCTACAGGAACGCCGTCGATCGAACCGCTCCAGGCCCCTGCGGCAACGACTGTCTCGCCCGCGTAGAGCACCTCTCCGCCCGATAACCCGACCCCTGACACCGTGTCACGCTGCCCATCGAGCTCCAGGTCCGTCACCGGCGTGTGCTCGCACAGCTTCACCCCCGCACGCTCGCAGGCGATCCTCAGCGCCTCGGTGACGAGTCGCGGGTCGACGCTGTGATCATCGGGCGCCTCAAGTGCGAGTCGCAGCGCCGGTGCCAGCGCAGGCTCGAGCGAGCGAGCCTCACTGGGACGCAGTCTCCTCACTCCCAACCCGAGAGACTCGCGCAGCGCGATCTGGCGCTCGAGCTCGCGGGCCTCGTCGCCGTCGCGGGCAACCACCAGGGTGCCGCTTTCGCGATAGCCGACCGAGATGCCGCTGCACTGCTCGAGCTCCGCCGCAAAGGACGGCCACATCGACGCAGAGCGAAGACCCAGCTCGAGCTGCCGGCGGGCGGCATCGCCGAACTCCGCCTCCGCGACGGGTGCCAGCATCCCCGCCGCAACCCCGGTGGCGCCCGAGCCCAGCTCTTCGCGCTCGAGCACAGTCACCGACAGCCCCAGGGACCGTGCGCGCCAGGCGACCGCCAAGCCGATGATGCCGCCACCGACGACGGCCAAGTCGACTGCGGAGGGTCTGCTCGACACCAGACTGATGCTAGTCGGGTGTCAGACTTCGCTGATGGCATCCTCGACCCGTCAAGGCGCCGATCGCCGAGCTCGGCTGCAGGCCGCGAGGCTCTACCTCGTCTGTGACTGCGCCCCTGCAGGCAGAGAGCTCGTCGAGTTGCTGCACAGCGCCATCGAAGGAGGCGTGGATGTGGTGCAGTTGCGCGAGAAGCATCTGGGGGACGAAGAGCTAATCGCAGTCGCTCACGCGGCGCACGCGCTCTGCGAGCGTCTGGGAGCGCTCTTGATCGTCAACGACCGGCCCATCGTCGCGCTGGAGGCCGGCGCTGACGGGGTCCACGTCGGCCAGGAGGACATGCCGCTCGCCGAGGTGCGGGAGCTCGTGGGCGAAGAGCTGCTCATCGGGCTCTCCACCCATGCGCGCGCCGAGATCGATGCCGCCGGCGCCGTCGCGGACCCAGACACGGCGAGCGCCGCGTGGCCGCTGTTTGCGCGCCCCGACTACATCGGCGTCGGTCCAGTTCACGAGACACCCACCAAGCCTGGACGTCGGGCGGTGGGACTGGAGCTTGTGCGCTACGCCTCCGCCCACGCGAAGGTTCCGTTCTTCGCCATCGGCGGAATCGACCTCACCAACATCGGCGAGGTCACGGGCGCCGGGGCGAGTCGCATAGCGGTGCTCAGAGCGATCACCGAGGCGCAGGATCCAGAGGATGCAGCCAAACAGCTGAAGGACGCGCTGGCGAATGGTGAGGGCATTGGAGCGGACTGACCGTGATGAGCTCGCTCGGGCTGCGCTGGAGCCGCTTGGCGAGGGCGAGCGTCCGGTGGCATTGATCGTCGCGATCGCGGTCGCCGTGGTCCTCGCTGCAGCGATCCTCATCAGCCTCGCCACCGTCCATGACCTCAGCAGCCATGGCGGCTCGCTGCCGGGAGGCGCCTTTCTAGTCTGCGTCCTGCTCGCCCTCGCGGTGGGCATGTATCAGCGCCGCTATTGGGCGGTGCTTGGCTTCGAGGCGCTGCTCGCCTTCCAGATCCTTGTGACCTCGCTCGCGCTCATCGTCGCCTCCACGATCCTCGCGGCCCTGCTCTGCCTGCTGAGCATCCTGCTCTCGGGCTGGCTCTTCTGGAAGCTCGTGCGCGTGATGGGCCGCATCCAAGCGGGCGAGCTGCTTCGATAGGCTCAGCATCTATGGCTGAGTCATCCTATGACTGCATCGTTATCGGCTCGGGCCCGGGCGGCTATGTGGCCGCGATCAGGGCCGCCCAGCTTGGCTTCAAAACCGCCGTGGTGGAGAAGGACAAGGTCGGCGGGCGCTGCCTCAACTATGCGTGCATACCCGCCAAGGCGGTGCTGCGCTCCGCCGATCTGCTCAGCGAGATGCGCGAGAGCGAGGAGTTCGGGCTCAAGCTCTCTGGTATCGAAGTGGACTATCCGGCGATCCAGGAGCGCAGAGCGAAGGTCGTCTCGACACTCACCTCCGGAGTGGGCGGCCTCTTCAAGAAGGGTGGCATCGAGCTGATCGAGGGCGAGGCGTCGCTCTCCTCAGCAGACGGAGCGAGCGAAGCGATCACGGTGCGCGTCGGTGAGCAGGAGCTCCAGGCCGGCAAGGTGATCCTCGCCACGGGCTCGCTCAAGCGATCCATTCCCGGTGTGGAGTTCTCCGAGCGCGTGATCGGCACCGAGGAGGCTTGGGCGCTGAGTCAGCTGCCCGGGCGCATGGCGGTCGTCGGAGCGGGCGCGTCCGGGGCGGAGATCGCATCGGGCTTTGCCCGCCTGGGCACCGACGTGCTGCTGCTCGAGGCTTTGGATCGTGTGCTTCCGACCGAGGATGCGGACATCTCCCGCCTGGTGGAGCGAGGACTCAAGCGACAGGGGATCCAGGTGATCACGGGCGCCGCGACCGCCGGCGTCGAGGACGGCAAGGACGGCGTCAGGTTCTCCTATGGCTCTGATTCGGGCAGGGCCGACTATCTCGTGATCGCGGCTGGGCGCGGCCCCGACGTCGAGGCGCTCGGGCTCTCGGAGGCGGGCATCGAGCTCGACGAGCGGGGTCTTGTGAAGGTGGACGGAGCGCTGCGCACCTCGCGCCCGGGCGTCTACGCGATCGGCGATCTGGTCGCAGGGCCAGCACTGGCCCACAAGGCCTCTGACGAGGGCATCATCGCCGCCGAGGATGCAGCAGGGCTCGCGACCCATCCGCTCTCCCTCATCGATATCCCCAGGGCGACCTTCTGCACACCCAACGTGGGCTCCTTCGGCCTGACGGAGGCCCAGGCACGCGAGCAGGGCTTCGACGTGGTCGTCGGCAAGGTTCCCTATGGCGCGGTGGGCGGCGGAACGGTCTACGGCGACCGCACAGGTCTCGTGAAGATCGTCGGCGAGACGAAGTACGGCGAGCTCCTGGGCGGCCACGTCGTCGGCAGCAAGGCGACCGAGTTGATCCAAGAGCTCGTCAACGTGCGCAGCCTGGAGGGCGGCTACAGCGAGGTCGCCCGCATGGTCCACGGCCACCCCACGCTCTCGGAGGCGGTCATGGAGGCGGCCCGAGCGGCCGACGGCTGGCTGATCCACGGCTGAGGCTTTGTCCTCGCCGACCCTCTCCTTCTACTTCGACCTCGGCAGTCCCCTGGCCTATCTCGCCGCCGAGCGGGTTCTGCACGACCTGCCAGGTGTCGCTGAGTGGCAGCCTGTGTTGGCCCGCGATCTGGAGGGTCCCGAGCGCTTTGGAGCATTCCGATGCGAAGAAGAGCGACAGATCTTTCGCTCAGAGATCGAGCGCACTGCGCTCCAGCTTGGCTTACAGCCGCTGCGCTGGCCCGAGCCCTTCCCCTTCGACAGCGAGCTGGCGATGCGCGTCGCGACCTACGCAAAGGGCATAGGCAGGCTGGTGCCGTTCGCCCAAGCAGCCTTTCGGCAGGCGTTCGCCGGCGGACATTCGCTCGAGCATCTCGACTTCGTCCTGATCGCCGCGGCCGCCTGCGAGATGCATCCGAATGCCGTCCAGAAGGGAGCGGAGCTGCGTTCTGTCCGAGAGGAGCTGAAGGTCGGCACATTGCGGGCTCGTAGCCTGGGAGTCAGCGACGTGCCGTCGATCGTCGTGGACGGGATGGCCTTCGTAGGCGAGCGAGCACTCGAGGAGGCGGCGATCCATATGGCACCGTCGATCGGGAGGCGCCGATGAGAGCCAGCAGCGCATACAGGCTGATCGTCAGGCGTGGAGGCCGAATGCCGGCGCTGCTTGCGGACGCGAGGAGGGTCGATCACATCGAGATCGTCGGGATCGACAGCGGCGAGGTCGTGCTCTTCTGGGACTGTCCGCCTCAGAGCGCCTCGCAGATGGCGAGAAGGTTGCGAGCCGACCTATCTGAGCTGGAGGATGCGGAATTCCTCGCGCGCTGGAGTACCGTGGATGATCGATGAGCGTGAGCGCTACGTCCCATCCACTGCCCTCCAGCGAGGTGGCCCGCGAGTGGCTCGCGACGATGACGCTGATCCGCCGCTTCGAGGAGCGCGCCGGGGAGATGTACGCGCGGGCGAAGGTCGGCGGCTTCCTGCATCTCTCGATCGGCGAGGAGGCGACGATCGTGGGGAGCGCCAGGGCGTTGCGCGAGGAGGACTATCTCGTCTGCACGTATCGCTCTCACGGCCATGCGCTGGTGCGGGGCACCCCGCCGGAGAACGTGATGGCGGAGCTGTTCGGCCGTGTCGACGGCTGCTCGAAGGGCAGGGGCGGCTCGATGCACATGTTCGACGCCGAGCGGCGCTTCATGGGCGGCTACGGGATCGTTGGCGGCAACCTGCCGATCGCAGCGGGGATAGCGCTCGCGAGCGACTATCGCGGCGCCGAGGAGGTGACGCTCTGCGTCTTTGGCGACGGTGCCTCCAACCAGGGAACCTTCGGCGAGACGCTCAACCTCGCTGCACTGTGGAAACTGCCCATCGTCTTCCTGGTGACCAACAACCAGTTCGGCATGGGCACATCGCTCAAGCGCCACTCCGCGGTGACGGACCTGCAGCGCAAGGGCGAGGGCCTGGGTGTACCGGGAACGCGCTGCGACGGGATGGATGTACTCGAGACCAATGCGGTCGTCGCCGAGGCGATCGAGCGCGTGCGCGAGGAGCGCACGCCGTTACTGGTAGAGGCCGTCACCTATCGCTTCAGGGGCCATTCCATGGCAGACCCCGAGGAGTATCGAACCAAGGACGAGGTGGCCCACTGGCGCGAGCGGGATCCGCTCCCCGCCTTTGGTGCCCTACTGCGTGAGCAAGGCATCCTCGACGATGCCGAGCTGGAGCAGATCGACAAGGAGGCTTTGGAGCGCATCGAGCAGGCCGTGGAGTTCGCGGAGGCATCGCCCTTCCCCGCTCCGGAGAGCCTCTACGACGACGTCTATGTGCTCGGCGAGCAGATCCAAGGGCTGTACTCGCTCGACACGACGGGCATGGGGACCGAATGATGCGCGGTGGGGGCAGCCCGATGGACGGTGGGGACGGCCTGATGGACGACGTAAGGGCTCGCCGATGAGCACCGTGCGCTACCGCGAGGCACTCAACCAGGCACTGCGCGAGGAGCTCCAGCGGGACGAGCGCGTGCTCTTGATGGGTGAGGACATCGGCGTGTTCGGGGGCGCCTTCAAGGTGACCGCCGGGCTGCTGGAGGAGTTCGGCGAGCGGCGGGTGCGCGACACGCCGATCTCCGAGAACACGATCGTGGGGATGGGCGTGGGCGCGGCGATGGTGGGCCTGCGGCCGGTGGTGGAGCTGATGACGATCAACTTCTCGCTGCTCGCGTTCGATCAGATCGTCAACCATGCGGCTCACATCCACTACATGTTCGGTGGCCAGGTCAAGGTGCCGCTGGTCGTGAGGATGCCTCAGGGCGCAGGCCACCAGCTGGGGCCCACGCACTCACACTGTCTGGAGGGGATGTTCCTGCAGGTTCCCGGCCTGCTCGTTGCCGTACCCTCGACACCAGCCGATGCAAAGGGGCTCTTGAAGGCGGCGATTCGCGACGAGAACCCCGTGATCTTCATCGAGCACGAGTCGCTCTACGGCATCCAGGGGGAGCTCCCCGAAGTGGAGGACCACGTGCTCGACTTCGGCCAGGCGGCCATCAGGCGGGAGGGCACCGACGTCACGATCATCGGCGTCTCGCGGATGGCACGCACCGCCGAGCACGCGGCAGAGCTGCTCGCCGACGAGCACGGCGTAAGCGTGGAGGTGATCGACCCCCGCACCCTGAGGCCCCTCGACCTCGACACGATCCTGCGCTCGGTGAGCAAGACCAACAGATGCGTGGTCGTGGAGGAGGGCTGGCCCCATGGGGGGGTCGGTGCGAACCTCGCCGCCCTGATCTGCGAGCAGGCCTTCGACGATCTCGATGCCCCCGTGACGCGAGTGAGCGGGGCGGATGTCCCCATGCCCTACTCCAAGCCGCTCGAGGAACTCGCCTACCCCCACGAGCCCCAGATCGTGGATGCCGTGCTGGCGAGCCTCGGAGAGGGCGCCAATGGCTGACATCCCGATGCCCAGACTGTCGGACACGATGGAGGAGGGCACGATCCTGCATTGGCTCAAGCAGGACGGCGACGAGGTGGGCCGAGGCGATGAGCTCGTGGAGATCGAGACCGACAAGGCGAACATGACCTACGAGTCCGACACGAACGGGACGTTGGAGATCGTGGCGAAGGAGGGCGAGACGTTGCAGGTTGGAGTGCTGATCGCACGGATCGGCCAGCCGGCTGCCAGTGGCGCTTCCACCAACGGCGGTGACTCATCAGATGCTGCGACTGCAGCGAGCGACGACGCTCCAGGCAAGGATGCAACAGCACAAGTTGAGCAGGACGCAGCGGCGCACATTGACGAGCATGCCCAAGGCGAGCGCGTCAAGGCTTCTCCGCTGGCGCGACGGATCGCCAAGGACAAGGGGATCGACCTTCACGGCGTTAGCGGCAGTGGCCCAGGAGGCCGGATCGTGAGGTCAGACGTCGAGGCTGGAGTGCAGGAGCCCGCCTCGAGCGCGACGCAGGGCGCTGGGCTGGACACGACCCAGGGCGCCGGGCCGGAGGCGACGCCGAGTGCCGGGACGGACACAACCCAGGGCGCTGGGCCGGACTCGCTCGCTGAGCGCATCGCGCGGGCGAAGGGCGAGACGACCGTCTTGGAGCTGACACGCACGCAGCAGGTGATCGCTCGCAGAATGGCCGAGTCGAAGGCGACCATTCCCCACTTCACGCTGGATATGGAAGTCGACATGGAGGAGTGCGTATCGCTGCGCACACAGCTGAAGCAGCTCGCTCCTGCCCAGGTGCCCACCTACAACGACATGGTTATGAAGGCATCCGCGCTGGCCTTGCGCGAGCACCCACGCGCGAACGGCAGCTACAAGGACGGCCGCTTGGAGTTGCACTCGCGCGTGAACGTGGGTGTCGCCGTCGCGGTGCAAGGCAGTGCCCAGTCGGCCGCGGAGGCAGAAGCGACTGGCGAGATACAGGCGGCCGGGGGAGCGCTGGTTGTGCCCACCGTGTTCGACGCCGACATCAAGTCGCTGGGGGAGATCGCCTCTGAGACCCGCACGCTTGCGCAGCGCGTGCGTGACGCGACGATCACCCCGCCCGAGCTGGGCGGCGGCACGTTCACCGTCTCCAACCTGGGGATGTTCGGTGTGCAGAGCTTCACCGCAATCGTCAATCCCCCGCAGGCCGGGATCCTGTCGGTCGGCGCGCTCGCCTCGCGGGCGGTGGTGCGCGATGGAGAGATCGTCATCCGCAACACGATGGCGCTGACGCTCGCCTGCGATCACCGCATCCTCTATGGATCGGACGCCGCCCAATTCCTCGCGCGGGTGCGTGAGCTGCTCGAATCGCCAGCGGCGCTGACGCTGTGAGTCATGTCGGCCGTGGCCTGACGCGGCGGGACCAGCCGTCGCGAGCGGGTGGGCCACGGCGCTAGGCTGAGAGGTGGGCATGATCAGCGCCGCGGCCTGGACCATTGCAGACGGGACCAACGGGACTCACGTCGCGGATCGCAACGCTGACGAGCTGTGGGTCTGCGAGCTGGGCACGGTTCCCTATGGCGACGCGCTCTCGATCCAAGAGCATGTGCGCCGGCGCGTGCAGGCCGGAGAGCTGCCAGACGTGCTGCTCCTACTCGAGCACCCGCCCGTCTATACGCGCGGCCGGCGCTCGCGAGAGGACGAGCTGACGCTGGGCGAGGACTTCTATCGCGCAAGAGGGATCGAGCTCTTCACGACCGACCGCGGCGGCAGGGTCACCTACCACGGTCCCGGCCAGCTCGTGGGCTACCCGATCATGCACGTCTGCGATATCGGTGCCCACCTGCGCCTGATGGAGAGCTCGATCGTCGATGCCCTTGCGCAGGATGGCATCGAGGCCCGTTCCCGCTGCGCGGAGGGCCCCGACTACACGGGCGTCTGGGTCGAGGATCGCAAGATCGCCTCCATCGGTGTCCACGTCTCGCGCGGGGTTAGCACCCATGGCTTCGCCGTCAACGTCCAGAACGATCTGGAGCCCTTCTCCTGGGTGATCGCCTGCGGCTTGCCTGACGTGCAGATGACCTCGCTCGAGCAGGAGCTGGCCGACATTACGAGCTCGCAGAGCCCGTCAGACCATGCGCGCGCCCGCGGCCGCGCCAGCGGCCCATCCCAATTCTCAAGCCGCATGGCCAGCTGCTTCTGCTCGGTACATGGACGTCACGAACGTCGCGTCGCACCCCAGCGTCTGGGGATCGAAGCTCCAGCTGCACTCGCCCTCGAGCGCCAGGCGATCCCTGCATGACCCCCACGGTCACGAGATCGCGCGCCAATCCCGGCGGCATGAATGTGCTCGAGGTGCTTGGCAATGAGGTGCGCCCGTTCCGGGAGCGCAAGCCTCCCTGGCTCAAGGTGCCCGCCCCCGGCAGCGAGCGCTACCGTGCGCTCGCGGGGCTGATCAAGCAGGAGGGTCTGCACACCGTCTGCCAGGAGGCCGCCTGCCCGAACGTCGGTGAGTGCTGGGAGCGCGGCACCGCCACCTTCATGATCCTCGGCGACACCTGCACGCGGCGCTGTGGCTTCTGCAATGTGAAGACCGGCAAGCCCACTTGGAACGATCCCCTGGAGCCTGCCCGCGTGGCGCGTTCGATTGCCCGCATGGGCCTGCGCCACGCGGTCATCACGTCAGTCGACCGCGACGACCTGCCCGACAAGGGCGCCTCTGCGTTCGTCGGAGTCATCCGCCAGGTGCGCCTCCAGGCGCCAGGCTGCAAGGTGGAGGTGCTCACACCCGATTTCCAGGGCCAAGAGATGCCGCTGGCGAAGGTGATCGCCGAGCGCCCTGACGTCTTCAACCACAACGTGGAGGTCGTGCCCCGGCTGTATCCAGTTGCCCGCAGGGGCTCTGACTTCGCGCGCTCCTGTCGTGTCCTGCGCCTGGCCAAGGAGATGGGCGGCGAGCCGGTGATCACGAAGTCAGGGTTGATGGTCGGCCTGGGCGAGAGCTTCGATGAGCTCTTGGAGACATTCGGCTCGCTGCGCGAGCACAGCGTCCAGGTGCTCACCGTCGGGCAGTACCTGCGCCCATCTGAGCGCCACCTGCCCGTCGTCCGCTACTGGCACCCCGACGAGTTCCTTGCCTTGGAAGAGGCCGCCTACGCGCTGGGCTTCGAGCACGTAGCCTCTGGGCCGCTCGTGCGCTCCTCCTATCACGCCGATCAGCTCCTCCCAAAGCCCGCTCTCCCCTGAGCGCCCGGCGTCTGTGAATCTCATGAGGCACCTGGAAGTCTCATGAGTCGCGTGGGCGTGATCCTCATAGCGGGGGTGTTCATCCTGGGGTTCGGATTCCTGACCTTCAGCACGATCGATAAGGAAGGGCTTACCCTGGGCGGCCTCGTCTCGGTCTTCGTGCTCGTCCTGCTGCTCGTCGGCGTCGTCGGGTCGCTGCGCGATCCTCCCCGTCGATGACGCACACCTCGCCCTTCATGACACCCAGCCGCAGGCGCTCGCGCGAAGCGGCCCGCCGCCGGCGCAAACGCAGGCGGACAGCGCTTGGCTCCATCACGCTGGCGATCGTTGCCTTAGCGGTGATCCTGGTGCTCGTACATTCGCAGGACACCCACAGCTCGCCGACTGTGGGCAAGCATGGCGCCCATCTCGCACAGCGCTCCAGCGGTCAGTCATACAGCGCCGTGGCAAACGGCGTCCAGACACGCTCAGCCATGGGGCTTGCGCTAGGCGAACCGTCGCTGCATCTGAACCTCGCGGACCCACAGAGCGACCCGGTGCAGCTTCCCTTCCACAACCCGCCCCGCGCAGGCCTGCTCTTCAATCTCGCGACGGGCCGCGTGCTGTGGGAGCGCAATCCGCTCATGCGCCTGCGCATCGCCAGCCTCACCAAGATGATGACGGCGCTGATCACCGTCAAATCCTCACCTCCCAATGCCCCCGTGCTGATCACGAGGCAGGCCGTCGAAATGCCGGGCTCGAAAGTTGGAGTGCTGCCGCTGGGGCACCACGTATCGCTGGAGACGTTGCTCTACGGCCTGCTCTTGCCCTCGGGCAATGACGCCGCCGTGGCGCTCGCCCAGCACGTCGCAGGCACCGTCCCGCGCTTCGTCAAGGAGATGAACGTCGAAGCCGCACACCTTGGCCTGGGCTGCACCCGCTACACCTCGCCTTCGGGCTACTACAACGCAGGCAACTACTCCTGCCCGGCAGACCTCGCCGTGCTCGCCCACGATGATGAGGCGCAACCGCGCATCGCCCGGATTGTGAGCAGCGCCACGGCGGTGCTGCCCTTCCCGATCGAGGGCGGCAAGCTCTACCTCACCAACAACAACCCACTGCTGATCTACGGCTATCCAGGCGTGACCGGCCTGAAGACGGGCTACACGATCGAAGCGGGCAAGTGCCTGGTGGCCACCGCCGAACGCGATGGCGTGCGCCTTGGTGTGGTGCTGCTGAACTCGCTGAACCCAGCCACCCAGGCCAGTCAGCTGCTCAATTACGCGTTCACCCAGGTCTATCACCTCAAGCCGGTGAGCGAACCGCCGATCCCATACAGCGAGTAGGCTTTGTCTAGACGTTGACTGGCCAGTCAGCCAAAGGAGACCAGAGTGGATCTAGACGACACATCCGAGCAGGCAGCACACCGCATCAGAGTCCAAACCTGGCTTTCCGAGCACAAGGCTGATGCCCCCATTCTGCAGGGCCCCGACGCGCTCCAGGACGAGGCCGAGATCATCGCCGCAAGGCGCGCCTGGCAGGGGCAGCTCGCCGAGGGCGGCCTCGCTGGCGTCACCTGGCCCAAGGAGTACGGCGGCCAGGGCCTGGGGCCGATCGAGCAAGTGATCTGCAACCAGGAGATCGCCAAGGCCGGCGTGCCAGGCATCCTCGACGCGATCGGCGTCGGCATGCTGGGCCCGACGATCATCGCCCATGGCTCCGAGGAGCAGAAGACGCGCTATCTCGGGCCCATGCTGCACGGCGATGAGGTCTGGTGCCAGCTCTTCTCCGAGCCCGCCGCCGGATCGGACTTGGCGGCGGTCCAGACCAGGGCGCGCAAGCTCGAGGACGGCAGCTGGCAGCTCAGTGGCCAGAAGGTATGGACCACCAACGCCCAATTCGCCGCCTACGGCCTGCTGCTGGCGCGCACCGACGCCGACGTGCCAAAGCACAAGGGCCTGACGATGTTCATCGTGCCCATAGACGCGCCCGGAGTCACCGTTCGAGGGTTGCGCCAGATCTCCGGAGAGGCTGAGTTCAACGAGGTCTTCTTCGACGAGTTGCAAGTCGGCGCCGATGCGGTGGTCGGAGGCGAGGGCAACGGCTGGGGCACGGCATTGACGACGCTCATGTTCGAGCGGGTGACGATCGGCCTGGGCGGGGAGGGCCTGGGCTATAACTCTGTGCGCTTCGCCAAGGCGATCGCAAGCGATGAGCATGCCCGTCTCGACCCAGAGGTGCGCCATGAGCTTGGCGAGATCGCAAGCGAACTGATGGCGGTGCGCTTCACCGGCTACCGGACGCTCACCGCCCTGCAGCGCGGCCAGATCCCCGGCCCCGAGGCGGGCCTCGCGAAGGTCACGATCGTCAACGGCGCGATCAAAGCAGGGGAGCTGATCGCCGACGTGCTGGGACCCGATGCGCTGCTGGAGGAGAGCGAGTGGTCCTACATGATCTCCTTCCTCCCAGGCCTCAAGTCCGCCGGCGGTACCGAAGAGATCTTGCGCAACACGATCGGAGAGCGCGTGTTGGGATTGCCGCCAGAGCCTCGCCTGGACAAGGGCATCCCCTTCTCGGAGTTGCGCTCCAAGGAAAGCAAGGCAACAGCGGGGGTTGCACAATGAACCTGGCACTCTCAGATGAGCAGGTCTTCCTGCGCGAGGCCGCCCGCGGCACGCTCTCTCGCTTCAAGACGCTGGAGGCCGCCCGTGAGGCGCTCGACGGCGATGAGAGCGCCCTGCCCGACCTGTGGCCGATCGCCAAGGAGGCAGGCTGGCCAGGACTGCTGATCGATGAAGCCCATGGCGGCGCGGGTCTTGACGCCTTCGACGCGATGCTCGTGCTCGGCGAGTGCGGCCGGGTGCTCGCGAGGGTGCCCCTGCTGGGCCACCTGCCTGCAAGCGCGATCCTGAACGACTCGCCAAATGCGGCCCCATGGCTGCCCGAGGTGGCCAGCGGCGAGCGCCGGGCTACCTATCTGCCTGCCCAACCGCCCAGCGACCTCAACGATCGCTGGAGCACCGACCCGGCCAGTGGCTCCGAGCGCGGCTCACTGCCCACCGCCGGAGCCCCAGACGCGGATGGTCGCGTGCCCATCAGCGGGAGCTTTTCATTCGTGCCCGATGCCCCAGGGGCAGCCGGCATGGTGGGAGTCGCGCTGCAGGACGGCAAGCTCGTCGGGGTGGCGGTCCTGGCCGACTCTCCAGGCGTCGAGGTGCAGCCCGTCACACGCTATGACTCGACCAGATCGATGGGCCATGTCTCCTTCACAGACTCACCCGCCGTTCTGCTCGACGCCCCTGAGGAGTCGCTCGCCGCTGCCTGGTACCTGGCTCAAGCGCTGATCGCCGCCGAGTCGCTGGGCGCCGTGGAGAGCGCCTTGGAGGTGTCGGTGGCCTACGCCAAGGAGCGCTTCACCTTCGGCCGTGCCATCGGCTCATATCAGGCGATCAAGCACAGCCTCACCGAGGTGCTACGCCGCCTGGAGAATGGCCGCTCACTGCTCTACTACGCGGGCTGGGCGCGCAACGGAGCCCCTCACGAGTTCCCGCTCGCCGCCAGCGCGGCCCGCTCAGTCGCGGGCAACGCGCTCGATCACGCCGCGCGCACAATGATCTCGGTCCATGGAGGCATCGGTGCCACCTGGGAGCACGACGCTCCGCTCTACTTCCGCCGCGCCCAGCTCTCCCGGCGCCTGCTTGGCGGCACCGCAGGGGCGACCGATCGTGTCGCGGGCGAGCTGATCGCCCAGGCAAGCGCCGCTTAGCTCTGCGCGCGACTGGCAACGCGGCTCGCGCGCTGGGCTCGGCTGGTGGATCTGGTGCGCTTGGCCCTGGCGGCTCGCTTGGCACGCCGGGAGCGGGCGGCGCTTGTCTTTGTGTTCGCTTCGGCTGCTTCCAGCGAGGCGAGCACAGGCGCTCCGTAGGCTTCGTAGACGGCCGTGACCATTCTCTGATCGAGTTCGCAGTTGATGCAGAACCCGTGTTGTGACCAGCTGATCGCGCGTGCCAGGACCTGATCCGCATAGGTCACGCCATAGGCATCGTGACCGTAGTAGTCATAAGCGGCCCACCAGGCCGAGTCGTTTAGCGCAAAGCGGGCACCGTTGGCCGAGAGCAGCCAGGCGGCGGCCATGATCGAGTCGAAATCGTCATAGATCGAGGGATGGGTGGCCGTCATGTGGTCATAGACGGCCGGTCGTTTGCCGTACTTGTAGGCGTCGCGCACGAGCCGCCAGGTGGTGATCGGCCCGTTGGTCACGTTGAACTGCATGGGGCCGCCACAGCAGTGGGCGAAGTTCAGTCCGTGATAGGTGCTTGGAGCGGTGGAGAAGGCGGTCTCCTGCTTGTGGATGGAGGCGATCAGCAACCAGTTGACATCGAAGGTCCGCTGGGCTTCTTCATAGATCGGATAGAAGCCCTGGACCCAACGCTCGAAGATGTGCGTCGTCTCTTCGGGGTGAAAGTGAGAGAGGTCTTCCTGCTGGGCGCTCGTCGGCGCGTTCACTATCGGCCCAGTTGTGCTGCCAGCGCTCGCGATGTGCGCTCGCAGCGAGTGTGCCAGCGCGCGGGCTCGGTGCGCGGCGGCGGTGTGGCCCAGCCGGTCCTCGGCGGTATGGCTTTCCGCGACGGCAAGCGCCCGGGAAGGGGTGGGTGCCGAGACCAGGATCGCGGGAGGCGTGGCGGCTGGAGCTTGGCGCGTGCCGCCGATGAGACCGCTGAGCACGGCCACGAGCACGGCCACGGCCACGGTCCCCATCGCTATCGCAAGCACCCAGGGGCCATGTTCGCGTGGCGGCAGCGGCACCTGGCCGCTTTGGAACTTGGGGTCTGTGTTCATCTGCAACCCATAGCAACCTAACCCCGAACCTAAACGGCAGATGCGGAGCGAGCCCCAGCGCCGATCAGCGCGGTGGGCATCGTCCCGTATCTAGGCGGCAGCGAGCTAGGCCGCAGCGAGCGATGAGTGCTTCTCAGCCAGGGCGGAGAGGAGCTGATCGAAGGCATCGGCGAACTTCTGGACGCCCTCGCGCTCGAGTGTTTCGGTGAGGTCGTCGTAGTCGACGCCTGCACTTGCGAGTTCGCCGAGGAGCGCGTGGGCGTCGCCGAGGTCGCTCTCGAGGCGGGGGCGTGGTCCGCCATGGTCCTGGTAGGCGACGATCGTCTCCTCGGGCATCGTGTTCACAGTGTCTGGACCGATCAGCTCATCCACATAGATCGTGTCCTTATAGGCCGGATTCTTCGTGGAGGTCGAGGCCCACAGCACGCGCTGCGGGTTCGCCCCCTTCGAGGCGACGTATTCCCAGCGCGGCCCTGAGAAGACCACCCTGTAGTGCTGGTAGGCCAGCCTTGCGTTGGCGATCGCAAGACGCCCCTTGAGATGGTCCTGGCCACCGATCTCATCCAGGCGCCTGTCCGTCTCGGTGTCGATGCGCGAGACGAAGAAACTGGCGACCGATGCAACACCGCGCGGATCGCCGCCCTCGGCGATCAGACGCTCCAGGCCGCGCACGTAGGACTCGGCGACCTCCGCGTAGCGGCGCAGCGAGAAGATCAGCGTGACGTTGATCGAGTGCCCCTTGGCGATCACATCCTCGATCGCGGCCAAACCGGGCTTCGTCGCCGGGATCTTGACCATAAGGTTGGGGCGCTCAAGCGCCTTGTGCAGACGCATCGCCTCGTTGAAGGTCTCCAGCGTGTCATATGCGAGCCTGGGATCGACCTCGAGCGAGACATAGCCGTCGCGACCGCCTCCCGCCTCCCAGATCGGCGCAAAGAGGTCACAGGCAGCTTCGATGTCGCGTTCGGCGAGAGCCCAGAAGGTGGCGCTCGTGTCCATACCGCGATCGATGAGCTCATGCAGCTGCTCGTCATATGCGTCTCCGGTGGTCATCGCCTTCTGGAAGATGGACGGGTTGGAGGTGGCCCCAACGACGGCGCAGCCGTCGATCAGGCCCTGGAGGTGCCCGCCCTCGATCGACTCACGCGAGAGGAAGTCCACCCAGACGCTCTGCCCCAGAGCTGAGAGGCGTTGCAGCGGCGTGAGGTTTGACTGGGTCGTCATGGCGATCTCCTTCTCGGAAGCGATTGCAATCAACCGGCGCGTTCAACCGGCGCGTTGGGGCTCCGTGTGCTCCTGCGTGCCGGCCCTGGCCAGTACCGCTCGGGCGCGCGATGCGATGCCCTCCACGCTGAAGCCGAACTCCTCGAGGACCTTTGGGCCCGGGGCCGAAGCGCCGAAGTGGTCGAGGCCGAGCACGTCCCCGCCATCGCCCACCCACCGCCACCAGCTCATCGACGCCCCCGGCTCGACCGCAAGGCGCGCGTGCGCGCTTGGCGGCAACACCGAGTCGCGGTACTCCTGGGACTGGGCTTCGAAGAGCTCGATACACGGCATCGAGACCACCCGCACCCTGGTGCCCTCGCCCGCAAGCTCGCGCCCAGCTTGAAGTGTGGGCGCCACCTCGGTGCCCGTCACGATCAGCACGAGCTCGGGTGAGGAGGGCGCCGTCTCGCGGGAGGGGGAGGCGCGCTTGTGGGAGGGGCCCTCGTGGGCATCCCAGGAATCCCAGAGCACGTAGCCGCCACGCTCGAGCTCCTCGGCACTCCCGAGCCCCTCGCCCCCACGGTCGAGCACCGGGACGCCCTGCCTGGAGAGCAGCAGCGCCACCGGCCCGTCCTCGCGCTCGAGAGCTACAGCCCAAGCGAGCGCCGTCTCGTTCGCGTCGCCCGGCCTGATGACCCAGAGATCCGGGATGGCACGCAGCGCCGCGTAGTGCTCGACCGGCTGGTGGGTGGGCCCGTCCTCGCCCAGCCCCACCGAGTCGTGCGTCCACACCCACACGACCGGCAGCTTCATCAGGGCCGAGAGACGCACAGCAGGACGCATGTAGTCGGAGAAGATCAGGAAGGTGGAGCCGTAGGGCTTGACGATCCCGCCATGGGCAGCGGCGCCGTTGACGATCGCCCCCATCGCGTGCTCCCTGATCCCAAAGGGCACGTTGCGCCCCGCGTGGACCTTGGAGAACTCGCCAGCGCCTGGGAAGAGCGTCTTGGTCGACTCGACGAGATCGGCGGCGCCGCCGATCATCGTCGGCCCGTGGGCAGAGAAGGCGGCCATCGTCTTCTGGCCTGCCGCCCTCGTGGCCATCGACTCGCCCGCCTCGAAGCTGGGCAGCGCCTCCCGCCAGCCCTCCCGCAGCCGGCCCGACCAGGCTTGGCTCCAGTCCTGCGCCAGCTCCTGGTTGGCGTCTCTCCAAGCCGAGAAACGCTCCTCCCACTCCTGCTGCGCCGCCGCCCCCGACTCGCGCAGGCTCATGTGCTCATAGACGCGCTCATCGACGTGGAAGGTGAGCTCTGGGTCAAAGCCCATCACTTCCTTGGTCGCCCTCACCTCCTCCTCGCCAAGCGGTGCGCCATGCGCGCCGGCTGTGTCCACGGCGTGCGGTGCCGGGAAGGCGATGTGCGAGCGGATCGCGATGAAGGACGGGCGCTGCGGTTCATCGCGCGCTACACCGATAGCCGCCGACAAGGCGGCCAAATCCTCAGAATCATCCACCCTCTGAACGTGCCAGCCGTCGGCTTCGAAGCGGGCCGTGTGATCCTCGCTGTCGAAGGAGATCGAGGTCGAACCATCGATCGTGATCCTGTTGTCGTCGTAACAGACGATCAGCTTGCCCAGCGCAAAGTGCCCGGCGATCGACGCCGCTTCCTGGCTGACGCCCTCCATCATGTCCCCGTCCGAGCAGATCGCGTAGGTGTGGTGGCCGACGATCTCCTCGCCCGGCCTGTTGAAGCGCTCGGCGAGGAAGCGCTCACTCATCGCCATGCCAACCGCGTTGGCAACGCCCTGCCCGAGCGGACCCGTGGTCACCTCGACGCCAGGGACGTGCCCGCGCTCGGGGTGCCCTGGCGTGCGCGAGCCCCACTGCCTGAACTGCTTGAGGTCATCGAGCCCCAGGTCGAAGCCGCTGAGGTGCGTGAGCGCGTACTGCAGAACGCAGGCGTGGCCTGCGCTGAGGATGAAGCGGTCGCGGTCGGGCCACGCCAGATCCTCGGGATTGATGTTCAGGAAGCGCCGATAGAGCGTGTAGCCGAGCGGCGCGAGCGCCATCGCAGTACCTGGATGGCCCGCTTTGGCCTTCTCCACCGAATCCATGGCCAGAGCCCTGATCGTGTCGATCGAGAGCCTCTCGATCTGCTGGTCGCTAGCCGCCATCAGGTCGATCCTAGCGAGCCCTCCCGGGGGTTGAATCGATCGAGTCGCCAAGGGCCTGCTCGATCGTGTCTGCATATCCCGAATCGACTGCCACGCGCGCGTGCGTGGCGCTCAATCTGTTGCCCACCAAACGCACGAGTGCGATGAGGGCGAGGATCCCCAGCCCGATCGCCACGGAGTTGCCCGCCACCCGCAGATAGCCACCCGACTTGTCGGGGTCGAGGAAGGGGTAGGGATACCAGTGCGGGTGACGCAGCGCCCCTCGCACGAGCGTGTACGCGACGTAGACGAGCGGGAAGCCCACCCACTCCAGCCCCCTGCGAAACTCGATGCGATGCGCCGGCGGGTTCAGGAGCCAGTCGAGCGGGACGATGATCGGCATCACCTGATGCTCGACGGTGTTCACCCAGGGAATCGCCACCTTCCCGCCAGAGAGCAGCAGCGCGTAGACGATGCCCGTGGTCAGGATGTAGACGGTCGCCGCGCCCCTCAGGAGATCGAAACCGTCAGGGGTCGCACGGGAGTAGCAGGTAGCCCCCGCCAGGAGGATGCCCGCCGCGAAGATGTTGCTGAGGATCGTGAAGAAGCTGAAGTAGTTCCCAGTGCTCCAGTTGGGTCGCCCACCGAGGTGGCCGATCTCATAACCCATCGCGATCAGTGCGAGCAGACCAAAGGCGGCGCGATAGGTGCGGACCAGGACGGCCCTCGAGCTCATGTGCCGAACGATAGAGCCGTCGTCGAGATCCGGCTAGCAGAGAGGGAGATACTCGAGGTTGTCCTGCTTGGTGCTGTCCGGGTTGGTCCTGATGTAGGGCGTGGCGGTGCAGCCGGGTTGCGGGCATCTGTCGATCGGTTCGATCTGAGCCACATAACCGTCCGCCCACGTCATCCAGGTGTCACCCGCTCTGATGCTGTCGACCACCTCCTCGCACGTGTACCTGGTGCCGTCGGGCGTGCACACAGACTCGATGTGCATATGGCTGCTGTCCATCGCCAAAGCCTTGCGGACTCCGGTTACAACGAATGTCTCCACTTGCACCCTCTAGCAGTCGAACGCAACGACACTGCCGCAAGCAACTGCACTGCCACAATGCACGCCGGCACGAGCTGCAGCGGCGGCGGAGCCTAGCGATGGCGCAAGAGGTTGACTTCACTGTGCACTTTGTCGTTGTTGTCAGAGTGACAATGGCTGCAAAACCTACGTATTTGCCATCCGCTCACCTCGCTCTGTTATACGCCAAGCGCGCCGAGTGGAACGGCGTCTGGGGTCCGCACCGACGGCCAGACCACGGCTGCCGGCATTACCCCCTCCACCGAATGCGCCATCCTCATCCTGGATCAGTCCCAGGTGCTCCAGACGGCGCAACAACCTGGAGATCTGGCCCTGGTCGCGAATGCCCGCAGCCTGCGCGATCTCGCGGTTGCTCGCCCCCGGGCTCTCGCTGATCGCGCTGAGCACGAGCAATGAGCGATGGGTGACACGCATGTTCAACCCCGCAGTCACACCGGCCGGTGACGGGTTGTTGTGAGCGACCGGCACGCGTTTCGAGTGCGTGGGCGTGGTGAGCGCCTCGGATGAGGGCCTGGCGAGCTCGCGTGCGGCGGCGTCAGCGCCGAGGTAAGGCAGAACGATGATGCTCATCAGGTCGCTCTCCAGCGCCGCGAGTGGCTCTTGGCGGCCGGTGAGGATGCGCGCGTAAATGACCCCAAGCACCGCCCCCACCACGCTCTCGGCAATCAGAGATGTGTACTCGTGGCTGGCGCCCGGCTCGCCCCTGCCATCCTCAACTGCGGCACTCAGGATTCCGACCATCTCGGCGCGGTACTCCAGCACGCGCGGCCCGCCGCCGAGTGACTCGACGACGCACACCCTCGCAAGCTGAGGCTCCTTGTCGAAGAGGCGAAGCGATACGCCCAGCGCGGACCGCACACACTCCCGCCAACTGGAGCCTGCTCGGTAGGCGGGTACGGCCAATGTGGCGATCCGTGCAACTCCCGCCTGCACCGCCGCCAGCAGACACGCGTCGCGGCCGTCCCAGAGCGTGTAGAAAGTTGCCCTGGAGACGCCAGCGCGAGTGCACACGCGCGCCACGGTCAGAGCGCCGGCTCCGCGCTCGGCGACGATCTCGAGTGCAGCTGCGATCAGCCGCGAGCGCTGAAACTCGGCGAGGCGCTCGCGAACCATTGACGCTGCGACAGATATATCCGTGTCGTTAGGGAGCGCCGCGGCCCGGAGAGGGTGGGCCGCGGCGCCTTTGAGGGGTGCCTGCGCAGGTGAGGGACCAAGCGCCGGCTCTCCTTGAACGCCACAGCGTGCTCTGCCGTCGGCGCCCAAGCTCTGCTCGACGGGCTTAGCACCGCCGCGTCCGAGCTCATATCGGTCATCGAAGCCATCTCGCTCATCGCCTCTCCGTTTCTCAACCAGCGAGGATGCCCTGGACCCCACCGGCATATCCCATATGTACGAGTACGGCATACAAGCATAGCGGAGGTAGCGCTGTCAAATCTCCAGCCATTATCGTTAGGTTACAGGGAATGTAAATTACAGGCGTCTAGGTTCTGTACTATATCGGTTAGTGATGATAAACGCAGATAGTTTGCTTCGATATAGCATGCGCACCCTGAGCGTGAGCGGCTGATGGCGAAGCCCGCTCGCCAGCAGAGCATCGCCAAGCACCGGGCTCCGACAGGCGTCGTGAACGGACTGTCGATCGGCCGAGCCAGACCAAGTCAAAGAGAGCGGCTTCTGGCGGCGGCGACAGAGCTCGCACTTCGCAAGGGCTATGGTGAGATCAGCGTCGCCGACCTCACCTCAGGAGCAGGGGTCTCACGCACGACCTTCTACGAGCTGTTCGACGAGAAGGAAGACTGCTTCCTCGTCGCCTACCGTGAGGCGACACGCGACATCCTCGAGCAGATCGAGCGTGGTGCGCGCAGGCGCGAATGGCCCGACGCACTCGCTGGCGCGCTCGCGGCACTGCTTGGCTGGCTGGAGCGCAAGCCCGGAGCAGGATGGCTATTGATGATCGAGGGCATGGCGGCCGGCGCACCTAGGCTGCGCGAGGCTCGCAGACACCTGTTCGCTCAGTTCGAGCAGTTCACAGAAAACTATCTGGACCATCCACCGGAGGAAGAGCTCACCCTTGATATCCCCGCGCTGGCGCTCGCGGGCGGTGCGCGCGCGGTGATCGCCAGGCGGTTGAACCACAACGCGCCTGATCGGCTGCCCAGCCTCGAAGACGGGCTGCTCAGATGGATGCGCTCATATGCAATCCCACCTGGCACATCACGGTGGAGCACCGGCCCACAGGCACACCTGAGCGCGGGAATAGACGAAGTCTCGAATGATCTCTCAATACTGCACTTCGAGCCGCCGCTGCCGCTGCCGCGCGGTAACCACGGCCTTTCCTCCAGCGAAGTTGCACGCAACCGGCGTGCACGTCTGCTTTACGCCACCGCAGAGGTCACATCGAGCAAGGGCTACCTCGAGATGACCGTCGCCGACATCGTCGCAAGCGCAAGCGTCGCCAGGGACGTCTTCTACGAGCACTTCCACGACAAGCAGGAGGCATTCCTGGAGGCCCAAGCCCAGAATGTACAGATCGCCATCGCAGGGTCCACTAACGCCTTCTTTGCCGGTCGCGCGTGGCCAGAACGGATCTGGAGCACGATTCAGGCGTTGACCGAGATGATCGCCGGCAACCCGTCGCTGGCGCACCTCGTCGCCGTCGAATCCTTCGCCGCGGGACGGGCTGCACACCAGCGAATGGAAGAGGTGTTCAGAACCTTGAGCATCTTTCTGGAGGACGGCTACCACCTGAGCCAACGGGCCTACGGACTGCCGCGGTTGTGCTCGGAGGCGATCGTCGGTGCGATCTTCGAGATCCTCTACAGCGAGATCGCTTTCGGCGAGCCTAAGGAGCTCCCAAGATATGTGCCACAGCTGAGCTACATCGCGATCGCGCCGTTCGCCGGCCCGGTCCGGGCCGCCAGGGTCGTCGAGGGGATCTTGGCGCGGCAGGCCGCCTCGCCAAGCACCGGCGCACAGGACACGACGGAGGCTATGTGATGGTTCTCGAGAGCGCCGACCAGCGCAAACGGCTGCTGGAGGCGTGCAGCGAAGTGATCGCGGCGGGTGGATACCAGGAGAGCACCGTCGAGCAGATCGTCTGCCGGGCGAAAGTCTCACGTAGCACTTTTTACGAGCTGTTTACCGACAAGCGCGATTGCTTTCTGGCGACTCACGCAAGGCTGGCGAAGCGCCTAGCAGTCGAGGTCGAGGGGGCTGCGGCGAATGCTCCGCAAGACAAGCGCTGGCGGGAGGCGGTCGGCGCGATCGTCCGCTTCGCCGACCGCGAGCCAGCCGCGTTCTACTTGCTCAGCCACGAAGCGATGCTTGCTGGAGCACCGGGATGGCACGCGCGTGGCGAGCTGCTCGCACGCCTGGAGCGCGCATTGGCCTCACCCATGCTCGACATGCCGCCAGGGCTTGTGGCCGGTGGCGTCATGCGGATGCTGGGCTTACACTTACGCCGCGACGAAAGGCGGGCGAGCGAGCTACTAGCCGGGCTGCTCGAATGGCTAGCGAGCTATGTGACCGTGGACGAGCCGCCGAGGTGGACGTGGCTGCGATCTTGCGCTGTGCTGACCGACACCGACACGCAGCCCTCGCCACCGCTGGTTCCGCTCCAGCTTCCGAGAGGGCGCCACCGCTGGCCCGCGGAGCTGGTCAGGCGTGTGCAGCGCGAACGGTTGCTGCACGCAACTGCCGAGGTCGTGAGTGCCAAGGGCGATGTCAACGTCAGCGTGGCAGAAATCGTTCTGGCGGCAGGGCTTTCACGCGAGGTGTTCTATGCCAACTTCGGCGACAAGCAACAAGCACTGCTGGGAGCCCAGGTGCTGACCTTCGAAGCACTGGTAGGCTCGAGCGCGAGCACCTTTTACACCCCCTCGCCAAGCTGGGCCGATCGAGTATGGGACACTGGCCGCGTCTTCTCCAGATTCCTCGCCTCAGCCTCCCACCTCTCGAACCTCATGTTCGTGGAGACATACGCCACTGGATCGACCGCTGCCAGCACCGCTGCCAGCCGAGCAGACCATGCGATCGCCGCGTTCATGGTCTTACTCGACCAAGGCAGCCAGCAGCACCCTCAGTCAGAGAGCATCTCCCCACTGGCAAGCGAAGCGATCGTCATGGCCATCCTCGAGCTCATTGCTGGCTACCTCATCGAAGGCCGCGCCGAGGAACTCCCTGGGCTGTTGCCGATTGCGGCCTATACCAGCCTCACTCCATTTATCGGGCGGGAGGTCGCGAATGAATTAGTCGAGCGGAAGCTGCGCGAGGCCGAACGTAGTGCCAAGGTCGAGCGGAACGTGGAGGCAATCTAGCGAAGGCGCTTCCGGCTATTTCTTCTTGCCCTTCTTGTCTCTGCTCTTCCTATGTTTCTTGGTTTTTTTACCTTTTTTGTGCCTTTTGGTGACTGTCACTTCCGGGGCGTTTGAATTTACGAACGCCCCGCCCGCAGGCCACTCTACCAGCGGCTCGGTGAGAATAGGGAGCTGTTCGACGCTGATCTGATCAGACGGAAACGCCGCCGTCGTGAATTCGTTGATCGCCCCTAGCGTGGTGCCGTTTGCACTCGTGCCGACAAGCCGGTAAAAGTAGGTGGTACTCGCTTTCAGGCCGTGGAGCGCGAGTGTCGCTGGCGCTTCGCTGAAGCCTGCGCCGACTGATCCCAGCCCCGTGGGCGGCCCGAGTTCGGCCCGGTTGGTCGAGACCTCGAAGCCGTAGCTGGTGACCAGTCCCTCGGTGGTGACGAGGCCTTCCAGCGTCGCACTCGACTGTGTCACTTCACTGACGCCCCCAGTAGTAACCGCTGGCGGTGTCAACGGGGGGGACATGAAAGTCGCATCCGGACCATACGTGGTGCCACCCAGATTCGTCGCGACCACTCGGTAATGGTAGATCGTGCCGGGCTGCAGTTCGCGGGCATTCCCTTCTGCTTCGGCTTCGCCATAGTGGATCTTGCCATCGCCGTAGGTGTGGCCCAGTTCCTTTTCGGTCGTTATGTACCCATATGCTTCGGTTGGGCCGTATTCGAAGTGATACGTCGTTGCGTTGTTCTCCGCGTTGATCTCTGCCAGCAGCAGGCCGCCTTTGCCAGTCAGATCCGCGGTGTTCTCGGAAACCACAACCGGTGAGGGGGTCACGATCAGCCCGAAGGGTTCGACGTCATTTGCGGATGCCTCCGAGGCGTAGAGTGCCCCGGTCTTGCCGTCGACCGCGATGCCTTGAGAATTTTGCAGTTCCCCGAATTCTTCTTCGGGTCTTCCCCAAAGCCCCAAAGTCCCGGGACCTTCGCCGAACGCGGGCCACTCGATAATCCGTGACCCCTCGTCCTCGAATATGTTGCTCGTTACAGGATTGGCCGCGAGCGCTGTGCCACCGCCGTTGGAAGCTTCGTTGTTTTGTTCGTAGGCCGGCGGCGACAATCTGCCAATCGAACCGTTGCCGAACAGGACATAGACGCTGCCGTGCGTGTCCACAGCGATCCCTGGTTTGGTTCCACGACCAGTGACGTAACTGGCGATCAGACTCAAGCTTTCGCTGTACTCGTCAACTGTGCCATCGGAGCTCGTCCACACCCACACGTGACCAGCCGTATCGGTCGCTATTGCTTCCAAGCCTCCCACTTCTACCTGAAAGAGGTATTTGCCCGCCGCGTCGAATGCGTCCACCACGTTCTGAGATGGATCCGCTACATAGAGGTGGCCTTTTGCGGCGTCTTCTGAGTTGTCAACCGCGATGTCGGTCGGGCCTGCGAATGCTTTGGCCGGGGTTTCGCTGCCGGTGCATTCCGAGAGATATTTGCCGTCGGCTTCGAACTTCTCCACCCGATCGTTGCCCTGGTCGACCACGTATACGTCTTCGGTGCCTTCGTCGATCGCGACACCCATAGGGGTCGAGAATTGCCCCGGCCCCGCACCAGCGGAGCCAAACGGTTTGGAGAGCGGCGTATAGCTGAAGTGCGCCACGCTAGGGGTGGCCGAGATCGCCAGCGTCGCCACCGTCAAGCTGACGGTTGCCAGCGCTCGCCTAGTGGCAGTGCGTACGCGCATCATTTGCCCCTCCCATCGCCGGCTTGGGCCTTTCGGGCCTTCTTCGCCTCCGTCTGCCTGTGCTTGGGCCTTGCCGCACGAGCTCGCCGGGCGCGCTTGGCCTTCTTGGCGGCCTTGGGGCATCCGGTAACCGCGACCGGCGTGTTGGTCTTCAGGCGTCCACCGTTCTGCCCGTTGAAGATCGTGGGCATCACGAGATCCTTGGCGGTGCAGAGGTCACCGTTGGCGGCCAATGCGGATACTGGGCCCTCGGGGAGGTAAAGTTCGAATTCGCTGATCGGCACATCCGGGACGGTTCCGAACGTCGTCGAGGTGATCCCCTCCTTGGAGATGAACGTTTCGCCGATCAGGTCGACCCTGACCCCGTCCGGGCGGTCTTGGAGGACCACGACGAGGTTCGGGAAGGCCGCGCCGCCATGGGAGACGAAGTACGCCCACCCTTCAAGCGCGTTGGGCAGGATCGGAGTGTCCGCCCTGGCCTGGCCAATGCGCGAGGCCGCCGGACACGCTTCGGGGCTTTCGTTGAAAACGTGGTCGGGGCAGGCCTGCTGCAGCGTCGTAAGCCTGGAAGGCAGCTGCTTTGGCAGTTCCACCTTGACGTTCTTGACATTCGCGAGCTTCCTGCCCAGCGGATAGATCAGCCTGGCATCGAGGCTCGCACCATCTGCGCGCGACGTCTTCGCCGCTGTCGAGACTTCAAAGCGAGGGGTGAAGCCCAACCCCACGCAGTTGGTGACCTGAAACGGTGTCTGGTCGGTCGCCGTAGCGCCTTCCTGACTGGTGAAGGTCGTCGTGATGTGCATCTTTTCACAGCTCGTCGGGTTGAACGTGAATTCCTTGCGATTGATCGTGACGTCGAGCACTTTGATCTGCAGCGGGATCCCGTCGAGCGCGGTCGGCAGCGGGTCGGCCGTGACCGTCAGCTGCGCGTTTTCCTTGTTGACGTTGATCGCCGCGCGCACCACTACATCGCCTTTCCCGTTGGTTCCTTCAAGGGTGTAGGGGCCCGCCACAGCGGGGACCACGATCGACAGGCCAAACGGAGCGCCCTTGTAATGCCCGGTGAGATACACCTTGCCACTGGTGACCAGGAACGGGTCAGCGCCCGGGCCTGTCAGTGCCTGCACGGTCCCGACCAGGCTGTTTTCTTCACATTCACCCTCGCTCGCCTGCGGTTCGGGACAGAGCGTCACGCCCTTGATCTTCCCCAGCAGGCCCGGAGGCAGCGTCTCCTGCAGACCTGCCAAGAACCCTTCGTCGTCGTTACGACCGAAGACCAGCGTGAACGGACTGTATTCCCCGGATTGGATGCTTGTGGTCCCGGGCGTCACTGTCGGGTTGAACGCCGGGCCGAAGCAGTTCTGGTTCAAATCGAACGTGTAATACGGGTTGGAGTCTTCGGTGAAGGGGCTACTCCAAGGCGTGACGTCGATGTTCGTCGTCACTGGCCGACATTCGCGCGGGTTGGCCAGCGCCGCACGTGGGCCGCCCCCGAGTTTCAACGTGACTTCGTTGAACGGCAGCGGTGGGTTGTCTTCGAAGGTCGTCGTGAGCTGGCCCGTCTGCTGGTTGATTGAGCCTTCGCCGTTGAGCTTGACGATGATCTTTGCTTCACCCTGGCTCACAGCCTGCACGTACAGCTTGATCATTTTGCCATCCTGAGCGTCCTCTGGCGAGCAGAACGCGCCGCATTGCGGTTCAGCGAGATATACTTGGCCCTTCAGCGATTCAGAGAGATCCGGCGTTTTGATTTCGACTTCACCGACCTGCGATTCCCGCGGGCATTCAGCCAGTTGCCCGCTGTGCTGACCGAAGGCGGCTTCTGAGCACACTTTCAAACCCCACGCCACCGACGGCGAGACGACCACGCCGACCGGCAATGCGACCTTCAATCTCTTGACCGTCGGTGTAGCCAACGCGCTCGGTTCATTGTTCTGCGGAATGTTCAATTTCAACGTGTATCCTGCGGGCGCGCCAGCTTCAAGTGTGTCGGGCAGCATCGTGAACGATGGCTGCATAGTCAACGCTTCACAGCCCACCAGCGGCGGCATCGTCGTCGGCTCTTCCTGGAACTGTGCTGGTTTGGTCCACGAGTTGGCGGAGAAGATCGCCTGCATCGGTTCCCCGCACTGCTGCGGGCTCGTGAGCAGCGGAATCCTTGGCTCGCTCGTGTCTGGCCCTCCGAACTCGCGGGTGTATAGGCTTTCCCGGACGACGTTCGGGTTCGCCGGGGGTCCATTGTGGTCTGCGGGAATACCCCAGATCGTGATCCACGTCGCGAACGTTTCCGCCGACTCGGTGAGGCTCGGAGCGGTCACACGCACACCGTAGTCGCCTTCGGATAAGACACTCGTATCAAGCCGCACCGGTATGGGCTGCACGTCGAACGCGAAGGCGGTCGGCTCGCCCGGCGCCGGCTTGATCGAGTAAATCGGCGTCACTTCGAATCCGGGTCCCTGTTCGGGGCTGAGTTTGATGTAGGACGTCGCCATTCCGACAAACGTGGACACCGGACAGCGTTCCGGGAAATATTTGAAGTCTTCAAATTGTGACGTGACCTGTTTCATCGTGCACGTGGGCAGCTGACGCGCATCGCCCACGAGGCCCGGCGGCAGATCCATGCGGAGGTCCTTCTCCTCTTCGGGGAGAGTGCCATACGACGAGGAGTTCATCGTAAACGCGGTCGTCAAGCTCGCGTGACCGCCGGCCTGGTCGCTCGAGAGGGCCGAGATGACGCTGTGAGGAGCCGGCCCAAAGCTCGCTGGTTCGTTGCTGATGACCACAGGTTCGCTGATAGACGCAGATGCAGCACCGCCGCCTGACACCGCCACCCGATTCACTTCGTCTGCGCCCGGCGAGCTGGTGACGTGGACTCTGATTTCCATGAGCAGGGTGTCGCCGGTGATGATTTCGATAGGCCCTTCCGCGCCGTTCTTTCCCACGTATTTTTCGAGCGTGCAGCGAATCGGCTTTCCAGGTTCTGGCGCGGAGCAGGGCAATTCGGTTTTTTGTTCTTTATAATTTGTGCCTAAATATGCGTCGACCGCTCTGACGTTGGTCACTATGACGCCTTTTGGCAAAGTGTCTTCGATCGTCACCGCACTTCCGTTGGTCGTCCCGCCGACGTTTGTGGCGGTAGCGAAGATTTCCGCTTCATGTGTGCCGATGATCTTGTTTGTCATCGTCGCTGTCGCGCTTCCACCGGTCAGGCCGTTGCTATGCGTTTCCAGCAGCGGGATCGGCCGATCGCCAGAGAAACCAGTGTATTCCACTTCATACGGAGTGGCGCCTCCCGGCCCGCCGGGCCCACCCGAGACTATGAGTTCGTCGAATCTGGGGAATGCACATCCCGTCTGTTCGAGTGCCGCCTGAACCTGTTCGTGGGTCGCGTTGTAGGGTAACGTTATCGTTTGCTTTTCACCAAAGCTACATGACCCCGCCGCGACAATCGTATAGTCGCCGCCCGTCGCATCGACAGTCAGCGTCTGCACGGCGTTGTAAGGACTAGATGGAACGAGATGAGTCGGATCCGTGATCGAGAGCGGCTTCCAGACTGGGGGTTCGGGTTCTTCGAACGCAGATGCGCGTGAGGCACCTATCAGCAAGAGCAGGGACACCACTCCGATCAGAGCCACCAACGCTCTCAGCGCCGGGCGCGTCACGAGTATCGCCTGCCGAGCCATCACTTCCCCCTCCTGTTGCTCTTTTTAGCCTTCTTTTTGGCCTTACCTTTGGCTTTCTTCTTTTTGACCTTCTTTTTCGCTTTTTTGGTCGTCTGCTTGATTTTTGTCGTGACCGGTTTTTCTTCGGCTTCGGGTGGAATATTGCCCAGCCCTTCGAAGGCAGCGCTGGCAGCCGGGGTCAGCAGCTGCGGCACACTCGGTGGGCCTAGGCAGACTTCGCCTGAGCAGGGCGTCTGATTCGGGGGTGGATTGTCGCCCGGACGCGGAATTCGCGCGTCGTAGACGTTGGTCTCTTCAGCTTCTTCCGATGGTACGAGCCCCTGAGCCGTTGTGAAGAAGACATCGCCGCCCGTTTCGCTGCTGTCGAGGAAGCGCGATTCGACCACAGCCGTGCCGCCCGAGATCAGGTAGACATTGCCGTTCTCCCACTCGTAGACGTTGATCTGCCCGTTGACGGCCGCACCGACGAGCGGAGTCTGGGTGCCAAAGAACACACGTGTGCCATCAGCCGACATAAGCCGGATGGGCTGAATGCTCCTCATGTAGCTGTCCAGGTTTGCTTCGGGTTCTGCGGTGGTAACGACGCCCCTGGGCGCGCACGACACACAGACGAGTTCTTTCGTGGGCACGTAGTAGCGGTAGAACTGTTTCCGACCGCCGTTGTTGAATTGCGACAGCGCTTCTCCCGGGGAAGATTCAGCCATGAAGAGCCACGCATTGCCGTTGTTGCTCGCCCGCGCCGGAGTGACGTCCAAGTTGTCAAGGTTGGTGATCTTTTCGATCTTGCCGCCTTCTTCCCAAAGCTCGAGCTTGCGTTCGCCGCTGTTGCCGCTCACGAACATGATCCGCGAGCCGTTCTGCGAGGAGGCGGCGATTTCGCCGTGCACGTCGGGTAGGTACGTCAACTTTTCGGTTTCGACATCGAAATCGTAGAGGTTCGGCGGAGTAATGTTGTTCAGGTAATTGTAAGCTTCGCCCGTGAGGCCCGCCAGTTCATCTACAAGCGATGGTTCCTCATTCAGGAAATGCATGGTGTATGAGTGTGGCGGCCCAGGGTATTTGCCACCTTCGACAGTCACATTGCCGGCGCCGACATTCGCGAGCGCTTCAAGCGCGGATTGCACCTGGGTGGTGCTCGCTCCAAAGGGAATTGGCGCGGTTGTCTGGGCGGCTTCTTTGTTGACGCTCACCGATAGCTCGAAGGTCCCGCCGGTGTACGCTTCTCCCAAGTAGAGTTCCCATTCGGCCTGCGTTGGTGTGCTGGGCGTGAGCTTGTCAGCGCTCGCGAAGAATACGTGCGAGCCGTCGGGGGAGGCAAAGCTGTAGGTGTCTTCTTCTTGATATTGGCCAGTCTCCAGACCCTGAGCGCGGGCGAAGGGGACCACCCCGGCTGGCGCCGGCGCTGGATATTCGCCTTCCGTGCCCTCGCTGTTCTCTTCCTTGACATCCGGCAGCTGTTCGTCACGCGAGACGAGCACCGACTTGTGTTCGCCGCTTGGCAGCGTCTCCCGCACATACAGCTGCGGCAGTTCCGCAGGTATTGCCGATTCGCCGCCCGTCCCGGGATCTGGGCTCACAAAGAAGGCATCGTTCCCACTTTCGGAGACCTGGTTGTCGCCCCGTTCAGCTTCCTGTACTTTTTCCTCCCGGACATATCGCCCGACACCGGCCAACGAGGCCGCCACCGAGCCGTAGGGGCTGAGCTTGCCGTTGGGCAGCGTGCCCGCCTCGTTGAGGGTCCCGTCGTGCCATTCGTAGAATCCCCAGGAATCGCTCGGTCCCTGGAGGTTGCCGGTACTGACGTGTTCGGACCGGCTCCCCGGCCCTTCGTCTTCTGGGAGCAGCGTGCCTGAGGAGGTGAAGTAGATCGTGCTGCCATCCGGGCTCACCCCCTCGACGTTAAAGAGCGGCAGGGAAGGTTCGCTCGTCACGCAGCTACAGCCCTGCGCGCCACCGAGGGCTGGGATGGGATTCTTGGCCGTCGGCTTGCCGACCCAGATCGCCGGTTCAAACGGGTTTTCGCTGAGGTAGAGTTTTGTGTCGTTGCCTGACCCGGGCTCTTCCAGCGAAAATGCGACTTCATACGTCCACGGAAGGGAGTGGGAGTCGAAGAACACCTTCGAGAAGCTCCTGTTGGGATAGAACGATGGGTACTGAGGGGAGTGGATGAAGCCAAAGGTGCTGCTGACCTGGCGCGAGTCGGCAGGTGTGGTGACCCACCCGACTCCTGGGATGCGCCTGGATATGTTCTCCTGGAGCCCTCCCTGGTTGGTTTCATGGCCCACTGCCCCGCTGCTCGCGAACTCGACGGCGTTGCCTTCTTCTGAGCCGAGCGAGACTGTGAGTCCTGACGAGAAATCCGGGTTCGGCAGGATCACGTTGCCGTCCTTGTCGGCGGGCGAGACCTGTTCGTAGATACGGCTGTCAGGGAGCGCCGCCGCGGTGCGTGGAAGCGCAGCGGCCAAACCGAAGAGCGCGAGCACAAGTGCGGCCGCACTCAACAGCACGCGCAGCGGAGAGACCATCCCGACCACGGCGCCGATTGAGCAGGTCGAGCCTGAATCATGACCTACACCGATCGGGGCAGCCGGCGAGCATGTGCGCATGCCGCTCATGAGACCAACCCCCTCCTGAATCTACGCATCTGCTCCCTCCCACGTTGTTGGGGCGGCCGCTATCAACTTCGCGCGAGACCCCGTAAGCACCTGTTGATGTACGAGAGCGGAATATAAGCATATCCACCTGCGTGCTGTCAATAGACCTAAAAATAGGGCCTGATCGTGGTGGATATTGCCCTTATTTTATAGGCTTTTATGAACTTGTCCCGGTATGCGGCTGGTTCTTGCGGCCAGCTACAGGATGTGGAACTGTACGAGCCTAGTGGTGATTGAAAGCCCGATTGAGTCCCTGTGGGCTACCAAGCAGAGTGGGGTCTCGCAAGTAGGCGGAGCTCAGCGCCTGCTGAGTTCGCGGCGCGCCGCCTCAGGACCGAGGAACGGGAGCACGATCAGGTTCATCAGCGGGTTGACCAACTCCCTCAGCCGCGCTGGCGAGCTCCCGTGCAGCCTTGAATAGACGACTGCGAACACCACGCCCACGAGACCCTCAGCTGTTGCCTGGCACAGGACGCCGGGGACATCGGACTGGCTGCGACCTTCGTCGATCGCGGCGACGAGGGCCTCGTGCGCGCGGGCGGTGCGGCGCTCTATAGCTGGCCTCGCTGCCGACGCCTCGGCCACGTAGAGGCGCGCCAGTACTGGTTGAGCGTCGAGGAACTCCAGCAGCGCTGTAAGCCCCGCCCGCACACGCTCATGCCAGGCCCCGGGCATTTCGTAGGCGGGTACGACGGCATTGGCAGCGCGCTCCAGCCCCTCCTCGAAGAGGATCTTTAGGCGTTCCTCCGCGTCAGGACTGCCGTAGCCAAGCGTCGTTCCCGCCCACCCCGTATTGGGGATCTCTTCCGCCACTCCACTCATTGCTCGTATGCTCCTCTCGAGCAGGCCTCCCAGCCCTCCAATTCTGTACTGCATCGTAATCAAACACCGCGCGATTACATTTGTCAACCGGGCTCTGGCGGTCGGGCTAGGATCGACGCCCTGGGACTAGAGATGACGGGCATCTCCGTCATCCACCTCACGACTAGCTGCGCCGGGCCTTCTCGGATCTGTACCGCAAGGGTGCTAGTTGTTAAACGTACATGGTCTGATTTCACGGATCGCCGGTGTATGCTGCCTCGCCGAAAGATGCCCAAAAGCCCTAGACAAGCACGGATTCCTCGCCATCGCGCGAGGCCAAAGAGCCCGAACGCGGCGTTGGCTGCACCGCGCAAGCCGAGCCAGCGAGAGCGCCTTCTGCGCGCGACGATCGACCTCACTGCGGACCTGGGCTTCGGTGATACCAGCGTCAGCGAGTTGACTGCCCGAGCAGGCATCTCGCGGGCTACCTTCTACGAGCTGTACGCCGACAAGGAAGAGCTCTTTGCTGCGGCATACCTGGAGGCGAGCAGACACGTTCTCAGCGAACTGCGCAGGGCGGTGCGATCCAACGACTTCTGGGAGGCACTCCAGGCGTCGCTGACGGCGCTGCTCGGATGGCTTGAGCGGGAGCCCGCGGCGGGCTGGATGGTGATGGTCGAGGCAATGGCCGGCGAGCAGCGCGTCCGGGCCGAGCGCAAGCGTCTGGGGGGCGAATTCGAGCGGTTCGCCGAAGAGCTGATGGAGAAACCGGCGGGGAGCGATCAAACGCTGGACCTGCCTGCACCGGCGTTGCTAGGAGGAGTGCGCGCCGTCGTGACCGCACGCCTGCGCCAGCACGAAGCCGATCGCTTGCCCGGGCTCCAGGGCGAACTGCTCACCTGGATGCGCTCCTATGCGATCCCAGCGGGCCGGCCGCGCTGGAGCGCGAGCCCGGGCGCGGTCCTGACCGAGACATCGCATATCGAAGCGCCGACAGCCGCACCGCTCGCGCCACGCAAGCCCAGGCAGCTGCCACGCGGGAACCACCGGCTGGCGCCAGGCGTGGTTGCGCGCAACCATCGCCAGAGGATCATCCACGCGACTGCCGAGCTCGCACAGCGCAAGGGCTACCAGGAGATGACCGTTTCCGACATCGTCGCGGGCGCCGGCATCGCCAGGAGCGTCTTCTATGAGCACTTCCACGACAAGCTCGATGCGTTCCTAAACGCCCAGCAGCAGGCGGCCCAGGTAAGCGTGGCCACCTGCGCCAGCGCCTTCTTCGGCGCGGACAGCTGGCCCGAGCGAGTCTGGAACGCGCTCGGAGCGCTGAGCACACGGGTTGCCGGCGAACCTGCGCTGGCACACCTGCTGCTGGTTGAGTCATTTGCGGCCGGGCCGGCGGCGATCGAGCGCTTCGGCGAGATGCTGGTGACCTTCAGGATCTTCCTGGAGGAGGGCTACCACCTGAACACTGAAGCCTCGCAGCTGCCTCGACTCTGCTCGGAGGGGATCCTTGGTGCGATCTTCGAGATCGTCTACGACCTCGTGGCCCACGGCCGCGCCCAAGAGGTGCCTGGGCGCGTGGCGCAGCTCGCCTACATTGCGATAGCGCCGTTCACCGGATCCGGCGAAGCGATCGCCCTGATTGAGCAACTTGCCGAGCGAAGCTCTGCCTCCGCAGACAACGCTTTGAACTCGACCGCAGACGACGGCGGCCAGATCGGGCGCGTGGCGTGAGCCAGCGCTGAGGTAAGGCAGAGAGGCTCCCAAAGCGCTGTAGCGCAGCGCTCACCTGCCGGCGATGAGGCTACCGGCGGCGATCGTCAGCCAAACCAGCGCGGTCACGTAGATCAAGCGCTCAGCGAAGCCAAAGAGCCGCATCGGGCTGAAGCGCGCGACGGCCGTCGCGAGCACCGCTGCCACGATCGCCTCTCCCACCGGATGCAGTGTCCCCGGCGCGCCGTTCCAGTCGACTTTCGCGCCCGCGAACGCGATCGCGGCGAAGGCTCCGACGGCCAGCAGCAGATGCACGCGGCCGGCCACGCTCGGCGAGCTCTCATCGCCGTCCATCATGAAGCCGGCTATCGCGATCCTGCACGAGCCGAAGATCCACAGCCAGATGAGATGGTGGGCGTCGGTCTCGTGGCGCAGTCCGATGGCGATGAGCAGCGCGCTCGAGCCCAGTGCAAGGACCATCGCTCTGTAGTGACGATGGAACCGCGTGGTGCCGTAGCGGCTCACCGCATCGCGGATCGGATCGAGTCCCGTACCCAGCAGATGCAGTTGGACGAACAGCCCTGCCGCAATCGCCAGGCACCCAGCCGCAAGCACGCCAAGGACCATGCCGCCACGCTAACGCAGGCGCAGGACCACGCCAAAGAGTGTGGGACTCCATCACGAGCGCAAGCGGCGCATCCAGGCTCATAGAGGGGGCGTCAAATGCCGATGTCACAGGCGCAATGCAACCTTCTGAGGAACCGCCCACCGACATCGACGAGCTAGGCGCCATGGGACCCGCCGTGCCCTCGGCGGCAGAGGCAAGTGCCCTGATCGAGCGCCTGCCGGCGATCGTCTACGTCTCGGAGGTCGGCGTCGACGGGCACTGGCATTACATCAGCGGCCAGGCGGAGCAGATCCTGGGATTTGCTCCCTGGGAGTGGTTGCAGGACAGGTACCTTTGGAAGAGCCGCGTTCATCCCGACGATCGCGAACGGGTCTTCTTACGCGAAGAGCGACTGGAAGATCCCCAGACCGCAGAGGAGTACCGGATGCTCCACCGCGATGGCCGCACCATTTGGGTTCGAGACGACGCTGCCCTCATCACCGACGAGTACGGCAAGCTGCACTGGCACGGGGTCATCTCCGACATCACCGAGCGCAAGCTCACAGAGAGCGAACTGGAGCTCAGAGCCGCCCAGCAGGCAGCCGTCGCGGTTCTGGGCAGTCGCGCGCTCGAGGGCCTCGATCTCAGCGAGCTCATGGACGAAGCCGTGCGCGAGGCCACTCGCATCCTCGGCGTGGACTGTGGCGCCGTGCTGGAGCTCGGCCCCCCCGGTACTCCCCCGCTCATACGTGCCGGCTCAAGGCCGGCAGACGAGGCCGCGATGCTCTCCGGCTCGGAGTTGCCCAACGGTTTGAAGAGCGTCATCGGAGATCGCTCGTCGGCATGGGGCCTCCTGTGCGTGCAATCGAGCTCGCCCCGTCGATACACCGGAGCTGACATCGACTTCGTTCACGCTCTTGCAAATGTGCTGGCCGGGGCGCTCCAGCGGCGCGGAACCGAAGAGGACATTCGTAGCCAGGCGTTGCGCGACCCGCTCACAGGTCTGCCCAACCGTGCCCTGGTCCTTGACCGCGTCGAGCAGGCGCGGCTGCGCCCCCGGGGGCCGGTTGCCGTTCTGATGCTCGATGTTGATCGCTTCAAGCGCGTCAACGACAACTCTGGGCACGCGGCCGGGGACGAGCTCCTCTGCGCGATCGCGCCACGTGTGCGTGAGGTGCTGCGCCCCGGGGACACCATCGGCAGGCTCGGCGGGGATGAGTTCGTGATCCTGCTCGAAGAGATAGCCGGCGAGCAGACAGCCACCCAGGTAGCCGAGCGGATCATCGCGTCCTTCCGGTATCCGTTCGCGCTGAAAGACGGCGAGCACTATGCGACGGTCAGCATCGGCATCGCGGTCGCCATGGACGGCTGGGATGCATCCGAGATGCTTATTCGGGATGCTGATGCAGCGCTCTATCGCGCCAAGGAGCAGGGTCGCGCGCGCTACGAGCTCTTCGACAGCGCGATGCGCGAGCGCGCATCCGAGCGTCTCTCCGTGGAGAGCGATCTCCATCGCGCGCTCGAGCGCAATGAGCTGCGCATCGTCTATCAGCCCGTCGTCTCCCTGTGCGATGACTCGATCTCATGCATCGAGGCGCTCGTGCGCTGGCAGCATCCCACCCGCGGCCTGCTCTCGCCGGGAGATTTCATCTCGGTCGCGGAGGAGAGCGGGCTGATCGGGCCGATCGGCGAGTGGGTGCTCGAAGAGTCCTGCCGCCAAACGATCGAGTGGCAGGCAATTGCCCCCGACCTGGGCGCGATGGGCCTCTCGGTCAACCTCTCGGCGCGCCAGCTCAGCCAGCAGGACCTTCCAAGCGCGATCTCGCGCGTCCTCCAAGTGACCGGCCTCGATCCCAGCTGCCTCTACCTGGAGATAACCGAAGCCGCGCTGCTCGAGGACTCGAGTACGGTCGATCAGACGATCAGGCTCCTGGCGTCGTCGGGCGTCAAGATCGTCCTGGACGACTTCGGCACGAGCTACTCCTCGCTTGACTGCCTGACGCGCTTGCCGATCAGCGGATTGAAGATCGACAGATCGTTCACCCAGCTGCTCGCCCACGACGAGAGCTCGACGGCGATCGTGACAGCGATCGTGAAGATGGCCCAGGCACTTTCGATCACGGTGATCGCCGAGGGCGTCGAAACCGCACTTCAAGCGGAGGAACTCCGGCGTATCAACTGTGAAGAGGCCCAGGGCTTTTACTTTGCTCGTCCCATGCCCGCTGAGCAGTTGGTCAAGGTTCTGAGCGAGCGGGCGCGAGCACCGCGGAGGCACGCAGCGCACGTGTGAGCATCAGACCCTGCGAGCTCAAGGCCACCCCCGTCGCGAGCATGAACGACGGAGCGATGCCCAGCGATCGCAGGGACAGCGCCAGCGTGGCGCAGAACAGCGCAAAGGCGAAGAAGCCGGCCAGGAGGCCGCGCAACATGCGCAACGCCTCCTCGGACCCACACTGGGCCTGGGTGAATGTCGCCAGGACACTGGCGATGATCGGGAATGGCGCGAGCAGGCCGCTGAGCTGTGGGCCCAGCCAGCCAGCCGCCGCCGTGAGCGCGCATACCAACGCGAGGGCACAACTTGCCCGCAGCGGCAGATCCCACGCAGGCAGCACCGGGCGTGGAGGGACGTCATTTCGAACCGCAGGCAGCAGACGGAGGCCGATAGCAAAGCCGGCGAACGCGCAGGTCAACGCCGCCTCGGCCACGAGATGCGCCCCTGAGAACAGGAGCGTTCCCAGCCCAAACGCGACCCAGCCGGCAAGCAGACATGCCACCCAGCTCGCATGCGAGCAGAGTCGTCCGTAGACCACGACGAAGGCGGTCAGCGAGACAAGCCCCAGCAACGTGCCTGCCGCTGCGTTGGCCGCAAACGAGCGCCCATGCTCGAGTGTGTAGACGAGCAGGATCGGGCCTGCCACGACAGGCAGGGCGCCGAGCAGGCCGCCCACACGCGGGCCGAAGCGGCGAGCGGCCAGAGACGCGCCTACGACGAAGCTCGGCGCAAGCAGGACCTTGACGGCGAGCAGCGTCACTCGTGGATAATAAGTCAGGTGAAGATCGCCAACCTGGACGATGTCCGCTCACGCGAGCTTGCGGCCGGCCATATCAAGGGGATCTGGCGAGATCTCGGCCGTGAAGCGGGCACGCGCAAGGTGGGTTTGCGCAGGATCGAGATCGTGGAGGACCATTTCTCCACGCCCGTGCACGAGCACGGCGTGGAGGAGGAGATCTTCTTCGTGCTCGGTGGCGATGGGTTGCTGTGGCAAAACGGAGAGACCTGCAAGGTGGGTCCTGATGACTGCATCGTTCACAAGCCCAAGCGCGGACTGCATACGCTGCGTGGCGGACCCGGAGGGCTCGACGTGCTCGTCTTCGGCGAGCGGCGGGAGGCTGCCCTCACCGTGCTTCCTCGTGCCGGAATAGCATGGTCGTTTCCTCATTGGGTGCCGCTGGGGGATGGCGACCCGCCGTTTGAGCGTGAGGCCGCCGCCGGGCCTCCAGAGTGCCCCGCCCCCAAGGATCAACGCCCACCCAACGTCGTTGCGTTGAACGACGTTCCCTCGATCTTCGATGGGCGAGCGCGCCTGGTCGGCAAAGCGGCGGGAGCTGTTTCCACGGGCCTCAATCTGGTTGTACTGCCGGCCGGAAGAGAGGGTGCGCCGGTCCATTGCCACTCGCTGGAGGAGGAGATCTTCGTCGTGCTTGAGGGCAGCGGGGTGCTCGAGCTGTGGGGCCGCGGCGCGGAGAGCCCAGACGAGCATCCGCTGGTTAAGGGAGATGTGATCTCGCGCCCCGCCGGCACCGGTGTCGCCCACGCGTTGCGCCCAGGCAAGCAGGGTATCACCTACCTGGCCTACGGGACTCGCGAGCCAAACGACATGTGCTTCTACCCGCAGTCTGGACGGGTCTCGCTACGTGGTCTTGGCATCGCGCTGCGCTCTCCGGAGATCGAGCACCTGCCGCAGCTGTAGATCAGCTCTCGGACAGCCGCCGCATGATCGCGACAGCCTCCAGGAGCGCTGCCTGCTCCTTGGGTGAGAGCTGCTCCACGATCGTCTGCGCAAGCCAACCCTCCCGCAGGAGGCGATCTGCCTGCAGCGTCGTGCGCCCGCTGTCGGTGAGCTCGACCAGTGCCCGGCGCCCATCGTCCGGATCGGGCCTGCGAGCAACAAGGCCATCCCGCTCGAGATCACCGACAGTCTGGGCCATCGACTGTGGTCTTACGCGCTCGGCGAGCGCGAGCGCACTCGCGCTGCTCGGACCCTCACGATCTAGGCGCCCCAACACAGCGCCCTGTGAGAGCGGAAGGCGATTCTCGTCGCGCAGCCTGCGCACGAGCTGCCCGAGCACGACCCGCAACTCACTTGCCACAAGCGCGGGATCGACCGAGGGCATCGGCGCATCCTATCGCCGGCATCCAACAGGTAGACTGCTCAGTTTGCCTGTAGACTTTGGGCAGTGGTAAAGCGACCTCTCAAGCCTTCGCCCGCGAACAGCCAAGGCAATGCCAAGCCCGATCGCTACAAGTGGGTGGCGCTGTCGAACGTGACGCTCGGGGTGCTGCTCGCGACGCTCGACATCTCGATCACGATCATCGCGATGCCAGACATCTTCCGGGGCATCAAGCTCGATCCGCTGGTGCCCGCCAACAGCTTCTACCTGCTGTGGATGATCCTCGGCTACATGGTCGTCTCGAGCGTGTTGATCGTCGGCCTGGGCCGGCTTGGCGACATGTTCGGGCGGGTGCGCACCTACAACCTCGGTTTCGTGATCTACACGGTCGCGTCGCTGCTGTTAGCGGTCGACTGGATGACCGGGCGGGCGGGCGCCGACTATCTGGTGATCTTTCGGGTCTTTCAGGGTGTCGGGGGTGCCTGTCTGCTCGCGAACGCTGCGGCGATCATCACCGACGCCTTCCCGGTCAACCAACGCGGAATGGCGCTGGGGATCAACAACATCGTCGGTGTCAGTGGCATGTTCATAGGGCTCGTGCTTGGCGGCCTGCTCGCACCTATCGACTGGCGGCTGGTGTTCCTGATCTCGGTGCCAGTCGGCTTGTTTGGAACCGTCTGGGCCTACCTGAAGCTGGAGGAGCGCAGCGAGCCGCACCGCAGGCCGATCGACTGGGCCGGCAACGTGACCTTCGCGCTTGGGCTGGTGCTCGCCATGGTCGCGGTGACCTACGGCATCCGGCCCTACGGAACGGCGGCGACCGGATGGGGAAGCCCCCGCGTGCTCGCGTTGCTGGGCAGCGGAGCAGCGTGCCTAGTGGCGTTCGTGGCGATCGAGCGACGCGTCGCGGACCCGATGTTCAGGCTGCCGCTGTTTCGGATCAGGGCATTCACGTTCGGGTCGCTCGCGACGTTCCTCTCCGCGGTTGCACGGGGCGGTCTCATGTTCATGCTGATCATCTGGCTGCAAGGCATATGGCTGCCTCAGCACGGCTATGACTTCAACAACACGCCCTTGTGGGCGGGCATCTACATGCTCCCGCTTACCATCGGTCTGCTGCTCGCCGGGCCGACATCCGGATTCCTGTCCGACCGTTTCGGAGCGCGCCCGTTCGCCACCGGCGGCATGATCGGCTCGGCGCTCAGCTTCGCGCTGCTGGCATTGCTGCCGACCGATTTCGCCTACCCCGCGTTCGCGCTCGTGCTGTTGTTGATGGGCATCTCGATGGGACTGTTCGCCTCGCCAAACCGTGCTGCGGTCATGAACAGCCTGCCCCGCGGCGATCGCGGCGCCGGCGGCGGTATGAACCAGACGTTTCAGAACTCTGCCCAGGTGATCTCGATCGGGATCTTCTTCACGCTGATGATCATCGGCTTGGGCTCGAGCCTGCCGAGCACGATGAGCAGCGGGCTGCAGGCGCACGGCGTCGGCGCTGCGACGGCCCACAGGGTGGCGCATCTGCCGCCCGTGTCGATCCTGTTCGCGGCGTTCCTCGGCTACAACCCGATCCAGCAGCTGCTCGGCCCCCACGTCGTCGCCGCGCTCAGCGTTCACAACCGCATGGTGCTGACCGGCCGCTCGTTCTTCCCACATCTCATATCGGCGCCGTTTCGCGACGGGCTGCATGAGGCGTTCGCCTTTGCGATCGTGGCGTGCCTACTCGCGGCACTGGCGTCGCTGATGCGCGGCGGGCACTATCACCACGCCGAAGAGCCTCCCCTGGCAAGCGGGTTTCCGACTCAGGCGGTGAACGGGGCACGAGGCGAGCAGCCAGACGACGATGGGGTCCGCGCCCGAGTCGGCCCCAGGCAACCCACACCAAAGGAGGAGCAGCATGCAAGTTGAGTGGTATGGCCAGTCTGCGTTCAGGCTCAGCGGCGCCGGCAAGACGGTTGTGATCGACCCATTCGGCGATCTTTCGGGCCTCATGGGCAGGGGGATCAAATTCGACTACCCGCCGATCAGCGTCGTGGCGGCGGATCTCGTGCTTGTCACACATGAGCACGCCGACCACAACGGAACCGAGGCGGTGGGCGGAGATCCTCCGATCCTGCGATCGACGGCCGGTCGCCTGGAGTCACCGCTCGGCGAGGTGCTGGCCATCGCCTCCGAGCACGACCCGGCGGCGGGCACCGAACGCGGGCCCAACACGATCTTCGTGTTCGAGCTGGACGGCGTGCGTGTGTCGCACTTCGGCGACTTCGGCCAGAGCACGTTGCGCGACGAGCAGGCCGCCGCGATCGGGGCCATCGATCTGCTCATCCTGCCAGTGGGGGGCGGACCTACGATCGGAGCCGAGCAGGCACACACGATCATCGAGCGGCTACGCCCAAGCTGGGTGGTCCCGATGCATTACCGCACCCCCAAGATCGACTTCCTGGAGACGGCGGACGCGTTTATCGAGGCCGGCGGCGATGTGCAGCGTGTGGCGAGCACCTTCGACACGCGGGAGCTCCCGGGCGAGGGCGGCCCACTGGTCGTCGTACCGGCCGTGCCGTAGTTCGTTGGGTAGTTCGCGATTGCCCACCTGCAGCAAAGAGCACGGCCCAGGTTGTGCGCTCACGCACCTTCCCCGGGCCGTGCTCTTTCGCGCTTTCAGGGTGTCGCGTTACCGACAAGCACTACCAGCCCCAGCCGTGACCACCTTTCCTTGAGCCTTGATTGCCGCTGCCGGGCCATTGATGGCCCTTCCCGGGTCCTCCGGGATGCCAGGGCAACAGATAGGCGCGATAGGTATTCACTCCGGCCGGGAACTCAGCGTTGAAGATGAGGTTGCCGGAGGGGTCGAACTCCGAGAAGTAGGGGAGCGCTCCCCAGCCGACGAAGAGATCCCCGTCGCCGGTCGTCTGGGCGTTGCCCTGCGAGGCCGCCGAGAGCCCCTCGGGCTGGTTGTCGGACGCCACGAGCGTGGCGACATGGGTCCACTCGTTCAACTTCACCGTTACCGCACGGCTGTAGGGGAGCTGCGGCGTGCCGGATGACTCGTTGTCGAAGAACGTATACAAGCCATTGCCCAATGGCTGGGGATCATGCTGCCAAGCGAAGATCTCGCCAGCGCTGTCCAGGACCTGTCCAGGGGCGGCCTGGATGGCGAAGCTGCTGTCCTTGCCGCCGAGCTGCCAGATGATGTTGCCGGTGGCCAGGCTCACCTTGTAGGTGGTCCAGGTGTCCCGGGCGTCGATCAGCAGGTTGCCGTCCGTGTCGAGCTTCACGGCATTGATGTGGAACCAGTCCCATGGGTCGCTCGGCGAGGCGGGCAAGGGCTGCTCGCTCTGGCTGAAGGGGACGTGATCCTCGCTGTTCCACTGGAAGAGCACCTTGCCGGTTGCGATGTCGATCTCCTGAACCACACCGTTGATCACGGTCTGGTCGGCTGGGCCGCCGATCGACGTCAGGTTGGCCGTGGCCGTGGTGTAGGAGAGGATCAGCGCCGTGTTCCATGGCGTGATGAGAAACTCGTGCCCATCCGCGCTGAGCCCGTTGCCCGCGTTCACCGTGGCAATCTGCTGGTAGTGGTCGTTATAGATGTAGTCCGTACCGCTGGACAGGCCACCGAGCCCGGTGCCCTGCCACCACGTCAGGACCGGCTGGCCGAGGTAGGTCTGGGTTCGGAAGTCGCTCGCCTCCTCGCCTGGGGGGACTGCCTGGAACCACACGACGTTGCCATGGCTGTCGAGAATCTCGGGCCCGTTGGCATACGTGCTCGTGTCGCCGAACGGGGAGATGAAGATGTCGCCATGGCCGATGTATCCGTTCGACGTGAGTATCGAGACCGGGGGCGGCGAGGTGGGCGTAGCCGCCTCGGCCGAACCAGCCCCAATCGCAGCGATCGGGATACCTGCGGCGAAGATGGCGGCGGCACCGACGGCCACTTGACGCCATCGCCTTAGCGTGCTTCGGGGGGGCTTGGAAGAAGGTAGCTGGGGCATGGATCTTCTTTCCTTTCAGGGGATAGGGGTTCTGTTAGGAGGTCATGGGCCGGTCGATTTCGGCCCATGTAGATCACCGTAGGACATAATCTCCATAATTTCAACTGAGATTATGAGGATTTGTCACGGGCTCCTCAGTTGCCAGCCGCAACACTCGCGTCATCGACCCCAGCGACGGCCGCTCTTAAGCGAGCAAACACTCGACCCCGGCCGCAGCTACCAGCCCATCAGCCCCGCCTCCGACTTCGCGGGCGACCGCAGAGGGTCGACTTCAGGCCTGCTGTGGCCGAACGGCGATCGTCGCGCGTGTAATGGCGCAAGGGCGGCCGTCGTCGTCGGAGATCTCGATGTCCCAGACCTGTGTCGTGCGACCGGCGTGGCGGCGGCGCCCGATGGCGTGGGCGGTGCCCTGGGCGATCGGGCGCAGAAAGCTCGTGTTGTTAGACAGGCCGATCGCGGTATTTCCCTCGCCCGCGACGGACACGACGGTGGCGATCGTCGCAATCGACTCGGCGATCGCGGCGTACAGGCCACCGTGAACGATCCCGGTCGGCTGCTTGTGTTGCTCGCCGATACGGACGTGCGCGGTCACCTCCTCGTCGCTCAAGGCGATGAATTCCAGGCCGTACAAGCGGTCAAAGCCGGTGACCATCCAGCGGTTGAGGTCTTCCACGGTAGGGCGCGGCGCAGCAACCGTCATTTCAGGCTCCTTGACTCGTCTTGGCTGTGATTGCAGCGAGTCCCTTGGCAAGCGCTAAAAACTCCTCACCGGTCGGGGCGACGTCAGGGTCGAGCAGCGACTGCAACAGCAGCCCGTCCGCGATGGCGAGCACGAGCGAGGAGATAACCTGCACCATCCGCGGCGGGATCTCGCGTTCGCCCGGCCCGGCAGTGACGATCTCGCCCACCCACCGACGCTGCTCGATGTAATGCTCGGCGAGTTGGCTGTGAAGCTCGGGTGAGCGCTGGGCCTGCAACAGTCCCTCGAGGAACGCCGCGAACAAAGCCTGGTTCTCAGCTAGCTCATCGAGCAGCATCCGCATACAGGCCAACATCTGATCCAGGGGCCCAGTATCCAGCTCGCTCCCAGCCGCCCGCGCAATGCGGTTGCTCCACTCCAGAAACGAGTCCTGGAGCGCCTCGTTCAGCAATGCCTCCTTGGAGCCGAAGTGATAGTTGACCGCCGCGAGGTTCGTCCCTGACGCGGCGGCTAGATCGCGCACGCTCGTACCCGCATACCCGCGCTCGACCACCAATCGCTTGGCCGCCTGAAGCAGCGCCGCCTTAGTCGCGTTACCGCTTGCGCTCGTAGCAGTCTGGGCAGTCATACAAACGATTGTAACATACAAACGTTCGTCAGAGCAGGGTCGTGATGACCAACGCGCTGGCCAGGTATGCCTGCTTCAGCCTCCAAGGATCGCGAAGACGAGCAGCCGCGGCGCCGAGCGTCCGACGGAGTTGGTCGCGGTCGCGCTGAGCATGTAGCTGCCGGGCGGCAGACGGCGACCGGAGGAGAGGCGCCCCGCGAACGTGATGGTATTGGTGCCTGGATGACCTGACACGGACAGCGTGCCCGCGATCACGCTGAGCGTGCACCACCGGTGGGCGCGGTTGCTGCGGCTTTGCGCCTCGCAGCGACCGCCGAGCATTCGCCCGCGAACAGAGCGTGTGAAGGTGAGCTTGACCCTCGCCGGCTCGCCCAGGTGGAAGGAGAAGGTCGTGCCCACCGGCGACGTTCCGGCGTGGCCTCGCCCGCGCGCGCGGCGCTCGCGCCAGCGGCGGTGGGACTGGTGCAGGCGTGTGAGGATCGGGGACTTGGGCGATGCCGCAGACGTGCTGGACGTCGCAGTGGCGCTCGAGGTCGTGTTCTGGGAACTGGTCGTGGTGGAGCTCGTGGTCGTCGTTGTGCTCGATGTGCTGCCGATCATGATCTTGCCGCCGTCGTCGACGACCGCACACATGCCTTCCGCGACGCAGGAAACGCCTGTCAGTTCGCGCGAGTAGAGTTCAAAGAACGAGCTCGGGCGTTCGATCGGGACGTTGTAGACATTCTCCTCGCTCCATGCTTCGACGCCTCCGGTCGGGTCAGCGGAGACCATCACGTTGCCAGGTGAGCCGTTGCTGCCGAGCGTCGTGGCGACACAGAGCGGCTGCGGGCCGCAGCCGACTTCGTCGAAGCCGTTGAAGAGCGGGAATTCTTCTTCTTCGCCGCCGAGGAAGGTTTCGCTCCACGCCGATTCGCCGCCGAGCGGTTCGGTCGTGCTGAAGACGCTGTATGCGAGCAGGCCGGTGGTTACGCACAGCTGCGTGAAGGGACAGGAGATGTGCGCGGGGACGCCGACATATGTGCTCTTCCACGCGTCCGCGCCGCCGCTGGGGTCGGTCGAGGTGATCGCGTTGCCCCTGGCCATCACGACGCAGAGGTTTTCAGCCGGGCAGGAGACGCCCCTCAGTTCGTAGTCGGCGACGGAGGTGACGCTCCAGGCGCCTGCGCCGCCTGCCGGTTCGGTCGAGACGATCACGTTCCCCTTTTCGTCGATGGCGACGCACAGCTTCACGGACGCGCAGGAAACCCCTGTGAGCAGCGTGGCGCCGTCCACGTTTGCAAGGCTCCAGGCCTGCGCGCCGCCGGTCGGATCGGTCGAGCTGAGCACGTCCCCGGCTTCGTCGACGGCGACGCACAGCTGCGTGGACGGGCATGAGACGCCGTCGAAGGCGTGTTCGTCGATGTGGGCGCCGCTCCAGGCGCCCGCGCCGCCGGTCGGGTCGCTCGAAGCCGCGACGTTGCCCGCCCCGTCGACGGCGACGCAGAGCGTAAGCGAGGCGCACGAGACGCCGGTGAAAGCGTTCACACCCGCTTCGACGTGGCTGATCGTCCATGCGCCTTCCCCGCCGGTCGGGTCGGTCGCGGTGATCACCTCGCTGCCGCTGTCGGTGAGCACGCACAGGCTCGCTTCCGGGCAGGAGGCCGCTTCGAGCCCGTCGTGGCCGCCGAAACGGTTGACGGTTTCAATCGAGGTTGACTTCCAGGCCGCCGACCCAGCCGCCGGTTCGGTCGAGATGATCGCCTCGTTGCCATCGAGCGCGACGCAGCCGCCCCACGACGCGCAGGAGATGCCCGTAATCAGCCCTTCGGCGACGTGCTGAGGCGTCCACGCGCCTTCGCCGCCGGTCGGGTCGGTCGTGACGATCGCGTTGCCCCAGTTGTCAGTCGCGACGCACAGTTCTTCGGAGGAGCAGGAGACGTCAAAGAGTGAGTGCGCGTCGATCCGCGTCTGGCTCCATGCACTCGCCCCGCCGGTCGGGTCGGTCGATATCCACAAGCTACCGCTGCCGTAGGGCACGACGACGCAGAGCTTCGCCGAGGGACAGGAGACGCCGCTGAATTCGGCGTCTTCGAGGTGGGTCTCGCTCCATGCGCCTGCGCCGCCGGTCGGGTCGGTCGAGCTCCACACGTCGCCGCGGCCGTCGACCGCGAGGCAGAGGCTGATAGAGGCGCACGAGACCGCTGCCAGCCCGCCTCCTCGCTGCGGCTCGATCAGGCTCGTGAGGCTCCATGCAGAGGCGCCGCCGGTAGGATCGCTCGTGGTGGCGACGTCTCCAGCGCCGACGGCTACGCACAGTTCATTGGAAGGACAGGAGATGCCGGAAAAGGCGTAGCCGAGCACGTCCGCCCGCGCCCAGGCGGCCGTGCCGCCCGTCGGATCTGTCGAGCTCAGCACGTCGCCGGAGCGATCGACCGCGACACAGATGCCACTCGTCGGGCAGGAGACACCGCTCACGGCGGTCGGGGATTCGAACGGTGGTGTGTCGTCGGCGCGCACCGGGCTTGCCCAGGTGAGCAAGGACGGGCTTACGGGAGGCAGGTACTTGTAGCGATCGGCTGAGACCGCCGGGCTCGTCCCACCGGCGGTCCTCACCGCCACGGTGACTTTCCCCCTGCCCGGCGGAGCGACCGCCGTGATCTGCGTGTCCGAGCGCACGCTGAAGCTCTCCGCCTCGCTTTCGCCGAACTTCACTTCGCTTGCGCCGGTGAAGTCGGTGCCGGTGATGCTGACTTCGGTGCCGCCTTCCTGCGGGCCCTGCTTGGGTTCGAGCTTGCTCACCGCCGGCGCGTAGCTGAACTCGTCGGCCGGACTCGTCGCGCTGATCAGCCCTTCGGGCGCTTGCACGCCGACATCGACGATCCCGCTGCCCGGCGGGGAGAGAGCGGTGATACGGGTTTCCGATTCCACGGTGAAGCTCTCCGCCTGCGCCGAGCCGAACAGAACGCCCGTGGCGTCGCCGAGCCGTTCGCCGGTGATCGTCACGGACGTGCCGCCCGCAGGCGATCCATAGGCGGGTTCGAGCTTTGAGATCGTTGGCGGCGCCGCAGCCGCCTGCGCGATCGCAAGGCCCTCATACCAGCTGCCCGCCGAGATCGCGCTTGCGCCACGCAAGGAGACCACTTCAACCGGCAGATCGCTACTCACCATGCCGCGATCGCCAAGCTCGCCGCGTTCGTTTTCACCCCACGCCATCACCGCGCCGCTCTTCAGCAGGGCGAGGCTGAATTCGCTGCCCGCAGTTATCTGAGTCACTTCGCTGAGGCCATCGACGGGCACCGGGGTCGCACTACAGCCGACCTTTTCGTCATAGTCGTTGACGCAGGTTTCCGGCCCGGTCGTGGTGCCGTCGCCCAGCTCGCCGTACTCGTTGTCTCCCCACGCCATCACCGTGCCGTTCCTCAGCAGCGCGAGGTCGTGGTCGACGCCGGCGGAGATCGCGACCACTTCGCTCAGGCCTGAGACTTCGACGGGCACGTCGCTGCTCGTCGTCGTGCCGTTCCCGAGCTGACCGTACGCATTGAACCCCCAGGCCATCACCTTGCCGCTCCCCAGCAGCGCAAGGGTGGTCGAGTAGCCGGCGGAGATCGCGACGACTTCGCTGAGTCCTGGGACTTCGACAGGGACGTCGCTTTCCTGCTCGCCGCCGATCCCCAGTTCGTTGCCGCCGCCGCCCCAGGCCATCACGTGGCCGTCGGCCAGCAGCGCGAAGCTGTCGCTCGCGCCCGCCGCGACGGCGCTCACTTCGCTGAGGCCGGGAACCGCAACCGGCACCTTGCTGCACGCCCCGGGGCAGAATTCGGGGCCTTCGCGCTCGCCGTCGCCGAGTTCCCCGAAGCCGTTGTAGCCCCAGGCGACGACATCGCCGTCTTCCAGCAGAGCGAGGCTGTGGTACCAGCCGGCGGAGATCGCGCTCACTTCGGTGAGCCCGCTCACCGACACCGGTTCGTCGCTGTTTTCGACGCTGCCGTCACCAAGGTACCCGCTTTCACCGGCGCCCCACGCCGCGACGGCACCACTCTTCAGCAGGGCGAGACCGAATGAGTAGCCGCCCGCGATAGCGCTCGCTTCGCTGAGCCCGCTCACGGGCACAGGCACGTCGCTGCCAGTCGTGCCTCCATCGCCCAGCTGCCCGTCCGAGCCCGACCCCCAAGCGAACACGGCGCCTGGGCCACCCGGGTCAGCGGAGCTAGCGCCGCCCGAGTCAGCCTTCGCGACGGATTCCGGAGCCCTCGCCGCCGATGCGAGAACGTCGACGCTCGGTAGGCCGGCAAGCGAAACCGCGCAAGCGGGCGATGCGCCACAAAGGGACAGGAGCGTTGCCACTACGCCAATGCCCGCGAGGGAGTGACCAGCGAAGAAGATACTGCGCAGCCGCGTCGCCGCCATCGGCCGATAGTACATCGGCACTGCGCTCCTGTCTGAGACGCTACTTCAGGATCGTAAAGCTCTGCGACTGCGGCGCAGAGCGCACTCCGGCAGAGTTGGTGGCCATAATCACGAGCGTGTAGCTCCCCGGCTTGAGCTTCTTTGCGGGCGAGATGCGACCCTGGAACGCAACCTTGTTGGTGCCACTGTGGCCCGTGAAGGTCAGCCTGCCCGCCGTTACGGTGCGCCTGCAGGCAGGCTTGCGGCGATTCTTGTCGGTCTGCGCGACGCACTTGCCGCCGACCTTGCGACCGCTGACGCGCTGGGTGAAAGTGAAGGTCACGGTTGCCTGTTCATTGAGCGAGAACGAGAAGGTAGTTCCAGTGGACGTCTTCGCGCTGCCGATGTGCTGCACCGCAGGAGACAGGGACGTCTCGCTGGCTTTCGACGTGGAGGTTGTTTGGGTCTGCGTGGTCGTGGTGGTAGTCGATTCGGTCGTGGAGACCACGCCTCGGGCTTCGGTAGTGAACGTCTGATCGGCGCCGTAGGTCACTCCACCGGAGTTTTCGGCGACGAGTCGGAAGTGGTAGGTCGTTCCCGGCGCAAGCCCGCCAATCGCGGCGGCGAGTGGACTCGGGCTGCTGGAGGTGCCAACGCTCTGGGTGGCAGTGGAGGCCCCATAGGCTGCGGTCGTCCCGTACTGGAAGTACGCCGTGCTCGAGCCTCCGGCGCCGAGGGTTCCGTTGAGAGTCGTGCTGGTTTCGCTTACGCCCGTCGCCGCGTCCGTCGTCGCGGTGGGCGGGTCCACGAAGACCCACGCCGCGCCTCTGCCGCCGTTGTCGCGCCACGCGCCGATCAGCGCCGTGCCACCGTCGGCGGAGAGCGCGACGTTTGTGCCGAATTCGCCTTCTCCGGACTCGCCCCCGCCAGTGAACTTTTCGCCCTGCTGAGTCCAGGTGGACCCCGAGCGCGTAAACAGCCACGCCGCGCCCCCGGTACTGTTGTCGTCGAGCCCGCCGATCAGCGCCGTGTTGCCGTCGGCGGACAGCGCGACGGTTACACCGAACCTGCCTGTTCCAATCTCGCCAGTGCCCTCGTTGGCGCAGCTGCCGGTGCAGTCCCCAACGAGCTTTTCGCCCAGCTGGGTCCAGGTGGAACCAGAGCGCGTGAACACCCACACCGCGCCCGCACCGCTGTCGTCGTCCCAGCCGCCGATCATCGCGGTGTCGCCGTCTTCGGAGAGCGCGACGCTGGTGCCGAACTTGCCCTCTCCGGTCTCGCCGGTGCCCTCGTTGGCGCAGCTGCCGGTGCAGTCCCCGACGAGCTTTTCGCCCTGCTGGCTCCAGGTGGACCCCGAGCGCGTGAACACCCACGCCGCCCCCTTGCCGCTGTAGTGGTCGTTGCCGGCGTGAACGCTGTTGTCGTTCCAGGCGCCGATCAGCGCCGTGTTGCCGTCGGCTGAGAGCGCGACCATTGTGCCGAACATGCCCTCTCCGGTCTCGCCGGTGCCCTCGTTGGCGCAGCTGGCCGTGCAGTCCCCTACGAGCTTTTCGCCCTGCTGGCTCCAGGTGGACCCCGAGCGCGTGAACACCCAGGCGGCCCCGTACCAGCCGTTGTCACGAAAGCCGCCGATCAGCGCGGTGTTGCCGTCGGCGGAGAGCGCGACGTTGTAGCCAAACCAGGCGTTTTCGATCTCGCCGGTGCCCTCGTTGGCGCAGCTGGCCGTGCAGTCCCCGACGAGCTTTTCGCCCTGCTGGCTCCAGGTGGAACCAGAACGCGTGAACACCCATGCCGCGCCCTTGCCGTATAGGCCGCCATTGTCGCCCGGGGCGCCGATCAACGCCGTGTTGCCGTCGGCTGAAAGCGCCACGCTTACGCCGAACCCGTCTTCGCTGGTCTCGCCCCTGCCGGTGAGCTTCGGCCCCTGCTGGCTCCACACCCCGCCAGAGCGCGTAAACACCCACGCCGCGCCGGCGTCGTCGTTGTCGCCGGGGCCGCCGATCAGCGCGGTGTTGCCGTCGGCGGAGACCGCGACGTATACGCCGAATTGGCTATTGCCCTCTTCGTTACCGGTGAGCTTCGGCCCCTGCTGGCTCCACACCCCGCCAGAGCGCGTGAACGCCCACAGCGCACCCGTGGCGGTGTCGTCCTCGGGCCCACCGATCAGTGCGGTGTCGCCGTCTTTGGACAGCGCCACGCTGTAGCCGAATTCGCCTTCTCCGCTCTCGCCCCCGCCGGTGAGCTTCGGCCCCTGCTGGCTCCACACCCCGCCAGAGCGCGTGAACACCCACGCCGCGCCTGCGCCGCCGCTGTCTGCAGGCCCGCCGATCAGCACGGTGTCGCCGTCTTCAGCGAGCGCAGCGCTGGCGGCGAACTTGCCCTCTCCGGTCTCGCCGGTGCCCTCGTTGGCGCAGCTGCCGGCGCAGTCCCCGACGAGCTTTTCGCCCTGCTGGGTCCAGATGCCGTCCGAGCTCGTGAACACCCACGCCGCGCCCGCGCCGCCGTTGTCGGCCGGCGCGCCGATCAGCGCCGTGTCGCCGTCGGCGGAGAGCGTGACCATCGTGCCGAACATGCCCTCTCCGGTCTCGCCGGTCCCCTCGTTGCCGCAGCTGCTAGCGCAGTCGCCGACGAGCTTTTCGCCCTGCTGGGCCCAGGTGGAACCCGAGCGCGTGAACACCCACGCCGCGCCCACGGCGCCGTTGTCTGCAGGCGCGCCGATCAATGCCGTATTGCCGTCTTCAGACAGCGCCCCGCTTGTGCCGAGTTCGCCTTCTCCGATCTCGCCCGTGCCCTCGTTCGCGCAGCTGGCCGTGCAGTCGCCGACGAGCTTTTCGCCCTGCTGAGCCCAGGTGGAACCCGAGCGCGTGAACACCCACGCCGCACCCGCGCCACCGTTGTCGGCGGACCCGCCGATCAGCGCCGTATTGCCGTCGGCGGAGAGCACGGCGCTCTTGCCGAATTCGCCCTTTCCGGTCTCGCCCGTGCCGGTGAGCTTTTCGCCCTGCTGAGCCCAGGTGGAACCCGAGCGCGTAAACACCCACACCGCGCCCACGCCGCCTTCGTTGGTCGCGCCGCCGTTGTCGCCCGGCCCGCCGATCAGTGCAGTGTTGCCGTCGGCTGAGAGCGCGACGCTGTATCCGAAATCGCCTTCTCCGATGTGGTCGAACAAGGTTTCTCCGGCGTGGCCCATGCCGTTGAGCTTTCCGCCCTGCTGGGTCCAGGTGGACCCCGAGCGCGTGAACACCCACGCTCCCCCGGCTTCATTGTTGTTCCGAATGGCGTAGTGCGCGCCGATCAGCGCTGTGTCGCCATCTGCCGACAACGCCACGCTATAGCCGAACCGGCCGCTTGCAATTTCGCCCGCGCCGGTGAGCTTTTCGCCCTGCTGGATCAACGGGTCGATCCGCAGCGGATAGCGTGCGCCCCGATCCCACACCCGCACCAGCAACTTGGCGCCTTGCAACTCGAGTGCGACGTGCAGCCGCCGTCCGCGCGCGTCGATCGCCTGCAGGCCGCCGTAGCGCAACGCCACGCGACCGGAGCGGGCCAGGAACCGCAGCTGCGAGCCACTTTGCTGCGGGCGAAGCGAGCCCGCAAGCCCAAGCGCCAAGGTAACCGGCCCACCTGCGCCCGTCGGGCGGTGCCGAAGCGTGAACCCCTGCTCGATCCCCAACGGACCCGCCGCATACCACTCCGCCAGCTGCCCACGGTCATAGGTCACGCGATTCGCGTGCGCGCTGATCGACAACACGCCGGCCGGACTCAGCCGGCCGGCGCAGCCGAGCGCGAGCGACGCCATCGACAACGAGCCCCCACGCGCATGCAGATCGGCCCCGTGCAGGTTGAAGCGCGCCAGGACCCCGCCGCCGCCCAACCGATACCCAAGCCCTGAGCGTCGGGCAGCGAACGCGGGCTCTCCTGAGCCGAGCGTCGCCGAGATCACCGATTGGGCCTGCGCCGGCAACGACTCCAGGCGCCCCAGCGCGGCGGCACTCGTGTCGCCCCTGGACACGGGACGAGCGACATCCGCTCGCGGCGCAACGCCAACCAGCGACAGCGCCACCACCCCCGCGACGCCCAACACCACCAACGGTCCCGCCCACCGGACAAAGCTCCGGCCCCAGTCTGGCCAGCCGCCCGACTCAACCCTCACTACCCACTGCGCGTGCATGACTCCCAGCTCCCTTGCTCGGACAACAAGCCTCGCCTACCCTCGGCAAAACCGGTCACACCGTATTTTTCCAGCAGAATGAAGGTACAAGACGCGACTCGCGCGTGCACTCGCGCCGCTCCCCGGCCACAAGCTCCAGATCCGGACGACCATGCGACGACCAAAGCCTCCCAGAGTGCCCGGAACGGAAGGTGCCCTCCGGAGCTGGGCCGGGAACGCTGGAGCCCCAAGGGGATCACCGCCGAAGCGGGAGAGCCTTACCTGGGGCATACGCCGGCTAAGCGTCCGTGCCCGTCATCACCGTCTTCTTGCGCTTGCACGTGACGACCGTGCTCGGCGGGGCGCCTCCGGTGCACTTGAAGCCGTCCAGGGTGCGGCTTTGTACGCCGCCCTTGTCGGAGGGCTTACCCTTGATGTAGTAGTTGGTGAAGACCGTCTTCGCCGTTGCGCAGCTGATCTTGCCCTTGACAATCTTGATCTTGAAGGCGCCGAAGCCGCCGCCGCTGTTTGCAGGTTTCTTGGGCGTGACCGTGCCGCACGAGGGCGAGGATTTGCGCTGGGACTTGTGCTTTGCCGCGGCCGAGGCGTCTACTGCGACGACGCCAGAGCCGACCGCCAGCACCGAGAAGAGAACCGCAAAGCTGCTGCGCACAGGGACCTCCTTTAGGGAACAGACCGCGAGCTTAGATGGTCCTTGATTACTTGGGTGATCTCCGCCTCGACCGGAGGAGGTCTGAGTATGGGCTAGCTGTAAGACCCGAGCAGGTTGTTCATGCGGGTGATGGGTGTTTGTCGCCCGATGGCTTGGTGTGGTCTTCGATGGTTGTAGGTCCATAGCCAGCCGTCAAGAGCTGCTGTGCGTTCTTGGCTGTCGCGGTAGATCGCTCCGTAGGCCCAGCCGGCGAGCATGGTCCGGATGAAGCGCTCTGCCTTCCCATTAGTCTGGGGCCGGTAGGGCCTGGTGCGTAGGTGGCGGATCCCGATCGCGCGGCAGGCAATGGCGTGCACTGCTGAGCGGTAAGGGGCGCCGTTATCGGTCAGAAGCTCTTGGACCTTCATGCCATGGCGCTCATAGAACGCGATCGCTCGGCGCAAGAAACCGATCGCTGTGGTGGCCTTCTCGTCGGTCAATACCTCGGCGTAGGCAAGACGAGTCGCGTCATCGATTGCGATGTGCACGCACTCCCAGCCAACGGCCTGGCGGTTGACGCCGTCTCGGTCGACTCGGGTCTTTTTTGGGTTGCGCTGGCGGCCCGTGACCCGCTTCCCAGCGCCGCCGTGGATCCGGCCGAGCTTCTTGACATCGATATGAATCAGCTCGCCCGCGACCGTCCGTTCGTAGCGCTCCGCAGGCTCCATTCCGAGCCGGCCCAGGCGGCCCATCCCGATCCGCTTGAGGATCCCCGAGACCGTCGAGCCGGGCAGCTCGAGCACCTCGGAGATCTCAGGGCCCGTGAACCGCAGACGCCGCAAAGCCGCGATCACCTCGATCGTGCTCTCGCTGCTGCGGTTCGCGACAAACAAAGGCGCCGAGGAGCGATCCAACAGCCCCGCGATTCCTTCAGCGCGGTAGCGGCCGACCCACTTCCCCGCTGTCCGGGCACTGACCTCGGCTGCCAGGGCAGCCTCCCTCACAGACCAATCTTGGTCAACGACACGACGAACCATCCGCTCACGCTGCCTAAATGACAGCGCAGCATTACCGTGCAGCTTCATCCGGTATCTCCTTGGGACTGGGGCTTTGACACCACCAGCCTCCAAGGAGGACCGGATGAACAACGTCCTCAGGATCTACAGCTAGCACCTACTTCCCACCCACATGTCCTTGCCGGAGGTCATAGCCGATTCCTTGTGCGAGCGAGCTGCGCGATCATGCGCTTGCGCTCCTTTGTGCGACGCTGAGCAAGTGGCTCACAGGCCCCTCGTAGGACTAGGGTGGTGTGCGTCGGCTCGCGTATCCCCATGGGCGCGTTCCCGCAGGGCAGTGTGGTCTCCGGGAGGAGGCGATCTCAAACTGATCTGTGATGTCAGGGCGATTAACGTATAGGTGGACAATGAGGTACTCGAGCGCGCTCCCTGGCGCTGTGCTCTCTGCCGCTGTGCTCGCGGCCTGCGGCTCGGGCGCTCCACTGCCGCGTAGGGCGATCGCTGCTTCGAGCACCGAGATGGTCACCTTGAGGCGCCTGGGCACCTCCTCGGGGGAGGGCCTCAAGGGTTGTGTGAGGTCCCCTACGACATTCTCGCCGGACATGGCGCCGGAGAACGGCGCCATGCTCACAGTCAAGGTGGGCGCCTTCGTCTACGTGGAGTTAGTCGAGGCCGAGGAGTACCTCTCCTGGCCCACAGGCACGAAGCCGCCCCCGCGCGTCTTCCCCTGGGCTGCCGCACGCTCCTCGGACCCCAGCGTGCTGCGGCGCGTGGCGCTCTGTCCGAGCAGCGGGGCGCCCTCAACGCTCCCCGTCGTGGCGTACGCCTTCCGCGCGCTGACCCCGGGCACGGCCACGCTCACAGCTCCCATCGCGCAAGCCTGGAAGCGCGTCAAGCCGGCACGACGTCGCGGCTTGCATCCCTATCGCGCGACTGTGATCGTGGCGAGCTGAGCGATGGCTGACAGCGCGGCGAAGCTCTGGCTCTGACCCTATGCCCTCTCAACACCCCTCAACTGCCTCGCCCGCCGTACAAAAACTAGCCCATTTGCAGGCATCTCTAAGAATGGCGAGACCCAGACTCGAACTCGGCGCACCACGATTTCAGGGATGGATGGGGCGATCGCGTCAACTACCGCCCTGACTTCTGTAGCGATGGAGCTAGATGATTGATTCCACGGCTCTCTAAGCGCAGTAGTCGACCAGCGCCCGGCTTGGCCGTCCCAGTTGGTGGTTTAGAGATATCGCAGCGGCGAGGGTGAGCAGCCGCTGCAGGATGCGCTCTCTGAGCCCGGCGAGCGTTCGAGCGCCATGGCGCTCCAGGGTGAGGGTCCCCTTGCAGCTCCAGAAGATCGACTCGATCCGCTGGCGGATCGGCGCCAGGTGCGGTCCTCGGCCCGGCTCGTCCTTTCGCCTTGGCCGCAAGATCGTCGCGCCCAGCTCACTGACGGCCTGGGCGAATGCCCTGCCGGCGTAGCCCTTGTCGCCTATCAATGTCTCGCCGCCTGTGCGGCGAGTGCGGGCCAAGAGCTCCAGCGCGACGTCACGCTCATCGCGTTTGGGCGAGGCCACCGCGATCGCTCTGGGTGTGCCGTCGGGGGCAAAGATCGCGTGCAGGCGAAAGCCCCAGAAGAACCGTGAATGGCTGCGGCAATAGCCGTAATCCGCTGCGTCGCCCAGCTGAGAGCGCTTGACGGTCTCGCGGCTTCTGGCGCACTCCACCGGAGTGCTGTCAACGAGCATAAGATCGTCGTAGAACCCCGGGCTCTGGGACGCGAACACACTCATCAGCCACTCAAGCGTCTCGGTGAGCCGGCGGCGGCGCTTGAAGTAACCAGGCTGAGCAGGGAGCTTCGGAAACAGATGGCGCAGATGCTTGGAAGCGACCGCCAGAAAGCGCCGGTCAGAGGGTATGCCCATGATCGCCTGTGCGACACACAGCGTGACGACCTCCGCGTCTGTGACGCTTCGCTTGGCGTTCTTCGATCGCCCAGGCAGGAGATCGTCGGCCGTGATGTAAACGGCAGTGAGCAGCAGGTCGAGGTCGGCGTCCATCGAGGCCCCCTTCGGGTCGTCGGCTGGCTATTGAGTACCGCCGACTTCGACCCCGCTGCTTATACTACTTCGGCCTAGTAAATAGGCGTCAGGCGGCTTTGGCGTAGCTGACGTGTTTCTCCGTCGAAGTAGCGGCGACGATGCGGGTGTGCGTTGGCGTGAGCGTAGGTAGCTGCGGGTCTCGCCGATCAGCTCGTCCTGGGTGTGGGGCCGGCGGCGGCCGAGGGCGTTGGTCTTGACGTCCTGGTTGAGCAGCTCGGTCGGGTTGAGCTCTGGGGCGTAGCCGGGCAGGAACTGCAGCTCGATCTCCTCGGCGTGCGCTTCGACCCACTGTTTCGCCTTCTTGGAGCGGTGCACGGGGTGCCCGTCGAGGATCAGGATGATCTTCTGCCCTTTGCTCTGGCGGATCAGGCGGGTGAGGAAGTCGATGAACACGGAGGCGATGAATCGCTCCTTGAAGACCCGGAAGGAGAGGTGTCCCTTGTTGGAGATCGCGGAGATCACGTTCGCGCCGAACCGCTGGCCGGTGCCCTCGATCACCGGGGTTTCCCCGACTGGGCTCCACGACCGGCCGGCGGTGTGGTCAGAGCGCAAACCCATCTCATCCGCCCACAGGATCAGGGATTTCTCGCGGTGGGCACGCTCTTTGATCGCGGGGTAGCGCTCATCAAGCCACCGCGCGACCATCTCGGGGTTCTGCTCAAACGCCCGCCGGGCGGGCTTCTGCGGGCTGAACCCCCACGCCGCGCAGATACCGTCCCGCGGTCTTCTCCGCGACACGGATCCCGAACCGCCAGTCGATCAGCTCGCACACCAACGCGCGGGTCCACAGAAACCCCGGCAGCTTCAGCTGGTCAGGGTTCTTCTCCCGGATCGCCTTCGCGATCTGCGCCTGCTGAGAGGCCGTCAGCGCCGTCTTCTCGCCCGGGCGCCGGCCACGCTTGCCCGCCGCGAGCGCCTGATCCCCGCCAAGACGCTGAGCGCGCACCCACTCGCTCACCGACTGACGCGAAACATCAAGCAGCCCCGCGACCTCAGTCTGAGAACGCCCCTCCCCAACCAGCGCAACAGCACGCCGACGAAGCTCCTCCTGCGCCGCCTGCCCCAGCCGCCTCGCATCCCGAGTCCTCACACACCAAAACCTACCAGCCCCGTCGGACGTTTACTGGGCCGGAGTAGTAAATCCTCGATATCCACAGGCTTTGCCGTGGAATCAATCATCTAGGGGTGTGTGGGTTCAGGACATGTGTCTCAGGTGATAGGTCTCTGGTGAGTCGGGACATAGGTCTCACCCTGGACTGAGGTCTTTCGCGGTGCTGGCCGTGGAGGCGCAGCCCGGAGGGCTGGGCCGGAGCGGCTAGCACCGGCACGGCGTCCGGGGTCCTGGCGACCGTGGCGGGCATGTCAAGAGCCCGTGTTGCTGTTCTCCAGGTCGTTTCCGACCAGCTGTCCGTCACTGCTGCTGCTGCCGAGTACGGGTTCTCCCGCCGGCACCTACACCGCCTTCTGGCCCGCTATCGGGCCAGTGGCCTGGACGCTGTCGAGCCGCGTTCGCGACGGCCGAACGGGTCCTCCAGAGCGACCCCTCCAGAGGTCCGTCAGAGAGTGCTCGAGCTGCGATTGCAACTGACCGCCGACGGGCTCGATGCTGGCCCGGAGACGATCCGCTGGCACCTCGAGCAGGAGCAGCTTCGGGTCTTGTCGACCTCGACGATCCGGCGGATTCTGCATGACGCCGGGCTGATTGTCCCGGAGCCTCGCAAGCGCCCCAGAAGCAGCTACATCCGCTTCCAGGCGGCGCAGCCGAATGAGATGTGGCAGTCGGACTTCATTCACTGGCGTCTTGAGGACGGAACCGATGTGGAGATCCTCAACTGGCTCGATGACCACAGCCGGTTCCTGCTGTCCTGCAGTGCTCATGGGCCGGTGAGCGGCGATGTGGTGGTGAGCGTTTTCCTAGAGCTGGTCGAGGAATACGGCCCGCCGGCGAGCACGCTCACGGATAACGGGAGCGTCTACACGTCCCGCTTCACCGGCGGGCGCAACGCGTTCGAGTACCTGCTCCCGATCCTCGGTGTCCGCCAGAAGAACGGCTCCCCCGGCCACCCCCAGACACAGGGCAAGACCGAGCGCTTCCACCAGACCCAACAGCGTTGGCTCAGAGCCAGACCACCCGCCCTGAGCATCGCGCAGCTGCAACGCCAGCTCGACGAGTTCCGTCAGCATTACAACGAGAAGCGCCCACACCGCGCGCTTGACCGACGCACGCCAGGCAACGCCTACCGAGCCACACCAAAGGCACTCCCAGCCAGCAACCCACACGCGCCAGGCCACTACCGGCTGCGCTACGACCGGCTCGATAACACCGGCAAGATGAGCCTCCGCCGAGCAGGCCGAATGCACCACCTCGGTGTCGGCGCCAAACACGCCCGCAAACGCGTCCTCGCACTCGCCGACGAGCACCACATCACCGTCACCGACCTCGCCACCGGCGAGATCCTCAGCCGCCACCTCATCGAGCCCACCAAGACCTACTGGCGCAACCAAAACAAACAACCAGGCCGCTGGCCAAGCCCCCCAAAATGAGACCCATCTCCCGACTCACCAGAGACATATGTCCCGACTCATGACAAAGATGGAGCTAGGGGGACTCGAACCCCCGACCTCCTGGGTGCGATCCAGGCGCTCTCCCAACTGAGCTATAGCCCCGTGAATCTCGACGGCATTCGCTTACCTGAGCGACAGGCCCAAGAAGTGTAGAGCCAGGACCCGCAACAACGGCTTGTGGCGATGCCCATGGGTGGAGCCTGTAGCCCGCGCCAAGTATGGTTTGCAGACGCCATGGGTTTGCTCGACGACGCAATCCGCGAGCATCTGGAGCTCAAGCGCCTGCACGGCGCCAACCCCAGCGATGTCGCTCGCCAAGAGCACGAGGCTCTTGGTCCAGTGGTGTACCCAGCGAATGCAGCTGAGGAGCATGCAAACGAAGACGACGACGAGCGTCATGTCGATAAGCCGAAGGACCACGGAGATGGGGCCCTTACAGGCGAGCGCCGGCTGATGGACGGCCGTGGACACTCGGACATCGGCCAGGAGACAGCTGAGCTCGACATGCAGATGGTCCTCGACGCCGAGACCTCGAACTCCATCCGCGCAGCCCGTTCCGACGCCATAGATGATCACCCATCGGATGGGTCATCCGACCCATCCGATCTGGCCGAAGAGTCATTTGACTGGGAGACGCCCGACTGACACCCACGAAGTTAGACTCGGATGCGTGCATTTTTGATGGACGATTGTCTGCACTCCTGCTTTGCATCGTCTCGATCGACCTTCCGCACCCTCCCGCTCGGGACGTGACCCGACAGCCAGCGCCGAGCCCGCTGAGACTTGCTGGTTCGCCATGGCGAAGGAGGTGCCTGCCGAGCCTCAGCACGCGCTGTCAGTCGCGGACGGGGCTAGTCAGGCGCGCGCTGGCGGCTGTTCCAGTTGGTCGGAGAGAGATGCGCGTTGGCGGCCAGCGCGCGTGAGCGTGGCGGGCACTACGACTCGGTGAACCAGCTCCACGAGTCTCCAGATCGGTACGGCCATCCTGCGCTCGTAGTGCACAAGCGTGATCCAGAGCACTCTTGTGTCCTGCACGAATACGATGTTCTGAGCGGTGATCAGGCCGGATGCCGCTTCTAGCGTTGCCAGCTGGGGGAGATCCTCAGTCAGCTGCCATCCGAGCACCGACCCGGTAGAGCCCCTTTTTCTCAGGCGAAGCCCGAGGATGGATCGCCAGCCAAGCACGAGAAAGCTCCTCATGATCGGTGAAGCGCCCTCGAACGTCGCCCTCGCCCACTGCTGAGCAGTGATTGATGCTGCGCCTCCAACTCGCAGCTCGTAGATGATCACGCGGTGGGCCCTGACCAGAGACTCCCGCGACTGGAGCGCGTCGGGAACATTTGCCAACCGCGCTCGTGGCTTGCCCATCAAGACGATCCGATCTGGGCGGACGTGAGAGGTTCGGGTTTGCATGACATTGCTCGCATGACGGTCAGCAAACATGAATCTAAGCCAGGATTCCGTGGTTGTCTTGAACGTTGCGGCTGACTTACACAGGCCAGCCCTCCGGCTCGGGGACTAGGCGCATCAGCAGGATCGCCGCTGGAGTAACGCCGAAGGTGCTCCTGCAGACCCGGCTGAGATGCGCATGGTCGCTAAACCCGGCCGCGATGGCGGCCTCCGTGAGCGAGCTTCCAGCCCATGCGTGCTCGGCCGCCCGACGCAGCCGCAGCCACAGAACGAACCGCGAGAATGGGATCCCGACCTGCTGTGAGAACAAGTGCGTCAGTCGCGATGGCGAGATGCAAGCGGCGCGTGCCGCCTCATGCAGACGCGGGCGGCCGTGCAGCCCGGAGTCCAGATATGCGAGCGCCGAGATGACGTGCGGCGATAGCGGCGGCGTCATTGACGGCGCCGTCAATGAACAAATCAGCCTCTCGGCATAGCTAACGAGCGAGTATGGCTCAGGCGCTGGTTCTGTCGCTATCGGAATCAGCTCGGCAAGGTCACGGCCACGTAGTTCACGCGCGCGCTGTGCGAGATTGGTTCCGCGGCTTCCAAGCGGCTCGACCAGCGCATAGAAGATCCGCCGATCGCTCGTCTCAAATGCGTGCGGCTCCCGGCTTGGGATCAGCGCAGCCCGGGCGACGACCCGCCGGTCATCCAGCGTGAGCTCAAACGGGCCGTCGAACGAGATCGCCAGCTGGATCGCGTGGTGGGAGTGGCGTGCCGAAGAACCGCCTAGGCCGAGATACGACAACAGGCCCGGCTGCCACAGAAGCCAGCCCGCCCAACGCTCCGGACTCTCGTGACCGACCGAATGTGCTTCGGGTTCTGCCCCCATCAACAGCCAGGTACCGCGAGCACGTGAGCTTCGACCTCCTCCGCGGGATCTAGGAGCCTCTCAGCGTCCGCGCGTGATCTGTGAGGCTACCGCAGCGGAACGCGAACTACACCTTCCAGCCCCGAAGATGCCTTCGCCCGTCGCGAACACAAGATCGTTTGGACGCGGAAATGCGCTCTGTAGTGCGTATATTGAGGGCTCCTGGGGCCATAGCTCAGCTGGGAGAGCGCCTGCTTTGCAAGCAGGAGGTCGCCGGTTCGATCCCGGCTGGCTCCACTTCAGAAATGCCTGCTAATTGGCCGGTTTTGAGACTGGCGGCAGCGACTGGTCACGGCAGAGATCAAGCAGAGATCAAGCACCGCTTTTAGGCACACGGGAGCGCTCGCCGTTCTGGTGCCCCTGTCGGAGCGTGGCAGCTTGGTTTACGCGGTCCCCTGACCCAACTCTGTTCGGAGTCAGGGGACGATCCGCTTCTTATCGGCGACCTCTCGGCATCCGTCAAGCGAGCCGTCCTCGGCTGCCCGGATCGGAGCTCAGGGCCGGATCTCAAGTCGAATCGCGAAGCGGCGCCCAACACCCAGCGGCCACACGCGTAGGGAGATGTGCCTCCAGGACCGCACGGAGCGGTTCGCCATCGACTTCGGTTGCGTCTCCTATGCCGAGAGCGACTGGCTGTCACCCAGGAGGTCGGTCCTGGACAGCTCGTGGCGCCCTTGTCGATCCTTGCTGGCGGAGGGCCGGTTTGAGTTAGCGTCGATGACGACGCAGTAGATCGTTCGATCACCGATAGTCAGCGATGCGGGCCAACGATCCTCTCGGTCGCTGGGGAGCACGAGAGCCTGCTCCGTCAGGTTGAAGACGACCAGGTATCCCGCGGGCAGCCCGTAGTCTTGCGCGTAGCGTGCCGCCTGCACGAACCCTTGGCGGAGATGAGGCTTGCCCTTCCCATCGTCGGGAAGAAAGAGCTTGATCTCGAGCGCGAGGGGCTCATCCCCCATCGAGACCACGTCCGCTTCGCCCGACGGAGATCGTGGCTGAGAAAACGGGAACGTGACGCCCTGATCGACGAGGTACTCGCGGAGATGGGCATCGAGCGTCGTCTCACCGCGAGTCTTATCGACCTGATAGCGCTCATAGAGGTCGCCCTGGTGGAACCACTCTGTGCGGCGCTTGTAGCGCTCCAAGATTCCAAGGATCGTATTTCCATCATCGATCCGGTCTTCGAGGTAGTAGACGAGCGGGTCGACCACGAGCTCAACGAACTCCCTCGCCATCGATGAGAAGTCCGTGGCGTTCGATCGTGCCACTTGGTAGTTGCGCTCACGGAGTAGATCCAGGCAGACCTTCGCGCGCTGAGTCTCATCGTCGGGATACTGAATCCCGTGGGAGCCATGGCCCGCTTGCCGCCACGCCGCCGGGTCGATTGGGGCATCTTCAATTTCACTGAGGAGGGCAGCAATGTACGGCTCCGCCTCCATCCATCGAAGCATCATCCCGGCCTGGTTCGGCCAGATTGTCCAGTCCGACTTGTAGAGCCGATTACGGTGCTCGCGCAGTTGGACCCGCAAGTCGTGCTCAAAGCGAGCCATCAGGCCAAGCCTCCCAACATGCGATTGATCTCATTCTCAATCTTGCGGTGTGCGCCATCCATGCTGGCCTCGTGATCCACCAACTGCACGCTGGCCTTGCAGTTGGGGCAGAAGATTATGCGTTGGAGCCGAACGTCGATTAGCTGCACGTCGAGTGCGTACGAGCAGGCCGGGCACTCCGTGGAAACGAAGAGCCGATTGAGATCGAAGCCCATCTAGCGGAAAGTGTGCCACGCAGCGGGCAAGCCGTCGCGCCCAACGGGTCCGCGACTACACGATGGGTTCTGTGCGTCTGGATTGGGGGCGGGTACGCTTGGCCGCTATGGCTCCGGTGGATAGCGACTTGATGGATCGGGTTGATGGGGTGCTCCGTGAACATGCACTCGCGGCGGTGCCTGATCCAGCCGACGCGCTGTCGTCTTTGTCGCTCGTGGATCTGTTGACGGAGTACGGGACTTGGATGGGCCGTGTGCTGCGGGCGGTGCCGCGTCGTGCGCATGTCTCGCGGGAGCTGACGACTAATCCAAGAGCGGCGAAGATAAGGCGTGAGCTGGACGCGCTTGTCGCCAAGATCGAGTCGGGGGACGATCTTGCATCGTACCTGAGCGACAGGGTTTGGAAGGGTCTCGATGATCGGCAGGTAGAGCGATCGCTTTCGGGTCGCGATGACCGGGATCTTCTGCTTGCGGAGTGGGGCATCCATCATCTTCATCTGACGCCTAACCACGGGCCGGATCTGCTGTTCGTGGCTTTCACGGATGACAGTGCATATCTAATCGACCTATACGGGCATCGGGATTGGGCACGTCGGAGCGTGCTTGAGACCGTGATCCGCAACTGGCCGGACGCCGGCATCTTGATCAAGACGGGCGCTATCGGCCTTACCAGTGACTGGACGGACCGCGATCGGAAGCAACTGCGCGAGAACGGGATCTCCAGTCCGATGATCGAGTTCGAGGGAGCCGTGTGGGCGGCCTCCTCACTGGGACTTACGCTCGACGGAACGCCAGGAGTCGTAGCGCACTCGGTAATGGGCTTGATGTGGACGCTCAATGATTGGCGAGAGCATCTTGACGAGCGCCTTGCGCAAGCTGCGCATGCGGTGAACACGGCGCTGAGGCGTGCGGCGTGCGGTGACTGGGCGCCCACGATTCATGAGGGCAGTATTGGCATCGCCCGCGAAGGGTGTTTCTATCCCATCGCCACGCTCCCCTAGAGAGCACTCCGCGTTTGGGACAGCATGTGGGGTTGCCGTAGCCCTCGCGATCTAGCGCAATCCGCCCGTCAGCGAACCGCTAGCACCCGGAACGCCGGTCGATCTGATGCTCTACCAGATCGACAATCGCGCCGGTCAGAGCTGGCCCTGGATCGCCGCGCTGATCAAGGTGTTGATGAGGGGTTGCGATGACTCCCAGAGTTGCGGCGCTAGCTTCTTGACACGCCCCCAACGTCTGCGCTGCTCGTCCTCGTCCAGATCTGCGCTGAGCAGGGCCTCCAACTGCTCACGGACTGTGAGTTGGTCGGCCGGGTCAAGCTGCTCGGTATCGAGACGGTTCTGTAGCTCGTAGATGCGGCCTTGACGTCCGACCCACGGGTGGGCGTTGCCGCAGTCGTCGCAGAAGTCGGGCGGTTTGTAGTTGCTCAGCCCGACGGCGCCTGGCACGTAGTAGTCACCGCGAATGCGGGTCCCGCACGAGTCGCAGACAAGGACAATCTCGGCGCCACACCGAGGGCAGCGCTTGCCGTAGTCACCGAACTGAATATCGCTCGTTTGAACATGGCCGCGACGACACACGGCCGCCGGCCTGTATTCACCTAGTGACACGGGACAACTCTATAACCATTACACGGCCTAAACGAAGCTCCATCCCTGGTCACGGAGGAAGCTCAGCACGTTGACACAAGGCACGTTCAGCGCTTCGCACACCGAAGGGATCTTTGGCTTTGTGTCGGTCCCCCCCTTCTCCTCGGTCACGACAGTTAGCTTCCTTACCTGGGCAGTTGCAATGACGAACGGGTCTGCCCCGTTGCGATTCTTTGTGGCCTTCATGAGAAGCGGATGCTGAGCGAGCACTTCACTTGTAGCGCGCTGAATGGCGTCGTCGAGCGGCACGAACAAGTGCGGACGCGTGTTAATCCAGTTGGCGAGGTCGTCCTCCTGTCTCGCCAACTCCACGCGCACCTCGTCGGGACAGAGCACCTCCTGCTGTGTGATGAGTTCGTCCAGCTTTAGCCATAGGCCCGGGAAAATATCGGGCGGGTATGAGCGTGACCAGCACTCGATGAGAACGCTCGTGTCAAAGCAGTAGGCCATCAGTCGCGTGCACCGCCGGTTACCGCCAGCTCAGCTTCGAGCTTTGGGAGCCCGTTGAGCTTGATCTCAAGGTACTCCGAGAGGTCAGACCCTGTGATGGCACGGCGGTAGTAAGCATCGAGCGCTGACTCGATGAATCCACGGCCGAGGTCACGGACCTTCATTCGGTAGTAGCTCGGGCCTCCCGATCGCTCATTCTCGCGCCGTTTGCGCTTCTGCTCATCAAGAAACGCCTGGTAGGCAGCGCGGTATTCCGCCTCCTTCTCTTGCAGGTAGTCCCAGTCTGCGAGGCCGACTGAATACAGCCTGCGCACTACAGCTTCTCGGCTCACCGAGTACTTGTCTGAGAGACTCCCGATAGTGTCCTCACTCCAGCGCAAATTGGCAGGCGGACTCCTAAGCGCCGGCTCCGACTTGAACGTGCTAAGAGGCATCAATGTTGCGGCTGCGACCTGATTACAGAAGATCTCAACCTCGTCGGTCGGTCCGCGTGCCTGACGTCGGGGCAGGACATCGCACACTCCGTCGGCGTGGAGCAGCACATGCGCGAACTCATGGAGCAGCGTGAAGATCCGACCACGCGGAAAGTCGCCGCCGTTAAGCACGACAACTGGCAGGCGATCCGTGGAAATCGAGAACCCACGCATCTCTCGAACGGGGATCGACTGCGCCTGCAGAACCAGAACATCCAGTCCGGAAACTGCGTCAAGCCATGCATTGAGCGCGCGACGCGGATCGCGCCAAGCCGCCTGCTGCGCAAGAGTCACGCCAAGTAGCGCCCTACCGGCAGCCCCGAATCGCTCGGGGTCAGTAGTCGGCCGATCGAGCTTGGGTGCCGGATGTATTGGTTCATCAGCAAGCTCGCGCAACTCGACCGCGGCTTCGCGCACGGCGTGGGCCCGGCGAATGACCGCTAGCAGGCCGGGCGATAGCTGCCCAAGCTGGGCATCCGGTAGGCGTCGATAGTCCTTGAGAGGCTGGAAGTCGTGCGGTGGCTCCGGCAGATAGAAGATTGCTAGAGGGCGCTTATAGAGTCTCGCCGCCGTGCGAAGCTGAGCGATAGTGAGGCGGGCCTCACCCGCCTCCCAGGCGCGCAGGCGGTCCTCGCTCACCCGCAGCTTTGCAGCGGCCGCGTCGAGGCTAAAGCCCGCCGATTGGCGCGCCCAAACAAGCAGCTCGGGCCTGATGAGTGCGTCTGGAGTTCGTGCCATCGTTGATCGTCTACCTGGAGCCTACGGGGGTACCCCGATGCTAGGTCCTCTCGCCGGCAGCCGACATATGGCCCATGTGACGGGCGCAAGGTCGACTGACGACGGCGTCGCCTGCGATTCGCTGATCCTATAGACGGGCAGGCGCGACTAGAGTTACCGTGCGCGGGTGATCAACCAGCCAGAACACGGCGATTCCTCCACGCAGCATCAGGGGCCTCCGCTGCCGTCGGGGCATCGGGCGTGGTGGCGCCGCTGGCGTCTGTGGTGGCGTTATCGCCTGCGGGCCTTCCGCTATAGCCCGCGCATCCGTCGCTTGCGGCTGATTCGTGCGCCCGAGGACATGAACCCCATCGCCGCCGGGCCACAGCTTCGCATCGGACGGCTACTGGGCCATGGCTACCTCGTCGCCTTGAAGGTTGGAGAGCTTGCGCGCATCCAGCGCGCGAGGCTGCCCGAGCGTGTCGAGCCCGGCCGCGTCGTCGCTGTGCTCGTGCGTCGGCAGCGCGGATTGCTCGTGACGTTGGTGTTGCTGGTCGTTCTCGGCATGGCCGTGGACCTGCTCGCGCACGAATACGCACGCGACATCGAGAACGCGCTCGGCATTCGCCACTGGCTGACGGACAACATCTCGCTGCCAAGCACGGACACGCTTCGCGTCCTGCTTGCAGCCACGGCCGGCGCCACGGGGACGATCCTCGGCATTGTCCTCTCGATCACGCTGATTGTCTTCCAGACGACCGCCGAGCGATATGGGAGCGCGCGCATCGTCTCGTTTCTGCTGCGTGAGCGTGTCGGCTCAGCCGTGATTCGGTTGCTCGCCCTGAGCTTTGCTTACTCGCTGGCCGTGCTCGTGCTGCTCGAAGTCGCAACCAAAGCAGGCCCCCTCTACTTCTCGTCGGTGCTCGCGCTCGCGATGAGTACCGCTGGCGTCCTCGCGCTCATCACGTACCGCACACATGCGTTGCTCGGCTATCTGCCTTCCTCGATCGCCGACGCGCTCACGCGTGAGATGATGCAGTCGATCACACACGCTCGCCATCGTCACGCAGGACGGAGCGTGCAGCACCACGCGCAACAGCTCGTCATCGAAGACATGCAAACGATGGTGGACCTGCTGCGACGCCTGATCTTGCCCGACCGCGACGTCATCGGCGTCGCCAGCGTGACGCGCGCTGCATCACAACTTCTCTCCCACTACCTCGTCGTCAAGCGGCACATCGGCGAGAAAAGCGAGTGGTGGGAACGCGAAGCCGTGCGAGCAGATTCGCCACTAACGCGCATGACCGAGCAGCTCGCAACTAAGGGCTTGATGGACCCGACATCACAGCAGCCCAATCGTCAGTGGCTTGAGCGGCGCATTCTCGCGCTCGTCGCTGAAGTCGTGGAGTCCGGGCTACTCGCCGAGAGTGACGTGCGCGAGGCGGTCGCAGGCTTGTTGATCAGCAACGTGCAGCTCGCATTTCACATGCAGGAGTTCGATGTCTGCCTCGGAGTTCTCAACGAGTTGCAGCGCCTCTCTGCAACCGATGTCGCACTCTCGGACAGCATCTTGGCAGAGCAACTAACGCAGGTGACGTGGCTGTTGTTCAACCTGCTCGACACCGGCATCGGGTTCAGTGCCAAACGCGTCGTCGATGCGCAGCCGTGGCGTCACGACATCGATCGGCTTGGATTGGCTTGGCTGGAGCGCGAGGAGGCCGCCAACATCGCAGGCAAGATAGGCCGCGAGCGCGCGATCACCGGCAAAGTCTTGACGCCGCGCGAGACGCAGATCAGTGAAGTCAGTGTCAACTTCGCGCCGAAGGAGGCGGAGATTCGTAGCCACCTCACGGACGAGGCATATAGGTGGCTGCACGATCGCCTCAAGCAGGCTGTGGATGGATCGGCGCCGACCGCAGGTGTGGTGGCGAAGCAGGTGGTGCGGGCCCTGCTTCGAGCCGTCTACAGGGAGTTGCCGATCCGCATCGCCAACGACCTGTCACAACTGCTCGCCAAAGCCTTTGATGACACGGAAGACGCCACGTTGAGAGCAGACGTTCGCGAAGACACTGCGTTGTTGGCACGCAACCTCGCAGAGGCCGGTCACTGGAAAGAGTGCTGGCGTGTGGTACACGCGGCAGCGGTGCTCAACATGCTCGAACGACAACGTGAGACCGACCAGCAGAAACAGGTCGAGCTTGTATTCGACCTGCTTTTGACCCTGGCGCATGTCCACGGATGGGCGGAGCTAACAGGCGAGCCAGGCGAGCCGAACCATGTCCGTCGATTGGTGGTCTATCTGCAACGACCCTGGCAGGATCTTGATGCGCTCAACACAATGGTCAGTAAAGAACACTTCACGACGACGTTCACGCTCCAGTTCGTCACCGGCATCAAGTACCAGCGCTGGTTCCAAACGCTGTTGATCGCCGCGAACAACCTGCCACCACATTACGAACCCGTTGGGCCGCAGCACATCGCCATCGAACGCGGCAAGCTCCATGCATCATCGTTGTTCGCTAGCTGGAGCATGGTGGAGAACTACGATGAGGTTCTGGTGCATCTCGTTCATGCTGGAGTCGCATTGCGACAAGCAGAACGCCAACACCTTGTTGCTTGGCTACGCGCACTTGCCACTATGCGTGAGGCCGAGAAATGAGAACGATGTCCTCGCAGCGTCCGTGGTTTCTACACGATGGATAACTACGCCAGCTTCGCGCTTGACATGCGCCCGCCGATCGGCAGCTCAATGGCGGACGCGCGGATTCACAACGCGTCGGAGACGTTCTCGTATCTTGTGATTCCTGACATCGGTGAGGACTCGCTCGTAGTGGAGTGCTCGGACAGCGATGTTGCAGAGACGGTGCGAGAGACGCTGTTCGATTGGTCGAGCCGACATGACCTGTGGGACCAGCCAAACATGGCGATGGAGCTGCGCTCTTGGGTCACGGGGATGCTCACGTTTCTCGACGTTTACATTCATTTCGAGTTGGAGCGTGTCGGAGAGGACGAACCGTGGAAACTTAGCTTCGTTGGATGGCTGCCGCCAGAGACGATCGTCGTTCGCGGGCAAGATAAGCACAGACGCTACGAGCAGTTCGTGAGCAAACACTGGCCCGGGGGCGGCGGCATTTCGGTGATCGGAGGCCCACGCGAGTTCTTGGAGATCTTCTCCGCCGACGAAATTGTGCATTTGCGCTGGCCGCTCCACGAGCCCAGCCGTACACGTGCCCCCGAAGCCGCTGCTCGGCGAGTAGGCCGCTCGCTCGACCGCCACGCAGATCGCCTTCTCGCGGGAGCGCGTGCAGGGGCCGAACCGGAGGAGATGTTTCTACCCGTCGCCAGAGGGCGCGCTGGCGCATACGCCGGTGCGCTCGACCACGAGAAGATCCAGGACGCCATCGTCGGAGATCGCCTCTTTCAGCCCCCCGACGAAGATGTCACAGAGTATTTCTACGTCGATCGGCTCGTGCGCAGCCGGATCGCTGTGTGCGAAGTTCGTGACTACCTGTTTGCCCAGGTGAGTGAGCAGTTGCTCGCACCTTGGAGTGCGCTCAACGCATGGCCAACTGTCCGCCTAACGCTTCGTAGGGAATGCTGGACAGTCGATGAGTGGCGTGCGTTGCATGCCGAGTATCAACGCGGGCAAGCGACGATCGACGACGTACTCGCAGCCGTGAAGGTCGAGTGGGAGCCCTCGGGCACCCCCTCGACCGCATGAGCTTGGTCACGGCGGGGTCCCGTGGATCGTGGCGCGCCCCGACGTGCCACGTGCCCCAGCTATCCAAATGCAGCCTCGTATAGCGGGGGCTAGCTCGGCGTCGAAAGTTCCGCCGGAAGCTCTGCTCTGATCGCTGGCAAGCCCAAAAAACCGATTCGACCGGACGGGTGTTGGCTCACCCGCCCGGCCTGTAGCACCGAAGCGACGACCTTCGATGCCATGCCTACCGTAGGGCTGTCTGCGGATGATCCGGCGTGCTCGCTGGCGTGTTTCGGTGCCCGAAAGGAGGCCGAATGAGCGCAATGTCTGTCGAGCCCACCCTAGTGCGAGCCGACCCACCCGAGCACTTCGCCCCGCAGTTGCTCGATGCTCCGGGTACACGCTCGACCACGAGCCCAGCTGTGCTGCTCCTCTACGGCGAGGAGCACGTAAACCTGGCGCTAGCCGACGAGTTGGCACTCGATGGCTATGAGGTCCGCCGCGCCAGCGACCCGGCGATGCTGCGAGCAGCGTGCGACGCCTGCGAGGTCGACCTCGTGATCTTCGGGCGAGCAACCCGCCGGGGTGCGGGGCTCGATGTGCTCCGCCAACTGCGAGCGGGAGCGTTCGCCCCGGAGGTCAAGCCCGGTCTACGCACGCTTTGGATGAGCCCGAACGGCGAGCTGGGCGACGTGCTGCGCGGGTTCGACGCGGGAGCTGACGACGTGCTCCGCGCCCCCTTCGCCTACACCGAGCTTCGCGCTCGCGTGCAGGCGCTCGTGCGCCGGGAACTAGCGGACATGCCTGGCGTGATCGAGTACCGGGAGCTTCGGATCGACACAGCGGCGCACGAGGTCTCGGTCGGGGTGATGCATGTCGGGCTGCGTCGTCTGGAGTACGAGCTGCTTGTGCATCTTGCGCGGGACCCCGAGCGCGTCTACACCAAGGACGAGCTACTGCGAGAAGTGTGGGGCTTCCGCTCCGCTGGCACGACGAGGACCCTGGACTCTCACGCCTGCCGGCTGCGACGCGCGCTTGCTCACGCGGGCGCCGAGGACTGGGTGCCCGCGACCCGTGGCGTCGGCTACCGCCTTGCCCCGAACTCCCACGGCCGACTGCTGGCGGTATAGGGCGATGCCGAACGCGCGTTACATGATTGTCGCGTCCTCGTGCCGGCCTTGTGTGCGGTGCCCACAGAGCCCGAAGCCCGCTGTATAGGTGTGGATACGGTGCTAATAAACAAGATGGCCCCGGCGCGAGGCGGCAACCCCGCCCGGGACCGTGACACAGGAGGTTACGACTCCCATGCTCGACCAACGTAGCTCAGTTGAATCCGAAGCGAACGCCTGCCTCGACAAAGCCGTCCTCGAACTCATGCTCGACAGCGACAGGCAGCGGCCGTGGTCAGAAGCCGAGATCGCACGCACGATCAGCACCCCCGGCAACGTCCCCGCGAGCCTCAAGCGCCTGCGCATAGCGGGCCTCGTCCACCGCTGGAATGACCTGGCGACCGCCTCACACCCCGCCGTGCGTTTCCACGAGATCACGCAGTCCCCCAAGGACCCGGCCTCAGAGCGCGAGCGCCACTGGGACAAAGCAGTCCTCGAATCCCTGCTGGTACGCGACAGTGACGGCCAGGGCCCTCTCTCTGAGCAGGACCTCCGCTACGCCTTCGGCGCCAGGAAAAAGAAGCAGAAGCTCGCGATCACCGACGCGCTGAACCGTCTGGATGGCGCGGGGCTCATCGAGCGCCGGGGCGACCAGGCTATCGTCGCCGAGGTCGCCAAGAGCTTCGACCAAATAATGACGCTCTAGCGTCGCCGCGCGAAGCCATGCACGTCACCGAGCTTGACCTGAGCCCGGCCGCTCTCGCCTGCCTGAAAGCAGCCGACATCCACGAGGTTGACCAACTGCTTGAGAACGGGAGCGGCGATCTGATCCAGCACCCCAAGTTCAGCAAGGGACTGGAGCTGTACGAGATCATATGTGAGCTACACCGCCACGGCCTCACGTTCTCCCGATACGGACAGCACATCCAGACCGAGCGCGAGCGGGAAATCTTCCGCCTGCGTGCGGTCGCGGGCCTCACCCTAGATGAGATCGGCGAGCGATTCGACCTCAGCCGTGGACGCATCCACCAGCTACTACGCCTGCACTTCCGACTGGATGTAGTACCCCCCGCCGCGAGCGCGCGCCGACCGCCGCCCCCGAGTTTGCGTAGGCACACGTTCATGGAGCGTCGCCGGCTGTATCTGCTCGCGTGTGTTGCGATCAAGCGCCATTACCGTCGACCGTTGACGCTCGAGATGGTCGCCAAGGCGCTCGCAACGTCCCCTCGCCAGCTACAGCGCGCCTTCGCTCAGTTCAGCGACAGCACCTTCCATGACGAACTCGTTGCAAGACGGATGACCGCCGCCGCCGAGCTGCTGACCGAGCCTGCGATCCCGGTACGCGACGTGGCGCGACAGGTCGGCTACCGCCACTCGCCCCACTTCGCTCGTGCGTTCCGGGGGCGATACGGGATTTCACCGACCGGCTTCCGCGCCGCCAGTTAGATCGGCAACGGGTCACGGAAGCTGTCTCCTCAATCTGCTCTCATTTTCGGGTGTGACCTCAAAGGCTCATCCGGACGCCCGTCATCGAGGAATCGGCTTCCGAATCGGCGATGTCTTCCCGGCCGACGATGCAATTGCCAGGTGGGCGACTGTGCTAGCGATGGCAGCCAACAACACGATCTACCTCAACGTGCGCATCATCGAGGGAGATCTGCCCGCCGAGCTCAACATCTACTACTTCCGCCTTCTTGCGGCCCACTTTTTTGAGGCCGCGACCTGGCTAGTCAAGACACGCAAGCTACCTGCGATAGACGCGCTGATCCGCTCCCTTAGCGACGAGGACCAGGCCCGTTACGACCGAGTTGCCAGCTTCGCCAGCCAGAAGCATCCTTTCTACAAGCGTCTTCGTCGCTCGCGGATGACGCTTTTCCACTATCCCACTATGCACCCGAGCAGGGCGCGAGATGGCACCGAGGAGTTGGCCAATGCGCTTTGCGAGGCGAAGGATATAGATGGCTGGATCGAGGGAGGAGATGACTACGCGAGTTTTCGAGCGGTGTTCGCTGACGAGGTTGCCCTTCAGTTCTTGGCGGAGACCGAAGAGGCGACACGCGATTTGATGAGCAAACTTGGTGGCCCCGTCTTCGAGCTCGTGCAGTTTGCAGAGGCAGTTCTACTTACTCAGCTAAAACGTGCAGATGTACGAAAGACCGTCATCTGGAAGGCGGGACAGGAGCGTCCCGGCGTCGCTTAGAACCAGCGCTGCGTCAGGAAATGTCCACGCCAACCACGCGCGCTCGGATACCGGCCTGTCGAAGGGCACTCCGGGTCCTCTCGGCGACCTCCTCGAACTCGACCTGAGGCAGGATCAACGGCAGTGCCACCCCGAGGTAGTAGTCAAGCTCGGGCGCGTCAGGTATGCGATTGCCGCCGCGAAAGAACAACGGATGCAGGTGTGCCCGCATGAGCGCGATAGAGGCCTGGCGTATGTCGGCATCGGCGATCGCTACGCCCACCCGCTGACGGAGGGCTTGCGCGCCTACAGCCGTAGTCCGGCCTGCCGAATAGTCCTTGAAAGGGGACGTGATCGCGTATGCGCTGGAACAGCCGTCGCTCCGGTACGGGGCCGTCGTCGGCGACGGCTTCCCTGCCCCTGGATGAAATTGGTTGTCGCGCTGAGGCGCCAGCTCGCATTAACGGGGTGATGGCCTCTCCTGCTCAATCCGCAGCGATACCCTGCCCCACAGGGCTGCCGCTCGTGCGGCGCGGCCATGCGCGGTGGCTCGTGCGGGCTCCCGGCCAGCGTGGCGCGCTGTCCCCGGAGGAGGCGGCGCACGCGCTGAAGGCGAAGCGCGCGGACCTGCGCAAGCGGCTCGACTGGCGGCGCGACGTGGCGGGGATGCCTGCCCATGTGCGCGATGAGATCGTGGACGAGGCGATCGGCTTGGTCGTGATGTCCAGCAAGCCGATCCGTAGCGAGGAGCACCTACAGGGCGCGTTCTGGGCCTCGATCGGCTATCTGCTGGTCGAGTACCGCTCCGGTCGCCGAGATCTGCACGTCGGCTCCCGTTGCCGCGTGGACTTCGAGCCCGTCGCCGACGTGCTCAGCGACGACAGCGAGCCCTTCGACTTGGTTGCCGCGCGTGAGCGGATCGCCACGGCCGCCGACCTCATGGCGCAGCTCGACCCGTTCGAGCAGCGGGTAGTCGCGGTGATGGCTACGCACAACCTCGGCGTCAAGCGCACGGCGAAGGCCTTGGGCGAGCCGATCAAGACTGTGCTCGCCGCGTCGCGTAGCGCACAGCGCAAGCTCGATCACGTCGCAGCGATCACGGCCGCTGGGCGTTTGTGCGACTACCGCGAGCAGGCGATCCACGCGCACGCTCATGGGACCGCAGAGGCCGAGCAAGAGAGGATCGCACGGGCGCACCTCGCCGCTTGTGCTGGCTGTCGATCCTCCTACACCACCCTTTTGCGGGAGATGAGCGGCCGGGAGTTCCAGCGAGCCGCGAGCGCAGCTTTCCTGCCGCCGCCGATGCTCGCCGCCCAACTACACGGCCGCTGGATCGAGCGACTGATCTCTCTGCTCTCGACGGGTCGCGCCCCGAGCGGAGCCGCGACGGCCGAGCGCACCGCCGGGCTGCTCGGCGGAGGCGGGCTGGTCAAGGCTGCTGCCGTCACTAGCGCGATCGTGGTCGCTGGTGCCGGCGTGGGCGCCAAAGTCGTGCACTCGCTCGAATCACCAGCGCAAGTCCACCACCATCACAAAGTCACCGCCCACCCGGCGAGTGCGCCCACCGCGAGCATCGCGCCGACGACCACCGTTGCTGGCGGGCTGACCACCACGCAGACGCACGTCGCCTCACACCCGGCTCAGGTCAAACACCCGAGCCGTCCGGCGCCTCCGCCCAGCCATGCCGACAAGTACCTAGCGCTCGGCGGAAGCGCGGGGGAAAGCACCCAGCCGCGAGCCACGACGGCGTTTGCGGGGACAACCTCGCCCGAACCTGCTCGGGAATCCGCGCCGCCGGCACCAACAGGCGGTGGAACCAACCTCAACTACCTCGGCCATTGAGCACGAGCAACCCATTGGAAAGGAATCCAAGACCGATGACCACCCGACCCTCTCTCCAGTTCTCAACGTCCAACCGTGGCCACCTGCCTGTCGCGTCGTTCTTGGCGGGCGCGCTGCTCGTGCTGGGCTGGGCGTTGTTCTCTTCGATCTCGACGGCGAACGCGGGCGAGTGGGTCCAGCGCTCGTGCTCGTATGGCACCGAATACCTTGTCCCCGAAGGCTGGGAAGGCCAGGAGGTCAACGGTTACGTCAATCCCGCAAATGGGGGCCATCCGCTCGACACCTGCCTGGGGTTCAACATGGGCGGGGGACTCTGGGCGGGTGCTGCCGGGGCGAACGGCGACCAGCCCGGTGCGGGCGAGATTTGGCTATACAAGCCGCCTCGGGAATCGACAATCGCGGGCGGTGTGTTGACCGTTCGGATGAAAGCCCACAACGGCGACGCGCAGATTGACGCCGAGGTAAAAAGCGGTCCCACGACTCTCGCTAACTGTGAAAGCCCGAACTGCACCGAACGCAACGAGTTCGTACCTATCACGGTCAGTAACGCCACGATGCTCTCCGAGTGGGCCTGGTGCTTCGCAGGGAACGAACCAGACCTTTGTCCATCCGAACCAGAGTTCGCCGCCGAAGTGGGTATTACCAGCGCCCAAATCGTTCTCAGCACTAACGCCGTCCCTAGCGGCTCCGGGTTCTCCGGCACGCTGCTAAACGAAACGGTCACTGGCAAGGGAACGCTGAGCTTTACCGCCAAGGACTCCGGTCCCGGCGTCTACCGGGCCAAGATGCTGATCGACGGGCACGAAGTATGGGCAGGGACTCCGAGCCTGAACGAAGGCAAGTGCCTCGTGACTGGCACCTACGAAAGCGTCCGTGCGTTCAACTACGCGCAACCATGCCCCGCCGAAGCGGCCGTCCACGCGGAAGTCGAAACCGCCACCGTCGCGGATGGGGCACACCATCTGACTGTCGAAGTAGAAGACGCCGCCGAAAACGTGGCGACCGTCTACTCGGGCACGCTAGCAACCGCGAACCATCCGGTAGCCCCGATCGTCTTGCCGCCAGCACCGCCCAACAGGGGCGCTCTGAACGGCACACCGGCATCAGAAAGCGCGGTCTTCGCTGTGTCCGGCAAGCAGCCAAAGGCATTCACCCGTGCCTTGGTGGCGTCGGCGGTCACGCTTGCTGGGCGGCTTACAGACTCAGCCGGTACGCCGATCGCGGGAGCACAGGTCCAGCTCTTGCAGCAAGTCCGCGGCGCGGCAAGCCCGAGCCGGGTCGCGACCGCCACGACCAACGCAGGCGGGGCGTGGACGTTCAAGGTGTCGAAGGGGCCATCGCGGCTGCTGGAGGTCGCTTACTTCTCGCACCTGCTAGACACAACCCCGGCGGCCACACTCGACTTTCACGAGAGCGTGCAGGGCACGGTGTCGATGCACGCACCCCATCGAGCGCGGCTAGGCCACGCACTGGTATTCGCCGGGCAGCTCGCCGGGGGATACGTGCCCGCCGGGGGCGAGTCAGTGCAGGTGGAGATTTTCTACGGAAGCCGGTGGCGCACGATCGAAGTGCTGCCGACAAACAGCAAAGGTCGCTGGGCCTACAAGTATGTGTTCTCACTCGGCGCGGGCGCGTCATATCTCTTCAGAGCCGTGACCGTCCCGAACGGTGCATACCCGTACATGAGCAGTCATAGCAAGCCGGTACGTGTGACCGTTCAGCACTGACGGTGCTTGCCAGCCGCGCTGGCGCGCGGCCCGGATACACACTTACGCCCACCGGCATCCACGGTGGGTGTAGTGTTTAACCCACGGCTCGCGCATTCGTTGTCTCTCCGACGGCCGTGCTCGCATTAACCGGTATGGACCTGTTTTGTGAGAGCGAGCTTTTTGACGACGATGTTCCACTTGCCCCGCTGCCTGGCGTAGAGGCGACCACTGATCCGCTGACGGTGCCTGCCGATGGCGTGTCACTACGCTTGCCAGGCCGGCGCGCGATGCGATTCTCTGCGTATGCCGTCGCCGTGCTGGTAGTGATCTTGGCCGGCAAGTTCGCCCTCCACGCCACCGAGCAGCCCTCGGGTCACTACGCGCAGCACCCCTCCGAGCGGCATCATCACCATCTACGGTCGAAACGTGCGAGGAGACGGACCCCCGTCCGCCACCGAGCTGTGGTGGCGCCGAGTCCTGCTGCCGTAGATTCGTCTCAGACGGTCGTTGGGCCGCCGAGTAGTGGGGCTGAACGTCCCACTCGTGACGGAAGCGTCGGAATTGTGCGTCCCCATTCTGCACTGCCGGTCGGTAATACGGAACAGTTCGCTTATCTAGGTCGATAATGGGGCTGGCTGAGTGTGAGTTGGTCGGAGCCCCGGTTGTCCTGACGATCAGCGTAGGGTCATTTCCTGCCTTCGAGGGGACACCCGTGGCGTCGTGCCGCGCATTCGGCTGCCCACTGAGAGTGAGGCAGGCATGAGTCCAAACCACCTATCTGAGCCGTTTTTGGACCTTGTGACCCGTCGTCTACAAGCCATCTCTGAGCCGACCCGGATACGTCTGTTGACGATCCTTGAGCGGCACGAGGCCACGGTCCAGGAGCTGACCGACGAGCTGGTGACTACTCATCAGAACGTGTCGAAGCACCTCACCATCTTGTATCAGTCGGGGATCGTCACGCGGCGCAAAGACGCGAACAAAGTCTGGTACTCGTTGGCTGACTACTCGGCGTGCCGGTTGATCGAGCAGGCCACCGCTAGCGTCACCGGCTACGTCGAGGAGCTAGCCGGCATAGCCGGCATTGAGGGCACCAACTGACAGTCGGGGGCGATCAAGGCCCTCCGTGCGCGTCATCCGGGCCGGCTCGATGAGCCAGCCCGTATAGCCGTCTTCCGAGCCCGCGACTGGGGCGTCGTGGCACGTATGCCCCTGTGATGTCTGGTTCGCAACTATGTGGTTGCGTACTTGCGTACTTGCGTAAGCACACAGTTGTGGTGTTCGGCCAGGGCGGCGCGTACCTTCGCCGCATGAGCATTTTCCGTAACACCAATTCGCAGCAAAGCGGGTCGCAGATAGGTGTGAATCGGCTGGCTCGTTTCGTGGGTCGTTTGCTGTTGTGGGGTTGTGTGCTGTTGCTGCTTGTGCGCGGCATCGCCTCCTATTTCAGTAGCGACCCTGGTGTGGTGACAACAACGCGCGGGGTTGGTGTGACTGTCACACAGCCCGCTAGCACCGTGCCGTCTAACACGGAAGGGAAGTGATCGGCATGTCACGGAAGCGGCCCGTAGGGATTGTGTGTTGGCTGGTGGTGTGGGTGCTGGTGTTGTTCCCGGCGGATGCGTTCGGGTCGGGGAACAACGTCGGCCAGAACGTCGCCAACCTGTTGAAGGGTTACGCGAGCGATTTGTACGGCGGGATCGTCGCCGTCATCAGCTTGGTGTTTCTCCTAAACCGCCGTTACACCGAGCTTGCGGTGTTCTTGTTCGCGGCGATCGTGGTCGCGTGGATGGTGTTCGCACCGTCTGAGATCGCGAAGGCGGCCGAAGGCATCGGCAAACAGATATTCGGCTGAGGGCTTGCGGCGATGAGTGACACCTCACACCCGATCCGCTCCTACCAGCGGATCTTCCGGCCCGACCGGCGTATCTACCAGATCGACGGGCGACGGCTGCCCGTCCCCGGCGGTGTGCCGCTTGAGTCGCTTGGCTGGGCGTTCGGCGCGCTCGTGCTGATCCTCGTCCTGGCTCAGCGCTCGATCTTGTTCGCAGTGGTGCTCGGCGCGATCGGCGCCCTGCTCGGCGCAAGCTCACACGGCGTCAAGGGAGCGGCCCTCGCGGGAGCCGTGGGGTTCCTCGGTGTGCTGCTTGCCGGGGTGGTGCTGGGATGGCTTGCATGGCCGCTGCGGCTGATCGTCGTACCGGGAGCGGTCGCCGTGCTCGCGGGGCAGGCGTCCCCAGACGGACGGCCAGCTCACCGCTATCTGACCTCGTGGGTGTCGGTGCGGTTGCGTCCCGCGCGCCGTTCGCTTGAGCGGCCGATCCCGGTGGAGGGCGTGGTGCATGTGTGGGCGCCGCAGGTATGGGTCGCCCCGGACGAGCGCTCCCCGGTGCTTCACCACGGCCGCGTGCAAGGCCCGGCCCGGCTCGTGTTCGGCCGCCCGGTCGTCGCGATCCCCAGCAGGGGGCGGCTCGTGGTCCGCCCGGCTGAGGGACACCGGATGCGCGCGGGTGAGCGCCGCGCGGAAGTGATCGAGCTCGCCGACGGGCAGGTCGTGGAGGTCCGGCCGTGAGCTTCCCACTGCGGTACGCGCACGGCAACGTCCTTTTGGGTCGTGGCGGTGAGGCCGCCGGCCTCTACCGGCTCGGGATGACCTCGTACCCGTATCTCCCGACGGGTGAGAAGTGGGCGCTACAGAGCCGCCTACAGCGCCTCGCGCACACGATCGCAGCCGACTTCAGCTTGTGGCGCGTCAACCGCGCCTACCCCGCCGACCGCTACGTCCAGCACACCGCCGGCCTACTCGACGATCGCCACCAAGACGCGAAGGCGTGGCAGGCGTTCTTGGAGGGTCACAGGGAGCGGCTGCGTCAGCTCGGCTCGCACATCCCCGAGTGCTACCTCGCGGTGTCGCTCGCCGCCGGCACCCGTGTCGGGGTCGGCACCGGGCTGGTGCGTGGCGTTGATCGTGTGCGTCGCCGGGTGGAGGAGCTGGCCGGCATCGGCGCCGAGTCCCCGATCTCAGCCGGGGAACTCTCGGAACTCGCTACGCGCGAGCAGCGCATCTTCGAGCGGCTGAACGGCGTCATCCCCGCGCGCCGCGCCAGCATCCAGGAGCTTCAATGGTTGTTGCGTCGCTCGGCGTGCCGTGGGCTTGGCGAGCCCGAGCTTGACCGGCACTGGCAGCCGGACGCGCTCATCGTCCAGACACAGGACGGCGTTGGGTTTCAGCCGCTCGGGCACGACCTCGCCAGGTGCGCGAACGCCGCGATCACCGAGCAGCAACAGACGCTCGTCGTGGACGGTGAGCAGGGCCGGTGTTTCCAGGCGTTGCTCGCAGTCGGTGCGCTCGCCGACGCACCCGAGTTCCCCGGCTCCACAGCGGAGGTGTTGTTCGCGCCGCTTGGAGGCTGTCGGGTTCCCGGTGGACGCGGTCGTGCACGCGCGGTGGCTTGGTAACAGGCAGGCGCTCGCGCAGGTTCGCAAGCGGATCGCGGACGTGGAGCACGCCTACCACGAGCAGGTACAGGGCGCGGCGCACGGCCCGAGTCTGCTCGCCGGTGAGGACCGCGTGCTGGCGCGCGAGTATCGAGGCGCAGCTACAGGCCGGCGGGCACCCGCCGATGCTTGTACGCCTCGATCGGCCTCGCCGTCGGCGCATCGAGCGAGGAGGAGCTTGAGCGCGGGTCGCTGCGCTGAAAGAGCAGTACGGCGACATCACTCTGCACCGGCCCGTGGGCCTTCAGCGGGAGATGTTCTTTGAGCATCTACCAAGGGCTGACGGGTGGCTGTGATGCGCGACTACACGCAGCAGCTCACGGTCGAGCAGTTCGGTGGCATGGTCGCCACCGCCACACGCGACGGTCGGCTCCGGTCGCGGCCCGTATCTCGGGTACACGCCGAAGGGCGCGCCGTTGCCGGTGCGGTTCGACCCGACACAGGCACCGAGAGAGTCCCGAGCCTCGGCGGTCCTGTTGATCGGGACGCTTGGGGTCGGGCAAGACGGTTGCGGCGCAGACGATCGAGTACGCGGCCGAGCGCAGGGGGTCGCTGGTGGTGGACTTCGACCCGAAGCCCGACCACGGGTTGCACAAGCTCGCTGAGCTGGATGGGCGGGTTGAGGTGCTTGAGCTGTCGGGCGACCCCGCGCAGCAGGGCAAGCTCGACCCGCTCGCGATCGGCCTCCCCGACTTGCGCGAGGAACTGGCCTGCTCCTATCTGCTTGAGCTGCTGCCCGGCAGCGCCGGACAGTGGGAGAACGCCGTATCGCTCGCGGTGAAGGACACCGTGCGCGAGGGATCGCGCAGCCTCTCGCGCGTCGTCGAGCTGCTGCTCGCTAGCGACCGTGCCGGCGGACGGGACGCCGGGGAGGCGTTGGAGGTGATCCGCGACTTCGGCCTCGCGCGCCTGGGGTTCGGCGCGGGTGAGAGCACGGAGGTGCAGGCGGTCAAGCCGGTTACGACGATCCGCATGCCCGGCCTCTCGCTCCCCGAACCCTCAGCCGCGAGCGACACATACACACGCGCGGAGCGCGTCTCCGTCGCGACGCTTTCACTGGTCGCGGCGTATGCGCTGCAGTTGATCTCGGGGGACCGCTCGCGGCACAAGGTCGTCGGCCTTGACGAGATCTGGTTCCTGCTTGGCCTCCCCGCAGGGGCGGCAGGTAATCAACCGGCTCGTCCGCTTGGGCCGCGCGTTCAACGCGACGCTGCTGTTGGGGACTCACCGGATTGGTGATCTCGGGGACCTCTCGGACCTGATCGGTGTCGTGTTCGTCTTCGGCCAGGACTCCGACGACGCCGCCCGCGCAGCGCTGCGGTTCATCGGCCTCGACCCGACTCGCGACCTCATCGCGCTCGTGCGGGAACTGCGGGCGGGCCGCTGCCTGATGCGCGACCTGAGCGGACGGGTCGGCGAAGTGCAGGTCGACCTCGTCTACCCGCATCTCCTCCAAGCGTTCCAGACCACCCCCGACCAGCCCAGGAGCGCCACATGAAGACCACCATCCACCGCGCGCTCCGCTCGGTCACACGCCGACGAGTCGTGCTCACCTCTTGGCGGCGCTTGCGCTCGCGCTGCTGCTGATGCCGCCCCGGCTTCCGCCGGTGATGTGTACAGCAATATCGGACCGGCGCCGCAGGTGACGGGCGGCGGGATTTTCGGGCGCTACCCGATCGCCAACTATCAGCTCGACCAGTATTTCTCCGCGATCAGCGTCGGGCTGACGAGCGGCGTGGACGTCTCGGGTGTCGCGCCGATGATCGCGTACTTTCTTCGCGCAGATCCTCTGGGTGATCACCTCGTTGCTCGCTGACGGCGTGATCACCCTGTTCGGGTTCGCGTTCAACCTGGATTTGGTTAACGGGAACGGCAGCCCCGGCTCCGGTGCGCTCACCCCGGTATCGCAGCGCGATCCACAACCTGTACGCCAACACGTTCGGCGCTCCGTGGCTGGTCGCGGCGATCGTGCTCGCGGGGTGCTGGGCGATGTGGAAGGCGCTGGTGCAGCGCCGCTACACCGAGACAGCCGGCGCACTCGCCGTCTCGCTGCTTGTATTGCGTGCTGGCGATCGGGATTGTCACGCAGCCCGCACGCACGATCGCCCCGGCGAGCAAGCTCTCGAACCAGCTCTCCACGGCGCTGCTGTCGCTGACAACGAGGGCAGCATCTCCAACGAACAGCAGGCCAAGAGCCAGGCGAGCGACCAGCTCTTTGAACTGCTCGTGCTGAACCCGTGGACCGTCCTTGAGTTCGGCGGGATCGAGCACTGCACCACCACAAGCGGCGGGAAGACCCATTCAGTCGCGGTGCGTCCTTTGAGCAGCAACCCGGCGCAGGACAGCCGGCTCGCTGCGCAGCTCGAAAGCGGCGTGGAAGTCCACGCGGAAGGCAAGACGTGCATCAACAACCGCAACAAGTACGCGCCGCACTTTCTCGCCTACCCCTACCAGTCACCGGGCCGCAACTCAGAGCACGAAGCGCTCGAACACGGCGACGACCGAAGACCTCCCGAGCTCGGACCCCGCGAAGGGCAACGGCGGCTACCCGCTCGGCAAGGCTGATGAGCCCGCCGCCGAAGCGATGGGCAAGGGCGGCCAGTACCAGCGGCTGTTGCTCTCGATCGTCATTCTCGCCGGGGAGATCGGCGCGTTCCTGCTGCTGGGTGCGCTCGCGCTCGGGGTGATCCTCGCCGCAAATCCTGCTGTTGACGCTGCTGTGCTTGGCGCCGGTCGCGCTGCTGCTCGCGGTGTTCCCCGGACGCGGCCACGACTTCTTTCGCTCGTGGCTTGCGAAGCTCGCCGGCTACCTCGCACGGAAGGTCATCTACAGCCTGATCCTCGCGATCGTCCTCGCGGTCTGCCAAGCGCTGGACGACGCCACCTCGAACCTCGGATGGCTGCTCGCGTTCGTGCTGCAAGCCGCGTTCCTGTGGACCGTCTTCATCCAGCGCGACCGGCTGACCAGAGACCTGCTCGCCGCGACCGCCGGCCCCGGCGCGGCGCAAGAGGGCGACCGACAAGCTCCAGACCCTCTACTACGCCACCCGCCTCACCCAAATGGCGAGGCGACGCCGCAGGCGGCGGCGCCAAACCCGAGACGCAACGAATCGAACGTGCTCCTCGGCGACATGGGTGGCTCCTCGCCATCGACTTCTGACCCCGACCCCGGTCCAGCAGAGACCCCAGAGGAGGAGCCCGCATGAGCTCTCGCATCGAAACAACCAACTCCCCTGCCGGGCTGCTGCGCGAGCTGCCGACCGGATGGGCGCAAACGATCGTCACGAGCCCCAGCCGCACGCGATCTCGACCGAGCGCCCGCCGCGCTGTTCACCGAGTTGCATCGCGTGCTGCGCGAGGACGGCACCCTCTGGCTGCTCTGCGCCGACAAGTATCTCCCCGATGCGCTTACGCAGCGCGGGTGGATGCCACGCCGGGTGGATTGGGCGACACCGCTGCGTGTTGACCCGGCAGGGCGCGCTCGCCTTCACCTGTTCGTCAAGCAGCCCCGCTACTACTACAACACCCACGCGGCTGAACTGTTCCTCGCGCCACGCACACGCACAGCGTTCGCGTGCGCGACGGGCCGGCGGCACGGCTGCGCGTGGAGCCCCGAGCACCGCCGGGAGCTGATGCGTCTGTGCATCCTGGCGGGCTCCTCGAGGACGTCGTGCCGGGTGTGCGGCGCCCCCTACACCCGCACCCCGCGTGGCGGCAGACGAGCGTCGTGCACGGCACGACCGTCCCGACGGCCGCTGCCTGGTTCTCGATCCCTTCTACCACCACGGCGTCGGCGCCCAGCAAGATCGCTGATCGCTGCGGCCGGATGTTCCTCGGGATCACGACGGGTGAGTGGCGATGACCGGCTGGCTCACAGCGCTGCGCGACCGGCCGATCGCCGAGCAAGAGCGACACGCGGCGCTCGCGGCGACCGCCGCCGTACTGATCGCCGCGACGGTGCTGCTCGCGCTCACACGCCCGGCCGCACCCGCCGCCACCGCGCGTGCGGCGAGCACCACCACGACCGCGACTACGCGATCGAGTCCGCCCGCACCGGAAACGTCCTCAGCCGGCCGTCCCTCGCCGGAAGCGGCAGCCGTCGAGTCGTGCGTTCCTCGCGGGCTACCTCGCCTACACCTACGGGCAGTGCCCCGGCCAGCCGGATCACTGACGCGACTCGCTCGCTGATCGTCTCGCTTCGCGCTCACCCGCCGCGCGTGCCACCCGGCTATGCGCGCCGAGCCGGCCGCGCGTCCTCGAACTGCACGCGACACCGGCACCTCTCCGGTCAGCTCGGGGTGAGCGCCGTCGTTAACGACGGCGGGCTCATCGACTACACGGTCGGACTGACCCTCGCGTCCCAGGACCGGCGGCTGCTCGTCACCGGAGTGGAGCAGGACTGATGGACGAGCAGCGCGACCGAACCGCACTGTGGCTCTGGCTGGCCGGAGGCCTCGGCGTCACGGGCGCTCGTGGTCGTCGCGATCTTCGGGCTCGCCGTCGCGGTGCTCGGCGCGAGCTTCACCGGCTGCCAGCCCAGCGCAGCGAACCCGCCAGCACCGTCACCGGCCCGACACCCTCGGCCTACGCGCTGCAGAGCATCCCGCCCGAACGACTACGGCTGTACGAGCAAGCCGGCAGCACGTTCGACATCGACTGGAGCTTTCTCGCGTCGATCGGCGCGCAGGAGTGCAACAACGGCGGAGTGCGCCGGCACCAACAGCAGCGGGTGCGCCGGGCCGATGCAGATCGCCTACGTCCGCGGGAGCCCATGCAGCCCCGGTGCCGGCCCGACCTTGTGGGAACGCTACGCCGTCAACGCCGACCCCGGCCACGCCCCTGACGATCAACGATCCGGCGGACGCGATCTACACCGCCGCACGAATCCTGCGCGAAGACATGGGCGCCCCGCCGACCGGCGGCACCTACACCGAATACCGCCAGGCGGCGTGCCACTACTACGGCGCGTGCGGAGACCGACCGTCGCCTACGCCGACGAGGTGATGGCCCGCGCGGTCCAGTACGGGTTCACCGGGAACGGAGCGCCCGCCGCGAGCAGCCCAACGCTTGGCGCAACCCGTCTCGACCGGCGGGTGCGAAGCGAGCGTGTTCACCCCCGAAGCCGGGGCGCGCTCGCAGATCGTCAAGGTCGCCGAAAGCCAAGTCGGCCAAGGTGAAACGCCGCCCGGCTCCAATTGCACGATCTATGGGCCGTGCGAGGAGTGGTGCAGCCTGTTCGCCGCCTGGGTATGGCAGCACGCCGGGGTGCCGCTACCCGGCTCCGACCGCCGCCTACGGCTACTCCGGCTCGCTCTACACCTGGGCCAAGGAACACGGCGGCCGGGTGCTCCCACCGACTGCGACACCCGCGCCTGGCGACGCGATCTTCTATGGCACCGGGCCGAGCGAAAGCGCGCATGTCGGGATCGTCGCGCAGGTCCTCCCCAACGGGCAGATCGTCACCGTCGAGGGCAACTACGCCGGGCACGTAACCCGCGTCGGCCCATTCCAGCCAGCCCACCCCGTTGGCGAGTCCGCGCCTGTCTACGGGTACGCCCAGCCACCCCGGCCGTCGAGTGACGGAAGGCAAGCAGGATGAGGGTTCGTTCTGCGGACACCCTGCGGTACGCGCTGTGGTACGCGCTGCGATCCACCCATCGCGGCGTGCGGATCGCTGGTTTCTGGCTTGGTGGTGCGGGATTGCGCGGCTTCGCGTTTTTCGACATCTCTATCTGTACTGGTAACTCCCTGTGACTCGCCGCCCTTCACAGGACGCTCGGCCGCTAGTGGCTGTCGTTGGGGTGCTGGTGGCGCTCGCGCTGTTGCGTGACCGTGTGCTGCCCGCATGGGTCGCTCAACACGGCGAAGCGCTCATCGCGTATGCGGCCGTGCCGGTGATCGCTGGTGTTGCTAGCGGCGCTCACGTGTCGTGTCGTCGTGACTCGTCGTGCGCTTTCCCGGCGTGTGCGGCTCGTCGTGCTTGCCCCCGACTCGTTCGCGCCGTCGCTTGACGGTGTGCTTCGCTGCGCGGCGCAGCTTTCGCGTGTCCGGCGGCTCGTCGGCGGCTGGCTTGACCCCCGCGCGAGCGCCGTGCGGGTGCTGCTCGACGGCAGCGAGGGAGCGATGCGCTACTCGCTGGTGGTGCCAGAGCGCGCGCTGCCCGCGATCCGCTCGGCGCTCAGCAACTACGACCGGGTACAGGTTCGCCGCGCCGACCCGGAGCCAGCGCTGAGGGAGGGCGTGTGTGTGATGCGCGCCGAGCTTCGCCTTGCGCAATCAAGTAGCGAGCCGCTTGCGCACCTTGCGCTCGACCCCGACCCGCTCCAGAGCTTCGCACGCGTGCTCGCCAGCCTTGACCCTTCGTGTGAGCGCGCTGAAGTCGCGGTCGATCTTCTGCCCTGCACTGCCGGGGCACGGCGAAGGCTGCGGCGCCGGCTCCTCAGACAGGCTCGCCGTGACAACCCGACCGTCCCCTACACGGGCGGCGGGGTGCTCGATGTACTGGCTGGTGGTGGCCGGCAGGTTGGTCGTCAGCCGGCGGCGGATGTTGTGGAGCAGCGTGCGCAGCGTGAGCAGATCGCCGCGAAGGTGTTGCAGAACGAGCCGCTGTTTCACATGCAGGTGCTCGTGCGCTGCCATGCCCCGGTGAAGGGCATGGCCGCCGAACGGCTGCAAGGACTGCTCGGCTGCTTTGACGCCTGGGCCGCCGCCAACTCGTTCCGTGTCGTCGGCGTTCGTCTGCTCGGCCTCGCGTTCCTCGGCTCCGACTTGCCCGGTCGGCGCTCGTGGTTTGACCGGAGGATCGACACCGGCCTGTTCCGCCCCGCACGCCAGGATGTCGTGAGTGCCCGTGAGGTCGCGGGGTTCTTGAAGCCGCCGACGATCAACTGCGCCGCGCCGGACGTGCTGCGCCTCGGCGCCGCGGTCTACCCACCACCACGCAACCTGCCCGAGTACACCGGGCAGCGCGACGTGCTCCCGCTCGGTCGCGTGAGCGGCGAGCAGGGTCAGCGGATCGTCGGGCTGCGGCTCGCAGACACGTTCTTTACCTACACCGCCGGCCGTAGCCGGTGGGGGAAGACCGAGCTCGCGATCACCCAATTCTTGAGCCTCGTGCGCTCGGGGCATGGCGGCATGTTTCTCGACCCGCACGAGGACGCAATCCGGCGAATCAAGAGCTGCCTCACCGAGCCCGAGCTAGCCAACCGGATTATCGAGCTTGACCTTGTCGGCACCCGCTCGCGCGAGGGGCAGCCCGGATGGAATCTCCTCGCCGCGCGTGGCCTCTCCGATGACGGCAGGGAGCGGCGGGTCGAGGCGATCGTTGACTCGTTCGCCTCCGCGCTCCAGTGGGGCGAGCGAAACAACCGCGCGCTCACCCTCACGACCCAGGCGACGGCCGCGCTGATCGAGCTATCGACCGCCCTTCCCGCCGACGTTCAGCCGACGATCTTTCAGATACCGACGCTGCTCGGCAACCCGGAGTGGCTAGAGGCGATCCTGCCGTACCTGTCGGTGCCGCGCCGCCAGTTTTTCAGCGAGCGGTTCCCGAGGATGGCCGAGGAGGCGATTACGCCGGTCACGAACCTGATCGACCGGCTGCGCTCCTCCACCCAGCTCGCCGCGCTGCTCGGCTCCCAGCACACGACCTACGACATCGCCAAGGCGATGAACGACGGGCGGATCGTGCTCGCGTGCCCCGGCGCCGGAGGCGCCCGCGACCGTCTCTTGGCGAACCTATTGGTGTTCGACCTGCTGCACGCCGCGAAGGGCCGCGCGCACATCCCGCCCGACCGGCGCCGCGAGTTCTACGTGTTCCTCGACGAGGTCCAGACCTACGACGGCGCATCGTCGGGGAACCTCGCCGCACTTTTGGAGCAGACCGCGAAGTACGGGATCCGCGCGACCCTGCTGAACCAGAACCCGGAGCGATTGACCAGCGCGACGCTGAACGCGCTGACGACCAACCGCTCGCACCTGATCGCGACCGCGCTGAACGCGCACGCCGCCGCGCTCATCGCCCGCGAGTGGGCGTCAGACCCGCCAGCCAACGCGATCACCGGACTACCCCGCTGGACATTCATCGCGCAGGCCACCCACCACGGCGAGCTGACCCGCCCGTTCCAGTTCCAGAACCTTGCCGTCACCGACCTGTTCGCAGGCGCCCACCACCCCGAGCAAGTCCCACACATACAACCCACGATCGACCAAGCATCCGGCCGCGCCAACGCGCAAGAGACGATCCGGGCGCTGGACACACTCGACGAACGCATACGCGCGCACCTCACCAGCAAGACCGACACCAGAGCCGCTCAGGTCACGATGCCGGAGCGCGCGGCGATGCCGAGGCTCCCCGAACGGGAGGACATGCAATGAGCCGGCCTACCGCCAAGCGCGGGACGCTGCCAGCCGTCGGGGTCGAGGTGCTCGAAAGCCTGCACCAGCACCGGCTACTGACTGCACGACAGGTACACGCGCTGCACACACCCGACACGCTGCTGCGCTGGACGCAGCGGGTTCTCGTCGGGCTTGGTGAACGCGGGCTCGCTGAGCGAGCGACCGGGCCTCATGGTGTCGGGCTCTGGTTTCTGAGCAGTCGTGGCGCCGACATCCTCAGCGCGGCCGGCGCGCTCGCTGAGCCCCGACGACACCTAACCACGCCAGCCGAGGCGTCCGGCCCGCTGCGCAAGCACACCCTCGCGGTCAACGACACCGGGATCGCGTTCGTCAACGCCGCACGCAAACGCACGGGCGATGACTGCGGCCCACTCTCCTGGCGTCACGAGATCGCCCACCCGATCACGCCCGCGCGTGGGCGGCGCCCGGCGCAGCTCGTGATCGCAGACGCGCTCCTCTCATACCTGCAAGGAACACCTGACGAATCGCTGATCCTGCACCAACGGTTCATCGAGCTCGACCGAGGAACGATCCCGCCCGAGCAGCTCGCCGCCAAGCTCGCCCGCTACGCGCAGCTACGCCACTACACCCCAAAGCCGGCACCCCAAGATGCCCCCGATGGGCCGCTGTGGCGTGCCTACTACCGCGTCTTCCCGGCGGTCCTCATCGTTCTGGCCGACCAGACGCCAACGGCCGCGCGCCGACGCATCCAGCGTGTGATCGCACTGCACCGCTCCGACCCTGACCGCGACCGCTTCGGGACGGTCCCGGTGTCCTTCGTGACCCTCGCGGACCTCATCTCACACGGCCCGTTCGCGCCGGTCTTCATCTCCGCTGAGCAGCCCGAGACCTATCAGGACTGGCTCGGCAACACCCACCAGCACCAACCGAAAGGTGAACACGATGTCCCCGCATAGAACCGACCACACCCGCACTGCAAACCCGCCGCACGCGAGATCAGGGCTGCCCCGCGACACCGCAACACCCGCGACGCCGAACTCGGGTAAGAACCCGCGCGCCCTATCGCACCGCCGACCTGCCGCTTGCCGTCTGGCCTTGCGCACAGACCACGAGCCAATGGCAGCGCCACGGCCGCTACCTCCCCGCATCGAACCGCCACCCCGGCAAGATGCTCCCAGGGCTCGCCCGCCGAGCGATCGAGGCATACAGCGACCCCGGCGACCTCGTCCTCGACCCGATGTGCGGGATCGGCACAACACTCGTGGAGTCGATCCACGCCGGCCGCCGAGCAGTCGGGACCGAGCTAGAGCCCAGATGGGCAACACTCGCTCGCGCGAACATCGAGCACGCCCAACACCAGGGTGCGCGCTCGTCCGCGCAGGTCATCGAAGGCGACGCACGCCATCTCCCCCGACTCCTCGCCACCCATCCGCCGGCATTCGGCCGCGTCGATCTGATCCTCACCTCGCCGCCCTACGCCTGCGAGGTCGCGGACGTATCCACCGCGAACCTCGTCAGCGGCGTCGGGCCGATCCGCCGCGAGGACACCAGCAACTACAGCACCGACAAGACCAACCTCGGACACGCTCGAGGGCGCGCCTACATCGCCGCTATGGCGGAGGTGTACGAAGCGTGCGCGACCGTGCTGAAGCCCGGCGGGTTCCTTGTGCTCGTGACCAAGGACATGCGCTCCGGCGGGACGTTGCACAACCTGAGCGGCGACACGATCACGCTCTGCGAGAACCTCGGGTCTGAACTATTGGCAGCGCATCATCGGCCTGCTCGCCACTGTCCGCGACAGCGAGATCGTGATGCGCCCGTCGTTCTGGCAAACGCTGCACGCCCGCCGGATGCGAGCACGAGGCGAACGCGCCCACGTCGTAGCGCACGAGGACGTGCTCGTCTTCCGCAAGCCCAACACGCCCGCAGCATGAGCCTTCAACCACCGAAGGACCCTTGAAAATGGCCTCGGCACGCCAGATTGGCCAGGCCAAGGAAGGCCGCCGGCCCTGCAATCAAGCTACCCGGCCGCGCTCTCCTGCCAGACCCTTGAGATCACCGCCCGGGTCTGGTCTGATCGAAGACGATGACGCACGCCCGATCGAGATCCCCGATGCCTTCCTCGATGCCCTGGCGCACGGGCTCGCTTCACGGCTTGCCGAGCAGATCGCCAACCAGCTCGCAGCCCTGCATGAGGGTTCGCCGTGGATGACCTTCGAGGAAGCCGTCGAGTACGCGAGAGTGCCCGCAGGCACGTTTCGCAAGTTGAGCGCCGACGGAACGTTCACCGCGCACGGCGGCAAGAGAAAGATCTACCACCGTCAAGAGCTGGACGCCGCGCTGCTCGGCCTCTCCGCACGCACACGCCGCTGAGACAGGCGAACTGATGGCGGCTAGAGAGCGGATACGCATAGAGCGAGGCCTCTACCGAAGCGACAAGACGTACATCGCTTGCGCAACATCGCCAGGCGCGCGCAAGGCGAAGTGGAAGACGATAGGCGAGGTCGGCCTCATGGAGGCCCGCCGCGAGCGCGACGCCTGGGCCGTCGAAGTCCGATCCGGTGGCGTCCCTGAAACGGGCGGCAAAGAGAAGGTCGAGGAGGTAGCGCTCGCATGGCTGCAATACATCGAAGGCCTTGTCGAGATCGGCGAGCTGCGACCGCGCACCCTTGAGGCATACAAAATCGGCGTGATGCTGCACCTCATCCCTCACTACGGACATCGACGCATCCGGTCCATGACGACCGACGATCTTGTCGAGTGGCATCGCAAGCAGCGGAAGCTCAAAGCATCGACATGGACAATCCGCGCACGCTGGATGGCTGTAAGAGGCGTCTTCGGCTACGCGGCGCGCCACAACATCATCGCCGCCAGTCCTGCCGACAAGCTGCTGCCCCGCGAGCGCCCAGGCGCTGGGGAACCCCGCCAGCGGTTTCTTTCCCGCGATGAGATGGACAGGCTTCTTGAGCACGCCGGGCCAGCCCTCCCGATCATCGCAACCGCACTATTCACAGGTATGAGAGTGATGGAAGTACTCGCCCTCCAATGGGGTGACATCGACTTCACCGAGGGAGTGATCCATGTGCGATTCCAGCTCAGCCGTCAAGGCAAGCGAGTACCCCTCAAGACAAAGGCAGCAAAACGCGACATCGTTCTGATGGACACCCTTGGAAAGCTGCTGCGCCGACGGCGCCTCGCCGAAGAGTTCTCCACAGACACCGATTTCGTCTTCCAGAGTTCGGTGCCGCGTCGGCCAATGACCTACAGGGGCGCTCTGCGCGACCTCTTCCACGACGCCCGCAAAAGCGCCAACTTGGAAGACGTGACGTTCCACTGCCTACGACACACCTTCGCCTCGATCCTGATCGCCCAAGGCCGTGACGTGCAATTCGTCTCCCGCCAACTCGGGCACACAAAGACCTCAACGACCTGGGACACCTACGTCCACTTGTTTGAAGCTCGCCGGCACGCCCACGACGCGCGAGAGCAGCTTGAGGCAGAGTACGGCGAGATGCTGGGCGCAGCCGACGCATGAATCAGTTGTGATTCGTCGGCGCCGCTTGCGCTTCGCCAGGACGAAAACAGCAGGCTCGGCGGTCGAGGGCTGCGAGCGGTTGCGATCTTCATCATTAGCCGGCGTGAGCCTCGGCGGCGCACGACCGGCAGCCGTATAGCGAACTATCGTTGTCGCGGTGACCGAGGCAACGCTTTCAAGCCTGGCGGAAGCTGCAGAGAGCGAGCTGCCCGAGGCAGCCTTCGCCTGGGCTCAGGCGTGTGCCCGCGAGGTCGGACGTCCTCGGCGTGCGGTCGTTCGGGGCGGACCGCGCGGTGAACATCTGGTCCAGTACCGCGTAGTAGCGGTGCAGTGGTGTCACTGGCAGACTGGCGCGCAGCTAGGTCGTCCCGGCTTGCATCTCGCCAGAACGTTCCTCGCTCGCGGTCAGCCCGTAGCGCGCGATGAGCGACTAGTCGGCGCACATCCGGATGATGCGCGTGGAATCGTGACGGGTCCTGAGCCGACAGGCCCGATGGGCTTCACGAGCGACTCGCGCCACTTTGCTCAGATAGCCAGCGAGGCGCCGCAGGTTGCGCAGACCACATTCTGCTGAATGCCCCCGCCGCCAATCCTGAAACCTGGCGATCGAGTTGCCGACTACACAGTCGAGTCGGTCCTCGGTTTGGGTGGCAATTGCGAGGTTTGGGTGGCCCGTCGCGATGACGATGCCCCCGTTGCGCTGAAGGTTCTGCGTTCTCGCAGAGTCGAGTCTGAGCCATACGCACGCTTCCGGCAAGAGGTCGCGTTTCATCACAAGCTTCGCGACGATCCGGGCGTACTCCCGATCCTCGCGTCGGACGTTCCCGACGAGCTTGCTCGCGGTCAACGCGCGTGGCTTTCTATGCCGATAGCAACCCCAGTACGCGACGCCCTGAGCGGCGCGGTACTTGAGCTCACGGTCGAGGCGATAGCCAACTATGCCGAGACGCTGACGCGCTTGCACGCTGAGCACGCTGTCGCCCACCGCGACATCAAGCCAGGGAATCTCATGTACCACGGGGGCCGATGGCTGCTCGCCGACTTCGGCCTCGTCCACCTGCCCGATGGGGCTCAGTTGACGGCTACCTCTCACCAGGTCGGCCCGCTGCATTTCCTGGCGCCCGAGGTGTTGGCTTCCACCGCGCAGGACTATGCCCCGGCGGACGTTTGGTCGCTCGCCAAGACGCTATGGGTACTGGCCTGTGACCAGCGTTGGCCACCACCTGGCCCACATCGGCAGGACGAGCCGGCCACCCGACTCGATGCTTATGTCCAGCACCACCGTGACGCCGATCTCGATCGCGTGCTTGCGGCAGCCACCACGTTTGACCCACGCGCACGCGTATCGATGACAGCCTTCGCCGAGGAGTTGCGATCATGGCTCGCAGTGCCCCCGCCACCACCAGATCGCCTCGACTTGTCTGAGCAGGGGGCACGTCTACGCCAGCTCCTCGGACGCGAGTCGTCCGCGAGGGACACCGTTGAGCGTCAGAAGGAACGAACCTACGATGCTCGTGACGAGCTAGCACGACTTCTTGAGCCGTTGTGGGCTGAGCTCACCCGCGCGTGGCCGGACGTGGCTGTCGAAGAACCCGATGCTTATACCGCGAACGTACTCGGATCGATCAACGCAGCCGGCACCCCCGAGATCCACCTACAGGACGCCGCTGCTACGAAGATCGTCGCCGGCCCCGATTTCAACCCCTTCGTGTTCCGCGTCGGTCGCTTGGTGGAGCTGCTGGAGCCCTCAACCTTGCGCATCGCGGCGATGTTCGACGTCGGCTGGGAGGAGACAACGGGCAACGAGTTCGAACAAGTCTTCGATCAGTCAGTGCCGCTGGGATCGCTACAGGCATCCACCGCAATCGTCGAAGCGGCCGACGCGCTCTCGAAAGCAACACCCGCATGGCTCGACCGCTTCATCGCGCGGCTTCCCGGCGCCACGTAGCCGTCCGCCGTTCGGAGCCTCGACGACGTATCGCCGAGGCTCCGTGATAAAGTGCTGCATGTTAGGGGATAGATTTCTATGGCATCCACATCAGTACTACTGACCCGCCGCGAGGCCGCTGAGATCGGTCGCGTCCCGCTGAACGCGATCGACAAGGCGATCGAGCAGGGCGTCGTGAAGCCCAAGCGCAAGCAAGGCAAGCCGCTGCTCCCAGCGCACGAAGTCGCGCTGCTCGTTTTGCTGCGCCAGATCGATGTCGCGCTTCCGACCAAGGCGAAGGGGAGCCTTCGCAGGTGGCTGGCAGGAGCGCAGTCGCAGGCTGTCGGCTCTGAGCTGGCGCTGTCCGAGGCCCTGCGCGTGGCGATGACCGAGGACGTCGCGCAGACGATCGAGCGCGCCGAGTCCTACGCCCGTCTGCGCGACCGCTACGTGGAGCGCAATCCGGCCGTGATGGGAGGCGAGCCAGTCATCACGGGAACCCGCGTGCCCGTACGAACGATTGCGAGCCTGATCGAGATGGGCGAGACACACGAGGTACTGCGCGAGGACTACCCGCACGTCCCAGAGGAGGCGTACCCGATCGCGGTGCTGTGGGCGCACGCCAACCCGCGTCGCGGTCGTCCCGTACGCCCGTGGGACGCCGCTGCGAGCCGGCCCGTGCCCAAGCGTCGCACCGCACGAGGCGCGTGAAGTTCTGGATCGATGAGTGCCTGACGCCGGCGCTGGTCGATCACGCGCACTCCCACGGGTACGTGGCGACATGCACGCGCGACCGAGGGCAGCTCGGCATGCGAGACGATGAGCTGCTGGCGCTCGCGGTCAGCGAGGAGTTCGTGTTCGTCACGAACAACCACGCCGACTTCGTAGGGCTCTGCACGAACGCCGAGCTGCATACGGGGCTCGTCGTCCTGCCACAGCGCCCACGCGATGCTCAGCTACCGCTCTTTAGCGATGCCATCGCTCACATCGAGCGCCACGCTGCGCAGGCCAGCGAAGCGCCAGCCGACTGGATGCTCAATCGCGTCGTGGAAGTCGATGACGAATCCCAAGCATGCCGAGACACGCCGCTCCCCAACCGCTGAGGCGCCGCGAGCGGTGCAGGATGGGGACCAGGCGCTCAAACGAGCATACGTCTGCTAGACACCAGGACGAATGTCGCTCGGGCTTGCACTCCTCCCTCTCGATAACGACGAACAGTCGGAGGCCATCGAGGAGCGAGGTACTTTCACAACAGTCGTGGCGGCCCGCCCAAAACGATGGGCAATGCAGCAGGCTGCACTTCTGCTCGATCGCGACGAAGGGGGTGCCACTGTCATCGGCGTCGGCTTGGTAACCCGTAGTTTCCAGCGGATAGCGACCGGCAAGCACCGGCTCCGCTACAAGCACAAGGCAGATGTCGACCCGCTATCTATCGACGATCTAATCGATGCTGTACCGAAGAACTTCGGCCCGACTCTCGCCGCTCGGGCTGAGAGCGGAGGGGAGCTGACTGTCAAGAGCGCAGCCGCTGTCATTAAGGCGCTCGCAGTCCTACGGCCTGGTGCGCAGGGCGACTTGCGACAGCTGATGAGTATCGCCAAGTCTCCCAAGGTCAACCTGGGTAGTGATGCGTTGCAGGTCGTTGCGCACGAAGCTGACAGTGTGCGCCTCGCGCTGGATATCGCGGATATTCCTCGAGATGAGCTCCACGACTGTCGTGCTGACGGTGTTTCGCGATTCGTCGAGCGGCTAGCCGATATGCGAGCCGCAGAGGACACGATGATCAGCTATGACGGGTCGCGCTTCCTCGACTTCTCGCGTGTCGATCATCCGTCGGGCGTGGTGCAGTTTGCGAAGAACGACGAGCGGCTTACGATCGTCAACGTCAATCGTGGTCCGGTCGAGAAGGCAACAGGTGCCGATCTGATTTACATCAACGAGACAATCGGAAGCTTTGTGCTCGTGCAGTACAAGGTGATGCGACGAGAGGGAGAAACCCGGTCACGGTTGGTATACAGGCCTGACGCGCAGCTTGCAGCCGAGTTGGAGCGAATGCGCGCAATCAAAGCTGCTAAGGATGACAAGACGCCAGGCTCTTTTCGGCTGGACAGAGGCTGTTGTTTCCTGAAGTTCTGCAAGCCAATCGTTAGTCTCGACTACTCGCCACGGGACTTGGTCAGCGGCATGTATCTTCCATTGCGCTACTACGATGTTCTCGCGACATCAGCACAGACAAAGGGGCCAAAGGGAGGCACAGTGCTGAGTTTCGACACGGTCGGGCGACACATCGACAACACCCTGTTCGTGTCGCTGGTTCGCGGCGGATGGATCGGTTCACGCGGACCAGCGAGCGCCCGTCTGACGAACCTTGTGCTGGAAGGATTGGCCGCGCACAGGTCCGTGACGGTAGCTTCGTCATTTAAGGTTGATGTAGGTAACGAAGATGAAGACGAGTTCTAGTACATGACCAAGCAAGCCGCGTCGACGTGCAGGTCGACCGAATCACGATACCCCCTAGGCTGACATGGCTTGGCCCGGTTGCCCCACCGATTTTCTGAACCTCGACCCAGAGCAGCAGGCCGACTTGCTGCTCGCCGGTCTTTTGTACTGCGACGAGGGTGAACGCGGACGGAACTTCATCCTCTCCCGGCTCGCCGAGTGGTTCAGTGACCTCACATCGGGCATGGGCGCGCCCGCAACCTTCCCCGCGCTACAGACCCAGCGTCAGCGGGCGCGGGACTCGCTAGAGGAAGCCTATGCATTGCTGGAGTCGCGGGCGCTCATCCGACCCGACCCAGGCTCGGGTAAGACGTTCTGCCAGGTCACGGCGGCGGGAAGGGCGCAGGTCGCCGCTGCGCATCTCCCGGACGCGGCCCGAGTCGCGTTTGCACGCCGCGCGCTCGACGGAATTGCTCTGCATCCGGCGCTCTGCAACCGGCACGTTGACACCCACTTCCTCCAGGGCAAGTTTGAGACCGCACTGCGGGACGGCTCAGTGTTTCTTGAGGACGCAATCCGCATTCTTAGCGAGCTCGACGTCAGGCTAGTAGGCGCCAAGCTGGCCTCGAAGGCATTTTCAACCGAGAGCAAGCTCGCCGACCCAAACATCACCGCAGGCGAGCAGGTCGCGGTGCAGTCGCTCTATAGCGGCTATTTTGGTCGAATCCGCAATCAGGTTGCTCACAGGGACTTTAGGTATTCGAGCGATATTGAGGCCTTCCAAGCCCTCATGCTTCTGGACTACCTGACACAAAATCTCGCCGCGGCCGCCAGTCGCCTTGAGGTGCAGTTCGTCTAGCGCGCGGCTTCGCTCAAAGGAGGAGAAGGTCACTGCGTATTAGCGACGGCCTCCTCCAATAGCTCCCAGTACATCCGGACATCCTGCCTTCGTCCACCCAAGGACCCCGCCACCGACTCCGTTGGTCACGGCCAGCCCCACGGCAACGGGCGCACCGCCTGTGATGATCGTTGCGGCTACTCCCGCACCGACGACCATCAGGAAGGCCGCGCATTTGAATGGAAAACGCCAGTCTCCAGGCGGGGCCTCGCCGCTCTGGACAGCCGCCAGCTTCTCACCTAGCAGGTCGGATTCCGCGCCCCAGTTCTCGCGAAGGTAATCACAGGCCGTAATCGCCGCGCTTCTTGGCTCGTAGTCGGGCAATGCCGACGTCAGCAACGAACGGAGTTGGAACGGCCCGCCAGACGACTCTGAGATCGCGTCTAGCGCCTCGGCGACTGTCTCGTCATCCGAAGCTGCGAGCATCGTTCGGACTTCGTACGCAGCACCGTCAAGCAGGTAGAGGCCGTCGCGGATTTCGCCAACCAGCCGCTCGATTACTCCAACTTCCTCGACGGTCAAGCGATCCTCGCTGTTAACTGCGGAGTCCGCGAAAGCCGTCCACAGGTCGTCGAGGGCCAAGAGACGCTGCGCGAGTGTCATTGCTTGCACCGCGGCATACCGGCCAGCCGGTGTCCCGATGTCGGGCGCCGTGCGGATCTCTTCAGTAGGTGGAGTAGCCACGGATCTCATCCTCTCGTTTCTATAGAGCGTAATAGTTCTGTGGAGCGCAATTGTACGGCTCTTTCGGCTTCAGCGGATATCTGCCACGCAGTCCTATGACGCGCACCCAGTCGAGACAGCCGAGTAGATCTGCCCGTGCCGGCGTCTAGCCTAAGCAGCATGTCGATCGACGGCGAACACGCAGTGCGGCTAGCGGGCAGTCGGCCGTGTCGTTGAACCGCGAGACGGAGCAGCGAATCGCGGCACTTGAGTGGCAGGAGTTCGAGCAGCTCGTGTTCGACCTTGCGTTCGCGGAGCATCCGGGGGCCGTCAAGACGATTCCGCCGGATCTCGGAGCGGACACACTCGTGTTTGACGACAGCGAACATGGCCGGCACGTCTTTCAGGCAAAGAACTACAGGAAACGCATCCGCTGGGTCGCCTGCGTCGAGTCGCTCGACGCGGCGCTCGCGTACGACCCTGCCCGCGTCACCTTCGTGTTCCCGAGGGATCTCAACGGCAACGAGATGAAGTTGTTCGATGAGAAACTCCGTCAGCGGCACGAGGGCGTGGCGGTCAATCTGTGGTCGCTGAGCACGCTGCGCGCGCTCCTGGACAAGCACCGGCACGTCCCGATCGGTGGCCTGCCGGCGAGCCTGAGCAGCGTGCTCGACTCCCTGCAGCCGAAGGCGCCGAGCGCTAACGCTATCGACCGACTCCTCGATCAGGTCGGGGATCTCGACGATCCCGACTTCCAGTACGCGGTCACTTCGGGTCACGGGCGAGAGGCCCCGCCGATCACGCCACAGCGCGACTCGTTCATCTCAATCCGCGCTGTGCGTGAGCAAACGCAGATGAATGTCCTAATCGAGCCGCGCGAGGGAGTGGATGAGCCGATCGTCGGCTGGCGCTTTCGCGATGATGAGTCCGGTCACCGCGCCCGGATGGACGCACTGCGAGCTGCCGGCCGCGGCCAAGAGGAGATCATCATCCAGGACGGCATCGCACCTGTGTGGAACAAGACGCCGGTGGTGCTGAAGGACGCCGGGCCGCTCGACGAGACCACGTCCCTGATCCGCTTCACTTTTATGCCCGGACCGGGCTTCGACGCGAAGTTGACAATGAGCCGCGACCACGAGCAGGTCGAGTACCCGTTCACGATGTACCCGTTCCCGCCCTCGCCCGGGTTTGAGTACGCGTACGTTGGCTACAAGGACGGCGCGATGCCTGTGCTCGAGATCAAAAGCATCGGCCCTGATCGGGGGGAGATGCACCTGCGTCCGCTGTTTGACCTCACCAGCGACGCCCAGCAGAACGTCGCCGCCCTCACGTTCCGGTCCGCGTTCCTGAACGCAGACGAGGTGGCTCTCACCGCCGAGCTGTTCGAGTCCAACGGCATGCGCATCGGCAGGCCGGCGGACCGGACGCGTCCCGGCGTGCGCGAGGAGGTCGAGCGCGCGCTCGCGATCTACGAGGAGGTCGCGTTCCTGGAGGAGCGTCTCGGTGTGTCGCTGCCTGTGCACGACCCACCGATCACGGTGTTGGAGATCCAGCTCCTCGCGCACGCTGCCGCGACCGTGCGCAATCGCACCGGTTACAGCAGCCTCGGCATGGCCGAGTGGGAGGTCGAGCCGGAGCAGGCGGACGCACTCCGCGCAACGCTGCTCTCCAACCCGACAATCTCGTTCGACGTAAACGCGAGCGTCCTCGGACACAAGATCACGCTCGGCACCGCGGTGGCGACGTTCCCCGACATGCGAGTTGTCGTGCGGCCGCCGCTGCTCATCGTTCCCAACCCGATGGTTAAGGTCGCCGCCTACCCGAGTGGCGATGGGCGAGTGGCCTTCCGCTTGCTGGACGACGCCGAGGAGCCGCCGACGAACGCGATTCGCATGCCGCCCCTACAGGCTCAGTCGCCGAGCGTTGGGTGACGGCTGGACCGAGAACTCAGCCCTCGCAGGAGACCACAGACAGCGTTCAACGAGCCGAAGATGAAACCGGGATGCAGCGCGCAGAGTCGAGGTGACCAGGCCCTCCTCCTCCGCCGCGCTCGATGCGGCGATGTGCGTCCACAGCTTGCCCAGCGGCGTAGATTGCCCGATGTAGACCTTCGGAGGCAGTCAGCGCAACCCGAAGGTCGAT
>CAVTGW010000003.1:0-1388416 GCA_963734425.1 uncultured Solirubrobacterales bacterium
CCAGCTCGTCCAGCCCTGCTCCTCACGCTCCACGCTGTGGGCGACGATTTGGGGGGCGGGGGCTACATAGGTGGCCATGGCTGCAAGTCTCCTTAGGGGTTCTCGACCTGTCTCGGCGCCGGTCTGGCGATTCAGCTGTTCGCGGGCATGCTCAGCATCTACGTCGGCTTCGGCGAGCTCCTTCTTCTGGTTGGCGAGCCAGGCTTCGAACTGCGCAGGAGGCACGGCCTTGACCGCCGCGATCATGCGCGCATGCCCGCGACCCGACGGATGGCGCACTGGCCGCGGTAGATCCCCGGCTTGCTGATCTTGAACCACGTGTAGTTGTGATAGCCCGGGACCGCCTGGAACTTGCCGCCGAGTTCGGGTATCCACCAGGAGTGCACAACGTCGTCGACGATGTTCAGCGTGACGGTCGTGTTGGTGGGCACCACCATATTCCTCGTACGAGTACGGAGCCCCAGACCGTCAGCATTTTCGGCGCCTGGATAGATGTACTGCCAGATGTACTGACGCCCGACGACGGTGATTTCCAGGGATTTGCCGTTGGGTGGCAGCCGCTTGTCGGCGCTGGCATAGAGCTTCCCTTCGCCTGTTTCGCCGACCAGGGCGGCACCGCCCGGTCCGGAGTTCTGCGATCCTCGATCGAGCCGAGCTTGATGAAGGTGATGACCGCCAGGACGATCAGGATCAGGGCGGCAGCGGCGGTCCAGCTGAGCTCCAAGGTGGTGTTGCCCCGGATCTGAGCGGCCACCGCGCCCTTGCGCGCGCGGAATCTGTAGAGCGCATAACCGAGTGCCCCCTCGACCAGCACGAAGACGACGAGCGCGACGTAGAGCGCGATCTTGTAGAGGCTGTTGATCGAGTCGGCGTTGGGCGAGGCGCCCGGCTCGGGCGTGAAGAAAGCGAGCGTTGCGGGGAGCAGGTGGCCCAAGGCGGCGGGGATTCTATTCACGCCCAACGTGAAAACGCGGCAAGGTCACCGTTTGCGTTCCCGGGAGGCGTATCTGAGGCGCCGATCAGGCTCCTTTGAACTGTGCCTTGCGCTTCTGCCCGAAGGCCGTGACTCCCTCTACGAAGTCATCGCTTCCCGCCAGCTCGCCCTGGATGCGCGCCTCCATCTCGAGCTGCTCGGACATGCGGGAGTAGAGCCAGTTGTTGAGCTGGCGCTTGGTGCCCGCATATGAGCGCGTAGGGCCGCCCGCCAGCCGTCTCAACAGGGCGCTCGTCTCATCTTGCAGGAGCTCGTCAGGCACCACGCGATTGATCAGGCCCCATGCCAATGCCTGCTCGGCTCCGATCCGCTCGCCGAGCATCGCCATCTCAGCGGCTCTTGCCATCCCCACCCTGCTGGGCACCAGCAGCGAGGAGCCGCCGTCAGCGACGAGGCCTATGTTCACGAAGGCCAACAGGAAGTAGGCGCTTGCGGAGGCGACGATCAGGTCGCAGCAGAGGGCGAGCGAGCATCCGATGCCTGCGGCGGGGCCACCGACGGCTGCCACGACGGGCTTTGGCATCTCCCGGACGGCGTGGATGATCGGGTGGTAGCGCTCGGTCAACATACGGTAGACATCGGGGCGTCCCTCCGGCGTGCGCTCGGCGCTGCCGAAGTCCTTGAGATCGGCTCCCGAGGAGAAGGCCCTGCCGGCGCCGGTGATCATCACCGCGCGCACCCCCTCATCCTCCGCGACCTCGGTCAGGGCCGCGAGCAGATCTTCTCCGAACTGCCTGTTCCAGGCATTGAGAGCCTGCGGTCTGTTCAGCTGCACCGTGGCGGCCCCGTCGGCGGATATCGCAAGGTTGACGGTCTCCAGCTCGCGGGTTCGCAAAGTCGTGCTCGTGGTGGTGGCGTTGGTGGTGGCGTCGGTCATCGCTCTTCCTCTCGTCGATGCCAGATTCACGCGCTCAGCTCCTCCGGCTGGGTTCGAACGACCGAATGCTACGGCCCACGGCTGGAGTTGGGGCGATTGCATCGATCGGCGCGCTAGCGTCTAGCCGATGAAGCGACCCGTGATCGGTATCTGCACGGCCCTGGAGCGGGCGAGTTGGGGCATGTGGGACCAGGAGGCGGTGCTGCTCTCGCGCAGCTATGTGGAAGCGGTCCAGAGAGCGGGTGGGTTGGTCCTCATGCTTCCGCCAGACGCCACGCTGGAGCGCGATCCAGGTGAACTGCTCGACATTCTCGACGGCCTGATGCTCGCCGGCGGTGCCGACGTAGATCCCGCAACCTACGGCGAGTTGCCCCATCCGGAGACCCAGGATGTCGTGCCCGAACGCGATGCATTCGAAGCGGCGCTGGTGAGGATGGCGATCGAGCGGGACATGCCCGTGCTGGGGATCTGCAGGGGCATGCAGATGATCAACGTTGCCTTGGGCGGGACGCTGCTCCAACACCTCCCCGAGCGTTTCGGCCATCACGAGCATCTGCGTGTGGCTGGCACCTTCGACGGGGCTGACCACGATGTCGAGCTGGTGGAGGGAACGCTCGTCGCGCGGGCGGCAGGGGAGACCCATCATGCAACCAAGTCCCACCACCACCAGGGGGTGGATCGCATCGGTCAGGGGCTGCTGGTCACCGGCAACTCGACGATGGACGGTTTGCCCGAGGCGATCGAGCTGCCGGACAAGCGCTTTGTGCTCGGTGTTCAGTGGCATCCGGAGGCCGATGCGGCGAGCCCGATCGTGGGGGTGCTCGTCGCTGAGGCGGCGGACTACGCATCGCGGCGCATATCTCCAGAGCTTCCGAGCGCGCGCCTATACTGACCGCCTAGTGCGGGGGTCCGGCAGCGCCATCAGAGCTACTGCGTGGGCGATGGTTGCTGTGGGCGTTGCGGCGCCCCTGGTGCGCAGGCGCCTCAAGGGCCCGGCGATCATCGCTCAGGCCGCAGCCTTCGGCGCACCGCTCGGGCTGAGCGTTGCGATGCCTCGCTCCAGAACACGAGATGTGGCTGTGTGCGCTCTGCAGATGTGGGCCTACGTGGGGGCCTACAAGGCACCTCACGATGACCCTGAGCTTCAGGAGGCGCGCGTCTACGTCGACTACCCGATCGCGATAGACAGGGCACTCGGCCTAGGAGAGCTGCCTACGCTGCGTCTCCAGCGGGCGCTGGCAAGCGAGCAAGAGTGGTACGTGCGCGATCGGGTGCTCGTCTGGACGCACTGGATGTGGTTCATGAGCCCTCACACCGCTCTCGCTTACATCCTGTGGCGTCACCCAAGCCGCTTTCCCAGAGCCGCATTGATGAGCTATGCGGTCTTCGATCTGGGGGCATGCTTCTACTGGCTCGCCCCCACGGCTCCACCCTGGTATGCCGCTAGCGTCGAGGGCCGAGAGCAGGCCGGGGGAGCGGAGACGAGGCGAATGATGGCGGAGTATGGGGAGTTCTTCTGGCGAGACCGCTGGGGGCCGCTCTACAGTGTCCTTGGAGGCAATCCATTGGCTGCGATGCCCTCGCTGCACTTCGCAACTTCATTGATGGCGGCAATGCTGCTCGGCGAGACGGGCCCGCTGGCGGGCGCTGTCGGCTGGAGTTATGCGCTCACGCTCGGCTTCGCACTTGTCTATCTGGGCGAGCACTATGTGATCGACCTGATCGCCGGGGCGGCACTGACGGCAGCGGTTCGTCGCAGCGGTCCCGGCGCAGCACCGCTGTTCAGGCGTCTCTCGCGCGCGGTCTCGGCGCTGGAGGCGAGGGCGCATCCGAGGGGTGCAGGAGCGTGAACTGAGCGACATGGCGGAGGCGATTGAGCGACGGGCAGGAGCCGATGGGATGGTTGGGGGGCAGAAGTTGGCACCCGCCCGGCCAGGATCATCGGTGCACGGTGGAGCTGCCCACCACGACGAGGAGATGCCTCGGACCGAGCTCACGCGCAAGCGGGCGATCGCGTTTGCCCTCTTCATGCTCTCGGCCATTGGCTTTCTGTACTTCGTACTGCCTAAGCTTGCAGGTGCAGGCAAGACGGTCCACAGGCTCGAGGGCGGCGACACCTGGTGGATCGCGATCGGCGTCTGCTTGGAGATCCTCTCCTTCGCGGGCTATGTGGTGCTGTTCAGGGCGGTCTTCGTCCGCGAGCACGAGCAGGAGCGCCTTGGGTTGCGTGAGAGCTATCTGATAACGATGGCCGGTCTGGCAGCGACGCGTCTATTCGCGACAGCGGGTGCCGGGGGAGTGGTGCTGACCGCCTGGGCCCTGCGCCGCTCGGGCATGGAGGCGCGGCTGGTCGCATGCCGGATGGTGGCGTTCATGGTGCTGCTCTACCTGGTCTATGTGGGCTCGGTCCTGATCGACGGGATCGGGCTCGGAACCGGTGTGTTCTCCGGCGCAGGCTCGTTTGCGATCACGTTCGTTCCCGCGATCATCGCGGCGATCCTGCTCGTCGCGGCCGGCGCCATGGCGCTTGTCCCGGGAGACATCGAGCGGCGACTAGGCCCGTGGTCGGCAGGGTCCGGGCGGGTTGCTGCGCTGGTGAGGCGAATGGCGACGGTCCCGGCGCTCGCCGCAAGTGGAATCCGCACCGCGATCGTGCTGCTGCGCTCGAAGGCTCCAGGCCTGCTCGGTGCACTCGCGTGGTGGGGCTTTGACATATGCGTGCTGTGGGCGTGCTTTCACGCGTTCGGCTCCTCGCCACCATTCCCCGTGATCTGGATGGCCTACTTCGTGGGTATGCTTGGCAATCTGCTGCCGCTGCCCGGAGGTCTGGGTGGTGTCGAGGGCGGGATGATCGGTGCATTCGCGGCGTTCGGCGTCGACCTGAACCTCGCGGTCCCGGCTGTTCTGGCCTATCGGGCGATCTCGTTCTGGCTGCCAACCTTCCCTGGGGCGATCGCTTACTTCCAGCTGCGCAGAACCGTCGCTCGCTGGCGCGATGAGACCCCTCCAGAGCACGTCTCCGCCCCATTGCGCGAGAGCACCATCAAGACGGCCGAGTCCCTGCGCCACGCCTGAGCGCAGCCCGCCCGCCGCTGCGCTACACTATACAAAGTAAAGTAATAGGAGATCAGATGGCAGATATCGAGGACGTAATCATCGTTGGCAGCGGTCCTGCCGGCTACACAGCGGCGCTTTATACCGCGCGGGCGAACCTGACTCCACTGGTCGTCGAGGGCTTTGCCTGGGGCGGGCTCCTGCAGCAGACGACGGACGTCGAGAACTACCCAGGCTTCCCCGAGGGCATGATGGGTCCCGAGTTGATGCAGCGTTTCAGAGACCAGGCTGAGCGCTTCGGTGCACGCCTGCTGACAGACGAGGCCGAGCGTCTCGAGCTCGGGAGCGAGCCGGGCGATGTGCATCGCGTCTGGGTCGGCGGCGAGGAGCATCAGGCACGAACTGTGATCCTCGCGATGGGGGCCGAGCACAAGAAGCTTGGGATCCCGGGCGAGGAGGAGCTGAGCGGACGTGGCGTGAGCTACTGCGCCACCTGCGACGCCGCTTTCTTCCGCGATGCGCCGACGCTCATCGTCGGTGGCGGCGACTCGGCGATGGAGGAGGCGATCTTCCTCTCGAAGTTCGCCAGCAAGGTCGCGATCGTCCATCGTCGCGAGGACTTCAGGGCTTCCAAGATCATGCTGGAGCGGGCTAGGGCTCAGGCGAACATCGAGCTGCTTACGCCCTACACCGTCGAGCGCTTCGAGCCAGGCGAGAGCGGCGCGCTTGCGCGCGCGGTGCTCGTCAACACGCAGACCGGCGAGCAGCGCCAGCTGGAGATCTCAGGCGCGTTCATCGCGATCGGCCATGAGCCCCAGTCAGGGCTGGTGCAGGGCCAGATCGATGTCGACGAAGACGGGTATGTCGTGACCGAGGGACGTTCGACACGCACCAAGCGGCCAGGTGTCTTCGCGGCTGGTGATCTGGTGGACCACACCTACCGACAGGCGATCACCGCTGCCGGCTCGGGCTGCCAGGCGGCGCTCGACGCCGAGTGGTACCTGCGCGACACGCCTGAGATTCCGACGCCCGCGGGGATGCCTAGGGGCGATCTCGCCGAGGCGCAGTGGGCGCCGTTGGCAGTCGCACAGCCAAGCGCCGGCGAGGCCTCCTAGTGTTGTGTCTCGGTTTTAGGTGGTGATTGTGTTGAGGGTGGCGCGGCCGCGTTGGACCTTGGTGAGGATTTGCTCGGCGGTGGCGGTCCAGATGAAGGGCTCGGGGTTCTCGGTGCTGGCGGTGAGGTAGGTCTCGATCGCGGTGATGAGCTCGGGTACGGAGTGAAAGATTCCGCGGCGGATGGCCTTGTCGGTGAGCTTCCCAAACCAGCGCTCCACGAGGTTCAGCCACGAGCTCGATGTCGGTGTGAAGTGCAAATGAAAGCGTGGATGTTTGGCGAGCCATTTCTCCACGTTTTCGTGCTTGTGGGTGCAGTAGTTATCGAGGATCAGGTGGACCTGCAGACCCTTGGGGACCTCACGATCGATCGTGCGCAGGAACTTCAAGAACTCTGTGTGACGGTGGCGAGGCAAGCACTCACCGATCACGGCGCCGGTTAGGACGTCCAGCGCGGCGAACAGGGTGGTGGTGCCGTGACGCTTGTAGTCGTGGGTCATGGTGCCCGCCCTGCCCTTCTTCATCGGCAGGCTCGCCTGGGTGCGGTCCAACGCCTGGATCTGGCTCTTTTCGTCCATGCTCAGGACGATCGCCTTCTCCGGCGGGTTCAAATACAAGCCAACGACATCGACGAGCTTCTCCTCGAAACGCTTGTCGTTTGAGAGCTTGAACGTCCTGAACCTATGCGGCTGGATATTGCGCGCGGACCAGATCCGCTGCACCGTCGCCGGACTGACACCCTGCGCCTTGGCCATCGACCGGCAACTCCAGTGCGTCTCGCCCGCAGGCTTCTCGTGCAGCGTGGCGTGCACGATCTCCTGCACCTTCTGCGCCGGGATCGACGGCTTGCGCCCCCGGCCCGGACGTACCGCGCCGAACGCCTTCAGCCCGTCCTGGGAAAAACGCTCCCGCCATGCCTTGACGGTGCTCGGTGAAACCCCCACCCTCGCGCCGATATAGGTGTTGGGCTGACCATCGCCAGCCAACAGCAACGCCCGCGCACGCTGCACATCGCGATGCGAGCTAACCCCCGACTTTGCGAGCGCTTCAAGGACCTCTCGATGACTATCAGACAGTGGCAGTGCTGGTGTAGGTAGACGCATACACCACCCTACCACAAACCACAACTAATTGCAAGACACCACACTAGCTAGACAGAACCGCCGTGCCGGTGCCCAGCGCCTTCGGTGCTAGTCGCCGTACTCGAAGAAGCCGGCACCCGTCGCACATCCCAGACGCCCGGTGAGCACCCGCTCGCGCAGTGCCGGTGCGGCCCTGTAGCGCTCCTCGTGGTACTCGGCCCAGAGCGCTTCAAGTACGCCGAGTACGTGCTGCAGCCCGATCTCATCGGCCCAGCCGAGTGGTCCGCGGGGCTGGTTGAGCCCGAGCACCATGCCAGTGTCGATGTCTTGCGCGCTCCCGACGCCTTCGCCCAGGGCGAAGGCGCACTCGTTGATCAGCTGGCAGACGATCCTGCCCAGCACGAGTCCCGGAGCGTCGCCCACCCAGGTGGTGTGCTTGCCGAGCGTGGCAAAGAGCCGCTCCGCCCGCGTGACGGCCGAGGGTGATGAGCCCTCGATGCGGGTGAGCTCGACGAGCCCTGCTCTATGGAATGGCCCGAGGACGTGAAAGCCCACTGCGCCGGCGCCTGAGTCCAGCGTCGCGAGCGACCCACGCTCGCACAGGATCAACCTGGGAGCGCCCTGGGGCGCTCGCTCCTGCTCTGTCCGAGGGTCGCATTCAACGATCAGCGACGGCAGCTCGCCATTGGTTGGGTCCTGGTGAGTGCGTACCTCGTAGCCGCCATCCTGGGCGACTGTGCGCAGTTCCTCGGCAAGCGCCGAGCGCCCGGCGATCACGATGAGCCCCTCACCCCGAACGAGGGTCAGCGTGGGGGCACTCGTCGTTCCGCTCGCCTGACTGGATGTTTTTGAGGCGCCTGGGGTCGGCGGCTCGGGATCCTCGGGCCGATGGGGTCCATCCCCGCCGTAGTCGTAGTAACCGCGGCCCGTCTTGCGCCCATGCAGCCCTGCGGCGACCATCCTGGCCTGGATCGGTGAGGGGCGCCAGCGCGGCTCGCCGAAGCTGAGCTCATAGAAGCTCTTGGAGACGTCAAAGCCAGTGTCCACGCCCACGAGGTCGCTGAGCTCGAAGGGGCCCATGCGAAAGCCGCCCTCCATCCGGCAGATGCGATCGATCTCCTCGATGCCGGCGATGCCCTCCGCAAGCAGTCGCAGAGCCTCCAGGCCGAACGGCCTGTTGCACCGATTGACAAGAAAGCCAGGTCCGTCGGTGGCGCGGATCACCGTCTTGCCCATCGCCTCGCCGGTGGCCTGAGCGAGCTGCAGAGCGCTCTCAGATGAGCGCATGCCGGCGATCACCTCCACCAGCTTCATTAGCGGTGCGGGGTTGAAGAAGTGCATGCCCACCACCCGCTCGGGATTGCTGGCGCCCGCCGCGATCCCCGTCACCGGCAGCGAGGAGGTGTTGGTGGCCAGCACGCAATCGTCATCGACGATCTGCGAGAGGCGACCATAGAGCTCGCGCTTGAGCTCGACCCGCTCGGGGGCGGCCTCGATCACGAGCTCGCACGGCGCCAGCGCCTCAAGCGTCTCGGCCAACTGCAGACGCTCCGCGGCCGCCTGCAGCTCCTCCTCGCTCAGGCGTCCCTTTGCAGCTTCCTTCTGCAGACCCGCCAGGACCCGGGGGCCCCCGGCCTGCAGCGCCTCTGGTAGCGGGTCGTGCAGGATCGTCGTGGCGCCGCATCGCACGGCCAGCTGGGCGATGCCTGCGCCCATCGTGCCCGCGCCGACCACCCCGATGACAGCGGCGGGCGTCGCGCTGCCGGCCTCGCCGGCCATCTCAGGCGGGAACCAGCGCGTTGATTCCAGTGAGAGAGCGCCCGATGATCAGCTTCTGGATCTGTGAGGTGCCCTCATAGAGAGTCGTGACCCTTGCGTCGCGGAAATAGCGCTCCACAGGATGGTCGTCGACGTAGCCCGCGCCGCCGTGCACCTGGATCGCCTCGTTCGCGCACCAGACGGCGGCCTCGGTGGCGTGCAGCTTGGCGATCGAGGTCTCCAGCGTGTTGGGCCTGCCCTTGTCCTTGAGAAAGCCCGCCCGCCAGACAAGCATGCGCGAGGCGTCTGTCTTCAGCGCCATTTCCGCGATCATCCCTTGCACCAGCTGGAAGCTCGCGATCGGCTGTCCGAACTGTTCGCGCTCCTTGGCGTATTTGACCGACTCGTCCACGCATCCCTGGCAGATGCCCACGCAGCCTGCGGCGACCGAATAGCGCCCAGAGTCCAAGGCTGACATCGCGACCTTGAAGCCATCCCCGATCTCGCCGAGCAGAGCGTCCTCTGCCACCTCCACATCTTCGAGTGAGATCGCGGCGGTATCCGAAGCCTGCAGGCCCATCTTGTGCTCGATCGGCTGGGGCTTGAAGCCAGGCTGGTCGGTGTCGACGAGGAAGCAACCAAGACCCCGATGTCCCAGCTCGGGATCGGTCTGGGCGAAGATCAGCGCGAGCTTGGCGTAGTCGCCCATCGAGATCCACATCTTGGCGCCGTTGATCACCCAGCCGGAATCGGTCCGCTTGGCGCGGGTACGTTGTTTGGCTGCGTCAGAGCCGGTGTCAGGCTCCGTCAGGCCGAAGCAGCCCAACCACTCGCCCGAGCAGAGCTTGGGCAGGTAGTGATGCTTCTGCTCCTCAGTACCCCACTTGAGGATCGCCGAGCACACCAGCGATGTCTGGACGGAGATGACTGTCCTCACCGCCGAGCAGCCCCTGCCGATCTCCTCGACGATCAGCCCGTAGCCGAGGTAGTCGAGGCCAGCACCACCGTACTCACGCGGCACGATCGCCCCCAGGTATCCCTGGTCTGCGATCTTCTTCACGAGGTCGAGGTCGAAGTGGTGGTTGCGCGCGTTCTGCTTGGCGCGCTCGACGATCTCGTTATCGGTGAATTCGCGGGCGGTGTTGCGGATCAGCTGCTGCTCGTCGGTGAGGTCGAAGTCCATGGTGCCTTTCGTTGCTTTTCTCTTCCGCTCTGGCTGGGTGGGTGGCGTTGGTTGGGCCTGCTCCTACATCATCCCTGCTTAGGAGTCGTCCATGGCGCCTGCACCCGCGCCGCGATCTCCTCGGCGAGGCCCTCTATGGGCAAGCGCTCCTGGGCCAGCGAGTCTCGATCTCTCAACGTGACCGTCCGCTCCTGCAGGCTCTCATGGTCGATCGTGACGCAGAACGGCGTGCCTATCTCATCTTGACGGCGGTAGCGTCTGCCGATGGCGCCACCCTCGTCGTACTCGGCCTGCACGTGGCCACGCACCAGGCGGTGCACCTCGCGGGCGAGCTCTGGCTGTCCGTCCTTGTTCACCAACGGCAGTACTGCAACCTTGACGGGCGCGATCCTCGGGTGCAGGCGCAGCACTGTTCGCCGCTCGCCCTCGCCCGTGCCCTCGCGTATCACGAGCTCCTCGTCGTAGGCATCCACCATGAAGGCGAGCGTCGCCCTGTCCGCGCCGGCGGCCGGCTCGATGACGTTGGGGACATAGCGTTCGCCACTGGCCTGGTCGAAGTACTCAAGCTTCTCGCCTGAGAACTGCGCGTGTTGGGTGAGGTCGAAGTCGCCACGGTTGGCGATCCCCTCGAGCTCGGACCAGCGACCCTCGGGGAACTCTCCCTGCTTGGTCGAGCTGCCGGTGGGGAAGAGGTACTCGATGTCGCTGGTCTGGGAGGAGTAATGCGAGAGCTCGTCCTCCTCGTGCGGGCGCAGGCGCAGGTGGTCGGGGCGGATGCCAAGCCCCTCATACCAGCTCATGCGCTCTGCAAGCCAGTGCTCAAACCACTTTTGAGCCTCGCCTGGGGGCACGAAGAACTCCATCTCCATCTGCTCGAACTCACGCGTTCTGAAGATGAAGTTGCCGGGCGTGATCTCGTTGCGAAAGGACTTGCCCACCTGGGCGATCCCGAAGGGTGGCTTCTTGCGGGAGAACTGCAGGACGTTCTTGAAGTTGATGAAGATGCCCTGGGCGGTCTCCGGTCGCAGATAGGCGGTTGCGCCCGACTCCTTGACGGGGCCGATCGTCGTCTCGAACATGAGGTTGAAGTCCCGCGCGTCTGTGAGGTCGCACTCGGAGTGCTCACCCGGGTGCTTGGAGGGCTTGAGGCCACACTGGAGCTCCTGAATGTGGTCCGCCCTGAAACGCTGCTTGCAGGTCCTGCAATCCACCAAGGGGTCGGTGAACCCGGCAAGATGGCCCGAGGCCTCCCAAACTCGAGGATGCTGGAGGATCGCCGAGTCCAGGGCGACGATGTCATCGCGCTCGGAGAGCATCGCTCGCCACCACTCGTTCTTGACGTTGGTCTTGAGCAGCACGCCGTAGTGGCCGAAGTCGTAGGTCGAGCCCACGCCGCCGTAGATCTCAGAGGAGGGGAAGATGAAGCCGCGTCGCTTGCAGAGCGCGACGATCTTCTCCATCGTCGCGGGATCGGAGCGGTTGGGGGTGGGCTGTTCGGACATCGAGGCTGGATGGTATTCGAGGCTTGGGAGACGATGGCTGAGCCGCGCGTCCGGGCCACGGTGCCGCACGTCCTGGGCCAGTGTGCCGCGCCCTGGGCCAGGGGATAGGCTCAGCGCTCAGTGGCTCGAGTGTTGATCGTTGGAGGCGGCTGCCGGGGTCTGCGATTGGCGCGCGAGCTGCACGAGCAGGGCCATGCCCTGCGGGTCACGACGCGAGATACGGCGCACCGCAGCGAGATCGAGGCGGTCGGTGCAGAATGCTGGCTCGCCGACCCGGATCGACTGGCCACCCTGCATGGAGCGCTCGACAGCGTAACGGTCGCCTGCTGGCTGCTCGCCACGGCCAGCGGCACGCAGGAGCAGTTGCGTGCGCTGCACGGTCCGCGTCTGCGCGCATTCCTGAGCTCTGCGATCGACAGCACAGTGCGCGGCATCGTCTACGAGGCGCACCTGGGTGCCGGATCGCAGGAGCTTCGCCAGGAGGGCGCGAGCATCGCCCGCGAGCTGTGCTCACGCAATTCGATCCCGTTGGCACTGATCGAAGCGGACCAGACAGACACCACGGAGTGGCTTCGATGCGCCAGAGAGGCGATCGGCTCGATGCTCGGATAGCCGAAGGTGGCGTTTGCCGATCGGAGGGGTGGGCGTTTGCCGATTTGAGTGCCACGCGCGCGCGTAGGCAGCCTTTTGCGAACTGTCACCCCCGGTCGGGGCCAGCACCAAGCAGCCGCTCCGCATGCTCGAGCAGGTGCTCGAGAATACGGGCGGTCGCGCCCCATATCAGGTGATCATCGAGGATGAACGCGTCGGTCTGGAAGGAGATCCCGCGCCGGTGCATCAAGGTGCGAGTCCGGCTGTCCTCTAGCCGACTGAGCGAGAGCTCAAGCACCTCGTCGACCTCTCGGGGGGAGAGCGTCCATTGGTGCCCTTGGTCGATCAGCCCGACGAAGGGGTGGATCAGGTAGTTGGTGACGAACGTCGAGGTGGGCTCCAGCTCACCGAGCACAGTTACCTCCTCGCGCGGAAGGCCGATCTCCTCCTCGGCCTCGCGCAACGCCGTCTGGAGCAGATCGGCGTCCTCTGGATCCTGGCGACCGCCGGGGAACGAGATCTCCCCGGCGTGGCGGCGCAGGTCGCCCTGCCGTCGCGTGAACACGACGTGGCGCTCACCGTCCGCGACGATCATGAGCGGCACCAACACCGCCGCGGCGATAGGGCCCTGGGCGTTCAGGCTCGATCGCGCTCGCCCGAGGACGAGCGCCCCCTCGAGAGAGCCGAGCTCACGCCGGCTCGGGTACTCCCATGCGCTGCACATGTTCGGCGAACATGACCTCGCCGTCGAGCGCGCGGTGGACAGGACACTTTGCCGCAATCACCCGAAGTCGCTCCACCTGCTCCTCGGGAAGACCGTCGGGCAGGCGCAGAACCATGTCGAACTTCGTCGGGCACCCGCGCTCCGCCGGGGTGTATTTGACATCCACCTCGACCTGGCCGATGTCCCAGCCCTTGCGGGCGGCATACATCTCCATCGTGATTGCGGTACAGGACGCGAGACTGGCGGCGAGCAGCTCTTGCGGATCGGGGCCAGCGTCTTCGCCGCCGGCGGGCAACGGCTCATCGACGGTGACCTGGTGGTCGCGCACCTGGACCGTGTGTCTGAACCCTGCGCCCTTGCGTTGAGCGGTCGCTTGCATATGTCTGGATCCTTCCAGTCGGTTCACTGGTCTGCTCTCATTTGATGGTAGCTCTCAGCTGAAGCTCATGCGAGCGGATTGAAGAGCAGGCCGGTGAGGAGCTTGGGAAAGAAGAAGGTCGACTTTGGCGGCATGTTCTCGCCCGCGGCGGCTACTTCGCTCACCTGGGCGACCGGCGTGGGCCGCATGAGGAACGCCGCGTCGTAGTCGCCCGATCTGACGAGTGCGAGCGCCTCATCGGTGTCGCGGGCATACCACAGGCCGTTGAAATGAGAGATGTCATCGTCGCTCAGGCCCAGGGCGCCCTTGAGCAGGAGCGTCTCCAGCACGCCGGTGTCCAGCCGTCTGTAGGGCTCGGAGTGACCCTCCAGCGCAGCGTCGGCGATCGCCTGATCTCTCAGGGTCAGGCGCAGCGCTCTACCCTCACGGGCGTCGATGTAGCCGAGCTGCAGCGGTCCATCGCCCGGCTCGGGCGCGATCCGCTCGATTGGCACATCCTCGATGAGGAAGTCCCGTCGCAGCGCTTCGTCCAGCGCCTGGGCGCTTGCGGGACCGGCGAACTTGACGAGGCGATGCGTTGGGAAGACCGTGAGCCCAGGGTCCTGGAGCGCGACCAGGCACATGAGCAGATAGCGATGCTCGCCCTCGCCGCCAATCTCCTCGGCGTAGGCGCGCGCGGTCTCATAGCGATGGTGGCCGTCGGCGATCAGCAGCTCCACGCCGGTCAATGCGCTCTGCGCCGAGGCAATCGCGCCGGGATCGCCCACCCGCCAGAGCCGATGCACGGTGCCATCCCCATCGGTGACCTCGCCCCAAGGCGCCTCGGTGCTCGCGGGTGCGATTGCCTCCCAGACGGCATGGCTGGGATCTGAGTAGAGCGAGAAGATCGGCGAGATGTTCGCTCGCGTGGCGCGTGTGAGGCGCAGACGGTCCTCCTTGGGACCGGGATGCGTACGCTCATGGGGGCGTACCCTGCCGGCGCCGTACTCCTCCACTCGCACCCGGCAGAAGAACCCCCGGCGAGTGCGCGCCAGCCCGTCAGGGCCCGTGTACTCCTGGGTATGTGCCCACAACGCGGGCTGGCCGTCGCGGACAACGGCCCCCTGGGACTGCCATTCCCCGAAGATCTCGCTGGCGATGGCATAGGGATCGGGCTCCCCCCGGGGCAGATCGACGGCGACGACGTTATAAGGGGAGCGCGCGAGCAGCTCAGAACGCTGCCGGTCGTCGATCACGTCATATGGCGGCGATGTGACATCTGCGAGCGCTCCAACAACGGAGAGGTCGTAATGCAGGGCGCGCAGCGGTTGGATATCGGCCATGGCGGTGGCGGACCCTAGCAGTCGATTGGTATCGCGATGTTGGCCCGATGAGATCCACCATGGGTGGCTATAGACTTGGACTGACCACGGGGCGTGGCGCAGCTTGGTAGCGCGCACGATTTGGGGTCGTGAGGTCCCCGGTTCGAATCCGGGCGCCCCGATTGGTTAGTGTTTGGCGAAGGCCAGCGAACACGGGCGAAAATCCCCGGAAACACGGGGATCGGCGTCGGCCGTTTCGCCTGTGTTTGCGGGCTTTCGGTGGTCGCAGCCCCCGCAAATCCCCCCGCAGACGGGCACCGATCCCCCCGCAAATCCCCCGCAAGCCATCCGCGGCGCCACTGCTCCCGTCCGGGCGTTCGGGATCGGCGTCGGCCGTTTTGCCAGTGTTTGCGGCAGATCTAGTCCGTTGGATATCTGCCTGAACAGGGATCGGGTTGGGCTCTGGGAAGCGTCCGTCGTGGTCATCGGATACAAAACCCGTGCCGTACCAGACCATGAACATGCCTTGCCCCGCCGGATCGGGACTCATCACCTCGGTCCGGCGGGTGCCGTTTCAACTCAGCCGTCAGATTCCGACCGGGCCGCGTGGGAGCATTTCCGGTGAGGTCCCTCAATCGGGGTGATGCCCGATTTTCGTGAGGCTCCTCTCGGCAATGTTCAACGGTTGAGGAGTTTGGTATGGCGACGACGACAGTTGATTACGCGGGGCAGGTTCTGACCGATGTCCGCAGGCAGATTGCGGTAGACGATGCCGTTCTCTCGGAGACGAAGGCGAGGCGCAACCTCGTCAAGAGGCACGCGAGGAGCTTCCCGGGCACGCTCAAGACGTTCGACTCGGGCAGCGTTGCGCATGGCAACGTCAACAAGCCCGTGAGCGACGGCGATTGTGGCGTGGTGTTGGACAGGCGCAAGTATCAGGAGCTTGGCCCTGATGGCGACGGCGTGCCGCCGAACAACATCGTGACCGAGATGGCCGAGCACGTGATCGAAGGTGTGCGCGAGGAGTACTCCGACGCCACCTACAAGGTCTGCAAGCGCGCAATCCTGATCGAGTTTCACGAACCTCTCGACGAGGAGCAGGACCCGAGTGTGGACCTCATCGTCGCTCTGACCAGAGTCGAGGGCGATGGTCGCTGGATACCCAACACTGAGGCCGAATGCTGGGACGCCTCGGACCCCGAGGAGCACACTCGCCTCCTGAACGACGTGGACGTCTCGGTTCGCGTACATCGTGCGAGGGTGATTCGGTTGGCGAAGGCCGCCGTCAAGCAGGACGCGACTCCGGTGGTCAGCTCTTTCAACCTGGAGGCGCTGGCGCTCGACCACGTGGAGGAGGACGACACAATCGCCGAGAGCCTGCGTGATCTTCTGCTCGATGGCGCGGATTCGCTCGCCGATGGTCCCACACCGGACCCGGCTGGCGTCTCGGACTCGATCAAGCTCCCAGATGGCGTATCGCGTACCACTGCGGTCGCGCGGCTCCGCGAACTCGGCGAGGCCGTCTCTCGTGCCGTTGATGCCGAGACGCTTGAGGACGCCGAAACGGCCTTGTCCGAGGTCTTCCCCGACTACGTGGAGTCCAGTTCGGCGGTGCGCAGTCTCGGCGATGCGCTGCGTCGGCAGAAGCGCGCGCAGGTGGGCGCGGCTTTCGGTATCGGTGCGGCTGACCTCAAGCCGGCGAGGGCATACGGCGATGAGGCGCGCTAAGCCGGGCGGCTGGTATGACGACTTCCCGTATCGACTCCGCTTCGAGAGGGCGGCTCGTACAGCCTTCCCCGCGATGTCGGTGTCGAGGACGGGGAAAGGCAGGAAGACCGGGAGCGTCATCTACACCCTGCACGTGCCGGTGCCCGAGTTCAACGAATGCCGCCGCATCAGGATCGCGCTCTGGAACGACAGACGAGCCACGGTTCAGTCGGTCACGGCTGACGGACCTGCCAAGTCCCCTCACCGATATAGCAATGGAGCGCTGTGCATGTGGTATCCGAAGGACGGGCCGGACCAGCGGTGGATTGCAGGCGATGGGCTACTTCGCCTCATACGCTGTGCCCAGATTCACCTGTTCAAGGAGGCGTACTGGCGAAGGTACGGTGAATGGCCAGGACCCGAGGCGCCGCACGCATCCGACGAAGTGAAGCAGGCGGCATGATCGCGTCGGCCAGCTTTTGGACGATATTCCCGATCGTCGTCGCGGCAGTGGTGAGTATTGGCACAGCCGTCGCTGGCGTCTTCACGTGGTTCATAAACGGCGTTCGAGCCGAGCGGACCCGTTTGCAGAAGCTATACGCCGATGCCTATTCAGCGGTCGTCTCATACCAGGAGTTCCCGTATCTGATCCGTCGAAGGCGAGCGCCCACGACCGAGCACCCGGAGATCGGCGGCGAAGAACGACTGCGGATCACGGGAGCGCTGCATACCGTCCAAGAGGAACTGAGCAACTACAGCGCCCAGATCAGCACCGAATCGAAGGCCGTCTCGACCAAGTACGACCTGCTCGTCAGCAAGACGCGCCAAATCGCAGGTACTTACATGCACGAGGCCTGGGACACCGCGCCGCTCGACAGTGACGCGGGCATGAACATCTCTGGCATCGACTACAAAGAGCTGCACGCACCCCAAGACGACTACCTTGAGGTGCTCAAGCAGGACATGACTTTTTGGCGAGTTGCGATCCCGACGTTGCGTAAGTGACTTAATTACCCGATCGTCGGAACGTGATGGTGTCGTTTGAGCGAGGATGACACCCGGCTACGTTACTCCTCCGGCGGTTCCGCGAGCTTTATATCGGGCCAAGCACATGACACCGCGAGTTACTAGGCGGACTTGACGACGTGCAGGTGCCTGGATGTCTGGGTGGCGATGTTCCGCTGCTCGTAGTCGTCCATCGCGCGCTGCGCACGGGCGAGCGCGCGGCGTCGGCCGAGCTTGGTATAGACGGTGGCGATGAGATAGCCGCCGTCGTCGTGGCCGACCATTTCTGCGACCGTCGCGGGGTCGAGGCCGAGGCCGCCGTCCTCGACAGGATCGACCATCCACTGAATCGCGCGGTGCTTGAGCTCGTAGAACTCCTGCCCTGGCATCCCTGCCGATGCCCGTACCGAGTGCCAGAGATTTGACCAAGTGCTGCGCAGCATGTAGCCGCCGCGCGTTGCCGGGAACACAATCTCGCCCTTGGTACGGTCAATCGTCTTTCCTCGACGCGGCATCGCTTCCAGGTGTGCGCGAAAGCGGGGGCTCATTACGACCCATCGGCCGTCGTCATCCTTGGGCCATGTGATCTTGCCGGTGTCGAGGTCGAGCTGCCAGCGCACATGGATCAGATTCTCGGGGAAGTGAATATCGGGGCGGTGCAATGCGAATACCTCGCCGGGACGCATCGCTGCGTCGCCCACGCCGAGGGTCGCGCCCTCAAGAATGAGTCCGTAGTCATCGGCCCGGCTTTCGCGGGCGGCGTGGCGCAGTCGCTCGTACTGCTCGTCGGTGATTATCTCGAAGTCGGGGCGGTCCACTCGGCGCTTTCGCTTGCTCGCGCCAAGGCGGGTGAAATGATTGCGCTCGATCAAGCCTCGGTCGAGCGTGTGGTTGAAAAACTGCCGGACTGCCTGCTGAACGTTGGCGCCCTTCGGCCGTGTCCAAGTCACCGCTTCGTCACGAGAGAAGCTGTCGATCGGCCGGTCGTGAAACTCGCGGATGAACGGTCGCAGCCCGTCGCGCAACCGCCGCACGGACGAATCGCGGCGTCCCGTTGCCTTCTGGCACGACTCGCCATCCGGCCACGTCATCGTGATCCGGCCGTTCTCGTGGATCGTGGCACCCGCGAACTCAAGGACCGTCGGCGTGGTGAGGCGCCGATTGGACGGGTTATCGACTTCCTCGCGTAGTTCCGCAAGGCATCGACGCTCTGCCTCGCGGTAGTCGTCCATGTTGTTGTGCGTGCCAACCCACTTCTTACGGCCTTTGTATTCGACGTGCCCGACCCACTTGGGTTTGTGGCGCGAGCCTCGGTTGGACGGCATCAGGAGTCCTCCGGGGCGGCCGTCGTGGAGTAGCGCTCGCGTAGCCATGCCTCGACTTCGGAGACTATGTAGCGGTTCATCCCGCCCGTCCGCAGGTAGGGGAGGCCGTGATGCTGTTGCAACTCGATCCAGCGGCGGGTGACTTGCAGGTGATCGGCGAGTTGCTGCTTGGTGACCCAGTGCTCGCGTACTTCGATCGCCGCCGTCATGTGCGTGCCGTGGCGGTATTCGTTTGGCCTGCGCCAGTGGCCTGCGCTGGGCGCCAGCCTGAGAGGGGCCGGCGTTGCTGCTTGCCGTGTCCCGCGAGCTTGGCGCATCGCTGCCGTCGATCAGAGCAGACCCGAGCCGTGATCTCAAGGTCCTGACAGCGAGAAGGTCTCCTGCGTCGGATAGGCAGGCCCGCTGTCCGCTCCTGGCGTGCTGGCGGCGAGAACGCGCTCATCGAGCGGGTGGCGGGTCGAGCCTCGGGATAGGCAGCAGCCGTCACCGGGCGCAAAGACGCGCCCAGTCGGCTCAGCGCGGCTCGGCGGGAGGATTCTGCTCGACGCCGAGAGCCCGCTGCACCCAGGCGACATCGTGCCATGCGCCGAACTTCCAGCCAATCCGCCGGTAGACGCCGACCGGCTCGAAGCCCATCGCCCGGTGCAGGCCCACGCTCGCCTCGTTCGGCAGCGTCATACCCGCGACCGCCATCCGGTAAAATGTCGCTCCCGCTCGCGCCGATCACCGCCGCTGGCTGCCTCATCGCCTTGCTGCTATGAGACGCCACCCGCTCATCCTGCGCATCTGCGCGGCCGGCGGCGCGGTTCTCGCCGTCGCGGCGCTGGTGCTCCTCTGGCAGTTCAGACCCGGGCTGCCGAACATCAGCTCTGCGGGTGCGCCGTTCACCAGCGAACTTGCTGAACAAGGCTTGGTGTTCGTCATATGGCTGCTCGCCATCTACATCGCGTTTTCGGTGTTCGTTCACGCCGCGCACGCCGTCATCCACCCGCCGCGCCTAACAACGATCCTCCCCGGCGTCATCCCCAGCCCGCCGCCACCGCGACCGCGCGCGAGCACGCCTCCCACAGCACGCCCCAAGTTTGCGCTCACGCTCGCCGCACGCACCGACCCGAGCGGCGCCGACACACAGACCGCATCCACGCGGCCGGCCACAGCACCGTCCGAAGCGCCGGCCGCTGTGGGGACGCTCGCTGTGCCCGAGGCGCCGGTGCTCTCAATCTCCCTGCTCGGCCCGCTGCGGATCGACGGCACCGACCAGCCGCCCAAGCGCGTCCCGACACGCGAGCTGATCGCCTACCTCGCGCTGCACCCCCACGGCGCGAGCCGCGACGAGCTGATCGAGGCGCTATGGCCCGCACAAGACCCCAAGAAGACACGGCGACGGCTCTGGGACCTCGCAACCGACGCGCGCGCCGCGCTCGGCGATGCGCTCATCCATGAAGGCGAGCGCTACCGGCTCGACCGCGCCAAGGTCCGCATCGACCTCGACCAACTCGACCAGCTGCTCGCCAGCACAGACGCCGACGACGAGCCCGACCTCGAAGCAGCACTGGCCCTGTGGCGCGGTGAACCGCTCGAAGGCGCCGACTACATCTGGGCCGACGCGCACATCCACCGGCTACGCGCTACGCTGCTCGGCCTGCTTGAGCGCGCCGGCAACGCACGCCTGGAGCGCAACGACGCGCGCGGCGCCCTCCAAATGGCCGAGCAAGCCATCGCGCTCGACCAGTTCCACGAGGCCTCCTGGCGCCTGGCGCTGCAAGCCGAACACGAACTCGGGATGCGCGAGTCGATCACCCGCCGCTACGACGAGCTTGTCCACGCGCTCGATGAACAGCTCGGGCTCCAGCCCACACGCGAGACGCGGGTCATGTACAGACAGCTACTCGGACAGGGCTGACGGGCGAGCGCTTTGGGGTTGTATCGCGCTGAATACCACGAGACCGTCGCTGCGATCAATTGACACCTCGGTCAGCCCGGCGTCGTTTAGCCACATCCGCAGGTCCTCGGCACTGCCGACGCTCCCGAAGTCGTCGTTGCGCAGTAGGAACCGTTGGCGGCGGCTGCCCTCGGCAAGGAAGGTGCTGCCAAGCAATCGCCCGCCTTGTCGCAAGCAGCGCGCCATCTCGGCAAGCGCGGCCTGTGGGCGTCCCACGCAGTGAAGGCCTCCATAGCTGAGACACATATCGGCCGTCCCGCCGTCGAGCGCCAGTCGGTACATGTCACCCTCGATTAGCTGCACGTCGGTATTGGGGTGTTTTGTGGCGCGGCGCCGTGCGCGCTCCAGCATCGCAGGCTCGATGTCAACGCCGATCCAGCGCGCACGCTGACAGGGACGAAGCCCGCGGAAGGCGACCCCGCCTCCACACGGAACATCGAGGATCGTGGCGCCGTCAGGCAGCTCGGCGATTGCGTTCAAGCTGCGGTAGAAGGGACGTGGATCGACACCCCACATCAACCCGAGCACGAGTCGCGCCAGCCACGGGCGCTCGATATAGAAGTCATACACAGCCCCGAAAGGACCTGCGCATATATTGCGTTCGTGCGTCATCGTCCGACCCACAGCTCGAACGTACCAGGAACCTGCGGTGATGGCACCAGCGCTCGACTTCGGGCACCGCTGCAATGTAAGCATCGTCGGGCACCGGCTCTGCGACCCGCTCGACGAGCAGGCCCGCTGGCGGAGCACGTCGAAGTAGGTCGCCCAGCCGGCCGGTCCGTGTCAGTGAACGATCATCCGTGCGCCTTTCGCTCCGACTCCTCGGTATAGCGCACCGTCTGGAAGTAGCTGACCTCGCCGGCAGTCGCCCGGCGAGTTGACCAGGTGAAAGGATGGAAAACAGAAACAGCCCGCTGGGCGCCAGCGCCGCGGGCGACCTTCCCCCCAACGACGCCGGCATGTTCGTCCATGTTCATCAATGACAGTGACGCGACCGCCAGATCGAAATGCTGGTCCAGGAAACTGCACGCTGGCGGCCGGCGTCGGCAACCAGAACATGGAATCCTGCCAATCGCCCTCGCGTCCTGCCGCAACGAGCGCCGGAATGGACATGTCGATACCCACCACTCGATGCCAAGCTCCTTCGACGCCTGCGCGCGACACCGACCTCGCCGCCAACGGCATCGAGAGTGAGCCTGCCTCGTACCGGTCGCAGCGCCATCAAGCACTGGGAGGTTCAACACACAGAAGGCGTGGTGGACTATTTCTAAGTACTCGCCCACCCCATCCAATCGGCAGCGTCTTCATCCCACGCCTCCGCCAGTGCCGTTTTTCCCGAGCCGGCATATCACCACCGCGCCATCATCCGTATCGCCCCAACCGCCTCCAGGAGCACCGGGGCATCCACGGAGATCTTCGGTATGGAACGTGGGTTGCGGCTGCCCGAGCGTCGGGTGTGGCATTCAGGGCGATCGACATTCCGACCTCGCGAAAGGCACGGGAATCCGAACGCGAGTCGCCCGACCCAGCGACTTGGCTCATCGAATAGCCATGCTGCACGCACCACTCCTGCACGAAGCTCAGCTTGTCGTGCTCGTCGAAATAACGGCTAACGACGTCTCCGACAACTCCGTTGGTGATCTGCAAGTTCGGTCCCGCTCACCGACGTAAATCCCGTGACGCTCCTCCAGCAGCTCAGCGGCAAGTCTCCAGGTGATCGTAGCGAGGAGGCCATCGGTGCCGGTTCTTCCGCGAGAAGTTCCGGACAGGGTTTCATGTCGATGCCCATCGATCGGCTTCCAGCAGCACAAGACCGATCTGATCTCACTGGTGGTGCAGCCGCATCACGCCTTGCAATTCATCGGCAATGGCTTCGATCGATATATCGCCACAGCGAAGGACGCTCGAGGCTCCGCGATCTCCGATGTCTGCCGAGCCATTCCGCGAGCAGAAGCGACACGGTGGTGTTCGCCGAGCAGAATTACCGTCAAGGTCGAAGACGACGACCGGGAAGGCAACGTCCGATATTGTTTTCCGTGCGTGCCTTTCCACATGGCTGTGAGCCGATACACCACGGCGGATCGGCGTTATCGCCAGCGTGATCGAGGAAATGCAGTGCCCCATCCGGGTCGAGCGGATGGCCTCTTCGCCAAAGATGCCCGGGCTGGTCCACGGGGTACGCAGCCGAAGATGGAAGCTCCACGCTGGCCTGCTCAACCAGATGGTCAACGTCGTCGACCTCGAAGTGGATACTCACGCCCGACTGGGGCGACGAGAAGGCCCTCGGCGCAATGCAGGGAGAGCATTGTGTATGGCCCTGCCGTGCCACGAGCGCGCCGTGCCGTCCAGGGAGACGCAGATTCGCAACGATCTCACAAGGCCGGCGAAGGCACGTATAGGAGGGCGCCGAACTGTCGGCGTGGCGGCCGGCGAGCGTGACGTGGTTCGGACACACATTTTTGTGACGATAGCCTGTTCACGCCTCCGAGGAGATGGCGCGTTCGTCCGTTTCACCACACACGTTCGGCATAGCTGCTCCGATCAGTGCCAACTCCATCCACTTTTCAAGCGGCAGTCGACCCTACCGGAAGCCGCAGCGAGTTCAGTGCTCTGCTTCGTCCGACCCGCAGGCCGGCGATGAACGGCTGGCGAAGGCGGGGTCGCGATCCTTCTGCTCGAGGTGTCCACTTCTCAACGTGCTGCCCTGCCCAGCTGGATAATCCTGCCCGGACCACAGGCCAGTGGCAGGGGAGATTCATCGTCCATCCCAAGTCGGCCAGGGAATGTAGCGTCGATCTCGATGCGCCGGCCTTCAAGTGAAATGGTGATGTAACCCCAGGGTGAACATCGACCAGGCCCTGCTCAGGAACGGTCTTGGCTACCTCGGCTCCGAACAGCCTGTCCCGCGCGGTCACGATCAGCATGTACGAAACACGGTGAACGATCAGCGGATCGGTCTCGGGAAACTGCTCCGCTAGCGCTCTGGCGAGGTACAAGTGCTTTGTGGAGCAGGTGCCGCGTTGCTCACGAAACATCCCCTCGACGGTGCGATCACTTGGACGACCATAGGGCAGCCTTCGCACCATTTCAACCGCATCGAGTAGTCCGTCACTCTCACTCAGCAACTCGACGCGGTTGCCCCAAGGGTCCTGTGTGTAGAACCGCCGGATAGTTGGCCGCGCCTCGTCCCAAATCACGCGCTCACCCGCCTGCCGCAATCGCTCCGCCAACGTATCGAGTTCGCTGTCGCCTGCTACTCGAAGCGCAGGGTGCGCCTTCTGGGCTGGCGCGAAGCCGTCCTCGACGCCGACATGCAACTGCTGCTCTCCGCAGCGAAACCACACGCCACCCCTCGCGCGCAGCTCTGCTGGCTTGTCGATCTCCTCCAAGCCCAGGAGCGTTCCGTAGAAGCGTCGCGCTTCGGCCTCGCACTCTCGTGGAGCCGCCACCTGCACGTGATCCAGACCGACTACGCCCATCGCAACGGACGGCTCACCGGCAATCCACTTCCACGCGCTCGGAGGCCGTCGTGGCCTGGCCGTAGATGAAGAACTCTGGCGTCCTCTGCACCTGCGCGTCCCATCCGAGGTCGGCAAGCCGCTGGTGCAGCGCGTGGGGCTCGTAGAAGCGCTTGACGATCCGAAACTCGCGGCCATCGGCAAGTCGCCGGGTCATCGTCTCACCCCCATCCTCGGGCAGCCGATCATCCACGGCGGCGGACAGGTCGCTCGGCAGGTTGTCCACAAAGAAAACCCTGCCGCCGGGGCGCAGACAGCGCCTGACCTTCGCCCAAAAGGGTCTCCACTGCGACTCTGGCACGTGGGAGAGCCAGAAGCCGAAGAAACACACGTCGTAGGTCGCAGGTGGCTCCCACGCGAACAGGTCTGCACACACGTAGCTCACCCTCGGATCGTCCACCCTGGCACGAGCCAGCTCCGCCTCCGGCGAGGCGTCCACAGCGGTCGCGGTGTCAGCGTGCCCGACCAGCTGCCGAGTCCACACACCCGTGCCGCACGCCAGCTCCAGCACCCGTCCCGCCGGTCTGAAGCGCTCCAAGGCGTCCTGCACCTCAGCGGCCTCGGCGAACCATCGCGCGTTCGCGTCGGCGCCGCGGTCGTAGCGTCCGCGTCGAAACCACCCGTCGTCATACTCGCCAGCCAGCTCACGGTAGTAGCGAGCCTGCTCGGCGAGCAACCCCGTCAGCTCGTTAGTCAAGTTTCACGACCTCGGGAGTGGTGCTTGGTGGTTCGCTCATCAGCGCGCGCCGCGGGTTCATAGGTCCAGCGCGTAGCGCACCCACTCAACGGTTTCGTTCACCCGCCGAGTTCGGGTCGGCTTCATGCCGAGCGCTTCGTAGAGCTTACGAGCGTCCGTGTTCTCGCAGCCGGTCCAGAGCGAGACGCTTGATACCCGAGTGGCTCGCGCGCTGTCGAGCGCGTGGCGCATGAGTCGGCGGCCAATGCCCTGTCGTTGTGACACTGGGTCAATGAACACCATGGAGGCGCGTCGGGAACGACTGCTCCTGCCCCGTCGTTGGCGCGGCAGGGCTCCAGTAGAGCCATCACCACAATGCCGGCATCGTGGGCCGCGACATAGGGCATTGCTGTTGGCTCTTGCAGCTTCTGGGCGACCCTGGCAACGCGCTCGGGGCGGGGGTGCTTCCCTCGCGCGATGTTCGCCGCTTTCCACACCTGCACAGCTCCGTCGAGGTCAGATGCCTCCATGACGCGCAGGTCCATGAGCCGACGCTACCACGCACCAATCCAGTGGTTCCCCGCGATATGAGGCTACGGATAGGCTTCGTGGGGTCAATGGGCGCAACCGTAGGGCAAGTGCGTGGTGGCAAGCAAGGCGCGTCGGAAGTGACGGGGCGCTGGTCCGCGCGCAAGATGACCGGCGGCGTGGGGCTCGCCGTGGCGGTCCTCTCGGGGCCGGCAATGCATTGTGGGCGCTTGACCAGCCGGAAGCCGGAGCGTCCGCTCACGAGATCGTGTCCTTCTATACGAGCACTTCAAGCCGGATCATCGCTGGTGCCAGTATCAGTTTGCTTGCGGCGGCGCTGCTCGTGTTCTTTGCGAGTGGCGTCCGTACACTGCTGCGCGATCACGCACCCGACGACCTGCTTCCAACAGCGGCATTCGGCGGTCTACTGCTCGTCGTTGCGACGGGGCTCGGCGCCGAGACGATCAACATGGCTGGCGCGCTTCGCGCCGAACACGGTCAGCTCACCCCCGAACTCAGCCGTGCGCTGTTCGAGGTCTCCTATGTACTCGGCTACAACGCCGCAGGCGTCGGAATGCCGTGCTTCTTGGTGCGATCGTTGGAGTCGCGTGGTACTCGCCTTCACTGCTTCCTCGCTGGGCAGCCCCTCCGCTTCTGCTGCTCGCTGTCGCGTTCCTCACGCCCCTGTGCCGATTCCTCCTTGCCCCCGCAGTCGTGCTGCTCGCTGTCGTCTCAATACGACTGCTCATCACGGCTAACGTCGAGCGTTCAACCAAACGCGCATCGACGCCTGCGCGTCGGGAGCCTACGGAGCCTCTGCGGAGATGAGCCGGGCACGAACCTGGTTTGCGTAAGCGGTCAGTGTGGGATCGTGAACTTCGTTGCGGTCGTGGTAGGCGAAGTAGCGCGGTGCCATGCGCGAACTGCCGTGTCGGGCCGTCTTCTGCTCGAACTCCTGTCGTGAACGGACGGCGTAGTGGTTCAGCCGCAGGCGTCCCACAGAGACATGCTTGACCGAGGAGTCGCGCACCGCATACGGGTCGGTCTGGGTCAGTGGCAGCCGCGAGAGGCCGCGCCGTATCCGGCGTGTCCACGCTGGACGCTCGATAACTCGCACCGGCTCGTGGTTCTCCGTCACCGCAAGCACGTTGTCCGTGTACTCAAAGAAGTGTGGCCCGATCGGGCACAGGGTACGTGCGGGGTCCACGATGCTCTTGACGCGCCGGTTGCGGACCCACTGTGTCCTCGCTCGCGTGAGGAAGCTCTCGATCACGAGCCCGTCCGGCCGAGTCGTGAGCCCGGACGAGCCGTACACCTGCCAGTTGACGACGATGCCGGGATGCTGCTCGTAATCCTTGAGTACATTGGGGAGGGGCGCCCCGTCGGGCGAGAACAGGAACTCATCGAGGTCTATGAAGGCAAGCCAGCGGGTGCGTCCGAGGCCTCGCTAGCGCATCGGCATAAGCCCAGCTCTGGCCGCCTTCCTCGAAGGGGATCGAGCAATCCGAGAGCGTGACCAGGCCCGCTCGGACCCATGGCTAAGGACTTCCCTGCTGCGGTCGGTGCTGAGGTTGTCGTAGAGAAAGAAGTGCTCGACGCCTACGCGCCGATGAAACTCAATCCACTCGGGTAGATACGGCGCCTCGTCCTTGAAGGTGGCGCAGATCGAAAGGTAGGCCAGCCCCACCGGAAGACCATACCCACCCCAGCGAGCAAAGGAACGCGAGGCCATACACGCGGACGACAGGGCGACGCTGGGGCGGGCAGCGGCCATATCAGGGTTCGCGCCGCGATGGCGGTTGAGATCAAGCCCGTGGCGAGCCGGCGCGAGCTTAATGCGTTCATCAGGCTGCCGTGGCGGCTCTACCGTGGGGAGCCCAATTGGGTTCCGCCGCTGCTGATGGACATCCGCAAGCGACTCGATCGCAAGCGCAACCCGTTCTTCGAGCACGCCGAGGCCGAATACTTCCTGGCCTGGCGTGACGGTCGGCCGGTGGGCCGCGTGAGCGCGCACATCGACCGGAAGCTTCAACGAGTTCCAGAAGAACACCTGGGGCCTGTGGGGTTGGTTCGAGTGCGAGGACGATCCCGAGGCTGCGCGTGCGCTGCTCGACGCCGCCGCGGGCTGGCTACGCGAGCGCGGCCGGGACCTGATGGTCGGGCCGATGGACTTCACGACCAACGACGAAATCGGACTGCTGATCGCTGGTCACGAGCGTCCTCCGGTGATCCTCTGTCAATGGCACCACCCGTACTACCAGCGGCTGCTCGAGCACGATCTCGGGATGGGCAAGGCGATGAACGTGTATATGTGGAGCCTGCACATCACCGGCCGCGAGAAAGTCCACCCCGCGATCTGGGAGGCCGCCGACCGGCTTGAGGCGGAGCACGGGATCGTGTGTAGACCCTTCCGCAAGAAAGACCTCCACGCCGAGGTCGCCCGTTTCGTAAAGCTCTACAACACGGTGCTGGAACGTAACTGGGGGTTCGTCCCGTTGACCGAGGATGAGGTCTATCACTACGCCAAGGACCTCAAGCCGATCCTCGATGAGAATTGGGCGATGTTCGCCGAACGTAAGGACACGGGGGAGATCGTCGGTGGTGCACTGACGCTGCTGGACTACAACCAGGTGCTCGCCAAGCTGAACGGGCGCCTGTTGCCGTTCGGTTGGATGCGGGCGCTGCGTGAGCGCCGCCGGATCGACGCGGTGCGCGTGATCGTGCTCGGCGTGATTCCCGACTACCGCCACACGGGAGTAGCGGCACGGCTGTATCAGATGCACTTCGACGCGGCCGAACGCACGCCGCAGAAGGGTGGCGAGATGGGCTGGACGCTTGAGGTCAACGAGCCGATGAACCGGGCGCTTGAAGGCATGGGGGCCGAGATCAAGCGCCGCTACCGTGTCTACGAGCGCGCCTGTAGCACCAGCGCCATGCACGAGCTTGTGATCTTCGACTGCGACGGCGTTCTTGTGGACTCCGAGGTGATCTCCAACGAAGTGCTTGCTCGGATGCTCACCCGAGAGGGCTTGCCCACCACACTCGCCGAGCCCGCCGCGCCTGCCAAGGGCTCCTGCTCACGGATGTCCGCGACCGTGCCCAGGCCAAGCTCGGCCGACCCTTTCCATCGGACTGGATCGCCGAATACGAAGACGAGCGCGACCAAGCGTTCCGCCGCGGGCTCGCGCCTGTGCAAGGCGCGGCGGAGACGGTGCAGCGAGTCAAGGCCGCCGGACTGAAGGTCTGCGTTGCCTCCCAAGGCCAGTTGGCGAAGACACGATTGACGCTCGGGCTGACGGGGCTGCGCGACCTGTTTCCGCCTGGCGCGCTGTTTTCGGCCTACGACGTTCCTCGCCCCAAGCCCGACCCTGCACTCTTTCGGCATGCTGCCGCGACGATGGGCGTTCAGCCGTCGGCCTGCACGGTCATTGAGGACACCTCATCAGGAGTCACGGCTGCTGTTGCCGCCGGGATGCGAGCGATCGGTTACGCGGCGGACAGCGACGAGCACGCTTCGCAACGCCGGCGCCGAGATCATCCGTTCCCTGGACAGTCTCCCGGAACTCTTGGGCCTGCTCCCAGCGTGAACCTCGGCACGGTGTCTGCTCGCGGCGCTGTCCCGGTCGCGTAGATTCTGGCGATGGCACCTAGTCCAGAGGTCGTCATGTTGGAGCGCGAGCATCTGCCCGGTGTCATCCAGCTGTTCGCAGGCGAGCGTTGGAGCTACGCCGATGATGAGCAGCGGACGTGGCGAGCGCTGACTGCGGCGGGGACATTGAGCCTTGTGGCGCTCTCGTCCGAGCGGACGGTCATCGGGGTCGCACAAGTTCTCAGTGATGGCGAGGTTCAGGCGTTCCTTGCTGTGCTTGTGGTCGCTCCCGAGCATCGTCGTGAGGGCGTCGCGCGGCGGCTGGTCGAGGAGGCGCGTGCCCGCACACGTTGTCTGCGGCTTGACGTGATCTCCTGTGCGGACCCGCTCTATGAACGGCTTGGCTTCCGCCGGGTCTCGGGCTTTCGTCTGCAAGGGGACGTAGGCTTGCGTGAGCGAGATGCCTAACGTGTTTGACCCGGAGTGGGATGAGCAGCAGGACCGTCCGCCGTTTTCGTGGAGGCGAGCGCGGCTGGGACGCCAGGCTGGCAGCAGTGCGCTGGGAGCATCTTTGTACGAGCTGCTGCCGGGATCATCGAGCTTTCCGCTGCATGTTCATCATGCCAACGAGGAGTTGCTGATCGTCCTTGCTGGTCGTCCCGTCCTGCGCACCCTCGACGGTGAGCGCGAGCTGGCCGAGGGGGAAGCTCGTGGCGTGTCCGGTGGGCCGGCAGGGCGCGCATCGGATCGACAACCGCAGTGACGAGCCCGTGCGTTTGCTTGTGGTCAGCACGATGATCGCGCCGGAGGTCAACGAGTACCCGGACTCGGGCAAGGTGTGGGCGCGATCGTGGGCGCCGGGCGCACCTCAGCCGGAGGAGGCGGTCGATCTACTCGTGCGCGGCGACCAAGAGTCCGCGGATTACTTCGATGGTGAGACCTGAGCCCTGATAGTTGCCTCCTGCTTTCGTGCGGTAAACGCGGCGAAACCTCGCTGTGGTCCGATCACCGGGTCGGAGAAGCCGGCGTCGGTGAGCCAGTGCAACAGGTCTCGGCGACTCGGCGGTAGCGGGTGCCCACGGTGAGCACCGACCTCAAACAGCGCTCGTGCTCGCCGGCTCACGTCAGAGAAGAACGCTGTCCCGATCAGTTGGCCGCCGGGTTTCAGGCAGCGCGCGATCTCCGCAACCGCCCGCTCGGGCTCGGCGACCATGTGCAGACCACTGAATGACAGAAAGAGATCAGTCTCATCGCTGGCGATCGGCAGCTCCATCATGTTCGCCGCCATGAACTCGACCTGGTTCAATGATCGTCTTCGCGCGCGCCGTTCAGCGCGTCTGAGCATCTTCGGGCACAGATCGCCAGCGATGTAGCGCACGTCCTGGTCAGGACGAAGAGCACGAAACGCCACACCGCCGCCACACGGCACATCTACAATCGTTACGCCCTCGGTCGTTCTAATCGGTTCCATGCTTGTATACAGAACCGACGCATCTATACCCCACACCATCCGGCCGATAGCGCGCATCAACCACGGCCGTTCGATGTACACGTCGTAGAGAGCCCCAAACGGCCCCGCGCAGATGTTCGGCGTCTCGCCCACCACATGGATCATTACCAGATGGTCAGCGCGGACCTCACGGTTGCCCGCCGGGCTTTATTTACTGATCTTCCTAGCGTGCGCGAGTTGCAGCGCGAGCGCTGTGCCGTCGCCCGTCACGCGGATGTTGGTAAATCCGGCGTCTGTGAGCATGGCTTCCATCTGCCGGTCGGTGTGGACGTTCAGGGAGGGCCCCATCGGGGGAGACAGCCACCAGTTGCGCAGCGATGCGGGTGGAAGCGGCCCGGAGATGCTTGCGATCACGAGTCGCCCGCCCGGTGCCAGAACACGGTGCAGTTCGGCGAGTACAGCGGCGGGGTCGTAGATGAAGAAGAACATGTTGGCCGAGATGGCCGCGGTGAAGCTCTCCCTGGGCCACGGAATCGTCGCCGCGTCGCCGAGCTTGAGTTGCAACCTCTCCTCGGCGATGGCCTGGCGGTTGCGCGCCATGCACAACGCGAGCATGTCAGGACTGTGATCCAGTCCCGCCGCCGAGGCAGCGCCGCCGGTTAGCACGCGCTCCAATAGCACTCCAGGGCCGCATCCAATCTCAAGCACCCGCTCACCCTTCAGCGGGCCCAGTGCGTCGAGGATCGCCTCGAAAGATGGCTCGTGTGCCTTGGGGCCGTCGCGGTAGGCTCGGCGGCCGAGCACGCCGCCGGGCCGGCGGGCGAGCCCGTCCACGAGCCGCTGTCCGATGCCGGCGCTCAACCCCCCACACCTATGTATGCGTACATGTACGCAAATATAGCTCGTCTCGATTCTACGTGTCGGCGAGCAGCCCATCGAGGATCGCTGCGACGCGCGTCCGGTAGCTATTGCGTGTGCGGGCCTTGGGCCAGTAGTGGGTGAGCGTGGCGAGCGTGGGCAGCTCGTTGGGATCGACGCTCGACAGGAGGGTCAGTTGGCGCGGCTGGCGGTCGAGTTTCGCTGTCTGGTTCGCGGTCGCTTGGCTGATGACGAGTTCGCCAACCGTGAAGCGCCAGACCGTCAAATACGCCTCCGCCGCCTGCTCGGGCGTCATGCCGGCCGCTACGAACGCCGCGACGATCTCCTCCATAAGCCACAACACCGACGGCGCCATCAGATCGCCCTTCACGAGTACCGGCACTACCCACGGGCTGCGATCCAACCCGTCGTACAGGAACTTGAACAGGGCGAGCAAGCGGGGCCGCGGCTCCCGCGGAAGCCGCGGGCGTGGCAACTCGGCCGCCGCGCGATCGAGCAGCAACACCAGCAGCTCATCGCGGTCACGGACATGGCGGTAGAGCGCCATCGTGGAGCAACCAAGCTCCCGCCCAACGCGCCGCATCGTCAACGCATCCACCCCTTCGCTTCGCACAACTTCCTCGGCGGCGGCAACCACCATCTCCCGCGACAAACGCGCAGGGCGCCCAGCACGCCGGGAAGACGCAGGCTCAGTCACGGCAGGACACGTGAGGACCAGCGATTCGAGTTCCACCCTGCTTGCGCGAAAATCCGGCTGGAGCACGTCGTAGCCGATGAACTCGAACAAGCGGACGCCGCTCGTGAAGGGCAGCGGTGGAGCGAGCAGCCGGTTGGCTCCGACGCCGAACGGCGGCGAATCCTCGAACGCAAGCTCGCCGAAGCCGGCGCGCTCGAACGTCTCACGAATGTACGGCGTCAGGTCGGGCGGTTGACGATGGCAGGTCCAAATAACCGTGGCCTGAGGCGCACACAGCCGCGGAAGATGGCTCACGGCGTTGGCGATGTCCTCGGCCGAGATGTTGCCGAACACACCACAGAGGAGAACCAGGTCCGCTGGGACGGCGCCCTCATACGCATCCGTCATCGACGCATCGGCAGCTACGACCTCGACCCCTCCAAGCCCTGCCTCTCGGCGGCCCGGCGCGCGAGCAGCGCGTTGTGCTCGTCAAGCTCGACCAAGCGAGCGCTGACATCCGCGCGGCGCGGATGCGCGGCAAGGACACCGATCAGGTCATGACCCTGACCAGCGCACACGCTGATCGCCCGCGCGGAGCCGGGGGCGCTGCGGTCGAGCGCGGCGCGCACCTGCGCCTGCACGACCATCAAGCGCCGCCCCAGCGCGGAGTCGGGGTCGGCGTAGTCCTCATGCCAAGTGCGCCAGTCCATAGCAGCTCGACGAGCCTATCGCGGCCAGAAAGCGCGAGGGTGAGACGCCGTAGTGTCGGCGGAACGCCCGGGCGAAATGGGACGGTTGGCGGTATCCGACCAGCCGTGCCACGTCGCGTACCGCGCGAGCAGATACAGCCGGCGACGCTCCCCGAGCGTGTAAGGACGCATAGCCTTCACGGGTCGGTGCGTCAGAGCATCATCTGATCGAGACGCCTGGCTACCTCGGTGGCGATGACGTGCCCGGAGCGGCGTTCGATCAGACCAGCCGCATCGAGGCTGATGAGCGCGTCGGTGATCGCGAGCTTGCGCTTGTTCTTTTTCGCACCGAACGCGCGGTGGATCTTCAATTCGGGTAGTCCCCACCGTCCGCACTCGCCCCGGACCAACACACTTTCAAGGACGGCATTCTCGGTGTCGTGCTCCCCAGTGGACGCGGCGTCCCCGGACTGCGAGAGCTCGAAGAATCGCACAGAGGGGTGCGAGGCTGTCACAAGGTCGCCCCAGCAGTGGATGAGCCCGGCGGTGCGCAGCCTCTCGACGCTTGCGGGAACGTGTCCGGGGGTGCTAATCATGCGGGCGATCTCGGTCATAGACCACGGCCTTCGCGCTTCGCGCCGAACATGAGATTAGGACTGCCTGATCGAGAAGGGTGTGCGCTTCGGATTCGATTGAGCTACGTTGGTCGAGCATGGGAGCTGTTACCTCCTGTGTCACGGTCTCGGGCGGGGTTGCCGCCCCGCGCCGAGGCCAATATGGATGAAATTCGGTATTCGCTGGTACGAAACACATTTACGGTGAAGTGGGCGCTTTACACGAAGCTGATGTGAGGATGTCGCCCTCATCCCGGTTCAGAGAGGCGGGGCGTAGGCGAGCAGCCAGCGCCCCACCGGCGGGCTGACCCACGGATCGTCGCTCGCGTTCACGCAGCGCTCGGCGATGCGCGCACCGTCCTGAACGTCGGCGCCGGCAGTGGCTCATACGAGCCCGAAGATCGCTACGTGCTCGCGGTTGAGCCCTCGGCCGGGATGCGCGCTCAACGCCCGACCAACCTTGCGCCAGCGATCAGCGCCAGCGCCGAGGCGCTGCCGCTGGACGATGACGCCTTCGACGCGGCGATGGCGCTCAGCACACTGCACCACTGGCGCGATCCCGCCGCGGGCCTGCGGGAGCTACGGCGTGTCGCGCGCGGCCCAGTCGTCGTGCTCACCGTCGATACCGACGCGCTCGCCGGCTATTGGATGATGAGTGACTACCTACCCGAGGCGCTTGCAGACGACCGCCAGCGCTTTCCGACGATCGACGCGGTAGCCGGCATCCTCGGTGGCGCTCGTGTCGAGCCTATCCCGATCCCAGCCGACTGCGAGGACGGTTTCCTTGAGGCGCATTACGCCCGGCCGGAGGGGTACCTGGACCCCGCTCTGCGGGCCGCTCAGTCAGTCTGGCCGCGTCTACCCGATGGCGCCGAGCAGCGCGCGCTCACCGCGCTGGCAGCCGACTAACCCTCTGCTTCGCGCACCGCGGAGTTGCTGACGAATCCTGCGGCCAATACGGCGAGCAAGTCGTCGGCCGGGGTGAGTTCTCCAGCTTCGAGCGCTTCCAGATATTCCCTGTCGATGCCTGCTGCACATGCAAGCTCGGCTGGGTCATCCCCTGCTCCTCACGCATTTGTCGAATCCTCTGACCGAGCGCGACCATCACGCCTAGTCATCCGTCGCTGGGTTGTCCTCGTCAAGCGCGTCATCGTCTTCATCCTCGCTGCGCACTGCTTCTGCGGGCGGGTCGAGGAATTGAACGGCATCGGCGACGATGCTGATGGCCTGGAGCCTGTCGCCGTTGGCGGTTTCCCACTCGCGCCAATCCAAGCGACCCGCGAGGGCCACGCGGGAACATAGCGCTCGACGTTCTCCCCTTGGGCTCCGAAAACGCGAGATGTCGAAGATCATGTGGGACGCTCCTGGTAGACGTCGCCGTCCTTGCGGACGGCGTTGCAGGCGATGCGAAGGCCGCAAACGGTTCTGCCAGAGGGCAGGGTTCGCAGTTCGGGGTCGCGCGTGAGACGGCCGACGAGGACGACGCGGTTGATATCGGCGTAGGACATCTCGCGGACCCGCAGGGTTCGATGGCGAGTCCTCCAGTAGGCCGTGATGAGGTCGTCCGGCTTCAATCGCTTCAAGCTCCTCCCGCTTGATGCCGGAGGCGCAGGCAAGCTCGACTGGGGTCATCCGCCGTTCCTCGCGTAGCTGGCGGATCGCGCGGCCGAGGCCGAAGGCGTTTTCGGTCTTCCGCAGACCGGCGCGCCCAGGTTCACTGCTTCGATCAGCCTCTGGAAGCTGCAGGTACTCCTTGGCCGCCAGCTCGTTCTCATCCGGGGTTATCAGGGTCCTCGAAGTGCTCATACGGCGCTCCCTCGGCTTGGGCTATCAGGTCGCGAGCTGGCTGACGCGCGCTTTCGCGGTCGCGCGCTCCTCGTCGCCGACTTCCGGGTCTTCCTCGACGCTGTGCTCGGAGGAGATGCGCGTTCCAGTAGCCCGCGCAGCAGCGCGTCGTGGTGCTCTCGCACGTCAACCTCGACCTCCGTGGGCGTCTCGATCGGTGGATCCAGCCCACGACGTCGAGCAGCGCCCGCGCTCTCTCCGCACGCGCTAAACAGCCGGCGACCCCATCGCTGATGTCTGCACGGCCACGAGGTTCGACCAGGGCGCCGGCCTCTTCGAGCTGGCCGTGCAGGTCGAAGTAGAGCCCGTCGCGCAGCAGCGGGACAAGCTCCTCGGGGATCACGATGGTCATGGTCTGCCTCCGTTCCGGTTCGGCCGAAGAAGCCGCCCGGCACAGCCATGACCGGACCCGCAGCTACGGGAGCTACGGTGTCGAGCGTGGCATCCGAAGCAGCATCTTCGGTTGTCCACAGGGCCGGGCGGGCGGTGTCAACGCTCGTCCGGCCACACGATGTTGGGGTTGGGGCGGGAGAGCGAGCAGAGCCCGCACCGACCCACAAGAGACAACTGGCTGCACGAGGAAACGACATGCCGCGTCGGCCAAGCAGGATGCGCCGAGTGCGAGACTGCACGGGATGAACCGAGTCGATCGCGCTCGCGCCGCAGCGGAAGACCTCACACGCGCCGGTGGCCGCGATGCCCAAGTCGAGATCGTGGAGTACGACCCTGCGTGGCCGACTCGCTTTGCGGCTGAGCGTGAGCGGATCGGGCCGCTGCTCGTAGGCGCCGATATACACCACTTCGGCTCGACTGCTGTGCCTGGACTTGCCGCCAAGCCGGTGATCGACATGATCGCCCTTGTGGGCAACCTCGACACGCACATCGCGGCGCTGACCACGGGTGGCGGCTACGAGTTCCCGCAGGCGTTCAACGCGACGCTTACCCACCGGCGCTTCCTCTGCTATCCGGGTGCGGCGGTGCGGACCTTTCATCTGCATCTCGTTGATGTGCAGGAGGAGCTTGAGCTGCGCCTTCGCTTCCGTGACCTCTTGCGCTCGGACGCCGCGCTCGCAAGGGAGTACGTGACGCTCAAGCGAGCGCTCGCAGTACGCCATCGTGATGACCGCGAGACCTACACGCAGGCCAAGGCCGAGTTCGTCCGGGCCAGCCTTGCATCGGACGGTGAGCCGGATAGGTTGAGGCATGGCGGCGTCACGTTCACCTGAGGGTTGGCTTGTCCCAGCGCCGCCACAGGCGCTGGAGGGTGCCGACCGCTTCGCTGGGGCCGACGCGACGGTGCTGGACTTCTGGCGCTGGGCGTTCTCTGACCTTCGGGACAACACGCAGCGCGGCGTGCTGCGGAGTTTCTTGTGGCGCTCGCGCTCGGGCGCACCGAGAAACGGCGGAAGGCGTGGGACAACTACGACGTGACGACCGGCTCAGGGTTGCGCGTTGAGGTCAAGGCGAGCGGCTACCTGCAATCGTGGGCGCAGGCCAAGCACTCGCGGCTGAGCTTTGGGCGCGTCATCGCCCGCACCTGGGATGCGAACACCAACGAGTTCGGCGCCGAGCCCGAGGTCCGCGCCGATGTCTTCGTGTTCTCGGTCCAGGCCTGCACAGACCCGCAGCGCTATGACGCGCTCGACCTCTCGCAGTGGGAGTTCTACGTCGTCGCGGCCGAGCGAGTGCGCGAGTGCGCCTACAAGAGCGTGAGCATCGCCTGGGTGCGCAGACACGCGGAGCCGGTGCCGTTCAGCGAACTGGCGGCCACCGTCGAGCGTGTGGGACATGGCGGGGACACCGCGTAAGATCGCCTGATTAGCGAGCCAGCCCCCAGAGTGTTGCTCGATGTGCGCATCCGTGTCGCCAGCATCGCCGCGCTTGCCGCCGCCGCGTTCGGGCTCATAGCGCCCGGCGTAGCCGGGGCGACGATCCACACGGGCCGCATCGTGTTTCCCGAACCCCGCAATCCTCCGAGCATCGGTGTACCGCCGCCTCCTGCGGTCCAGGCGAAAGAGTCCACGCACGAAATCATCATTCGATACGACGCAAGCGCCGGCACCATCTCCCTACGCGCGGAAGTCTTCGACCCGAGCTTTTGGGGCGAACAGATTGGCGAAAGTTTCAAGCTCGGCTCGAAGTGCCTCAGCTACAACGAAAGTGTGTTCCATCCCCCCGCTTTCAACGCGAGCATGAGCGCCAGGCCGAAACGTGTGGGGCTCCTCGGAGAAGAAGTCGGCGGCGTCACCGGCGAAGCGACGCTTCGCGGCTACACGGGCCACGTCAACGGGACCGGAACGTTTAACGGCCGCTACTTCGAGATCACGTTCACCAGCAGTGCGTTTCGCAACCGGAACTGGCGTTGCGCCATGCTCACATCCTTCGGCTTCCCTTGGCCGCGCGTTCCCCTGAGTGGCTGGCGCAAGGCGAAGCGGCCGCGCACGTCACCCGCTCGACGCTGAGGGTCGCCGATTCAGCGTGTCCAGGTGTACTTGATCGGGTTGGCTGCGCCCTTCTTGCGGTACTCGTCCGGGACTCGCTTGCCGACGTACACGAGCGCTCTGCCGCCCGACCCGATGATCCTCGGGATTGTTCGGCGTCCGTCGTAGGCAGAGCGCGAGCCCCCGAGACACCAACGGCGCCCGGAACGGCGCCGGATCAGATATTCCCGCCAACAAGCCAGGGCCGCACTACGACTGGCTCATCGCGCGCGGGCCACACCTGCTCGAATCCGACGAGCGACGCGGGCGTGATCGGCGCAACCTGGCCGCCGAGGTAGACGCATAGGTTTCCGAGAAGCACTTGGTAGCCGGGTATCGGTATCTCGCTCGTCTCTCCGTTGACGGTCAGCCGCACAGTCCCGTTCACGGGCCTGACCCCGAACAGGCGCAAGCCCAACTTCTCCTTCAAGCCGGGAACCTCGAAAGGTGCCGGTGCCCCGGTCGAGCCGGCGTACATCACGCAGCCCGGTCCGGCCAGCCGCGACTCCATGAAGCCGGCCCGCAACGATGCGAGTTTGCCATCGGCCCCGTGCTGAGCGGCGTCGAAGATGAGCGCGCATTTGTATATCCACGCGGCGAACGCGGTTTGCCCGGCGGCGTCGAGCGTGACCTCGCTCGCGCCCTGGATCAGCGGCTTCAGCACCCGGGCGGCGTCGTTGTCGATCAGCGAGAGCCAGCCGTTGTTGCACGGCTTGCACGTCACGCCTGCGGTCTGGATCGGCTCGGTGGCCTCGACCTTCAGTTGGTCGGGCGCCGTGAATGTGCCCGCGAAACCCGGTCTTGGTTTGCGGCTACGCGCGAACGCGCGGAACGCCCACTCGGCGATGATGTGTTCCTCGCTCACGCCCTCAGCGCCGCAGAAGATGCACTGTTTGAGGGTGATCGCGCTGGACATTCAGCGAGCGTAGCCGCTACGTCCCGCCGTCCTGTTCACGGGCTTTCCGTTCTTCGGCTCGCAGCCGGCGTAGTTCGGCTTCCCGGCGCGGGCGCATCCTGTCGGCGAAGGTTCGGGGTGCGGAGGTCGAATGCGGGACGCGGACCGACGGAGGCGTGAGCACCCGGAGCGTCCCCGCCGGTCGCTTGGGTGGTCTACGCAGGACATCCCACGCGATCGCGACGGCGCCTACGGCCGCAGGCGTCAGCAGGAGCACCACCGCGAGCGTGTGGTCATGGAGCAGCGCTGCGGCCCCGGCAAGGCATGTCACGATGACCGTCACGGCCCAGTCTTTTCTGCGCACGGATCAAGCGTAGGTCTACGTGCGGCGGCGATCAGGTGGCGCCCGATGCTTCTGGGCTAACCGATGCCGCGCACTCGATGAGTTCGTAACGCTTGTCGGGGATCGGTTTCGACTTCTTGTACGTGAGCTTCGGAAGTTCCCTTCGCAGCCAGTCGGCATCGAAGGCCAGATCGGGCAACCCACTTGGCGGTAGGTCGCGTATCCGCAGTCGAATCGTGATGGTGCCCTCCATCATGGGGTCTGCCATGTCGCCTCCCGTGGTGGGTTTGCGTGCGCCGCCCTACAGCCGGCCACTCGCAGCCTACGGACGCAGCGCCCGGTGCGAGCGGTACGCTGGCGCGCGGTACCGTCGCAGAAGGTCGCTGGGGCCGATGGCGCCGAGCGCCAGCACGACTCCCGGCCGCCGAAGGCGGTGCGAGGGCGGTACGCTTCTTCTATGGCTGCTTCACGCCAGCAGGTAAACGTCGATCTTGACGCGGAGGTCGCGTCGATCCTGCGCTCGCACGCCACCGAAGCGCACGTCAGCGAGGGCGAGATCGTTGATCGCGCCATCCGCGCATATGACCTGCGCTCGCTGGTTGCTCGCATCCGCTCGCGTAGCGATCTGGACGAAGATGCTGCGATGGCGCTGGTGCGCGAGGAGCTGCACGCTGCTCGCGCCGAACGCGACGCTGCTTGATGCCGCGCGTCGTCGCGGACGCGAACGTGCTCGTGTCCGCGGCCCTGGCTCGCTCTCCGCAGGCGCCTTCGGTGCTGACTCTCGACGCGGCGCTTGACGGTCGCGTCGAGTTGGTTACCTCGCCGCTGCTGCTGAGGGAGGTCGCGGTGGTGCTCGCGCGACCGCGCTTGCAGAAGTACGTGTCGGCGGATGAGGCGGCGCGGTTCGTGGCGGACCTGGCTGCGCAGACGATCCTGCTTGTCGATCCGCCTGGCCCTCACCGGGCCGTGTGTCGTGATCCCCGCGACGACTATCTCGTCGCGCTCGCCGAGGCCAGTGGAGCCGAGGCGATCGTCAGCGGGGACCTCGACCTGCTTGCCATTGATCCCGCTCAGCTCGGCGTCGAGGTCGTCACGCCGAGGCAGTTCGCCGACCGGCTGGGGTAGTCTCGAACAGGCCTCCCAAGCGGCCATCGCCCGCGCCATGCTACGGTCCGGCCAGCCGGGGTGGTCGTTCTATCGGCGTGGAAGGGGTCGCCAGCGTTGTACGGGCGTTCGCTATGGCATACGCCGGGTTTCGGCGGACGCAAGGCTTGGCATGAGTGCGGTCTGGACCCCCGCAAATCCCCCCGCGGAAGCCCGAATCCCCTGTATTCAAGCCAACTCTAACCGTTCGCCCCGATTTGCAGCTCAGCGGATGTCTACGAGCCGAGCAGATTCTGCTTCACGTCACCAAGCTCGAGCTCCCGCACAGGTGAGAGCGTGCGGCGGTGCGCCGCTATCCTGAACGTGAGCGCCGAGATGAGCACTAGCCAGATCGCAGATCCGACTGTAGCCGTCGAGTCATCCGCCGGCCGACATGACGTGATCGAGCTCGATGTCTCCGGCATGACGTGCGGCTCGTGTGCGGCTCGGGTGCAGCGCACGCTCAGCAGGCAGCCCGGGGTGACCGAGGCGCTGGTCAACTACGCGACCGGACGCGCGACCATTGAGCTCGAGCCCGGCGCGCTCGACGCCGACGAGCTCGTCGCGGCGGTGCAGAAGGTCGGCTACGGTGCCTCGCCAGCCGCCCCCAGCGCAAGCGAGCAGGCGCGCGCGTTCGAGGCCCAGAGGAGAACGAGGCCCGCGAGGAGGCCAGTCTGGTGCGGCGCATCGCGCTCGCGGTGCCGCTTGCCGCGGCGATCGCGCTCCTCACCTACACGCATCCGCACGATATGACGGCGCGCTGGATCGTGGCGGCGCTCGCGGTGCCGGTGCAGTTCTGGTGTGGGTTGCCGTTCCTGCGCTCGGCCTGGTCGCGTGCGCGCGTGCGCGCGACCAACATGGACACGCTGATCGCGCTCAGCACGCTTGCGAGCTTCGTCTACTCCACCGTGATGCTGGTGACCGCCAGCCCGGTGTACGAGCATGGCGTCCCGGTCGGCAAGTTCAACATGACGCTGGACTACGACATGGGCGCGACGATCATCGCGGCGCTGCTGATCGCCCGCTGGTGCGAGGCGAAGGCGCGCAGCCGCTCTGGCCGCGCGGTTCGCGAGCTGGCGCAGCTTGGGGCCACCCAGGCGCGCCTGCTCGATCCGGAGGATCCGCACGCGCCCGAGCGTCTGGTGGCGGTCGAGGAGGTTCGCCGCGGCGATGTGTTCCGCGTGCGTCCAGGCGACAGGGTGCCTGTCGATGGGATCGTGATCGACGGTTCTTCTGCTGTCGACGAGTCGATGCTCACCGGCGAGTCGCTGCCCGTCGAGAAGTATGTCGGCGCGCTGTTGACCGGCGCGACGCTGAATGTCGACGGCGTTCTTCAGGCTCGTGCGACCGCCGTCGGGGCGGACACCGCCCTCTCGCAACTGGTGGCGCTGGTCGAGCGCGCGCAGGCATCCAAGCCGAAGATCCAGCGGCTCGCCGATGACATCGCGCGCGTGTTCGTGCCGACTGTGCTCGTGCTGGCTGCGCTTACAGCGCTCGTATGGGTCCTTACCGGCCAGTCGTTGCATGGCATGTTCGCCTCGATGCATCTGGAGCGGGGTATGGATGCCACGATCGCGGTGCTGATCGTCGCCTGTCCGTGCGCGCTGGGCCTCGCGACGCCTGTGGCGATTCTTGTTGGCACAGGGCGGGGCGCCAGCCTCGGCCTGCTCATCAGGAGCGCGGAGATCCTCGAGCGAAGCCAGAGCCTGGATACGATCGTCCTCGACAAGACGGGCACGGTCACCACCGGTGAACTGTCGGTGGCTGAGATCTGGAGCGCTCCGGGCGAGGACGCCGACCAGGTCCTATCGCTCGCCGCTGCCGCCGAGGCCGGCTCAGAGCATCCTGTGGCGCTCGCCGTCGTCGCCGCTGCGCGCGAGCGTGGCCTGGAGGTCGCGCACGCGGTGGAGTTTCGCTCGATCCCGGGCCGGGGGGTGCGTGCGATCGTGGACGGCCTGGGCATGTGGGTCGGTCGCCCGACGGAGCTCGAGAGCTCGTCCGAGCTGGCCCCGTTGCTGGAGGGCTGGGAGGCGAGTGGTCGTACCGCGATCGTGATCGAGCGCGATGAGCAGCTCATCGGCGCGATCGCCCTCGCGGACACGGTCAAGCCCGAGGCGCGGGCGGCGATCGCAGGCCTGCGCAGCATGGGGATCGACGTCGAGTTGCTGACAGGCGATAACCCACGCGCCGCCCAGGCGGTCGCCGCGGCGGTCGGTATCGAGCGGGTGCTTGCGGGAGCCAGCCCGAGCGAGAAGCTCGAGGAGATCGCTCGGCTGCAGCGAGAGGGCCACCGCGTGGGGATGGTCGGCGACGGCGTCAACGATGCCGCGGCCCTTGCACAGGCCGACCTCGGAATCGCGATGGGCACGGGTGTCGGCGCGGCGATCGAGGCGGCCGACATCAGCGTGGTGTCCGGGGATCTGCGCGGGGTGGCCAGGGCGCTGCGGCTCGCGCGGGAGACCTACACGATCGTGCTGCAGAACCTTGGATGGGCATTTGGCTACAACCTGATCGCGATTCCGCTGGCGATGACCGGGCTGCTGAGCCCGGCGATCGCCGCGGTGGCAATGGGCCTCTCGAGCATCACCGTGGTCACAAACAGCCTGCGGCTACGGCGCTTCGGGCGCCCTGGCAAGCCGACGCCGGTGCGCAGTCCCCGCCGGCGATTCGCGAGCATCGCCACGGCCGCGGCGATCCCGGCGGTACTGCTGGGCTCGCTCATGCTCGCCGACCCCGACTCCTTCGCCGTCCCGCGAACGGCCTCCGTTACGCTCGCCGAGCCGGCCGGCGAGACGCTCGAGGTCGAAGCCCTCCCCCTCAAGCCTGGCGACGTAAATGTGCATCTCTACCTGGAGGGCACGACCAGCGCCCGGGTGGGCTTCCGCTCGCTCGCGATGCGCGCGACCTCCGCGACGGGCGCAGACGCCAAGGTCAACTACTACGCAGCCGGCACCGGGCACGACATCGCCGAAGTCCACCTCACACGCGGCGTGTGGGACTTCCACATCGCCGGCACTGACGCTGCCGGGCACCGGCTGAGCGGCTCCTTCGCCTTCCCGATCAACTGATCGAGATCGCCGCGCGGCTTGGCGCCGGCGCGCCGGTCAGCCGCGATGGGGCGGAGCAAACAGTTCCGGGACGTCTGCCAACCGCCATTCGCCCCCTGTGTAGAGCACCTTTTCGGGCTTGACCCCGTCATAGACGAGCGCTTGGTGTCCCGATATGACGATCCTGGTTCCGGGCTTGATCTTCGAGAGACGGACCTTTTCGGCCCAATGTTCGAAGCTGGACGTCAGACAGTTCTTGTTGAAAGGCTGCAGCTTGTCGCGGAGCTGTTTGTCCATATATGACTGACAGATCTCGGTGAAGCTGCCGGCGCTGGCGTCGATGCCGATCGATCGATACATGACCCGCACTGCGGTCGCGTTCTGAGGAGCGTTTGCTGCGCTGCAGCCGGCCATCAGCGCCGCCGAAGCGCATAAAGCCACTGCGCCGAGACGCGACACACACAAAAGCTTACGCCTGGCTACATCGCCAGCTGCATGGCGGCGAACATGTAGGCCATGCCGAGCGTCATCGCCAGCATCGAGAGCCGCAGATCGCGGAAGCAGACCAGCGGCTCGGCTGCAGAGATGGCGATCGCGCCGCCGGGCGTTACCGAGACGCCGCCACCCATCAGCGTCCGGTGGTCGATGCTGCGCATGCGGTCACTGACCCACAGCAGCGACTGCGCGACGAAGTAGGCGACGAGCAACCAGGTGATCGGCGCCTGGAATCCGCTTGGCGACCACATGTAGGCCATCGCTCCGAGATCGATCGCCATCACCAACCACAGCACGTTGATCGCGCGGCCATTGAGCGCTTGAGCCAGCATCCAGATGAGGATGGCGACGGCACCGTTGGCGAACGCGAGTTGCCAGAAGCCGCTCGGGATGTTGAAGTGGTCGATCGAGGCGGGCGCGAACATGAAGGCCATGCCGAGTGCCATCAGGACGTGGCCGGAGTGCCAGATCCGCCGCTGGCCCTCGCTGTCGAGCACGTGACGGATGTGGATGATCACGATCGCGATGAAGGCGAGCGTCCAGATCACCGCCAGCCACTGCGGAAGGATGTTGGTGGCGCCTCCGCCACCCATCGATATGCCCCCGACCGACATCGAGGAATGGGCTGCGTGACCCATCGACATGCCGCTCATGTGCATGCTGCTTCCCATGGCTGGCTTTCAATCTACCATGGGATATGAGCTACATGTGTGGCCTCTGGGCGGTGTGGGTCGGGTGTTCAGTGCACCTGCACCACGGCGCTACAGGTGCTAGTACGATTGGCGGGCGATGAGCCGCCTTTGCTCTGCACTCGGTTCGCGGGCTCGTTTCGTCTGGCGCTTGACCCTGACGGTCGCGCTGATCGCCGTCGTGGTCTTGGCACTCGCCGGAGTCATCGATCCGCTGCAGAGCGGCGCGCTGACCATGCTCCCGGCTCTTGCTCTGCTGGCGGTGATGGTCACCAGGCCGTATCTGGGTGAGCATGCGATCGCACGGCTGCGTGCCCGCCGGGTACGGCAGACCGGCGTTGCCACACTCGCCGGCGCATCGCAACGTCCACTTGGGCACGCGGCCCGGGGCGGTCGTCTGATCGCCGTGGCGCTCGCGGGTCGAGCGCCGCCAGTGGTCCTCGTGGGCTGCTGCTGAACACGGGCAGTCCGCGTCTCCACCGCCAGGCCCCGTCCCCAGCGGGGCAAGTTGACGACGCAGCCACGCTGAGGCTGGCGTCGATCGAGCGACAAAGGAGTCGTCATGTCCAATCGCCACCTGTCAGCGTGCGCACAAGCGCACGCCCAAACCTCATGAGTACCCCATTGGCAAGCAAGCTCCGCGTCACCACGCGTGGCGTACAGGTCGCACTCGGCCTGATCTGGCTGCTCGTCGGCCTGCTTCAGTTCCAGAGCTTCATGTACACGCACAGCATCGTCACCGAAGTCTTCGGGCCCGCCGCCGAAAAGCAGTGGTCGATCGTCGGGGGGCCGATGAAAACGATCGACAGCTTCTATGGCCGTGACCTGACGCTTTGGAACACGCTCGCCGCCGAGATCCAATGCGCGATCGGCCTTGGGTTGATCCTCAGCAAGAGGACCGTCAAGCCGGCACTGCTCCTCTCATTTCTCTGGGCGCCCGTCGTCTGGTGGTTTGGGGAGGGCTTTGGCGGGCTCACCTCCAACACCTTGCCCTCGCCGCTGATGGGTGCGCCCGGGGCGGTGATCCTCTACGCGATCATCGGCCTGCTCGTATATCCGACGAGCAAGTCGCAGGGCCGCTCACCGGCGGACACGGGGCCGCTTGGCGATCGCGGCGGCCTGTATGCCTGGTCTGCGCTGTGGGCGCTCTCGGCTGGCCTGTGGCTGGTGAACGTCAACCGGGCAAAGGGGGCTACCCACGAAATGATCATGGGGATGGCGGCGGCCTCGCCGCATTGGCTTGCGAAAGCTCAGACCTCGGTCGCCAACCACACCCAGGGTCACGGCACGACGCTCGCGGTCGTGCTGGCGATCATCTCTTTGGCGGTCGCGATCGGCGTGTGGACGACACCGCTGCGCTGGCCCGCGCTCGCCATCGGGATCGTCGTTTCGCTGGCCTACTGGGTCTTCGGCCAGAGCCTGGGCGGGCCGTTCTGGGTGGGAAACGCGACTGACGTCAACGCGGGGCCGCTGTTCGTGCTGCTCGCGTTCGCCCTGTTCCCCGTGGCTCAACGGGTGAAGGCCGACCGGGCGACGATGCCAACGGAGTCTGAGCCACTGCAGACGCCGGAGGTGAGAATGGCCTGAGCCGCCGTGGTGGGCAGGCGGTCACGCAGGGGCGGCGAGGCCGTAGCCGGCCGACTCCACGGCGGACCGGACGGCCTCATCATCGACGCCGCTGCCGCGCACGACCAGCACGCCGCTGTCGAGGTCCACGTCCACGCCGCTGACGCCGGGAAGCTCTGAGACCTCGGCCTTGACGGCGGCGACGCAGTGCTCGCATGACATGCCCGTGACGTTGTAGGTGCGCTGGTCGCTGTCGCTCATCGAAGCTCCTTATCTCATCTGCTACAGACGGTAGGCGATCAGCGCACAGCTCGTCACGACGAGAGCCAGCGAGAGCGCGCCCAGCGCGTGCTCGAGCGGTGCGAGCAGAGCAGCTCGTGTCAACGGCTCGCTGGCGCCGTCGGTCGTCACGCGCGTCCCGCTCACCACGGCGGTGCGCCGACGCAGCAGGCGCGCCTGCGTGCTGAGCTGGCGCTGAGCGACGCTGATCGCCATGCAGCCCAAGGCGATCAGCATCGCACCGATCGTGATCTTCTCCGTGTTGACAAAGCAGCCTGTGAAGGCGGGAAACGCGCCCCATGCGAGCGCGAACCAGAGGTCGCTGTGAAAGCGGCCCTCGAACAGCTCGAGGTTGTAGGCCGGTACGAGCAGGCCACCGACGAGGACCAGAGGTATCAAACACACTGAGACGGTGAGCGCGCCGTAGAGCCCGATCGCCAACGCGCCGCCAAGGCCGAGCGCCGCGAGCAGAATGAGCAGCCACCTTGGCAGTGCCGTACCCAGCGGCCGGCCGTTGAGCTCGTCGAGGGCGTGGGCGCTCACGCCGACTGCCAGCAGGAACGCCAGCAGCCCCCAGAGCAGCCGATTGACATGGAGGTGCGGTGCGCATGCCGCGCCCAGCGCGAAATAGCTGAGGTGCCAGGCGGTGTAGGGGGGATGCAGCAGCGTGAGCAGGTCCCCGCCGCGGCCGCCCCGCTTCGCGTAGAAGGCGGGCTGGTCGGGGTCAGCCGGCATCTGGCGACTTGGAGGCCGAGATGACGACACCGCCTCCGAGGCTCATTGCTCGCACCTGTATCTCCTCGAGGCCGGCGCGACGCCAGTACTCCGCGATCTGCTCGAGCGGGTGTTGCTCGTAGAAGCCGCGGATGCTCGGCCCCAGGAAGCTCCCGACCTCGCGCCACTCACGCGAGACGAGGCGCCCCAGCACGGGCAGACCGACCGCCGTGTAGAAGCGCCATGCCAGCCGTGGCAACAGCTTGGGCGGGACTCCGAACTCCAGCGAGGCGATGTGGCCGCCCGGTCTGAGCACCCTGGCGAGCTCGTGCATCGTCGCTTGGGGGTCATCGACGTAGCGCAGCAGGTAGGTGAATGTGACGGCGTCGTAGGAGCCGTCGGGGAAGGGCAGGTGCTCGGCTTCGCCCTCGACCAGCTCAACGTGGTCGGACAGTTCTAAATCGGATGCCACGCGCGCGCGCGCGGCGGCCAGCATTTGTGGACTCTGGTCCAAGCCCGTCACCTTGCAGCCGCCGCGGGCCACCAGCTCGGCGGCGACCAGCCCTGTGCCGGTGGCGACGTCGAGCACGCGATCGGAGGGCGAGGGCGAAACTGCGCTCACCAATGCCCTGCGCCAGCGGGGATCCTGTCCGAAGCTCAGGGTCGCGGAGACCAGGTCATAGCGCCTTGGCAGCTCTTCGAAGAGCTCGAGCGCCTGGCGCTTGCGAGTCGACGGTGCAGAGCTCTGCCCAGGAGCCCGCGGGGCCATGATCAGTGGGCCGGTCCCTCGGCGTAGATGCGCATCGCTTCGATGATCGGACCGAGCCGCTTGCCTCTCGCGGTCAGCCGGTACTCGACCATCGGGGGGCTGGTGGGGAGCACGGTGCGATCGAGCAGGCCGGCTGCCTCGAGGTCGCGCAGGCGCTCGGAGAGCATCCTCGGCGAGATGCCGCTCACCGCCTCCGCGAATTCGCTGTAGCGCAACGCGCCGGCGAGAGCGGCATAGATGATCGAGAGCTGCCAGCGCCGCTCCAGCAGGTTCGCGGTCTCGCGAACCTCGACGGGAACGGGTGCACACCTGCGATCGCGGGACATGTCGCTGCCTGGCCTCTTGGGAATCTGACGCTCGCTACTTGCTGGACAGCGCGACATTGCGGGTGGGCTCCAACGCCTTCTCGAGCACTTCATTGATGCTCATCACGGGGTGGAAGCTCATCTGCTCGCGCACCTCCTGTGGGATGTCGTCCAGATCGCCGCGATTGCGCTCGGGCAGGATCACGTCGGTCAGGCCGGCTGCATGGGCAGCGAGCACCTTCTGCTTGAGGCCGCCGATCGGCAGCACGCGCCCTTGGAGTGTGACCTCGCCGGTCATGCCGACGGTGTGCTTGATGGGGCGCCCCGTCAGCAGGGAGGCCAGCGCGGTGACCATCGTCACGCCCGCACTCGGGCCATCCTTGGGGATGGCGCCAGCCGGGACATGCACGTGGAACTCGTTCTCGAAGGCGCTCTCCTCGATGCCCAGCTCCTCGGCGTGGGAGCGCACATAGGAGAGGGCGATCTGGGCGGACTCCTTCATCACATCGCCGAGCTGGCCGGTGAGCACGAGATTGCCCCCGCCGGTGCCGGAGCGCTTCATCGCCGAGGCCTCCACGAAGAGCACATCGCCGCCGGTGCCGGTTACGGCCAACCCGGTGGCGACTCCGGGCACCGCTGTGCGGATCGCGGACTCCTGGAAGAACTTCTGCCTGCCCAGGGCCTCGCGGACGGTGTCGAGCTCGATCGCGATCGGAGGCTCCACCTGCTTGGAGGCGATCTTGGTAGCCGTCTTGCGCAGCAGCGTTCCCAGCTCTCGCTCGAGGTTGCGAACGCCAGCCTCGCGGGTGTACTCCGCGATGACAGTGCGAAGGATCTCGTCTGAGATGTCCACCTCATCCTCGTGCAGGCCGTTGCGGTCGCGCTGTCGCGGCCATAGGTAGCCCTTGGCGATCGCGAGCTTCTCCTCGGAGGTGTAGCCGTCGAAGCGGATCACCTCCATGCGATCGAGCAACGGGCCGGGGATCGTGTCAGCGACGTTCGCCGTCGCGAGGAACATCACCTGGCTGAGATCCAGCTCGACATCGAGGTAGTGATCCCTGAAGGAGTGGTTCTGGGCGGGATCGAGCACCTCCAACAGAGCCGCGGAGGGGTCGCCTCTCCAGTCCGCTCCCACCTTGTCGACCTCGTCGAGCAGGATCACCGGGTTCATCGTGCCGGCATCGCGCAGCGCGCGCACCAGTCGGCCTGGCAGCGCGCCGATGTACGTGCGCCGATGTCCGCGGATCTCCGCCTCATCGCGCACGCCGCCCAGCGACATGCGCACGAACTCGCGGCCTGTCGCCCGGGCGATCGACTCGCCGATCGAGGTCTTGCCCGTCCCGGGGGGGCCGATCAGCGTGAGGATCGCACCCGACTTCGGGTCGGCCTCGATGCCGCGATCCTCGCGCAGCTTGCGCACGGCGAGATACTCGGTCACCCGGTCCTTGACGTCCTCCAGACCCGCGTGGTCGGCGTCCAGCACCTCACGTGCCGCGACGGGATCCAGATGCTCGTCGGAGCGCTTGCTCCAGGGGACCGCGATCAGCCAATCCAGGTAGGTGCGGATCATGCTCGACTCGCCGGTCTGCTCGCCCATGCGCTCCAGGCGGCCGAGCTCCTTGATGGCCTGCTCGTGCACCTCCTCGGGCATCCCGGCAGCCTCGATCTTGGTCTTGTACTCCTCGACAAGGGAACCCTCGTCCTCGCCGAGCTCCTTGCGGATGGACTCCATCTGCTTGCGCAGGAAATACTCGCGCTGTTGCTTCTCGGCTCCCTCTTGGACGTCGTCGCGGATGCGTCTGCGCACCTGCAGCTCCGCGAGGCTCTCGCGCTGCAGCTTGACCGCGAGGTCCAGGCGCTCGGCGACGTCGAGCGTACGCAGGAGCTCCACCTTCTGCTCGTAGGAGAGGTTGGGGGAGTAGCCCGCTGAGTCGGCGAGCGGGCCGGGCTCCACGATCGCGCGCAGGAACGCCGCGATCCGTCCGTCATCGCCCCGTAGCTCGAGGATCTCCTCGACGATCGCGCGGTATTCGCGCTCCAGGTTGCGGGTGCGGCCATCGACGGGCACCTCGTCGGGGCGCTCGTCGACCTCGACTCGCAGCTCGCCTTCGGGGCCTGTCTGGGCCGCGCCGATCAGGGCGCGGTGCTGTCCGGCGAGTCCCACCGCCCGGCCGCCGCCGGGAAGGCGCACGCGGTCGGAGACCTCCGCGACCGTGCCCACCTCGAGGAACTCGTTCTCATGGCGCGGCACGAGCACGACGCGCTCGTCCTCGCCGACATCGACGGTGAGCGTGATGCCCATGCTGGGGAACACGACCGTGTCGTCGAGCGGGATCAGCCGCAGGATCTCCTTGGGCTGCTCGCTCTGTTGCAGCTGCTTTGGGGCTGTCTTCTTTGAAGGGGCGTTGTCTGAGGCAGGTGACATAGCTATAGGCTCCATATGAGCTTACGAAAGTGAAGTAAGTATAGCGAAGTGCAACCTTGATGGGAAGCAAGCTCGCGCGAGCCCGGCCAGCGGCCAGTCTGACCGGCTGCGACGCCCTCGGTCTGAGACCGTGTTCTGGCTTCTAGCGCTCACCGTCGAAGCTGACCTCGACGTTCTCCTCATGCACCCGCTCCTCGACCTCCGCCGAGGAGGTGAGCGCGCGCTTGTCGGCGTCCAGCAGCGGTTCGGAGAAGAAGCTGCGCGGCCACAGCCGACGGGCGCGCACGACATTGATCTCGGCGCCCAGCAGCGTCACCTGGCCGCCGAGGTAAAGCCACGCCAACAGGCCCAGCACGAAGGCGAACAGGCCGGATGTCTCCTTCGCGTGGCGCACGACGTGCTCGACGTAGAAGCCACCAACGTGCTGCAGGATCTGCCACAGGATCGCGGCCAGGATCACGCCTGGGACGAGATCGCGGGTCTCCACCTCTCTGCTGGTCAGCACTCGAAAGGCCACGCCGAAGAGCAGCAGGTTCACCGCCAGGGCGAGGACCACCTTGCCGAGCACCTCCACGAGGCCGCTCGTCTGTGCGGTCACGGAGCCCGCGGCGATGGTGGAGATGATGCTGAGCGCGCCGAGCAGGACCAGCAGCGCGAGCCCGCGTAACCTCCAGGCAAGGAAGTTGGGCCGGCGCTTGTGGGGTATGTGCCAGACCTGGTTGAAGGCTTTCTGAGCGGCGCCCGTGATGCCCAGGCCGCCGATGAGCGAGCCGATGACTCCGATGACCAACGCGGGCACGTTGCCTTTGAGCGAGTGGACATTGCTCTGCAGCTGCTGGCCGATGATCGGAAACTGTTTGAGCGTCGAGTGCAGCACGCTGTTCTGGGCGCTCTGATCGCCCTGCAGGATGAAGCCCAGCACCGTCACGAAGACCAGCAGCAGCGGAAAGAGTGAGACAAAGCCGTAGTAGGCGATCAGCGCCGCGAGGCTGCTGGCGCTGTCATCGCCGAACTTCTTGACGACCGCCGCGAGAAAGCTCAATCGCGGGCGCTTCTGCTGCCAGCGGTCGAGGGTGTGCAGCTGATCGGAGAGGCTCATGCGCCTCCCATCGACGAGGGGTACCTGCGTGTCGGCGAGGCGCACCGGTGTGTCGGCAAGTGGTACCGGCATATCGGTGAGGGGGGCCTGCAGCTCGCATCGTGCGACATGCCTGCGTGTCTACCCGATCGGAGCATGAAAAGCGAGCGGCTCCCAGCCGGATCGCCCATGGGGATCCTGCGGCTCGAGTCGCGCTCGTCGCGCAGGCCAGGCGCCAGGTGCTGCTGGGAGTTCATCGTCGTCGCCTGCAATGGGAGGATCTCGAGGACTGCTACAGCCAGGCGACGCTCGAGCTGATCGTGCGTGCGCGCGCGGGGCGCTCATTCTCGAGCAATCAGCACATCGCAAATGCACTCGAGCAGCGTTTCCTCTCGAGGGTGCTCGATCGCAGACGCGCACTCGCCGGGCGCAGCCCCATGCAGGCGGCCTTGGGCGGTGCGCTCGCGAGCGATTCCGACATCACCGAGGTGGTCGACGACCGTCCAGGCGTGGAGGAGCTCGTCATGCTGCGATTCGAGCTGGGGGCGATCGAGCGACATGCGCGCGAGCTCACACTCGATCAGCGTCTGGTGCTTGCGGCTCAGGTAGGTCTCGAGATGGAGTGTGGCGAGTTCTGCGCCACGTTTGGCTGGTCTGCTGAGAAGTACCGAAAGGTGGCCCAGCGCGCGCGTGCGAAGTTGCGGCGCCTGAACGAAGCGCAGGAGAGTGACCCCCCGGTGACTGTCTCGGGAAGTCGGCGTCCCGGTGGTGCGCTCAGGTCGGACAGATAGCCAGAGGCCCGCCTATGAATAACGCTCCCCTCACACATAGGCAGCTCTCTCGGGATGCCGGCGTCCCTGAGTGCAGACGACGGCTCGACGACGTTCTCGAGCTTGCCGGTGGCCAGGAGTCCGCGGTCGATCGACCCGGGCTCCTGGCCGTTCTCGCACCCGATGCGAGCGCAAGCCGATGACGCCGCTGCACAGAGCCCCGCGGGAGGTCTATCGGGTCTACGGAGAGGACCAGCTCAGCGACGACGGCACCTGGCTCGGGGCGCAGGAACCCGAGTCATCCGGGCCACTCGTCGGCGATGGGCCTGCACAGGGGCCGGCCGGAGCGAGCGAGGGACATCGACGGAGGATGACCGGATGGCAGGAGGGGCCAAGACGGAAGATGGTCGCCGGTCTTGGCACGGGAGCCACGGTCGGTCTGCTCGTGGGATTGCTCATCGTTCACGGCGGGTCCGCAACGCCGGCAGGGTCTCATGCGCTCGGCGATGCGCCATCGAGACCTCGCTCGTACGCCGGTTCGGTCGGTCTCACGCAGAGCGCCACCCAAGCGCGACCCGAGCATCTGATCAGGAGGGCGCCGCTTGCGGGCTCGAGCATGCTCCCAACGCCCGCCACGGTGGACCGCGCCGGTGGCGATCCCGAGCGATCCGCATCTCGTGGTGCTCCGGCCGGCGACGCGTCTGCGGCTCAAGGCGGGAGCGAAGCACGGGAAGCTCCGGGCTCCACTCCGCAGTCCGCCGACGATGGTCCAGACCTCGAGTTTGACTTCGAGCGCTAGAGCTATGACGCAAGAGCTCTCCGGCGTCGGCCCGCCAATGAGATCGGCACCGACGGTCAAGATCACCTCGAGGCCGCTGTGGATGATCCGTCTGGGGCGTGAACTGCCTCGCTATCTGCTCTGCACGATGGCGATCGTGGGTCTGGTGGCGAGTGCCCGATTCGCCATTGCTCCACCACGGACGAGCTTGCCGAGGACGGGCCGCGATATCTACCAGCCCGAACTCGCGGCAAGGGGTTTCGCTCTGTTGTTCGCCCGGCGGTACCTGACCTGGAGCTCCGCGGATCCGGAAGCCCACCGCGAGGCGCTCGAACCGTTCATCGGTCCCGGCATCGAACCGGAGGCCGGAATGCAGGTTCCCTCCAGCGGCGAGCAGCAGGTCGAATGGGCGGAAGCCGTGCAGGAACGGGAACTCGGCCCCGATGAGCATGTCTACACCGTCGCCGCCCAGACCGACACGGCCGGCGTCCTCTATCTCACGGTGAGCGTTCTGAGAAAGCCTGACGGCAGCGTTGCGCTGGCGGGCTACCCGGCGTTCGTGGGCGCACCCGCCTCGAGTCCCGGCGATGCCGACGGCATGCGAGCGGAAGTCGATGATCCAGAGCTCGCCACCGTTGTAAGGCGTGGGCTGAGCAACTACCTGGCGGGCTCCTCCGCAGAGCTCGAGGCCGATCTCGCAGAAGGCGCGGATGTCTCGCTGCCGAGCGAGGGCTTGGCGCTCGAGTCCGTCCAGCACCTGGAATGGGCGCTGGGACCCGGCGCGGTCATTGCTCTGGTCCAGGCCAGAGATCGACGCGGCGCGCAGTACACGCTCGGCTACGAACTCGACGTTGAGCGCACAGCGGGGCGATGGGAGATCTCTGCGATTCAGATGAGTGCAGACGCGTAGTTGCGCCAGTTGCAAGCCACCTCAGCCAATCAGCAGCCCAATCACAGACAAGGAGCCGTCAATGAAGCTGTCCCACTGGTCGCACACGACCCCTCGCCCCAACGTGCGTATGGGGCTGATTCTGCTGTTGCTCGCGTGTTTGGGAGTCGCGGCGGCGCCACAGGTAGCCGAGGCAGAGGTGGTGACGCCCTCCGCCGGCGCCTCCGGATCGTCCGCTCCCCAGACCGCCTCATCCAGCGAAGATGCGAGCTCCCTGGAAGCCGCCGCGAGCCGCGCGGGAGAGACAGGGCGGAAGGTGGCGATGAGTCTGATCGCGCTTGCCTTTGCGGTCGCGTCGATCGTGCTTGCCTTTCGCCGGGACTTCAAGGAGGCGGCAAGCGTGTTCGTCGTGGGGATCCTCGCTGTGCTGCTGGCCTCACCCGCAGGGGTCAGCGTGCTGCGCGACACCGTCAACTCGCTGTTTGGCTCCTCCTCTTAGTGACGCTCGTGGAGATCCGCTCCTACAGGCGCGTCTTCGATCTGGAACGGCGCATCTATCGGGTCGATCGTGTGCGCCTGAATCCGGGTGGCATCCCCATCAGAGGCGTTCTGTACGGCATCGTGAGCCTGGCATGCATGCTCCTGTTGCGAGGCATACCGCTCCTCGGAGCGCTCGTGGGTATCGCACCTTGGTATCTCACCGATCTCGCTCTGCCGATACTCGTAGCGGCGCTGCTGAGCGCCATCCGCATAGAGGGTCGACCCTTTCACCTCGCCGCGCTCGCGCTGGTTCGCCACGCGAGCGCTCCGCGCCTGTACGCGAGCACGCCGATGTGCAGCATGCCGGGACGCCGCTGGCACCCTGAAGATCTCCTGTTCCTCGTGGATGGGTCTGACGCAAGGCTGCGCGGACTGCGCTACACGGGGCCAGGCGCCGCGCTCATCGTGCCGGCCCACGAGCGGATTCATCTGCCTCGCGGGCCGCTGGCACGCTGGGCGGGTCGCCCTGAGCTGAGCGTCAGCGAACTCATGCAGGCACGGCCACCGGATCGAGCGACTGTGATCGAGCTCGCGCCGGGCGTGCGGCTGACCGTCCGTTGATATGGCGCGCGCGCCGCTCACGTTCGTATACGGCAACTGCGTCTTCGCCACCGGCCTCGATGACGGCTGGGCGGCATTCGCGGTTCCGACGTTCTCATATGCGTGGCTGTCTGTCGAGGAGAAGCGCACCCGCTTTCTCGAGCTGTTGGGGGCGCTGGAAGCCCTGCAGGCGGACGTCCAGATCCTGCGTGTGAGCAGATCCTGGTCGCATGTGCACCGGGAGCGCTCTGGCGATCGGAATCCAGGGCCCCATCTACCCGCCCGGCGGCGCTACCTCGCCCATGAGGCTGAGCGTCTGGCGCAGATCGGCATGGGTAAGCCGGTCGTCTATCTGCTCGTCAGTCTTCGGGATCCCGAGCGGGACGTAGCGAGTTTTCTCTCCAGCGCGGTCCAGCGCCATCCCCGCGAATGGCGCCAACTGCTCGGGCATGCGCTCTCGCCCGGTGGCAGGCGGCTACTCAGTGCCTCCGAGCTGGAGGACGCGAGGGTCCGGGCCGACCAGGCCCACGCGAGGCTCGCGTCATATCTGCCTGTGCGTCCCGCCCGGGGTGTCGAGTTGCAGTGGTTGGTGCGTCGCAGCTTCTGCAGGGGGCTGGGTGAGCCCGAGGTCGAGGGCCTGCACGAGCCCAGGGCGCTGGTCTTCGAGCGCAACGGTGAGGCACTGCTCGCTCCATTGGAGGGCGACGTGCTGCGCTGGATGGACGGCTGGGTGGAGCACCGCGGGCGTGTACTGCGAATCGAATCGGAGCTCGGCGTCAGCTGGCAGGCACAGCTCGTGCTTGGCGCGCTGCCAGAGCGCGTCGATTTCCCGGGCCAGCGAGCCGAGCTGATGTTCGCGCCGATCGAAAGCCTGCCATTCGATGTGGATCTCTCGTTGAACGCGCGCTTTCTGCCCAACGAGCTCGCGTTGCGCATCGCCAGGCGCCGCATCCAGGATGCCGATCAGATCGCACGAGCGGAGTCCGACGGGGAGCAGGGGGTCAGCGACCTCGGCTACCAGCGCACTCAGGAAGCGCGGGACCTGCTTGCTCATCTGCAGGCTTCCAGCAGGCCGCCTCTGCTCAAGACCACGCTTGCGGTCGCGGTGGGTGCGGCGGGAGAGGAGCTGCTCGAGGAGCGGGTGGAGGCGTGCAGGCGGGCCTATGGCGAGATCCGGCTGCACAGGCCCCTGGGCGACCAGCTCGAGCTCTTTCTGCAACACCTGCCGGCCCAGAGGACGCGGGTGGCGGGCTATGACGACACCCTCACCTCAGAGCAGCTTGCAGCGATGATGCCCGCCGCCGCCCACGAGGGTGGCTCGAGCACGGGCTTCTATCTGGGACACACCCTCTCAGGGTCGAGCAGACCGGTGCTCTTCAACCTGAGCGAGGGTTCCGAGAGCGACCGGAACACCGCGATCCTCAGCGTCGGAGCGCTCGGCTCGGGTAAGACAACGCTCGACCAGAAGCTCAAGTACGAGGCGTTCCTGCTCGGCGCTCGGATTATCGACTGCGATCCCAAGGGCGATCATCGCTTTCATCTGCTCGACGAGGTGGCGCCACACGTCGAGTGTGTCGAGCTGCGTCCAGACCCGAGCCTGAGGGGCATGCTCGATCCGCTGCGCGTGGCCCCCGAGCATCTGCGCCAGGACGTCGCGATCTCCTTCCTGCGGGATCTGCTGCCTGGGCGTATCGATCCAAGCTGGGAGACGGCGGTGGTGAGCGCGGTGGATCGTGTGATGCGCGGTTGCGAGGCACCGACCTGTCTGGAGGTCGTCAACGCGCTGTGTGAGGGCGATGAGACCGATGTGCAGGTGGGCAGGGCGCTGGAGGTCTATTCACGCTCAGGACTCACCCAGCTCGGCTTTGCCCACCGCGATCTGAAACTTCCTGGCACTGGACCCAAGCAGGTGACCTACCTGCCCATCAGGGATCTCCCGGGGCCCGAGCCAGGCACGCCCAGGGCCGAGTACTCACAAGCCGAGCGCGTCGGCGTGCAGATAGTGAGGCTGATCGCGATGTTTGCCGCGCATCTGATGGCCGCGGAGCGCAGCCGCCTGAAGCTCTTCTCCTTCGACGAGGGCTGGCGGTTGCTGGGAGACCCCGTGGGTCGTACGCTGCTCGCCTCGCTGCAGCGCATGGGCCGCTCCGAGCTGGCGGTCCCGATCGTGAGTACCCAGCTCGTCACCGACACGCTGCTGGGCGAGCGCGGCTCGATCGAGAACCTCCTGGGGGCGACATTCGTCTTCGGTATGCGCTCCGAGGCGGAGGCGGGCCGGGCACTGCGTCTGCTCGGGCTCGATCCCGAGGACCGGCGCATGCGCGGAGCGCTGCTGGACTTCGACGCCGGGCGATGCCTGTTCAAGGATCACCGCGGGCGCGTCGAGGCGATCCAGGTCGAGCTGGCACTTCCCTCGCTTCTACGCGCGTTCTCGACCACTCCGGTCGCCTCGCCGCAGCCAGAGCCGGCGCTCTGAGCCGACGGATGGTGTGCGCCTTCGCCCGCGCGCTCCTGCTGTGTGCCCGCGCCCGCCTCCTCCACCTCTGCGCGGTGACGGCGATCTGCGTCCTCTGGCTCTCCGTGCCTTGCGCTGGCGCCGCGGGTGTGAGCGCACCCCGCGCTCCGAGCGGGCCGCCGCTGCTCTCGGGCCCCCAGGCCGCCCAGGGAAACCAGGCCGCCCAGGGAGACCAGGTTGAACAGGCGAGCGGCTCAGGGACAGGAGGCTCGACTCCGGTCGATGAAGCAGACCCGCTGGTGAGCAACGGGCTGCAGAGCCCGCTCTGTCAGAGCTCGGGCACGGGAGAAGCGTTACCCACGAGTGCGATGCAGGACTGCCGCACCTCGGGATTCGTCGCCGCGCCCGCGCCGACGGAGAACTATGCGTTCGACGTACACACCGAAACGGGCTCGCTGGAAGTCGAACCCGAAGAGCTGCTGCAGAAGTACGTGCTCGCGCCCGTTTGGATGGCACTCGTATGGGTCGTGCACGCGGTGATCGTCGCGCTGCAGTGGTGCTACACGATCGACCTGCTCAACAGCTCGGCGATGGGCAGCGTGACCCAGGCGCTGCGAGCGTTGGCAGACAGCTTCACCCAGCCCTGGCTGGCGGGCGCACTGGCGGTTGCCTCAGTGATCGCGCTCTACCACGGCATCGTGCGACGCCGAGTCGCCCAGACCCTGGGAGAGGCGCTCCTGATGGCCGCGATGATGGCGGCGGGCCTGTGGGTGATCGTCGATCCGACGGGCACCGTCGGATCGCTCGGGCGCTGGAGCAACGAAGTTAGCCTTGGCGTTCTCGGCGCTGCCGATCGAGGCACGCCCGCAGGCGCCTCACGCGCGCTGGCGGAAGGCATGGCGGAGGTGTTCTCGACCACCGTGGAAGCCCCCTGGTGTTACATGGAGTTTGGGAACGTCCAATGGTGCAGAGACCCGGCGCTGCTCGACCCGCGGCTGCGAGCCGCTGGTTTGGTCATCGCAGGGGTTCAGCAGGCCCGCACCGAGTGCACGCTGGACAGCGGTCCGCTGGCGTTGTGCGCCCGCCCCGGCAGTGGGCAGGCGCGAGCGCTCTCGCAGAGCGCACAGCTGCTGCGGGAGGCGAGCACCAACGGCGGGCTGTTCCTCGCGCTCCCCGCCGATCAGCCTGAACGCAACTCCGTCGAGGATTCGGGATCGCTGCTGCACGTTCTCTGTGGCGGCGATGAAGCCGACCACTGCACCGGCCCAACGGCAGCGCAGGCAGAGTTCCGCACGGACACCGGCACTTGGCCGCGCGTCGAGGGGTTGCTGCTGATCGTCGCAGGCGCCGGCGGGCTGATGCTGCTGCTGGGCTTCATCGCATTGCGTCTGTTGGAGGCTGGGATCGTCGCGCTGATCTACCTTTTGATGGCGCCGGTGGCGGTCCTGGCGCCTGCCTTTGGCGACGGCGGACGAGGCGCCTTCAGGAAGTGGGCCACCCGCCTGCTTGGCGCCATCGCGTCAAAGCTCCTCTACTCGCTGCTGCTCGGCGTCGTGCTGCTGGCAACGAGGATCCTGCTCGGCTTGCAGTCGCTCGGCTGGTGGGTGCAATGGCTCATGGTCTCGTCGCTCTGGTGGGGGGCCTATCGCCATCGCCACCAGCTGTTCGCCTTCGGTGGGGCAGGAGCCGGCCCGCAGAGCGTCACGGGCCAGCTCACAGCGCGAGTCGGGGCAGGCCTGCGCTCGACGCCCCGCGGGCTGGTGCGGGGCGCAAGCATGGCCTGGGGCAAGCTCGCCGCGCCGCCACTCAGTGCCGAGCGCGCAGGGGCCTGGAACGCGGCTGTGCGAGCGCAGGCGAGCAATCGTGCCGACGAGCAGGCGCGACTCAGCCTGCGCAATGAGCACGCCCGCGATGGCAGCCCTGCGACGAGCGTCTCTGCACAACGAGCGCAGCTCGCGTCGGCGCGGGCTCAGTTGCAACGCGTGCATCTCGCGCAGCAAGGAGCCCAGGCGAAGGGTGAACATCGCCGCGCCGGCAAGCTCGATGTGCGCGCGCGGCGCATCGAGGGCGAGATCGGGCACCATCGCGACGCGCTTGATGCGGCCCAGGGCGCGGAGAAGGCCTTTGCAAGGACCGGGCAGCCCTATACCCGCGAGCAGCTGCAAGAGCGCTCAGCTCTGCTCGACGCGCAGGCCGCCTTGCCTGCCGCAGGCGAGCGTCAAGGCGGCGAGCAGCGGGACTACGGTGCACTGGCTCCGCTCGCTGGATACCGGCCAGAGGAGTACAGGGCACTCCATCCCACTCAGCAGCGCAATGCTCGGTTGGCGATTGACCGTGAATTGGCGCTCCGCAAGGAGATGAAGGGCGCGGCCGGCGATATCGCCATCGGTGGTGCGAGCATGCTGACGCGCCGTGAGCGGCGCCATGTCGAGCGTCGCTACGGTCGCGCGCTCGACGAGCGCTTGCAGTCGCCGGGGGCAAAGCGGCCCGAGTCTCCAGTCATGCTCGATGCGCAAGCGGTAGCGCAACGGCGTAAGCGCCAGCTGGGGTGGGAGTCGAGACGGTGAGTCTGCGACTCTCGCGTCTGACGGTCGCATTGGCAGCGGGCGTCGGCGCACTGCTGTTGACCTCGCTCATCGCGCTCGCAACGGTCACCCTGAAAGCGGGCACGCTGCATCTTGGAACCGCTTCGGCCGATGAATCGCAGACGCAGACATATGGCGTCTCGGCACTGGCTCGAAGGGAAATTCCCGCGACCTATCTCAGCCTCTATCTGGCAGCCGCCGCGCGTTACGGGCTGGATTGGGCGATCCTCGCAGGGGTCGGCAAGGTGGAGTGCGATCACGGACGCGATCCAGAACCCGCGTGCACGGTCCAGGGCGCGGTCAACTCTGCGGGTGCCGGTGGCCCGATGCAGTTCCTCGCAGCGACCTGGTCCCGATATGGAGTGGATGTCGAGGGAAACGGCGTCCCAGATCGGTGGGACGCTGCCGACGCCATCTATGCGGCTGCGAATTATCTCAGGGCGCTGGGCGCACCTGAGAACTATGCGGCGGCACTCTATGGATACAACCAGGCGGGCTGGTACGTGACAGAGGTCGAGCATTGGGCGGCGCTCTACAGAGGCGAAGGCGAAGGTGGCGTCTCGCCGCGGGGCTCTGGCGTCTTCGCCGGGGTAAGCACGCCGACTCCGGTGCTCTATACGGCCGGTGAACGGGCGCTGCTCTCGCCGCAGAACGGCCATGTGGCGCTCATCCCCGAGGCGGTGCCTGCTCAGGTTCAGGCGATGGTGATCGCGGGCAACGAGCTCCAGGAACTGCCCTACGGGCCGGCCGGTCACCCCGATCCGCTCGGGGCCACGAGCGAGGATTGTTCGAGCACCGTCAATTACGTGCTCTATCGCTCCGGTGTGCGACCGCTCGCAGAAATAGTCCGCCAGAACCCGCTCGCGCAGGACTATGTCAAATGGGGGCTCCCCGGCCCTGGCAGGTGGGTGACGATCTACGCCACCGACAGCCCGACGCCCCATGTATTCATCGTGATCGCGGGCCTGCGCTTGGATACCAGTCATGACGGCACCGACGTCGGCCCAAATCGTGCTCAGGACGGTCCTCGCTGGCGGATTCTGGATTACATCCCGACCTGGGCGCACTGGACCATCCGGCACCCTCCGGGGCTGTAAAAGACGCCTGGCTGTGAGGATCGCGGCAGTAGCGTAGATTGAGCGCTATGCCCTCGCGCAGCGTCGAGTATCTGCTGATCGGCGGCGGCCTCGCCGCCGGCAACTGTGCGCGCTGGCTGCGCGAGTCCGGCGCCCAGGGCGCTGTCCTGCTCGTCGGGCGTGAGCCCGATCCTCCATACAATCGGCCCGAGTGCTCAAAGGGCTACCTTCGGGGCGAAGAGCCGCGTGAGGAGGCCTTCTTCCGGCCCGATCCGTGGTGGGAGGAGCAGCAGATCGAACTGCTCAAGCGCACAAGCGTCACAGAGCTCGACCTCGGCACCCGGACGGCGAAGCTCTCCAATTCCGAAGAGGTGGGGTTTCAGCAGGCGCTGATCGCGACCGGTGCAAACGTCAGGCGGCTGAAGGTCGATGGCTGTGAGCTGGACGGGATCCACTACCTGCGTACGCTGGGCAATGCCGACACGATCCGCGAGGACGTCGCCGACGCAGAGCGCGTCGTGCTGATCGGCGGCTCCTACATCGGCTGCGAGGTCGCCGCCTCACTGACGAAGATGGGCAAGCAGGCGACGATCGTGATGCAAGAGCAGGTGACCCTGGAACGCGGCTTCGGCGCGCCGGCGGGGCGCTTCTTTCAGCAGCTGCTGGAATCGCACGGCGTGAGCATCCATGCCGCCGATGAGCTCGAGCGCTTCGAGGGGGCCGGCAACGACGGGCGAGTAAAGCAGGTCATCACCAAGAATGGCCTGGAGCTGGAGGCGGACGCCGTCGTGGTCGGCGCGGGCGTGATCCCCGACATCCAGCTGGCTCGTGCGGCGGGCTTGGAGATCGGAGAGTCAGGTGGCGTGCGCTGCTCCTCGCGACTGGAGTCCTCCACGCCGGGGATCTTCGCGGCCGGGGACATCTGTGAGTACGCCTCGCCCCTGCACGGCGGTCAGATTCGCATCGAGCACTGGGACGTCGCCTTCAACCATGGCAAGACCGCGGCTCTGAACATGCTCGGCCAGGATGTCGCCCACGAGGTCGTGCCCTACTTCTACTCGGTGCTCGCCGACTGGGGTGAACTCGAGTACGTGGGGCCCGCCCGCACCTGGGACGAGGAGATCGTCAGGGGCTCCCTGCAAGATGGCTCCTTCACCAACTGGTACCTGCAAGATGGGCGCGTGGTCGCGGCGCTGACCTTCGGGCGCTCCGAGGATCTCGATCAGGCACGCCGGCTGATGGGCGCCGGGGCGCTTGGCGAGGAGCGTGCAGCGCTCGGCGATCTCGACGCGAACCTCGAGGAGCTCGGGCTCTGATCGATCCGCCGCGTGCTCCGATCGATCTGCCCATGTGTTGGGAGGGAGTAGGATGTCCAGCTCATACGGTCGGTGGTCAAGGGAAGCCGGTGTGAATCCGGCGCGGACCCGCCACTGTGACCGGGGATGCCACCGCGATGCGCTGAGGCGCAGAGCCACTGGGTCGCCAGCAGGCGGCTTGGGAAGGTGCGGCAGGTAGGCCCGGGAGCCAGGAGACCTGCCGCCGACTGCAAGCCCACAAGCCCTCGTGGAAAGGGGTGGCTCAATGTTCATTATTCGTTCATTGCATAGTTGGCGCTCTGGCGCATCTCAGGTGCGCTACCGGCACGCTTGCGGGTGGCGGCTGCGCTCGCTGTTCCTGCTACAGGCCGCGCTTGCGCTCCTGGCGCTCGCTTCGCTCGCGCCCAGCGCGCTGGCCTCAGGCCCAGCGACCGTCACCGTCAGGGTGGTCGGACCCGCTGATGAAGCGCTCGTGCCGCTGACGACTGTCACGACCAATGAAACGCCGGTGGTGGGCGCCGGCCAGCCCGCAACAGACTCCTGTTCGGGGACGAGCGCTCTGGGTGCATTGCAGCAGGCGACCGATGGCGACTGGGCTGGGAAGTGGTACGAAGGGCTGGGATATGACATCGAAACCATTCGCGAAAGGACCCTGACGACGCCGTCCTACTGGAACTTCTGGCTGGACAACAAGGTCTCCGAATTGGGCCTGTGCGGCGCTCAGCTGAACACGGGCGACCAGGTCCTGCTCTTCCCCGAATGCTTCTCTGAAAAAGGCGAATGCACGACCACCCCACCTAACGTCCTCGCGATCGAAGTCCCACCCACCGCCGAAGCCAAGACGCAAGTGCAGGTGACCGTCGTCTCCTACCCCAACGCGGGCGGGGAACCGAAGCCGGCGGCGGGCGTGACCATAACCGGCGGAGAACAGTCCGCCGTGACGGAATCCGAGGGCCACGCGACCGTGACCTTCGGCTTCGACAACACATACAAACTCGTAGCAACAGAGGCGGAAGGCGAAACGGCGATCTCAGGCGAAGCGATCGTCTGCGCTCATGAAGGCAATGACGGCACTTGTGGCACCAAAGCCTCCTCGGGACCGACTCCCTTCGAAGTGCCCGCGAGCAGCAAAGTGACCGAAGGCTCTCAGACCAAAGCCGTCACCGAGGCTGAAAACTCGATCGTCGCGAATGCGACCGGGCTTGTCGCCAATCGCCACTACTCACGCAAGCGCGCTCCTCGGACGCTCGCTGGCGTTGTTTTCTCCACCTCATCTGTCACCTCGATCTCGATCAAGCTGCGCCGGACCTGGGACGGCCGCTGCTATGACTACAACGGCGTGCGCGGGCGGTGGCAGCAGGTGCGTTGTTCCAAGCAGGCGAGCTTCTTCAAGATCGGGCACAACGGCTCCTCCTTCTCCTATCTGCTGCCCTCGCGCCTGCCACCCGGTCGCTACGTCTTCGACGTGCAGGCGACCAACAGCGCGGGGGCTCACACGTCCAAGGGTGGTAACTCGCAGACCGTCTTCTATGTCAAGTAGGGAGGGCATCGCCCTCCTGGCGCTCCTCGCCGCGGCCTGGCTGCTCGCCGGTTGCGGCCTGGGCGCCGGCCCTGCGCCCAGTGGTGTGCAGCTGACGGTCACCGACGACTTTGGAGGACATCTGCTGCGCTCGTGGAGCGCTCCGCACACGAGCGGAGAAGAAACTGTCATGAGTCTCCTGACGCGCAACGCCCATGTCTCGACCAGATATGGCGGCGGCTTTGTCGAGAGCATCGATGGCGACGCGGGCGCCACAGATGGTGGGCAGCGCGATTGGTTCTACTACGTCAACGGGGTTCAGGCTCCTAAGGGCGCCGCTGCGACCGTCGTCCATCCGGGCGATCGGATCTGGTGGGACCTGCATGACTGGAGCCAGACTGAGGAAATTCCGGCGGTTGTGGGCTCCTTCCCGGAGCCGTTCGTGGGAGGCATTGAAGGCAAGCGGCTGCCCCTGAGGATCGAATGCGCCCAGGTGAGCAGCCATCCCTGTCGGGTGGTGATCGCGCAGATGCGTGAGCTGGGGGTACCCGACGGGATAGCCCAGGTCGGCCCGGGAGGCGAAGAGCCCGACACGCTGCGGATCGTCGTCGGCCCGTGGGACGCGGTGCATGGGCTTGCCGCCGCCCAGTCGATCGAACGTGGGCCAGATGCCAGTGGCGTCTATGCGCGCATGTCGTCGACTGGAGCGACCCTGACCCTGCTCGACGACGAAGGTCACTCACGCCAGAGCCTCACCGCAGGCTCTGGCCTGATCGCTGCGACGCGCTACACCGGACAGGGTCCCGTGTGGTTTGTGACAGGCACCGATGAAGCGGGGGTGGACCGGGCCGCGCAGGCCTTCGACAGCGAGGATCTGCGTGACCGCTTCGCGCTGGCGATCGAACCGTCCGGCAGGCGTCTGTCCGTGCCGCTTGCCTAGTGGATGCTCGAGCGCTCACCTACAGGCGTCTGAGCACGCCACTGCATGCCACCCGTGCGACCGTCGCCGCGCTGTGGGCGATGGCGTTGGCGAGCGCCACGCTGCTCATCTCGCATCCGCTGGTGCTTGCCGCGCTCACGTTGAGCGTGCTTGGCGCCGGCGTCGGTGCGGGTGTGGGACGCGTGCTTTGCCGATCGCTGCGGACAGCGCTGATCGTCGCGCTGCCGATCGTTCTCGTCAACGTGCTCGTCTCGCGCGACGGTCTCACGGTCTTCGCGAGGCTTGGTGATCTGGGGCCGTTCGGCCAGGGCGACCTGACGGTTGAGGCGCTCGTCTATGGCTGTGTGATCGCGCTGAAGGTGACGGTCCTGATCCTGCTGAGTACCCTGGCCAGCCTCGCCGTCGACCCGGACGAGCTGCTCAGGGGCCTGAGGCGCCTCTCCTTCCACTCCGCGCTGACGGCCTCGCTCGCGGTGCGGATGGTCCCGTTGCTGGCGGCCGACGCGCAGCGGCTCGCCGATGCGCAGAGCACCCGCCCAACCGCGCAGGCGCCCACCAAGCGCTCGGTCACCTTGGCTGGTGCTCGCGCCCGTGCGCTGCTGCTCGGCGCGACCGTCGGCTCCTCGCTGGATCGGGCGATGGACGTCGCCGCGACGCTCGAGTTGCGTGGCTTCGCCGCCGCGCGGGGCGCGCCCCGGCGCTCGCAGCCATGGTCGCGTCACGACGTTGCCTTTCTCTGCTCGGCGGCGGCCATCCTCGCCCTTGCGGTGGGCGCCCGGCTGGGTGCTCTCGCGCCATTCTCGGCCTACCCACGGGTTCACGCTCCGATCAGTGCCGGGCTGGCGCTGCTGTGCCTCGCGCTCGCTGCCGCGACGCTGATCCCCTTCTGCGACCGGCGGGGCGTCCGGCGGTGAGCGCCGATCCGATCCTCTCGCTGCGGGGTGTGAGCTACACCTACCCCGGCGCGCCAGCGGCGGCCCTGCGAGATGTGACGCTCGCGGTGCACGAGGGTGAGTTCTGTGTGATCGCTGGACTTTCCGGGCACGGGAAGTCCACGCTGCTGAGAGCGCTCTGCGGCCTGGTGCCCCATTTCCACGGCGGCTCCTTCGCGGGCAGTGTGGATGTCGCCGGGCTTGATACGCGCGAGCATGGGCCGGCGCAACTGGGTGGTCTCGTTGGCGTGCTCTTCCAGGACCCGGAGACGCAGCTGGTGATGAACTCGGTCGCCGCCGAGCTCGAGCTTGCGCTGGAGAGTCGCGGCCACAGCGCTTCGGCGATCGCACGCGGCGTGGAGGAGGTCGCGCTGGCACTCGGTATCGATCATCTGCTGGAACGCGGCACCCAGGAGCTCTCAGGCGGCGAGAAGCAGCGCGTGGCCTTGGGCGCGGCGCTGGCAGGCAGGCCGAGGGTGGTGCTGCTGGACGAGCCGACGTCCCAGCTCGACCCGGTCGCCGGCGAGGAGTTGATCGGGCTGCTGCGCAGGCTCAACCAGGAGTGGGAGGTGACGATCCTGCTCGCAGAGCATCGCCTCGAGCGCTGCCTGACGGTCGCCGATCGCGTGCTCGCCATGCGGGATGGCCGCATCGCTCACGATGGCGATCCGGACTCCTTCCTGCGCTGGGCCGGCGAGCGTGCACCCGAGCTGCAGACGCCCGGCGCACGCATGTTCGCGCTGGCCGGTCTGGAAGAGGCGCCGGTCGGGGTCAAGCAGGCGCGCATGGCGCTGCGCCGCCGCGGGCTGCTGCCACAGACCGATGCGCCCGGCCCCAAGGCAGGTGGACAGGGCTCCCCGGCAGCTGCGACCCCACCCCCCGGGAAGTGGGGCAAATGGAGGCGAGGCGGCGCGCTGCCGCCGGCGCTGGAGATGCGTGGGGTGTGGCACGAGCTGCGCGCAGGGCCCGCGATCCTGCGCGGCGTGCAGCTGCGCGTCGAGCCTGGAGAGAGCGTCGCGCTCATGGGCCGTAACGGCGCTGGCAAGTCCACGCTGCTGCGTCACGCCGCCGGCCTGATGGAGCCGACCCGCGGCAAGATCGAGCGTTCGGGGCGGGTGGCGCTGATGCTTCAGAACCCCGGTGACTACTTCCTGCACGAGCGCGTGGAGGGAGAGGCCTCTCCACATGCTCTCTCAGCTGCCGGTCTGCAGGGTCTTGCGAGTCGCGACCCGCGCGATCTCTCCGGTGGCGAGCGCCAACGCCTGGCGCTCGCGATCGTCACCGATGGTGGCGAGGAGCCGGTCGTACTGGCGTTGGATGAGCCCACCCGCGGTATGGATCGTGGTGCCAAGGCCACATTGGCGCGCGAATTGCGCGCGCGCGCGCAAGGCGGTCAGGCGGTGATCGTCGCCACGCACGACCCAGAGTTCGCCGCCGCGTGCGCAAGCCGGGCCGTCCTGCTCGCCGATGGCCGGGTGCTCGCCGATAGCGACGTGAGCGAGCTGCTCTGCGGCGGCTGGTACTTCGCCACCGAGACGGCTCGCATCCTCGGCGGGGCGGGTGGCGCGCTGCTGCCCGAGCAGGGCGCTCAGCTGTTGCGGGCGAGCGCGATGCGCGAAGTGCCGGCTCAGACGGCCACAGAGCTCGTCCTATGAGCTGGCCGCTCGCCTCCTTCGCGCTCGTCTTCGGCGTGCTGCTGATCGGCTGGTTCGCCTATGAGCGCGCCAGGCCATCGGCTCGGATGGTTGCCGTCGTCGCCACGCTCTCCGCCGCCGCGGCGCTGGGCCGTGAGGCCTTCGTGGCGTTGCCCGAAGTCAAGCCGATCACGGCGATGACCTTCGTCGTCGGGTACGTGCTCGGGCCGCTCCCCGGCTTCACGGTGGGGGCGATCGGCATGCTCGCCTCCAACATCATGCTCGGCCAGGGCACCTACACGCCCTGGCAGATGGCGGCCTGGGGTCTCGTCGGGCTTCTCGGTGCGGCGCTGGGTCGGCTCTCTCATCGACGCCTCTCGCGTGTCCCCCTCGCCCTCGCCTGCGCGCTCGCGGCGGTGATGGCGATGGCGATCATGAACCTCTACACCTGGACGATCGGCGCCAGCCATACACTCGCTGCTCTGCTCGCGACAGTGGCGAGCTCGCTGTCCTTCGACATCACCGACGTGGTGTCCACGCTGCTCTTCGGCCTGGCGTTCGGCCCCGAGCTCGCCCGCTTGCTGGCGCGTGTGCGCGCACGCATGGATGTCACCTGGGTACCGGCCGGCACCGTCGCCGGGTCGATCCTGGTGCTCGGGGCGCTCGCGATCGGCCTCCCTCTGAGCTCCGGCGTCGCCCGCGCGTCGGGATTGCCCCGGACAGCCGCTGCCCTCCCAGTGGCCCACGGCTCGCTCGCCCACGTCAACGTCTCGCCCGAGCTCGGCTACCTCGCCGCCGCCCAGGATTCCGACGGCGGCTTCGGCGAAGCTCGCGGGAAGGCGAGCAGCGAGCTCTACTCGGCGTGGGCTGCGATGGGGCTGGCAGCCGCGGGCCGCAGGCCAGAGGACCTCAGACGCAACGGTCACTCGGTACTCGAATCGCTGATCGCCGAAGCCTCGACGCTGGAAGGGGTGGGCGACGACGAGCGCACGATCCTCGCCCTCCACGCCTGCGGCGCCCCTGTGGGATCGCTTGCGGGCCACGACCTGCTCGCCGGGGTGCTTGGCGCCAAGCGCGCCGACGGTTCCTTCTCCGAACAGGTCAACCTCACGTCCTTTGCGATCTTCGCGCTGCGCGCTGCCGGGCTTGGGCCAAGCGAGGAGACGGTGCGGGCGGCCGGCAGCTGGATCGCCCAACAGCAGGACCGGGACGGTGGTTTCGGCTTCGCCAAGGCCGGCTTGCGCAGCGATGTGGATGACACAGCCGCGGCGTTGCAGGCGATGGTCGACGCCGGCATCCGCGGCGGACCGGGCATCGCACGCGCGGTCTCCTACATCGTGCACGCCCAGAACCCGGATGGCGGCTTTCCGCAGGAAGGCGGCGGCGAATCGAACGCCCAGTCGACTTCGTGGGCGATCCAGGGGCTGATCGCCGCCGGGCGCGACGTTGAAGCGGTGCGGGATGAGGGGAGTCGCTCTCCACTCGGCTACCTCGAGAGCCTCGTGGCGCCCGACGGCAGCGTTCGCTACTCGCGCACCAGCGCCCAGTCGCCCGTGTGGGTCACCGCCCAGGCGCTCACGGCTCTCGCCGGCACGCCCTTGCCCGTCCAGCCCGTGCGCTGAGGAGTCATACGCCTGCGCGTCCAGGCAAGTGCCGGGTTTGCCTCCTTGGTGTGATTACCCTGTTGATGAGCAATGCCGGGTCAGACACGCACATACAGGACACGTGTTGCCTCGGGACTGGCGCCTGAGAACGCTGCGGGACTGGGGCCTGGCCAGGCGCTGCAAGCCGCGGGACTGTGCCTGATCGGGCTTGCCGCCACGTGGGTGCTGGCCGATCTCGTACCCGCGACTCACAGAGAGGATGCGGTTGCGCTGAACGGCTTCACCGAGCTGGCACGCCCGCGAGTGGATGTGCTCGCTAACGACCTGCTGAATCTGGTCTCTCCGCTGAACTTCACGCTGTTGGGGCTTGCGCTTGTCACTCTGGCGCTGGTGCGCAGGCGACCTCGGGTCGCGCTCGCGGTCGCGCTGATCCTCTCACTGGCCCCACTGACTGCTGAGATCCTCAAGCCGCTGCTCGCGCATCCGCATGCTCAGATCGGCTGGAGCGATATCGGCGAGGCCTCCTGGCCCAGTGGTCATTCCAGTGCCGCCATGGCGTTGGTGCTCTGCGCCGTACTCGCTGCTCCTCCCAGGCTGCGCCCTGCTGTCGCGGCGGTCGGCAGCGTCTTTGCGGTGGCGGTCGGCTTCTCGCTGTTGATCCTGGCATGGCACATGCCAAGCGATGTCTTCGGCGGCTACCTGGTGGCCGCCCTGTGGGCCGCGCTTGGGGTCGCGGCGCTGCGCGGCGCCGAGGTGCGCTGGCCCTCCGACCGCCGCAGTCGCAAGTCACGTCGCGCCATGCGACAGGGTGGGAGCTCGGCAGCGCTCGAGGACATGCTGGTCCCCGCGCTCGTCGCGGCGGTGGTCGGGTCGGCCACCGCGGCGGTGGTGCTCATGCGCACCCATCAGGTCGAGAGCTTCGCGGTGGACCACAGGCCGCTGGTCATCGCCGGCGTGGGCATCGCCTCGCTGGCGGTGCTTATCTCCTCGATGCTGACCTGGCGCTGCGCCGCTGAACGATCGCTGGCGCAGCGCCGTCGCCAGCGAGACCTGGGCACTATCCGATCAGTGGCCGCCCGGCTCCCAGAGCGCCTCGGGCTGCTCGTCGACGGCCCGGCTGAGGATGAACAGCAGGTCCGAGAGGCGATTCAGATAGCGGATCACCTCTGGGTTGACCTCGCTGCCGACCGCCAGGGAGCGGCGCTCTGCACGCCGGCACACCGTCCTGCAGACATGCATGTGGGCGGCTGCGAGGCTCCCTCCCGGGATCACGAAGGAGTGCAGAGGCTCGAGCTTGGCGTTGACCTCATCGCATGCCTGCTCGAGCCATTCCGTGTAGTCGGATGTGATCCGCAGCCTCGCTCGGGCGCTGTCAGCCTGGAGGGAGTCTGCCTCGCGGGGCACGCACAGGTCGGCGCCCAGGTCCAGCAGGTCGTTCTGGATGCGGCCAAGCCACTGGGCAAAGCGCTCTGGGAGCCCTGGTTGTGCGAGCGCGACGCCCAGCGTCGCATTCAGCTCGTCGACGGTGCCATAGGCCTCGACGCGTGGATCGAGCTTGGAGACGCGGCTCATGTCGCCCAGATGCGTCTCGCCGCCGTCCCCGAGCTTTGTATAGATGCGGGTCAGATTGACCGTCATGGGCCACTCGATTCTCGCACAAGAGCCTGGGTCGGAAGGACAAGAGCCCGGGTCGGAAGGCCGCGCGTCGGCGGATTGGATACGTTGCCGAGCTGCATATGCGGATCGGCGTTCCGAAGGAAACAGCAGTTGGCGAGCGGCGCGTGGCGCTGGTGCCGGAGGTGGTGGCGAAGCTCAGGGCAAAGAGCCTGGAGATTCTCGTCCAGGCCGGTGCCGGGCAGGGAGCGATGCTCCCTGATGCGAGCTTCGAGGAGGCGGGCGCGCAGTTGAGCACCGATCCCGCCGAGCTGTGGCACTCGGATGTGGTGGTCACGATCTCGCCTCCCTCCTCCGAGCAGATCGGGATGCTCGGGCGCGACTCGATCCTGATCGGGTTCCTGGCGCCGCTGACGAGCCCGGCGACGACGTTGGCGCTCGCCAAGGCAGGAGCGACCGCCTTCGCGATGGAGGCGATTCCGCGGATATCGCGCGCTCAGTCGATGGATGCGCTCTCCTCCCAGAGCAACGTCTCCGGCTACAAGGCGGCGCTGCTGGGAGCTGAGCACATGGGCCGCTTCTATCCGATGCTGATGACCGCCGCCGGCACGATCCCACCCGCCAAGGTGCTGGTGCTCGGCGCCGGTGTCGCGGGACTGCAGGCGCTCGCGACTGCCAAGCGCCTGGGCGCGCGCGTGACCGGCTATGACGTGCGCCCGGAGGTGGCTGAGCAGGTGCGCTCGCTCGGCGCCCAGTGGCTGGATCTCGGCCTGGAAGCCTCCGGGGAGGGCGGCTATGCGCGGGAGCTGACCGAGCAGGAGCGGGCGACCCAGCAGGCGGCGCTGACCGAGGCGATCAAGGGCTTCGACGTGGTGATCACCACCGCGCTGGTGCCTGGGCGCCCGGCGCCCAAGCTGGTCACGAAGGAGGCCGTCAGCGGGATGAAGCCCGGCTCGGTGGTCATCGATCTGGCGGGTGAGGCGGGCGGGAACTGCGAGCTGACCGAGCCTGGCCAGACGGTGATCCGCGAGGACGTGACGATCGTCTCGCCGCTGAATCTGCCCGCGACGATGGCCGAGCACTCCTCGGCGCTGTTCGCTCGCAACGTGCTCTCACTGCTGGAGCTGCTGCTCTCCGACGACGGCGAGCTGGAGTTGGACTTCGAGGATGAGATCGTCAAGGGGGCGTGCATCGTGCGGGCGGGCGAGATCGTCAACCCCGGCGCGCAGGCGGCGGTCAAGGATGCCTCCTAGATGATCCTCGCGAGCACCCTCACCACCAATCTCGCGATCCTCGTGCTCGCCGGCTTCATCGGCTTCGTGGTGATCTCGAAGGTCCCCAACACCCTGCACACGCCGTTGATGTCCGGCACCAACGCGATCCACGGGATCGTGCTGCTCGGCGCCCTGCTGGTCATCGGAGCGTCAGGCAACACCGTGTTCAACAAGCTGATCCTCGTGATCGCGATCGCGTTCGGCACGATCAACATCGTCGGCGGATTTCTGGTGACCGACCGGATGCTCGAGATGTTCAAGGTCAAGCCCAAGCGCCCGAGCGAGCAGGCCTCTGACTCGGAGGATGGCAAGGATGACAAGGAGGGGGGCTCGTGATCGCGCCGGCGATGGGCATCTTCCTGCAGAGCCAGAGCTTCCTCGACGTCCTCTACATCATCGCCTTCGGCCTGTTCATCCAGGGTCTGCGCGGACTCTCGGCGCCGGGCGCGGCCGTGCGCGGCAACCGCATCGCGGCGGTCGGCATGTTCATCGCGATCGTCGCGACGCTGCTGAACCCCGGAGCCGGTAACTGGGGGCTGATCGCACTGGGGATCGCGCTGGGCACGGCGGTCGGATTTCCCGCTGCGCGGCAGGTGAAGATGACCGCGATGCCACAGATGGTGGCGCTCTTCAACGGCGTCGGTGGCGGTGCCGTCTTCCTGATCTCGTGGTCGGAGTTCAGGCTCACGCACGGCTATGCGGGCGTGCCCACCTATGTGGCGATCTTCTCGCTGTTCGCGGCGATCGTCGGCTCGATCTCCTTCTGGGGTTCGAACATCGCCTTCGGCAAGCTCCAGGAAATCCTGCCGGGACGCCCGATCGGCCTCGGCGGCGCTCAGCAGATCGTCAACCTCGTGCTGCTGATCCTGGCGCTTGCGGCCGGCATCGACATCGCGGCGGGCGCTCACTCCCAGGGGATCTTCATCGGGATGCTGGTCGCGGCGGCGCTGCTCGGCAACGCCGTGGTGCTGCCGATCGGCGGCGCCGACATGCCCGTGGTCATCTCGATGCTCAACGCCTTCACCGGCCTCTCGGCGGCCGCCACCGGCATCGCGCTCGATAATCCGGCGCTGATCGTCGCGGGCATGATCGTCGGCGCCTCGGGCTCGATTCTCACCAATCTCATGGCGGTCGCGATGAACCGCTCGATCCCGTCGATCGTCGCTGGCGGCTTCGGCGGAGGTGGCGCGGTCGCGGGCGCCGAGGGCGCGGGCGAGCATGCCGGCACCGTGCGCTCGACCAGCGCGGCAGATGCCGCGATCCAACTCGCGTATGCCAGCCATGTCGTGATCGTGCCCGGCTACGGCATGGCGGTCGCCCAGGCCCAGCATGCGGTTCGCGAGCTTGCGCTCGAGCTCGAGAAGCGTGGGGTGGACGTCAAGTACGCGATCCATCCCGTCGCGGGTCGCATGCCCGGTCACATGAACGTGCTGCTCGCCGAGGCCGACGTGCCCTACGACCAGCTCAAGGAGATGGACGCCATCAACCCGGAGTTCGCGCGCACCGATGTCTCGCTGGTGATCGGCGCCAACGACGTGACCAACCCCGCGGCGAAGAACACGCCCTCATCGCCGATCTATGGCATGCCCATCCTCGAGGTTGCCGACAGCTCGTCGGTGATCGTGATCAAGCGCTCGATGAACCCCGGCTTCGCCGGGATCGAGAACGAGCTGTACTTCGACCCCAAGACCGCGATGCTCTTCGGCGACGCCAAGTCTGCGGTTGGCGAGATCGTCAGCGAGCTGGGCGCGCTCTGAGGTGGCCGGGACGGCACATGTGCCGTCCCGCTGACCGGCCGCATGCGGCCGGTCACAGCCAGGCGCATGCGCCTGGCTGGACGACATGAGATGCAGCTGCGGTCTGCGACACTGCGATCGTGATCGAGCGCAGCGAGGCTCTCTCGGCTCTGGAGGCGAACGAGTTCGATCTCGTCGTGGTCGGCGGGGGCATCACAGGTGCCGGGGTGGCGCTGGATGCGGCCACCCGGGGCTATAGCGTCGCGTTGCTGGAGCGGGCCGACTTCGCCTCGGGAACCTCCAGTCGCTCGAGCAAGCTCGTTCATGGTGGCCTGCGCTATCTGCAGCATTTCGACCTCGGCCTTGTCCGCGAGGCGCTGCTGGAGCGCCAGCTGCTGGTGGCGCTCGCGCCGCAGCTCGTGCATCCGCTGCCGCTCGTGGTGCCGGCGTTCGACGGCGCTCGCCCCGATCGCCTCATGGGCGTGGGCCTGAATCTCTACGACGTCATGTCAGTCGAACGACGCGAGCGTCTGCGGGGACGGCGCAAGGACGGTGGCGAGGACGGCGAGTCCTGGAGCCCTGAGCGCCATCGGGTGATATCCGGGGAGGAGGTCCTCGAGCTGTTGCCGGCGCTGGCGCCGCGCGAGCCGACAAGCGGCTATCTCTTCTATGACTGCCAGACCGATGATGTTCGTCTGGTGCTGACGGTCCTGGGAGAGGCCGAGCGTTTCGGCGCGGTCTGCGCCAACCGGGTGCGCGTGTCCGCGTTGCTCGAGCGCGACGGGCGCACCCGGGGCGTGCGCGCGATGGACGTCGAGAGCGGCATTGAGCTGGAGGTGCGCGCCGCCAACGTGGTCAACGCGACGGGCGTCTGGGCGGATGAGCTGCGACCCCAGGAGCTGCACGATGAGGCGGAGCTGCCGCGCATCAGACCCAGCCGTGGGACGCACCTGACAATGCGCCATGAGGATCTGCCGCTGGTGGGCGGCGCCATCGTCCCCGCGGGCGGTAGCAGGACGATCTTCGCGCTGCCGTGGCTGGGCCGCACGCTGGTGGGCACCACTGACAACAACTACGAGGGCGAGCTGGATCACGTCAAGCCCTCGATGGAGGACGTTGACTACCTCCTCACGGCCGTCAACGACTTCTTCGCCACCTCTTTGGGGGTCGACGATCTGACGGGAGCCTATGCCGGGGTGCGTCCGCTGATCTCGACCGGAGACACACGCAAGTCGGTCGACATCTCCCGCAAGGCCGAGCTCTATGAGACCTCCAGCGGCATGATCACGATCACCGGCGGCAAGCTCACCACCTGGCGGCGCATGGCGAAGATGACTGTCGATCGGCTCGTGGAGCGCGAAGCGCGTGACGCCCCCTGCCGCACCCATGAGATCCCGCTGGGCCAGGCGATCGAGGCCGGCGATCTGGCCCGTGTCGAGGGCGTGCCCCCTGAGTCCTACGGCGCGCTTGCCCTGCGCTACGGCCATGCGGCCCATGACGTGCTCGCGCTGGCCTCCGAGCGTGGTCACCTGGCGCAGCCGATCGTGCCCGGGCTGCCCGATCTGCTCGCGGAGGCGGTGCAGGCTGCGCGCCGCGAGCAGGCACGCAGCGTTGGCGATGTGCTCCTGCGTCGCACCCGCTTGGGGCTGCTTGCCGCCAGAGAGCTGCTGAGTGCACGGCCTGCCTCACCCGCTCGGCTTGTCGCCGGTGCGCTGGCCGATGAGCTGGGTTGGGATGCTGGGAGAGTAGAGCTGGAGCTGGAGAGCTTCCGCCAGGAGGCCGAAGCCGAGGGGCTCACGCTCACATGATCGCCCGTCGGGTGCGGGCCGCTGGAGCGGTGCTGGAGCTGGGTGCTCGCCCGTGGCTGATGGGCATCCTCAATGCCTCGCCCGACTCCTTCAGCGAGCCTGGTCCCGCGAGGACGCGATCTGCGCAGCTTCGCCACGCACAGGAGCTGCTGGATGCCGGCGCCGACCTCATCGACGTGGGCGGGGAGTCAGCTCGTACCGACCGGCCGGCCGTGGCCGTCGAGCAGGAGCTCGAGCTGGTGGTCCCGCTCGTGGAGCGCCTGGTCGACGAGCTGGGCGCGGTCGTCTCGGTGGACACCTACAAGCCGCCCGTGGCCCGCGCCGCGATCGCTGCGGGCGCGGTGATTGTCAACGACGTGAGCGGACTGCGAGAGATCGAGCTCGCGCGGCTGTGCGCTCAGACCGGGGCGGCGCTGGTCCTGATGCACACGCGCGCCGCGCCCAAGCAGCGATTGCAGAGTCCCGCGCTCTACGTCGACGTGGTCGAGGAGGTGGTGAAGTTTCTCGCTGAGCGGATGGCTGTGGCGATCGATGCCGGTGTCGACCCGGAGCAGTTGATCCTCGATCCTGGTCCGGATTTCACCAAGACGCCCGCCCAGACCGTGGCGTTGCTGAGAGGCCTGGAGCGTCTGCACACGCTGGAGCGGCCGCTGTTGCTGGCGATCTCGCGCAAGGATTTCGTGGGGGCGCTCACCGGGCGCGCCCCCGGCGAGCGGCTCGCCGGGACGCTTGCCGCGCTGGCCCACGGCATCGAGGCGGGCGCTCACATCTTCCGTGTCCACGACGTCGAGGCTGCGGCGGACTTCGTCAAGGTGCGTAGTGCGCTCGCCGGGGCGATCGAGACCGAGGCGGACCTGATGCTGGCCGAGGATTTGCGCCACGAGCCCTCCAGGGCAGCAGAGGGCTGAGCCCAAGCAGCGCTCACGGCGGCCGCGACGGCCGCTAGGCTGATGTCGCACGCAAGGGTGCTGACCGCTGTCCGCAACGCGGCTGGATGCCCACCACCCACACCAACCAACGTAAGGAGAACCCGATGGCAGCTCTCGACCGCTCAGAGCTCGAGGCGAGTTCGCTCGCGGATCTGCACGCTGTTGCCAACCAGATCGGCCTCGACGGCTTCAGGCGTCTGCGCAAGGCCGAGCTCGTCGACGCGATCCTCGCGCGTTCGGGAACGGACGGCGGTGGACCCGCGCCCGATCGCGATGAGACCTCAGAGGCGCCGGACGAGGCGCCGGCGCGGCGTGAGGGAGCCCGTGAGCGACCCGCACGCAGACGTCGCTCCGCCCGTCCTGCAGCCCGCTCAGGGACCGCCGCCCAGGGTGAGCGTCGCTCTGCCTCGCGCGGCAGGCGCGAGGCAGAGGAGTCCGGCGCTGAGCAGGAGCCGGAGGAGCAGGCCGCCCAGGAGCGCAGTGTCGAGGGTGTCGTGGAGCTGCTGGGCAACGGGTCTGCCTTCCTGCGCGTCGAGCCACCCGAGCCCTCGGATGCCGATGTGTACATATCGGCCGCCCAGGTGCGCCGCTGCGAGCTGGTCTCGGGCGACCGCGTCAGCGGCCCTGTCCGGACGCCGAGGCGCTCCGAGCGCTATCCATCGCTCGTTCGCATCGAGACGATCAACGGCGCTCCAGCGGACTCCGTCTCGGAGGGAACCCGCTATGAGAACCTCGAGGCGGCGTTTCCGAACGAGCGACTCGTGCTCGACGCCCAGGATCCCACGCTCAAGGCGATCGAGTGGCTCACGCCGCTCGGTCTCGGCTCGCGGGCGCTGATCACCGGTGGCGCTCGCTCTGGCAAGTCAGAGACGCTGCGCCGACTGCTGGGTGTCCTGGCTCCTCGGGAGGGACTGGAGAGCACGCTGGTGCTGAGCGGTGTGCGTCCCGAGGAGCTCGCCGATTGGCAGGGCTTGACGGTGGCGCCGGTGAGCGCGCTCGCCCTGGGCGCTTCAGCCGACTCACAGGACCAGGCGGTCGAGCGCGCGATCGAGACCGCGAAGCGGGTGGCCGCTCGTGGAGGCGATTCGCTCGTCCTGATCGATTCGCTCGATGGCCTGCACCCTCACGTTGCCTGTAGGGCGCTCGCCGCGGCGCGCAACGTCCCCGATGGCGGCTCGCTCACGATCATCGCCACCGCGACCAGCGCCTTTGGCGGGGAGACCACCGTGATCGCGCTGGACGGGACGCTCACGAGCACGGGTCGATTCCCCGCCCTGGATCTCGTGCAGAGCGGAACGCTCAGGCCGGAGCTGCTCGTGGGCGAGGAGGGAGCCGCCGCGATCATCCAGGCCCGGGCGGCCCTGGTCTCAGAGTCCTAGCGCCGCTTTCAGCGCCGGTATGCGACCCGGCCCCAGGAGGGCTCGGGAGCCAGCTCGATCGGTTCGTCGAAACGGTCGGGCTGTACGTAGGTGAATCCGCCGGTCTCCTCGACGAAGCAGACGTTGAGCTCGCCCTCGTTGACACGCTGATCCAGCCACGCGCTGCGGAATACCAGCCGGCGCAGCCAGTGGACGAGTGAGCGCTCCACCGGCCCGACCAGCTCCGGCCAGCAGTCGTTGACATGCTCGCCCAGGGCTGAGGCTGGATCGGGGATCTCGCCGTTCACCGCGAGGTTGACGAGGTCCTCGAGCTCCTCCTCGCCCAGACGCCCGCCGACAAAGCCGACCTTGATCGCCGCCTGCTCGCAACGCTCGGCGAAGTCGCGCTCGTTGAAGGTGAAGCGCAGCTCGCCGTATTCGAGGACAAAGTCCTCACCAGAGTCGTAGTTTCCGCGGCGCGCTTGGTTCATGAGAGTGCGTACCGGGAGGTGGACGCGCCCGGACCGTCGGGATCATAAGCGTGGTTCCTCCCAGGGTGTTGAGACTGCATGGGATGTTGCATCGATGAGGCGTCTCGGAGGGCTGCCTCGGAGATCTCCTGAGAGGGTGCCGGCCAGCGTCTCGCTGGTCGGCACCGGCCCCATATACGCTGCGCCGCATGGCACGTCTCAGCGAGCGAGGGCTGCGCCGGTCGGTCGGGGTCCCCGGCCTGTTCGCCACCGCCTACGGCAACGTCGGCTCCTCGATCTACTACGCGCTCGGGCTTGTGGCGGCGCATGCGCTCGGCCTCACGCCGCTGGTGTTCGTGTTCGCCGGGGGGCTGTTTGCGCTGACCGCGAAGACCTATGCCGAGGGAGCCGCGATGTTTCCCGAGGCGGGCGGCTCCTCCTCGTTCGCACGCCACGCCTTCAACGAGGTCGTGTCGTTCTTCGCCGGCTGGGCGTTGAGTCTCGACTACATCCTCACGATCGCGATCTCCGCGTTCTTCGTGCCGCACTATCTGAGCGCGTTCCCTGGGCTGGGAGGGCTCGACCACAATCCGGGCGACATCGTGGGCGGCCTGCTCGTGATCGTCGCGCTCGCCGGCTTGAACATCCGCGGCCTGGGGGAGTCGGCGAAGCTCAACTTTGTCCTGGCGATCCTGGATCTGAGCACACAGGTCCTGCTGGTGGGGCTTGGCGCCGTGCTCGTGCTGCACCCCTCGCTGTTGATCCATCAGGTCCATCTCGGAAGGGTGCCCACGTGGCACGAACTGATCTTCGCGCTGTCCCTGGCGATGCTCGCCTACACCGGCATCGAGACGGTCTCCAACATGGCCGAGGAGGCGCGCGATCCCGGGCGCGAGGTGCCAAAGGCGGTGAACCTGGTGGTGCTCGCGGTCCTTGGCGTGTACCTCGGCATCTCGATGATCGCGCTCTCGGCGCTGCCCGTCCTGCATCATGGGGTGGGCTACAGCGCATCCCTGCACGAAAGCTACCCGCACGCCGGCTACGCGACCGAGCTCGGTGGCTTCTTCCAGAACGACCCTGTGCTGGGAATCGTCTCGCGACTGGGTCTGCACGGCGCGGTGCTGCACATCGCCAGGTACTACGTCGGGCTGCTGGCGGCGACGATCCTGTTCATCGCCACCAATGCGGGCATGATCGGGATCTCACGCCTGTCCTGGTCGCTGGCCGAGCATCGCCAGCTGCCGAGCATCTTCTCCCAGCTGCACGCCCGCTACCGCACCCCGTGGTTCACGATCCTCGTCTTCTCCGGGCTCGCGGGACTGCTGGTCCTGTACGGCAATACGAACGTGCTGGGCAATCTCTACTCGTTCGGTGCGCTGCTCTCCTTCACGACCGCGCACATCTCGGTGATTGCGCTGCGGTTCAGGGAGCCCGACCGCGAGCGTCCCTACCGGCTGCCTTGGAACGTGCGCATCCGCGGCGTATACATACCGATGACGGCCGTGATCGGGGGGATCGGCACCGCGGCGGTGTGGCTGGTGGTGGTCATCACGCATCCTGAGGCTCGCATCGTCGGGATCCCGTGGATGATCGTTGGCATGGGCGGATACCTGATCTACCGCCGTCGCCAGGGCCTGAATCCCTTTGAGCAGCACCGCATCGAGCGCCCCGAGCGCCCGCCGGACTTCCAGGAGCTCGAGTATCGCACCGCGCTCGTGCCGATCTTCGGCGATGACGTCTCCGCGAGCGCGCTCTCCAGCGCCGCCAAGCTGATCGGCGCGGACGGCGTGCTGTACGCGGTATTCGTGCTGCCGGTTCCAAGCCAGCTGTCCTTGGAGTCCGGCCTGGAGGATGAGGAGCAGCAGGGTCGCTCCGTGCTCGAGAGCGCACGCATCCAGGCCCGACGCACCGGCCTCGAGATCCACACCGGGCTGATCCGCACACGCAATCCCGGATCTGCGCTCGTGGAGGAGGCCAAGCGGGTCGGCGCGGACGTGATCTACTGGTCCGCTCTGCACGCCCCGGCCGGTGAGCGGCGCATCGGGCCGACGGCCACCTACCTGCTGAGCAGGCGTCCCTGCAGAGTGATCATCGAGACTGAGAACCGTCCGGCGCCCGCGCGGGTGTCGGCGAGAGCGGGCGCCGGCACCTAGCCTTCGGTCTGCTCCAGTCCGAGCACGATGCGCACGCGGGTGATGTTGCCATGGAGATGCTGCTCACCGCTGACGAGCGTGGCCAGGGAGCGCAGGTAGGGCATCACCCCCGAGATGGATGGATCTTCGCCGAGCCCCAGTCCTTCGATGAAGCCGACAAGGGTCGGAAACTCGACCACGAGCGTCGGTTGGCCTTCGTGCCCGAGCGTCGCCTGCGCAGCCGTGTAGGCCGCGGAGGTCGAGAACGTGCTGGTCGGGCTCAACGCGGCCGTCACGGAGCTCGCCCCGATGCCGATCACGACCTTGCCCTGGCCGTCGGCCATGTAGAGCGTGAGCGGGAATCCACTCAGCCGCACCGTCCACGCCGCGTCGGTGCCAGTGACGGTCGTCGGCGCCACCGCGGCGCCGGCTTCATGGAAGACGCCGGCCAGCTTGGCGATCGCGGCCTTCGAGCTTGCGGGGTCGCTGGATTCGATCACCAGTCCGCCTTGCAGATTGAACAGCCCATCGCCGGCCACGAACAGCCCGCCCGCTCCCGCCCAGCCGTTGAGGGCACTCTGCAGCTGGGACTTTCTTGCCTCGAGCTTTTCCAGGAAGCCTGCGATCCCGGCTCCGCCGATCGACGAGAGCACGTTGGAGCTGCCCAGGGAGGCGAGGGTGCTGATGAGGGCGAGACTGTGAGGCAGGCTCTTGGCGAGGTTGGGGGCGCCGAGCGCAAGCCAAGCGTCTCCGGGCAACTTGCCCAGAGCCTGGGCGGCTTCCTGCGCCGGGCCCGCTGAGGAGGGGAGCGCATCGAGGTCGAGCGTTAGCGTGCTGTGGGCTGGGACGAGTGCGAGGTGGAGCTGCTGGGATCCGGGCAGGAGATCTTCGAGCAGTGAGAGCCCAGGCACGCTCGTGTGAGTCGATGCGAGCGCGGCGCTGTCGAGGTAGATATCGGCGATCGCACCCGGCTCGGCGGCAGCCGCGAGCTTGGCAAAGCCCGGCGAGTGCGGCAGCGATGCTCCGCCAAGGGAGGTGTCGATGGCTTCTTTGAGCCCCGATTCGCTGCCGATCACAACGTCTTTGCCGACGATCCCCCAGGCGAGGCCTTCGTGGCCCAGCTCATAGCTGGTGCCCCTGTATGAGGTGGCGTGCGCGCCGTGGTCGGCGGTCTCGCCGGCCAGGAACGAGCGGGCCTTCGAGAGGTTGGTGCTCTGGAGTATCAGCGCACCCTGCAGCTGTTTTGACGCGAGCGTGATGACGCTCTGCACGGCGGAGAGGACAGATTCGAATGAGAGTCCCCCTCCCAGTTTCTGTGCGAGCGAGGACTCCGCGGAGCTCGGGACCGAGATGGACGTGACGAACACGCCGACCTGCGCTCCCAGCCAGGGCTTGACTTCCTTGGCGTAGTTCACGTGTCCGAGATAGGGAGAGCTTTCGAGTGTGTGTACGAGGCTGCTGAAGGGTTCTTGGACGTGGGTGAGCGTGCGCAACGAGCCGATCGCCGCCTGTCTGGAGCTGCCCGTGGGATTCACATCGGCTTCGAGGTAGATGGGCGCAGAGGCGGGAACAACTGTTGCGGGAGTCACTCCTGGGCCATCTGCGGAGCTGGAGGAGTTAGATGAGCCGCATCCGGCGCAGCTCGCCGTCAGGAGCACGGCGAGCGCCGAGATCGCCGGCACGCGCAGTTTGGGGTGGTGGTTCACAAAGCCGCTGAAGGTCATCTCGGCGTCGATCGTAATGCGAAGCGCGGCGTGGTGCGCAATGCAAGCGAAGCTCCATTTCCGGCTCGTGCATCGGGACTTGCAGCTCAGGCCATCTATGTGGGACGACGGGTGGCCTTCAAAAACAAACAGATTGCGGGCATTTCTGGCGTTCTGAGGCTGCTGGGCATCCAAAGTGGGGGAAAATGTGCAAATAGAGTTGCATTGTGGGAGGAAGTGGGGTAGGTTCGTCGCAACGAGCCGGGGTGGAGGAGCTCCTCCCACTCCTGCACCTCGGCTCGATTACACAGCTCTAGGAGCACCCGACACATGGCCTTTCGCGGCACCTTCGACCACACGCTCGACGCGAAGAACCGGCTGACGGTGCCGGCCCGCTACCGCGCCACGCTGGCAGAGGGGGTCGTCCTCGCAATGCCCGTCGACCTCGAACCCTGCGTCGGCATCTGGCGCCCTGAGGATTACGAGCGCTACACCGAACGGGCGCTCGCGGAGCTTCCGCCCCTATCTCCACGGCTGACCGAGCTCGAGCGCTTCTTCTATGGAAGCTCTCACGACTCCGATCTCGATGCGGCCGGGCGGATCATGGTTCCAGGCTTCCTGGGTGACCATGCCGAGCTGGGACGCGAGGTAGTCGTCGTGGGAGCGGGCGATCGCCTGGAGCTATGGAGCAAAGACCGCTGGCAGGCACACAGACCGACGCTGCTGCACGGCGTCGCCGAGATCACTGCGCATGTCGACCATCCTGCTTGACATGAAAGAACGCAGACGGCCCGCTCGCGGGCGTTCGTCGGGCCTGGGAGCCCCGCTCTCTCCGCACGCCTGCGGATCTCAACCAGGCTCCAGTCGCGCCTCGACGGCGCTCGCCGGGGAGCGAGGCCACATCCCCGTGCTCGCGGCCGAGCTGGTCGAGCTCTGCGACCCCACCCCAGGCAAGGTCGCGATCGACTGCACCTTCGGCGGTGGTGGCCATGCGGCCCTGATCGCCGAGCGACTGGGCCCAGGGGGGACGTTGGTCGCGATCGATCGCGACCCGCTCGCCGAGCGCAGCTTCATGGAGCTGGCCCAGAAATCGCCCTGCTCGATGCGGTTCATACGCGCGAGCTACACCGATGCCCTGGAGCTGCTGGCCGAAGAGGGCCTGCAAGCGGACATCGTCTACTTCGACCTGGGCATGTCCTCGATGCAGGTGGACACCCGTGAGCGTGGGTTCTCCTACTCCTATGACGCGCCGCTGGACATGCGCATGAACCCCGAGCAGGATCTCAGCGCGCGCGAGATCGTCGCCGAGTGGGATGAGCGCCGGATCGCCGGGGTGCTGCGCGACTTCGGCGAGGAGCGCCACGCCGGCGTGATCGCCAAGGCGATCGCCCGTAACCGGGCCCAAACTCCGATCGAGACCACACAGCAGCTGGTGGATGTCATCAACGCCGCGATCCCAACCCCGGCGCGCTTCGCGGGAGGTCATCCCGCCAAGCGGGTCTTCCAGGCGCTGCGCATCGCCGTCAACGATGAGCTGGTCGAGCTCGAGCAGGGCCTGCCCCGAGCCTGGGAGCTGCTGCGCGAGCACGGCGTGCTCGCAGCCATCTCGTTTCACTCCCTGGAGGATCGGCGGGTCAAGCAGTTCCTGGCGCAGCGAGCACGCGGGTGCATCTGTCCGCCCGACCTTCCCGTGTGCGCCTGTGGACGCGAGCCCGAGGCGACCTTGCTGAGGAGGCGCTCGCTTGTGGCGGGCGCGGCCGAGACCGCACGCAACCCCCGTGCCGCCTCCGCGCGGCTGCGAGCCGCCACCAAGCTGAGCGATGGCTCAAGCCCACCGTCCACGGAGCTCTCGCGATGACGCCTCCAGCAGCCGCCGCTGCTGCCACAGGTCGCGCCGGGAGCCAGGGGCGTCCCCGCCGCGCGGCTGCTCCCGCACCCGAAAGGGGCCTGGCACTCGTCGCGCTCGATGGCATCGGACGTCTCTCCAATCACTCGCTGCTGGATCGGCTGATCCGCGGGCGGACATGGATCGGCGTTATCGCCTTCGCGCTGATCGGGATCGTCACGATGCAGCTATGGGTGCTGAAGCTCAACACCGGCATCGGGCACGCCGTCAAGCACGCGGCGCTGCTCGAACGCGAAAACGCGTTGCTGAGTGCCGAACACTCCGAAAAGGAATCTGGAGAAGACATCGAAGAACGGGCCCGTGCGCTGAAGATGGTGCCTGTTGCACCCGGCGCGCTGGGCTTCCTAAAGATCCAGCCTGGCGATGCCCAACGGGCTGCCGCCGCGCTGCGCTCCTCGACGCCCTCGACCTCGGCGGCATCGATCGAGAGCACCACTCAGAGCGAATCCCAGGCGAGCACCGCGCAGAGTGAATCCCAGGCGAGCACCGCACAGAGTGAATCCCAAGCGAGCACCGCGCAGAGTGTCGACTCGCCGTCCGAAGCTCCAAGTGCGGGCTCCCCCAATGCGCCAAGTGCGGGCTCTCCGAGCGAAAGCGAAGCCGGCTCCTCAGCTGCTGGGACGGACAGCTCCGCGCCGCCAGCCGGCGTTGCCTCCGAGCAGGACGATCCCGCCGAAGCGCCCGGGACCGGCGACCAGCCCTCCTCGACGAGCTCTTCCAGCGTGCCATCCTCGAGCCTCGGCGCGTCCACTCCCACTCAGGCCCCCGCCTCCAACGCGAGCGAGGAGGCGGGAGGGACACAGGCCGCCACGGGCGGCTAGGCCATGGCGATCGTCCAGCGTCGCGTAGGCCCTATCTTCGGCGTCCTGCTCGCACTGCTGGCGGTGGCGGCAGTACGAACCGCTGACCTTGGCCTGCTCCACTCCGGCACGCTCAGTCGCGTCGGGCGCGATCAGCAGGTCACCGACCAGACGCTGCCCGCCCCGCGCGGAACGATCACCGATCGCAACGGGATCGATCTTGCGATCTCCGAGCCCGCCGATGAAGTCTCCGCGACGCCCTACCTCGTAACCGACCCTCAGCTTCACACAGACCCGCTGTATGACGCGCAACGCCTGGCGCCGCTGCTCGGCGTGCCCCAGTCCAAGGTGCTGGCCGAGTTGAGTGAACGCTCAGGCTTCGTCTATCTCGCTCATGCGCTCTCTGTGGAGCGTGCCCGCGCGGTGCTCGATCTTGGGCTCCCGGGCATCTCCGCAAGCCCCGTGATGCATCGGGTCTATCCGCGCGGAGGCCTCGCTGGACAGGTGCTCGGGACAGTCAGCTCCGCACCCGGCACCGAAGGGGCGGGGCTGGCGGGCCTCGAGTACTCCGAGAACAGCCTCCTCAACGGGCACGCCGGTGAGCGGCGGGTGGTGAGCGACGCCAAGGGCGAGCCCATCTCGATCGCGAGCGTGCACGCAGAGGTGCCTGGCACCCCGATCTCGCTCACGCTCGACGCCAATATCCAACGCCGCTCAGAAGAGGTGCTCGAAGCGGTGGGCAAGGTCTTCCACCCCAAAGACGCCACCGCGATCGTCATGAATCCGAACACGGGCTCGATCCTGGCGATGGCCAACTGGCCGCAGATGAACCCCAACGATCCAACGCAGGCATCAGAAGAAGCGCTGGAGAATCGAGCTGTGAGCTTCGACTACGAACCGGGCTCGACGTTCAAGGTGGTGGCCGTCTCGGCCGGCCTCCAGGACAAGCTGATCACTCCGCAGACCGAGTTCAACATCCCGGACGAGATCCAGGTAGCCAACAGGACGATCCACGACGATGCTCCCCATCCCGAAGAGACATTGAGCACCGAACAGATCCTGGCGCAGTCGAGCAACGTCGGCGCGATCAAGATCGGCGAGCTCGACGGTTCCAGCAGGTTCAACGAATGGATACACCGCTATGGCTTCGGAGCCTCCACCGGGGTCGACCTGCCCGGTGAGGAGATCGGCTTGGTTCCACCGCTCGATGACTGGTCGGGCTCTTCGATAGGCAACCTCCCAATCGGCCAGGGAGAGGCGGTCACGCCGATCCAGATGGCAACCGCCTACTCGGCGATAGCCAACGGCGGCATTCTCAGGCCACCGCACATAGTGGGCATGATTGGTTCTCGCCCTGTCGCGGAGCCGTCGGGACACAGGGTGATCTCAACCGAAACCGCCGCCCAGCTGCGCCACATGCTCGAGGGCGTGCTCGCCCCGGGTGGCACGGCGAGCGAGGTGTCCATCCCCGGCTATCAGCTTGCCGGCAAGACCGGCACCGCCAACAAGATCGATCCCGCAACGGGCGAATACTCTCAGACGGCCTATGTGGCCTCATTTGTCGGCTTCGCCCCCGCGAACGACCCGAAGCTGCTCTGCGCCGTGATCATCGACGAACCCCAGGCGGGGTCGATCTATGGCGGCGTCGTCGCGGCGCCCGCGTTCGGCCAGATCATGGCGTTTTCGATGCCCTATCTGGGCATCACGCCCAGCAAATAGACTCTCAGAGGTGCCGACGCGGAGCATCGATCGATGAGGCTCGATCAGCTGATTTCCGTCGATGCCGTGGACGCCGGCCAGTCCATCGCGCCTGTCGAGATAGGGAGCCTCGCCTATGACAGCCGCAGGGTCCGGCGCGGCGCGCTCTTCTTCTGCGTCAGCGGTTTCGCCCACGACGGCCATGACTTCGCCGGCGCGGCGATCGGCGCCGGTGCGGCGGCGCTGGTGGTCGAGCGCCCGCTGAGCCTCGGTGTTCCCGAGGTTCTCGTGGAGAGTGCGCGCGCCGCGATGGCACCCGTGGCCGCCCGCTTCTATGGAGACCCCACGAGCGAGCTGCGGGTGCTGGGTGTGACCGGCACCAATGGCAAGACGACGACTGCCTTCCTGCTGCGCGCTCTCTGTGAGGCTGGTGGAGAGCGCTGCGGGCTGCTCAGCACCGTGAAGTCCCTCATCGGTGGCGCTGAGGGTCCGATGGGCAGGACCACACCAGAGGCGATCGACCTGCAGGCAGACTTCCGTGCGATGCTCGACAGCGGTGAGCGCTTCTGCGCCATGGAGGTCTCCTCGCATGCGCTCGCGCTCGATCGCACCGCCGGGGTCCGCTTCGAGGCGGCGATCTTCACCAACCTCACTCAGGATCACCTCGACTTCCACGCGAGCATGGAGCAGTACTTCGCCGCCAAGCGCAGCCTGTTCGTGCCTGCGGCTGACGCTTACGGCCCGCCGCCGCGCTGGAGGGTGATCAACGTCGCCGATCCATACGGCAGGCGGCTCGCCGCCGAGCTTGACGGGGCTGTCACGTTCGCGGTGCACGATCTGGAGGAGCGCGATCCGATCCTGACGGGAGCGAGCTACAGGGCCACGGATGTGCGCTGCGAGCGGAGGGGTTGCAGGTTCATGCTGCACACGCCTACCGGCTCACGGGAGGTCGTGCTGCCGATGCCAGGGGGCTTCAATGTCGCCAACGCGCTTGGAGCATTCGCGGCGCTGCACACGCTCGGACTCGATCTGGACCTGCTGGTCGGGGCGCTCGAGACCGGGGTTCGCGTTCCCGGACGCTTCGAGGCGGTCGACGAGGGGCAGGAGTTCGCGGTGCTGGTGGACTATGCGCACACCCCTGATTCGCTCGAGAACGTCCTGGGTGCGGCCCGCGAGCTGGCGGGCATGGGCGAGGGGGAGAGTGGGCGGGTCCTCTGCGTGTTCGGCGCCGGTGGCGACCGTGACCGGGGCAAGCGAGCTCTGATGGGCGAGATCGCGGCGCGCCTGGCCGATGTGGTCATCGTCACCTCCGATAACCCCCGTTCCGAGGATCCTGAGGCGATCATCGACGAGATAGTCGCGGGCGCGGCCCGTGCCCGCGCGCCCAAGCGCGGGCTGCCTGTCCAGATCGAGCCCGACCGCCGCGCCGCCATCGCCCAGGCGGTGTCGATAGCCGGTGGCGGCGACGTGCTGGTGATCGCGGGCAAGGGCCACGAGCAGGGCCAGGAGCTCGCCGCCGGCAGGAAGGTCCCATTTGACGATGTCAGCGTCGCGCGCGAGGCGCTGCACGCCCGCGGCGTTCCGGCAGGAACGCGCTGATGGGCCGGATCCTGATCGGGGGCACCGCCGCCCTGCTCATCTGCCTCTTCCTCAGCCCGAAGTTCATCGAGTTCCTGCGAGCGCGTGAGTTCGGTCAGCAGATTCGCGAGGAGGGCCCCGAGGGACACCGCCAGAAGGCGGGCACCCCGACGATGGGCGGCGTGATCGTGCTGCTCGCGATCGCGATCCCGTTCCTGATCCTCACCAGCTATGAATGGCGCTCGATCGGCGTCTTTGGGGTTGCGATCGCGTGCGCGATGCTGGGCTTCGCCGATGACTACATGAAGCTGATCCGGCGCCGCTCACTGGGTTTGAGGGGCCGCACCAAGCTCGTGGTGACAGTTGTGATCTCACTGGGGTTGTGGTTCATCGCCACCCATGAGGCGCATCTGCAGAGCACCCTGAGGCTGCGTTTCGTCGACTACCAGATCGACCTGGGGCTCTTCTATCCGCTGCTGATCTATCTCGTGGTCGCTGGGACCACCAGCGCCGTCAACCTCACCGATGGCCTGGATGGCCTGGCGGCCGGCTGCGCCGCGATTGTGCTGCTCACCTACGTGGGCATCACGTTCGCCACAGAACAACTCGATCTGGCGATGCTCTCCGGCTGCCTGGTGGGAGGGTGCATCGGCTTTCTGTGGTTCAACGCCTTCCCCGCGACGATCTTCATGGGCGATACGGGAGCGTTGGGTCTGGGCGGCGCGATCGCGGGGCTCGCGGTGATGACCAAGACCGAGATCCTGCTGATCCTGATCGGCGGGATCTTCGTGATCGAGGCGCTCTCGGTCGCGATCCAGGTGATCTCCTTCCAGACGACGCGACGCAGGGTCTTCCTGATGGCGCCGATACACCACCACTTCGAGCTGAAGGCGTGGTCTGAGACCAAGATCATCCTGCGCTTCTGGATCATCGCGGCGATCTGTGCGGCGATCGGTTTCACGATCTTCCGCCAGAGCATCGGCTAGGGACCTATGAAGCCCAGGCCGCCGTTGCCCCAGGGCCCCTATCTGGTGGTCGGGATGGCCCGCTCCGGAGAGGCTGCCTCGCTGGCGCTGGCGCACAGGGGCGAAGAGGTGGTGGGCGTCGATCGCGGCACACCGACGGTGACGCCGGCACTGAGGAGCGCGGGTGTGCAGATCCACCTGGAGGAGGAGGGGCCGGCGCTACTCGAGCACGCCCGCGTGGTGATCAAGAGCCCCGGGGTACCCGAGAGCGCGCCGATCGTGGCTGCTGCGCACGCGCGCGGGCTGCCGGTTCTGGGCGAGCTCGAGCTGGGCTGGCGGCTGCTTGGCAACGAGTTCATCGTGGTGACTGGCACCAACGGCAAGACGACCACCGTGGAGCTCATCGGCCAGATCCACCGCGAGGCGGAGCTGGGCGTCGTGGTTGCGGGCAACGTCGGGACCGCGCTCAGCGGATTGGCCGGGAAGATCGATGCGCAGGCGACAGTCGTGTGCGAGGCGTCCTCCTTTCAGCTACAGGACACAGTCGCGCTCGCGCCCGAGGCGGCGGTGCTGCTCAACCTCGCGCCCGACCATCTCGACCGCCACGGCACCTTCGAGGCCTACGTCGAGGCGAAGCTCGAGGTCTTCAAGCGCCAGGGGCCCGAGGATCTGGCGATCGTCCCGTTGGCGCTGCGCTTGCAGCTGGGCTCGCGGCTCGCCGGCCGAGCGCGAGGCGTGTGGTTCGGAAGCGGCCCCGACGCGCTGCTGGAAGAGCGCGACGGAGCATTGTGGTGGGAGGAGCGGGCACTGCTGGCGGTCGAGGAGGTGCGCCTGCGCGGCAGACACAACCTCCAGAACGCGATGGCCGCCGCCGCAGTCTGCCTCGCGAGGGGGATCGACCCTGAGGCGGTCTGCGCCGGACTGCGCCGTTTCGCGGGCGTACCTCACCGCCTGGAGGAGGTGGCCCGCAGGGAGGGCGTGCTCTACGTCAACGACTCGAAGGCCACCAACGTCGCCAGCACCCTGGTCGCGCTCGATGCGTTCGCAGATGCGCCGATCCATCTGATCCTGGGCGGCCAGGCCAAGGGACAGGAGTTCGGGGCGCTGCGCGCCCCTGTATGCAGCGGCTGTGCGGCGGTCTACCTGATCGGCCAGGATGCCCCCACAATCGCCGCTGCGCTGCGCGACTGCGGCGTGCCCCTGCATGAGTGCGGCGAGCTCGAACGCGCGCTTGCCGGCGCCGGCAGCGCCGCCGCGCCCGGGGAGACGGTGCTCCTCTCGCCCGGCTGCGCGAGCTTCGATCAGTTCAAGGACTTCGAGGAGCGTGGCGAGCGGTTTCGCGCGCTGGTCGAACACTCAGAAGGCTTCCGTCCCCGCGCGTCGAAGTGAGCGGGGATGCCGCCAGCCGCATCAGGGAGGGCCAAGCCCTCGAGAGTCAAGGACGCTCCCAGCGCGAGCAAGCGCGCCAAGGGCAAGACTGCCGGTGGGGGCAAGCGCAAGGCAGTCGCTTTGGCGCATCAGCCTTTGGAGCAACGGATCCTGCTCACCGCCACGCTCTGTCTGCTCGCGTTCGGCGCGGTGATGGTCTACAGCGCCTCTTCGGCGAGCACCCTGCTGCAGGGCGAAGGCAACGGCAGCGGCGATCTGGTGAGGTTCGTCCTCTACGGGGGAGTGGGGCTGATCCTGATGCAGCTGCTGGCGCGCAACGGCGTCGCGCTGGTGGAGCGCATCGTCGCGCCGCTGCTGATCAGCTCCTTCGTACTGGTCCTGGCCGTTCACGTACCCCATCTCGGCGTGAGCGTCAACGGCGCAAAACGCTGGTTGGGGCGTGGGCCGATCCAGTTCGAGCCCTCCGAGCTGATGAAGCTCGCGCTGGTGCTCTACAGCGCCACGCTGCTGGCCAAGCGCCCTCAGCGGGTAAACGATCTGCGCGAGCTCGCGCAGCCGCTGCTGCTGGTTGTGGGCGCCGCGTGCCTGCTGGTGGCCAGCCAGCCTGACATCGGCACGGCGATGACCATCGCCTTCACGACCACGGCGCTGCTCGTCGCGGCGGGCATCCCGATGCGCAAGCTCGCGACGATCGCCGGGGTGGCGCTGGCGGCCGTCGCGCTCTATGCGCTCGCCCGACCCTACGCCCGCGCCCGGCTCACCTCGTTCATCGATCCGTGGGCGCACGCCTCCCAGAGCGGCTTCCAAGCGGTCCAGGGGCAGATCGCCATCGGCTCAGGCGGGCTGTTCGGTGTGGGACCCGGGCGCTCGATCCAGAAGCTCTTCTACCTGCCAGAGGCGCCAACCGACTTCATCCTCGCCGTGATCGGCGAAGAGCTGGGGGTCCTTGGCGTGTGTGCGCTGCTCTCCCTATACGGGATGATCGCCTACGCGGGGCTGCGTGCGGCGCGCAACGCTCGCAGCCTCTACAGCGCCCTGATCGCCGTGGGAGTGACCGCGCTGATCGTCTCCCAGGCGATCCTCAACGTGTTCGCGGTGCTCGGGCTCGCGCCGCTCACCGGTGTGCCGCTGCCATTTGTCTCATATGGGTCCAGCAGCCTGATCGTGATGCTGGCCGGCATGGGACTGCTGCTCAACGTCGCGGCCGGTGGCACCGCACACGTGCGGGCTGTCCCCGAACGCTCTCGCGGGTCCGACACGCGTGGGCGCAAACAGGCACGATGGAGCGATGAGCCAGCAAGCTTGCAAGCGGATCGTGATCGCAGCGGGCGGGACCGCCGGGCACGTGGTGCCGGCGCTCGCGGTGGCTGAGAGGCTCCGCGCCGGCGGCGTCGAGGTCAGTTTCATCGGCGGGGAGCGCGCCGAGGCTCAGCTCGTGCCAGCTGCGGGATTTGAGCTGCACACGATCGGCGTCGAAGGGCTCAGCCGCACCAACCCCCTGCGTGCGCTGCGGGCCCTGGGGCGGGCGGCCGGCGCCTTTCTGCGAGCACGCTCGCTGCTTGGAGAGATCGAGCCCGACGCCGTGATGGGCGGCGGCGGCTACGTTGCCGGGCCGGTGGGTCTCGCCGCCTTGAGCAGACGCCTGCCGCTCGTTCTCACCGAGGCCGACAGCCACCTCGGCCTGGCCAATCGCATGCTCGCTCCGGGGGCCAGGCGCATCTGCCTCTCCTTTCCGATCGCCGCGCGCACGGGCCCTCGCTACCGCGTCACGGGCAGGCCGGTGATCGCTGCCGACATCGACCGTGCCGCCGCCCGGCAGAGCTTCGGTATCGCCCCGCAGAGCAGCTGCGTGCTGGTCTTCGGCGGCTCGCTGGGCGCGCGCTCGATCAATCTCGCCACCGTGGAGGCCTTTGGGGCGGGCGCTAGCTTCCAGATCCTTCACGTATGTGGCCGGCGCGACTATCCCGAGCTCTCACGCCGGGCCCTCTCGCCTGGCTATCGCCTGTTCGAATATCTGGACGGCGGGCGCTTCGCCGAAGCCCTCGCCGCCTGTGATCTCGTCATCGCCCGCGCCGGCGGCTCGATCTTCGAGATCGCCGCCCACGGCCGGCCGGCCATCCTGATCCCCTACCCGCAGGCCTCGGCCGACCATCAGAGCATCAACGCGCGCTGGATGGCTCAGGCGGGCGCCGCGGTCGTGATTGCAGACGGCGAGCTGAGCGCCGAGCGTCTGGGCGAGCAGACGCGAGGGCTGCTGGCCGATGGCGCTCGGCTCCAGGCGATGGCCGATGCCTCACAAACGCTCGCTCGCCCGCGGGCGGCTGATGAGATCGCCGAGGAGCTCTTGGGGGCGGCCAGGGGATGAGCGCTCCCTGGAGCGGCAGGCGCCTGCATTTCGTCGGCGTGGGTGGCGCCGGCATGAGTGGCTACGCGCGCGCGGCCCATGCACTGGGGGCAAGCGTCAGCGGCTCTGACAGGGCACAGAGCCCCTATGCCGAGCTCCTGCTTGGAGACGGCATCCTGGAGGCGAGCATCGGCCACGACGCGCGCAACCTGCCAGCGGGAGACGGGGTGGAGCTCGTGTACTCCAGCGCAATCCCGCTCGAGAATCCCGAGCGCGAGCGCGCGCGCGAGCGCGGCATCCCAGAGCATCCGCGAGCGTGGCTGCTCGCCGAGCTGAGCTCGCTCAAGCGCACGGTCGCCGTGGCGGGGACCCACGGGAAGACCACGAGCGCAAGCATGCTCGTACACGCACTGCGCGCGGCCGGCTTGGATCCCGCCTGGCTGATAGGCGGCTCGATCGGCATGTCGCTGCCCAACGCTCGCTGGAGTGAGGGCGACTGGCTCGTTCTGGAGGCGGACGAGTCCGACCGTTCGATGCTCAGCCTGAACGTGCAGGTCGCGTTGCTGACCAACGTCGAGCTCGACCACCACGCCGTCTTCGGCTCGCTGGCCGAGGTGCGCGAGGCGTTCAGGCTGCTCCTCGCTCGCGCGAGCGATGGCGTGGTGCTGTGGGACCGTCCAGAGCTGCTCGAGCTGCTTGGTGAGGATCGAAGCGGCGAGGTTTCAGTGGTCCCCTACGACCTGCCCGAGTGCAGCCTCCAGGCGGACGGCTCGCGCTTCCAGTGGCGGGGGCTCGAGGTCAAGCTCGCCGTGCCCGGGGCGCACAACGTCCTGAACGCGCTGGGTGCGCTGGAGACCGCTCGCCTGCTCGGCGCCGACGTGGCTCGGGCGGTCGCGGGGCTCGCCGACTTCGACGGCGCGGGACGGCGCTTCCAGCGTCTGGGCTCAAATCGTCGAGGGGCGCTCGTGGTCGATGACTATGCCCACCATCCCACCGAGGTGTCAGCGACGCTGAGCGCCGCCAGGACGCTTCAGCCACGGCGCCTGGTCGCGCTCTTCCAGCCGCACCTCTATTCGCGCACGGCTCTGCTGGGAGGAGAGCTGGGCAGGGCGCTGGCTCACGCTGACGTCGTGGTCGTGCTCGAGATCTACCCTGCCCGCGAGCGCGCGGAGGATCACCCGGGAGTGAGCGGTCTCGCGATCGCCCGGGCCGCCGCGGACGCGGCCCATGGCAGGCCGGTGTACTGGCTGCCCAACTTCGAGGACGCGCGCCTGATCGTGAGCGAAATCCTCCAGGCGGGCGACCTCTGCGCGGTCATGGGCGCGGGTGACGTCGACAGCCTCGCACGGGCGCTCGTGGAGCAGTGAGAGCATGAGCGCTCCCGCTCCACCGGCGATCCTCCAGGCCGATTTCCCGCTCGCCCGGCTGACGACGCTACGCACCGGCGGGCCGGCCGAGTGGTTCGCGCGCGCCGGCAGCGAACGCGAGCTGCTGGAGCTGCTGGCCTGGGCGGGCTCCGTCGATGCACAGGTCGCGGTGGTCGGCTCCGGGTCCAACCTGCTGGTGGCCGACGAGGGTGTGGCGGGCCTGGTGATCAAGCTCGACCGACAGCTTGCGCTGATCGAGCTGGGGGATGAGGGCAGGGTGCTCTGCGGAGGAGGCGCTCGGCTGCCCTCCCTGGCGGCAAGGGCCGCCAGCGCCGGCCTGTCGGGCATCGAGTTCGGGGTCAACATCCCGGGGACCGTCGGCGGCGCGGTGCGCATGAACGCAAACGCCTACGGCGGGCAATTGACCCAGGTGCTGGAGTGGGTCCAGATCGCGACGGTCGATGGGGTGGCGCAACGCCTGCCCGCGCAGCTGGATCTCGGCTATCGCAGCTCCTCGCTGAGTGACGGGGAAGTGGTGATGCGGGCATCCTTCAAGCTGAGCCCCGCCGATGTGCGAGCCGTGAAGGCGACCCTCGCGGCCATGCGCGCACGCCGCCACGAGGCCCAACCTCAGGGGATCAAGACCTTCGGCTCGACCTTCAAGAATCCAGATCAGGCGCTCAGCGCCGGCCAGCTGCTAGCGCGGGCCGGTTGCAACGGCCTCACCGTCGGCGGGGCCCGCTTCGCGCCCAAGCACGCCAACTTCATCGAGAACACGGGATCCGCGAGCACCGCGGAGGTGATCGAGCTGATGTCCCTCGGCCGCCGGCTCGTGCTGGAGCGTCTGGGGGTCGCGCTGGAGCCGGAGGTTCAGACCCTGGGCGACGTGCGCTTTCCCTGGACGGCCGAGCGGTGACCTGGAGGACGCTTCGCAGAGCTCAGGCGCCGCCGCGCACGTGGTGCAGCGGCTTGTAGCGTGACGCGACCCCTTGGAGGATCTCCAGCATCGCGGGCGCGGCCGCTCCCACGCGTGCCTTGCCGTGGGTCGCAGCGATGATCCGGCGGGCGGGCGGGCGCGGCGAGAGCGTGCGGATCGCGATGTCCTGACGTACGCCCGAGAGCGCCAGCTCGGGTATGAGCGCGACTCCCACCCCCGCGGCCACGAGGCCCTGGACGGTCTGGTAGTCGTCGCTCTCGAAGGAGACCCTGGGCTCGAAGCCGGCGGCATGGCAAGAGCGCACCACCTCGCGTGCGCAGGGGCTGGAGTGGGAGGTCTGGATCCACGCTTCCTCACGGAGATGCTCGAGGCGCAGCCTGCGCTTGGACGCCAACGGGTGCTCCGCGGGCAATGCCAGGTAGAGCGGGTCTTCGAGCAGACTCGTCCTGCTCAGGCCGCTGACGCTCGGAGTCGGGCTCTCGCCGAACTCGAAGAGCAGCGCGAGATCGAGCTCGCCGCCCAGCAGCCGCGGAACGATCTCGTCGGGCTCGCCCTCGGCGAGGGTCAGCTCGATATCGGGATGGCGCGCGCGGAAGGTCGCGATCGCAAGGGGCATCAGGGTGGCTCCCGCGGTTGGGAACGAGGCCATCCGCAGTCGCCCGCCCCGCAGCCCGGCGATCGCCGCGAGCTCGTCCTCCGCGCTCTGCAGGCGGGCAAGGATGCTCTCGGCGTGTTCGACGAGGACCTCTCCGGCCGCTGTCAGGCGCGTCCCGCGTGCGTGGCGCTCGAGCAGCGGGGTGCACGCTTCGGCCTCCAGCGTCGCGATCTGCTGGGAGATGGCCGACTGGGTGTAGGAGAGGGACTGCGCGGCGCTCGAGAGCGAGCCTCGTCTGGCCACCTCGGAGAGGACGCGCAGCCGGCCGGTGTTTAACATAAGTAAAACTTATAGTACCTATGATCATTCATCACTTGAACTGATAGTAGGCGTGCGTCAGGATGGTTCATCAGAGCTTTGCATCAGCCACAGAAAGGACCAACCATGTCTACAAGAGCAAGCGTCATCGTCTCCTACGACGGCACCAACAACGAGGATGACGCGGTCGCGCTTGGCAGCGTCTTCGCCCAGGCCGGCGCGGATGTCTCGCTCGCCTATGTGCGCCACTCCACCGAGCCCGAGGGTGAGCGGGAGGCACTCGTCGAGGACGAGGCGGAGGAGCTGCTGCGTCGCGGCGCGGCACTGCTCGGCGGCCACGAGGTCGGTCGCCACGTCGTCACCGATCGCTCCACCCCAGAAGGCCTGCGTGCGCTCGCCGAGCGCGTCGGAGCCAACGTGATCGTGTTCTGCTCGGACTCGCACACCGCGCCCGGCCACGTCGCCATCGGCAACTCGGCTCAACGGCTGCTCAATGGCGGTCCTGTCGCGATTGCGATCGCGCCCGCCGGATTCGCCAAGCGCGGCGAGAACACTCGCCCAAGCCATATCGCTCCCACCGGAGGCAGTGAGGATGTCAGCGCCCTCCAGACGGCTCAGGCGCTCGCGAGCGCGCTCGGCGCATCGCTCACCGAGATGACCGATGAGAGCGCCGACCTGCTCGTCATCGGCTCGCGCCCGGAGGCACAGAACGGTCGCGTGTCGCTCAGCGCATCGGCGGAGCACCTGATCGAGAGTCTCACCACGTGCCCGGTGCTGGTCGTGCCCCGGGGTGTTAGCCTCTCCTTTGGGACACTCGCCAACGTGAGCGCCTAGCGAAGGGTCCGTCCGCGCAGGCGCGCCCCGAGATATCTGGCGTTCGCCTGCAGGAAGTCCAGTGAGCCACCGACAAGGTGGCCCACTGGGCCGGTCCACAGCCACGCCTCCAGTTTGGGCCGGTAGGTCATGGGCGGCACGGTATCGTGGCGCCCGTGCCAGCATCACCCCAAACGACGATCACCGAGCTGCCCGAGTCGAGGGTGCGCATCGAGTTGAAGGTCAGCGCCGCCGAGATCGAGGAGCGCGTCCAGCGCAGCGCTGGAAAGCTCGGGCGCGATCTGAAGCTTCCGGGCTTTCGCAAGGGGAAGGTGCCGCCCACCCTCGTCCTGCAGCGACTCGGCTGGGATGCGGTGCTCGAGGAGGTGGTGCGCGAGAGCGTCGGCAGGTGGTACCTGGGCGCCATCGAGGCCACCGGAATCGTTCCCGTCGGCGATCCGCAGGTCGATCTGGGGGATCTGCCGCCCCGCGGCGAGGAGCTCGATCTGAGCATCGAGGTGGGCGTGCTCCCGCGGGCGACGCTCGGCGAGTACAGGGGCCTGGAGGTGCCCCGCCGCGAGGTCACCGTCGAGGAGAGCCTGGTGGCTGAGGAGGTCGAGCGCCTCAGAGAGCGCCTGGCGCGGCTGGAGACCGCCGAGCGTCCCGCGCAGCAGGGTGACTACGTGGTCATCGACTATGAGGGCTCACTCCAGGAGGGCGAGGATTCCGCTGGCAAGTCCTCCCCGACACCCACGCTCGACGGTCGGCTGAGCGCTCGCGACCACCCGGTCGAGCTCGATGCGAGCAAGCTCCTGCCGGGCTTCGCGGAGGCGCTCATCGGCGCCAAGCGCGGCGAGCAGCGCTCCGTGGAGGTGCCGTTCCCGGAGGACCACCCCGAGAGCGATCTCGCGGGCAGGACCGTCGCCTTCGAGCTGACGCTCAAGGAGGTCAAGCAGAGAGAGCTGCCAGACCTCGACGAGGACTTTGCCATCGATGTCGGCTTCGACGATGTCGATGAGCTGCAGGCCGACATCAGGGCGCGGCTCGCCGAGGCGGAGACCGAGCGCATCGACGTTGAGTTCCGCGAGGCGGCGCTCGACGCCGCCGTCGCGCAGGCCCAGGTTCAGACCCCCGCAGCCCTTGTGCAGGCCCGGGCTGCAGAGATGTGGGAGCGTATGCTCCACTCGCTCAGTCACAGAGGCATCTCGCGCGAGATCTACCTGCAGATGGACGGCCGCCCCGAGGAGCAGATCCTCACGGAGCTCGCCTCAGACGCCGAGCGGGCGCTGCGTCGCGAGGCGGTGCTCACGGCGATCGTCGCCGCGGAGCGGATCGAGCCCAGCGACGAAGAGCTGCTGGAGACACTGGGCCCGGTCGCGCTCGAGCGTGAGACCGAGCCGCAGAAGCTGCTGGAGGAGCTGCGCAGCGCCGAACGCCTGGAGGAGGTTCGCGAGGATCTCGCGGCACGGCGGGCGATCGATCTGATCGTCGCCGAGGCGAAGCCGATCGCGCCCGATCTGGCCCGTGCCCGCGAGAAGCTGTGGACTCCCGAGGGCCAGGCGGAGGGCGATCAGAGGAGCACGGATCGGCCTGCCGGCGAGACAGCGGGTGGATTGTGGACGCCGGACCGCTAGCCTCTGTGTACGCAGATGCGATGAGCCGCCTGCAGATGGGCGGCGATTTTCATCGGTGTGCTGGAGGAATGACGCTGAGCAAGCGAAACTGAAGCGAGGACATGAGCCCACTTGTCCCTATGGTCGTCGAGCAGACCTCACGCGGTGAGCGTGCGTTCGACATCTACAGCCGTCTGCTGAATGAGCGGATCATCTTCCTCGGCACGCCCGTGGACGATCAGATCGCGAACCTGATCGTCGCCCAGCTGCTGCACCTCGAGAGCGAGGATCCCGAAAAGGACGTCTCGCTCTACGTCAACTCCCCGGGCGGCTCGGTCTACGCGGGGCTGGCGATATACGACACGATGCAGTTCATCAAGCCCGACGTCCAGACGATCTGTGTCGGCATCGCGATGTCCATGGGGGCGCTGCTGCTGGCAGGCGGCGCTCACGGCAAGCGCATGGCGCTGCCAAACGCGAAGATCCTGATCCACCAGGTCTCCTCCAGCTTCCAGGGGCAGGCGACGGACATCGAGATCCACGCCCGGGAGATCATCGACGTGCGCAAGCGTCTGGATGAGATCATCGCCAAGCACACGGGGAAGGACATCGAGCAAGTTGGGAAGGACACGGAGCGTGATTACTTCATGAGCTCCGCGGAGGCGACGGAGTACGGCATCATCGACCGCGTCATCTCGGAGCACTAGCCGGCTCGCGGACGCGAAAGGCCCGGAACCCAAGCTATGGCAAGGCCAACCGATTCCAACGAGCAACTGCTCTGCAGCTTCTGCGGCAAGTCCCAGCGGCAGGTCAAGAAGCTGATCGCCGGACCTGGCGTCTACATCTGCGACGAGTGCATCGATCTCTGCAACGAGATCATCGACGAGGAGCTCGCCGCGCCCGCGGCATTCGATCTGGAGAACCTGCCCAAGCCGCGTGAGATCTATGAGGTGCTCGACGAGTACGTGGTGGGTCAGGAGAACTCCAAGCGCACGCTCTCGGTGGCGGTCTACAACCACTACAAGCGCGTCCAGATGATGCAGTCCGGGGACTCCGACATCGAGCTGCAGAAGTCGAACATTCTGCTGCTGGGGCCGACCGGCTGTGGCAAGACGCTGCTCGCACAGACGCTCGCCCGCATCCTCAACGTCCCGTTCGCGATCGCGGATGCCACCGCGTTGACCGAGGCCGGCTACGTGGGCGAGGATGTCGAGAACATCCTGCTCAAGCTGATCCAGGCCGCGGACTATGACGTCAAGAAGGCCGAGACAGGGATCATCTACATCGACGAGGTCGACAAGATCGCCCGCAAGGCGGATAACCCGTCGATCACGCGCGACGTCTCGGGCGAGGGCGTTCAACAGGCGCTGCTGAAGATCCTCGAGGGCACCCAGGCCTCGGTACCGCCGCAGGGTGGGCGCAAGCATCCCCACCAGGAGTTCCTGACGATCGACACAACCAACGTGCTGTTCATCTGTGGCGGCGCGTTCGCCAATCTCGACAAGGTGATCGAGCGGCGCATCGGCCACAACGGTGTCGGCTTCGCCGCCGCGATCGCGACCAAAGCCGACCGCGACAGGGGAGAGATCTTCGAGCACTGCCTGCCCGAGGATCTCATCCAATACGGCTTGATCCCCGAGTTCATCGGCCGGCTGCCCGTGATGTCGGCGGTGCACCAGCTCACCCGCGAGGACCTCGTCTCGATCCTGGTAGAGCCGCGCAACGCGCTGGTCAAGCAGTTCCAGCGCTTCTTCTCCTTCGACGGGATCGAGCTGGTCTTCTCAGAGGACTCGCTGGGGGCGATCGCCGATCGTGGTCTGGAGCGCGAGACGGGAGCCAGGGGACTGCGCTCGATCATCGAGGAGATACTGCTGGAGGTTCAGTTCGAGTTGCCCTCCAGGCGGGATGTGAAGAAGTGCGTCGTGACCAAAGAGACGGTCGATAAGGGCCTGACGCCGACGCTGGTCACCGAAGCGGCGCCGGAGGAGCAGGACTCCCAGCTGCGCGAAGAGTCCGCCTAGCGGCGAGCCCCCCGGATTCGGTGACGGCCACCAGCTCCAGCTACCATCATGCGCGTGTCCAGGTCCAAGCACTCATCAGGCGCAAAGGCGGGCAAGCGGGCCCGCGAGAAGGTCGCGCCCCTGATATTCCTGTTTCAGGCAGGCGTCGTGCTCAACAAGCACTGGCACTCACTTTCAGTGAGGGAGCGGGCACGCTTGGCGCGACTGCTGCGCGCATCCAGAGGACGGCCGGGAAAGCTCAGCGCCAAGGAGCGCGGTGAGCTGCGCAAGCTGGTTGTCAAGCTCGATCTGAGGCATCTCGGCCGCGATCTGGTGCCGCTGATCGGTGGGGCTGCCCGCACACGTTGGCGCAGGCGCCGCTGAGCGAGCTCAGATGGGCGAAGAGAGCCCGCGGTCGTAGACTCACGCCCCCATGAACGGACAGGGCGGGCCTCCAAGATGATCGACAGCACCCGCTTTCAGCCCGGCGAGGTGGAGCCCCGCATAATCGAGCGCTGGCTCGCGAGCGGCCTCTTCCATCCCGAGCCTCCGGTGGATGGGACGCCGACATACGCGATCGCGATACCGCCTCCCAACGTCACGGGCTCGCTGCACATGGGGCACGCCCTCAACGATTCGATCCAGGACGTGCTCATCCGCTACCACCGCATGAACGGCGCCAGGACGAAGTGGATCCTGGGCACCGATCACGCCGGCATCGCCACCCAGGCGATGGTGGAGAAGGCGCTGGTGGCCGAGGGCACCAGCCGTCTGGAGCTCGGTCGTGAGGCATTCGTAGCGCGCGTGTGGCAGTGGCGCGAGCACTACGGCCGCACGATCGTGGAGCAGCTCAAGCGGCTGGGGGCCTCCTGCGACTACGCCGATGAGCGCTTCACGCTCGACGAGCGCTATGCCCTGGCGGTCGCCGAGGTGTTCGTCGCGCTGCATGAGAAGGGCTACATCTACCGCGATCGCTACATCGTCAACTGGGATCCGGGGAGCCGCTCAGCGATCTCCGATCTCGAGGTGGAGGAGCGCGTCCAGCAGGACACGCTCTACTCCATCGTCTATGACCTGGAGGGCGGTGGCACGGTCACGATCGCCACTGTACGCCCCGAGACGATGCTCGCCGACACCGCCGTGGCGGTCAATCCGCACGACGATCGCTACCGCGATCTCGTCGGGCGCACGGCGATCCTGCCGCTGGTTGGCAGACACCTGCCGGTGATCGCCGACGAGTACGTCAAGACCGATTTCGGCACCGGCCAGCTGAAGGTCACGCCCGCCCACGACCCCAACGACTTCGAAATCGGGCTGCGCCACGAGCTCGATCAGATCTCGGTCATCGGTGAGGACGGGTGCATGAGGGCCGAGGCGGGCGAGCGCTTCGCCGGCCTCAGCGTGCTGGCAGCGCGCGAGGCGGTCGTGGCTGCACTTGAAGAGGAAGGCCGGATCGTGGCACGCGAGCCTTACGAGCACAGCGTGCCCTACTCACATCGCTCTGGGGAGCGGATCGAGCCGCTGATCTCGCTGCAGTGGTTCATGGGCATGGACGAGCTCGCCCAGCCCGCCATCAGGGCCGTGCTCGACGGCGAGGTGCGCATCATTCCCGAGAATCACAAACGCGTCTATCTGGACTGGATGGAGAACATCCGCCCCTGGTGCGTCTCCAGGCAGCTGTGGTGGGGACACAGGCTGCCTGTGTATTACTGCCTCACCTGCCAGCACACCGATGTCAGCGTGCAGGTGCCGCAGGGCTGTTCGGAGTGCGGCGGGGAGCTGCGCCAGGAGGAGGACGTTCTGGATACATGGTTCTCCTCGGCGCTGTGGCCGTTCGTGACGCTCGGCTGGCCGCAGGGCACCGCCGAGCTCGAGGCCTTCTATCCCACGAGCGTCCTATCCACCGCCAGGGACATCCTCTTCCTCTGGGTTGCGCGGATGATCATGATGGGCATCGAGTTCACCGGCAAGGCACCCTTCGCCGACGTCTACATCCACTCGGTGATCCAGGCCCCCGATGGCCGGCGCATGTCCAAGTCGCTGGGCACCGGGATCGACCCGCTGGATGAGATCGACCGCCACGGCGCCGACGCCGTGCGCTTCGGGCTGCTGGCGATGTCCTCCTCGCAGGACGTGCGCTACTCCCAGGAGAAGGTCCAACAGGGCCAGGCTCTGGCCAACAAGCTCTTCAACGCCGCCCGTTTCGCGCTCGCGAGGATCGACTCGAGCCTTGGGGCGCAGGCCGCGAGCGCGCTGGCCCCAGCGCCGAGGCCAAGCGCCGTGGAGGATCGCTGGATCCTCTCGCGGCTGCAGCGCATCATCAGCGAGACGTCGTCCAGGATCGAGGCCTATGACTTCTCCAAGGCGGCGCTCGGGCTCTATGACTTCGTCTACAGGGAGCTCTGCGACTGGTACCTGGAGATGGTCAAGCATCGGCTCACCGACCTCGAGGGAGAGCCGCCACAGGAGCGACTCGATCTGGCGGCCACGCTGCTCTATGCGCTGCGTGAGACCGTTGCGCTCGCCCACCCCCTGATCCCATTCGTCACCGAGGAGCTGTGGAGCCATCTGGACGGCGGCGGTGAGCTGCTAGCGGGGGGCGGCTATCCCCAGGCCGAGCAGGAGCTGATCGACGTGCAGGCCGAGGGAGAGGTGGGCCGCGTGATCGAGGCGATCACACTCGCTCGAGGCTGGCGTGACAGCGTCAACGCCAGCCCGGCGCCGATCCTGCGGGCGCGGCTCGATGCCAAGGGCTATGACTCGACGGTGGAGGCGCTGGCGCGGCTCGCGCGGCTCGATCTCTCCCAGGGCTCGGGAACCGAGAGCGAGCCGTCCGTCGCCTCGATCCCGATCCCCGGCGGCAGCATCGAGATCCTCTCCGACGAGGGCCTGGACCTCGATGCGGCACAGCGCCGGCGCACGGCGGCGCGCGAGCAGCTCGCAGGCGAGATCGCCCGCGCTCAGGCGAAGCTGGCCAAGCCCGATTTCGTCGAGCGGGCGCCGGCAGCGGTCGTCGAGGGCGAGCGCGCGAAGCTCGCGCAACTGCAGTCCGAGCTCGAGGCGCTGTGAGAGGCGGACGCTCGTGAGCGCCAAGGATCCTGAGTCCTGGACGGCCGCACAGGCCGAGCAGCACCTGCGCTCGCTGGAGTTGTTCGGCATGCGCTTCGGCCTGGACCGGATGCGCCGGATGATGACCGTGCTGGGATCTCCTGAGCGGGGCTTTGAGTCGATCCATATCGTCGGTACAAACGGGAAGTCCTCGAGCACCCGCATGATCGCGGCGATCCTCGAGCGCCACGGGCTGCGCACAGGCGCCTATCTCTCGCCCCACCTGATCTCCTATGCCGAGCGCGTCCAGATCGGCGAGCGCGACGTCAGCTCCGATGAGCTCGCCAGGGCCCTCGCACGGGCAGCATGGGCGGCCGAGCGCGTCAACCGCACGCTCGCCGAGGACGATCACGTCACCCAGTTCGAGCTGCTCACGGCGGCCGCCTACTGGGAGATGGCCCGCCGGGAGGTGCAAGTGGGGGTGATTGAGGCCGGCCTGGGAGGTCGCTATGACGCTACGAGCGTGATCGACTCGACGCTCACGGCGCTGACCAACGTCGGCCTGGAGCACACCCGCTGGTTGGGGCCGACGATCAAGGACATCGCCGCCGAGAAGCTGGCGGTATTGGGCACGAACAGGATCCTGGTGCTGGGATGCTCGCCGGCTGAGGAGGTGCTGGAGCTCGCCCAGGCGATCGCGCAGGAGCGCTCGGCGCAGCTGCTGATCGCGCCGGACCCCCTAGGCGCCTCGCAGCACTCCGCCGAGCGGGAGCTCGTGCCGGTGCCGGTGCCGTTGCGTGCCCAGGGCCACTTCCAGCAGCGAAACTTCGCGCTCGCGAGGCTCGTCGCTCAGCGGTATCTGGCGAGGGCTGGGATCGAGCTCTCCGAGGAGGCTGTGCGCGACGCTGCATCCTCGACGCTCGTGCCCGGGCGCATGCAGATCGTCGAGCGTGAGCCGACCATCGTGCTCGACGGAGCGCACAACCCCGATGCCGCCCTGGCGCTCTCACAGTCTCTGCCCCAGCTCCTGAAAGGACGCGCGCTGGGGTTGGTGCTCGGCGTGCTCGAGGACAAGGATGCCTCGCGCATGCTCGAGGCGTTGCTGGGACTGGCCGAGACCGCCTGGTTCACCGCCCCGCCCGGGAGCAGGGCGCTCCCACCGGCCGCGCTGCTGTCACTCGCTCGCCAGCAGGGCTTCCACAGCGCCGCCTGCGAGCCACGCCCCGCGCAGGCGCTGGCGAAGGCCCGGGCGTGGGCCGCCGAGCAGCCCGATGGGCGTCTGATCCTTGGCACGGGCTCGGTCTACCTCGTCGGTGAGCTCATACGCCAACTTGCCTACGCTGAGGTCGATGCAGGCTCCCACGCACGCAATGCCGATGCCCACGTGCAGCGGGCCTCGATGTCTGAGAGGAGGACCCAGTGAACGATGAGAACCCCTCTGTGATCGGCATGATCGCGATCGTCGCGATCTCGGTTGCGCTGATCATCCTCGTCTGCTTCGCCGCTGGCTATGGATTTGGCCGGGCGTTTCTCTAAACTCGGGCGCCCGATGCTCGCCCTGAGCGTCCGATGAGAAGCCGCCTCCCGTGACCCTCGCCTACTTCGGAATCGAAAGCAGCGGCCTGAACCACGCGATCGACCTGCTGATCCTGTTTGCGATCGTCGCGTACTTCTCGCTGATCTACTGGACCTACGCCGATGCCAAGCGCCGGATCGACGACCCGATGCTCGTCGGTTGCGCGACTGCGGCTTCCTTCTTCCCGTTCGTGGGGACGCTCGTCTACGTCATCCTGCGCCCGCCGGAGTATCTGGAGGACGTGCACGAGCGCGAGCTGGAGATGCAGGCGGCTGAAGCGCGCATCGCAGCGCTCGACTATGCACTGTGTCCCCACTGCGACTACCGGATCGAGCGCGACTTCCTGCGCTGTCCAAGCTGCCTGCGCAAGCTCAAGGAGCGCTGCACGAGCTGCTCACGGCCCCTGGATCGAGCGTGGACCATCTGTCCCTACTGCGAGACGGAGGTCCCGATGACCGAGCGTGCCCTGCGCGGGCGCAGACGCGAATCCTCTCGCGGCAGAGAGGCCCCCGATGCGGGCAGCCATACCCGATCGTCCCCGCTAGAGACCTAGGAGAACCATATGGAACGCACGCTGATCCTGGTAAAGCCCGACGCCTTCGCACGCTCGCTCAGCGGCGAGATAATCGCTCGCTTCGAGCGCAAGGGCCTGCGGATCCTCGCCCTGCGCCAGATGACGGTCACCAAGGAGCTCGCCGAGCGCCACTATGCCGAGCATGCAGAGCGGCCCTTCTTCGGCGAGCTCGTCGCCTTCATCACCTCAGGGTCGATCGTCGCGATGGTGCTCGAGGGTGAGCAGGCCGTCGGAGCGGCCAGGCAACTGATCGGCGCTACCAATCCGCTGGAGGCGGCGCCCGGTTCGATCCGCGGCGACTTTGCGCTGGAGACGAGCACGAACATGGTGCATGGCTCCGACTCCCCCGAGTCCGCGGCGCGCGAGACGGCGCTCTTCTTTCCAGAGCTCTAATCAGGCGTGCGGGATCGCGCCGTCCCCAAGCTGGTCCTCGCCTCCAGTTCTCCGCAGCGCGCTCAGATCCTCGAGCGGGTGGGGGCAAGCTTCACCGTGTGTCCTGCCGACGTGCAGGAGCTGGCGCTCGGGGATCCGCGCGAGGTCGCACTGCAGAACGCGATGCTCAAGGCGCGGGCCGTGCGCGACATGCGCCGCCGGGATGTGGCTGAGGGAGATGCGAATGCGAGAGGTGAGGCCGAGGAGGAGGCGAGCGAGTGCGAGGTGGTGCTCGGTGTCGACACGCTTGTGACCCTCGAGGGGCGAATCTACGGCAAGCCGGAGGACGAGGGCGAGGCGCGCGCGACGCTGAGCGCGCTCAGCGGCGTCGATCACGAAGTGCTCAGCGGCGTCGCGCTGCTGTTCGCAGACGGTGAGGAGCGCACTACGCTTGCAGCGACCACCGTGAGCTTCCGAGAGCTGGACGAGCCGCTGCTGGACTGGTATCTGGGAACCCAGGAGTGGCGCGGACGTGCCGGCGGCTATGCGATCCAGGGAGCGGGGACGATCCTGGTGCGAGCGATCAGAGGCGACTATGAGAACGTCGTGGGGCTGCCGCTTGCCAGCCTCCTCGATCTTCACCCCAGCCTGCTTGGAGACCGCGGCGGTCTGCTAAGCGGCGATTTTTAGCCTGCAAACGAGCACCCAACCTTGCAATTGGCCGGGGGTCGTTCGCTACACTGAGCCGCGGGTACGCCCAGGCACGCCGATTGCGCCGCCAGCGGCAGTGGCGCGGGCCGAATCCGAGCTGCCCATCCTCGACCTATGGGCATCTTCAGCTATCTGACCGGGTTCGGCGGCCGCGACATGGCGGTCGATCTGGGCACCGCCAACACACTCGTATATGTGCGCGGGCGGGGCATCGTGCTCTCCGAGCCCAGTGTGGTGGCGATCGACTCGCGCACCGGCGAAGTTCATGCGGTGGGCGTCGAGGCCAAGCGCATGCTCGGACGCACGCCCGGCACGATTCAGGCGATCAGGCCGCTGAAGGACGGTGTCATCGCCGACTTCGACGTGACGGAGGAGATGCTCAGGCACTTCATCCAGAAGGTCCACCAGAACCGCTGGGCCCATCCGCGCGTGGTGGTCTGCGTCCCCTCCGGCGTGACGGGGGTGGAGAAGCGGGCCGTCGAGGAGGCATGCCTCTCGGCGGGAGCGCGCACCGCCTACCTGATCGAGGAGCCGATGGCGGCCGCGATCGGCGCCGGCCTGCCCGTGGGGGAGCCGACGGGCTCGATGGTCGTGGATATCGGCGGCGGCACCTCGGAGGTGGCGGTGATCTCGCTGGGCGGGATCGTCGTCTCCCAGTCGATCCGTGTCGGGGGCGATGAGATGGACGAGGCGATCATCAATTACGCCAAGCGCGAGTACAAGCTGCTGATCGGGACACAGACAGCCGAGGAGCTAAAGCTCGAGATCGGCTCGGCCTGGCCGATCGAGGAGGAGCTGCAGGCGGAGATACGCGGGCGGGACATGGTCTCCGGGCTGCCCAAGACGGTCGTGCTCACCAGCGAGGAGATCAGGCAGGCGCTCGAAGAGCCACTCATCCAGATCGTCGACGCCGTCAAGGAGACCCTCGACCGCACCCCACCCGAGCTCGCCTCGGACATCATGGATCGAGGCATCATGCTCGCCGGCGGCGGTTCGCTGCTGCAGGGACTCGACACACGCCTGCGCGAAGAGACGCAGATGCCCGCCCACCTCGCCGAGTCACCGCTGACGTGCGTCGCTGTGGGCTCGGGCCGCTCGCTCGAGGAGTTCGAGGCGATCCACCGGTCCAACCGCTTCTCATCGCGCAACGGCCGGCGACGCTCCAGGCGCGTTTAAAGGCCTACGAGCACGGTTGCGCCGCGTCGCTGAGCCGGTGTCCAGCATACTCTTGTCCATAGAGAACTCCCTGGAAGGTCGCTATCGGTGCACGGCAAGACCATCAGGCGACGGCGTGCAGTGCTCGTGCTGCTCGTTGCGCTGTCCCTAGTTCTGCTCACTGCCTACTTCGAGGAGTCGCCCAGCGGTGGCTTGCACTCCGTGCAGCGCGGCTTTCTCACTGTGATCTCGCCGATCCAGAACGGCGCCAACAAGGCGCTCAAGCCCGTGCGCGATATGTTCGGTTGGTTCGGTGAAACGCTGCATGCCAAGAGTCAGCGCAATCAGCTGCGCAAGCAGCTCTCACAGGTGCGGGCAAAGCTGATTGCAATTGAATCCGAGGGGCATGAAGCTCGCGAGCTGCGGGCGCTCTTCCACATGGACCAGCTCCCCAGCCTCTCCGGCTATGGCAAGGTGTCCGCCACCGTCGTGGACCAGTCCCCGAACATCTGGTACTCGACGGTCACGATCGACAAGGGCACCTCCTCGGGCGTGCAGGTCGAAGACCCCGTCATCAACGGCGAAGCGCTGGTCGGCGAGGTGACGCTGGCCGCCTCCGATGGCGCCGTGGTGAGTCTGATCACAGACAGCGGCATCGCCGTCAGCGCCCGCGTCAACGCGACCGGTGCTCCGGGCATCCTGGAACCGAAGGTGGGTGACCCCGACGATCTGCTGCTCCGATATCTGCCCACGAACGCCGACGTGGTCAAGGGCGACTACATCGTCACCTCCGGGACGCTCGCGCCTCCCGATAACTCGCTCTTCCCCAAGGCAATCCCGATCGGCCAGGTCAGCTCGGTCAACGAAGAAAGCCCATACGAGGTTGTCAACGTCACGCCGCTTGCCAACCTGCACAATCTGGATGTCGTCCAGGTGCTCACCCACTCGCCTGGATCGGCCGCGGCGCAGCTGGGCAAGCTCGCAGCGAAGTTGCCGCCTGGCACCGGCGATTCCAACGGCGAAGAAGCGCCCGGCTCGGGAGCGCAACTGGCCCAGGCCGGGAGTGGTGGATGACTGGACAGGGCACCCCCCCCGGAGCGCTCGGCGGTCGCATCGCCGCGTTGGCGATCGTGGTCGTCTTCGTGCAGATCGGCGTTATCTCGGAGGTTCCGGTGTTCGGGGTCAGCATCGACCTCTCGCCCCTGCTGGTCGGCTTCATCGGGCTGCTCTGCGGTTCGATCTCCGGGGCGATTGCGGGATTCGCGATCGGCATGCTCGTTGATCTCGCGCTCGTCCAGACGCTCGGTGTCACCTCACTCACCTTCACGTTGATCGGATACTGGGCTGGACGCCTGCGCGAGCTGCGTGATCCGCAGGCGGCGCTGACGCCCCTGCTGGTCGGTGCCGGTGCGGCGGCGGCGGCGGCGGTCGGCTACTCGGTGATCGAGTTCATGCTGGGGGTGGACGCCCCCGTGAGCTGGGAGCTGCTGCGCCAGATCGTGGTCGGGATCCTGGTGGATGCGATCGTGGCGGTGCCCTTCTGGGTGCTCGTACGGCGATGCATCGAGGGCGGGTTGCCGGAGGATCCCCATAGGCGCCGTCGCCAGCGGCGCGCCTACACGACCGGCGGTCTGAGCCCGCTATCGCGTCCGTGAGCCAGATCGAACCAGTCAAGCCGGTGTCCTCGCGCCTGCCCGTCTCACCGCAGCTGGCGCTGCGCGTGGCGGTGCTTGGAGGGATCGCGCTCGTGATGTTCGGCGTGATCTTCTTTCGGCTGTGGTATTTGCAGGTCCTCACCGGCGAACAGTACGTTCAGCAGGCCGACGCCAATGTGACCCGCTCGCTGCCGATTCAGGCGCCGCGTGGCGAAATCCTCGATCGGGATGGCAAACCGATCGTCACCAGTCGCGTGACCAACGCCGTCCAGATCGTGCCATCCGAGCTGCCCGCCCCTGGGCCCAGGCGTCAGGCCCTCTACCGCAAGCTCGGGCGCATGATCGGCATGAGCGCCAGGAAAATCAAGGAACTGGTGATCGCAGGCGAGCAGACGGTCCCCTACGCCCCGGTGACGATCAAGACCGCGGCCGGCTGGGGGGTGCTCACCGAGCTCGCCGAGCGTCAGCGCCAGTATCCGGGGGTCACCCAGGAGGAAGTCTCCATCCGCTACTACCCCTACGGCGAAATGGCTGCCCAGGCGATTGGATTCGTACACCAGATCAACAAAGAAGAGCTCCAAAAGGCCGCCTTTCGGGGCGTCGCGCAGGGAACCGTGGTCGGCCAGGAAGGCCTCGAGTACTACTACGATCGCTACCTGCGCGGCACGCCGGGGGTACAGCGCATCGAGGTCAACAACATGGGCGAACCGGTCCCCGCCAACCTGCCCGTGGTGCCGCCCAAGGCGGGCTACTCGCTGAAGGTCTCGCTCGACCTCGGTCTGGAGCAGGAGGGCGAAAAGGCGCTGCGCAAGGGCATGGAACTGGCCAAAGCCGACGGCAATCCAGGCGACGCGGCCGCCTTCGTCGCGATGGACCCCCTCAACGGCGAAATCTACGCGATCGGCTCATATCCGAGTTTCAACCCAAACCAGCTCGCCAAGCCGATCACCCAGTCCGAACTGAACCAGCTCGAGGGCGTGGGGACCGAATCGCCGGCCAAGCTGTTCGATCGGGCGGTCAACAGCAATTATCCCACCGGCTCGACCTTCAAGCCGATCACCGCGATGGGCACACTGGAAGCGGGCATTCTGAACCCCTACGAAGGCCATGGCGCGGGCCAGTGCATCTTCGTCTCCACCGAGCAGTTCTGCAATGCGGGTGAAGTGGACTACGGCTCGGTGGATCTGGTCGAAGCGCTCAAGGTCTCCTCTGACACCTACTTCTTCGAAGTGGGCAAGATCGCCAACGGCGCGGGCAACGGCGAAGCGATCCAGGACGAGGCGCACAAGCTGGGGATCGGCGAACAGACGAAAATCGATCTGCCGACCGAGTCCACCGGCCTGGTGCCGAATCGGAAGTGGCGCGCCGAAGTGGCCGCCGCGCAGCACAAATGTGAACGCGAACACCCCAAGGGCCCGCCATGTGAAATCTCAGATGGCCGCGAATGGAGCGTGGGCGACGACATGCACCTGGCGGTCGGCCAGGGTGATCTGCAGACCACGCCGCTGCAGATGGCGGTGGCCTACTCCGCGCTGGCCAGCGCCTATGAGAACCACGGCGAAGGCGTGATCGTGAGGCCGCATTTCGGGCTGGACATCGAGGATTCCAAAGGAAATCTGGTCCAGGCGCTGAGCTATCCGCCCAGGCGCCACGTCAAGCTCAACTATGGCGACCTAAGCCTGGTGATGGAAGGTATCCACGACGCGACGTTCGAGACGGGCGGCACGTCCACGGACGTGTGGAAAGGCTGGAACCAGGCTCAGCATCCCGTCTACGGCAAGACGGGTACCGCCGAACGGCTGGGCCAGAAGGAACAGGCCTGGTACATGTGCTTCCTGCCAGACTCCAAGCGACCGATTGTGATCGCGGTCACGGTCGAACAGGGCGGCTTCGGCGATCAGGCGGCTGCACCGGTCGCCCGGCTGATGGCCTCCGAGTGGTTCCATGAGCCGCTGAAGCTCGTCGACGGCTCCAACCCCGATCATTGACGAGATGAGCACCTCTCCACTCAGCCCGATCAAGCCGATCGAGATCCCTCAGGGGGAGCTCTCGCGAAGCTGGCGTCTGCCGGTCGACCCACTGCTCACGCTCGCGGTCGTGGGGCTCGGGATCTGCTCGATCCTGACGCTCAAAGCCGCCACCGGCGTCGCGATCAACGGCCAGGCCCAACCCGCCTACTACGTTGACAGGCAGGCTGCCTACCTCCTGATCGGAATGGTGCTGATGCTCGTCGTCTCCCGGTTCGACTACGGGCTGCTCAAGGCATGGCGCAACGGCATCTACGGGGCGCTGATCCTCAGCATTCTTGCGGTCCTCGGCGCCGGGAGCTCGGCCAACGGCGCGGTGCGAGCGATCAGCCTGCCGTTCTTCTCCTTCCAGGCCTCCGAGCTTGGCAAGGTGCTTCTGATCCTTGCGCTGGCGGCCTTCCTCGTCGACCGCTCCAGGCGCCTGCGCGAGCGCGAGACGACGACGCTCACGATGCTCGCCACACTGGTGCCGGCAATGCTTGTGATCGCTCAGCCGGACCTCGGCTCGGGCATGGTCTACGTCGTGATCGCGCTGACGCTGCTGTTCGTGGCGGGCGTGCCCTGGCGCCATCTGCTCGCCCTGCTTGCGATCGGTGCGCTTGCCATCGCGCTGGCGTTCGCGGCGGGACCGGTGGCGGGCGTGCCGCTGATCAAACCATTCCAGGAAGAACGCATCACGGCATTCCTGCATCCATCCAACAGCCTGCGGACCCTGGACGACCCGAACAAACGCGCTGAATACCAACTGCTGGAGTCCAAGATCGCCATCGGCTCGGGCCAGCGGACGGGCAGGAGCCTGCACATCGCTGAAAAAGAGCTGCCCTTCGTGCCCGAGAACAACACCGATTTCATCTTCGCCGCGGTCGGGGAGCAGTATGGCTTCGTCGGCGCGGCGCTCGTGCTCTCGCTCTTCGCACTGCTGATCTGGCGGGCGCTGCGGATCGTCGCGATGGCCAAGGACCTGTTCGGCTCGCTCGTAGCAGGGGGCGTGGTGGCTATGCTCATGTTCCAAGTGTTCGTAAACGTAGGTATGACCGTTGGGATAATGCCCATCACAGGCGTCACGCTGCCACTCGTGAGCTATGGAGGCTCATCCGTGATCGCCACCCTGCTGGCCGTGGGCCTGTTGCAGTCGATCTACCTCCGAGCACGCGCCGCTGAGGCGCTCAAGGGCCATGTGCCCATCTACTGAACCGATGTTCGCAATCTCTGATATCTGCGCTTCGCCGCACCGATCGCCGGCACGCCAGCCCGTCGGCGGCTTCGCGCTTCCCCTCACCAAAAGACTGGACCAAGAAATTGAGAAAGCAAGTGCTTGTCAGCGTCGACCGCGCGGAGACGCGGGTTGCGCTCCTGGAGGCCGCCGGAACGCCCGATGCCTCAGCCGCCTCCTCTGCGAAGGGCCGCGGAGGCGCTCAGCCTGGCGCCGGCTACCGGATAGCTGAGCTCTACATCGAGCGCCGAGGTGGGCGCTCGATCGTCGGCAACATCTACAAGGGCAAGGTCGACAACGTCCTGCCCGGACTCGAGGCCGCCTTCGTCGACATCGGCCTGGACAAGAACGGCTTCCTGCACGTAGATGAGATCGTGCTCCCCGGGATGGAGGCGCCCAGGCGCGGACGTGGCGGCGGACGCAAGATCTCTGAGATGCTCAAACCGGGGCAGGAGATCGTCGTTCAGGTGGTCAAGGACCCCCTCAAAACCAAGGGTGCGCGGCTGTCGATGGAGCTTGCGATCGCCGGTCGCTACATGGTGTACACGCCCACGGGCGAGGGCGTGGGCGTCTCCAGGCGCTTGGAGGACCGCGAGCGCGAACGGTTGCGCAGGCAGACCGCCAAGCTCGATCTTGGCGGCGGTGGCGTGATCATCAGAACCGCCGCCCAGGGCGCCAAGCGGGAGGACTTCGAGCGCGAGCTGCTCTACCTGCACAAGCTCCACGAGGTGCTTGCTCGGCGCGTGGAGGACACCGTCGCTCCGGAGCTTGTCTTCCAGGAGGCGGACCTCGCCGTGCGCGTCGTCAGGGACATCTTCTCCGAACACTTCGAGCGTGCGATCGTCGACGACGAGCAGCAGCAGAAACGCCTCACCTCATTCTTCGCGCGCACCGCGCCGGAGCTCGTCGACCGCGTGGAGCTCTGGAGCGGAGAGCAGCCGCTGTTCGAGGCCTGCGGGGTGGAGGAGGCGATCGAGGGGCTGATGTCCCGGCGCGTCGATCTGCCCAGCGGCGGCTATCTGATGATCGACTACGCCGAGGCGCTGACCGTGATCGACGTCAACTCCGGGTCGTTCACCGGCCGCGGGCGCAGTGCCTCCTTGGAGGACACGATCACCAGGACCAATCTCGAGGCCGCCGACGAGGTCGTCAACCAGCTGCGCCTGCGCGACATCGGGGGCATCATCGTCATCGACTTCATCGACATGGCGAGGGCCAGGAACCGCGACACGGTCATGAAGACGTTGCGCAAAGCGCTCGCGGAAGATCGCACCAAGACCTTCACCGCCGAGATCTCAAAGCTCGGGCTCGTCGAGATGACCAGGCAGAACGTCACCGAGGGCGTGCGCGAGATCATGAGCAGGCCCTGCCCCACATGCGAGGGCGAGGGCGTGATCCGCTCGGAGGAGACGATCGCGATCGAGCTGGAGCGCCAGTTGCGGGAGATCTCAGCCGAACATCCCGAGGCGGAGGCCTTCCTGGTGCAGATCAATCCCAGGGTCACCGCCGAGTTCACGGGACACGGCTCGCGCGTGCTGCACGCGCTGGAGGCTCATACGGGCAAGTCCTTTCACTTCGAGGGCTCCGAAGGGCTCGCGCTCGATCACTTCGCGATCACCTTCCAGGGCAGCCGCGAGGAGGTCGAGGAGCGGGCGCTGCCCTTCAGGCCGGGCGATGAGGTGCTCGTGCAGATCGTCGAGCCGCACATGTATGACATCGACGACGCCGTCGCCAAGCTCGACGGGTACATCATCTCGATCGCGGGCGGCGCCAAGCACGTCGGCGAGAAGCGGATGGTGCGCGTCGAGCAGGTTGGGCGCACCGCCGCCAGCGCGCTGCTGCTGGACGAGCACGGAGAGGTCGTGCCAGCTCCTGCAGCCCAGGCGGCCTCGGCGGGCGAGGAGAATGGCCTACAATCCAGATCCCGGCGCCGCGGCCGTAGAGGCGGGCGCCGTTCGACTGCAAAGACACAAACGGGCGCCGAGTAGAGAGCAACGACATGTACGCGATCGTCAAGACAGGGGGCAAGCAGTACCGGGTGAAGCCCGGCGAGCGACTCTTGGTCGAGCGTCTCGCTGCCAAGGAGGGCGCCAGCGTCGCGCTGGAGCCACTGCTCTATCGCTCCCAGGAGAAGGGCTCCGAGGAGACGGTGCTCGACAAGGCCTCCCTCAAGAACGTGAAGGTCACCGCCAAGGTGCTATCGCACGAGCGGGGCGAGAAGCTGCGGGTCTTCAAGTTCAAGCCCAAGCGGGGCTACAAGCGGCGCACAGGGCACCGCCAGGAGCTCACGAGGATCGAGATCACCGACATCGGGATGGCCGCCAAGCGGGCGCCCAAGAAGGCGCCGGCCGAGGCTCCCAAGACCGAGGAGGCCACCAGTGGCTCATAAGAAGGGCCTTGGCTCATCGCGCAACGGACGCGACTCCAACGCTCAGCGCCTCGGGGTCAAGGTCTTCGCGGGTCAGGCCGTCAGCGGCGGGGAGATCATCGTCCGTCAGCGGGGTACGCGCTTCAAGCCCGGCGAGGGCGTGGGCATCGGCAAGGACGACTCCCTCTATGCTCGCGCAGCCGGCACGGTCATCTTCAAGACGAGTCGTCGCGGCCGTTTCGTGAGCATCGCCTCGCCCGGCGAGTAGCTCTCAGGAGCTTCGCGGTGCTCTTCGACCGCGCTCGGATCCATGTCCAGGCTGGGATGGGTGGCGATGGCTCCACCAGCTTCAGGCGCGAGGCGCACGTTCCGCGGGGCGGACCTGACGGCGGCGACGGCGGGCACGGGGGAGAGGTCGCGCTGCTCTGCAGCGACTCGCTGCGCGATCTGCAGAGCTTCCGGCGCAGGGCGCAATACAAGGCTCAGCGGGGCGGTCATGGCTCGGGAGCGCTGCGCCACGGGGCCAACGGCGAGCCGCTGCTGGTCAGGGTGCCGCCGGGCACACTCGTCAGCGGTGAGGACGGGGAGCTGGAGGGGCGTCGCTGGGAGCTTTTGCGCCACGGCCAGCGTGTCGTAATCGCCAGGGGAGGCTCAGGTGGGCGTGGCAACAAGCGCTTCGCCACTCCCACCAGGCAGGCACCTCGCTTCTGTGAGCGGGGCCTGCCCGGCGAGGAGGGGTGGGTCACGCTGCAGCTCAAGCTGCTCGCCGACGTCGGACTCGTCGGGCTCCCCAACGCGGGCAAGTCATCGCTGCTCTCCCGGCTCACACGGGCTGCTCCCAAGGTCGCGGGCTATCCGTTCACCACGCTGGAGCCCATTCTCGGAGTGCTCGACGACGGGGAGCGCCAGCTGCTGGTGGCGGACATCCCGGGTCTGATCGAGGGTGCGAGCGAGGGCGCCGGTCTGGGCCACGACTTCCTCGCGCACGTGGAGCGCACGAGGCTGCTCGTCCACGTGCTCGACCTCGCGCCCGAGCTCTCGGCCGGACAGGGCGCCGACCCGCTCACAAACCGTGAGACGATCGAGCACGAGCTGGCCTCACACGATGAGCGCCTCGCGCGCCTGCCGCGGGTGCTCGTGCTCTCCAAGGCAGACCTCGTTCCAGAGCAGCGCGCCCGCGAGACTGCCGAGCGGCTCTCAGCGCTCCTGGGTGATCAAGTGCCCGTGATCATCACTTCCAGCGCGACCGGATTCGGTCTGCAGGCGCTCGCAAGCGAGCTGCTGCGCCGCGTGCCCGCGGGCGAGTCCTGGACGCAGGCCGGACCGGCACTGGAGTCAGCCCCCGGGGCTGGAGCGGCCCCCGGAGCCGGTGTCCCCAGCGCGCCGTTGGACGCCCTCGCGGAGCACATCCTCTTCCGGCCGGTCGAGCTCGAGGGCTTCACCGTGGAGTGCGTCGAGGAGCATGTCTTCGCGGTCGTCGGCAAAGGGGTGGAGCGCCTGCTAGGACGCTTTGACATCGAGAATGAGGAGGCGATGGGCTATGTCGAGGCCAGGTTGCGCCGCATGGGCGTGCTGAGCGCGCTCGAAGCCCAGGGCTTTGCACCGGGCGATGAGATCCAGATCGCGGGTGTGGCCTTCGAGCTGGACCCATCCGGCACCGAATAGGGAGAGCGACCATCTACGCTCTCATGCACCCATGAGACGAGTCGTGATCAAGCTTGGCTCGAGCATCGTCGCCGGCGATGAGGGCGAGCTGCGGGTGCAGGTGCTGCGAGGCATCTGCGATGCCCTCACCCGCCAGCACAAGGCCGGTGTCGAGGTCGTGCTTGTCAGCAGCGGCGCGATCGCCCACGGTGCGCGCGTGCTGGGGCTCGGCTCGCGGCCCAGCGCGATCGAGGAGCTCCAGGCCGCCAGCGCAGTCGGCCAGGGCAAGCTCTACCACGCCTACGACGAGCTGCTGAGCGCCGGCGAGATCACGAGTGCACAGCTGCTGCTGACCTTTGCCGACATGTCGGCTCGGTCCAGCTACCTCAACGCCAGGCGCACCCTCGAGAAGCTGCTCGACTGGCGGGTGCTGCCGGTCATCAACGAGAACGACACGACCGCGACAGATGAGATCTCATTCGGCGACAACGACTTCCTCGCCGCCCAGGTCGCGATCTTGCTCTCTGCGGAGCTGCTCGTGCTGCTCACCGATACAGACGGTCTGCATACAGCCGATCCAAGGCTCGACTCTCAGGCGAGCCTCGTGCGCGAGGTGAGCGACTTCGCGGCGCTAAAGCAGCTCGAGATCGGCCACACCACCTCGCCCCTCGGCTCCGGTGGGATGCGCTCGAAGGTGATCGCCGCGGACATGGCAAGCGCGGCGGGGATCGCCACCGTCGTCTGCAACGGGACCACTGAGGGGGTGTTGGAGGCAGTGCTCTCAGGAGAGCGTCAGGGGACCTTCTTTCATCCACGCCAGACGCGCCAATCCTCCTTCAAGCTCTGGCTGCGATATGCCAAGCCGAGCGAGGGTACGCTCGTGGTGGACAGGGGCGCCGCCCGGGCGCTGCGCGAGGGCGGCACGAGCCTTCTGCCGGTGGGCATCGTCGAGGTGGGCGGCTCCTTCGAGGCGGGTGACGCCGTCGAGGTGCTCGAGCGCACCGGCGATGGCGATGCTGGCGGCTCTGCCCCCGCCGCGCTGCCCCTTGGGAAGGGGATCTGCAACTACTCGGCCAACGAGCTGCGCCAGGTCATGGGCATGAAGTCATCAGCCGTGCAGGAGATCCTGCCCAGAGCCACCGAGGAGGCCGTGCACCGCGACTATCTCGTGCTCGACTAGAGCAGCGCCCTATCCTTGCCCTGTGGCCACGACGACCTTCTCCGTAGCCGAGATATGTGCTGGCGCCAGGCGCGCCTCCAAAAAGCTCGCCCTGCTCGACAGCGCGACCAGGGATGGCGCCCTGGAGGCGATCGCCCAGTCGCTTCTGGAGCGTGCTCCCGAGATCCTCCAGGCAAATGAGCTGGATATGGTCGCGGGGCGCGAGGCGCAGCTGGGCGATGCTCTGCTCGACAGGCTGCGCCTGGACGAGGCGCGCATCGCGGCGCTAGCGCAGGCGGTCCTGGCGATTGTGGCCCTGCCCGATCCTGTCGGTGAGAGGATCGAAGGACGCAGGCTGGCTAACGGTCTGGACGTAAGCAAGGTGAGGGTGCCGCTGGGCGTCATCGCCGTCGTCTACGAGGCGCGGCCCAACGTCACGATCGACGCGACGGCGCTCTGTCTGAAGGCTGGGAACGCGATCGTCCTGCGTGGATCCTCGGCCGCCGCTCACTCCAATGCCGTGCTCGCGGGGGTTGCCTCACAGGCCGCGATTGGCGCCGGCCTGCCGGAGGGTGCAGTGAGCCTCGTGGCCGGCGGTGGCCGCGAGGAGCTCGCCGAGCTCGCCACCCGCAGCGAGTCGATCGACCTGATCATCCCCCGCGGCGGTGAGGGTCTGAAGGCGGCGCTCCAGGAGGTTGCCACCGTGCCGGTGATCTATGCGGCCTCTGGCAACTGCCACGTCTATGTTGATGCCGGCGCCCGGCTGGACATGGCGGAGGCGATCGCGCTCAACGCGAAGATTCAGCGGCCGGGTGTCTGCAACTCCGCGGAGACGCTGCTGATCCATGAGGCGATCGCGGCGGATTTCATCCCCAGGATCGTGAGCGCGCTGCAGCAAGAGGGCGTCCAGCTGCACGTCGATGAGCGTGTGCTCGAGCTCGCAGGCGAGCAGGGCACAGCTTTGCGCAGCGCAACCGAGGAGGACTGGGAGACCGAGTATCTGGGGATGGAGCTGGCGATCGGCGTTGTCGACTCGCTGGATCGCGCGATCGAGCACATCGCTCGCTACGGCTCGGGCCATTCAGAGGCGATCGTCACAGACGATCTGCGCGCGGCACGCGCCTTTCAGCTGGGCGTCGATGCGGCCTGCGTTTATGTGAACGCCTCCACACGCTTCACCGATGGCGGCGAGTTCGGGATGGGCGCGGAGATCGGAAACTCCACCCAGAAGCTCCACGCGCGCGGTCCGATCGGCCTGCGAGAGCTGTGCACCTACAAGTACCTGATCGAGGGCGACGGCCACGTCCGCGCCTGAGGCTCCTGCCTCAAACCAGGCCACCGAATTCATGTCACGCGGTGAGCCCGCCGCGGCCGGCCTGGGCATCCTCGGTGGCACGTTCAATCCACCGCACGTGGGTCACTTGGCGCTCGCCCGACACGCATTTGGAGAGCTTGGCCTGGGGCGGATCCTGCTGATGCCCTCACACACGCCGCCCCACAAGCCGCTTCCCGACTGCGACCCGGGGCCCGAGCATCGTCTGGCGATGTGCCACCTGGCGGCGGCAGGGAGCGAGTGGCTCTGCGCAAGCGAGCTCGAGGTGCGAAGAGGCGGCCCGTCCTACACCGTCGATACCCTCAGAGACATCCATGCAAGCGATCCCGAAGCTCATCTGACGCTGCTGCTCGGTGCCGACATGGCCCTCACGCTGCCCACCTGGCGTGAGCCGCAGGACCTGCTCGAGCTCGCGGACATCGCCATCGCAAAGCGCGACGACACTAAGCCAGAGCAGATCCTCGACGCGCTGGCGGGATTGTGCCCCACGCCCGGGTCGGTGAGGTTCCTGGAGATGGGACCCGTGGATGCCTCCTCCTCGGAGATCCGGGCGCGTCTGGTTGCGGGTGAGGCGCTGGAGGGAGGAGTGCCACACGGCCAGAGGCCGCTCAGAGAGCTGCTCGCGCCAGGGGTGTCCGACTACATCTGTGAGCATGGGCTCTACCGGGGACCCGCCGGGGGGCTCTCCACTTGAAGATCGAGGATGCACAGGCCACGGTCGAGGATCGCCAGACGATCGGCTCCGAGAAGCTCACGAGCGAGATCATCAGGTACGCGGCGGCCAAGAAGGCGTTCGAGATCGTCGAACTGGACCTGCGCGGCATCGTCGGCTACACCGACTGCTTCGTGATCTGCTCGGGCAACACCGAGCGTCAGACCAAGGCGATCCATGACGGCATTCTGGAGGGGTGCAAGCACGAGCACGGCCTACTTCCCAGGCGGGTGGAGGGACTGCAGCAGGCCCATTGGATCCTCATCGACTTTCTCGACGTAGTCGTCCATGTCTTTGCGCCCCAGACACGCGAGTTCTACCGGCTGGAGCAGCTCTGGGGCGAGGCACCCAGCAGGACCGTCAGCGAGGAGGAGGCTGGCCTGCTGGAGGGCTGAGCGTCTCAGCGACGGTCACGCAGGGCTGCGCGCGCCGCGCCCTCGCCGCACATGCCGTGGACCCCGCCACCGGGAGGCGTCGAGGACGAGCACAGATACAGGCCCTTCATGGGAGTGCGGTAGGGGTGCAGGCTGGGGGTCGGCCGAAAGATCGTCTGGCGCAGCGTGGCGGCTCCCGCATTGATGTCTCCGCCGACGTAATTGGGGTTGTGGCGCTCGGTCTCCAGCGCATCGGTGCTGGTGCGAGCAAGCACCAGATCGCGAAACCCCGGTGCGAAGCGCTCGATCTGGGCCTCGATCCGCTCGCTCATGTCGACGGTGGAGCCACTTGGCACATGGCAGTAGGCATAGAGGGTCTGTCTGCCCTCGGGTGCGCGGCCAGGATCGGCCACGCATGGCTGCACCACGATGCAGAAGGGGCGCTCGGTGTGGCGCTGAGCCGCCACGTCAGCCTCGCTGCGCGCGATCTCCTCAAAGGTGCCCCCGAGGTGGATCGTCGGGGTGGTGCGGCACTGCTCTGCCTCCCAGGGCACCGGGCCCGCGAGCGCCCAGTCCATCTTGAAGATCCCAGGCCCGTACTTGAAGCGAGCCAGCGCGCGGCGATAGCTCGCCGGCAGCCGGTCGCCTGCGAGCTCGAGCAGCTGGCGTGGCCCCACATCGAGCAACGTGATCTGCGCCTGTGGGAGCTCTCGCAGGTCCCCGATCCAGCGCCCCGTGTGGATCTCGCCCCCGGCGGCGGTGATCTCATCGACCAGGGAGTCGATGACGCGGGCGCTGCCGCCCTCGACCACCGGCCATCCGACCGCATGCGCGAGCAGTCCCAGCAGCAGTCCGAACGCACCGGTGCCCGGGGCGCTCAACGGACGCATCGAATGCGCGCCGAGGCCGGCCAGCAGCGCACGAGCGGGAGCATCTTGAAATCTGCGCGCCAGCACGGTGACCGGCCAGAGCCCCCGCAACCCGAAGCGGGCCATCGCGAGCGGGTGGGGTGGGGGTGCAAGGAGCGGCCCGAGCACCGAGGGGATGATCGCCTGAGCGTCATCGACCAGCGGCGAGAAGAGGCGCCTATAGGCCGTGGCATCTTTGCCGAGCGCAGCGGCTGTCTGCTCGACGGAGCTCACCACCGTGGCTGCCCTTCCGCCGTCGAGCGGATGGGCGAAGGCGACCTGCGGCATCCGCAGCGAGACGCCCTTCAGTGCCGCGGCTTTGAAGAACGGCGAGGCGGCGAGCAGCGGATGCACGGCGGAGCAGACGTCGTGGGCAAACCCAGGGAGCGTCAGCTCTTCGGTCCTGCAGCCGCCACCAGGGCTCTGCGCGCCCTCATGGACTTCAACGGCCAGCCCGGCCCGCGCGAGCGTCAGCGCCGCCGCCAGTCCGTTGGGACCCGAACCCAAGATGACTGCGTCAGGAGCGCTCATCTTCGGCGCCCAGCTTGTGCGCTCACAGCGCTATCACCGTGCCCTGCGCCGCGATGCTCACCTCCGCCGTGCCCTCATACCGGCGGGCCAGCGCGTCGAGCGCCTCGTCTGTGCGGTCGGGGCGGTGGTGAAAGAGCACCACCCTGTGCGCTTCGCAGCGCGCTCCCAAGCCGACCGCGTAATCGGAGATCGCGTGCCCAAAACGCCCTTCCGCGTCAAGCTCTGCGCTCGTGAGCAGCTGAGAGTCGTGGATCAGCATGTCGGTCTGAGCGGCCAGCTCGAGCGCGGCGGGGTGGTATGCGCCCCAGCCATCTGGTCCCGTCCCCAGCTCTGTGGGGCAGTGGTCGGGCATGTAGGTGAGCGTGGAGCGCCCGTCGCCGATCCGGTAGCCAAACGTCCGGCCACCCTTGTGGGGGATCTCCAGCGCCTGCACCGTGAAGCCATCGCTCTCCCATGTGCCGGGCGCGACGGTCCCAAAGCTCCACGAGCCCTTCAGCTCGGTCGGTTCCATGGGGAAGTGCGGCGGCGACATCGCCCGGGCGAGCACGCTTGCCGCATCCGCTCCGTCCTGTTGCTCAGGCAGTAGCAGGCTCACGTTGGCCTCATCATGGTCGGCGGCTGCGAAGAAGGGCAGCCCCTGCACGTGGTCCCAGTGCAGGTGCGTCAGCAGGATCGTGCCCTGGAAGGCGCTCTCGCCGAGCAGGTGCGTGACGGTGCGTATGCCGGTGCCCGCATCGAGCAGCAACGTGGGGGTGGGGCTGTCGTCATGTGCCAGGGCTATCGAGGAGGTATGTCCGCCGTAACGCAGGAAGTCAGCTCCCGGCGCTGGGGTCGATCCCCGCACCCCGCAGAGGTGGACCCGCACGAAAGCTCAGCTCCGCGCGGTGGCTTCCCGGCGATGACCCTTGGAGAGCTCTTGCAGCGCTCCGCGATCGAGCTGGTCCGCTGCCACCGATGCCACTCTGCATGCCGTCACGGCCACGAGCGTCGAGGTCCGTCTACCGTCTTCAAGATGGGCGCGCTCGCCCAGCAGCGCGCCGGGACCGTACTCGGCGAGTCGCTTGCCGTCGTGCTCAACGCGCAGCACCCCATCGAGCAGGAGGAATACCTCTGAGCCGTGCTCGCCCTGTTTGACGAGCTCCGTGCCGGCCTTGACCTTGCTGATCTTCGGCTTTTCCCCGCCCCGCATCACCTGCTCTGAGAGCCTGCGCTCGAGTGCGCTCTCCACGGCGGTCACCAGCGCCTTTGAGTCCTGGTCGCCCCAGGGGGTGTGCCGGCCGAATGACTTGCGATACCAATCCTTGAAATCGGCCAGCCCGGACTTGTGTGAGAGCTGGCCCTCATTGTCATAGACCCAATGCCGGGGAAAGCGACTGGCGCCGACGAGCGCTCCCTCGGCCCGGCCGTCGGCGTGGAGCGTGAGTGACAAGGTCGTCCACACAAGCGGCGCCTGCCACTGCACGAACGGCCGGCGCCGAACGCGCCTGGGGGCCGGCACGCCGGTACGCCCACCGGCAACCTGTACGAACTTGACGAAGCCGTCGCCCGGCTCTGGGCTGCGCTGGATGTCGGGCAGGCCAACCGCCTCGAAGGTACGCGCCAGCGGACCGACCTTGACAGTGGTGCTGCCCATCAGGCCGCCACCGGCATAGCCGCTCTTGGTGATCCGGCCCTTGCCATCGACCTCGATCCATGCCTCCAGCACATTCGCAAAGCGGAAGCGATCCGCGATCCGCAGTGCCTCGAGGTCCGTGAGCGTCTCCGGGGGAGGCGGATCGTAGTGCGCAAGTCCCGCGTCGAAGGCGACTCGCTGGCTGCCCTCCACCGCCTCGGAGGGAATCCAGGAGAGCGAGGTGATTGAGCTCTTGTGACGCATCTCAGGCTCGCGGGAGCTTAGCATCGGCATGATGCTCCGTCAGCTTGCGCCGCTGCGGATAGATGGTCTCGCCGCGGGCGAGCATCGCGACGAACCGCTCGAGTTGCCGGGTGCGGGTCTGGGGCTGCTTGGCGGTATTGAGCCGGTACAGGATCGCGTAGCGGTTCTGGCTTGTGAGGATCTCGAACATCGCCTGTGCCTTGGGCTCGGCGGCCAGCGCCCTCGCGAGGTCCTCGGGTACCTCGATCGTGGACTGGCCGGCATAGGCGGCCTTCCAGCGGCCATCCAGCTTGGCGCTCTCGACCTCGGCCATGCCGGCTGGCTGCATCCTGTTCTCGGCAAGCAATCGCTTGACGTGTTCGGTGTTGCGCCTTGACCAGGCGCTGCGTGCACGGCGGCGGGTGAAGCGCTGTCGGAATGTCAGCTCGTCGCGGCGGCCAACCTGGCCATCGATCCATCCGTGGCAGAGCGCCTCATCGAGCGCCTGAGCGTAGGTGAGGCTCGTCGGGCGCTCCACACCCTTCTTGGCGAGGACCACCCAGACACCGGCAGAGCTGTCGTGATGCTCACCCAGCCACGCCCGCCACTTCGCGGCATCGCTCACGAGCAGCTCTGGTAGCTCAGTTGCCATGCCACGCAGCTTGCCAGAGATTTTCGGGTGGCATAGGCCGGGAGCGAGCGCCTCGCCACCTAGTATCCGGAGATGGCCACCGCCAGTCACAACGAGGTTCAGCCGGCGATCGCACCTGCCGGCGCACCCGCGATCTCACTGCAGGGTGTGGCCAAGCGGTTTGGCTCGATCGTGGCCGTGGATGGGCTCGACCTGGAGGTTCCTGCGGGAATCTGCTTTGGGCTGCTGGGGCCCAACGGAGCGGGCAAGTCCACCACAATGCGGATGCTCACGGCCCAGACGCTCGCCGACGAGGGCAAGCTCTCGGTGCTGGGCTATGAGCTGCCTCGGGAATCGAAGCAGTCGCGGCTGGAGATGGGGGTGGTGCCCCAGCTCGACAACCTCGACGTCGAGCTGACCTGCCGGCAGATCCTCACGGTCTTTTCACGCCTCTATCGCGTGCCCCGCCCCGAACGGACGCAGGCTGTCGCAAGGGCTCTCGAGCTGGCGAATCTCGTGCCCCGAGCGGACACGATCGTCAAGGAGCTCTCCGGCGGGATGCGTAGACGGCTGCTGGTGGCGCGTGGGCTGATCCACCAGCCGCGGCTGGTGCTGCTGGACGAGCCGACGGTCGGACTCGATCCGCAGGTGCGCCAGGAGCTCTGGTCGCTGATCGACGGACTGCGTGCCCGCGGCGTGACAGTGCTGATGAGCACGCACTACATTGAGGAGGCCGAGCGCCTGGCGGATATCGTCGCGGTGATGTCACATGGCCGGATCATCGCTCAAGGCACACCTGCAGAGCTCATCCGGGCACATGCCGGCGAGCAGGTCCTGGAGGTCTACGGAGCGCCTGAGCGACTGGCGCAGGTAAACGAGCTCGCGGATGGCAGCGGCTGGCGCAGTCGTCGCAGCGGGCCGGCGATCGCCATCATGCGCGCAGAGACCCTCGACGGCATGGCCCCCGATGGTGTGCGCCGTCCCGCCAACCTGGAGGACGCGTTCGTGGCACTGACCGGCGAGGAGATCGAGTGAGCACCTCCGCAGTGCCGACACCGGCTGGCGTGCCCACCCAGGACGTCAACGGGCAGGCGGGAAACACCCGCCGTGTGCATCGGCTGGAACCGGCGGCGTTGGCCGGCGTCATGAGCCGCGATGTCTCGATCTTCGGCCGCTACTGGAAGGCGACGACGTTCTCCTCGGTCGTGCAGCCCACCATCTATCTGCTCGCGTTCGGCCTCGGCTTTGGATCGCTGGTCTCACACATCGGGCATCTGACATACGTCCAGTACGTCGGGACCGGCGTGGTGGCGACTGCGGTGCTCTTCTCCTCGGCCTTCCCCGGCATGTTCAACACCTTCATTCGCTGGCAGTTCCAGCGGACATATGACGCGATACTCGCGGCGCCCGTAGATGTCGAAGAGCTGATCACGGCCGAGGTGCTGTGGATCTCATTGCGCGCCGGTGTCTACTGCCTCGCCCCGCTGCTGGTGGCAATGGCATTCGGGCTGGAACCGAAAGTGGGGATGCTCCTGGTTCCCTTCATCGGGTTTGTCACCGGCTTTGGGTTCGCCGCGTTTGGGGTGACGATCGCCGCGGTTGCCAAGACAATCGACAACTTCAACTACATAACCAGCGCTGTGCTCACGCCGCTGTTCCTGGTCGCCGGCACCTTCTTCCCGATCTCAAAGCTGCCCGCCGGCATTCGCACCATCGCGCTGTTCAACCCGCTCTACCACTGCGTGCAGCTCGTGCGCGACGCCTCGCTCAGCGGCCTTGGCTCGGCCGATCTCGGACATGCGGCTGTGCTGATCGCGTTCGCTATTTTGATGTGGCGCCTTGCGATCTCTCAGCTCGGCAGGCGCCTGATCGATTGAGCTGAAAAATGGGGAGCACCAGCATGCGCTCGATAATTGCGTCCATGGCATTCGCCCCACCTGCCCGTCACCTGCTGCGTGCCAAGGATCTGGCCGACGCCAGGTATTTCGAGCCGCTCAGTGTGGGTGATCTGGCGAGCGCCGCCGGCCTCTCCCGGGCCCACTTCAGCCGTGAGTTCCGCCGTACCTTCGGCGAGTCGCCGCACGCGTATCTGCTCACCAGGCGCCTCGAGCGTGCGGCGGCGATGCTGCGCAGCACCGACCACGCCGTCGCCGAGATCTGCTTCTCGGTGGGCCTGCAGAGCGTCGGGTCGTTCACGACGAGCTTCACCCGCACCTACGGCATGTCACCGACTGCCTATCGCGACATGTTCCCACCTGCTGCCCACCAGGCGTTGATCCCTACGTGTGTGCTGCGCGCCTATGGACGCCCTGAACGCCGCACGTTTCGAGAAGACAGTGGCTCGATGCGGATCTAGCATGGCGGATGACCGTCCCATCGAAGCCAGGAGGCTCCAATGATAAGAATTGCCAACGCGCACCTGTGGGTGAACGACCAGGAGGAGGCCTTGGCCTTCTACACCCAGAAGCTCGGCATGGAGGTGCGCATCGACGCGACCATGCCCGAGATGGGCAATTTCCGCTGGCTCACAGTCGGCCCCGTCGGCCAGCCCGACATGGCGATTGTGCTGATGGCCATTCCTGGCCCGCCCATAATGGACTCCGAGACGGCCGAGCAGGTGCGGGGCCTGATGGCGAAGGGCTTCGCGGGAACGGTATTTCTCACCACCGATGATTGCCATGCCGCCTACGAAGAGCTGAAGGGCCGCGGTGTCGAGTTCGTCGAAGCACCCGACGAGCGCCCTTATGGAATCGACTCCGGCTTTCGCGACCCGTCGGGCAACAGCATCCGCTTGACGCAGGTTCGGGACATGGCTCAGGTGTCCTAGGCAGTTGGATGTCCTATGGTTCTGCGATCGGGACTGACGCTGCCGAGATCGCGGGGATCTGCGACGCTCGTTTCACTGCCGTGCGGGAGGCGCTTCGCGAGAATATGGCGCATCGGAATGAGCTCGGCGCCGCGGTCGAGGTGATCGTCGAAGGGCGACCCGTCGCGGAGCTGTGGTGCGGGTGGGCTGACGCGGAGCGTTCTCGCGCTTGGCAACGAGAACACAGTCGTCAACGTGTTCTCCGTTGGCAAGGCGCTCGCGGGGCTGTGCGTGCTGATGCTGGTCTCGCGGGGGTTGCTGGATCTCGACGAGCCAGTGTCGCGACACTGGCCGGAGTTCGCCGCGGCGGGCAAGGAGAGCATCACGGTGCGTGAGGTGCTCAGTCACCAGGCAGGGCTCGCGGCGATCAGGCTGGAGCTCCCGGAGGGCTCGCTCTATGACTGGGATCTCCTGACGGGTGCGCTCGCCGAGCAGCAGACATGGTGGACGCCCGGCGCAGGCCACGGTTACCACGTGCACACGTTCGGGTTCCTTGCGGGCGAGATCGTTCGTCGTGTCAGCGGCGAGGCGATCGGGCCGTTCCTTCACCGCGAGGTCGCCTGTGCCCTCGACGCCGAGGTGAGCTTTGGGCTTGCGCGTAGCAATCGGCTTCGGCGCGCCGAATACGTATTTGACTTCGAGCGCGTGTCGCGTGCCCAAGGCGTCCAAGGTGCTCCACGCGCCGCCGGCGATATGCAACTGCGGGAGTGCGCCTATCTGAACCCGCCGGGGGCGATGGGGATCGGCACGGTCAACACCGTCGCCTGGCAGGACGCAGAACTGCCGTCGGCAAACCTGCACGCAGACGCGCAGGGGATCGCCCGCGTGTACGACTCGCTCCTCGGCGACGCGCCGTCGATCGTGGACGTGGAGGTGCTCCGCGAGGCCGCCATCGAGGCGGCTGCGGGCGAGGATCTCGTGCTGGGGCGTCCTACACGGTTCGGACTCGGATTTCAGCTCACCCAGCCCGAGCGCCCGATGGGTCCGAATCCGGGCAGCTTCGGACACTTCGGTACCGGCGGCTCCGTCGGGTTCGCCGATCCCGAAGCGCAGGTTGCGTTCGCATATGTGATGAACCGCGGCGGGCCGCAGTGGCAGGACCCGCGTAATCGGGCCCTCATCGAAGCGGTCTACGGCGCACTCGATTAGGAGGGGTAGAACATGCGTCCGCGCGTTCATACTCCAGCCACTACATGGGTACTTTCACATTTGCCATGTATTCCTCGTCGGAGTTGCTCTCCCGGCGCCATGTTGGTTACCGACGTCCAGGGCGAAGCGCCGCAGCGGTCCTGCAATCTGTAACACCCGCGACACGGCGCGTTTGGCGGTCACTGCCGTTGGCGGTATTCGCCACCGCTCTGGTGATAGCGCTGCCGGCGTTGCTCGTGTCAGTGGCCGTGCCGCGGGGCGGCGTGCTGTGGACGATTGCCTCCGCGTCCCTGGCTGTCTCTCTCTCAACCGCTGTCGCGGGTGCCGGAGCTGCTGTCTGGAAGCGGCGATGGCAGTCTCGCGACATCATCTTTGCGGACCTCATGCTGTGGGGATGGTTGCGTCGCTGCTGGACTGAGCGACGTCTATCCCAAGCACGGGAGCTCTACGAATCCGCAAGTAGAGCGGGCGCGACGGTGGACATCGATCTGCTGACAGGTCTCAGCGGGCTGCTCGAAGCGCGCGACGGCTACACACACGGACACGGTCAGCGTGTGGCGCGCTACGCGGGGCGCGTCGCCCGAGCGATGCACCTCCCTCCTGCGGAGGTTGCCAAGATTCGGGCTGCAGCTGCGGTGCACGATGTTGGCAAGCTCCATACCCCAAGGGAGATTCTGAACAATCCGGGGCGACTAACAGATGCCGAATTCGCTGTAATCAAGTGCCACCCCGCCGACGGAGCGGACATGTTGGCAGCCGCTGGAGACCCCGCAATCGCTGCGATGGTCCGCCATCACCATGAGCGACTGGATGGCCGCGGATATCCAGACGGCCTGGCCGGCTCGGAGATCCCGCTCGGGGCCCGGATCATCGCGGTGGCCGACACCTTCGACGCGATCACCTCAAGCCGCGCATATCGACCGGCAGGCACTCAGAAGAAGGCGCTTGACATCCTCTCCAAGGAGGCTGGCTCTCAACTCGATGCCGCCGCGGTCGCCGCGTTCCTCGGTTGCTACTCATCTCGGCGCTCAGTTGCGTGGTGCGCACTCACCACAGCGATCCCGCAACGCATACTCGAAGGCCTACAGGTCATTCCATCGGCTGTCGGCATCAACCCAGGGCTCGCCACGATCCTTCCCGCCATTGGCGCAGCGGGCCTGCTCGCGTTCCCACACGGCGTACATGCCAATGCGCTCGCCGATCGGTATCAAGCCACGTCGCACGCCGTTGCGCTGCGCGCGAAACTGACCACCATGCCGGCGCTCACGACAGGTGCAGATGCACACGGCGCCGGGCACGTGCACATCGCGCAGCGTTCTCCACGGCACTCCGGTCAGAGCGGAAGCGGCCAGCCATACCTGCGCGCCGTGCCCCTGCCTCCGATCTCAGCCGCTCGCCACTCGCCCGGCAATGGCATTCCGAGCTCGACTGCCGGCGCGAGCGCTGGCCCATCCGAACCGGCAGTGGTCACGGCCGCTCCTGTGCCGAAAGTCACCTCGTCGTTACCGAATCAGCCCGAGCCTGTGCTCCCGGTCGGCAGCGTTCCAAAGCTACCGGTGCCGTCCAACCCAGCGGTGCCGTCCAGCCCGACGGTGCCGTCCAGCCCAGCGGTGCCGTCCAACCTGCCGGTAACCATTCCAAGCGTGACGACGCCCGCTGTCACGCTTCCCGGGGTGGCTACGGTCCCCAACGTGACAGTCTCAAACGCAATTCTCCCGCAGACCGTAGGGCAGACCGCGGGCATCGCGGGGTTAGGTTGAGGTATCCAAGGTCGCTCACAGGCTCTTCTCGTAGATCCTGTAGCGGCGCTTGATCTCCGCGCCCATGCCTTCCAGCGCGCGGTTCATCGGCTCGTTCACCTCTAATGTCCAGCCCATCTCGCCGCCCTTCTGCGGTGTGCGTTCAGCCGCGTCGAAGTGCATCTGGTAGAGGCGTGCTGCTACGCCTGTGTGCCGGTAAGCAGGTGTCACACCGAGGATGATTACGCGTATCGCGTCGATCTTCTTGCGCTCGCGCAGCGCTCTGAGCCAGCCGAGGGGCAACAGGCGCCCGTTGAGCTTGGCCAGCACCTGGTTGTAGTCCAGCAGCGTCAGCGCGCCGCCCACCACCTCGCCGGTGTCCTTGCGTTCGGCGAACATCGCCCAGTTCTCATCCAGAACGGGCTTCAGATCCTTGGCGTAGTGGCGGACCTCCTCCTCGGTCAGTGGCACGAACCCCCAGTTGCGCTCCCACGCGGAGTTGTAGAGATCCACAAAGCGACCCACCTCCGCCTCCAGGTCATTCTTGCGGAAGTTGCGGCACACGATCCCGTGCTCTGACTCGAGCTGGTCGGCAATCTCCCAGATCGCCGGGTGAACCTTCTCGCGTGTGTTCACATACAGCCTCCACATGTACAGGTCCATCGCCTTCTCCATATCCAGGTTTTGCTCGAAGAGACGCTGGTAGTAGGGGTGATGCCAGGGGCACAAGATGATCGGAGGATGCTGATGACCCTCGACCAGGAGGCCGCACTCGTCATTGGTCGTGAAGTCCATCGGACCGACCATCCGGTCACGGCCCCGCTCGCGCAGCCAGGTCTCGGCGGCGTTCAGCAGCGCACCGGCGGCTTCGGTGTCATCCTCGCACTCAAACCACCCGAACAGGCCCCAGTCGTTGCCCTGAAACTCGTTGAAGTTACGATCTACGTGGGCGCTGACGCGGCCGACCGCCTGCCCATCGCGCCAAGCTAGGAAGTACTGGGCCTCGGCGTGCTTGAAGAACGGATTCCTTTGCCTGTCCAGCCGCTTTTTGACATCCATCAGCAGTGGCGCCACCCAGTTGGGCTCGTCACGATAGAGCCGCCATGGCAGCTTGATGAATGTGCGCAGGTCGCGCTTGGACGCGACCGGCCGCACTGCGAGCGCCATGCCCGGATCGCCCAGACGCTATGTCGCCGTGGCCTGCGCCGGGTGTGGGGGGCGGCACATGAGTCGCAATGGCGGGCTGCCCCCAATGCGCAGCTCATCTGTGAGCTGGAAGCCGAGACGCTCATACAGCACGGCACTGCGCTCGCTCGAGGCCTCGATATAGGCAGGCAAGCCCTCCCGATCACAGCGCCCAAGTGTGGGGCGCATCAGTGCGCTGCCGAGCCCCTTGCCCTGCATCTCCGGCAGGACGCCGATGTCACGAACGTAATAGTGGCGCTCGCGCAGGTGGCGCCACTCCATCGCGGCCCCCAACCTCGCCGCCCTGGAGAGGTGGATCCCGAAGGCGGTGCCCTCCATCAGCGTGACGCGCGGTGGTACGCGCCACGCCCCCGGGGGCAGACTCAGCGCCGCGCCGGCGAGATCGCTTGTCGTCCAGACGCAGCCGCGCGGCAGCGCCAGGCGGCGCAGCTCGATCGCAAAGAACTGACGCAGGCGGGCGCGTCTCTTGGTGTCGTCTGGCATCAGCCAACCGATGATCGGGTCCTCAAAGAAAGCCTTCGCCAGCACGGTCGTCAAGCGTCTGGCGTCCTCTACAGTTGCCCGGCGCAGCCCTGGATCGGCGAGCGGGTGGGCCGGTGGGTCAAGGCCAATGGTTGGCGAGCTCTCACCCATCGTCGGCTCCCTTCCTTTCCCTCGCGGCCTCCTGCGAGGAGCCCGCGGCTCCCAGGTCGATCGCGCTTTGGCTCTCGCGTGCGAGTGCCTCCAAAGCCTTGAAGATGAGTATCAGCAAGTCTCCGTAGAGCGCGTCCGGAACGGCGTCGGGATCGGCCAGCTTCTCCAACGCCAGGCCGTTGCCCAGGGCGTTGATGAGCATCCCGACGAGCCCGCCGGCCTCAGCGTCTGGTGGATAGCCCTGACGCTCGGCTGCCTCCAGGACCAAACGGGCGCTGGCGGTGCGAAGCGCGGCGAATCGCCCAGCCAAGCGCTCCCGCAGCGCCGGTTCGCGGATCGCGTAGGCCCAGAACTCGATGAGCAATGGGAAGTAGTCGGGACGCTCGCGCAAGATCGCCATCCAGCGGTCCGCCACCCCGCGAGTCTGCTCCTCGATCGTCGTTCCTGCGGCGACGATCTGGGAGTAGTCGCCTACGTCAGCAGCGATCCTCTCCTCGAAGAGAGCGAGGAACAGGTCCTCCTTGCTGGCGAAGTTCGAGTACAGCGCCCCGCTCGTTGCACCGGCCTCACGCGCGATCTCCTCAACCGAGGCACCGTGGAAGCCGCTTCGAGCAAACACCGCTTCGGCGCCGTCAAGCAGACGCCGGCGAGTGAGTGCCCGCTGCTCGTCGCGCAGGGAAGGGCGGCTTGCGGCATCTTCCATAGGAACCACTATCTCAGATAGTAATGGCTATGTCAAATTGGGAATCACCCGCTCCCAGGTGCCTGGGGCAACTTGGCCGAGCCCCGCTTGGCGGCTGAGCTGGAGGGCGGTGGCACGACTGGTCCGATGTCCCCGTCCGGCGCCTCGTCCAAATCGACAATCACGGGGGCGTGATCGCTCGGCTTGGTGCCCTTGCGAGCTTGTCGGTCGACCCATGCCGCCCTAACCCTGTTCGCGACCGTGGGGGTGGCCAGCACCAGGTCGATTCGCATCCCGAGATCCTGATGGAACATGCCTGCGCGGTAGTCCCAATAGGTGAACACGCGCTCGGTGGGCCAGCGGTCGCGCACGACGTCGTGCAGACCCAACTCCTGCAGCTTCGCAAGCGCCGCTCGCTCCGGCGCTGTGACGTGGGTCTGGCCTATGTAGGCATCCGGATCGAACACGTCGATGTCGGCGGGTGCGATGTTCATGTCCCCACACACCATCCCGGCCTCCGGGCCCGCGTCGACCGTCTCCTGCAGCGCGGCCAGCCAGGCGAGCTTGTAGCGGTAGTGATCGGAATCCGGCACGCGGCCGTTCGGCACATACACCGAGTGCACCCGAACTCCGCCACAGGTGGCGGACACCGCACGCGCCTCGGCAAGCGCTAAGCCTGGCACGTCGCCGACTCCGATCGCGACATCGTCCAACCCCATCCGAGAGAAGATCGCCACCCCATTCCACTGCGCCTCGCCGTGCCTAGCGAACGCATAGCCACGACCTGTCAGCTCATCGCCGAGCAACTGATCGAACACGCCGTCTGTGAGCTTGGTCTCCTGCAGGCAGACGACATCCGGCTGGCGCTCGTCGAGCCATGGCAGTAACCGTGGTAGCCGCTGCTTGACTGAGTTCACGTTCCAGGTTGCCACCCGCACCAGGCGTACGCTAGCGATGCCACAGGACTTCGCCTTCGACGAGCGACGTAACGTTTGGGGTACGGGCCGAGAAGAACAGGTATGGAGCAAGCGTTGAAGGCAGATGTGGCGGGTGACGTCCCCGTGCCCGCGCATGCGAGGGCCGAGCCCTTCTTGTTTGAGCGTGCCTTCGAGGAGAACTTCAGGCTCATACACCGCTTCCTGGCCCGCCGGGTTGGGAGGGATCTGGCAGACGAACTTGCGGCGGATACCTTTGCGATTGCGTATCGTCGCTGGGCTTCCTTCGAGTCCTCGCGCGGACCGGTGAGGCCCTGGCTGTTCGGTATTGCCACGGTCCTGCTTCGCCGCCACTGGCAGCGCGAGCGCCAGCTTTTGGAGTTCGCAGCCCGTTCTGAGGGCGCCCAGGATGGCGCCGGCGCCACCGTCGAGGAGATGGCATTCGCCCGGGAGCTGGCCTCGGCGCTCGCCGAGGGACTCGCTCGCCTCTCCGATGGGCATCGCGAGGTCCTGCTCCTTCACGCATGGGGCGAGCTCTCGGGCGAGGAGATCGCGACTGCGCTTGGTCTGCGAACCGCAACTGTGCGGACGCGCCTGTCGCGGGCGCGCGCCCAGCTGCGCGAATACCTCGCCGGCTTGGACCCTGTCCAACTCGACCTTGCCCAACGGCTCCCCAACAAGGGGAGCGAGAGAGCCATGGAGGAGTGATGCAAGCCATCGACGAGCTCTACCTACTGAAGCGGTTTCGCGAGGACGTGCCAGAGCCCTCTGAGCAGGCATGGCTGCGAGCGCGGGAGGCAATCGCGGTCGCACGGGCCGAGCCCGAGCACGCGAAGTGGTCAACGCGAGCTTGGCTGCGCGGCGGGGCGACTGCATCAAGGCGCGCCGTGCTCGGCCTATCGGCGCTTGCCGTGCTCGTCGTGGCCGGTGTTCTGCTGGTGCTCGCTCCGTGGAGCAGCTCTCAGGACTTCCTCGCTCGTGCTGCGGCCGCGCTTACGCCGAGCCCGGACACGGTCCTGTTTGAGAGCTGGGAACAGACCGTCGCGCCCGCCGACAGAGACAACCCCGAATCAGCGGTCATCAAGACCGTCGCACCGGATCGGCTTTGGATCGAAGGCGATTCGCCGCATCACTACCGGGTCGTTCTCCCGCCTCGCGTCGATGCCGCAAAGTTCCCCACCGGCACGGGGAGCTTGTTCGGGGTTGACAGCGTCCTCTCCGGCGAACAGGGGCGGACGCCGGCGCAGATCCGGGAACACATTGAACCGTCGAATCGGATAGGACGCCTCGAGCAGGCTCTGGAACGCCTCGCCCTGGAAGGTCAGCCGCTGGAACAGGGCGGCACGCTGGGCGCGAACATGCTCGAAGCTGGCTCCTCGGGAGTCCCGAGCACGCTCACCTATGTGCCCCCTGACGAACTGTGGTCGGCCCGCTTCTTCGTGTCCTTTGGTGCCCCTCTGCCTGGTCCCAATGCCGAAGTCGACGAAACGGTTGCCGATCCGGTGAGCGAGCTGCGCGCCGCGATCGCCGAAGGCAGGGCACACGAAGCGGGGACCGTGCAGATCGAAGACCGCACGCTCGAGCGCATCGCCTTCGATCCGCCCACCGCCGGCACGCCCACCCGCCTGGTCGATCCACAGTACGTCTACTCCCACACATACGCCTACGTCGAACCGGAAACCCTCCATCCGGTCGAAATCGACCTCAACGGCATGTACTACCGCATCCTCTCCTATGAATACCTATCGGCCACAGCCGCGAACCTCGCGCTGACGAGCATCCAGGCGCAGCACCCCACGGCGACCGTCCTGGCAGAAGACGACGAAGCGCCTGCGACTGCAAGTCGTCAAGCCGCCCACGTTCGATCGCTGGGGGAGCTGCGATCTCCACCGTGAACCTAGCTGAGGTGCCCAGGGGCTCTCGCTTGGAGATCGAGCGTGCATCGCGCTCGCACGCCGACTGGGCTTGCCGGCGCTCACAGCTGACACCGCATGGTCTCGGCTCGATCTTGAGGTGACGCTCCGGCAGATCCGCTGAAGTACCTACGGCAGAGCAGGGCGGGCTGATTTTGCTCGACGATGCTCGTAAGGTGGCGCTGTTGCTGGGCCATTACGAAATGTTCTTCGCTGCGAGCGCGGGCGCATCTGCTGCCATCCTTGGCCTGCTGATCGTGGCCGTGTCGGTGGTCAACGCCGACGATGAGGACGCGAAGACTCGGGAGAGGCGGACTGTTCTGGCCGGAAGCGCATTCCTTGCTTTGGTCGACGCCTTCTTCGTCTCGATTGTCGCGTTGACCGGAGGCGCCGTGGTCTTCGGGACATCCAACCTCGTGATGGCGATGGTTGGCTTGCTGGCCACCAGCCGCTTGATACCGCGAGCAAAGCGGGCCGGGAACTTCTCCCGCGGCTTTCCCACTCGGAGGCTGAATATCGCCTTTGCAGTCATTTCGGCCGGGGGCTATGCAATCCAACTCGGCCTTGCAATTGCGCTCCTGGCCGACGCTCAAAGCTCTGCATTGCAGCGCGCTTTGGTGCTGGTCATCGTGGGGTTGTTTGGAAGTGCATTGGGACGAGCATGGGAGGTCACCGGGATACGACGGCGAGTCTGAGCCTGTACTTTGCCGATCGGCAACTTCGGTTGCCAACGACTATCGCGATCTGCACGACCCCGAGGACCAGCCCGAGATGAGCACCGCGGCCGCAGAGCAGGTCATCGCTGACACCGTGCAGGCGGCCCAGGTCGTACTAGGTAGCGAGATCGAGGCGATCTTCGTGCTGGGGAGCCTGGCGCACGGCGGATTTGCGCCTCTCGTCAGCGATGTGGACGTCGCCATAGTCGTCGGGGCGACGGCGCCGGGCACGGCCGAGCAGATGACACGTGTGCAGAGCCTCGTCGTAGAGAAGGGGAGCAGCCCGCTGTCGGAGCGCCTCTCGGTGTTCTGGGCTGACTGGCACATGGTCCGAACCGGCGAGGGCGTGCACAGCCGGCTCGGGCCGGTCGATCGGCTCGACCTGCTCGACTCGGGACGCCTGCTCCTCGGATCGGACCAGCGCGAGCCGAGCGTCCGCCCATCACACCAGGAGCTCGTGGTGATGAGCGCGGATCACATCCTCAACAAGTTCACCAACGCCTACCTAGACGGGCTGCGCGATACGCGAGCACTTCTCGCCGGCGGACCGCGCGCCATCACAAAGGCGATCCTCTTCCCGGTGCGGTTCATCTACACGCTCAGGACTGGTCGTATCGGACTGAATGAAGCCTCGGCCCGCTGGTACGCGGCCGAGGGCCTGCCCGGCAGCGCGCTGGCACTGAAGGCGCTGGAGTGGCGCAACGATGGGATCGCCGACGCGGAAGCCGCCAGTCAGATGCTCGGCGCGGAGCTGGATGACATTCATGGCGAGTGTTTCGCTGGGTACGCAAAGGAGCTAGAAGCTCTCGCCGAGGCGAGTCGTGCCGCCGCGCTGGCGAAGCGAGCTGCAAGCGTCCAAGTCGTCCACCCCCACGCAGGCTGAACCGATGCGCGTCGCAAGCAAGTCCCCGGCACCTCGGGTTACATGGAGCTAGCCGGGATCGAACCGGCGACCTCTTGCATGCCATGCAAGCGCTCTCCCAGCTGAGCTATAGCCCCAGGAAAGGCATCCTATCGCCTCCGATGTGAAGGTCTCGTAGAGGTCGCGAGCTCCGGTGCGCATGCTCTCTCGCACGCGCGGCGTCGCGCAATGCAGCCTCCTGGGCTGCTCATCCTCCAGGAATGAACTCAGGCACGTCGAGATCGTCGTCGCTGCCGGCGCCAATGCCTCTGTGCATGAATTTGGCCTCTTTGGAGCGTTGGTCGCGGCCGCTTTGGGGCGCGACCTGGTCCAGTCTGGCGGTCATGCTGCCATGGGCGAGCTTGACGTCGGTTAGCAGGCGCTCGGCGTTGTTGCGCAACGAGCCAGAGAGCTCGCGCAGGTTCTTTGAGACGAGCGCCCCGTCGCGCAGCACTTCCCTGGAGGCGACATGCGCGTCGCTGACGATCTCTCTGGCGTCCGCCCGCGCCCTGGCTCGCACCTCCTGGGCCTCCTCCTGCGCTTCGGCATGCAACTTGCTGAGGTCCTCGCCGCCGCTGGCGAGCGTCTGCTCGGCCTGCGTGCGTGCGCTGGCAAGCTCCCTGGTCGCTTCGCTTCGAGCGCTCTGGAGGATCTGCTCGGCCTGCTCCTGGGCGGTGGTGGTCGCCTGGGTCGCTTCGCGCCCGGCGCCGCTGATCGCCTGCTCAGCCTGCTCTCGGGCTTGGGCAAGGATCGCCGCCGCCTCCTGATGAGCGCCGGCGAGCACCTGCTCTGCTTCGTTGTGGAGGTTGCCCATCGCGGTCAGAGCTTCGTTGCGCGCGCTCTCGGCCTGCTCACGTGCGACCCGCAAGATCTGAGTCGACTCCTCCTCGGCGGCGGCGACTCTGTGCTCGGCCGCGCGGTCAGCCTCGGCGATGCGCTCTCTCGCGCGCGCCTCCGCCTGCTCGCGCACCTGCGTGGCGGCCCGTTCGGCGGCCTCGATGATGCCCGCAACCTGGGCCGAGGCTGCGCTGAGCGGATCGGACTGTGCATCCATCGGTTGCATCGTAAACCCGGGTGGCATGCCAGTGCGCAAAGAACCAGACGTGCTGTCCAGCAGCGTGTCCCTGATGGCAGGAATCGTTGGAAATCTGTCCTTGCGGACAGACCTGCGTTGGTCCATCATGGTTGGCATGCAAGCGCCCCGGGAGATCGTGATCCTCGCCTACCCTGGCGTCCAGAGCCTGGACATAACCGGCCCGCTGGAGGTCTTCTCCGGCGCTCAGAGGCTGCTGGAGCGAGGCTCCCGCAAAGCAGGGGTTGCATCGGGCGCAAACACGCAGAAGGGCTACCGGGTGAGGATCCTCAGCACTGATGGCGCTCCGCTTGAGACCTCGAGCGGCCTGTCCATCACCCCCCATGCGAGCCTCTCCGAGGCTCCTCCAAACATCGACACGCTGATCGTCCCCGGGGGATTCGGTCGTGTGGACCTCGCCGGTGATGGCACGCTCAACACCTGGGTGGCGCAGGCTGCCCAAGGGGCTCGGCGCACCGCCTCGGTGTGCACCGGTGCCTTCATCCTCGCCGCCGCCGGGTTGCTGGATGGCCGCAGGGTGACCACACATTGGGCCTCGGCCGAGGAGCTCGCTCGGCTCCACCCCCAGATCGACGTCGACCCCGCGCCCATCTTCGTGCGCGACGGCTCGATCTGGACCTCGGCGGGCGTCACGGCCGGCATGGACCTTGCGCTGGCGCTGGTGGAGCAGGACCACGACAGGGAGCTGGCGCTGACGATCGCCAGGCACCTGGTGCTCTTCCTACGCCGGCCCGGCAACCAGTCTCAGTTCAGCGCGACGATCTCACTCCCCCAACCGGCTCGCGAGCCGCTGCGCGAGGCCCAGCGCTTCGCGTTGGAGCATCCCGCCGAGGATCTCTCCGTCGAGGCGATGGCCGACCGTGCTCACATGAGCCCTCGGCACTTCGCGCGCAGCTTCCGCTCGGAGGTGGGGATCACCCCGGCTCGCTATGTGGAGCGGGTGCGTATCGAGGCCGCCCGCCGGCTGCTGGAGGACACCGTAGAACCGATTTCCACGGTGGCCTCGAGTTGTGGCTTCGGTGCTCCCGAGACGCTGCGCCGCGCCTTCCTGCGCACGCTGGGCGTCGGTCCCGCCGAGTATCGCCGGCGCTTTCAGATCCATGCCATACAGGCGAGCAACGCAGCTTGATGTGACCCAGCTTGCCTGGCACCGCAGCTTGACGACAACAAAGGAGACGACTCAATGAAGATCGCGATCCTCATCTACGACGGGCTGACAGCGCTCGACGCGGTAGGTCCCTACGAGGTGCTGAGCAGGCTGCCAGGTGCGGAGCTGACCTTCGTGGCCGAGGAGCCAGGGCCCAAGCGCACCGACAACGGGCGCCTGGCGCTGGTCGCCGATGTCTCGCTCTCGGAGCTGAGCGCACCAGATTTGCTGCTCGTCCCGGGTGGGTACGGCCAGGTGGATCTGATGCAGGACGGCCCGCTTCACGAATGGCTGCGGGCTGCCCACGAGCGCTCGACCTGGACCACATCGGTATGTACTGGCTCCCTGATCCTGGCGGCGGCCGGCATCCTCGAGGGCGTGGCGGCCACCAGCCACTGGCTGGCGCTCGATGAGCTTGGCGCTCTCGGCGCGCGGGTCACGCCTGAGCGGGTGGTCTTCGACGGCAAGATCGTGACCTCAGCGGGCGTCTCCGCGGGCATCGACATGGCGCTTGCCCTGGCTATCAAGATCGCCGGCGAGCAGGTGGCCCAGATGATCCAACTGGGGATCGAGTACGACCCGCATCCGCCACTGGATGCAGGCTCACCCGAGACAGCGCCTCCCGAGATCGTCGAGGCGCTGCGCGCTCGCACGCGCGCATATGTCAGATGATTTTTGTGGGCGGGCTTTGCTGAGTCGCCAGAGCTGAGGGCGGGCGGACATTCGCTGCGGGCTGACGCGGGTGTGACGACTGCAGGCAGGCCGGGCGTGGTGTTTCAAAAACGGACGCCACGCGCGCCCGCGCGTGCGCGCGCGATGGCGCCCATTTTCGTTGCTAACGTTCCCATGGCGATGCCGTCCGACTATCCCTCGCGATTTGGCGCTTCACGGGCTGGCTCGCTGAGCATCTTCGACGCTCACGCCAACGAACGGGCCACCAGCTCCGCCTTCCTGCTGGGCCAGGTGATGTTCCTCGTCGCGGTTGCCTTGGGCTTCGCTGCCGCTGGCAGCTATATCGGGCGCGACCTGAGCTTCGGCACCTCCGAGATCTGCTGGTTTGTCGCCTTCGGGATGTTGATCATGCAGATGTTCGTCTCTAGCTTGCGCGTCGGCTCGATCGGCATGACCTGGCTGTTCGCGCTCGCCCTGCTGCTGGGCTTGGGGCTCGGGCCGATCATCGCCGAGTACGCCACCTACGATCGCTCCGCGCTCTACCAGGCGGCGGGTGGGACGGCGCTCACGGTCGCTGCGATGGGCTCGTTCGGCTTTGCGACCTCACGTGACTTGATCCGCTGGGCGCGGCCGCTCTTTTGGGCGCTGTTGGGTGTCTTCGCCCTGAGCCTGGTGCTGATCCTCGTGGGCTCGGGCGAACATCTCGTGCTCAACCTGGCGATCTATGCGATCGTAAGTGCCTACCTGGCGATCTACTTCCAGTACATCAGGCGCCAGGCGAGCGAGCGCGACGTCGTGTGGATCGCGACAGGGGTCTTCATCAACATCGTCAACATCTTCCTGACGCTGCTGAGGATCTTCGGCAACAGCCGCTGAGTGCCCATTCGCCCGAGCCGTCCCAGGGTGCCCGCTAATCTGCCAGTCCGATGGCAGATCGTCGCTATGAGCCCCAGGAGATAGAGCCCCGCTGGCAGGCGGTGTGGGCCAACGAGCACACCTGGGAGGCGCCCAACGAGGGTGTGAGTCCCGAGAGCTCGGAGCGCCCGCCCAAATCGTATGTGCTGGAGATGCTCCCCTATCCCAGCGGCGAGCCTCACATCGGGCATTTGAAGAAATACTCGGTGGGCGATGCGATCGCGCATTTTCACCGTCGCACCGGGCACAGGGTCTTGCATCCGATGGGCTATGACGCCTTTGGGCTGCCCGCCGAGAACCACGCGATCAAGACCGGCGTTCACCCGCGTGACTCGACCGCCGCATCGATCGAGTCCTTCCAGCGCGAGTTCCGCCGGTGGGGCATCTCGATCGACTGGTCGCGTGAGTTCGGCACCCACGAACCGCGCTACTACCGCTGGACGCAGTGGATCTTCCTGCAGCTCTTCGATGCGGGCCTTGCCTATCGCAAGGACGCGGCGGTCAAGTGGTGTCCCAACGACCAGACCGTGCTCGCCAACGAGCAGGTGGTGGAGGGGCGCTGTGAGCGCTGCGGAGCGGTCGTGGAAGTCAGACAGTTGGAGCAGTGGTTCCTGCGCATCACCGACTATGCCGAGCGGCTGTTGAGCGATCTGGACCTGATCGAGTGGCCCGAGCACGTCAAGACGATGCAGCGCAACTGGATCGGCCGCAGCGAGGGCGCCGAGGTCACCTTCCGCTGCGAGGAGCTGGACGTCGACTACCCGGTCTTCACAACGAGGCCTGACACCCTGTTCGGAGCGACCTTCTTCGTGATGGCGCCAGAGCACCCCGACGTGGCGCGGTTGGCGGAGGGCACCGAGCACGAGCGGGCGGTCAAGGACTACATCAACCAGGCGCTGACTGAGCCAAGCGAGGAGCGCGGCTCGGCCGAGCGGCCGAAGACGGGCGTGCCGCTCGGGCGCACGGTCATCAACCCCGTCAACGGCGAGGCCATCCCCATGTACGTCGCCGACTACGTGCTGATGGAGTACGGCACGGGCGCGATCATGGCCGTCCCGGGGCACGACGAGCGCGACTACGCATTCGCGCGGGCCTATGGGCTGCCGATCAGGCGCGTGATCGCAGGGACGGCGCCTGAGGGCGGTGACGCTGAGGGGCTGCCCTATCCAGGGGACGGCACGCTGGTCAACTCGCACCCCGACTTCGACGGGATGGGCAACCGCGAGGCGCTGGCGGCCATCGTCCAGTGGCTCGACAAGGAGGGCAAGGGGCATGCGTCCGTCAACTACCGGCTGCGCGACTGGCTGATCTCCAGGCAGCGCTACTGGGGCTGCCCGATCCCGATCGTCTACTGCGAGAGCTGCGGCGTCGTGCCCGTGCCCGAGCAGGACCTGCCCGTCGAGCTGCCCGACGTCGAGGACTATGCCCCCCACGGCCGCTCGCCGCTGGCGGGTGCCGAGGAGTGGGTCGTGACCACCTGTCCCTCCTGCGGCGGAGAGGCGCGCCGGGAGACGGACACGATGGACACGTTCGTGGACTCCTCCTGGTATTTCCTGCGCTACTGCGATGCCTCCAACGAAGCGGCTGCCTGGGACGCCGAGGCGCTGCGCGAGTGGATGCCCGTGGATCAGTACATAGGCGGCGTCGAGCACGCCATCTTGCACCTGATGTATGCGCGCTTCGTCTGCAAGGCGCTCGCCGATCTCGGGCATCTCGAGTTCCAGGAGCCCTTCAAGGCGCTGTTCACCCAGGGGATGGTCACCAAGGACGGCGCCAAGATGAGCAAGTCCAAGGGCAACGTCGTCTCGCCGGCCTCGATCATCGAGCGCTACGGAGCGGATACGGCGCGCTGCTACATCCTGTTCATCGGCCCACCCGACCAGGACGCCGACTGGTCAGACGACGGCATGGAGGGCGTCTACCGCTTCCTCGGCAGGTTGTGGCGCCTGGCGGTGGAGATCGCCGAGCGCACGGAGGAGGACGAAGAGGGCGTGCCCTTCGTCTCTGAGAACCTGCCCGACGGCCCTGACCTCGAGCTGCTGCGCAAGTCCCATTGGGCGATCGAGAAGGTCTCAGGCGACCTGCGGCGCTTTGCGTTCAACACCGCCATTGCCGCTGTGATGGAGCTCCTGAACGACTGCTCGCGCCTGCGCGAGAGCGCGAGCGTGCCCGCATTGCGCTTCGCCTTGACGAGTGCTGCATCGCTGCTCTTTCCCTTCGCCCCGCATGTGAGCGCCGAGGTCCACGAGCTGTTGACGGGCGAGCGGGTCTGGGAGCTGCCCTGGCCGCAGGCCGATCCAGCGCTGCTGGAACGCGATGAGTACGAGCTGGTCTGTCAGGTCAACGGCAAGCTGCGCGACCGGGTGAAGGCACGTTCGGATGCCAGCGAGCAGGAGCTGCGCGAGCTGTGCATGGCGGCGCCCAACGTCCAGGCCCATATCGAGGGCAGGCAGCTCGTCAAGGCGATCGTGGTGCCTGGCAAGCTCGTGAACCTCGTCGTGCGCTAGCCATACACTCGACGCCAGGATGCCTCTGGAGCTGAAGCCCCTCTATCTGGTGCATGGCGACGATCACGGGGCGATCGCCGAGCGCCGCGCCGGCCTGCACGCGCTCGCCGAAAAGCACGGAGACGCAGCCAGCGTTGAGCAGCTCGAGGGGGAGGCTGCCTCGCCGGCTGCTGTGGCGATGGCGCTCGCCACGATGACCTTTGCGATCGGTCGCAGGGTGATCCTCGTCGAAGGGGTAGAGCGCTGGAAGGAGGCGGATGTGAAGGAGGTGCTGGCCGGCGCGATCGCAGACATGCCGCCCGATACCACGCTGGCCCTCTTCGCGCGCGAGGAGGGCCGCAGCAAGGCCCCGGCAATCCTTCACGAGGCGGTCAAGCGCGCCGGCGGACAGGTCGTCGCCCAGATCACCGTCAAGCCCTGGGAGTTGCCCAAGTGGGTGCGCGAGCAGGCTGCCCGGCTGGGACTTACGATCGATCTGAGCGCGGCGAAGGCCCTCGTCGCACAGGTTGGCGAGCGCCAGCAGCGTCTCCTGCGCGAGCTCGAGAAGCTGGCTTTGGAGCTCGAGTCACCAGGCGGCCATGCGCAGGTCGGGATCGAGGAGATCGAGCAGCGCGCGGCACACTCCTCGAGCAGGCGCGCCTTCACGCTCGCTGACTCCCTGGTCGCCGGGAATCGCGCCGAGGCGACACGCTCCTACCTGCAGCTGCGCGAGCAGGGCGAGCGCATCTCCGGGTTGACCTACCTGATGGCTCAGCGTATGCGCGACGCCTTGGAGGTCTCGCTGAAGCTGCAGGCCGGCGAGTCCGCGGCCGATGTCAAGCGCGGGTTGAGGATGCCTCCACGGGCCGCTGAGCGTTTCGTCGCCGACGTGTCGCGCTCCGATCCCGAGCACCTCAAGGCTGCGCTGGGGACGCTCGCCGATCTCGAACTGGACTCCAGGGGCGGCTCGCTGGTCAGCGCCTGGCGCTCGACGGTGGCGTCGATGAGCGAAGAGACGCTCGCGCTGCGGGCGATCGCCACGATCGGCGAGCTGCAGGCGGGCGCGTAACAGGACCGAGCGGCTGGCCATCGGCCAGGCTTGTAAGAGGTCGGTCAGGCCTTCGAGGAGGCGCTGGCCCTGGCGCGGGCGGCGTTGCTCTTCTTGCGAGCACCCGTGTTGCGGTGCAGCGCGCCCCGCTTGACGGCCTTGTCGATCGTGCTCACGAGCGTGCGCAGCTCGGCCTCTGCGGTCTCGGCGTCCTTGCTCTCCACTGCAACCTCCAGACGACGCTGGTAGGTCTTGATGGCGGAGGTGTACTGCCGGTTCTCCAAGCGCTCGCGCTCGGAGCGGAGGATGCGCTTCTTCTGTGAGTGGATGTTCGCCATGACGCAAGAAACGGCACTGCGGCGAGCCAGGAGGACCGCCCGGCAAGTGCCGCGCAGCGCCTTACTATAGCGGCCTTGTCCGCGACTGGAGAAGCCGCCGAGGAGCCGCCCGGCCAAGGTCCGCCGGGCGGAGTTGATACCCCGCGGGGCGCAGGGCTGCCGGATGGGGGCGACACCTCGCAAGGCCCGGGTCCGCCGGCGGCAGGGGGAGGGGGCGGCGAGCGCGTCGCCCGCAACACGGCGATCTTCTCGGTCCTCACAGCGCTCTCGCGGGTGGTGGGTCTCGCCCGGGAAATCCTGGCCGCGAGCTTCTTCGGCACCACGGCGCCCGCCTCTGCCTTCGCAGTGGCAAATCAGATCCCCAATCTCGTCAGCAACCTCTTCGCGAACGCTGCCCTCTCGGCTGCCTTCGTGCCGGTCTTCACAGACCTGCTCCAGCAGGGCAAGAAGCGCGAGGCCTTCCGGCTGGCCTCGGCCATCTTCTGGATCATGCTGATCGTGCTGGGCGCGCTCACGGCGCTCTTCATCCTCGGGGCTGGGTTGATCGTGCCGCTGTTCACCGGGTCGAAGTTCAGCAATGCGACGGTCCTGCTCACAGTCGGCCTCTCCCAGGTGCTCTTCCCCGTCGTGATGCTGCTGGGAATCATGGGCCTGGTGGTGGGGGTTCTGCAGTCCTACGAACACTTCTCGATCGCAGCGCTCTCGCCGGCGGTCTGGAACGTCGTGATCATCGTGCTGCTCCTCGTCCTGCACTCGGACTTTCATGGCGAAAAGGAGATCTACTCCTTGGCCATCGCGATCCTGCTGGCGACCTTCGTGCAGCTGCTGTTGGTCGTGGGCGCGCTGGGGCGCATCGACTTCCGCCTGCAGATGCACATCGACTGGGGCGATCCCAGGGTCAAGCAGGTCTTCGTGCTGATGCTCCCAGTGGCCATCGGCTTGGGGATCGTCAACCTCGATCAGCTGATCAACACCGCGTTCGGGACGCTCGTCTCCGAACACGCCCCCGGTGCGATCAACAACGCCTTCCGGATCTACATGCTCCCCCAGGGCATGTTCAGTGTGGCGGTCGCGACCGTGCTCTTTCCCACCCTCAGCCGCATGGCCGCACGCCGCGACGCCCGCGCGATGCGCGCGGCGGTGGGCAACGGGATGCGCCAGATCAACCTCTTGCTGATCCCCGCCGCTGCCTTCATGATCGTGCTTCCCAAACCGATCACCGAGCTCCTCTACCAGCGCGGGCACTTCACCGCCGAATCGACCCACCTCGTCTCAATCGCGCTCTTCTGGTTTGCCTTCAGCCTGCCCTTCGGCGGCATCAACCTGCTGCTCACGCGTACCTTCTTCGCTCTGCAGCGTCCATGGATCCCGACCTCGCTGGCGGCGATGAACATCGTGGTGGACATCATCGTCTCGGTGGGCCTCTACAAGCCGTTGGGTATCGCGGGGCTGATCATCGGGACGGTCGCCGCCAACGCCGTCATGACGGCGCTGCAGCTGCGGCGCCTGCGCATCGGCTTCAACGGGCGCCTGGAAGGCGCTCAGACGATGATGATCACAGCGCGGATCACTGTTGCCTCGGCGCTGCTGGGAATCGTCTCCTATGCGGTCTGGGCGATCGTCCACTCGCTGCTGGGCAGCTCGCTTCCCGCCCAGCTGCTGAGCGTCGGGGCTGCAGCCGGCGCGGGGCTCTGGGTCTATGTGCGAGCTGTGCTCGCGATGCATGTGCCCGAGGCTCACGAGGTGCGCCAGCTGATCGTGGCGCGGGTGAGCAGGGCATAGCCCGATAGCCACCAGGCAGGGCACAGCTTGATCGGCATCTAGGCTGTAGAGCCCATGGATCAGGCTCACATCCGCAACTTCTGCATCATCGCCCACATCGACCACGGCAAGTCGACGCTGGCCGATCGCATCCTCGAGCTGACCCAGACTGTCGACCCGCGCCTGATGCGCGCCCAGCTGCTGGACTCGATGGAGCTCGAGCGCGAGCGCGGCATCACGATCAAGGCCCAGGCGGTGAGAGTCTTCTTCAAGGCCAAGGACGGCGTGACCTACCAGCTGCATCTGATCGACACCCCAGGGCACGTCGACTTCACCTACGAGGTCTCCCGCTCGCTCGCGGCCTGTGAGGGGGCGTTGCTGGTGGTCGACGCCTCCCAGGGCGTCGAGGCCCAGACGGTCGCCAACACCTATCTCGCGCTGGAGGCCGGCCTGGAGCTGATCCCCTGCCTGAACAAGATCGACCTGCCCGGCGCCGAGCCCGAGCGCGTCGCCGGCGAAGTCGCCGAGCTGATCGGGGGTTCCCCTGAGGAGATCCTGCAGATCAGCGGCAAGACGGGTGCCGGTGTGCCCGAGGTGCTCGAGCAGCTGATCGCACGCGTGCCACCACCTAGCGGCGATCCCCAGGCCTCCTCCAGGGCGCTGATCTTCGACTCGGAGTTCGACCAGTACCGCGGTGTGATCGCCTACATCAGGGTGGTCGACGGGCTCTTTCGCAAGCGCGAGGCGATCAGGGCGATTGCGGCGGGCTCAAAGGCTGAGATCGACGACATCGGCTTCTTCTCTCCCCAGATGATGGGAACCGACCAGCTCGCCGCGGGCGAGGTGGGCTATCTCATTACGGGCATCAAGGATGTCACCCAGCTGCGCGTGGGGGACACGCTCACCACCCGCTCCGAGGCGCCCAAGCCGCTGCCCGGCTATCGCGAGGTCAAGCCCATGGTCTTCTGCGGGCTGTTCCCGATCGACTCAGACCGCTATCCCGACCTGCGCGACGCCCTGGAAAAGCTGACGCTCAACGATGCGGCGCTCTCGTGGGATCCCGAGACCTCCGACGCGCTCGGCTTCGGCTTTCGCTGCGGCTTCCTGGGCCTGCTGCACATGGACATCGTGCGCGAGCGCTTGGAGCGCGAGTACGACCTCGAGCTGCTCGCGACGATGCCCTCCGTCGGCTTCGAGGTGCTGCTGAGCAATGGCAACGTTCTCGAAGTCCACAACCCCTCCGACATGCCCGATCCCGGAACGATCGAGGAGATCTCAGAGCCCTTCATCACCGCCCAGATCATCGCCCCCAGAGAGTTCGTGGGCGCGGTGATGGAGCTCTGCCAGGAACGCAGAGGCGAGCACTCCGGCATGCACTACCTCTCGCCCGAGCGCGTCCAGCTTTCCTACGAGCTGCCGCTTGCCGAAATCGTCCTTGACTTCTTCGACCAGCTCAAGTCGCGCACGAAGGGCTATGCCTCCCTCGACTACGAGGTGAGCGGCTCTCGGGCGTCCAATCTGGTCAAGCTCGACGTGCTGCTGGCCGGCGACACCGTCGACGCACTCTCGATGGTCGTGCACCGCGACAAGGCCTACGAGGTCGGCCGCGTGCTCACTGAACGGCTGCGCAAGCGCATCCCGCGCCAGCAGTACGACGTGCCTATCCAGGCTGCCATCGGCTCGCACATTGTCGCCAGGGAGACGGTGAAGGCCTTTCGCAAGGACGTGATCGCCAAGTGCTACGGCGGTGACATCACCCGCAAGCGCAAGCTCTTGGAGAAGCAGAAGGAGGGCAAGAAGCGCATGAAGCAGGTCGGCCGCATCGAGGTGCCCCAGGAGGCGTTCTTAGCGGTGCTGGAGCTGGGGGACGGGGAATGACGAAGCTGCTGTTCGTCTGCTTGGGCAACATCTGCCGCTCGCCGACCGCCGAGGGAGTGATGCGAAAGCTCGTGGCCGACCGGGGCTTGGAGGGGGATATCGAGATCGACAGCGCCGGCACGGGCGGCTGGCATGTGGGGCAACCACCGGACGCTCGCGCGAGCGCCACCGCCCGTGCCCACGGGATCGTCCTGGAGGGCGCCGCGCGCCAGGTGCGCGCGAGCGACTTCGAGGAGTTCGACCTGATCCTCGCGATGGACGGCGCCAACCTGCAGGCGCTCAGGCGGATGGCACCTGATGAAGAGGGCGCCGCCAAGGTTGCGTTGCTCCGCGAGTTCGACCCGGCCGGCGCGGGCTCCTCCTCCGACCTGGATGTGCCGGACCCCTACTACGGCCCTGGCGACGGCTTCGAGCGGGTGCTCGAGCTCGTGCAAGGCGCATGTGCCGGTCTGCTTGACCAGATCGGGTCAGGGCTCATCCCCAGCGGCTCGCAGTGACGCATCCTGTGGGCTCGAAGTGACCCTCTCCCTGGGCTCGAAGTGACGCTGCCCCTTGGATCGAAGGACCCACAGCCAGTCGGCGGTGGCGACATCAACGAGGCCTACAGCGTCGTGCTGGCAGACGGCGCCAAGGCGTTCGTCAAGACCCGCTCTGACGCCACCCTGCAGGAGTACGAGTCCGAGGCCTGGGGCCTGCAATGGCTTGCCCAGGCGGGCTCATTGCAGGTGCCCGAGGTGCTCGAGGTCGGCGAGGGCTATCTGGCGCTGGAGTGGGTCGATCACGGGCGCCTTGACGCAGCGGGGGTCGAGGAGCTCGGCCGTGGCCTTGCGCAGCTGCACGCAGCCGGTGCTCCGCACTTCGGCGATCCGCGTGGGCTCTCGGAGTCCGCGCTTGGCTCGCTGAAGCTCCCCAATGCGCCCTTGGATGACTGGCCCTCCTTTTATGCCGAGCGCAGGCTGCGCCCGTTGCTTCTCATGGCCCATGAGCGCGCACTGCTGCAGACGTCCGCCGCGCGCGCCCTGGAGCGGATCTGCGAGCGCATCGCCGAGCTCTGCGGACCCCCAGAGCCGCCCGCTCGTCTGCACGGTGACCTCTGGAGCGGCAACGTCCTGGCAGGCACCGATGGCAGGCCGTGGCTGATCGATCCCTCCGTCTATGGCGGCCATCGCGAGGTCGATCTGGCGATGCTGAGGCTCTTCGGCGCACCCTCCGAGCGCGTCTTCGCCGCCTATCAGGAGATCTCGCCGTTGAGCGAGGGCTGGCAGGAACGGATCGAGCTCTGGCAGCTGTCGCCAATACTCGTGCACGCCGTTCTCTTCGGCGGCTCCTATGGCGACGCCGCCGCTCGGATCGCGCTTCGCTACGGCGGATGAGGGCCTTGCCAGCGCCCCCATCTGTCCCGCCTGGCCCTGGCGGGCGGAGCAGGAGGCGATGCGCCAGAGCACGCTTGCCGAGCAGCGACGCCTGTATCTGCTGACGCGTGCGGTGATCATGAGGCACTATCGCCAGCCGCTCACGCTCGGTGCCGTTGCCAAGGCGCTGTCCAGCTCCCCGAGGCAGCTGCAGCGCGCCTACGCGTTGCATGGGCGGAGCACCTTCGGAGAGGAGCTGATCGCCAGGCGCATGCAGGTGGCAGCGGTTCTGCTGCTCGAGCAGCGCGCGATCCCGGTGCGCGATGTCGCCAGGCTCGTCGGCTACCGCCAGGCGCCCCACTTCGCCAAGGCCTTCCGGCGCTGGTATGGGATCTCGCCCGCACGCTTTCGCGCTCGTGCGATCGAGCGAGCAGGTGCCCGCGCGGACGAGCGTGCGGGCGGCCGCATCGAGCACCTCACCTAACATCGGAGCTCAGGCATGGCCGAGCTTCCATTCATCGAGCGGGGCGAGGGCTCCGCCGACTCCTCTGCATCGCATGCGACCGGGCGGGGTCTGCGCAACGGCATCATCAGCCTCGTAGTCTTCTCGGGGCTCGCGATCGGGTTGCTGTTCGCGGTGCCGGGGCTGCGTGCCGCGGAGGATCGCATCACCGATGCGAATCCGCTGTGGATCGTCCTGGCGATCGTCCTGGAGGCGCTCTCCTGCGCGGGCTACGTGGTGCTCTTCGAACTGGTCTTCGGAAAGATGGGCGGTCGCCTGCGGGCGCGCCTGCCGCTCTCCGAGCTCGCGGTGAACTCGGTCGTCTCGGGCAGCGGCCTGGGAGGGATCGCCCTCGGGGCCTGGGTGTTGCACAGCAAGGGGATCTCGATGGAGCGGATCGCCAAGCGCTCGGTGGCGATGTTCATGCTCACCAGCGTGGTGAACGCGGGCGCTGTTGTCCTGATCGGCCTGCCCATGTGGCTGGGCCTGCTCCCGGGCAAGCGCGACCCACTACTCACGCTGCTTCCGGCGGTGATCTCATTTGCGGCGATCGTGGGCACCCTCGTGCTCGCGGCATGGGCCGGGCGGCTGGCGAAGCGCGTGAGGGCGCAGCACAAAGCCATTCAGGTGGCGCTGAGCGCGCTGGCCGACGGGGTGGAGGAGTCGTTGTCGATGATGCGCGCACACGACTGGCGCCTGCTGGGGGCGATCGGCTACTGGCTGTTCGACAATCTCGTGCTCTATGTGGTGCTGCTGGGCTTCGGCGAGTCGACCTCGTTCTGGGCCGTCGCGATGGCCTACCTCGTGGGGATGATCGCCAACTCGCTGCCGATCCCGGGCGGCTTTGTGGCTGTCGAAGGAGGCATGGTCGGGATGCTCGTCCTCTTCGGCGTTCGCCCCGTCTCGGTCGCGATCGCCGCGGTTATCACCTACAGGGCGATCTCGCTGTGGCTCCCTTCGATCGTCGGCACGCTTGCGTTTCTGAGCATGCGCCGTGAGATCGGCAAGCCGCTGGCGCCTGCGCCCGGCGGCGCGGTCGGGAGCTAGGGCACAGCGAGGCGGAGCTTGAGCGCCAGGGCTGCTTCCTTGCGCTGGCAGACCTGGCTCGGGAGGTGCGCCATCACGGCCTGCACGTTGGCGTCCTGAGCGCCGGAGAGCCCTGGGCAGTAGACCGGCGGGGGCAGCGGACCGTTGGCCGAGCCCGGTGCGTTGAAGGGGCGCAGGGCGCTGGTCGCCTGCAATGCGTGGATCAGCGTGTTGGAGAAGATGTCGATCGCAACGCGCCCGGTGTAGAGCTCGAGTGAGCGGCCGCTGTCATAGATTGTCGCGGGCACGCCCCTGATGACGGTGTTGCTCTGAGTGCCCAGGGTCTGGTTTGAATGCAGGTGATAGATCACCGTGGTGACCTGCAAGGGCAGTCTGCACGATCCGCCCAGGAAGGTTTTCCCGCCCACGCAGTCGCCGTAGTAGACGCTGTCCCCGATCGAGGAGCTGTAGCCGGTGGTGCCGTCGACGGCGGTGACCGGTTGCCCGGCAAAGTGTGGGCCGACCCAGTAGGTGGTGTAGTAGGGGAAGGTCTGCGCTTCTTCCAGCGCGCGCTTGCTGACAGCCGGCGGATGGCCTGTCGCGCAGCCGCTTGCGAGAAGTGACGTGGCGACCATGGCCGCGAGCGCCAGGAGGCTGCGCCTCGGTGGCGCGAAGGCCCGCAGTCCCGCGCACGCGAGCAGGGCCTGGCCTGGTCTGCTCGGGCGAGCGTGGGGGCGGGAAGCGATCAAGACTTGGGCAATTATCGAATACTGGTCTGCGTGGAGACGAACGCCATCACCGTGCGGCGCTCGCCGCCGGCAGATGAAGTGGCTCGCACGCACTCCAGGCGCCTGCTCGCCGGGCACACGAGGCAGCTGCTCTATGCGCCGCTGTGGGCGCTGCTGCTCTCAGGAGTCTGGCTGATCGTCGCGCCGCGCACGCCGGACCTCGCGGGCCAGCTCTACCGCGTGCAGCTCTTCGAACATGCCGGCTTCACGCTCTGGGATGACAGCTGGTACGGCGGACATCACATCCCCGGCTACAGCCTGCTCTATCCCCCGCTGGCCGCGCTGGTGGGCATGCGCACCCTGGGGGTGCTTGCGGCCCTGGCCTCGAGCATCCTGTTCGAGCGCATAACGGTTCCGCTCTACGGTCCCAAGGCCCGCCTTGGCACGATCTTCTTTGCTGTCGGAGCAGTTGGAGATCTGTGGATCGGGCGGATCACCTTCGCCCTGGGCGTGAGCTTCGCGCTGGCCGCGGTGTTCATGCTGATGCGGGCCCGCCGGGATACCACGAGTGGGTCGGCCATCACGGGCGAGCTCGGCATCGCGGGCGAGCTGGGTGCCGCCATCTGCGCCGCGCTGTGCGCCGCCGCCAGTCCCGTGGCGGGACTGATGCTCGCGCTCGCCGCGGTGAGCTGGGGGCTGGCACAGCGCAGGCTCAGGGTCGCCATCGCGCTGGTCGCGCCGGTCCTGCTCGTGGTTCTGCCTCTGCAGATGCTCTTCCCCGAAGGCGGCTATGAGCCATTTGCGATGAGCTCGTTCCTGGCTACGGTCGCCGTGGTGCTCGGCTTCCTGTGGGCGCTGCCCGCGCGCGAGCGGACGCTGCGCGTGGCGGGGTGCCTCTACCTGCTCTGCGTGCTGCTCTGCCTGATCCACACGCCGATGGGCAGCAACGTCGAGCGCTATGGCGTCTCGCTCGCCGGCCCGTTGCTGCTCTGCGCGCTCGGGCGCGCGGGGGGGTTGCGCGCGAGCCCGCGGCCTGCCTGGGCGTTGCTTGCTGTGCTGCTGGGGATCGCCGTCTGGGTGGTGTGGGGGCCGGTCGTCCAGACCGAGCGGGTGCAGGGCGATCCTTCGACCAGCGCCTCCTTCTATGTGCCGGTCAAGCGCTTCTTCGCAAGCCACGACGGCAGGCTGCTGCGCGTAGAGGTGCCCTTCACGCGCTCGCACTGGGAGGCAGCGCTGCTCGCGCCCAGCGTGGCGCTTGCGCGCGGTTGGGAGCGCCAGCTGGACAAGCGCTATGACGGCGTGCTCGAAAGCGGCCATCTCACACCCGGTGCCTATCGCGGCTGGCTGGACTCCAACGGGGTGAGCTACGTGGCGCTACCAGACCTGCCGCTGGACCCTTCCAGCGCCCAGGAGGGCACTCTGATCCGCAAAGGGCTGCCCTTCCTGAGGGAGGTCTTTGTGAGCCGGCGCTGGCGGGTCTTCAAGGTGCTGGGCGCCTCGGGGCTCTTGGAAGGTCCCGGCAAGCTGGAGTCGCTGGGCCATGCCGGCTTCTCACTGCTCGCCAGACGTCCCGGCCACTTCCTCGTGCGTGTGCACCACACGCACTGGTGGACGGTGACCGGCGGGGATGCAAAGGTCAGCTCGGCGCCAGGCGGCTGGACCGAGGTCACGGTGAGCCGCCCTGGCAAGGTGAGCGTCGCGGCGCGCTTCTCGCTGGGCAAGGCGCTCAGCCTGCTCTGAGGCTCAGCCGGTGGGGGCGAGCGCGTACAGGCCGGTGTCGCCGGTCAGGAAGATGTCCTGGCCGTCGCTGATTACGGGGTCAAAGGAGCCCGTGCCCATCGTGAAGTCGACCTTGCCGGTCGAGATGCCCAGGCCGTAGGTGGTGTGGGTGCCGAGATCGGCGAAGTAGACGTAGCGCCCGATGATCGTGGCCGAGCCCGAGATGCGCCCGCCCGCGTCATAGGTCCAGTCGATCCCGCCCGTCTTGGCGTTCAGGGCGTAGAAGTTGCCGTCATAGGAGCCGATGTAGACGGTGGGGCCGATGCCAGGGGCATTGGTGACGGCGGGCGAGGAGTAGACGTAGTCGCCGGTCTGGACCGCCCAGTCCAGTTTGCCGGTGGAGGCGTCGTAGGCGTAGATGCGCCCGTCGGTGTTGCCCAGGTAGACGCGCCCGTATATGACGGCAGGAGTCGAGTAGAAGGTGCCGCTCCCGAGGAGGGCGCCTTCAGAGCCGCTAACCCACAGCCGCTTGCCGGTGCTCTCGCTGATCGCCTGCACGTGGCCCGAGTAGTCGCCGAAGTAGAGCACCCCGTCCTTGAGCGTAGGGCTTGCCTTCACTGAGCCTTCGGCGTGGTAGGTCCAGATCACCGAGCCGTTGCCGGCGTTGAGTGCGTAGACGGTGCCGTTCTGAGAGCCGAAGAAGATCTTGCCTTTGTCGTACATCGCCGATGACTCGCTCTCGCTGGGAAGGTCTCTCGACCAGCGGATGGACCCGTTGGTGGCGCTGAGTGCGACCACACGTCCTTCAGCCAGGCCCGAGGCCCTGGAGAGCACGGTCGCATAGAGGGTGCCGTGGGCGATCGCTGGGGTGGAGGCCGAGAGCGCGCCCAGGCTCTTGCTCCACAGCACGTGGCCATCGTTCTTGTCGAACGCGCTCAGGTCGCCGTCGTCGGCGAGCTGGAAGATCCGTTCGCCTTCGATCACGGGCGGGAACTCCAGCAACGAGCTTCCGCCATGTTGCCAGAGCTTCTTGAAGGGTGGGTGCAGGGCGGCCGATGCGGGGAAGAAGCGAGTGTGTTCCTTGGTGTAGCCGTAAAGCGGCCAGACGAAGTCTGTTGGCGGCTTCTTGGGCGGCGTGGGAGTCGGCTGGGGCACGAAGCGGGCGTTGGGGTGGTAGATGCTGCCGGTTCTGTGGCGCTCATAGAGGTAGGCGCCAAGGCCGATCCCGACGAGTAGCAGCAGCGCGATCGCAGCTGCGATGCGACGTCTACGCCTCACGCGGGCAGAGGGCTTGCGCCTGCGCGCGCGCGGCCTGGCAGAGCCCGGATCCGAGCTCATCGAGAGGAGGTTCCTGTGCTCAGGCCGCTAGCTTGCCGGATGAGGGCGCTGGCGCGGGCTCGCCCGCGGTAGGTGCCTGCTCTTGGTCCCATCGACCTGGCATGGTGGACGATCTGCGCTGCACGCGCGCCGCACGTCCCCTCAGTCCAGAGGCTCGTGCGCGCGCGGGCTTCGCCGTCGAGGTCGAGCGTCGGGTGGTAGGCGCACGCTGAGGACTCTCGACGAAGAGGCGCAGGACGCAGACGAGGAACAGCCATACGCAGGCGATTAACAGTGGCACCAGGGCCAGTCCGCAGACCAGCGCAAGGATTTCGTGATTGCCGTCGAGGGCGCGGTTCCACAGCGCGTAATCGCCACCGGCAAGCGCCGCGATGAACGCAAGGGGCCTTAAGGGCACATCAAGACCATAGTGAGGTCTGGGGACGGACGCTTGCTGGGGGCCGGCGAGGGAGCGCAGGAAGGGAGCGACGGGGAAGGGAGGAGAGGAGGGAGGAAGTCGTCGAAAAAAGGATGCCAGCGCGCGGGCGCACGCGCACGAGAGACGCGCCTACACGCAACGCGGACGCCCGAGTAAGATCCAAAGGCGGGCTTGCGGGCGAAGTGTTGTGGTTGCACAGAAGCCTTCCAAGCTTCTAGGGCGGGTTCGATTCCCGTCGCCCGCTTACCGCTAGATGGCGGCGAAGTGCCACGGGGAGTGGCGCAGTCTGGTAGCGCACCCGGCTGGGGGCCGGGCGGTCGCAGGTTCAAATCCTGTCTCCCCGACTAACCGACGTAAGTACGAACCACCGCGAAAGTGCGGCTGTGAGCCGGTGTTTTGCGGCTCTGGAGCTGCGAAAGGTGCGAACGGATTTGCAGGGCTTTTGTCCTGGAAGTAGCGGGGTTGGGTCGCAGCTCGGTAGCAGGACCGTCCCAACTCGGTAGCAGCCAGCGCCGGATGCCGGAAGCGAAAGATGGCGTGCGCGCTCCGTGCGCAGCGCATAGTCGCTTCATGAAGCATTGCCAGACCTACCTCCTCGGGGCCCCGTGACGCAATGGGAAGCCCGGCCTCTTCACTTGAGGGCCGGAGGCGAACGCAGTTCGCCGGAGGCCCATATGCGAAACGCGTCGTTGAGTTGGACGTTCTCGCGGGCCTGGAGCCGGGACTGTTCGAGCAGCGCGAGCGTTTGGAGCTGCACTACGCACGCGCCATCGCGCGTGTGCCTGAGCCGGAGTGCCCGAACACGGATGGCTGGTGGGCCATCTCGGACAGCTCAGGGATGGCCGTTCCGAGACTGTGCAAACGCTGGACCTGTCCATCGTGCGTTCGTCTCAAGCGCGCGGCGGCGCTCGTCTCCATCCAGGACGGTCTATGTGCCGCCGCCGAGCGCGGCTCGCGCGTGCGCTTCATGACGCTCACAGACGGTTGCGGCGATATGGACTTCGCCGCCTTCTATGCGGCGTGGTCGCGCAAGCTCCGACCCCGGCTCCGCCGCCGAGCGAAGCTCGGCGACTACGCGTGCGCGCTTGAGGTCCAGCCGCAGTCTGGTCGCCTCCACGGGCATTTCCTTCTCATTGACAGCGCCAAAGGCGGGGGTTTCATTGCGCAAGCCGAGCTCTCCATGTTGGCGGAGGCTTGTGGCTTCGGACGAATTGTTGATATCCGCGAGGTGACCGATATTCCTCGCCGCGAACAGCGACTCTCGGCGTACTTCACGAAGGGGACCTATCGAGTGGCGACGGAGGAGGCGGGTGTGGTTGCCGCGTATATGGCCAAGGTGTCGCGCGTCTCTCAGCTCGGGGAGCTGGCCGCAACGCGGATAAGGCCCTTTCGTGTGTCGGCTGGTTGGCCTCTGAAACTCACAGAGGCTCAGCGCCGTCTCGTCGAGGAATGGTACGGCGGCGAGGACGATGGACCGTGGAGCCTCGTCCATGAGAGCCGAGCGGGTCGATTTCTGCTCGCAGAGCGCGAGCATCAGCGCGAGTGCTCGACAGGGCGCGTGAGCCTGGGAGCCAAGAAGAGGCGAGACCTGCTTTCGGCAACCAACGGCGGGTGAGCGTGTTCCCGGTTCGCGAACGCGCCGAAGGGAGCCGGACGACCGAGGCCGCGGCGGCGAGCGCGCAAGCGCGCAGCCGTCAAGCGGGCGACCGAGGGCTGCTCCCGAACGGAAGTGAGCGGACGAGCCGCGCGGCGGCAAGCGCGAAGCGAAAGGTTGTGTGCGGCAGCAAACCGACTACTCCTCACCCCTCCCACCTACTCGCACGACCATAGTGATGGGGCCGTTTGCCAGCTTGACCCATCCTTCGCCAGTCTCGAACCGCTGCCGGATTAGCTCCCGCGTGGCCATCGTGTCAATCAGTAGAAGTGCATCCTCGATTGTGACCCCGGGAAGCTCGCGGCATAGTTTTAGTGCAAGCGCCAGTTCGGAGCGCTCTCCGTCTCGGAGCTTCTCGTTGGTAATGAGGTGAATACGGTTCGTGATTTCGCAGCCGTAGTTCATCAGTTCCCTCGGCGTCCAGCGGTCTGGTTCCTGCAGCCCGCAGTCCAGCCACATCGGCTCGCGGAATTCGGTTAATACCTCTACTCGCACTGGGAGAAACTCGGGGTCAAACGTTGAGTCAAACATTGGTATTTAGCCTTTCTGTTGTGGCTCGGCGTTAATGCCGAACCTCACGACAGTAGGGCCTCGCACAGCGCTGACCTGCGTTTAATTCTCTCTCGCTCACCAAAGAGTCAATGAGCATAGGGGCTCGCGAAGGGCTGACCGGAAAAAAAATCGCAGCGGAGGAGAAATGGCCGAAATCTGTGTGCGCGTGGGTGCTCAGGTCTATGGTCGGAGTATGAGACCATCGCCCCCGTTACGCCTCGCTGCCCCTGGTCTTGAACGGGTTGGGTATTGGTTGCTCAAAGCAAGAACCCCGACTGGCATGACCCCGGCGTTCAACGAGCGCCGGGGTGCGCTGTGGTGTCGCTTGCTCGCTAGGCGGACCTTGCCGAAGCCCACCGAGTTCGAGGCCGAGATAGAGGCGCTCCGTGACCTTCTCGTCGCTGACGAGTCGCCGCATGGCGCGCTCTACGACGCGGCGACCGAGCGCGAGCTGAACCGCAGTCTCCGCTGCCTTGATGCGGCTGAGGTCGCTGCGCTCGACGCGGGGCTGTTGGGATAGACGGCTCCGCTCAGCCCTTCCGGAGCTTATCCGGGCTCTCGCCCGCTGCGTCTAGGCTCTGAGCCCAGGCGCAGTTCCAGTCCAAGCGCCTCAAGCAGCGCGGCCAACTGCTCGACCTGAATGGGCTTCTTGCCCGTCTCCCATGCCGAAACCTGCGGTTGGTGAGAACCGACACGTCGCGCCAGCTCATCCTGGGACACGCCCTGTCGCTCGCGGGTCGCCCGCAGGAAGTCACCGGCCAGTGATGCCACGGGAGCGGAGGTTATCGGCGAACGACTCTCGCCGAGCCCTGCAACGCAGGGCTCTCCGGGGTGCTCCCGGTCAGCCTCCCAAAACGCCCGATGGTGTTGGTTATGGACAGCCAGTTCTCGCCAAGCCTGCGAGTTAGGGCCCTTGAAGGAATATATGCGAACGCATATAATCAGGCGTATGGTCGGTTTTCTCCGGTTAGCTCTTGGCGAGGCCCTATTCGTATTGATATGGGCATCGTCATACCGTTTCCGCGCCGCACAGACTGGGAGCCGGAGTTGAGCAAGCGCCAGGTTGCTCAATGGTTCGGTTTCTCGACCCGCTGGGTCGAGCTGCGAGTGCGCGAGGGGATGCCTTCGCGTATGCGAGGCAACCAGCGCCGGTTTCTGCTCTCCGAGTGCGAGGCATGGCTCGCGCGACCGAGTGAGGCGAACGCATGATTTACAAGCGTGGTAACCGATACGGCGTTCGCATCTACGTCGCAAAGCGGCAGGTTTGGGTTGGTAGCTTCCGCACACGCCAGGAGGCGCGTCTGGCTGAACGCGAGGCGCTTATGCGCGCGCGCCCGGCGAACGACGAGACCGTCTCAGAGTTCGTGGAGCGATGGCTCCGTGACTTCAAGCGCCCGCGCGCCTCGACCAACCGCCACAACGCTTACATGGTGAAGCCACTCGTCGCTGAGTTCGGCTCAGTGAAGATGGCGGAGATATCCCGCCGCCGGGCGCGCGAGTGGGCGCTCCGGCACCGTGGCAGCGTGCCGGTCGTGCGCGCGATGTTCAACGACGCGCTTAACGAGGAGTGCGTCACTACTAACCCGTTCGCCAACCTGCGCCTCGACCAGCGGCGCGGTCGGCGTGACCTGGTGGCGCTTAGTGAGGCGCAGGTCCGTGACCTCGCCGACGCTTCGCTCCACCTGTTCGGAGCCTATGGTCCGACGTTCCGCGCGTGCGTTCTGTTCGCCGCATACGTTGGACTGCGGCCCGCCGAGCTGTTCGTCCTGCAATGGTCCGACCTCGATATCGCAGGCAGCCTAATCAATATCAATCGTTCGCTCGGCAACACGGGAGAGATAACCCTCCCGAAGAACGGGCTCAAGCGATGTGTCGTCCTCCCGCCACAAGCCAAGGAGGTTCTTCTGGCTATGCCCCGTCGGGCCAACAGTCCGTATGTATTCACAACACCCGGCGGACAGCGGTTCTCCAAGACCTCGCACTATTACTACTGGCGGCTGCTCCGCTTGGCCGCCAAACGACCGGACATGGCGTTTTACGAGCTGCGGCATTTCTGCGCCACACACCTACTGGAACTCGGGGTGAGCCACGCTGATGTGGCCGTCCAGCTCGGCCATACCGACGGCGGCGCACTCGTGATGAGCACCTACGGACACCCCTCTGATGAGGCAGCGCGCGCCCGCGTCCTTGCGGCGTACCAACGCAACCCCGCCTGGCGTCTAAAAGCTGTTGGCGACTGACGAGCAGCGTCTAGTAGCGGTAACGGTGGCGCTACCGATTACAGAGCTTTTCGTATTCGGCTTCGTCCGCTCCGTACGCGCGAACGAGCGCTTCGAGCGCCTTCTGCTTCATGGTTCTTTCCATCCCGTTTCGTGATAGGTGCCCTTGCGACCGCGAAACACCGCGTGGTCTTCAAGGATGTAGTTCAGCTCGTACCAGATTTGCCCGGTGCAACCGTTATGACGACATGACACGCGAAGTTCTACGGGCTGCCACTCTGACGAGCCGTCCCCCTGGGGAAAGTCCATTTCCAACTGGTACTTCTTATTTCGCCATTCCGGACCGTTCGGGCCTTCGACTTCCTGCCCTTCCGTTACTTGACCCCACCTGACCTTCGGGGACGGACCGCCGTTGTATTCAGCGAACAGCTTGGCAGTCATGCGCTTGCTCGCGACGCTGCGGTTGCTCGCTTCCGCGATGCCCGGTGCGCAAAGCAGAATGATTGCTGCAAGGAGCGCGCTGTGCGTCTTCATGACGCTCCACTTTACGCGGCCTGCGGGCCTTTCGTCGGGCCGCTGCGCGTGGTGCGCGACTGAGAGCACTCTCGCGCTGAGCGCGCCCTTCGGTATTCCGGAGTTCAGCCGACGCCTCCACGCCGGATACGCTCCCGGCAAATGAGCGCTCGGGACCACGCCATTGGCCGATGGGACGACTACATTCACGACTGGCTCACGCGACCTTCGCCGCCACCGCTTCCGGCCCCCTTTGGTGAGTGGTTCGCCAGCTACGGCGGCTCTGTGACAACGGAGGCGATGCCGGAGCCCTACATAGGCCGATGGGAGGCGCCGAGAATGGTCACGCTCGGCCTCAACCCTGGGGAGGCCGACACCAGCTTCCAGGGCCGCCACGGCATCTTCGCCGGCGAGATAGGTGATGGGGCCTACAGCACCTGGGCGGCTACCGACCCCTACCGTCGGCCGCCCTGGGAGGACAGCCACGGTGTCCCTCGGCATAGCCGGAGGCTGCTCGACTTCGCGCGCCGTTGGAACGACGATGAGTCGGTGTCAGGAGCCGACCTGCTCACCGTGGAGATGTACCCGTGGCACTCCAAGAGCGTGACCGCAACGATGCACCCGCCCGCAGGGGTGCTCAACGAGTTCGTGTGGGCTCCGCTGGCTGAAATCGCCGTTCCGTTGTTCTTTGCGTTTGGTGCCGAGTGGGCGCGAATGTGCGAGCAGCTCGGGCTAGAGCCAGAGAACCGATGGGGGGCCGGAGGCAAGGACTTCGGCAGTCCCGTGAAGTCGCGTACCGTCATCACGTACTGCCTCAGCGAAGAGCAGCGGGTCGTCGTATCCTGGCAGCAGGGCTACGCCGGGCCGCCCCGTGCGGAGGACGTGATGCGACTTCGAGCTGTTCTGGACGACTGAAACCGAGTAGCAATCGGGTAGCAGTGGCTCCGTCACGCCCCGCCGTTGCTGGCCGTTCGGGGGTCTTTGAACTAGTCTCCCCGATAGAAGGAAAAGCCTGCTAATGGGCATGATTTGGCACCTGCGGGGAGCTGCTGAAGCGTGCGAACGGGGTCCAAACGGGGTCCAATTGCCCGTCAAAACGCGATAGGCGATCTCGTCAGACGCCCTCAGTTACGCTGAGGCGCCCTGACTTGTGGAGGTGGTCCCGTGGGCTCCGCGCGGAGGCGAGCTCTGCCGATCTCTGCCCCAGCGGTCGGCCGAGCTGGGCGCTGTGGGCGTCGCGCGGTTGGCGCAGCGATCCTGCTGCGCAGCGGCACATCCGCGCAGCCCGCCGATCACGCCGAGCGGCCGGGGCGCGGGTCCATATCGGCCCCCCGCTATGGGCTTATCGGCGACCATGACCGCAAGATCGTCGAGGTTCTTAGCAGTGCTGAAGGCGCTCGATACGAGCGCCTTCAGTCGTACTTGTGGGGTGTTGCGGTCGAGTTCGATGCCGAACTGGAAGGCTTCGTAGACGCGGCGGCGTAGCTCGGGGTCGGCGTTGGCGAGTGGAGTTGAGAGGTCTGGCAGTAAGTCGAGGACGCCGCTGGTCGCCTCAAGGTCAAGGACCGTGCTCTCCTGTTGTTGGAGGTCCAGTCGAGCGAGGGCTGTCTCGGTTTCGTGACGCTCGGCCAGATCGACTAGCTCACTCATGGTCATCCCCTTCGGTCAGACCAAGCACTTCCACCGTTAATCAGACAGTCCCGACCTCGCCGCGACAGGACTCTTGCGCTGGGGTTGTTGCGGGGATTGAGGTGCCTGGAGGCTCAAGGAGCAGCAAGCTGTACATGCTCCTCAGCGCTTGCCACGCGCGCGCGTGCGGGCACACGCGAGGGGGACCGCGGAGCTCGGGAGGTCGAAGCGCAACTACTGGTTCCTAGCTTTCGGAGGGTTGGTTCCGCTCTTGTAGATCGTTTGCGCGGTACGCCATGCGAACGGGTTCCCAGTGGGATAATCGGATGTGCTGGCATCGGAACGGCGAGGGAAGGGCCAGGCCGCAGGCGCCACCTCTCACTCGTACGCTTGACCTGCCGACAAGGCCAGGCCAAGGCCAGCTCTCAAGGAGCATCATGCAAGCTGGCGCCTCATCGCTTCTCGGTAGCGGTCTGGCTACGCAGGTGACCTAGCGGGTCTTCCTAGGGACTGCGCCGTGGTCGCGATGGTCAGACGCATGGCGCTGCTTTGTGGGCCTGCTTGAGGAACGCAGGTTCAGCGGACATGATCGCCTTCACTTCTGGGAGCACCTCTAGAAAGCTGTCCAGCACGTCTGGGTCGAAGTGGCTCCCTCGTTCTGAGCTTATGACAGCCACCGCCGCGCTCACCGGGAACGCCGGCCGGTAGGGCCGCTCGTTCGTGAGGGCGTCAAAGGCGTCCGCCACCGCCGCGATTCGTCCCTCCAGCGGGATTGCCTCTCCGGCCAGGGCCTGTGGGTAGCCTGAGCCATTCCAGCGCTCGTGGTGGCTGTGAGCGATCGTCGCGCCGAGCTGCATGGCCTCGAGGAGCGAGCCCTGAGCATCTCGTAGCCCGTATGCGTGTGGGTGCTCATCACCTCAAACTCAGCTGGGGTCAGCAGCGCGGGCTTCAGCAGGATGGAGTCAGGCACAGCGATGTTACCTACGTCGTGCAGTTGGCTGCTCAACCGGATCAGCTCACAATGCTCGCTTGACAGGCCGATCCTGCTTGCCATGAGATGGCAGTAGGAGCTCATCCGCTGCACGTGGTGGCATGCTCGCTCATCGCGGACTCCACCATCCGCGCCAGCTTGAAGATCGCCTCTGCCTGTGAGATCCCTGCTTTGCTCTCCGGCGGTGAAACGCGCCAGTGAGCATGCGTTCGATAAAGCCGCGCTGTGTCGGCTCCTCGTCCTCGATCAACAACTTACCTATAGCTATAGATCCACGAGCTCCCGATCTGTGACGAGTGCCCTTTGGAGCCGGATGCTGACTGGAGCTGGCTCCTATCGCGTGCCGAACACCAATCGCTCGAAGAGCCCGCTGGGATCGGCTACGGGTGAGCTTGCTCTTGTTGGACCCCCGCCAATTGCCGCTAAGGGCCTCATATCGCGGGGCTTGCTGATTCTCACGGGTCGTCCGTAGTGCGAGAAGGCGGTGGTCGCTTGTAGGGTCGCTGTGCCCAGCGGTGGGGTGCCATCGAGGCGCTCAGTCACGCGCCTAGGCCTGCCTTGGTGGTCGAGCCATACGTTGAGTGTCGCCCGGACGGTACGGTAGGCGGCTGGCTCGGCGTGGGGGCCAGAAGACTCGTATAAGACCGATGCCAGGTCGCTCTTCAGGCGGTAGTGAACGGTCTGGACGCCTCCAACCTGCCCTCCGCCAATCCTTGCCGCGGCTGCAGGTGTTTTGGCGAGCAGGCTGAGCAGAGCAAGCGGATCGGTGAAGGCATCGGCTCCAGGTGCTGGCGTGAGCGCCGCCTGCTGTGCGTGGGTCAGTCGCAACGCTGTTGATCGCGATCGTGGCGTCCTGCCCGCGCCGCGATTTGTCCCTTCTCTGTAGAGGAAGTAGAGGACGCCGCCCACTCGCCGCCGTTCGAGCCTGTTCCCTTTGCCGACGTCCAGTGTCGTTCTATAGGCGCCGGTCGTGAAGTCGACTTCCCCATGTTGTGAGAGCTCGTGCAGCGGCCGGCCATTGACCGTGATCACGATCGCCGATTCGACCGCCACGCTTCCTGACCGAGCCGCGATAGCGGCGGCACGGTTGACTACTGAGAGCGCCGTGGCACGCTGGCTTCCGTCCACCACAACCAGGATCGCCAGCGCGCAAGCCAACGCACCGCCCGCCAGTGCCAGCACTCGCCAGCGGGCGCTCACATCCCCGACGTGGCGGCCATCGCGCTGCTTCTCGAGCTTCTGCAAATCCGAGCCAAGCCGCTCGAGGGTGGGGAGACGCCACGGGTCAGGTGGTTGTCTGCTCACAGCTAGACCTCGAGCGCCTGGACCGCATGGTGGACATGGTCGCTTGCACGCAACGTTCGTAGTGCTCGCGATGTGCGACTCCTGACAACGTCGCTGGAGACGCCCAGGTGCTGGGCGATCTCCGCGTAGTTCAGGTGATCGACGAAATGCAAATGGATCACCTCACGCTCGTCGGCCGGCAGCAGCGTGAGCGCCTGCTGTAGATGGTTCCGCAGCTCTTCGAGCCCGGTGAGCCGGATGACCTCGCGTAGCTCCGCATCGCTGGGTTCAGGACGCTCCAGCCCGAGTCGGCCCAATGCCGCGAGCTCGATCGTGCGTGAACGTCTAAAGCGAGCGAGTTCGGTCCGCGCGATGCTCCACAGCCACGCTGCTGCCTGCTGGTCGTTCGATCCGCGGAACTCGTCACGTTTCTCAAATGCCTTTGCGAATGTCTCGGCCGTCAGGTCGAAGGCACGATGAGGATCACGAGTCTGACGCGCGAAGTATCTCAATATGCCCGGAGACATCTCCTCGTAGAACTCACCGAAGGTCTGCGGGGCGACTCGAGACCGCGCGAGCGATCCCTCTGCCCGGCGGTCCACAAGGCGTTTCGCGAGCGTCACGTCGATCGGTACGGGGAAGTGCCGCGACCGGTAGCCAGTCGAATCATGCGGAATATAGACCACCTTTGGGCGGCGCCGTCACAAATCGGGAGCTCGTGGATCTATAGGGCAACATGGAAATGCACAAAAGGCCACATCTGCGTAGGAAGACTCGCCTCAGGTTTGTCGCGACATTGACCGGGGCTGCCATGCTTGTGGCTGCAGTAGCCCCAGCGGCCGCCCTCGCCTTTAGCGAAGGATATGGCGGCGGCTCGCTGTGCGGTTCCAACTGCTATGTCCAGTCGGCCGGGGCGCATACGTTCATCTTCAACGAAGGCGCTTCGTTGGAAGGAAGCCCGACGCTGGCGTGCCAGCTCTTCAACAAAGAAGGTGCCAATGAAGTCACACATGGCTCGGGGTACTGCGCCGTGTCGTACTTCGGTGGGGCTTACGTTTGGGCTCGCGTCTACAACCAGAGCGGCAGCTCATTCAGGGTGGCCGGCTTTGCGGAAACGTAGCCTCTCAGGCCACATGAGTCATCCATTCCCACGTAGAAAGGATCGACCATGACTAGGATCCGCAGGCACAGGCATCTGGTGGTCGCTGGCGCTGCGGCAACTGTCGCGGTCGTGGGCGGAGTCGGCGCCTACGCTGCCATTGGCAGCGCGAGCGGTGGGGAGCCAAGCTCAGGTGCGCAGGTCGCGAGCGTCTCATCTGGCCCGAACCGCCTGCTACGAGCCAACGGTCTCGCCCTCTCGAATGCGGTGCCCGTTTTGTCGCTTAAGAACGGCGATGTAGTCAGCTTGCTGGTCGGATCTGGGACCAAGTGCTTGGTGCGCACCACCGCCGGGCACATAGTAGGGGAATCCTGCGCCAGGGAAACCACTCTCGCGGCTGGGCAAGGCATCAGCGTGAGCGATGAATGTGGCACAAGCGGCCACAACCTGATGGAGATCATCGGCCTTGCCCCCGAAGGTGCAACAGGAGTTCGCCTGAAGAACAGCGATGGCACGTCCAAGACGACGTTCGTCGTGGACGGTGCCTTCAAGTTCGACGGGACTAATCCAGGCCCGAGCGAAGCTTTCCCCGTGGGCGTCGAATGGCTGGAAAGCGGCGTGAGTGGGGCTGCCGGTCTGCCAATCGTGGGCGATGAATTCTGCTTGCCGGCACCATCTGAATAACGGCATAGGGCATGGGGTGGTGAGGCGGAGCATATGACCGAACCGGGACGAAAATTTGAGACCATCAAAAAGGGGGAGACATTGACCAATCGATGCCGATCTGCCATTGCCGCTCGTCGCTGGCAACTTGCTCCGGTGCTCGCCCTCACGCTCTTAGCCGCCCTAGCCTTCAGCGCTGCGGCACAAGGCAGATGGGGCACCAACTCGGAGTGCAGCATCAAAGAAAAAGAACATTGTTACTCGCTCGCAATTACATCTACCGAAAGGCTTGGCGCTGTAGCCGCAGACGACAATGAAGTCGCTGACGTGTATGACTGGGCAAACGGCGCCCGCTACAACCAAGAGCAATGGGTGTCGTGGCCACACGCATCCGGCGACGAGAAAAACGGCTGGGTTGAGTCGGGGATCACGGAGGGTAACGACCGTAACTGCTGCATCGCCTACCCGTTCGCCGCGACAGAGACGCAAACCAAACTCTATCATGAAAGGCTAGCCGAAGGACCTGTGGAGAGCGGTTCGGGTTACTACAACTACACACTTATCCAAGATACAGAGCAGAATGGGGTGTATGAGGTGTACTGGAGTGCCGCGACGAACAAAGCGGAATGGGACCAAGTTGCTGAATACGGAGGTGGCCGCCCACTCTACATCCAAGAAATCGAAGCTGGTCTTGAGATAGCGTCGGAAGACAACCCCTACCACTCCGGCCGCGATGAAGTCGCCGTGACGAATGCCGGACCCTGGTACGAGTGGCCAGAAGCAAAATGGTTCGCGAATGCCGGTATCTGTATGAACAACAATCGAGAAGACCGGAACACGGGAGACATTGAATGGGACGCCGGACACGACGAATGCCTTGAAAGGTGATGATATGGTCAGCCTCTCAACAAGAAGACGACTAGGTGCCCTGCTGCTCGCGGTGATCGTGAGCACGCTTCTTATCGTAATCGTCGTCAGCGGTGGTCGCGCCAAGGCCGCATCCGAAACGCAGCCGGCCGGCGCCGAACTAACTCCGGCCGCGGCCGAGGGCCTAGTGGTCGAACGGTACGCGCGTCAAGAAGGGTTCACGGGATCAATCACCCTGACCACGGTACGCGCGGTCTACGCCCAGGCGCTTGCGGTCCTCAATGGTCAGCCAGTTAGCTCAGCGGTATACGGCGGCGCCCTCGCGCAAGAAGAGACCAGCCCGGTGTACGTCGTAATCATGCAAGCCGCGGCCGGCAGCGCCTTTCACCCGAACGTGTCCGTGCCGCCCAGGCAGACCGGCCCCAGCGGCCCGGTCATGTCGGTCGTGGTAAACGCTGATACCGGCTGGAAGCTCGCGATGAACCTCGAAGACAGCGTTCCGGCTCGGCTGGACGAAATGGGCCCAGAGCTCGTGACCAATATTCCAGCGACCGACGTCGCGGCAGGCGCGGCCGTCGGTGCTCACTCCGAACCAGCGTATATCGGCGTGGTGATTGGAAAGCTATCCGTGCACGGACACGCCACGTCCGGATGGAAGGTGGTTGCTGCGCCGGGGACCACATCGCTAACGCATACGTCTATCGAACGGCAAGTGACGAACCGCAGCGGTGGGTTCACGTTCACGCTGATCGCAGGCCGCTATCGCCTGGCCGCTGTCCGACTCAAAGGCGGTTTCTGCGGCACTACCCCAGTCAACGTACGCTTTCACAAGCAGGTGCACGTACAACTCCGGTGTATCTAGTGGTCGCGGCAACACCTGCCAGCGGCAAAAAACGTTTTTGCCAGGCTTGGGTCGTAGGAGGCAGGCCTTATGACTTGGGAGTAGCCGTAGCATCCATGGAGCCTGAGCTCACCGGACACCATCATGCGCAACAGGTCCTGGGAGTAGCCTTCCTCGATCAGTAGCCTGAAGGCTATCACCCGCTGGCGGGAAAGGGGAAAAGGCGTTTGCGGTGACCGGCATCGCCGCTTCGAAGCTGAAGTGAAGCGTCTAACCGGCCGCTCGTGCCTATCCTCGCAGCGCTGCGGGCCCAGATCGACGACAACAAATTCGGGCAGACGGAGCGTGACGAGCTGCGTCGCTGGTACTGGAGCAACGTGTTTTTGGAGCGCTACTCAAGCGCGGTCGAGAGCAAGTCACGCAAGGACTATCAGGAGATGACTCGCCACTGGTTTGACGATGGCCCCGAGCCAGAAGTCTCAAGGATCACGCTCCGGCGGTTTGCCTCGCCGAGCTGGCGGCTGACGTGCAAGCGGGTACCGCACCGTTGACCTTCTCATGAGACACCGCGGGCGTGCAGCTCTGCCGCTTGGGTGATCGGTGGCTCGATCGTCACGCCGCCCTCACGGTCCGGGACGACCTCATAGCGGCGACCAGCGACCTCCACGAGATCACCGACCGTCATATCGGCTGGGCGCGTAGTCTGAGCGCCGGCGGCGGATGATCTCGCGCACGTGCTCGACGTAGCTGTGGTTACGCGGCTTGCGTCGCCGCGCTCATATGAGCGTGGTGTGGCCTATCTGGAGGATGGCCGGGTGGGCCCATTGCGGGTGAGTGCTGGGCGATCGGGCGCTTGCTTTCAAGCGCGAGACGGACACCCCGCTCAAGCAGCTCTGGTGGGTACTTCGTTCCTCTTGGCATCGCAGAAGCCTCGCTTTCCGCGCGGACGAATCCACGCGCTGAAGCCTCCGTAAGAGCCGGTCTGGCTCACCTGGGTGTGGACCGCGATTGTGAGAGGGTGGGCGGCGTGAATCGAAGAGCCCTCGACATGCTGGCTGTCCGCCGCCAACCGGCATACCGAACTTCTCGATTGGCCCTCGAAGCGTCGCAGAGCTCGGTTAGAGTCACGCGAATGTCGCCAGAGACACGCGCACGTCGTCTTGGTGGTATCTCCCGCGAGGTCTCGCTGCTTATAGGCAGCGTAGTCGTGTTCGTGGGGATCACGATCTGGTGGCTGACTCAGGATGACCGGGTCCAGGACTGGGACAACGGTCTGCACACCATCGACGCTTTCATGATTCACGACCAGCTCGTGGCTGGACATCTGACCGCGTGGTTCAAGGAATTCAACACCTACCCGCCCTTTGGCCATTTGATCGGAGCGCTGGGGGTTTTGAACCGCTCCGAGAATCTTGGAGGCCTGATCGCTTGAGAGGATTGGGCGATGACAACCAAGGGCAAGAGGTATCCGGTAGAGGTTCGTGAGCGTTCGGTGCGGCTGGTGATGGAGCACCGAGGGGAGTATCAGACGGAATGGGCGGCGATCACCTCGATCGCCCAGAAGTGCGGGATGACTGCGGAGACGCTGCGTAAGTGGGTCCGCCAGACGGAAGTCGACGGTGGCCGCCGGCCAGGGGTCAGCAGCGAGGAGGCAGCTCGGATCAAGGAGCTCGAGCGTGAGAACAAGGAGCTGCGGCGGGCGAACGAGATCTTGAAGGCCGCTTCGGCTTTCTTCGCGCGGGAGCTCGACCCGCAGCCGAGAAGATGAGCGTAATGATCGATGAGCACCGAGATGCGTTTGGGGTCGAGCCGATCTGCAGGCAGCTGCAGATTGCCCCGTCGACGTATTACGCGGTGAAGGCTCGGCAGGCGGCTCCCTCAGAGCGGGCTGTTCGTGACGAGGAGCTGGTCGTGAAGATCCGTGAGGTGCACGAGAAGAACCTCGGTGTCTATGGCGTGCGCAAGGTGTGGTGGCAGCTGATGCGGGAAGACGTCAAGGTCGCGCGGTGCACGGTTGAACGCCTGATGGCACGCGAGGGCTTGAAAGGCGCGATCCGCGGCAAGAAGTGTCGCACGCGCGGTGCTGCGCGAGGGAATCGAGCGGTTCGGGTCTGTCCGGTCTTCTGTGTGTGGTTGGGGTGAGCGATCGGGCTTGTGTGTCGGCCCGGAAAGGACCCCTGATGAGTACGCAGACCATGAAGTCCAAGACGAGCACGAAGCCGGTTGGTGAGCCGCCGGCGGTAGCCGAGGATGTCGTTGATCGTTTGGCGGGGTTGCTGCCCGCGGATGAGCTCCAGGACGCGTTGAAGGGCCTGGAGCCTGAGGAGATCACGGGCCCCGGCGGTTTCCTCAGCCAGCTGGCGGGCCGTGTGATTGAGACCGCGCTTGGCGCGGAGCTAACAGAGCATCTCGGCTATCCACCCGGGCAGGCTCCCCCTGATGGTGCCGGGAATCATCGCAATGGGTCGACCCCGAAGACGGTTCAGAGTGAGCTCGGGCCGGTCGCTGTGAATACCCCGAGGGATCGGGCCGGCACGTTCGAGCCGCAGCTCGTCGGCAAGCGCCAGACGCGGCTGGCGGGGCTGGGCGAGAAGATTCTCGGCCTCTACGCGGGCGGGATGAGCGTCCGTGACATCGAAAGTCACCTACGCGATCTCTATGGCGTGAACGTCGGCCGCGACACGATCAGCCGCGTGACCGACGCGATTCTCGAGGACGTGCAGGCGTGGCGCACACGGCCTTTGGAGCGGGTCTACGCGATCGCGTATTTCGACTGCCTGATGGTCAAGGTCCGTGAAGACCGCTCCGTCCAAAACCGGGCTTGCTACCTCGCGATCGGTGTCAGCGTCGAGGGCGAACGCGAGGTCCTCGGGATCTGGTGGCAAGACACCGAGGGCGCGAAGTTCTGGCTCGCTGTCCTGAACGACCTGCACCAGCGCGGCGTCCAGGACGTCCTGGTGTGCTGCGTCGACGGGCTGAACGGGTTCCCCGACGCGATCGAGGCAGTCTTCCCGAAAGCATGGGTTCAGAGCTGCATCGTTCACCAGATCCGCTCATCGATGCGTTACGTCGCCTACACCGAGCGCAAGCGCGTCGCCGGCGACCTGAAGCCGATCTACCGGGCCGTGAACGTCGAGGCAGCCGAAGCGGCCTTGCAGGACTTCGACGAGAAGTGGGGCGAGAAGTACCCCATGATCGCGGAGTCCTGGCGAGCTCGGTGGGAGAACATCACCCCGTTCCTCGCGTTCCCCGCCGACCTACGCAAAGCCGTCTACACCACAAACAGCATCGAGAACCTCAACCGGCAAATCAGAAAGGCAATCAAGACCAGAGGACACTTCCCCGACGAGCAAGCCGCCACCAAGCTTATCTACCTCGCTATCCGGCGAGCCGAGGGCAAATGGCAACAAGCATTCAACTGGACAGCAGCACTACGAGGCCTCAAGATCCACTTCGGAGACCGACTACCCAACTAAACCAAACCCAACTCACACACACAAAGGTCGGACAGCCTCGGAGCAGGTACTCGAACGCGTTGCGCCCGCCGGTGAAGCGGGACGTGTAGACGCTCCCGTTATCCGTGAGCGTGCTCGCCGGCGGGCCGTATTCCTCGACCAGCTCTAGGAAAACGCTCACCACCACATCGCCGCTCACCGGCCCATGAGCACTGCAGGACAGCAGGAACCGGCTGTGGTCATCGAGCCAGTTGAGGATCTCCACATCGGTTCCGTCCTCAAGACGCCAGTGAATGAAGTCCGACTGCCACATCTCATTCGGCTGCGCCGCCTGGAAGCGGATGTAGCTGCTTCTGGGGCGCTTGCGAGGCTCCGGGACAATCAGCCCGGCGTCATGCAGAATCCGCCGGATCGTCGAGGTCGACAAGACCCGAAGCTGCTCCTGCTCGAGGTGCCAGCGGATCGTCTCCGGGCCAGCATCGAGCCCGTCGGCGGTCAGTTGCAATCGCAGCTCGAGCACTCTCTGACGGACCTCTGGAGGGGTCGCTCTGGAGGACCCGTTCGGCCGTCGCGAACGCGGCTCGACAGCGTCCAGGCCACTGGCCCGATAGCGGGCCAGAAGGCGGTGTAGGTGCCGGCGGGAGAACCCGTACTCGGCAGCAGCAGCAGTGACGGACAGCTGGTCGGAAACGACCTGGAGAACAGCAACACGGGCTCTTGACATGCCCGCCACGGTCGCCAGGACCCCGGACGCCGTGCCGGTGCTAGCCGCTCCGGCCCAGCCCTCCGGGCTGCGCCTCCACGGCCAGCACCGCGAAAGACCTCAGTCCAGGGTGAGACCTATGTCCCGACTCACCAGAGACCTATCACCTGAGACACATGTCCTGAACCCACACACCTCCGCCCGCATGAGCGCCACGGCGCTCTAGCCCCCGGTCGGCGCGGTCAGCCGGGAGACCTGCCAACCCGCGTTCAACGGGCTGAGGAAGTAGGGAGGCTCATCGACGGCCAGGCGCTCGTCGTAGTTGTAGTTCTTGAGATAGCCGGTATCGACTTTGGTCGCTTCTCCGGTCCCGACCGGGCCGCGGAAGTCCTGGGCGATCGCGCCATAGACGTTGAGTTCGCCAAGGGGTTTGCCACAGTTGTAGTTATCGACGATAAAGGAGTGTTTGGTCGCGAGGATCGCAGCGTAGATCCATGGGCTTTCCAGCGAGGTGCCGTTCGAGCCTTTGCATTCGCCGCTGGTGTTCGAGCCTTCGATCGCGTGATAGACGCGCACGTAGTTGTTGGCGATCAGGCCGAGCGTAGCGGTACCTGTCGGTTCGGCGCCCAGTTTGCCGGCGACGCTCGTGGGGTAGACGCTGCCCTTGATGATGACGTCATCATCGGAGCCGATCGTCAGGGATGTGGAGTAGGTGCCGCTCACGTAGACATTGCCGCAGTAGGCCTCTTCTTTTTCCTCGTTGGAGCTGTCTGCTCCGAACGGCGAGTAGAGGAATTTGCAGGCATCTGAGCCAGAGCCCGATTGCACCCATATGAGGCCGTTTTTGGGCCATTCGATCGTCTTGGGTTTGCCGCTGTTGACTTCAGCGTTGGTGATCGTGATCGTATTCGCGAGCCCGTTGAGTTCGAGCTTGGTCACCCCGGTGAATTCATTTGCGGCTTCGACGTAGGAGCCAAGGCTTTCGTCGCTGACCGGAGGCGGCAGCGAGGTGCCTTTGACGTAATTTTTGGTGGCGGTGTTATAGACCGGTTTGGAGCCGCACGCTTCGAAGGTGCCTCGCACGAATTCGATCACATCCAGCGGGTTGTGTTTCGAGCGACCGAACACCGGGTCGCCGCACAGATCCACCGAGTCATTGGTGTGCATGGGGCCCTTGATTTCGTCCCCGGTCACGAACTGGATGTTCTGGCAGTATGAGGGCCGTTTTTCGGTGTAGTATTTTTCGCAGTCCTGGGGGGTTGATACTTCGAGCAGGGCCGGATCGAGCTCCTCGTAGTTGGTGTAGTAGATGAAGCTGAGGAAGCCTGTGACCTTGAAGGTGGCGACCAGCGACCTGACGCTTTTGCCAGCGTAGCCGGTCGACTCGATACGGAAGGTGTTCGCCGCCGAGCCGGTCGATTCGATCATCGATTCAAAGGGCTTGGCGGTGCTGCAGCTTTCGAGGGATTTTGCGCTTTCAGCGGTGATCAATGTCACTTCATAGCGCTCGTCTTCTTCGCTGTTGGCGACATTGGCTTTGGGCGCGGTGCACGTCTCCCAATAGTCGGGGTTGACCTGCAGCTGATACTCATACTCCTGGATGCCGGCCAGCGCGGCATAGTAGGCCTGCTTCTGGGTCGTATCGGTGTGGGTGAGCGCGATGTCGCCGTTGGCGGCGGTGAAGGCGGCCACCAGCAGCAACGAAGACACGAACATGACGCCGATCGCGATGATCATCGTGAAGCCCTCCTGGGCGCGCAGCCGGGCTCTCCGATTTGGACTTTGTGTGCGCCGTGCGGTCATTGGCATGGGGCGGCTTCGATCGGCGTTTCCGAGGGCGGAGCGCTGAACGCGAAGACGACCTGGTCGCTGACGGGCATGTCCCGGTGCAGCGCTTCGTAGCCGTCGACGGGCGCGGCGTTGAAGCTGATCAGTACCGAGGCAGCGGTTTCCGCTTCGGTTGAAGAGAGTTCGCCTTTAGAATTACCGGTGAGGGCCGTCGTGCTGATCGTGCTAAGCGGCTGGGTTGAGCTGGTTTCGCCGCTCGATGCGGTTGCATAAGGGAAGTATTGGAAGATCGGGGTCGCCGCGTTACCTTCGTATTTGCTTATGTTGGTGGCGATCTGGACGGTGCTCGTCGGAGTGGATTCGTTGAACGTAAAGGTGGGCCATTCGCCGCCTGTGCTCTGGTAGCTGTAGTCGGTTAGGGTCCCTGTTTTCAGTTTTGACGATTCTTCCGCCCATACGATCTTGTGCAATACCCCGTTTTTCAGCACGGCTTCCTTGCCGACGGCATCGACGAAGCGCAGTTCGGTTCCGCTGCTCTTTTCCCTGATCGGTCTGAATTCGGGAGAGATACAGGCCGAATGCAACTCATCAACGATTTTGGTCATCGTTATGCGCCCGAGTTGATCGGCCTGGACCTTGTCCTCGATCCGACTTGTTTGATGCAGCGAGACTTCGAGGATCCCGAAGAGTGCGCCTGTGACTGCGAGGCCGGCGATCATCGCCACGAGCGTTTCCATGAGCGTGAGGCCATGCTCCTGCGAGATGCGAGAGCGCAGAGCTGCCCAGAGCGTACGTGCTTGAAGCTTCAGCATGACGACACGCTTTTGACGATGGTGATTGAAGGGATTGTGGTTTCGCCGAGATATATCGTGGGGGCGGTAAATCCTGTTTCTTTCGTGAGCGCATATTCTTCGGTGGTATAGCTGTTTTTATGTGAGGCGCCACCGTATACGCACAACTTGAAGGACGTGCCAAAGGGTTGATAGGGATCTTCAAGTTCACCTTTTGAATTCGTCTTTTGGGTGTGGACGTAGATGGCTTTCGACGCATTGTTGGGAGTCGAAGCTTTCGAGCAGCCAAGGTTGGTGATCTTGACTTCCAAGCTGTTTGCGAGGCTTCCAGGGGTTGCTTTGGTGCCTTCGTAGACTAGGAGTTTTACCTTAGACATAGGTACTGCCACTTTGGAGGTGACGCCGGCTCCGACCGCAATGGAGCCACCTTTGACGGTGCCGCCGGTGACGCTTTCCACGTTGTTGGCCGGGCAGTCGCCGGCATAGACCGACCATGAGGTTGGAAACGGGAAGAGGTCGCCTTTCGCATAGTGCGCGCTGCTAATGGCGGTGGTGGCGGTTTCGGCATACTTCTCTTTGAGCAGCGGGTTGTAGGTACCGTTGCTTTCGATCGCGACTTCGGGGCTGCCGACCTCGAATTCCGGCGCCACGGCTATTGAGTGGTTTTCGACCACGAACGTGTCGCCTGATGGGACGCCGACTTTGTTGTATTGGAATTCCGCCTCGATCGCTCCGCCTTCGGCGAGCTCGACCGGTTCATGGGTCGTGAGGTTCGGCGTGATCGAGGTTTCTTTGGGACCGAAGATGTAGGCGCCGCTGGGAGTCACGTAGTTGGTCCTGTACGCTTCGACAGTGGCGGCTGTGGAGGGGATGCCCGCGAAAAGTACGCAACCCGCGCTGCCAGTCGTCCCTTCGATGGTGGTGAGCTGTTCGGTTTTCTCGCCTTCGTAAGTGGCGACGGCGGTCACGCCGGAGACCGGGCTTTCGGGTTTGGCGCCGTTGGTGACGTCGACCTCCAGGCCCGAGCCGTCAGGTGGCGTGATGATGCTCGACTGACTCACTTCCGGTCGTTTTTTGTTGGCCTTTAGCAGCGGCCACGTGACGTAGGAGGCAACCTGCAGGTAGACGCCCGCGCTGGCTTTGGTGGTCCCGGTCGTGCAGCCGGCCGTTTCGTTGGTCCCAGTCTTCGATTCCACCTCTTGCGTGATGGTGAAGGTGGTGCCACCTACCGTCTGGGTGTACACGTGGGCGTTTTCGAGAGCGGTCGCTCCCAGAAGCTGATCGAGCGTGCTTGCCGGGTCGCTGCGCAACTGCTCCTGAGACGCGCCAGCCAGCAGCGCGGCGTCGGCGTGGCGGCGCTGTTCGGCGGTAGCCCTGTTGACGACGTCGAAGCCTGTGAGCGTGGCGATCACGATCAGCGCGACGAGCAGGGCGCTGATCACGACCTCGATCAGCAGGAAGCCATCCTCGCCGGCGCGCTCGGCGCTGCGCGAGGAGGAGCTCCTGAGTATTGTGCGGAATGTTGCAAGCATGTGGGTACTCGTCTAAGAGTCTTTTCGGCAGGCCCTCTCCTCTGCTTGAGCACCTACAATCCCGGTCCCGCGGGGGACTGGTGTATCGGTAACACGGTGGTCTCCAAAACCGCAACGCCAGGTTCGATTCCTGGGTCCCCCGTTCGGCTCTGCAGAGCCAAATCACGGCTGCGCTTCAGGTCATCTGGAGCGCTTGTGCCGGGGACGCTGCTGATGTCCCGGGCATGGCACTGTCGTCTTAGCGCTCGTGTGGCTGCCGTCGGCAAAGCTGAGCTCGGCGGCGAAGGGGAAGCCGCCGCGAGGGCAGCGGTCGGGCAGCAGGAAGCCCTTGGGCTGATAGGCGAGCGTGTTGCCTTCGACCTGTTCGTAGTAGGTGACCCCCTCTGGGCCCAGCGTGGAGCTCAGCTCAACGATCGCGATGTCGGGGGCACCTGGGATGCTGGCGACCTGCGGGACGGTGATGTCCACGCTCCCACCGAAGGGGGCGCTCGTGGGCAGGAGCAGGCCGGGGGCCACGATCTGGGCATCGACGGGCAGCGGGCCAATGGCGTTGAACAGCATCGCGATGTGGCCTTCCTCGTCTGGGGCTCGGACGATCGTGATAGGGGTGGTCTCCTTGACGACTTCCGGGCCGATGAGGAGCTCCGCGATGGCGCTGCCGTAGCCCATGACCGAGTTGGGCGGGCATCCTCTGGCCCCTGAGGTTTCCAGCGTGGCCACAGAGCACGCGGCGACGCCGATGCCGCTGAGTCCGATCCCGATGTTTTCCGGGTAGCTCACACTGATGGCTGTGAGCGGTGGCGGGATGTGGCCGCCGTTGGTCGCGACTCTAAAGCTGAAGCCGATCGTCGTGCCCTGGCCCAGGCGCTCGGGCGTGAGCGTCGCGCTGAGTTTTGCCACCGGCCCCGCTCTCGCGGCCATGGGCAGGCCCACGGCGGCGAGAGCCGTGACGGCCAACAGGGCCGTCAGGATCGTGGCTCGGCGCGGGGCTCTCGTGGACGGCACCCGCGGCCGTCAGTAGGAGAGCTTGCCGGTGGTCTGTACGGTGAGCGCGTAGCTGCTGCGGTTGAAGGTGCCGGACAGCCCGGCGCTCCCGCGAGCGTGCGCATAGCGGCCGGCGCCGCCGGTGACGAGCAGCGTGCCGGCGAAGCTTTCATCGACGCCGGCGCCGTGAGGGGTCGCCGAGCCATGGCCCGTGATCGAGCCGCCGTGGGTGTAGATCGTGAAGGTTCCGCTGAAGGTGGCGCCGACATCGAAGTGGACCTTCATGCTGCCAGGCAGCGTGCCTGAGGCCTTGCCTTCCTCCAGCAGGGCCGCTCCTTTGGCGGAGACGTAGCGCAGATGGGCCGTATCGCTGGCCTTCAGCGATCTGGCCGCATGTGCACTGGCGTGGCGCATGGCGCCGTATGCCATCGCGGCGCTGCTCGGAAGCAGCGCCACACATACGAGCAGCGCGAGCAGCGCACGGCTCGGCTCCGCCGCTCCTCTGCGTTGTGGGCGGTCCGCCATCAGGCCGTGATCGGACGCTTTGACCATTGCTGCACCTCTCTCTATGACACCTGTCGGCCAGCGTCGGTGCGGTGAAATGAGACCAATCCCCTCGATCTGCGGTGATACCTCGACAACACCATACATCGGTCCCGGCTAATCAGCGTCGACCGAAGCGTCGCTTGCGCTCGCTGAACTCCAGCAGGCTCTGCTCGAATGCCTCGCGCGAGAAGTCTGGCCAGAGCTCATCGCGGAAGATCAGCTCCGAGTAGGCCGATTGCCACAGCAGGAAATTGGACAGACGCTCCTCGCCGCTGGTACGGATGATCAGCTCGGGATCGTGCATGTCCGGCGCGTAGAGACAGCGCCGGAATTCCTCCTCGCTGGAGCCATCGAAGCGCCTGGCGGCGTCGACGATCTCAGCGCGCCCGCCGTAGTTGAAGGCGACGAACAGAGTGATGCGGCGGTTTGCGTGGGTCAGCGATTGCGCCCACTCCATCTGCTGGATCAGGTCGCTGGAGACACCCTCGCGGCGACCGACGAAGCGCATCCTGACCCCCTCCGCATGGAGCTCGGGCGTCTCGCGCGTGATGCGCCGCTCCAGCATCGATATCAGCGCCTGGACCTCCTCCTCGGGGCGCGCCCAGTTCTCGGTTGAGAATGAGTAGACGGTGAGCTCCTCGATGCCGAGCTCCACGGCGTCGCGTAGGCGCTCCTTGAGCGTGTCTGCACCGGCGTCGTGCCCGGCGTGGACAGGCAGGCCACGGGCACGCGCCCAACGGCTGTTGCCGTCGGTGATGATCGCGACATGGCGCGCCGTCGGCGTGCTCGTGTTGGCGGCGTCGCTCATCCTCGCAGCCGCTTCGCCGTGCGCCAGGCGCGCATCAGCGCGAGCGTCGGTGCGATCAGCGGCCGCAGTTCCCGGTTGACGTGCGCGAACACCGGTCGAGAGACCTTGCTCTCGGCGCCGGGTGCGGAGCCGTAGTAGGCGACGATGCCGACCAGTGTCACGATGTGATGCGCTCCGTTGGGAAGTACTCGGGCCTGGTCGGCTGCGTTCCTGGCGAGGAGGGCCAGGCGCTGTGCGAGCAGATCTCGATCGTGGTCATAGTGTTGAACGTATCCGGGTCGTGAGGCATCGATGTCGGCTTGATAGTCGATCAGACTGTCCAGCATGGTGAGGGCGCCGATGGAAAGGTAGAGCGCATCGAGCGAGACAGCTTGCCAGCCGGTGGTATCGGGGTCGGCTGCAGCCGCGATCAGGGCATGCACGGCGAGCACCGAAGCGCTCGCCCCGGCGAGGTACTCGCGCCATTCCAGTCCAGTGCCGCGCGCTTGCAGCTTCGCCCAGCGCGCGAGCTCGAGCGCAGGATCGGCGCCGGTGGCCTGCGCGGCTCCGTGCCCGCGTGCCTGCGCCTGCGCGCAGCGGCCGGCGGCGCGTTGCGCCGGCTCGGCGATCAGGCTGCGGGCCGGCAGCAGGGCGATCGCCGAGCGCACGGTCGCCAGGAGCTCCTGCAGATAGCCGCCGTCCTGGAGGCGCTCGGCGCGTAGAGCGTCCTTCTCGGGGAGCGCGCCGGCGGGGGCGAGCGCTTCGATGAACGGCTCAAACAGCTGCTCGCCCAAGTGCGACTGCTCGCTGAGGACGTCCAGGTAGTCGTACATGACCTGCAGGGCGACGATCGCCTCCACCGCGGGCCCGCGGTGCGCTCTGGGCGCAAGCGTCGCGAGCGTGGCAGCAACCTCGGAGTTGAAGCGCTCCTCAGCCAGCTTGCCGGCGGCAAGCCCTCGCAATCGCTCATCCGGGATCGCCTGGGCGCGGCGCTCCCAGTGGGCGAGCTGTGAGCGCACATGTGGCGCGACTGTCGGCCAATAGCGGATGTTGGCTAGCAGCAGCGCAAAGCCCGCTCTGAGCATCAGGCGCCGATCGGCGAACGAGCCGGCGGTGGGAGAGCTACTCATTCAACGCGAGTGTGGGGGAGACGCGTGAGGCCAGCCACCCGGGTATGGCGACGATCGCCATCACCACGAAGATCACCAGCACAAAGATCTCCAGCGGCCGCCAGCTCGCGCCCAGCCCGGCAACGGGGAAGCCGGTGACGTGGGCGAGGTATCCGTCGATCACCACCTGGCCATAGATTCCCGACACCGCGCCGGTCACGCAGCCTGCGCCCAGCATCAGCCCCGATTCCACGAGCAGGATGCGGCGCAGGCGATAGGGCGTCGCACCCGTCAGCCGCAGTGCCGCCAGGGAGACGCGGCGCTCCCAGATCGCGGAGCTCAGCGCAGCGGCCATCGCCAGGATCGCGGCGACCAGCAGCAGCGTCGATATCTCCCCGAGCTGGCTGAGCCCTTCGCTGGTCAGCGCGTCGATTCGCGCCTCCCGGGCGTGAGCGATCGAGACTTCCAGGCCGCTACTCGGTCCCAGCGTGCGCGAGATCGCCCGCTGCACCGCTTCCGGGCTGGCCCCGGGGCGCAGTGCAACCCCGAGCGCGGTCGGCAGCGCGCTTGCCCAGTGGCGCTGGTAGTCGGCGCTGCTCATGAAGATGACGCCCGGGCTCCAGGCGAGGTTGGTGGTTGTTGCGGCGATCTTGAAGCGAGCCTCGCCGGTGGGGGTCTGCAGCGCGAGCACGCCGCCGACCGCCAGATGATGTTCTTCGGCGATCTGCTCGGAGACAGCGATCCAGCCGCTGCCGGCCAGATGTCTGAGCGTGGTGCTCAGGTCTCCGGTTGAGATCTGGCTGGCGAGCACGTGGCTGTCTGCACCCGGCGGGCGGGCGATGATCCATACGCGCCGGTCACCCACCTGAAGGAAGCCGCCCTGAAAGCTCTGGACGCTCGCGACCCCGGGGATCTGAGCGATGCGAGTCGCGTCGGTGGCGCTCCGGAAGTCCTCGGTTGCCTGATTGTCACCGGGATTGGCGACCCAGATGTCGGCGTCGGCGGCATAGCTGTGGGCGAAGCCGCCAATGCCGTGCAGCAGGTCCTCGCGCGAGCCACCGAGCGCGACGCTGCCGAACAGTGCGACGGCGCCGGTCGCCGCCAGTGCCAGCGAACGCAGGGTCGTGGCCTTCAGTGAGGTGAGCGCGACCGCGAGGATCGTCAGCGTCTGGCGGTGCTCGGCCAACTCGCCGGCGGCGCGCATCACGCCCACGAGTATCAGCGGCACGATGAGCACCGTCGCCAGCGCGAGCACCGCGCAGGCGATGAGCGCAAGCGAGGGCTCCAGCACGAACAGGGCGGTGGTCAACGCCAGCAGACAGGCTGCAGCGATCCCTAAGCGCACCTGGGCGTCGTGGCTCAGTGCATTCCCTGGGACACCGTTCTCCGAGTACACGGCGTCAAGGGCTCTGCCGCGGCGCAGCTCCAGCAGTGGCACCGCCGAGGCCAGACATGTCGCCAGCGCTCCGCCGAGTAGCGAGAACAGGAGCGGCCGCAGGCCGATCGAGGTGTGTGTGCCGAGCGTGAAAGCCTCGGCGAGATAGCGCGTGGGCTGGTGGAACACGCCCAGCGAGAGCAGATAGCCGGCGAACAGCCCCACCAGCGAGGCGGCGATACCCAGGCAGAGGGCTTGGAAGATGTGCATCTGCACAATCGCGCTGCGCTTGACGCCGTTCAGTCGCAGATCGGCGATCGCCTTGCGTCGCTCGGGGACGGTGAGGAGCAGCGCGTTGAACGCGAACAGGAAGCCGAGCATCGCACTGATCGCCGCAAAGAAGGCGCTCGCCTGATCGCTGGGGCGCAGCGCTTGGCGCAGGAGTGAGAGGTCCTGGTCTGAGCGTGCGACTGTTAGCGTCGCGCCGGCCAGCCGCTGGAGCTCTGCACGCACCGCCGCTTCATGTCCTGGCGCGGGCTGGACCAGAATCCGTGTGATCCGCCCGTGCAGGCCTGCGAGTTGCTGCAGCTGCGCGAGTGGCATCACGGCCACCTGCGCCTGTGCGAGCGCGCCGAACGCTTCGGGTCCGAGTACCGCCGAGACTCTCAGCCGGGTCGCTTCGCCGCGCAGCTCGATTGTCACGTCGGTGGGTGGTGTGGCGTGGCCACGGGTCGTCGCGATCGCGAGCTGCTGGGCGCTGGATCTGCTCAGGCCGATACCGCCAGGCGAGAGGGCCGACACCGGAAGCGTGTGGGCCAGGCCGTCGAGGAAGACGAGGCTGGCGTCTGTGCCCGCCAGATCGACGGTGACCCGGGTTCCGTGGGGACCCAGGATCGTCGCGGTCTGCTCGAGCAGCGGCGCCGCCTGCTTGACGCCTGGGAGCGCTTCCACGCGCGCCAGCAGGCCCTGGTCGAAGCCGTCGCTTCCGCGTGCTCGTATCTGCAGGGTTGCGGGGCCAACCACCGCGTGGACCACTTCGCCGGCCGAGCCGGCGATGCTGCCGGAGGCAACTGTGGTCGCGAACACGAGTGCTACGGCGATTGCCACTCCGAGGCCGGCGAGCAGCTCCTGGGCGGCGTGTACGCGCAGGCGTCTGCGGTAGAGGTAGACGAGCGCGTAGGGCCGCATCAGGGCATGCGCCTTCAGCGGCTCTGGGCGTGGCGGTGCGGTGCTCACTCCTGCACGATCGTCGAGTGTGGGCGGGACGCCGAGACTTGCGGCGTACCTTGATCGGTATGGCCTTCGGTGAGCTTGCCGTCGCGCAGCGTGCAGCGACGGTCGGCTGTGGCCGCTGCCTCGAGGTCGTGGGTGACCAGCAGCACGGCGGCTCCGCGCTCGTGGGCGACCGAGTGCAGCAGCTCGACGATTTCCGCGCTGCGGGCGCTGTCGAGGTTGCCGGTCGGCTCATCGGCGAGGATCAGCAGTGGATCGCCTGCGAGTGCGCGGGCGATCGCGACCCGCTGGCGCTCGCCGCCTGAGAGCTCCCCTGGAGCGCTCTGCAGACGATCGCCCATGCCGACACGCCGCAACCAGGGGAGCGCGCGAGTCTTGGCCTCACGCATGCCCACTCCGCCCAAAAGGAGCTTCATCGCCGCGTTCTCCAGCGAGGAGACGCGAGGCATCAGGTGGGGGCTCTGATAGACGAAGCCGACATCTGCAAGCAGGTAGTCGCAGGCCTGCTCCTCGGAGAAGGAGGCGAGGTCGCGTCCGGCGTAGCGGATCGTCCCCTCGTCGGGTTGCAGCAGGGCGGCGATCAGCAGCAGCAGAGTCGTCTTGCCCGAGCCGCTGGGCCCGTGCAGCGCAACCATCTCGCCCGCGTCGATGCTTAGGTTCACGCCGTCGACCGCACGAACCTCCTCACCGGCGCCACGGTAGTGCTTGACCACCCCCTCGAGCTCGAGCATGTGTTCAAAGTGTACGAGCGTGAGGTGGTCTCAGGCGCTTGCGCGCCGAGGCAGGCGCACCACGGGCGCCAGCTCTGGACTCACCGTTCCGTGCATCTCGCCCTCGCTGAGCGAGAGGGCACGGTCGGCCCCGAACAGGCCTGTGCTCTCGCCGGCGCTCATCAGGACGGCGGTGCCCTCCTTGGTGAGCGAGCGCAGCAGCGAGAGGACCTCGTCGCGGTCGAGCAGGTCGACGCCCTTGGTTGGCTCGTCGATGATCAGCAGCGCCGGCTGGGAGGCGAGCGCCTGGGCGATCGCCACGCGCACCGCTTCGGTGCTGTCCAGCTCGTGTGGCATGAGGGGGGCACAGCGCTCCGCCCCTGTGCGTGCAAGCGCCGAGCGGGCGCGTGCTCGGGCAACCGTCGACGGGATCCCACGCGCGAGCTGGCCGACCATCAGATCCTCGAGGACGATGCGTCCTTCGGAGCCGCGAAACCCGCGCCGGCAATATCCGATCCCGCTGCCGAGGGAGCTCGCTCCGGGTGAGGCCAGGTCGTGGCCGGCGAAATAGACGGCCCCGCTGTCCGGGTGCTCGATGCCGGCTGCCAGGCGCAGCAGCGTCGAGCGCCCGGAACGCCGCAGGCCCCAGACCCCTACAAGTTCCCCCTCGTGCAGCTCCAGCGAAACCTCGCTCAGTGCGATGCGCTCCTGTGCTCCACTGCCGTAGCGCTTGCTTACGCGCTCGAGCGCAAGCAAGCTCATCGACGCCGGCTGCGCCCTGTGGCGATCGTCTTGAACTCTCGGCGGGCGTACTCGATCCAGGAGAGTCGCGCTCCCACAGCCAGACGGTGCTCCTCGCCGACCAGCCGGCAGACCAGGCCGCTCCCGGCATCGACTCCAGATTCGTCAGTGCCCTTGGTGGGCACTGACCGCGCCTCGTCCAGGCATGCCAGCTCATAGCGCTCGATCACGCCCAGCGCGGCGTCGGGAGCGAGCATCGCAAGCTGACGCGCGAACAGCCGCGAGCGACGGCGCTCCTCGCGGGCCTGGCCGATCAGCCATCCCTGGTAGGCACGTACGCCCTCGGCGGTCGCTTTGTAGTGAGGCTTGGGCTGGCGCACGACCGAGGAGATCTCGGCGGCGACTACAACCTCCTGGATCATCAAGCGGCTTGCCAGCGAGTCGAGCGCCGTGTAGATCTGGGAGGCGCTGCTCAAGGAGAGCGCGTCGCCATAGGTGCGCTCGAAGCGCTGCACCAGCTCATAGCCATAGCTGGGCCGCTCGATCACGAGCCCCAGTAGCGCCCAGCTGACTGGCGACCTCAACGCCGAGACATCCCTCTCCCTAGCCACCCTCGCTCCCATCAACCGCATAGCGTACTAGAGATCTCCGGCGCGTGCGTAGCACATTTGGATATGTTTTGGGGAGACGAGTTCGCAAGCCCCTATCGGTGGCCGGCTTGGCTCAGATAACGAGATTCACAGCTCCATCGTCGCGCTCCTCGATCAGAGCCTTGAGCTCACGGCGGGCATACTCGATCCAGGTCAGCCTGGCGCCGACGGCGAGGCGGTCCTCCTCGCTGGCGAGTCGCTTGGCGAGGTTGTCTCTGCCGTCCTGGGCGGTGTCTTGGAGCGTTGCTCTGGGCTTCTCGTGCAACTGCTCCAGGCAGGCGAGCTCGTAGCTCTCAATGACCTTGAGCGCGGTGCTGGGTGTGAGCGCCGCGATTTGGAGAGCGAACAGTCGTGAGCGGCGACGCTCTTCGCTGGCCTGCGCAATCAGCCAATCCTGATAGCCGCGTACGCCCTTGGGGGTGGCCCGGTAGCGTGGCTTGGGATGACTTGTGCCCGACGGATCCGACATGCTCGAGGGCATCTCCTTGATCAGTGCCTTGCTCACCAGCGAGTCGAGCGACACGTGGATCTGCGAGGCCCTGTTCAGCTGCAATGAGTCCCCATAGGTGCGCTCGAAGCGCTGCGCCAGCTCATGTCCATCGCTGGGACGCTCGATCACCAGCCCCAGCAGCGCCCAGCTGACCGGCGAGCGCAGCTCCGGCACGCCGGTGGCGGACCCTCTGCTGCTCCCTGCGATCCTCCTTGCCATCACCCATCATCCCAACTGCTGACTGCGTGTCCCCAACACTGCTCTTCACGCCACGAAATGGCGTCACTGCTGTCTAACACGGTAACGGGTCCTGATGGGCTGAGCATGTCGCCCGGCCGGACGATCGGTGCCGACGACGGGTCGTCGCGGTATCTGCGTCTCAGGCGATTGCACCCTCGTGCAGCGGCAACACGGGTGCGAGACGGGGTAGCGTGCTGCCGTGCATCTCGCCGTCGCTGAGCGCTAGGGCGCGATCGGCCCCGAACAGGCCTGTGCTCTCGCCCACGCTTGTCAACACGGCGATGCCCTCATGGGCGAGGGAGCGCAGGAGCTTCAGGATCCCGTCGCGCTCGAGCAGATCCACGCCCTTGGTGGGCTCGTCGATGAGCAGCAGGGAGGGCTGGGTGACGAGTGCCTGGGCGATCGTCAGACGCACGCTCTCGGCACAGTTGAGCTCGTGGGGCTCGAGCTCGCCGCAGTCCCGTGCGCCGGCGCGCTCGAGGGCTGCTTCCGCGAGTACCTTCGCCCCCGCTGGTGTCTCGCCTCGCGTCAGCGATGCGGCGATCACCTCGTCGAGCGCGACGCGACTCGTCGCGGAGTGGATGCGCTGGCAGTATGCGATCCCGTCGGTAAGCGTCCTGGCGCCAGTGGCCAAATCCTCCCCGGCAAAGCGCACACTGCCGGAGTCGGGTGCTTCGATGCCTGCTGCCAGGCGCAGCAGCGTGGAGCGCCCAGAGCGTCGCAGCCCCCAGACGGCCACGAGTTCGCCGGCGTCGAGCTTGAGAGAGACGTCGCACAGCGCGGTGTGCTCGTAAGTCCCATGCCGACAGCGCTTGCTGACGTGCTGGAGCTCGAGCAGGCTCATCGCTCCTTGTCGCGCTCCTTGATCAGCGCTCTGAGCTCGCGCCGGGCGTACTCGGTCCACGAGAGCCTTACACCCAGGGCCAACCGCTCTTCCTCGTCTGCGAGTCGCTTGGCCAGGCCGCTCGTCCCTTCGGGAGCGGGCTGCTCACCCTGTGACTCGGTCGTCTTGGTTGCCGCCTCGAGGTTCTCGGTCTCGGAGTGGTCGATCACCTCCAGCGCCGCCTCGGGCTCGAGCATTCCGAGCTGACGTGCGAACAGCCATTGGCGGCGGCGTTCCTCGCCGATCTGTGCGACCAGCCAATCCTGATATCCGGCGATGCCCTTCTCCGTGGCGCGGTAGTGGGGCTTGGGCTGACGGCTGAGTGTGGCCTCCGGGGTGCCCGGCTCGAACTCCTCGATCAGCGAATGGCCCTGCAACTCCTCGAGTGCCTCGTAGATGCGAGAGACGCCACTGAGCGCCAGCATGTCTCCATATACGCGCTGGAAGCGCTGCAGCAGCTCATAGCCGTAGCTGGGGCGTTCGATCAGCAAGCCCAGCAGCGCCCAGCCGAACGGGGAGCGCATCACACCAGCCTCGCTTTGCCTGGTCACTCCTCTGCTCATGCACAAAGCGTAGATGGAGCATCGGCTATTCCGGAATTAGAAGCTTCCGGGCCTGGACTTGTGGAGCGTCCGCCCCAGGTCCCATCATCGAGACCATGAGGTCTGGAGAGGGCCATTTGTCCTGCGCAAGCAGCGATCTGTCGGTTGGCGATGAGCTGTCGGCAAGCCGCGATCTGCGGGGTGAGCCGCGTTGGGCTTCCCTGCGGGGGCCTGTTCGAGCGTCGCTACGCCATACCGCTTCGGTGGCGACGTTCGCAGAGGCTCCGGTCCTGGACCCCTCCCCGGGCCGGTCTCGTCCGGGCGCCGCGGCTCGCACCCGGGCCGCGGCGCCCACTACTTCCGAAGCATTTGCAACCGCCATGTGGCCGAAGTGTCCAAATCAATGAGTAGTCACAGAGGAGATGGGTGGATGAGCGCTCGTAGGCTGACTTTGGCGACCGTTGCTTGGCTGTCCGCGCTCACGGGCGTACTTGCGTTGATGGGCGCGCCCGCGCAGGCCGTCGTCTTCCACAGATACGAATCGCAGATCACCGAAGTCCCTGCCAGCCTCAGCGCCCCGGTCGCCGGGCCGCTGAGGGATGTGGATCGCATGACGGACTTTGACGGCGATCTGTATGTCGCCGAACGCCTGGACGGGCAGGTTCCCGGCACCAACTTCAGGGCCGACGAGTTCGCGCCGTCCATCGCCAAACCGGGCGAATATGAATTCGCCGCGCAGCTGCCCCAGCAGTACGACGGCTCGTATGCAGGTATTGCGCTTGGCGTCTCGACGGGCGAAACCGAGATGTACCTTGGTGGTGAAAGGCCCGCGGGCGTAGCCGTATTTGGCATAGGTCTATGTGGCACGCTGGAATGCCCGAGCCTGCAGGAAACATGGACGGGCGCCAGCACCCCGACGGGATCGTTCGGCGAAGTGAGGGACGTTGCGGTGGACGACTCATCCAGCCCGGAAGACTGGGCCAGGGGCGACGTGTTCGTCGTGGACTCTGACAACGACGTCATTGACGTGTTCAAACCTCAAGCGGGCGGCAAAGAACCCTCAGCGATGGAAGCGCAGATTACCGGTACGTCGCCGAGCGAACCCTTTCCCTTCGTTGACGCCATCGCGGTGTCGGGCTTCAACGGCGACGTGATCGTCCCCGGGAACGGAAAAGTCGCCGACGTGTTCAAGCCCGAAGAAGAAAAAGGCACGCGCAAGTTCACCTTCGTACAGGAATTGGCGCCGCCCGGCGGCATCCCCATGATCGAAGGCATCGAAGACGTGGCTGTGGACGGCGGCGACGGTGAGATCTACGTAGCCACAAATTCGACCGTCTATGAGTTCGGACCGGAAGGCGAGTATCGCGGCAAGATCACAGGCGAAGAAACGCCGGAAAAGAAGTGGTCCTATGAATCATCACACACTCCAGAGGGGTTGGCGGTCGATCCGCTGTCACACCGTGTCTTCGTGGGCGTGTTCAAGTCCAGCCGCGAGGATGGCCTCATCGATGTGTTCAGCCCCGATCTGGTGGTCCCTGACGTGGAAACAGAGCCTGCCTCCGACGAGAAGACGGAACGCACAGACGTGCAGGCCGAACCAGCGACCGATACATGGAGTGCGCAGCTCAATGGGACGGTCAACCCTGACAAAGCGGGGCCTGGAACGTGCTTGTTCGAATGGGGCGCGACCACCGAATTGGGTCAGGTGGTCGAATGCGCTGAACCTGTTGGCGAAGGCGAAGCGGCAGTGGCTGTGCAGGCGACACTGCACGAACTCGAACCCGACACCACGTACTACTACCGCCTCGGGGCGACGAACACCAACGGCACCAACCGTGGCGAACCGCTGCAGAATCAACACTTCACGACGCCAGGCCCAGGTTTGCATGGTGACGCACCCGCCGACATTGCTGCTGAATCAGCGACGTTGACGGCGACTGTCGATCCACACGGAGCAGCCACGAGCTACTACTTCCAGTACGGCACGACTGCGGCCTACGGAAGTGACGCCCCCGTTTTGGACGAATCGGTCCCAAATGGCGCGCTTGCCGGCTCGGCCGAAGGGGACCTCGAAGTCGACCAGCATCTCCAGGGTCTTTTACCCGACACCCTCTACCACTTCCGCGTGGTGGAGGTGAGTGAACTCGGCGGCAGGCTCGAGGCCTTCGCGAGTGCAGATCAGACCTTCACGACTCAGCGCGCCAAATCCTCGCTGACTCTTCCCGACGGCCGCCAATGGGAGATGGTGACTCCGCCACACAAGGAAGGTGCGCTCTTCTCGCCTATATCGGAAGGCACCCTGATTCAGGCCTCCGCGAACGGTGACGCCATCGCAGACCTCGCGGCCTCACCGACCGAAGCCGAACCGGCGGGCTACGCGAACGCTGTGACGGTGCTCTCTACGCGCGGAGCCACCGGCTGGTCCTCTCAGGTGATCGCGCCGCCTCACGACGAATCTACCGGCGCGTCGGTCGGCCAAGGGCAGGAATACCGTTTCTTCTCCGAAGACCTCTCGCTCGGGGCCGTCCAGCCGTTTGGTAACTTCATTGCGCTTTCGCCCGAAGCGAGCGAATCGACAGCCTATCTGCGCAGTGACTACATGGGCGGCGATGTAAGCGACCATTGCGAAGGCTCGTATCTCAGCCCGAGCTCCTGTCTCCACCCGCTCGTGACGGCCGCAAACACGCCGCCAGGGACCATGTTCGGCGAAGAGCTCAACGGCGAATGTACGAAATTCATCTGCGGCCCACAATTCGAGGGTGCGAGCCCAGATCTGAGCCACGTGGTGTTGAGCTCTACGGCGCAGCTGACCGACACACCGAACGGGGGCCAAGGCCTCTACGAGTGGTCGGCCGGTGAACTGCGGCTCGTCAGCCTGTTGCCTGAAGCGGAAGGCGGGGCGGCAGCCGCCGCCCCCCAGTTGGGCCAGCAGGACGAAGCGGCGCGGCACGCCATATCCGACGACGGTTCGCGTGTCATCTGGGAGGGGAGTTCGCACCTTTACCTGCGTGATACATCCAAGGGCGAAACGGTTCGGATTGACGCCCTGCAGGGAGGAGAATCAAAAAGCTTCGAACCTGAGCCGGTGTACATGACCGCCAGCAGCGATGGCTCGAGGATCTTCTTTCTCGACAAAGGGCGTCTCACAGCGGAATCTTCGGAAGGGGGCGAAGATCTCTACGAATACAACTTGAATGCGCCGGCCGGAGAACGTTTGACGGATCTTACGGTCGACAAACGGTTCGAAGAAAACGCCAATGTCCTCAACGTGCTGGGCGCGAGCGAAGACGGCTCCTACGTCTACTTCGTGGCCACCGGAGTGCTCACACCCAACGCTCACGCTGGCGATAACCTCTATGTGCATCACGATGGCGAAACGACACTGATTGCGGCGCTCTCGCAGGAAGACTACCCAGACTGGGGCAACGGCGTGAGCTCTCTGTCACACATGACCGCGCGTGTCTCGCCTGACGGCAACTGGCTCGCGTTCATGTCCAACCGGGATCTCACTGGGTTCGATACCCAGGATGCAGCGAGCGGGCGTCCCGACGAGGAGGTGTACCTCTATAACGCGAGCGCCAACCACCTGCTCTGCGCGTCATGCAATCCCACCGGCGCACGGCCGGTCGGCGTGGAATATCGGGATCTGAACCTAGCTGGCGGTGACCGCGTATGGGGCGAAACGACGTGGCTCGCGGCGAATATCCCTGGCTGGACGCCGTACAGGCTTAGTGGGGCGCTCTACCAGTCACGCTACCTCTTCGATAGCGGCAGGCTGTTCTTCAACAGTAACGATGCGCTGGTGCCCCAGGATGTGAATGGCACCGAGGACATCTATGAGTATGAGCCTGCCGACGTGGGCAGCTGCACGGAAGCCGCGGAAACGTTCAGCGAACGCGCCGGAGGCTGTGTGGGGTTGATCTCCTCAGGAGCCTCCTCTGGGGAATCGGCGTTCCTGGACGCAAGCACAACTGGCGACGATGTCTTCTTCCTTACCACCGCGAAACTCAGCGGGCAAGACTTCGACACCTCCCGTGACGTCTACGACGCACACGTCTGCACGACACCGGCGCCGTGCTACCCGGTGGCGCCGGTGGCGCCGCCTGCCTGCACGACGGGGGACGCCTGCAAGCCGGCGCCGACTCCGCAGCCGTCGATCTTCGGCGCGCCCGCCAGTGCGACCTTCTCAGGCACGGGCAACGTGCCCTATCAAAGCGCCAAAGCGCCGGTGAAGCAGACTCCCGGTCCGAAACCGAAGCCGCTGACTCGGGCCCAGAAGCTCAAGCGGGCACTGACGGCCTGCCGAAGGAAGGGTCACGTGCAGCGAGTCGTGTGCGAGCGAAAGGCCAGGCGCCGTTATGGCTCCAAACGACCTGCCAAGGCCAACGTAAAGAAGGGCGAGAGGTGATCACTGTGCATTCGACCAAGCGAGGCGTTGTTCTTGGCCTGTCAATAGCGGGGCTGTTCACGGCGACGGGTGTTGCTCCCGCATACGCTAACTCCCCGTGGTGGCATCTGAAGTCGGAGGCAAGGCCGTCAGACCTGCAGCCGGGTAAGGCCAAAGACGAGGTTCAGGAAATCAAGGTCAGCGCAACTGCGGGCGCCGTCGCCGTGATTGAACCGGTGAGCATCGAAGAACTATTGAAAGGAAAGATAGGTTTTGGAGAACTCAAGAAGGCGATATTTGCATACAACGCGTCGCCCGAGGAAGTGCAGGCATCCCTCGAAGGTATCTATGGCGTCGGCAATCTGGAAGTGACGGGTGGACCGGGCGATACGGAAGGTACAAAACCGTATCTGGTGACGTTCAAGGGTGCTCTGGAAGGCCAGTCTCTTGGGTTGATGAACACCGGATTCAGTGCACTTTTCGGTGGTCTCGTAGGAGAAGCCACCGTCACAGAGACCTCGAAGGGATCCCCGGATGGTTACATCGTGGTGACGGCGGCAGATCTCGGCGACGCGAGCGTGGAAGGTGGCGTGAGCCCTGTGACAATGGCCGACAAGCTGCCGGTCGGGGTGCGACCAGTCCACATCGAAGCGATCACGGGTGAAAATGGCGTGAACGAAGCGCTTGCACCGGCCGAATGCACGCTGGCATCGCTCAGCTGTACATTCGGTGGCTATCTCCCGGACTATGACTCGATCGAAATGATTATCGCGGTCGTGCTCGAACCCGATGCGCAAGCGGGAGAACTCAATGAAGCAGTGGTGAGTGGTGGTGGTGCGCCGAGCACGATGGTGAAGCGTCCGCTCACGATCGTCAGTCCCGGCAGCCCTCCGACCCAGTTCGGCGTGCAGACATACGAACTGGACGCCGAAGAAGTTGGCGGCGCCGTCGACACCCAGGCTGGCTCCCATCCGTTCCAGCTGACTACGACACTCGCGCTTAACGAAACGTTCGCGGGAAATCCGGTCGCGCTCACCAAGGATCTGCATTTCAAGCTGCCGCCAGGCCTGATCGGGAACCCCACCCCGTTTGCGCAGTGCACGCTGGCTCAGTTTTACACCCAGGGCGAAGGACTCTCCAACGAATGTGCCGTCCAGACGGTTGTCGGCGTAGCACGGGTGACCGTCAAGCATCTCCTTGGACAAGGCGGAAACACGATCACAGTGGCGACACCGCTGTACAACTTGGAACCAGCGACCGGAGAACCAGCGCGCTTCGGCTTCGAGGTGCTCGGTGTGCCGGTGCTGCTCGACACATCCGTGCGGACCGGAGAAGACTACGGCGTCACCGTCACGGTCGACAACATCACTCAGACTGCGTCGTTCCTGGCCAACGAAGTGACGTTCTGGGGGGTGCCCGGCGACGAACGCCACGAAGCCGCTCGGGGCTATGGCTGCCTAGAGAACGCGCGAAACATATCCAGTTCTGGAAAATATAAATGCACGCCACTTGGCGCGCACACGCCGCCGCCACTGCTGGTGCTCCCGACCTCGTGCAATGGGCCACTTCACAGCACCGTGGAAGCGGACTCGTGGAAGCAGGAGGGCGCCTTCCAGACCTTTGGGACGGTCGAACCGTTGCAGGCGCTGGATGGCTGCAATCGCTTGCAGTTCGAACCGTCGATCACGGTTGCGCCTGACGGTCAGGCTGGGAGCACCCCTACGGGCTTGACGGTAGCGGTGCACGTGCCACAGGACGTAAGCTTGGATGCGGAAGGGCTCGCGGAGGCCGACGTGCAGAACACGACGGTGACACTGCCCGAAGGTGTCGCGCTGAACCCGGCCGCTGCGGATGGTCTGTTGTCGTGTACTGACGTGGCCGAACCGAAACGGCCCGAAGGCGAGATCGCCTTGCACAGCGACGCCAAGCCGGAATGTCCGGAAGCGTCGAAGGTCGGGACTGTCAAGATCGTGACGCCGTTGCTTCCCAACGCGCTGGAAGGCGCAGCGTACCTGGCCGCGCAGGACGCCAATCCGTTTGGCTCGCTGGTGGCGCTGTATGTGGTCGCGGAAGACCCGGTGTCGGGCACGCTTGTGAAGGTCGCGGGCGAAGTCCTGCCGAATGAAGAACACGCGGGCCAGTTGGTCTCGAGGTTTGAGAATACGCCGCAGTTGCCCTTTGAAGAATTTCAGATCAAATTCTTTGGCGGCTCGCGCGCGCCGCTGTCCACGCCGGCATTGTGCGGGGGCTACACGACGACCGCGGCGGTCGAACCGTGGACGGGGACGGGAGCGGTCGATTCCAGCACCGAATTCCGGATCACGTCCGGCCCGAACGGCTCCCCATGCCCCAACCCCGAAGGCGATCAGTCCCTGAGCACGCTGCCGTTCGCCCCATTCCTGACGGCCGGCACGACGAGCATCCAGGCGGGCGGGTTCAGCCCGTTCACGATGACCATGAGCCGCGAAGATGGCAATCAGAACCTCAAGGCGATCTCGTTGCATATGCCGGCGGGTCTTTCGGGCACGCTCTCGGGTGTGACGCTTTGCGGTGAACCGCAGGCCGATGCGGGTACGTGTGGCCCTGAAAGCCAGGTCGGGGAAACAACTGTCAGCGTTGGCCTGGGTGGCGATCCGTTCAGTGTGACCGGTGGCAAGGTCTACATCACGGGCCCCTATGGGGGCGCGCCGTTTGGCCTGTCGATCGTTGTTCCGGCGAAGGCTGGGCCGTTTGATCTTGGCCAGGTGGTTGTGCGGGCGAGGATTGAAGTTGATCCTACGACTGCGGCGCTCACGGTCACGAGCGATAGCTCGGGTCCGTATGCGATCCCGCCGATGATCGACGGGATCCCGTTGCAGATCAAGCACGTCAACGTGACGATCAACCGGCCTGGGGGGTTCACGTTCAACCCCACCAACTGCGAAAAGACAGCGATCACCGGAGCCCTGACCAGCATCGAAGGGGCCACCTCGGCGCTGTCGGTGCCCTTCCAGGTGACGAACTGTGCGGTCCTGGGCTTCAAACCACAGCTCGAAGTCTCGACCTCGAGCCATACCTCCAGGAATAACGGTGCGAGCCTCGACGTGAAGGTCCTCTATCCTAAAGCCCCGTTTGGCAGCCAGGCCAACATCGGCAAGTTCAAGGTCGAACTGCCCAAGCAGCTGCCCTCGAGGCTCACGACACTGCAGAAGGCCTGCACCTCGGCTCAGTTCGACGCCGAACCCGAAGGCTGCCCCACGGCCTCCAAGGTCGGGCAGGTGAGCGCGACGACGCCGCTGCTCTCGGGCACGTTGACTGGGACCGCCTATTTCGTCTCTCATGGCGGCGCGAAATTCCCCGAACTGATCATGGTGCTCACGGGCGAGGATGGCGTGAGGGTCGAACTGCACGCCGAAACGTTCATCTCCAAAGCCGGCATCACCAGCGCGACCTTGAACACCGTCCCAGATGTCCCTGTCGGCACCTTCGAACTGAAGCTGCCCGAGGGCCCAGACTCCGCACTCGCGGCCAACGGCAACCTCTGCACCGAGCACCTCACCATGCCCACAACCTTCACCGGCCAAAACGGCGCGGTGATCAACCAGAGCACGAAGATCGCGGTCACTGGCTGCATGAAGGCAATCAGGGTCGTGAAGCACAAGAAGAAGGCCAAAGGCAAGAAGGCCAGTATTACCGTGGCCGTCCCCTCAGCCGGCAAGCTCACCGCGAGCGGCACGGGGCTCTCCGGAGCGACTGCCAGAGCGAGCAGCGCTGGAAGCCTGACCGTGAATCTGACGCTTTCCCAAACGGAGCAGTCCTTCCTTGCCCGCCATCGTGGCCGGATGCTTGCCACCCATATCAAATTGCAATTCACGTCCAACGACGGCAAGACGCTCACGAGCTCCCTGATGTTGCTGTTCGGCTGAGCCTCAGGAGTAGTACTTTAGATCTGTGAGCGCGCGTCGCAATGTGATCGCAATCGCTGTTCTCGGCCTCTTCTTGGCGGTCGCCGCCGCGGCGGCATGGGCCGCGGTGCCGCCGCCAGAACCGGTGCGCTCAGAAACCGTCGCGGGCATCAAACCGTCATTCTCGCCCGACAAGCTTGGGGCCAGGACCTCCGCGACCTTCTCGATCCACTTCTCCGGAGGCACCGAAGGGATCCCGCAGCCAGTCAAGAAGGCGGTCGTGCAGCTGCCTGCCGGGTTGGGGCTTCAGTTCCCCGCGACCCTGGGCTGCACCAGGGCGCACCTGCTTGCCCACGGGCCGAAGGGCTGCCCTCCAAACTCGTTGATCGGGCACGGCCACGCGCTGGCAGAGATCCAGCTGGGAGCGGTGCCACAGACAGAGGAAGCGACCGTGACCGCGTTTGTCGGGCCCCTCCAGAACGGTCAGCCCACGATCGAGGTGCTCGGCCAGGGCTACACGCCCCTGACCCGCAAGGTCGTCTTCACGATGACGCTGATGCCCGACCACAAGCCCTACTGGGCCAAGCTCGTAGGGACGATCCCGCCTGTCCCCACCATTCCACTGGAGCCCAACGCCTCTGTCATCAACTTCTCGTTGACGATCGGCATTGCCGGGCGCGCCAAGCAGGCGGGCTCGATCGGGATCTTCGTTCCCAAACACTGCCCCTCTGGAGGGTTCCCATGGGCCGCGGAATTCACCTACGCTGACGGCTCGGTCGGCGAAAGCACCGCCAAGAGCCCATGTCCGTGAGGGTCAAGCCTCCAGCTTGGCGCCCCTGCGATGGACGAGACCATCCTCGCCCGCGATCAGGATGTCGCTCACCATGCCAGGGGCGAAGAGGCCATGCTCGATCACGCCGGGGGTGCAAGAGAGGCGTGTGCTGAGGAGCGCCGCGTTCTCGATCGGCCCAAGGTAGTCGGCGATCAGGTTGCCATCGGGGCTGAGAGGAACGTCTCGCAGCCGAGCGGGAGCCAGAGCGGCGAGGGTGCTCGACGCGCCGAAGCTGAGGATCTCCAACGGCACCGGCGGTTCCAGCTGGCTCACCGTCTTCTCAGCCGAGGCGATGACCACGAAGCGGCTAGCTGCCACGGCGATAATCTTCTCGCGGGTGAGGGCTGCGCCGCCGCCCTTGACCAGCCAACCCTGCGGGTCGATCTGGTCGGCGCCGTCGATCGCGATGTCCAGCTCACCGCCGAGGTCGTCCAGGCTCTCCAGCCTCAGCCCAAGCGCCAGCGCCGCCGCCTCGGTGGCAGGGGAGCTCGCGACGCAGCGCAGGTCTCCCAACCGGCGCTCGGCCAGCGCCGGCAGCAGATGCGCGACCGTTGAACCTGTGCCCAGCCCCACGCGCATTCCCTCTTGCACAAGTGCCGCCGCTGCTCTGGCAGCTGTGCGCTTGAGCTCTTCGATCGTGTGGTTCGCAGCTAGTGGCGGCTGCGCGTTCGCGCTTTCGGGCGCCATGGCGAGTGCGACCTTACAGTCACCGGCTGTCCAAGGCGCAGCTGGTGAGGGGATTCAGGACGTCCCAGCAGGAATCCCTGGCCCATCGAACAGCCCACCTCGCGGGCGAGCGCGAGCTGGCGCAGCGTCTCGATGCCCACCGCAACGGTCGTAAGGCGCTTCTCCTTCGCCAGCGCCGTCATCGCCATCACAATCGCGCGCTTCTCGCCGTTGCGCTCAAAGCTGGCGATCAATGAGCGGTCGATCTTGAGCATGTCGAAGGGCAAGGTGCCAGGCAGGCTGAGGGACGCTTGCCCGGCGCCATAGCTGTCAAGGGCGATGTGGGCGCCAAGGCGCTTGATGTCACGCAGCGCCTCACTCGCTCGCGTGGGGTCTCGCAGGATGGCCTCTTCGCCGACCTCCAGCCAAAGCAGTTTCGCCGGCAGCTCGCAATAGGCGAGCGTTTCGCGGATTTTGGCTGTGAGCTCCGTCTCGGTCAGCTCACGCGGCGAGACATTCACCGCCACGGCGACCTCGTTGCCCTCGCGCCTCCAGGTCGCCGCTTGGGCGCATGCGGTCTGCATCACCCACTCGCCGATCTCGTAGATCAGCTTGCTCTCGGCGGCCAACGGCAAGAAATCGGCAGGCGAGACGGCGCCTGCATTGTGAGGCAGCCAGCGCACCAGCGCCTCACAGGCCACCATCCTGCCTCCGCCCAGCGGATGCAGCGGCTGGTAGGCGAGCATGAGCTCGTGACGGTTGAGCGCATGGCGCAACCCACTCTCTGTCTCGAGCCGCGTCGCGACCTCCCGGCGCAGGCGCTCGTCGAAGAGCTCGAGGCCATGGCCGCCGGCTCCCTTTGCGCGATACATCGCGACATCCGCCTCGCGCAAGAGGTCCTCTGGGTCTGCTCCTGGATCGTGGGAGACGGAGACCCCCACGCTGGCGAGCATCGAGACTTCCGCGGAGCCGATCCTGAACGGCTCCTTCAGCGCATGCAGCACGCGTTCTGCCACGGCGATGGCTTCGGCGTCGTTTTCGAGCTCATCCGCGAGGATCACGAACTCATCGCCCCCCAGACGGGCGATCGTGTCGCTGTCGCGCAACAGCTCAGTCAGGCGCTCGGCGACGGAGATCAGCAGATCGTCACCCACGGCGTGGCCCATGTTGTCGTTGATCGCCTTGAAGCGATCGAGGTCGATGAAGAGCAGCGCCACCAGACCTTCGCTGCGGTGAAGGCGGGCCAGCGCCTGCCTCGCGCGGTCCATGAGTAGCAGCCTGTTGGGAAGCTTGGTGAGCGGGTCATGGAGTGCCTCGCGCTCCATCCACATGCGGTCGGTGACGTCCTTGGCGCCCGCATACCAGCTCTCGCCGTCGCAGCGCGCGCTCCACAGCAGCCAGCGCCAGGAGCCATCCTGGTGGCGATAGCGGTTGGTGAAGTTGACGAAGTGCGCAGATCGGTTGCGCCCCGCGAGGATCAACGCCATCGTCTGCTCGACGTCGTCAGGGTGTATCAACGACCTCATCGGCCGTGCGAGCAGCTCGTCGCAGGTCCAGCCAAGGGCTTGCACCCATGCTGGATTGAGCAACGTGAAACGGCCGTCCAGGGAGATCACCGCGAGCAGATCGTCGGTCATCTCGAACAGCTTCTCGACCTGCACGCTGCCGATGCCGGGCGTGCGGGCACCCCTGTGGATCTCGGGCACGTCTCCCCGGACATCCTCGGGAGCCACCGGCTGATGCAGGCGATTGAGATCGCCGTTAGAAGTCGTGTTCATGGCCCCTTTAGAGCTGGAGTCCCGCGGAGTGTGTTTGCGTCTCTGTGCATGACCTCTCGACCTACAACGGATCGTGCTGCGGTCAAGTTCCGCCGGCTGGACGCATTGCCGAGACCCAGCACGCCTTTAACGATCTGGTTGACGAGCTTCGCTGAGCTTCAGCGCTGAGGCGCGCCAAGCGGCGGGAGCGACTGAGTCTCGCCGCTACCCAGATCCTCAGCGGACGGCGCTGCGCTCCTGCGCAGAGGCTCTCCGTCCTTACCGGCCAAGAAGCGCCAGATCGCGAAGCAGACCAGGATGGTCATGATGATTGCGCTGCTCACACACCACTCACAGATCGCGTGGATCGTGAAGAGCTCCCTGGAGGTCAGGTAGGCAGAGAAGCCGAAGCCCACCAGCGCAAAGCCTGCCGTCGCGAAGCGTGTCGTCTCGCTCTGCGCCGCCAGCAGCGAGGCCAAGATCGCCACATAGCCCACCAGGCCGAGGACCGCCACCGGAATGCCCGCCAGCGTTGAGTAAACGGAATGCTGGACGGTCTCGCAGCCGCTTTCGCCGCCGTGGCCCTTGGTCGTGCAGAGCACGACCACATGGGCATAGTGCGTGTAGGTGAGGTAGCTCGCGACGCCCAGCCCGATCGCTGCGAGGACGAGCATGCTCAGCCTTGTGGCTCTCGGGCTCACGGGCGCCGAGCCGGGGTGGGAGCAGTGCCGCGGTCGAAGCTTGGAAACGCCACGACGGGGGCGGTCAGGCCACCAGTTTTTCGAGGGTGGGCAAGAAGGAAGAGGGTTCGTTATAGGTGCTCGGGCTGAAAGTTTCCAGCGTGCTGCCGGTCTTGCCGATCAGGAAAGACGGCGTGCCTTCAAAGCCCTCTTTGGCGGCTGCCTGTGCGTCGCTTTCGACTGTCGCCACCAGGGTGGTGTCGCTGCGGTCGGCGGTCCACTTGGTGAGGTCCAGGCCTGGCACCTGCTGGGCGAGTCCCTGTATAAAGGCTTCGGTGACGTAGCCGCTGCCCTCGGCGCCCTGCTCGTGGTAGAAGAGCTCGACGAAGTACCACATCAGGTTCTGCTTACCCGCTGCCAGCGCGGCCACCTGCTGGCTGTCGAAGGTTCCCTGAGGCTCCGAGCCGTCGTGTTCCGCGTTACCGGTGGCCGTCGACAATGAGCGGTATTCGAGCTTCAGCTTGCCCGGACGCACGAACTTTTCGACGATCGTGGGCAATGACCCGAGCGTGAACTCCTGGCAGATGGGGCACTCCAGGTCGCCGAAGTACTGCATCGTTGCCTTGGCGTTGGGGTTGCCAAGCACGTTGCCGTTCTGCGGGATGCCGGCCAGCAGGGACTTGACCGCCGCTATTTCGGAGCTGTGCGCAGCCAGGTCCTTGGTGGGCGCGTTGCTCGAGCCTTTGCCGTTGCCGCCCGTGGCAAGGACGATCACCAGGATGATCACGACGACAGCGCCCGCAACGCCGCCCAGCTGGGCCATGCGCTTACGCCGGACCGCGCGCGCCGCTTCGGCTTCCTGCAAGGCCTTGCGCTCGCCGCGCGCCTGCTCACGACGCTGCTTGCGCGTGAGATCGTCTTGGTCGTTTCCCGGTGGCGTCATCAGGCGCAACTATTACAGCTTCTGCTTCAAGATTGCCTAAGGCATACGCTCCTCTCTGTGTAGAGGCTCCGCCCCCGTAGCTCAGCTGGATAGAGCGTCGGACTTCTAATCCGAGGGTCGCAGGTTCGAATCCTGCCGGGGGCACTGAAGCTTGCTACATGTTGACTGACAGCAGCCCCGAGGTTGCCTCTGCGATTGGCTCCAGGGTGGACTCGTCGAGGAGCTGAGGAGGCTGCCCATGCAGCCGTCTGTAGGGCCAGATCACAAAGCAGTACTCGACGATCCGCCGCCGGTCCTCCTCGCTGCAGCCCACGATCGACGCGCCCACTCGCCAGCTCTCGCCGACCGCCGCGCATGAGCGTACCTCGACGTTCAGCTCGATGGGGGTCACATCGCAATCACGTACAGCTGGAAGCTGCAGGGACAACTTCGCCGCCGTCCCCTCTGGCAGCGACTTCGCGAGCTCGAAGCCGATCCCCGACGGCGTGATGTCGTGCACCCTGCCAAGGAGTGGCGTGCGCTCGGGGACCTGGAGCTCAACCAGCGCAGAGACCTCCAGCGGAGCGCGGTACTCGGTGCGCAACTGACGGTGCCCCACCACGAGGCACATGGTGCGCAGCATGCGCCGCAGTTCGATCACCCCGAGCAGCGGCACGAACCATGCGGCGAAGCGGTGCATGGGGGGCAGAAAGCCGAGCCCGAGGTCCTCGGCAATGCGCAGCAGCACGCCCGCGCCCAGCAGCGTCGCAAGTAGAAGAACAAGCCGAAACTGGCGCAGGGCCTCCCAGCCGCCGTGATCAACGCCCTCCTTGGGCGTGACGCGGAAGGTTGTGCGCCCGGGCCTCACCACGCAGCGCAGAGCCCTGGTGAAGATCTCGGCGGTACACAGCTCGAAGTGCGAGGTCTCGCCGGCGCCCTGCAGCCCACGGCAAAGTGCGGTACCGGCGAAGATGCTGAGCAGGGTTGCCGGCGCCCACAGCACGCCGAGTGCGATCGCGGAGATGTGCAGTGGCAGCGCGCCGGTCCACAGAACGGCTGTCAAGGTGCCGAGCAGCAGCAGGCGGACCGGCCCCGCAAAGTATGAGGTGAGGCTCGCGAGATAGCTGAGCCGCTGCGCGAAGGTCAGCCCGCGTGCGCGCAGCGGGCTCTCCGGAGTCCTGAACACCGCGAGGTTGCCGCGCGCCCAGCGATCGCGCTGCAGCAGGTACGCGGCAAGATCATGGGGCGCACGGCCCTGCACGACGGTGCGCGGCTCGTAGCGGCTGCGCCAGCCCGCTCGGTGGAGCTTGATCGTGGTGTGGAAGTCCTCGGCGATCGTCTCCGTGGCGACGCCCCCGATCCCAAGCAGCGCATCGCGGCGGATGAGGGCGCCTGAACCACACCAGAAGGCCGCGTTGTGGCGATCCTTGCCTGGGCAGACGACCGAGAAGAAGAGCGACTGCTCATGGCGGCCAAGGTCATAGTGTTGAATCGAGTCGTGGTTTGAGAAATCGTGCGGGCTCTGCACCAGTGCTACCTTGCGGTCCTCGAAGCAGCTCACGAGCGTGTCCAAGGCATCGGGCAGGGGCACGTGGTCTGCATCGAGTACGAACACGAGCTCGCCGTGGGTCAGTGGCAGGGCGTGATTGATGTTGCCCGCCTTCGCGTGAGCGTTATCAGGCCGCGTCATCCAGATGGCCCCCCACTGAGTCGCAAGTGCGCCGATCTCTTCTCGGCGCCCGTCGTCGAGCACGTAGGTGGTATGGGGGCGTGAGAGCAGAGCACACCCGGCGAGCGTCGCCTCGAGCACATGTGCGGGCTCGTCGTAAGTGCAGACATAGACATCGACGCTGCGGCCCGGTCCGCCGACTTCCTTAGGCACATGCCGGGAGCGCACATCCCAGGTCAGCCAAGTAAGCGTCGCCAAGTTCCAGCAGCCATAGAGCTCGGCGAGCAGCAAGATCCACCACAGCTCGGGGTTTGCTCCCTTCCAGCTGAATCCGAGCCTCCAGCTCAGGTAGGCGACGCTCCAGCACAGGGCGATCACGGCGAATGCATGCAGGAGGCGAGGGTGGCGCGCCCACCAGACGCCCAGGCGGGCGGTCAGGGGAGGCGACCCGCTCCTCCCAGTTGCCAGAGCGCGGTCCAGCGGTAGGCCAAGCAGCGCCCGGGCGAGCACGCTGCGCCCGCCGCGCAAACGCGGCCAGAGGTGCCACGCGCGCACGGCTCGCATGTGCGCGTCATCGGCAGCCGCCCACTGAACTTGAGCGGTGCCGCTCAAGTTCGCATCCTGCGCGAGCCCGACGGCAGTCGCGCGGGTGGCCTTGTGCAGCCTCGCAGCCGCTGTCTCGTCAGACTGCGCGACGTGAGCTCACACTCCGCTCAGCCCAACGTGCCAGGTCGGGGCATGGTGGCGGGCTACGGCCTGCGCTTCTGGATCCTTGTTGCGGCGATCGGTGTGGGTGCCGGCCTGGGCGGTGCGGCGCTCATAGAGCTACTGCGTTTCGTGCAGCATGTGGCTTGGTCCTACCACTCCGGAGCTTTCCTGGATGGTGTGCAGCGCACCTCGTCGGCCAGGCGGGTGCTCGTGCTTGCGATCGGCGGTTTGGTCGCGGGCCTTGGAGCGCTCGCCATGGGGCGTTTGCGAGGGGCGGGGGAGGTGTCGGAGACGATCTGGCTGCGTGCGGCACGACTGCCGTTCTGGGCGAGTTTGGGGCGAGCGGTGCACTCGATCGTGATCGTTGCTCTGGGAGCCTCGCTCGGTCGCGAGGCGGCGCCCCAGCAGGTGGGGGCGGCTATCGCCAGCAATCTCAGTGACTGGGCACGCCTGCCCGACTGGCAGCGGCGGCTGCTCGTCGCCTGCGGCGCAGGCGCCGGGATGGCGGCGGTCTACAACGTTCCGCTGGGAGGCGCGCTGTTTGCACTGGAGGTGCTGCTGGGCACGCTCACGCTTCCGCTTGTGCTCCCGGCGCTTGCCACAACGCTGATCGCGACTGCGGTCGCCTGGGTCGCGCTGCCCAGTCAGCCGACTTACAGCATCCCGAGCTATAGCGTGAGCGCCTCACAGATCGTCTGGGCTCTGATCGTCGGGCCGATCGCGGGTCTGGCAGCGGTCGCCTACATCCGTCTGATCTCTCGCGCGCACGCGTTGCGACCGGCCGGCTGGGCGAGACTGTTCGTTCCGATGGTCGTGTTCACCGGCCTCGGGGCACTCGCGATCGCCTATCCGCAGCTGCTGGGTAACGGCAAGAACCTCGTCCAGTTGGCGCTTCTTGGACGGCTCTCAGTTGCGCTGCTGATCGCGCTGCTGGTGCTGAAGCCGCTTGTAACCGCCGCATGCCTGGGCAGCGGGGCGCCGGGAGGCCTGTTCACGCCGACGCTCGCCTACGGAGTTCTGCTCGGCGCCCTGCTCGGCGAGGCCTGGTCACAGATCTGGCCGGGAGCGCCGATTGGCAGCTATGCGATCATCGGCGGCGCCGCTGTGCTGGGCGCCGCGATGCAGGGGCCGCTTGCTGCCATCGTGTTGTTGCTCGAGCTCACCCACAAAGCCGATGCGCTGATGGTGCCGATCCTGCTTGCCGTCGTGGAGGCGACGGTTCTCACCCGGCTGCTGGGCGCGCACTCCATCTATTCGGCTCGTCTCCCTCGCTCCGAGCCACAGGCAGGCTGAGCGGCGTCATGTTTCTCGCAACGACGCTGGTCTATCCGCTTGTGCTCGCGCTGCTGTGCATCGGCGCTGGGCTGCTCGTCGACCGCTGCAGCGGGAGCTGCGTTCCGTGGCCGTTGATCCCCGTGGTCGGCGCCGCCGCGTCGATCGCGCTCACGCAGCTGAGCACCTATATCCCGCCACTTGCACCTGCCACCCCATATCTCCTGGCCGCATTTGGCGCTGGGGGGTTCGTACTGGGCGCAGGAAAGCTGCGAGCCGCAAGGCAGATCTGGGCGACCTCGAGATTGTGGGTGGCGGTGCCGGTGCTCGCATATCTCATCGCGCTGGCGCCGGTGCTCCTCTCCGGGAGAGCCACGTTCTCCTCCTATCTGGCGCTGGCGGACTCCGCGGTCCACCTGATGGGCGCCGACTTCCTGATCCGCCACGGACAGGACTACTCACATCTCGATCTGCGCAACTCCTATGGCCGCTACATGAACGCGTACTACAACACGAGCTATCCCTCGGGCTCGGACACGTTGTTCGGTGCCTCGGGCTTCCTGCTGCATCTGCCGCTGATCTGGGCCTTCCAGCCCTTCAACGCGTTCATGCTTGCCATCGCCACCGGGCCGGCATGGGTGCTCGCCCGTCGCTTGGGACTCGAGGGCAGGTGGGCGGCACTGGCGGCGCTGAGTGCCACCCTGCCGGCGCTCGTGTACGGCTACGAGCTGATCGGGTCAGTCAAGGAGATCAGCGCACTGCCGATGCTGCTCACCTTGGGCGCGCTGCTGGTCGGGCACCAGCGCTGGCTCAGGGGGCCTCCCAGGGGAGTCATCCCATTTGCGCTCGTCGTCGGTGCGGGCGTGTCGGCGCTGGGTGTTGCCTTCGGCGTCTGGGTGCTGGCGGCGGCGGCGGTTCTCATCGTGGTGGCCTTCTTCGACGGTCAGGCCGCCCGTGCTCAGCGACCAGAGCGCATGCTGCTGGCCGGTGTCGGAGTGCTTGTCCTGCTCGTCTGCGCGTGGCCGACCTGGATCGATCTCTCCGGTTCGCTGCGCGTGGCTCAGCGCATCGCCTCGACCAGCAATCCGGGCAATCTCTATACGCCGCTGGAGCTCCGCCAAGTGTTCGGTGTGTGGATGAGTCCCAGCTACACCCAAGTGCCATCCGGCGCTGATCTGACGCTCACCAACCTGCTCATCGTGCTCACACTCCTGGGAGTGCTTCTGGGCGTCGTGCACATGATTCGTGTGCGCGCCTACGCCCTGGCAGCCTGGGTTGGGCTGATCGTGGCGGTGTGGCTCGGAGTGAGCGTCTATGCCACCACCTGGGCCGACGCAAAGACCCTGATGCTCACCTCGCCCGTGGTCGTGCTGATGGCTTGGGGGGGAGTCTCTGCGCTGCGCGAATCGAGCTTCAAGCTCATGGCACCCGTACTCGCTTCGGTGCTCGTACTGGGCGCCCTGGTCTCTGACGCCATGCAGTACCACAACTCCAATCTGGCGCCGACGGCGCGCTATGAAGAGCTCGCGTCCCTGAACGCCCGCTTCGCTGGCAAGGGCCCCACCCTGTTCGCCGACTTCGATGAATACTCGATGTACGAGCTGCACGATCTGGATGTTGGAGGGCCTGACTTCATCTTCTCTCCCCCGGCGCTCGCAGGAACCTCCGAAGGCCACGGTGACCCGATCGACGTCGATCGTGCTGCGCCTTCGGCGCTGGAGCGCTACCCGCTGATCATCACGCGTCGTGACCCGGCTGCGAGTAGACCGCCCTCGGCCTATCGTCTGCTCTGGCAGGGGACCTACTACCAGGTGTGGGGCAGGCGTCCCGCCGCCGCCGCCGCTCTCGCCCACGAAGAACTGTCGGGGACGCTCACGTCCGACTGCGAACAGATTCAGCGCCTGGCTCTGGTCGACAGGGCTAGTGGCACCCAGCTGGTCGCGGCGACCGAACCGGAACTGGTGAGGATCCCCGTCGAACAAACCCACCATCCAGGCGATTGGGGACATGAGCGCGGCGGTCTGGTGATGACGGGCTCGGGGTCGCTGCGAGCCGAGTTCTTCTTACCCCATGCCGGAGCGTGGGATCTATGGCTGCAAGGTCAGATCATGCCGCTGGTGAAGGTCTATGTCGACGGGCGCCGGGTTGGGTCAATCGCGGGCCAGCTGGACGGCAACTCACTGGTGCCGGACACGACGACGCCGATCGATCTCGAGCTCTCGGCGGGGATCCATCGGCTGTCGATCGTACGTGGCGGATTCAGTCTCGCGCCGGGCAATGGCAGCCCGCCCCTGATCGACGGTATCTTTCTGACGCCGGTGGGAGCGGCCGAAGGGACGCTTGTCAACGAGCCGACCGCCGACTGGCTGAGACTCTGCGGCCGGCGGCTGGAGTGGGTCGAGGCGGTCCGTTCAGCCGGCGTGTGAGCTCGTGCGCTCGCTCGGACCGACATGGGTGCCCAGCCAGCGGACCAGCGGAGCCGCTGCGTCGAGCTCCTGGCGTATGCGGCTCCCCGCCTTGGGACGCTGCAGCCACGAGCCCAGCTCATGCCTTGCCGAGACGGTGAGTCCACGTCTACGCAGAAGATCGACGCGCGGATGGTCGGCCGGGTAGCCGCGAGGGGCGCGCTGAAGGTCCGGCTCGTTGAGTATCAGTCCAGCGCGCTCGGCCGTCCCGATCGCCCTGGTCAGCGTCGTGGCGGTGCGTCGCTCGTCGATGCCCCTGCGGATGCGATCTACCTGGTCTGGTGCAGGACGGTGAAGGCCCGCGGCAACCATCAGGCCATCCAGCGAGAGCTCAACGTAGAACCCGCCCGCTCCCTCGTAGCCGATCGCAAGGCCGATGTGCTCCTTGATGGGAGGTCCCGGGTGGAAGCGGGTGTCGTTCCACGGTCTGAACAGGCGCGGGCGGCCAAGGTCTGAGAGATCCTCACCCAGGGCGGTGGCGGGCGCCACCAGGTACTCGTCGTAGCGAGCGCGATTGGCCTTGAACCAATCGCGCTCGTTGTTCTCCTCTAGCTCACCGAGGAACTCGATCGCCTCGATCGGGAAGCCTTTGAAGGCCGGCATCGCGCGATCATCCCAGCTTCGCCTCGGCGGCCGCCGCTACATGACCTGCAGCGTCTCGTAGACCTCGACCGTCCCGCCATTGGCGAGCAGCGGACAGCCTTTCGTGAGCTCGGCGGCCGCCGAGAGATCGTTGGCGGTGATGACCGAATAGCCACTGAGCCCGGAGGGGGCGCCATCGCCGCCGCTCCCAGCAGCGCTCACCGATGTTGAGGGCCCGAACGGGTTGCCGGGGTCGACGACTGCTGGGCCGAGCTCTCCGAACCACTTGCCCCAAGCGGCCATGGCCGCTTCGCGCTCGGAATCGGTCTCGGCCATGCGTCCGCCCTTGTATGCAAATAGGTAATTGGCCATCTGTGTTCTCCCTTGTTGGTTGCTGTGTTGACAGTACAAAGCGCTCAGACCGGGTGGCTCTGGGCGCAGGTGCTCAAGAGCGCGATGCTCAGGGGCGCGATGCCACCGCGAAGATCCGGCCATCGAGGTTCTCCAGGCAGCCGATCCAGCCGGCTTCGTGCTGGACGGCCGACTCCTGGGAGGCGAACCCTGAGTGCTCGAGCACGACCCGCGTCTGCTCACCCTGCGCCAGGAACCGGACGCTGACGAGGCTCACATGAGGATCGGGCGTGGGCCCATTGCCGGCCGCGCCGGGCTCGCTCTCCCAAGCCCAGCTGTAGAGAAGGCGCTCGGGCCTGTCGATCTCCTTGTACTCGCCGATCACCGTGTAGCGGACGCCGTTCTCGGGGTTTTCCATCGAGAGTCTGTAGCTGCCTCCCACGCGCAGATCGACCTCTACTGTCGGCGTGTTCCAGGTAGGACCCACCGACCACCAACGCTTGAGTACCTCTGGATTGGTCCAGGCGTCAAAGACGTCCTCCGCCGGCGCGTCGAAGGTGCGCTCCACCCGCAGGCTCATCGTGTCAACAGGGCTCATGCCCGCTCCTTTCTAGATTTGATCTCACGTTGCTTGTCGCGTGCTTGATCTGGCGTTGCTCTCGCAGATAGACCTCGACGGCATCCAGCTTGCGCTCCCAGAGCTCGCGCTGGTGCGTCATCCATTCGTAGGCATCATCCAGCGATCCCTCTGCGAGCCGCAGCTTGTGCTTGCGGCCGTCGATGACCCTGGTGATCGCGCCTGCCTCCTCGAGGATCTTCAGGTGCTTGCTGATCGCGGGCTTGGAGACACCGAGGTCGCTGGTCGCCTCACCGACGCTCATCTCTCCTTGCGCGAGTCGCGCGAGGATGTCGCGGCGAATCGGATGCGAGCAGGCAGCAAAGGATCGATCGAGCAGATTGTTAACCATAAGGTTAACGGTAGCACGAGTCGGTGTGGTGGCGCTCAACCGTGCTCCACGCGCGCGTGCGTGGCAGCCATTTTCGTTGTATGCCAAGCGCATCGCTGAGAGTGTCGTCGGCGCGGAGACGTAGCCTTGGCTGTATGAGCCAGGATCTGCTGCGCCATCCCGAAGTCGACTCGATCCTGCTGGGAGAGAACCTCGAGCTGCTGCCACAGTTCGCGGATGGCTCCTTCCAACTGGTCTACATCGATCCGCCGTTCAACACGGGCAAGGTCCAGACGCGCAAGACGCTGCAGACGGTGCCCGACGAGCAGGGCGATCGCACGGGCTTCCAGGGGCGCCGCTATAGGACAAAGCTGCTGGCTCAGTCCTCATACCAGGATCTCTTTGATGACTACCTGGGGTTCCTGGCCCCCCGGCTGGAGCAGGCTCACCGGCTCCTGGGCCAGGAGGGGACGCTCTACTTCCACATCGACTATCGCGAGGCCCACCACTGCAAGCTGCTGCTCGATGAGATCTTCGGCCGGGAGTGCTTCCTCAACGAGCTGATCTGGGCCTATGACTATGGGGCACGCTCCAAGCGGCGCTGGCCGGCCAAGCACGACACGATCCTCGTCTATATCAAGGATCCAGCCAGGTACTTCTTCGACAGCGAGGCGGTCGATCGCGAGCCATACATGGCGCCAGGGCTCGTGACGGCTGAGAAGGCGGCAAAGGGCAAGCTCCCTACCGATGTGTGGTGGCACACGATCGTGCCCACCAACGGTGCCGAGAAGACCGGCTACCCGACTCAGAAGCCAGAGGGCATCGTGCGCCGCATGGTGCAAGCCTCGACGCGCGAGGGCGATTGGTGTCTCGATTTCTTTGCGGGCAGCGGCACGCTCGGAGCCGTGGCAGCCAAGCTCGCACGGCGCTTCGTCCTGATCGACTCGAGCCCTGAAGCGGTCAAGATCATGCACGCGCGCCTGGGAGCGCTGGCCGCTTGCGCGTAGTGGTGGCCACTGGGGCGTAGTGGATGGTCGCGACCTGTAAGCCTTAGCCTGATGTTCCACGTCGAGCTGCGCCAGTTCCCTGGCAACGTCTGTCGCTTCAACCTCACCGAGCAGGAGCTGTACGCGACGGTGCTGGCACGCTGGGCACAGGGCGACTGGGTCGAGCTGGGAGAACGCAAGTGGAGCCCTCACCAGGCCAAACTCACGGTCCTCGAGGGCCCGCAGGTGCCGCCGGAGCGCCTGACGATGGGCCGTGGCTGGCGCTATGCACAACGCGAGGGCAAGGACGTGACCGAGCGCGTGGTCCTCGAAGCGCAGAAGCAGGCAGAGGACCGGCGGGCGGAGGACCAACGGGCAGCGGGCGGCAGAGGGCAGGGCCAGCGTCTGGAGAACGAAACGGCGAGCGAGGAAGCTCTTCTGGTCGATTCGCTCGGGCTGGCGCTCCTCGGGTCGATCGGTGAGCAGTGCGAGCCGTTGCAAGCGGCCTGGAAGCTTGCACTGGAGCGCTTCCCTGAGCGCTCCGCGGGCGCATGCCTGACGCTTGTCGAGCGCTCCCTGCGGACTTTGCTGGACTCGCGGTTGATCACGTTGACCAGCGACAGGGAAGGGCATGAGCAGCTGGGGGAGAGCGAGGTCGAGCTGGCTCTGAGGACGCTCGAGAGCTGGAGCACCGAGCACGGCCCAGCGTGCGTCTGGATGCTCCGCTCCTGAGCAGGTCAAGCCCTCGCTAGACTCCGATCACAGCGTGGTGGGCGTAGCTCAGTTGGTAGAGCTCCTGGTTGTGGTCCAGGCGGTCGGGGGTTCGAGTCCCCTCGCTCACCTCTAAGAAATACCTGCAAATCAACACTTCCCGGTGTTGGGCAGGCTCCAGAAATGCCCCGTCGGGGAACAAACGGGGAACAAAAAATTTCAGAACTTGCACTTTGATGGCTCCCTGAGCGCGCTCTGAGCCGCCCCGGAGCCCTCTTCCACGAACACGGCTGGGGGCTGCGCCAGGCGCCCTCACGAGCGTCGCCCCGGCGATGAGCGCTAGACCTCCGCTCTGGCGTCGGGGTGGCCTACGCGCTCGCGCGCTGCGGCTGGGGGTGCAGTTGGAGCACCGGCGCCAGCTCGGCCCGGGCACCGTGCAGCTCCCCGCCGCCCAGGCTCAGCGCGTGGTCGGCTTCCGAGAGCCCCGTGGACTCGCCCGTGCTTGCGAGCACCGCGACCCCTTCGTTGGCGAGTGCGCGCAGCAGCGCGAGGATCGAGTCGCGCTCTGCCAGCTCGACGCCCTTGACGGGCTCATCGATCACGACCAGGCGCGGCTGGAGCGTGAGTGTGCGCGCGAGCGCTACGCGCACGGCCTCGGCGGCGCTGAGCTGGCTCTGGCGCATCTTCGTGCAATGCTCGGCGCCGACGCGCTCCAGGCTGCGCAGGGCGCGCACCCGTGCGCTCTTGGGGGAGTAGCGTCGTACCAGCGGTCCGACCATCACATGCTCGAGGACGGCTTTGCCCTCCGTGAAGCGCAGCGTGCGCTGGCAGTAGCCGATCTGCTCGCCGAGCAGACGCTCGCTGGCACGTGCAGCCAGGTCCTGGCCCCCGAAGCGCACGACGCCGCTGTCGGGGCGCTCGATCCCTGCGGCGACTCTCAGCAGCGTGGAGCGCCCCGAGCCGCGCATGCCCCACACGACCGCGAGCTCGCCAGGCTCGATCTGCAGCGCCGCGTCGCGCAGCACCTCGCGCTCCAGCCATCCCGCGCCGTAGCGCTTGTGGATGTGCTCGAGCGCGAGCAGGGTCATTTTCGCCCTGCCCCGCGCTCTGTCTTCTCGCCCGGTCGCGGCGGCGGGGGTGGCGTTTGCCGGCTCTTGGCGTGTTCGTCGAGTTGCTCGCGGGCGTACTGCACCCACTTGAGCTTGGCGCCGACCGTGAGGCGGTTGTTCTCCTCGAGCAGGCGCTCGAGCAGCGGCGTGAGCCGGTCAGCGAGCTCGTCCTCGTCGTCCTTGCTGTGCGTGATCGGATTGGCCTGGCCTTCCTTCAGCCACTCTTGCTCGCAGAGCGTGACCACCTCGTTGATCTGCTCGGGCTGGCGCGTCAGCACCGATAGCGCCAGGACGAACAGCTCGTGTCGTCGGCGTTCCTCACCGACCTGGCCGATGAGCCACGTCCGGTACTCCTCGATGCCCTTTGCCGTTGCTCGATACCAGGGTCTCGGGTTCGGTCGCTCGGGCGGGCCGGGGATCTGCTCGATCAGCCCGCGGCCGCTGAGCGTCTTCAGCGCCCAGTAAGCCTGCCGCGTGTCGCTCAGCGACAGCACGGAGCCGTAGCGGCGCTCGAAGCGCTGCGCAAGGTCGTAGGCGTTACTGGGGCACTCGATCACCAAGCCGAGCAGCGCCCACCCCACACGCGAACGCATCGACGGCGGTTCGCGCCCGGCGCGGTCTGGTGGATTGCACTGCGTTTCCACTACAAAGAGAGTGCCACTCCGTGCCCTCGCAGTACAGGTATAAGCCTTAGAACGTTCTAAGGCTCATACCTTGTGCGCCCCTCGCTCGTCCCCCATCATCGCTCACAGATGGATTCGAGGGATGGGTCAAACCAGGACGCGCCGCGCCCCCCCGCGGCCCTTAAGTCTTGCACGTCGCTCCTACCCCGAGGGGCGTGTAAGGGACAGCTGGCGCTAGGACCCCTCCCCGGCGCCGGCACCTCACCAGCGAGCGCCGCGGCCCACCCTCTCCGGGCCGCGGCGTTCCATTACGAAGACTACTTGGTGGCGCGTTGCGCCTGAACAGATCGAACCAAAAAAAGGGAGGAGCATGATGTTTGACGTTTTACGCAACCGCCTCACCTACAGCAACATTGCCGCGACGCTCGCGCTGGTGTTCGCGATGAGCGGCGGCGCCTACGCCGTCACCGGCCATGGCGGCTCCTCGCCGACCGGCTCAGCCGCCGCAGCATCGACCGGGCCGGGCTCGGGCAGCACCGCCGCCACTGCGGCCAAGAGCAAAGCCAAGTCCAAATCCAAGGCGGGCGCCAGGGGCCCCGCCGGTCCACAGGGCAAGTCCGGCCCGGCCGGCACCGCGGGCTCAGAAGGCAAAGCGGGAGCGGCCGGGCCGCAGGGCCCCGCGGGCGCCAAAGGCGAAAACGGCACGGCCGGCGCCAACGGCGCTAACGGCGCGAGCGTTACCAGTAAGCAGCTCTCCACCAGCGAAGCCGCCTGCGCCAAACAGGGCGGCGCGGAATTCACCGCCGCCGAAGGCGCCAAAACGACCGCTTGCAACGGCACCACCGGCTTCACCTCCACGCTCCCGCCCGGCAAGACCGAGACCGGCGCGTGGGGCATAACGGCCGCGGGCGGTCCCGACCACTCCGCCCAAGAAGAACGTGAGTTCTCAGAGACAGCACAGACCTCGGTGTCGTTCTCGATACCCCTGGACAAAGAACTCGGCGAAAATGAAGTTCACTATGTCGCAAGCAAAGGCAATGGGACCACCTGCCCTGGAAGCGCAGCCGAACCGCTCGCGGAGCAAGGCAACCTATGCCTATACCAAGGTGAAGGCGTGGGACTCCAAGGGCTGGCGCAGGCGCAACCGGGCCTGGCCGAGACATTCATTCTGAAGCCCACGGGTGCCCCAGAAATTGCGGCAGGGACGAATGGGGCAGTGCTCATCATGGTTCGAGAAGCAGAAGAAGAAGCGCCAGGAGGTAGTGGGAACGGGGAACACTATTTCCCAACTACACAGATCTTTGGAAGCTGGGCAGTGACCGAAACCGCGGCTGCAAAATAGAAACACAGGGCGCCTGATGGCACCAGACCCGCCCACCCCAAAGACGCCACCGCTCTCCCTGGGGTGGGCGGGTCACTGATTCCTTACGAACGACCCAGATCGCACACCGCCCCGAAACCAACGGTACCTCGACAAATGCACCACGTCCACGAGAAAGGCACAACAGTGAAACCCACCGAGCGCAGCATAAACATCCTCGTGATGCTCATGACGACGCTCGGCCTGGCCCTGCTCGCGCCTTCTCTGGCCACCGCCGCCTTCACCCGCCCTTTTCTGCGCCAGCTCACGGGCACCCCGACCGGCCCGGGCGGCACCGTCGTGCCGTTCTCTGAAGAAAACAGTATCGCGGTCGATGCCTCCAACAATCTCTGGGTCAGCACAAGCAGCAACCCACCGCGGGGCCAGTTCGACGAGTTCAACTCCTCCGGGGCCTTCGTGCAAACGCTCGAACCGACATTCGGCACGCACGAACCCGAAGCCAAGGAACTCGAAGAAACATCCGTTTTCCGCGAAAGCCTGGCGATCGAAGACTCGACCGGTCACTTCTATGCGGCCGGTAGATCTCGGCACGTACGACCTATGGAAAGTCCAACCCAACCACGCTATTTCGAAGTGTTTTCTTCTATGGGAGAACTGCTCAAGCGGTGGCAGGTCCCCAACGGAGGCCAACCGGAAAGTGTCGCGGTCGACAATTCGACCGACCCGTTGGATCCCTCCAGATGTGCGTTATCCGCGTGCACGGTCTACGTCGTAAGACTCACGCACGTAGAAGATAATTCGCATAACGCTGTGGAAAAGTTCACTGTCGATGCCGCGGGTGAACCAATGCCGGCGCCTTTCACCGGTGAAGCATCCTATATCAAAGGCAACGAACTCTCGACACCCGGTTACGAAGGTAGGGGCGACGAACTCGTCACCGTCGACTCCGAAGGAAACATCTATGTGGTGACAAACCGCGAAACCAAGCGCGCATCCAGGAAGATCGCCGAACAAATAGTTGCCGAGTACAATCCCGAAGGCCTGCTCGTAGCCGAATTCAGCGGCGAAAACACCCCAAATCTGAGCGGCCCCGCCAGCGAGGACGAAGAAGATGGGTACGGTGGTTACGAAGAGTACATCCTGGGGCTCACGGTAGACCCGGTCAGCCATCACCTGCTAGTTGGCGTACGGGTGAAAGAAGGCGATGGGGAAGGCGTCATCGACGAATTCTCCTCTTCGGGCGCATATCTTGGCGAGATCACCGAAGTCGAAACGTCTCCCGGGGTGCGCACCCATATGGGCCAACCATTCAACCTGACCGCCGACTCGAGCGGCGACGTCTATTTCCTCGACAGGACGTTCAAAACGACCTTGAAATACACGGGGGGTGTGGTCGACGAGCTCGGCGCCGGCCACGCGCTCCCGTCTCTGATCCTGGCGGAAGTCGGCGCCCGCACGCCCACCACCGCGGCCGTCACCGGATCGTTCAATCCCGAAAGCCAGCCTCCGACCGAATGCTCCTTTGAATATGTCAGCGAAACGGCGTTCAAGGCGAGCAGGTTTACGAATCTGGCCTCCGGCGGAGCGACGGCGTGTGAACCGACGACGAATACAATTCCGACCGACTCGACCTATCACGCGGTCAGCGCGGTCCTCGTCAAACTGGAAGCGGGTACGACCTACTACTACCGGCTCTCCGCGACGACCTCTGGCGCGCTCGGCGGCACCTCGCACAGCGAACCACTCGCATTCACCACGCCCGCCGCCCCACGGATCGACTCGACCTCGGCCGCCAACATCTCCTCGACCTCGGCGGAGCTGCTCGCGCAAATCGACCCGTCCGGCGCCGCCACCTCCTACCGCTTCGAATACAGCTCCAATGGAGTGACATGGACGGACGCTTCGGTTCCCGACGGGGAAATCGGCCAGGGCAAGCCGACCGGCAGTGTGGACGCGAGCGTTGTGCAGCAGATCGGCGGGGGGCTCACCCCCGGCAGCACCTACTACTTCCGTCTGACGGCCGAAAACAGCGCCGGCACGATCACCGGCGCGGTGTGCGGAGGGGAACTGCGCCCCGATTGCGCGTTCACGACGCTGCCCCAGCCAAGCGAAGGCCTGCCCGACGGGCGCGCCTATGAGCTGGTGACACCCCCGAATAAGGGCTCAGCCGAAGACATGTTCGCCATGCCCGCGGGCGCGGAAGAAGGTGACTTCACAAACGAAAATGACGTTGGCTATCCCTCGGAATCCGGTGAAGAATTCCTGTTGGCGACCACCTCGGCGTTCGGCACCGAAGAACACCCATTCGCGGCCGCCGCCAACAACGCCTACGTCTTCCGCCGCGGCCAGACCGCTTGGCAGACGCTGCCGCTCGCCTCGCCGGCGCTGGGCGTCCAGAGCGTCGTGGTCAACGTCTTCGACCCGGCCGATCTCTCACAGGTCGGGATCGCCGACAACGTGGGGCCAGCCGGCAACCCCGAAGGTGAAAAAGGCAGCACAGTGATGGGCTTGGTCGGCTCCCCCGGCGGCCCCTACGCCACCGTGCATGCCGAACCCCAAGAGGGAATAGGGCAACAGACGACGTTGTTGGCCGGCGCGTCGCGTGATCTGAGCAACGTCGTCCTGCAGACGGAGGATCCAGCCCTGCTCCCTCCGGGCCAGGACTCTGGCAGCGAAGCGCTCTTTGAGTGGTCCGGCGGCGAACTGACGCTGCTCAGCGTCAACAGCGAAGGAGCGCCGCTTCGCTGCGGCGCATGGCTCGGGCAGAGCTCTGCGCCGGGGACGCGCCGCAACGCGGTCTCCGCGAACGGCTCACGGGCCTTCTTCACCGCGCCGGACCCCTACGCGGTCGATGACGGCCCGGGCTGCTGGGGAGGATCCGCGAGTCCGCAGAGCAACTCGCCGCAGCTCTACATGCGTGCGGCCGGGCAGACGCTCGAGCTGTCCGCCCCCGAAGCGGGCGTCACAGACCCGACGGGGCGCTATCCCGCGCTCTACGTTGGCGCCTCCGAAGACGGCTCGAAGGTCTTCTTCATCACCGACGGCGAGCTGACAGCCGAAGCCGTGGCGCTGAAACTCCACGGCCCGGAGCTCTACGAGTGCGAAATCACCGAAGAATCCGGTGGAGAACCGGCCTGCAAGCTCACGCGCATCTCCGCCGGCGAAGAAGGCAGCCCCGCTCGCGAACCCGGCAGCTCCGGCGCTCAGGTATATACCGTGCCCGCGATCTCAGCCGACGGCTCGGCCGTCTACTTCACCGCGTTTGGCGCGCTTGCGCCCGGCGCATCCACGTTGAAGGAAGAAAGCGGGTCGGCTCCCATCAACCTCTACCGCTACGACACCGAGACTGCCAGGACGACCTTCGTGGCGACGGTCAGCGTGCTCGACTATCCGGAAGACTACGTATTGGCCTGGTCGAACTACGGAATGGGAGTCGATCAGGGCGGCGCCGCCCTCGCAACTTCCGCGAACTGGTACACGACTCCCGAAGGTCGCTACCTGCTGTTCGCCGCAAGGAGCGAACCGACGGGCTACAGCACCGCGAGCGCTGGCCACGCCTGTCCCATCTATGACGACCAGCGCTCGAGCAACATCGGCCATTGCAGCGAGGTCTACCGCTATGACTCCGATCTGCCCGTCTCTGAGGGCAAACCGGGTGTCCCCGACAACCCGCTGTGCGTCTCCTGTGATCGCAGCGGCGCGTCGCCCGTCTCTAACGCGTTCTTCGCGACCACCGCGGCCTCTAGACATATGCCTGCCGGCCCTCCGGTGCGTGCGATGTCCGACGACGGCGCCTATGTCTTCTTCGACTCGGCCGACCCGCTCGTGCCGCAGGCGACCAACGGCACGCTCGACGTCTATGAGTGGGAGGCGCAGGGCACGGGCGGCTGCGCGCTGGCCGAAGGGTGCGTGAGCCTGATCAGCTCCGGTGAGGATTCGGGCCCGTCCTACTTCCTCGGCGCCAGCGCGAACGGGTCGAATGTGTTCTTCGGCACGCACGCAAAACTCGTGCCCCAGGACGGCGATGAATCCGGTGACCTCTACGACGCGCGCATCGATGGCGGCTTTCCCACCCCGGCCGGCGTCGGGCCGTGCGAAGGCGACGCGTGTCAGTCCGTCGCGCCCGCCCCGATCGACGCGACGCCCGGCTCGCTGACGTTCTACGGCCCCGGCAACCCCGGCGGCGAAAGCAGCACGACGACGCCACCGAAAAAGACACCGTCGACCGCTGCGCAGAAGCTCGCCACGGCGCTGAAGGGCTGCCGGAAGCTGCCCGCCCCGCGCCGCAAGCGCTGTGCGGCGAGCGCGCGTAAGCGCTACGCCAAGCAGGCGAAGCGAGCGGCGCGCACGCGACACCCAAAGACGACCGGGAGGGCAGCCAAATGAGACGCGCATCGACGCTCCTGACGATGCTCGCCTGCGCCCTGGCCGGGCTCGCCGCGCTCGCGGCGCCCGCGGCGCTTGCGATCGGCCAGGCTCCGCAGTGGACCGTGACGTCGGTATCGCAGCCGACGAACTTCACGCCGGGGAACACGAGCGGCGAAGACGTCTACAGGATTCAGGTCACGAACACCGGTGGCGCGTCGAGCAACGGCGAACCGGTCACGATCACAGACGAACTGCCCGAAGGCTTGGCGCTTACGCCGGGCGGCGCGTCCGGCGCAGCCCTCGTCGTGAGCGGAAGCGGCAACCTTAGCGCCGCCAACTTCAAGTGCGTGCTCGAGACGTGCACGTACACGGGCACGGTCGTCCCCGAGGACACGCTGATCGTGACGTTCCCGGTTGACGTGCTGGCAAGCGAACCGGGCTCGGTGCTCAACGTGGTCCGCGTGGCCGGCGGCGGCGCCCCCGACGCGTCGGTCAGCACGCCGACGGTGATCTCGCCGGCGCCGGCGGGGTACGGGATCTCCCCGGGCGGCGCGAGCACCGCCCTGTCGAGCACCCAGGCCGGCGCGCACCCCGACCTCACTACATCGATCGCGTTCAACACGCTCACCCCGCAGGGCTCGCTCGCGGGCGCGCCGGATGACCTGATCACCGAAGAGCCGCCCGGCTTCGCCGGCGACCTGGTCAACACGCCCACCTGCAGTCCCGCGACATTCTCCGAACAGCGATGCCCGACCGATACGCAGATCGGGATCACGACCCTGACCTTTCACGCGCCTCAGCCCGGCGCGCATGGGGTGCAGGAATTCAGGGTCGAGCCTGTCTACAACCTCGCCCCCAACCCCGGCGAAGTGGCGAAGTTCGGTTTCACAGTGCTCAGCACCTTCAACATCCAGGGCAATGTCGCCGTGCGCCCCGGCGACTACGGTCTGCGCGTCAGCTTCCACAACGTCGATGAGGCGGTCACCGAGCTGGACGGGGTCTCGTTGACGGTTTGGGGCGTGCCGGCCGCCTCGATCCACGACCCCTGGCGCTGGAAGGCCGAAGGATCCTATGGTCATTTTGGCGTCGCCTCGGAAGGCGCCGCCGCTCCGTATTTCACGAACCCGACCTCCTGCGGCGAACCGCTCGCCGCGACGATGGACGTCAGCTCCTGGGAAGGTCAGACGGCGAGCGTGGAAATGCCCTTCGGCTCGATCGTGGGCTGCGGGCGCTTGAGCATGCCGGCGTCCTTCTCGGCCGAACCCACGACCGAAGACGCCGAAGCGTCGAGCGGGCTGACCACGAACCTCGCCGTCAAGCAGACCTATGAAAATGCCGAAGGCCTCGCGAGCTCCACTTTGAACAAGGCCGTGGTGACGCTGCCGGAAGGGATGACGGTCAACCCCTCCGCGGGCGCGGGCCTCGCGGCGTGCAGCCTCGCGCAGTACGAGCAAGCTGGCCTGGAAGAAGTCGCGGGCCGTGGCTGCCCTAACGAATCGAAGCTGGGGACCGTTGAAATCATCACGCCCTCGCTCGCGGAAAAGGTGACAGGGTCCGTGTTCCTCGCCCAGCCCTATGAGAACCTGAGCCAGTTCGCCGAACCCGGCCATCCGGGCGGCTCGCTGCTGGCGCTCTACATCGTGGCGCGGATTCCCGCGCGCGGAGTGCTGGTCAAGATCGCCGGCAAGGTCAGCGCGAACCCGGTGACCGGCCAGCTCGTCACGACCTTCGAACGCCAGCCCGCGCTCGGGGGCCTGCCCGGTCTCGGGGGCCTGCCGCCCCTGCCCTTCACCACGTTCACCTTCAAGTTCCACCAGGGCACGACCGCGCCGCTCGTCAGTCCCCCACTCTGCGGCTCCTACGCGGCCAGCGTGTCGCTGAGCCCGTGGTCTGAACCGTTGCAGGCGCTGGTGCCCGAACTGCACCCGTTCCCGATCTCCCGCGGCACTGATGGAGGGGAATGCCCCTCTGGTGGTGTTCCGCAGTTCAAGCCGCAGGTGATCTCTGGCACTCAGGATAATGACGCGGGCGCCTACAGCCCGTTCTACCTACGCATCGTGCGTGAAGACGGCGAACAGGAGCTCACGAAATTCTCGACGGTCCTGCCGCCCGGCCTGACGGGCAACCTGTCGGGTATCCCGTTCTGTCCGGAAGCTGATATCGAGGCGGCTCGGGGCGTGACCGGTACGCAGGAGATCGAAGATCCCTCCTGTCCGGGCGCCAGCGAAATCGGCCACACGCTGGTTGGTGCGGGTGTCGGCAGCGTGCTTGCGTATGCTCCGGGCAAGATCTATCTCGCCGGCCCTTACCACGGTTCGGCGCTGTCGGTCGTCTCGATTACCGCCGCGAAGGTCGGCCCGTTTGATCTGGGCACGGTCGTGATCCGCTTCGCGCTGGACATCAACCCGCTCACGGCACAGGTCGAAATCAGCGGGGCGGGCTCGGATCCGATCCCGCACATCATCGACGGGATCGTCGTGCACGTCCGAGACATCCGCACATACATCGACCGCGAAAAGTTCATCATTGACCCGACCAGCTGCGACCCGTTCTCGATCACCGACACGATCACCGGCGCGGGCGCTAACTACGCCGACCCCTCCGACCAGGACACGGTTCCGGCGCTCACGCATTTTCAGGCCACCGACTGCTCGCGCCTGGCCTTCAAGCCGCTCTTCGCGGTCTCGACGGCCGGTAAGACCTCGGGCGCCGACGGCGCGAGCCTCGCGGCGAAGGTCACCTACCCGGCCGGCTCGCTGGGCACCCAGACCAACATCAAATCGGTCAAGGTCGAACTCCCAAAGCAGCTGCCCTCTCGCCTGACCACGCTGCAGAAGGCGTGCAAGGCCGCCACGTTCGACGCCAATCCCGCGCAGTGCCCCGGCCCGTCGCTGATCGGGCACGCCAGCGTCATCACGCCGCTGATCCCCGAAGCGCTCACCGGCCCCGCCTACTTCGTCTCAAACGGCACCGCCAAGTTCCCCGAACTGATCATCGTGCTGCAGGGCTACGGCTTCACGATCGACCTGCACGGCGAAACCTTCATCTCCAAAACAGGGGTCACGAGCACGACCTTCGCCTCCGTCCCCGACCAGCCCTTCAGCTCCTTCGAACTGACCCTCCCCCAAGGCCCCTACTCCGCGCTCACAGCCAACGCCAACCTCTGCAAAGCCAAGCTGCTAATGCCGACGATCTTCACCGCCCAGAACGGCACGATCATCAAACAGACCACCAAGATCGCCGTCACCGGCTGCCCCAAGGTCAAGGCGCTCAAGAAGCACAAGAAGAAGAAAGACAAGAAGGGCAAGAAGGGAAAGTGGTCCGCTCCCCGTGTTGGCGTTGACAGGTAGCTGGGTTGGGGTTGCCCGGACGTGATCGGAGCCGAAGGCCGTAGGCCGTAGGCGGAGATCTCGTCCGGGGCGCCTTCCAGCATGGGCCGCTCAACCGAAGGAGATTCCTGTTGAGCGAGGAGAAGCAGTACCGCAGCTGGACGGTCCAGCAGAAGCTCGAGATCGTGCTTGCCGGGTTGCGCGGTGACCGCTCGGTCGCCGAGGTCTGCCGGGAGCACCAGATTTCGGAGAACCTGTTCTATACGTGGCGCGAGAAGCTGCTGGAGGGCGGCTCCGAGCGCCTGGCGGGCAAGGAGGAGCGCACCGAGCTCGTGGAGCTGCGCAAGCGCGTGCGCGACTTGGAGCGGACGCTGGGTCGCAAGACCTATGAGCTCGAGATCCTGGGAAACGGGTTCCGGACGTGGGAGTGACGTTGCGCGTCGCCTACGCCCGTGAGCTCGTCGCTGCCGGGCATCGCCCGGCGGTCGTGGCGCGCATCCTTCAGATCAGCCGCCAGGCTGTCTACCGTGTCCCGCGTCCGCGGCGGGCGCCGGATGCGTCGCGGCGGGCACCGGTCAACGAGGTCGAACGGGCGATCGTCGAAGTCGCCGAGCAGAACCCAACCGACGGCTACCGGATCGTCACTGCCTGGGTGCAGCGCAAGCTTCACCGGGCGGTGAACCGCAAGCGCGTGCTGCGGGTGATGCGCGAGCGCAAGCTGATCCAGCGCCGTTCGCACGAGCCGCATCGCCGGCGTCCCGGGTTCTTCAAGGTCGAGCGGCCCGGCCAGCTATGGCATCTGGATATGACCTCGATCTGGGTCGCCGAGCACGGCTGGGTCTATCTGAACGCGATGATCGACTGCTGCACGCGAGAGATCGTCGGTTGGGAGCTCAGCCTGCGCTGCCGCGCCGTCGAGGCGATCGCGGTCATCGAAGGGGCCGTGCTCGAGCAGGGCATCATGCCCGGCACACTCACCCTGGGCACAGACAACGGCTCGGCGTTCACCGCCCGCGCGACGCGGCTGGTGATCTCCGGGCTCGGCGTCCGCCACCGCCGCGGCGGCTACCGTGACCCCGAGAGCCAGGCGTTCATCGAGAGCTGGTTCCGCTACCTGAAGGAACGCTGCGTCTGGCGCCACGAGTTCGAGACCCTCGAGCAGGCCAGGGAGGTGATCGCCGCCTACATCGACCACTATCACGACCGGCCTCACAGCCGGCTCAACTACCGCACGCCGGCCGAAGTCCGTCAGACTTGGGACGACGCGCAAGAACCACTACAAAATACCGCGGCCTGAACTGTCAATACGGCCGGGGAGCGCTCCACACCGATACGAGTCTCGTTGGATGCTGGTGGGCGCTGGGGGTTGCTGGAGGCGCGGGAATCGGCTCTGGGATCGGGGATTCGCGGAGTGCGGGTGCCGCTCGCTCGTTCGCCGCTGGGGGCCGTTTCGGGCGCGACCGCCCATGAGACCGCCCACGCGTGAGGGGCGTGGGCGGTTGGGCGGAACTGTTGCTGCTTCACGCCGCGTATGTCGCGACGCTGCGCTGAGGTGCCGAAGCATCCGCGCCCCAACATATCGTGGGCCGGTGGACAGGCGTCTCCTCTACCCCTTCAAGGCTACGGACGCGTTCGACTGGTGGTTCGGGATGTTCCCGGCTGCGATGGAGTGGGCCGCTTTTCTCGCATGGGGGAACCTGATTGTCCGCGCGATCAGGGGCGAAGATGTGAAGGAAGACTGGAGAACGTATCTGTCTGCGGCCGGGCTCATGGCGTCGCGCACACTCATTAGGGGCGCGCAAGCGCGGACTGCCTCCCGGCTAGACGCTGCAGCGACTCAGATGCGCGAGCTCGTACGCGAAGCCGCTGCGGCTGCGGAGGCGCGAGATCGACGATCGGCCGAACGCGAAGAGCAGCAGTATCGGCTGAACAGGTTGTTGTTCTCTGTCGCCGTCCTCACGCTCGTCGTAGCAGCAGCCGCGATCGTTGTGACTCTCGCCAAGTGAATGTGGTTGCGAGTTGCCGCGGAAGTTTGGGTGCGACCGATATAGAGATTCCTCAAGGCACGGCGGGGAAAATCGCTTCTACCGCTGCCAGAAGAGCTTGAACTGCCTCAAGCCTAGACGGCTCGATCAGCCCGCTCTCAGCGCCCGCTATGACCGATGTCTGGGCGATGCGAGTCCGCCCGCCTACGATTCCTCTCTCCCCAAGAGCTCCGCTTAGCCAAGCAGCCCTTCCACTGGCTGGTACGTCAGATGGCATCTTGTTCGCGGCTGGCTTCCCGTCGGACTTCAGCACGTCGTCGAGCGCTTTGACGAGGATCTCAGCCGACACAAAGTCCTCAATGCAGCTGGCATCCGTTCCCTCTCCGAGCGTAAAGACTCGTCCGCTGTCGCGTACTACTTTGGGAAGCGTTTTTGCGGCAGCACGACCCCCGTCGTCGTTATCGACGATGTAGATCACGGTACCGGCCTCCTCCTCGAGAGATGTCGCAGCGGCGGGTGGTATTCCTGCCAAGCCGCCCACGATCTGAAATCCAAGCGGGTCGTTCAGGGGTTGGTTCTCCCGCACCTGTCTGAGCAGGGTCGGAAGCAAAATGGCCTCGTGGGCTCCCTCACCGATCACCACACGCCGAGCTGGCGTGAAGGACAAGGCCGTTGCACCCAGAGCGAGCATCACGGGCCTTAGCCCAGGACCGCGTGTCCAGAAGGATTGCGAGATACGACTCCGCTCCTCGCCGCATTCCTCGATCACGACGATACCCAGGCCGAGATCCTCGGGCAGGCAGCCAACTGAGTGCGTCGTGTAAACGACACATTGGGCAATTCGTTGCCGGTCGAATACTCGTATGAGATCAGCCTGCGCGTCATAGTGGAGATGCAGCTCGGCCTCGTCAACGAGTAGAACGGGCTCGCTAGACCATGACTCATCTCTGGCGTGAAGAAAGGCGGCCAGCGCCGCAAACATCCGCATGCCCTCGCTGCGCTGCGCCAGCGGCGAATCGAGGAGTGGTGAGTTTCGATCGCGGCCGACAACTTGAATACCCGATGCGTCGACGCGAATGGCTGGCGTAACCTCGCGCTGGCTCCAGTCACGAAACAGCAGCTCAAGCCGGCGATTGATTTGTAGTTCTTGCTCGCTAAGCGCCTCGCGGGAGTCGTCCTGGCCAGCGAGACTCGACAGCTCTGCGAAGGTCGTGCCGCCAGCCGCGAGCAAATTCGTCAGTCCTGCCGCCGGGTCCTCAGTAAACGCGGTGAAGCTGGGTAGTTGTCTCGCGTCCTCGTCGAAGACAATGAATTTCGGTATACGAGCGAAGAGAGTCAGCTCGGCGACCCGCGATGGGCTGTCGGCCCGTTCGTTCGCCTCTACCTGAGACACGCTCCTTCGGATCGCGTCGAGCGCGGGGTGGTTGCCGGCGGTCTCGCTCCATGCAACGAGCTCGCCTAGCAAGCTCGCGAGTTGCGCGAGAGCGTCGTCAGGGAGAGGATCGGTCTCTTTATGCTCTTCTAGCGCTTGCTTCGTCGCCGCGATAGCGGTCTGGACTGTTTTTTGCTGGTCCTCGTTGTAGGTGTCCAACGGCAGGGATTCCCAGCCGTCACCTTCCACAGTGGCAAGCTCGGACACGAGTCGCTCTCGCACCGAGACGTCCCGAACAAGGACAAGGCCCGGTAGGTCGCCGAGGTATCGACGGCCGTTGGCTCGCTTAGAGATCCCCCACAAGTCGCCTGCGCGAATAGCCCCGACGTAGGCGCGGTCCTCAAGCGCTGCATGGACTGCGATGACATCTGCCTCCTCGATCACGAAGCGTGCCGAAAGGACAGTCTGGTTGCCTGGTCGGGTAGCGCGATCCGTGAATTCGGTCGCTGCCGCGAACCCCTCGCGACTCAGATGTGCGAGGGCGTCGAGCAGCGATGTCTTGCCCGACTCGTTATGGCCTAGCAGCGCGAGCGTCTTGCCGCGAACGCGAAGGACCGCTGGATCGGCGAAGCGCTTAAAGCCGGTTATATGAATCGAAGCGAACTTCATCCGGACGGGATCGTTGCAAGGTTTCGTCAAAACCGCAGCCAGGGGCATCAACGGGTCTCCTCTGAGGTCGTCGCATGGCCGCGATCTACCAACCGCCTGAAACGCGCCGAAGAATCTCGTTCTGCATTCCGAGGGTCGGGCGCAGTGTTGAAGTCGGGCCGGGCTCTAGCTGCGACGGCGTGAGCGCTCGGCGGCGTCGATCTCGTTGGCGAAGTCGCCGATGCTGGCGTCGACGGCTGCGAGGATGCGGCGGATGGTGCGCCAGTGTGCGCCGCGTTGGCCGCGCTCGAGGCGGCCGATGAAGGTGGGGTCTACCCCGAGCCGCTCGGCGACCTGTTCCTGGGTCATCCCGGCCCGCTTTCGGAGTGAGCGGAGGGCGTGCCCGAGGATGAGCTGGTCCTGCTCGGCGGTTGGTTCTGGGTTGCGAGGCATGGCGGGAACACTCACGGGGCGCCATGCTTAGCGCCAGGGTATTTATGGTCTGGTTCTCGTGCTAGGGTCGTCGCACACATCAAAGTGCCCCCGCGCAGTTGGAGCTGCCGGGGGCGTGGCACCGAGAGCCTGAACTCCCGGCGCATGGGCACCCTACTAGCGGCGCGAGGGGTGCCTTCTCGCCCCGAGCAGTCCTCCCGGAGCCTCCGACGACAAGGAGGAACCGATGAGCACTAACGAGATCCCCGACGTGACCGTTCTGGCCGCGATCGACCGTGCGGAACGCCACAGAGGCCGACCCGGTGTACCGGTCTGGTTGATCTTCGAGCACCTGGGCATCCCACGGCGCTCGCGGCGCGTACGCGCCCAGCTCCAGGCGCTCGTGCAGGACGGCTCGATAGAGCAGCGCCGCGCGCACGGCGTGGACACATGGGCGCTCGCCCCAAGCGGTCGTAGACGGCTGCAAGGCGCCGGCCGGGTGGAACTCCCGGAGTCCCCTCAGCACTGCCAGTGGCGCAATGCCCGCACGCTCGCCGAGCAAGAGATAGAGCGGTTCCGCACCACGATGCACGATGCGCTCACCGAGGCAAGCGCGCTACTCAGCGACACTCCAGGCTCCGATTCGTGGTTCGAGCTGGCTGAGCGGCTTCAACGCTCTGCGCGACTACTCGGATCAGCCACCTACTGCCTGCACGAGTGGGTGGAGCCCGACGACGATCGGGCGGACATCGACGATCACGTCAGTCCGGTCGATTTGGCGCTCGACCCACGTGAGCGTCAGCGGCGCGAAGCTCGCCGTGCTGGTCGACGCAACACCCGGCTCTGGTTGGACGCGGATTCTGACGGGACGGACACGCTGGTTTGATCGGCGTCTGCGCGGTCCGTGTGGTTGATGTACGGAAATTCGTTGGCCGGTTTGGCCCGCTGAGGGTCATCAAGGGTATGGGCAGCAACAATCCCATACTCGATCGGGCTGGCGTGTGGCCGTCGTCACGCACCGTGGAGCCTTACGTGTCGCGCTATGAGCTGGCGCGTCTGATGGGCGTGAGCGTGGCGACGGTCGATCGCATGGTGGCCGATGGTATGCCGTCAGTCACGTGGGGCCGGCGCACGCGCCGGTTCAGGGCGTCGGTCGCGATTGGTTGGGCGGCGGAGCGGGGGAGGGCGGCGTGAGCCTCTCGAAGCTGCCATCGGGTCGTTGGCGAGCGCAGGTCTATGACCCATCGCTCGGGAGGAACGTGAGCGTGTCACGTGTCCTGGGCGGTCCTGGGACGTTTGCAACGAAGTCCGAGGCCAAGCGGGCGCGTGAGCAGGCGCGAGCGTGTCTCGGCGATGTCCGCATGGACGGCGGGACGCTCAGTGGATTCTGGGAGCGATGGACGGCCGATCCGCTATTCGCACGGCCGAAGGCGTCCACGAACATCCACAATCGCGAGCGCACCCGCGCGTTCGTCGATCGCTACGGCGCCCGAAAGATGGACGCGATCGACGACACCGTGGTCGCGGAATGGCTTGCAGGCGGCAGGCGCAACGGCACGATCCCGGCGCTGCGCGCGATGTTCAACGACGCCGCCTCGGCGAAGGGTGGCCGGCTGGTTCGCGAAAACCCGTTTGCACGGCTCGGAATATCGCGTGGCCCTGGTCGCCGCGATCAGCAGCCCCCAAGCGAGGAGCAGGTCTGGAAGCTGATCGGTTGCGCACGCGAGCTAGCGAGTCCTTCGTTCGCGGCGTGGCTCCAGGTCGCAGCGTTCACGGGTATACGGCCGGGGGAGCTGGACGCGCTGCGCTGGGTCAACGTCGATCTCCCTCGCGCCCGCATCCGAGTTGTGGAGCAGTTCGGCGCGACGGCCCGGACGTTCACCTCACCGAAGAACGGCCAGACCCGGGAGGCACCACTGACCGAGCCCGCCCGTGAGGCGATCCTCTCGCTACCGGTCGAAGGCGAGTTCTGCTTCGCACCGATCCGTGGCAGCCACTGGACCGCCTCGGCCCGCGCTTACCACTGGAAGGCCGTAAGAGCGGCCGCTGGGTGGGAGGGGAGCCTCTACCTCGCCACGAGGCACTTCGCCGGCTGGTACATGGTCAATGTGCTCGACCTGCCCTCCGAGGACGTGGCGATCGCGCTCGGGCATACCGACGGCGGCGAGCTGGTCCGCAAGCTCTATGGGCACCGCGACCGTGACCGCGCTCTCGATCGCGTGGCGGCTGCCTACCAGCGGACGGCGAGCTTCACGCAGATGCAACTCAGTGTCGAGGCTGGAATGCCGTCCCAAGACGCAGATACGTTGCTTCGATGACGCGATCGAGCGCCATGCGGTACAGCGTCATCTACGACCCCGATGCGGTCGTGGAGCTACTCACAATGAAGTCGAAGGAGGAGCATCGCGCGTTGCTCAATGCGGTCCGGAAGTTGGGCGAACTCGGCGAGCATCTCGGGCCGCCGCATATGAAGCCGCTGAGGGCAAGTCGCGCCGCAGCGCTGCGCGAGCTGCGTCCGAGGCAGGGGCAAAGCGATTGGCGAGCCATCTATCGCCGCGCCGGCGACTTCTACGCGATCCTCGCCATCGATCGGCACAAGAACTTCGCGACGCTGATCGAACGTGCGGAGATCCGCGCCGACCGATACGGCAGGCCATTGAAAGTCGATAAGCCATGACCTATCATGTAGTCATGACCGAGATACCGAGCCACTGGCCGAAGGGCATCAAGACTGCCGACGAGGTGCTGGCCGCTGCTCTGGAGGTCGACCCGGAGTTTGCCGCCGAATGGGAGCGCCTGGCGCTCGCGCGCACGGTCGCTGCCCGGCTGATCGCCTACCGCTCCGAAAACGAGTTGTCGCAGCGTGAGTTGGCTAAGCGGCTCAGTGTGAGCCAGCCGCGCGTGGTCGAGCTTGAGTCCGGCGAGAAGAACCCCCAGATCGAGACTCTGGTGAAGATCGCAGCGACGACCGGCATCGAGTTTGCGTTTGACGTTGTTCCGGTCGGCCAAGAGCCGACGCTGGTTCGCAAGTCCTTCAAGGGAGCGCCAGCGCATGTGTACGCGGGCGGGTCGATACTCGTCGCGGCTCGCTGATTCGGCCGTAGACCGGTAGGGCGTGTGGCAAGACTTGGGCGACCTGCTCGGAGGCAGAGTCGATATCCTCAGTGATCGCGGCTTGAGCCCGCTTGCGCGAATCCTGGTCGCAACACTTCGTGTGGCCGCGACACATTCAGCCGGTGGAGCTCAGCCGGACTCGACACCTCGGGGTCGAGCGTCCCCTACATTGCCGGTTGGGGCGAGAAAAGTAAGGTCGATTCGATCCCGCGCGGGTCGGGGCACTCGGCGCCACGCCAGCCAGCCCCCTGAAGTCGCTTGCGACGCGTAGCCCGGCTGGTCGAGACGTGCCGTAGATCGAGCCGGCACTGGCGTCCGGACCCGCCAGTAAATTTGACAGGCCCAAATTTTGGGTAACGCGAAATGGACTTCAACACGCTAGTGTAGTGTCTCGCAAATAGTTGGTGTTTGTGGTAGGGTGTCGTATGCGTCCGGCTACGACAGCGTTGCCCGTCACGAACAGTCAGCGGGACATCCTGGAGGGGGTAGCGAGGTCTCATGTCGCGGCATATCGTGATGTGCAGCGGGCGCGTGCGTTGTTGCTCGCGGCTGATGGGGTCGCGAATACTCAGATCGCGGCGACGGTGGAGGTTTCGCCGGCCAGTGTGAAGGCGTGGCGTGGACGGTTTGCTGAGGATGGGTTGACGGCGTTTGGTGGGGTCCGTCCGGGGCGGGGTCGCAAGCCGTCGATCCCGTCTGAGAAGGTGGAGGCGATCGTGGCAGCGACGTTGCACGAGAAGCCACCTGGGGAGACTCACTGGTCGTGTCGCTCGATGGCCAAGGCGCAGGGTGTCAGTCCGGCGACGGTGCAGCGGATCTGGGCCGCGAGGGGACTGAAGCCCCACCGGGTGAAGACGTTCAAGCTGTCAAACGACAAGCGTTTTGAGGAGAAGCTCGTCGATGTCGTCGGCTTGTATTTGAACCCGCCGGAGAAGGCGATCGTCCTGAGCATGGACGAAAAGAGCCAGATCCAGGCATTGGACCGTACGCAGGCGAGTCTGCCGATGAAGAAGGGCAGGGCGGGCACCATGACCCACGACTACAAGCGTCACGGCACCACGACCCTGTTCGCCGCGTTAGACGTCCTAACCGGAACCGTAATCGGTGAGTGCTTGCCTCGCCACCGTCACACAGAGTTCCTGAAGTTCCTGCGAACGATCGACCGGGAGGTCCCCAAGGGCCTGCAGGTCCACCTGATCCTCGACAACTACTGCACCCACAAACACGAAAACGTGAAGAAGTGGCTCGACAAGCACCCACGCTTTCACCTGCACTTTACGCCCACTTCGAGCTCGTGGCTGAATCTCGTGGAGCGCTGGTTTGGGAAGCTCACCGACAAGGCGATCCGTCGCGGTGTCTTTCACAGCGTCCCCGAACTCATCGCCGCGATCGACACCTACCTCAACGTGAACAACCAGAGCCCCGAGCCATTCGTGTGGACCGCCACAGCAGAGGCAATCCTCACCAAGGTACGCCGCGGACGCGTCACACTCAAAACAATCACCACCTAAAACCGAGACACAGCACTAGATCCTCAGGCAGTCCATCTGCTCGCTCAGTACCGACCTTTCGAGGGCGGGTCGGCTGATATGCACGCCGCACACGATGACCTTGTTGCTGCCGCCTGTCAAACCGACGGCGGGCAGTTCGCGAACCTAGAGGAGTGCCGCAAATTCGTCGAGCAGCGCTTTTGCATCGAGCTAGAGCTGGAGGAGGTGCGAGAAGCCCGTGAAAGGCTCGTAGCTGACGGGCGAGCGATCAAGGTCGGCGGAGGGATCGAGCTGACGGAGGATGCTGGCGCGTCGCTGGACAGCGAGCGGATCGCTTGGGAAGAGGCTCGCGAGACCGCATTCGTCGAGTGGGAGGTCGCGATTCGCCGCTCTTTCCCAACGATGTCTGACGAGGACATCTCGACCCTTAAGAACCAAATCGGCCCGTGGCTCGACCGCGTGGTCGCCACGCATGGTGCTGAGACAAGTCTTCTGCTCTACCCGGCTCACCCGAAGGCTCCGGCCTTGATCGCGGCGATCGAAACGATCGATCTCGGGTTCCTGCCGCCATGCGACGAGGAACTGGCACATAAGAGGGCGGCCGCGTTCAGGCTGCTAGTGCGTAATCCCACCGAGGCGCAAAGTGAGTACCTCGGCCGCCTGCTCAATACAGGCTTTTACCTCACCGTTATGACGCTGGACCCCCGCGTGGAAGAACTAGCGCGTGCCGAGGCGAGCAAGGTCACGCTTTACCTAGACACCAACTTCCTGTACTCGGTGCTGGGCGTTGGGAGCGCGAAGGAGGCATTCGCCGCGCGCCGGTTCCTTGACCTCTGCAGAGAGCTCGGCGTGACCCTTCGTATCTCGCCCTGGACAGCAGACGAGCTGCGGACGAGCATCAGAAGCAATCGCCAAGACGTGGAACGCTACGCGCAGTTTCGAAAGGTTGCGGCAGTCATGGCCCAAGTCACAGGAGAGAAGGGCTTCGAGGCTGCGTACTGGCGCGCAGCGAGCGAGTCCGGCGAGGAGGCCGAGTCGTTCTTTGGGAAGTTCGCGCACTTTGAACGCTTCTTGGAAGGCCTCGGAATTGAGGAGTATCCCGAGGGAGTGCCTGAGATCGAAGCGGATACCTTTGGGATCCGCGACTACTCGTCTCCACTGGAGGGGATGTACGGGCCGGGCAATCGCCCACGCGTCGTCATCGAGCACAAGGCAAAGATGCGGATGCTCATTGAGCACCTTCGGGGCAAAAACAAGCCGCCGGCGGGGTACACAGACGTTCGCTATTGGTTTGTGACCGAGAGCACACGACTGCCTACCTACGCGCGTCTCGGGATCGATGGTGGATCCCGACCGAGCTTCCCTTTCTGCATTCTCTCATCGACGGAGGCTCAGCTCCTGCGCGCGATGGTGCCGCGAACGACTGACCTGAATGAGATGGTCGCCGCACTGCTCGCCTCTCCGTTTGTCGGGTATCGGTCCGCGCTTGGGGGCGAGGCTCAGCTAGCAGCCCTAGAGCGGATCACGCGATCAATTGACTCGCTCAGGGACGTGCCGCCTGCCGTCGCCATCGCGGTGGTCAATGACAAGGCAATGGCGACAAAGATCGGTGAGGAGACCGATCCTGTCGTTATCCAACAGATGATCGAGGAGGCCATCACAGCCAAGGCCGCGGAGCTTCAAGCTCAGCTTGACTCTGCCGCACAGCGGATTACCGACGCAGAACGTGTCCGGGACGGCGCCCGAGCCGACAGACTTGCGGCGGAGATGGAGGTAGATCGTCTGAGGATCGAGCGGGATCGCGCCTTTGCCGATGCCCAGCGCAACGTGACCGAACTAGAGACCGTCCGCGGCAGCCACGATCAGGAGTCCGAGGCTCTGCGCAGCGAGGTAAAGGATGTCAAGAAGCGCCTTGATGACACACAGGCCGAAAGGAAAGCGGACCGCGAAAAGCGCCGTCGTCGAAATCGTAACGCTGTTGCGGTTCTCGGTTGTGCGGCAATCGATGCAGCTGGTGCGTCGCTCATCGCGACCTCGACGATCTCGGGCACGGTAGGTGATGTTGCGACGATCGCCGTCATGGCAGTCGCCATCTATTTGGCGCTGCGCGTTGTCTCTAAGCGTCTCGCCGTCGAGGTGATTGCGATCATCGGGCTCGTCTCGGCGGTCGTCACGATCGCGAGCCTTCTGATTGCGTCCGACGGGAACGCCCAAGTTAAGCCCCCATCCGTCGAAAAGACGGTCGGGCACTAGCGCCGGTTGCTGGCCTCTCCGATGGCTGAGCGCGATGCAACGAAGGAGCCTTCGCCGGAGTTGGATGGCTTTTAAGCTGACGCACTTGAGGCGGAGCGGGCATGGGAGGACGCCGTGTATGCCGAGCTGTCCGCTGAGCAGCAAGCGTGGGTCGCCTCCCCCAGTACGCACCCGGCCCTCGCGGAGGGTGTTCGATACCGCTGACGATCGGCCGGCTTCATCTTCTGACCGGAGCGAGCGAGGGCCAGCTACGTCACTGGAGCAACGAAGACCTGATCCCGTCGCATCGGGCCGGTGCCCATCGTCGCTACTCCAGGGCATCGGTGGCCCGTGCGCTGCTGCTGGCGGAAACGTCTCCGCAAGAGGTCGCGACGCTCATCACGCTCCGCAAGGGTGGCGATCATGGCCGTCGCCTGTGGCCTTGGTCGGCGGTGTTGGCGGGAGCCTCGCCAACGCCGGGCGATAAGTCGCAGACACCGCCCACGAACCCGCCCATGCGCAGCCATAGAGCCCGTGTTCGTCGGCCTCGACGCCTGTCTCCCCGACTTACAAGCAGATCATGCAAATCGGGACTTTAGGCTAGAGGGACATCGCCAAAAGGGCCCACAGGAAACAAATGGTCTCGCAGGATTATACCGTCTGCGAACTCAGCGGCCTCCTTACTGAAGGATTGGCTGTAATGAAGGTTCCCTTTGGATCTTAGGGCCGTCCTACGACGCCTTTCCATCGCTTGCCTGGACATGGATGAGACCAACCAACGCCAAGTTGCGTTGTCTAGCGTGACGCAAGGCGTTGCTCGATCTCCTCGATTCGGCGGGCGATTTGTCGAAGCTCACCTAGTAGGTCGGCGTCGCTCGCGGCGACCTCGGCTTGGATCTGCTGCTCGCCGGCGCCGAGCGCCTCAACCTGTGGGGTGAGGAAGCGTTGGGCTGCTGCGCCCGTGATCAGCGCGACGAACCCGATGCCAGCGAACATGACGATGATCGCGACGATCCGCCCGCCAGTCGTGTGGGGGTAGATATCGCCATAGCCCGACCGTTGTCACGGTTGAGACTGCCCACCATACGCCGTCCCAGAGCGAAACGTGAAGACCGTTGCGGTTGTTTTCAAGGGTTTGGAAGGCTGCTCCTCCGCCGAGCACTACCAGCATCGTAAGGGCCGCGGCGATCCGCACACCGTCGAGGCTGAAGACGCGGCGCGCTGATGGCACGAGGCGCAGAACGCGCAGCACCCGAAAGACACGCAGGATGCGTAGTGCCTGCAGGCTCGCGGGCAGAAACGGGCCGGTGAACAACACGATTGCGACCTCAAGGGGATGCTTGATCAGCCAGCTAGGCCGATCGGAAACGACCCAGAGCATCGCGACTGTCTCCGCTAGGAACGCCAGCCAGATCACGACGTTGATGACATCCACTACGACGCGAACGGAGGACGGGATGCTCGACGCCTGCAGGATAATCACGGGGACGACGAGCCCAGAGGCTATGAGCATCGGCACCTCGAAACGCTTAGCCATCTGCGCTTCCCGGTCTCCCATGAGCGTCTAATTCGACGGTGAGCCGCACGGAGCCTGCCGCCGCGGTTCGCGCCGCGTCAGCCGAGAGTTGCGAGCAGTTCGCCTACGTCTTGGTAGCCAGCGGCGCGTCTAATTTGAACCACTCTGGTCCAGCGTATGCGGAACTTGCACTGGCGCGGCTGTCAAGCCCAGGTGCTGCCCGGTCGATTATGCCCCATGGCATTTGACACGAGGTCTGGTGCGGCGGCAACACGCAGGCCGGCTCAATATGGACGCTTCATCCTGCGGCGCAACGTGAGGCGGTCAGTTGCCGCGTTGATCGCGGTAAGTATGTCTGGGCTGCTTGCCCTTGCTGTGGGCATTCGCGGCTTGCCCGCTGCCCTTATCGCTGTCGCGGGCATCGTGGCAGTGCTCCTTGTGGATCGCCTTGTGACTCCAGGGCTTGACCGGCGACACCGTGGCGTGCGAGGGGAGGAGAAGGTCGGGGCGATACTTGACCGTCAGGTCTCGCAGGGCTGGTTGACCATCCACGATGTATGGACTGGACGGGGCAACATCGATCACATCGCTATAGGACCAGGCGGCCTCCTAACGATCGAGACCAAGAGCTATGCAGGCAAGGTCTCGGACAAGCACGTGAGCGAAACCTGGCTCAAGCAGGCTTATGCCGAGCGCAAGATGCTCGAACGGCTCGTCGGTGTGCCGGTTGACGGACTCCTGGTTTTGAGCGATGCATACATTCTGGGGGCGGCGGTGTCGAGACGACGCGGGGTGCTTGTATTGCCAGCTCGGATGCTTGCTGCCCATCTCGTAAGGCGCGACCTGGTGTACACGCCTGAGGAGGTTGTAAACCTGCACGCACGTGTCGTCAACGCACTCGACTCTGGCGCAGGGGCGCGAGCGTGAGTAGCACATGCTGCAGGTCGAGGGTGAGAACGTGAGCTGTTCGTTTTGCGATTGCATGTCTCTCTGCCTCAGACCGTAACGGCGTATCGTTGGGTCAGTGACGCGACCCTCGCTATCAATCATCGAGTTTCCCGCTGATGATCTGCAGCGTGCCCGGTCCTTCTGGACGGAGCTTCTTGGGGTGGAGCTGAGGGAGCGTGCGGATGGGGAGGGAGAGGGTTGGCAGACAGGCTCTGGCGCGCCTGTGGTGGGTGTTCATGCGCGTGGGCGTGGGCCTGGCGATTCGTTCTCGTTGCCCTACTTCGAGGTGAGCGATATCGCCGCGACGCTTGAGCGCGTGGCGGCGCTGGGTGGGAGCGTGGTGCACCCGGGGGAGAGGTGGGCGATCTGCAAGGACTCTGAGGGGAGTCCGTTCGGGCTGGCTCAGGATGGGCTGGGAGGGTAGGCAAGGGCGCAGGCCGTCAGTCCGTTCGCTCAACTTCCCTCGTGCAGCACCTCGTCTAGCGTGCGGCCGCTGAGCACCGATCTTGGTTGTTCGGCGACTATGTCAGAGCCTGGGCGCGCCTCATCGTCGCGCCGCTTGACCAACAACCATTGCGGCTTGCGCCCTGGCCGCGTCCGTTGCAAAACGAAGCCACCACGGAGCTTCTCGCCGTGCAGGACAAAGACGCCGTGACCGCGTTCCAGCGCCTCGGGCCAGGCCACGCGGCCGCCCTGCTCGTAGTCACCGCGGTCCCAGACCACCACGCCGCCGCGATCGGTTGGGCCTTCGAAGGCGTTGTGGTCGATCCCGTGGTCGGCGACCTGGACGGCAAGACGCTTGGCGGCCGGGTCCAGCGATGGGCCCTTCGGCAGCGCCCAGGATCGCATGACGCCGTCCACCTCCAGGCGCAGGTCGAAGTGGTGCGCAGTGGCCGCGTGCTCCTGCACGACAAAGGCTCCGGCGCGCACGTCGCGGATCGCGAACTGCTCGTGCCCTTCGACCACAGCGTCGTCCACGCTCACATCCGCGACTGTGGCGCTTGCTGGGCCGTCGCGCAGGAAGGCGAGGAGAGCCTCGATAGCCGTTGAGTCCCCCTCGGCGTGTAGTGCCAGGGCACCCTCGTTTGTGTTACGCACCCAGCCCAGGACGCCGAGCTCGCGCGCTCGGCGTTGAGTTGCCTGTCGAAAGCCGACCCCCTGGACGGTCCCGCTGACCACCGCGCGAATCGCCCTGGGTGTTTGGACGGCCGGTGCCATCGGCCTCAGGTGGGGCCTAAAGCGGCGCGGCCTCAGCCCGCCGCGGTGGGAGCATCGCAGCCATACAGATGTTCGCGCAGTTCATCACAGCGCTCGTCTGACCAGCGCCCGCTCGTCTCCAGGGATTCGATCAGCCCTTCGGTCGTTCGGAGCAACTGTTTGCTCTCGGGCTCGCCGAACAGCAGCGCGTCGGCGGTTGCAAGCAGCTGCTCTCGCTCCTTCGCGTTCAGCTTTGCTTGACCCTGGTGGTCGATCGTCTCAAGCAGCGCCGTGTAGTGGGCTCCCCGTGCCGTCATGGGCTCGATTGTGGTCATCATCGAGTACCTACATTAGCTCGCTCCCCCGGTCGAACGGCTCTGTTGCGGAGCGAAGATCACGCAGGCTGGTTGCTCAGATACGCCCCATCCGCCACCGGGGCACGTCCGCGAGCGTGAGGACCTGTGCGATTGCGCCGAGTTGAAGGCCGATCGCGTCAAGCGAGACCATCAGCTCCGGGTGCGGCGCGGTGGCTGTCCGTGACAGCAGCTCGAGCATCGCGATCGTCTCGCCGCCGTCGCTGACTGGCACCAGTAGCGCTGAGCCCATACCCTCCGCCGCGGCGGCCCTCAGCAGCGGGTCCTCTGCCGACTGCAAATCGAGCAGGCAGGTCGTCGCCATCCGGTTGCGGGCACGACCGAACTCTGCGGTCGCAGCATTCTTGACGTGCTGCCAGGTCCGGGTCTCGAACGTAGCCATGCCTGCGGGGTCGCCTATCCAGATCGCGCCGCACTTCATCGACCCGCGCGGCTTGTCGGTGCACCACGCGATCGTCGCATCCCATCCTCCCTGCGAGCCGAGTGTGCCAACCGCGTGCTTGAGCACCGATCGCCACTCCTTTAGGCCGACAAGCGCGGCCGAGAGGGCGCGCTGCGAGTCTGTATCCCACTTGGGGCCGTTGCTATCCGGGGCGGGCGCGGCAGCCTCGGGCGCCTCCGCAGGCAACAGGTGCTCCTCGAGCTCCGCTCGGACGGCCGTCAGCTCGGCTTCCAGCTCACTCACATGGGCCTCGGCGCGCCCAAGCGACTGCTCGAGCTCCTCGGATCGCGCCTGCTTGGCCGCAACGGCGCCATCGAGCTCATCGGCGCGCCGGGCAGCGCGTTCGGACTCGGCGCGGAGGCTGCCCTGCTGCTCGCGCTCCTGCAACAGCTCCTCCTCCAGCCGCGCGGCTGTGGCGAGTGCATCGTCTCGCTCAACGAGCGCCGCCGCGACGCGGTTGTCACGGTCGAGAGGTGGACCAGAGCTTCCGTCGGCGAGGGTGAGCCCCCACTCGTCGAGCAGCTCCTGACGGATCGCGAACCCGTCGAGTCGTCCCCAGCGATCGATCCTTATCAGCCGGTCGCACTCCGAACGGGCCAGGGAGGCCTCTGCGACCGGTGACGCCACACTGCAAGTGGCCGTCGGCTGTCCCTCGCCGTCGCGTAGCGCAAAGCGCAAAGCAGCAAACGCGGGGCGCTCTTCAAATGCGCCGATCAGGTACTCGAGCTCCAGCGGCTCCCGCGCAGGGATGTCCTGCTCCTCAAGTCTCAGCCCTTCTATCGACACAGCGGCGGTGAGTTCGGCATCGGTGTGGCCGCACACGCTCTCGGCATCGGTCCCGAGCTGCTCGACATAGTGGCGGTTCACACGCAGGTAGCGGCCATCCAGGTCCTTCAGCCAGATGATCGCGGGGCTCTCGTCCAGCGGCTCCTCGAGCAGCGGACTTACCGGCTCGATGTCCGCCGCATCGTGCACGGTGGGAATCGTGAGCACGGCCATGCGCCGGCGATCTCTGTCGACTACCGCGACAAGGCTCGCCTCGAGACCTTCGAGCAGCACCGTCAGGCGGTCAGCCTGGCCCGCGGTGATCAGCTCAATCTCGTCTGGACACGAGGAAAATGAGCCGTCGTGTACGTCGAACCGGTCGACGAAGCCTCTTGTCGCATGCTCGACCGACCCGGCCCCGCTCAGCACGGCGACCACCGCCGGCACTCCCTCGCAGACTGCGACATCACTCGTTGCTTCGGTCTGGCGCGAGACACTCACACCGGACAGACTAGGCGCCTGGCCTGGGGAGTCTCGGTCGCCGACCCCCAAAGTGGACGAATGTCAGCGGGCACTATCGCGCGTTCGCGCCGGCCGACCGGCAGCCGCCGTCGGCAAGCGAGCAGATCGGCGTGTTGCAGGGCTGGTGGGCAAGCCGTTTGACTTTGCCTTGGTCTGCCTGTGCTCGAGTATCAGCATGCCCTCCTTCGCGGGAGGCAACCTCTCCCATCCCCGTAGTTCTGTCCGTGTCGCCGGCCGCCGCTCGCACTGGTCGAGACCGCTCTGCAAACCCTCTATTTACTCAGGGCCTCGCCCCGGTTAGGATGCGCCGGTGCCTCGTTCTATGTGGTCTGGGATGCTCAGTTTTGGCTTGGTCAGTATGCCTGTGCGGCTGTATAACGCGCTGAGTCCGAAGGATGTGCGTTTCAAGAGGCTGCATGCCTCCGATCTTGGCCGCGTCCAAAGCAAATATGTCTGTTCGATCGATGGGGAGGAGGTGTCGTTCAAGGAGATCGTGCGTGGCTTTGAGATTGCTCCTGAGCGTTGGGTGGTGCTCAGCGACTCCGAGCTGAGCGCGGTTAGGCCTCCTTTTGATCGTTCGATCGCGATTGAGGAGTTCGTGGATGGTGGGGAGGTCGATCCTGTGTATCTGGAGCACCCTTACTATCTGGTCCCGGCCAGTGGTGGTGCTAAGCCGTATCGGTTGTTGCATCGGGCGATGGCTGAGACGGGGAGTGTGGCGATTGGGCGGATTGTGTTGCGTTCGCGTGAGCGTCTGGTCGCGATTAGACCGCGTGGCGATGCGCTGTTGTTGAGCACGATGCGCTTTGGCGATGAAGTGCGCAAGCCGACGGCGCTGCGGCGTTTCTCGCAGGAGCGTGTTGAGCTCAGCGAGCAGGAGCTCGATATCACGCGTCGGGTGGTGCAGGCGTTGGTGCGGCCGTTTGACATCGCGGCCCATCAGGACACTTACCGCGATGCGGTGCTGGACCTGATCGACCACAAAGCGACGAGTGATCGGCCGGTGACGAGTGATCGGCCGGTGACGAGCGAAGCGTCGCGCGAAGAGGTTCCCGGGGTGGCGGGTCAGCCACCCATTGTGGATCTGCCGAGCCCTGCGGCGGATGTTTTGGAGGCGGTCCCGGAGCCAGCGCTTGGCACGCCTGATTTGATGGGTGCGTTGGTTGCGAGTCTGGAGCTGGCTCGTGAGCGTCAGGCCGATGAGGAGAGCACGCCCCGTCCTCGTAAGCGTTCGTCGCGGCGTGTGCGTAAATCGCCGCGCTCACTCCAGACTGAGGGTGAGGGCGAGCGCGGCGTGGTCTGAGGGTCGTTTGCCTTGCCTGTAGGCGTGGAGGACCTGGCAGCTTGTCAGGCGTGGTTGGAGGCTGTTGTGGATGAGGGTTAGGTCGATGCGTAGGCCGTAGTCGCGTGGGTAGTGGCCTTCGCGTTGCTCCCAGCAGGTGTAGCCGTCCTCGTCTGGGTGCAGTTGGCGGTATGCGTCCAGGAGCTGGCCGTCGTGCAGGATCTGGCGTAGGGCCATGCGCTCTGCTGGGGCGCTGTGGTAGGAGCCTTCCAGCCACTGGGGCTCGTAGATGTCTTGGTCCTCGGGGGCGACGTTGAAGTCTCCAGCGATGATCAGCGGCTGGCTGTGTGGTTCTGTGGCGTGGCGGGCCAAAGCTTTGAGGAACGCGAGCTTCTGCTGATCGCCGCTGGCTCCCGCGCGTGGGGAGCCGGTCGGCACGTAGACCGAGGCGAAGCAAAGGCCGGCAACATTGACCTGTAGCCAGCGTCCCTCGGCGATGTCGTGGCGCTGGGCCAGCGCGAGACTGCGAGCATCGATGTGGTGCCCGGCTCTGACGAGAATCGCGACGCCCCCGCTGCCGTAGCCTGGGTTGTGTTCGGCTTGGTACCCGAGTTCCAGGAGGGCTTGGAAGGGGAAGTGGCGTTGCGGGCAGCGCGTCTCTTGCAGGCAAACGATGTTCGGGTGCTCGTCCTCGAGCAGTCCTTGCAGACGAGTGGAGCGTGCGCGGATGCCGTTGACATTCCAGCTGAGCAGCTTGAGCCCTGTGGGGCTCGTATGGATCACCCCCCGGTCTTTGCGTCTTTCTTGTCGATCTTGTCGACCTCGATGGCGGCGAGGATTGCGCTGACCAGGACGCGGCTGCAGAGCTCGCGTACGTGGTCGCGGTCGATGCCCCCGTCGGCGAGCCAGGCGAGCTCGGCGCCGTCCACGAAGGAGGCCCAGCCCTTCACGGCGAGTGTGATGGCGGGGGTGAGGGGGACCTCGGGTGGCAGGTTGGCGAGGATCAGCTCGCGGATCGTGTTCTGGCCGGCTTGGAAGATCGCTTGGACCTCTGGGTGGCTTGCGGCGCTGCCGATCAGCTCGCGGTAGCCGTCGGGGTAGCGCTCGATGAACGCGAGGTGCGCATCCAGGCCGTGCATCAGGCGCTTCATGGGCGGTGCGTCGCTGTCCTTCGCGGCGCCAGCCAGTTCTTCTTGCATCTCGCTGGCCAGGCGTTGGAGTGCTGCGACGTAGAGGCCTTGCTTGTCGCCGAAGTAGTAGTAGAGCAGGCTCTTGGCGACGCCTGCCTGCGCGGCGATCTCATCGACCGATATCTCTCCGTAAGGGCGCCCTGAGAACAGGCCGATCGCGACGTCGATGAACTGCGCGCGGCGGTCCGCCCCGTCTCTGCGACGCGGACGTTCAGAGCCCGCTAAAGTTCCTGCTTGACTTTTTTTCAAAGTCTGGGTACCTTTCTGCCGGTCGGCGCTGAATCCGATTCAAGAGCAGGGCTCAAGGGCCCGCTTGGCAAAGGTTTTCGGTGCCGGCCAGTAAAGATAGGCAGGCGAGTGTAGTTCAAGAGGATGGAGAGGTCATGGGAACGGGTATCGATACTGAGCACGGTTTGCAGCGCGGCTTTGGTAGCTTTCGCATGCCGTTAGTTAGATGCGTCAGCATCGCTGACGCATCTCTCTCTCTCTCTCTCTCTCTCTGGCCTAGCCCCAGTCTAGGCAGACCGTCTGAATCGCAGCCTCTCGCCCTTGGGCGTGGGGCTTTTGCTCGTTCTCGCTCGCGCTGCCTGGCGCCTGTCAGGGGCACTTCTTGGCGGGGGTCTGTTCGAGCGTCGCTGCCCCATACCTCTCCGGTGGTGGCGTTCGAAGAGGCCCTGGTCCCGGCGGACCCCTCCCCGGGCCGGTCTCGTCAGGGTGCCGCGGCCACAACCCATGGCCGCGGCACCCAACCCTTACGCCTCAAGCGCACCGCGCTACGCCTTCCCGCGCCCTCGCGCGCAACGCCAAACACGCGAGGGGCCTTCCCCTCCATCTTCGAGGAGGAGACATGTCGATGAACGCTGCGCCGAGCCGCTCCCTGATCGCGAGATTCGCTGCTGCGCTCGGTGTGCTGGCGGCTGGCGCGCTGACCCTGAGCACACCGGCGTTCGCAAACGGGGTGGTCGGCGCGTTTGGCGAAGCTGGCTCCGGGGCGGGTCAGCTCTCTTCGCCGGGCGGTGTGGCGGTGCGGCAGTCCAGTGGCGATGTGTATGTGGTGGATCGCGGGAACGACCGCATCGAGGTCTTTGCGGCCGACGGCGCGTACGTCTCGACGTTTGGCGGTGTTGGCTCGGGCGCGGGTCAGCTCTCAGAACCGCAGGGCATCGCGATCGAACAGCTCACCGGCGACGTCTACGTGACTGACCAGGGCAACCATCGCGTGGACGAGTTCGAAGCTGACGGCTCGTTTGTCCGTGCGTTCGGGTGGGGTGTCTCGGACGGGGCTTCCAAACTCGAGGTCTGCACTAGCTCGTGTCGGGCGGGACTGGCTGGAGGCGGCGCTGGCCAGTTTGGCGAAGCGATCGGCTACCCGGCGGTTGAAGAAGGCTCTGGGGATGTGTTGGTTGCTGATCCGTCCAACTTGCGTGTGGATGAGTTCACCGCTGGTGGCGGGTTTGTGAAGGCGTTCGGGTGGGGTGTTCTGGACGGTGCTTCCAAACTCGAGGTCTGCACTAGCTCTTGTCAGGCAGGTGTGGCCGGTGCAGGTCCTGGTCAGTTCGCGCCTGGGTCTCCGACTCAGCTTGCGGTCGACGCGTCGGGGAACGTGTATGCGATTGATGGTGGCAATGCGCGGGTGCAGAAGTTCGACTCGGCTGGCGGCGTGGTCGCGGTCTTTGCCTCTGCGTACCTCTCTGGCCAGCCGACTCCCACTGCGATCGCGCTGGAACCGACGCTCGGCAATATTCTGGTCGCGAAGACGCCTCCGGCCTCTAGTGGGCTGCTGCGCGAAGAAAACGGAGGGCTGGTCTCCGAAGAACAGGTCTTGCAGTTCGACACCATCGGGGACCTGGTGAGCGCTGACGGTCAGGGATCGAGCCTGCCCGGTGCGAGCGCCATTGCGCCGGCAAGCTCTGGCGAAGCGGAGTACTACGCATCGGCGGGCTGCGACTGCGTGTTGATCCTCGGGCCCATAGCCCTGCCTGCGCCCATCGCTGAAACCAAGCCGACCACGCCCATCGGATCAAGCGAAGCGACGCTGCACGGCAGCGTCAATCCGATGGAGACAGCGCCGGACACCCTGAAAACGATCTACAAGCTGCAGTATTCGACCGGCGAACTGAGCGAATCTGGCCAAGAACAATGGAACACTGCCGGTCAGGGAACGCTGCCGGCCGGCGCCAGCCCTATCGAAGTGTCCGCGAGCGCCAGTGGCCTCTTGCCGAACAAGTCCTACGAGGTTCGTGTGGTGGCCGAACGGGAATTCGGCGCCGGCACGTCGATCTCCTCGGTCGGATCGTTTACGACCTTGGCCGAAGCCCCGAGTATCGGCGGCGAGTCCGTGTCAAACCTGGGTTCCATTGGTGTGACGGTCAGCGCCGAAATCAGTATTGGCGGCATTGAAACTACCTACCACGTGCAGTATGGGACGAGCACTGCGTACGGGTCTGAAACCACCACAGCAAGCACCACGGTCTCGAGAAGCGTGAGCGTAGCGTTGAGTGGGCTGCAACCAAGCACGGAATACCACTGCAGGTTCATCGCGACCAACGTTAAGGGAACGGTCGATGGTGATGATGTGACGTTCACGACGTATTCGCCGGGTATTTCCGGTCTACCTGATGGTCGGCTATACGAACTGGTGAGTCCGTCTGATAATCACGAGGGAGACGTGTATGAACCGTCTGCAGAGATAGGAGCTCAGTCCTCTCAGAACTCAGAACGGCCCTTCCGGGCGGCGGCCGATGGCGATAGTGTGGCGTATGTAGGAAACCCGACCATCGGGGGGAACGGTTCCAGCGGCATTGGTCTGGGCAATGAGTATCTGGCGACTCGTTCACCGCAGGGCGGTTGGTCGCAGGTGAATATCTCGCCTGCCGTGTTCGAGGCGGAATATCAGGCTTTCTCGAGTGATCTCACGATTGGTTTCGTCGGGACACCGACAGCTCCGCCGTTCGCAGTCTCAGAAGACCCGTTGGAACCACAGACCGCTCAGGAACGATCGTCTGAGGTCCAGGTGCTCTATGCACGGGCGTTTACCGAAAGTGATTTTCGTCCGCTCTTTACGACAGTTCCAGACGTACCGAAGAAAGAATTCGGCCTTTGGGCGGGAGCCGCATTTGGCTATGGAGAAGCTGAACGGCCGGTGTATGCGGGCTCTTCGGCGGATTCAAGCCATGTGCTCTTCGAGGCTGACGCGGCGCTACTAGAAGGCGACGGCGAAATAGAACTCGAATTGAGTAGCACTGTCGAAAAGGAAGTGCAGCAGATGCAACAGGTAGCGGTCATGCGCGAAGAAGCTGGAAAGCTCAGTGGAGAAGAAAAACATGCCAAGCAAGCAGAAGCGTTGGCGTTGGAAGCGGTCAGCCATTATCGCGGTGAGTTGTATATGTCTGTTGATGGTCATTTGAGTTTGGTGAATGTGTCGCCGGAAGGGAAGGTAGTGCCGAACGCGACGTTCGGTGGCGCCTACACTGGGGGAGTGCGCTCCGCGCCTGATTTCAGTCATGTGATCTCGACGGATGGCTCTCGCGTTTTCTGGACGAGCGTGGAATACGTGCCTAGCCAACAGGGTGAATTGTTGGTACAGCCGAAGGAGATTTACGTGCGCGAGGATGGTTCGCGTACTGTACAGGTGTCGCGGGGTCCGGCGCAGTTCCAGACGGCCAGCGCCGACGGGCGGTTTGCGTACTACACGGAAGCAGGGATACTGTGGCGCTTTGACGTGGAAAGTGAAACGCGTGAAGAGCTCGCGGGTAGTGCTGGCGGCGTGCAGGGTGTGATTGGGACGAACGAAACCGGCGAAGATGGTGCGTACGTATATTTCGTAGCGCAGGAAGCGCTCACGAACGGTAAGAACCCGGAGGGCCACGAACCTGTACCCGGCGAAGACAACCTGTATATCGATGAGAGTCCGGAAGGTCCCGGTGCGTCGAAGATTGTTTTCATCTCCACGTTGTCCGGTGCGGATGGTGGTGATTGGAGTGCCGCTCTTGGAGGTCGTACCGCGACGTTGACGCCGGATGGGCAGGGCTTGGTGTTCGCCTCTCACGAGAACCTGACGGGTGGTTCTTATCCTGGCGAAGGATCGGAAGAGGTGTATGTGTTCGACGCGAATGGTTCGAGCTTGTTCTGTGCGTCGTGTCGGCCGCAGGCAAGTGGAGGTAATCTCACGGCCACTAATACGCTGACGAACACCTATCGTTGGATCTCTGAAGATGGCGACCAAGTATTCTTCAATAGCTTTGCGCCATTGGTCTCGCGCGACGTGAATGGTGCAGAGGATGTGTATGAGTGGGAGCGTGACGGTAGCGGCGCGTGTCAGGAAGCCAGCGGCTGCGTGTACCTGCTCTCAGATGGTGTCGATGGATGGGCGAGTATGGTGGACGCAAGCGCAAACGGTAGCGACCTGTTTTTCGTTGCGCGTGCGGCTCTGGTGCCTGAAGGCGCTAACGAAAGTGCCAAGTTGTATGACGCGCGGGTGGATGGTGCGTTGCCTGTCGCGCCCCCGCAGTGCACGGGCACTGGCTGCCAGGGCTTGCCGGCGCCCCCCCCAATATTTGCGACTCCGGCGAGCGTCACGTTCGATGGTGTGGGTAACTTCCCGCCGCCGCCGCCCGTGGCGAGCGTGAAATCGAAAACGACGCCAGAGTCCGTGAAGTGCAAGAAGGGCTACGTGAAGAAGAAAGATCAATGCGTAAAGAAGGCCAAGGCCAATAAGAGAACTAAGAAGGCGCGAAAGTCCATCAACGGCAAGGGGAGTAAGTGATCATGCGTATCTCAAAGAGACTCCCCGGGAAAGACATGAAGCAAGCTCTTGGCGCCACGGTCATCGTCGCATTGTTGAGTATCCTTGCGTGTAGCGCTCCAGCCTACGCTGAGACTCCCGCGCCGGGGTGGGAGGTGATCGGGCGTGCGATCCCCACGAATCTCCCCCCCGGTGGCGAAGGAGCGATCGAACTTTGGGCCCCGAACCTCGGGGCTGGCAGCGGGACCGCCGGAGCGGTGCTGACCGACGTGCTCCCGGAAGGCTTGACGGCGACGGGTGGAGAAATCATCCTGGGAGGGACGCAAGAATGCTCGGGTGCGGGGACTAAAATAGTCACATGCGAACTACCGGTTCAGCCGGCCAGATTAGACCCCGTTATCGTTTGGATATCGGTGAGCGTGAATGCCGATGCGTCTGGTAGCGCTACGGACCTGGTCAGTGTGACCGGTGGTGGTGAGCTCACCACTACGCACGCGTCTGTCCCGTTGACGTATGGTTTGAACGAACCGCTCGCGGGGTTCACAAACTTCGATGCTTGGCTGACAAACGCCGATGGTACTATTGATACGCAGGCTGGTTCTCATCCTTATGATCTGTCTATCGCGTGGGCGACGCCCGTCACGGCGAGCGCATCCAACATCCTCACGGGGCCGCCCGGCAAACGCAAAGACCGCCGGCAGCCTGCACAAGAAGACAGCGTTGGTGGTGATATCCGGAATATTAATGTGAACCTGCCGCCTGGCATCGTGGGGGATCCTGAGGCTGTACCGCAATGTACCCGTGTCGATTTTGAGTCCGGGTACGGCGGCGAAGATTGCCCAGCGTCGACCATGGTGGGAGTTAATGTTTCGGACGTTCAGGGCTTTCGGCCCACTTCGCAAGTGTACAATCTGGTTCCCCCTCCTGGCGTGGCGGCACAATTCGGTTTCAATTTTGATGGTACACCGGTGTTTCTTGATTCGGGTCCACGTACCGGTGGTGATAACGGGATCACGACACACGTAGGTGATATCCCCCAACGAAGCGTGCTATTCAACATCACCACAATCTGGGGCGTGCCGGCCGAAAAAAGCCACGATCTCGAACGCTCGGGGCCTGAATGTCAGCCTGACCCAGTTGAAGGAATTGGTTGCCCGGCCGGCGTGTCTGAAAAACCGTTTCTGACATTGCCGACGTCGTGCGCGGCGCCGCCAGAATTCAGTATAGAAATGCTTGGTACGTGGGTGGATGAAAACTTCGCGGTGCCACCACGCGCGAGCGTACTGATGCATAACAATGAAGGCATCCATGTCGGGTTCACCGGTTGTGAACGTTTGCAGCCGTTCTCACCGTCGATCGCGATCGCTCCGGACACCACTGACGCGGATACCCCGGCGGGATTGGTGGCGGATGTGAAGATGCCTCAAGGATTGAACCCCGAAGGGTTCGCGACCCCCAATCTGAAGGACACGACCGTGACGCTGCCCGCAGGCATCGTGATCAATCCCGGTCAGGCTACCGGTCTGCAGGCATGCCAAGCCTCCGAGGAGGCTTTGGGCGATGAACCTAATGGTGAAGACGATGAGCGGGCGCCGTCGTGCCCTTCCGCGTCGAGGGTCGGCGAAGACGAAGTCACGACACCCCTATTGCCCGGCCCGCTGAAGGGCGACGTGTACGTGCTCGGACAGAGCCCACCAAACCTGCAACTGCTGATGACGGCTTCGGGATACGGTGTGAACCTAAAGCTCGTCGGCAACGTTCATTTGAACGAGCAGACGGGACAGCTCACAACGACGTTTGAAAACACCCCAGACTTCCCCTTCACGGAATTCAAGCTGGCGTTCAGCGGTGGCGCGCAGGCGGCGCTGGCGACACCGACGGCCTGCGGAGTCTACGAAGCGAACGTCGATTTCACGCCATGGAGCACCCCGTTCATCGGAGAAGTGTTCGAATCGAGTCGTTTCCAGATCACGGCCGGGCCCGGCGGCTCGGCGTGCCAGCAGCCGCTGCCGTTCGCCCCGACGATGACCGCCGGTGCCACTACTGACCAGGCAGGTGGTTACACCGACTTTACGTTGCTCTTGACGCGGGGTGACGGCCAGCAGCGGATCGAAAAGCTGCAGTTCAAAACACCCGAGGGCCTGTTGGGCATGATCGCGAAGGTCCCGTTGTGTCCCGAACCGCAGGCGGCGAGCGGGACGTGCTCTGAAGCGTCGCAGATCGGCCATACGGTCGCGGAGGCCGGCCCCGGACCGTACCCGTTCGTAATCCCCGAGCCCGGCGCTCCACCGGCCCCGATCTACCTGACCGGCCCCTATGAAGGCGCCCCGTTTGGCCTGTCGATCGCGGTCCCGGTCGTGGCGGGCCCGTTCAACCTCGGGACCGAAGTGGTGCGGGGGAAGATCGAAGTGGATCCTTTGACCGCGCAACTGACGATCACGACCACCCCGTTCCCCAGGACGGTCAAGGGCATACCGACCGACATCCGCGAGATCGACGCCGTGATCGACCGCCCCGGATTCATGTTCAACCCCACCGACTGCGAACCGATGTCCTTCTCGGGCACCGCCTACAGCACCGAAGGCGCCACGGCGCCCCTTGAAAGCCACTTCCAGATGGGCTCCTGCCGGGCCCTGACCTTCCAGCCCGAACTGCACGTCTCAACGCCGGCCAAGGTCTCCAGGACCGACGGGACGAGCCTGAACGTGAAGATCGTCTACCCGACCGGGAACCTCGGCGCCAACCAAGCAAGCTCGCAGTCGAACATCAAATACGTCAAGGTCGAACTGCCAAAGCAGCTGCCCTCCAGGCTGACGACCTTGCAGAAGGCATGCAAGGCCGCGATATTCGAAGCCAACCCAGCCAACTGCCCCCCGGAATCTGCAGTGGGTCACGCCACGGCCATCACGCCAGTCCTGCCCGTCCCGGTCACCGGCCCGGCCTACTTCGTCTCCAACGGTTCTGCGAAGTTCCCCGAACTGATCGTCGTGCTCCAAGGCTACGGAGTGACGGTCTACCTGCATGGCAACACGTTCATCAGCAAGACCGGGATCACGAGCGCGACATTCGAATCGATCCCCGACGTCCCCATCGGCTCCTTCGAACTCGATTTTCCCCAAGGCCCCTACTCGGCGCTGACCGGCAACGGCAACCTCTGCACCTCAAACCTGCAGATGCCCAGCGACTTCGTCGGCCAAAACGGCGCCACGCTCGACGTGAACACCAAAATCAGCGTCACCGGGTGCTCCGCTGTCAAGATGACGACCAAACATACTAAGAAGCACAAGGCCGGAAAACACAAAATGAAGCACCACAAAGCCGAGAAGGCCAAGAACAACAAGAAGCGGAAGGGCTAGCCGATCGCTGGTTTGGGGCAGCAAGAGCAAGGAGGGCTTGCTGTGTCCGCAGAGTTGCCTCTAGCTTGGCTGTCGCTCCTACCCAACGGTGCGGCGTCCAAGGATGGTTGACGCGCATCCCCTCTGTGCGGCGACCCTTCTCCACGGGCGCCACGGCCCACCACCTCTCCGGGCCGTGGCGCCCGTGGCCTTCACAACCTTGCGTGTCCGGTCCCGTCTGCCGAGCAGAGGTTGCTGGGCCTCGGCTCTGTGGCAGGGCCGGTCCACCGTCGGAGCCGTTGATCTTGGCGGTTGTGCTTGCCTCGGCCCCTAGGTACACGGCGAGGGCGAGTGTGTTGCTGCCCCCGTGCGTCAGCGATTAGCCGACTGTCCGTCAGGGCAACTCGTCACAGATGGCCCCGAGGGCCGGTTGCATTGACCATGAGATACAAGACACCACTCCCAATCGCAGCACTCGCCGTCGCTGCCCTGGCATTCCCCGCAGCGGCAGTGGCATCCAGCCCGCCGTTTCCGGTGATCCCGGTCCCGGCCGGCGAGGTGCAACACACGGTCATCCAAACCACGTTTCAGAGCAACGAGACTGTCCCTGGCAAGACCCCCCTGGGACCGCGTTCGAGGAAATCTGGGCCAGCGCGAACGCTGATCGCAACATCGTGACCAACAGTTACAACGGGGAACTGCTCAACGAATACATCAGCACCCCGTCCAGCTGTTCCGCCTACGTCGCCGAGAACAACGCACTGTTCCCCTGCCATAGCGCCCCCGCGCTGGATTCCTGGGAGACCGAAGGTGCCAAGATCAAGCTGGAGATCGCCAACGGGTGGTTGCGCCCGACGGGCTCCACCACCTTCCTTGGGCGGCCCGCCGAGACCTATGTCGGCGGGGCTGAAAATGGGCGGCTGAGGATGGTCGTCGACGCGGCGACCGACTATCCACTCGAAGTTGCCGTGTCCTTCTCCTACGGCTCGCAGACTGGCACTCAGGTCTCGACGGTCACGGCCTTCGAAACCCTCAGTCCGGCGGCGGGCGCGCAAGATGTCACGCCCAAGGCCCATCCAGGCGCCACCACGGCGAGTCACCACAAGGCACCTTCCAGCGAGAAGCGCAGCGCTCCCAAAAAGCACAAGAAGCACAAGAAGTGAAGCACTGTACGCCCAACGAGAAGTCGACTACTCGGCGATGATGAGCGCGGCGCGCAGTGTGGTGGCGGCTTCGGCAGCTACCACACTGGCCGCCTGCGTGGCGGCCTACCGGCCCAGGCGGCTGGCGCCACGACGTCCGCGCACCGGACAGCTGTCCCCACTGCTGTCGAGACCCGAGCAGCCGTCCCCGCTGCGGTCCTGGCCAAACCACCAGCGGTGCGAGTCCGCTGGGTCTGCCACGGGCCGGCGTCGGTTTTCGACACGCCGGGTGGGATCGTGATCGGGATCCTGGCTCGTGGTGATCATGTTCGGGTACTGGCGCACGCGGCGGGCCAGCCCGTGTGGGTGATGGTGCATGGACCGATCGAGATCAGTGGCTGGATGAGGGCAGGGGCACTCTGCTGATGAGCCTGCTCAGTCCGCGCACCGACGAGGCCGAGCTGGTGCGACGGCTGCGCGCAGGTGAGGAGCGCGCGTTCACCGAGATCGTCCACCGCTACCGTCCGCGACTGCTGGCGTTTGCGCGACGGCTACTGGCAGGCAGAGACCAGCATGCCGAGGACGTCGTCCAGGAGGCATGATGCGAGCGCAACGCGGCCTGCGCCGCGATACGCGCGAGATGCGTCTGGCGCCGTGGCTGTTTGCGCTCACGCGCAACTGTTGCCTGGACGAGCTCAGCCGCCTGCGCGGGGACACCGTCGCCCTGGATGAGCCCGGCGGGGAGCAGATACTGGTGGACCGCAGGAGCCCAGACGTGGTTGTGGAAGGCCGAGCTGGTCTGCGCGAGATGCTCGATGGGATTGCCACCCTGCCGATCGAGCAGCGTCACGCGCTCGTGCGCCGCGAGGTCGACGGTGCCTCCTACGCACAGGTGGCCGACGAGCTGAACGTGAGCACGCAAGCCACTCGAGCCCTTGTCCATCGCGCCCGCAGGAGCCTCGTGGCATATCGCAGAGCGGCGGCGAGCGACGTCTGCGCAACGGTCCAGGCCGACCTGTTGAAGGCCCACCGCACCGGGCGGCGCGCATCGCATGTGAGCCACCGCCACCTCGTAGTCTGCTCCGACTGCCGCGCGTACCGGGCTCGGCTGAAAGCGCTGCGTCGCAGCCTGCACGCCATGTACCGTGGCCCGGCGATCGCTGTGGCCGCTTCGGTGATCAAGCTTGGATCCGTTTCAGGCAAGCTCGGCGGGCTCGCCGGCGGCACGGCTGCCACAGCCAAGACCGCCGCAGGCACAGCGGGCGTGCTGGCCGCGCTGGCGGCCGCCGCACTCGGAGGAACGTTGGTGTTCAAAGCGGGAGACCCCAGTCCGGTGGCGATCAAGAGCCCGGTGATTCCCGGTGGGACCCTGCGGGCGGGCACGCCGCTTCCAGCGGGAACTGCAGTCGTCGCGAAGACAGCTCGGCTACAGCGCGGACGGGCCAGTGTGGCGCTCAGCTGCCCAGCTGGGGAGCGCATCGCGGATCTGCTGGCGCCCGCGGATTCGGATGTGACCGCGGGCTATGCGCCCACCACCAATCCGGGGGCAAGTACGCGTGCTCGCGTGATGCTGCTCGGATCTGGCGCTCACGAGGACCAGGCGGTGGCGGTCGCGATTCTCTGTCGGCATCCTCAGGAGAACGGTGCGCTCGTGCCATTCCCGGGGCCGATCGGTGCGCGGCGAGCCCCGCTTGCCAGCACGTGCGTGGCCCACGCGCTCCTGCTCGACCGCCCGCACGGTCGCCCGGTGGGCTCGGTGGGCCTGGCTCAGCCACTTCGGACACTCACACGCCGTGGCAGCTGGGAGCAAGTGGGCACACAATTTCACGAGACTGGATGGCTGCCCCGGAGCACCATCTGTGGGCTCGTTTAGGTCCTTCAAGAGGCATATTCGGCCGAGGCGGCGCGCTCTACTCCGCAGGTGACCCGAAGCGGATCAGGTTCCCGTCCGGGTCGATGTGTGAGCCCTCGCGCAACTTGTAGGGCGTCGGGCCGACCGGCCGCGTGCTCCCGCCGATGTTGGGCTGGCTCCATTCCTCGTAGAGGGCGTCGGCGTCGCGCACATAGAGATACGCAGATCCGGCTTTGTGGGCGGGATCGTGATTGGGGTCGCGCGCCAGATGGAGGCCGGCGCCTTCGCGGTCGGCGAACCCGTACTCGTCACCCTCGGCGTACGCGAAGGTGTCGAAGCCGAGCGCCGAGTAGTGCGCGAGCGCGCCGGCAAGGTCGGCAACCGGGAATATCGGGTTGAAGCGCTGGAGTTGTCGCGGTGGCCGGCGCCGGGCGGCTCCGGTTGCGATGCCTTTGCTCTTGATTTCGGACAGGGCGAGAAGCACCGATCGCATGGCCTCGACCTGCTCCGCAGAGACTCGCTCCTGCAGCTGGACGTCGACTGCTTCCACGCCACGCAACACCGCAGCCACAATCTGCTTGCCCAGCTCGGTCAGCTCGAGGGCGATCCGGCGGCGGTCGTCGGGATCGGGGCTCCGCTCGAGATAGCCACGGCTCACGAGCGTGTCGATGAGCTGGCTCACGGCCTGCTTGGTGACGCCCAGATCGGATGGTAGGTCCTGCCGGGGACCACCCGTGGTGTCGATCCCCGCGAGTATGAGGGCGCTATTGCGAGGTAGGCGGTCTATGCCGATCGAGTGCAGCTCCGCGCGAATCGCGCTGGCGTACGCGCCGCGCGCGGATCGCATCAAAGTGGGTGTAGCGAGTGGCGTGGGATCCATGTCTTCCATACGCCAACCATATCGACAAGTTATTTGATAGTCAACTAAGTTGTAGATTTGCTGCAGCTGGCGCCATCAGCCTGATCCGGTTGCTCATGGGTCTTGCGTGTAAACGACTTGAGCACCCTAGGCATCGGCCGCTTACCTACCATAGGTAATCTCGGTCCCGACATGACAGGGGAGCAGACATGAGCGAGGTGGTTCTGAGAACGATCAAGGACGGCGTGGCGGTGCTGACCCTCAACCGTCCCGATCGGCTGAACGCTTGGACCGCGGAGATGCAGCATGCCTACTTCACGATGCTCGAGGAGTGTGCGGCGTCCGAGGAGGTCAGGGTCATCGTGGTGACCGGTGCGGGCAGGGGGTTCTGCGCTGGAGCTGACATGCAGGATCTGCAGGCGCTCGACGACGGCTCCTTCGACGCGAGGACGCTGCCCCAAGAGGTGCGGCCGCAGACATTCGCGCTGTCGATTCCCAAGCCGATCATCGCGGCAATCAACGGCCCCTGCGCCGGGATAGGCCTTGTGCAGGCGCTGATCTGCGATATCCGCTTCGCCGCTGAGGACGCCAAGCTGACGACGGCGTTCTCGCGCCGTGGCCTGGTCGCCGAGCACGGCATCTCCTGGATCCTGCCCAGGCTGGTTGGGCCGGCGCATGCGCTCGATCTGCTGCTCTCCGGCCGCGTTGTGCTCGGGGCGGAGGCGGCCGCGCTGGGCCTGGTCAATCGCGCACTCCCACTCCAGACGCTGCTCGAGGAGACGCTGGCCTACGCGCGCGTCCTTGCGGTCAACTGCTCACCAACGAGCATGGCGACGATGAAGCGCCAGGTCTACGCCGACCTCGAGCGCACGCTGCCCGAAGCGCTCGAGGAGGCCAACACGCTGATGGTCGAGTCCTTCGGTGCGCCCGACTTCACGGAGGGGGTTGCCAGCTTCGTTGAGCGCCGCGACCCTAGCTTCGCGCCGCTCGCCAACTGAGGTGGAGCGTCCTTGGGCCTAAGCAGCAGCGTCGAGTAGACGCCAACGCACGCCGCCCAACTCGATCGTCTCCCGGCCGCCACGCAGTTCGGATGGGATCTCCACGGCGATCTCGACCAGTCCCTGCATGCTGTCCTCCTCCACGGCGATGAAGCTCACCTGTGTGCCGTCAAGCTGCAACACCGGCTGCTGCTCATCCGAGAGCGGAACGCCAAGGACGTGCGCCCACCGCGCTGCGACCCCAGCCGGGTCGTCAACCGCGAGGGTGATGCCAACCAGGCGCCCTGGGGCGCCCTCGCCAATCTGCTCGGTCCACTCCGGCCCTCCCCAGCGCCAGGTGCCATAGGGCTGCGATCGATCGAGTGAGACGATCGCAGCGCCCGTGTCAGCCGGGTGCAGGTGCGTGCCGGAGATGTCAGGCAGATCGATCTGCCACACGATGCGGATGCCCAACTGCTCGGCGCGTGCCCTGGCGCCCTCGAGATCCTCCAGATCGAAGATCGCCATATAGCCACCGTCCCCGCCATGCCTGGCCAGGTAACGGCCGGCCGCGGTGTCCGGCTGCGCCGGCGAGACCACCTCCAGGAAGCAGTCTCCAAGCGCGAAGACGGCATTGGCCAACCCGAAGAAGCCAACTCCGGGGTCGTGAAACGGCTCGCCGAGGCTAAGGCTCGCTCTGAGCGCCGATTCCACAGGCTCCAGCTCGGTGGCAACGAGCACCGCCTGACGCAGTCTGACCGCCGATCGACCTTCGCCCATAAACGAAGGCTATCGCCAGTGGCCCATCTGGTCAGAACAGCAATCAGCTCGGTGCTGATGCATACTCGAGCGCGCAATGAGCGAAGACTCGCCGATCTACCTGTTCTCCTACGGCACGCTCCAACAGCCCGAGGTTCAGGAGGCGCTCTTTGGGCGGGCTCTCGAAACTCGCGAGGATGCTCTGGCCGGATACGCAACGAGCTGGCTGGAGATCAGAGATGCCGTCGTCATCGCGCAGAGCGGCAGTGATCGTCATCCAATCGTCAGCCGAACCTCTGATCCAGATGCTGTTGTGAGGGGCAGCGTCATGCGTCTGACGCTTCCCGAGCTGGAACGCGCCGACCACTATGAGGTGGACGATTACGAGCGCGTCTGCGTGACGCTCGCATCCGGTTTGGAGGCCTGGGTCTACCTGCAGCGATCGGCGAGCGAGAGCTCTGACGTGTCATCATGGGATCTCCCGTAATGTCGATCCAGAAAGGAACAATTCATGGCGCTGCAACTCGGCGACACGGCACCGGACTTCGAGGCACAGACGACGGAGGGCCCGATTCGCTTCCACGAGTGGATCGGAGACTCCTGGGCTGTGCTGTTCTCGCACCCGAAGGACTTCACGCCGGTATGCACGACTGAGCTTGGCTACATGGCGAGCGCCAAGCCGGAGTTCGACCGTAGGAACACGAAGATCATCGGCCTCTCCGTAGACGCCACGAACGACCACGAGCGCTGGGCGCGCGACATCGAGGAGACACAAGGGACGGCCCCGAACTACCCGATCATCGGCGACAGCGACTTCAACGTCTCAAAGCTGTACGGCATGTTGCCGGCCGACACCTCAGGCGATCCGCTCGAGCGCACTCCTGCCGACAACCAGACGGTCCGCAACGTGTTCGTAATCGGACCAGACAAGAAGATCAAGCTGATCCTGATCTACCCGATGACCACCGGGCGCAACTTCGACGAGGTGCTGCGCGTCATCGACTCGCTGCAGCTCACGGCCAAGCACAAGGTGGCCACCCCGGTCAACTGGAAACAGGGCGAGGACGTGATCATCGCCGGCTCGGTCTCCAATGAGCAGGCCAAGGAGACCTATCCCGACGGTTGGAAGGAGCCACGCCCGTACATCAGGATCGTGCCGCAGCCAAAGTAGCCGCTAGTTCATCGGTCGACAGAGGTACCTGACCTGGAGGGCCGCATGAGACAATCTGCATGGTGCGCCTCCTAGCCCGCATCCTGTCGGCCGGTGCATTGCTCGCGATCCTCGCGCTTCCCTGGCTTTCCCCGCGGCTTGCCGCCGCGCAGAGCGCTCAGCACCTGACCGTCTCGCCTCTGCCCGAATCCGACTACTCCGTGCGCTCGATATGCGCGGCCCCGTCACCAGGGCGCGCGGCCTGTCTGGCGTTGGAACTGGTCCCCGAGACCGCCTCCGCGCGCGCTCACACCCACCCGCTGGGCATGGCGCGCAACGCGCCGATTCGAGCGGGCAAGGCGGAGAAAGTCTGTGAACCGCCTACGGCCGCGCGCGGCTGCTATGGCCTGCGCCCTCAGGATCTGCACAGCGCCTATGCGCTGCCCACCACGGCACCCTCAGAACAGACGATCGCACTCGTCGATGCCTACGATGATCCGACCGCCGAAGCGGACCTGAGGGTCTATGACGAAGAATTTCACCTGCCCTCGTGTACTACCGCGAACGGCTGTTTCGCCAAGGTCAACCAGGAAGGCCAAACCAGTCCGCTTCCGGAGGCTGAAGGCGGGTGGGCGGAGGAGATATCGCTCGACATCGAGGTGGCCCACGCAACATGCCAGAACTGCCGCATTGTCCTGGTGGAGGCCCAAAACTCTTCCTATTACGCCCTGAAGGCGGCTGAGGGAACCGCCGCAAAGCTGGGCGCCATGGAGATCTCGAACTCATGGGGGGGAGGAGAAGAAGACGAAAGTGGACCCTTTGGTCCGTCGGGCGTCGTGGTCACCGCGGCGGCCGGTGACGATGGCTACCTCAACTGGGACGCTTCCTCACCAGAAGAGCGGGGGCACGTAGAGTTTCCGGCTTCCTCCGCGCGTGTCATCGCTGTCGGGGGCACGCGGCTGAGCCTGACCCCGGAAGGCGCCTGGGCGGGCGAGACGGTGTGGAACGGCGGGTCCACCCTCGAAGAAGGGTCGGGCGTCGGGGGCGGTGGTTGCAGTGAAAACTTCACCGCTCCGCCCTGGCAGCAGTCACTCTCCAACTGGGCCTCGGTGGGATGCGGATCGAAACGGTCGATCAGTGATGTATCCGCTGATGCAGACCCATACACCGGAGTGGCGATCTATGACTCGACTCCCACGAAGAGCGGACGCAAACCCCCTGGATGGATCCCCATCGGTGGCACAAGCCTGGCATCGCCGTTGATCGCCGCCAGCTTCGCGCTCGCGGGTGGAGCGGACGGCGTTGAAGTCCCGGCCCGGACCCTCTACGAAAACGAGATCAATGACCCAGGCTCACTGCACGACATCCAATCGGGATCCAACGGCGCATGCTCTCAGCCCGTGGGTTCCGATGGGCTCTCCGGCTGCTCGCTCTTCGAAGAGCAGGCAGACTGCTCTGGCGAGGCGATCTGCACGGCCGGCCCTGGCTATGACGGGCCCACCGGTGTGGGCACACCAGATGGGCTTGGCGCATTCCAGCGCACGGGCGCAGGAACAAGTCAAACTCAGTCGATCGAATTCACCTCGGACTCGCCGGATGCGGCTACGGTCGGCGGCCCCACCTATGCGGTGTCCGCGACGGCCTCCTCTGGACTGGAAGTTGCCTTCTCCACGCGGACTCCAGCGGTGTGCGCACTGGAAGAACACTCGACGGTGAGCTTCATCTCGGGAGGGACGTGCACGATCGATGCCAACCAGGTGGGCGACTCTACCTACGACGCGGCACCCCAAGCGCAGCAGTCCTTCGCGGTTAGCAAGGGCTCGCAGTCGATCGAATTCACCTCGGGCGCGCCTGAAGAGGTTGTCGGCAATACCTATGAAGTGTCGGCCAGGTCTTCCGTCGGGCTGCCCGTATCCTTCTCCTCCGGGACTCCCGCCCTGTGCTCGCTGGAAGGATCGCTTGTGCGGTTTATCGGAGCGGGGACGTGCATCGTCGATGCCGATCAAGGGGGCAACGCCGGCTATGGCGCGGCCCAAGCGCAGCAGTCCTTTGTGGTTGAAAAGGGCCCGCAGGGGATCTACTTCGACAGCTCACCGCCTGCGTCGGCGACTGTCGGGGGTCCGACATATGTGGTGTCGGCGACCGCAAGCTCGGGTCTCACGGTGTCCCTCGCTTCTGGGGCGCCATCGGTGTGCTCTCTGGAAGGTTCGACGGTGAGCTTTGTCGGGGCGGGCACATGCGTGATCGATGCCAACCAGATGGGCGACTCCAACTATGAGCCGGCAACGCAGGGCCAGCAGTCATTTGCGGTGAGCAAGGGCTCGCAACAGATCGAATTCACCTCGCTCCCACCGGAAGTGGCCACAGTCGGCGGGCCCGCATATGCAGCGGCGGCCAGGTCATCGGCCGGTCTGCCGGTGGACCTGTCCTCCGCCACGCCTTCGGTGTGCTCTCTAGCGGGAGCGACGGTCAGCTTCATCGCGACCGGCAAGTGCACGATCGACGCCAATCAGGAGGGCGATTCAAGCTATGACTCGGCGCCCCAGATACAGCAGTCCCTCGAGGTGGACAAGGGCTCGCAGTCAATCCAGTTCACCTCGAGTCCGCCCGTGTCGGCGACGATCGGCGGCGCTACGTATGCAGTGGCGGCCACGGCCTCATCCGGCCTCCCCGTTGCGCTCTCCTCAGCGACACCTTTGGTGTGCTCCCTGGAAGGCTCGACGGTCAGCTTCGTAGCGGAAGGTACGTGTTTCATCGATAGCTACCAGGCTGGTGATTCCAATTATGAAGCGTCGATGACGGCAGAGCAGTCTTTCGCAGTGGGTCCGGAACTGATACGCAAAGTCGGGTCGTTCACAGCACTTCCGGGCAGCTTCACGCTGCGCGGCGGCCCACTCATCAACCCGCGGAACGGTGCGATCATGTTCACGGCCGTGGTTGGTGACACGGGCGCGATCGACTGGCTGCTCACCTTCCCGAATGGCAGGTTCGGCGCCTTCTCCGCGAGTGGGGGCAGGTGCAAGGCGGCTCAGATCAAGCTCGCGCACAGGTGCCGTCCGGGGACCGTCGTCTTCGGCAAGGGCAGCCGGACTGCCACTGCGGGCCTCGTGCGTTTCACGGTCACGCCGAGCGCCTCCGCGCGGACGGCGCTCGAGAGCGCGCTCAAGCGAGGCAGGGGCCTACCAGTCAGGGCGACGCTTACGTTCCGATCCTCGCTGGGTGGCGCGAGCGTCTCACATACACGGTCTGTCACCGACACGCTCAGGGCCGCACACGTGACGCGCAAGAAGTAGGCAACTCGCCTATGCGCCTAGGGATGCCCCCAGCATGCACTCTCGGCGGTGTTTGGCGAAGAGGTCAAGGGCGTAGCGTCCGGCGGGGTGCTCGCGGACGCGTTGGACCAGTGCCGCCATGGGAGGCGGCAGAATGTCGGGCTGTGGGAGTGCTACGCCGTACTCAGGTGGAACGGTAATCGAGGCAGACAGGGCCGCGAAGGTCAGGTCCGCAGCCCCGAAGCGTTCCCCGCACAGGTATGGGCGGCCGTCGGCGAGCCGCTGCGCCACGAAGTCGAGCTCGCGCCAGACCGCCGCCTCGTCGTTGATCGCGCTCCCCGGTCCGATGTGAAGCTCACGCTCGATAAGCCGACGGGCCAGCGGCCACCCGCAGCGAATTGCGCAGTTCTCCCAGAGGGGCACACCCTGGTTGTTGAAGCGCAACGCGAGCTTTGGCTGGGTAAAGATGTGGATGTACATGACCCTTCGCCCCGTCGGCCCCAACTGCTCGTCGAAACGCTTGCAGAGACTCTCTACCTCCTGGCGAGTGCCAGGCTCTACTGGAAACAGCCGATGCTCCGGTGGTGTGCGCTCATCTACCCAGGCGAGGATGTCCGCTGAGTCTGCGAAGACGCCGTCAGGCGTCAGAAGTACGGGAACAGTGATCTTGCCACCGGCGCGTCGTGCGACGCGCTGATGGATGCCCTGGACATGGCGCTCCTCCCGATAGGGGATCCCCGCCCGCTCGAGCGCCCATCGTGCCTTCTCGCAGTAGTGGCTGATGGGGATCGTGAGGAGCCGGAACACTGCGGGGAGTATGCACTGAGCATGGCGCCCGCGGTTGTTGAGAGGTCGCAAGCTGCTCAAATCCAAGAAGAAGCTGCGCGCCGAGCTGGTGCTCACCGTGGATCAGGCCGGGGGCAAGAAGTCCACGAGCTCGCACATCGTGACGCTCGAGGCGAGCCACAAGGGCTGATTTTGCCGCGGTCTTGATTCCTGCTGATAAAGCAGGATCATCTGCCGGTATGTCCAAGACCCTCGATCTGAGCCCCAAGCAGTACGAGAAGGAGCTCTTGCGCCTGCAGACAGAGCTTGTCTACATGCAGGAGTGGATCGTCGCGAAAGGGCAGCGGCTGGTCGTGCTCTTCGAGGGTCGCGACACGGCGGGCAAGGGTGGTGTCATCAAGCGGATCAACGCCTATCTGAACCCGCGCAGCTGTCGTGTCGTCGCGGTGCCCACCCCCAGCGAGCGGGAGCGTACGCAATGGTATTTCCAGCGCTACGTGGGGCATCTGCCGGCAGCTGGGGAAATCGTCCTGTTCGACCGCAGCTGGTACAACCGGGCGGGAGTGGAGCACGTAATGGGCTTCTGCACCGAGGCCGAGTACGAGGAGTTCCTGCGTTTCTGCCCGTCCTTCGAGCAGACCCTTCGCAGCGACGGGATCATGCTCTTGAAGTACTGGCTGTCCGTGAGCGATGAGGAGCAGGAGCGTCGCTTCGAGAAGCGGCTTTCAGATCCGCGTAAGCGCTGGAAGTTCAGCCCGATCGATCTACAGAGTCGCGCACGCTGGGTGGACTACGCGGAGGCGAAGGACAAGATGTTCGCCTGCACCGACACAGAGAGCAGCCCCTGGCATGTGGTGGAGGCCGACGACAAGCGCACAGCCCGCCTGAACCTGATCAGCGATCTGCTCTCCAGGGTTCCCTACGAGCATCTCGACGATGTCAAGCGAGTGAAGCTTCCCGCTCGACAGCGCCGCAAGTATGTGCGCCCCCCGAAGCGGACAGAGCGGCTGGTGCAGACTCGCTACACGGTCCGCTCTTAGCTGAGCCAATCAACGACACGCTGGAGGTCCTATGCAATACGTGAATCTCGGCGCGACCGGCCTGCGGGTCTCGCGCATATGCCTGGGCATGATGAGCTTTGGCAACGACAGCGACAGGGAGTGGGTGCTCGACACGGATGGGGCGGAGCCGATCGTGAAGGCCGCCATGGAGGGCGGGATCAATTTCTTCGATACAGCCGACACCTACTCCAAAGGCGCGAGCGAGGTTGCCACTGGGCGCCTGCTCGGCAAGCTGCTCACGCGCGAGGAGTACGTGCTTGCGACCAAGGTCTTCATGCCGATGACGCCTGGTGAGAACGGCGGGGGCCTCTCACGCAAGCACATCCTGAGCGCGATCGACGCCTCTTTGCAACGGCTGGGGATGGACTATGTCGACCTCTATCAGATCCACCGCTGGGACAGCCGCACACCGATCGAGGAGACGATGGAGGCGCTCCACGATGTCGTCAGAGCCGGCAAGGCCCGATACATCGGTGCCAGCAGCATGTTCGCCTGGCAGTTCGCCAAGGCCCAACATGTCGCCGAGCGCCACGGCTGGACGCGCTTTGTCTCGATGCAGAACCATTACAACCTCATCTACCGCGAGGAGGAGCGCGAGATGATCCCGCTGTGCGTGGCGGACGGGATCGGGGTGATCCCATGGAGCCCGCTTGCTAGGGGCGTGCTGGCGGGCAGTCGCACGCGTGCGGGCGGGCGGCTCACGACGCGTGCGGGCAGCGACCAGTTCACCGACTTCCTCTACAGCCAGCCCACCGACTTCGACGTCGTCGACCGCGTGGCTGAGGTTGCCGGCGAGCGCAGCGTGCCGCCTGCGCAGGTCGCGCTTGCGTGGCTGCTGCACAAGCCGGGGGTGACGGCGCCGATAGTCGGCGCCACCAAGCCGGCGCATATGCAGGATGCGCTCGCTGCCGAGCAGCTGACGCTCAGTGAGCAGGAGCTGGCACGCCTGGAGGAGCCCTACGTGCCCCATCCGGTGCTGGGGCACGGATAGGCAAGCACCCCAACTCGAGATCAGGCCTTGCGCGCGAGCGCGACCACCGGGACCTCGCGGGTGGTCTTCTGTGCGTATTCCGCAAACTGCGGGTAGAGCTCAGCCTGGCGGGCGTAGAGGCGCTCACGCTCCTCGCCGGAGGTGACGACTGCATCGACTGGGAACGTCTCACTGCCGACCTCGACCGTGGCCGCTGGATTGGCGAGCAGGTTGTGGTACCAGGCCGGATTGGTGGGTGCCCCGCCCTTGGAGGCGAAGATCACCATGCGATCGTCGTCTGGCAGGTACATCACCGGGGTGGTCCGCCGCTCGCCGCTCTTGGCGCCCGTTGCGCTCAGCAGCAGGACAGGCGCGCCCTCGAAGGGCCCGCCCACCTTGCCGTCGTTGGCTCGGAACTCCTCAATGACTTTGCGGTTGAAGTCCTCCATGTCAGGCATGTCTGTCTCCTTTTGTGTTCCGGTTAGTGTCTCCAGGTCTGAGCTCAATGCTTAGTCGCTGCCCGTCGCCTCGCTCACGAGCGCTTCCAGCAGGGCACGCATCGCTGCCGGCGTTTCGCTGGCGTCCTGTAGGTCATAGCGTTCGGCGAGCTTGGTCGGATCGAGGTGGCCCACCGCTGAGCCCTCACCCTCCTGCCAGACCAGGATCCGCAGCGGCAGCTCGATGCCCACCCGCGGGTCAGCTTGCATCAGCGGGGTGCCCGCCTTCGCGCTGCCGAAGATGACCACTCGCTCCTCGGCGAGCTCGAGTCCGACGTCGTGGGCGGCGGCGGCGTGGTCGATCACCGCAAACAGCTTCAGCCCGCGCACCTCGATGCCGGCCAGCAGACGTGCCAGCGTCTGGTCGAACGGTGCCTGCGAGCTTGTGACGATCACGCTCAGAGACGATCCCTCTTGGCCCGCTCCAGCAGCAGCGAAAACAGATGCCGCTCGGTGGAGGCCGGGAATGGCGCCGGTGCTCCGGATGTGACCAACGTGACGACCGCCGAGTTGTGCACGAAGCCCAGGACGTCGACATATACGTGAACTACGAAGATGCGCACCTTGATCCTGGCGCTGATGCGCAATCCAAAGCTCGAGCTCGCGCCTGGAGCATGCGTCGGGAGCAACGCGATCGACACGGGGCCGAGCTTCACGACCGGCGGGTTTTTCTGTACCGCCAAGAGCTTGTTCAGATCGCGCGATAGGCAACCTCGGACACGGCTGCTGCGCAGCTCGGTGCTCTGTCTGGCGGCAGGCCACGTCGGTGCCTGCGCCACGCTGACTTCGGAGCTGACGCTCTGCTCGTAGGTGGCGGCTTCGCGTTCGAAGCCGCTCGAGCTCACTTCGGCAAGCGTCTTCTGTGAGCGCTTGGCAGTGACGCAATCGCGCAGCGCGCGTTCCAGGCGTCGATCAGCGGTGATTTCACGATCATGAGCCGAGGAGACGCTGAAGCCAGGCACGTCGGCGCTGCGCAGGTTGACCGCACGAGCGAAGGCGACCGCCTGTGGCCGCTGGAGTGTCGCCGCGCCCTCGGTGCTCGCGCAGAGGACAAGCGGCGAGAGCGACGCGCAGAGCGCAAGAGCCGTGGTAACCCTACGCATTGCCGGGCATTGTGCCAGAGCGGGCCCGCTCCTGGGCCGATCCTCGAAGCCGATGCTCACCGCGGTTCGCCAACGTGCATCGTGACGATGCCGCCGGCGGTGAGGATGTAGCGGATCTTCGTCATGCCGCAGCGCTCCATCGCGGCGGCGAGGTCGACTGGGCCGGGAAAGCGCTTCACCGAGCTTGGTAGATAGCCGTAGGCCTGGGACTGGCCGGCGAGTCGTCCCAGCAGCGGCACCACACGGTCGAACCACAGGCGAAAGAAGGTGGAGAGCGGCGGACGTGTGGGCGTCGTGAACTCGAGCACGACCACCCGTCCACCGGGGCGCACCACCCGGGCCATCTCGCGCAGACCTCGTTCGAGATCGGAGAAGTTACGCAGGCCGAAGCCGACGGTGGCCGCGTCGAACTCGTCGTCTCGATATTGCAGGTCGAGGGCATCGCCCTGCTCCAGGCGCAGGTGCGGCGCCTTCGCGCGGGCTCGGGCGAGCATCTGCTCGGAGAAGTCACACCCGACAACCTCTCCGCCGGGCTGCACGCGCCCTGCCAGCTCGATTGCCAGATCACCCGTCCCGGTCGCGACGTCCAGCACGCGCGCTCCGGGAGTGAGCGCTGCAAGATCGGCCGCGCGACGGCGCCATTGGTGATGCAGGCCCGCGGTCATGAGCGCGTTCAGGGCGTCGTAGGGCCCGGCGATGCGATTGAACATCGCCTGCACCTGCGATGCCTCGAGCGTCTCTGGTGAGTCTACGCTCGCGCAATCGGGGGTTGCCGCCATCGCTGAGGACTCTATTGGAGCGATTTGAGCCCAGGCTCACGGTCGCATCGACCCCTCGCCGGAGCTATCGTCTGTTGTGTGAGCACAGCCACCCAGCCCGGCTCGCTGAAGCCCCGGCTGCGTGGGGTCTCTCACCAGTACGCCTTCTTCGTGTCCCTGGGCTGTGGCATGGTGCTGATCCTCGCCGCATCCGGCGGCCGGGCGACGGTGGCCGCGAGCATCTATGCGGCTGCCGTGTCAGGGCTGTTGGGCACCAGCGCGCTCTATCACCGCGTGACCTGGCGTCCCACTGCGCGACGCTGGATGCGGCGCCTTGACCATTCGATGATCTTCGTTCTGATCGCGGGGACATACACACCTGTGGCGCTGCTCGCGCTATCGGGCACCATGGCGCGAGTGGTGTTGTTCGTGGTCTGGGGAGGGGCGCTCGCCGGTGTGATCTTCAAGCTGGCGTGGATCGATGCGCCCAAGTGGCTCTTGGCGGCTGTCTACGTAGGGCTGGGCTGGGTAGCGGTTTCCACGTTCGGACAGCTCCCGGGCTCGATCGGGTGGCTCGCCGTCGCGGGGCTTGCCCTGGGCGGCCTGCTCTACACCGTCGGCGCCGTCGTCTACGCCACCGGCAAGCCAAATCCGCTGCCCGGCGTGTTCGGCTATCACGAGGTCTTCCACGCGTTGGTCATAGCCGCCGTGGCGCTGCACTACGCGGTAATCGCCTTCGCTGTTCTTCCGCGCGCCTGAGGTTGTTCAGCTCGCTGCGGCTGCTTGCCGGCAAGAGCCTGGCCGGCTGCGGTGTCTAGGATCGATGGTCCATGGTCAAGCCGATCGGCATCAATCATGTGGCACTCGAGGTCGATGATCTCGACGAGGCGCTGCAGTGGTACGGGCGCTTCTTCGAGCTCGAGCTGCGGGGCAGGCATCCCAAGATGGCATGGATCGACATGGGCGATCAGTTCATCGCGCTCTCCCAGGGACGCGCCCAGGGCGCCGATCAGGGTCGTCACTTCGGACTCGTCGTCGACGATAAGGAGTCACTGCGTGCGGCGCTACGAGAGGCTGGGGTGGAGGTGCCCGAGAGCGGCTCGCTGCGCTTTCGGGATCCGTGGGGCAACAACGTCGAGATCGTCGACTACCGCGATGTTCAGTTCACCAAGGCGCCTGAGGTGCTCTCGGGCATGGGGTTGGAGCAACTGGGCAAGAGCGAGCAGGCGCTCACGGAGCTGCGGGCTAAGGGCCTCGCCTAAGAGCGCAGTACCGGGCTCCAGTGCTCTGGGTCGCGCTGGGCCTGTTCGCGCGCCCAGCGGAAGTGATGGACGGCGGAGCGACGCAGAGGCTCGCCGAGCAGCAGGCCCAACAGCGCCCATCTGCGGGCGTGTCTAGGGGTCTCCAGGGCAACAGCCAGCGCACCCGCGAGCGTCCACAGGTGAAGCACCTTGTTGTAGGGGCCGAGTTGCTCAGGTGTCATGCCCTCCGCCTCGGTCAGGTAGGGGATGCCATTGCGCAGCTCCCAGGGCCACTCGACGAAGTGAACGATGCCCCCGGCCAGCCCCGCGGCGTTGTTCAAAGCGATCCACTTCTCGATCGGCTCGCCGTTGCCAGCCCATCCCGCGAGCGCCCAGGCAGGCAGCCCTCCGGCCCACATCGCAACTGCGCCGCGCCTGCCGATGAAGGGCTCGAAGACCAGGCCCACCCCTGCGCGAACCTCGAAGGCGTGGTGGGCGGCGGTGCCGAGCGCGGTGAGGATGGTGAAGGGCCGGCGCGGGCGGCTGGTCCGGTGCCGGCAGTTGGTCGCGTGTTCGTGGCGAGTCACTGTGTCGTCCAGGTTGCGTCGTCCAGCACCGGCGGCCTGCTGAATCGAGCAGGGCGCTCGAGCATCCACGCAGCTGCCTCGTCCATCCGCATCCCCAGGAGCTCTCGGGCCTCCTGGAGGCGAGCGACCTCGCTGAGTACAGCATCGAGCGCCGCCCAGCCGTCCTCGCCGGTGAAGGCGACCGAGAATGGGTGAAAGAGCAGCGTGACGTGACCGGCGCTCTTTGCCTGCGCACGCAGCGCGGCGATCATCGCCTCCTGCATCTCCTCGGGCGTATGGGGGCCGGACTTATCGCCATAGCGTTCGCGCAGGCCGGAGAACGAAGGTAGGTAGGAGTAGGCGTCCACCAGCGGCCAGCGGAATGGCAGCACCGCCAGGCCCTCGAGCATGCCCGCTTGTTGACCCGCAGGCGAGACATGGGTGTAGCCATGCTCGGCGAGCAGCCTGAGCGTGCGCTCGGTCAGGCCGCCTCCAGGCGGCCTGAAGCCGCTGGGCTCGATGCCGATCGCATGCATCGCATTGGTGGCGCGCTCGAGCAATGCTCCCTCGGACTCGGCGTCGAGCGCCGCCCACTCCTCGTGGCGCCATGCGTGAACCGCGACCTCGTGCCCGGCCGCAATGATCGAATGCAGCGCCTGCGGGTACATCTCTGCATTCAGGCCCTCGACGAAGAAGGTAGCCTTCACCTTCCGGGTAGAGAGCAGGTCCAACAGCGGTGGGAGGACTTCGACGACGCTGAAGTGCTGGCCTACAGGCACCTCTTGGGGCCACATGCCCAACTCGAGCTGAGCAGCCTCGCCGAGGTTGTCGAAGGTCACCGACACGACAGACTCGGACACGGCGCCATCATAGGCACATGAGCAAGCGCACTCGTATCGCCACCTTCGGCGCCTCGGCACTGCTGGTGCTCTTGGGAGTATTCGCCGCAATCTTGGTGAAAGGCCTCACCGGCGAGCTGCTAACGACGATCCTGATCGGCGTCGGTCTGATCGCGGTGGTGAGCCTGATCTTCCTCGAAGTGGGGCTGGGCGAGGAGCACGATCTCCAGCGCGAGGCAGAGCGCTATCGCGAGCGTCGGTTCAAGGGGGCGCGCTTGCGCGTGAGCCGCCGTCCCAGGCGGCCGAGCTGAGAGCACGTACCGGGCAGGAGCTACCTACCAGGCGGGAGATATATAGGCTCGCGGCCGTGAGCAATCGATGACCGCTCTGCGCCGCGGCTGGGGAGTCGTGATCGCCTATGGACTGGTCGCCGCGGCCACCCAGATGCTGTGGCTCACCTATGCGGCGATCACCACCGAAACGGCCAAACGCTATGGCGTGTCGGTCACGGCGGTGGGGTGGCTCTCGGAGATCTTTCCGCTGCTCTACGTGCTGCTCGCGATCCCGGCGGGGGTGCTGCTCGACAGGTGGTTCAAACCTGTGCTGGCGCTCGGCGGCGTGCTGGTGGCTCTGGGCGGGCTCCTGCGACTGGGCGGTGAGACGTTCGCATGGGCACTCGCTGGGCAGGTCCTGGTGTCCGTCGGCCAGCCCTTCGTGATGAGCGCTGTCAGCAAGCTCGCCGGTGAATACCTGCCGGTGGCGGAGCGGCCAATGGGGATCTCGATCGCCTCGGCTGGAGGCTTCGTCGGGATGCTGGCGGCGCTGCTGCTCGGGCCGGCAATCGGCGTCGGGAAATTGGGGCTACTGCTGGGTCTGCAGGCGGGGATTGCGCTCATGGCGGCGCTTGCACTTGTTCTGGCGCTGCGCCGGCAGGGTCAAGGCTCAGGCGAGAGCGCAGCGATCGAAGGCGGAGCGGCTCGCGCCCTATGGTCCCAGCCGACGATCCGCACGATCTCGGCGCTCGCCTTCCTGGGCTTTGGCGTGTTCGTCGCGCTCTCCACCTGGCTGCAGGCACTGCTGCACCCCGACGGCGTCTCGGAAACGCTCGCGGGCGTGCTGCTCGTCGGGATGATCGTGGCGGGCGTCGTCGGCTGTGTCGTGTTCCCGCCGCTGGTGGCGCGCAAACGCTGGGAGGCCGGTTACATGCGCGCGACGGTGATGGTCGGTGGTCTGGGCTGTGTCGCGCTGGGGGCGTTTCCCTGGCTGGGTGCGCGCGCGGTCGTGCTGCTGGTTATGGGCGCCTTCCTGCTGCCCTCGCTGCCGGTGGTCCTCACGCTCGCCGAGCAGCGGGCTGGGTCGGCGGCGGGCACGGCGGGGGCGATCGTGTGGCTCGCTGGCAACTTAGGTGGCCTCGTGGTCGCCCTCGTGGTCCAGGCGCTGGTCCATCACCAGCTCGCCGCGTTTCTCGCGATGGCAGCAGTGGTCTCCGTGGGCCTGCCGCTCACCTATCGGGTGCCTGTTGGGCTGTTTCCTGTGCAGTCTGAGTCGTCATGACCGAGGCGGCGCTCGTCTTCTGCAGCGCGCGCAGCAGGCCAGGGGCGAGGATCCGCGCCGCGGCGGCGAGCCCATAGGGCCGGGGTACATAACGTTCGGCGCGGCCGCGAAGGCCGGTATCGAGGATCGCCTCAGCCGCCTTCTCCGGAGTTGAGACGATCCAGCGCGTCAGCCGCCGCCGGGTGAGCTCGGCGGCCGGGAAGCCCTCGGTCTCGATGAAGCCGGGCAGCACCAGCCCGACGTGGACTCCGTGCGCGCGCTCCTCGGCGTGCAGCGAGTCAGACCAGCCGGTCAGAGCGAACTTGCTGGCCGAGTAGGCGCCCGTGCGTGCCCGGGCGACGCGCGCGGCCGTGCTGGAGACGTTGACGATCGCGCTGGGGGCGCTCGCTCGAAGCAGCGGCAGCAGCGCCTCCGTGAGCCGTACCACCGCATCGAAGTTGATCGCCATCGTCTGCTTGACGTTGGCGTAGCCACCCTCGGCGAAGCTCCCACGCCACGATGCGCCGGCGTTGTTGACCAGCAGGGTGAGCGCCGAATGATGCTCTGAGACATGGGCCAGCACGCGCTGTGGGGCGTCCTCGTCAGTCAGATCCACCGCGAGGAAGGTGGCCGGCGCCGACAGCGAGCTCGCGAGCTCCTCGAGCCGTCGCTCGCGCCTTGCCACAAGTACGAGCGCCAGGCCCTGCTCGCGGGCGAGCGCCCTGGCGGTGGCCTCCCCGATGCCGCTGGAGGCTCCGGTGACGAGCGCGACGCGCTGTGTGGGCTGATCCATCGCCCCCAGAGTACGGACCCGAGGCGTCCGGTGTCCGGGTACCATCCCGGCGCGCTCCGATTGCTCTGCGCCTCGCGCCTGGGCCTCACGCGAGATAGGGTGCAGGGCATGGCGACCGCGCGTGTGCTGATCGTCTCCTGGGAGTACCCCCCCGTGATCGAGGGCGGTCTCGCCAGGCACGTGTGCAAGCTCGCGGAGGAGCTTGTCCATCAGGGCACCCCGGTTGACGTGCTCACCCGGGGGGTCGCAGAGCACTCGGAGTTCGAAGAGCGCAGCGGTGTGAACGTCTACCGCGTCCCCGAGCCAGGCTGGCCCCGGGATCTCGATCGCTTCGTCGCGTGGGTGGAGCAGATGAACAGCGACATGCTCGCCGCGGGCGAGGCGCTCGCCGAAGAGCGCGAGTATGCCCTCATCCACGGTCACGACTGGCTGGTCGCAAACGCCTGCGCGACATTGGGCGACCGCCTGGGCATCCCGTATGTGACGACGATCCACGCCACCGAGCATGGGCGCCATCAGGGTTGGGTCCAGGACCCTCCCCAGTCTCACATCCATGGCGTGGAGCGCTGGATGGCCGCGCGGGCGGACTCCCTGATCGTCTGCTCTCACTACATGGGCGAGCACGTGGCGGACATCTTCGACATCGAAGAGCGCCGCATCACGGTCATCCCCAACGGCATCGACCCCGACGAACTGCGCCCCACCGGCGACCTCGACGCACTGCGGCGCGAGTTCGCCACGCCCCAGGAGAAGCTCGTGCTGCTCGTGGGCAGGCTTGTCTATGAGAAGGGCTTCCAGCTCGCGCTCGATGCGCTCCCCGGCGTGATCGAGCGCGTCGGCAACGTGCGCTTCCTGGTCGCTGGCAGTGGGACTCACGAGGCCGAGCTGAAGGCCCAAGCGCAGCGGCTTGGGCTCAGCGAGAAGGGCATATTCCTGGGATGGATCGGAGACGACGTGCTGCACTCGCTCTACCGGATCGCCGATCTCACCGTCATCCCGTCGATCTATGAGCCGTTCGGGCTGGTGGCTCTGGAGGCGATGGCCTCCGGCTGTCCGTGCATAGTCGCCGATACCGGCGGGCTGCGCGAGGTCGTGCCCGCCGGCGAGCGCGTCGGCCTGCGCTTCAACGGCGGCGATGCCGAGCACCTCGGGGTCATGATCGAGCGGCTGCTGATCGACGGCGAGCTGCGCGAGCGGCTGGTCACCGAGGCCTCTGAGCACGTGCTGGGCTTTGACTGGAGCGATGTCGCGCAACGCACGCGCGCGATCTATCGTGAGCTTTCCTCTGCGCCAGAAGGAGCGATGAAGCGATGAGCGAGATCTTCGAGGGCCTCATGCAGGACTTCCCGCTGACCCTGCAGCATCTGCGCAGGCGCATGCGCGACTGCCACCCCTCCGCCCAGGTGGCGACGCTGACCGATCAGGGCATGGTCCGCGCCAGCTTCGGCGAGATCTCAGAGCGGGTGGATCGGCTCGCCCGGGTCCTGGAGCGCCTCGGTGTGCAGGCTGGCGATCGCGTGGGCACGTTCGCCTGGAACAATCAGCGCCACCTCGAGCTCTACATGGCGGTGCCGTGTGTGGGGGCCGTGCTGCACACCCTCAACGTCAGGCTGTTCGCCGAGCAGCTCACCTACATCGTGGGCCACGCCGAGGACAAGGTGATCTTCGTCGATGACTCATTGGTCCCGATCCTCGAGCCGCTGGCACCCAACTTCCCGGGGGTACGCAACTACGTGCTGATGGGCGAGGGGGATGGCGGCTCGCTGCCCAACGTCCTGCGCTACGAGGAGCTGCTCGAGGAGGCTGGGCCCGGCGCCTATGACTACCCTGAGGTCGACGAGCGCCAGGCGGCGGCGCTCTGCTACACGAGCGGCACGACCGGCAATCCGAAGGGCGTGCTCTACTCGCACCGCTCGATCAGCCTGCACTCGACGGCGACGCTCATCAGCGACGGTCTGGCGCTCTGCAGCCGCGATCGTGCGCTGGTCATCGTGCCGATGTTCCACGCCAACGCCTGGGGCGTGCCGCATGGAGCGGCGCTCGCTGGGGCCGATCTGATCATGCCCGATCGCTTCCTGCAGGCCGAGCCGCTGGCGAAGCTGATCGAGTCCGAGCGTCCGACGATCGCGGCCTGCGTGCCCACGATCTTCTCCGATCTGCTGCGCTACGCCGAGGGCAACGGTGTCGACTTCTCCTCGATCACCAACGCCGCCTGCGGTGGATCGGCCGTTCCCAAGCAGCTGATGAAGGACTTCCAGGAGCGCTACGGGGTTCGCATCTTCCAGGCGTGGGGGATGACCGAGACCAGCCCGGTGGCGACCTACTCTCGACCGCTCGAGCCGTCCGCTGAGGGCGATCGAGACGCACATGGCGCGGCCGACCGTAACGCACAGGGCGTGGCCAACCCAAATGCTAATGGCGCAGCCGACAGCGACGCCCAGGACGAGGCATATTGGGACCTGCGGGCCAAGCAGGGCAAGCCGCTGCCATGGGTGGAGCTGCGCTTGGTCGATGACGATGGCGCCGAGGTGGCCTGGGATGGCGAGTCCACCGGCGAGATCGAGGTGCGCGGCCCGTGGATCGCCTCGCGCTATTACAACGATGCCTCGGGCGATGAGAAGTTCGAATCTGGCTGGCTGCGCACAGGCGACATCGCCTCCGTCGACGAGGATGCCTTCGTGCAGATCACTGACAGGGCCAAGGATGTGATCAAGTCCGGCGGCGAGTGGATCTCCTCGGTGGAGTTGGAGAACGAGATGATGGCCCATCCGCATGTGAGCGAGGCGGCGGTGATCGCCAAGCCGGATGAGCGCTGGGCGGAGCGGCCACTGTGCTGCGTGGTGCTCTGCGAGGGCGCTCAGGCGAGCGCTGAGGAGCTGGTGGAGCATCTGCGTGGGCGGGTGGCCAAGTGGTGGCTGCCCGACGAGTTCGCCTTCATCGCCGAGGTCCCCAAGACGAGCGTGGGCAAGTTCGACAAGAAGGTGCTGCGCCAGCGCTTGCAGGCGGATACCCTGGAGGGACGCGTGAAGGTGGACCTGGCCGCGGGCGCCCCGAGCGTGGCCGCGGGCGCTCCGAGCGCCGCTGGAACCTCTGAGCAAAGGAGCTGATGTGCGATGAAGGCCGTATGGAATGGAGCCACGCTTGCCCAGAGCGAGGACACAGTTCTCGTCGAGGGCAACCACTACTTTCCCGCTCAGAGCGTCCAGAGGCAGTATCTGCTCGACAGCGAGACCCACACGACATGTCCGTGGAAGGGCGAGGCCAGTTACAAGAGCATCGAGGTGGACGGCCAGCGCAACCAGGACGCAGCCTGGTACTACCCTGATCCCAAGGATGCGGCAGCCGAGATCAAGGATCGCTTCGCCTTCTGGAAGGGCGTTGAGATTGAAGATTGAAAAGGTGGGTACGGAGGACTCTGTATCGTTTGGGCGTACTCTTATTCAGAACCTCCCAAGGCCTGTAGGCGCCACGGAAACAAAGTTGTAGCCGTGATGGCGCCGGCCGCCGAACACTTCAACAGAGACGAGAGGTAGGCATGAGCCGGATTGATGTCCGCATTTCAAGCAGGCCACAGGCGACGAGCGCAGCGAGTCGTGGAAGGCGAGTGTCGCTCCGCGGGCTGTTTCTCGCGGTGCCGGCTGCGCTGATGCTGATGGCGCCGCTTGCCACGCCGGCGCTCGCACAGACCTCCTCGAAAACTGAATCTGGCTACGGTCAGAAGGCGCCGCTGCCGAAAACCGAAAAAAAGGCCAGCAGTGGCGTAGCACCTTCCAGTGAATCGAGCAAACCGACATCGAGCACTACTCCCACGGCGAGTGCCGCGAGCCCCAACTCCTCCTCGACGCTGCCCTTCACGGGCCTTGACCTGCGTTGGGTGATCGGTGCTGGCCTGCTGCTGATCGGCGCGGGCTTCTCGATCCGCTATCTGCAGCGCCGGGAGCGCCACGACATAGGTCGCTGAGGGGCAGGGAATGCGCTGGGCTCCTGCCTGGAGAGCTCAGCGCCGCCAGGGGTAGCGCTACTGCTCGGGATCTATGGGCGAGCGCTGCGTCCTGAGCCATGGCCGGGCGCTGGCAAGCCATATGCAGCCGGCGCCCAGCAGCGTCGCGCAGAGCACCCAGCCGAGCGCAGTCGTTTCAAGGCCGACGTACTTCAAGCCCGAGGCGAAGATGACGAAGGTGATCGCGGGCCGGACGTACATGTCGGGGACGCTCGAGGAGAGCAGCGAGCCCACCAGCACCGCCGGAACGCTGCCGATGATCAGGGAGATCGTGACTCCGAACTCGACGTGGCCGAAGGCGAGCGCCCCGAGCGCGGCGGCGGCGGTGAGCGGCACGGCCTGGGTCAGGTCCGTGCCGACGAGCTGGTTGGCGCTCAGCGTGGGGTAGAGGAAGAGCAGCAGGATGATCATCAGTGAGCCTGAGCCAACCGATGTCATCCCCACGATGATGCCGCCGAGCATGCCGATCGCGACCGTGGGCAGCGGGCGCGCGAGGATTTCGTGGACGATCGCGCTGCGGCGCTCGCCAGCGCGACGATCAAGCAGATAGCGCAGGACCATCGCGCCGGCGCCGACGAGCAGCGCCGCACCGAGCGCGACCTCGATTTTCTTCTGAGCGGATTCGGCGTCGCCCATCAGATGCAGCAGATACGCGCCCAGGAAGGCCATGGGAACCGAGCCGAGCACCATCCAGCCCACCAGGCGCAGATTCACGGTCCCGCGTCGCAGGTGCACAATGGACCCGATCGGGCGCATCACCACTGCGGCGACGAGGTCGCTGGAGATCGCGGTCGAGGGTGTTACGCCGAACAGCAGGATCAGCATCGGCGTCATCAGGGCGCCACCGCCGGCGCCCGTCATCCCGACCAGGAACCCGACCACAGCGCTGCCGAGCACGATGTAAGGGTCGACTGTCATCGCAGTTCGATCGCCGTCAAGCCTGTGCGCGAGACTCGGTGTCGGGGACCTCGAGCCTCACCGCGTGGCGGGGTACGAGTACGGCGGCCACGACGCCGAGCGCCGAGGAAGAGCGGCGGCGAGGACGAACGACTCGGTGAAGCCGGTCACGGTCGGCAGGCCGTGGGCGGTGTGGTCGGCGATGAAGGTGGCCGAGAGCTGGGCGCCGACCGCGCCGCCGAGCGTGCGCATGACGGTGTTCATCCCCGATGCGACACCCGTCTGGTGGGGCGGCACGGCGCCGACGATCAGGTTGCCGAGCGCCGCGAATGCGAGGCCGATGCCGATGCCCATCAGGCTCGTCGTGATCAGCAGGTCGTAGGGATGGCCGTGCGCGACGACGAGCAGGGCGAACGCGACGGTCGTGACGGCGGTGCCGAGCATCAGCGACAGGCGCGAGCCGAAGCGGGCCGCCAGCGGCCCGGCGAGCAGGCTCATGATCATCATCGCGATCGTCAGCGGCAGCAGGTAGAGGCCCGAGATCACGATCGAGGAGCCGAAGCCGAAGCCGGTGCTCTTCGGCAACTGCGCGAACTGGGGGATGATGACGAACGACGAGTACATGCCCGCGCCGACCAGGAACGCGGCGGCGTTCGTCGTCCAGACGCCGCGGATGCGCATCATCGTCATGTCGACGAGCGGCTCGTCGCTGCGCACCTCGACCGCGACCCAGATGGCGCGAGACGGCGAGTCCGGCGGCGAGCAGGCCGATCGTCTTCGCCGAGCCCCAGCCCCAGGTGGTCGTCTGGCTGACCGCCAGCAGCGAGGCGGAGATGCCGATCGTCATCAGGGCGCCGGCGCGCCAGTTGACTCTGCCCGGCACGCGCACTGGCGACTCGGGCATGAACCGCCACGTGAAGATCGCGGCGACGACGATCACGATCAGCGGGATCCAGAACAGCCAGTGCCAGCTGAGGTGCTCGATCGACCACGCCCGAGCCGACGATCCCCAGGCCGCCGCCGACGCCGAGGATCGCCGAGAGCAGCCCGATGCTGCCCGCGACCTTCTCGCGGGGGAACTCGTCGCGCACGATCCCGAACGCCAGCGGGAAGATGCCGCCGGCCGCGCCCTGCAGGGCCCGGCCGACGATCACGACCCCCAGCGAGTCCGAGACCGCCGCGAGCAGCGTGCCGAGCGCCAGAATCGCGAGCGTCCAGACGAGCACTCGCTCCTTGCCGTACATGTCGCCGAGCCGGCCGATGATCGAGGTGCCGACCGACGCCGCCAGCAGGTAGGCCGTGAGCACCCACGTGACGCCCGTCTCGGTGGTGTGCAGGTCGTGCTGGATCGTCGGCAGCGCCGGGATCACCGCGGCGCTGAGCACCGCGTAGGCGAGCGCTCCAAGGGAGAGCACAGCGAGCGTGACGTTGGGATGGACTCTCTGGGACTTGGCGGTCATCTCGGGGGCGCAGGCATCGCCTGGCTGCGCGGTCATCACTTGCTCGGACCACTGCGGGTTTCTTGTGGCCGATACTATACGTACAATATTGTCCGGTTTTGTTTTGGCGGCCACCAAAGCCGCGCTTACTCGTCAGTCGACCCCGCCTCTGATGCCCTCGTCACGCAAATGAGCATCTTTCACCGCATCCTCGTCGCCTTTGACGGCTCCCGAGACAGCCAGGCGGCGCTTGAGCTGGCGGTTGCGCTAGCTGCAGACCAGAATGCCTCTTTGACACTGCTGACAGTCGTTCCAGACGTCCCGGTTGCGATAACCAGCGTTGCGGTGGGACCCTACGATCTCGAGCCCAATTACGAGGCGCTGCAGCGCAGCGCCAAGGATACGATTCCCGCCGAGGTGCCCTTCACCGCGATCTTGGAGCATGGCAATCCGGCCCATCACATCGCCGCGGCCGCCGAGGACCACGACCTCGTCGTGATGGGCACTCACGGACGCGGACGCATCGGCGAGGCGTTGGCGGGGAGCGTCTCGCGCGCGGTCGTGCACTCGCGACGCGGCGCGGTGCTGTTGACCCGTGGCTGAGACCATTGAGCAGCCGCTGCGCAAGGACGCGGCCCGCAGCCGGGCCGCGATCCTGGCAGCCGCCCGCGAGCTGTTCAGATGGGGCCGCGATGTCCCCATGTATGAGATCGGTCGTCGCGCTGGAGTGGGCCAGGCAACGCTCTACCGGCACTTTCCCGATCGCTCGGCCATCGTCGCGGCGATCAGCCGCGAGCACGTCGAGGGCCTGGAGCGGATCGCCGCAGAAAACGAGCACGACGAACGCGCCATCCTGATCGTCCTGGATGGGGCGGCGGCCATGCTCGTCTGCATGCACGACCTGGTTGGCATCTTGCGCGCTGACACTTCGCTGGCCCCCGTGCTCAGCGAACTGCGAGGGCGCATGCTCAACGTGCTTGGCAGCGCTCTGGAGCGCTCTCGGCCTGCCCACCTGCTGCGCGAGGATCTGCGCGCCGAGGACCTGTTGCTCGTCTTGAGCATGATCAATGGAGCGCTCACCGGCATCGCCACGCCGGACGAACGCTCGGCCGGGGCTACGAGGGCACTCGACCTCGCCCTCAATGGGCTTCGCCAGAGCTAAGAGGCGGCTTGGGCGGCGGCGCGCTCGGCCTTGCGAGCGCGCTTGGCTGCCTGGTAGTCCGCGAGCGCCTCGAGAGAGTCGACGTCGCCCAGCGTCTGGTGCGCCGGTACGAGCTCCTGAGCGGCTGCGACACCGAAGCGCTTAGCGAGCACCGCACCGAGCGCGGTGACCTTCATTGCGCCGAAGCCTGGCAGGGCGCTGAGGTTGGCCCGCAGCGCATTTGCGTCAGGCGCGTCGGTCCACACGCGTGCAGCGTCACAGTCATAGCGGTCGCGCACATGCACCGCCAGATCGCGCACCCTGCCGGCCATGGAGCGTGGAAAGCGGTGGATGGCCGGCTTTGCCTGGAATACAGGCTCGAGGTCCGCAGAGGCAAGTGTGGCGGCGTCGATCGAGCCAAGGCGCTCGCGCAAGGCAAGCGGGCCGGCGAAGGCCTTCTGCACAGATACCTGTTGATCGAGCACGAAGCCGATCAGCAGCGCCATCGGATCAGAGGCGATCAGCGAGTTGGCCTCGTCGGAGTCGGTGAAGTACAGCCGGTCGGGCACGCTCCGATCCTAGCGGTAGCTTGATGCCGTGCCGATGCTCAGAGATCGACGCATTCGCAGAAGCTGGCAAGTTGTTCTGACGGTGGTGAGCGTGTTGGCGGTTGCAGTGGCGACAGCGCCTCATGCGTTTGCCGCGGGCTTCTCCGCGCCGGTGCTGCTCAACGCTGGCGGGCTGGCCTCCGCCTCGGGCATCTCGGTCAACGATCGCGGCGAAGCGGTTGCTGTGTCGTTGTCAGGCGGAAGGATCTACTGCACGCGAGAACCTCGACCCGAACCGGGTCAGATCACGCTGGAGCAGATCGGCAACCTGGGGGGGGATCGTCGGTCAGCCACAGACTCTCACGATGCCGGGCTTCTTCAATGTCTCGGACTCGCAGGAACCGTCGTTGACGCTCGACGATCAGGGCCAGGTAGCCGTTGGTCTCCTCTACCAGGATGGAACATCGCCCTCGACCTGCGAACCGCACAGTGCTGAATGCTGTGCGAGGGACGCGATAGCCACCTGGCAGCTTGGCGGTGGCTCTGCGGCCATGCAGGTGCTTTCGCCTCCTGGCAGTGGACGACAGGAGCAGCAGGCCAGCGGGCCGCCGATGATCGCCATCAGCCGGTCAACCACCACGGCTGTATGGGCGTGGGATCGAGAGCCAGACCTCGCGGCGGAAGCGGATCTCTCACTGCTCGAGCAGGCCTCCGGACGGTTCGGTGCGCCGCTGCATGCCGCTTCGCTGACGACCAAGCCGCTGAGGATCTCGGTCTTCGACCTCGGTTTGGGCAGCGAACTGTCCGCGAGTTGGCTTGGCCGGCGCGAGGAACACGGCCACGAAGTGGGCCTTTTGTACAGAGCCGTTGGCTCTCCAAGCGGCGGCCGAACGCTGCTTGCACACAGCCTGCGGCTATTGGGGCCGGATGGCGAACCCCTGGGCTTTGCCAACGACGATGAAGGTGACACGGCGTTCGCCTATGAGCCGGCGGTCAACCCGGAAGGGACCAACGCGGTTGCCCTCGCGGTGAGCGTCAAAGGGCATCTGTTCTCGCGTGGCCGTGTCGTCGGGCGTGTCCAGGGGCTCACTCAACCAGAGCTCGTTGCCGGTGGCCGGCGGTCTCTGCTGCTCACCTGGACCGATGAATCAAACAGGATCTACGCACAACGCGGCAGCGTCTTCGGCCCGTTCGGCAAACCGGTGTTCGTTGCCAAGGAGGAAGGGAGCTATGACGCCTTCCTCGACGGCCACGGACGCGCCATCATCCTCTACGACCGTCGAGTCGCCCATCACCGCGGTCTCTGGGAAGAGGTCGCGGTGATCGCCCAGCCGGGCGGGCGCTATAGCCATCCACGTCGGATCGCTCCACCCCTTCCGGCAGGTGTCCTGGGGCTTGGCAAGGCCCTCGCTGCAGTAAGCCCCGACGGACACGCAGTCATCCTCATCGGACAGGAAGCTAGGCGCAAGTACATGGTGCGATACACACCGTGAAGTCAGTGCTGAGTGTGCAGCTTCTGCTTTTCTTCTTTGCGCTTGCGCCGTTCTTCTTCGATCTGCTGGCGATGGTGCTTGCGCCGTTCTTCGACGAGCTGCTGGTGGCGCCACCAACGAGCTGGTCGACGAAACGCCTGCCTTCAGCTCGGCGCAGAGCGCCACCTTCACCGAGGGCCAGGAAGCGAGCTTCACGGTGGCTGCAACCGGAGACGCTGCCCCGACCCTTTCCAGATCAAGCGGCGCCCTGCCCGACGGCGTGAGGTTCGAACCGAGCACAGGCAAGCTCGAACCGAGCACAGGCAAGCTGTACGGCGCGCCCACCCAGCAGGGCGAGTTCGACGTCACCTTCAAGGTTCATGGCCGCCAACCCCGTCGGACCAGACAGCTTCCAGGAGTTCACGCTGACGGTCGCGGGACTACACATCACGACCCGCTCGCTACCTGAGGTCACGCCCGGCGTGCCCTACAGCGAGCAGCTCGAAGCGACAGCTGGAGTCGCTCCCTTCAAATGGAAAGTCTCCGCCCACAGCCTGCCTGTTGGGCTCAAATGCAGCTCCCAGGGAGTGATCTCGGGGGATGTGAGCCTCAAGAGATACCCACACGGGGGTGAATTCCCGATCACGGTGACGGTCACCGACTCGGCCAAAAAAAGGCCGCCAGACAGCAACGGCGAACCTCACTGTGATCGTCTCCTAGCCTGGCGCACATCACAGATGTGACGCGAGGCTGCCCACCCATCCGGTGTCTAGAGATTCGGTCAACAGCTGCTTTTGCTCCCGAAGGGGAGCAGGCGTACCTGTTCGATGGGCCGTCGGAAGCGGCGGCGTCTGACGCTCTGCCGAGCCCTAAGCGGAGGCTCTCCGGGAGGAGCCATAGCGGATAATCCCGGGCGCGATGAACGCGTCCACTGACGATGCCAAACCGCAGGAGCACCTGAAGCCGACGAGTAGCTCTCGTCGGCGTGGGCGCCGTTTCGCTCCCGGATTTCGCGAGGATGGCCTCGGCGCAGTTCGTGAGCAACGTCGGCAGCTGGATGCAGACGGTCGGCGCGCAGGAGCTGATGCTGACGCTGACGACGTCGGCCACGCTGGTGGCGTTGATTCAGACGGCGGCGGGCCTGCCGGTCGTGCTGCTCGCCGTGCCGGCGGGCGCGATCGGCGACCTCGTCGATCGTCGCCGGCTGCTGATCGCGTCGCAGTCGTTCATGCTGCTCGCGGCCGTGGCGCTCGCCGTGCTGGCGCTTGCCGGGCTCGTGACGCCGTGGGTTCTGCTCGCGCTGATCTTCGCCGTCGGCGCCGGCCAGACGCTGACCTCGCCGACGTGGCAGACGCTGCAGCCCGAACTCGTCGCGCCGGAGGACCGAACACAGGCGATCGCGCTGGGTGCCGTCAACCAGAACCTCAGCCGCGCGATCGGCCCCGCGATCGGCGGCGCGCTGTATGCGGCGACCAGCGCCGCGGCGCTGTTCTTCGTCAACGCGCTGAGCTTCGTGCCGGTCATCGGCGCGGTCGCTCGCTGGCGCGGCGGCGCGCGCCCGGCGAGCGCCGCCGCGCCCGAGCACGTCGGCGAGGCGATCCGCGCCGGAGCGCGCTACATCGCCGGGAGCCCGGCGCTGCGCGTGATCCTGCTGCGCGCCGGGTTGTTCATGTTCTTCGCCAACTCGATCTGGGCGCTGCTGCCGCTGGTCGCGCGCACGCGGCTGCATCTCGGCTCCGGCGGCTACGGGCTGCTGCTCGGCGGCGTGGGCATCGGAGCGGTCGCCGGCGCGGCGGCGCTGCCGCGCCTGCGCGGGCGCGTGACGCCCGGGCGCGCTCATGACCGTCGGCACGCTCGTGTTCGCCGCCGTGACGCTGGCGCTGGCCTACGTGCGCGTCAGTGCGCTCGCCGCGCTGGCGCTGGTGGTCGGCGGCGTCGCGTGGATCCTCGTGCTCTCGACGCTCAACTCCCAGTATCAGACGACGCTGCCCGGCTGGGCCAAGGCGCGCGGCATGTCCTACTACCTGGTGATCTTCCAGGGCGGCGGCGCGCTCGGCAGCGCCGCGTTCGGCGTCGATCGCACAGAACGCCGGGCTGATCGACGCGCTCCTCGCCGCCGCCGTCGGGCTCGCGCTCGTCGCCCTCGCCGGCGCTGTGGCTGCCGTTCAGGGCGATCTCCGCGCACGACCTGTTGCCGGCCGGCGACTGGCCGGACCCGCAACTCGTCGACGCGACGCGAGCCTGACGGGCCGGTGCTGGTGACGGTCGAGTACCGGCCGAGGCCGGGGCTCGAGCAGCGACCTCGTCGACGCGCTCCACGCCGGGCGCCACGCCCGACGCCGCACGGGCGCGGTGAGCTGGCGCGTGTGGCGCGACGCGAGCCGACCCCGGGCGCGTGCTCGAGCAGTTCGTCGTCGGCTCCTGGGATGAACACCTGCGCCAGCACGAACGCGTCAGCCTCCGCGACCAGCGAGCGCCTCGACGCGGATCGACGGCCATGACCGATCCAAGCCGCCCCCCGACCGTCACCCACTGGCTGGCGCCGTAGCGCTACGAGGAGAGCATCGCCGGTGGGACACGCGAGGGCCCTCGAGCGTGACGCTGGCCTGTCGTCCTTCCACGGGCGACGATTTGCTTCTCTCGGCATCCTCAAGGTCGCTCGAATTGTGTGCGGGCGGCATCAACGCTGGTCCTGGCCTGGCAGCCTTCGAGATGATCGTTTACGAGGCCCATCGACTGCATGAACGCGTACACCGTGGTGGGTCCGACAAAACGCCAGCCGCGCCGCTTCAGATCCTTCGCGAGTGCCTTGGACTCCGGTGTGACGGCGAGCCGCGCGAGGTCGGCACGAGCGAGCTTTCCCGGCCGTGGCTTTGGCTCAAAGCGCCAGATGTAACGGGCCAGCGACCCCTCTGCTTCGACGAGCTCGAGCACCCGCTGCGCGTTGTTGATGACCGCCTCGATCTTGCCGCGGTGGCGTACGATCCCCGCATCGGCGAGCAGGCGCTTGACATCGCGCTCGCCGAAGCTCGCGATGCTCGAATAGTCGAAGCTCGCGAACGCGGCTCTGAACGCATTGCGCTTGCGCAGGATCGTCAACCATGACAGGCCCGCCTGAAACCCCTCGAGGCTGAGCTTTTCGAACAGACGCACGTCATCTGACACCGGAAAGCCCCATTCCTTGTCGTGATAGGCGCGGTACTCGGCAGCCGAGCACGCCCACCAGCAGCGGGCAACTCCATCCTCGCCCGTGAGAAGCCCATTCTCGGGTATCTCACTCATCTATCGGCGCCACTGGGGTACTGGGCATCCGAGTCTCCTCTCCTGGTGGTCCCCTACCATGTATCTAGGCAGCTGCTGGGTTTCGAGCACGAGTGTGACTCCTTGCCCGGAGCCGACGCAGACGCCGAGCACTCCGAGCGCTTGAGCGAAGTATGCCTCGTGGATCTCCCAGCCACGGTCGATCAGACCCGCAACCGAAGGGGGTTCAGACGCGGTTCAGCGGCCGAGCGGCGAGCCGGTTGTGGCGCGACTTCGTCGTCTGCGGGCCTGGTGAGCGGAAGTTCAGCGAGCGTGCGATGGTCGTCGGGGATCGCGTCCTGCTCGGCGGTCGTCGGGTAGTACTTCGAGGCGGGCTCAGAGCCGCCGCCCTGGACGGGCATCGTCTGCTTGGTGGGCACGCTCGGCGAGGCGCCGCCGGACTCGGTGTCCTGTGAGATGGCCGCGCAGGTTCCGGTGAGCGGCATGTCGACGGCGGTCGCGGGCAGTTTGGGCACGCTTCGTGCTGGGCGCCGACTGGAACATCGTCGAGGTGAGGTCGCCGACAGTCGCGCGCCGCCAGGCGGAGACGTTGGGCACTTCGACCCCGAACCGCGCCGCGATGAGCTGCAGCTGGGAGGTGTGGTCGAAGGTCTCGGACGCGATGTGGCCGCCGCGACTGAACGGCGAGATGACGAGCATCGGCACGCGCACCCCGAGCCCGAGCGGCCCGGTGATGTCGAGCGTCTGCTGAGGAGTACCCGGGCTCGAGAACGGCGTTCGGCGTGGCCGTGAGGTACTCGCCGGGCGTGCCGGCGGGCGGGGTCGGCGGCGGCACGTGGTCGAACCAGCCGTCGTTCTCGTCGTACATGAGGAACAGCGCCGTCTTGGACCACAGCTCGGTGTTGGCGGTGAGCGCGTCGAGCACGAGCGAGGTGAAGTACATGCCGTTGGCCGGCGCCGAGGAGGGATGCTCGTCGAAGCCGAGCGGCGGGATGATCCACGAGACGCTCGGCAGCGACCCGGAGGCGATGTCGGAGACGAAGTCGTTGGGGAACGTCGGCTCGAACGCGTTCTGGTAGAGCGGTGAGAGCGGGTTGCGGAACGCCGTGAAGTACGGCAGCACGTGGTCGGAGGCGACCATGACCTCCGGGTTGGTGATCGGGTTGTAGAGCGCCGGGCTCCAGGTCGGGTACTGAGCGAGCGAGGCGTACTTGCCGCTCACCCCGACGATTGCTCGGGCTGTAGACCTTCCAGGAGACCCCGGCGTCCTGGAGCACCTCCTGCATCGTCGGCCACGTGCAGTCCCACATGATGTCGGGCGTCTCGTTGGTGTCGGTCACCGGCCCGCCCTGCAGGCCCGCCGGGTCGATCGTGCCGCTGTTGGCCATCAGCCGGTTGGGGTGCGTGGGGCCGAGGATCGAGCAGTGATAGCCGTCGCAGAGGGTGAAGGCGTCGGCCAAGCGCGTAGTAGAAGGCGAGGTCCTCGCGCTTGTAGTAGCCCATCGTCATCGCGCCGTTGGCCCCCTCGTACTGCGAGGAGGTGTGCGTCGAGACGAAGGCATCCATCGTCCCGTCGTTCCAGCACAGATGCTGCGGACCCCAGTCGTGGGTGAGATCGTCGGTGCACTCCAGGCCCGCGGTGCTGTCGAGATGGAAGGGCAGCAGGACGTCGGGCGGCACCAGCGAGGAGCCGCCCGGGTAGTTCTGGGCGAAGACGCCGAGCGAGTCCGCCGGATGGTCGTTGAATCCGCGGCCCTTCGGGTAGTCGCCGAAGTAGTGGTCGTAGGAGCGGTTCTCCATCATCAGGAAGACGATGTGCTCGACGGCCTCGAGATCCGAGCCGGCCGCCGCCGTGCTCGCCGCCTTCGCGACGGTTCGCAGCGCCCGCCCCGCGGGTGGCCCACGAGACGGCGGGCGTCGCGAGCACCGCCCCCGCGCCAGCCATGCCGAAGTAGCTCATCAACTGTCGTCGGGTCAGTCGCCGACCCTGAAGATCTTCGGGAAGTCGCACTCGCACTCGCACTCCTTTCAGTTGCTCTCACGTCCACGTCCGAACACGGGTCCCGATCTTCTTACCCGCGAATCCCGCTTTAGATGCGACGCATTGATGGTGCGACCGACTCAATTGCCCACTCTCTTGCTGACGCATTTGATCATCAAGGTCGCGAGATCGCGGTGGTGTTGGGAGGGCTAATCGACGCTCGCCTTCATGTCACCGTGCCCGGGGAGGAGGTCTGGGTGGCGATTGGACTCAGGCTGCCGACGGGCGTTTCATTCGCTTGTGCGTGGATCACAAGCGGCGCACAAGCTCACAAAACCGCATATTTTGCGGGGGCTTCGCGATGCGGATGAGAGGACTCGAACCTCCACCTGGTTACCCAGACACGGACCTGAACCGTGCGCGTCTACCAATTCCGCCACATCCGCGTGACTGCAGGGCCGCGACAATAGCGCAGCCTTGGCGCCCGCACGCGCATACTGCCCCGTCGCTTGGGGCGCGCAGCCCGTCAAGTCCCTCGGGGCCCTGGAGCTTTGCTAGCCTCAGCGGGCTGGTCTTGCGCGCCGCCATCGTCTAGGGGACTAGGACGCCGCCCTCTCACGGCGGTAACACGGGTTCGAATCCCGTTGGCGGTACTGAAGGAGCTACTTCTTCTTTTTGGTTGTCTTCTGCTGCGCCAGATGGACGTTTGAGGAGCTGTTCTGCGTAGGGCTGGGGGAGCTCTTCTGGACCATCAGGGTCGCCGCGAGATTGCCGTGGGCGGCGCTCAGGAGGGTGCGCCCAGGCTTGCTGAGCGCGACCATGACGGTCTGGCTTTGGCCGGCTGGGATCGAGAATGTGGCGGTCCCGATGGTCTGCGTCTTGGTGTGCTTCTTCTTGCCCTTCTTGGTGGTGCTCTTGACGGTGAGCGTGAGCTTGCCCGAGCACGTGGCCGTACCGGTACAGGTGAGCTTGACCGCTGCCTTGTGGTTGCTCTGAACGGCGATCTTGGTCCCGTCCAGTGAGACGCTGCCGGTGGCCCCTGTCGTGCCTGCACCGCTGGTGGACGATCCGCTGCCCGCCGCGCCTGCGTGGACGGTCACGGTCTGGGCGCTCGAGAACGAGCCGGTGAAGTTGGAGTCGCCTGCGTATTTCGCTGTGATGTGGTGCGAGCCGGCTGTTGTGTAGCTCAGCGTGCAGGTCGCCGCCGAGGATGAAGTCCCCGGTGTGAGCGGCTGCGCCGAGCACGTCCCGATGGCTGCGCCTTCATCTCGGAATTGGACGGACCCACTGGGCTCTGTGCCTCCCGGTGTCTTCGGCGACACGGTCGCTGTGTAGGTCACCGTTTCACTCGTGGCCGGGGACGTCGTGGAGGTCTGTAGCGTAGTCGTCGTCGGTCGCTTGCTGGAGGATCCGGCACAGGAGGTTTCCGCCGCGCCGTGAAGGGGGGTGCCGTTTTCGTAAAGGCCGATGTCGGCGGACCACGCGAACTTGCCCCCTGCTGGACATTGTTCGGGCAGCGTGAAGCTGTAGAGGGGCGTGCCTTCTTCTTCCCGTGTAGCGCCAAACTGCAATGTCAAAGCCGTAATGCTGAAGTCTGGCGCTCCGGGCACAGATTCCAGCTTGGGAATTTCGAGCGTGAGCACCCCGGCCACGTAGCTGCTGTTCAGTACGACTTCGTACGTAACCGGACTCTGGATATCGATGAAGAAATAGAGCTGCCCTTCGGGAGCGAATACCGCCTGGATCGATCCGGTCTCTTCGAATGGCGGTTCTTTGCTTTGGAGTACCGTCGCGAGGGTTATGGAGCCTTCGGGACCGGCGAGCGAGGACGGGGGGCAGTACTTGATGCCCTCTTCCTCGAGCGTTTCGCGTGTGCAGGTAGAAAAGCCGGACGCCGACTCGCCAACGCCTGCGGGTAGATTGACGGTCACTTTGGATATAGGTTCGGGCTCACCGTAATATGCGGTGCCGCTGAAGGTAAACGCTGCCGTGAACGTTCCGCCTTCTCCCAAGGCACTGTTTGAGAACGTGGGGACGAAGGACATCGTCGCCGGCGCGGCGCTCGCCGTGCTCACGCGGAGCAGCGCAAGGATCAGCACGACAAGAATGCCTACGCTCTTCATGGGATTTGCATTCCTGCGCGTGTGACGGCCGGCTATCGAGATCATCGTCCATCCCTTTCCTTGCATATGCAGCTCGAAGAGATGGCGAGCGTCAATACGCAGCGATTGTCATCCAGAGCTGTAGAAAGCTAGTCTATGCGTTGCAATACTGTCAAGGCACCGGCTCAGCTGGCAGCTCGCTCTCAGAAGGGGCGATCGTCCACACCGGGACCTTGGCGACGCGTCCGCGCACCTCGAACTCACCGACCAGGGCAAGGTTCTCTGGTGGGCTGTGCATGCGCTCCTTGGTGGTGTCGGCGATGAACAGCATGTGGCCGCTGCCCTTGGTCATGCCCTCCAAGCGCGAGGCGGTGTTGGTGGTGTCGCCGAGCGCCGTGTACTCAACCCGCTGTTCGGAGCCGATGTTGCCTGCCATCACCAGGCCGCTGTTGATCCCCACACCCATCACAAACTTGTGATCGTGGCCCTGCTCGGCAAGCCAGGAGTTGAAGCGATCCAGACGCGTCCCGATCATCTCCCTGGCCGCGACCAGCGCCCTGTCGGCGTGGTCGGGCTGCTCCAGCGGCGCCCCGAAGACCGCCATGATGCCATCGCCCATGTATGAGACAAGTGTGCCACCGGCGTCCAGGATCGCTTCGGTCATCTCGTTCAGATAGCAGTTGACCACATCGATCACGCGCGTGGCGGGCTGGGTCTCCGAGAAGCTGGTGAATCCGCGCAGATCGGAGAAGAGCACGGTGCAATCGAGCTCCACCGCGCCGAGCCGAAGGTTCTCGTCGGTACGCGCCACCACCTGATCGACCACATCGGCGGGCACGAAGCGCGCGAACAGATCGTGCACGCGCTCGCGTTCGATCGCCGCGTTCATGTAGAGAACGGCAAGCGTGCCCAACGTCCCGATTGCCAGCGCGAGCAACGGGTAGACAAAGCCTACGATCCAACCCTTGTTGAAAGCAATTTGAGTTGCGATCGTGAAGACGATCGCGGCGGCGAGCGCATCGAGTAACGCCCGCATGGGCCGCAGCCGTAGGCTGCTCAGCGGTGTGAGCACCCCCATGAGCACGACCAGCAGCAGGTTCAGCCAGCCGGGGAGGTCTTTGAGCGGCACACCTCGCAGTAGCGTCGAGGTCGCGTTAGCCCAGACTTCGTCGCCCGGCATGCCTTCACCATTGGTGGTGGCGGTCGCGTGAATGTCCTGCAGGACCTGTGCCGATGCGCCGACGTAGACGATCTTGCCGCGGAACAAGTTGGGCGAGAATTCCCTTGTCATTACCTTGTAGTAAGAGATTGAGTTCAGCGTTTCAGCAGGCCCCGCAAAATCGATGGGCAGCGTGCCGGCATCGAACGTCGACGACGCTACCGCTTTGCGCGTCGCGAGTTCGCTCGAGGCCACCGCCATGCTCTTCAGGTGGTGATAGGCATAGGGGAACCGCCTGACCTCACCATCGGTGTCGACGGTGAAGAGCGCACTGGCTGGCCGGTCTCCCAACGTGTTCCCGCCGATCAGGTTGGTTTCACCGCTCGGGGTGACTTCGGTCGCGGCCAGGACGATCTTTCCATGCGCCCTTTCGATAGCTCCCGCAAGCGCCAGGTCGTCCCGTTCGTCGGTTGGCAAGCTGAACTGGATGTCCATCACGATCACCTTCGCCCCGGCTTCACGCAGATGGTCGATCACGCGCGCGTCATATGCCCTGGGAAACGGGAACACCGTGCGCAGGCTCTCGTGACGTTCGCGTAGTTTTTCAAGCGTTTCATTGTTGATCTGGACCAGCATGATGTTCGAAGGCGGCGCCTGCTTGCCTCGGATCGAGAAGCGGGCGTCGATCGTCTGCAGTTCAGTGCGTCTGAGCAGGTGCGTCGCGTACGCGAGGATGCCCAACCCACCGGCGATGCATGCGACCGCTATGAGCAGCGAGGTCTTGCGTCGACTCCATGCCGCTCGTCCCACGCTAGTCTTCCCCGGTCATGCTGCTCGCCTAGGCACGTGCTGATGCTAACCGGAAGAACCACAACCGGAGGAGATGGGCCCTCTATCCGAAGGCTCGCGCTACACGCTGGGCGGACCCGTGCTTGGCCGCTCATGGCCAGATCCCCCAGCGGAGGATGTATGCCGAGGGCTCGCGGGATCGCGGTCTGCGCGACGGTGGCGCTGATGAGCATGGTCAGCTGCGCTTCGGCGGCGGCGCTCAACCTGACCGGGACGTGGTTGGCCAACTACCACTGCGAAGCAGGCCCATGTCCCGGTGGGGTGGGGACGAACTTCCCGGCGACGCTCATGCTGACGCAGGGCCAGGGCTCGGAAGTGGTCACCGGCAAGAACGAGGGCGGCGAAGAAATCACGGGGACCCTGACGGGGAACACCTTCGACTATCACAGCGCATTTGGCGGCTACTCCTCGGAAGGGGAACTCACTGTGGCCGAAGACGGCCTGTCGTTCTCAGGTCCACTTCACGACAACAACGGGACCAGCGGCACTTACACCGCGACGCGAGACCCAGCGCTCCCCGGGTCGCTCTCGCAGCTGTCCGCGCCGTTCGACTGCGTCGGCGAAACGACCGAACCCTCCGAAGGGGACACGTGCGGCACGTTGGTGGCCTCAGGTACCCATGATGTCTTCCAGGTTCAGGTCAGCCCAGACGGCAAGAACGTCTACTCCGTGGCGATCAACGGCGATCTGATCGAGTACGCCCGCAATCAGGCCACTGGAGCGCTGCGGGTGATCGGCTGCATCACGGCGACCACGGACCACTGCGCTCCGGAAAACATCATTGAAAACGCCGTCGAGATCGCCAATCCGTCGGCGATCGCACTGAGCCCGGACGGCAAAGACGCCTATGTGACGGGCACCGGCAAGAACGCGATCGTCGAGCTCGAACGCAATCAAGAAACCGGGCTCTTGACATTGATGAACGAAGGCAAGGCGTGCGTCACAGAAGAAGCTAGCGGCGAATGCGAAGTCAAGAGCGCCAAGGGCCTGCACTCGCCCTACGGCGTCGCACTCAGCCCTGGAGGCGAAGACGTTTACGTCACCGCGGTTGGCGGGGAAGCTGTCGCCGAGCTCGAACGCAACACATCGACCGGCGTCCTGACCCCGATCTCAGGAGAGGAATGCATCGGCGGCCCCACGAGTGGTTGCCCTGTGAAATCCGCCATCGGCATGTTCGAACCGATCGGCATCGTGGTCAGTCCCAGCGGGAAAAATGTGTATGTCGCCGCCGGAGCCGAGGGAGAAGCAGGTGCCGTGGTTGCCTTCGAACGCGAGGCTGGGGGAGGCCTGAAGCAGCTCGAAGGCGAAGAAGCTTGCATTAGTGAAAAGGTCGTGGGCTGCAAGCCCGGGATTGCCGTCCAGGGTGCCGAGGACATCGTGATCAGTCCCGACGAAAAGAACCTGTACGCGACCTCGGCTCACGAGAACGCGGTGGTCGAGCTCGAACGGGTCGGGCTCAACGGCGGTCTCGGGCAGCTCGCCGAACCGAACGCCTGCGTTACCACCGAAACCATTGGTGGTTGCACCAAAGCCATTTCGGTGGGTGACTCGCGGGGCCTGGCGATCAGCCCCAACGGTGAAAACCTCTATGTTGGCAGCGCCGGCGAGAGTGGCGTCGCCGCGTTCATGCGCAACGCCCAGGGCGCTCTCGAACAGCTGCCCGAACCGGCGGCCTGTGTCACATCGAACTTGAGCGGCTGCGGGGCAGTCGAACTGCTCGGCTTGCAGGAAACACGCCGGGTGGCGATCTCCCCCGATGGAACGAATCTATACCTAGCCGGCCAGAAGGCTGGAGCGATCGTCGAGTTGGCGCGCGCGATCGTGCCGACGGTCAGCGGCATCGAACCTAATCAGGGCCCCTATGCAGGTGGCGCCGAAATCACGGTTCGTGGCACCGGCTTCGTCGCGGGTGACACGGTGGACTTCGGCACCAAGCCTGCGTCCGAAGTGCACGTGAGCTCGGCGGAAACGCTCACAGCCAGGAGCCCGGCAGGCAGCGGAACGGTCGATGTCGTGGTCAGCGCGGCCGCTGGGCCCTCTGCGACAAGCCCAGCCGACGAGTACGCATATGGTCGGCTCGGCGGGCTCGACCTCGCGAGCTATTGCGAAAGCCTCGGGGACAATGGAAAGGACAGCAATAACAAGGGCCCAGCGGTGCTTATGCGAGAAGGAGAAGCAGTCGAAGGGCCAGAATACGCATACGACAACTGGGGTTGCGTCCAGGACAGCGGCACCGTCGTGCCCGTCGCCACCGAAGGTCCGGCTCCCAGCATGGACAATGCCTGCGTCGTGGCGTTCCCCGGCGTCGCGGCCCACGCCGAACCGGAAAATCCCAACAACGCCTTCTCCTGGAACTGCTACGAAGGCGCGCCTCCTGAAGAAAAAGGCGGCGGCGGCAACAGCAAAGGCGGCAGCGGTGGTGGAGGTGGTGGCGGCAGTGAACCGATCGCCAAAGTCAGCTTGGTGACGCCGATTCTCCCGAGCGTCCCTGCTCCCGTGCTGGCGAAGACCGGCAATGTGGCTCCTGTCTCTGGGACCGTGCGCGTGCGGGTGCCCGGATCTTCGAGCTTTGTGGCGCTCTCAGAAGTGCGCCAGATACCGTTTGGGAGCGTCATCGACGCAACGAACGGGAGCGTGTCGGTCACGAGCACTGAGCCTGATGGCGCCACCCAGACGGGTACGTTCTTCGACGGAGAATTCATCCTCACGCAGGGCAAGAATGGCGTTTTGCTGGCGACGCTCACGGGTGGGAACTTCTCGGTATGTCCGACTGCGAAGGAGCGCAGTCACGTCGCTCGAGCGAGCGCTAAGCATGCTGCTCCTTCGCACGTGGTGCGCAAGCTGTGGGCCAATGCTCATGGGAGCTTCTCGACCAAGGGCAACTATGCGGCAGGCGCGGTCCTGGGTACTGAATGGCTCACTGAGGATCTCTGTGATGGCACGCTGATCAAGGTCACGCGTGACAAGGTGGCGGTGACCAATCTCGTCAACCACCACAAAGTGACCGTCAAGACCGGCCATCAATACCTGGCGAAGGCGCCCTGACGAGCGCACAGGTCCGCCGACATACAGCGATGTCAACCAGGAGACCGCCCATGGGGGAGTGGCGCCATGGGGATCGTCGGAGCAGAGCGAGGCTGATTGCCACCGTCATCGCGAGCGTAAGCGCCGCGGTCGTGCTGGCAGCGCTGCTGCCGGCGAGCGTGCTGGCAGCCGGCTGCACCGAGTCCTGGGCCGAAGCGAAGAACGGTTCCTGGAGCGTGGCAGCCAATTGGTCGCCCGAAAAAGTGCCCGCAGCGAGCGACGAAGTCTGCATCTCGGTGCCCGGCGAATACACCGTGGCGCTTACCGGCAGCGTGAGCGTCAAGTCGCTCACGCTCGGCGCCGCCTCGGACTCGACGAAGCAGACGCTGCTGGTGGGCGGCCCACTCGCCTCGGGAACGCTCAGCCTCGCCACAGACAGCACGATCACCGAGGCGGGAGTGCTGGACATGGAAAGCGAACTTGCTACCAGTGCCGTCGTCAAAGCTCCGGCGGCGGCGACGATCGCAAATGAAGGCGAGGTGCTCACCTCCACCAGCGCCGTCAACTATTTGGAGGCGAGCGTGGTCAGCGCTGTCGGCGCTGCGGTCAAGGTCGTGGGTGGTGAATTGCGCCAGGATGATAATACGACGACGACGAACGAAGGCGCATTCGAAGTCGCGGCGGGCGCTGTCTTCGCGGCGACCAGCAGCACTGACTTGTTTGTGAATAGAGGCTCGTTGGTTGATGGTGGGTCGTTCTCGCTCTCCGGCGACGCCTCGTGGACACAAGAAGCTGGGACGGAGCCCCAGTCCGGTAATCCGGTATCGATCTTCAACAGCGGCTCATTGACCGACGTGAGTGGCGCCGGAAGGTTCGATCTGATCGACACCGCCAGCCTGAGCGGGACGGTTCCCGTGGGGCAGACGGTGACGGCTGAGGCGCTGCCCGAACATGATGCGCGGGTGGTGATCTCGGGCACGGTCGTCAATGAAGGCACCTTGGCGTTGGATTCTCCTTCTAAAGGAGGGCCCCCGGAACTGGTCGAGGCAAGCGGCTCGTCGCTGATTGAGAACTTGGGTGTGTTGAGCGCGCAGTCTGAGTCGGGCGCGGTTGGGCATTTGCAAGTTGCGCTCATCAATGGGGTGGCAGGGATTGTTGAAGTCAAGAGTGGTGAATTTCGTCAGGATGACAATACGACGACGACCAACGAAGGCATTTTTGAAGTTGATAGTGGAGCGGTCTTTGAGGCGGCGAGCAGCAAAGATCTGTTCGTCAATGACGCGAAGGCGCCTGAGGGCGTCATTGACAACGGCACGATCGGGTTGACCGGTGATGCTTCGTGGACGCAGAACGGCAGTGAGTCTGGGAATCCGGTCTCGATCTTCAATGGTGGCGTGCTCACTGATAAAGCTGGCGCCGGGAGGTTCGATCTGATCGACACCGCTGGGCTGAGTGGGACGATTCCTGTGGGGCAGACGGTGACGGCTGAGGCGCTCCCTGAACATGATGCGCGGGTGGTGATCTCGGGCACGGTCGTCAATGAAGGCACCTTGGCGTTGGATTCTCCTTCTAAAGGAGGGGCCCCGGAACTGGTCGAGGCAAGCGGCTCGTCGCTGATTGAGAACTTGGGTGTGTTGAGCACGCAGTCTGAGTCGACCTCGATCGATGATTTGCAGGTCGCGCTCACCAACGAGGCGCTGGGGAGTGTCGAGGTCAAGAGTGGTGAATTTCGCCAGGATGACAATACGACGACGACGAATGAAGGTACGTTCGAAGTCGCGGCGGGTGCGGTCTTCGCGGCGACGAGCAGCGCTGATTTGTTTGTAAACAAGGGGCCGTTGGTCAATGTTGGGGCGGTCTCTCTCTCCGGTGATGCTTCGTGGAGGCAGGAAGCGGGCGGGGCGGCCGAGTCGGGCAATCCGGTTTCGATTTTCAGCAGTGGGATGCTGACGGATGTGAGCGGCGCTGGGGGCTTTGACCTGCTTGATACTGCGGGCTTGAGCGGCATGATTCCCAAAGGGCAGATGGTGCGGGCGGAATCGCGTTCCGGTCATAACGCGGTCGTCGAGCTCGCCGGTGGGGAAGTCGTAAACGAGGGAACGTTTGTGCTCGATGAGACGACGACCAGTCCGGCCGAGGTCGTTGGCAACGGCACAACGCTCGTCAACAAGGGCGTCATCGAAGCGCAGGCAGCGGAAAGCAGCTACATCAATCATTTGCAGGCGAGCCTGGTCAACGCTGCTGATGGGAGCGTCGATGTTCTCAGTGGCGAATTGCGCCAGGACGATAACACGACCACGACCAATGAAGGTACGTTCCAGGTCACGGCGGGTGCGGTCTTCGGGGCGACCAGCAGCAAAGATCTGTTCGTCAACAAGGGGTCGTTGGTCAATAGCGGGTCGGTTTCTTTCTCCGGTGATGCTTCGTGGACCCAAGAGGCGGGCGGCGCGGTCCAGTCGGGCAATCCGGTTTCGATCTTCAACAGTGGGGCGCTGAGCGATGTCAGTGGTGTTGGGAGCTTTGATCTGGTGGATACGGCCGGTCTCAATGGGACGATTCCCGAGGGGCAGACGGTGACGGCCCAGGCGCTTCCCGAACACAATGCTCAGGTGGTGATCTCGGGCACGGTTGTCAACGAAGGTACCTTGGCGTTGGATTCTCCTTCGAAAGGAGGGACCCCGGAACTGAACGCCGCTAGCGGCTCGTCGAAGATCGAGAACTTGGGTGTGCTCAGCTCGCAGTCGGAGTCAACCTCGGTCGACCATTTGAAAGTTGCGCTCACCAACGAGACGCCGGGGAGCGTCGAAGTCAAGAGCGGCGAACTGCGTCAGGATGATAATACGACGACGATCAATGAAGGCGTTTTTGAAGTTGATAGTGAAGCGGTTTTTGGGGCGACGAGCAGCAAAGATCTGTTCGTCAACGACGCGACGGCGCCTCAGGGCGTCGTGGATCACGGCACAATTGATTTGACCAGCGATGCTTCGTGGACGCAGGACGGCAGCGAGTCTGGGAATCCGGTTTCGATCTTCAACAGTGGGGCGCTGAGCGATGTCAGTGGTGTTGGGAGCTTTGATCTGGTCGATACCGCCGGCCTCAATGGGACGATTCCGAAGGGACAGACGGTGACGGCCCAGGCGCTTCCCGAACACAACGCGCAGGTGGTGATCTCGAGCACGGTCGTCAACGAAGGTACGCTTGCGTTGGATTCTCCTTCGAAAGGTGGGGTGCCGGAACTCGTTGCTGGGAGCGGCTCGTCGCTGATTGAGAACTTGGGTGTATTGAGCTCGCAGTCTGAGTCGGGCTCGGTAGATCATTTGAAAGTCGCGCTTACCAACGAGGCGCCGGGGAGCGTCGAAGTCAAGAGTGGCGAACTGCGGCAGGATGACAATACGACGACGACGAATGAAGGCACGTTCCATATCGCGGCGGGAGCAGTCTTCGCGGCGACGAGCAGCACGGATTTGTTTGTGAACAGGGGATCGTTGGTCGATGGTGGGTCTGTTTCTCTCACGGGCGATGCTTCGTGGACGCAGGAAGCGGGCGGAGCGGCCGAGTCGGGCAATCCTGTCTCGATCTTCAACAGCGGCAGGCTCACTGATGTGAGCGGCACTGGGAGCTTTGATCTACTCGACACCGCCGGCCTGGGCGGGACGATTCCGTCCGAACAGACGGTGAGGGCGGAATCGCGTTCCGGTCATAACGCGGTCGTCGAGCTTGCCGGCGGGGAAGTCGTCAACGAAGGGACGTTCGTGTTCGATGAGACGACGACCAGCCCGGCCGAAGTCGTTGGCAACGGCACGACACTCGTCAACAAGGGCATCATCGATGCGCAGGCAGCGGAAAGCAGTTACGTCAATTATTTGGAGGCGGATCTGGTCAACGCAGTTGGTGGGAGCTTGAAGGTGGAAAGTGGAGAATTGCGGCAGGATGACAATACGACGACGACGAATGAAGGCACGTTCCATATCGCGGCAGGCGCGGTCTTCGCTGCGACCAGCAGCAAAGATCTGTTCGTCAATGCGGCCAACGGCACGCTGCAGCCCGACATCGCAGGCGAAACTAGCTTCGGTGTCTTCAAGGTCTCCGGTGGCGCGACCTTCACACCCGGTGGCACCATCCTTCCCAACTTGGTCGGAAGCTACGCTCCGGCGGTGGGCACCGAGTTCGACGTGATCACAGGCACTGCCCCGATCCGCGGGGAATTTGCGGCGGTGGCCAATAACTTCCTCGGCGACTACTCCAAAGCGGGCTCATCGCCATCGGCCATCGCCGTCAAGCGCGATCGCGACAGTACCGCCACCGAACTCACCGCGCTGCCAGAATCCTCGACACACGGTCAGTCGGTGACGTTCACCGCGACGATCACCACGGGACCGGGCCCAGTCGGTAGCCCAACGGGGACCGTCAAGTTCGCCGATGGCGGCACCGAACTCGGGACGGGCGAAGTCACCACGAGCGCCGGCAAGACGACCGCAGCCCTCACGACCTCGACGCTCTCCGTCGGCCATCACGAAATCATCGCCACCTACGGCGGCGACGCAAACTCTGCGGCCTCGAGCTCGCCAGCGGCCGAAGTGACGATCGACGCCGCGCGACCGACTGTGACCGAGATCGAACCGGCCGCAGGCCCGACCACCGGTGGTACCACGGTCAAGATCGAGGGCAAAGAATTCTTGGCGGGCTCGACGGTGACCGTTGGCGGCGTCGGCGCGAGCGAAGTCAATGTCGTCGACGAAGAGGAAGTCACGGCGAAGACGCCCGCCGGCGTGGCCGGCCAGCAGGCGGTGATCGTCACAGACACAGGTGGCAGTTCGAGTGGCGCTACCACCTTTACCTACACTCCGCCGACGGTCACTGCAGTCGAACCGGCCTCAGGCCCGACCGGCGGTGGAACCACAGTCACTATCAAGGGTAAGGGCTTCGTTGCCGGCTCGACGGTCGCGATCGGTGGTGCGGCCAGCTCGGTGAAGGTGCTCTCGGAAGCCGAAATCACCGCCACAACGCCCGCCTTCGCCGCCGGCTCTGAGGAAGTGGTGGTCACGGACACGGGAGGTAGCTCGACCAAAGGTCCCACCTATACCTTTGTCGCTCCGGTGCCCACGAAAGAAGGCGAAGGTGGGGGCGGTGGCGGTGGAGGCACTGAACTCAAAGCGCAGATCAGCATCAACAAAGAACCGACCACCACCCTGGTGCCGCCGCCAGTCTTGGCGAAGACCGGCAATGTGGCGCCTGTCTCGGGGACCGTGAGCGTGCGTGTGCCCGGGTCCTCGTCCTCCGTGGCGCTCTCAGAAGTGCGCCAGATACCGTTTGGGAGCATCATCGACGCAACCGAAGGGAGTGTGTCGATCACCTCCACTGAGCCTGATGGCGCCACCCAGACGGGTACGTTCTTCGACGGAGAATTCATCCTCACGCAGGGCAAGAACGGCGTCCTGGTGGCGACGCTAACGGGTGGGAACTTCTCGGTCTGTCCGACTGCGAAGGAGCGCAGTCACATAGCTCGCACCAGCTCGAACGTCGCTCGAGCGAGCGCTAAGCATGCTGCTCCTTCGCACGTGGTGCGCAAGCTGTGGGCCAATGCTCATGGGAGCTTCTCGACCAAGGGCAACTATGCGGCAGGCGCGGTCCTGGGTACTGAATGGCTCACTGAGGATCTCTGTGATGGCACGCTGATCAAGGTCACGCGTGACAAGGTGGCGGTGACCAATCTCGTCAACCACCACAAAGTGACCGTCAAGACCGGCCATCAATACCTGGCGAAGGCGCCCTGACATAGGGCTGGCCGGCTACGGAGTCGCGCCGGCGCGCCAGGAGGCTTGGCCCGCAGGGCACCTTGGCTAGACCCGCACCACCGTGCGCCGGCTCGCCAGATCGGAGATCGGGGCGTGTTGGGGGGTGAGCCAGGGGGGAGGGTCCTCGAGCACGGCCTCGGCTGCCCGTCTGCCTGCCGCTCTGGCCTGGTCGATCTGATGGAACTCGAGCAGGCCCACGCCAGGCACCCGGACCTCGATCGTCAGGTCGGCGTACAAGCGTGCGGCCTCTGATGTGTTGGCACTGGAAAGCAGGGCGACGCGGCCGATCGTCTCGGGCAGTGAAGGCAGGCGCACATTTCGCGTAGGGCGAGCCGGCTGTGCTGCGTTGCCGGCGACCATCGCGCCATCATGTGTGGCGCTCGCCCCGACTCGTGCGGGGCGCTCCTCGCCGGCCTTGATGTCGATCGCGAGCACTGGGCCCTCACTTGTCCGAGCCATCGGCTCCAGCGGGAGGTTATCGAGCAGCGAGCCGTCGATCAGCACGCGCTCGGCACGTAGCTGCGGCGGCCCGATCAGCGGCAGCGCCATGCTCGCCCCCACCGCTTCAAAGAGCGGACCGTCGCGCACGATCACCAGGCTGCTGCGCTTCAGGTCGACGCTCGCGCAGTAGAAGGAGCGTGCCAGCTCTTCGATGCACACCTCACCGAAGACCCGCTCCAGCATGGCGGCCGCCTTGTCCCCCTTGATCAGTGCGGTTCTGGGCAGCGTGTAGTCGTTGATCGGGTTGCGCCTGACCCACTCCTCGTAACAGAAGGCATCGATCGTGGAGCTGTCATGCCCACAGGCGAGCAGCCCGCCGACAAAGGCGCCCATGCTCACGCCGCCGACCCGGTCCACGACCATCCCGGCGTCCAGCAGCCGCTCAAGCACACCCAGGTGCGCGAAGGCCCGCGCCCCGCCGCCGCTGAGCACCACGCCCACCGCCTGCCCGGCAAGCCGCCTGGCCACCCTTGCCACGTCGCCGCGTCGATGGCCGTCGCTCCTGATCGCGAGCATGCTTGCCGGCTCCAGCTCGGCCACCCAGGGCGCCAGGGCTGCCGACCCCGGCTGCACTCCAAAGCCCACCAGGTCGCACCCACGCAGACTGGCCCAACGACGCCCCCCGCTAGCCGGCCCCTCAAAGGCCGGCCCATCCACATTCACGAGACCCGACAGACCTCCCGCCATGTCGCCCCCGCCCGCGACGACCAGCAGCCGATCCGCCCGCGCGAGACAGAACTGATCCCAGGCACTGCTCTGCTCAGAGGAGCCGCACACCAAGATCACGTGGTCATGGTCGATCTCGCAGCGCTCCACCAGCGGGACGAACCTGGCAAGCGCGTCCTGGGAGATAGGGCCGCCGGCCGGCTCGTTGCCGGGATCTGGGGCTGTGTCGCCGGGATGCAGCACCGCGACTCTTCCCCAGGCGCACAGCGCCCAGCTGAGCTCGTCGGCGAGCTCGAGCAGGGGCACGTCTTCTCCCAGCGCGCACATTGCCACCGTCACCGGGCGCCCGCGCCTGCTCACGGGGATCGCCCTGCTGGCCTGCAGCTGCGCGCTCAGCGTGCGCGCGAGGCTGAGCGTCAGCTCGGGCGCGGAGCGCAGCAGCGCCTCGAAGTGCTCACGCGTGATCTGCAAGAGCTCGGTGTCGCGCAGCGCGCGCACCGAGGCACTGCGCCTGGAGTCTCCGAGTAGGGCCAGCTCGCCCAGCACGGCGCCCCTCGTGAGCGTGTTCAGCGTCTGGAGCTCGGCGCCCTCCTTGACCACCTCCAGGTGGCCGATCCGCACCACATAGACGCTGTCGGCTTGATCGTCTTCGCGAAAGAGCCACTCATCGCGTTGCAAGCGCACGGCGCTCACGAGCTCGGCGATCTCTGCGCGCATCGGGTCTGAGAGTGGGGCGAAGACGGGCACGTTGCGCAAGAAGTCGGCCACCGACTGAGGGGCCACTCGAGCCTGCTCGTCGTTTGAATCGGCGAGGCTGGGGAGGCTGGGGTCGTGCTGATGTTCTTCAAGAAAAACATCGCCACGCGCGCGCGCGTGGCTGAGGGCCAGCTCCGCAAGCGCATCGCTCTCGCTTGCCCTCGACATCGCCAGGGCGCTACACACCAGTGCGCCGGCGACGAAGCAGCCGCCCGAGAACAGCCAGCCATGCTCGAAGACGCTCAGAGCTTGCGCCGGTGCCGGCGTGCCGAGGATCGCGATCAGCACGGCGACGCCCAGCGCGGCGCCGACCTGACGCCCCACAGAGTTCAGGGAGGTCGCCACGGCAAAGCGGGTACCCGGCACCGAGCCCACCGCCGCGCCGCTGAGGGTGGGGAAGGTCAGGCCAGCCCCGGTGCCCAGGATGACCATGCCCGGCAGCCATTCGGAGAGGAAGTGCGGTTGCGTGCCCAGCACCGAGGCGAAGTAGGCCACGCCACCGGCCCAGATCAAGGCGCCCGGCACCACCACCAGCCTGTAGCCCAGCCTGGCGACCGCTCTGCTGGCCGGCCCCGCGACGGCCATCGCCACGAACGGCCCCGGCGTCATCGCCAAGCCTGCCTGGAGGATCGAGTAGCGCCAGACGGTGGTCAAGAACAGCACGTTGCACAGCGTGTAGGCATAGAAGCCGCTCGCCATGATTACGGTTGCGCCGTTGGAGACGGCAAAGGCCCTGATGCGCAGCAGCGACAGGTCGACCACGGGGGTCCTGTGTCTGCTCGAGCGCAGGGTGAAGTAAGCCCCCAGGCCAAGCGCTATGAGGAACGCGGCGATCACGCGTCCACTGGTCCAGCCCCACTCCTGGCCCTTGACGATGCCCAGCACCAGCGAAGCGATGGCCAGCGCCAGCACCAGCGCGCCCACCAGGTCGGGTAGGCGCCGGCGCCCAGGGGCCCTGCTCTCGACCAGCACGCGCCTCACCAGCGCCAGTGCCAGCAGCCCCACCGGGATGTTCACAAGGAAGACCAGCCTCCAGCTCGATGCCGTGATCAGCAAGCCGCCCAGCGACGGGCCAATGCCTGCCGCGAGTGCGGCCACCGCCGCCCAGCGGGCTACGGCGTGCGAGCGCTCCTGCGCGGAGTGGGCCTCCATCACGATCGCCAGCGAGCTTGGGACGAGCGTCGCGGAGCCGATCGCCTGCAGGACGCGCGCTGCGATCAGCAGCCCCAGCGACGGCGCCGCCGCACAGAGCGCCGAGGCGCTCGTGAAGAGCACCAGCGCGCCCGTGAACACGCGCCTGCGCCCAAGCAGGTCCGCGAGCTGGCCGCCACCGACCAGGAAGGCCGCGAAGACGATGTTGTAGGCGTTGAGCACCCACGAGACGTTCGAGAGCCCCGACTTGGAGAAGTGCCTGGCGATGCTGGGCAGCGCGATGTTGACGATCGTCGCGTCCAGGAAGGCCATGAACGAGCCCAGCACCGCCACCGCGAGCACCGCTCTCGGAGTGGAGATCCTGCGCTGGGACGTGGCATTTACTCCCACCTGTGGCCCTCCCGGCCCATTGTGGGGAGTCTAATCGCCGCGGTTGGGCTCGCAAGGCACACCATTCTGGTATGCTATATGCATGTCACAGATCGCAGTGCGCCTCACGGACAGCGAACTGAGTGCGCTGGACTCGGTGGTCGCCGAGGGTGCCTATAGCACGCGTGCAGAGGCTGTGCGGGCCGGCATCCAGCTGGTTGCTCGCGAGTCCCGCGAGGAGCGCATAGTCGCCTCCTATCGCAGTGCCTATGCCATACCGCTCAGCCAGGACGAGAGCGACGCGCTTGACGCCGCGGCAGGCCTTGTGAGTGACGCCCTGCCGTGATGGCGCGGGGCGAGGTGTGGGACGCCGAGCTCGGGCCGGTCGTTCGTCCAGTGGTGATCGTCACGCGCGAGACGGCAATTCCCATGCTCAGTCGCCTGACATGCGTCGCCATCACAAGCACTATGCGCGGTCACGTGGCCGAGATCGAGCTATCGCGCTCGCACGGTGTACAAGAGCCGAGCGTCGCCAACTGCGACTGGGTGATCAACCTCGCCAAGGACCGCCTCCTGAGACGACGCGGAGAGCTTGATCCAGTCACTCTCCGGCGCCTGAACGCCGCCCTCGTGCTCGCGCTCGGGCTTGATGTTTAGCCGTCTTACCCACCAGCGGTCGAACGCAACGCCGATTGGCGAGACGCTCAGGCGATTGCGCGTCGGGGGATGCGTACGACGGGCGCGAGCTCTGGGCTGACGTCGCCATGCATCTTGCCGTTGTTGAGCGACAGGGCGCGATCGGCGCCGAAGAGGCCTGTGCTCTCGCCGACGGTGGTCAGGATGGCGATGCCCTCGCGCGCGAGTGAGCGCAGGAGCCGGAGGATCGCGTCGCGGTCGAGCAGGTCGACGCCCTTGGTGGGCTCGTCGATGAGCAGCAGCGACGGTGCTTTGGCGAGACCCTGGGCGATCGCCACCCGCACGGTCTCGGCACTGTCGAGCTCGCGTGGCGCCAGCTTGGCGCAGTGCCGGGCGCCGGTGCGCTCCAGCGCCGCTTCGGCAAGCGCCCGGGCTTGCGACGGTGTCTCTCCGCGCGCGAGCGGTCCGGCGATGATCTCCTCGAGCACGGTGCTGCTGTCCACGCAGCGGAGTGGGGGATGGCAGTATGCGATTCCGTCGGCCAGAGCGGCGCCTGCATCGGTGGCGAGTTCGTGTCCGGCGAAGCGCACCACGCCGCTGTCCGGTGCTTCGATGCCGGCGGCGAGGCGCAGCAGCGTGGAGCGCCCTGAGCGTCGCAATCCCCAGACGGCGACCAGTTCACCTGCGTCGAGCTGGAGTGAGACGTCTCGCAGGGCGTTGCGCTCGTACGCTCCGTGGCGGTAGCGCTTGCTGAGGTGCTGGAGCTCGAGCAGGCTCATCGCTCCCGGTCGCGCCCCTCGATCAGTGCCAGGAGCTCGCAGCGTGCGTATTCGATCCACGAGAGTCTCACTCCCAGGTTCAGGCGCTCATCCTCGTCCGTGAGCCGTCCGACGACGCCGCCTACGCCCGCCGGGGGCAGATTCTCATCCGTTGCCTTGTCCTCCGCCTCGGTCGCCTCTCCCAGGTTCTCGCGCTCGTAGCGCTCGATCACCTCCAGCGCATCCTCTGGCTCGAGCATCGCGAGCTGACGTGTGAACAGCCACGAGCGCCTGCGCTCCTCGGCGGCTCTGGCGACGAGCCACTCTTCATAGGAGTGCACTCCCTCGGCGGTGGCGCGATAGTGGTGCTTGGGTTGACGGGCGAGTGCCGACTCCCGGATGCTCTCAGGGGTCTCCTCGATCAGCGCCTTGTCCCTCAGCGCCTCGATCGCGTTGTAGATACGGGCGACACTGGTCAGCGCCAGCAGGTCCCCATAGATGCGCTGAAAGCGCTGCAACAGCTCGTAGCCATAGCTCGGGCGTTCGATCAGGAGACCCAGGAGCGCCCACCCGATCAGCGAGCTTGTGCTCGTGGATTGACCCTCGTTGGCGACGTGTTCCGCCATCGCGAGAGACAGTAGCTCGAATGAGGACTATTTCTTAATTAGAACCTTTCATATCTGGACTTGTTGTGGGTCTCTCCAGGTCCCATGATCGGATCCACGATGAGATGTGGAGAGGATCATTTGTCCTGCGCAAACCGCGATCCGTGGAGCAAGCCGCTCAAGGCTTCTCCGCGGGGGTCTGTTCGAGCGTCGGTGCCCCATACCTCTCCGGTGGCGGCGTTCGAAGAGGCTCCGGTCCAGGACCCCTCCCCGGGCCGGTCTCGTCAGGGTGCCGCGGCCACTAGACCCGGCCGCGGCACCCACATTCAGCTACTCGGTAATCACAAGGCATCACTGAGGTCGTCCTACAGCAACAATCGAGGGGTCCTTCCCTCTGCCCCAGAGGAGGGGATCTATCGATGAGTATGTACAGGCTGTCATTGACGAGCTTTGCTTCACTGACGGCGAGGGTAGCCACGGCCTGGCTCGCGGCGGTCTTCGCTGCGGCCGCCCTGTTGGCGGTAGTGCCCGCGCCCGCGAGTGCTGCCCACGCCTTTCTGAGCAGCTTCGGCGCGCCTGGAGTAGAAGCGGGCCAGCTCTCCTCGCCGGCCGCCGTCGCTGCCAACCAGGAAACCGGCGATGTGTATGTCGCTGACAGAGGCAATCACCGTGTCGATGAGTTCACCGCCTCGGGCACATTTGTGATGGCTTTTGGCGCCAATGTCGGGGGGTTGGGTGTCGATACCTGCACGCTGATCTGCGAAGCGGGTACGGCCGGCGCCGAACCCGGTGAGTTCGAAGCCCCGGCGTTCATCGCCGTGGACAACTCCTCTGGCCCTTCAAAAGGCGACGTGTACGTCGGGGATGACGGCACGAGCTCCGGTGCCGGCGGCAAAAGCTTCATCTCCAAGTTCACCGCCGAAGGAGCCCTGATTAACAGCTGGGGCACGGGAGGGCAGATCACCGCCGCGCCGACCGAAGACACCGAGGATGCCGGGTCCTCATGTCCCTACGGAACCATATCGACATGTCCCTTCCACGCGCTTGGAGGTATCGCTGTCGACTCCAGCGGCACACTCTATGTCGCCGACGATGTCCCGAATACGTATTTTGGTGAACCCGAAGCCCGCATATTCAAGTTCGCGCAGGATGGGACATTTGAGCTCGAATTCCAGACCGTGAAGCACCCGTACTACGACAACAAAGTTCCCGTTGTCGGAGAAAGCGGCATCGCTGTTGACTCCAAGGGTGATATCTACTTCACCAACGGTAACCTTGGCGAGGAGAATGGGTCCGGTCGCCTGCTGGGTGAAGACGTGATCGGTGGTCCTGTTACCGGTATTGCCGTGGACCCGGCCAACAACGACGTGTATGTCGACAGCGGCACGGAAGTTGTCCACTATGGCCCTTCGGGCAACTTCATCGAAAGTTTTGGCTCTCCCGATATAACGGGCGGCGAGGGTATTGCCGTGGACGGGACCAGCGGCATCTATGTCGCAGACACGGCTGCCGGAAGCATCGATTTTCTTCCCCTCGTCGGCCCCTTTGAGGTGGCTGCTGCCGCCACCGATGTCACGAGCACGAGCGCCACTCTCAACGGCCGCGTGACGCCGATCAGCGGTGGCAATGTCACTGCATGTCAGTTTGAATACGTCAGCGAAGCGGCATACGAACCAAATGCCGAAGATCCTTATAGCGCTGGGGGCACTGCACCGTGTTCGCCCGCTACACCCTTCTCAAGCTCGACTGCTGTCAGTGCCGAGGTCTCCGGACTCCTCGACGGCACCATTTACCACCTCCGCATCCTTGCCACCGCTGCCGACGGCACCACCACATACAGCGCTGACCATTCCTTCCTGGTTGGCGGTCCGGCGGTCTCCTTGCCGTCTGCGAGCAGCGTCACCGACGATTCGGCAACGCTCGAAGCGCAAGTCGACCCGGACGGCGTCGGTGGTGCCTATCACTTCGAATATCTCACCGAAGCCGAATTTCAGGCTGACAGCGAGCAGTTCACAGGTCCTGACCAGCCGATCTCGGTCCCTATGCCCGAGGACAGCCTTGCCGGCACGCAAAGCATCGCAGCGGTGCAGCTGATCCAGGATCTTCAGCCGCACACCGTCTACCACTACCGAGTCGTCGCTCATAACGGGCAGGGCGTCACAGAACCTCCCAGCCAGACTTTCACCACGCAGGTGGGCGGCGGCGAATTGACGCTCGCCGACGGCCGCCACTGGGAGATGGTCTCGCCCCCCAACAAGGTGGGCGCTTTGATCTACCCGTTGGGCTCCCAGCTTTTTGAAGCGCTCAACGTACAGGCGTCTTCCAACGGCAATGCGATCGTGTTCATGACGAACACGCCGACGGAAGTCAACCCGACGGGGGACGGCCAGGGCGTGTATACGCTAGGCACTCGCGGCGCAAACGAATGGTCCACCCAGGTCATCACCTCGCCGCATACCGAAGCGGCGGGTGTCTCGGTTGGCAAAGGCGCTGAATATGACTTCTTCTCGGAAGACCTCTCGTTGGGCTATAACCACATTTTCGGGAACTTCGATCAGCTCTCTCCGGAAGCGACCGAACAGACGCCCTATCTGCGCACCGTGTATGAACATGGCAATGTCAACGCGCACTGCCTGAGCTCGTGCTACCAGCCGCTCGTGACGGCTGCCAACACGCCGCCCGGCACCAAATTCGGCGAAACGACAAATGGCATTTGCAGTGGTCACAACGGTGGCTGTGGCCCGGAATTTGCGGGTGGGACGCGTGACCTCAGCCATGTCCTGATCAAATCCGGAGCGGCGCTGACCAAAACACCGGTCGGAAATGGTCTGTATGAGTGGGGGGCGGGGGAACTGAAGCTCGTCAGTGTGTTGCCCGAAGAAGAAGGGGGTGGGGCTGTGCCGGGTCTTCTCGGTAACAACAGTGAAGACTTCCAGCATGTGATCTCCGACGATGGGTCACGCGTGATCTGGCGGACATATCGCGCGGGGCTGTTTCTACGCGATACGAGCACCGGTAAAGAAGAAACGATCAAGCTCGACCCCAGCAACGGGGAATCCGTGACGGCGAATAGCGATCTTTCAAGGATCTTCTTCGTCGAGGAAGAACCACTCGTCCCCGGCGCGAAAGTCGGATACGGAGGGTCGGACCTCTATGAATACAATCTCAACGCTCCGATCGGCAGCCGCTTGACGGACCTCACGCTGCTGAAAAACCCGAGCGAATCCGGCGGGGTGGGCGTCATACTCGGCGTAAGCGAAGACGGCTCCTATGTGTACTACTCCGCACATGGCGATCTCTTCGAGTATCACGACGGCCAGACCACGTTGATCGCACCCGAAAACGAACACGACACGTATTACAACCTCGTGGGACGTACGTCTCGGGTCTCGCCCAACGGTCACTGGCTGGCGTTCCAATCATCGCTCGACCTGACTGGCTATGACACGCACGACGCTCTCACCGGTGAATCTGACGGAGAGGTGTACCTGTATAACGGGGAAACCCACAAGCTGGTGTGCGGCTCCTGCAATCCGACTGGCGCCCGGCCAACCGGGCGTGTAATCAATGAGAGTGAAGGTATTTTACTGACTGACGCCAATGGCCAGAACTATGGGCGTGTTTCGGCTCTGATCCCCCCATGGAGTAGGTTCGATGTCACATATGCGCGCTATCAGTCGCGTTATCTTTCCAACAGTGGCCGCTTGTTCTTTGACAGTAACGAAGCGCTGGTGCCCCAGGATGTCAATGGCACTATGGATGTCTACGAGTACGAGCCGCCGGAAGTGGGGAGCTGTACGACGTCCAGCGTCACGTTCAGTGAACGCTCCGGTGGTTGTGTGGGGCTGATCTCCTCCGGCACCTCTCCCCACGAATCCTCGTTCCTCGATGCGAGCGAAAGTGGAGGTGACGTGTTCTTCCTCACGACCGCGAAACTGCAACCGCAGGACGTCGACAGCGCGTATGACATCTATGACGCGCATGAATGCAGTACGGGCGAACCGTGCTATTCGGCTGCGCCGGTGCAGCCGCCGGCATGCGATACGAGCGAGTCCTGCAAAGCGGCGGAAACGCCGCAGCCGGAGATCTTCGGATCACCTTCGAGTGAGACGTTCTCCGGGGCGGGCAACATCACTTCGACGACGCCCGTCGTGGTCGAAAAAACCACCAAAGAGAAGACGGTGAAATGTAAGAAGGGCTCTGTCAAGAAGAACAACAAGTGTGTGAAGCGAAAGTCCAAGAAGCACGCCAAGAAGCGCGACCGGAGGGCAAGCCGATGACCATCTTCAGAGCTCGAATTGCTGCGTTCCTCCTGCCCTTCTTGACGATCCTTGCTTTCAGCGCTGCGCCGGCGTTCGCTGGGTCGACGGCGTGGTGGCACCTGGTGTCCTTCTCCAGGCCGACGGCGATCCATGCCGGCGGCGAAGGCAAGCTGATGATGATCGCGACCAATCTCGGCTATGGAACCCTGAACGCCGAAACGACTCCTGTGAGCATCTCCGACGCGCTGCCGGCCGGCTTCGAAGCGGTGGCGATCGCGGGCAACACCCATGAATTCGGCGTGATAGAAGGCGGTGGAGGCCCGGTGGTATGTGAACTGGGATCGCTTGTATGTAAGTTCTCGAATACGCTGCTCCCGGAGCAGCAGATCGAAGTGGAAGTCAGGGTCAAGGTGGCGGCGGGAACCCCCTCAGGCGAGATGAACCAGTTCAGTGTCTCCGGAGGCGAAGCGCCGATCGCCACGATCACGCGACCGGTCGCGCTCGGTAAGCCGGCGTCGTTCGGGGTCGCCTCCTATGAACTGACTCCCGAAGAAGCGGGTGGTCAGCCCGATACGCAAGCCGGCTCGCATCCGTTTCAGTACACGACCACGATCACGTTGAACGAAACCTCTAGCGGAGCTGCGGTGCAGCTGCCGAAGGACCTGCATTTCAAGCAGCCGACGGGCTTCTTCGGTAACCCCAGTCAGTTCACGGCGTGCACGCTCCAGCAGTTCAGCAACGTCTCAGAAGGTGACAAGACTGAATGTCCGTTGGCGTCGGTCGTGGGAGTCGCGAAGGTCTGGGTGCACGGCATCGGCGTCGCTGAATCATTTTCGGTGAATGGTTTCGTGGTCCCGGTGTACATTCTCGAACCGTCCTTTGGTGAGCCTGCACGGTTTGGTTTCTTCGTCGAAAACACCCCGGTGTTTCTGGATACCTCGGTGCGGACGGGTGGTGACTATGGCATCACAGTGAACGTGCTCAATCTCACTCAGCTCATCTCTCTGCAAGGGAGTCAGGTCACGATCTGGGGTGTGCCGGGAGATCCGCGCCACGACAGCGAGCGCGGCTTCAACTGCATCCTTGGAGCACGGGAGCCGGTCGATGCGTCCACTGATCCGTGTGTTGGTTTGGGTGAGCAGTTTCCGCCGCCGTTGTTGTCGATGCCGACGTCGTGTACGGGGCCGTTGCAGAGCAGTGTTGAAACGGATTCTTGGCAGGAACCGGCGGTGCTGACGGGGATTGGGACCTCGGAAGCGATGCCGGCGCAGGATGGTTGTAACCGTCTGCCGTTTGATCCATCGATTCAGGTTGCTCCGGATGGTCAGGCGGGTAGTACTCCGACGGGGTTGACGGTTGGTGTTCATGTGCCGCAGGATCTCGATCTCGCGGGTGAAGGCTTGGCGGAGGCGACGGTGAAGAACACGACCGTGACGCTGCCCGAGGGCGTGACGCTGGCCGCCGGCGCGGCCGATGGCCTGGAAGCGTGTTCGCTTGAACAGATCGGGCTGGAAACCGCGGCGTACCCGTCATGTCCGGATGCGTCGAAGGTCGCGACCGTATCGATCGCGACGCCGCTGCTGCCAAACCCGCTCGTGGGGGCGGTGTATCTAGCGCAGCAGGACGCTAACCCGTTTGGGTCGCTGGTCGCGATGTATATCGTCGCGAAGGACCCGGTTTCGGGAACGCTTGTGAAGATCGCGGGCAAGGTCGAACTGAACCCGTTCACCGGGCAGCTCGTTGCGACGTTCGATAACACGCCGAACCTGCCGTTTGAAGATTTGAAGCTGCATTTCTTCGGGGGTGCCCGTGCACCTCTGGCTATGCCCGCCTTGTGTGGGACTTATACAACGACCGCTTCGATTGAAGGTTGGCCGAGTAACCCGCCGCAGGCTGCCACTTCGAGCTTCCAGGTCGACTCTGGTCCGAATGGGTCGCCATGCGCGAACCCGTTGCCGTTCGTGCCGACACTCGCGGCCGGCACCACGAGCATCCAGGCCGGCGGGTTCACACCATTCACGATGACAATGAGCCGCGAAGACGGCAACCAGAACCTGCAAGGCATCACACTGCACATGCCAGAGGGCCTCTCAGGAACGCTTTCCACGGTGCAGCTATGCGGAGAACCGCAGGCCGACGCGGGTACGTGTGGTCCGGAAAGCTTGATCGGACACACAACGGTCAGCGTGGGGTTGGGCGGCGACCCCTACGCGGTGACCGGCGGGCAGGTGTTCATCACCGGCCCGTATAAAGGTGCGCCGTTTGGCCTGTCGATCGTGGTGCCTGCGAAGGCGGGCCCGTACAACTTTGGAACGGTCGTGGTACGCGCAAAGATCGAAGTCGATCCGATCACATCAGCATTGACGATCACGACCGATACGACGGGCCCATACAAGATCCCGACGATCCTGGAAGGGATCCCGCTCGAGATCAAGCACGTAAACGTCGATATCGACCGGCCTGGGTTCACGTTCAACCCCACGAACTGCAGCCCGCTGAAGATAACCGGCAGCCTGCAGAGCACCGAAGGCGCGACAGACAACCTGTCGGTCCCGTTCCAGGTGACCAACTGTGCGGTGCTTTCCTTCAAGCCACACGTCAGCGCCTCCACATCAGGAAAGACCTCGCGTGCCGGAGGAGCCAGCCTCCACGTGAACCTGTCCTACACCGCCGGGCCATACGACACGAACATCGCCAAGTTCAAGATCGCTCTACCCAGCCAGCTGCCCTCGCGGCTCTCCACGCTGCAACAGGCATGCACAGCCGTTGTATTCAACGCGAACCCGGCGAACTGCCCGGCGGCCTCGATGATCGGCGAGGCCCGAGCAACCACGCCACTGATCCCAGTCCCGCTAGACGGACCGCTGTACTTCGTCTCCCACGGCGGTGCACAATTCCCGGAAGTCATCGTCGTGCTGCAGGGCTACGGCGTCACGATCGACCTGCACGGCGAAACGTTCATCAGCAAAGCGGGAGTCACAAGCTCAACATTCTCAACGGTTCCCGACGCTCCGGTAGGGACGTTCGAAGCGACCTTGCCCGAGGGGCCCAACTCAGCACTAGCGGCCAACGGCAGCCTCTGTAAGTCAAACCTCATAATGCCGACGGAAATCGTCGCCCAGAACGGCGCAGAATTCCACCAGAACACAAAGATCGAAGCAACAGGCTGCAAAGTGACAAAACCAACCCTCAAGATCGTCAAACACAAGACCAAAGGCAAGAAGGCCACCGTCACCGTCAGCGTCCCATCAGCCGGGCAACTGATTGCCAACGGGTCGGGCCTCTCCAAAGTCAGCAAGCATGCGGGCGAAGCAGGGAATGTAACCCTGCAACTCGCTCTCTCGAGTAGCGAGCGGGCCTTCCTCGCCCATCACCGCGGGCGCATGTTTGCCGCCCACATCAAGCTCCGCTTCACGCCAACTCAGGGTAAGGCCCTCTCGGGCACGACGATGGTGCTCCTGGGTTGAGCAGGGGATCGGGTCTCCCTGGTCCCGGCCCCCGTCCGCGGCGGCCGGTCCCACAGACCCGATTGCGGTGAGCCCGCGATCTCGCCTCTCCATCCAAGGCAATAGGCTCCGGGCGCCCCAAATCCGCCCTTCCACAAGGAGTCTCATCGATGCCATCACTCGATCGGCAGGACCAGGTCTTCGTGCTCAACCTCGGCGAGGACGAGAACCGCTTCAATGCCGACTTCCTGGGCTCCCTCGAAGCGCATCTGGACGAGGTCGAGGCGACCGCCGGCTGTGCGCTCGTCACCACGGCCACGGGCAAGTTCTGGTCCAACGGCCTCGACCTCGAATGGCTCGGCGGCCAGGGCGAGGCGGCGGGACCGTTCATCACCCGCTTGCACGGGCTGCTCGCCCGTGTGCTCGAGATGGGGGTGCCCAGTGTGGCGGCGCTGCAGGGCCATACGTTCGCGGCGGGCGCGATGTTCGCGCTTGCCCACGACGACCGTGTGATGCGGTCCGATCGTGGCTTCTTCTGTCTGCCTGAGGTGGACGTCAAAATCCCCTTCACCCCAGGGATGAGCGCCCTGATTGCCGCCCGCCTCGACACTCGCACCGCCCACGAGGTGATGACCACCGGCCGGCGTTACGGAGGCCAGGAGGCGGCCCTCGCGGGCATCGTCGAGGAGGCCGTTGGCGAGGCTGAGGTTTTGCCCCGCGCGATCGAGCGGGCTTCCGCGCTCGCGGGGAAGGACCCTGCGACCTTGAAGACGATCAAGCAGCGCCTCTACGCCGACGCTCTCGCTGCATTGCGCTCCTCGCAGGGCTTTTGATCTGAGCGGGGCTGTCGCGAAGCGGTGAGGACTAGGCTGTGAGCATGGAATCCTCCTCGTCGCTTCCCGTCGAGGGCCACAAGCTCACAGGCATCTCGCCGAAGGCCTTCCAGCACCCGGCCGACAGAGCCGCGACGGCCGCGCTCGGCTCGATCCCGTATCTCGACACCGTCATCGGCAAGCTGATCGAGCTGGGCTATGAGCGGGCCCTGCGTCAGAGCTATCTCGGCTCGGCGGTGCGCCTCTCCGAGACGCAGCTGGGCGACGTCTGGCGCGAGCATTCGATCGCCTACGCGACGCTCGACATGGCCGATGTTCCCGATCTCTACCTCACCCAGTACCCCTCGCCCAACGCGATGGCGATCGGCGTCAAGCGCCCGATCGTGGTGGTGCAGTCAGAGCTCGTTCAGATCCTGGACGCTCCCCAGCGCCGCGCGGTGTTCGCCCACGAGGCCGCCCACCTCCTCGCCGACCACCAGCTCTACCGCACCGCCCTGTACATCCTGGTGCTCATGACCCAGGCGTCGAGGCTTCCGCTGCCGCTCGCGCCTGTTCGCACCGCGCTGATGGAGTGGGGCCGCGCCACCGAGCTGAGCGCCGACCGTGCCGCGGCGCTCGTCACCCGCGATCCGCTGGTCGTCTGCCGCACGCTGATGTCGCTCGCCGCGGGCACGATGGTGGAGGAGCTCGACCTGGATGTCTTCATGCGCCAGGGTCTTGACTACACAGAGAAGGGCAGTGGCCTCGAGCGTCTCACGCGGCGGTTGCTCGACCTCGGAGTCACCCATCCGCTGCCCGTGAAGCGCACCCACGAGCTGATGGCCTGGGTGCGCTCAGGCGAGTTCGACCGGATCGTCGCCGGCGAGTATCCGACGCGCGACGAGCCACTCGATCCCCGCGGCGACGGCGGCGAGGCGGTCTCCTTCTACTCAGAACGCTTCCGCGACGCCTTCCACGAGGCCGGCGAGTCGATCAACTCCGTAGGCCAGCAGCTGGCCGATTGGCTGAAGGGCGCTCGCGAGGACGATGAGGAATCGGACGCCGAGGAAGGCGAGCCCGAGAGCGCTTAGATCTCGCGGCGTTTGGCTTGAAGCGCCTCATCCCACCTGAACGATGTCGCCGATCTGCAGCATCCCGTAGACCGTCTCGGCCGTTTCGATCGGCAGCTCGACGCATCCATTGGACTGTGGGAATCCATAGGATTCGCGCGGATATCCGTGGACTGCATCGCCTCCGTTGAAGTAGTTGACCCAGGGAACGTCGGGCGCGACATATTTCACCCCGTCGGGGTCGGTGCCCGTCATGGTCGTCGACAGGTAGCGCGCATAGATGGCGAAAGTCCCAGTTTCGGTTTCCGCTCCCGGCACGCCCGTGTTGGCAGGTGTCGTGAGCACGACCCTGTCGCCGCGATGGACCTCGAGCGTCTCAGGCAGCGCCTCCGAGACCGAGACCCACGTATAGGGATTGGCGATGCGCCGGTAAAGCGTTCTGGCTGCCAGCAGCGAGGCCCAGGTCGCCCTGTCAGGTTCGCCTGTTGCTTCCAGCCCCCGTGCGGCCTGGAAGACCTCCAGCGCGCCCTTGGTGACAGCTTCCATCTCGCCCATCGACACGGCCGGTGCGTCTGAGGGATCCGGAGCGAGCCTGCCGTGGAGCGGTCGATATGCACGGCGTGCGGCCACAACTCTGGTCTCGGGCCCTTCGTGCACCTTGATGCCATAGAGCGAGTGGAACTTCGCGGGGATGTAGCCAAGAGCTGCCAGCGTCTGCTGCAGACCGCTGGTCGGCGGGCAGTCGACCTGCAGCGGAATGAAACGACGTTTGCCGAAGGAGCTGTGGCCCGTCGCGGTCGTGCCGGACCAGATCGTCAAGGTGTAGCTCGAGCATGGCTCCAATGTGGAGACGGGGGTGAAGTACTCAGAGTCGCCCACCGTGCTCCACGAGCCCGCGACCGAGGGGGTGAGCATCGGCCTTGGCGAGCCTGGTGCAGGAGGACCTGACAGCCTGACTCTCAGTGGAGCGGTTGCGTCGACGATCGTCTTGGGCGGGAGCGCCGTGAGACGCGTGGCCGGCTTCTTCTGGGCTACGGGCGTTTCGGTGCCCGGCGAGTCTGTGGTGGTGCTCGCGGAATGCGCCCCCCGCGCGAGCCCGCCCGATGCGATCACGCCGACGCTCGCAATCGCCGCCAGCGCGATGAGTATGAAAAGCAGCCGATGGCGCTGCATCGCGCCCTGTGACGAGCCATCACCCATCTGGTTCAGGGTACCGCCTTGACAAGCAGTAGCTGAACGGTGGGCTGTCCCGTGCGGCATGAAGGGTCGGAGGAGATGCTGAGGTGCTCGCTCGCTTTCTGCTGTGGCGACTGCTGGGCGTCCTGGCCACGGTCCTAACCATCCTCCTCAGCACGAGGCTGCTCGACGGCGGGCTGGGCGCCGCGCTCACAGGCAAGTCCTCGTCAAGCTCAGGCCTGGCGCGCGCGGCAGGTTCACTGAAGTCCCGAGCGTCAGAGCACACCTCTTCGTTGCACGTGACTCTCGCGGCGATCGAGGGTGCCGCGAGCAGCGTGTTGTGGGTCCTCGGTGGGCTGACGCCCTTGTTCCTCCTCTCGGCCGCGGTGATGATTCTCATCCGCGCGCGAGCTCGCCGGCGACGGCACTACGTTCGCCTGCAGGTCGACCCCTATCGTGGTGACAGCGCTGACGCCGACGCCGTGATCGCGATGTTCGAGGCGCTGCACAAGCGTCTGCTGAACCGCTGGTGGAGACGGCTCTCGCTCGGTCAGCCGACGGTCGCACTTGAGGTGCATCACGGCGAGCAGGCCTGGCTGGCGGTGAGCTGCCCGGCCGGCCTGGAGGGAATGGTGCAAGCTGCACTGCGCACCGCCTACCCGAATTGCGCTCTCACCCCGGTCGATGGTGTGCTCGGCACGCCGCCCGCGGTGCTGCGCCTCAAGAAGCACGCCTCATTCATCAAGCGGGTCAAGGTGCTCGACCGATTCGCACACCAGCGGGAGCTGCCGGTGAACCGGCTGATCACAGCTATGGGCGCCTGTGGCGAGCCAGCGTTCGTTCAGATCGCAATGACCCCCACGCCCGCATTCTTCGAGCGCTACGCCAAGCTGCTCTACAAGCATCACGAGGCTCGTCTCTCCAGGGAGCGCCGCGAGCACCTGTTCGTGCGCGACCGCTCGATGGTCGAGGAGATGGAGCTTCGTGGCGGCATCTCGCTGCAGCACAAGCCGCTTTTCTTCGTAGACATCCGCGTGATCGCACCCGATCGACGCGCCTGCGAGCGCATCGCCTCCGAGCTGCGCGCCGAAGAGGCCGAGAATCGCCTGGTCGAACGCGGCACCTCGCTGCGTCACGGGCTGCTGGGTCTCTACAGCGCCAGGGTCCTGCGCGGTGAGGGCAATCCACTGCCCTCGCCGCGCAGAGGGGTGTTCGCCTCGACCGAGCTTGCGGCGCTATGGCACCTGCCATCGGTCGGCTACTCGACAGTCCCCTTCGTGCGGAGCTCCGTGCCGCTTGCCCCGGCCTCACCCTGCATCATGCGCCCGGCGCAGGGCGCCGGCGTCCTGCGCGACGCATTGGGCCCCGTCTCGATTCACCCCCAGATGCGTAAGCAAAACACCGCGGTGCCAGGGACCGTCGAGCAGGGCAAGTCCAGCTTCCTGGTCGCAACCATCGCCGAGGACCTGCGCCGAGAGCGCTGTGCGGTGATCCTGCTCGATCCCAAGGGCGATGCCGCCGACGCCGCGGTGAGCCTCGTCGCGAGCAATCGCACATGCACGCTGCTTGATTTTTCACATCCAACGTGTGGCTTCAACCCGCTCGCCGTGGACGCGCCCGCGGACGTGATCGCCAACTACGTCGTGGGTGCTCTCAAGAACCTCTTCACTGATGCAGACATCAGAGCGTCGTCGGATCGGTATCTACGCAACGCCGTCATCGCGGTGCTTGCCTACGACCGTCGCTCCACGCTCTGGGACGCCGCCCGCCTGCTCTCGGTCGGCGAGGAGGGTTACTCATACAGAGCGCGTGTCGGCGCCCGCGTCAGGGCGCTGCCCGAGTTCAAGGAGATCTCCGAGTTCTTCACGGCCGAGCTCTCCGCACAGCTGGCGGATGCCCGAAGCACGACGACCTCCAAGCTCGACGCGCCAGTGAACAAGCTCGCGCGTCTGCTCAACTCCGCGTCGATCAAGCGGGTGCTCCTGAACGAATCGCTGACGGTCGACTTCGATCGTGTGATCTCCGGCGCTGAGGTCCTGGTCGTCAAGGGGGCGATGGGCGCGATGGGCGCAGGCAACACATCGGTTCTGATGCAGCTGCTCGTGGGAATGCTCGACGCCGCCCTGGCCCGTCAGCAGGACCTCGTCACCGCTGAGGAGCGTGTGGCGGTGGCGCTGAAGGTCGACGAGGCGCCCTTGGTGCTCAACCGCGGTTTTGCAGAGACGATGGCTCTGAAGCGCTCGGCGGGACTGGAGACAGTGGCGTGCTGGCAGACGGACGCCCAGTGGACAGATCGAGACCTGCGCGAGCAGCTCGACGCGCTGTTCGCGCACCGCGTGATGTTCGCGACCGCATCGGTGAAGGACGCGCGCGCGTCGGCGAGCCTGATGATGGCCAAGTTCTCCGACGTGGTGCGTCCAGACGTCGAGGGTCTCTCAGCCCTGGGTCATCCCGATGCCCGGCTGCGCCTGCCCAAGCACCACGCGATCGTCAGCTGGAGCACGCCGGAGGGACGCCAGCCACCGTTCATCGCCCAGACGATTCCAATGCGGGTGGATCGTGAGCGTCTCGCGCTCCACGCTGAGCTGCAGCGGGCGCGCGGGGGCCGGCACCGCAGCGACCTCAGCCAGCCGCATTGGGATCGCCAGGGTCGCTCCACCACGGCTGAGAGCTCAGATCGGTCCTCGGCTTCCTCAATCAAGGTCTCGCCCGAGGAGGACGTCGCCATGCCCGCGGCGCAAGAGTCCACACCGGCTGCCAGCTACTCCGAGCTGGTCGAGCTCGACAGAGCCAGCGGTGTGCGCTGGGCCAAGCCTGTCGCGTCCCCCAAGGTCTTCGTGCCCCAACCGCTCGATCTGGAGATCCTGACGCTGATCGCCAGTCTTGGCCATCTGCTCAGCAGCCAGATACACCAGCGCTTCAATGCGCAACGAGCTGCCACCACAACGCAACGACGGCTGAAGCGACTCTCCGAGGCCGGCCTGGTCGAGCGCTTCCAGTTCTACCGCCGCGATGGCGGCAGCGTTCCCATGTGCTACGTGATCGCCCCCGGTGGGGTGCGACTGCTCGCCGAGCACGGACGTCTTTCGGACGCCGGCATCTCTACGGAGGAGTCACAGGTGCGCGAGTCGCCAAGCGGGCACGGGCCGCCCGGTACGCGGACCTCAGGCGCCAACGACGACCGACTGCTGCGTAGTGCTCGCAGTGGGGTGCACGCCGCGGCCTGGGGGCTGGCATTGGAGCGTGCTCTCGACACCGGGAGGCTGACCCTGCGTGGAGCGGCGGCTTCTGTGATCTCGCCTCCCTTGCACTCCACTCAGCAAGGACGCGTGGCCTATGCGCCAGCGGACCTGCGCCTGCCAGGCGGTCGCACTCCCCATGAGTTTCTGCGCTCCGATCCCTCCGGGGCCAGGGTTGAGGTGGAGCGCTTCGAGACCGTGCGCCCAGCTCTGACCGCCGAGTTGCCCCCGGGAGTCGGTGATCGGGAGCGCCAGGACGGTCACGAGCAAGGGAACGGTGAGGGGGACCGCCAGGCGATCGACCTGATCGTCGAGCTCGACGATCGACTGGCAAAAGCGGACGACTGGCGGGCCGTCGCCAAGCTCGAGCGATACGACCACTTCATCAGCGGCTGGTCTGTTCACGCCAAGCGCTATGGACAGCGCCAGGCCCGGCGACCTCTGGTGGTATTTCTCTGCAGAGACCAGCCACGTGCGCGCGCGTGCGCACGTAGAGCGGACGCTGTGCTCACAGCATGCAGGGCGTATGCGGGCGAATATCCGGCCGATTGGGAGTACCCAGGGAGAGAGAGGATCCTCTTCGCCGCGGAGCGTGACACGCACGAGGGCCTGCTGCGCGCCTATGGGGTGCCACGGCTGCCGCCCGAGGTCCGTGCATCTGCCTCGGCTGACCCCGCAGCGAGTCAGCCGCTGGTCGAGCTCCGGGAGATCGTGGGTTACGAACGATCAACTGAGGCTCGGACGTAGGTGGCTCGGGGTGGAGCACTCACATTGAGGTGTACGCACGCTGGGAGTACAATTCTTCTCGTGAAGACTACAGAGAGCAAGACCCATCGCTGGAACATGCGCGTGGCCGAGGACATCGACGCGATCGTGCGGCTGGCGGCTGAGCAGAACGACCAGCCGCTGACCGATTTCGTGGTCCAGGCAGCACGGGTGGTTGCTGAGGACACGCTCGCCGATCGCCGGGTGTTTCGTCTCGACGAGACCGCATGGGATGAGTTCGTCGAGATCCTGGATCGGCCCGCCCGCTCGGTTCCCGAGCTTGCTCGCCTGCTGTCGTCCACCAGCATGTTCGACGATTAGCTCGTGGGCTTGCAGGAGCCCGTTGCTCTAGAGGGGTGGCACCGCACCGAGCAGTTTCAGTGCGGTGTGCGCTCGCTCGATGACTGGCTGCGCAAGCATGCCCACCAGAGTCATCGCAGCGGTGGCTCACGCGTGTTTGTCACAACCGAGACGGAGCCAGACGTCGTCGGTTATTACGCGCTCGCGGTAGGTGCCGTCATGCCACGCGGCACGCCTGCACGGCTCGTGCGTGGCCTGGCCGCCAACCAACCTGTGCCCGTCGTCCTGCTCGGACGTCTGGCGGTCGATGTTCGTCACCAGGGCCGACATCTCGGACGCTCGCTTCTGCTGGACGCGATGACCCGCGTCCTACAGGCAGGAGAATTGATTGGTGTTCGTGCATTACTCGTTCACGCGATCGATGAGAGCGCCTGCGCGTGGTACGCCCAGTTTGGCTTTGAACGCTCCCCGACACATCCGCTGCACCTGATCCTCTTGATCAAGGATCTTCGTGCCACCGTGGCCGGTCTTGGGCGCTAGGTGTCTCGGCCCCATGCCAGTGCCTGGCGTGAGAACGCTCGTGCATTCACGTGGCGCAGAATGCAGTCGACCTGCCCAGATCGGCAGTCACCATGGTCCAGAGCGCTCGAGTGGTGCAGTCCTCTCGAGCTTCCGAGCGAGGCGACTGCAGCCGATGTGACTCACAGTTCGGCTCTGTAGAGCCAAACTGCGGATCATGTTGTCAGGCGACTGCAGCACCTCAGCAGTGCTACTCGCTGCCGCTGTTGCACTCCAGCCCATGCCCCCACTACGCTTGCGCTTCCCTTTCTTTGACTTCACCACCGATACGCCCGGCTCTTCGCCGACCACTCACAGCTCGCAGAGCGTGAGACCCAGAGCAGACCAAATCTCCGTCTGAGAACACTCGCTCGTCGACGCCCAAAAAGCTCGCACGTCGGCACCCTGAACGTTCGCCATCGTCGCCCAACGCGATGAGCGTTTGCGCGCCAGCTTGATCCTCATCGAAGCGCTCTATCTCCTGTGACCGAGAACCCCTTAAGGGGGTCTCGGGGGTCCTCATAGGTTCCGATGTCGCGCTCCTCGCCGGTTGACGACCTCCCCAGCCAGCTCTAAAAGGGCCGCTCCAATGTCTACCTCGGGCACACGCCCCAGGCCAGGAGGCCAACCATGACCGTCGCTGTATCTCCCTCTGCGGCACCTTCGACACCGGGCCGATCGCACACCGGACGATCGCGATCGTCCGAGTCGTTGCACGACGGCCGAGCGCGCCGGACATCGAAACCTCGCCGGCCTGCGAAGGCTCAGGCGGCGACCGAGGTCCGTCAAATCATGGGGCGCTACCTGGACTCCAGGACCGGAGCTCGCGAGCTGGTGGCGCTGCAAGGCGCCGGTGGGAGCGTGCTCGTGGTGGACCGCGATGCGAGCACTCTGGCGGACGCCCGACTGGTCGCACATCTCGCTCCCGACGAGCCGTCGGAGAACGCCGGGCTTATCAGCGGCTTCTACCTCGAGGAGCCAGCCGGCCGCTGGTGCAGGCGCCTATCCGCAGCGGACCTCGACTTCGTGCCCTTCTGTGAGCGCCGGAGCAAGGCGACCGAGCACTCGGAGGAGAGTCTCGCTCGAACTGTCGCCCCACTCTCAGATTCACAGGGACTGACCTATCAGCTCGGACTGGTGGCCACGCACATGTCGATACCCGAGCTGCGCTGGTGCAGATCCGGTGCTATGGACGCCACACCTCAGCCTCTCAGCGTACGGGAGCTCGTCGGGTGTCTCGAGAGCTACGAGCCAGTCCTCGACGTCACCGCAGATGCGCTCGCCGCGCATCGAGACGACTGTGATGTCTCCATTACGACGTTGCGCGCCGAGCTCGACCGGATCCAGCGAACTCGCATCGTCCTCAACCGCGGTCTGCGTGAAGCGGTACTCCACGCCCTCGCCGCAGGCGGGTTGAGCATGAGCCAGATCGCGATCCGCTGTGGACACATCAAGCGCGATGCACGTGGAGCTCAGAGCGGGGAGACGAGCTGGCTCGCGCGCAGAGTGGGCATGCTGCCCGAGAGCGGCGTGGCTGCGCCGACACCGTGGATCCACAGTGACGTTCTGGGGCTCATCGCACGCCGGGGCCTGGGAATCAGCCCGCGTGAGGTCGAGCTGGGGTGACCCATGCAATGTCCTGGCGTGCGCACGACTGAGGGACCGATCCTCCTCCTCGAGTCTGATCAAGACGCTTGCGTGGCGCTCGTCCAGCAGCTCGTTGCCGACGGATTCGAGGTCGCCCTCGCGCGCTCGACGCAGCATGCCAGGGTGCTAGCACGCAACGGTGGGGCCATACTTGCCCTGCTCGGTGCGCTCGAGCCGCCACGAGGCACCTTGGCCCTGCTCGAAGAGATTCGGGCGGGAGGCCAGCGGGGAGGCTGGACGGCCGATCTGCCGGTGATCGTGATCGGGCGCGGCGCCGATCAGCTCGACGTGCTGCGGGCCTTCGAGGCCGGCGCCGATGATTTCCTGGTTGCCCCGGTGAGCTATCTGGAGCTCAGAGCGAGGCTGCAAGCCCTGCTTCGCCGAGCTGGCCAGAAACCGCACGTGCCACATGTCCATGTCCGAGCGCTGAGGATCGACACGCGCGCACGCGTGGCATGCGTTTGCGGAGAGCCCATACCGTTGCGCCGGCTCGAGTACGAGCTGCTCTGCCAGCTTGCCTCCGAGCCCGAACGTCTCTTCTGTCGCGAAGAGCTTCTGCGTGTCGTGTGGGGCGATTGCGGGCGATCTTGCACGCGTACCCTCGATAGCCACGCAAGCCGCCTGCGCCGCAAGCTCACGTCCGCCGCCGGCGGACGTTGGGTGATCAACGTGCGCGGCCTCGGCTATCGCCTGATCTGAGCTGCCTCCGGCTGACAACCGGCCGGCGTCCGCTCGCCCTACGCGACTGGCATCCGCCAGCCCATCGACTTGGCCGGCATCCCTGCCGGCCCATCAACACGGCCGGCATCCGCCGGCCCATACAAGAAAGGAGTGGCTTTCATGCCCTCTTCCGAATACTCCCCGAACACGGGAGTCGATCCGCTGGCGCCGCTGAGCGAACTGCTGCATGAACTTCTCAGCGGTGTCCTGCATCTCGGACTAGGCCTGCTGTTGGGCCTGCTCCTCGCGCAGTACATGCGCAGCCGCCAGTTGAGCTGGGGCTGGTCCGCATGCGGTCTGGTTGTGGTGCTGATGATGCGCTCGCTGCTTGGAGGAGTCTTCTTGATCCTGGGCCCCGCGACGCTGCTGGCCTGTGCGTTGGGCCGTCGCTGGCAGCGCGAAGACCTCGAGGTTGGTGCCGATATCGGCAGGCGAGCCGCGACAATGGGCACGCCGGCCGAAGCACTGCGCCGGCTCCTGAACAGACTGTCCGCGCGCAGGCAGGACTCTCGCGCGGATGACTGGTTTGCCGCCGATGAGCTGACGATCGGCCACGAGCGCGACGGACGTCAGGTGTCGATTCCACTGGGTGGCCCCACCGGCGGCACGCATACGCTCGTGGTCGGCGCCGCCGGCTCAGGCAAGACGGTGACCGAGACGTGGATCGCGAAGCGGGCCATCGAACGCGGCTTCGCAACGATCGTGCTTGACCCCAAGGACGATCCCGACATGCGCGGGTCAGTACGTCGCGTCGCCGAAGAGCAGGGAAGCCCGTTCGTGGAATGGACGCCCGAGGGCCCCGCCATCTACAACCCGTACTCGCGCGGCAGCGAGACCGAGATCGCCGACAAGGTGCTCGCTGCGGAGCGCTTCACCGAGCCTCACTATTTGCGCCAGGCTCAGCGCTACCTCGGCCAGGAGGTTCGAGCCCTGCGAGCGGCCGGTGAGCAGGTGAGCCTCGCCGCGATCGTCCATAACCTCGATCCAGCGCAGCTGGAGTTGCTGGCTCGGGGGCTGCCAGAGCCCCAGGCGCAGAGCACGCATGCCTATCTGGACTCGCTCAGCCCCAAGGCACTGCGTGACCTCGGGGGCGTGCGCGACCGCCTGGCGATCATGGCTGAGTCCGACATCGGGCGCTGGCTCGATCCGAGCTGTGGGAGCGTCGAGCAGATCGATCTGCTCGACGCGCTCAGGCAGGGAGGGGTGGTGCTCTTCAACCTCCAGGCCGACCGCCGGCCGTTGCTCGCTGCGATGCTCGGGGCGGCGATCGTCCAGGATCTCCAGACCGCGGTCGCGGCCCTGCAGGGCCGACCGGTGCCCTCGCTCGTCGTCATCGACGAGTTCTCGGCGCTGGCAAGCGATCAGGTGGTACGGCTATTCGGTAGGGCTAGATCGGCCGGGATGAGCCTCGTGCTCGGTACCCAGGAGCTGTCCGACCTGAGGCTTCCCGGGCGCGAGCACCTGCTCGAGCAGGTGCTGGGCAACCTCTCGGCGCTCATCGCTCACCGTCAGGTCGTCCCCGAGTCAGCGGAGCTGATCGCGAACATCGCCGGCACGGCTGGAGCCTGGCGCACCTCCAAGCACAGTGGTGGCACGAGCACCCGCACCCGAGTGCGCGAGTACCTCATCCATCCCAACGAGATCAACAGGTTGGGACAGGGCTGGGCGGCGGTGATCGGGCTTGCGGGCGGTGTTGTCAGCATCGCTCGCATCCTGCGCTGAGTCCCGAGGTCGACCCATGTCGCGGCCACGGAGCGTCCTGGAGGACGCTCCGTGAAGGCGGCTCCAGATCCCTACATCCACAGGCCGGATCGCTCGTCGATCCGCCACGAGCAGGAGGACCGAATGGTTTACAAGGAGATCAACGAGCAGGTCAACGGGCAGGATGAGCTGGTTCGCTGGACGGCCGGTCTCGGGGCGGTCACTGCGGGCGCTCTCGCACATCGATTTGACGTGGGTCTCGCCTCGGCGCGCGCGAGATTGCGAGCGGCCGAGCGTGCGGGCCTGCTCACGAGCAGCCGTCCGCTTGCGGGAAGACTCGCTCTCTACACCGCCACGCGCGCAGGTCTGCGGGCGATCGGAGCCAGGGGGATCGAGCCATGTCGAGTGAGCGCCTCAAACGCCACACATCTCGCGGCATGTGCCGGAGTCGCCGCGGCACTCGCACGCTGCTATCCAGATCATCGTGTCCAGGGCGAGCGCGAGCTGCGTCGTGACGAGCGCGAGCATGGCGCTTCGCTGGCAAGCGCGACACTGGGAGCGACATCCGGCGAGCGTTGGCAGTTGCACCGCCCCGATCTCGTGCTGTGGACGTGTGAGCCCAGTGAGGTGCTGCCAGTGGCGGTCGAGGTCGAGCTCACAGTCAAGGCGCCGAGACGCCTGCTGGAGATCTGCCGGGCGTGGGCGCGTTGCCGCCAGATCGACGGAGTGCTCTATCTAGTGGCGCCCGAGGTCGAGCGCGCGCTGCGGCGAGCCGTGGAGCAGGCGCGAGCGACCGAGAAGCTCGTGATCCTGCCGCTGGCGATCCTGCGGCAGGCGCCGTTTGACTGAAACGTCCCAAGCGCAGCCTAGCTTGCCTGTGGGGAGCTTCACGAACAAGTCAAGGAGACAGTCAAAATGTCCTACTCGAGTATCAACCGCGTTGTCCTGGTCGGGCGTCTCACCCGCGATCCCGAGTTGCGTGCCCTTCCCTCCGGCACGGCGGTGTGCGGGCTGCGGGTGGCGTGCAACTCGAGCCGCAGAGACCCCCAGGGCGACTACCAGGAGCGCCCCAATTTCTTCGACGTGAGTGTCTACGGCCCGGTCGGAGAGAGCGTTCATCGATACATGCGCAAGGGCAGCCGCGTCGCGATCGACGGCAGGCTGGAGTGGCGCGAGTGGGAGGGCTCCGACGAGCAGCGTCGCCAGGCGGTGAGCGTGGTTGGCGAGAGCGTTCAGTTCCTTGACGGGCCCGGCGAGGCCCGTCAAGGACAGGAGCCCCAGGATGAGGAGGCAGAGGGCGAGCTCGTTAGTGTCGGCGAGGGCGCCGAGGCAGAGGCGCTCGCCTACTGATTTCGTTCGGTGAGGTGTGATAGACGCAGATGCTCTCGGTCTGGCTGCAGGCGCAGGCTCAGCGCTCGGCAGCTGGACCGCTGCGTCTCTTTTGTATTTAAGGGCCCGGCCGATCCGCGCTGTGGCAGCGTAGACTGGCCGCCCCCATGTGCAATGTCCACCTTGCGAGGAGCCTGATAGGTGCCGATCAACACCAAAGCGATAGGTAAGAAATATGAGCCCACCGTCTATGCGGTGGGCAGGGAGAAGATCAAGGAGTACGCCCGCGCCGTGGGTGAGACCAATCCGATCCACCTGGACGTGCAGGCGGCGAGAGACGCTGGCTACGCCGATGTGGTCGCCCCGCCGATGTTCGCGGTCGTCTACAGCGCGCCCTCCGTGGGTCCGCCCATCTTCGACCCCGAGATCGAGATCAACTTCGCGTTCATGGTGCACGGCGGGCAGGAGTTCGAGTGGGGGCCGCTCGTCGTCGCGGGAGATGAGATAACGACCGTGGCAAGTGTCAAGGACATCCACGAGAGCGACGGGCGCGGGTACTACGTGTTCGAGTCGACCTCGACCAATCAGCGCGGCGAGCAGGTCTGTCGCGGAACGTGGACGAACATCGTCAGAGGAGTGTGAGGAGCATGGCCGATCTACAGGTGGGTGCGCAGATCCCGGAGGTCCGCATCACGCCGGATCGCTACCAGACCGTCCGCTACGCGGGCGCGTCGGGCGACTTCAACCCGATCCACATCGACGAGGAGTTTGCACGCTCCGTTGGGCTGCCCGGGAGGATCCTCCATGGGCTCTGGACGATGGCCCAGGTCGCGCGGGCCCAGAGCGAGGCGGCGGGCGGTCCAGAGCACCTCAAGCGCCTCGTCGTCCAGTTCCGAGGCATGGGTGTGCCCGAGCAGGAGATCGTGGTCAGCGGTACCGTGCGCGAGGCGGACGGGGCCAGGACCATCGTCGACACCGTGGCCGAGCAGTCGGGCAAGCAGATCATCCGCAACGCGGAGGCTGAGCTCACCCAATAGGCGTCCGCCTGGCGGCGCCTAGAATCGGAACATGCTCACACCTCGTCAGGAGCAGGTCCTCTGCAAGGTGGTGGAGGGTTATCTCCTAAGCGGTCAGCCGATCGCCTCGCGGATGCTCGCCGCCGATGAGAGCCTCGACTGCGGGCCCTCCACGATCCGCAACGAGCTCGCCCAGCTCGAGGAGCACGGCCTGCTCGCTCATCCCCACACATCGGCGGGGCGGATCCCGACCGATGCGGGGCAGCGATACGTGGTCGACCGGTTGCTCGCCTCAGGGCAGGCCGTGGTGCCCGCGCCCAGGGTGGAGCTCTCGCTCATACGCCGCGAGGTCGAGGAGGCGATGCGCGTCACCACCCAGACGCTCTCCCAGGTGACCAACCTCCTAGCGGTCGTTTCCGCCCCCTCTGTCAATGCAGCGACGATTCGCCGCATCGAGGTGCTGGAGCTGCAGCCCCAGGTAGTGATGGTCGTGATCATCACCTCCACCGGAGACGTTTCAAAGATGCTCGCAACGTTCGAGCGCCCGGTCGACCCTGGTCTGCTCGCCTGGGCGGGGGAGTATCTGAACGACAAGCTGGTGGGTCTCGAACTTGGAGCGCGCATGCTCAACCAGCGCCTCGTCGATCCGAGCCTCGCCGCCACCGAGCGGGCGTTCCTCGAGCGCTTGACACCTGCATTCAGTGCCGATCTTGGTTTCGGGAGCGAGGAGACGCTCTACGTCGGGGGTACAGGGCATCTGTTCTCGATCGACCAGCTCAAGGGCGATGTGACCGAGATCAACGAGCTGATGAGCATGCTCGAGCGCAGGGTCGTGCTGCTGCGCGTGCTTCGTGCCGCGATCGCCGAGCCAGACGTTTACGTGCGCATCGGCCAGGAGAACGAGATCCCGGCGATGCGCTCCCTGGCGCTGGTCGCCGCCGGCTATGGCATGACCTCGCGCAAGCTTGGCACCGTCTCGGTCATCGGACCGGTCCGGATGGACTATCCCGGCGTGATCGCCGCCGTCCGCGAGGTGGCCCATGAGCTCTCGCGGTTCGTCGAAGACACTTACGCCGAGCGCTGAGATAGATAGATGCCCCGCGACCCCTATGAGGTGATCGGCGTCGAGCGCGACGCCTCCGAGCAGCAGGTCAAGAAGGCCTTTCGCCTGCTGGCACGCGAGCTTCACCCCGACGTCAACGCCCACGACCCGCAGGCCGAGGAGAAGTTCAAGGAGGCCGCTGAGGCCTACGAAATTCTCTCCGACCCCGAGCGGCGTGCCATCTATGACCGCTACGGTCACGACGGGCTGCGTACCGGGGGATATGCCCCCAACTTCGACGCTTTCGGCTCGATCGGCGATCTGTTCAACGCCTTCTTCGGAGGCGGCGCCGGCTTCTCGACCAGAGGCGCTCAGGCGCCAGGTGGAGACGTGGCCGTCACGGTCGAGATCGACCTGATCGATGCCGCCCGCGGCAAGAGCGTGAAGGTCGCCTTCGAGGGGATCGATCGCTGCGAGCACTGCAACGGCAACGGCGCCGAGCCAGGGACGCCGATCGAGACCTGCCAGCGCTGCGGCGGTGCCGGCCAGCTCCAGGGCGTCACCCAGACGCCCTTCGGGCAGATGGTGCGCACCGTGGTCTGCGATACCTGCGCCGGTGACGGGCGCATCGCTAAGCAGCCATGCGCGCAATGCCATGGACGGGGTCGCAAGGCGGTCAGGCGCGAGGCCGAGGTCCAGGTTCCGGCCGGCATCGACGACGCCCAGCGAATCAGACTCACAGGGCAGGGCCATGCGGGCGAGCGAGGTGCGCCCGCAGGAGACCTGTACGTCCTGGTGAAGGTGCGCGAGGACACCCGCTTCGTGCGCGAAGGCGACCATCTGTTCACCGTGGTGGACGTGCCGGCGCCACTCGCCTCGATCGGGATGACGGCGCAGGTGCCGACGCTCGAGGGTCACACCACGGTGCAGATCGAGCCAGGGACCCAGCCTGGCGAGATCCTCACGCTGCGTGGTGAAGGCATGCCTGGTCTGCGCCGCGGCCGGCGCGGCGATCTGCGCGTGGTGGTCAACGTCGTCGTCCCGCGGCGCCTGAGCGACGATCAGCGTGAGCTCTTTCAGCGTCTGGGCGAGACGCTCACAGAGGAGAACCTCCGCTCCAGTGAGTCGGTGTTCGCCAAGCTACGTCGCGTGCTGCGCAGCCAAGCAGCGTGATTCGCCTTGCCATCCGCGTACCCCGTGAGCAGGCGGAGCTGGTGCTCGCGCAGCTGCTCGAGCTTGCGCCCAGTGGGGTGGAGGAGGTCGATCCAGGCGCCGGCGAGATCGAGTACGCGGTCTATGGCGCTCCAGGCGAGCTGCCTGCGCTGCCCGATCTGCAGGCTGTGGTGGGCAAAGCCACCGTCGCTGTCTCCAGCACCGAGGTGCCCGATGATTGGGAGGAGCGTTGGAAGCAGTTTCACCGCCCCATCCTGATCGAGGCGCCTGAGATCGAGGCGCTCGAGCCGGCTAGCTCTGGCCCTGCGGGATCCCGTCTTGCCTCGCCAGGTCTGTATGTGCGGCCGCCCTGGGAGCCGCCCAGCGAGCGCGCCGGCGTGCGCGAGATCGTGATCGATCCCGGCCAGGCCTTCGGGACGGGCGCCCACGCAACCACGCGTCTCTGTCTGGAGTTGCTGCTCTCGCTGGTAGCGCTGGAAGGAGCGTCTGGTCCGCTGCTGGACGTCGGCACCGGCTCAGGGGTGCTTGCGATCGCCGCCGCGAGCCTGGGCTATGGACCGGTGCTCGCTCTGGACAACGACCCGCTGAGTGTCACCGCGGCGGAGAGCAACGCCAAGGTCAACGAAGTCCAGATAGAGGCGCAACGCCTCGACCTGCGCACCGAGGAGCTCCCACCGCTCGCCGAGTACGGCAAGGTGGTCCAGGATGGCCAGGTCGTGATGCTCGCGAACCTGCTGAGGCCGCTATTCGTCGAGCTCGAGCGTGCCATCGCAGCGCCCCCACGACACCTGATCGCAAGCGGGCTGCTCGCGGCAGAGCTCGACGAGGTCGCTGCACTGTTCGCTGGGCGCCTGCATATGCACGAGCGCGAGCGACGGGTCAGCGGCGAGTGGGCGGCACTCTGGCTCAGCCGGTCGCGCTGCTGAGCTTCGTCTCGCTGGTGAGCTCCCGCAGCTCGCCAGGCTCCTGCAGCTCATTGCGCTCGGGCAGCTCGGTGGCGGCTCGAGCTATCGACCTGTAGATCAGATCGATCGCCGCCGGCCGGCCATCGTCATCCGCCAGCAGCCTGCCCGCAGCGCTCAGCGCATGCTCGATCACATCCAACGCCTCGCCGACCATGCCGGGCTCCGGGTCGCGGCAGGCGGCCAGCGCCATGTCCAACATCGCGACAGCCGGCTCAATTGATCCCGCGAAGAGTGCTGGGCCGACGAGGCTGGCGTACCCATAGACACGCATGAGCCGGCCCGAGAGCGTGATCGAGGGGCCCCTCCTGGGGGCTGAGATAGGCGGCAGCCCTTCGCCATCGACGAGCCCGGCCATTGTCTCTCCCAGTACAGCCCTGGTGGCCTGCTCGTCCAGGCCCGCGAAGGCCGCCACCCGCAGCGCCAGGTAGAGACCGCTGGGGGTCCGGCCGTAGGGAGGGTCCGTCGCGAACACAATCCGCTCAGCGGGAACGCGTGCGAATAACTCGACCACATCGAGCGGAAAGAAGCAGGAGGTGTCATAGAGCACGCCCGGGTGGTCGGCGAGGCGCGATGTCAGGATCCCCTGGTCGCAGATCGCACCGTGCGCGAGGATCAGCACGAGGTCGGGATGGCGCAGCGCGAGGTTCGCGAGCCCGTCTGCGATCGGCGGCATGCCCCTGCCCGCATGGATCAGGATCGGCACGCCAGCCTGCTCGGCGAGCTCGAAGATGCCGTCCATCTCGGGGCCCTCGAAGGCGAAGGCCTGGGCGCGTGGATGGAGCTTGATGCCTCTCGCGCCCGCACTCAGGCAGCGTTCGCCCTCAGCCAGGGGCTCTTCGGCCGGATCGAGGCGGGCGAAGGGGATGAGGCGCCCGTCGCTTTCGCTGGCCCACTGCAGCACCCTGTCATTGGGCACCCTGTAGCTGGGGACCCGCTCAGGATCATGCAGGGGGAACACACATGCGCGTCTGGCACCGGCCTCGTCGAGCCCCTCCAGCAGCGATGCAAGGTCCAGAGAACGGCCATCCTCGTCGAGCCCGAGATGGGTATGAGCGTCGAAGATTTCGCATCCAGCCGGTATCAGGTCGCGCGCCTGCTCGCGAAACGGGGCGAGCGCATCCGAATAGAGAGCGGCATCCATGTGATCAGCCCATCTTTTGGTCGCTGGTGGTCAGTGGCGGAGGCTAGTGACATTGGACTCTACCGGCGACTGCCTCTAGCTTCTCCTGCGATGGCTTGGCGTGTGCTGATCGCAGGTGGCGGCTTCGGGGGCTTCTACGCCGCGCGGACCCTGGAAAAGGTGCTGCCTCTCAACAGCACGAGGCTGACACTGGTCAACCCGGCCAACTTCATGCTCTACACGCCGCTGCTGCCCGGCGCGGCGGGTGCGACGCTCGATCCCCGCCACGTCGTCGTCCCGCTGCGGGCGCAGCTCTCCCACACCGAACTGATCATCGGTGAGGTCCAGGGCTGCGATCCGGCGCGATCGACGCTGGAGGTCACGCGCATCGACGGCGAGCGCCTAGAGCTCGGCTACGACCAGCTGATCGTCGCGCTGGGGTCGGTCTCACGCACGCTGCCGATCCCCGGCCTGGCCGAGCACGCCATCGGCTTCAAGTCACTCTCCGACGCGACTGCGCTGCGCAATCGCGTTCTCAACCGTTTGGACATCGCCGAGTCCCTGGAGGAGCCGGCGCTGCGCGCCGAGTATCTGAGCTTCGTCTTCGTCGGTGCCGGCTACGCCGGCGTCGAGGGTCTCGCCGAGCTCCAGGACTTCGCCTCCCAGGTGATCGATCTGTACCCGCGCTGCCGCGCCCAGGGGATGCGCTGGGTGCTCGTGGAGGCACGCGACCGGATTCTGCCCGAGGTCTCCTCAGGGCTCTCGGAGTTCGCGACCAGAGAGTTGCGCGGGCGCGGCATCGAGGTACTCACAGGGACGACCCTGGGGGAGGTCAGCGATCACTCCGCGACGCTCTCCACCGGGGAGGTCGTGCCCGCCCGCACGATCGTGTGGACGGCGGGGGTCAAGCCCGCACCCGCCGTTGCCCACCTGGGCCTGCCGCTGGACTCGACAGGCCGGGTGATCTGCGACAGGCAGCTGCGCGTAGGAGGCCATCCAAACGTGTGGGCGATCGGCGACTGCGCCGCCGTCCCCGACCCCTCGGCGCTGGAGCAGCCCTGCCCGCCCACCGCCCAGCATGCGATCCGCCAGGCACGGTGCGCCGCTCACAATGTCGCCGCGACGCTTGGCAGCGGCCGGGTCAGGCCCTTTCGCTACAGGACGATGGGCGTCGTCGCCGATCTCGGACGCAACCAGGCGGTCGCGATCACGTTGGGGATCCGCTGGCGCGGCCTGAGCGCGTGGCTGATCGCCCGCACCTACCACCTGCTGCTGATGCCCGGCTTGGGGCGCAAGCTGCGCTTGCTGGTCGACTGGAACGTCGCGCTGCTCTTCGGCCGCGACGCCTCCTCGCCCGGCCTGCTCAGCAGCGCGACCCCGCTGGATCGGACCGAAGATCGGTGAGTGCCTTATCTCCAAGATCGCCGGACTGCCAGGTCCATCGCTCAGCGGGCGTATCCTGATTCCAGGATGCCAATAGTCGAACAGATCAGGGCCGACCTCAAGGACGCGATGCGCTCGGGGGAGAAGGTCCGAGTGGGCGCCTTGAGGCTGGTGCTCTCCGAGCTGCAGAAGGCGGAGAAGGACGGCCACGACGATGAGCTGGCGGTGCTTCGACGCGAGCGCAAGCGCCGGCTGGAGTCGGCGAGCGTCTTTCGCGAAGGCGACCGCGCCGATCTGGCCGACGCCGAGGAGGCAGAGGCCCTGCTGATCTCGGGCTATCTGCCGGCCGAGCTCTCCGACGAGGAGCTCGCCTCGATCGTCGAGCAGGCTGTACGCGAGAGCGGCGCGCAGTCGCCCAAGGACACGGGCATGGTCATGAAGCAAGCGATGGCCGCGGTGGGCGGACGGGCGGATGGCCGTCGCGTCTCCGAGCTCGTCAGGACGGCGCTCAGCGGGTGAGAACGAAGATCGAGCTGCCAGGCGACGTCGCCGCGGAGCTGGCCGGCAGCCACGACTCCGTGCTGCGTGCGCTGGAGGACAAGCTGGATTGCAAGATCTTCCTGCGCGGGAACCTGCTCACCCTCGATGGCGGCGATCACGAGACCCAGATTGGCGAGCGGGTGGTGAGGGAGCTCTCAGATCTGATCGCCAGAGGCCATCAGATCGAGCCTGAGACGATTGCGACCGTGACGGGCGCGCTCGACGCGCACACCTCGCCCGCGCAGGTGCTCGAGGATGTCGTCTGGAGGCATCGCGGTCTGCAGGTGGCTCCCAGGACCGTCAACCAGAAGCGCTACGTCGACTCGATCCGCAACAACACGATCACCTTCGGAGTCGGCCCCGCGGGGACGGGCAAGACCTTCCTCGCCGTGGCGATGGCGGCGGCGGCGCTCTCCAGGCACGAGGTGAATCGCATCATCCTCACCCGACCCGCTGTTGAGGCGGGCGAGCGGCTGGGCTTCCTCCCTGGCGATCTGATGGCCAAGGTCGACCCTTACCTCAGGCCCCTGTTCGATGCCCTGCACGACATGCTCGATCCCGAGAAGGTCGCCCACTACCTCGAGCGAGGCGTGATCGAGATAGCCCCCCTCGCGTTCATGCGGGGCCGCACCCTCAACGACTCCTTCGTGATCCTCGACGAGGCCCAGAACACGACCCCAGAGCAGATGAAGATGTTCCTCACCCGGCTGGGCTTCGGCTCCAGGATGGTGGTCACAGGCGACATAACCCAGGTCGATCTTCCCGCCGAGCAGAGCTCTGGCCTGATCGTCGTGGGGGACGTGCTCACCGCGATCGAGAGCATCGAGTTCGTGCGCTTCGGCGGCGAGGACGTGGTGCGGCACAAGCTCGTGCAGCGGATCGTCGAGGCCTACGGCGAGCACGCCCAGCGCGGCGCTCCCGAGCTGCGGCCCGCCGATCGTCGCAGCGCCTGAGGCACGGCCCCGCGATGCTCGAGGTGGAGCTCTTCGGCGAGCAGCAGCTTCCCGAGGGCGGGCCTTCGGCGCGGGAGCTCACGGCGCTGTGCTCGGCGGCCGCCGCATCCACCGGCGTCGAGGACGGCCATCTCGCGCTCGAGCTCGTCGACGCAGAGCGGATCTCCCAGCTCAACGCTCAGTACCGGGGCAAAGCAGGACCTACGGACGTGCTCTCATTTCCCATTGATGGCGCTGAGCCGATTGACGGTGCCGGGCCCAGGGAGCTTGGCGACGTGGTGATCTGCCTCGAGCACACCGAGGACCTGCGGGAGGCCGTGGTGCACGGCGTCCTGCATCTGGTGGGCATGGATCACGAGACCGACGCCGGCGAGATGCTGGCGCTGCAGGCCCAGCTGCTGCATGGGGATCTCTTCGATGACTCCGCGGGTCCTCGCCCATGAGCTGGACGGCGGGAAGGCGCGCATGAGCAGAGCAGGGTTCGTCGCGCTCGCCGGACGACCCAACGTGGGCAAGTCGACCTTGATCAACGCGATCGTCGGCGGGAAGGTGGCGATCGTCTCCGATCGCCCCCAGACGACCAGGCGCGCAATCAGGGGCGTGCACACCAGCGGCGAGTACCAGCTGGTGCTCGTGGACCTGCCCGGTGTCCAGCGCCCGCGCGACGCGCTCACCGCGCGGATGGCCGGCCGCGTGGAGCAGGAGCTCGACGGGTCCGACGCCGCGTTGCTCGTCCTGAATGGAATCGAGGGCGTCGGCCCTGGAGATCGTTTCATCGCTCGCTCGCTCGCCCACGCCAAAGCACCTGTCACCGTGGCTGTGAACAAGATCGACAAGCTCGACCGCGCCCAGTCCGCCGCGGTACTGAGCGCCGCGGCGGAACTGGACCCTGAGGGGCAGTGGGAGATCTTCCCCATATCCGCACGCACCGGCTCAGGCGTGCAGGAGCTCCTGCACCACCTGGAGGGGCTGCTCCCAGAGAGCCCCTTCCTCTTCGCGCTCGACGAGCGCACCGACCAAGCCCAGGAGACGATGGTCGCCGAGCTGATCCGCGAGGCGGTCCTGCGGCGCACCTTTCAGGAGGTTCCCCACGCGGTCGAGGTGATCGTCGAGGAGATCGAGCGCCTGCCCCGTGGCCTGGTGCGGGTGAGAGCGCTGCTGTGGGTGGAGAGCGCCTCCCAGAAGAGCATCCTGATCGGCTCCCAGGGCCGCATGATCAAGGCGATCGGCATAGCCGCTCGCCGGGAACTGCAGCGCGAGCTGGCTGCCAAGGTGCATCTCGACCTCTCCGTGCGCGTGCGGCGCGACTGGCGCGCCGATGACTCACTGCTCGATCGTCTGGGGATCACTTAGAGCCGGGACCGCCGTCCTTCGTGCGGCGTCGCGCTCCGGTCGGGGCGAGGAACGCCTGCTCGAGCCGATCGGCGATGCTCCACATCGCGCCGAGATCGAGCTGCGGCGTGAAGATGAAGGGGACTCTCAGGACGGACAGCCCTCTTCTGCGCAAACGAGCCAGCTGCGCCTGCTGGGAGCTCGATCTCGCATATGCCGACCGGGCTGCCTGCGCGGCTGCGTGCACGAGCGGATCCTCGCTCTCGAGCGCCTCGATCCGCTTCAGCTCGCTTGCATTGAAGCGCCTGGGAAGCATGCCATTGAGCACGACAGCCTCCAGCTCCCGGCCAAGTCTGACTCCCAGCTGCTCCTGCAGTTGCAAAGTCTCGAGGATCGACATCTCGGTGCATTGGGCGACCCCGATGTAGGCGGTCCGATGCTGATCTTCGAGCAGCTCGCGCAGCTCGGTGGCCTGGCGCGCGATCGGACCGCTCCTGGCCACCCTCGCGAAGGTCTGTGGGGAGCTGAGCAGCCCCAGGGCATGGCCCGTGGCAGGCGCGTCGAGCACCACCAGGTCATGAGCGCCCTGCGTCCCCGAGGGCGGTCTCGAGGTCGCTCCCGAGGGTGGGCTCCCATAGATCAGATTCCAGATCTTGACGAGGCTCACGAACTCCCTCGCTCCAGGCGCCGCTGCCGCGAAGTACTGAAAGCCGCTCCTGGAGGCGAGCATGCGCCCGGGTATCCGTCCGCCCAGCGCTTGCAGCCACTCCAGCAGCGCCCTGTCCTGGTCGATCTGGGCGAGGGTGAGCAGCTCGGTGCTCGCGAGCAGCTCCTCCAGCGCCCCGCCCGAGCCACTCATGTCCAGGACGATCGTCCTGCGCCCCGCTCTGGCCGCCAGCAGCCCGAGCGCGCCGGCGATCGTCGTCTTGCCGGTGCCGCCCTTGCCGCTCACCACCAGCAGCTTGCGATCGAGGATCGAGGCCATCCATGTGGAGTCTCCCGAAAAGCGGACCCTACAATCGTGTGGATGGACGCCCAGCAAAGGGAATCGCACACGCAACAGGCGGAATCGATCGAGGAGCTCCTCGTCTATGACAAGGACGGCCTCGTGCCCTGCGTCGTCCAGGACTGGAGCAGCGGCGAGATCCTGATGCACGCCTACATGAACGAAGAGGCGCTGCGCCTGACCCAGGAGACTGGTGAGCTTCACCTCTGGAGCCGCTCGCGCTCGGAGCTGTGGCACAAGGGCGCGACCAGCGGCAACTTCCAATCGGTCCACTCGCTGCGGGTGGACTGCGACGGCGATGCCCTGCTCGCGCTGGTCGAGCCGGCCGGCCCCGCCTGTCACACCGGCGAGCGGACCTGCTTTCATCGCGGCCAGCTCGAGCGCTTGCTTCCTGCTGAGACGCTGCCCGCGCTGGAGCGCACGCTCGTGCAGCGGGCAGTGGAAAGACTCGCGGGCTCCTATACGGTCAAGCTGCTGGAAGATCCTTCGCTGATCGGCGAGAAGGTCTTGGAGGAGGCCGAGGAGGTGACGCGCGCCGCCCGCGAGGAGTCAGACGAGCGCGTCGACGAAGAGGCCGCCGACCTGCTCTACCACCTGCTCGTATTGCTGCACAGCAGAGGCCGCACCCTCGCCGATGTCGAGCGCATGCTCGGCGTTCGACGCGCAGGGAGGTCTTCTTGAGCAGGATCGAACCGGCGCTCGAGGAGGCCCGCATGCTCGCCTCGCAGGCCGCCTCCGGCGGCCCCATCCCAAATCTGATTCCGTTGCGGCTCAGCTTCATCGACGATTGCGAGACGCCCGTGTCAGCGTTCCTGAAGCTGCGAGCGCTCGCTCCCTCTGAGCCCGCCTTCCTGCTCGAGTCAGCCGAGCAGGGCAGCCGCGTCGGGCGCTGGTCGTTCATCGGTGTGCGCCCCCGCTCCGTGCTGCGCTGGTCGCTCGCGGACGGTGGCGATCCCTACGCGCTCGCCGCTGAGCAGACCGGCCGCTTTCGGCAGGCTCCTATGACTGACGCGCCACCGTTCACCGGTGGTGCCGTCGGCTTCTTCGGCTACGACCTGGTGCGCACCGTTGAGCCGCTCGGCGACCCCGGGCCCGATCCGCTCGGGCTGCCCGACATGGCGCTGATGCTCTCCGACGTGCTGGTGATCTTCGACCATCTCAAGCACACCCTGACGATCCTCGCCAACGCCGATCTGGACGCCGAGCCCGACGTCGAGCGCGCCTACGAGGCCGCTCAGAGCACGATCGAGCAGATCCGCTCCCAGCTGGCTGGGCCGGTGCCCGGCGCCGTAGTGCCCGAGGGGGAGGCCGCCCGCGAGCGGACGATGCCCGAGTTTCAGTCCAACATGGCACCCGAGCAGTTCGAAGCGATGGTGGAGCGCATCGTCCAGTACGTCTACGCCGGCGATGCCTTCCAGGTCGTGCCCTCCCAGCGCTGGTCCGCCCCCGTGCCCGTGGAGGCATTCTCGATCTATCGCGGCCTGCGTGCCGTGAACCCCAGCCCCTACATGTACTTCCTGGACTTCGGCGACTTCCAGGTAGCCGGGGCCAGCCCGGAGCCACTGCTGACGGTGACCGGCCGCACGGTCAGCACCCGTCCGATCGCCGGCACCCGCCTGCGCGGCGCCGACGCGCAGGCGGACGAACGGATCGCTGCGGAACTGTTGGAAGATCCCAAGGAGCGCGCCGAGCACGTCATGCTCGTCGATCTCGGCCGCAACGACCTGGGCCGAGTCTGTGAGCCCGGCAGCGTCGAGGTCCAGACGTTCATGTCGGTCGAGACCTACTCCCACGTGATCCACATCGTCTCCTCCGTCTCAGGACGCCTGCGCGAGGAGGTGAGCGCGATGGACGCCCTGCGCTCGGTGCTCCCCGCAGGGACGCTCTCCGGCGCGCCGAAGGTACGTGCCATGCAGATCATCGACGAGCTGGAGCCGATCAAGCGCGGCGGGTATGGCGGCGCGATCGGCTACCTCTCCTACGGCGGAGACCTCGACACCTGCATCCACATCCGCACGGTCGTGGTCAAGGACGGCATCGCCCACGTCCAGGCCGGCGGCGGGACCGTCGCCGAAGCTCAGCCCGCCTACGAGCTGGCAGAGTCCGAGGCGAAGGCCCAGGCGGTGCTCGGCGCGGTCGCGCTTGCAATCGAGCAACCCGAGTGGCCCTGAGGTGCCTGCCGAAAAGAGCGCTTCCGAGGTGTCCGCCAACGAGAGGATCTCGGGGTCGATGCGCGTCCTGATGATCGACAACTACGACTCATTCACCTACAACCTCGTCCAGTATCTCGGCGAGCTGGGGGCTGAGGTGCACACCGTCCGCAACGACCGTGCCAGAGTGGATGAGCTGCTCGCGGGCGGCTACGAGCGCTGCGTCATCTCCCCGGGCCCCTGCACTCCCAACGAGGCGGGCATCTCCCTGGAGGTTGCGCGCCGCATGCCCGAGGCCGGCATCCCGACGCTGGGCGTCTGCTTGGGCCACCAGTCGCTGGCCCAAGCCTTCGGCGGACAGGTGATCCTGCACGAGCCCATCCACGGCAAGGCGACCGAGATCGAGCACGACGGGCGCACGATCTTCGCGGGCCTGCCATGCCCGATGACCGTGGGGCGCTATCACTCGATCGTGGTCGCCGAGCAGCTGCCCGACTGCCTGGAAGCCTCCGCCCACGGCGGTGGCGTCCTGATGGCGCTGCGCCACCGCGAGCTGCCCGCCGAGGGCGTGCAGTTCCACCCCGAGTCGGTGCTCACCGAAGCGGGCAAGGCGCTCCTCTCCAACTTCCTGGCGCCAGCCTGATGCCCAACAACCTCCTCAGCGCCTGATGCCCAATGAGATCCTCACAGCCGCGATCGATGCACTCGCCTCCGGGCGCGATCTGAGCGCCCAAGAGAGCGCTGAGGTGCTCGCCCAGATCATGGCCGGCGAGGCCTCCGAGACACAGATCGCAGGGTTTCTGATCGCGTTGCGCACGAAGGGCGAGACGGTCGAGGAGCTCACAGGGCTCGCCCAGACGATGCGCTCGCTCGCCGCCGGGGTGCCGATCGACCGGGCCGATCTCCTGGACACGGCTGGCACAGGCGGTGGCCGACACACGTTCAACGTTTCCACCACCGCTGCCCTGATCGCGGCGGGCACCGGCTGCGCCGTGGCCAAGCACGGCAACCGCTCCGCCACCAGCCGCTCCGGCTCGGCCGATCTGCTGGAGGCGCTGGGTGCGCGCATCGACCTCCCACCCGAGGGGGTGGCCCATTGCATAGAAGAGGCCGGCTTCGGCTTCATGTTCGCTCCCTCTCACCATCAGGCCACCCGCTTCGTCATCCCCGTGCGGCGTGAGCTCGCGGTCCGGACGATCTTCAACTTCCTGGGTCCCCTCACCAACCCCGCCGGCGCCTCCCATCAGTTGATCGGCGTCTCCGATGCGGGCTTCCTGCAGACGATCGCCGGTGCGCTCGCGCGGCTGGGGACCGAGCGCGCGCTGGTGGTCCACAGCGAGGACGGCCTGGACGAGGTTTCGACCTCCTCGCTTACGCACGTCGTCGAGGTCAACGGTGAGGAGCTGCGCTCATACACGCTGACTCCCGCCGAGCTGGGCGTTCAGCAGATCGATGACGGGGCTCTGTCGCTGCTCGCGGGCGGCACCCCGCAGGAGAACGCAGATACGACCCTGGCGATCCTCGCGGGAGAGCGCTCCCCCCGCAGCGACCTCGCGCTCGTCAACGCCGGCGCGGCGATCTACGCTGCCGGCGCGGTCCAGGACATCGCCGAGGGCGTGCAAGCGGCACTTGCGGCGCTCGAGGATGGGCGCGCCACGGGCGCGCTGGAGCGCTTCGTGGAGGCCACGCACAGGCACGCGCCCGCGGAGGTCCCCGGTTGAGCGCGACTGTTTTGCAAGGGATCCTGCAAAGCACCCGCGAGGAGCTCGAGCGGCGCAAGCTGGAGGTGCCATTGGATGTGCTCCGAGAGGAGGGCCACGCGCGCGCGCGTGGCGCAGGATGCCAAGAGCACCAAGAGCACCGCTTCCACGGCGCGCTGCGCCGGCCGGGTATGAGCGTCATCGCCGAGTTCAAGCGTCGCTCTCCCTCCGCCGGCACGCTGGCGTATGAGCCTGACATCGCCGCGGTCGTGAGCGCCTACGAGCGCGGCGGGGCCTGCGCTGTGTCGGTGCTGACGGAGGGCCCCAACTTCGATGGCTCGCTCGAGGATCTGGTGGCTGCGCGCGCAGCCTGCGATCTCCCCATCCTGCGCAAGGACTTCATCGTCGACCCCTATCAACTCTATGAGGCCAACGCGGCGGGTGCCGACGCGGTCCTGCTGATCGTCGCCGCCCTGGCTCAGGAGCAGCTGGCGAGCCTGCACGAGTGCGCCGGAATCCTCGGACTGGATGTGCTCGTGGAGGTCCACGACGACGGCGAGCTCGAGGCAGCGCTCGCCATCGGGGCACAGATCATCGGCGTCAACAATCGCGACCTGCGCGACTTCACCGTCGACATGGGCCGCACAACCGCGCTGATGGCCCAGATGCCAAAGCACCTCACGGTGGTCTCGGAGTCGGGGATCTCCACGCCCGAGCAGCTCACGGAGCTGGAGGACCTGGGCGTGAGCGCGGTGCTCGTGGGCGGATCGCTGATGCGCACCTCCGACCCCGGCTCCGCGCTGCAGAGCCTGCTAAGAAGGGGCTGATTTTTTTATCGAAGCGCATTGTTGGCTTTAGATCGCCTTCATAGCGATGGCCCATCCTCCTGAACAGCCATGAAGCGAACATTTCTGATCCCCCTGCTCTCGGCCCTTATCGGCGGCGGTATCGTCGTCGCGGTGGTCGCGGCCGCCGGCGGCCTGGGCTCGACGCAGAAGGTCGTCAACGAGTACCAGACCACCCCCGCTGTGGCGACCGGCAAGCCCTCCAACGCCACCCTCGAAAAGGCCGGCAGCGTGCTCACGCCTCACCAGATCTACGAAGATGCCGCTCCCGGCGTCGCGTACGTCACCTCGACGGTCGTGAGCCAGAGCTCTTCGCCCTTCAACATCTTCGGCGGCGAATCCACCAAGCAAGAAGGCACGGCGACAGGGTCGGGCATCGTGATCAACCGCAATGGCACGATCCTCACCAACTGGCACGTGGTCGAGAACGCCATCAAGGTGACCGTCAGCCTCGAAAACAACAAGACAGTCGAAGCCCATGTGGTCGGCAAGGACCCCTCGAACGATCTCGCGGTTCTGCGCATTCCCACCGAAGGCCTGAAACTGCATCCCTTGACGCTGGGGAACTCGAGCACCGTCCAGGTCGGCGATCCGGCATACGCGATCGGCAATCCCTTCGACCTGGATCGAACGCTGACGACCGGCGTGATCTCCGCGCTGCAGCGCCACCTCACCGCGCCCAACGGCTTCACTATCTACAACGTCCTGCAGACCGACGCACCTATCAACCCGGGCAACTCGGGAGGCCCGCTGCTGAACTCCGTAGGCCAGGTCATCGGCATCAACTCCCAGATCGAGACAGGTGGCGAGGGCGATGACGGCAGTGTCGGGATCGGATTCGCCGTGCCGATCAACACCGCAAAGGCGGAGCTTCCCGAACTCGAGAAGGGCGGCACCGTCCGCGGCGCCTACCTGGGTGTGGCGACCGTCACGATCGACGGCTCGCTCGCCGCTCTGAACCTGCCGACCAAAAGCGGAGCCCTGGTCGAGGAAGTCGAAGCGGGCACGCCCGCTCAGAAGGCCGGCATCAGGGGTGGCGACCTGACCAGCGAAACCTCCGGCCACAAGGTCTCTCTCGGTGGCGACATCATCATCGGCGTCAACGGCAAAAAGGTGACGAGCTCAGAAGACCTGGGCAACGACATCGCGGCGGAGAAAGCCGGCGACACGATTACGCTGGAACTGCTGCGCGCCAACGGCAACGGCGGCTATGAAAAAAAGACGCTGAAAGTGACGCTCACCAGCCGTCCGAACACGCTCGCCGACGCGCACGAAATCCCCGAAGGCTAGGTCCGTCGGGATGGGTGGCGTGGCCGCCCGCTACCTTTGAGGCATGTCCGAGACACGCCCAATGGTCAAGATCTGCGGCGTCACCCGCCCCGAGGATGGCGAGCTGGCCGCGCAGCTGGGCGCATGGGCGGTGGGCATGGTCTTCTACGAGCAGAGCCCCCGCCGATGCGCGATCGAGCAGGCTCGTCGGATCGCGAACTTGCTGCGACGCAGGGTGCTGCTCTGCGGCGTCTTCGTGAACGCTCCCCTGGAGCGGGTGGTGACGCTGGCCGACGAGCTCAAGCTGGACATGCTCCAGCTGCACGGCGACGAGGGACCCTCGTTCTGCGCCGAGGTGGGTCGCCGCAGCGGGGCCAAGGTCTGCAAGGCCGTCCAGGTGGGTGCCATCGGTGACCTGCGCGATCTCGAGCGCTTCCATGTCGACTACCACCTCCTCGATGCCCACTCCACCGGCAGATCCGGCCTGCGGGGCGGCACCGGGGAGAGCTTCGACTGGGAGCTAGTGCGCTCCCGCCGCTCCTCGATCCCAATGATCCTGAGCGGCGGGCTGCACGCCGACAACGTGGCCGAGGCGATCGAGGCGACCCATCCCTTCGCGGTCGATACCGCCAGCGGCACCGAGAGCTCGCCCGGTATCAAGGACGAGGAGCGCCTGCGCGCGTTCTTCGCCGCGCTGGGCCCCAGCCCGGCGCAGATGCCGCCGCAGTCGCCGGCGGAGTCGCTTGCGTGAGCGGCGAGCTGGAGCACCGCTTTGGGCGCTACGGGGGCCAGTATGTCCCCGAGACACTGATGCCGGCGCTTGCCGAGCTGGAGCAGGCGTGGATCCAGGCGCGCAGCGACCCGCGCTACCGCGAGGAGCTCGATCTGCTGTTGCGCGACTTCTGCGGGCGTCCAACACCGCTCTACCATGCCCAGCGCCTTTCGGCGAAGCTCGGCCGCAGCGTCTACCTGAAGCGCGAGGATCTCAACCACACCGGCTCGCACAAGCTCAACAACGCGCTCGGCCAGACGCTGCTTGCCAAGCGCATGGGCAAGCGACGCGTCATCGCCGAGACCGGTGCCGGCCAGCACGGCGTCGCGACCGCGACGGCATGTGCCCTGCTTGACCTGGAGTGTGTGATCTACATGGGCGTGGAGGACACCCGCCGCCAACGACCCAACGTGCAGCGCATGGAGCTGCTTGGCGCGAGTGTCCAACCGGTGAGCGCCGGTGCCCAGACGCTCAAGGAGGCCACCTCCGCGGCGATCCGCGACTGGGTGAGCAACGTCGAGAGCACCCACTATGTGATCGGCTCGGTGGTGGGACCAGCGCCATATCCCGCACTGGTGCGCGATCTGCAGCGTGTGATCGGCGATGAGGCTCGCGCACAGATCCTCGAGCGCGAAGGTCGCCTGCCGGACCGAGTCATCGCCTGCGTGGGCGGCGGCTCCAACGCCATGGGGACATTCACCGCCTTCCTGGATGACGAACAGGTGCAGCTGATCGGCGTCGAGGCCGGCGGCGACGGGATTGAGACGCCTCGCCATGGCGCACCGCTGACCGTCGCCGGTCGCCCAGGGATCCTGCATGGCGCGCTCTCGGCGGTCATGCAGGACGAGGAGGGCCAGATCGTCGAGGCGCACTCGGTCTCAGCCGGCCTGGACTATCCCGGCACAGGACCCCAGCACGCCTTCCTGCGGGACTCCGGCCGCGCCAGCTACGAGGCGGTGACCGACGCCCAGGCGCTGGACGCCTTTCGTGAGCTGACACGCCTGGAGGGGATCATCCCTGCGCTCGAGAGCGCCCACGCGCTGGCATGGACGCTGGCCCAGGCCGAGGGCGATCTGGATCTCGTCTGTCTCTCGGGCAGGGGCGATAAGGATCTCGCCGAGGTTCTCGCGCTGACGTGAGCCAGACTCAGATCAACGGGGCGCAGCGCATCGCAAGCGCCTTCGCCGACACAGAGCGCAGTGCCGCGCTGATGCCCTATCTGATGGGCGGCTATCCCTCGTTGGATGGGTCTCTGGCGATCGGCCAGGCCTGCGTGCAGGCCGGCGCGGACATCCTCGAGCTGGGCGTTCCCTATGCGGACCCGCTCGCCGATGGCCCTGTGATCCACGAGGCCGGCACGCGCGCACTGGCCGCCGGCGCCAACGTCGCCGGGGTTCTGGAGGTGGCTCGCGGCCTGTCGCCCAGCGTTCCGGTCGTGCTCATGTGCTACGCGAACATGGTCTTCGCGCCCGGGCCCCAGCCCTTCGTGGAGCGCCTGGCCCGCAGCGGCGCGTCAGGGCTGATCGTCCCGGACCTGCCGCTGGAGGAGTCAGCGGCGCTGCTGGAGATCTGCGACGCACACCAGATCGCGCTCGTGCCGCTCGTCGCCCCGACCAGCACTCCCGAGCGCATGGCGGCCATCGGGGCTCGCGCCCGAGGCTTCCTCTACACGGTCTCGGTGGTGGGCACCACGGGCGAGCGTGTGACGCTCGCTGAGCGCTTCGCCGAGCTCGTCACGCGCGCCAAGGGGAGCACCGAGGTGCCGGTGGCACTCGGCTTCGGGATCGCGACGCCAGAGCACGCCAGACAGGCGGCTCAGGCCGGGGCCGACGGAGTGATCGTGGGCACGCGGCTCGTGCGGGCGGCGGGAGAATCGGAGGATCCGGCGGGCGCGGTGGGGGAGATCGTCGCCGAACTAGCGGCGGCGCTCCGCCGCGACCGTTAGGATTGCGGTCGCGATGGGATTGATAGTCACATTCACCGCCGGCCTCGTGGTCTGGATCGTGCTCTGGGCGCTTGGGAGCAAGGGCTTCGACGCGTTCATGCTCGCCACGTTGATCACGGTGGTCGGCGCCTCGCTGAGAATCCTCGGGGGTTACCTTCCCGGGCGCCGCAGCCAGTAGCCGGTGCGCGTGCGGCGGCTGCTGTGCCTGGTGCTCCTCATCCTTGCGGGGCTCGCCGTGGCGGCGCTTCTGGCAGGCTGCGGAGGCGTCGGCGTCTCCGGTGCCGCGAGCCCGATCGGCGACCAGCTGACGATCTACTCGAGCCTGCCGCTGCAGGGTCCGTCGGCCGATAACTCCCGCCAGATCGTCAACGGCGAGAAGCTCGCCCTCGCGCAGGCTCACGGCCACATCGGCCCCTTCAAGATCAGCTACTACTCGATGGATGACTCCAGCCCCAAGACCGGCGTGTGGGATCCGGGAGTGACCTCAGCCGACGCCAAGATCGCGGCCCAGGACAACAGCACGATCGCCTACCTCGGCGACTACAACTCCGGGGCCACCGCAATATCGCTACCGCTCATCAACGCCTCGGGCATAGCGCAGGTCAGCCCCGCGAGTCCGTACATCGGGTTGACATCCTCCTTCGATGCGGGCCAGGACGAGCCGGAACGTTTCTATCTCACCGGCAAACGCAACTTCGTGCGGCTCGCGCCCGCCGATCCGGTGGAGGCCGCCGCTCAGGTCAAGCTGATGCGCTCACTGCACGTCGCGCGGGTGTTTGTCCTCAACGATCTCGATCCCTTCCAGGTGCCGCTCTCGGAGATGGTGGTCTCCGAGGCCGAACGCGAGGGGATGATCATCAGTGGGGATGAAGGAATCGACATGGCGGCCGCCGGCACCTACGCGAGCGAGGTCAAGAAGATCGTCTCCAGCGACGCCGAAGCGGTCTTCTTCAGCGGCGGAACCGAGGAAGGCGTGGCCACGCTGTGGAAGGAACTGCACGCAGCCGACCCCAATCTGTGGCTGTTGGGGCCGAGCACGATGATCAACGCGACCTTCACGAGCGAAATCGGCCCTGCCGGCGCCAGGACGCTGCTCACGACGCCGGTGCTCGCCTCCAAGCTGTATCCCCCCTCCGCACAGCGCATGCTCGGCGAATATGGGCATGTGTTCGACGAACCGGGCACCCCCTACGCGCTCTACGGATACGAGGCGATGAGCGTCGTGCTCTCCGCGATTCGTACTGCCGGGGTGCGGGGCAACGATCGCGAAGCGGTGATCGGAGAGCTCTTCGCGGTCCATGAGCGCAAGTCCGTCCTGGGGCAATATTCGGTGACCCCAGCCGGAGAAACGACGTTCTCGCGCTATGGGGTTGACCGAGTTCAAGCGGGCAAGCCAGTGTTCTGGCGCGCGCTGGACGTTCACAGCGTGCCTCAGTAGGACGCTCGAGGCCGGGGAACAGCGGCAGAGAACCGCGCTCAGCGGCTCAGCGCGCTCACGAGCGCCTCTCGTACGTGGGGGTGCTCGAAGCGGTGGCCCAGCACGAGCGCCTTCGCGGGGAGCACGCGCGCCCCGGTTGTGAGCACCTCGGCCATCTCGCCGTAGAGCAGACGCAGCGCAAGACCGGGGACGGGGAGCAGCGAGGGCCTGTGGAGCGCCTGGCCGAGCGCATGCGAGAGCTCGCGATTGGTGACCGGCTCGGGCGCCGTGGCGTTCACGGGCCCAACCCAGCTCTGCTGCTCGATCGCCGTAACGATGAGACCCACGAGATCGTCGCGATGGATCCAGGAGACATACTGATTCCCACTGGCGATCGGGCCGCCGACGCCCAGGCGGAATGGGGGCAGCATCTTGGCCAGCGCACCCCCATCGCGGTGCATGACCACGCCGATGCGGATCTGCGCGGCGCGCATGCCCAGCTCGCGCGCCGCTTGGGCCTCCGACTCCCAGGCGACACAGGTCTGTGCCAAGAAGCCTTGCCCCGGGGGCGCGTCCTCGTCCAACGGCTCCTCTCCGCGAGGCCCGTAGTAGCCGATCGCGGATGCGCTGATCAGCACACCCGGCAGCGCCTCGCTCTGGCGCGCACGCGTCTGGCGAAGGCCTTCCAGCAGATTGCGGGTGCCTGTGACCCGGCTTGCGCGGATCCTGTGCTTGGCCTGCGCCGTCCAGCGCTGGGCGACGTTCTCGCCTGCGAGATGGACCACCGCGTCCTGTCCGACGAGCGCCTCACGAGGAGCGGGATCGGCCATCAGGTCCCACGCGGCCGCCCTGATCCCGAGCTGCTCTTCGGTACGCGCCGGATCGCGAGACAGGGCGCTCACCTGGACGCCGCGGGCCAGCAGCGCGGCGGTCAGCCCGCTCCCTACGAGCCCGCTTGCTCCCGTGATGAGGACGCGCATCGCACGCCTCAGCCGCGCGTGGAGACGCGCTCGCTGCTGGCCGCTGCGTCCCTGGGGGGTCCATCGCCATCGTCGTGCTGGACGATCTGATGGGTGCCGGTGGCGGTATCGCCCTGGGCGAAGCCGACCTCCTGGCCGGCCGAGGCCGTGCCGCTCGTGCGTGCTTGCTCGGCGACCGCCGAGGCGACGGCAGGCGCGACATCGCGGTTGAACACGGAGGGGATGATGTAGTCCTCGCGCAGCTCCTGCTCCTCGACGATGTCCGCGATCGCTCTGGCGGCGGCCATCTTCATCTCCTCGGTGATCGACCGCGCCCGCACGTCCAGCGCGCCGCGGAAGATCCCTGGGAAGCAGAGCACGTTGTTGATCTGGTTGGGATAGTCCGAGCGACCCGTGGCCATGATGCGCACGTAGGGGGCGGCCTCCTCGGGATTGACCTCAGGGTTGGGGTTGGCCATCGCAAAGACCATCGCGTCGTCGTTCATCCGCTCCAGAGCCTCGGCGGGCAGTGCCTTGGCACCAGAGAGCCCGATCAACAGGTCGGCTCCCTCGATGACCTGCGCCGGGGCGCCCGAGCGTCCTTCGGGGTTGGTGACCTGTGCGAACCAGCGCTTACTGGGGTTCATCGTCTGATCGAGGTAGTCCTCGCGCTGGAGGTGGATCGCTCCACGCGAGTCTGCGCCGACGATGTTCGTGACGCCGGCCGCGCGCAGGATCTTGGTGACCGCGATGCCCGCGGCCCCCAGGCCGATGATCAGGACCCGCAGATCCTCCAACCGCCGGCCGGTCAGCTTCACGGCGTTCAGGAGCGCCGCCATCACGACGACTGCGGTCCCGTGCTGGTCGTCGTGGAAGACCGGGATCTCGAGCTCGTTCTGCAGGCGCTCCTCGATCTCGAAGCAGCGTGGGGCGGAGATGTCCTCGAGATTGATTCCGCCGAAGGCGGGCGCGATCAGCTTGATCGTGCGGATGATCTCCTCGGTATCGGTGGTGGCCAGGCAGATGGGAAAGGCGTCGACGCCCGCGAACTCCTTGAACAGGCAGCACTTGCCCTCCATCACGGGCATCGCCGCTGCTGGTCCGATATCTCCCAGGCCGAGCACGGCGGTGCCGTCGGAGACGACCGCCACCGTGTTGCGCTTGATCGTGTATTGGAAGGCCTTGTCCTCGTCCTCGGCGATCGCCAGGCAGACGCGTGCCACCCCTGGCGTGTAGGCCATCGATAGGTCATCACGCGTCTTGAGCGGATGCTTGTTGTGCTGTTCGATCTTGCCACCCACGTGCAGCAAGAAGGTGCGGTCGATCGTGTCGATCACGCTTGTTCCCTCCTGGGCTGCGACGGCGCTCAGGATCTGCTCCCAGTGCTCCTGGTCGGAGGCATCGAGGACGATGTCGCGCACGCTGTGGCCCGCGTCGGCCTCGACGAGGTCGACGGCGCCCACCACGCCGCCCGCGTCGGCGATCGCGCCCGTGACGTTGGCGAGCGTGCCCTGAGCGTCATCGAGCCGGACGCGAATCGTGAGGCGATATTGGGCGCTTGGGGTCATGCTCACTGACGAGGGGCTCCTGAATCGAATGGGCGCCGTCGCATGTTATGCGCTGAGGGCGCTCGCCCACCCCTGTGGCACTCCGCCGCTCGTCATAGAGTGCTCCTCCAATGGCCGCGCAGGCGACAGTGAATCAGGAGCAGAGGCTCTTCCTGATCGATGGTCCCAGCCTCGTGTATCGCGCCTTCTATGCGCTGCCTGAGTCGATCGCGACCTCCACAGGGGTGCCGACGAACGCGATCTTCGGCTTTGCCTCGATGCTGGTGAAGATCATCAGCGAGTACGGCGTGCGCCCGACAGTCGTCGCCTGGGACGCGGGCAGCTCGGGAAGGAAAGAGCTCTTTCCCGAATACAAGGCCCAGCGTCAGTCGCGCCCGGACCTGCTGAAGGCGCAGTGGTCGGCGATGCACCCGCTGGTCGAGGCCTTCGGCTATCGCAACGTGACAGTCGAGGGCTTTGAGGCCGACGATGTGATCGCCTCGCTCGCCGAGCGGGCTCGTCTTGCAGACCCGCCGGTGCCGGTGATGATCGTGACCGGCGATCGCGACGCCTTCCAACTGATCGACGCGCAGAGCCTGATCAAGGTGATGGCGACCTCCAGGGGCATCACCGAGACCAAGATCTACGACCACAAGGCGGTAATCGATCGCTATGGGATCCCACCCGAGCTGATCCCCGACTTCTACGGCTTGAAGGGCGACACCTCGGACAACATCCCCGGCGTCCCGGGTATCGGCGAGAAGACCGCGAGCGAGCTGATCAAACGCTTCGGCTCGCTGGAGGAGGTGCTGGGGAAGGTCGATGAGGTGAGCGGCGCCAAGCGCAAAGAAAACCTAATAGAGCACGCCGGGAACGCGACCGTCTCAAAGCAGCTGGCGACGGTGCAGCGCGATGTTCCGATCGACTTCGACGCCCTGGCCGAAGTGGCGCGCGATCCAGACCGCTCACGCCTGCGCGAGACGTTTCGCACCTACGAGCTGCGCGACCCGCTGAGGCGCCTGGAAGAGGCGCTGGGCGACGATGAACAGGCGGTGCCCGCTCAGGAGGCCGGTGAGCGCACGCTCACCGGCCGCGCTCGCCCCGGGAGCGCGGTGGAGATCGACTCGCTCGCCGGCGAGGAGCTCTGCATCGTCGTCAGGGAGACCGTGCCGCCCGAGGACGCGCTCTTCGCCGAGGGCGCCGCATGGCGCTTCGCGGCGATCGGCGAGGGCGATTCGGTACTGGTGGGCGATTGCGATGACCCAGCCGAGGTGGCCCGCGCGTGCGGGGATCGTGCCATGGTCGCGCACGACGCCAAGGCGCTGGGCGTGGTGCCTCCGGGGCTTGTGCACGACACGCTGCTCGGCGCATATCTGCTCGAGCCCGCGCGCCGGGGCTATCCGTTCTCCGAGCTCTGCGAAGAGCAGGGCCTCTCGAGCTCGCTCGAGGACCTGGTGGCGGCGGATGCGCTGCTGCTGCGAGCGCTCGCAGCCTGGCAGCGTGAGCAGATCGCAGAGCGCGGCCTCGAGCAGGTGATGGACGAGATCGAGCTGCCGCTCGTCGCCGTCCTGCGCGAGCTGGAGCTGATCGGCGTGCGCCTGAACGTCGATCGGCTCCAGGAGATCACCACTCGTGTGCGCGAGGAGATCCACGCGCTCGAGCTGGAGATCTTCACCCTCGCCGGCGAGGAGTTCGTGATCGGATCTCCCCAACAGCTGGGGGAGATCCTGTTCGTCAAGCTGGGGCTTTCGCGCAAGCGTCGCGGTAAGACAGGCTTCTCCACCGATGCCCGTGTGCTGCAGGCGATCCGCTCCGAGCATGAGATCGTGGCCAAGATCGAGCGCTGGCGCGAGCTGAGCACCCTGATCAAGACCTACCTCGACGTACTGCCCGGTCAGGTGGACGAGCGCTCGCGGATCCACACCACCTTTCTGCAGGCTGTCGCCCAGACGGGCAGGCTGTCGAGCACCAATCCGAACATGCAGAACGTCCCGATCAGAACGCCCCTGGGCCGTGAGATCCGGGGCTGCTTCGAGGCGCAGGAGGGGCACGTGCTGATCTCCGCCGACTACTCCCAGATCGAGCTGCGCGTGCTCGCGCAGGCGGCGCAGGAGGACGCGCTGATGGAGATCTTCAAGCGTGGCGAGGACGTGCATACCGCGACCGCCTCACGCGTCTTCGGTGTGGCGCCCGATCAGATCGATCCGGGGATGCGCTCCAAGTCCAAGATGATCAACTACGGCATCGTCTACGGCCTCTCGGACTATGGCTTGGCGGATCGGCTCAACATCCCGCGCGAGGAGGCCAAGGCGTTCATCGATGCCTACCTGGAGCGCTTCCCCAAGGTGGCGGAGTTCATGGCCCAGACGATCGAGCGCGCCAAGGAGGAGGGCCACGTCAAGACGCTGTGGGGTCGCCGGCGCCAGATACCGGAGCTGCGCGCCCGCAACTACCAGGTGCGGACGCTTGGAGAGCGCCTCGCGGTCAACACGGTGATCCAGGGAACGGCGGCGGACATCATCAAGCTCGCGATGATCCGCGCTCACCGTGCGCTTGGCGACGCGGGGCTGTCCACGCGCCTGATCCTCACGATCCACGACGAGCTGCTCTTCGAGGGACCGCCAGGCGAGGTCGATGGCGCTCGCGAGCTGATCGAACGCGAGATGGTCGGCGTCTGGGATCACGATCCGCCGATGGCGGTCGACATCGGCTCGGGCCAGAACTGGCTGGAGGCGAAGTGAGCCGCCAGCTGTCGAGGAGCTTCAGATCTCGCCGTATGCCTCGCCGAGCAGCTGAACGCCGTGTTCGATCGCCGGGACCGAGAGGTTGCCGTAGCCGAGCAGCACCCCCGGCGGGCCCCCGGTCGCGAAGCGGTGCTGCGAGAGGCCCTCTAGGCCGACCCCGCGTGTCCCCGCCGCCTCCAGGAGCGCATGCTCATCCACGTCGCCCGGGAGCTCCACGAGCTCGAAGAGCCCCGCTGGCTCGCCCGTGGGTCGCGCGTCTGCAAGCCAGCGCGCGATCGAGCGCAGCAGCGCCTCGCGTCGCTCCTCGTAGCGCAGGCGCATCCGCCGAACGTGGCGGTCCAGCTCGCCGCGGGCGATGAAGTCCTGCAGCGCGAGCTGACCCAGTACCTCGGATCCACAGTCCTCGACGGCCTTCGCCATGGTCAGCTGCCAGGCCAGCCATGGAGGCATCAGGAGCCAGCCCAGACGCATCGCGGGAGCCAGGCGCTTGCTGGCGGAGCCGATGTACACGACGCGTTCGGGCGCCAGTCCCTGCAGTGCTCCCACGGTCCCTCGATCGAAACGGTACTCACCGTCGAAGTCGTCCTCGATGATCAGCCGTTCCTCGCTCTCGGCCCACTCGACCAGCTCCGCTCTGCGCTCGGGGCTGAGCACGACGCCGCTGGGAAACTGATGCGAACGGGGTCACGACCACTACGGCGGCCTGTGTCTGCGCTAGGTCAGCCACTCGCAGCCCTTCCGAGTCCACCGCAATGGGAATGACCTCCAGCCCGGACTGCTCGGCGATCAGCCGATGGATGTGCCAGCCCGGGTCCTCCAGGGCGATCGCCTGCACCCCGTGGCCTCGGAGCACGCGGCAGACGAGCGACAGGCCCTGCATGAAGCCTGTGCACATCATCATGTGCTCGGTGTCTGCGGCGGTGCCGCGAACACGACCCAGGTAATCGGCCAGCGCTTCACGCAAACCTGGCACGCCACGCGGGTCGCCGTAGCCCATCGCGTCCAGCGGCGACTCGCGCAGAGCGGCGCGCAGCGAGCGCAGCCAGCGGTCGCGCGGGAAGCCCGCCAGGTCGGGCAGGCCGGGATGGAAGTGATACGGGAAGCTCGGCAGCAGCGAGCGTGCCGGTGCGCGGGGGGCTGAGGCACGCACGGCGCTCGTCACACGCACGGGCGCACCCTGGCTCATCGTCAGGTAGCCCTCCGCAGCGAGCTGGCCATAGGTCTCGGTGACCACGCCCCGAGAGACGCCGAGCTCGGCGGCAAGCCCGCGCGTCGAGGGCATCCGCATGCCCGCCGCGAGCCGGCCCGCGCGGATAGCCTCACGGATCGACCGCTCCAGCTGCTCATGGAGGGGGACATCGCTCAGACGGTCCAGCTCGACGAGCAGCTCGGGGCCCTGTACCTCAGGGGCCGGTGCTGGTCTTTCGGAGGCCAACACTGGTCCTGTCTGATGTACCATAACTGGAACTGTACTCCGATCCAGTTGCCTTGTACTGTGAGCCTCACACTTCGATCCCGGAGGACTGACATGAGCCAGATCACCGTTGTGGGAGGCGGACTTGCAGGTCTGACAGCTTCGATAGCGTGCGCCGAAGGTGGAGCCAAGGTGCGTCTGCTCGAGGCTCACGATGTGCTTGGCGGCAGGGCGCGCAGCACGGATGGGCCATTCAAGGCGAACCTCGGTCCGCATGCTCTCTACAGCGATGGCCCTCTGTGGCGATGGCTGTCCGAGCGCAAGCTGCTGCCCGACAACGTGCGCCCGCCACTCGGTGGCGCGCGGTTTCGCTGGCAGGGAGCCCTCCAGCGCACCCCACCCGTGGCGATGATCCCTGCGGTCCTGCGCCTGCGCGGTCGCGAGGCCCCTGTCGATTTGGACTTTCGCAGTTGGGCAGCGAGCCATACGGACGCGCGCACCGCTGAGATGCTCTCCTCGGCGGCGGGCGTCTACACCTTCTATCACGACCCTGGCGAGCTCTCTGCGGCGTTCGTGTGGGAGCGCACGGTTCGTCTGTTCCTCTCCACACCTCCACCCACCACGGTGGTCCGCTACGCCCGTGGAGGTTGGATCGGCCTTGTCGCCACGCTCGAGCGTCGCGTTCGGGAGTTGGGGATCGAGGTGCGAACAGGCGAGCGTGTCAACGCGCTTCCCGAGACCCCGGTCATCCTCGCCACCGAGCTCGAGCAGGCCAGCGGTCTGCTGGGAGGTGAGTCGCTGAGCGGGCTGAGTGGGCGCACCGTGTGCCTCGACGTGGGACTACGCCGCCGGCGCGGCGATCCCTGGATCGTCTCCGATCTCGACGAATCGGGTTGGATCGGGCGCTACTCCACATCGGACCCCTCCATCGCCCCGGATGGGCACGAGCTGATCCAGTCGCAGATGCCGATGCGCAATGAAGAGACCGCGGACCAGGCATCTGTACGGCTCGAGCGCCTCCTCGACCAGTCGCTCGTGGACTGGCGCGAGCGGGAGGCGTGGCGTCGACGTCAGGTGATGGATGCTCGCTCGGGTGCGCTGGACCTGCCGGGGAGCACCTGGCGCGATCGACCGGCGGTCGATCGCGGCGACGGCGTCTTCCTCGTGGGAGACATGGTCGCGGCGCCGGGACTGCTCGCGGAGGTCTCCTGGGCAAGTGCAGTCGAGGCGAGTCGCCTGGCGCTAGGCGTCCTGAGCGCACAGCGCACGGGACGGACGGAGCTTCGCAGGGTCGCGTGAGCGACGCTCGTCCCAGTGCACGGCCTGTACCCGGGAGACGACTCCCGGGTGCGTTGCCGGTCGGAAGGCTCATCGCCAAGACAGCGCCCGCCGGTGCGCACGAGATCGTGAATGTGCCGATGACCGGAACGCCGGCGGAGGTGGCAGTGCACAAGCGCGCCCTGCTCATCACATACAGGCGTGACGGCACTCCCGTGCCGACACCCGTCTGGGCGGCCCCGGCGGACGGGCGATTCTACGTGCGCACGGAGCGCTCCGCAGGCAAGATGAAGCGCTTGGGCAACAACTCGAGGATGCTCGTGGGCCCCTGCACCGTCAGGGGCAAGCCGCTGGGGGCGCCCTTCGAGGCCGATGGACGCATGCTCGCGCCCGAGGAGGAGCCGCTGGCCGAGCGGGCCCTGATTGATCGCTACGGCCTCGGCAGGGCGCTCTTCGAGTGGACCATGGACGCCATGCACGTGGACATGGGCTACCTCGAGATCACGCCTCTAGCCCAAGATCACGTCTTTACGTAGGACGGCGGAGCGATCTCAAGATAGTGGTTGAACGCCCACGTCGAGAAGCGCCGGTCGGTCAGAGCCCTGGCCAGCAGCGTCACCGCACGTGAGGTCGTCAGCCGGCCGATCGTCCGCTGGCTGCGCAGCAGCCAGCGGAACTTACGCTCGTGGGAGTCCGAGAAGGATCCATAGCGACGCAGCGCGTCCTCCCGGCTCTGGCTGCCGTCGAGCACCGCCCGCAGCTCCCGGCCGCACGCGAGACCGAAGTACAGGGCAGTCCGGATCCCCTCTGCGGTGAGGGGCAGGCAATGGCCCGCGGAGTCACCCACGAAGAACACGCCGTCCTCGATGGCTGGACGCAGGCGATGGGGAATCCAGTTTCCCTGGTAGCCGATGGGCTCCATGCCAAGATCGCCCGTGAGTCGAACGGTCGGCTCCTTGACGTGGTGGGAGGGCCAGAAGGAGCCGATGCCGATGCGAACCTCATCGCCCGCGGGAAAGCTCCAGCCATAGCCGGCGCGCACGTAGCGAGGATCGATCCACAGTTCCATCTCCTCGCCTCGACCCGATGGATGCACCTCCAATCCGCGTGAGAGCGGAGCTTCGGGCGGTTGGATGCAGGCGCGCTCGGAGAGCACCCGTCGCCAGCCGAGGCAGTCGATCACCAGCGGCGCGCGGATGTCGCCGCGGTCGGTGTGCACGGTGTGAAGGGCGCCGAGGGCGTGCCGGTCGTGCTGAGGCGGGGCGAAGGCGTGCTGTCCGTGCTGAGGCGGGGAGTTGTGTGGTTGCTCAAAAACGCTTGCCACGCGCGCGCGTGGCGCGCGCGTGATGGCGTCCACCTTTGCAGTCTCATAGGCATCGTCAGCCAGGCCCGTCTGCTCCCAAAGCAGACCGCACAGCTCGCGGTAGTCGAAGGTCGAGAACGACCAGGGCAGAGCCCACTTCGCGCTGGTCCAGGGGGTGTGGACGAGCAGCTCATCGAAAGTCTGGAGCAACGAGCCCTGCAGCGAGAGGCCGTCGAGCCAGAGGGTGGGGATCCCACATGCCGAGGTCTGGCGCTCGCCCAACTCGTAGCGGTCGATCATCAGAACCCTCGCCCCTGAGGATCGAAGTTCGCGCGCTACTGCGAGGCCTGCAAACGATCCACCGCAGATGAGTACGTCGCAGTCCCGATCCAGGCTGGTCCGCTCGGTGCCTCGCTTAGTGGCTCGAACAGGCATCTGGAGGCAATCATACGTGGGGTCCAACCTCCATCGGCTAGCTCCGCTGCGCTAGGCTTCGCAGCGGTGCAGACGCTGATCGAGAACCAGGATGTCCAGGTCGTCGAGGGGTCCAACGGACTCCTGCTGCAGATCAACGGCCAGATCGTTCCAAATTACGACGCGACCATCAAGCCCTTTGAGGAGGGTGAGGTTGTCACGGGCCTTGTCGTCAGGATCGACAAGGACGAGGTCCTCGTGGACATCGGCTACAAGTCCGAGGGCGTCATCCCGGCGAATGAGCTCTCGATCCGCAAGTCCGTCGATCCGCGCGAGGAGGTGGCCCTCGGCGAAGAGGTCGACGCGCTCGTGCTCACCAAGGAGGACCAGGACGGAAGACTGATCATGTCCAAGAAGCGCGCCCGCTTCGAGAAGGCGTGGCGGCGCATCGAGACGGCGGCCGAGTCGGGCGAGCCCGTGGAGGGCACCGTCATCGAGGTGGTCAAGGGTGGGCTGATCATCGACCTCGGTGTGCGCGGCTTCCTGCCGGCCTCGCTCGTAGACATCAGGAGGGTGCCCAACCTCGACGAGTACCTGGGCACGAAGATCGAGACGCGGGTCATCGAGCTCAACCGCTCGCGCAACAACGTCGTGCTCTCCAGGCGTGCCGTGCTCGAGGAGGAGCGCAAGGAGGTGCGCCAGCAGATTCTCGACCGCCTGCAGCCAGGGCTGGTCGTGGAGGGGCAGATCTCCAACATCGTCGACTTCGGCGCGTTCGTCGACCTCGATGGGATCGACGGCCTCATCCACATCTCCGAGCTCTCGTGGTCGCACGTGAACCACCCGAGCGAGATCTTGAAAATCGGCGACACCGTGCAGGTCAAGGTGCTCGATATCGACAGGGACCGCCAGCGCATCTCGCTGGGTCTCAAGCAGACCCAGGAAGACCCCTGGCAGCGGATTGTCGACACCTACAACGTCAACGACGAGCTCGAGGGGAAGGTCACCAAGGTCGTGACGTTCGGCGCGTTCGTTGAGATCCTCGACGGTGTCGAGGGCCTCGTGCACATCTCCGAGCTTGCACCCCACCACGTGGAAAACCCACGCGAGATCGTCCACCCCGAAGATCACATCAGGGTGAAGATCCTCGAGATCGACTCCGAGCGCCGGCGACTGTCGCTTTCCGCCAAGCGGGTGGAGGACCAGATCCTGCCGCCCAAGCGTGCCGAGGGCGAGGATGGCCTCGAGGACCAGGTCGAAGAGCCCGATGGCATGGTTGGCGGCGACCCGGAGGGAATAGTTGAGCTTCTGCCTCAAGAGGATGTTCTCGCGGACGCGGCGGTCACCGACGAGAGTGAGCCGGGAACGCCGGTAAACGAGGCTGCGCCGGTCACCGTGGATGAGCCGGTCGCTGAGGCCGAGACGATTGCCGAGGCGCCACCCGTGACCGAGGAGGAGCTGGCAGCAGAGGTTGAGCCGGTTGCCGAGACCGAGGCCGAGCCCGGGATCGCTACTGAGGCCGAGCCGGCGGATGAGGAGGAGCCGGTTGCCGAGGCTGCGCCTGTGGCGGAGGAGGAGACGACGGCAGAGGATGAGACGGAGGCCGAGAGCGAGCCGTCAGCCGACGCGCATGCGGAGGATGACACCGAGACGGATCAGGAGACCGCCGCGGAGTAGCGGTTCATCCCACGTGTGGCGGGTAGGCTCGTGGTGATGCAAGCGGCGGTCACAGTCCCGCTCGTCGGGCTGACGGGGGGCATGGGAGCGGGCAAGTCGACAGCGCTGGCCGCGCTGAAGCGCCAGGGGGCTGAGGTCCTCTCTACCGACGAGGTGGTGCACAAGCTCTATGGGAGCGCCGCCGTGCGTGAGGCGGTCGTGGAGCGTTGGGGCGCTGAGCTCGCGCCGGGAGGTGTGATCGACAGGACGGCCGTCGCGGACAGGGCCTTCGCCTCACAGGAGGATCGCGCGTGGCTCGAGGGCTTGATCTGGCCGCTGGTGGGGGAGAGGATCGGCGCCTGGTTGGAGCGAACTCGTGCCAGGATGCCGGCCCCCAGGGCGGCCGTGATCGAGGTGCCGCTGCTCTTCGAGTCGGGCATGGACGGCGGATGCGATGCCACGATCGCCATTCTCTCCGAGGAGGCGCTCGTACGTGAGCGGACTGCTGGTCGTGCACATGGGGCGGTGGAGGAGCGCGCGGCGCGTCAGCTTCCGGCGCTGGAGAAGGCGCGGCGTGCGACCTACGTCGTCGAGAACAACGGCAGCGAAGACGAGCTCGAGCGCAAGCTGTCGGCTGTGCTTGAGAACCTTGGAGCATGAGCACGAGCTTCGTGGGAAGCCACCGCAGGACACGGGCGGAGCACCGCAGGCGGCGTCTGCTCGCGGTGCTGGGCCTCGGGCTGATCGTCGCCTTCCTCGCCGCCGACCTGCCGCACCTCGAGCATGCGGCTCGCGAACTCGCTCTGCCGCTCTCAAACGCGAGCGTGATCAGGGAACAGGCCGCCGAGAAGCATCTCGATCCCGCGCTCATCGCCGCGGTCATCTTCGCGGAGACGAAATTCAACCCGCGGGAGTCGCCGGCAGGCGCTCAGGGCCTCATGCAGATCTTGCCCTCCACGGCACACTTTCTCGCCAAACTCTCCGGTGGCGTCTCGTTCACCACCAGCGATCTAGGCACGCCGAGCGTCAACATCGCCTACGGCAGCTACTACTTGCGCTACCTGCTCAATCACTATGAAGGCAACGAGCTGCTCGCGACCGCCGCCTACAACGCGGGCCTTGCCAACGTCGATGAATGGGTGGCGAAAGCGGTCGCACAGGGCAGGAGCCTCACGATCAAATCGATTCCCTTCCCGCAGACCAGGGTCTACGTCCAGCGGGTCATGGAAGCTCAGCGGGCCTATCGGTCGACGTACGGGCGTGAGCTTGGGATCGGATAGCCGGCGGAGCCGGCGCAGGCGTGCGTGAGGGAACCACTCGGCTACCGTAGAGATCTCCGGCATGCCTGAATTTCGATTGGACAACGCCTTCACCCCCACGGCCGATCAGCCGAAGGCGATAGCCCAACTATCAGAGGGCGTGCGTACAGGGGAGCGTTTCCAGACGCTGCTGGGCGCGACGGGGACGGGCAAGACGATGACGATGGCGGGGGTCATCCAGGAGTTGCAGCGCCCTGCGCTCGTGATCGCACACAACAAGACCCTTGCGGCCCAGCTGTGCAACGAGTTCAGGACGTTTTTCCCGCACAACGCGGTCGAGTACTTCGTCTCCTACTACGACTACTACCAGCCCGAGGCGTACGTCCCCAGCAGGGATCTATACATCGAGAAGGACTCTGCGATCAACGAGGAGGTCGATCGCCTCAGACACGCCGCCACGGCGGCGGTGTTCGGCCGCAGGGACGTGATCGTGGTCGCATCGGTCTCGTGCATCTATGGCCTCGGCTCGCCCGAGACCTACGAGATGAACATGCAGATCCTCAAACGGGGCGAGCAGATCGACCGCGATCGGCTCCTCTCAAAGCTCGTCTCCATCCAGTACACGCGCAACGACACGGCTCTGGGCAGGGGCACGTTCAGAGTGAGGGGGGAGACGCTCGAGATCTTCCCCGCATATGCCCAGACCGCCTTCAGGGCGATCCTGTTCGGCGACGAGGTGGAGCGCCTGCAGCCATTTGACCCGATCACGGGCGAAGTCATCGGCGAGGACCTCGAGCACGTCGCGATCTGGCCCGCCACGCACTACAACGTCAAGGAGGGCTCGGTCGAAGCGGCGGTCCTGGCGATCGGCGCCGAACTGGAGAAGCGCTGTGGGGAGCTGGATGGCGAAGGCAAGATGCTCGAGTCGCACAGGCTCAGGCAACGCACCCAGTACGACATGGAGATGCTGCGGGAGATGGGCTTCTGCTCGGGCATCGAGAACTACTCGAGGATCCTCGACGGCAGGCAGCCAGGCGACAGGCCGTACTGCCTGATCGACTACTTCCCCAAGGACTTCGTCTGCTTCATCGACGAGTCCCACCAGACGGTGCCCCAGATCGGCGGCATGCACGAGGGCGACAGATCGCGCAAGCAGACACTGGTGGACTACGGATTCAGGCTGCCGAGCGCGATGGACAACAGGCCGCAGCGCTTCGATGAGTTCCTGTCCATAACGCCCCAGCTTCTGTTCGTCTCGGCGACGCCGGGCGAGTTCGAGCGCACCAAGTCGAGCAGGATCGTCGAGCAGATCGTGCGCCCGACGGGGATCGTCGATCCCGCGGTCGAGGTTCGCGAGACACACAACCAGATCGACGATCTCATGAACGAGATCAGAAGGCGCACCGAGCGCGACGAGCGCGTGCTGGTGACGACGCTGACCAAGAAGATGTCCGAGGACCTCTCTGGCTATCTGCTCGAGATGGGCTTCAAGGTCCGCTACCTGCACTCCGAGATCGACACGCTCGAGCGCATCCAGATCATCAGGGACCTGCGGCTGGGCGAATATGACGTGCTGGTCGGCGTCAACCTGCTCAGGGAGGGGCTCGATCTGCCGGAGGTCTCCTTGGTCGCGATCCTGGACGCCGACAAGGAGGGCTTCCTGCGAGGCGAGACCTCCCTGATCCAGACGATCGGCAGAGCGGCGCGCAACGTGCAGGGCACCGTCTTGATGTACGCGGACAAGGAAACCAAGGCGATGCGGGCGGCGATCGGCGAGACCGACCGCAGGCGCGAGATCCAGCTGGCCTACAACGAGGCGAACGGGATCACGCCGGAGACGATCGTCAAGGGCATCTCCGACATCGCCGAGTTCCTGCAGGGGGAGTCCAAGGTCCCGAAGAACAGGCGCAGGCGCCTGGCGGAGCGCCGCAGCGCCGAGTTGGGAACACACGAGCTCGAGCGGATGGTCGTCGAGCTCGAGGAGGAGATGCTCGCGGCCGCCGACGACCTGCGCTTCGAGTACGCCGCTCAACTGCGCGATGAGATCAGGGAGCTGCGCCGGGACATCCGCGAGCTGCGGGAGAACGAAGCGCCTGAGCAGGCCTCGCCGGACAGACCCGAAGGTGCCGGGGACCCCGTTCGCTAGGCTTCGGCAACGGTGGAGTTGGATTCCCAGAGCATTGAGAGGCGAGACTTCCCGATCGCCCGCAGGGGCTATGAGCCCGCGACGGTCGATGCCCACCTGAGGGCGCTCTCAGCGGAGGTCCTGCAGTTGCGCGAGGAGGCTCGGCAAGGTGGGGGCGAATCGTCCTCGCTCGCACTCACCGCCGGCAGCCAGGTTCAGGGGATCCTGCAGGCGGCGGAGGCGACCGCTGCTGAGATCGTCAGGCAGGCGCAGGAGAGTGCGCAGCAGACCAGGCAGGAGGCGGCCGATGACGCCGAGCAGACCAGGGCGGACGCGATCGCGCGGGCGGAGGCCCATGTGAGTGCCGTCTCGCAGGCCGCCATGACGCTGCTGAGCAGGGTCGAGTCACTCGACGGTGAGGTGGGCGGCCTGGTTCAGAGCGTGCGCGCCGGGGCGGGTCGTCTGTCGGGCGATCTCACTGCGCTGGCCGCGGGCATGGCGGAGCTCTATGACGCTTCCTCTGGCCAATCAACCGCGGGCCCCGCGCTTGCCGGTGCTTCCCCTGTGAGCCCTTCCCCCGCCGCCGAGGTTCACTTGCCTGCGGCCGTGCCCGAGCCGGCGCCCTTGGTCGGGGCTGCGGCGCATGCCCCGCCCTCGCTGCACGCCGCGACGCCTCCGCTGCCTGCAACCGCACCGCCACCCGCGCCTGACCAGGCACAACAGGGGCCAGGCACGCTACCGCCATCGGGGCTGGCGCCCTCAGCACCCGAGCAGACACAGCCCGCGGGCGATCTCGACGGCGCTCGCCTGATAGCGCTCAACATGGCACTCAACGGGGACTCGCGTGAGACGACGGCGCGGTATCTGGACGAGCACTTCCAACTCGCCGACAGGCAGCAGCTGGTCGAAGAGGTCTACGCCGCCATTGAGGGCTGAGGCGGAGCGGATCGGCCCACCCTTGAGATCTCCCCAGCATCGGACGCTCTGCGTCGCCACCGCAGCGCCGGCTGTCTCTCGGCCGCGCATCGCCGACGGGCTTTCCCGTCCCAGGCGGATTCTGGTGGGACTCCTGCTGATCCTTCCCCTGGCCTTCGGAGCCGGGATGCTCATGGCGCCGCATGGGCGAGACGGGGCCGTCGGGTCGTCCTCGCCCGTCGGGGCCACGATCTCCCAGCCCGCGACGCTCGCGATCTCACGGGCGCTCGGTACGGACCTCAAGCAGTTCTGGGTTACACATGCGGGCGAGAGCTACGTGGCAAGCAACGCGAGGCAGCATCTCCAGCTGAATTTCAATGGCGCCGGTGCGACGATCACGGCGGCTGGAGGTGGGCGGGCGCTCATCGCGTTGCAAGCGATCGGGTCAGGAGCTGTGCTGCATCAGGTCGGCCTCGCTCAGCCGCTGGCGCGGGGCAGCCGCGTCGAATATCGGCGTGCCGGGGCAACCGAATGGTTTGCCAACGGCCCGGCGGGAGTCGAGCAGGGCTTCACGATCGCAAGGCAGCCGGCCGGTGCCGTCCACGGCGCGCTCACGCTCGCGCTCGGACTCTCCGGCACGCTCAGAGCGAGCCCCGGGGCAGCCGGCGGCCTGGCTCTCGTCGGCGCGAAGGGCGGCGCGGTGCTCAGGTACGGCGATCTGAGTGTCACCGACGCGAGCGGAAGGTCCTTGCCGGCACGTATGACGGTCGCGCACGGGCGTGTGCTGATCAGCGTTGACGCACGCGGGGCGCGCTACCCGATAAGAGTCGATCCGCTCGTGCAGGATGCAGAACTCACGAACTCAGGAGAAGATGGGGAATACTCCTTCGGCTGCAGCGTGGCGATCGATGGCACCACGGTCGTCGTGGGTGCCGATGAAGCGACGGTGGGATCGACCGAACACCAGGGCGCGGCGTTCGTATTCACCGAGCCGGAAGGCGGTTGGGCTGGATCGCTCAGCCAGGTCGCCGAGCTGACATTCAAGAGCGCCGGGGCGTACAGCGACTTTGGCGATTCGGTGGCCATCTCGGGCGAAACAATCGTCGTGGGCGCGCGCTATGCAGGCGTCAGCTATGGGGCCGTATATGAGTTCACCAAGCCGGCCGGTGGATGGACGGGCACACTGGAACCGAATGCCACACTTGGATCTGGTGCATTCGGATACGACTTCGGCGCTGCTGTGGCCATCTCGGGCTCAACCGTCGTAGTCGGCGCGCCGGATGCTCAGACAACCGGGTCCGGAGAACATCAAGGCCTGGCGGAGGTGTTCACCGAGCCCGGCGGTGGGTGGAAAGGTGACGTGGCTGCCGCGGCTAGCTTCACCTCCTCCGCATCCGAGCGCACTTTCGAAGAGTTTGGCGCCGCGGTGGCCGTATCAGGACACACGATCCTCGTGGGCGCCCCCGGCGTGATCATCCCCGGCGAGCCACAGCAGGGCAGCAACACTGAAACGGGTACGGCATATGTCTTCACCGAACCCGGCGGTGGGTGGACCGGCTCTGACGCCCCCGCCGCCGCGCTGACCGACGGGATCGTGGGCGACAAGCTCGGGATATCGGTGGCGCTCGGCGGCGAAGACACAGCATTCACCGGCGTGCCATGCGCTCCCATCACGTGCAACACCCATGAAGGCGGGGCTGGCGTGGTCGACTTCTACGCCAAGCCCGGCGGCGGATGGGCGAGTACCTCCACGCCCACGGGCCAGCTCACCGACTCCGCGGGCCACGAACCGTCCGACCTCGGTGAGTCGCTCGCGGCCGACGGCTCCACAGTCGTGGCGGGGGCTCCGCTCGGCAACTTCGTCGACGTGTTCGATGAACCGGCGGGCGGTTGGGCAAGCGAGACCCAGTCCGGCCAGTTCCCCGTTCGCGGCGTGGACGGATTGACTCCGTCCGACTTCGGTTTCGCGGTTGGGATCTCGGGCGATACCCCGGTGGCGACCACCTTCGTGAAAGCCACGCGTGAACATCCGACGAGCGGTGCCGCCTTCGTGTTCGGACTCCCAGTTGTGACGACGACGACGACCACCAGCAGTACCTCCTCCACAAACAGCACAACCTCAAGCGTCTCCACGACCACCACTGCTACGACCACCACCTCAGCCTCCACCTCCACCAGCGCGGGGCCCGGAATCGCCTCGACTCCCAAGGCGATCGAAGAAGTCCTGCTCGGCTGCGGCACAAGCCAGCTGGTCCTGAACGATGTCTTCATCGAGGGAGGGCATGTGGAGATCAGCGGCAGTGCTGCCAAGAGCCTGGTCGGCAAGCAGGTGAAGATTCTCTTCGACGAACATAAGCAGGTCGCCACGGCCACCGTCCAAGCGGATGGGCAGTACGCCACGACGGCACCGTTGCCGTCGGGCAAAGCTCAGAACAGCCTCGCCAGCCGCTATCTGGCCGAGGAGGGCAAGCTGCGCTCGCTGAACCTCAAGCTGACCAGGCGCTTGCGGTTGGAACCGCCGAAGGCCTCTGGCACGACGGTCACGTTGGCCGGTGAGATAACGCTACCGTTGACCAAGCCGATCGCGCCTGTGACGGTCGAAGAGCAGCTGGAATGCGGCAAAGCGAAGAACGTCAAGACCTTCACGCCACCTGCCAGCGGGCGCTTCCACATCATGGTGACGGTGCCCGCCAGCGCCAAAGCGGGAATCTTCAGGCTCAAAAGCAAGGTCGCCGCGAACAGGCACGCCACCAGCCACGGCTTCGCCACCTACAGCCTGCCGCTGCCCGTAGCGCTTGGGTGATCCTGAGACTCTGAGCCGCTTTCCGGTCGTCGTCTTCGATCTCGATGGCACGCTGCTGCGTGGCACGACGGTTTCGCTCCTGCTCGCTAAGTGGCTCGGACGGACTTCCGAGATCGCAGATCTCGAGCGCGCATTTCATGCGAATGAGATCTCCAACAGCGTGGTTGCGGACACCTCCGCGGGATGGTTGGCGGGGCGGAGTGTGAACGATGCGTGGCACGTGCTCGAGGAGGGCCCTTGGATCGGTGGGATGGCGCAGACCTTCCAGGCGCTCGCCTCTGCCGGCGCCAACCTCCTGCTGGGCACGATCACATGGAGCTTCGCGGCGGAGATGCTGCGCAAGCGCCACGGCTTCGCGGCGGTCAGCGGGACTGAGATGTACATAGCGGACGGGGTTTTATCCGGCGAAGTGAGCCGTCATTTCGACGAGCACGACAAGCTGCGCTTTGTCGAGAACTGGTGTGAGCAGAATGGGTACTCGATGGGGGAGGTGGCGGCTGTCGGCGACTCGCGCTCCGACGTTCCGCTCTTTCACCGTGCGGGCATGTCGATCGCATTGAACGCCACTCCTAATGCCCGCGCCGTCGCAAGCCATGCTCTCGATACCGAGAATCTGAGCGACGTGCTGGACCTGTTGCTCGTGGCTGGATGATGAGCACCAAGCAGAGTGCGCTGCAGTCGTGTCTGGTGCAACAGCACTGACCAAGATGCGCCCGGAGAGAATCGAACTCTCGACCTGCGGTTTGAAAGACCGCCGCTCTTTGGCTCCCCGAGGAGAACCGTTGACCACTGAGCTACGGGCGCTCGTAGCGGGCGCAAGGTTATCGCGCGTGCGGTGCCATCCGTACCACGACCTTCCGCCACGACCGGATGGCCACCGAGGAGCGGCTCTGGGAACGCCCCTGCCAAGGCGAACGTCTGTTCGCTCTCATAGAATGATCTGATGGCCGCGGCTCGTCGCAGCACCAAGAGCACCGTTCCCGACGCGATCGTGGTCTCGGGTGCGCGCGAGCACAACCTCAAGGACGTCTCCATCTCGCTTCCGCGCGATGCGCTGGTAGTGATCACGGGCCTCTCGGGGTCGGGGAAGTCGAGCCTCGCCTTCGACACCATCTATGCGGAGGGCCAGCGGCGCTACGTAGAGTCGCTCTCGGCCTATGCCAGGCAGTTCCTCGGGCAGATGGACAAGCCCGATGTGGATTCGATCGAGGGGCTCTCGCCGGCGATCTCGATCGATCAGAAGACCACCTCTCGCAACCCCCGCTCGACAGTGGGGACGGTCACCGAGATCTACGACTACCTGAGACTGCTCTGGTCGCGCGTGGGCAAGCCCCACTGTCCGATCTGCGGCAGGCCGATCGTCGGGCAGTCGGCTGAGCAGATCATCGACCAGGTGATGGAGCTCCCGGAGGGCACACGCTTCATGGTGCTCGCGCCCGTGGTGAGAGGCCGCAAGGGCGAGCACGGCAAGCTGATCGAGGAGCTGCGCGCCGACGGCTTCGCGCGCGTGAAGATCGACGGACGGTTGCGGATGCTCGAGGAGTCGATCGTGCTGGACAAGCGCTACAAGCACGACATCTCGGTCGTCGTGGACCGGCTCGTGATGCGCGACGATCGGGATAAGAGCACTCAGCGCAAGCGGATCGCGGACTCGGTGGAGACGGCCGTGACGCTGGCAGACGGGCTGGTGGAGGTCGAGATGATGAGCTCCGCCCTGCCGGGCTCCGCAGCGGGCGAGGCCGTGGGAGACGAGGGCGGCGAGCAAGGGCAGACGCTCACTTTCTCAGAGCGCTTCGCCTGTCCTGAGCATGGGCCTTCGCTGGTGGAGCTGGAGCCGAGGATCTTCTCCTTCAACTCACCGCATGGCGCCTGTGAGCGCTGCCATGGCCTGGGCTCGCAGATGGAGATCGACCCCGATCTGATCGTTCCCGATCCCTCGCTCTCCATCAATGGGGGTGCGATCGCGCTGTGGAGCAACAGCTCCTCCAACTACTACGAGCAGGTGGCAGAGGCGATCGCCGAGCGCTACGGCGTGGACCTCGACGCTCCGTGGGAGGCGCTGCCGGCTGAGCAGCGTGAGCTCTTCCTGAACGGCAGTGGCGGTGAGCGTCTCAAGATCTCCTACCGCAACCGGTTCGGGCGCAGCCGCACCTATGCCACCCGTTTTGAGGGTGTGGTGGCCAATCTCCAGCGCCGCTACCGAGAGACCGACTCGGAGTCCACCCGCGAACGGATCGAGGAGTTCATGTCCCTGCGCGCGTGCCCTGTGTGCGAAGGCGCGCGCCTTCGCCCCGAGTCCAGGGCTGTGCTGGTGGGCGGGACTCCCATCGAGGAGCTGTGCGCGCTCTCGGCCAAGCGTGCGCTGCAGTGGGTGGATGAGGTCGAGCTCTCCGACACCGACAGGCATGTCGCGAGGCTGATCCTCAGGGAGATCTCAGAGCGTCTGCGCTTCCTGGAGAACGTCGGCATCGGCTACCTCTCGATGGACCGAGCGGCCTCGACCCTCTCCGGCGGGGAGGCCCAGCGCATCCGGCTGGCCACCCAGATCGGCTCATCGCTGGTCGGCGTGCTTTACATCCTCGACGAGCCCTCCATTGGCCTGCATCAGCGCGATAACTCCAAGCTGATCGGCACCCTGGAACGGTTGCGCGACCTGGGCAACACGGTGATCGTCGTCGAGCACGACGAGCAGACGATGCGCGCCGCCGACCATCTCGTCGACCTTGGTCCTGGCGCGGGCGAGCACGGCGGATGGATCGTCGCACAGGGCACCGCCACCGAGGTCGAACTGGTGCCAGAGTCGCTCACAGGCCAGTTCCTCTCAGGCGAGCGCACGATCGAGGTCCCCGCCAGGCGCAAGCCAAACGGATACGTCGAGATCAGGGGTGCCAGCCAGCACAACCTGCGCGACGTCGACGTGAGCGTGCCCCTGGGCGTCCTCACCTGCGTCACCGGCGTCTCAGGCTCGGGCAAGTCGACGCTCGTCAACGAAGTGCTCTACAAGTCGCTTGCCGGCCATCTGCATCGCAGTCGCCTGCGTCCAGGCTCTCACCGGGGGATCGAGGGCCTGGACCAGCTGGACAAGATCATCGCCGTCGACCAATCGCCGATCGGGCGCACGCCCCGCTCCAACCCGGCCACCTACACGGGCCTGTTCGACGTGATCAGGGACCTCTTCTCCAAGACCCAGGAGGCCAGGGTCCGGGGCTACAAGCCCGGTCGCTTCTCCTTCAACGTCAAGGGCGGTCGCTGTGAGACCTGCAAGGGAGACGGCCAGATCAAGATCGAGATGCACTTCCTGCCCGACGTCTACGTCATGTGCGAGCAGTGCCACGGCAAGCGCTACAACCGCGAGACGCTGGAGGTGCGCTTCAAGGGCAAGAGCATCTCCGACGTGCTCGACATGCCAGTGGCCGAGGCGCTGGACTTCTTCGCCCACATTCCAAAGATCCGGCGCCGCCTGGAGACGCTCGACGCGGTGGGGCTTGGCTACATCCGGCTTGGCCAGCCCGCCACGACGCTCTCCGGGGGCGAGGCCCAGCGGGTCAAGCTCGCCACCGAGCTCTCCAAGATCGCCACGGGACGCACCATGTACATCCTCGACGAGCCGACCACAGGTCTGCACTTCGCCGATGTGGAGCGCCTGCTCGACGTGCTCCAACGCCTGGTGGACGTGGGCAACAGCGTGGTCGTGATCGAGCACAACCTCGATGTGATCAAGTGCTCAGACTGGCTGATCGACATGGGCCCTGAGGGCGGTGAGGAGGGAGGCACGGTGATCGCCCAGGGCGCCCCTGAGGAGGTCGTCGCCGTAAGCGCCTCCTACACGGGCCGCTTCCTGGCAGAGCTCCTGCCTCCCGCCGTCAAGGGCCGTAGCGCCGCCGCCAAGAAGCGTCCCCGCCCGCGGGGCTCGCGGGCGAAGGTCGCCGCTTGAGCATGGCGGATGAGCTTCCTGGCGGCGGTGGCCGCTTGAGCACGGCGGATGAGCTCCCTGGCGAAGATGCTCCCTCGAGCAGGGGGGCGGAGCGCTCGCGTCAGCTGAGGCTGTGGCTGGTGAAGTGGCGCTGGTATGAGCGCAACTCGCTGCCCTGGAACAGGGCCCGCATCCATTGGCACTTCATGCGCCGAGGGGCCTTTCTCCGCTGGCCGGTGCACGGCAACGTGCTCGAGGCCCTCCAGGAGGGCCGGCTGGAGATCGGCAAGAACACGCTGCTGGAGCCGAACGTATGGATCACCGCGCCCGAGGACGCCCGCGTGCGCATCGGCGAAGGAACCTTTCTGAACATGGGTGTGATGATCGCCTCAGAGCACCTAGTCGAGATAGGCGATCACTGCATGCTGGCCAACGGATGCTTCGTCAGCGACTCCAGCCACCGCTATGACGACCTGCACAGGCCAGTCACGATGCAGGGCTTTCAGAGCAAGGGTCCCACCCGGATCGCCGACAACTGCTGGCTCGGTGCCAACGTCGTGATCAGCAGCGGCGTCAGCATTGGCGAGCGGTGCGTGATCGGCGCCAACAGCGTCGTCACCAGGGACTTGGAGCCGTTCTCAGTCGCGGTGGGAGCTCCCGCTCAGGTGATCAGGCGGGTTGGCTAGATGCCCGGGCCCGTGCAACCGGGCGTGGTGGCCGGTCACCCAGACCGCAATGCGGGGACGGCCAGGATTGCCTCCCAAAGGCAGAACCATGCTTAGCGCAGCAGCGCCTGCAGCTCCTCCAGCTCGGCGGAGTCGATCGAATAGGTGTGCTCAGGGCCGGGGTAGCGTCCTGAGCGCACGTCTTCGGCATAGGCGCTGACGCCTGAATTCATCTCCTCCTGGAGGTTGGCGTAGCGCTTGACGAAGCGCGGGCCAAGTCCGTCTCTGATGCCCAGCAGGTCGTGGAACACGAGCACCTGACCATCTGTCTCCGAGCCCGCGCCGATGCCAATGACCGGGATCTCCATGCTTGCCATGAGCTCCGATGTGACGGCTGCGGGGATCGCCTCGAAGACGACCGCGAAGCATCCGGCCTCCTGCAGCGCAACGGCCTCCGCGCCGATCCGCTCCGCGGCCTTCGCCGTGCGGCCCTGCGCCTTCCAGCCACCTAATGCGGTCGAGCTCTGGGGCGTGAGCCCAACGTGTCCCATCACCGGGATGCCGGCGCCCACGATCGCGCGCGCCCGGCTGACCGATGCATCACTGCCACCCTCGAGCTTGACCGCTTCACAGCCTGCCTCCTTCACCAGCCGCACCGCCGAGCCCACCGCCTGCTCGTCGCTCAGCTCATAGGAGCCAAACGGCAGGTCTCCAATCATCAGGGGCGTCCTCAACCCCCGCCGCACCGCTCGAGCCAGCACCAGCATGTCGTCGAGCGCCACAGGCGTCGTCGAGGAGTAGCCAAGCATCGTGGTGGCCGCCGAGTCGCCCACCAGCACGAGATCCACCCCTGCAGCCTGGGCGGCCCTGGCGCTCGGGTAGTCATAGGCGGTCACCATCACGATCGGCTCACCCAGCCGCTTCTTCTCGGCGAGCAAGGGGAGTGTCATCGGCAGGCAGCCTGGGTCAGATGGGACGTTCAGCTCGGGATGGCTTGACATGGTGTTTTTGTTCCTCTCTGATGGAGATTGACGCCCTAAGAGAGCAGGGTCGCCACCTCATCGTCGATAGTGATGATTCTGTTGGTCTGAGCTTCGACGTGCACCACGCGCGGCTCATAGCGCTCGAGCTCGAGCTGGTCGTACTGGCCGTAGGAGATGACGATGATCGTGTCTCCCTTGTGCACGAGCCGCGCCGCCGCGCCGTTGACGGTCATCTCGCCTGAGCCCGGCTTGCCTGGAATCGTGTAGGTCTCAAAGCGTGCGCCATTGTCCACGTCGACCACATGCACCTGCTCGTGCTCGAGGATGTCCGCCGCCTCGAGCAGCTCTGGGTCGATCGTGATCGAGCCGACATAGTGCAGATCGCAATCTGTCACCGTCGCCCTGTGGATCTTGGACTTGAGCATCACACGTTGCATACGGCTGTGGCCTTTCGTGACGGTTTGAAGGACCCTGAGGAGGCCTCCGATGGTTGTGGGGCGCCGGCAAGCTGCAAGGTGAGGTTGTCGATCAGCCTGGTGGAGCCAACCCGTGCCGCGACCACGAGCAGGCCCTCATCTTCCAACGTGTCCAGCGGCTCCAGCGTGTTCTGATCGACGAGCTCCAGGTACTCGGGCTCGACAGCGAAGGCCCTCATCGCCTCGCGCGCGCATCGCAGCAGGCTCTGGGCTGAGCGCTCCCCCGCGCTGACACGCCGCTGAGCGGCACTCAATCCGGCATGAAGCGCCTTTGCCTGGGCGCGCTCTTTGATACTCAGCAGTGCGTTGCGGCTGGAGAGCGCCAATCCGTCCGGCTCGCGCACGGTGGGACAGACCTCGATCTCGACAGGCAAGTTCAGATCACTCACCAGGCGCTTGATGACCAAGACCTGCTGAGCGTCCTTCGCTCCGAAGTAGGCGACATTAGGGCCAACCATGTTCAGCAGCTTGCACACCACCGTGCTCACGCCTCTGAAATGCGCCGCACCCCTCGAGGCGCCCTCGAGGCGCTCGGTGAGGCCATGCACCTCGACGCTCGTGGCAAAGCCCTCTGGATAGACCTCCTGGACAGCGGGCGCAAACAGCAGCTGGGCACCAGCCTGCTCGGCCAGCGAAGCATCGCTCGCCTCATGCCTGGGGTAGCCCTCGAGGTCGCTGCGATCGTTGAACTGACTCGGGTTGACGAATAGCGACACCACCACGAGATCGCACTGCTCGCGTGCCCTGCGGATCAGCGAGAGATGGCCCTCATGCAGCGCGCCCATCGTCGGCACCAGCCCGACGGTGGCGTCGACGTTGCCCGTACCCTTGGCATCGTTCAGGCCAGCGGGGGGGCCGTCCAGGCCAGCGAGGGGGCCGTCCAGACCAGCGACGCAGACGTCGCCCGCGCGGAACGCTTTGAGCGCAGCGCGCAGCTCGCTGACAGTGCGCAGCGTCCTCATGACAGGGGAGATGTGCTCATGGCTCGGTCCAGTTCCTCGGTGGGATACCGGTCGCGACTCCTTTAAGCATATCGCTCCGCTGGGCGGAGTGAATGGGTGTGAGCGGTCTCACACTGGCTCACGGCACGCTTCGCAGCACGGTCTCACACGGTCCCGGAAGCAATTACCATCCGCTCCGTGTCCTTGAGCGGATCCTCTGAGACCGGCGTCGAGCCCGCGGACCCCGCCGCTGCTCGCAGAGAGGCTCTCAAGGAGACATACGCTCAGGCTCAGGCATGCGTTCGCTGCGCGGAGCTGGCGGCCACACGCAAGACGGTCGTGTTCGGTGCGGGCAATGCCGACGCCGATCTGATGTTCGTCGGTGAGGCGCCCGGAGCCCACGAGGACGAGCAGGGACTGCCGTTCGTCGGCCAGGCGGGCAAGCTCCTGGAGACCCTCCTGGGCGAGATCGACATGGCCCGTCAGGACGTCTTCATCGCCAACGTGCTCAAGTGCCGTCCGCCCGGCAACCGCGACCCGTTGCCCCTGGAGATCGAGAACTGTCGTGAGTACCTCTACAGACAGGTGGAGCTCGTGCAGCCGCGGGTGATCTGCACGCTCGGCAACTTCTCGACCAAGCTGTTACGCGAAGAGAAGACCGGGATCAGTCGCCTGCATGGCCAGCCCGAGGTGCGCACCGTGGGCAGGTGGGCGGTGCGGCTCTACCCGATCTATCACCCGGCCGCTGCCCTCTACACGAGAAGCATGCTGGAGACGTTGCGCGAGGACTTCAAGCGCCTGCCGGAGCTCCTGGCCCTGGCAGAGCCAGAGCAGCCCCAGCACCTGGAGGTCCCAGAGCCGATGGAAGAGCTTCCGCCAGGGCGCGCCGACTCCGATCAGAGCTCGCCTGAGCGAGGCACAGGCGGTCAGGGCACGGCGGGCTCTGACCCAGAAGATCAGCTCGGCCTCTTCTGAGCGCTGAGCCGCCGTGGAGGCCACTAAGGCCGAAATTCTTCTCAGGGGCTAAAGGGCCGGTGGCGAGCTGCCGATAGAGAAAACGTCTCCATCCTCCCAAGCAGTGCGGCCGGCTCGCGACCCTCTCCTGCGAGCCGGCCGTTTTTTTGCCTGCTCCAGCGCTTGGCTCTAGAGTCTTGTCGTGGCTCTACGCGTAGCTGAGACCTCCGATCCTGCACAGACCGAAGCTCTGGGCGCCGAGCTCGTTGGGGATCTTGCGCTCGGCGATGTGGTGCTGCTGAGCGGTCAGCTGGGCTCGGGCAAGACGACGTTCGTGCGCGGTGCTGCTCGCGCCCTCGGAGTCAGCGCGCACATCACCAGTCCGAGCTTCGGCATCTGCCATCGCTATAGGGCGGTGAACGGGAGCCTCTCGCACCTGGATCTCTACCGGCTCGCGGGCCTGGATGAGGAGGATCGGGGCATGCTGGAGGAGCACACGGGCCCTGACACGATCGCGTTCGTCGAGTGGCCCGAGGTCGCCGGCGAGGCGCTTGCCCAGGCGCGGCTGCGGGTGACGCTCTCCCACCTGGGCGAGGATCGTCGCCGGATCGAGATCGGCACGCCATGATCGTGCTGGGACTGGACACCGCCACTGCTGCAACCGTCGTCGCGCTGCGCCTCAGCGACTCTGAGACTCTGGAAGCTCGCGACGATCCTCCCAGCGGCCAACATCCCGGACACGCCACCCGCCTGCTGGGGCTGGCCGACGGCCTCCTCAGCCAGGCCGGCGTCCAATGGGAGGCGGTGGAGCGGATCGCAGTGGGCCTGGGGCCCGGCACGTTCACCGGTCTGCGCATCGGCATCGCCACCGCCAGAGGCCTCGCGCATTCGCTGGGAGCGGAGCTGGTGGGGGTCTCCACGCTCCTTGTGCTCGCCCAGGCGGCTTTGAGTTTCCCCGAGCCGGCTATGAGTTTCCCAGAGCCGGCTGCGCCCAGCAGCCCGCCTGCGGGGGACAAGCCAGGAGGGCGCTACGTGCTCGCGGTCGTGGACGCGCGCAGGGGAGAGGCCTTCGCTGGCGCTTACGTCACAGACCCAGAGCACTCAGATGCACGTCAGCTCGCCGCGCCGCAGACCCTGGCGCCTGAGGAGCTTGTCCGCCTCGTAGAACAGCTCGGTGAGGAGATGCCAGGCGCATGGACGGCTGTGGGCGACGGCGCTCTGCGGTTTCGCGACCTCCTGGTGGGAGCGGGCGCGCTCGTTCCCGATGAGGGCTCATCCATGCATCGCGTAAGAGCGTCGGTTCTCTGCGAGATTGGCCGCCATCGCGTCGAGCAGCCGATCGACCAGATCGTCCCTGAGTATCTGCGCCGGCCGGACGCGGAGCTGGCGCTGGAGGCCGCCAGCCGATGAGCAGATCCTCCTCGACCATCGAGTCCCAGCACGATCACCATTCCATGGAGATCCGGCGGCTGACATATCCAGACCTGCCGTACGTCATGTCCGTGGAGCGCCGCGTGTTTCCCACGCCGTGGTCGCTTGCGATGTTCGTGCTCGAGCTCTCCAAGCCGTCCGGGGTCTGCCTTGCGGCGGTGCGGGAGGACCGGCTCGTGGGTTACCTGATCTGCTCACGCTATGAGACCGTCTGGCACGTGATGAACGTCGCTGTGGATCTCGATCAACAGCGCCTTGGCATCGCCTCGGCTCTGCTCGCCGAGCTCTATACCCAAGTCGCCGATGAGCAGGCACGCTTCACGCTGGAGGTTCGCTGCTCCAACCAGGTCGCCATCCACCTCTACGAGCGAGACGGCTTCCGGGCGGCGGGCCTGCGCAAGCGCTACTACCAGGACAACGGCGAGGATGCACTGGTGATGTGGCGGACCCCCGCGACCCTGGCGGGATCGCTCGAGGACGTGCCCAACCCCGGCTGGGCTTGAGCACGATGGGCCTGATCCTCGCGCTGGAGACAAGCTGCGACGACACCTGCGCGGCGGTCCTCGACCGCACGGGTGCGATCCGTTCGAACGTGATCTCCTCCCAGGGTGTCCATGACCGCTTTGGCGGCGTCGTTCCAGAGATCGCATCCCGTCACCATCTCGAGCTCATGGACCTCGTGGTCGATCAGGCGCTCACCGAGGCCGGAGCGACGCTCGAGCAGATCGAGCTCGTGGCGGCCACCCAGGGTCCCGGTCTCGTGGGCGCCCTGCTGGTGGGGCTGAGTGCGGGGAAGGCGCTCGCCGCTGCCCGTAGGTTGCCCTTCGCGCCGGTGGACCACCTGCAAGGGCACGTCGCTGCGAACTTCATCGAACCCTCATTCGAGCCGCCCTTCGTCTGCCTGATCGCCAGTGGCGGCCATACGTTGCTGGCGCTGGTGAACGAGCACGACCGCCTCGAAATCCTGGGCAATACGCTGGACGACGCCGCCGGTGAGGCGTTCGACAAGGGCGCAAGGATGCTCGGCCTGGGATATCCAGGGGGTGCCGCGCTCGAGCGACTGGCCTCAGGAGGCGACCCTGAGGCATTTGGGTTCCCAGGGCTGCACGACCGCGCACGCGGGCGTAGGGGAGGGCGGGGAGCGAAGTTCAGCCAGAGCCTCGACTTCTCCTTCGCGGGGCTCAAGACGGCGCTGCTCTACCGCCTGCGTGAGCTGACGGAAAGCGAGGTCACCGCTCATGCACGCGATCTCGCCGCCTCCTATCAGGCCGCGATTGTCGAGAGCCTGATCGCCCGCTGCTTGCAGGCGTTGGAGCACACAGGACTCGATCGGCTCGCGGTCGGAGGTGGGGTCGCGGCCAACGGCGAGCTGCGCAGGAGGCTTGCAGAGCTCGATTACACAGTCCATGTGCCAGCCAAGGAGCTCTGCACAGACAACGCCGCGATGATCGCCAGCGCGGCACGATTCTGCGCGGGCCTGCGCTACCCCGATTACCTGGCGGTCGACGCATATGCCACGGGCGAACGCCACCAATGAGGACCGTCACCCTCTACCTCGCGCCCGACTGTCACCTCTGCGAGCAGGCGATGCTCGTGCTGCGCACCGTGCAGGCGCAGGTCCCGTTCGAGTTGCTCGAGCGCGACATCACCACCGAGCACGCCCTGAACCGCTCCTTCTTCGACAGGGTGCCGGTGGTGATGCTCGATGGCGAGGAGCTCTTCGAATACTTCGTGGACGAGGAGCAGCTGCGCGAGCGGCTGGGAGAAGGACAGGGCGAAGGAACACACATCCTCTAGAGTCCCGGCCGATGACATTCGAGAACCTTGGCGCCACGAACGGCGACACGCAGACCACCGAGGCATCCTCGGCCGAGCGCCTCTCGCTGGGGGTGGCGGCTCGTCTGTCCCGCTACCTGCAGGTGCTCACTCAGGCCAAGAAGATGGGCAAGGAGACGATCTCCTCCCAGGAACTCTCCGACTACACGCACGTCAACTCGACCCAGATCCGCCGCGACCTGTCGGGCTTTGGCAAGTTCGGCAAGCGTGGAGTGGGCTACAACGTCGAGTCGCTGGTCTCTCAGATCCGCAAGATCTTGCGCACCGCCGGCCAGCACAACATCGCTCTGCTCGGCGCAGGGCATCTCGGCAAGGCGATCGCCTCCTCGGACATCTTCGCCGACCACGGCTTCCGCGTCGTGGCGATCTTCGACATCGACGCAGAGAAGGTGGGCACGAGCGTCGGCAGCCAACCGGTTCGCCATGTCTCCGAGTTGGGCACGGTCGTCGAGGACGAGGACATCGTGGTGGGCGTGCTCGCTGTTCCCAGTGGTGCCGCTCAGGATCTCGCCGACAAGCTCGTGGATGCGGGCGTGAAGATCATCTTCAACTACTCGGAGTCGCTGCTGATCGTGCCCCCGGAGGTGACCGTCCACACCTCGAACCCAGCTGTGGATCTGCTCTACGCGCTGTACTTCTACCTGACCTGATCGCCTGCCTTCAGCGGATGGGCTTCTAAGCTTGAGCGGCGGCGGCTGCCCTGCCGGCCGCGTGGACGCCCGGATCGGCCACCCAACCGTGGACCCACACGCAAAGACAAGCCTCGATCTCGACCAAGCCGCCGAGCGGTTTGCGCAGTCTGTCGACCTGACCGTCGGGGTGGAGGAGGAGTTCTCGGTGCTCGATGCCGGGACGCTGGATCTGGCCCCTCGTTTCGAAGAGCTCAGGCAGGCAGCGGCCGGCTCCGATGAGCTGCTTCACGATGCGATAGCTGGCGAGCTCATCTCCTCGGAGATCGAGATCGTCTCCGGGCGCGGCGCCGACCTGCACGAGGCCCTGAGCCGGCAGCGAGACCGCCGCAAGCGACTCTTCGCGCTCGCCGACGCCACCGGCGTCGCGCTTGGTGCGACCGGTACCCATCCCTGGGCCGACTATCGCGAGCAGTCCATCATCGACACCGAGCACTACCGGCGCGTCGAGGAGGGCCTGCAGTACGTGGCCTGGCGCAACAACACATTCAGCCTCCACGTCCACGTCGGTGTTCGCGATGCCGATCGCGCCGTGCAGGTGTGCGACAGGCTGCGGGGCATCCTGCCGCTGTTGCTTGCCGTCTCGGCGAACTCGCCCTATCTGGATGGGCGGGACAGCGGGCTGCACTCGGCCCGGACGCAGAGCTTCACCAGGAGCTTTCCCCGCTGCGGAGTACCCGACGTCTTTGGGAGCTGGCGAGCCTATCGGGAGTACATCGAGTTCCTGGTGGGAACCAATTCGATCGTGGAGTTCACACAGGTGTGGTGGTCGGTGCGTCCGCACTTCAAATTCGGCACCGTCGAGGTACGTATCTGCGACGCCCAGACCAACGGCCAAGAGTCGGAGGCGCTGGTCTCGCTGATGGTCGCATGCGTCGCCCAGGCCGCTCGCGACATCGACGAAGGCAGACCGTTCGCAGACCCGGCGCCCAGGCTCATCGAGGAGAACATGTGGCGCGCGATCCGCTTTGGGCTCGACGGGCGCATGATCGACCTGGAGCGAGCTGAGGAGTATCCCGCGGCGGCGATCGTCGAACGTCTCGCCGAATGGACCGCGCCCACGCGCGGTGAGCTCGGCTGCGAGCTCGTCTTCCCGGAGCGCAATGGCGCCCAGCGTCAACGTGCGATGATTCTCGCCGGCGCCGGGCGCGAGGATGTGTTCAGAGCCGCCGTGGGCGAGACACGCGAGACCTATGTTTCGGAGGTGACCGTATGAGCGCAGCGCCTTCAGAGGGTGAGATCTCTCCCGAGCCCAGCGAAGATGAGATGCGGGCTGCATATGAGGAGCAGCTGAGCCGCGTGAGCAGCGCCGAGATGGCGCTCCAAGCCGCTGTGTCGCTGCTTGCCGTGGGCGGCCGACGGCTCGGATTGGTTCCCGGCTCGGAGGCGGCGCGCGATCTCGAGCAGGTGCGCGACGCGATCGACGGCGTGCGCGCGTTGCTGCCGATCCTCGAGCGCAGGCTGCCCCAGGAACTCGGGCCGCTGCGCGAGGCGCTCTCGCAGCTGCAGATGGCATACGCCCGGGAGGCGCAGACCAGCGCCGCAGACGGAGCCCAGAGCCAGGCGCGGCACGGGCCCGGCAGCGAGTCGCCGGTCGCTTCGCCGCCGGAACGTCCGGAGGACTCGTCCAAGCAGGAGCCCAAGGAGTCCCGGCAGGACAAGCAGGATCGAGGGCCCGGTCCGGCACAGGCCAGCGGACGCCTGTGGGTGCCGGGGAGCTGAGCCAACGTCAGGCCCTTCCGGGCGCGCACACGATAGACTGCGCCCGCCTTTCCGATGGGTGGGAGCTCATTCCGAGCACCGGCCAAAAGACGTGCGCGCGAACATCCTCGCGCGGCACCCAAATCAGACCGCGGAGGATTTCTGTTGAGTAGCTTTCTGACGAACCATGGGGTCGTCATCGCCCTCGTGTGTGCCGCCTGCGCGGTGGCCTATGGCCTGCTGACCACACGCTCCCTGCTGGCGCTCTCTCCCGGTAACGAGAAGATGCGCAGCATCTCGCTGGCTGTTCAGCAGGGCGCGCGCGCCTATCTGAACCGGCAGTACACGACGATCGGCGTCGTGGGCGTGGTGCTGTTCGTGGCGCTCATCTTCATTCAGAACATCGCGGTCGCCGGTGGCTTTGCGATCGGAGGCATCCTCTCCGGATCGACGGGCTACATCGGCATGAACGTCTCCGTGCGCGCCAATGCGCGCGTCGCCGAGGCGGCTCGCGGCGGCGTCTCTCCTGCCCTGCGTGTCGCATTTCGCGGTGGAGCGATCACGGGGCTGCTCGTGGTGGGGCTCGCGCTGCTCGGCGTCTCCGGCTACTACGGCCTGCTCACCGCCGTCTTCAAAGACACCCAGAAGACCGCTGTCGACGCGCTCATCGGCCTGAGCTTCGGCGGCTCGCTGATCTCCGTCTTCGCCCGGCTGGGTGGCGGCATCTTCACCAAGGCGGCCGACGTCGGCGCCGATCTGGTCGGCAAGGTCGAGGCCGGCATTCCCGAGGACGATCCCCGCAACCCCGCGGTGATCGCAGAACAATGTCGGCGACAACGTCGGCGACTGCGCTGGCATGGCGGCAGACCTCTTTGAGACCTACGCGGTCTCCGTGGTCGGGGTGATGCTGCTGGGCGTGCTCACCTTTCACGAGCAGACCCGGGTGGCGCTCTATCCGCTGGTGCTCGGTGCCGTGGCGATCATCGCGTCGATCATCGGTACGTTCGCGGTGCGCTCGCAGACGGGGAAAGTCGAGCGGGCGCTCTATCAGGGGCTGGTCGTCTCGGGCATCATCGCCGCGGCTGCCTTCTATCCCGTCACGCACTGGCTGATGAACGACGTGACGTTCTCCAGCGCCAATAACCCGGTTCAGACTCCTAGCGGCGGCGACTTCTACCTCTGCGCCCTGATCGGGATCGCTGTAACGGCCTGCCTGTTCGTGATCACCGACTACTACACCTCCACGCGCTTCTCGCCGGTCAAGAAGACCGCCAAGGCATCGATCACCGGCCATGCGACGAACATCATCCAGGGCTTCAGCTCGGGCTTGCAGGCGACTGCTCTGCCCGCGATCGTGCTCGTCCTCGGCATCTGGGGCTCGTGGAAACTCGCGGGCATCTACGGCATCGGCGTGGCGCTGATCGGACAGCTCTCGCTCACCGGCCTGATCGTCGCGCTGGACGCGTTCGGCCCGATCACCGACAACGCCGGTGGCATCGCCGAGATGGCCGAGCTGCCCGAGGAGGTCCGCAACGTCACCGATCCACTTGACGCGGTCGGCAACACCACCAAGGCCGTCACCAAGGGCTACGCGATCGGCTCGGCAGTGCTCGCCGCAGTCGTGCTGTTCGCCGGCTTCCAGCGCGAGCTCGCCGATCACAGCAAAGGTGTCTTCATCAACTTCGCCATCAATGAACCCCCCGTGCTGATCGGGCTGCTGCTGGGCGGGATGATGGTGTGCCTGTTCGCCTCCATGGCGATCGAGGCGGTCGGCCGCGCGGGCGGCGCGGTCGTCGAGGAGGTCAGGCGCCAGTTCCGCGAGCACCCAGGGATCATGGAGGGCACCGAAGATCCCGACTACGCGACCTGCGTTGACATCGTCACGAGAACCGCACAGCGCGAGATGATCCTGCCGTCGCTGCTGCCGATAGCGCTCACGCTGATCGTGGGACTGATCGACAAGCAGGCGCTTGGCGGATTGTTCATCGGCGTCATCATCGTGGGCTTCCCCTTCGCGGTCTTGATGACCGCCGGTGGCGGCGCCTGGGACAACGCCAAGAAGCTGATCGAGGATGGCGCCTTCGGTGGCAAGGGCTCTGAAGCCCACGCCGCCTCGGTGACCGGCGACACGGTTGGGGACCCCTTCAAGGACACCGCCGGCCCCGCGATCAACCCGATGATCAAGGTGACAGCCATCGTCGCCATCCTCATCATCCCGCTCATCACCTAGAGGCCCAGGCATGCTGGGCGTTTGGGGAGTAAACAGTCTCTAAGCTCAGCTTCAGATGAGTGGCAGGCAGGTGCATCGCTTCGCCACGGTGGCGCTGTCGGTGCTGATGGCGGTGATCGGGGTAGCGCTGGCGATCGAGTCGATCGGCTCGGGCGCAAGCCTCCTCTCCGGGCGTCTGCTGCTCGGCGTGCTGTTCCTCGTGGCTGGAGTGGGGCGTCTGTACATCGTTGCCAGGCGGAGCCGGATCCAATGAGCGCGCCACTCGCGCGCTCGCGCGTCGTCCTGCGTCAGAGCATCGGCTCGCCCGTCCTGTTCGCCGTCGTCTATGCGTCGCTGGCGAGCGCTGTTTACTACTCGCTGGGAGTCGTGGCTGCCCACGCCCTGGGACTCACGCCGATCGTCTTCCTGGTGGCGGCGGGGCTCTTTGGGCTGAACGCAATGACCTATCTGGAGGGCGCCTCGATGCATCAGGAGCGTGGCGGCTCGACGGTGTTCGCACGATATGCGTTCAACGAGCTGGTGAGCTTCGTCGCGGGCTGGGCGATCCTGCTCGACAACGTCATCCTGATCGCGGTAACCACCTACTCGGCGACCCAGTACCTGCGCGTGTTCTGGCACCCGCTGGGCAACCACTTGGAGGCGTTGCTGCTCGCGCTCGTCTTCATCGCCCTGGTCGTGGTCAACAACATACGCGGCTTCGGCGGGCGCGGCGCAAGATCGATCGGCGTGCTCGCGATCGGCGATATCGCCCTCCAACTGCTCGTGGTGGTGATCGGCCTCGTCCTCTTCTTCACTCCGCACAAGCTGCTGGGACCGATTCACCTGGGCAGTGCGCCGAAATGGACCGACGTGATCTTCGCGCTCACGGTTACCACGATCGCTCTGACGAGCGTCGAGTCGGCCGCTGGACTGGCAGGCGAAGTGCGGGCAAGTCGCAGCGCCCTGCGTCGCCTGGTCGCGAGCGGCACGGCACTCGTGCTGGTCGTCTACGTGGGAATCGCGCTCGTCGCCATCACAGCGCTGCCCGTCCACAACGGCCACACGGCGCTCGCAACGCGCTACGGCGACGCTCCGGTCATAGGCATCGTGGCGCAGGTGCACCAGCATTGGCTCAAACAGACGCTCACCTATCTGGTGGGGGCGATGGCGACGGTCACGCTCGTGGTCGCCGCGAACTCCGCGATGCTGGGCCTCTCCAGGCTTGCGTACTCGCTCTCGACCAACAGGCAGATCCCCAGTGGCCTAGGTCGGCTGCAGCCCAAGCGCTCGACTCCATTCGTGCTGATCATCATCGCCGGCCTGATGGCAGGGGCGCTGGTGGTCCCCGAGAACCTCGACTTCCTCATCGGGCTCTATGCGTTCGGGGCGATGCTGGCATTCACCATCGCCAACGCGTCGGTGTGCAGGCTGCGCTACAGCGAGCCCGATCGCGACCGGCCATACAGGGTGCCTCTATCGATCTCCGTGCGCGGCGGCGAGCTGCCGGTTCCCGCTGCCCTGGGGACGCTGATCTTCGGCCTGGGGTGGGTGGCGGTCATGGTCGTCCATGCTCAGGCGCGCTACGCGGGCTTGGCCTGGATGGCGGGGGGGCTGATCCTCTATGTCGTCTACCGCAAGCACGATGAAAACCCGCTGTTGAGGCGGGTGACCGTCTCCTCGCAGATGCTGAGCGCCGAGCAGCCGCGCGAGCACGACTACGGCTCGATCCTCGTCCCTGTGTTCGGGAGCAAGTTGGATGAGGACATCGTGCAGACGGCGGCACTGCTGGCCTCGGGCGAGCCCACCGACGAGGACGACCTCGACGGCTCGACGATCGAGGCGCTGTGGATCTTCGAGATTCCGATGTCGCTGCCACTCGACGCGCGCCTGCCCGAGAACCAGATCAAGCATGCCAGGCAGGCGCTCGCCCGGGCCAAGGCGGTCGGCGAGGAGTACACGGGCGTCCAGGTGGCCACCGCCACGGTGCGCGCCCGCAGCGCGGGCCATGCGATCGTGGAGGAGGCGCGGCGCAGGGGCGTGGAAGCGATCGTGCTCGGGGCCGAGGAACCGTCGCTGGTTCGCGGTGGCGCGCGCCTGGGGGGCCGCGGTGGGTCGCTGGAGAACTTCGTGGGAGACGTCACAAAGTATGTGATCGACAAGGCAAGATGCAGAGTGATCGTGACCGCGCCCGCTGCCCGCGTGAGCGGCGACTCGTCGGGCTCGGAGCCCGCCAAGCAAGCTCGCATGGGCTAATCTGGCGACCATGTTCATCCTCGTTGTAGGAGCGGGCCGCGTCGGCTCGGCGGTCGCCAAGTCGGCGCTGGCGGCTGGCCATGAAGTCTCCGTTCTCGATGAGGATCCGCTCTCACACGAGCGCCTGGACGCGGGCCAGGCCCGCAGCTGGGAGGACATCGACGGCATGTTCACGGTGGGCACGGCGCTCGAGACCGATGCGCTCATACAGGCTGGGATCGAGCGCGCCGATGTTTTCATAGCCTCAACTAACGGTGACAACACGAATCTGATCATCGCTCAGATCGCCCAGCGCCGATTTGGGGTCTCGAAGGTGATCGCCAGGGTGATGGATCCCGCGCGGGCCAGCTGGTACCGAGAGCAGGGGTTGCACACGATCTCGCCCGCGGAGCATGCGATCGAGATGTTCGAGCGGGCGCTGGAGGTCGAGCATGCGTGATCTGACATGTATGTGATCGTCGCGGGCGCAGGCAAGGTCGGACGCAATCTCGCCAGGGAGCTGATCATCAAGGGCCACGAGGTGACGCTCATCGAGTCCTCGCGTGCGCGATACCTGGCGGTGGAGGACGAGTTCGAGCATGCGATCCAGTACGGCGACGCGACGGAGCTCTGGGTGCTCGAGCGCTCGGGCATCCAGCGCGCCGACCTGGTGATCGCGGTGACCGGGGACGACGAGGACAACATGCTCGTCTGCCAGGTCGCCAAGGAGAAGTACCTCTGCGATCGGATCATCGCCAGGGTCAACAACCCCCGCAACTACGAACACTTCAAGCTGCTCGGCATCCAGCCCGTCGTGTCGGCCACCGATTTGATCCTGCGCCTGATCGAGCACGAGGTGCCTCGCTACGGTCTGGTGCACCTGCTGGCGCTCGAGGAGGAGCGGCTGGAGATCATCGAGCTCGAGGTGAGCGACGACGCGCCGGTCGTCGGTTTGAGTGTCGCCAGCATCGCTCTGCCCGAGGGCGCCTTGATCATCTCGGTGCTGCGCGACGGCTCCGGGTTCGTACCCAAGTCCGACACTGTGATCCAGGCGGGCGATGAGGTGCTGCTCGTGCTCGATCCAGGCCTGGAGGACGCGATCACCACCTTCTTCGCCCCCAACGGCAATCTCGCGGAGGCGTAGCTCACTCGCCGACCGCTTTGCGGCGTCCACGCCCTGGGGCGACTATCCTTTCCGGCTCTTGCGGGGTAGTCCAACGGCAGGACGCCCGGCTCTGGACCGGGAGATCGGGGTTCGAATCCCTGCCCCGCAGCTAGCAGGTGGGCACAGGCGCCTCAGGCCGCCTGTGCCCAATCTCGATAGAGCTCGTGATAGGGCCCTTCACGGGCGATGAGCTCCTCGTGGCCGCCTTCCTCGGCGATCTTCCCGTGCTGGAGCACGACGATCTTGCCTGCCCGGCGAATCGTCGAGAGGCGATGGGCGATCACGATCGAGGTTCGACCAGTCAGCAGGCGGCGCATGCCGCGTTCGATCAGAGCCTCGGTCTTCAGGTCGACATTGGAGGTGGCCTCGTCGAGGATCAGGATCCGCGGATCGGCGATCAGGGCGCGAGCGAAGGCGATCAGCTGGCGCTGCCCGGCGGACAGCTGTGCGCCGCGCTCGCCGACTTCGGTGTCGTAGCCGCGGTCCAGTTCGGAGATGAACTCCTCGGCGCCCACGGTGGCGGCCGCCGCGCGGATCTGCTCGGAATCGGCGTTGGGACGCCCGAAGGCGATGTTCTCGCCGACGGTGCCGGAGAAGAGGAAGGCCTCCTGGGGGACGATCCCCATCTGCGAGCGCAGAGAATAGCCCGAGACGTCGCGCAGATCGTGTCCGTCGACGAGCACCCGGCCCCTGGTGGGGTCATAGAAGCGTGCCGCCAGCTTTGCGATCGTGGACTTGCCGGCGCCGGTGGCGCCCACCAAGGCGAGCGTCTGGCCCGCGGGGATGTGCAGGTCAACGTGCTCGAGTGCGAGTATCTCCTCGGGCGCGAACGGGGATCGTCCATTGCCGGTACTGGCGTGGGCAAGCTGCTCGACGTCGCTGCGGTCCTCCGAACGGGGGCGGTAGGCGAAGGAGACGTCCTCGAAGCTGAGCTCCCCGCGGATCGGCCCGAGCGCGGGGGCGTGCGGGCGGTCTTCCAGGGTCGGCTTGACATCGAGCAGCTGGAAGATCTTCTCCAGCGCGGCCATGCCGGACTGGTAGGTGGTGTACATCTGAGAGAGTTGCTGGATCGGTTCGAATAGAAACGACAGGGTGGCCACAAATGCAACGATCGTGCCAACCGTGATGTGGCCGTCGATCGCCTGGTAGCCGCCGTACAGCACGATCAGCGCGAGCGCCACACCGGAGAGCATTTCGACCGTGGGGAAGTACGCTGCGTTGAGGCGCACGGTGACCATGTTGACCTCACGGTTGTCCTCGTTGAGCTCTGCAAAACGCGCCTCGTGGACGGGCTCCTGCCCGAAGCTGCGCACAACACGGATACCGGAGAGAGTCTCCTGCAGGTAGGCCGTGAGCGAGCCGATCGTCTCACGCGTGCGCCGAAAGGCGCCCGCCGAGATCAGCCGGAACCAGATGCTCGCGCCGGCCACGAACGGGACGATGCAGAACGTGAGCAGCGCGAGCTTGACGTCGAGGTAGAGCAGCACACCGATCGCGCCGATCAACGTCAGCCCGGACTGGAAGAGCGTTACGACCGAGTCGGTAACGAGGCTTTCAAGCGCCTCCACGTCGTTGGTCATGCGCGAGATCAGCACGCCGGCGGGGCGGCTCTCATAGAAGCCGATCGGCTGGCGCTGCAGGTGCGTGAAGATCCGAATGCGCAGATCTGCCAGTGCGCGCTGGCCGACCCAGCCCACCAGGTATGTCTGCGCGTAGGTGGCCACCCACACGAGCAACGCCGAGCATAGGAATGCGACCACGACGATTACCAGCGTGCGGATGTCATGTTTTTTGATGCCTGAGTCGATCGCGAACTTGGCCAGAAGGGGTGGCGCGAGCGAGGCCGCGGTGCCCAGCACGAGCGCGACAAGCATGCCGGCCGTGCGCAGGCGGTAGGGACGAAGCAGCTCGAGCAGCCCGCGCAGGTTGCGGCCGCGGCTGCCGCGGCTGGCGCGCTCCCCGGTCCACTGTTGGCCACCACGCCCCATCCCGGGACCGAGCCCGCGTCCTCCACCGCGCCCACCGCTACCGCCACCGCCACCCATGCCGCCGGGAGGACTCATATCGCCTCGCCGCTGGATGACGCGTTGATCACGAGCGCGTCGACGCCATCGGCCTGCGTGTTGGGGGCCGCGCTCTGAGTGACGATCTCGCGGTAGAGCTCGGAGCGCTCGAGCAGCTCCTCGTGGCTGCCCTGAGCCACGATCTGGCCGTGCTCCAGTACGACGATCTGATCGGCCAGTGCAATCGTAGAGAGGCGATGGGCGATCACGAACGTGGTGCGCCCAGCCATCGCCTCGGCCAGCGCGAGCTTGATCTGCTGCTCGGTGGAGGCGTCGACGGAGGAGGTCGCGTCGTCGAGGATCAGTACGCGCGGATTGGCAAGGAGCGCACGTGCGATCGCCAGGCGCTGGCGCTGTCCGCCGGAGAGCGTCAGCCCGCGCTCCCCGACCTGGGTCTCATACCCCTGTGGCAGCCGGGAGATGAACGCGTGCGCCTGGGCGCGACGCGCTGCCTGTTCGATCTCTGTGATCGGGGCGCTCGGTTGCGCGTAGGAGATGTTCTCGGCTACGCTCGCCGAGAACAGGAACGGATCGTCGCTGACGACCGCCACGGCTGAGCGCACCGAGCGCATCCTGACGCTGCGCAGGTCTGCACCGTCGAGCAGCACCGCACCGGCGACAGGGTCATACAGCCGCGAGATCAGTGCCACCAGGCTGGTCTTGCCCGAACCGGTGGCTCCGACGAGCGCGACGGTGCGCCCCGCAGGTACATCGAGGTCGATGTTGCGCAACACCGCCCGGCCGCTCTGTGGCGCCTGCCGATCCGCGTGATCCTGGGCGCTTGCACCGAGCTCGTCGCGCGGATCCTCGTAGCGCAGTGTCACGTCACGTAGCTGCACGTGCCCGTTGCCTGGCGGCAACGCAGACGCGTTTGGACCATCGACGAGGTGCGGCTCGCGGTCGAGCAGCTGAAAGATGCGAGCACCCGAGGCGGTGGCGCGCTGAGCGAGGTTGAGGGTCACGCCGAGCGAGCGCATCGGCGTGATCAGCATGTTCACGTATAGATAGAACGCGGTGAACTGGCCGAGCGCGAGGTGCGCGTGGATCACCGACTCGCCTCCGAGCAGCAGGACCGCCGCGAGACCGAGCTGCGGCAGAAAGCCGATCACCGGGTTATACGTCGCTTCCAGGCGCGTCGCGATCATGGCCTGGTTGAACACGCGTCCAACGGTGTCGCGAAAGCGCGTCAGCTGGCGCTCCTCACGGGCAAACGCCTTGACGACCCGCACCCCGGAGATGTTCTCCTCGGCGTCCGCCGTCAGCTCCGCTATGCGCTGCTGGGTTTCCTGGATTGCCGGGCGCGCGCGGTTGCCGTAGCGGTATGAGATCAGCACCACGAACGGCACCGGCGCCAACGCGATCAGGCCGAGCTCCGGGTTGATGGCGAGCATGACCGCGCCGGCGAGCGCGATCGTGAGGATCGACTGCAGGATGAACACGAGCCCGTAGCCGAGGAAGAAGCGCACCGCCGCGAGATCGACGGTCGCCCGCGACATCAGCTGCCCGGTCTGCTGGTGGTCGAAGAAGCCGAGCTCCAAGCGTTGCAGTTGGCCGTACATCCGCTCGCGCAGGTCGTATTCGACCGCCAGCGAGACACGTCCGGCGATGATGCGACGCCAGTACATGAATCCCCAGCGCGCCAGCACTGCGGCAAGGATCACCAGTGAGAGTACGAGCAGGGTGTGGCGATCGGGCCCGGGTCCACTGCCCGCATGTCCGTGGACTCGCGCGGCCCCATTCGTGATCGTCTGCACCGCTCGCCCAGTCAGCTCGGGCAGCGCGACGGTCATCACCATCGCGAGGCTCGCCAGCGCCCAGGAGATCGTCAAGCCTCGCCGGTAGGGGCCCAGGAATCCCAGTAGTCGAGTAAAGGTCTTCATAGTTGCACAGTCAACGATTATTGCAGGGGCCGTCGCAGGGCGGGGCTACGCTGCCGTCATGTCCGCACCAGCGACTCCCTCGCCGAGCCGTGATGGGCAAGGGTTGTGCGCCAAATGCATCCACCAACGGGAGGTGCGGAATACCCGCGGCTCGACGTTCTCGCTCTGTGAACGCTCGCGCACCGACCCAGCCTATCCGCGCTATCCGCGATTGCCGGTGCTCCGCTGCGATGGCTGGGAATCGCTGGAGGCTCAGTCTCAGTCCGGTAAATCGGCCTGAAGGTGCTCGCGGAGCTTGCGGCGCACCCGCCTGCGCGTCTCGGTTAGCTCCTCGCGCAGCTTTGCGAGCTCCTGCTCACGGTGGCGCACCAGCTCCAGCTGACGATCTATGTGCCCCAGCGCCTCTCGCAGCAGACCGACTCGGTGGACGGGATCGACATCGTCGCGGCGCAGCTGCACCCGTACGGCTGCGCGCGCCTCCTCGGCGGCCAGCAGCGTCTTCAGCTCCTCGAGCGTCACGCCGAGCAGACTCTTCAAGCGCATCACCTCGCGTAAGCGCTCGACCTCCTCCTCGCTGTAGAGCCGATGCTGACCGGAAGGTCGCTCTGGCGTCTGCGGGAGCAGCCCGATCTCCTCGTAGTAGCGGATGGTGCGCGGGGTCGTCTGCACCAGCCGGGCAACGTCACCGATCCGCAGACTCGCCTCGCCAGAACTCGTCGAAGAGCTTTGCGCCGTCGCGGAGCTCATGCTCGTACGCCCACCGAAGCCCTTGCGCCCTGTGCCAGCTCGATGTCCTCATCGAGCGGGGCGGCGGGCTTCACCGAGGGCTGGTCGGGCTCGGCGGCCGACGTGGAGCCCGTGTGACCCGGGCGCAGCAGGCAGACGAGCGTGCCCAGCAGCGACGTGGCTGCCAGCACCCAGAGCGCAACGTGCATGTTGGCGATGAACGGGGCGAGCTTCTCGGCGGAGAGTCCTTTTGTCAGCCCGGAGAAGACCGCGAACAGCGTCGACTTGGGCACAGCGGCGGTGATGATCGCGAGCACGAAGGCGATCGAGATGATCGCGCCCGTGTTCTGCAGGAGCGTCCTGGCACCGGCGGCGATCCCACGCCTGTGAGCGGGCACCGTGCCCATCATCGCAGCCGTGTTGGGGCTGTTGAACATGCCTGAGCCGACCCCCACGATCAGCAGCCACAGGCTGCTCTGCCAGTAAGGCGTATCGACCTGCAGCGTGGTCATGGCGGCAAGGCCGACAGCGCTGACGAGCATGCCGAGCGCGGCCAGTCCACGCGAACCATGGCGGTCGGCGTAGACGCCGGCGATCGGCGAGGCGATCAGCATGCCCAGGGCGAGCGGTATCAGCTTGATGCCGGCCGTTATGGGGTCGTTGCCCTGAGCCCCCTGGAAGTAGAAGACGAACAGGAACATCAGGGCAAAGCGCGCCAGGCCATTGATGAAGGCCGCAGCTGTGGCCGCCGCGAACAGGCGGTTCTTGAAGATCGACAGGTCGAGCATCGGAGCTCGCGAGCGATTCTCGATCAGCACCCACAGCGGCAGCAGCACAACGCCAAGCGCGAGACCGACGATCACGATCGGGTCATTCCAGCCACTGATCCCGCCTCGGGAGATGCCAAGGACCAGGCCCGTGAGCCCGATGACGAAGGTGCACGTACCCAGCACGTCATAGCCTTTGACCGCTTCGGGTGTGACCAACTCGCGCAGGATCAGCCCGCCCCAGAGTGCACCCACCAAGGCGAGCGGCACGTTGAACCAGAAGACCCAGTGCCAGGAGATCTCGACCAGGGCGCCGCCGAGCACGGGACCCAGCACCAGGCCGATGGCCGCGACCATCGTGTTGGCTCCCATCGCGAGTCCCAGCTGCTCCTTCGGGAAGGCGTCGGTGACGAGGGCCGCCGCGTTGGCGAACAGGAAGGCAGAGCCGATGCCCTGCAGGATCCGCCACAGGATCAGCACCGTCGCGTCGGGCGAGAAGCCCGCTCCCAGGGACGCGAGCGCAAAGACCACGAAGCCACCGACATAGGCGCGCTTGCGCCCGAACAGATCCGAGAGCCGCCCCGCCGTGAGCACGAGCACGGTGGCAGCGATCATGTAGGCGAGGATCACCCACACCAGCGCGAGCAGGCTGGCATGCAGGGAGCGCTCGAGATCGGGCAGAGCGATGATCAGAGTGCCCGAGTTGGTGGCCGCCAAGAGCATGCCCAGACTTGTGCACGAGAGTGCCCACCACTTGTAGCTCTCGTGACCGGCGGCCACGCCCAAGCGCGGTACGAAACGCAGCGTTGAGCTCTGCGAAGGTCGACCGTCAGCGGGCCGTCGAGAGAAGGATGCTCGTGTCATCTGCGGCTTTCAATTGGTTGCTCTGAAACCTTACGTGAACGTAAGAAGCAGAATAGCAGGCCAAGGGAGTGCTAAAAAGATGGGCATGAGCGATACCGACGAGGTGCAGAAGAGCGAGCAGGAGTGGCGTGAGCAATTGACCCCCGAGCAGTACGAGGTGTTGCGCCGTGCCGGGACGGAGCCGCCATTCACCGGCGACTATGTCTACAACAAGGGGTCAGGCACCTACAGATGTGCCGGATGCGGGGCGGATCTGTTCGGCTCCGATGCAAAGTTCGACTCGGGCACCGGCTGGCCGAGCTTCACCGAGCCGGCCGTCGCAGAGGCTGTTGAGCTGCGCTCTGACAACAGTCTCTTCATGCGCCGCACCGAGGTGCTGTGTCGCCGCTGCGGTGGTCATCTGGGCCACGTCTTCGACGACGGTCCAGGGCTCTCTGGGCAGCGCTGGTGCATCAACTCCGCCGCGCTCTCCTTCCAGCCCGCAGAGTAGCCTTCCGGCGCCATGATCATGTTCGATCAGTCCCGGCGACTGTCTGAGCCGCTGCGCTGGGAGCGGCGGGAGAGGACGGTGGTCGCCGTGATGGTCAGCTGCGTGGTGCTCGCCTTGGCCGGGCTGGGGGCTTACGCGCTGACGAGCGGCGGGCCGGCGCGCAGGGATTGCATCGAAGTCTCGTTCGCCTCCACGCTGGGCGGTGCGACGGAGCACGCCTGTGGGAGAGCGGCCAGAACGGTGTGCGCCTCGCCAGGGGCGTTTAAGCATGTCGCCGCTGAACTGCGCGCGTCGTGCCGCCACGCCGGCTTTCCGTTCGGCTGACCCGCGTCTAGACAAATGTCGAAAGCCCGAGGTCAAGTGTTGGCCAGGATGGCCCTAGCCGGGTTGCCGCATGCCGGATTTTATACCCGGACTGGGATTGGTGAGCGGTGTCCGCCTTGCGTGGATGGGTGCTCACGAACGCAAACGACTGCAGGAACGGAGGCATATGACCTGGCTGTCCTACCCAAGTTGGCTGAACGCGGGTGACAACGCATGGCAGATGACCGCGGCGACGTTTGTCGGGCTGATGAGCCTGCCAGGCCTCGCGGTCCTCTACGGCGGCGTCATGCAGAAGCGCTGGTCGGTCAACGCCATGATGCTCACGTTCATGGCGTTCTGTGTGACGCTCATCGTCTGGTGCCTGTGGGCATTCAAGATGGGCTTCGACAACCCGATCGCGCACAGTGGCTCAGGCATCTTCGGCACCAAAGGCTTCCTGGGCACGATGGTCGGTGAACCTGGGAGCGTCCTCAGCCACGTCGGCGAGGAGGGCCAGGCGCTCATTCCGTCGATCACGGAAGGTCCGCCGTTCCACTTCCCCGAGGCATCGCTCGTCTACTTCCAGTTCGTGTTTGCCGCGATCACGCCGATCCTGGCGCTCGGTTCGGTGCTGGGGCGCGTCAGCTTCAAGGCGTGGATCCCTTACGTGGCGCTGTGGATCACGGCCGTGTACTCGGTCAACGCGTTCCTGCTCTGGGGCGGCGGCTATTTTGCGGCCCACGGGGCGTTGGACTACTCCGGTGGATATGTGATCCACTTATCCGCAGGGATCTCAGGATTCGTGTTTGCGTGGGTGATCGGCCCGCGGTTACAACGAGATCGCGAGGTCGACGCACCCAACAACCTGTTGATGCTGGCCGCAGGCGCCGGTCTGCTGTGGCTGGGATGGAATGGGTTCAACGGCGGAGATTCCTACTACGCCGGTGCTGATGCCTCGGCAGCGGTGATCAACACCAACCTGTGCACAGCCGTTGCGATGATGGTGTGGGTCGCGTGGGACTACATCTATCGCGACAAGCCATCGATGATCGGTGCCGTCAACGGCATGATCACGGGCTTGGTCGGTATCACCCCAGCCGCCGGGTTCGTCAACGGCTGGGGTGCGATCATCATCGGAATCGTCGACTCCACCATCGTGTGGATGGCGATCCGCTACCTCAGTCGAATGCGCCCATTCAGGAGTGTCGACGATACCCTGGGGGTGATCTACACCCACGGTATCGCCGGGCTCTGTGGGGGTCTGATGGTGGGCCTGCTGGCAGATCCCGCGGTCGTCGAGTACATCGGTGTGCACGGCGCGAGCAACCTGCCGGGAAAGACGGGGTTGCTCCTCGGTGGCGGCTGGACGCTGCTGCGCTGGCAGGCGGAGGCTGCCGTGTGGGTGATCGTGTACACCGCGGTGGTCACGTTCATCATCCTGAAGTTCATCGGCATCTTCATGCCGCTGCGCCTCACCGATGAGGAGCTGGAGATCGGTGATCACGCGATCCATGGCAACGAGGTCTACCCATCCGATGTGCCAACCCTCGCGTTGCCGCATTAGCTAGAAGGTCTGACCGGGACTCCACGGTCGCACAAGCAAACGAGAGAACCCGGTACCCCGTCCGAAAGGCGGGGTACCGGCGTTTTCGGACCGTGCTCAGCTTGGGCTTGCGGGTGTGCCGGCACCCTCGGCCGCCTGAGACAGGCCCACTGGGCAGCTCACGCCGGTCCCGCCCAGGCCGCAGTAGCCGGCGGGGTTCTTGGCGAGGTACTGCTGGTGGTAGTCCTCGGCGTAGTAGAAGGGCCCAGCCTCGGCGATCTCTGTCGCGATCGTTCCATGCCCCGCCTTGGAGAGCTCCTGCTGATAGTCATCGCGTGAACTGAGCGCCAGCTCTCGCTGGGACTCGTTGCTCCAATAGATCGCTGACCGGTACTGGGTGCCCACATCATTGCCCTGGCGCATCGCCTGAGTCGGGTCGTGGCCCTCCCAGAACAGCTTGAGTAGGTGCTCGTAGCCGGCCACGCCGACTTCAAAGGCGACGAGCACGGCCTCCGTGTGGCCTGTCCGTCCGCTGCAGACCTCCTCGTAGGTGGGGTTGGGCGTGTATCCACCGGCATAGCCGACGGCTGTGGTGTAGATGCCCGGCGCCTGCCAGAAGATCCGCTCAGCGCCCCAGAAGCATCCCATCCCGAAGATCGCGCACTCCACGCCTTGCGGGAAAGGGCCCTTCAGGGGGCTCCCCAGAACAAAGTGGCGTGGGGACACGTCCAGTTCCCGGTCCCGACCAGGCAGTGCCTGGGAAGGACCGACCATCTCGATCTTCTTGCGAAAGTCAAAGAGCACATCCTCAGGCTAGTGGGTCGTCCGTGAACGTTTGACCGGAAACTGGCCTCCGTTGGCGAACTGGGAGTCATGTCCCCGAGTCAGGAGGTGGTGATGCGTCCGCCGGAGGTGTTCGTGCGCGAGCTCTCCCCAGAGGAGGGATCGCGACTGAAGTCGATCTCTAAGCGCGCTAAGTATCAGGCCAAGCGTCAGCGAGCGATGATCGTGTTGGCCTCAGCGACGTTGATGAGCGCGCCTGAGATCGCGAGGTTGATGCGCACTGATGAGTCGCATGTGCGCAAGGTGATTCATGCTTTCAACGAAGAGGGGTTCAGTTCGCTTGACCCTGACTATCGGGGCGGGCGCCCCAAGAAGACGACACCCCGAGAGCGCGACCGGATCGTTGCCCTCGCGCGCGCTCGCCCCGACACGCAAGGTGTCCCGCTCACACGCTGGTCGCTTGCAAAGCTCGCCCCGCATCTGGCGACGATCGGCGTCGAGCTCTCCAGGGAGGCATTGCGCCAAGTGCTGATCGACGCGGGGCTCTCCCACCAGCGCACGCGCTCATGGAAGTGGAGCCCGGACCCAGAGTTCCGCTCCAAGGCCGAGCGCGTGCTCTCGCTCTACAGAACCAGGCCCGAGAACGGGATAGTGGTCTGCTTCGACGAGATGGGGCCGATTCAGCGGATCCCTCACCAAGGCTCTGGCTGGGCGCCCCAGAAGCTGGCAGAGCGGCTGCGGGCAACCTATAAACGCCCCGACGGTGTGCGCTACCTCTTCGGCGCCTACGACGTGCACTCAGACCGGCTGCACGGCCGTCTGCGGGAGCACAAGAACAGCGGAGAGGTGCTCGCTTTCTACCGCCAGATCAGGATGCGCTATGACTCAAAGCTGCGTATCTACCTCGTCGCGGACAACCTCTCCACCCACAAGACTCCGGCGATCCGCGAGTGGGCGAGTAAAGCAAACGTCGAGCTCGTCTTCACGCCCACCTACGCGAGCTTTCTGAACCGCATCGAGTGCCATTTCTGGGCGATCGGCGAGTTCGTCGTCAAGAACGCCGACTACCCCAACTGGGAGACCCTCGCCAAGGCGATGGCCGACCACATCCGCTACCGCAACGGACCCCACCGCGACCGCCGGCTCATCCAAGCAGAACGCCGACTACTCATCGCCGCCTGAACCAGGAGGTTTCCGGTGCAACATTCACGGACGACCCACTAGCTCACCGCTCCTGCGCACATCGCGCTTGCCTGCTCATCTCGTTTGCGCCTGCCTGCCGTCTGCGCCTGCCATGTTTGATTTCTGGAGAGTCGGGAAATACCTAGGTGAGGAACATCCTCAGCCATTCCCACTCCGGATCGGCCCGCTTCCCCTGGCGGGTCGATCCATCTCTGCATACTCGGCTTGTGAGGGCCAGCTGTCCAGTGGCGTGGGTCTGCCGAGATAGAAGCCCTGGGCATAGTCCACGCCGAGCTTGCTGAGGGTTTGCAGCGTTTGGCTATCGCTCACGAGTTCGGCGATCGTCTGCTTGCCCATGCCTTTGGCCAGCTGCACGATCGTGCCGATGAGCAGGCGATCGGTTGCGTCGTTCGAGCAGTTGCGAATGAACTCGCCGTTGACCTTGATGAAATCAAAGGGCAGGTGCTTGAGGTAGTAGAAGGAGGCAAACCCCGCACCGAAGTCATCGAGCGCAAAGCGACATCCCAGAGCTTTGAGCTGGTCGGCGAAGCGCTTGGCGTGAGTGACGTTGCCCACGGCCGAGGTCTCGGTGACCTCGAAGATCAGCTGAGCGGGGTCGACTTCCCAGTGGCCGAGCTCTCGCTCGATCACCGTAGCGAGCTTGAGGTCGCTGAGCGACTGGCCCGAGAGGTTGATCTCCACCGTCGGATGCCGGCCCGCGGCGCTCTGCTCGCCAAGTATCTTGATGGTCTTGGCAATCACCCAGCGGTCGATCTGTCCGATCAGCCCGAAGCGCTCGGCAAGCGGCAGAAAGCTGTCCGGGAGGATCAGGTCGCCGTGGCCGTCGACCATCCGTATGAGCAGCTCATGCTGGACGACGCGACCCGTCGCGATCTCGATCACCGGCTGTGAGTAGAGCGTGAGGCCGTCGTCATCGATCGCGGAGCGGATGCGCTGCACCCACTCCAGCCGCGCCTCTATACGCGCCTGGCCGCGCATCGATCCCGCGTAGGTCTTGCTGCGGTCGCGCCCAGCCTCCTTGGCGTCATACATGGCCAGGTCCGCGTTGATGAGGACCTCCTCCGGGGTGAGCCTGATCGAGTCGGCGAGCGAGGCGATCCCGATGCTCGCTGTCGTCGACCATATGGAGCCGCTGGCACTTGCGGTCGACTCGCCTGCGATCGCCTTCAGCAGCCGGCCCGCGACGTGCTCGGCTTCGGCTGTGCCCTCCACTGGCAGCAGCACCGCGAACTCGTCTCCTCCGAGTCGAGCGATCGCATCGCTGTGGCGCAAGGTCGAGATCAACGCCTTGCCAACACGCAGGAGCAGCTCGTCGCCGGCGCCATGGCCCAGCGTGTCGTTCACCTGCTTGAAGTTGTCGAGATCAATCACCATCACGGCCCCACTGTGGCCATAGCGCTCGCCTCTGACCATGTGTTCTTGCAGGATGCGTTCGAACGCGCGGCGGTTCAGCAGGCCTGTAAGCGGATCGTGGTCGGCCATATGCTGCAGTTGAGACTCGTGGTCACGCCGCGAGGTGATGTCCTCGATCTGAGCCAGGAAGTGAGTCGACTCTCCGGACTCATCGCGCAGCAGCGTACTGTGCACCGCCACCCAGATCTGATGGCCGGCGGCATGCAGATATCGCTTCTCGGCGTGGTGGACGCGTGAGGTTCCGCTGCGCATCGCCTCGATGCTGCTGGTGTCAGCGGCGCGGTCCTCCGGATGGGTCAGCTCCGCAAAGTCCATCGCCAGCAGCTTCTCCTGATCATGCCCGGTGAGTCGACTCAGCGCCCGATTGGCCTGCAGGACCCGTCCGTCGAGAGATATGAGCGCCATGCCAATCGGTGCCTCCGCGAAGGCCATACCGAAATGCTCCTCGGCTCGGTCGCGTGCCCGCTCTGCCGTTTCCCGCTCTGTCAGGCGGCGATCGACCAGCGCCAGGGCATAGCTCTCACGACGCCCGAGCTGAACCGCCAGGGCGCCGCCCAACGCTGTCACCACGAAACCGAGCAACAGCGTCGTATAGAGCAACGACTCCTCGACGGCCGGGGCACCGACGGCGAGTGTCCACGATCGTCCTGCGACGGCGATCTTCCTCACTTGGGGGTTGTGAATGGCGCCGACCGTGACGAGGGTGGAGCGCCCGTCACGCAGTGAGAACGCTGCGCTGGCGGGGAGCGCCGTAACCAGGGTGGGTCTGAGCAGCTTGTAGCTGTAGCCGCTTGCCACGAAACCCTGTAGTGCGGCGCGACGCTGTCTGGGCGTTCGCGGATGGCTGCCAAAGCGGTAGACGGGCACGTACAGGGCGGTTGCAAAGCTGGTCCGGTCGATCTGGCGCACAGGTGGGCTGCTCTGCGGACGTCCAGAATTCGCCGCGGCCGTCAAGGTCGCAAGGCGGGCTGGGTCGCTCCCCAGATTCGTTCCGAGCGTGGCGGGACTGCCCGGACGCTGCACCGTCGCACGCAGCACGAAGTATGCGGTCCTGGAGGTGTCTCGTCCACGGGTGAGTGTGCTGCTCTGCAGGCCCCTGATGAGACCGTGTTGGCGTTCGAAGGCGACGCGCTGTTCGGAGCTGACGCGCTGCACGAGCGCGACACCGTTGATCGTCGGATCATCGAGCAGGCCATACGCGAGCGTGTGAAATTCAGAAGGATGTTCCGGCCAGCGCACGCTCACGGCGGCGGCGAGGTCCTGGATGCGGTTGACGGTCGCATCGACGGCGTTGACCACCTCGCCACGCACCCTCGCCGTCAGTGCAGCGTGCTGGGTGGAGGCCGCGTGATGTGCCTGCTCGTCGACCACGAGCGCGGCGATCGCGCTCAGCATCGCAAGACAGACAATCACGGCTGTGGGCATCGCCTTGTGCGAGCGCCGCTTGGAGTCCCTCAAGGGACCGCTTGACGGTTCCATCGAGCATCTATCGGCTTTGAGGGCGCGGACCTAAATGCCTGGCGCTTACGTTGACGCTCGCGCTAGGCTGCGACACGCAAGTGCCGGTAGGGCGTTGCCCGCAGCTCGCGCACGAGCGCCTCCACCACACCCTCATCGGTCTCGGCGCGGCCGTCGGTGATCGCCCCGATCACGGCACGCTTGTGCTCCAGCAGGGTTGCGATCGTCTCATCGATGGTCTCAGCGGCCAGTAGGTAGGAGGCATTCACGGCGTCCTGCTGGCCGATGCGGTGGCAACGGTCCTCCGCCTGGTCATGCTTGGCCGGGGTCCAGTCGAGCTCCAGGAATGCGACGTTTGAGGAGCGCGTCAGCGTGAGGCCCTGGCCCGCGACCTCCAGCGAACAGATGATCAGCTGGTTCTCGGCGTTATCGGGTGCCTGGAACGCACGCAGCGAGGCATCCCTGGCAGCGTGGCTGTCCTCGCCGAGGATGTGCAGTGCGTGCGGGAAGCGCTCGAGCACGGCGCGCTGTATCTCGCGGTGGCGGGCGAACACGACGAGACGCTCGCCTGAGGAGCAGAAGTCGTGAATCCAGGAGAGTGCAGCCTGGAGCTTTCCGCGGGCGGCCAACAACTGCAGCGCGTTCAGGCGCACCAGCCGCTCGGCCCGCATCGCCGCCGCGACCTTCGCATCGAGCTCACGTAGATCCAGTGGCTGGCTTTGCAGCCATGCGACGACATCGTGCTCGGCGAGGCGATACTGAGCCTCGTTGTCCAGTGCCACCGGGACCACACTGCGCGTCTTGGGTGGCAGCTGTGGCAACACATCAGCCTTCAGGCGACGCACGAAGCAGCGTGCCCGCAGGTGCCAGTGCAGGCGCAGATGCGCGTCAGGGCCCCGGAAGCGCTTGCTGAACTGGGCGCCCGAGCCAAAGTCCCCCAACCGTCCGAGGATTCGCAGTTGGGCGATCAGCTCAGGCGGGCGATTCATGACAGGCGTGCCGGTGAGGGCGAGTATGAGACCCTCGCGCGGGATCGCCGACGAGAGGCGCTGCACCGCCTGGGTGCGTCTTGCGGCAGCGTTCTTGCAGTAGTGCGACTCGTCGAGCACGAGCGCGAGCGGTCGCAGGGCGCGCAGCTCATCCAGGCGGGCAGCGACGATGTCGTAATTGATCACGGTGATATCGGCGATCGACTCCGTGAGCGCCTGGGTTGGCAGGGGGGATGTGCCTGAGAGTGCCCTGGCATCGCGCTGCGGCAGCCAGTGGCTGAGCTCGCGCATCCAGTTGAGCTTCAGGCTCGCGGGACACACGACAATCGCGGGATATGCACCGTCGGCCTCGATTGCTGCAAGCGCCTCAATCGTCTTCCCCAGACCCTGCTCGTCGGCCAGGAAGGCGCGGCGCTGGGCGAGCACGTAGCTGACGCCAGCGCGCTGAAACGGCTTGAGCTCTCCGCTGAGACCGGCGACGTCGAATGGGGCATCGGTTGCCGCCGACAGCGCGACCAGGCCCGCTGCGCGGGCGTGCTCCTCGCGAGCTTCCTGTAGCACTTCCAATGCCTCTGGGTCCACCCATATCTCGTGGGCGTCAAGAAAGCGGTCGAGCTCTGGGACGCAAAACGGGTCGGCGCGGATCATCGGCAGCTCCGTGTGCCGGCGGGTTGCGCCGGAACGGGGTGCGTATGGCAGTGCCCCCGTCAGCGAAGCGAACATATCCAGCAGCGCCGGCTCATGGCCTGGTGCGAGCACAAATGTCGGCTCATCGTCGAGCGTTGAGAGCTCCAGCACGGCTGGCGGCGAAGGACGTCCGTCCTGGAGTGCCTCGATACAGCGCTCGGCAGCGTCGCTGATCCAGCAATCGAGCTGGCGGTCGATCAGCTGCCAGGAGTCCGTGGTCAGCGGAACCGCTGCGCCGCCGGGGGCGCTCCTCGCGATCTCGCGAAGCGCCCGTGGCAGGCGGTCGATGTCGCCGAGTAGCAGGAATACGGGTGCATCGGGCGGTCCATCCACCTCGAGGGTGCCGTGCCAGCTGGTGGCACGCTCGAGCCAGCTCTTGACCCGAGGGTCGGTGCTGGCTATCTCCAGCTGATCCAGCAGCTCACAGAGCTGCTCTGCGTCATGCTCGGTCGCGGCAAGCGCCAGCGTTGCGCCAGGACCATCGACCGCGCGCAAGCCGGCTCTGGATGCGAGCGCGCGACCCAGCGTCGCGTGCTCGGCTGCGAGCAGGATCCAATGTGCGCCGCGGCGATCGCGCACGAGCTGGGCATCGTGGACTGGTGGTCGCCCGCGTTGTTCGTGATCCGGATCCTCATCTACGGGCTGCCCACGCTGGGCGAGGAGTGCGCGGCTGACGTTCTCGCCGAGGCGCAGCCGGGCCGTGCGTGCACGCAATGTCTGAATGAGGCTCACCGCAAGATCATCGAGTGGGATCAGGGACCGGCCGAGCACGGGCACCGTGCATGCGTCTGGATGTTCGAGCATGGGCTCGATCAGATCGGGCGCGGCGTCGGTGGCGAAACTGAGCCACCAATCCTTGTCGGGGCGGGCAAGGTCGACCACGCACTCCTCTTTGCGGCGCTTGGCGCGCTGGCGCGCCATGGCGCGCAGCAGCGTCTCGCTTATGTCCAGATCTCCGGTCAGGCTCGCAAACAGTCGCGCGAGCGCGTCTGCGCGTTCGGGGTCCAGCGGGATGCACCAAGCACGCTCGATCGGGTCCCAGCGCCGTCCCGGGATCGCCCGCAGAAGCTGGCGCAGGCGCTCGTCATACGGGAAGCGCAGGACCGCCTCGCCGTGGTCAAGTGAGGCGGAGAAAGCATCGGGCACGAGTACATCAGGATAGGTCGTCGGGTGGATGATCGCTTGTTGTATCTTGTGGCGACTCAGATGGAGCCCTGACGCGAGGGTCGACGTGCAGCTTTGTCGCCCTCCAGACCGCCCGCCGAATGTACAAGGGCTGATGGCTCCTTTCGCGAACCTACCTTGACGCGAGAGGAGACATCGATCGCAGTGCCAACCAATTTCGACAGACGCGAGCTGAGCGCGATCTTCATCGGCGGCGCAGCTGGAGCGCTGCTGCGAGTCTGGCTCGGCGAGCAGTTCGCCGGTGGGGCAGCAACGTGGCCATGGGTGACGTTCTCGATCAACGTCAGCGGCTCGTTCGCACTCGGGTACTTCGCCACCAGGCTGAGGGAGCGCCTACCGCAATCGACCTATCGCAGTCCGCTGCTGGGCACCGGGTTCTGCGGTGCCTACACGACATTCTCGACGATGCAGGTCGAGATTCTCGAGATGATCGAACACGGTCGCTATGGGCTCGCCATCGCATACGCGGCCGCGAGCCTCACGGCCGGTTACCTTGCGATCTGGATCGCCACCGCGACCGTACGTCGTACGCGGGTGCTCAGATGAGCCCCTGGGTGTGGGTGGGTGTGGCAGTGTTGGGTGGGGCCGGGGCGATCGTCCGGTTCGTCCTGGACGGGATGATCGGCTCGCTCCTCGGCACCAGCTTTCCGGTTGGGACGTTCGTCATCAACATCACGGGCGCGCTGGCTCTGGGCCTGCTTGTCGGCCTGGCGGCCGGCGGTGAGACGCTGGTACTCGCAGGCACCGCGACGCTCGGTTCCTACACGACCTTCTCCACCTGGATGCTCGAGTCCCAGCGGCTCATCGAGGATGCCGAGATTCCCTTTGCGCTCCTCAACATCGCGGCAAGCCTCGCAATCGGGGTGGGCGCCGCAGCTCTGGGGCACGCGATCGGAGCGCACATATGAACGGGCTTTTCCCATGAACGAGGATTGCCTGAAGTTGACGACCTACTTCGGTGAGCGCGACCGCACCGAGGACCGGCTGCTTGGAGACGAGCTGCTTGACATATATGGCGAACACCGTCTGCGAGCCAGTGTGCTGCTGCGCGGCGCGGAGGGGTTTGGGCGCTTGCACCACCTGCACACAGACCGACTGCTGAGTCTCTCCGAGGATCTCCCTGTCGTCTCGATCGCCGTTGATCGCCGAGAGCAGATCGAGGCGACGCTGGAACGAGTCCTCCAGATCAAGCACCGTGGCCTGATCACGCTGGAGCGCGCGCGCCTGCTTGCTGGGGATATGGGTTCCATCACATGGCCAGAGCGGCCGGGCGAGTCCACCAAGCTCACCGTCTATTGCGGTCGTCAGGAGCGTATCGGCGGCAAGCCGGTCTTCCTGGCCCTCACCGAGCTGCTCCACCGGCGCGGGATCGTCGGGGCGACGGTGCTGCTCGGCGTCGATGGGACCAGGGGCGGCCGGCGTGCACGGGCGAAGTTCTTCGCTCGCAATGGCGAGGTCCCCATCATGATCGTTGCAATCGGCAGCGGCGAGCAGATGGCCGAGGTCCTGCCCGAGCTCGGTGCGCTGCTGCGCGAGCCGTTGATTACGCTCGAGCGCGTACAGATCTGCAAGCGCGATGGCAAGCTGTTCGCTGCACCCGCTGCGCTGCCCGCCACTGATGAGCATGGCCTGGGAATCTGGCAGAAGCTGATGATCTACAGCTCGCAGGCAGCCAGCTACGATGGGCACCCGCTCAACCTTCAGATCATCAGACGGTTGCGGGCATCCGACGCAGCCGGCGCTACGAGCCTTCGCGGAATCTGGGGGTTCCACGGCGACCACGCGCCACATGGCGACCGTTTCTTGCAGATCCGCCGCCATGTCCCCGTAATCACGGTCGTCATCGACACGCCCGAGCGGATCGCGCGCTCATTTCAGATAATCGATGAGCTCACGAGGCAGCACGGCCTGGTCACGAGTGAGATGGTGCCGGCGATGAGAGCGATGAGCGCCGCTGAGTGCCAAGGCGGCACAAGGCTCGCCACACATGAGTACTGATAGTGGTCTGAGCTGGCGTGCTACGGGTGTTTCGACGCTCTGTGGCGCTTGCTGGACGCACTCTGCGCGGTAGCGGATTCGCCGCGTGCCTTGGCTACGTTGGCGTTGATCTGCGCTCCCAGGATGGCTTGCGATTGCTCTGCATCCGCTTCGGCTTCAGTCTGCTGGATCTGTGTGGCGCCGGGGTGCGAAGACATCTGGAGCAGGTGTTCATTTGCCGCGGTATCGGGAAGCGTTTGTGCCGAGAAGTTCTCGACATCTGTCACGGTGGCCCCCTCCGGGATTCCGGGGAGATTGTTCGTGTTCACGGTGAGCTGGACGCTTCGCACGGGCGTGTAGCTTTGGGTGTCGAGATACACCAGGATTTCGAGGCCTGGTGGCATACACACCGTAGAGCCACACATGTCACCGGCGGGTGGGTGCGCCGGCGGCGTCGGTGTGATGTCGAACCGCAGCTCATAGACAGGCTGGCCTTCGATTGTCGTCTGTCCGACGAGCTGCACGTTCTGCGTCCCCGCCTGGGCTTCACGGTAGAGGCTCTCATAGTACGTCGGGCTCTCGAAGTCCGCCGGCGAGGGCAGCGGCGAGCGTGTGCTGGACGGCGGGTGCGGGTTCCTAAGGCCGAAGTTGGTGACGGTGGTCAGCGTGTTGTCGGTCGGATCGTACGCCGCGTATTCATAGGTGTCCTGGTTGTCGACCGTCTCGGTGCCGTTGCTGTAGATCGTGTGTTCCTGGTTGCCGTCGTGGCTGATCCACTGCTGCGAGGTATAGGTGACCGTATCATCGGCGGGATTGGCACTGATACCCGTGTCTTGGTCGCCAGGCTCGCCGATGCACTGGCCGAAGCGGATGCAGATGATGCGCGTGTGCGCGCTGTAGTTCTGCACCTGGAGGTACAAGATCGTGTTGGGCTGCTCGAGGGCCGCGGCCGCACGCGAGATCACCGCGGCCTGCGCAATCCCTGGCTGGGGGCCGCTCAGCGATGTCACCACAACGAAGCCCGCGGCTGCAAGCACCACAGGGATGGCCGCGAGTACCACGCGCCACGCCGGCAGGCTCCACCGGCTTGGCAGGAGTCCAGGCCCCCGACGTGCGGTTTTCCTGCGCCCACGAGCTGGACCATCCGCGCGGTCAGGGTTCTGAGCGACAACCTGCTTGAGCTGCTCCAGCAGGCGATCCTCGAAATGCTGGGGGGGAATCTGCGGGGTCACGGCGACACCTCCATCGGTCGAACAAGAGCGGTCGGGTCTTCGTCTAAGAGCTGACGTCGCAGCGTCGTGCGTGCACGGTGCAGGCGTACGCGTGCTGTGACCGGACGTATCCCGAGGGTCGCGGCGACGTCCGCGACGCTGAGCTCGTCGAGTGCGACAAGCTCGAACACCGCGCGCTCACCATCGGGGAGCTTGCCGATTGCGGCATAGAGGGACCGCGCCTGGGTGGCGGCGTCGATACGGTCCTGAATGCGAGCGACATCATCGATCTCGAGCAGGCGCCGGCCCTCGATGCGCAGCACGGCATGCCGCTCGCGGGCGCTGCGGCGCGATTCGGAGGCGACGACGATGCGCGCAATCCCGAACAGCCACGCCTTGGGAGTACCGCGATCCTCGCGGTAGGTCGCCGCGGCATCGACAGCCGCCAGGAACACCTCTGCCGTCAGATCGGCGGCGAGGTGCGGATCGGCGATGCGCCTCGCGATAAAGCGCTGGATCGCCTCGACATGCTCGCGGTAGAAGGCCTCAAACGCCGAGGTGTCGTGCGCAATCCTTGGCAGGTCTCCAGCGCTCATATAAGTACTTGGTCGCTCGAGCTGGTGGCGTTACATGGCAGCTGGGGAGTAAACGAACGGGAGGCGACGAAATCGACAGCTACGACCAAGCACAAAATAGAGTCAATGAGATGACTGAGATCGTCGTGACACGCGAAGGCCACGGTCCGGAGCTGCTGCTCGTCCATGGCGGTGCCAGTCCCCGCGCGACGTGGCAGTCGTTGAAGCCGCTGGCCGCACACTGGAGACTTGTGCTGGTCCACAGGCGTGGCTATCCCCCGAGTCCGCCGGGGCACCATGATTTCGAGCTCGACGCGATCGACCTTGCTCCCCTGCTCGAGTCCCGCCCGCACGTTCTGGCGCACTCCTATGGAGTGCTTGGCACTCTGATCGCGGCTGCACGTGACCCTGGAGGTGTCAGGTCACTGACCCTGATCGAGCCGCCGCTCTATTATCTGGCGGCCGGCGATCCCGAAGTCGACCATCTGGAGCGCATGGGAAACGCCGTGCTGACTCATGGCCTCGAGGCCGAGCCCTCGACACTGCGGGAGTTCCTGCTGCTCGCGGGCGCGACGGACGTGCCTGAGGGCCCGCTGCCGGACAAGCTTGCCCATAGCGTCCGGCGCGCTCACCATGGGCGGCTTCCTGGAGCCGCCCGGCCGTCTCTGCGGAGCCTGCGCGACGCCAAGATTCCGTCCCTGGTGGCCTCTGGTGGACATTCTGGCGCGATCGAGCGGATCTGCGATGCGCTTGCTCTCGAGTTGCGGGGCGAGCGTGTCGTCCTGGCGGGCGCAGGCCACTTCGTGCAGCGCGCACTGGGCTTCGCAGAGCGCCTCACACGCCATCTGGCCTGCGCCGAACAGACAAGCGAGTAGCGATGCCGTGATCGCACATGAGAAAGGCTTGTATTACAAGGCTTTCTTGAAAGCGGATGAAGGGACTCGAACCCTCGACCTTCTGCATGGCAACGGACAAAACGGTCGTCATTTTGCGCAATGTGCGGAACAAACGCACCGTTGCAGGGCTTTTTTGAGGGGTTGTTTGAGGTTGGTTTGGTACCCGCGGTGGTACCCGCGAGAAACAGTTTTGATTTCTTGCTCCTGAGAGTCTCCCTGGCGCTGTAGGCTGCGGGCACCTCACACGGTCTATCGAAAGGTGACAAGGCGGTGCAGAAGGGAGTGCCAAGACAGCCCACGATGACACTGCTTGTCATCGAGCGCGAAGGCGGGCCGGTCTACTACGCGAAGTGGCGGCAGGAGGGCTGGCAGGTCAAGCGCCGACTCGGGCCGGCGTGGATTGAGCGTGGGGACCAGGCGCTGGCAGGTGAGCGCCGTCGCACTCGTCATCGCGGCTGGGTCAAGCGGCGCGGTCGTCCGGCCGAGGGGTATCTGAGCGAAGACGCCGCCCTCGCGCTGATACCGGCGGTGATCGCTGAGCAGGCTGCCGAGCAGGCAACAGAACGCGAGCGCTGGCGGCGAGAGCAGGAACGGGAGGTGAGCTTCGAGGAAATCGCCATGGCGTGGCTGGCGCACCGCGTAAACGTGATGGGCATCAAGCGCTCGACGCTCAACCACTACCGCACGATGCTGCGGCGCCCCGAGGATGCGCCAAAGAAGCGGGGGCGGTCGCCGCGGGCGCGGATCATGTCGCGCTTCGCCGGTACGCCGGCGGCGTCGATCACCACGCGCGAGGTCGCACGCTGGCTGCACGATCTGGACGCCGACCCGCTGCTGTCGGCGCGAGCGGTCAACCAGTACCGGCAGATCCTGGACAGCATCTATCGCTACGCCTGCCGCGAGGACACCTTCGGGCTCACCGAGAACCCGGTAACGCCAACCGAGAGGCGCCGCGAGGCCGACCCAGCGGAGATCGTGACCTATACGTCGGCGGAGGTCGAGGCGATCGCAGGCGCCGCGCAAGCGGGGGCGCACCGCGACAACCGCCTGGAGCTCACGCCGGGGGAGATCGAGGTGCGTGCCCAGGAGGACGCCCAGGATGGCTGCCTGATCCTTGTGGCAGCCTTCTGCGGCCTGCGGATGGGAGAGTGCCTGGCGTTGCGCTGGCGGCATGTGATGTGGGAGGCGCAGCGCCTTCACGTCCAGCGCAACTATGTGCTCGGCCAGGAGGACAGCCCGAAGGGCAGGCGCGGGCGCAGCGTGCCGCTCGCCGACCAGCCAGCTCGGGCGCTCGCGCAACTCTCGCAGCGGCCGATGTTCACCCGGCCGGCAGACCTCGTGTTCTGCTCACGCACCGGGGAGCACCTCGACGGCTCGGCACTGCGCCGCCGCTACAAGGCCGCACGCGAGCAGGCGATCGAGCACAACCCCGATATGCCCTCACTGCGCTTCCACGACCTGCGACATACCTTCGGCACACTCGCCGCCCAAGGCTTCGACCTGGTCAAGGTCCAAGCGATGATGGGCCACGCAGACTCACGGACCACCGCCCGCTACCTACACGCACGGCCCGCCACCGAGGACGCCGCAAAGCTCACCGCAATCTTCTCCAAGGACATGCCCAACACGCTTGTCGAGCCTGAACGGGTTTCGGAGTGAGTTGGCCACCGGCGATAAGGGAGCCGCTTCCGCGGGCGCAGGACGCCTACGGAGTGCACACGAAGCTGCGTGCCTATTCGCTCAACCCCGAGCACCATGTGGGCTCCCACAAGGCGAGGGTCTTCCGCAGCATGCTCGGGATCACGCTCGAGGAGGCCGATCATCTCGCTGAGCAAATCCTCGACGGCATTCAGCGCACCCCGGTCAGCGCGGTCCGGGACAACCCACCACATGGTGTGCTCTGCGAGGTCCTCATACAAGTCCAAGGCGTACAGGGACACCATGACCGCACGCGGATCGTCACGACCTCCTGGGAGTACCGCTCGCCACAAGACGCACCGCGCCTTGTCTCCGCCTACATCGACGCTTAGACTGAACCCATGGCCATCGCGCACGCAATCGCAGAACACTCCGTCGTCAGCATCCGCGAGGAAGTCCACGGCTGGGCTGCCGGCACAATCGGGACCGTCGTCAGCGACTACGGCGATGTCATGCTCGTCGAGGTGTCGAACGACAAGGGCGTGGCACTCGACTTCGTCCAAGTGCCGGTCGCCAAGCTCGAACTCAAGCGCTGAGGATCCGCCGACGGCGGTACGCGCATGCTGCTGCCTGAGCTGGCGACCCGCTAACGGCGGGATTCGAGAAGGTCTGTGATCGTCGCCTCGACCTGGGAGCGCACGAAGCGGCGGTGCTTGCCAAGCCTTATCGACGGAAGCACCCCCCGACGGGCGTAGTCCCTGACCGTTGAGACCGGAAGCAGTAGAGCAGTGCAGCGACCTGCTCGGCCGTCATGAGTTCATCGAGCGTGACCGTGGTCGAGCCAAGCTCGCTCATGAACTGAGCGCCAGACCGAGGTGGGCGCGGCGCGAAGGGAAGGGACGTTTGGGCAGAGTTCTGCCTCACACTGTCATAGACCGCGAGTAGCCGCTCACTGCCAACGAAGTTGGAGCCCGAGATCGAGAAGAACCGCGGGCCCGCCTCGCCCCCAGCCGCTCGTGCTCGCCAAAGCTATTGAACATAAGCGGCACGGTTGGTAGCTGGCGCGGTGGCGCTCCCTGGCTCCTCGTGGGCGGCGAGGGGCGGCGCATCATGTACTCGTTGACTGTGGGTGGCGGGCTCAGCCCCGCCGGTGAGACCGGCCCGGAGTTAGTGGTTGCGCCGGGGTCGGCGCAGCTACCTGCATCGGAGACCGGGCCTTCGGCCCTCCATCAGCTCCGACACGGCCGCCGCGGCCCGACCTATCGCCTCCCCAGGCCGCATCGCCTCGCTCGCTCACCCTCCTGACGCCTAGCTCGGCCTTGCTCGCGCTCCGCACGAGCGCGGCACGGCCGCTCATCCGGCGCCCTGTTCTTCCGCGCAGTCAGCCGCGTCCGCAGCGCCGACGACTGTTGCTCCTATGTCAAGTGAAGCTCGGAAATTGCGAGGAAGGGGTCGCGTCCCGAGCGGCGTGAGCGCCGCGTTTCTCAGACAGTGCTCGTCCCAAAGCAGCAGTGGACAGCAGACGACACGCCAGAGCGTGGGCGTCCGTCGAGCAGTGATCCAGTCGAGAGCTGAAGAGTTGTCCTGGTCTGCTGAGCGCGCTTTGCGGGTGCGGCGGCCGGTGCTACCCTCCCCCGCAGATGTCGTTGCAGAACTCGCTTCTCTCGCTTCTCCTGCTCCCCCCTCGGGGGGAATAGCGCGTGGCGGCCGCGTAGCCGCATACCCAGCAGAGAGGAAACGACAAAGCGAGAGAAGGAGCACGACATGAGTGACGCTTCGGCGGGCAGCATTTCACGCGGGCGCAGCGAGTCCGACCGCATACTGATCTTCGACACGACGCTGCGCGATGGCGAGCAGTCGCCGGGGATCTCGCTGAACAAGACCGAGAAGCTGGAGATCGCCCACCAGCTCGCGCGGCTCGGCGTCGATGTGATCGAGGCCGGCTTTCCGATCACCTCGCCCGGCGACTTCGAGTCGGTGCAGGCGATCGCCCGCGAGGTCGAAGGGCCGGTGATCTGCGGGCTGGCGCGCACCGTCAGCCAGGACATCGAGGCCGTGTGGAGCGCCGTGCGCGACGCGCAGCGGCCGCGTATCCACATGGTTATCGCGACCAGCGACATCCACATCAAGCACAAGCTGCAAACAACGCGCGAGGACGTCAAGGGACAGGTGCGCGCCGCCGTCGCCCAGGCGCGCGAATACACCGAGGACGTCGAGTTCTCAACCGAGGACGGGTCGCGCTCGGACGTGCAGTTCCTGGCCGAGGTAATCCAGATCGCGCTCGACGAGGGCGCCAGCACGATCAACGTGGCCGACACCGTTGGCTACACGATGCCGCGCGAGTTCGCCGCGATGTTCGAGGAGCTGTTCCGGCTGGTGCCCGGTCTGCGCGATGTCGTCCTCTCGGTGCATTGCCACGATGACCTGGGCATGGCGGTCGCCAATTCGCTGGCCGGGGTGGAAGCGGGCTGCCAACAGGTCGAGTGCGCGATCAACGGGATCGGCGAGCGCGCCGGCAACGCTTCGCTTGAGGAGATCGCGATGCTGCTGCACACTCGCGAGCCGAGCCTCGGCCTGTGGACGGGTATCGAGACGACTGAGATCGCGCGCACGAGCAGGCTCGTCTCGCGTCTGACCGGCTATCCCGTGCAGCCGAACAAGGCAATCGTTGGGCGCAACGCGTTCGCGCACGAGGCGGGTATCCACCAGGACGGCGTGCTCAAGGAGCGCAGCACATACGAGATCATGGACGCGAGGACCGTCGGGCTGACCAGCAACTCGATCGTTCTCGGCAAGCACTCCGGCCGCCACGCACTCAGCGAGGCGTTGAAGGAGATGGGCTTTGAGATCGACGGTCAGGCGCTGAACACGGCGTTCAAGCGCTTCAAGGGGATCGCCGACCGCAAGAAGCAGGTCACGGCGATGGACTTGGAGGCGCTCATGACCGACGAGCTGCGCAGCGAGGACATCGGCGGCTACTCGCTGGACTGGTTCGAGGTCGAGGCGTCGTCGCTGCGTCCAGCGCACGCCAAGGTCTCGGTCACACTGCCCGAGGGTGGCCTCGGCACAGGCTCATTCATCGGCGACGGACCGATCGACGCCGTGTTCCAGGCCATCAATTCCGCTACGGGCGTCGCCGCCAAGCTCAGCGAGTTCACGATTGGCGCCGTCACCGAGGGCCAAGATGCGCTCGGCGAGGTCTCTGTCGTGCTCGAGGTTGTGGGTGTCGCTGGCGCCGGGCAGGGCGTCTCGACGGACATCATCGACGCGTCCGCACGGGCCTACGTGCGCGCGCTGTCGGTCGCCGTCGCGCGCTCGCGCGCCGACCAGGCGATCGGGTTGCCCGAGGCTTCGCCGGGGTGACTAATCGGGGAGACTTGCTTTGAACCTAACGTCAGCCGCGACGAGCGCAGTTGCTGACCGAACTCCGCTCGATGAGTGCTGGCCGTGATTTCCAGACCGCTGCCAGCGCTGGCGCCACCTGTCTCGTTGTCTGCGGGGTCCGCCGGTGCTGCGATGTTTGCGGGGGTTGGATGAAGGCTTTAGTCAGCGCTCGCGAAGCCTTATGGAACCTCGGGGCCGCGTACCGCGTTAAGACTCGGCTGCGATTGCTGCGCCGAACCCGAAGGGGTCTGGTGCAGTGCCGTCGAGTCGCCCCTGAGCATGGGCGTATAGATCAGCGAGCGTTGCTCGCTCCCTCGTTAGCTGCGGCACTCCCTGAGTATCACACCATCGCGTGATGTCCTCGCCGCCGAGCTCATGAAAGCCGACGTTGGCGACGCATCGGCCCGGACGCGTGACGGCGGGATGCAAGCGACGTACATTCTCATTCGCGGTGACGAGGATCAGGCTCCGTGTCGCCTGCCCGAGGGCGCCGTCACAGACATTCAGGAGTCGGGATAGCGCCTGTCCGTTTATGTGCTTGGCGTCAGGCAAGAGGAACTCACCAGAGTCCTCGAGGACGAGGACGTGCCAGCGGGTGTCAGGTGCCTCGTGAGAGGCGTTCGAGATCACGTTCAGTAGGTAGCTGGGCATATCCAGGAAGAGCTCGGGATCGGTTATGAACTGGAGGTCGGCCCAGCTGTTCCACTCGCGCGCGAGCGCTCGAACTGCGGTGGTCTTGCCGGTGCCGGGCGTCCCATGCCAGAGGATCAGTCGACCTCCAGTTGTCGGGGGCGCCGTCCACGACATCAGTGCGTCAAGCGCTTGAGCGGTTCCGGAGGCATAGTTGTCTCGGATAGCTGACCATGTCGGAGCACTCAGCCGGCGTCCGAGCTGCTCCGGCGAGCCTCTGTCCCACCACCAGAAGCTCACCGATGCCTCGTCATCCTCGCCGGCGTCGCGTGGTAAAGCGTCTTCGAGAGCCGAGAGCGCCGCCGCGCAGGTGGCCTCATCACGGGCGGCGATCTTCAGGTCGAGCTGCTGCTCTCTGAGCGCGAGGTGGACAACGGCGTCCTGGAGTCTCGTGAGCGCCTCGTAGCGGTGGATTCGCGAGTAGTGAACGCGGAGAATGACATCGCCGGGGATCGCAGTTTCATTGGCCGTGGTACGTCAGCCGTCCCCTCGGACGAAGGCGAGATTCTCTTCAACCAGTCGTCCGAGGAATTGAGCGCCGACGATGTTGCCGTATTCGAGCCGGAAGTTGGCTCGGGCGCTGAGCGGCCCGCCCAGCAGCGCTGGAGACCCGTCGATCGAAAGGGCGCGCTCGTCGTGATCAGCCGAATTCTCCACGACGTCAGCATCGGTCGAAGCAACGAGCGACTTAATTCTGAGGCTCGCAGGTAGACATGCTTGGCTGTGTGCTCGACCGGACCTACGAGGCATTCAGACGCACAGGCACCCATACCGATCCAACTGCACCGAACGCCTCCGATGCGTGCACGAACGACATGATTTGGTACCCGCGAGTGGTACCCGCGACCTTTCGTGCGAACAATGGCCCGGTCTCTCTAAAAGAAAACCCTACGGCTAGCAGGGCTTTCCTGAAAGCGGATGAAGGGACTCGAACCCTCGACCTTCTGCATGGCAAGCAGACGCTCTAGCCAACTGAGCTACATCCGCGAGGGTCGATAACTATAGAGCTCTGTGCTGAAATCGAGCAGTGATCAAGCTCCGTACCCTCAGCGTCGGGTTGGGACTAGCTCTGCTCGCGCTGGCGAGTCTGCTCGCAGCCTGCGCCGGTAGCAAGGGCGGCGTTGCGTCGGCCTCGTCGACAAGCGCTGTCAAGGTGGGGCGTCTGAGCGCTGAGAGCGCCCCTTCGGCTGGCGTCGCTACTCGAAGAGCCGCTCTGCCGGCGGCACGCTTTGACACGGTGGCGCTCAGCGTACCGGCGGAGCTGGCGAGCGAACCGTTCAACACTCCGCGCACACTCACTGTGCCCGCTGGCTGGAGCGCTCAGGTATGGGCACGCGTGCCTGGCGCACGGTTTGCCCTCTGGACGCCGCAGCACCAGCTCTTGGTGAGCACTCAGGGCGGTGATGTCGTCGCCCTGAAGCATGGTTCTCTGCCTGGCGATCCCGCCCAGGAGAGCGAGGCCATCACAGGGCTCACCGATCCACAGGGCTTGGCGTTCGACACGCTCAAAGGCGTACGCGTGCTCTATGTCGCGGAGAGCAACGAGGTCGACCGCTATGTCTGGAAGAAGAATGGAACCGTGGGCAAGCGGAGCATCATCGTCCCCAATCTGCCAGACCTCGACTCCACAGGTGACGACGTCCACCGTGCAAAGAGCCTTGCCATCGGCCCAAATCACGAAATCTATGTGACGGTGGGCAGCGCCTCGAATGCGACGGCGCCCAACCCGAATCAGTTCCCCATGAGGGGCACGATCGTCGCGTTCAGACCCGATGGCAGTCATCTGCACGTGTTTGCCAGCGGTGTTCGCAACGGCGAGGGCCTGGCCTTCGCACCGGACCATTCGCTCTGGGTGGCCGTCAACGAGCGCGATGAAATTCCATATCCGTTCCATCGCTCCTTCGAAGGCGATTCAGAAGCCTATGGCCAGGTGATTGGAGCCTACGTCGACGAACATCCGCCTGACGAGGTCGCGCGGCTGACACCTGGCAGGAACCTGGGCTGGCCCTTCTGCGACCCCGATCCCGACGTCGATCCCGGTGAGCCTGGCAGCGCGCTGAGCTACGAACGGATGCCATTCGACGATGATGAGCAGGCTAATCCGGGTGGGAGCGTGTTCAATTGCTCGACACTCACGCCGATCGAGCGTGGTCTGCCTGCCCACAGCGCCCCGCTCAGCCTGAATTTCCTGGAGCACAGCGCCATCGGCGCTCCGTGGAGCGAAGGGGCGGTGATCGCGGTTCATGGCTCCTGGGATCGGAGTCCGCCACGAGCACCAGCGGTCCTGTGGCTGCCATGGCGAGCCCGGCAAGGGACGCTTGGAGAACCGATGGCACTCATTAGCGGCTTCCAGCTGCCATCCGGCGCTCGCTGGGGCCGCCCCACCGACGCGGTGCCCGGCCCTGAAGGCGCTCTCTATGTCACTGACGATCAAGCAGGGGCGGTGTACCGGATAGGACATATCGTCCGCCATCGCCTCGTCCCAGCAGGCCCATGAGCTCGAGCTCGGCGAGCGCAAGCATCACATCTGCGCCCTGTGGCCCTTCTTCCGAGCTCTGAGGCATGAGCTTCGAAAGAGTGTCCTCACCGCTGCCCACCCGCTCGAGCACCATGTGCAGTCGGGTGTCCAGGTGCGCCAGCGGCTCGCTCAAACGTCTTTCCTGGAATCCGTAGATCAGGTCGAGGACGTCCTGAGTGTCACAGATGAGCTTTACACCCTCATTCAGCAGGAGATTCGTCCCACGTGACGCGGGCGAGGTCACTCGCCCAGGGACAGCCGCCAGGGCTATGCCTGTCTCCTGCGCGACGCGGGCCCCAAAGAGATCGAACAGCGACTCATCGGCCTCCACGACGATCACCAGGCGCGCGCAGGCCACGATCAGCCTTGCTCTGAGCAGCTCACACCAGCGGCGCGGTCGCATCCCGCAAGGCAGCATCGACAGGGCGCAACCCCGTTGGAGCACACGCTGGCGCAATGACAACATGCCCACCGGATGCGGGACATCCACTCCGCCCGCCATCACCGAGATGGTCTGAGCGTTGACCCCTAATGCACCTTCATGGGCGGCGCGGCCGATCCCGTCCCGTAGCTCGGCTGCCACCGTGATGCCGCTTGCGGCCAGTCCATGGGCCAGATGCCGCGCGGTCTCGATGCCATAGTCGGTGGGCCTCCTGGTGCCGGCGATGGCTACAACGGGGGTCTCGAGGAGCTTGCGCATCCGAGCAACACCACCCGCGACGCTGAGCACACCAGATCTCCGCGGGGAGGTCCAAGGGACGGCTGGATATAGCTGATCGTGGCGGCAGATCTGCTCTACATCTGGCGGTGTACTCGGCCCGGTGGACTCGAACTGCTCATAGAGGCGCGTGAGTTGTGCTCTGCGTCTGCCACCGATCGCCGCAATGAGGTCCTCGGCGCCGAGGTCGAGCAGCTCGACCAAGTGCTCAGGGTCGCGCAGGCGATGGTCAAGGCGAACGCTCAAGGTCGCGAGCAGCCAGCTTCGGCGCAGGCAATCCCGACAGGCCTCCATCATGCCGCCAACGGCGAACGGGTGCCACTCAGGCTTGCGTCGGGTCGCATCGCCAGCGCCTCGGCGAGGTGGTGCGCCGTGACGCGGTCGCTGCCGGCGATGTCCGCCAGCGTGCGTGCCACCCGCAGCACTCTGTGCTGGCCTCTGGCGCTCAGCGAGCCTCGCTCCTGAGATGCGATCAGAAGCTGCTGGCCCTTCTCGTCCAGTCGAACATGGCGACGCAGCATGCGAGTGTCCATCTCGGCGTTGACCTGGAACCCATCCTCGGCAAAGCGCCTGGCTTGGCGCTCCCGCGCCTGCATGACCTGAGCGGCCGCCGCACGCGAGCTCGTCAGCGGTGTCGTGCTCAGGTTGTGCGTGCGATCGCGCTCCAGATGCGTGAGCAGGTCGACGCGATCGAGCAGGGGTCCGCTGAGGCGCCGGCGGTGTCGGGCATGGTCCGTTTCGCTGCACTGGCAGCGCTCCAGCTCTCCTGAAAATCCACACGGGCAGGGGTTTGTCGCTGCCAAGAGCATGAACCTCGCTGGATAGACGGCGGAGTGACGGGCGCGGACGATCGCCACCCTGCCGTCCTCGAGGGGCTGGCGCAAAGCCTCGAGCGTGGGCCTGGCGAACTCGGAGAGCTCATCTAAGAACAGCACACCATGGTGTGCCAGCACGATCTCGCCGATCCAGCCCCGACGGGCACCGCCGACGAGACCGGCGGTTGTGATCGAGTGGTGGGGCGCCCGAAATGGTCGGCGCTGGATCAGCGCGCCGTCGCCGTCACCAACGATGCTGTGAATGCGCGTGACCTCGATCGCCTCCGAGCGCGTCAGCGGAGGGAGGATCGAGGCAATTCGCTGGGCAAGCATGGTCTTGCCTGTCCCGGGTGGACCGCTGAGCAGTGCATTGTGTGCCCCGGCCGCCGCAACGATCAGCGCCCGGACTGCGTGATGCTGCCCGCGGATGTCGCTGAGATCCTGGTCGCCATGGCTGGTGGTGCCCTCGATGCGGGCATCGCTGTCGATCGGGGTGGCCTCGGGGAGAGAATCGGGCGGCCCTCCGCGCAAAATGCGAACGGCGCTGCGCAGGTGCTCCGCGACACGGACCTGCAGTCCCTGGACCAGCGCCGCCTCCGGTGCCCGGTCAGAGGCGAGTACAAGCGTGCTGAGCCCGGCCTCCAGCGTGGCCTGGGCAACCGCGAGCGTCCCCTGACAGCGGCGCACCTCGCCATCGAGCGCGAGCTCTCCGAATAGAGCATGACTATCCAGAAGCTCGTTTGCGAGTTGGCCGCTGGCGGCCAGCACAGCGCATGCCAGCGCAAGGTCCAGGCCAGGGCCGACCTTGGGGACATCCGCGGGGGCGAGATTGGCTGTGATCCGGCAGGAGGGGAACTCGAAGCCCGAATTCAGGATCGCCGCTCGGACGCGATCGCGTGCCTCGCGGACCGCGGCATCGGCCAATCCGACGATCGAGAACGACGGGAGTCCGGAGCGGATATCGAGCTCCACTGTGACCGGGAGGGCTTGAAGGCCCTCGATCGTGAACGTCTTCGCTCGGGCGAGCATTGGCACTCCTCTTGCTGTCGATGGACAGATTCCAAGAGGCTAGGCACGGCTTGGGATGGCACGCTCCGGCGGTATCGGCAGGCTGGCTCAGCCGAGTTGACGCCGGCCGGCGGCCGGATGGCTCAGAGGCCGTCTGGGTGACGTGCGACGAAGCCCGCGGTGGAAGTCATCGAATCTGACCACCTGTTGCCGGTTTCCGCCAATGCGACCGTGTCGAATCGACGCCCGTCGATCACCATGAAGGCATGTTCGGCGTCGGCGTAGATCGTGATGTACTGGCCAGGACCCGGTTCGCCATATGACTCCAGTTCCGAGGAGTCCTCGGGCGAGCTGAGCAGCCCGCCGCCGTGCAGCGCATAGGAGACCGAGCCGGAGCAGTCATAGCCTTCGGAGGTGAATGAGCCATGGCCGCCGCCGTAGACGTATGGCCTCGTGGCGATTTCATTGGCTGCGTCGATCACGCCCTGGACGGCGCTCGAGGCATTGACGTTGCTCGTGTCCGCAGCGGTGGAGGTGGTAGAGGTTGCCGCGGCCGGTGACGTCGCCGTGGGGGTGGCAGCCGTGGCGCTCGGAGCCGCGGTGCCGCCGGTGAGTGCCGAGGGTGGCGGCGTGAGTGTGGGTGCGCTGCTGACGCCGATGGCGCTCCAGGTCTCAGGGCCGACGATGCCGTCGACCGTCAGCCCGTTGCGCGCTTGCAGGCGCCGGACGGCGGCCTCGGTGAGGGGGCCGAATTCGCCGTCCGCCTGCAAATGCAGTGCCTGCTGCAGAAGGGCGACGGGGCTGATCTGAGCAGTGCCGTCGGCCGGGGTGCTCGCTGCGCCAGTGCCCTGGCCGGCGCTGTCAGCTGCCTGGGGCTTCGGTTGCGGCAGGGCGGAGGGTGGCGGCGTGAGCGTGGGTGCGCTGCTGACGCCGATGGCGCTCCACGTGGCCGGGCCGACGATACCGTCGACCGCCAGCCCGTTGCGGGCCTGCAGGCGCCGAACGGCGGCCTCCGTGAGTGGGCCGAAGTCGCCGTCGTTCTGCAGGTCCAACGCGTGCTGCAGACGCCTGACGGCTCCCACTTCTTCCTTCTGAGCGGCGGATTCGCCCGAGAGCTCTTCGGCCACCTTCGCGGGTGAGACACTTGCGGGCGTATCGTTGCGCAGCGCCGCGTTTGTCAGCGGTCCGACGAGATTGTCGACCGCGAGGCCCCGGCTGGCCTGGTAGCGGAGCACGGCCTGTTCGGTTTCGGGCCCGTAGATGCCATCGACGTGAATGGCGAGCTCCTGCTGCAGCCGGCGCACCTGAGGGCCTTCGTTGCCCGTAGTGAGGATGATCTGATGTTCGGAGGTGATGGGCGGTTCCGTGACGGGCGCGGAGGGTGCTCGCATGCCCGCACCGCTCGCGAGGCTCGAGGCCGGAGCGGCGCTCAGAGCGACTAAGGCGCCGAGCGATATCCGTCTGGCACGGGTGCCCACCGGGACGAAACGCAATTGAGCCGCGCGGCGACGGGCGCGGGAGCGCCCCAACGAGAGCTCCCATGGCTCGCTGTCCGCGAGATCTCTCACACGGCTGACAAGCGGCTCCCGGCGAGCCGCGAACGTGATCGCCGCCGCATGGCTGGCAGGCCTTGACTTAGGCAGATGGGCCCCTCGGCTGCGCTGACGACGGGCTCTGGAACGCGCCAGCGACGCTTCCCATGGCTCAGGGGCAGTTAGATCACGCGGAAATCCCGGCATGCGGAAGCGTCCTTTCAATCTTGCTGGGCGCCTACGGGGTTAGCTGTCGGGCTCGCGTGTATACGCTACGCCACAGAGGTGGCGATTCGCCCCCGCAACCTATTGGCTGCATTGGATCCCCCGCTCTTCCTCCCCTTGGAAAGGAAGACTCGGCACGAACGGGCGGCAAGCTACCAGGTCAGGATGCAATGTGCATCGCATTGGAAGGAATGCAACGATTCTTGCCGACGCCTGCCTGGCCCCGCGATGGATCTCGCATGCACTCCATCGACGCATACACTCGCCTCGTGAGCTCCGGCAGCGCCCTCGCCAACCATCTTGAACATCCCTATGCCCGTGGGCACCTGCCAAAGGACTGCTTCACCGGAGCGGCCGGGGGGGCTGCCTGTGGAGATCTCGTGAGGATCTCCCTACAGGTGGACCTCCATACCCCGCAGGCCCGTATCCAGGATGTCGGCTTCGATGCGCACGGCTGCGGTGCGGCGATCGCCGCCGGATCGGCAGCCGTCTCAATGGTTCGAGGACGAGAGCTGCTCAGCGCGGCTCGTCTTGGGTCGACTGAGATCGCCGCTGAGCTGGGTGGCCTGAGCCCTGCCAAGCTGCATGCCGCGGAGTTGGCCGCCGACGCGCTCCATCGAGCGCTTGGGAGCGCCACGCGCGCGCGGGGGGCCTTTGCTCCGCAGAGGGACAGGACGCTGGTGGCGATGAGCGGTGGGGTTGACAGTGCGGTGGCGGCGCTGCTCAGTGCTGAAGCTGGCCAGGAGACCGTGGGCGTGACACTCGAGCTGTGGTCTGATCCTGAGAACGACGGAGATCGCAGCTGCTGCTCGGCACAGGCCGTACGCAGCGCCCGTGAGCTCGCACACCGCATGGGCATGGCACATCTCTCGATCGATCTGCGCGAGGAGTTCAGGGCGGGAGTTGTGGAGCCGTGGCTCTCGGGCCATGCCAAGGGTCTGACTCCCAATCCCTGCATCCGCTGCAATGGGGAGGTTCGACTCGACGCGATGCTTGACCTGGCCGATCGTGTCGGTGCACATACGCTCGTGACGGGCCACTATGCGCGAATCCAACGGGTCGATGATCAGGCTGAACCGCAGCATCGCGAGCAGACGCCGCTGCTGCGGGTCGCAGTCGATCAGAGCAAGGACCAGAGCTACGCGCTTGCCGCCCTCTCGACACCCTCACTTCAACGTCTGCGCTTTCCCCTGGGGGCCCTCAGCAAGACGCAGGTGCGTGAGCTGGCGCGAGCAGCCGGTCTTTCGGTCGCTCGCAAGCCCGACTCCCAGGATCTCTGCTTCCTCGCCGGCACGAGCCAGAGGAGCTTCCTCGCGCGTCACGGGGGCCTCGATGAGCGCGAAGGCGCGATCGTCGATCGGGACGGCACCGAGCTCGGCAGCCATCGTGGGGCGCATGGCTTCACTGTCGGACAGCGCCACGGACTGGGAATCGGCGGCGGCGAGCCGCTCTACGTGCTAGGCACCAATGCTCACACCAACACGGTCACTGTCGGCTCGAGGGAGCAGCTGCTCACCCGACGGCTGTCGTTGTGTGACACGACGCTGTTGCGCGACGGGACGGTCGTGGACGGCGTCAAGGTCCGCTATCGGGGACGCAGGTGCGGGTGTGCTCGACTGCGCGATACGCCGGCCGGTCATCACCAGCGCATCGACGTGGAGCTGCTCGATCCGATGGAGCGCACCGCTCCCGGCCAGCTTGCCTGCCTGTATTCGGGAGATCTGATCGTCGGACACGGCACGATCGCCTCCCTGTAGGACCCTAAGATCAACGATCATGACCTCTGACGAGATCCGCGAGCGCTTCCTGCAGTTCTTTGAAGAACGCGAGCACCACCGTATTCCCTCGGCGTCGCTCGTGCCCGCCGCAAGCGATCGGACGGTGCTGCTCACGACGGCCGGGATGCAGCCGCTGAAGCCATATTTCATGGGCCAGGAGGCTCCTCCCGCGCCGCGGCTGACGAGCTGCCAGAAGTGCTTCAGGGCGGTGGATATCGACAAAGTCGGCAACACGACCAGGCACCTGACGTTCTTCGAGATGCTGGGCAACTTCTCGATCGGCGACTACTTCAAGAGTCAGGCGATCCGGTTCGCATGGGAGATCTCGCTGGAGGTGTTCGGCATCTCCCAGCAGGACATATGGGTCACCGTCTTCGCGGGTGACGAGCAGCTGGGCCTGGGTCCCGACCAAGAGGCGATCGAGCTCTGGCGTCAGGTGGGAGTGCCCCAGGAGCGGATCGTGGCGTGTCCTCGCTCGGAGAATTTCTGGGAAGCCGGGCCGGTGGGCCCTAGTGGGCCGAGCTCGGAGCTGTACGTCGATCGCGGCCTGGATTTTGGCGGTGCCGACGATCTTCCAGGCGGTGAGAATGAGCGCTTCCTGGAGTACTGGAACCTCGTGTTCATGAGCTACAACCAGGATCCTCCGGATCATCTCGAGCCGTTGCCGTCGAGCAACATCGACACGGGGATGGGCCTCAACCGCATAGCAGCGATCCTGCAGGGGAAGGGCTCGGTATTCGAGACCGACCAGTTCCAGCCGCTGATCGAACTGGGAGAAGAGCTCTCGGGTCGCCGCTCTGGCGAGGAGCATGCGGTCGATCGGGGACTGCGTATTCTCGCCGATCACGCGCGTGCCATGACGTTCCTGGTGGCCGATGGTGTTGTGCCCTCCAACGAGGACCGTGGATATGTGCTGCGCCGGGTAATGCGCCGCGCCATTCAACAGGGGCGCAGCCTCGGCATGGAGCCGGGGTTTCTGCGCCGCTACGGCGCCCTGGTCGGAGAGCTGATGGGTGGTGCCTACCCGGAACTGGGCGAGCAGAGAGAGTCGATTCAGCGCTGGCTCGACGGCGAGGAGGAGAGCTTTGGGCATACCCTCGAGCAGGGGCTGCGCACTCTTGGCGCCCACATTGCGGCCGCTCGCGAGAGCGGAGCGGACGGTGTTCCCTATGAGGAGGTGTTTCGGCTCCACGACACGTTCGGCTTCCCCTTCGAGCTCACCAAGGAGCTGCTCGCAGAACAGGGCCTGGGGGTCGACGAGCAGGGCTTCGAGCGGCTCATGGACCAGCAGCGGACTCGCGCCCGCGCGGCCGCCCGCGGAACCGGCGCCGTCGATGAGGTCCGCACGCTGGCAGTGAATCTTGCCGAGAACACGGACTTCGTGACGTTGTTCACCGGGTATGAGACCGAGCGCCAGCAGACGACCATCGGAGCGCTGCTGCCGATCCCGACCGAGGCGCCCGCACGCCCAACCGCGGAGCCGGCAAGCCCGATGGCGGAGTCGGCGAGCGAGCGCTATCTGGTCAAGCTCACAGAGTCGCCCTTCTATCCGGTGGGGGGCGGTCAGATCTCTGACGTGGGTGTACTGGAATGTGAGCAGGGAGGATGCAGCGCGCGGGTCGAGAGCGTCCTGCGACTCGGTGGGGATCAGGCGCTTGCGGTGGTCGTCGAGCAAGGGGCGCTGAGCCCGGGCGCGCGTGTGCTTGCGCGGGTGGATCACAGCGCCAGACACGCAACGGAGTGCAACCACACCGCGACACACCTGCTGCACGCGGCGCTTCGTGCACGCCTGGGCACCCACGTACGGCAGGCCGGCTCCTACGTGGGGCCGGACAAGCTGCGCTTTGATTTCACGCACTCCCAAGCCCTCACCGCGCAGGAGCTGGGAGACATCGAGGATCAGGTCAACGCCTGGATCGTGCAAGACGACCCGGTGCGGCCAATCATCACGACGCTCGAGGAGGCCAAGCGTTTGGGAGCGATGGCCCTGTTCGGCGAGAAGTACGGCGAGGTGGTGCGGATGGTCGAGCTGGGGGCTGGGGACTATTCGCGCGAGCTGTGCGGAGGCACCCATGTGCGACTGACCGCGGAGATCGGTCTCTTCCGCATCACCTCAGAGAGCTCGAGCGCGGCCAACGTCAGACGCATCGAGGCGATAACCGGTCCGGCAGCTGTCGATCTCATGCGTCGCCATGACCGGCTGCTCGGTGAAGTGGCACGCATCCTGCGTGTGCGACCAGAGGACAGCCCTCAGACCGTGGGTGCGCGCGAGCAGGAGCGGCGCTTGCTCCAGCAGGTGCGGCGAAGCACCACGGATGACCGGGATGCCGATCAGGGCGTTCAAGAGCTCGTCGCTGGAGCGCAGACGATCGGGGGCACGCCGATCGTCATCGCCGAGGTCGCGGTTTCGGATGCCAAGGCGCTTCCTGATCTGCTCGACAAGATCAGAGGCAAACTTGGCTCCGGCGGGGTGATCGTGCTTGCCAGCCCGGTCGACGGACGTGTGGCGCTGATTGCGAGCGTGGCCCCCGAGCTCGTGGAGCGTGGTGTGAGAGCCGGTGAGATCGTCAAGGTCGCCGCCGCCACGGTCGGCGGCGGCGGTGGTGGACGCGACACCATGGCCCAGGCGGGAGGGCGCGATGTGGAGAAGCTGGGTGAGGCACTGGATGTTGCTCGCTCAGCGGTTGTGTCGCTCCTGGCCGAGAGCTGATGCGCGTGCTGGCGCTCGACCACGGGAGTGCGCGATGCGGCTGCGCCGTGAGCGATCCGACCGGGACGATCGCCATCCCGATCGAGTCGATCCAGGCACCCGACAGCAGACGTGGCATGGCGACGCTCGTAGCGCTCGTGGCCGAGCGGGAGGTCGAGCGGGTGCTCGTGGGTTTACCGCTCTCGCTAAGCGGTACAGACAGCGAGCAGACGACTTGTGCCCGCAATTTCGCCGAGCGCCTAGCCGGGCGACTGGGCGAGAGTGTGCCCGTCGAAATGCACGATGAGCGCTTTACGACCCGCATGGCACAGCGGATGCCGGGCACGAGAGCGAGCGAGGATTCGCGCGCCGCCGCACATCTGCTCGAGAGCTGGCTCGCGACGCGGTCGGGCTGAGAGCGCCCAGAGGTTCGGTAGGGTCGCACCGTTGTTTGGAAACTCTGATCGTCAGCGCGCTGTCGGCGAGCGCACCGCCGAAGAGCGCGAGCGCGCACGCCTGGAGCGCATACGTCGTCGCAACGAGACCACGGAGGCAGGGGCGGGCTCCGATGCTGGGCAGGGAGCCGGGGAGCCCGACGCGGCCGAGAGCATCGAGGCGCAACCGGACCAACTGCAGGTGGACCCGCCATGGCAGGTTCCCGCCGCTGTGAGGACCCAACCAGCGCCTGTCGCTCCGGCCGGAGCCTGGACGACGGTTGCATCGACCCCGGAAAGTGAGCGCAAGCAACGCCCACGCCGTCTGAGCGCGGCGCGTCTCGGCGCGCTGATTGTGCTCTGCGCAACGCTGCTCCTGATAGGCCTGATCCTCGCCCTCTTCCAGCCGCTGCACGGTTCGGGTGAGGGCAGCATCATCGTCCAGATCCCCAAAGGCTCGAGCGCGGGTGCGATTGGCACGATTCTCGCCCGCAAGGGCGTTGTCTCCTCCGGCCTGCTCTTCGATGTGAGGGCACTGTTGGAGGGAAAGCGCGGCGATCTGCGATCAGGGCGCTACCAGTTGAGGCGGGACATGAGCTATGCGGCCGCGCTGCAAGCGCTGACAAAGCCACCGCCGCAGGCGATCGTGCTGAGGCTGATCATTCCCGAGGGGGAGACCCGCCTGCAGATCGCCCAGCGGGCTGGAGCCGATGGGCTCGCCGGGAGCTATCTGGCTGCCTCGAGGCGATCCTCCTTGCTCGACCCGGCGAGCTACGGCGCGCCCAGGAGCACACCCAACCTCGAGGGGTTCCTCTTCCCGGCAACCTATGAACTGGTGGCGGGTGCGCCAGCGAGCCGTCTCGTGAGCGAGCAGCTGATCGCCTTCAAGGAAAGGTTCGGTCACGCCTTCCTGCGCCGAGCGCATACGCTGGGAATCACGTTCTATGAAATGTTGATCATCGCCTCGATGATCGAAGGGGAGGCCGAGCTGGCGCGTGACAGACCGCTGGTTGCAGCGGTCATCTACAACCGGTTGCACCTTGGCATGTCGCTGGGTATAGATGCGACCATCCGCTACGCCTTCAACGACTACACGCATCCGCTCACCGAAGCCCAGCTGAATAGCGACTCGCCATACAACACGCGTACCCACAAGGGCCTGCCTCCGACACCGATCGGCAATCCTGGCATGGCGGCGATCGAAGCGGCGGCCCATCCAGCTCACGTCTCCTACCTCTACTACGTGGCAGGCGCGGATGGCTGCGGCGAGCTGGACTTCTTCAAGAGCTACTCGCAATTCCTGAACGCGGCAGCCGCCTACAGGGAAGCGGTGCGCAAGAACGGTGGGCGTGTTCCCACTTGTCAGGGGTGAGCGTCAGATGCCACGACTTGGGGTAATCGGCTGGCCGGTGGCACACAGCCGCTCGCCCGCCATGCACAATGCCGCGTTCGCGGCGCTGGGGATGCATGGATGGCGCTACCAGCGACTCCCGATCGCCCCGGAGCTGTTCTGCGAGACGACTCGCTCGCTGGGAGATGCGGGACTGCTCGGCGCCAACGTCACGATCCCGCACAAGCAGGCAGCACTCGCGCTCAGCGACGAGGTCAGTGAGGCTGCCCGCGCGATTGGAGCAGCCAACACACTCACGTTCTCAAGCGGCGGAGGCATCGCGGCTGAGAACACCGATGCTCCAGGCCTAATCGCCTCATTGCCAACTTCCCCGAAGGGTCTCAGTGTGCTCGTGCTCGGCGCTGGAGGCAGCGCTCGGGCGATCGTGTGGGCCCTGCTCGACGCCGGCGCCGGCGAGGTGTCGGTATGGAATCGCACATATGGACGAGCCGTTGCGCTTGCGCGAGATCTTGGCGCGCGAGCGGTCTCACGTCCGGTCGACGCCGAGTTGCTCGTCAACTGCACTCCCGTGGGCCTGAAGGGGAGCGTCAGGGTAGAACGGTCGGCCACTGAGCAGGACACGCTCAACCAACTCGGGCTGGCGCACGATCAAGTCGGTAAGTACCCCTATGTCATCGACCTGGCCTATTCAGACCGAACCACGCCGCTGCTCGCCGCTGCGCGCCGGTCCGGTGCTCACACCGTCGACGGGCTGGAGATTCTCGTTGCTCAGGGTGCTCTCAGCTTCGAGATCTGGACCGGGCGCAAGGCGCCAATCGAGGTCATGCGCGCCGCCGCCAAGGTTCCCGAGCAGGAGAGCATCGACTAGCGGGCTTGGACGAGGCGCATGAGCAGGGTTGGCGAGGAGGACGGCCCCGACCTGCACGAGATCTTCGGGATGAGCAATCGTCTCAGCGAGGAGGCCGAGGTCATCTCGGCGGTCGACGAGGATGCTTCCTTTGGCGAGGTGGAGGTCGAGCACCAGCTCGTAACCGCCGTGGAGGTGACCAGCCCCGAAGTCGAGCCCGAGGATCCGATCATCGATCTGAGCATCGGCAGTGTGGAGGTGGGTGAGGTCATGGGCCTCGAGTCACCCGATGCCGCAGAGCAGGCAGGCAAAGCGTGGACGGGCGTCACCTCGCCGACACGTCGTGGCTCCTCCGCTCGCTTCCTCACCGATGTGATCGTCGACATGGGCCTTGTGCAGTCCAAGCAGGCCGAGGAAGCGATCGAGACCTCGCGCAGCTCGGGGATCACGCCTGAGCGGGTGCTGCTGGACAGCGGCGCACTCAGCCACGATGGACTGGCCAGGGCACTGGCAGAGCGCTACGGCCTCGATCATCTCGACCTCAGCCTCTTCTCGGTGGACATGAGCGCCGCCAACCTGGTGACCACGCAGGCGGCCAAGCGCTACCAGGCGGTGCCGGTCAGCTTCATCGACAGGCGCACACTGCTGGTGGCGATGACCGATCCGGCGAACATCCTCGCCGTCGATGACATCGCGATCATGACCGGCTACGAAGTGCGTGTGGCTGTCGCCGCACCAGAAGACATCGCCGCGCTGATCTCTCGGTTGGACCGACTCGAGGAGGTCGTCTCAGACTCTGAGGGCTCTTCGGATGAGGAACACGGCGGCGCAGAAGTCGTCGAGCTGCATGAGACCGTCGACGACGCGCCGGTGATCAAGCTGGTCAACCAGATAGTCGGGCAGGCGGTCGAGCAGCATGCCTCCGACGTGCATCTCTCCCCCGATGGGCGCGAGCTACGCGTGCGCTTCCGGGTGGACGGAGTCCTCCACGACGTCACGACGGTCGCCCGTCGCATGGCGCCGGGTGTGATCTCGCGCGTGAAGATCATGGCTGAACTGAACATCGCCGAGCGGCGGCTTCCTCAGGACGGCCGCGTTGGGCTCACCGTCGACGGCCGGCATGTCGATCTACGCGTCGTGACGATTCCGAACGTCCACGGCGAGGCGATCGTGATGCGGATCCTCGACAAGCAATCGGTCGTTATGCAGCTGGACAAGCTGGGCATGGGCGAGGGGGAGCGCAAGCGCTTTGAACGCGCATACAAGGAAGCCCATGGAGCGGTGCTCGTGACTGGTCCCACGGGGTCGGGCAAGTCCACGACCCTCTATGCGGCCCTACAGGAGCTCAACAAGCCGGAGAGGAACATCATCACCGTTGAGGATCCCGTTGAGTACGAGGTCGACGGGATCACACAGATACAGGTATCCAACAAGGTGGGGCTCACATTCGCCACCGGCCTGCGCGCGATGGTCAGAGCCGACCCCGACGTGATCATGGTCGGCGAGATCCGCGACCGCGAGACGGCCCAGATCGCGGTGGAGTCGGCGTTGACGGGTCACCTGGTGCTTTCGACCCTGCACACGAACAGCGCGCCCGCCGCGATCACACGACTGACGGAGATGGGCATCGAGCCGTTCCTGGTGGCCTCGGCGATCGACTGCGTGCTCGCCCAGCGGCTCGTGCGCATGCTCTGCCCCAGCTGCAAGCAGCGCGCGATCATCCCGGCGGAGACCCTGCGGGAGAACGGCTACAGGGCGCTCGTCGATCTGGAGGCATATGAGCCGGTTGGATGCAGGCGGTGCGGCGGGACCGGCTATCGCGGACGCCTGGGCATCTATGAGGTCATGACGGTGACGCCGGAGATCCGCAAGATGACCCTGGAGCGCCGACCTGCTGAGGAGATCAAGGAGCTCGCGATCCGTCAGGGGATGCGCTGCCTGCGCGATGATGGTCTGGACAAGGTACGCGAGGGCCGCACGTCCATCGCCGAGATTGCGAGGGTCATCGGCAGTAGCTGAGCGGCGTTTTCCCACCGCGTCATGCAGGTGAGGATGCACCGCTTCTAGGACCTTTGTCCACCCTCGCCGTCAACTGTGCGGATCGAGGGGGCCGGGGGTCGATGCGCCCAGCGATGGCAATGGACTTCGCAGAGCTGCTCATGGAGGTCATCGCAAGGCGTGCCTCCGATCTACACCTCGTCGCCGGGGCGCATCCCACCGTGCGCATCCGGGGTCGCCTCACACCGCTGGAGGAGTATGAGGTGCTCTCCTCGACGGATACCAGGGAGATCATCTACTCGATTCTCAACGGCGACCAGCGCCAGCGACTGGAGACAGACTGGCAGCTCGACTTCGCCTACTCGGTCCCCGGTCACGCCCGTTTCCGCGTCAACGCCTACTACCAGCGCGGTGCGATCGGTGCGGCCTTCCGGCTCATTCCCTTCGAGCTGACGTCGATCGACGATCTTGGCCTGCCGCCGATCATGCACGAGTTCACTCGCAGGCCACGCGGCTTCGTGCTGATCACCGGCCCCACCGGCTCGGGCAAGTCGACTTCGCTCGCGGCCATGATCGACCAGATCAACATGACGCGCGACGAGCACATCATGACGATCGAGGATCCGATCGAGTTCCTGCATCCGCACAAGCGCTGCCTGGTCAATCAGCGCGAGCTTGGCGCCGACGCCCAGAGCTTCGCCGCCGCGCTGAAGTCCGCCCTGCGCCAGGATCCAGATGTGATCCTGGTCGGCGAGATGCGCGACCTCGAGACGATCTCCACGGCGCTGACGGCGGCAGAGACCGGCCACCTCGTCTTCGCCACGCTTCACACCCAGGATGCGGCTCAGACGATAGATCGCGTGATCGACGTGTTCCCACCCCATCAACAGGGCCAGGTCCGCGTTCAGCTCTCGGTGGCCCTGCAGGGGATCATGACTCAGCAGCTGCTCCCCAACACGGAGGGATCGGGCCGCGTGGTGGCATGTGAGGTGCTCGTGCCAAACCCCGCGATCCGCAATCTGATCCGCGAGGGCAAGACTCACCAGATCTACTCGGTGCTCCAGACCGGCTCCGCTTCGGGTATGCAGACCATGGACGCTTCGCTCGCATCGCTCGTGCGCCAGGGGAAGATCAGCCAGACGCTGGCCGAAGCGCGCTCCAGCACCCCGGAGGAGCTCAAACGCCTCTTCGGGGCAGGGTCCCTCGCCGCGGCGTAGGGGTTTGCTGTGAGCACATTCATCTTCAAGGCCATGGATGCTGCCGGCGTCAAGGCGCGCGGCGAGGTCGAGGCCGACTCCAGGCAGGCGGTCTCCGACCAGCTGAAGGCCCGCGGGCTGATCGTCCTGGACATCGCCGACAAGCACACCTCTCGCGAGATCGAGATCAGCTTTCTCAAGACCGTGAAGGTGAGCGAGCTTGCGATCTTCGCACGACAGCTCTCGACGATGATCTCCTCCGGGATGAGCATCTTGCGCTCTCTGTTCGTGCTGGAGGAGCAGACGGAGAATAAGTACCTCACTGAGACGGTCGTCCAGGTCCGTAAGGACGTCGAGTCAGGACTTTCCCTGAGCGACGCGATGGATCGCCATCCCAAGGTCTTCAACCAGCTGTTCGTGGCCATGACCAGAGCGGGAGAGGCGGGCGGCGTCCTGGAGGATGCGCTGCTGCGCGTCGCCGATCAGCTCGAGAAGGACGCCTCGCTGCGCCGCCAAGTGCGCTCGGCGATGGTCTATCCGGCGCTGGTGATCACCTTCGCGGTTGGAGTGATGATGGCACTGGTGGCGTTCCTGGTTCCCGTGTTCGAGGGCGTCTTCAAGGAGTTTGGCGGTGAACTTCCGAAGATCACTCAGGTCTCGGTCTTCCTCTCCCACGCGCTGATCGGCTATTGGTGGCTGATCTTCGGCCTGACAGGCGCGACCGTGGTTGCCTTCATCAAGTGGAAGACCTCCTCCTGGGGGCACCCGCAGTGGGATCGCTTCCGGCTGCGCATACCGATGAAGATCGGCGCGATCGTCCAGGAGGTGGCTGTCGCGCGCTGGTCGCGCACATTGGCCTCTCTCACCAGTGCAGGCGTGCCGCTGCTGCAGGCGCTTGAGATCGTCGGCAAGACCGGTGGCAACGTCACAGTCGAGGAAGCGATGGACGGCGTGATCGCCTCCGTCAAGCGCGGCGGGACGATCTCGGCTCCGCTCGCCAAGGCTCCGATCTTCCCGACCATGGTCACGCACATGGTCGGTGTGGGAGAGGAGACCGGTGAACTTGACCTCATGCTCGACAAGGTCGCCGAGTTCTACGAGGATCGCGTCGAGGCATCGGTCAAAGCGCTGACCTCAATCCTGGAGCCCATCATGATCGTGGTGATCGGCTCGATCGTGGGATTCATCGTGATCTCGATGTACCTGCCGCTCTTCTCGGTCTACAACCACATCGAATAGTTCGAATCGCTCAACTGTCGGTGTGCGGCCGGTGTGCGGCTACAGGGCCGACGTGCAGGCGGCTGTCTCCTACCGACAACGCGAGGTCGCCGTCGAGCAACCTCAGCAGCTCCTCGCCGACGAGCTCACGTCGCCAGCCGCGCAGCGTGCGGACGTCAGGCTCTGCGGCTCCAAGGCGTCGCGAGGCGACGATCGCCTGCAGCTCGGCGCGTGTTGCCAGCAGCTCGTAGGCTAGTCGCGCTTCACGGGTGCGTCCTCTGACGAGCGCCTCGCAGAGCGCGATGAACGGTGGGTCGGCGGGATCGGACAGGTTTGTGTTCCCACCTGGCGGCAGCGGCTCTGACGAGCGCCGCTGCGCGTCGAGGATCACCTGCAGGAGCTCGGGAGCCATACGGTGCAAGAGGCCTCCTCCCAGGCCTCGAATCTCTCCGAGCTGACGGGTGGTGGACGGTCTGCGCTTGGCGATCTCAACGAGGACGGCATCACCCATGACGCTCTGGACGGTGCGGTCCCTGTGCGCCGCGGTGCGCTCTCGCCAGTCCACCAGCTCGCGAGCCAGCGAGCGCGAAGGGGGCGCGAGGCTGCGAATGCGTGGCAGGCGCGCGAAGATGCTCGCGGGGTCGCGCTCGTCGCTTGAGCTCTCCAGCGGCTCGCACTCCTGGCGGGCCCACTCCAGGCGCCCGGCCTCGCGCAGACGCCGCTGCAGCTCCGCGGAGAGCTCCAGCAGGTGCACCACATCCTCGCGGGCATATGCGAGCTGCTCCACCGAGAGGGGCCTCGCGTCCCAACGTGTGAAGCTCGCGCTCTTGGCGACCTTGATGCCGAGCAGACCCATCAGCAGCGACTCATATGAGCTCTGTGCCGGCATGCCCACAAAGCCCGCCGCGACCTGAGTGTCGAAGATGGTATGTACCTCGGTGTCCAGCATCCGGCGAAGCAGGGCGACATCCTGGCGCCCGGCGTGAACGACGATCTCGACAACCGGATCTGCGAGCACGTGGCGCAGCGGCGCCATGTCAATCCCGTCTTGCAGTGGGTCCAGGAGCGCAACGCGGGGCTCGTTGCCGGTCGCGGTGAGCGGGCTTGCCAGCTGGATCAGACACAGCAATGTCCGGTAACGGCCCTCGCCCATGAACTCGGTGTCGAGCGCCAGACGGCCGCCCCGGCGGGCATCCTCGACGATCGCCAACAGCTCACCGGCAGAGGCGATGCCGCCGATAGCTCCTCGAGGCGTGGGTTGGGCGTGGCTCATCTCATGAGGCGCCGCTTGGCGCTCGCGCCGGTATCTGGTAAGCGCCAGCCTCCTCGCCCATGTGGGCAAGGGGCAGGCACAGGGTGAAGCAGGCGCCTGGGAGCTCGCCGGAAAGGGGCTCTGGCGCGAGTGCGAGCGTGCCACCCATGCGACTGGCAAGCTCACGGCCGATCGCAAGGCCCAGCCCAAAGCCGCTGGTTCCCGCGGTCGCGTTGCCCCTTGTAAAGCGCTCGAAGATCAGCTCGCGCTCCTCCTCGGCCACCCCGGGGCCACTGTCAGCGACTGTGATCTGCGCCGTCGCGCCGTCGCTGGAGGCCATGATGCGAATGCTCGAGCCGCCAGGCGCAACGCGTAGGGCATTGTCGAGCAGGATGCGCACGATCTGTGCGACCGCGCCTGGGTCGGCGCTGGCCCAGCAGGTCGAGGAGGGCAGCTGGATGTCGAGGTTGACCGTTCGCTCGCCGGCGGTATGCTCGAACTCGGCGCTCACCGCCCTGCAGAGCTCGCCGAGTTCCAGCGGCTCGCGGCGCAGATCGACTTCGGCGTCCAGGCGGCTGAGATCTAGGAGGTCCGAGGCGAGTTGGGAGAGCCTGCGTGACTGCTCTCTGGCGCGGGTGGTGTGTATACGCGCCTCGTCCAGATCCAAGTGCGCACTGCTCAGATCGTCGCCCAGGAGCTCGAGCATGCCATCCAAGGAGGCCAGCGGCGTGCGCAGCTCGTGCGAGGCTGTGGCGACGAACGCACGTCGTGCGGCCTCCTGGCGGCGCAGCTGGGACTGCATGTTCGCGAACGCACGTGCAAGCTCGCCGATCTCATCGCGGCCATTGTCGAGGTACTGGGGCGCTTCCATCCCGCTGTGTGCGAGCTCGCGGGTGGCGTCGCGCAATCGCTCCAAGCGTCGCAATAGCGTGGATGTGAGTCCGATGCCGAGAATCAGGGCAATCAGCAGCCCCGCGCCCGCCGCCTCGATGAAGGCTTTCTGCACGTCGTGGACGGCAGAGGAGACGTACTGCAGATGCCTGGTCAAGATCAGCACGTACCTGGTCGATGCGATGTGGATCGGCTCGGCCTCGACGAGCTCTTCACCCACGATGGAGTGGACGGCTTTTTTGACGCGCAGTGCTTGACGCGCCTGTGTGTAGTAGTCGGGTACGTCGAGATCTCCGGGCAAGATGGGGTAGAGGACGTTCAGGCGAACGTCGAGGATCGTCACCTGGGCGCCCGAGCGCCGGCGCAGGACGCCGATGGTGGTCTCCATCTCTCGGATGTCAGGCAGGCCCGTGCTGCGATCGATGTCAACCTGCGCGAACTCCTGGCCGGCGCTTTTGAGCGCGGCGAGCGCAGAGGATGCCGCATCGGTACGCAGGCGCTGCTCCAGCGGTGAGAGCAGGGCGAGTGCCGCAACGCCCAGTGTCACGACGCTGGTCAGGAGCAGGGCACCCAGCAGGCGCGGACGCAGACCGAGCGTCCGCAGGCTCGTCACTGCTCTTGGAAGCGGTAGCCGGCGCCGCGCACAGTGAGGATCAACTTCGGCTCCTCGGGCCGCTCCTCGAGCTTTTCGCGCAGGTGCCTGATGTGAACGTCGATCGCGCGCGGGTCCCTGTAGGCCGAGTCTCCCCAGATCGCTCTGAGCAGCTCCTGGCGGTTGAACAGATGTCCGGGCTCGGACATGAGTTGCGCCAGCAGCTCGAACTCCGAGAAGGTGAGCCGGACGAGCTCGTCGTGGACCGAGACCTCGCGCTGGGAGCGATCGAGCGTGACCGGCCCGACGCTGAGCGCCTCGCGGCCCCCGGTGCGCTGACCCGAGCGTCGCAGCACGGCGCGCACGCGGCTGCGCAGCTCAGCCAGGCCGAAGGGCTTGGTTACATAATCGTCGGCGCCCGCCTCCAGGCCCTGCACCGCGTCGGCCTCGGTATCCAGCGCCGTCAACATGATGATCGGCACGACATCGCGCCGTTCGCGCAGACTGCGGCAGACCTCATAGCCGCTGGGGCCAGCACCCAGGGCGACGTCGAGCAGGATCACGTCGAAGTGCTCGCTCTCAGCGCGTTCGATCGCCTCCTGGCCCGAAGTTACCGATACGACCGTGTGGCCCTCACGCGAGAACGAGCGATTGAGTGTCTCCCGCAGGGCCGCCTCGTCGTCGACAACGAGGATTCTCAGGGATCTTGGCGGCTCGCTCATGACCTTCAAGCTACCGCTCCTGGCAGTCGCCAGAGTACCCCCCCGCGCTTGAAGCCGGCTTCTCTGGAGACATCGGTGCTGTGCGCTCGTACCCATAGAGCGGCCTTCGAACAGTCGGCATCCGTCCGAGGTGTCTGGGGCCCGCAGATCGTATCCAGGAAGGCATAACGCACTTCTCCACGGGCAATCAGTCGCTTCAGTTGCGCGATGGTCGTGAGCGGGCGCGCTGCGTAGGTTGTGAGCACGATCACGGGCCGCACGTCACGTACGATCAGCGAGGCGATCTTGGTGGCCGAGTCGGCCACCACCTCATAACGCGCGCCATCTTGGTGTGCCCGAAGGTATTTGCTCAGCGGCAGCAGCTCATTCGTGCGAAGGGCGCCAACGGTTCCGGCGTCGGAGAGCTCGGATTTTATCGCCTCGATGCTCGCTCGCAAGGGAATCGCCAGCAGTGCGACCACGGTGAGGGTGAGAGCCCCATCTCGTGTGAGCCGAGCGGATTGACTCCGGCGTGCGAGGAGCGCCAGGACGATCGCACCAGCCATGGCAACCAGCGTCAACCACCAGATGGCGATGGTTCCGTAGAGCAGGCGCTCGGTGTAGGCCACGAGTACGAGTCCGACGAGGATCAGGCTGAGCAGCCGGGCTCGGCCGCCGGCGCCCGTCGCCCATGCGGCGCCGATCCCGACAAGAGCCGCGACTGCGGGCGTGAAGCCCTCGACGTAGCGCGGGTGCAGGCGGGCCATCGCGCTGAAGAGCAGGATGCCCGTGATCAACCAGGCGATCAGGCCCAATCCGACGGCTCGCCGTAGCGGCGGTCCCCGCCACATCAAGGCGATTGCCGGTGCGCCCAGGAGCAGCGCGATCAGGACCATCAGCCCCAGCCGCTGTCCGGGGAGCGGGCCGATGCGCGTCAGCAGGCGTGTGAGGGAGGGCGGTGTGATCGGGATGTTGTCCCGCTGTGAGAGCGTCGCCTGGGGGTAGTGATGGCCAGGCTGGAAGGCCGGGCCCGTTCCTTCGACCGTCTTGCCACTGAGCCTGTCTATGCCGTTGAAGACGAACGCCGCGTTCCAGGCGCTGCCGTTTGTCGACCCGATCGCGTAGGGGCGTTCTGCGGCTGGTACGAGCAGGGTGGCGCTCAGCCAGCAGAGCGCGACGGCGACGTAGACCGCGCCGGCGGCGGCGAGCTTGCCCAGGCGCGCGCCCATGGTTCTCCAATCTCGCCCTCGGGGTGCCATGCCCAGCCAGGCCATGATCATGAGTCCTGGAAGCGCGACGAGCGACTCCAGGAGCTTGACGTTGAACGCGAGGCCGAGCGCGGCGGCGGCGGCGAGCAGCCAGGCGGTGCGTCCGCTCTCGCATGCGCGCACCAGGCATAAGAGCGCGAGCGTGACCAGCGCCATCATCACCGCGTCCATGGTGTCGCTGCGCGCGGTGATCACCTCGACAGGCAGCACAGCCATCGCGAGTGCCGCGCCCAGGCCCGCGCGCACGCCGAAGGGACGGCGCAGCGCGGCGAACAGCAGCGGTACCGACAGTGTTCCGGCGAGTGCCTCTGGCAGCTTGAGCGAGGTGGAGTTCCAGCCCAGCAGCTTCACGCTGGCCACCTGCAGCCACAGGTCCAGCGGCGGCTTGTCGATCGAGACACTGCCGCCCGGCTCAAAGGCGCCGAGGAAGAAGTTGTGCCAGGAGAGGCCCATGCTCTTCACGGCCGCGTCGTAGAACGGATCGAGTCTCACGGCCCCCAGATCCACGAGTCGCAGCGCGCCCGCGCCGGCGGTGACGAGCACCGCCGCGAGCCAGCCACTGCGCCAGAAACGCTCGAGCACGCCAGCGATTATCCCGAGTGCCGCCTCGCGGCGCCGCGGACGTCCGCTAAGCTCGCCGCGCAATGGCCGATACCGAGCAGCATGAGTCGCCCGAGGACGCGCCCAAGGAGTGCATGCCCTGCCACGGCAGTGGGCAGCTGATATCTCAGCTGGGGGGCGAGACGAGCTCGGTGGAGTGTCCCTGGTGTGAAGGCCGGGGCCTGCGGCTGAGCGGGATCGATGCGCAGGCGCGCTGGCTGCAGGAGCGAGCAGCGGACCCTGGCGCTCAGAGCGCCCCCAGCAGCTCGCAGGCCGCCGAGAGCTGAGAGCGCCACCTGCACGGTGGCATCCAGCCCGCGGCAGCGCGGGCGCTGCGCAACGGCACCTGGAAAGGGAGCTAGGCCATGTGTCCAGGGCGCTCGCGGCGGTTACAGATTCCCGTTGTGGTTACCGATTCGGACGCTGACAACAATGCCAGTGCCGCGGTACCAGGGCAAAACATCCAACGGGTGTGTAGCAAAGCCGGCGGCTCTCGAACAGCCGATTCTCACGAATCGACCCTCAGGGGGACGTATCGCTTTAGGCGATGGACCAAGGGGCTGGCGCCAAAATCGGATCCTAGGAGGATCACAATGCTGTATCGACTGCGCCAGCGCACCAAAGATGAGGGTGGTTTTACCCTGATCGAGCTGTTGGTCGTTATTCTGATCATCGGCATCCTTGCCGCTATTGCCATTCCGTCGTTCCTGTCTCAGAAGAACAAGGCCTCTGACGCTTCGGCGAAGGAGCTTGCTCGTACCGCTGAGACGACCGCGGAGACGATCGCGACCGACAACAACGGGCTCTACGAAAAGGTCACGTTGACTGAATTGAACGCATATGAGCCGACGATCCCGATCGTCTCCTCGACTAAAGAAGCGTACCTGAGTGCAGCGTCATCGACGACGCCCTTCACGAGCTACAGCGTCACCGCTACCTCGACCACGGGTGACACGTTCACCATCACGAGGTCGTCCTCAGGCACGGTTTCACGCACCTGCACCTTTGCTTCCGGTGGAAACAAGGGCGGTTGCCCCAGCGGCAGCTGGTAGACCTACGCTCTCGGGCCCCGCGCTCGTGAGCTGAAGTAGACGTTGCAGCGCAGAGGGGGCGGCCAAATGGCCGCCCCCTCTTCTTGCATCTGGAGTTTGCTTCTTGTTGGAACAATATGTCCACTCCTCATCGGCTTGGTGTCGCAGCGAACTCCGATAGGCCGATGTTTGATCAAGCCAGTTGTCCATACGGCAGCACATTTGTGTGCAAAGGCAAAGCCGACGGCTCCGCGGAGTCGAGTCGCCATGGGGCGAAGAGAAGGCACTGGCACCCATCGACCAGATAGAGGAGTCACCAGTGCGACAGCGGTTACATTCACGAACAGGAGACGATGAGGGATTCACCCTGATCGAGCTGCTGGTCGTCATCCTGATCATCGGGATCCTCGCGGCGATCGCGATCCCGGCGTTCTTGTCTCAGAAGAACAAGGCCTCCGATGCTGGGGGCAAGGAACTTGCTCGCGCGGGCGAGACTGCTGCGGAAACGATCGCGACCGACCACAACGGGCTCTATGGGCAGGTCACGCTGTCTGAAATCAACTCCTACGAGCCGGCGATTCCGATCGTGGCCTCGACGAAAGAGGCGTATCTAAGCGCCGCGTCAGGCACCCAGGAATCCGAAAAAGGCTACACAGTCACCGCGACCACGCCCACCGGTGACACGTTTACGGTCACACGGTTCGCGAACGGCACCGTCTCGCGCACCTGCACCCTCGCGACCGGCAATAACAAGGGTGGCTGCCCGACCGGCAGCTGGTAGGAGCTCTCTGTCCAGACGTCTGTCCTGGCGGCAGCAGCTGAGTTGGAGCTGTCCACCGGCCGCTCCCATGAGCGTCCCGTGCCCGGGGCTCAAGTGCGAGCTCATCGGCGCCGATCATCCAGCTATGGAGACAGTCACCTTTGCGGGAGTCCTGGGCGCTGTCCTTGGCTCCTTCCTGAACGTCGTCGCCTACCGGCTGCCCAGGCACGAGTCGGTTGTCACGGGCCCCTCGCACTGCACGTTCTGCGGCACGCAGGTCAAGCCATACGACAATGTGCCGATCCTCTCGTGGCTGCTGCTCTCAGGACGTTGCCGTAGCTGCAAACAGCCGATCTCGCCGCGGTATCCGCTGGTCGAGGCTCTGACCGCGGGACTCTGCGTCGGTGTGGTGCTAACGCACGGCTCGGCGACGGGAATCGCGCTCGGAGTGACCCTGGTCCTGATCGTGGTGCCGGCGGCGTTGATCGATCTCGAGCACCGGATCATCCCCAACGTCATCACGATCGCGGGTGCGCTGCTGGCAGTCGCACTGGGCACTGCGCTGGACCCTGCTGGGGAGCCCGTGCGGCTGGCGGCTGGGATGGGTGCCGCGGCGGTGCTGCTCGCGGCCGCGCTCGCCTACCCGGGTGGCATGGGCATGGGCGATGTGAAGCTTGTCGGCGTGATGGGGCTCTTCCTCGGCAAGGCGGTGATCCCGGCGATCCTCATCGCGCTGCTGACGGGTGTCATCCTCGGGGCCGTGCTGATGGCGCGAAACGGCGCCAAGCAGGCGCGCAAGACGGCTGTTCCCTTCGGTCCGTTCCTGGCGCTCGGCGCAGTGGCGGCGATCTTCGCCGGCTCGCCGATCATCAACTGGTACACGACGACCTTCCTGCACTGATGCGTCGATTTAGCACGATTTCGCCCAAGCCGATTCAGCCGCTGGACGAATGGCCAATTGAGTGCCCTCGAAGCTCACGCGGGCTCCTCGCCTCGTCGATGCCCCCCCAGCGCGCAGCCTGCGCACGCGGCCTGTAACGCAAGGCAACAGACCATGCCCCCCTCTCTACCAAAGCTCTCATTCAACCTCAACATGGGCCGGCGCTCCGGTGGAGCGCTCGTCGGACTGGACGTGCAGCCCGGCTATGTGGCTGCAGTCCAAGCCCGGGCCAACGGCTCGATCGTTGTGGAGCATGCCGCGGGTGTTGCTCTACCTCCTGACACGGTGCGCGATGGCGAGGTGCTCGACGAGCGCACGCTCACAGACGCCCTGCGCGAGCTCTTCCACGACGGTCAGCTCAGCAAGCGAGTCCGCGTCGGTGTCGCGAACCAGCGCACGGTGCTGCGAACGCTGGAGCTTCCGCCACTGACCGATCGCAAGGAGCTCGCGGCCGCCGTGCGCTTCCAGGCCGAGGATCAGATGCCGATGCCGCTCTCGGGCGCCGTTCTTGACTTTCATCCCCTCGACACGATCGAGACGCCCGCGGGGCCACGTCAGCGGGTGGTCGTGGTGGCGGCACAGCGAGATATGGTCGAACGTCTGCTCGCCGCTGTCAGGGAGGCGGGGCTGCGTCCCGAAGGCGTCGATCTCTCCGCTTTCGCACTGATCCGTTCCCTCTACCGGCGGGTGGCGATAGAGATCGCGGACCCACAACCTGATGCTTCCAACGAGCAACTCGCGCGAGTGCTCTATCTGAACGTGGGCGGACTCACGAACATGGCGATCGCCGAGGGAACTACGTGCCGGTTCACGCGCGTGGTGGGCGGTGGTCTGGAGTCGATGGCGAGCGAGGTGGCGGAGCGCAGGGGTGTCCCCCTGAGCGAGGCCCGCGCGCAACTTGACGCCATGCGCATCGAGGTGGGCACCGAGGGCCCCGCCGTCCCTGCACCCTCAGAGCCATACCCCGAGCAGGAGCCCACCGAGGCTCAAGCCGTCCAGGAGAACGCGCTGCAGGAGGGCGAGGGCGAGAGCGCTGAGCAGGAGGCGGTGTTGACGACAGAGGCCTCGACCTCGGACGAGGAGCAATGGAGTTTCACCCCCGACCCCCCAGACGCCGACGCCCAGAGCGTACTCGCCAGTGGCATCCACGGCATCGCCGGCGAGGTACGAAACTCGCTGGAATTCCACCGCTCACAAGACGGTGGAGGTGAGGTTTCCAGCGTCGTGCTCAGCGGCCCAGCGCTCGATATCGCAGGCTTCGCGGAGGCGCTCGAGGCAGAGCTCGGGTTCTCCATCGAGCGGCGCACGGTCGAGGTGACGGATACGGCTCTCTCCGAGGGTCTCTCGGCGCAGCGCCTTGCGGTTGCCACCGGGCTTGCGATCGAAGAGGTGGGGGCATGAGAGCAGTCAACCTCATCCCCTCTGAGCAACGCAAGGATTCCGCGAGTCTCGCCGGACACTCCGAAGGCACCGCTTACGGAGTGCTCGGTCTGCTCGCGGGCATCGCGATCCTCGCCGTGCTCTACGGCATCGCCCGCCATGACATCTCGGGCAGAGCGGGAGAAGCGGCTCAGCTGAAAGACGCAGGCGGCACAGGAGCAGACACAGGCCAGCCAGCTTGCGCCATACACCAGCTTCGTGACGATGCGTGAAACACGCCAGCACGAGATCACAGAACTTGCCGACTCGCGCTTTGACTGGCCGACGGCCTTCCACGAACTGGCTCGGGTGATGCCGAGCGATGCATCGCTGAACTCCGTCGACGGGGTGGTGACCGCCGCCGCGACTCCGACGGTGGTCGCCCCTGTGGCAGCGGCCCCCGCGGCTGCGTTGGCACCCGCAGCGACCCCTGTGGCAGCGGCCGCGACCTCCACTGTGACCTCCGCGACGCCTCCAGGCAGCCTTCCCGTCTTTACGATCTCCGGCTGCGCCACGAGTCAGGGCGAGGTCGCCCGGACGCTCGAAAGGCTGCGCCTGGTCAACGGCGTGAGCGAAGTCAATCTGCAGAGCTCGAGTAAGTCTGGAGGCGGCGCCTCAGGTGGCGCTGGCTCAGGCGGCGGTTGTCCCAGCGGCGATCCTTCGTTTGCGGTCCAGGTGGCGTTCGATGCGCTGCCCACCCAGTCCGCGACGACGACGGGATCTACCGCCGGCGGCTCTGACGGGAGCGGGTCGACCACGACGGCATCTGCGTCGGGTTCCGCGAGCGCCGCACCCGCTTCCTCGACGACGACTGGAGCGCCGCGATGACCACCCGAGACAGGCTTGTACTGATGGGCGTCGCGATTCTCGTCGTCCTCGCGGGCGGCTGGATCCTGATCGTGCAGCCAGAGCGCAAGAAGGCCAGCCAGCTCGCGTCCCAGGTCAGCAGCGCGCGCGAAGAAGTCTCCAGCGCCCGAGGCAAGCTCACACAGGCAAAGGAAGATCAGACCCTGTACACGCAGGCATACGCCTCGATCGTGAGCATGGGCAAGTCGGTGCCAGCTGCCAAGGAAGTCCCGTCGCTCGTCTATGAGCTCGAACAGGCCTCCAACGGCAAGCAGGTGGAATTCGCGTCGATCTCCACCACGGGCAACTCGGCATCCTCGAGCGCCACGCCGGCGGCTTCAACCGGCTTTGCGCAGCTGCCCTTCACGTTCACCTTCAACGGTAGCTTCGTCGATCTCTCCCGTCTGCTCGCGCGCCTGGAGAACTTCACCGTGACCGAGCCCTCCGGCGGCCTGCTCGTCGACGGACGCCTGCTCACCATCCAGAGCGTCGACCTGACCCCCTCCTCGACCGGCACTGGCAGCGGCACTTCGGCCAAGGCGCAGCTGAGCGGCACGATCGAGGCGACCGCCTACGTCCTGCCCGCAGGAGAAGGCCTGACAGCCGGTGCCACCGCCAGCAGTCCCACGGGCGCGAGCACCGCGTCCACCACAGGCTCGAGCTCCCCGGGAGCCGCTGCGACCCCTGCCCTCATTGAGGTGAAACCATGACCAAGATGCTCAACTCGATCAAGGCCGATCTACTGAGCACCCGCATGCTGCCCGCGGTCGTGTTGATCGGCGTGGTGCTCCTTGGTGGGATCGCATACGCCGTCATCGGCGGATCTACGACATCTAATCCGGTCGTCCCGACACCCCACCAGCCGGTCGCGTCGGTGCCCGGCCCGGTTGTCAGCCAGGCTCAGCCGACCTCCTCCAACGAGGCCGTCGCGGAGACGACGAACGGAAAGCCCTCTCACCACGGGTCGGGCTCCAAGGATCCCTTCAAGCCGCTGCCTGAATCGGCTGCCGAAAAGAAGGCCAAGGCCGCCGATGCCAAGAAGACGCCTGCTTCTGGCTCTTCCGCGTCGAGCTCAACCTCCACCTCCACCAGCTCGAGCTCAACCTCCACCAACCCGACCACAGTGCAAACTGGCCCCCCAGCCAAAGCGAAGCCGAAGCCGAAGTCCCCTGTCTACCACGTCACGGCGCTGTTCGGTCAGGCGCCGACACCCGCCCAGAACACCCCGCTGGGTGTCTTCAAGGACCTGGCGCGACTGCAGCCGCTGCCCTCTGCTCAGCATCCGCTCGTGGCGTTCATCGGCGTGAGCACGACCGGCAAGACAGCCGTCTTCACGCTCCTCAGCGAAGCGATCCTGCGCGGCGAAGGCGTGTGTCTGCCGAGCACATCCCAATGTGAAGCTATCGGCCTGACCGTCGGCAAGAGCGAGGAACTCGAATACATCGAACCCGACGGGCAGCCCGTGATCTATCAGCTGCGGATTCAGGGCATCGTCAAGAGCGAGAAGGCCTCGACCACGGCACGTAAGGCCAACAGCATCGTCTCGGCTGCCGGAAGGCGGCTCGTGGCAAGCGGCCAGCTGCAGGCGGCGGTCGATCTGCGCTTCTCTGCGATCAAGGGCGTGCTCGTCCTCTTCAACGGACATCACGCCCACGGCGCCAAAGCCGCCGCCCATCAGCACTCGCACTGAGGCTTACCAGGATAAGCCGATACGGCTGATGGTCCCAGGCGGGCCGGATCGTTAATCGGTGAGCACATAAGCTAGGCGGACATGGGTCTGCGCCTGATAACCGCCGGCGAGTCGCACGGTCCGGGATTGACTTGCATCGTCGAGGGACTGCCCGCGGGCTTAGCCCTCACAGCTGAGGAGATCGACGCCGATCTCGCGCGCCGTCAGCTCGGTCACGGCCGCGGCGGACGCATGAAGATCGAGAGCGACCGCGCCGACGTCACCGCCGGCGTGAGGCACGGCAACACGCTGGGTGGGCCGATCGCGCTCAGCGTGGCCAATCGCGACTTCGCCAACTGGGAAGAGCGCATGAACCCATGGCCGGTCGATGAGGAGATCGCCGAGGTGCACCTGCCGCGACCAGGGCACGCAGATCTCGTTGGAACCTGGAAGTACAAGCAAAGCGATGTTCGCAACATTCTGGAGCGCGCCTCTGCGCGGGAGACGGCGGCCCGGGTCGCCGGCGGCGCGCTGTGCAGGAGCTTCCTGCGGGCGCTTGACGTCGATATCTGCTCGCACGTGATCCAGATCGCATCGGTGCGGGCACCAGAGGCTGAGCAGCCGCTCACCGTCGAGGACTTCTCCGATGTCGACAGCTCGCCCGTGCGCTGCCTGGATCCACAGGCAAGTCGTGCCATGGTCGCTGAGATCGACGCGCTTCGCAAGGCCAACGAGTCCCTCGGCGGCGTCTTCGAGGTGCAAGCGTTCGGCCTGGTTCCGGGCCTCGGATCACACGTCTCCTGGGAGGAGCGCATGGATGGGCGACTCGCGCTGGCGATCTGCTCCATCCAGGCCATCAAGGGCTTTGAGATCGGGTCGGGCTTTCATATCGCGGGAGTGCCGGGATCCTCAGCTCACGATGAGATCTTCTGGTCCGCGGAGGGTGGCTACCGGCGCGAGACCAACCGATCGGGTGGCCTGGAGGGCGGCATGACCACGGGCGAGCCGCTGGTGGTACGCGGAGCGATGAAGCCGCTTCCCACGCTGACCAAGCCTCTGCGCTCGGTTGACATCGCCACCCACGAGCAGGCGGCGGCCCTGCGCGAGCGCACCGACTCGTGCACGGTTCCCGCCGCGGGAGTGGTAGGGGAGGCGATGGTCGCGTTCGTGCTTGCCGATGCATACCGCCGGAAGTTCGGCGGTGACCACATCGACGATGTCAAGGAGGCCATCCGCGCCTACGAGCAGCGGATCGGATGGCGGCGTTGAGCGGCACGCCGAGCCGAGCACTCGTATTCATCGGCTTCATGGGGGCCGGCAAGTCCACCGCGGCGCTCGAAGCAGCACAGGGGCTCGGCGTGCAGGCGCTGGACAGCGATCGGCTGCTGGAGCAGCGCTTCGGCGCTTCAATCGCCCACCAGTTCCAGGAAGTTGGGGAAGGGGCTTTCAGGGAGCGCGAGGAGCGGCTGGTGCTCGAGCTGCTCGCGACGGCCGGGCCGGGGAGCGTGATCGCCCTCGGCGGCGGCAGCGTGCTCTCCGAGCGCGTGCGCGACGCGCTTCTCCCACATCTGACTGTTCTGCTCGACATCGACGCGCAGAGCGCCTGGGCACGGGTCGGCGACCATGGCGAGCGCCGTCCACTGGCAAGCGATCACGAGCAGTTCACTGCCCTGCACGCCGAACGTCAGCCGCTCTACCGGGAGTTGGCCGATGCGCATCTGTCCCTGCCCGCTCGAGGCGTGGTTGCCAGGGCGCTCGATTCGCTCGTGGCACTAGCGAGCTCGCCTGCCGGCACGCGGCTGCTTTGGGCCCGTGCGGCCACCGGGGAGTACCCGGTGCTTGTCGGTACCGGACTGCTGGGCGATGAGTTCGATGCGGAGCAGATCTGGCCGCTACGCAGGAGCGACTCGCGTCCCTTCTGCGTGAGCGATGAGACCGTTGCGAGCCTGTATGGCGGGCGTATCGGAGAGCTGCAGGCCCTGGTCCTCATTCGCCCAGGCGAGTCAGCGAAGACGCTGGCGAGCGCCGAGCTTGTGTGGAGCGAGCTGCTCGAGGCAGGTATGACTCGGGCTGACCACGTTGTGGCGCTCGGCGGTGGAGTGGTTGGGGATCTGGCGGGCTTCTGCGCGGCCACCTACCAGCGAGGCGTGCCGGTTGTCCAGGTTCCGACCACGCTCCTGGCTCAGGTCGATTCGGCCTATGGCGGCAAGACTGGCGTGGATCTGCCGGGCGCCAAGAACTACGTCGGCGCCTACCACCAGCCGGCGGGGGTGATCGTGGATCCGCAGGTGCTCTCCTCCTTGGGAGCGAGCGAGCTGCGAGCGGGCTGGGTGGAGGTGCTGAAGACGGCGCTGATCGCCGGCGGTGCGCTGTGGGAGCGGGTGAGCGCCCGTGAGCCGGTGGATGAGCGCATGATCCTTGCGTGTGCACGCACGAAGCTGGAGATCGTGGCTCAGGACGAGCGCGACGCCGGGCGCCGGCAGGTACTCAACCTCGGGCATACGGTGGGTCACGCGATCGAGGCGGCCAGCGGCTACACCCGCTTCCGGCACGGCGAGGCCGTCGGATTGGGGTTGCTTGCCGCCCTGCGTCTCTCAGGCGATGATGCACTGCATGATCAGGTACGGGAGCTGCTACTCGCGGAGGGCCTGCCCGTGACGTTGCAAGGAACCTCGATCGAGGAGGTGCTCGTAGCGCTCGATCGCGACAAGAAGCGCGTTGGATCGCGGGTACCGTTCGTCCTCGTGCGAAGGCCTGGAGATGTGATCAGCGGCGCGGAGATGGACGCTTCCCAGATACGGGACGTCGTCGAGGAGCTTGTCTAGATGGCCGCCGAGTACCGGATCGAGGTGATGCACGGCGTCAACCTGGACATGCTGGGCAGGCGCGATCCGGCGCATTACGGCACGCTGAGCCTGCTCGGGCTGGAGCGCCAGGTGGAGGCATATGCAACGCCGCTGGATCTGGACGCCCACTTCTTCCAGAGCAACTCCGAGGCCGACTTCATCGAGCGACTGCATCGATTGGAGGCTGAGCGCGATGGTCTGGTGATCAACGCGGGCGCTTGGAGCCACTATTCGTGGGCCCTGCGCGACGCGCTCGAGATCGCGTCGCTGCCGACCGTCGAGGTGCACCTGTCCGATGTGAAGTCTCGGGAGCCATGGCGTCAGGTCTCGGTGATCGAGGAGCTCTGCATCGCAAGCTTCTCCGGGATGGGCATCGAGGGCTACCGGCTGGCGCTCGAGCGGCTGCGAGCGGAGCTAGAGCAGGAGACCCCATGAGCCGGCATGAGCGCATCACGGTGCTTGCGGCGCAGCTGCGCGATCGCGAAGTCGAGCAGCTGCTGGTCACCGCGCCCGTGAACGTGAGGTACCTCACCGGCTACAGCGGCTCCAGCGGGGTGGCACTGATCGCAGCAGCCGATGCGTCGGCTCCGCACAGGTTCTTCACGGACTTCCGCTATCTCAGCCAGGCAGAGGAGGAGGTGGATGCGCAGTTCGAGCGCGAGATCGCCCAGGGCGATCTGCTGGAGGCAGTCGGCGCCACGCTCTCGCCCAGCCCAGGCGCCCAGGCGCGCCTGGGCTTCGATGAGGCACAGCTGACTGTCAAGCGCCATGCGCTGTTGGAGGAGCTGCTCGAGGGGCAGGGCTGGGGGCTTGTGCCATGTGGTGGCATGGTGGAGGCGCTCCGTGAAGTCAAGGAGGCTGAGGAGGTCTCGCGCCTGCGGGCCGCCGCGGCGCTGGCCGACGAGGCGTTGCTCGAGGTCCTGCGCGACGGCCTGCGCGGACGTACGGAGGTCGAGGTCGCGATCGCGCTGGAGCTGAGCATGCGCAGGCGGGGAGCCAGCGGCGCCAGCTTTCCATCGATCGTGGCGGCGGGAGAGCATGGGGCGCTGCCGCACGCGCAACCGCGTGAGGTCCAGATTCCCGCGGGCGTGCTCGTGACGATCGACTGGGGGGCGGTCCATGAGGGCTACTGCTCGGATTGCACGCGCACGTTTGCCACGAGCGAGCTCTCAGGGCAGGCCAAGGAGGTCTACGAGGTGGTGCGCAACGCCCAGGCCAGTGCACTGGAGGCTGTGCGCGCCGGACGCAACGGTCGCGAGCTGGATGCTGTGGCACGGGCGATCATCGAGGAAGCTGGGTATGGCGAGCATTTCGGTCATGGCCTGGGTCATGGTGTGGGCATGGAGGTCCACGAGGGCCCGCGGCTCTCGCGTACCGCATCCGAGCAGCCGCTGTGTGCCGGCAACGTGGTGACGGTTGAGCCGGGCATATACCTGCCCGGGAGGTTGGGAGTGCGAATCGAGGATCTTGTGCTGCTGAGCGCGGATGGCTACGAGGTGCTCAACGGTCTGCCCAAGGAGCTCACCGTCGTATGAGCGCATCAGGGGCCAGGGCCGGTGCGATCCGCATCGAGCTGACGCGTGCCAGGAGCGCTCTGCTCCGGGCCGGTGCATAGAGCGCGAGGCTGAGCGCCGCTGCCAGTGGCAGCGACCAGACCAGGAAGAAGGCGGCCTGCAGATCGGGCGAGGCATGTTCTCCCATCCACACGAAGCCAATCCAGGCCAGGAGCGTGCAGCAGAGGCTCAGCAGCGCGGGACGTTGCTGAGAGAGGCTCTCCCAGACGAGCACGGCGAACAGGAAGGGCAGCAGGTAGTAGACGGTGTCCCACGTATCGAGCATGCAACGCAGCAGCAGCAGCAACGAGAGCAGCAGCAGCGCGTCGAGCTCGCTCACCGGGTTTGAATGCCGGTGGCTGGGGCCTGAGAGGCGTCTGCGCGCGAGCCACAACGCGCCTGTGAGCGGCACCATCAGCGCGATGATCAACGGATGGCTGACGGTATCGATCCACCCAGGAGCGGTGCGGTAGCCGGGCTTCGGTGTGCCGAACAGGCCATGTACCAGTTGACCGTGGTGGCCCAGAAACCACCATATCTGCCATGGCTGAAAGATCGTGCTGGCCGCCAGCGCGCTGCCTCGCGCCGCGGCCACGAATCCGCTCGCAGAGGACCCAGCCAGCGCGAGCGGTCCCAAGACACTCGCGGCGATCGCGCCTGTGAGCGTCATGCAGAGGATGCGCCTGTAGGGCAACGCCAGCAGCACGGGTCCAATCGCCAGCAGAGCCCACTCCTTGTTGGCGATCGCCGCTCCCAGCGCCAGCCCAGCCAGCAGCGGTCGATTGCGCGCCGCCAGCAGGACCGCCGTCACGCACAGGACTGCGCCGAGGAGCTCCTCCGGGTGTCCCAGTTCAAGCGCACGCAGGGTAAGCGGATTCGCCACGCAGAGCCCAAGCGCGAGTGCACGCGCGAGCATGCGATGCGCGCCTGAGCGCATCTGCGTCGTGAGCCAGACGCCGAGAGCGGCGGCGGCGAGCAGGCAGGGCAGCGCAACCATCCGATAGACGGCGAGGTCGCCGCCACCCCACAGGCTGGGAAGCAATGCGAATGGCGCTCGCAGCACGAGCGAGCCACCGTAGGCAGGTGCCAACGCGAGGAAATGCTCGAGCTGGCCGTGGGTGAGCGCATGCAAGGCAGGAAGCGCCTCGGTTTCATAGTCGCTCCACGCGAACCCATACAGGCCAAGCCAGCCCATGGTCAAGCTGCCAAGAACCGCAAAGAGCACGTACGGCGCGTTCACGCGCGCCTGCGGGGAGCGCTCGGACGTGGGCCGCCTCATATTCAGGCATCGGCGCGCTGGGCGCCGCGCTTGAGCGGACGGGTACGAACGCGCTCAGCGCTTCACCGTCGGCGAGGTGCTCAGCACCGCCCCCGTAACGCTCAGCGCCTGGACGGCGAGAAAGGGCGCCGCCGTGGGTGCGGTGATCGTTGTCTCAAAACCTGCATGAGGAAAGGATCCGACAGTTTGTAGGCTGTTCGCGGAGGCACCCGCCAAGACCTGCCAGCCGGCCACGTTGGTCGCGCCGTTCCAGCTGGCGTAGAGGAGGGTGGAGCCATTCGGCCCCGCCGCGGCGCTGACTGCGGGAGGGGAGGTTGGTTCAGCAGACCAGGGGAAGCGATAGGCGCGGTAGCTGTTGCTCAGCGGCGGAAGGTGCATACCGAACGTGAGCGCGCCACTGTCTGCGAACTCCGAGATGAATCCGGCCTGTCCCCAGCCGACAAGCTCGTCGCCGCCGGGCAGCAGCTGGGCGTTTCCCTGGCTGGGTGAGAGGATGGGCGAGTTGGGCTGAGTGAACTGTCGCTGCAAGGTCGCCGTGTGGCTCTTGAAGTTCAGCGAGATGTACAAAGCCCTTGACTGTGAGGACTCCGGCGGCGAGTCCTCATCGTCGAAGACGCTGAGGACTCCTCCCGAGAGCAGCTCGGCGTCGTGCTGCCATGCGAAGCGCACCCCTGGGCCGAGCGTGAAGCTGCTCTTCTTGCCTCCGACCCGCCACAGCACCACGCCGTTGTGAGGGTCGATCAGATAGGCAGACCACGTGTTGCGAGCGTCGAGCAGGATGTCCCCTTCTGGCTCGAGCTGGATCGAGTTGATGTGGAAGTAGTCATAGATCGACGTGCTCGCATGAGGCACTGGTTCATAGGAGTCGGCGATCTTCACATGACCGAGGGCATGCCATTCGAACATGACCAGGCCCGTCCTCACATCGATCTCCTGGATGACCCCATCATCAAGTAGGCCGTTGCTCGGGCCGCCATCGCTGGAGAGGTTCCAGTGCACGGGCGCATAGGCGGTGATCAGCGCCGTTCCCTTCGGCGTCAGCTCGAATTCGTGCAGGTCGGCGTAGAGGCCATTCCCAGCGTGCACGGAGCCGAGCCGCTTATAGGAAGCGCTCTCGATGATGTCTTCACCCTGACCGTGTCCGTCGACAATCGTCCCCTGCCACCAAGTGAGCACCGGCTCGCCGTAGTACTGCTGGACGCGCAGGTCCATGGCCTTGACGTTGGCGGGCATCGCTTGGAACCACACGAGCTGGCCGTTCGGTTCGAAGATCATGGGCCCGTACTGACCTGGGCCGGCCGATGGAGTGATGAAGATGTCGCCCAGCTCTGGGTCACTGGCCGCCGTCGTAATCGAGACCGCCGGCGGATGCAGGTTGGCGACGGAATGAAAGCTCTGTATGTACGAAGGGTTGGTGGAAGGTTGCTTGGTGGGTCCCGGGAGTGAGAGCACATAGGGATGGCCGATCGTGAAGCTGCTGGTGATGTGGGTGATCGTCTTGCCGCTTATGACCTCCGCGCTCACCTGCACGTGCTCGCCTTCGGCGAACTGCTTGGAAGGCAGGAAGCTGGCGCCTTCACCGGTGGAATATCCCTCGAGCTTGCCGTAGTGAAGGCCCGTCCGAGAGCCCCGGACGAGGATGTGGCGCAGATCGGCCTGGGGGGCGCCCAGGAAGCTGATCTGAGTCCTGGGCGAGGCGTCGGGGGTACCGGGGAGCGGGGAGATAGTGACGCTTGGAGGCGCGGAGGCCATGGCGGAGGATGTCCCGATTGCGAGCAGGGCAAGCTGGGCGAGCACGGCGCCCACCCGGGCAAGTGAGAGGATGCTATGGCTGGTGCTCATCGACTAAGTAGCTAAGCATGGGAGAGGATCTGGAGGCGCAATATCGCCGTGTTCGTCGCATCGAACCTCAACCCTCCAGCTCCTCCAGGCTCGCCTCCGTCTACGCTGTCTGCAGCTACCGAGGATAGAAAGTGTCGATAAGCACCAACCAATTTTGAAATGTGCGTAGAACGTATATACTCGTTCGGACGGAATCTTGTGCGCACCGAGCAAGCGGCGGTATCCTGAACGCATGGCTGCACGCAAGATCAATCTGACGCTGGACGAGGGGCTAGTCCGGCAAGCCCGTGAGCAAGACTTGGGCGATGACACCAAGAGCGACGCGCAAGTGGTCGAGGATGCACTCTCGGTCTTCTTGGGGCTTCGTGCCCTCGACGAAGCTCGCGCCCAAGGCACTCTCGGGCCAGAGGCCGCCGACGAGCTGGCGGTGGCCGAGGTACGCGCTGCCCGGCGAGCGCACAGCGGCGCTTGATCCGTGCCGTCGTAGATCCAAGCGTCCTCGTCTCGGCGTTCATCGGTGATCCCGAGGCCGGGCCGGGCCGGCTCGTCACCGCATGGCGAGATCGCCGATTCGTGCTCGTTGTATCCCCGCTGCTCCTTGACGAGTTGGCAGACGTCCTCGGACGACCCAAGTTCGAGCGTTGGTCCTCTCAGGGCCGCGCGCCTGCATACATCGCTGCCCTTCGTGCTCGCAGCGAGCTTCGGTCGGACGCTCCCTCCGCCCAACCCATAGAGGTGCGCGATCCAGACGACCACTATCTCGTCGCGCTCGGCCGAGAGGCCCAGGCGGACTTTCTCGTGTCTGTTGATCGGGACTTGCTCGATGCCGAGCTAGACCTGCCGGTCGTGAACCCCGCCGTGTTCGTCGCGGGGTTGCACGACCCCACCGAGGGCGAGCACTTCTTCACCGGCAGGACACAGGCAGGACGCGAGCTGCGTCTCTATTACCAGGGCTCGATCAACCACCTCACCGGCGTCACCATCACCGGCACCCTCGACGGTGCTCCTATCGAGATACTGGGTATGACGCAGCGAAGGGCGAAAGGCGTCGACAACTCAGTGATCGTCCGCACCGATCAGGGCACCTTTACCGCAGTCGCCGACACGGATCCGCCTGCGGAGGCTCACTCAGCGGCGCTCAGGCTCTATATGGAGTATCGACCGTCCGGCGGCTGGCAAACGGAAGTCGAGCGCTCCCGCTTCGAGGATGGCGAGTGGCGATTTGATGTGCTGGTGACGAACGAACGAGTCTCGGCCACCGTCGAGCTGAGGATGAGCGAGGCGGTAGCGAAGGCTTGGACCAACGGAGCACAGACCCCTCCCTCGGATCAGATGGTCGCGGAGCACGTTGCCGTGATGCTGCGAGGCGCTGACTGGTCGGCCATACAGAAGCGTGCGCTCCATCCGACGACGGTTCTCGGCGGACGACTGAGGCGTTAGCCGCTTCGAAACGCCAACGGCCCGCTGGCCCTGGCTCTCAGAGGCTGCGGCGGGCCTTTTCGACCGCGCGGGCCAGCTCTGACCGCGACACGCCAAGCACGTCGATGATCTGCGTGACGGTCGCCCATGCTGGTGCGCTTTTGGCTGCCTATTGGCGGCTGACAGTGTCCACCGTCGTGTTGGCTCGGCTGGCGAGTCCTTCTTGCGTCGAGCCCCGAGCCTCGCGCAGCTTCTTGATTGCCAGTCCGAGCGCAAGACTATGCGGACGAGACTTTCGTCTGCTACGGTCCCGGCCGACCTGTAGGGAGGACGGGCGGGTATGGGCACCAGAGACACGAGGCCAGTGAATGAATAGGCGCCGGAAGATCTGTCGAGATACCACGACTCACCGACGCATTCGCAATGTCGCCGTTATCGCGGCCGCTGCGCTCGTGGCAGTAGTCGGATTTGGGCTCGGGAGCCTCCCGAGCAGCGCGAGCAGCGCCACCTCGCCGGCAGTGCGCCTCTTGTACTACCAATACTGCGGCGTGGAAGGCAAGCCAGGGCAGTGTGACCTTCGGACAACAAGCGAGACGTTCAGCGGCAACGAGGTTGTCGCGAACGTCAAGCCGTGGTGGGGCAACTGCGGCCCGGGGAACGGCCACGCGTCGGAGACCATCTCCGCCGACGGCACCACCGCGGTCGTTCTCGCCAATCTCAGCTCCAACCCGGCATCTGAACTGAATCCGGTGTGCAGGATCATCGTGACGAGCTTGGTAACTGGAGAATCACGCATGTTGCCCGCGTACTCGGGCGGCGTCCTGAAGGACATCCAGGCGAACGGCTGGTCACTCTCGCCTAGCGGTGAGTACATCGCGATCAGCGGCAGGGGCGGGGTTTACATTCAGAACGTAGCTGCGGGAACGGCCCCGAAGCTGCTCCGCACTGGCTTCCTCGTTTCGGGCGTCGGCTGGTATCCAGATGCCCTGCATCTCTTGGTCGATGGCCCCGCTTTGCCCTTGGGTGGCCGAGGCCCCGTGAGCGCGACGAACAGCTTCTTCAAGTACACGCTGTCAGGCCAGCGCCTTGCACGGTGGCAGGTGCGCAAACCCTACGCCTACCAGCTCTCGGCACCCTTCATCGAAGTGACCCCGCGCGGGAAGGTGCTCGCGGCGATTGAGGACCTGTACGACCCAACCCAAGGCGGCAAGCCGAATCTTCCGGCGGGCTACTACTCGCTGAGCCTCGGTGCGCACACGTCGGCGAAGCTACTCACGCGCCTCTCGCGCACAGCCTACATCGGCGTTTTGACCTCGTTCGGCGCCGACGAAGAAAGTGGCTTGCTCTTCATTCTCGGCGGTGAGAACAAGATGTGCGCTGTGACTATCGCGAGTGGCGGCCGGCATTGCCTGGCGATCCCAGGCTCTACGGAAGTCGTCACCGTCTCGGGCATCCAACTCGCGCCATCTCCCTGAAGCCTCTGCGCGAGGGCGTTCCGAGCACGTCTATGGAGGCGCGGCTGCCGTGCGCAGGATGTTGCCGGGCGTGCCCTTCTCGATCGGACTGATTGCCGTGGACCGGCACGGGGATCGCATCTGGCACGGTGGGGTGGCACAGGGATGTGGTGGCTGCCACGGACGCGCGTGACGTACCAGCCCTGGCCTTCGAGAACCTTGACGAGATGCTTGCCCGTGACGGCTGGGGTCTGGCTCACGCGGCGTGGACCGCTACGCGGTCGCGGTGCACGGTGGGGATGGGGAGACCGTCTTCGTGCATGACTTCGAGGTATCCCTCGATTGCCTCTTGGGTGTTCGCGCGGGCTTCCTCGATCGTCTCGCCCTGCGTTGCGACGCTCGGCAGTTCGGGCACGAACACGCTGTAGCCGCCTTCCGGCTCGGCCACGATCACCACGTCAAACTCGCGTTCGGCGCTCATCGCCAGCGACGATACCGCTCCGCCGAGTCCCACACGCGCCCCGGCTCCCTCCATCCCGAGCGGTCCCACTTCTCCCAAACAGACTAGATGCACCTTCGGAGCGGACCCTAAAGTGGGCCTCGATTCGTTGGCCGGTCTCGCGGACTTGGGGTCAGTAACCGGCAGAAGGGGCACCAGAAGGCCATCAATGTCGAAACTCGGAGGTTCCGCAATGAGCAGTCGAATCAAGATCACGCTTGCTGACGACATAGCCGCACGCTTGGACGAGCTGGCGGCAGCGTCCGGGCAGCCGGTCGCGCGTGTCGCGGGTCAGATGGTCCGCGACGGACTCGGGAAGCTCGCCGCCGCAGCACGCGGGAACGGAAGCGCACCGGCGGACGAGCTGACGATCACTCGGGCGCCGTGGCTGGAGCCCTACGGCGGCGATCGTGAATGGCGCCAGTTCACGTGGGGCTCGATCCTCGCGCTGTGTGGGCGCTATCCCGACGAGCTGAAAGGGCTCAAACAGGGTTGGTGGACCGACGAATCACAGGTCGAGACGCTGTGTGCCCTCGCACACTGGCGTCAGATGCTCGACGACGGGGGCCGCGACCCCCGCGAAGAGTTGGACTTCCAGCTCAACGTCGCTGAGTTTGGGCGGAGGCTCAAGCAAGCGGGCGGCGGAGTTACCAAGGAGTGGACACCGGGCGCAGCCCCCGACGAGTGGCACTAGAACGTTTGCGGAGGCGATGAGCGGGCACCGAGCGGCACGCCCGTACCGCAGGCAGAGGGCGCGCAAGGCATGGAGGCGACGCTGGCGTCGGGAGTGGTTGCGGCCGGGTGGCCGCCGCTACTGGCACTGGAGGCGTCGGCTTCGCCTCCTTGTCCATGTGTGGCGGTCAGCTCGGCCGGCCTCTGAGAGCCGGATGCGGAAAGTTCTCACGTCTGGTCAGACCAGTCGAACATGAGACCGAGACCGATCGACTCGGGCACCGAATCTGCCTTCGTGTCGATTTGCCGCCGTATGCCATCGACCACCTCACGAAGCGCGTGCTGTTGACCAGGGTCGCCAGCGGCTGGGTTGCGATCCCAGCGAGCAAGACAGCGCAGGGCCTCGGAGTCGGCGAAGGCTAGGAGCATGACCTTGGCGTGAACAGCAGTCTCTTGCGCTTGAAGGTGGACATTGAGTGCTTCCTTGGTGACCTGCTCCTTGCCCTCCCCGTCGGACAGAGATGCTGCATATTCACGCAATCTACGGACGGTCACCGATTGGGCCACGGCTTTGACGTAATCCGACAATGCCGAGGCGGCCAGCTCGCCTCGCTTCTGCTTCCGAGTCCGATCGGCGGCTACGAAGACACTGACGACTACACCGGCGACGCCAATTGCGGCACCGCCGACGGCGATCAGGGCTGCCGCGATCTGAGGATTCATAGCCACATCATGAACCCTGGAGCAGCGGCGATTCGAGGCGAGCGATTTCGCCTTCGTCGGCTCCAATTACTCCCGGCCTCCGGTTGACGACCCGGCCTCAGCGCTGACACGAGAGCGAGCGGGCGGAAGTCACGTTACCCACGGTGTGCCCGGCGCCGATCAAACTCGTTGGCCGGTTTCTGCGCTTGTGGGTCAGTACATGTGTGAGGTCGCGCAGCTCAGCACAAAAATCGAGTCGTCCCGGTCGCTACGCGCCTCGTCTCGTCGCAGCGACCTTCGAGGCGCGGCCCATGCCCCAAGAGGCCCGCGAACGATTGGAGCGGGCGCTATGTGGCGTCCTCGAGCGGCGCTACCCCGGACGACGGTTCGCCATGAAAGACCAGCTCGACACGCTCAGCCATCGGGCCGCGGCCGCGCGCACGACCGCGGCCAACACGGACGGTCTGAAAGACGCTGCGTAGCACGGTCCTCAGCTCCTCGGGCGCGAGGCTGTCAAGCAGCTCGATCGGCGGTATGACGATCTCGGACGCGCGCATCGTGTCAACGTGCTCGCGGTACTCCACTCGCGCAGCTTCGGCGCGTTCGGTTCGTGTGCGCAGAGCCGCTGTCCATGCGGCCTGTCCAAGCAGCTCCGCTGCAGTCGGGTCGGCGGCGAACCGCTCCAGCTCGCGCTCCGCCGCCTCCAGCTCGCCCTGAACGTCCTCGAAGGTGCTCCCCGTGTCCGCGACGCTGGCTGCGAGCCCGGACGTGCCCGCCTGTTCGTATGCCTGCTTGAGCTGTTCCACGACGTAGCTCTCCAGGCGGTCGGCCATGATGTTCGTAGGCGAGTCGCAGCGCTCGCCCTTCCAGCTCGCCAGCGACGCGCGGCAGCGATACGTGCGCAGCCCGCGCCCTCCGCCTCCGCCTGCTCTCGCGCCGATCAAGAACTCGCCGCAGTTGGCGCAGGTGGCGAACCCGCTCAACGGGAACACAGCAGCGGGACGGCGCTGCGGCTTCTCGTCGCCGGGGTGCGCCCGCTCGAACGTCACCCGGTCCACGAGCGCCGAGTGCGAATCCCGCACCAAGCGGTCGCCATAGTGCGTCTCGCCCAGGTAGCTACGGTTGCGTAGCAGCCGCCGCACGGTAAAGGCATTCCAGGTCCGATGATCGGCGCTGCGCTTGCGACGAACGCCTGGCTGACTATCCGAGGGGTACGCAGGAACTTGGTTGCGCAGGTACGCGAGCGTCGCGTCGACGCCACCGTCTGCGGCGAGCTTGAACGCTCTTGTCACGACTCGCGCCCACTTCGGATGCGGCACAAGCAGCCCGTCGTCAGTCCGCGTGTAGCCGAACGGCGTTGGTCCCATCCGAGCGCCGCGATCGAGCGCCCGCGTCTTGGCGTGCTCCCACGCCTCGCTCATGCGGCGGCGTTCCATGCGCGCGAGCGCGAGCATGATCGTCATGCCGAACTCGCCAAACGGCGTTGTCGGATCGAGCCCGAGGTCGAGCGCCGCGATCGAGCCACCCGCCTCCGTGATCTGTTCGACCAAGCGCAGCGCGTCGGCCACACCCAAGCGGCTCAGGCGGTCCAGTTTCGAGACGATCACGCCGTCCGTCTGTCCTGATCTGATCCGCTCCATGAGCGCATCCAGGCCCGGACGCTCCAGCTTCCCGCCCGACTGGTCGAGGTCTTGGTGTACGGCAACTACCTCGACGCCACGCGCCGACGCCCACGCCGCGCCCTGTTCGCGCTGGAGGTCGGGGGAGATGAAGCTCTCCCCCGAACGACCGGCAACGCGGCTGACCCGCACGTACTGATCCATGCGGCTAGGCTTCTTGGCTGTAGTGGTCACGCTAAACAAGGGTAAGCTGAATACGTGCTAGGCACAAATCAATTCAAGAGCGGAAATCACATCGAGGTCGAGGGCACGATCTTCAAGATCCTCGAGTTCCAGCACGTAAAGCCCGGCAAGGGCGGTGCGTTCGTGCGCACGAAGCTGCGCAGGGCTTCCGATGGCGCGGTCATCGACAGGACCTTCAAAGCCGGCGAGAAGTTCCGGTCCGTGCACACCGAGGCGCGCCGGATGCAGTTCCTCTACGCCGACGGCAGCGACGCGCATTTCATGGACACCGAGTCATATGAGCAGCTTGCGATCCCGCAGAGCGCGGTGGCCGATGCCCTGCGCTGGATCAAGCCAAGCAGCGAGGTTGATGTCCTGTTCATCGACGGTGAGCCCGCAGACATGCAACTGCCCAGCGCGGTCGACCTGGAGGTCACTGAGACCGATCCCGGCGTGCGAGGCGACAGCGTCTCGGGCGGTGGGACCAAGCCGGCGACGCTCGAGACCGGAGCCACGATCCAAGTGCCGCTGTTCGTCAACGGCGGCCAACGCATCCGCGTTGACACGCGCTCTGGCGAATACATGTCCCGTGCCTGAGGGCTCAACCACGTGGTTGGCATGATCCATCCTGTATGCGAGCGCCTGAGGCAACCGTCGCGCTCGCGTGGGAGCGGTTGAGATACGCCGCTCCGATCAGCGCAGAGCCGCCGTTGTGGCGGTCTATCAGCACGATCTCACCGGACGGCCGTTGGAGCAGACGCTCGGTCGCGACGCTTCGCTGCTCACCACTGCGCTCGCCCATGCGGTGGCCGATCGGGCGCTGGAGCTCGACACACTCATCGACCGCCATGCACATGGCTGGTCTGCCCAGCGTATCCAGCCGCTGGAGCGCAGCATCATGCGCGTCGCCTTGGTCGAGATGCTCGACCCTGGCGTCGTGCCATCCGAGACTCCCATCCCTGCGGAGGGGGCCATCGAGGAAGCAGTGGAGAGCGCGAAGACCTTCTGTGGCAGCGAGGCTCCCGCGTTCGTCAACGGGGTGCTCGCGGCGGTTTTACGCTCCGTGCGCGAGAATCCAGAGACAATGGACTCTCAACCGTCATGAACGAGCCGGCCAAGGGATCGGATGCGCCGCTGACGCTGCAGCGGCTGGATGAGCTCATCGTTCGTCTGGAGCGTGCCGCTGAGCAGCTGCGCTCGGGCGAGCTCTCCGCCGACGCGGCGGCGACGATGGTCGAGGATTGTGCGGGGCTGGCGAGCGAGGCCAGCGCCGAGCTGGAGCGTATGGCGCGTGCTGAGATCACGGGCCCGCGTCCCGGCCAGGATTCGCTTCTCTAGCGCCCACGCCGTGAGCGCGCCCTATCCGGACCACCTGCGTGAGGAAGTTGAGCGCTACCTCGAGCAGATGCGCTTCTCCAACGAGAGCTCTACCGCGGGCCTGGAGGAGGCGATGCGGTACTCGCTGCTGGCCGGTGGCAAGCGGATCAGGCCGGTACTGGTGCTCGCCACGGCCGAAGCCGTAGGCATGGACCGCCACGAGGTTCTGCCGCTGGCTGGAGCGATCGAGCTGATCCATACCTATTCGCTCATTCACGACGATCTGCCCGCGATGGATGACGATGAGCTGCGTCGTGGGCGGCCGACGTGCCACGTCGCATTCGGTGAGGATGTCGCGATCCTGGCGGGAGATGGTCTCTACGCTGAGGCGTTCCACCACCTGTTGGCCTACCAGGGATCCGCGCCGGAGCGGCTGCTCGCGGCGGCACGCGAGCTGGCGGCGGCCACTGGTGTGAGCGGCATGGTAGGGGGTCAGTACGTGGATGTAAGTGAGGCCGCCCCAGGGCCGGCGGGGCTGCGTCGTCTGCATGAGCTCAAGACGGGGCGGCTGATCGGAGCATCGGTGATCTGCGTATTGCTCTTGGGTGGCATCGAGGAACATGCGACAATGGCCTTTAGGCATTTTGCGGCGGAGTTGGGTGTGCTGTTCCAGATCGTCGATGACATACTCGATGTGACCGGCACGGACGATGCTCTGGGCAAGCCGCGGGGCAGCGACGAGCGGCATGGCAAGCGCACGTACGTGAGCGAGTTCGGGCTGGACCGCGCACGTGAGCTGGCCGCCGAGTCCCACCAGGCCGCACGCCAGGCGCTCGAGAAGGCTGCTCTTGCATTTCCTCGCCCAGAGCAAGATCCGGTTGAGCTCGATCAGATAATGGACTTCATCTATATGAGGAGCTCATGACCTACACCATCATCGGAAGCTGGCGCCCATGAGCGATGCACCGCTCGATCCCAAGGACGTCCAGGAGCATGGCGATGCCGAGGTCGGCCGCGCCCGTAACGGTGCCGAGCCTGATGACGGCGCGCGCGCCGGCGCTCGGCCCTTGCTGGAACTGGTCGATGGTCCAGCCGATCTGCACGCGTTCTCCGAGGAGGAGCTCGTCCAGCTTGCTCAGGAGGTACGTGAGCACATCATCGACACCGTTGGAGAGATAGGCGGCCACTTCGGCGCCAACCTCGGAACGTGCGAGCTTGCCGTGGCGCTGCACTCGGTGCTGAGCTCACCGACTGACAAGATCCTCTGGGACGTCGGGCATCAGGCCTATCCCCACAAGGTCCTGACGGGACGGCGCGAGCGGTTGCATACGATCCGTCAGTACGGTGGCCTGGCCCCGTTCTGCTCGATCGCGGAGTCAGAGCACGACATCATGGGCGCGGGACACGCATCGACCTCCGTCGGCTATGGCGTCGGCATCAAGGAGGGCCTGCGTCACATGGGCCAGGAGGGCAGGGTCGTGGCGGTGATCGGGGACGGCGCAATGACGGGCGGCGTCGCCTTCGAGGCGATCGGGCAAGCCGGTGGGTTGGGAACCCCGCTTGTGGTCGTGCTCAACGACAACGGCATGTCGATAGCTCCCAATGTGGGCGCTCTCTCACGCTATTTCAACCGCATCCGGCTGAACCCGAAGCTCTGGCATGCAAGAGAGGGAGTCGAGGGTGGCCTGAGCCGCCTGCCAGGTGGCATCGGAGCAAGGTTCGAGCGGCTCGGGCCCCAGGTCAAGGAGTCCATCAAGGCGTTCTGGGCCCCTGGGCTCTGGTGGGAGGAGCTCGACTGGGCCTATATGGGCGTTATTGACGGCCACGACGTGGGAGCGCTGCGTTTTGCCCTGCGTGAGGCGCTTGCGGCCGAGCGGCCCGTCGTGGTCCACATCGCGACCGTGAAGGGCAAGGGCTTTGCTCCGGCGGAGGATGGCGGTCTGGAGGGCATGGAGCAGTGGCATGCCGCGAAGCCCAAGTCGATCGAGAACGGGGCGCCCGCGCCACGCGTCGCGCCCGACGCCTCGGTGGCACCGCCTCCGCCTCAGTACACCCAGGTCTTCGGTGAAGCGCTCGTACGCGAGTGCGAGCGCGACGATCGCGTCGTCGGGATCACCGCGGCGATGAACTCCGGCACAGGGCTGAACATCCTGCAAAAGGCGATGCCCGAGCGCTACTTCGACGTCGGGATCGCCGAGCAACAGGGAGTGCTGTTCGCGGCGGGATTGGCTCTGCAAGGCGTAAAGCCGGTGGCGGCCATCTACTCGACCTTCCTGCAGCGGGCCTACGACCAGATCGTCCATGACGTCTGCCTGCAGAGGCTAAACGTCGTCTTCGCGATGGATCGGGCTGGCTTGGTGGGAGACGATGGCCCGACCCACCACGGGGTCTTCGACATCGCCTACCTGCGATGCCTGCCGCACATCGTCCTGATGGCCCCGCGCGATGAGGCGATGCTCGTCCACATGCTTCGCACCGCGCTGCTCTACGACGATGGTCCTGTCGCCTTGCGCTATCCGCGCGGCGCGGGGATGGGTGTCCCGATTCCAGCTGAGCCGACGCCGATCGCGATCGGTACAGGCGAGGTCCTGCGCGAAGGAGCGACGCACGAGAGCCGGGGAGGACGCGTGGCGATGATCGGCTATGGAACAGGCGTGACCAAGGCATTGGAGGCGGCAGATCTGTTGGCCGAGCAGGGCATCTTCGTGACGGTCGCCGACGCCAGGTTCGCAAAGCCCATCGATGCTGCCCTCATGGTCCAGCTGGCGACCGAGCATGATCTGCTCGTGACTGTCGAGGAGGGCGTGCTCGCGGGTGGCTTCGGCTCGGCGGTCTGGGAGACGCTGAGCGAGGCAGGCTCAGCTCCGCGCATCCTCAGGGTGGGTCTGCCAGATCGCTACGTGACTCATGGCAAGCCTTCCTTGCTCCACGAGGAGGTGGGGTTCACGAGCGAGCGCATCGCCGAGCGCATTGCGGCGGCGATCCTCGATCGTCCTCCGGCTGCGGTGCGCGCTTAGCTCGTTCACGTGCTTGGTGGCCAGGGTGAGACGCTCGGTCCCAAGGTCCAGCCCAGCGGGCCAATCCCTTCGCAGGTCCTTAAAAGTTGAAGCGGCCCGCTGGGGAGGCGGGCCGCTTCGAGGGAGGAGGGATGCTGCTGTGCTTCGGGTCGATAGGAATCATGCATCGCGACTGGCTCTGTGTCTGTGACGTTGGACACAGTTTCCTCCGGCGCGGCGATCGAGCTGCATCTGGGCGCCGTGGATCTGCCGGCGAGCGGATACGGTTGGATGCACAGCGATGCCCAAGCAGCGCCTTGACACCCTCCTGGCGGAGCGCGGTCTGTTCCCTTCGCGCACTCGCGCGGCTGCGTCGGTGATGGCGGGGGAGGTATTGGTCGGGTCGGGTCGTCGCCGCGCGGCAAAGCCCGGTGAGCTGATCGATGTGGAGACGCTGGTCACGGTCGATGAGCGGCCCCGCTATGTCTCGCGTGGCGGGATCAAGCTGGCCAACGCCATCGACGCCACGGGGCTCACCATCCAGGGCAGGCATGCTCTGGATGTGGGCGCCTCCACGGGCGGTTTCAGCCACTGCCTGCTCGAGCACGGTGCTGCTCGGGTGATCGCTGTGGACGTCGCTTACGGCCAGCTTGACTATGGTCTTCGCCAGGACCCCAGAGTTCACGTGCTCGAGCGCACCAACGCCCGCTCGCTGCTCCCTGAGATGCTTCCCTTCTTGCCCGACCTCGCCGTCATCGATGTCTCCTTCATTGGGCTTGCAAAGGTCCTCCCCGCGGTGCTCAGCTGCGTCGACGTCGAGCACGACATCCTCGCGCTGGTCAAGCCGCAGTTCGAGGTGGGTCCCGCCCGCGTCGGCAAGGGAGGCGTCGTGCGCGACGCGGGGACTCGGCGGGAGGCGCTGATGAGCGTTGGGGCATGTGCGATGGAGCTGGGTGATGGTGTGCTCGGATTCTTCTCCTCCGGGCTCCCGGGTCCGAAGGGCAACAGAGAGACATTCCTGTGGCTCGCAGAGCCCTCACGCGCCGGATCGGCCCAGGACGGGAAGGCACTCGAGGGGATGGCCTGGGTGGTTGAGCCATGAGCGAGTTCACGGTGCTCACCCACAGCCGTCCCGCCCAGACAAAGCAGGCACTCGCGCGGCTGATCGCCTGCGCCGCAGAGCACTCCACGAGGTTGCGCTTCGATGCGCAGGAGACGGACAAGCACCACCTGCAGGCTGGGCCTGGGCTCGTGCTGGACGCGCCACCGAGCGACGATGTGCAGCTGTGTGTCGTACTTGGTGGAGACGGGACGATCCTGCGCGGGCTGCGTCGCTACGGACCGGCGGGTGTGCCGGTGTTCTCGATCAACTTTGGCGAAATCGGATTCCTGGCGACCGTCGAGCAGGATGAGGTGGAGGAGGGCATCCGCCGAGCTCTGGTCGGCGACTTCGAGCTGCTGCGGCTCCCGGCGATCGTGCTCGATAACGGTGGTGGCACCGAGCAGGCCTTCAACGACGTGGCGATCCACCGCAAGGTGGGAGAGCGGGTCGCGGAGATCGCCTACATGTTGGACGGCGAGGACCTGGGCAGCGTGCGCTGCGACGGCCTGGTCGTCGCTACACCAGCAGGCTCGACTGGCTACAACCTGGCCAACGGCGGGCCTGTGATGGCCTGGGGTGTGGAGGGCTTTCTTGTCTCCTTCATCGCCCCACACTCCTTGACCGCGCGGGCGCTGGTGGTGGCGCCGCCCGATCATCTCACGATTCAGAACCGCGCCTCCGAGGCGCTCGACATCTCAGTTGACGGTCGCCCGGTGGGCGAACTCTCTCCAGGAGCAAAGCTCAAGCTGCGCTTCGCCCCGGACGCGGGGACGATCGCCCAGCTGCAGGGCTTCTCCTTCTACAGGCGACTACGCGCGAAGTTCGGCAGATTGGCGCGCTGAGCGCGTCAAGCCGCCTGGGAGCCCGACTGCGTCGCAGTGTTTCCAGCGCGATGCAAGGATGCGGTGAAGTCGTCCAGCTGATCGCGAGAGAAGCGCCGCTGACCGCCCGGCGTCCGGTAACAGCTCAGATGACCGGCGTCCGCCCAGCGGCGGATCGTGGCCAGTGAGACCCCTAGGTAATGGGCCGCCTGAGAGCTCGTGAACACCAGCTGGCGGTTGCCCTGAGGGCGGGAGTCGCCTTGGAGGAGTGGGGAATTGAGGGCCATTGTGCTCTTTTGGGTCGCGGTTGCAGGACTTTGGGATGTATTCGGCGGTGTCTGAGAGCCACAACGGGTGGCGCCCGATGCCGGTGAGATCGGCGCCTTGCGTTCAAAGATTGAGCGCAAGCGAAGCTTTGTGGACCTTTGATCCAACTCGGCCAAACCCGTACTGAATGTCTCCTACGCAACATCAGAAGGAATGGGAAGAATCCTGCACATAACTCATCAACCCTGGACAAACCGTCTAAGCCCGGTACTATCCTGCGAGAACCTACTCAACCCTCGTCGTCCTGCTATGAGGATGGAGGCCTTCGAGGTGCTCTGCCGGCCCCGAGAGTCAGGAGTTATAAATGGGCCCTAAAGGTTAGGTCGAACGCAGTGACAACAGTGTGGAGGCCGTAGGCGTCGCTTTTCGCGGCGTCTACGGCACTCAGTCGAATCGAGTTGGTCAGCTCGTGATTAGCTCGTTGGCTGGGCGAGCGCGCGTGCCCGGCGCTCGAAGGCCAGCTCGGCCTCGAAGTCAGCGTCGTCGCCGTGGGCGAAGGTCACCGGGCCATCGCGCCCGATCATGTTGATGAAGACGTCGACTAGTTCGGAGTCCAGCTGCCTGCCGGCGACGCGCCGCAGCTCGGCGATCGCGTCCTTTGGTGTCATCGGCGAGCGGTAGGAATGCCTGGCGGTGAGCGTGTCATAGGTGCTGCAGATCGCGATGATCCGTGACGAAAAGGGGATCTCGCTTCCGATCAGGCCCGCTGGATAGCCGCTCCCGTCGACGTGCTCGTGGTGGTAGAGGATCGCTTCGGCGATCGGCCCGTAGCCGTCCAGGCGGCCCACCAAGGTCGCTCCATCCTGGGGGTGGCGCCTGATCACGGCCCAGTCCTCATCGGAGAGGATCTCTGCATGCAGAATGCGGTCGGGTAGGGCGAACTTGCCAATGTCATGGAGCAGCCCGGCAGTGTGGACGAGCTCCTGCTCTGACTCGTTACATCCGAGTTCGCGGGCGAGTTCGCGCGCGTAGCGGGCGACGGCCGCGGCGTGGCGCGCGGTCATGCGGTCGCGAAGCTCGAGCGTCTGCACCAGTGTCGTCAGCACCCCGAGCTGCGCTGAGGCCAACCTGATCGAATGGGCCTCGAGCTGCTCGGCGCGCTCCTCCGAGCGCGCCAGCGCGCGCGCGAGGTACTGGAAGATGAAGATCACGAGCGCGACGCCGATCAGCGCGGAGTAGCCGAGATCGATGTAGGCGAGCGGCAGAAGCGCTGCGAGAATCGCCTCGGCGGTCACCCCCGGAAGCATCGGAATGAGCGTTTCGCTGAGCTCCGCGATCAGCCGTCGTCCCTCGAGCGCCCACTTCTGGACGGCGATCAGGACGTAGCTCACGACCATCAGGCACACGCAGATGCCGAACAGGATCAGCACGAAGGTCGTGCCGTCGTGTGAGATTGCGGTGTGGTTGGTTCGAATGTTGCCCACCGCGAAACGAATCGCAAGGCTGCCAAGCAGGGTGTAGGTTGCATAGTTGGCGGCATTGGCCAGGCAAATAGCCGGGCGTGGACGGCGGGCAAGCGAGTCGACAACAATCGCGACCATCGCCATAACGACTGCAGGGCCGGGCCCCAACACCGCCATCGCGAGCACGAGCGCCGAGAAGGAGGCCGAGATGCTCGTATTCGCGATCCGGATCTCGAGCCGCTCGCCGACAGCCGCCAAGACGACCAGCAGCGCCAATAGGCCCAGGGGATGCCAATCAGCCGCTTCGGTATGGATTGCAGCCACGAAGATCGCGGCCCCGAGCATTATCACCTGGCTGGTGTCGTAAAGCCATTCGAGATGGCGCCTCGTGGGCCTAAGTCGGTTGGTGATCGACATGTCGTCCTTAACGACCAATTGCTTGTCGTCCTTGATGGTCTTCTGGCGCGCTCGACGGCGATTGCGCGCGGCGGGACGGATCTTGCGAGCAAGATCCACCTCCGAGCCTCGCTGGCACTCCCTCGAGCTATAGCTCGGGTATTTTTGTTAAGGCGGTTGCTACTCGGTCTGCATGCTTGGCTGAGCAGACCCGCTCATCGATACGCGTAGGAACATCGCAGTCAAGGCCACCCCGGCCAGACCGGCTGTCAGCATCGCGTCTCTTGGTGATGTTGCCGCTGCGATTGGTCCCCCGATGAGGAAGCCAAAGACCGGGCAGAGCGAGTTGATTGAGCCGACCACGCTCATCAGTCGTCCGTGCAGCTCAGAGGGGGTGAGCTTCTGCACGACGGCGATCACTGATGGGTAGTGCATCCCGTTTCCAATGCCACCGACGAACGCGGCACAGCACGCAAGCGCCAGGGTGGGCGCTCCAGCGTAACCCAAGCAGGCTAGTGCGAGAAGGAACATGCCGCCGATCAGTGTGGGGGCCAGCGATTCGTGCGATGCGCGGGCGAACGCGACGGCGCTTAGCGCCGCGCCCGTTCCCCAGATGGCCACGATCAAGCCGTAGCCGAGGTTCCCTGCCGCGAGTGTGGTTCTGGCGTACACCACCTCTACTGGCTCGATTGCGGCGACGGAGGCGATCGCAAAAGCCTCGATGATCAGCAGTGTTCGCAGCTGCGGCACGGCGCCTGTGTGTCTCCATGCCGTCTTGAGGCGCTCGAGGACCGAGAGCTCCTCGTCCGTCTCGACCTGTGTGCTCAGGCCAGACAAGAGCGCGCCGGCGAGCAGGAATGTGACCGCGTCGGCGATCAACGTCAGCGGCCCCCCGAGCGCGCTGATCAGCAGAGCCCCGATGGCCGGCCCCACCGCGAAGGCGGTCATGAACACGACGTTCAGCGCCGCGCTCACCTGACGCTGCGCGACCTCTCGTGCCTTCTGTGCCTCCGGACCGTCGGGGATGTCCGTCGTGGCTATGCGAGCTGCCGTTGCGCGTATGAGCGCTGTGGCAGCCACCGCCAATATGCCGTCGAGGGCGACGAGTGCGAGCACCCCAGCGAGCACGAAATGCCACAACAACACGGCAAGCCCGACTGTTGTCACTCCCTCCAGCAAGAACATGATGGTCAGCGTGCCGCGCCGCGGTGAGCGTTCTGTGCGGGTCACGAGTACGGGTGCGAGTAGGGCGGGAAACAGGCCTCTGGCGATGAACAGCGCCGCGGTGGCGAGTGCGCTGTGTGTGTGGGTGTAGACGCCAAGCGCCAGCGCTATATAGCCGAACCAGGTCCCGAGTTCGTTTACCGAATAGGCAACGAGGATCCTGCGTAGCCGTTGTGATGTGAGCACGCTCACAAAGTCGCCATCCTGACTCGGGCTCAGGAGAAAGTGAACCCCAAGCAAACGTCTGTTGGCCGCGGACTCTATGCCTCACCGATGACGACATTACGCTGCAAGGCGTCTCATGTAACGACGACGCTGGATTGACGAGCGCCGAAGGCGTCGATATCAAGCGTCGATCAGACGCAGGCCAGGCCAAGACCTGGCCTGCGGCGGGCCTGTGTCCGGCACACCAGTGGTAGGGAGATCGCTGCCAGGCCCGAACGCCAGGACCGGGAGCTCGGGATAGCGCCTGCCGAGCATACTCACCGTCAACTCGGTGGACAGACCGTCCAGGTCACCGGTGAGCATCACCAACCGGCTGAAAGGTGCGCGCTCCAACAGCTCCGGCGCTGCGCGGACATGGTCGAAGCGTGTGCTCGCGGGCAGCTCCTGCGCAAGCTCTCGCGCGAGCGCGGAGCGCTTGGCGCTGTCGGACCCGGCGATCAAGATCGTCGTGGGGCCTGTGGCGAGCAGGCACTCGGGCCGATCGTAGGTCGGGCGCGTGGAGGGCTCGGGTATGTCGGCGCAACTGGAGAGACGATTGGGCCTGCTCAAGGTCCGAGCGCGCACCCGCTCCGCGGTAGATGACGATGAAAAGCTCATCGAGGGCAATGATGAAGCGCCCCGGCCGCTTTGTCTGTCGAGCGCGGGGTGCAGATAGTGTCGTCCCTAAGGTGCAGTCGATGTCGTTCCAGTGGAGCAGCCCGGCGGTTCGCGAGGTGTGACCGCCGCAACGTCGAGACGAGCCGCTACGGTGTCTCCTCATGGAAGGTGGGCCGCCAGGGTTGGATCGACCGATCGATGTGATCATCGCCGATGATCATGGTGTGGTTCGTGACGGCATTCGCACAGTGTTGGAACGCCAGGCGGGCGAGTTTCGGGTTGTGGCCGAGGCGGCCGACGTGCCCTCGACGATCCGCGAAGTGCGCAATCACAAGCCCGACCTCTTGACTCTCGATCTCACGATGCCTGGGGGTTCGAGCCTGGGGGCATTGCCTCAATGCTTCGTTGCTCATCCGACACTCGCCGTGGCGATACTCACCATGCGCGAGGATCCCGAGTACGCGCGTCAGGCGCTGCGTGCCGGCGCCCGCAGCTATGTGCTCAAGGAGGCTGAGCCGGCGGAGCTGCTGCAGGCGTTCCGCCTTGCGGTCGCGGGGCGCAACTATTTGCATCCACGGCTCGGGGCGCTCATGGCAACAGGCGAGGATGGCTCTCAGGATGGGCCATCGCTCAGCGAGCGGGAGCGCGAGGTGGTGAGGCTGATCGCATTGGGGCACACCAATCCGGAGATCGCCGATCAGCTGCATGTTGCCGAGCGCACGGTCAAGACATACCGGGCACGCGCGATCGAGAAGCTTGGCTTCTCCTCGCGCGCCGAGATAACCGCCTACGCTCGGCGCCTGGGGCTGGTCGAGTAGCCGAGGAGCTCAGGCACTCGACTCTACCGGGACGGAAGGGCGTCCCGCCAATGAGACCGTCAGCTGCACCGTGGTACCGCCGCCCGGCGCGGGCACCATCTCCAGCTCGCCACCCACCAGCTCGGCGCGCTCGCGCATGCCAGAGACACCGAAGCCACCCTTCAGTTCGTCTCCGGGCGTACGTGGGCGACTCGTGCCCGCATCGGGCAGTCCCTTTCCGTCGTCAGTAACAGATGCCCTGACAGAGCCATTGTGCTCGGCGACGCTGATGACGGCCTTAGTGGCGTTGGCGTGGCGGCTGACATTCGTGAGCGCCTCCTGGATGACGCGATAGAGAGTGCTCTCCAGCTCCGAGTCCAGACGGCGTGGCCCATCCATGCCTTCCAGCTCGATCCTGGTCTCGATCTCCAGAGCATCCATGGCCTGGGCTCGACGCGCGAGCGCCTCCAGCGCCGGGACAAGGCCCAGGTCATCCAATGCCGCGGGACGAAGCTCTGTGATCAGGTGGCGCAGGCCGTCGATCTCCTGCCCCAGGCCCTCCAACACGAAGCCGACGGCTTCGTTGAGATCCTCGGGGCGGCCCTGGTCGCGTGCGTTGGCGAGCCTCAGACGCAGGGCGCCGAGGCCCTGGACGGTCTCGTCATGGATCTCCCGCGCCCAGCGCGTACGCTCGCGCTCGCGGGCCTCCATCCCGTATCGAAGCCGCTCGATCTCGACCGACCGCTCGGCGGCCAGGCGCTGGGCGACGCTCTTGGCGAACGCGCGAAGCGCCTGCTTGTCGGGCTCGCGGAAGCTCTGATCGCGTCGCAGGGCGATCACGAGACCGCCACCATGTCCCTCCATGCTGAGCGGCTCCACAAGCACCGAGCGTGCCGCGATGCCAAGCTCGTGCAGCCAGGCGGCTTCCTGGCCGCGCGGGCGCTCAAGCGTCACAGACTGTCTCGCACGATACAGGGCCCCCAAAGCGCTGCCCTCCACGGGCAGGATGCTCAGCAGCACGGATGCTTCGCCGCTGGAGGCCGCGACCCGCAGCTCGCCTCGCTCCTCGATCACCATCAGCAGGCTGTCAGCGTCCAGCAACGCCAGGCCGCGATCGGCCATGAGGCGCAGGAGCCACAGCTCAGATCCTGAAAGCATCCGTCAAACCTAGCCGTTCGTCCGGCGCCGCCGCCTGGGTCTGTGCGACCAACTGCTCGGCGGTCTGACCCTCGCGCCACGCCGCAATTCCCACCGACACCCGTAACCCCTGCCGCGTACCCGCAGCCTCGACCTTGATAGCTCGCAAGCGGGCGAGGGCGCGTCTGGCCACGATCTCCCCGCGCCGGCAGTCGGCTCCCGGAAGCACGACCAGCAACTCGCCGGTCCCGACGCGGCCCACGCGATCAAAGCGCCGCAGCTCCTGGCAGAGGGCCCTGCTCGCGTATGTGAATGCCCGCTGAGAGAGCTCTTCGCCGTGCATCTGGGCTAGCTGCTCCAGGTCCTCGATGTCGACGAGCAGGCAGCTCAGCGGCGTGCCATGGCGTGAGGCCCTGTTGACCTCCTCGTCGATTCGCTCCCGCAACAGTGGCTCGGAGAGGCAGCGATCCGGGGTGGCCTGAGCCACGCCCTCTTGAGCTCCGGGAGCTGAACGATGATGGTCGCGGGCAGCCATGCCATTTTGCGGAGGAGGTGCGACGCCAGGGATCTGTCGCGTCGCTTGCACTGAGTGCTCACAGATTATCCCCTCATTGGGATCCGTCGGGGGACGTTGCTACAGATGCGGGGATGCTTTCAGAGCTCCGTGTTGAGAATCTGCTCTTGATCGAGCGGGCCGAGCTGCGGCTCTCGCCGTCTTTGAACGTCCTCACCGGGGAGACGGGTGCGGGCAAGACAGTGCTCGCCCACGCGCTCGATCTGCTCCTCGGCGGACGTCCCAGACGCGGCATCGTCCGACCTGGAGCCGATGAGGCCTATGTCGAGGGGACCTTTCTGCTGGGCGAGGGTGTGCAGCCACGTCTACCCGCAGCTTGCGCGGTCGACAGCACCGGGCATATGCGCGAGCTGGTGCTCGCTCGCAGAGTCGGCGCCGACGGCCGTACGCGGGCTTACCTGAATGGCCGCACGGTCAGCGTCGGCGATCTACGCGAGGCGGCGCAGGAGCTGATCGTCTTCTACGGGCAGCACGAGCACCGCAAGCTCACCCTCTCGGCCGTGCAGCTGCAGATCCTCGATGAGCTCTGCGGAGATGAGCATCTGGAGCGGCGTGAGCGGTTCGCAGCCACACTGCGCGAAGCGAGTGGGCTGCGGGCCGAGCTCGAGCGCCTCGACGAGCTCGCGAGCGCGCGGGATCGCGAGCTCGAGTTGCTGGAGCTCGAGTTGAGCCAGATTGATCAGGCGTCTCCTGGTCTGGACGAGCACGCCGAGCTGCTCGCCAAGCGCGAGCGGCTGCGTCGAGCCGATGCGTTGCAACGAGCTCTGTCAGGCGCAGCGCAGGCGCTCTCACCTGAGGACCTCGAGCTTCCAGGAGCTGCGCAGCTGGCAGCCGAGGCCACCGCGCAATTGGATGCGGTGGCAGATCTGGGCAGCGAGCTTCAGCAGATGGCCGAGCGCTCGCGATCGCTGGTGATCGAGGCTCGAGACCTGGCTGAGGAGCTGCACCGCCATCGAGAGCGGCTGGAGGACGAAGGCGGTGAGCTGCTGGTCGTGGAGGAGCGGCTATCGGTGTTGGAGCGGCTGATGCGCAGGCATGGCGGATCGATCGAGGGCGTACTCGACCATGCCGAGCACGCTCGTGCACGTCGCGAGGAGCTCGGTGGCGTGGAGTCCGCCCGCGAACAGGTTGCGCGTTGCCTGCACGAGGCCGATGCCAGGCTCGGGGAGGATCGTCGGGCGCTGCACAGTGCGCGTTCGCGTGTGGCCCAGCCGCTGGCGAGCGCCGTACGCGAGCAACTGGCGGCGCTTGCGATGCCCGACGCCACCTTCGAGGTGAAGCTCACCGAGCATGAGCTCTCCCGGACCGGCAGCGACGCAGTTGAGTTCATGCTCGCCGCGAATCCCGGCGTTGCTGCGGCTCCGCTGCGCGAGATCGCCTCAGGGGGAGAGCTCTCCCGTGTGATGCTCGCCGTGAGCACCGCCTGCGCACAGGGCGCGGTTGACAGACCTCCTGCAGCGGCTGGGCAGGCTACCGATCACCCGGGGGCCGTGGCGACTTCGCGCGCCGTTCTGGTCTTCGATGAGATCGACGCCGGGATCGGCGGCCAGACGGCGCGAGCGGTCGGCGAGCGTCTCAGGGACCTGGGTCTGGCACGACAGGTGCTGTGCATCACGCATCTACCCCAGATCGCTTCGTTGGCAAGCCGCCATTTCTCGATCGTCAAGGACACCACAGCCAAGCTCACGAGCGCCTCGGTCCTGCAGCTCGCGGAGCCCGATGTGGTCTCCGAGCTGGTGCGAATGCTGGGAGCGCCGGAGCGTGATGCGGCCGCCCGCAAGCATGCCCTCGAGTTGCGCAAGGCGGCTTGAACGCATGAGATCGGGCGCCCACAGGCACTGCGCAGCAGGCGCAGGGCCGTTACCCTCGCTGAGCGATGGCCGCGACCAAGCAGCCGCCAGGAGCCCTCCACTCAGATGTCCAGAGCTCCCCGGCAAAGATCGTCACCGGGCGCGCGCGCCGCGGCCGGCGGACCAAGGTGCTCGTCAAGCACATGGCCCGGGGCGAGATCGCCATCATCGATCACCTTGGCATCGATCGCGTCTCGGCTGAGGAGCTGATCGCCGCGGGCGCCGGCGTGGTGCTCAACTGCCGCGCCTCCCTGAGCAGCTCCTACCCCAACCTCGGACCCCAGCTGCTGGTCGAAGCGGGCATCTTGCTCCTGGACCTTCCGGATGACTCGCTCTTTGACGCGGCCGCCGACGGGGAGCTCCTGACTGTGCGCGGCGCCGACGTGCTGCGGGGGGAGCATCTGCTCGCGCGGGGGGAGCTGCTGGACATGGAGCGCATACGCCTCGAGAGCGACGCTCGCAGGCATGAGATCGACGAGGCTCTCGAGCGCTTCGCCCACAACACCATCGCTCACATGCGCGAGGAGCGCGAGCTGCTGGCCGGCAGGATCGAGCTCCCCCGATTTCGCACCGACTTTCGTGACCGCTCTGCTCTCGTCGTGGCCAGGGGCGTCGATCACCAACGCGATCTGCGAGCCCTGAGACCCTTCATCAGGGACATGCACCCGGTTCTGGTGGCTGTCGACGGCGCGGCAGACGCGCTGCTGGAGGCCGGCTTGCGCCCGGACATGATCATCGGCGACATGGACTCCGCGGGCGAAGAGGCCCTCAAAGGCTCGGCGGAGCTGGTGGTCCACTCCTACCCCGACGGCCAGGCGCCCGGCAGGGAGCGTCTGCAGCGTCTGGGAGTCCCATTCAAGCTGGTGCCCGCGCCGGGCACCAGTCAGGATGTCGCGCTATTGATCGCGGCTGAGAAGGGGGCGAGACTGATCGTCTCCGTCGGTTCGCAGTTCAACCTCGTGGAGTTCCTGGATCGCAACAGGTCTGGTATGTCCTCGACGTTCCTGACGCGCCTGCGCGTCGGGGAGATCCTCGTCGACGCCAAGGGGGTCAGCCGTCTCTACCGGCCGCGCCCCGGCATCGCACCGCTGATGATCGTCATCGCCGCCGGTCTGATCGCCATGGGCGCCGTGATCTTGATGACGCCCGCTCTGAGAGATGTCGCCGATCTGCTGTGGCTGAAGCTCAAACTGCTGCTCGGCGTCGGTGGCTGAACGCTTCGATGCTCGACTTCCGTTATCACGCGCTCTCGCTCGCGGCTGTGCTGCTCGCCTTGACGGTGGGAGTGCTCCTCGGCGTTGCCATCGGCGATTCCAACCTCGTCTCCTCGGCAAAGAACGGCATCGTGCGCGATCTCAACGCCGACGTCAGCGGTGCGCAGGCACAGAACGCGAAGCTGCGCGAACAGCTGGGGCGCGAAGAAACACTCAACGGCGATCTCTATCCGCTGGCGGTTCACGACGTTCTCAGCGGCGATGACATCGGACTGGTGTTCCTCGGCAACTCCTCCGAAGCGACCAATCAGCTGGTACGCGAAGCGGTGGAGGAAGCCGGCGGGAATCTGACGGTGGTAGTGAGCGTGCGCGAGCCGCTGGAACTTGGCGCCATCGCGCAAGAAGCCACGGGCACGCGGTATACCGCGCTCGACACAGACCAAACGCTGCTGAGGCCGTTCGGTGCCCGAATGGGCATTCAACTGCTCGGTGGTGGAGCGCTGTTGAATCGTATCCAGACACGTCTGCTGAGCTCATTCGACGGCCAGTTCGGGCGCTTGGATGGTGTCGTCATCGAGCGTGAGGTCCCGTCTGGCCTCACCTCTGAGCAGATGAGGCAGACAGATGAATTCGCCTCCGGCCTGCTCAGCGGCATCACGGCGGCGGGCGCGAGCTCGGTGGGCGTGGAGCTCACCTCCACCGATCCCTCGCAGGTCCCTTGGTATAAGAGCGAGAGGCTGTCGAGTGTTGACGATCTGAACACCGTCGCGGGCCGGGCGGCGCTGGCGTTCGCGCTCACCGGGGCACACGGAGCCTGGGGCATCAAGCAGACCGCGGATGCATTGCTGCCACATGGGGTGGCCTCGAAATTCCCACGTCCGCTGCCACCGCTAGGTTCCCGACGTGCACGCCCTACCGCTCTTCCTCTCAATCGCCATCGCGCTCGCCTTGGCGCCCGCGGCGCTGCGCGCCCTCAGCGAGGGCGGGCACGTTCAGCTCAACTACCGTGAGCGTTCGCTGCCGTTTCCCCTCGGAGTGCTGGATGTGGCGGTGGCGCTGCTCGTCCTGGGTCCCCTTCTGCTCCTGGAACGGATCGCCCATGTCGGCATCTTTCACCCCGAGCTGCTAGCGATCGTTGCATATGTTCTCGGCGTCGCGCTTCTGGGCTTGATCGACGATCTCCTGGGTTCCGGCGGCTCGGGGCTCTCAGCTCCTCGAGGCCTGCGTGGACATGGCGCTGCGGTACTCAGGGGAGAGCTCTCGACCGGCGCCGTGAAGGCCTTCGGCTCCCTTGGGCTGGGGCTGCTGGCCATGAGCTTCATGGGCCTGAGCACTGGACGCTGGTTGCTGGCGACCGCGGTCCTCATGCTTGCCACCAATGTCTTCAACTTGCTCGACCTGCGTCCTGGTCGCTCGACCAAGGCATTCGTCCTGTTGGGTGCAGGGCTCGAGGTGGGCTCGATGCAGTTGCGCCCTCTGTGGTCGTTGGGGCTCTTCGCGGGCGCCGCGCTGGTGGCCGGTCTCTACGACCTACGTGAACGGGCGATGCTCGGCGACACCGGCGCGAATCTGCTCGGAGGACTGGCGGGCCTGTGGCTCGTGTTGACTCTCTCGGCCACGGGCCAGATCGTCGCGTTGGTGTTGCTCGCCACGATCACGCTCTATGGCGAGCTGCGGTCGATCTCCGAGCTCGTCGAACGGACGCCAGGGCTGCGCGAACTAGACTCTTGGGGAAGGCCTTCATGACTCCGAGCCATTCTGACCGTCACGCCCAAGCGCCGGCCAAGACCAGGTTCATATTTGTGACCGGTGGGGTGGTCTCCTCGTTGGGTAAGGGCATCGCCGCCGCTTCGATCGGCCGGTTGCTGGTTTCCCGCGGCCTCACGGTGGGCCTGCAGAAGTTCGACCCCTACATCAATGTCGATCCGGGCACGATGTCGCCCTATCAACACGGCGAGGTCTTCGTGACCGAGGACGGCGCCGAGACCGACCTCGACCTCGGCCATTACGAGCGGTTCACAGATGCGAACACCAGTCGTGCTTCCAACGTCACGGCGGGAGGGATCTATGACACGGTGATCCGTCGCGAGCGCAGGGGCGACTATCTGGGGGGCACGGTCCAGGTGGTGCCCCACATAACGGATGAGATCAAGCAGCGCATCGCACTGATCGCCGAGTCCGCCGACGTCGACTTCGTCATCACGGAGATCGGCGGCACGGTGGGGGATATCGAGTCGCTCCCATTTCTCGAGGCGATCAGACAGTTTCCGGTGGATGTGGGGCGGCGTCGCTGCATGTTCATCCATCTGACGCTTGTCCCTTATATCGGCCACGCTGGAGAGCTGAAGACCAAGCCGACCCAGCACTCCGTCAACGAGCTGCGCCGGATCGGCATTGCGCCGGACATGCTCATGTGCCGCTCGGAGGGCCCTCTCTCTCTCGAGATCCGTCAGAAGATCGCGCTCTTCGCAAGCCTGCCCGCTAGCGCGATCATCTCCGCGCGCGACGTAAAGAACATCTATGAGGTCCCACTCGTATTCCACGAGCAGGGTGTTGACGGCTTCGTGCTCGAGCACTTCGGCTGTGACGCTCCAGCCCCCGAGCTCTCGAGCTGGCGTGAGCCGATCGAACGAGCCCAGCGTGCGCAGCGGACCGTCCGGATAGCCCTGGTTGGCAAGTACGTCCAGTTGGAGGACGCTTATCTATCGGTTTGTGAAGCGCTGCGACATGCGGCCTGTCTGCAGGGGGCTTCGGTCCAGATCGACTGGGTCGACTCCGAGCGTTTGGAGCCAGGTCGCGAGCGCGATGGAGATCCAGACCCGCTGGAGATGCTCGACCTCGCCGATGGCATCCTGATCCCTGGCGGCTTCGGCGGGCGGGGCATCGAGGGCAAGATCGCTGCTGCGCGGCTCGCCCGCGAGGGGCAGATCCCCTACTTGGGAATCTGCCTCGGGATGCAGATCGCGGTGGCGGAGTTCGCCAGGCATGTGGCGGGCATGCAGGGTGCGAACTCCACCGAGTTCGACATCGAGACTCCCTATCCCGTCATCGACCTGCTGCCTGAGCAGAAGGAGGTCGCCGATCTCGGCGGCACGATGCGCCTCGGGGCGGACCCGATCAAGCTGCATGACGGCTCCAGGGCGAGGGAGATCTACGGTGAGGCTGTGATCTATGAGCGCCATCGCCATCGCTACGAGGTGAACAACCTCCTGCGTAAGCGCCTGGAGAGTGCGGGTCTGTGTGTCACGGGGACCTCGCCTGACGAGCGGCTGGTAGAGGTGATCGAGCTCGACGGGCACCCGTTCTTCCTCGCCTCTCAATTTCATCCTGAGCTCAAGTCCCGTCCAGAGCGTCCCGCACCGCTCTTCTGGGGCTTCATTGGCGCCGCGTTGGAGCGGGCCGCCGGTCGAGAGGGCGCCGGCGAGCTCGATCCACCACAAGCGCTCGCCCCTCTGCAGTGACGCCTCCACAACTCTCAAGCGTGCTCGACGGGAGCAGAACATCGCGACTTGGCGCACACGAGCGTGGATACCTCAGCGGGACCTTTGCCGAGCTCTGTCGGATCCAGAGCCCTTCGGGGCAGGAGCGGTCTTGCGCACAACGGATCGAGGCGGAGCTGCGCGCCCTAGGCGTACAGACGCTGGAGGACAATGTCGCGAGGAGGGTGGGCTCGGAGTGCGGCAACCTGCTCGCACATATTCCTGCCCGGGATGGTTCTTCCACGGCGCCGAGCATCTTGCTCTGTGCGCACATGGATACCACTGCGCTCCAGGCGTCCGTCGAGCCTGTGCTCCACAATGGCGCCTGGGAAAATCAGAACAAAGACATCCTCGGAGCCGACAACAAGGCTGCCATCGCGGTGCTGCTCGCACTGGCGCGGCATGTCTGTCTGGGGGGCGGCCCGCCCCTGGGCATCGAGCTGCTCTTCACCGTCTGTGGGGAGCGTGCCCAGGCGGGTGCACGCGCGCTCGACGCCACGATGTTGCACAGTGAGCTCGGCTATGTCTTCGATCATGCGGCACCGATTGGTGAGATCGTCACGCGTGCGCCCTGCCGCTATCGGATGGACGCGGTGTTTCGGGGCGTCGGCGCCGATGCCTGGGTGCGCCCGGAGGAGGGCCGCAGTGCGATCCTTGCCGCCGCCAACTCGATCACAAGGATGCCCCATGGTCGTATGGATGAGAGCACGACGGTCAACTTGGCCTCGATCGCAGGTGGCAGCGAGATCGATGTCGTCCCTGAACACTGCTCGTTGAGCGCCGAGGTGCGCAGTCTTCACGACGAGCACGCTGAGCAGGTGCTCGCCCAGATGATCGACCAGGTGTACGAGGCAGCCAACCTGTCCGAGTGCGACTGCGATGTCGATGTCCGCGTCGAGCGCACCATCGCGGGCTATCTCCTCGGTGCGGGGGAGCCTGTCCTTCGCGCGGCGGAAATAGCTCTACGGTCATGTGGTCGCGAGCCGGTGGCCATCGGGACCGGCAGCACATCGGATGCGAATGCGCTGATCGCGCAGGGCATTCCCACGGTCAATCTCGCCAACGGGATCGAGCGCAGCCATCAATCGGGCGAACGGGTCACTGTCGCCGCGCTGGAGCAGTTGCTCGAAGTCACCCTCGACCTGCTCGATGCCGTTGCGCTAATCGATCCGAGGCCAACCATGGATTCGAGGTCCCAGCCGGTCGTGGAGCTGCCGTGTTGAAGCTGCGCCGGGCCGTCGTGGTCGAGGCGCATCCTGTGCAGGGGCCTGAGCAGGAGTTGCTGGTCGAGCTCGAGCATTCCGATCGATCCGCGGAGCGGTCCCTGCGACGCGCAATCGCAGACGTCTCGCTCGTTGGCGGTTCTCACGTCGGCGACGAGGTGGTCGTCAATGTCGAGGCACTGGACCTGGGACTCGGATCGGGAGGCTTCGACATCGTTCACGTGAACCTCACGCGTGGCCTGAGCGGAGAGAGTCCGCCTGGATCCGATGTGATGAAGCTCAACTACACGAGCATCCAGCATGCCGTGCTGCCCATCGATGCCCAGCGTGTGGCGCTGCCGGTGGAGCGTCCCGTGGCGGTGCTGGCCCTGCATGGGCAGCTGGCCGCCGTCGCATGGGCCTTTTCGCAGGCGGCGCCAGGACGCAGGCTGGGATACGTACAGACCGAGGGGGGCGCTCTCCCGGGCGGGCACTCGCGTACGGTTCGCATTCTGCGCGAGCGCGGACTACTCGCCGGGCACATCACCGCCGGCCAGGCGTTCGGCGGCGAGCTCGAGGCGGTTTCCACGGCCGGCGCGCTGCACCACGGACTGTGCGAGCTGGGCTGGCATGCCGCTGTCTGCTGCCCTGGGCCAGGCATCGTAGGGTCTGGCTCTGCGCTTGGCCACGGCGGTATGTCGGCCCTGGATTGCGCTCACGTTGCGCTCGCGCTGGGCTGTCAGACGCTGCTTGCAGCGCGTATGTCCTCCGGGGACTCGCGGACTCGTCATCGCGGCTTCTCCCATCACACGTTGACGGTGCTGGATCTGCTGCTCGAGCCGGTCGTCGTGGCTCTTCCAGCGGGCATGCGCTCGCCGGTGGGTGCCGAGTTGCGTGCTGGGCTTGGCGCTGTCTTCGGCGTGGGGCTGTCCACCAGATCCCAGCTCGAGCTCGATGTGGATCGTCCGGCTCGCATTGCCAGGCACGACTGGCGTCGAGCGCCGGTCGACCTGCCCGCATTCGCCGCGAGTGGACTGCCTGCTCAGACGATGGGACGTGGGCTGGTCGAGGATCCGCTGTTCTTTGGTACTGCTCTGGCGGGCGGTACGGTGCTCGCCGAGCTGGTGGCCCATGCGCAGAGCCGGGTGGATGGCACCGGCGAGGCCGCCTGAGGGGAGCGGATTGACGTTTGAGCTCTGAAGCGGTGACGGACAGTGTTCGAGGTGCATCTCGTCTGATCTTGGATTTCCTCGCCTATCTTGAGCTCGAGCGGGGTCTCTCGCGCAACACGCTGCAGGCCTATCGCTCCGATCTGCTCCAGCTCGGCGAGTTCCTGCAGGCCAGGGGTGTAGCCCCCACGGCTGCCGCTCACGGAGATCTGGCGGCGTTTCTTTCAATGCTGGCCGGCACGGACGCCGGCCACCGGCCCGTGGCGGCGAGCACGCTGCAGCGCAAGGTCGCATGCATGCGTTCCTTCTACAGGCATCTACGCAGAGAAGGCATCGTTGAGCACGATCCAACGGCGCAGCTGCGCGGACCGCCCAAGCAGAGAAGTCTGCCTGCGGCGCTCACGCGCGACGAGGTTTTCAAGCTGCTCGAAGCGCCGAAGGGCACCGATCCACGGGCATTGCGAGATCGGGCGCTGCTGGAGGTCATGTATGGATGTGGCCTGCGGATATCAGAGACGGTGGGTCTGGAAAGCACCGACATCGATCTGCAGGCGGGGATGCTCAGGGCACGTGGCAAGGGCTCCAAGGAGCGGGTCGTCCCGGTGGGCCGTGCGGCGGTGGCGGCGCTAAGTGTCTATGAGCGGCGTGGGCGCCCGGCGCTGGTGGGCATGCGCAGCGAGCAACACCTATTCGTCAACCGCAACGGCGCCGGGCTCACACGCCAGGGGCTTTACAAGATCGTTCAGGGACACGCTCGCCACGTGGGGCTCGAGGCAAGAATGAGCCCGCATACTCTGCGCCACACCTTCGCAACCCATCTGTTGGCGGGGGGCTGTGACCTGCGCTCGCTGCAAGAGATGCTCGGACATGCGGATCTCTCAACGACCCAGATCTACATCCACATGAGCACCCAGCGACTGAAGGATGTCTATTTTGCGGCCCATCCACGTGCGCTGCGCTGAGCTCTCCAGCTGCCCGTGCAACGTGCAACGTCCTACCTGCGAGGCAGGACGAGGCTGCTCTACGCTCGGCGGATGAGCGTGAACGAAGTCAGGGGCAGGCGGGCGATCGTGCTTGTCATCGACGCGTGTGGCGTGGGCGCCCTGCCCGATGCCGAAGCGTATGGCGACGAGGGCACGAACACGCTCGCTCACGTGGCCAAGGCGGTGGGTGGCCTGGATGTGCCTGTGCTCTCACGGCTGGGTCTTGGCGCGATCCTGCCACTGCAGGGTGTGCCTGCGCCGGTGCGCTCTGTGCTCTACGGCGCTCTGCATCCATTGGGGCCGGGCAAGGATTCAATCGCGGGCCACTGGGAGTTGATGGGGGTGGTCGTCGACAGTGCGCTCCCCAGCTATCCAGAGGGCCTGCCTGAGGATCTGGTCAGGCTGCTCTGTGAGGCGACGGGGCACAAATTGATCTGCAACGAGCCCGCCAACGGCGTGGCTGCGATCGAGGAGTTCGGCCCGGCGCATCTGCGCAGCGGAGCACTGATTCTCTACACCTCACAGGACTCGGTGCTACAGCTCGCCGCCCACGTGGAGCGGGTGCCCGTGCAGGCACTCTATGAGGCATGCCTTGCGGCGAGGTCGGTGATGATCGACGAGCTTGGGGTGGGAAGGGTGATAGCGCGACCGTTCACCGGTCAGGAGGGGAGCTTCAACCGCACCGATGGCCGGCGCGACTTCGCGTTGGATCCGCCTGGAAGGAGTTACTTGCAAGATCTCCAGGACGCGGGCGTAGCGGTGCACGGCGTCGGCAAGATCTCCGATCTGTTCGCCGGCCGGGGCGTTAGCGCAAGCCATCCCGGCGCCACCAACGCGGCGGCGCTCGCAAGCACCGCTGCCCTGATCGATGAGCTTGCAGAGGGGCTCGTGTTCGTCAACCTCATCGAGACCGATCAGGTCCATGGGCATCGCAAGGACACCCAGGGATTCCATGAGGCGCTACGTGAGATCGACTCAGAGCTCGGCCGCTGGATCCCGCGTCTGCGGAGCGAAGACCTGCTCGTCGTCACCGCCGACCATGGCGTGGATCCATATCACCCTGGCACCGACCACACCCGTGAGTACGTGCCCTTGCTGGCCGGGAGCGGCGAGATGTGCAGGCGGGCACTCGGTGGATCTTCCCTGGATTCGGGAGGAGCTTCGGCGAGTCTCCACGAGGGGCCCCTCGCCGACGTCGGTGCGAGCGTCCTGCGATGGCTCAGGGGCATCGAGACCGATGGCCTGCCGGGCCGGTCGTTCCTAAGCTGAGGATCGAGATGCCAGAGCTCCCCGAGGTTGAGACGATCCGCCGCCAACTTGCCCCCATCGTGGAGGGACGCAAGCTGGAGTCGATCGAGATCCTGGACTCGCGCTGGTCTAGTCCGCTTGCGCCCGCGGAACTCGCCGACGCGCTGCGCGGAAGGCGGGTCGAAGCGCTGGGCAGGCGAGGCAAGTATCTGTTGTGGACCCTCTCTGGCGATGTGCATCTCGCTCAGCACCTGCGGATGACCGGTGCGGTGCTCTGCGAACCGCAGCCCGAACCGGACCATGTGCGCGTGCGTCTGGGGCTTGGGCGCCCGAGTGCCGGCGCCGGTACCGATGGGCAACGCGGTAGGGGCGGCAAGCGCCGCTTGGTCATTGTGGATCCGAGGCGCTTTGGCACTGGGCAACTGCTGCTCGGCAGCGACGCCGTGGAGTCGTTCTTCGCACAGCGCCTGGGGCTTGAGCCGTTCGATGGGGGCTTCAGTGCTGAACATCTGATGGGGCTTGCACGTGGGCGCACCGCGCCGATCAAGGCCTTCCTGCTCGATCAGCGCCGAGTGGCAGGCGTGGGGAACATCTACGCCGATGAGGCTCTGTTCAAGGCCTGCATCCATCCGCTGAGGCCTGCGGGCTCGCTCAGCGCCCCGGCATACGCGCGGCTGCGCGAGGCTCTGATCGAGGTGCTGAGTGCAGGGATCGAGGCACGAGGTGCAACGATCGACGACTTTCGCCACGTCGACGGGTTCATGGGCTCCTTCCAGGACCAGTTTCTTGTGCATCGCCGGGCCCACGAGTCCTGCCCGCGCTGCGAAACGGAGATCGTCAAGCTCGTCGTCGCGGGACGAGGGACCTACGTATGCGAGCGCTGCCAGCCTCGGCCGAGGCGCTCCAGGCGTGCTCAGGCAGCAAGCAGCTCGGCAAGGCGGCCGGAGTCGGCGGCCTCCTGGACCTCGGCATAGCCACCGAGCAGATCGCCATCTATGAGCACCTGGGGGAAGCTCATCATCCCCGTCCTCTGGGCGAGCTCCAGACGCCCGTCCGGGTCGCGGGTGAGATTGATCTCTGTGAACCGCAGACCCCTGGACTCCAAGAGCCCCTTGACTCGCACGCAGAACGAGCAGCGGTCCGTCGTGTACACGGTGATACCACTCATTACTTCAAAAAGTATAGAAGTCCCACCGATCAGGAATCGAGAAGCTCCGGTCACCGAGCCGCGGCTAGCATGACCGCCATGTGACCCACGACCTCAGGAGTGACCATGACTGGCTCTTCCACCCAGGGAATCAAGACCGTGCTGCACCCCGTGTCTGACCTGGCCACGGCCAAGGCGGTGTACGCCGCCCTGCTTGGCATGGCGCCGCAGCACGATGCGCCCTACTACGTCGGCTTCGAGGCCGAGGGCCAGCACATCGGGCTGGTGCCGGGTGGCGGTCCCCAGGGCATGACCTCGCCGGTGGCCTTCTGGCAGGTGCCGGACATCGAGGCGAAGCTGGCCGAGGTGACTGCCGCTGGTGCCACTGTGAAGGAGCCCGCGCACGACGTCGGTGGCGGCCGCCTGGTGGCCACTGTCACCGACCCCGATGGCAACGTCCTCGGGCTGCTTCAGGACCCATGATCATGGAGCCATGACGAGCATGGCCACGAGGACGGACACGCACTCGCCTGCGCTGCACGATGCCGATAGCCACGATCTGATCCGCGTGCACGGCGCGCGCGTCAACAACCTCAAAGACATCAGCGTCGAGATCCCGAAGCGCCGGCTGACAGTGTTCACCGGCGTCTCCGGTTCGGGCAAGAGCTCGCTGGTGTTCGGCACGATCGCCGCAGAGTCCCAGCGACTGATCAACGAGACCTACAGCGCCTTCGTGCAGGGTTTCATGCCGACGCTGGCGCGGCCAGAGGTCGACGTACTCGAGGGCCTGACGACCGCGATCATCGTCGACCAGGAGCGGATGGGTGCAGACGCCCGCTCCACGGTCGGCACTGTGACCGACGCAAACGCGATGCTCCGCATCCTTTTCAGCCGACTCGGGCAGCCGCATATCGGCTCGCCCAACGCCTATTCCTTCAACGTCCCCTCGGTCCGAGCAAGCGGTGCGATCACGGTGCAGCGCGGCAGCAAGAAGACGGTGAGAGCGACGTTCAACCGCCTCGGAGGCATGTGCCCGCGCTGCGAGGGCCGGGGCGCGGTCAACGACATCGACCTGACCCAACTCTACGACGACACCAAGTCGCTGCGTGAGGGTGCGCTCACGATCCCCGGCTACAGCATGGACGGTTGGTATGGCCGCATCTTCATCGGCTGCGGGTTCTTGGACCCGGACAAGCCGATCCGCAAGTTCACAAAGAAGGAGCTGGGCGACCTCCTCCACAAGGAGCCGACCAAGATCAAGGTAGAGGGCGTCAACCTGACCTACGAGGGGCTGATCCCAAGGATCCAGAAGTCGATGCTGTCCAGGGACCTCGACTCGCTGCAGCCCCACGTCCGCGCCTTCGTGGAGCGAGCGGTCACCTTCACCACCTGCCCCGAGTGCGATGGCACCCGGCTCAGCAAGGAGGCTCGGTCCTCGAAGATCGAGGGGATCAACATCGCCGAGGCCTGCGCGCTGCAGATCACCGACCTCGCCGAGTGGGTGCAGGGTCTGGATGAACCCTCGGTCGCGCCGCTGCTCGCGGCGCTGCAGCTGAGTCTCGAATCGTTCGTGGAGATTGGTCTGGGCTACCTCTCGCTCGACCGGCCCTCCGGCACGCTGTCGGGCGGCGAGGCACAGCGCGTCAAGATGATCCGTCAGCTCGGGTCCTCGCTCACCGACGTCACCTATGTCTTCGACGAGCCGACGATCGGGCTGCACCCCCACGACATCCAGCGGATGAACGACTTGTTGGTGCAGCTGCGCGACAAGGGCAACACCGTGCTCGTCGTGGAGCACAAGCCGGAGACGATCGCGATCGCCGACCATGTCGTCGATCTCGGCCCGGGGGCCGGTAGCGCCGGTGGCGAGGTGGTCTTCGAGGGCGACGTCGAGGGGTTGCGGGGAAGCGAGACCATTACCGGCCGCCATCTCGATGACAGGGCGGTCCTCAAGGAGGCGCTGCGGACGCGGACTGGTGTGCTGGAGGTGCGCGGCGCCAGCACCCACAACCTGCGGGACGTCGATGTCGACATCCCGCTCGGCGTGCTGGTGGTGGTGACCGGGGTCGCCGGCTCCGGCAAGAGCTCGTTGCTTCATGGGTCGGTGGCTGGGCGCGACGGGGTCCTGTCGGTGGACCAGACTGCGATCCGCGGCTCGCGGCGCAGCAACCCCGCGACTTACACCGGACTACTCGACCCGATCCGCAAGGCCTTCGCGAAGGCCAACGGTGTGAAGCCCGCGCTATTCAGCGCCAACTCCGAGGGCGCCTGTCCGACCTGCAACGGCGCTGGCGTCATCTACACGGACCTGGCAATGATGGCCGGCGTCGCCACCTTGTGCGAGGAATGCGAGGGAAAGCGCTTCCAGGCAGAGGTCCTGAGGTACACGTTCGGCGGCAAGGACATCAGCGAGGTGCTTGCGATGTCGGTGACCGAGGCCGAGGAGTTCTTCGGTTCCGGGGAGGCGAAGACGCCGGTCGCGCACGCCATCCTCAACCGACTCACCGACGTCGGGCTCGGCTACCTCGGCCTCGGTCAGCCGCTCCCCACGCTGTCCGGTGGTGAGCGGCAGCGGCTCAAGCTGGCCACCCGCATGGCCGAGAAGGGTGAGGTCTACGTCCTCGACGAGCCGACCAGCGGCCTGCACCTCGCCGACGTCGAGCAGCTGCTCGATCTGCTCGACCGGCTCGTCAACTCAGGCAAGTCGGTCATCGCCATCGAGCACCACCAAGCGGTCATGGCGCACGCCGACTGGATCATCGACCTTGGCCCCGGCGCCGGTCACGACGGCGGTGAGATCGTCTTCGAGGGCACGCCCGCCGACCTCGTCGCCGGGCGGGAGGGAATCCCATTATCCCTCACCGGCGAGCATCTCGCGGCCTACGTCAGTACCTGACCGAGGCCCTCGCGGACACCTCTACATGCAGTCGAATCTGGCACGATCTCGCAGGTGACCAGCGGACCCGTCGCGGCACAGCACCTGCGCGACCTCGCGCGGCTGCGCCGTGTCCGCGACCGGATCGACCGGGAATACGCACAGCCGCTGAACGTCGAGGCGCTCGCCCGCGGCGCACACATGTCGGCCGGGCACCTCAGCCGCCAGTTCCGGCTCGCCTACGGTGAGTCGCCGTACAGCTATCTGATGACGCGGCGCATCGAGCGCGCGATGGCGCTGCTGCGCCGTGGCGACCTCAGCGTCACCGAGGTCTGTTTCGCGGTCGGCTGCTCGTCACTGGGCACCTTCAGCAGTCGCTTCACCGAGCTGGTCGGTATGCCGCCCAGCACCTACCGCCGCCACGCGGCGCACGCGACCGCGGGGATGCCGTCGTGCGTGGCCAAACAGGTGACCAGACCGGTCAGGAATCGAGAAGCGCCGGTCACTGAGGTCACCTAGAGTGACCGTCATGGACCTCACGATTCACTGGACCTTTCTCCCGCATGACGACCCGGATGCTTCCCTGGCCTTCTATCGCGACACCCTCGGCTTCGAGGTCCGCAACGACGTCGGATACGGCGGGATGCGCTGGATCACGGTCGGCCCCGCTGACCAGCCCGGCACGTCCATCGTCCTGGAGCCGCCGGCCGCCGACCCTGGCGTCACCGACGACGAGCGTCGCACCATCATCGAGATGATGGCCAAGGGCAGCTACGCCCGCATCGTCCTGGCCACCGCCGACCTCGACGGCACCTTCGCGCGGCTGCAGGCCAGCGGCGCCGATGTCGTCCAGGAGCCGACCGAGCAGCCGTACGGGGTTCGCGACTGCGCCTTCCGCGATCCCGCGGGCAACCTGATCCGCATCAACGAGCTGCGCTGAGCCATCCGGCGATCGCCAGCGGACGTTGCTGGCTAGCGCGAGAATCGAAACCAGCGGATGATTGCGCCAAGCACGCCGCCGATGATCAGGATGACGCCTGCGCGCCCGCCCGTCGTCACGACCAGCACCACGCCGATGAGCGCCATTGCCAGGCTGTACAGAATCCACAACGGGGATGAGCGCATGTCCGCAGCGTACAGATCGACTGACCGCCGCTGCGCGCTCTAAATTCCGAGCTAGTGCCTGGACCGCTCAAGACCGAGGCTGTGGTACTGCGCTCGATGCGCTATGGCGAGGCCGATCGCATCCTGCACCTCTATACGCCTCACCGCGGGCGGCTGGGGGCGATCGCCAAGGGGGTAAGGCGCGTGCGCAGTCGCTTCGGTGGCAGGCTCGAGCCATTCTTCCGAGTGCAGCTGGAGCTCCACGAAGGGCGGGGCGAGCTCCTGACCGTGACTGGTGCTCACACGGTGGACGGTCATCCGCGCTTGCGTGCAGACGGCCACGCGCTCGACGCCGCTGCGCGTGCCTGCGATGCCGTGGGCAGGCTGTTCGAGACGGCGGAGCCCCATCCAGGGGTATTCAACCTCCTGTGTCGCAAGCTCTCGCTGCTCGACGAGGAGCCGGAGAGTGCGACCAAGGCGAGGGCGCTGCAGTTCCGTCTCAAGCTGCTGCTCGCCGCCGGCCTTGCGCCTCAGTTGGGAGCATGTGCCTGTTGCGGGGAGCGCGAGCATCTGATCGGCTTCTCGGGCGCGGCAGGTGGCGTGGTGTGCGGAGCGTGCGAGGCGGGCTCCTTCGCGATCGGTGCCGATGCATATGCCTTCATGACCGAGGCGCTGGGGCTGCCCCTGGCCGACGCGCCCGACGCAGGCGACCGGGCTCTGGGCCAGGTGGAGCGTGCGATCTCAGAGACGCTGGAGCATCACGCTCACCTGCGGCTGATGCCGGCTGCGGCGCGCTCCAGCGGACTGCCTATATCGTTATGAGCATGGACGAGGGTCTGCCGATCGCATATGGAGTTCTCGAGAAGGGCGTGCCCGTGCTCGCATCGGGCGGTGAGCAGGTCGGCAATGTGCACCACGTCGTCTGCGCGCTCGAGAAGGACATCTTCCACGGCATCGTGATCAGCATGCCAAACCATGGCTTGCGCTTCGTGGAGGCGGCGGACGTCGCTTCTCTGCATGAGCATGGGGTCGATCTCTCGATCGACGCGGCTGCTGCGTCGCAGCTCTCCGAGCCGCATGGCGCAGCGCCTGTCTTCAACGAGGATCCAGCGACCCAGCAGAGCTGGCGTCATTGGGTGCATAAGCTCACCCTGCGCAACGACTGGAATCGAGAGCGCTGAGGGCAGGATCGGGGCAGCCGCGGTGGCTGCCACAATCGAATCGATGAGCGTTGCCAACCGCCAGGAAGAGGTGGCGGCCCACTTTGCCGCCCGCCGTCGCGAGCTCGAGGAGCTGATGCTCTCTCCGCTGGCGGCCCGTTCCTATCCAGCGCTGAGAGCACGGGCGGAGGCGGACTGTGAGCTGCGCACCCCCTTCCAGCGCGACCGCGACAGGATTGTGCACTGCAAGGCGTTCCGGCGACTCAGCCACAAGACGCAGGTCTTCGTCGCGCCCAGGGGGGATCACTACCGCACGCGACTGACACACACCCTCGAGGTCACCACAATCTCACGCACCGTCGCGAGGGCGTTGAGGCTCAACGAGGACCTCGTCGAGGCGATCGGTGTTGGCCATGACCTTGGGCATACGCCCTTCGGGCACATCGGCGAGGAGGTGCTCGACCGCTGCCTGCAGGAGCGGTTTGGCTCTGGTTTTCGCCACTACGAGCACTCGCTGAGAATCGTCGAGCATCTCGAGCGCGAGGGCATTGGCCTGAATCTCACTGAGCAGGTGCGCGACGGCATCGCACGCCACTCGAGCCGCGCCCCGCTGCCCGAGACCCTTGAGGGGCGGATCGTGCGGATCATCGACAGAGTCGCTTACATCAACCACGACATCGACGACGCACTGCGTGCCGGGCTGCTGCGCGAAGACGATCTTCCGGCAGGACCCATCGGCGTGCTGGGTCACAGCGGCTCTGAGCGGATCGACGCACTCGTGCACGACATGGTCGAGCATTCCCAGCGAGCGGGCGACATCGTCCAGGGCGAGCATGCTGGAGCGGCGATGTCAGAGCTGCGGGCGTTCATGTTCGAGCGGGTCTATCTCGGGCCTGCGGTCCGAGCCGAGCACGAGAAGATCTCGAGTGTCGTGCAGCGACTCTTCGAGCACTACGCGGAGCACCCGGAGCTGCTCCCATCCAGGGCCGGGGTCGACATGGCTGTCACGGCAGAGGGTGAGCTGCCTGCCCCGGAAGCCGCCGACCTTGCCCAGCGCGTCACCGATTATCTCGCCGGGATGACAGACCGTTACTGCATCGATCGCTACACCGAGCTGCAGGTGCCACGGGCCTTCGCCCGCTGAGCGGCTAGCGTTGCCGGGCAAATGGCTCTCTACACCCAGGAGTCCCGGGAGCGCGTACGCGATGCGGTCGACTTCGCAGAGCTCGTCTCGGCACGTACCGAGCTGCGTCGGGCGGGCCCCAACCGCTACGAGGGGCTCTGCCCCTTCCACGACGAGCGCACGCCCTCATTCGGGATCGACCCGACCCAGAAGGTCTACTACTGCTTTGGCTGCCAGGCCTCAGGGGATCTGTTCACGTTCGTGCAGGAGACGGAGGGGGTCGATTTCAAGGGCGCCCTGGAGCTGCTCGCCGAGCGCTCCGGCGTCGAGCTGGAGCGCGAGGAGGAGGATCCGCGCGAGGCGCAGCGGCGCAAGCACAGGGAGCGGCTGCTGGGGTTGCTGGAGCGCACCACCGGCTACTACGAGCGATGCCTGTGGGAGGCCAAGGAGGCATCCAAAGCCAGGGAATACCTGCAGGAGCGCGGCCTGACCGAGGAGTCGCTGCGGACCTTTCGCGTCGGCTACGCGCCCAGTGCGTGGGATCGCGTGCTTGTCGGCTCCAGGCAGGGCGGCTTCTCTGAGCAGGAGCTCTACACGGTCGGCCTCGTCCAGCGCTCCAGGGAAAACGGCCGCATGTATGACCGCTTCCGCGCGCGGATCATGTTCCCGCTCGCCGACATCCGCGGCCGAGTGCTCGGCTTCGGCGCCCGGACTCTCAGCGAGGGGCAGGGGCCGAAGTACCTGAACACCTCCGATAACGAGGTCTACAAAAAGGGACTCCACCTCTATGGCGCCCACCTCGCCCGAGTACACGCCGCTCGGGCAGGTGAGGTGATCCTCTGCGAGGGATACACCGACGTGATCGCGCTGCACCAGGCGGGCATCCACAACGCGGTTGGTCTCATGGGCACTGCCCTCACAGCCGAGCAGCTGGGCGAGCTCGCCCGCATGGCCTCGGTCGTGCTGCTCGCGCTCGATGCCGACAGCGCCGGCCAGGAGGCGATGTTGAAGGCGGCGCGCATGGCAAGCGCCCGCAAGCTCGAGCTGCGGGTGGTGGAGATGCCGGGGGGCGCCGATCCAGCCGAGCTGTTGCAGCGCGAGGGCCCCGACGCCATGGGCTCGGCGACGAAGAGCTCGGTGCCGTTCGTGCGCTTCCAGGTGCAGCGCGTCCTGGCTGCGGGGGATCACTCCAGTCCCGAGGGCCGAGACAGGATGATCGACGAGCTGCGGCCGATCTTCGCGACGATCCCGCCCAGCGCGATGCGCATGGAGCTGACCAGGATGGTCTCCGGTCGCTTGGAGCTGCCCGACAGTCTGGCCGAGCGTTTGCTCGAGGCGGGCGAGAGGCAAACCTCTAGAGGCGGGCAACCAGTCTCCCGAAGTGGGCAGCCATCCGCCGGGCGCGTGCCTGGGACTGTGGCCACACGCGGTCAGGGCGCAACCGACGCCACGGCAGGCTCCGATAGGCCAGGCGCTCACGTGCAGGCAAGGCAGACACTCGCGCGCAGAGAGGAGACCGAGCGGACTTTCCTCGCGCTCTGCATCGCCTCCCCTGAGCTTGGTTCCGCGGCGCTCGAGCAGGTCGAGATCGACGAGTACTTCACGAGCGAGCTGCTGCGTCGCACGGCGACACATCTGCTGAGCGGGCACCTGGAGGAGCCGCTGGCGGGGCTCGATGAAGGGGACCAGGAGCTGGCGGCGTTGCTTGCCGAGCTGGTCGTGGAGGCAGGCAGCGAACAGGCCAAGCCCGTGATGTTCGAGGTCCAGCGCCTGCAGCTCGAGCTTGCCCACATCGAACGCCAGATCCGCGGCGCGAGGGCTCGGGATGGGGGAGAGGTCAACGAGCTCGCAAAGCGCAGGGCTCAGATCAAGCACGACTTTGACGCTGCCCAGGAGCTGGCGTTAGAGGAGACGGGGGCCTAGCCATAGGCGAACAGATGTTCGTTGATTCCGTCCGAACAAAAGCGGACAATAGGCGACATAGATTATGAGTCTTTGGAGCAACTACTGAACCAGGGTTTGTCGCTCGCGGAGATAGGAAATCGCTTCGGGCGTAGTGAAGCGACCGTCGGCTACTGGGTCCAGAAGCACGGACTCGAGGCAGCTCACCGCGACAAGCACACGGCGCGGGGAGGTCTCGCACGCAAGGAGTTGGAGCGCTTGATCGAGTCTGGCGCGTCGATCGCGACGATGGCCCGCGAGCTGGACCGTGCCCAGAGCACTGTAAGGCACTGGTTAATCCGCTATGGCCTGCGCACGTCTGGGCAGCGAGGGTGGACTGGCGAGCAGTCCGCTCGCGCGGCGAAGGCTGCAGGAAAGCTCATGGTGGAGAGAACGTGGGTCGTGTCGCCACCATGGGCTGACTGTGTTCTGGCTGGAGGGTCGCGGCTACTATCGTTGTCAACGGTGTCGTTGGGAGGCAGTGAGCCGGCGTCGACGAAAGGTGAAGCAAATCCTCGTGGAGGAAGCTGGTGGTCGCTGTGTGCACTGTGGATATGACCGCTGCATGGCAGCGCTGCATTTCCATCACGTAGATCCGGCGAGCAAGTCGTTTCATCTCAGCAGCCAAGGCGTGACGCGCTCGTTAGCGGCTGCGAGAGCCGAGGCGAGCAAGTGTCTTCTGCTTTGCTCCAACTGCCACGCAGAGGTGGAGGCGGGGATTACATCCCTCGCGCCGACAGCGGCCAGGCACGAGGTCACTTAGAATCCGTTTTTCGGTCCCCGGCAGCTCAACTGGCCGAGCGCTCGACTGTTAATCGAGAGGTTGTGGGTTCGAACCCCACCCGGGGAGCTTCTTTGAGCGGATAGGAGTGCTAGCGAACGGCTCTGCTCGACATACCTGAGGGACTTCGTTCTGCGAGACCCTCCACCAGCGCCGCAGCGGAATCGCCGGCATCGTGTGCCTGAGCCCATTGGGCGAGCTCGTGGGCCCGGGATCGGATGTCTTGCTCGCCCAGCGCGCGCTCGACAGCGAGGCGCAGCCCGCGGGGGGTGATGAAGCGACGGGGGAGGCGCACGCCCGCTCCCGCCCAGTCGACTCTGGCGGCGTTCTCGTTCATGTCGCCCGCCACCGGGCAGGCCACCACCGCGCAGCCGCTGGCAAGCGCTCTGGCGAGCGTGCCATGGCCCGCATGGCAGACGACGACCTCGCAATGGGGCATCGTCTTCGAGTAGGAGACCCAGTCGACCACCTTGGCGTTGGCCGGCACAGGTAACGGTGTCGGCGGCAAGCGCTTGTTCCAGGTCGCCAACACCCTGACGGGGGCGTCCTTGAGCCCGCGCAGTGCGGCGATCAGCAGTCGATGGTCGGGGTCCTGGGAGGTGGATGGAGCGACCAGCACCAGCGGCTCTTCGTCGGGACCGCCGGAGCGAGGCATCTCGACATCGTCTGCCGGCGGCTCCCACATCAGCGGTCCCACGACATGGATGTGGCTCTGCCAGGACCTGGGGTACTCGAGCTGGGGGAAAGTGCCCACAAGGACGAGTTCCTGGCTTGTGCCGCCATGGACATGGTTGAGCTCGGGCAGGCCCAGCCGGGCCCGGGTGCTGTTGAGCTCCTTCCTGCCCTGCTCCAGCCCCCTGATGACCGGTCCCTGTGCTCTGCGCCAGAGCGCTTCGCCAAAGCCCGTTCTCGGCAGCCTGGCCCCGAAGGAGTAGATAGGGAAGTGTGGCTCGCCGTTTGGATAGACGTGCGGGACGAGCGTCGCCAGCGGTATTCCTGCCAGCTCGGCCGCCAGCCCTGGCGCCAGGGTGAGGATGTCGGCCACCACGACGTCAGGCTCGAGCGCCTGCACCATCGGCAGCGTGTCCAGCGTGGCGTGAACCACCGCCTCATAGAAGCCAAGCGGCTCGGGGCTGTTCGGGAAGACGTGGTACTCAGGCGCCGCCACGAAGCTCATGCCCTCGGCCTCGACGTGCTCTTGCCAGCGCGCCCATGTCTGCAGCGTGACGTCGTTGCCCCTCGCCGCAAGCGCCTTTCCCAGGGCGATCATGGGAAAGGCATGGCCCGGGTCGCCGAAGGCGCCCAGCAGGATCTTCGCTGGCGCGTCTTTCAGCTTGCCAGCTCCGCGATGAGTCGCAGCTGCTCGAGGCGCGCGTCCTTCGTGAATGCCAGCGGCGTGATCCCAAGCGTGCCCACGCCCGCGTCCCTGTAGATGGCCAGGCGCTCGCGTACGACATCGCTGGGACCGCACAGCGAAACAGCGTCGATCAGTCGATCGGGGATCGCGGCCATCGCCTCCTCGCGCTTGCCTTCGAGGTAGAGATCCTGGATCGTCTTCGCCTCCGCCTCGAAGCCGTAGCGCTGCACGAGGTTGTTGTAGAAGTTCTGCTTCCTGGAGCCCATGCCACCGACGTAGAGCGCGATGAATGGCCTCATCGCATCACGAGCGCCTTGTAGGTCGTCTGTGATGAACACGTTGACCGTCGGCGCGATGTCGAACCCATCGAGTGACCGACCAGACCGCCCGGCGCCCTCTTCGAGCAGCGGCCTGAGCTCGGAGACGTGCTCAGGCGAGAAGAGGGTGGGGATCCAGCCATCGGCGATCTCGCCCGCCAGCGCGGTGTTCTTTGGGCCGATCGCCGCAATGTAGATGGGGATCTGCTCCTGCACAGGCCCAATCGTTAGCTTCAGCGCCTTGCCTGGCCCGTCCGGCAACGGCAACTCCAACGTCTCTCCATGGAATTCGACCCGCTCCCGCTCCAGAGCCATCCTCACGACCGCGACGTACTCCCTGGTGCGTTGCAGCTGCTTTGCGAAGCGCTGCCCATGCCAACCCTCCGCCACCTGTGGCCCCGAAGAGCCGATACCCAGGATCATCCGCCCCTCGGAGAGCTGGTCGATGGTCGCGGCGGTCATCGCCGTCATCGCGGCGGAGCGGCCCGGCATCTGGAAGATGCCCGACCCCAGCCTGATCTTTGAGGTTTGGCCTGCCAGCCAAGCAAGCACCGTCGCGGCGTCCGAGCCGTACGCCTCCGCCGTCCAAACCGAGTCATAGCCCAACTTCTCGGCCTCCTGCACGATGGTGAGCTGGTCCAGTGAGCCCAGGCCCAGGCCCCAGTAGCCGATGTGAACACCAAGCTTCATGCGCAAGTTTCCTTTCAGGGGAAGGGAATCCTTTGCCGGAGACGACCTATTGCCCTACGCTGGGCGCTCCGACTGACGGCGAGCTTCGCCCCCCGAGTCACCACAGCCTATGCCAATACGCCATAAGAGCCGTGAGCGGCGCTCCAGTGTGATCGAGGATCTGCGCCGCAGCATCGATTGCTTGCCCCTGCGCACTCGCCAAGCGATGCTGGAGGGCGTCCAGAGCGAGCCGATCATCATCGGCGCATATGTCGACAAAGAGGGCGGCGTCTGCCCGATGATGGCCGCTCATCGCTTGGGTGGCCGCACCGACTTCCTGGCCTTTGCGAAGTCCTGGGATCGCTTCACCGGTGCAGGCAAGCGTTCGCGCCGGGCGAGTGACCGGGAGCTGGGGGTGCTGATCTCCCACCTGCAGGCAAGCCTTGTCGATGACGAGGTGATGGACCTGCAAGCGGCCATCGCCGATCATCAAAAATTGCGGGCCACGCGTGCGCCTGCGCGCGCCCGCGCCTACGCGCGTGAGGCGGAGCCGACGGGGAGGATCTTCCTGCGCCGCCTGCGCCCGGGCAGGCGTTCTGAGCGCCAGCCTGCTGCTACAGAGTGTCGCCCGGCCTGATGAACATGATCTCCGGCACGATGCATGCCGGGGAGGTCTTGAGCAGATAGCGCACCGACTCCGCGATGTCCTGCGGGGTGATCATGTCCTCGGCTTTGACATGCTCCTTGGCGAAGTCGGTCATCGGCGTGTCGACGAAGGCAGGACACAGAGCGGTTGACTTGATGCCCTGGCTGGCGAGCTCCTTGTTCATCGCTTCGGTCCAGCCCACCACGCCGTGCTTGGTGGCTGAATAGACAGACAACCACGGCTCGCCTTTCTTTCCCGAGATCGAGGAGGTGTTGACGACCAGGGCGTTGCGGTGCTCCGCGCCCGCAGCCTGGAGCATCTCGAGGCATTCTCTGTAGAAGATGACGATCTGGCGCAGGTTGATGTCCAGCTGCATGTCAAGCCGCTTGGTCTGGATCTCTCCAACGGTCGCGCCCACGCCCACGCCCGCGTTGTTGACGAGCACATCGAGGCGCCCATAGCGCTCCTTATGGGCGCCCACGACGCTCTTGATCGCCTCCTCATCGGAGACGTTGGCTGGGACACCATGGACGTCCCAGCCTTCATCCCGCAGACCTTTGACGGCCGCCTCGAGCTTCTCGGGACGCCTTGCCGCCATCGTGACCCCAAAGCCTTCTTCGCCCAGCACCCTTGCTATCGCCAAGCCTATGCCGCTCGATGCTCCCGTGACGATTGCTGCGCGCTCTGCCATATGTCGATCACTCCCTGGTCTTGGACGGTGCTGGGGCGGCGCGAATCAAAGCACTGAAGCGCTCTGGCCGCGTCCTGCCGGTGCGCTGGTAGCGTCTGGCGCTTCGCGTTTCGCGTGAGACGGGCCCGTAGCTCAGTTGGTTAGAGCTGCCGACTCATAATCGGTAGGTCCCTGGTTCGAGTCCAGGCGGGCCCATGTAAGAATTGCCTGGAAACAGGCTTGTTTTCCTTCTCTTGCGGCGTGTCGCCGGGGGTGGCTGATGAGCCTAGATCTCTCACTGGCCCATTCACTGGCCTAAACTCCCTGCCGTCTACGCTTTGATTTGGTCGTTGGCTCTGTGGGCGAGCGGCGGGTGAAGGGGCACTCGGCGGGCTCGTCGGCGAATCGCATCAGCTCCCAGATGGCCTGGCGCTCGTCGTCTGTCAGGCGCCGGTTGCGGGTCTGCTGGTAGATCTGGAGGGTGAAGGCGGCGGAGGTGTGGCCGATCTGATCGGAGATCCAGTGCGGGTCGCGCCCGGCTTGGGCCGCCAGCATTGCCCAGGTTCGTCGCAGCGAATGTGGCGTGATCGTCGGCAACGGTGCCAAGCCCTGCTTTGCACGCCGCTCGTTGGCGCGCTTGGCGGCCTTGTTCAGCACCCGGTCCCTGAAGCGGTTGGGGTCGCCACGTCCTCCGGTCTTGGTTCCAAAGAAGTGGTCGTCGGGTCCCATCGGGAAGCCATCACGCAGGCGCTGCTCGCGGTGCCGAACAAGCTCGTCTCTGTTCCAGAGCGTCATCTCCACTTCGCGCACGCCCTTGACTGTCTTGGCGTCTGGGAGCTTGAAGCGTGCTCTGGCGAGATCGACTCTTGAGCAGCGCATATCGCACAGCTCGGAGATCCTGAAGCCCGAGAGGGCGAGGGTCGCGAGCGAAGCGCGGCGGCCGATGCGCCGGTCCTGCCGGGCCGCGGCGTCAAGCTCGCGGGCGGCGTCCAGCAGCGCGAGCAGCTCATCGACCTCCAAGAACGTTCTGACGGGCTTGATCGTCGGCAGGAAGCGGTCCTTGCGCTCGCCGATCTTCATCGGGTTGCGCTCGATGTAGCCGTAGTCCATGGCCCTCTGCATGATCTGGCTGAGCAGGGCCAAGATTGCGTTGATCGACGTGTTTGACAGGGGGCGCTTGCGACGCTTGTAGGGCTTCCCTTCTCGGCCCTTGATGGTCTCCATCAGCGGCTTGCCTCTAGCTGCCGCCCTCTGGATCACGCGCGCGCGATTGGCGAGCTCGTCGCGGAACTCATCGGTCCTAGCCACGTCGATCTGGAGGAGCTGGAGGGGTCCGAATTGCCCGATCAGATAGCCAAGCTTCCACTCGAGATCATCGAGCGTGTCCCCGTCGAGACCGTGACTCTTCTTCGCATCGATGACCTTCCGCGCGAAGGGCCCGAACGGCTGGTGGCCGTCAGGGCGCCCAACCTTGCTCTGCACCACCGATGTCCTGGCCTGCGGCGGCAGCCAGGTGCCGCGTTCGATCTGCTGCAAGATCGACTCGAGCTCGATCTCCGCTCTGACATCGTTCCAGCCCTGGGTGTTGGTGCCGAAGACCAGCCTGTGGCGACGCCCGTAGGCGTAGAGCCGCGCGCCGAAGGTGATCGTCTTGCCGTCCTTCCACGGCCATGTCGTGACCTCGCCGGTGTTGGGCCGTGCCATCAGTGCCCTGGATCGTGTCGGGATGTTCGGTTCGTGTGCGTCGGGCTTACCTCGCGGTGTCGCGCTGGGGGTCGTGCCCCAAGCGTTCCGGCATCTGCTTGATGGCAGCACCTTACCGGCGGCTTGCGACGGCTGAGGGGGGCTGCTTGCGCGCCCGCATCGCTCTTTGCGCGCTGTCGAGGTCAAAGCGCAGCCGCGCCTTTGGTCCGTCGCCGAGGCGCATCGCGCCGAGGTCCGCTGCGTGCGCGTAGACGTAGTCAAGCGAGACGTTCAGCGCTCTCGCGAGCTCCTTTGGGTCGAGTAGATGGAAGGCCCCCGGGCCAGGCCGCTCAAGGAGTTGCACGACACGGTGTGCGGCGCGCTCGGCGATCGCATCGATGTCCTCGTGATCGAGTGTCACGGCCGCCTCCACCACCCCTTTGGGGTTCGTGACGCAGTACCGTGTTCAGCACGTAAGGCCGCCATATAGGGGCCAAATTAGCAAAGACAGCACTATTTAGCAATAATTAGTCCCCAGGACGCGACTTATGGGGCTGCTGGCGCCCGCGCTGGATGGACTGCTGCCTGGTCCGTGTAGTCGCGCGGCAGCGCGCCGAACCCTCCGGAGATCTGCGGCGCGTGCGGCTACGCTCGGACGGTGTGTGGGCGCTTCACGAACACCAAGAGCCGCGAAGAGCTCAACGATCGTCTGCGCGTGCCGGTCCGTGGGAGCGCCGGTACCCAGCGCTTCAACATCGCGCCGACCGAAGAGGTGCTCTCGATTGTGGCTCCCGAGGGCGAGCCTGAGGCTCGTCTGCTGCGCTGGGGGCTAGTGGCGCCGTGGGCCAGCGACCTGAAGGGCTCGTACAAGATGATCAACGCTCGGGTAGAGACGGTGACAAGCAGGCCCGCCTATCGCGCGCTGATCCCGAAGGCTTCACGTCGCGCGTTGATGGTCGCCGATGGGTACTTCGAGTGGTTGGCGCCCGAGCGTCGTGGTGAGCCGCGCCAGCCTTTCTACTTCCAGGTCGATGGTGGTGAGCTGTTCGCCTTCGCTGGGCTGTGGACCCCGGCCAAGGTGGGTGGCGAGTGGATACAGAGCGTCACGATGCTGACCTGTGGCGTCGCTGGGAATCGGGTCGCGTCCGCGATCCACGACCGGATGCCGGTCATCCTCGCCGATGAGGAGGATCAGCGCGCTTGGCTTGACCCGTCCCTTGGAGGCGAGGATGTGCTCGAGCTCTGTCGCACGCTACCCGCCTCGCGCCTGTCCGCGAGACCTGCCAACCCGGCTGTGAACCGAGCCGGCGTCGAGGAGGGGCCGGAGCTGCTGGACGCGCCGAGCGCGGGGTAGGTGGGGTGGGGCCTGGGGGGCCTGCGGCCGATTGGGAGCTAGCAGCCAGGGAGGTGATTGCGCCGGCAGATGTCGGCGAGTCGCTCCATTGCGCCGTCCGCGTTGGCGGGCAGGGTGGTGAGGGCCTCGGCCGCGAGTCTGAGGTCTGTGAGCGTCACTTTCGGCGCCTCCAGCGCGAACCTGCCAAGCCATCTGATCGCGGCCTTCTCCAACAGCTGTGGTTCGCGGTCGCGGACTATCAAGCAGATCCGGAGCGCGTCCGTCAGGCTGACTGGCGCGAGCTGCGCCGCGTGTTTGCGCAGCCAGTCTAGGTCGCCCCTGTCGAGTGCGATGAGCACGCGCGGCCGGGGCATCGAGTCTTCAGCTCGTCCGGCCATCGAACATATGTTCGCATTGCTGTCAAGATGCGCGTCACGGGGCTACGCGGCCCGCGCGAGGGTGCAGCGAACCCCTGCTGGGCTCGCTGGGATCGCTCCGAGCTTGTGGATTTGGCTGGTGTAGTCGGAGAGCAGCGCGTCCAGTTCGCCGCAGGTGGCCAGTTTGTCTGCGATGAGGTAGCGCCCGCCGTTGCCAGTCGCTGGCAGGTCGCCCACGCGGATCGCTCCTTTGATGCGCTGGACGACGATCAGCCGCCGCTCTTGGCCCGCGCGGTAGCCGGCGAGTGCGTGGGGCTTGCCCTTGCACCGCTGCGAGGGCGTGGACATCGTGGGCACGGGGAGCTTCGCTTCGGGGAAGGCTTGCTTGGAGGGCTTGGGCTCGGGGAAGGTTTGCGCGGAGTGCCCTGCCCATGTGGCGTTAGAGCCATATCCGACTAACTCTCTCCGTGTGACTTGTGAGTCGTCTCCTCGCTTGGTTGCCATATCGCGGGAGACCGCTTGGCGCTCGCGCCGGATCTCTGCGCGCGGGGTCCGCTTGCGGTTCTTCATCTCATCGATGAGCCGCCCTGCCTCGCCGAAGCTCGTGGGGTTTGTGAAGGTCGTCCCGGTCTGCTCGGCCAGGTCGCGCAGATAGCGGAGCTGACGTGGAGTGGGTTTGCGTGATGAGTGTGAATATGTGCTTGGGCTGGGCATCGATCCTCCTTGGGTTGTGAGCAACACGGGCTGCTGTTCGCCTTTGCTGTTCGTGTGCGGCGCAGCCGCCATGAGCGGCCCAAAGCCACGCCCTGGAGGAGCTGTCAAGCAATTGACAATGTGACCAGCCCTACTCCCGCCGCCAGGCGGGAGGCCCTCAATTGCTTGAGCCCAAAAGGGCCTTGCAGCGGGGGAAGGGTGTGGCCCCCAACAAACGATTCATCCACCGCCAGCGCTTGAGCGGAACGCCAGGATCATTCGAGCTCTCTGGGGGCGACTCCCAGGCCTTGCCAACCGATGAGCGCAAGGGTTTCACTGTGAATCCAGGGGGTGGGGGCAGTGCCTCCACCCTCGGGCATCACGCCTATGCGCCGTGCCAGCCAGCTGGTCTCACCGCTGAGCCTGCCCCCACCATCTCGCTTCACGCGCCCACAGCGCAGCGCGATCTCGCTCATGCTCAGGCCCTGCTGCCTGACGGCGGCCAGCACCGCTTCGCGCAGCCCGCGGTTGAGGACATGAGGACTTGCGTCCAGGCGGGCGAGCTCCGCCCGCAGGGTCGTGATCGAGACGTCCTCGGCATCTGCGTGAGCTGCAAGCGCCTTGGCGGTGATGGCGCGCACGGGCTCATAGCTCTCCAGACGGCCAACAACGTCGCGGACGCTGACTACCCGGGATGCCACATCGCCCCCGGCTGATGCGCAGCTCTCATCCGACGTCGGCGCGGTGCGCCACCAGCGCAGCTCGGGGATCGACATGCCGGTGTATGCCCACTCCAACCGATAAGGACAGCCTCCCCGGTCGACCAGCTGCTTCCCGCCTGCCGCCAGTGCGTCCTCAACTCCTGCGCCACTGTCACCTGTAACAGCGTGAGTGTGCGTTTCGCGGTCGGGCAGCGGCGCCGTCTTGAAATCTCGCGGCGTGAGGAGCCGGGCGCGGCGGTGCTCGTCGCCGAGGTAAAGCTCACACACGATCGCCGCGTTCTCCGCGGGCTCGTCTGCGGCGAGGTGCGCTACCAGCCGCTGATCTGTGAGCGTCTGCATGAGCCTGTCGATCACGAGCACGCTTCCGCCGCTGCCGGGACGGCAGACGAGCTCGCGCTCAGTACCCTGCGGGTCGGTGTAGCGGCCAAGCGTGGCTCTCGCCCGATTGGTTTGGCTGGCGGCGCGTCGTCTGGGCGGCGTGGTGGTACGTGGTGGGGAGGAGGTGCTCATGGCGCTCCTTTCGGGGAGGCCCTGCCGGGTGCGGGGCCGTTGGCCCGACCACCCGCACGCGCAGCGTGCGAACATCCGGAGGGCCCGGCACCGCACCTCGCGCAACGGATCGCCCGTCGTGCGCGAGACGCTCTCTGAGGATCTAGAATGTGAGAGTGACCACGCGCGTCCAAGCGGTGCAAAACGCCCTCGCCTCTGTCCGAGCCGAGGGCCTTGACCCCGGTGTCGGCGAGGCGCTGCTGAACCAGTGGGCAGACGGAGAGCTCTCTGACGCGCAGCTTGAGGACGCGGTGCGGCTGATCGGCGCCGGCGAGCCACTCGACGGGTTGCTCACGCCAGCGCGTGCGTAAGACGCCAACGACGCGAGCGTGCACGCCTGCGCGCGAACAGGATACGTTCGGGTCAGATGACCGCCGACCCCTACCTCTATCCGGGCACCGAGGTTCTGCGCAATCGTCTCGGCGTCCGTGAGGCGGCCGAGCTTGCCGAACGGGAGGCGGCGATCAGCGTGATCCGTATCGCTCAGCTCGAACGACGCTTCATCCCCGGTGGCTACGGGCTGCCCCATCTGCGGGCGACCCACCGCTACATCTTCGCTGAGATATATCCGTGGGCCGGTGAGCTTCGTAGCGTGCCGATCAGCAAGGGTGGGGACGTGTTCGCGTTGCCCGAGCACATCGGTGTCTATCTCACGCGTGTGCTCGCCGATCTCGCGGGTGAGAACTTGCTACGTGGCCTGAGCCGCGAGCAGTTCGTGGAGCGCCTCACTCACTACTACGCCGAGATCAATGCTGTGCATCCGTTCCGTGAGGGCAATGGTCGCGCCCAGCGCGCCTTTCTCGGCCAGATCGCCAAGGCCGCCGGCCATCCACTCGCTTGGGCTCGACTTGACCCCAAGCGCAATGTCGAAGCTGCCCGCGAGAGCCACCGTGGCGAGAACTCGCTGCTCCATGCAATGCTCAGTGACCTCGTGGATGCGCCGGCTGCAGGGTGAGCTATGATTCTCGCCAAATGAGCAAAAACAGTCCCGTTGACAGCGATAAGGATGTGCGTAGCCAGTTCGAGGATGGGATGGCTGGTTGGGGCAGCGCGATCTTGGCGCACAAGCAGGCCCCGCCGGATCAGGGCTTCGCCGCTCGGCTTGCTTCGCTTGCGCGTGGTGCGAGCGAGGCGGCGCGTGTCTGTGCGGCTGCCGGCGCTGCGGGCTTTGAGTGGCCGCCTGCTCGCAAGGCCGATAGCGAGCCTCCGTATGAGCTGCGTCCAGGGACGGGCCGGCGTGGCCCCGTGGAGCTCTGGCGGGCCTTTGATGAGGCGGTCACGCGCCTAACCGTGGTGGCTGCGGGCCGTGACATGCTCGAGGTCGCGCGTGCCTATGAAGAGATGGCAAGCGCTGCCGAGGTGCTTGCGGTGGCGGTTGCGGCCGAAGATGAGGCCGGCCAGGCTCGCCCACGGGCTCGTGCTCGGCGCACAGCTTAGTTAGAGCGGCTTCTGGGGCAGTATTCTTAGAGTCCTAGCTGGGTTTACGTCCTGAGTAGCGAGGGGCGCTGGATAGTTCGAGGTAGGAAGGATCCTTCGACGACAGTCCTCCCGGATACTGGCGCTTCTTGCATATGTGGCGACCGGATGGTCGCCACATCCAGACGCCCTCGTCTTCGGGCGTGGCGAGCCACGGCTGCGTGGCTAGATGAGTAGTGCCACGGGTTTAGGCGGTGTAGCAGGCGAGGCTGCGGGTGGGGCGGCCGAGTTGGTGGTTGAGTGCGACGGCGGCGGCGAGTGCGGCGAAGCGGGCGCAGAGGCGGACGCGGAGGTTGCGCAGGGTGCGCGCGCCGTGGCGCTCGAGGGTGAGGATGTCTTTGCAGGTCCGGAAGATCGACTCGATCCGTTGGCGGATTGGCGCGAGGTGTGGTCCGCGGCCGGGCTCGTCTTTGCGGCGGGGGCGGATGATCGTCGCGTCCAGCTTGGCCAGTTCGGTCTCGAAGTCTTTGCCGCGGAAGTTCTTATCGCCGATCAGGATGAGTGCTCGTCCCGGGCTGGCGTTCGCAGCGGGCGACCATTTGCAGGCAGACGAGCTTCTCGTCGATCTTCGGGGAGGTCAGCGCGAGCGCGCGCGGGGTGCCGTCGGGGCGAACAGGGCGTGCAGGCGGAACCCGAAGAAGTAGCGGCTGTGGCTGGCGCAGTACCCGTAGTCGGCGGCGTCGGTGAGCGCGTCGGAGAGGCTGGAGGCGCCGCCGCGCTTGACCGTCTCCCGCGAGCGGGCGCACTCCACTGGGGTGGAGTCGACCAGCAGCAGATCGTCGAAGAACCCGGGGCTCTGCCGGGCGAAGTGCGCGATCAGCGCCTCGATCTGCCCCGACAGCCGCAGCCGGCGCTTATGCAACGCATCGCGGGTCGGGATCGTCGGGAACAGGTGCCGCAGGCGCTTGCCGGCGACCGCGACGAACCGAGAATCGGACGGGACCCCCATGATCGCCTGAGCGACGCACAATGCGACGATCTCCGCGTCGCTGATCCGCCGGCGCGCGTTAGACGCCGCTTAGGCAGGAAATCATCGGCGATGCAGTAAACAACTGTGAGCAGCAGGTCGAGGTCGGCGTCCATCGAGGCCCCCCTTGGGTCGGCGGTGACAGTGAGCACCGCCGACTTCGACCTGCCTGCTTACGACTCCTTCAACACCACGACACCACCCCCGGCCGTGGCACTACTCATCTAGTGGCGCTTGGGGGGCGCCAGTGTCGGTGTGCCCGTGCCGTCCCAGATCGAGGGCTGGGGCGTGGCCTCGTTGGGGCGGAATGGCGCGCCCAACGTCTCTGGAGCCCAGAGGTCGCGGTGGGTGCCCAGGGGCCCTGTTTCGCCGCGGTGGCGGTCGAAGAGCGCATCGACGTCCTCGCGCTTGAGCCGATAGACGTGGCCGACTTTGATCGCCGGCAGCGCGCCGCTCTTGATCCAGTTGCGGATCGTCTGGGGGGTCAGCTGGAACTCGTCGGCGACCTGTTCCACGGTGAGTATGTCCGGATCCCTCATGACAAAATTAGCAAAGACATAATGTTTGGCGATGATCTATGATAGTGCAGCGATGGCTGGAACTCATGGAGGAACTATAGTGCCACCGCGCGACGGCGACGGCATCTTCACCGAGCGCGAGGATGAGCTGGTAGCGCAGATCATCCCGCTGCGCCGCCAAGGCCTCGAGCCCGACGAGCAGCACAGCGGGCCCGACGAGCTGTACAGCCAGGCGCGCGAGCCCGAGCCGCAGGTGGCCGAGCGCTCCGTTTGGGATGAGCCGGCGACCGAGCTGCGCCGGCGTGAGCCGCCCGCCACACGCCGCCGGCGTAGAGCGGCAGCAGCAGCAACCGTAGCCGTGATCTGCGTCCTCGTCCTTGCCCTCGCTCTTGGCATATTCCAGGGTCGGTCCGGGTCCGGGGCTCGGCCAGCGGGCTCCTCTGCATCTCGCGCGAGGCTCGCGGCCAAGAGCAACAACGCCACGGTTAGGCGCCAGGCCGGCGCGGGGAGCAGCGCCGTTTCAGGCGCAACGCGACCCTCATCCTCGCCTCAGCGCTCGTCGGCCAGCCACGGGGTGCTCCATCGGCACCAGACGCGCGGGAGCGGGCGGCAGCGAAGGCAGACGGTGCAGTCCGCCGCCGCTGTCACCCCCACGGCGCCCGCGCTCGTCCCAGCGGAGTCGAGCATGGGCACTCCCGCACAACAGCGCGCAGTCTATGGCGCACCCGCTGCTTCGCAAGGCTCCTCTGCCTCACACAGCGAGTGCGTTCCGGGAGAGCTCGGATGCTAGGGCGCCACGGCACGGACGCCGACTTGCGAGCAGCGCCAGGGCGCGCCCGCCTCAGGCGCTTGGCGATCATGGGGGCAATCGTCTTGCCCATCGTCACGACTGGCTTCGTGCTTGGGCCGGCCACGGGCGCTTATGCCGGCGAGTGGGTGCAGGCGGCGTGTGTGAACCCGAACCAGTCCGCCGCGCCGAGCGAGGGGTGGTCGAGCTTCACGACGGGCAATCCAGGCTATGGCTCTGACAACGGCACGGGCTGTGCGCCAGGAAACCCCATGTCCGCGATGCTGAGCATCGACGCGGCTGCGCCGGTCGGGGCCGGCGAGAACCTTCGGTACACGCCGCCGGCTGGGTCGACGCTGGTCGGCGGCGCGGTCGACGTGAGCATGTATGCCGACGGGTACGGCTCGGACGCGTCGGGCACCGCGATCGCCTACACGCCCGAATTTTCCTACCCCGGCGATGTCTTCTTCCAGTGCGCTCATGGCCTGACGCCGTGCTCCAACGGGACCAACGACTTCTCCGGTGTGCTCCCACTGCCGGTCAACCGTGGCGGGAGCTTCTTCATCGGCGCGGGCTGCGGCGGAATCTCGGGGCAGGCCTGCGATGAAGGCGGCAGCAACGGCGCCTGGTCGCTCGTGCAGGTGTGGTGGGCCAACCTGCTGCTCGAAAACGACTCGGCCCCGACCGGCTCGGGGTTTGCGGGGTCGCTGCTGGAACCCGAGGCCCACGGGACCGCCGATCCCCGCCGGCTCAGGGCCGCGCTGGCGCGCGCAAGCGCTGGAGAACCTCGGCGATGGGACGAGCTATGTGGCGCGGCACCCGGTGGGGCTGTGAGCAGGGCGCGTGCATGGCGCCCCCGCGGCGTGCTCAGGCGCTCACTCGTTGTGGGAGTGCGATGACCGGTGCGAGCGTCGGGCTGGCGGCGCCGCGCAGCTTGCCTTCATCCAGGGAGAGCGCGCGGTCTGCGCCCATCAGGCCGGTGCTCTCGCTGGCGCTCATCAGGATCGCGATCCCTTCGTCGGCCAGTGAGCGCAGCAGCTTGAGAATCGGGTCGCGTTCGAGTAGCCCCACGCCCTTGGTGGGTTCGTCGATCAAGAGCAGGGCTGGTTTGGAGGTCAGCGCCTGGGCGATGCTCACTCGCACCGACTCGGCGCTGTCCAGTTCGCCCGGGTGCAGGTGGGCGCAGTGCTCTACGTCGGTGCGTCGCAGCGCTGCCAGCGCGCGGTCCTTGGCGGTGGCGGCGGGTATCCCGCGTGCCAGCTGGGCTGTCATCAGCGCGCTCAGCGCCGGCGCCGCGCTGGCGCCGTGGTGTAGCGAGGGTGGGCCTGTGAGTGCTGGGTGGCAGTAGCCGATCCGCTCACCCAGCGCCCGGCGCTGCTTGGCGAGATCCTGTCCGTCGAGGCGCACCTCGCCCTCGTCGGGTTCTTCGATGCCGGCGGCGATGCGCAGCAGCGTCGAGCGCCCCGAGTTGTGCAGGCCCCAAACCCCGATCAGTTCACCGCTGTGGAGCTCAAGCGTTATGTCTCTCAGCGCGGTGCGCTGCCGCGCCCCAAGCGTGTAGTGCTTGCTGACGTGTTCGAACTCGAGCAGGGTCATGGCTGTTTGCCGGCACGCTCTTTGATCACGCCCATGAGCTCGTTGCGGGCGTAGCGCGTCCACGAAAGCTTCGCGCCGAGCGTGATGCGCTCGTCCTCGTAGGCGAGCTGCTCGCCGATGCCCCCGTCGTCCTCGGCGTCGGGCGGCGCATCCTGATCGGCCTCCTCGAGGTACTCTTCCTCGTAGCGGTCGAGCACCTCCAGCGCCGCCTCGGGCTCGAGCATCCCGAGCTGGCGGGCGAACAGGCGCGATCGCTGCAGCTCGTGATTGAGCTGGGCGAGGAGCCACTCTTCGTAGGCGCGCTTTCCCTTCGCGGTGGCAGCGAAGTGGGGCTTGGGCTGACGGTTGGGCGCGGGCTTCTCCTCCGTGCCCGTCTCTGTCTCCTCGATCAGGCCGTGGCCGTTCAGATTGTCCAGCAGGCGGTAGACCGTCGCGCGGCTGCTCAGGATCAGCGTCTTGCCATAGGTGCGCGTGAAGCGCTGCGCGAGATCGTACCCGTGCCCCGGTCGCTCGACGATCAGCCCCAGCAGCGCCCAAGCGAGCGGGGAGCGCATCTCTGCGGCGTCGCACTGATGATCGACAATGCGTTCACTCATGCATCGAGGGTAACTCGACAGAGCGATAGTGTTACTCTAGAACGTTCTCGGGTATGGCCTCTTGCTGGGCGGGGGCGCGGCGGTGCATGATCGTCTCCGATGAGCGGAGGGGACTTTCTCTTGCACGATCTGCGCGGCGCCGGCCATTGCGGCAGCGCTCCCTTCGCACACGCACATCCTGAGCACGGGGCACGTCTCCGGCCGGGCTCTGTTCGAGCGTCGCTACCCCATACCTCTCCGGTGGTGGCGTTCGAAGAGGCTCCGGTCCTGGACCCCTCCCCGGGCCGGTCTCACCCGGGCGCCGCGGTCTCTAATCCGGGTCGCGGCGCCCACCCTTCCTTCGTCGCGGCGTGGTGGGCTGAACGTTCGCAGCGCTCTTCTGCCCGCCCCTCGCGCGGGTCTCGTCTGGATCACTCTCTGAGGAGGAGATGGGCTGTATGACTGTTCGTGGGCTGGCATTGAGGATTGGGGCTTGGTTTGGCGCGCTGGTGTGTGGCTTGGTGTTGTCGTGTGCGCCGGCAGTGGCTGCTTCGGATTATGGCTTCACGGGGTCCTTCGGCTCCTATGGGGGAGGAGAAGGCCAGTTTGCGGAACCGAGTGGCGTGGCGGTTAGCCAGGCCAGCGAAGACGTCTATGTCGTGGACAAGGGCAATGACCGAGTTGAGTACTTTGGCTCGGCGGGCGCGTACATCGGCGAATTCAACGGAATCCTCATCGACGGGGCGCTGGCGGGTAAAGCGGCGCCGAACGCGCTGCACGAACCGGAAGGCATCGCGGTCGACAACGACCTCGCGAGCCCGTCCTACGGTGATGTGTACGTAGTCGACGCAAGCCAGGGCGTTGTCGACAAGTTCAGCGCGTCAGGCGAATACCTCTCTCAGCTGAAGGGGTTCGCGAGTGGGCCGATAGGCGTCGCGGTTGACCCGTCGGGCGACGTGTGGGTTGCCGAAGAAACCTCAGGCGTCCAGGAGTTTAACGACGCGGCTGAAAACACGCTGTCCGCGTCGCTGACTCCAGCATTCGGGAGGGCCCCCGGTATCGCGGTCGACTCTGAGGAGAACCTGTATCTGTTGAGGGGCACCAGAAACGTCGTGAAGTTCAACAAGCAAGGAGAAACGCTCAATGAAGAACTGACCGACTGTGGTTGCATCACGGGTCTTGCGGTCGATCTCGCGACGGATGACTTGTTCGTCGATCAGGGTGGCAGTTCGATCGTCGAATACGGTCCGTACGGCGAACCGTACGGCCAATCGGTGGAACAGTTCGGCTCGGCTTTTCTGGCTGCCGGCGGTGGGGTCGCGGTGAACTCTGCGACCGGCACCCTGTATGTGGCTGAGTCCGCGAATCCTGATTCCGCGAATAATCAGTATGTCGACAACGTTGACATGTTCGCCACCGGTTTGGGGGAACTCCCATTGCTCGAAGTGGAGAGTGTCCCTGCGGTCAGCCTGTACTCGGCGACGTTCGAAGCGAAGGTCAACCCGGAGTCCGAGCATCAGGCGACGAGCGTCACGTTCGAATACTCGACCGAAGAATCGGTCGTGCTTGAAGGCAAGGGCATGCGGGTCTCCGCCGGGGCGCACCCAGTGGGCGTCGGCGGACAGCCCGTGAGCGTGCAGCTCGGGAACGTGTTGACGCCGTCCACGACCTACTACTACCGCGCAGTCGCTGAAAACGCAGCAAGCGAAAAGCAGCACAAGCCGGCCGACGGCCTGATCCAGAGCTTCAGCACGCTGATCGCGCCGGTGCTCACGACAGCGCAAGCGCAGGAAGTCACGAGCGACAGTGCCACGCTGTCGGGGACGATCGATCCGCGGGGCGGCCAAACGACGGAGTACCACTTCGCCTACATGCTCCAGACAGCCTATGAAGAAGCGTTGGGCTACGGCGGGGCGTTCAGCGAAATCGACCCAGCGTTCAATCCTTATGTCGGCGGCGCCAGCACACCCGAAGTCACGGTCCCCGCCGAACAGGCGGTCCTGCAAACCCGGCCGGTCACGATCACCGGGCTGCCACCGGGCGTGGTCTATCACTACGCGCTCGTGGCGACCAACACCCAGGAAACGCAAGAAAACGGGGAAAAGGGGACGGTGACCACGACGGTGATCAGCCCGGGCTCAACGTTCGAGCTGCTCGGCGGCGGCATGCCCCCCGTGCTCGGGCCCGCCGAAGCGAGCAACATCACCCAGACTGCCGTTGCGATCACGGGCTCGCTGAACGCGCAGGGGCTGCCGACGCGCTATGAACTGCGCTTGGGCAGCGAACAGGGCGCGCTGCAGTACGGCGCCTCGGGCCAGACGAGCGCCACCGGCGCGGAACCGATCACCCTGGAAGTTGGCTCGCTGGCGCCAGGCACGCTCTACTACTACCAGCTGATTGCCACCAGCCAAGACGGCACGGTGCAGACAGCGGAAGCGTCGTTTACGACACTCCCAGCGCCGTCCGTGCAGACGCTGCCGCTGGCTTCCTTCCCGCAGACCCCGCCGCTCGCTTCGCTGCTTCCCGCGAACGCGTTCGGCCCCGAAGAACCCGGCACGATCACAACCACGAAAAAAGCGGCGAAATGCACGAAAGGCAAGAAGCGAAGCCACGGAAAGTGCGTCAAGGAGAAAGCCAAACACAAGCGCAAGACGCGCAAAGTGAGGAAAGGGTGAGGCGCATGTCCCACACCGCCGCTCGCAAAATAACGCTGAGAGCGCTGAGTTCCCTGCCGCTGGCCATGGCGGTGCTGGCGGCGTGGAGTGCACCGGCGCTCGCCGCAGCGTGCCCCAACGAACAGTTCCGCATAGGCGCCTCGGCGAGCCTACCCAACTGCCGCGCGTACGAGCTCGTCACCCCCGAACATCTCGGCCGCTCTCAGGACATGCCGTTCACGGTCGATAACAGTAACCAAGCTGCTGCCTCGCTGGATGGCGAACGCCTCGCGTTGAAGACGTGGGCTCGATTGGAACCTGAACCTGCCCTCTATCAGTCTTACTATGTCTTCTCCCGCACCCCGCAAGGCTGGACGATCAAATCCGCGACGCCGCCTGGAGGCGGCGCCGATAACCTCCAACTCGAACTCGTGAGCCCCGAATTCACGCAGATCGGGCTCAGCTCCTTTACGGGTAAACTCGAACACTCTCCCACCACGTTTCAGGTGGGCCCGGTGGGCGGCCCCTATACGCCGCTGGCGGAAGTACCAGAGCCGTATGCGGCCTCGCTCGTTGGCGCGAACGCCGGCACCGCAAGTGTTCCCGCCTTCAGCGACGTTGTGCTCAACTCCAATGATCCTGCGCTGTTGCCACCCGGGAGCGAACCGAGCATACCGGAAGCGGACGAAACATATGACTGGTCGGAAGGGCAGCTGCGGCGCGTCGCGGTCAACGATCAGGGCAAGCAGCTCAGCCGCTGCGGATCGAGGCTGGGGTCCAACGGGGCCGCCAACGGTGGCGGAGGGACAGTGACCGAAAACAAGGATCCGGTCTCCGCGGACGGCTCGAAGATCTTCTTTACCACCGGAGGTTCTGGGCCCAATTGCGAAGAACCTGGGTCGTTGTACATGCGTGTCGACAACAGCGAAACGGTCGAAATCTCAGCGCCGCAGGGCGTCAAACTGGAACCATCCGAACGCAAGCAGGTGACCTATCTGGACGCGACCCCAAGCGGCTCGAAGGTGTTCTTCGCCACAGACGATGTGTTGACCAAAGACGCTCCGAATGACGGTCTGCCCAACCTCTACGCGTATGAAACCGAAGCCCCGGCGGGCGAACGGCTCAAGTTCGTCGCCACCGATGCCAAGACCGATCAGTTGACCAAATTCGTCGTCTCCGAAAACGGTGCGGTTATCTACGCCAGGGCCGCTAGCGGAGAATACGTGCGCTATGAGACGGTTACCGGGGAAACAAGCCTTATCACGACTGGCGGCGAAGCTCCCAGTGGCACCGAAGCCGCATATGTCACTCCGAACGGTGAATTCTTCCTGTTCACATCGTATTCTATCGAAAACGAACCTCGCCGTGGAAATTCGAACGGGCTGTTCCGGTATGACAACGCCAACAAAGAAATCATCTGTGTGTCGTGCGGTGGAACACTTGGCCTGAATTCCGAAGGGGGCGACGTAACCGAGCCGAAGCAAGGCGTCGGACCGGGCGGCGATGCATTTCTGGAAATCAATGACGAAGCGCCTGAATTTGTGGATATCACCGACAACGGCCAGGAGGTGTTCTTCGAGACGACCGCAAAACTGGTGCCACAGGACACTAATAGCACGGAAGACCTAGGTGCCAGCCTAGACGGCGCGCCAGGGCTGGATGTGTATGAGTGGGAGGCCGACGGTTGGGAAGGGTGTCAATCTAGTGTTGGGTGCACGTATCTGCTTTCCGGCGGCGATGATGCGGGCCCGTCGGTGTTCATCGATGCGACCGCGAACGGCAGCAACGTGTTCTTCGCGAGCCCATCGCAGTTGGTGTCATGGGCGACACCTGAATTCACGAACATCTATGACGCTCGGGTGGATGGCGGGTTCGCCCCGCCGCCGACGGCGCGTGAATGTTTGAGCTGTCAGGGCGTGGGCAGCACAGCGCCGCTGTTCGGCCCTGGGGCGAGCCTCACGTTCGTCGGCCCGGGCAACACCGCATCCGTCTCGGGGGTGGAACCCGGCGCTCCCACCGGGACCAAGCCCGTCGCCAAATGTGGTAAAGGCAAGAAACGCAGCGGCGGCCGATGCGTGAAGAGCAAAGGCAGACGCGGGGCGAAAGCAAGGAAAGCCAGCAAGAGCCGGAGGGTAAAATCATGAGGGTGCCACTGAGGACAACGATCGCCGCGTTGGCGATAGGGGTGTGTGGCGCGCTCGCGCCGGCCGCGGCGCAGGCCGCACCGGAAGCGAAGCCGCCGTTTGAGATAAAGCCGGGCTCCTTGACAGTGAGTACCTCGAGCGACGCGGCCGGCGCACATGCGGACGTGACGTCCAGCTTCGAATTCGTCGCGAACAATGCCGGCGCGGTGGGGGGCCTTTTGCGAAACGTCGAAGTGATCTTGCCGATTGGGTTCGCCGGGTACCCGGCGAACGTCAAGACGTGCACGCCCGCCGAGTTGCAGACCGAGGCCTGCCCGGTGAATTCCCAGATCGGCACGGAGGAAACGGTGCTCAGGCAGGGTTCGGAAGAGCCTGGCGCCTATGTCACGTTCCGTTATCCCTTGTACAACATGAACCCGTCGCCGGGCGAGACTGCGGTGTACGCCTTCACGATCGAAGGCCTTGTGACTAGCAGCATCGTTCTGTCCGTCGGACCAGAATATCGGGTGCACGCGACCGCGTTCGAACATATCCACCACCGGCTTCGAACTCGTGCGACAGGGGCTCACGGTGTGGGGCGTGCCGGCTGCCCCGAGCCACAACGCGCAGCGCACGTTGGATTGTACTGAATTTCACGAAACCGCCGCCAGCCACCCGTATGAAGCGTGCGGCGGCGGTGGCGTGGGCGGCGGTGTCCCGGCGAACGAAAATCCGGTTCCGTACCTGGTCAACCCGACACAGTGTACGGGTGAACCGCTGGAAGCAAACATCGTGAAAGTCCAGTCGTGGGAAGGGGCGGAGGCGGAAGATCAGAGCGCCAAGGTCGGGCCGTTCACGGGCTGCGAAGCGTTGAAATTCCATCCGACGATTGCGGTGACCCCCGAAGAATCCCAGGCGACGACGCCGACGGGCTATGAGGTGAACCTCCGGGTGCCGCAGAACGAAGGCGGGGAAGGCTTGGCCACGGCCGATCTGAAGGACGCGGTCGTGAAGCTGCCAGAAGGTGTCGTGCTCTCCCCGTCGGCCGCGACGGGCCTTGAGTCCTGCAGCGAAGCAGAGATTGGGCTGGGCAACGAAAACCCAGTGGAATGCCCGAACGCGTCGAAGCTGGGCGAGGTGTCGGTGATCACGCCGGCGCTCACGGGCGAACTGAAGGGCTTTATGTATTTGGGCGGGCCGCCGTCGGGTCTGATCAGGAAGCCGCCGTTCACGGCGTATCTGACGTTTGAAGGCCACGGCGTGCTCGTCAAGATCAAGGGCACTGTCACGCCGAACCCCGTGACCGGACAGCTGACGACGGTCTTCGACGAAAACCCCGAGCTGCCATTTTCAGAACTGAAGCTGCAGCTCAACGGCGGTTCGCGCTCGACCGTCGCCAACCCCCACGTGTGCGGGGAATATCACGCCGAAAGCGACTTCACGCCATGGACCTCGCCGCTGGAGGCCGACGTGGCGCAGTTGAGCTACCCCTACGAGATCACAGACTGCCCGGCCCCGCGCTTTGACCCGTCGTTCGCGGCGAGCACGCTCTCAAACCAGGCCGGCGGTTACAGCACGATGCGGGTCAACTTCTCCCGCGAAGACGCCGATCAGGAACTGGGCGGCTTGACAGTCACGATGCCCCCCGGCGTCTCAGGGAACCTCGCGAAGGTGCCGCTGTGCCCCGAACCGCAAGCCGCGGAAGGGACCTGCCCCGAATCAAGCCAGATCGGCGAAGTCACGGCGGGCGCGGGCCCCGGTCCCGAACCGGTCTTCATCAAGGGCGGCAAAGTGTTCCTCACCGGCCCCTATGACGGCGCGCCGTTCGGCCTCTCGATCGACGTCTCAGAGAAGGCCGGTCCGCTCGACCTCGGCATCGGCGCGTGTGACTGCGAAGTCGTCAGAGCGACCGTGAATATCAACCCCCTGACTGCCCAGATCACGGTCTCCAACGGCGCGCTGCCGACCGGCAAAGACGGCATCCCCTTCCAGGTCAAGTCAGTCGATGTCGACATCAACCGCCCCGAATTCGTCTTCAACCCGACCAACTGTGAACCGATGACCGTCACCGGCACGCTCTCAAGCGTGAAGGACACACTCGCACAGGTCTCAAGCCGCTTCCAGGCGACCAACTGCGCCGCGCTCGGCTTCAAGCCGACCTTCAGCGTCTCCACTTCGGGGAAGACCAGCCGCACGGATGGCGCGAGCCTGTCCGCCAAGCTGACCTACCCGAACGTCGGCGGCCACTCGGTCCTCGCCGGGGGGTATGCGAACATTGCCAAGGTCAAGGTCGAACTGCCAAAGCAGCTTCCCTCCAGGCTCTCGACTTTGCAGAAGGCGTGCACGGAGGCCGTGTTCGCCGCGAATCCCGCGAACTGCCCGGCGGCGTCACGGATCGGCGAGGGCAAGGCGGTCACGCCGATCTTCCCCGTTCCGCTTGAAGGCCCCGCGTTCTTCGTATCCAACGGCTCGGCCAAGTTCCCCGAACTGATCATCGTGCTCCAGGGAGAGGGCGTCACGATCGACCTGCACGGCGAAACGTTCATCTCCAAAACAGGGATCACCTCCTCAACATTCGCGACCGTCCCCGACGTCCCGGTCGGCACCTTCGAACTGAGGCTGCCCGAGGGCCCGCAATCCGCGCTCGCCGCCAACGGCAACCTGTGCACTTCCAAGCTGGTCATGCCGACGACCTTCACCGCCCAGACCGGCCAGGTGATCCAGCAGAGCACACCGATCGCGGTCACCGGCTGCAAAGCCCAGATCAGCGTCAAGCACCACGACGCCACCGGCAAGCAGGCAAGCATCACCGTCAGCGTTCCCTCGGCTGGGAGGCTCACCGCTAGCGGCGCAGGACTCTCGGGTGCCAGCGCCTACCCCGCGAAGGCCGGTGAGGTGACGATCACGCTCGGTCTCTCAAAAGGAGAGCGCCAAATGCTCGCCCGCCACCCCGGCCACCAACTCGCAGCCCACGTCAACCTGCGTTTCACCCCCAACGACGGCAAAGCGCTCACCGGCTCGACAATAGTGCTCGTGGGCTGAGCACAGTTGCCTTTCATGATGAGCACGGGTCAGGTCCCTTGGCCGGGCTCTGTTCGAGCGTCGCACCACCCTCTCCGGTGGCGGCGTTCGAAGAGGCTCCGGCCCCGGAACCCTCCTCGGGCCGGTCTCAACCCTGGGCGCCGCGGCTTCACCCTAACTAAGGTCGCGGCGCCCAACCCAATGCCGAGGTTGCACGTGATGGTCTCGCGCGTGCGTCACGCAGAACACGAACAGGGGGCAGGTCCCGATGAGCGCTCGTAAATCAGTTGTCGCGATCGTGGTTTCGCTGTGCGTGCTCGCCGCGAGCGCGCTCATCGCCTCTCCCGCGGCGCTGGCCGAAGAAGCGTGCCCGAACGCCGCCTCGCGCCAGGGCCCGTCGCTGAACCTGCCCGAATGCCGCGTGTACGAGCAGGTCACGCCCGTGGACAAGGGCGACGCCCCCGACCTGTTCCAGGTCGGGCCATTCAACTTGCAGTCGGAAGCGACATACGATGTCGCGCCCCAGTATTTCGACCGCGGCTTTGCCGCCGAAGACGGCGAAGCGTTTCTGCTGGCGTCCGACGCCTCGTTTGGGCCGAGCGCTCCGAGCCTGCAGGCCGCCTACGTCTTCGCGCGCGGCGCGGAGGGCTGGAGCACGAGCGTCGTGGCTCCGCCGGCCGGCGGCGTGCAGGAAGCGGAGCCGCGGCTGTTCGATCCGCTCGATCTGTCGGCGGTCGCGTTCCTGGATGAGAATGGAACGGCGGCCGATCTGTACGCCGGCCGCGAATCCGCTTATCGGGACACGCGCTATGCCGGTCGTGTCGGCGGCCCGTACACGACCCTCTTCGCAACGAGTGGCTTCACCGGCCAAACAGAATCCGACGGCGAAGGGGGCCTGGTGGGGGGGTCGAGCGATCTGAGCAAGCTGATCGTGTCGAGCAAGTCCTCTGCGTTGGCGGCGGGCGCGGAAGGCGTGGATGCGCGCAGCCCGACGCTCTATGAAACGGAAGGCGGGGGCGAATGCACCCCGTTGACGTCGAACTGCAAGCCGATCGCCGACCCGCAAGGGTCGCTGTTTCAGTGCGGCGCCTCACTCGGGCAGGGCAACGAATACGCGGCGCTCGGTCAGACCTACAGCGCGGTCTCCAGCGACGGCTCGAAGGTGTTCTTCACGGCCCCAAGCCCCGAAAATGAGAACAATGTGACCGGCAATCCAGGCGGTCCCGGCTGCTGGGGGGGGCCGTATTACGAAACTGAAAATCCCCCCGAGCTGTACGTCTGGAACGGCACGCGCAGCGTCGAGATCTCATTGCCCGAAGCGGGCGTCGCCATCACCGCTGAAAACCCGCTGCGCCCCGCCGTGTTCGTCGGCGCCTCCGCCGATGGCTCGAAGGTCTTCTTCATGACGAGGACCGAGCTGACCAGGGACGACAGCGGGCACGCGATCGAGCTGTACGAGTACGAAACCGAAACGGGCAAGCTGACGCGCGTCTCGCGCGGGGAATCGGGCACGGCGGAAGGCGAAGTCGATTTCGTCGCGGCGGTCTCCGGGGACGGCTCGAGCGTGTACTTCACCGCGTTCGGCGCGCTCGCGCCCGGCGCGACGGCGCTGGCGCGGGGCGGTCAGTTCGCCCCGGTCAACCTGTACCGCTACGACACCCTCACCGGTGCGAGCACATACATCGCGCAGGTCGGTTCGGTCAACGGTCTCACGTTGCGGCCCGGCTTGCTGGGCAGCTGGACCGAAGCCCTGTTCGGAGCGGGCGGTGCGTCGGCGTTCGCGGGTTTGACCGATGATGCGGAGTGGTACACGACGGGCGATGGGCGCTATCTGGTGTTCGCGACACCGCGGCCGCTGACCGGCTATGACAACGCCAAAGCGGCGGGCGTCAAGTGTGCGGTGGAATATTTTGAGCTCGGTGGCGGTCCGGGAGCCGGTGTCGAACCGGGTCCGAGCACCGACTGCACGGAGGTGTATCGCTACGACGCCGATGCGGCGCAGGAAAAAGAAGCGCCGCTCGTGTGCGTGTCGTGCGCGGGCGGCGCTCCGCTCGGTGACGCCCTGTTCAATCGCACACCGTTTGAGGAGCCTGCCTCCGCGCCCACGCGTCCAATCTCTGAAGACGGCAACGACGTGTTCTTCGACTCGCCGAGCGCGCTCGTGCCGGACGCCGTACCCGGCAAGGAGCACGTGTACGAGTGGCACGACGGCACGCTCGCGCTGATCTCATCGCCCGACGATCCGGGCGACGCGTTCTTCCTGGGTTCCAGCGCCGACGGCGCGAACGTGTTCTTCGCGACGCACGCGCAGCTCGCGCCGCAGGACACCGATGTCTCGACCGACATCTACGACGCGCGCGTCGACGGCGGCTTTGCCGGCTTGACGCCGTCGCAGTGCACGGGCACCGGCTGTCAGGGGATTCCGGCGGCCCCGCCGATCTTCGCGACGCCGGCGAGCGTGACGTTCGAAGGCGTCGGCAACTTCGCGGCGAGCGAACCGATCGCGAAACCGGGCGTGAAACCGAATGCGAAAGCGAAGTCCAAGCCGAAGCAGTGCGGGCGCGGTTTCGTGAAGAGGCACGGCCGCTGCGTGAAGCGCAAGGCCAAGAAGTCGGCGAAGGAGAGGAAGTGAAAATGGTCAAGAGATACACACTCCTGCTGCTGGCCACCTGCGCGCCGGTGCTGCTCGCCGTGTTCCTGCCGGCGTCCGCGTTCGGGTTTGCGGCGGAAGCCCCGCAGTGGACGGTGACGGCGTACTCGCTGCCGACGAACCTGTCCTCGCAAGCGGGGAGCACGGGCTACTACAAAGTGCAGGTGCAGAACACCGGTGGCGCGCCGAGCGACGGCAGCACTGTCACGGTCACGGACATCCTCCCCCCCGGGCTGAAGGCCACCGCAGCGGCGTCGGGTGTGGACTGGGTGACGGGCACGGCGATGAGCTGCGCGGGCGAGACGTGCACGTATGCGGGTGTGGTCGGGATCGACGACTTCCTCGAACTGAAGATCCCCGTCGAAGTCAGCGCCGGCGCCAAGCAGACGGAAACCAACACCGTGACGGTCGCGGGCGGCGGGGCGCTGGAAGCCAGTCGGGAAACGCCGACGACGATCGGCGCCGAACCCGCCAAGTTCGGGATCGCTCCCGGCTCGACGGCCACGGCGCTGTCGACCGATCAGGCGGGCGCGCACCCCGACCTGACGAGCACGATCGCCTACGACACGGTCGGCCAGGAACTGCTCGCCGGCGACCCGAAGGAAAGCGGTCTGGTGCTGCCGCCGGGGTTCGTCGGCGATCTCGCCGACACGCCGCGGTGCCCGGTCGCCGAGTTCTCAGAAATCAAGCAGGGACTCGGTGGTCCGCAGCACTGCGCGCTCAGCACGATCGTCGGCACGGTGACGGTCACGCTCACGGGCGCCGAATACATCCACGCGCACATCACGGTGCCGCTCTACAACCTGTCGACAAATCCCGGTGAAATCGCGAAGCTGGGCTTCCACGCGATCCTGATCGGCATCCAGGCGACGGTGTCGCTGACGCCGGGCGACTACGGCGTGGACACGACCTTCCAGAAAATTCCCGACAACGGGTATCAGCTACAAGGGATCTCGATAACCGTGTGGGGCGTGCCGGCCGATCCACGCCACGACTTGATGCGGGGACTCGTTTGCAGTAGCTCCGGCCACGGTAGCGTCGTCAGCGAGTGTGGTTACGAGAATGCGACAGAAGAAGTGAATGCGCCCAACGGTCAGGCGGTGACGGGCGCGCCGATCCCGTATCTGACGAGCCCGACCGATTGCACGGGCGCAGCGCTTTACGGCACGTTTTCGGCGAGCTCGTGGGAGGAACCGCAGCGTGAAGTCAGCGTGCCGTCGGCGATCGGCCCGTTCACGGGTTGCGGCCTGCTCGAATTCGCGCCCGCGATCGCGGCCTCGCCGGACACTTCGCGTGCGGACACGCCGGCGGGCTTCACGTTCGGCGTGCGGATGGGCCAGGAAGGGTTGGTCAACGAGTCTGTGAGCTCGCAGTCCGACGTGCAGAACACGACGGTGACGCTGCCCGAAGGCGTCGCGATCAATCCCGGGCAGGCGAACGGCCTGGGCGCGTGCCAGGTTTCCCAGGAGGAATTGGACAAAGAGGCGCCAACTGCGTGCCCGTCTGACTCGAAGGTCGGGACGGTTGAAATCGAAACGCCGGTGCTGCGCGACAAGCTCGACGGCAACGTGTACGTGCTGCAGTCAAACCCTCCGGACGTGAAGCTGCTGGTCGCCCCCGAAGACGCGCCCGACGGCATTTACGTGAAGTTCGTCGGCGACGTGCATTTGAACGAGACGACGGGTCAGCTTACGACGACGTTCGAAGGTACGCCGCAATTGCCGTTCAGCTCGTTGAAGTTCAATTTCAGCGGTGGCGCGCAGGCGGCGCTGTCCACACCGACGGGCTGTGGGACATACACCACGAGCACGGAGTTCTCGCCGTGGAGCGCGCCGTTCGTGTCCGACGCCTCGCCCTCGGCCGAGTTCGCGATCGAAAGCGGGACCGCGGGCGCGCCGTGTCCGCCCTCGCCGTTGCCGTTCAGTCCTGAAATGGACGCGGGCGCCACGACCGACCAGGCGGGCGGGTTCACGGACTTCTCGTTGCTGTTGACCCGTGCCGACGATCAGCAGCGCATCTCCACGTTGCAATTCCAGACTCCGGAGGGCCTGTTGGGTGAGATCGCGAAGGTGCCGTTGTGTGGCGAACCGCAGGCGTCGCAGGGGACGTGTCCCTCCTCCTCGCAGATCGGTCATACGGTCGTGGAGGCCGGTCCGGGACCGTATCCGTTGGTGGTGCCCCAGCCGGGTAAGCCGCCCGCGCCGATCTACCTGACGGGCCCGTATGACGGTGCGCCGTTTGGCTTGTCGATCGTGGTGCCCCTGGAAGTGGGACCGTTCGTGTTGCAGACGCAGGTCGTGCGCGCGCGCATCGAAGTGAACCCGCTCACCTCAAGGCTGACGGTAACGACCGATCCGTTGCCGTCGATCATCGACGGTGTTCCCGCGGATTTGCGCACGATCAACGCCGTGATCGACCGGCCCGAATTCATGTTCAACCCGACCAGTTGCGCCCCAATGTCCTTCGCGGGCACCGCGACGAGCACGCAGGGCGCAAGCGTGGCGATCTCGACGCATTTTCAGGTCGGCTCGTGTCGCAGCCTGCTGTTCAAGCCGAACTTCAAGGTCTCCACGTCGGGCAAGACATCGCGCGCGGACGGTGCGAGCCTCGACGCGAGGATCGTCTATCCGACGGGGAATCTCGGCGCCAACCAGGCATCCAGCCAGTCGAACATCAAGAGCGTGAAGGTGGACCTGCCCAAGCAGCTGCCGTCGCGTTTGACGACATTGCAGAAGGCGTGTCCGGCGGCGACGTTCGAAGCGGACCCGGCGGCATGCCCGGCCGACTCGCGCGTGGGGCAGGCGCGCGCCGTGACACCGGTGTTGCCCGTGGCGTTGACCGGTCCCGCGTTCTTCGTGAGCTACGGCAGCGCGAAGTTCCCCGAACTGGTGATCGCGCTGCAGGGCTATGGCGTGACGATCTACGTGCACGGCGAAACTTATATATCGCCGGCTGGCATCACTAGCAGCACATTCAGGAGCGTCCCCGACGTCCCGATCGCGAGCTTTGAGATATATCTCCCCGAGGGTCCCGACAGCGCGCTCGCGGCCAACGGCGATCTCTGCAAGAGCAGGCTTGAGATGCCGACCGCGTTCGTCGCGCAGAACGGCGCGGAAATCCACCAGTCCACGCCGATCGCGGTTACGAAATGCCCGCAAGCCAAGAAGGCCAGCCGGGCGCGCAAGGCACACAACGCCAGGCACGGGCGAACGGCGCGCGGAGCCGACAGACGCAGTAACGACAACCGGAGGGGCAAGCGATGAGCACTGTGCGCAGATCGACCCTGACGTGCCTGGCGAGCATTGCTGTGCTCGCCGGCTTCTCTTTGCTCGCGAGCGCGCCCGCGTGGGCGGGCGAAGCGCTTGGTGTGACCGGCACGTTCGGCAGCGCGAGCTCCACCCCGGCGGATCCGTTCCCGCTGTCGGGCCCGATCGGGGTGGCGGTGAGTCAGTCAAGCGAAGACGTGTACGTCGTGGATCGCGAAGCGGGCCTTGTGGAGTACTTCAGCGCGAGCGGCGTCTACGAGGGCCAGTTCAACGGGGGTGACAATCCCGGCTTTCCGGGGGGGTTCAGCTCGCCGGAAGGGATCGCGATCGACAGCTCCTGTTACTACAACAAACTTACCGAAGCGACGACGCCGACCTGCGCGAAAACGTACCCCTCAAACGGCGATGTGTATGTGATGGACTCCGGGCATGGCGTGGTCGACAAGCTGAGCGCGACTGGGAGCTACATCTCGCAGCTGGGTCCCTTTCCGGGCCAGATCGTTGGTGTCGCGGTGGACGGTTCGGGCAATGTGTGGGTCTCTGAATTTTTTGGGAATGTGAGCGAGTACGGGGACACCGGCACGCTCGAGCAACAGTTCAACCCGGAAGAACGCGTCCGTGCGGGCCTGGCGGTCGACTCGGCCGACAATGTTCTATCTGCGTCTTCGCGGCGGTCCTCTGGGGAAGTTCAACCTCGACGGCGAACAGCAGGCCGCTTCGGAAACCGAAGCGATTGCCCCCGTGGGCGCGCTGGCGGTGGATCTCGCGACGAACGATCTGTATGTGGGCTTGGAAGGAGGCTCGATCGTTCAGTACGGCGCGTTCGGTGAACCGTTCAGCGCGCCGCTGTACCGCTCTGGTCCTCATGCCGTGGCTACTGACGGCGGGATCGCTGTGAACTCTACGAGTCACGCGATCTATGTGGCGGACTTCTCCAGCAAAGACGTCGCGATCCTCGAATTGAAGTCCAACGCCGGGCCGCCGCCGCCAAACAGCGACCCGCCGAGTGGTGTTCGTGCGAGCAAGGCGACGTTGAACGGCGACCTGAACCCCGGAGGCGCGGCGGGTGGCGTGAGCTTCTACTTCTCCTACGCCCAGGGTGAAAGCTGCAGCGGGCCGGAAGCGTCGACGACATCGATCGACAACGGCGGCTCGAACGCAACGGGCTCGAGCGACGTGGACGAGTCCGCACAGATCGCGGGCCTGGCGCCCGTGACGCAGTACGCGTACTGCCTTGTCGCCGAAAACACGTTCGAAGCCACGTATGGCCCGGTCGTGAAGTTCACGACGGCCTCGACGCTGGAAGCTTTCGAACCGGCCGTGGACAGCGAGAGCGTATCGGGCGCGACGCCGTTCGATGCTGTGCTCGAAGCGCGGATCACCCCGGAAAACAAGGCGACCGAATACGTCTTTGAATATGCGAGCAAAGCGAGCGGCGAAAAACTCGAAGGCGCCACCAGCGTCGGGGCGGGTCTGCTGCCGCGAGCCAACCTCGAAGAACAGAGCGCCGGTCCCGTGGACCTCGGCGGCGGCCTGACACCGGACACTACCTACTACTACCGTGTCGTGGCGTCCAACGCGAAGGGCACGAGCGAAGGGCCGCTGCAGAGCTTCACCACGCCGCCCGCGGAAGCCCCCGGCATCGAAGCACAGTCCAGCGCGGCCGTCGAACAGAGCACAGCCATGTTGTCGGGGACGGTCAATCCCGCTTTCCAGCTCCCGACCGCGTGCGAATTCCAGTACGTCGAAGAAACGACGTTCAACGCCACGGGCTTCACGGGCACACCGGCGTCGATCGGGTGCACGCCACCCGCGGGAGAACTGGGCAGCGCCGACAGTGGTGTGGGCGTCGGCGCGAGCGTCACGGGACTCACGGCGAACACGACCTACTACTACCGCCTCGTGGCCGCCAACGCGACGGGCACGAGCGAAGGCGCGCCGCAGAGCTTCCTGACATTGCCGCCCTCACCGAGCGCCACGAGCGGTGCAGCGTCCGCGCTCGCGGCCTACAGCGCGAGCATCGCGGGCGCGGTGGACCCCGGGTCCAGCGGTCCCAACAGCGACACGACCTACCTGTTTCAGTACGGGACCAACGCCTACTACGGCAGCCAGTTGCCGTTGAGCGCGGGCGACGCGGGAGAAGGCAGCGCCACGGTGAGCGAGAGCGCCGAACTGTCGGGCCTGGAACCGGACACGACCTACCACTACCGGATCGTGGCGAGCAACGACAACGCCAACGGCGCCGGTGGCGCGCCCCAGGTCGTCTACGGGCAGGACAGGACGTTCACGACCGTGGCGACACCGCCGATGCTGCAAGCGCCGGTCCTCGGCGCGGTCACGCAGAGCGCCGCGACGATCACCGCCATGCTCGATGCGGAAGGATTGCAGACACACTGGGAACTGCGGGTCGGCGCCGAACAGGGCAACCTCTCCCCCCAGGCGGCAGGGGACCTCAACGGCTTCGGCGCGCAGTCGCTGACGTTGAACGTCGGAGCGCTCGTCGCGGGCAGTGTCTACTACTACAAGCTTCTCGCGTTCAATGCTGACGGTAGCGTGCAGAGCGGCGAAGGCACGTTCACGACGTTGCCCGCAGCGCTCGTGCAGACCCATGCGTCGCAGTCGTTCGCGCTGCTCGGACTGCCCAACATCGCGTTCCCGGTGGAAGAAGCGGGCACGAGCACGATCGCGCCAAAGCAACTCACGAACGCCCAGAAGCTCGCGAACGCGCTGAAAGCGTGCCGCAAGAAGACGGCGAAGGGCAGGCGCGCAGCCTGTGAAAAACAGGCTCACAAAAAGTATGAGGCCACGCCGAAGAAGGCGAACAAACCGAAGGCCAAAAAGGCCGCCAAGCGTTCGAGGGGGAGGCACTGAAGATGTCATCGCGCGACGGATCGAACTTCCAGGAGGGGACAGGTCACATGAACGCTCGCACGCTGGGAACCACGACTGAGGAGAGGATCGGCTTGATGAATGCTCGCGGGTTGGGATCGAGGATTGTTGGGGCGCGGTGGTCGGGGTTCGCACGGGTGTTGTGCGCGTCGCTCGCGTCGCTTGTTGTGCTGGCGGTTGCCGGGACGTGTCTTGCGACGAGCGCGTTTGCGGGCGAAGGTTATGGCGTGAGAAGCACGTTCGGCTCGGCGGGCACCGGCAACGGCGAATTCGAGGGGCCGCTGGGCGTCGCGGTCAATCAGGAAAGCGGCGACGTGTATGTCACGGACTCCGGCAACCGTCGTGTGGAGTATTTCAGCGCGGCGGGTGTGTATGCGGGCCAGTTCAATGGCGCCGGCAATCTTTCCAATCCGACTGGTTTTGAACCGGCGTCGATCGCGATCGACAACGCTTGCTTTTATCACGGTTTGAGCGAACCGGAATGCGCGAAAACGTATCCCTCCAACGGCGACGTGTACGTGCTCGACGTGGGTAATGGCGTGCTTGACAAGTTCAGCGCGAGCGGGAGCTTCATCTCGCAGCTCGGGCCGTTCCCGTTCTTTCACAAAAGCAACGGTGGGGTGGCGGTGGACAGCTCGGGCAACGTGTGGGTGGCTGAACAGGAATACGAAAACAACGTGAGCGAGTACAGCGAAGCGGGTTTTGAAACGGGGACGGTCGAGTCGCAGCTCACGACGCCCCCCGCCACGGGTGGCTTGGCGGCGGTCGACGCGGAGGACAACATCTACCTGCGCCTCCCCGGGGGCCATCTGGGGAAGTTCAACTCCGAGGGAGCGCAACTGCAGGCCTCTGAAACGGAAGCGATCGCGCCGGTGCAAGCGCTGGCGGTCGATCTGGAAGACAGCGATCTGTTTGTGAGTCTGGGGGAAAGCATCGCGCAGTACGGGCCGTTCGGGGAACCGTTCAGCGCGCCGCTGTACAGCTCCGGCGCTCACGCCGTGCCCGGTCTGGACGGTATCGCGGTGAACTCGACGAGCCACGCCGTGTATGCGTCGAGCTACAGCGACAACGACATCGCGCTCCTTGAAAAGGGTCCGCAACCGGCGATGCCGAGCACCGAAGCGCCGAGCGGCGTCGGCCCGACGGGCGCGACATTCCACGGCACGGTCACGCGCGAAGCGGCGGGCGCGATCGAATACTGGTTCGAATACAACGCCGGCGCGCTGTGCACGGGTGGGACGAGCACCACGCCGCAGCCGGTGGCCGCGGGCACGGGCACGCTCAAAGTCGAAGCGACGGTGAGCGGACTGCTGCCGGACGAGTCCTATGCGGTGTGCCTGGTGGCCTCCAACGAAAATGGCCCGTCGACCGGCACGGCGGAAGCGTTTAAGACGGTCGCGGTGGCGCCCGAAGTGATCGCGAGCAGCGAGAACGCCTCCGCTGTGACGCCGTTCGGCGCGCACATCGAAGCGCTCGTGAACCCGAACAACCAGACGAGCACGTGTGAAGTGCAGTACGGCAAGACGACCGCCTACGGCAACAGGCTGGCGTGCGAACCGGCGAGCCTCGAAGGCTACAGCGAAGCGGGCCAGGGTGTGGGCCTGACGATTCCCGGCGGTCTCGAACCGGAAACGACCTACCACTACCGCGTCGTGGCGGTCAACGCCACGGGCACGGGCACGGGCGAAGACGAGCAGTTCACGACCTCGAGCAAGAAAGAACCTGTCATCCAGGAAGAGAAAGTGGCGGCCGAAGGACCGTTCGAAGCGGGTCTGCAGGCGGAAGTGAACCCGGAATATCAGGAAACGACGTGCGTGTTCGAATACGCGACCAGCGAAGCGGCGATCGGTAAAGCGGGGCAGGCCACGACGGTGGCGTGCCCGACAGTGCTCGGCAAGGGCGGCGCGCCGGTGGGCCCGTCGGCGGGCGAACACGGTGAACTCCTCGGCCCGTGGATCCACATCAGCGGACTCACGGCGAACACCACCTACTACTACCGCGTGATCGCGACCAACGAAACCGGAATGACTGACGGCACGATCGAGGAATACACGACGCCGGCGCTCGAAGCGCCTTCGGTGCTGTTCCAGTTCACGCTGTCCACGACCGGGAGCAGCGCGAGCGTGGAGGCGTACATCAACCCCAAATACCAGGAAACCAGCTGTCATGTCGAATACGGCGTCGAACCGCTGCTCATGAGCGGCGTGCGCAGCGTGCCGTGCGAACCCGAACAGCTCGGCGACGGCGACAACTTCTCGTTCGTCTCGCCTCCCACCGCGACGCTCACGGGGCTCGCGCCGCGCACGGTCTACTACTACCGCTTCGTCGCTGAAAACGCGGCGCACGAAAAGACCCAAGCGCCTGAGATCGGGACTGAAATCGAAACGTTCACGACGCTCGGCGCCGTGACCGGCGCGGCGCAGGAAGTGACGCGCACGAGCGCGACGGTCGGCGGGAGCGAGTACCCGGGCGGCTCCGAAGCCGACTACCACTTCGTCTACATCGAACAGAAACAGTACGAAGAAGCAGTCGCGGACGGTGCGGAAAACCCCTACGCACAGGGTTACGCGACGGGCTCGCTGACGCTCACCGAACTCGTGGAAGTGGAACCGGGAGTGCGAGGTTCCCGTGCCCGCCACCAAAGGTTATGAAGCGCACGCCGTCACACCCGTGCAGATCACGGGGCTGCACGCGGGCTTCACCTACGAGTACGCGCTCGTGGCCAGCAACGCGGAAGGCTCGACGACCGGGCCGAGCGAGGCGTTTACGACCTCGGCTCCCACACCACCGGCGATCACGGCAGTGAGCGCGGGCGCGTCCTCGCCGAGCACGGGGAGCATCGGCTTCACGCTCGAACCGCAGGGTCTGCCCACGCGCTGGGAACTGCGGCTGGGCACGAGCCCCAGCGAAATGGTCTACCGCGCGTCGGGGAGCTCCAGCAGCGAAGAAGCGCAGACGATCACGGTCAGCCTTGAAAAACTGAGCGGGGCCACCACCTACTACTACAAGCTGATCGCGACCAACCCGGACGACCCGCTCAATCCGCAGACGCACGAGCAGGAAGCGATCGAAAGCCCCGAAGCGACGTTCGCCACGCCGCCCGCGCCGATCCCGCCGGGCCTGCAACCACTGACCCCGATCGCACTGCTGCCGGTGCCCGCGGTCGCCTCTGTCAAAGAAACCGGCAGCCAGCCACCGGCCAAAAAAGCCGCTAAATGCGCCAAGGGCAAGAAGCGCACGCACGGCAAGTGCACGAAGGTGAAGGCGAAGAGCAAGAAGAAGGCCAAGGGCAAGACAGGCAAGAAATGAAAATGCTTGCCGCGCCGGCGGCGCTCGCGCTGCTCGCCTGCGGCCCTCCTGGGTGTGGCGCCCGCGGGCGCACAGGCAGCGGGCTGTCCCAACGAAGAGTTCCGCACGGGGCCGTCGGCGAGTTTGCCCGACTGCAGGGCGTATGAGCTTGTGACGCCGGAAGAACTCGGGCGCACGCAGGCGATTACGTTCGAGAACTCTGACCACGCGATATCCTCGCCCGACGGTGAACACTTGGCGCTCAGCACGTACGCGCCGCTTGAACCCGGTCCGAGCCTCAAGGGCACGCGCGCGGTCTACACCCGCACCCCGCTGGGCTGGACCGCGAAGTCTCTGGTTCCACCCGGATCCGACGCCGGTCGGTTCGAAATAGACATTCTTTAGCCCCGATCTCTCACAGGTCGCGCTGACATCGATTACTGCAATCAATTCTCCCGAAGAAAAAAATAACCCTGTAGCGTCAGAGGTCGGTCCCGTGGGTGGCCCCTATGCGTTTGTGGCAGATCTTTCCGAAAAGGAATATTTCAGCAGATTCGCTGGCGCAAACGCCGGCACCGCGAGCGTTCCCGCCTTCGCGGACGTGCTGTTGGAATCGGAAGACCACCAGCTCCTACCGGAAGGCCCGGAAAGGGAAATCGCCGAAAAGACTGCACCGGGCGCCTATGACCTGTATGACTGGACGGAAGGGAAACTGCGGCTCGTAAACGTCAAGGGCGAAGGTTCGCAGCTCGAACCGCTTGACGATTGCGGTGCTTTACTGGGGGGAGGAGAAGCAGCATTCACAACTAGGGTCGGTGCGGTCTCCGCGGACGGCTCAAAGATCTTCTTCACGAGTTGTGGCCGCCTGTACATGCGCGTGGACGGGAGGGAAACAGTGGAAATCTCCGAGCCCCAGGGCGTAACCTAAACCCTGCTGAACGCTCGGAAGTGATATACAACGCCGCGAGCGCGGACGGCTCGGAGGTGGTCTTCAACACGGCCACCCCGCTGCTCGCTGGTGAGACGGATAACGAAAACAAGCTGTTCATATACAACACGGTGACCCGTAATCTCCGGCTGATCGACAGACGGGGTCCCCCGAGAAAGAGGCACAGCCGGCAGGTTTGTCCTCGTCTCCGAAGACGGGTCGGCCGTTTACTACGAGATTACTGAAAGCATCTACCGTTACGAAACGCAGACAGGTGACAAGGGTTTTGTCGCCACGATTGCTACGCCGAAAGGACTACAATGAACATTCTTATACCACGCCGAACGGCGAGTTCCTGGTATTTGCAGGGCGGCAACGGTGAACCCGTCGAAGATCGCCGGCCCCCACGGTCCTGAACCCGAACCGCGTGGCGCGGGTCACAACGAGCTGTACCGCTACGACGCCGCCACTGGAAACGTGATGTGCGTCTCCTGCGGCGAGGGCGTCGCGCCCGCCGAAGGCGAAATGATTGAGTCCAATGGGGCGCTGGAAACTCAGGATCAAACGCCACCGTTTATCCAGGTGTCCGAAGATGGCCAGCGGGTGTTCTTTCAGACGACGGCGCGGCTCGTGCCGCAGGACACGAACAGCACTGCACACAACGGATCCAGTGCGCAAGAAAACCCGGGTATGGATGTGTATGAGTGGGAGGAGACGGGACCGAAGAAGCGCCGGGTGTCCGCTGCGGCGTGGCCGTTGGCTGTACGCATCTGATCTCGACGGGTGAAGACGTCGGCAAGGCGACGTTCCTGGGCGCCAGTGAGAATGGCGAGAACATCTTCTTCGCGACGGCGGGGCAGCTGTTGCCGCAGGTGGACGGCGAATTCCCGAACATCTATGACGCGCGCGTCGATGGCGGTTTCCCGCCGCCGTCCAAAGAACCCGAATGCCTCAGCTGCCAGGGTGTCGGTGCGCCGCCGCCGCTGTTCAGCACGCCCGCGAGCGAAACGTTCGTCGGGCCAGCAAACGCCACCGCGCCGGTGTCCGCTGCCGCCACGGGCTCCAAAACGAAGACCACGACAAAGACGGTCAAGTGCGGCAAGCACCAGGTCAAGCGCAGGGGCAAGTGTGTCGCGGCGAAGGCCAAACATAAGAAAGTCAAGCGGGCGAGTCGGGGGGCGCGGCGATGAGGGTCCATCTGAGACTATTGCTGAGCGTGGCTGTGTTGGTGGTGTGCGGTTGTGCCGTGCCCGCTGTGGCTGTGGCGTTTGAAGTCGCGCCGGGCGGCTTCAAAATGAGCTTCTCCAATTATCAGGCCGGCGCGCACGCGGATGTGACGGAGAGCATCGCCTTCGCGCAGCAGGGGGCGAACGGGCCTGTTGGTTCCGTTGTACGCGGCGGCGAAGTGGTCTTCCCGAGCGGGTTCGCGGGCTATCCGCCGGCGGTCAAGACATGCGATCCCGTGCAACTGCAGGACGAGGTATGCCCGGTGGGCGCGCAGATCGGCACGATCGAAGTGGAGCTCAGGCTCGATGAACCGGGAAGGACCTATAATACGTATCGCGTCCCGCTGTACAACATGATCCCCTCGCCGAACGAGACGGCGGTGTTCGGTTACTCGTTCGTGGGTGTGATCGGTGGCACGATCGTCGTGTCCGTTGGCCCGGACTACAGGGTGCACGCGCGCTCGTCGAACGTCGTCACTAACGGTTTCGAACTGGCGCGCGTGTCCTACACGCAGTGGGGCGTCCCGGCGGACACCAGCCACGACCCGCAGCGCGGGTACGCCAGCGTAACTTATGGGTCGGAAGCACCTCTCTGTACCACAGGCGGCAGCTATACTGGCTGTAAAGAGGAAAACGGTATCGCGGTCGATGTCGGCACCGCTGTCAACGAAAACCCGGTGCCGTATCTGGTGAACCCGTCGCAGTGCACGAGCGGGCCTGTGGAAGCGGAACTGACGAACGTGGAATCGTGGGAGGGCGAAACCGCGCCCACGGTGAAAGCGCAGGTCGGCCCGTTCACGGGCTGTGAATCGTTGAAGTTCCCGCCGTCGCTCGCGGTCGCGCCGGAAGAATCGGTGGCGCGTACGCCGACCGGTTATGCGATCGATTTGCGGATTCCCCAGAACGAAGGATCGGAAGGGTTGGGCACGGCCGATTTGAAGGACGCTGTGGTGAAGCTGCCTGAAGGGGTGGTGTTGTCGCCCTCGGCGGCGACTGGGTTGGTGTCGTGCAGCGAAGAGCAGGTGGGGATCGGCACCGAACAGCCCGTGGAATGTCCGCAGGCGTCGAAGCTGGGCGAGGTGTCTTTGACGACGCCGGCGCTGACGAGCGAACTGAAGGGTTTCCTGTATTTGGGCGGTCCGCCCTCTGGTGTGATAACGAAACCTCCCTTCACGGTGTATTTGACATTGCACGGTCATGGTGTGCTGGTGAAGGTGAGGGGCACGGTCACGCCCGACCCGGTGACGGGGCAGCTCACGACGGTCTTTGATGAAAACCCGCAGCTGCCTTTCTCGGAATTGAGGGTGCAGTTGAATGGCGGGTCGCGCGCGACGGTCGCGAACCCGAGCGTGTGCGGGGAATATCGCGCGGAAAGCGTGTTGACGCCGTGGAGCTCGCCATTCGGGGAAGACGCGACGCCGGGGAGCTTCCCGTTCGCGATCACGGGTTGCGGGCTGGCGCGCTTCGATCCGACGTTCTCTGCCGGCACGGAAAGCAATCAGGCGGGCGGCTACAGCCCGTTGACGGTCACGTTCGCGCGTGAAGACGTCGATCAGGATCTCGGCGGGCTGAGTGTGACGACGCCGCCGGGATTGCTGGGGAACCTGGCGAAAGTGCCGTTGTGCGGGGAACCGCAGGCCGCGGAAGGCACGTGTCCCGCATCGAGTCAGATCGGTGAAGTGACCGCGGGCGCCGGTCCGGGTCCCGAACCGTATTTCATCAAGGGCGGGCGGGTGTATTTGACCGGCCCGTATCGCGGTGCGCCGTTTGGCCTGTCGATCGCGGTGCCCGAGAAGGCGGGGCCGATCGATCTGGGCACCGGGCCGTGCGATTGCGAAGTCGTGCGCGCGACTATCTCGGTCAACCCGCTGACCGCGCAGGTGACGGTACGCAATGGGGCTTTGCCGACGATCAAGGACGGGATTCCCTTCCAAGTCAAGAAGGTCAACGTCGATATCAACCGTTCCGAATTCATCTTCAACCCGACCAGTTGCGACCCGATGAGCATCGACGGCGCGCTCACGAGCACGGAAGGGCTGAGCGCGCGCAGCGCACGTCCCTACCAGGCGACGGACTGCGCCGCGCTCGGCTTCAAACCGGGTTTCGCGGTCTCGACCTCGGGCAAAACCTCGCGTGCGGACGGAGCGAGCCTGACCGCGAGATTGACCTATCCGAACGTCGGTGGGCACTCGGTGCTCGCCTCGGGCCTGGCGAACATCGCGAAGGTCAAGGTGGATTTGCCAAAGCAATTGCCGTCGCGGCTGACGACGTTGCAGAAGGCGTGTACGGCGGCGACGTTTGAAGCCAACCCGGCCGACTGTCCTGCGGCGTCGATCGTGGGTCGTGCGAGGGCGGTCACGCCGATCTTTCCCGTGGCGCTTGAAGGTCCCGCGTATTTCGTGTCCTACGGTGACGCGAAGTTCCCCGAACTCGTCGTCGTGTTGCAGGGGTACGGCGTCACGATCGACCTGCACGGCGAAACGTTCATCAACAAAGCCGGGATCACCTCCAGCACGTTCGCGGCGGTCCCCGACGCGCCCGTCGGCAGCTTTGAAATCACATTGCCCCAGGGCAAGTATTCCGCGTTGGCGGCCAACGGCAACCTGTGCACGGTGAAGGGCGGTCTGCACATGCCGACCGCGTTCGTCGCGCAGGACGGGGTGGAAATCCATCAGTCCACGCCGATCAGCGTGAGCGGTTGCCCGCGGGTGCGGAAGGCGCGGGTGGCGAGCAGGCACGGGAAGCAGCACCACAAAGCGAAGAAGAAGAAATGAGCAGCGTTGTAGCCTCAGCAGCTGGTTGCCAGGGCGAGCGCGCGGCAGACCTGATGCATCTTGTCCGGGCCGAGCTTGGTGATCCGTTTGGTGAGCAGGACCTTTCGGACGATGGTGATGTTGTCCGTGCTGAGTACGCAGGGCTCGGGCATTCCGTCTTCGTGATCGAGGGGGACCTCGGTTGGCGGGTGACGCATCGTTGTGGTGAGGGGAACGGCTACGAGCTTGTTAAGCGAGTCGATCGCCTCGTCACGTACGAGCACGAGGTAGGGTCGCGGCTTGTCGTCTTCGGGCTCATGCCACCAGACCTCACCACGCGTCATCTCGAGCTCTCATATCCCCAGGCTTCGGAGATCGTCTCCCCGAGCTCCGCCATCTCTTGCTCGTCCAGATCGTGCATTGACGCAGCCGTCGTTGCATCGGTCTGGGCATCCAGGTTGCCCCACACGTCAACGATGTCGCCGGGCTTGTCCTGGTGCTGGTGCTGGTGTCTGTGCTCGACCGCGCGCAGCGCGACCTCAGCGTCCTCCTCGCTCCAATTGGGTGCTCTCTTGAGTACTAGCTCCTTGGCGGTCATCTCCCGGATTTTAGCACCCACCCCCACGGCGGCGAGGAGGCCCCATGATGCTGAGTAATCCCCATTCGCCCATAAAAACGCGAGACCAAAACCAGGGTGACACCGCGATCGTCGTGGGTGGGTGGGCCCTTAAATCACCTCTCCCAACCGTTGGCAGGCCAAGCGGCCACAGGGACGGGAAGCGTCACAAACGCAAAGGGACGGCATGAGCCTCGTCTCGACTGAGCTTGCCCGGAGCTTCGGCCCGACCGATCCCGCCTCGGGGTTGGGTCGACCGTTTGCTCGTGGTGCCTTGTGTTACAGCTTTGCCTTCAGCGGGTACCGCTCGGGGTGCTCGATCGAGTCGACCGACAGGTCGATGTCGAGGTCGGGCCAGCGGAGGTGGTCCGGTTGCGGGCGCTCGAGTCGCAGGATCTCCGCGACGGGAGCGCGCTTGAACCACGGGTACTCCTCGAACGGCAGGAACAGCTCTCGCTCATCGACCAGCAGCCAGAAGCCATGTTGGGAGATGTTGGTCACCTCAGCTTGCGAAGTGGTCGTTCCAGGCATTTCGGATCTCCTGCTCGCGTTCGTTTACCAACTGTTCCGCGCGACGCAGATCAGTATCGCGCAGACCGTAGTTTCGTGCCAACTGGATGTCGGGTTCGAGCCAGAACTTGGCCTCGCCGTCCGCCGATTGAACATGGACGTGCACCCGTGTCTCCTCGCGCGAAAAGAAGAAGAATCGAAATGGTCCATCGTGAAAGACCGTTGGGCTCACGCGCTCGGATCGAGCGGATCGTATGGCGGCCAGCCCGGCATGCGTCAGATTGTATCGCTAACGGAGGGATGGGGGTAAGATGAGTGCTCGCAGAATCTTGGTGTCGATTGCGGCGTCGCTTGGCGTGCTCGGCGGGATCATGTGCTTGGCGGGCAGCGCGGCCGCCGCAGGCTGTCCCAACGAAGAGTTCCGCACCGGCCCCTCGGCGAGTTTGCCGGACTGTCGTGCGTATGAGCTGGTGACGGCTGAGAACCTTGCCAGTTCTCAGGACACGCCGTTTACCGGTGAGACTGAACATGCCATTCCGTCGGCCGATGGCGAACACTTGGCGATGGAGACCTATGCGAGGCTTGAACCGGAACCTACTGTCTTGGGGTCGTTGGATGTTTTCTCGCGGACCTCGACCGGTTGGACGGTCAAGTCCGCCACGGCTCCTGGGGCCGGCGCGCAACTACTCGAGCTCAAGCTCCTGAGCCCCGAACTCTCACAGGTCGCGCTTCAGTCGTACACCAGTCTGAACTCTGAAGAACAGTCGCCCCGTACGTTCGAGGTCGGTCCCGTTGGTGGCCCTTATGCGCCTGTAGCCGAAGTCCCAAGCAATTACCTGGTCAGTACCGAATTGGTGGGTGCAAATGCCGGGACTCCGAGCGTGCCCGCCTTCAGCGACGTACTGTTTGTATCGCCGGACCCGGCGGTGTTGCCTGCCGGGACCGAACGTACGGTTGCAGAACAAACTCTTGCCGGACGATCCAATCTGTACGAATGGGCCGGCGGCCGTTTACGGCTTGTGGGCGTCAACGGCGAAGGAAAGCTGCTCAGCCTCTGTGGCTCGACGTTGGCGTCCGGATCGCACAGTTACGGTGACTCGAGGAACGCCATCTCAGCGGACGGCTCAAAGATCTTCTTTACTGCCGGAGGCTCCGGGCCGAATTGCGAAGTACCGGGGGGTCTCTATATGCGTGTCGCCGGCAGCAGCGAACCGGTGGAAGTATCGGCGCCGCAGGACGTCAAACTCACGCCATCCGAACACCGGGAAGTGGTCTATATGGGCGCGACCCCGGATGGCTCGGAGGTCTTCTTCGCGACGGGAGAGGCGCTGACAAAGGACGCGCCGGATGATGGCCAACCCAACCTTTACGAGTACAACACCGAAGCGCCCACAGGTGGCCGGCTCACGTTCATCGCCAACGGGGTGGAAACGAGGTACCTCCCGAGGTGGTTTGTGGTCTCGGAAGATGGATCTACCGTCTACTACGGTTTCGATGATCGCTACTACCGTTACGACACTCGCACAAAGGAAACGAGCTTCGTCGCCACCCCTGGCGAAAGCAAAGGAACGGAAGAAGCGGCGTACACCACTCCGAATGGAGCATTTTTTGTTTTCCCGGCCGGCGGTGTCGAGGGCGAACCGCGTGATCGCGGCGCTGGCGAACCCAACTGGGGACCTTATAGCTACGGATACAACGGCCTCTTCCGGTACGACAACGCCGACAAAAGTGTGGCATGTGTATCGTGCGGAAGTGGTCTCCTGCCAGCGCCAAACTTCGAAAACGGGCCCACAACGAACGTGATGGTTCAACCCGTGGGCGGCTTCGGGCAGGGCGGCGAAGCAGTGTTGAAAACTAGCGAGGCCACTCCTGCCTTTGTCGACATGTCTGACAGTGGGCAGCAGGTGTTCTTCCAGACCACCGCGCAGCTCGTGCCGCAGGACACTAACAGTACCGTCTTCGAAGAAGCCACTGTCGGCGGCGCCCCCGGCCTTGATGTATATGAGTGGGAGGCCGATGGTGCGAACGGGTGTACGGCTAGCTTGGGCTGCACGTATCTGCTCTCCGGTGGGGGGGACACCGGAGCATCAGTCTTCCTCGGGGCGAGCAAAGACGGCAGCAACGTGTTCTTCGCAAGCGCCGCGCCGCTGCTGCCGCAGGCCACGCCTGAATTTACGAGCATCTATGACGCGCGCGTGGATGGCGGGTTCCCGCCGCCGCGCGGGGAACCGGAATGCCTCAGCTGTCAGGGTGTCGGTGCGCCGTCGCCGTTGTTCAGCACGCCCGCGAGCGAAACGTTCGTCGGGGCCGGTAACGCGGCCGCATCGGAGCCCGTCGCCGCCACGAGCACCAAATCGAAGACCAAGACGAAGACGGTGAAGTGCGGCAAGCGCAAGGGCAGGTGCGTCGAGGTCAAGGTCAAGCACGGGAAGAAAGTCAAGCGGGCGAGCCGGGGGGCGCGGCGATGAGGGTTCATCTGAGACTGCTGTTGAGCGTCGCTGTGTTGGTGGTGTGTGGTTGTGTCGTGCCTGGCCTCGCCGTGGCGTTTGAAGTGGCGCCGGGCAGCTTCAAAGAGAGCGTCTCCAGCGACCAGGCCGGGGCGCACGCCGACCTGACGACGAGCTTCGCCTTTGCCCGAGGCAAAACAGGTGGTGTAGGTGCACTGCTCCGTAACGCCGAAGTTATTCTACCGGTGGGATTTGCCGGCTATCCCGCACTGATAAAGACATGCACCGGTGTGGAGTTGCAGAACGGACGCTGCCCGGCGGATTCGCAGATCGGGACACTGGAAGCGGTACTTAGGGAATATCCGAACCAGGAGGCTCCCTATATCACCTACTTCTTTGGGGTCTACAATATGGTCCCGGCACCGACGCAAACCCAGGTCTACGGATTCTCCAACAGTGTCATCGGTGGCAGCATCGTGCTCTCCGTCGGTCCCGACTATCGAGTGCACGCGGATGCGGAGAACATATCCACCGGCAGCACCGAACTGGTGCGGCAGTCGTTGACGGTGTGGGGCGTACCGACGGAAGCGAGCCATGACGCACAGCGTACGTTGCAGTGCGAGCAATACCAAGAAGAACCAGCGAGATGCACTGGTGGCAATGTCGCTGTCAACGAAAACCCGGTGCCGTATCTGGTGAACCCGTCGCAGTGCACGAGCGGGCCTGTGGAAGCGGAACTGACGAACGTGGAATCGTGGGAGGGCGAAACCGCGCCCACGGTGAAAGCGCAGGTCGGCCCGTTCACGGGCTGTGAATCGTTGAAGTTCCCGCCGTCGCTCGCGGTCGCGCCGGAAGAATCGGTGGCGCGTACGCCGACCGGTTATGCGATCGATTTGCGGATTCCCCAGAACGAAGGATCGGAAGGGTTGGGCACGGCCGATTTGAAGGACGCTGTGGTGAAGCTGCCTGAAGGGGTGGTGTTGTCGCCCTCGGCGGCGACTGGGTTGGTGTCGTGCAGCGAAGAGCAGGTGGGGATCGGCACCGAACAGCCCGTGGAATGTCCGCAGGCGTCGAAGCTGGGCGAGGTGTCTTTGACGACGCCGGCGCTGACGAGCGAACTGAAGGGTTTCCTGTATTTGGGCGGTCCGCCCTCTGGTGTGATAACGAAACCTCCCTTCACGGTGTATTTGACATTGCACGGTCATGGTGTGCTGGTGAAGGTGAGGGGCACGGTCACGCCCGACCCGGTGACGGGGCAGCTCACGACGGTCTTTGATGAAAACCCGCAGCTGCCTTTCTCGGAATTGAGGGTGCAGTTGAATGGCGGGTCGCGCGCGACGGTCGCGAACCCGAGCGTGTGCGGGGAATATCGCGCGGAAAGCGTGTTGACGCCGTGGAGCTCGCCATTCGGGGAAGACGCGACGCCGGGGAGCTTCCCGTTCGCGATCACGGGTTGCGGGCTGGCGCGCTTCGATCCGACGTTCTCTGCCGGCACGGAAAGCAATCAGGCGGGCGGCTACAGCCCGTTGACGGTCACGTTCGCGCGTGAAGACGTCGATCAGGATCTCGGCGGGCTGAGTGTGACGACGCCGCCGGGATTGCTGGGGAACCTGGCGAAAGTGCCGTTGTGCGGGGAACCGCAGGCCGCGGAAGGCACGTGTCCCGCATCGAGTCAGATCGGTGAAGTGACCGCGGGCGCCGGTCCGGGTCCCGAACCGTATTTCATCAAGGGCGGGCGGGTGTATTTGACCGGCCCGTATCGCGGTGCGCCGTTTGGCCTGTCGATCGCGGTGCCCGAGAAGGCGGGGCCGATCGATCTGGGCACCGGGCCGTGCGATTGCGAAGTCGTGCGCGCGACTATCTCGGTCAACCCGCTGACCGCGCAGGTGACGGTACGCAATGGGGCTTTGCCGACGATCAAGGACGGGATTCCCTTCCAAGTCAAGAAGGTCAACGTCGATATCAACCGTTCCGAATTCATCTTCAACCCGACCAGTTGCGACCCGATGAGCATCGACGGCGCGCTCACGAGCACGGAAGGGCTGAGCGCGCGCAGCGCACGTCCCTACCAGGCGACGGACTGCGCCGCGCTCGGCTTCAAACCGGGTTTCGCGGTCTCGACCTCGGGCAAAACCTCGCGTGCGGACGGAGCGAGCCTGACCGCGAGATTGACCTATCCGAACGTCGGTGGGCACTCGGTGCTCGCCTCGGGCCTGGCGAACATCGCGAAGGTCAAGGTGGATTTGCCAAAGCAATTGCCGTCGCGGCTGACGACGTTGCAGAAGGCGTGTACGGCGGCGACGTTTGAAGCCAACCCGGCCGACTGTCCTGCGGCGTCGATCGTGGGTCGTGCGAGGGCGGTCACGCCGATCTTTCCCGTGGCGCTTGAAGGTCCCGCGTACTTCGTGTCCTACGGTGACGCGAAGTTCCCCGAACTCGTCGTCGTGTTGCAGGGGTACGGCGTCACGATCGACCTGCACGGCGAAACGTTCATCAACAAAGCCGGGATCACCTCCAGCACGTTCGCGGCGGTCCCCGACGCGCCCGTCGGCAGCTTTGAAATCACATTGCCCCAGGGCAAGTATTCCGCGTTGGCGGCCAACGGCAACCTGTGCACGGTGAAGGGCGGTCTGCACATGCCGACCGCGTTCGTCGCGCAGGACGGCGTGGAAATCCATCAGTCCACGCCGATCAGCGTGAGCGACTGCGGGAAGGTGAAGGCTGCGAAGAAGGCAAGAGCGGCGAAGAGCAAACGCAAGCACGTCAAGGGGGCAAAACGATGAAAACTCACTACACACTTCCCGCCACGCTGGCGGCGCTCGTGCTGCTCGTATTGCCCGCGGGCGCACAGGCCGCGGGCTGCCCCAACGAAGAGTTCCGCACCGGGCCGTCGGCGAGTTTGCCCGACTGCCGTGCGTATGAGCTTGTGACACCGGAAGAACTCGGGCGTACGCAGGCGATGACGTTCACCACCGCCGACCATGCGGTATCGTCACTCGACGGCGAACACTTGGCGCTCGAGACTTTCGCGCCGCTTGAACCCAACCCGAACCTCAAGGGCACGCGTGCCGTCTACTCGCGCACCCCGCACGGGTGGACGGCAATGTCTCTTGTTCCGCCCGGATCCGACGCCAGTCAGTTCGAAACAGAACTCTTTAGCCCCGATCTCTCGCAGGTCGCGCTGAGGTCGTTTACTGCAATCAATCCCCCCGAAGAACAAACTATTCCTAGAGCGTCAGAGGTCGGCCCCGTGGGTGGTCCCTATGCGCGCTTGGCAGACTTTCCGAGCATAGAATATGAAAGCGTGTTCGCTGGCGCGAACGCTGGGACCGCGAGCGTTCCCGCCTTCGCGGACGTGCTGTTGGAATCGACAAGCCACGAGCTCCTACCCGAAGGCCCGGAAAGGGAAATCGCCGAAAAGACTGCACCAGGCGCCAATGACTTGTATGACTGGACGGAAGGGAGGCTGCGGCTCGTCAACGTCGAAGGCGAAGGCTCCAACCTCAAATTGCTCAACACGTGCGGAGCTCTACTTGGCCCAGGACATGGTGCAGAGGCGGGGGGCGCAAACACCGCTGGTGCTGTTTCTGCCGATGGCTCGAAGATCTTCTTCACGAGCTGCGGGCGCCTGTACATGCGGGTGGACGACAGGGAAACTGTTGAAGTCTCGGTGCCTGCGCCGGGTGTGAAACCTGAATATTCGCAAGTGAGATACAACGGTGCGAGTGCGGATGGCTCGGAGGTGGTCTTCAACACGTATACCCCGCTGCTCGAAGGTGAGACTGACAACGAAAACAAGCTGTTCATATACGACACGGTGACCCCTGATCTGAAGCTCATCGAAAGCGGGGTCGATCCAGATTATGGCACGGCCGGCAGGTTCGTCCTCGTCTCCAAAGATGGGTCGGCCGTTTACTATGAGAGTAACGAAAGTGTCTATCGTTACGACACGAGGACCGGCGAGAAGAGCTTTATCGCCGAGATCCATACGCCCTCCTACGCCCTCGAACCGTCTTATACAACGCCGAACGGTCAGTTCCTCGTGTTTGTGGGCGGGCCAGGAGAACCCGTCGAGGTCGCGGGCCCCCACGGCCCAGAACCCGAACCGCGTGGCGCGGGTCACAACGAGCTCTACCGTTACGACGCCGCCACTGGGAACGTTATGTGCGTCTCCTGCGGGGAGGGTATCGCGCCCGCCGAAGGGGAAGTGCTCGAGAACGAGGGGACGGGTGCGCTGGAAACCGAGGATGAAACCCCTCCGTTCATCCGGATGTCCGAAGATGGTCAGCGGGTGTTCTTCCAGACGACGGCGCAGCTCGTGCCGCAGGACACGAACAGCCCCAAGGTAACAGGGGCCTCCACGGGCGGAGTTCCGGGCATGGACGTGTATGAGTGGGAGGAAGACGGGACCGAAGAAGCACCCGGCGTCGTCTGCGGTGTGGCGAATGGCTGCACGCACTTGCTCTCCACGGGTGAAGACGTCGGCAAGGCGACGTTCCTGGGCGCCAGTGAGAACGGGGATAACGTGTTCTTCGCGACGGAGGGGCAGCTGTTGCCGCAGGTGGACGGTGAATTCCCGAATATCTATGACGCGCGCGTGGATGGTGGGTTCCCGCCGCCGCGCGGGGAACCGGAATGCTTGAGCTGTCAGGGTGTCGGCGCGCCCGCGCCGCTGTTCAGTCCGGGGGCGAGCGGCACGTTCGTCGGGCCGGCAAACGTCACCGCGCCGGCGCCCGCCACCGCCACGAGCACGCGGACGAAAACCAAGACAAAGACGGTCAAGTGCGGGAAGCGCCGCGTCAAGAGCAAGGGCAGGTGCGTTGAGGTCAAGCATGGGAAGAAAGTCAAGCGGGCGAGCCGGGGGGCGAGGCGATGAGGGTCCAACTGAGACTGTTGCTGAGCATCGCCGTGTTGGCGGTGTGTGGTTGTGTCGTGCCTGCGCTCGCCGTGGCGTTTGAAGTGGTGCCGGGCAGCTTCAGAGTGGGCTTCTCCAGCTATCAGGCCGGCGCGCACCCGGATGTGACTGAGAGCTTTGCCTTCACGCAGCAGGGGGCGAACGGGCCTGTCGGTGCGGTGGTGCGCGGCGGGGAATTGATCTTCCCGGCCGGGTTCGCCGGCTATCCGCCGGCGGTCAAGACGTGCAACCCCGTGCAGCTGCAGGTGGAAGAATGCCCGGCGGGCTCGCAGATCGGCACGATCGAAGTGGTACTCAGGGTCGATCAGGAAGGAAGGACCTATGACACCTTCCGAACCGGCCTGTATAACATGATTCCCTCGCCGAACGAGACTGCCGTGTTCGGTTATTCGTTTCAGCACGTGATCGGTGGCACGATCGTCGTGTCCGTTGGCCCGGACTACAGGGTGCAGGCGCGCCAGTCGAACGTCGTCACCGGCAGCATCGAACTGGTGCGCGTGTCGTACACGCAGTGGGGCGTCCCGGCGGACCCGAGCCATAACGCGCAGCGTACGTTGGCATGCGAGGAATACGGGAAAGCGCCAGCGCTATGCAATGGTGGAAATGTCGCCATCAATGAAAACCCGGTGCCGTATCTGGTCAATCCGTCGCAGTGCACGAATGGGCCTGTGGAAGCGGAATTGGCGAACGTGGAATCGTGGGAGGGCGAAAAGGCGCCCACGGTGAAAACGGACGTCGGCCCGTTCACGGGCTGTGAATCGCTCAAGTTCCCGCCGTCGATCTCGGTCACCCCCGAAGAATCGACGGCGCGCACGCCGACCGGTTATGCGATCGACCTGCGGATTCCCCAGAACGAAGGCTCCGAAGGGTTGGGCACGGCCGATCTGAAGGACGCTGTGGTGAAGCTGCCCGAAGGGGTCGTGCTGTCTCCATCGGCGGCGACGGGCCTGGTGTCGTGCAGCGAAGCGCAGGTGGGGATCGGCACCGAACAGCCCGTGGAATGCCCGCAGGCGTCGAAGCTGGGCGAGGTGTCTTTGACGACGCCGGCGCTGACGAGCGAACTGAAGGGCTTTCTATATCTCGGCGGCCCGCCCTCGGGTGTGATCACGAAACCTCCCTTCACGGTGTACCTGACGCTGCACGGTCACGGCGTGCTCGTGAAGGTCAGGGGTACGGTAACACCGGACCCGGTGACGGGACAGCTCACGACGGTGTTCGATGAAAATCCGCAGCTGCCGTTCAGCGAACTGCGGGTGCAGTTGAATGGCGGCTCGCGAGCTACCGTTGCGAACCCGAGCGCGTGCGGGGAATATCGCGCGGAAAGCGTGCTGACACCGTGGAGCTCCCCGTTTGGGGAAGACGCGACACCCGGGAGCTTCCCGTTTCAGGTCACGGGCTGCGGGCCGGTGCGCTTCGACCCGTCGTTTGCGGCGAGCACGCTGTCAAACCAGGCTGGTGGGTACAGTCCGCTGCGGGTCACGTTCTCCCGTGAAGACGCCGACCAGGACCTGGGCGGGTTGAGCGTGACGACGCCGCCGGGCTTGTTGGGGAACCTGTCGCACGTGCCGTTGTGCGGCGAACCGCAGGCGGCGGAAGGCACGTGTCCCGCATCGAGTCAGATCGGTGAAGTGACCGCCGGCGCGGGCCCGGGTCCCGAACCGTATTTCATCAAGGGCGGGCGGGTGTATTTGACCGGCCCGTATCGTGGCGCGCCGTTTGGCTTGTCGATCGCGGTGCCTGAGAAGGCCGGGCCGATCGACCTCGGGACCGGTGCGTGTGACTGTGAAGTCGTGCGAGCGATGGTGAGCGTGAACCCGTTGACCGCGCAGGTGACGGTACGCAATGGGGCTTTGCCGACGATCAAGGACGGGATTCCCTTCCAGGTCAAGGAGGTCAACGTCGAAGTCAACCGTTCCGAATTCATTTTCAACCCGACCAGTTGCAACCCGATGGCTGTGAACGGGACGCTCACGAGCACCGAAGGAACGAGCGCTCAGCGAGGCTACCGCTACCAGGCGACGGACTGTGCCGCGCTCGGCTTCAAACCCGGGTTTGCGGTCTCGACCTCGGGCAAAACCTCGCGCGCGAACGGCGCGAGCCTGACCGCGAGATTGACCTATCCGAACGTCGGTGGGCACTCGGTGCTCGCGTCGGGCCTTGCGAACATCGCGAAGGTCAAGGTGGACCTGCCAAAGCAATTGCCGTCACGGCTGACGACGTTGCAGAAGGCGTGCACGGCGGCGACGTTTGAAGCCAACCCGGCCGGGTGTCCTGCCGCGTCGATCGTGGGTCGTGCGAGGGCGCTCACGCCGATCTTCCCCGTGGCGCTTGAAGGCCCCGCGTATTTCGTGTCCTATGGTGGCGCGAAGTTCCCGGAACTGGTCGTCGTGTTGCAGGGGTATGGCGTTACGATCGACCTGCACGGCGAAACGTTCATCAACAAAGCCGGGATCACCTCCAGCACGTTCTCGGCGGTCCCAGACGCGCCGGTGGGGAGCTTTGAAATCACGCTGCCCCAGGGCAAGTATTCCGCGCTGGCGGCCAACGGCAACCTGTGCACGGTGAAGGGCGGTCTGCACATGCCTACCGCGTTTGTGGCGCAGGACGGGGTGGAAATCCATCAGAGCACGCCGATCAGGGTGAGCGGGTGTGCGAAGAAGAAGGCAAAGGCGGCGATCGCAAAGCACAAGCAGCGCCACAAAGCCAAGCACAAGGGCAAGCGATGATGACTCTGCCGCTGCGCATGCGGTGCTTGTGCGCTTCAGGGGGACGTTTTGCCCGGTACGTCGGATTCCTCGCCCCGCAGGTCCGTGGCGATGATCTCGTCGTGGAGTCGCCGGTGGGCGACTTCGTAGACGTTGAGAGCGTGCGACCCCTTGGGGTGGTGGCGCATGCCGAAGGACAGAACGTCGAGGGAGAGTCGCCCGGTCTTCTTGTCGCGGGCGATCAGATAGACGATGCCCCACTTGCCGTCGGGCCAGGGAACGCGGGTCTTGACGCATTTGGGCAGGCTCGTCCCATCGCGCGCTTCCTCGTCGCAGGCGAGCAGCTCGTCAACGGGTTGTCCGTCTCGCTCCAGCTCGGCTCGCTTCGCGTTCGCCGCGGCTCTGCCGGCATCGGTGTTGTTCCGCAGATCCTCGTTCCACGCCGCCTCGTCGAAGGCAACGGGTGCGTGGCCCGGCTTCGCCGGCACAATCTAGCCCTCGCCGTCAGCCGGGAGCACGGCTCCGTACTCGGCTTCAAACTCGGCGAGCGTCGCCTGTGTGTGGTCAAGCCTGTCCAGGATCGCCTCCGCCGACGTGTCCGGGACGAGCGTGAGCTCGCCGTCGGGACCCTCGTCCTTGAGGACGTACTGGCCGGCACGTCCGCCGCTGAGCGTGACGTGAACCAGCTGATCTTCTGTTGCCATGGGACTCATCATGGCACGTCTGCATCCGACCGTCAACGAGCGGGCGGCAGGTGCCTGGCCCCGTGCTGGCAGCCCACCGAGCGAAGGGACAGGTAAATGAAAACCCAGGTGCAACACCCCACAACCGCCGGCAGGCCGAGCGGTCCGCGGTCACTGCACGCTCGTTGCGCCGCGGGTCTGCCCGCCGCGCTCGCTTGCCGTGTGCCCTTTGGGTACGCCCTCGCGGGTGTGCTGCTCGCTTGTGCCCTGCTGAGCGTGGCGCCCGCGGGCGCCCAGGCCGCGGGCTGCCCCAACGAAGAGTTCCGCACGGGGCCGTCGGCGAGCTTGCCGGATTGCCGCGCGTATGAGCTTGTGACGCCCGCGGAATTGGGGCGCTCGCAGGCGATGACGTTCAGCGCCGGCAACGATGGAGCGATACCGTCGCCCGACGGTGAACACCTCGTGCTCACCACGTATGCGCCGTTCGAACCCAATCCCAGCATCACCGGCACGCGCGCGGTCTACTCGCGCACCCCGCAAGGCTGGACGGCGACGTCGATCGCGACGGGCGAAACCGGCGCACGAGAGATCGCTCTGAACGAGGGTTACCTTGGCATATTGAGCCCCGAGCTCTCTCAGGTGGCGTTTTCGTTGGAAGTCAAACTGAATAAAGAAGAAAGAGTGAATGTGCCTGACGCGTTCGAGGTCGGCCCGGTCGGCGGTCCCTATACGGTTATGGCAGCAATTCCGAATACATTTAGAGACACCGCCTTCATCGCTGGTGCGAATGCTGGGAACGCGAGCGTCGCGGCGTTTACGGACGTGGTGTTGGAATCGGAAGACCACCAGCTCTTGCCTGAAGGACCGGAACGTAAAGTAGCCGAAGAAGCGCAAGCGAGCGCCCAGGAGCTGTATGAGTGGAGCGAAGGGAAGCTGCGGCTCGTCAATGTCGAAGGTGAGGGCGCGAATGTCAAAAAGCTCAACACGTGCGACAGTGGCGAACTGGGAGTGGGTCAGCGCAACGTGGGTCCAAGGGCGACTGGTGCGGTCTCTGCGGACGGCTCGATGATCTTCTTCTCGAGCTGTGGGCGCCTGTATATGCGGGTGGACGGCAGGGAAACAGTCGAAATCGCCGCGCCCGCGCCGGGTGTAGAATTGAACGCCTCTGAACGTGGGTATGTTCGCTACGACGCCGCGAGCATGAACAGCCCGGAGGTGGTCTTCAACACGTCCACGCCGCTGCTCGAAGGTGAGAGCGATAGCCAGAACAAGCTGTTCGTTTACAACACCGTGACGCGGGAGCTCAAACTGATCTCTGAAAACGCCATCTATCCAATTGAAGGAACGGAAGGCCACAAGGTCATCATCTCCGAAGACGGATCGGCAGTTTACTACGAATCCGGGAGTGGGAGCATCTATCGCTATGACACACAGACCGGTCAGACGAGCTTTGTCGCTGTGGCCGGCCAGCACCACCTCGCCGATGAAACTTACTACACGACGCCGAACGGACAGTTCCTGTTGTTCGCGGACGGTGGCGAACCCCCTGGTGTCGAGTTCCCCGGCCCACACGGGTTGCCCGAACTTCAATCCGAACCGCGTGGTGAGGGTTACAAGCACAACGAGTTCTACCGCTACGACGCGGCCGACGGCAGCGTGCTGTGTGTCTCCTGCGGCGAGGGCGTCGCGCCCGCCGTAGGCCAAACGGAAGAGCCTGACAGGGAATTGGGAGTGCAGGATCAAACGCCGCCGTTTATTTCGATCTCCGAAGACGGGCAGCGGGTGTTCTTCGAGACTACGGCGCGGCTCGTGCCGCAGGACACGAACAGCACCGAAGAAGGATTTGGCACTACGGGGAAAGGCGAAGGTATGGATGTATATGAGTGGGAGGCTGACGGGACCAAAGAATCCCCCGGTGTTGTCTGCGCCGTAGCCAATGGCTGTACGCACTTGATCTCTACGGGTGAAGACGTCGGCGCAGCGACGTTTCTGGGCGCGAGTGAGAACGGCGATAACGTGTTCTTCGCCACGGCGGGGCAGCTGCTGCCGCAGGTGGACGGTGAATTCCCCAACATCTATGACGCGCGTGTCGATGGCGGCTTCCCACCGCCGTCCGGGGAACCGGAATGCCTGAGCTGTCAGGGTGTCGGCGCGCCGGCGCCGCTGTTCAGCGCGGGGGCGAGCTTGACGTTCGTGGGTGTGGGCAATCCCGTCCAACCCGCCGCCGCCACGGGTACGCACACGAAAACCAAGACAAAGATGGTGAAATGCGGCAAGGGTGACGTCAAGCGCAAGGGCAGGTGCGTCGCGGCGAAGGTCAAGCATGGGAAGAAAGTCAAGAGGGCGAGTAGGGGGGCGCGGCGATGATGGTCCATCTGAGACTGCTGTCGGCGATCGCCGTGTTGGTGGCGTGTGGTTGTGTCGTGCCCGCGTTCGCCGTGGCGTTTGAAGTTGCGCCGGGCGGCTTCAAGGTGGGCTTCTCCAGCTATCAGGCCGGCGCGCACGCGAACGTATCTGAGAGCATCGCGTTCGCGCAGCAGGGGGCGAACGGGCCCGTCGGCGCGGCGGTGCGCGGCGGGGAAATGATCTTCCCGGAGCGGGTTCGCGGGCTATCCGCCGGCGGTGAAGACGTGCGATCCCGTGCAGTTGCAGGCTGGGGGTGTGTCCGGTGGGCTCGCAGGTCGGCACGATCGAAGTGGAGCTCAGGGAATTTCCCGAACTGGCGCGACCCATATGCCATCTTTCGCGGTCCGCTGTACAACATGATCCCCCCGCCGAACGAGACTGCCGTGTTCGGTTACTCGTTTCAGCACGTGGTCGGTGGCACGATCGTCGTGTCCGTCGGCCCGGACTATCGGGTGCACGCGCGCTCGACAAACGTCGTCACCGGCGGCACCGAACTCGTGCGCGTGTCCTACACGCAGTGGGGCGTCCCGGCGGACCCCAGCAACGATCCGCAGCGCGGATACGCCACCTATTCTTACGCGGGGGAACCAACTAAATGCGTCGAAGGCGGCAGCTACACTGGTTGCAAGGAGGTAGAAGGTATAGCGACCGATGTCGGCACCGCCGTCAACGAAAACCCGGTGCCGTACCTGGTCAACCCGTCGCAGTGCACGAGCCAGCCGGTGGAGGCGGAACTCACGAATGTGGAATCGTGGGAGGGCGAAAAGGCGCCCACCGTGAAAACGGACGTCGGCCCGTTCACGGGTTGTGAATCGTTGAAGTTCCCGCCGTCGATCGCGGTCACGCCCGAAGAATCGACGGCGCGCACGCCGACGGGTTACGCGATCGACTTGCGCGTGCCCCAGAACGAAGGCGCGGAAGGTCTCGGCACGGCGGACCTGAAGGACGCTGTGGTGAAGCTGCCCGAAGGCGTTGTGCTCTCGCCATCGGCGGCGACGGGCCTGGTGTCGTGCAGCGAAGCGCAGGTGGGGATCGGCACTGAACAGCCGGTGGAATGCCCGCAGGCGTCGAAGCTGGGGGAGGTGTCGCTGACGACGCCGGCGCTGACGAGCGAACTGAAGGGCTTTCTATATCTCGGCGGCCCACCCTCGGGAGTGATCACGAAACCTCCGTTCACGGTGTATCTGACGCTGCACGGTCACGGCGTGCTCGTGAAGGTGCGGGGCACGGTGACGCCGGACCCGGTGACGGGGCAGCTCACGACGGTGTTCGATGAAAACCCGCAGCTCCCGTTCTCAGAATTGCGGGTGCAGCTCAATGGCGGGTCGCGCTCGACGGTCGCGAACCCGAGCGCGTGCGGGGAATATCGCGCGGAAAGCGTATTGACGCCGTGGAACTCGCCGTTCGGGGAAGACGCGACACCGGGGAGCTTTCCGTTCGAGATCACGGGCTGCGGGCCGGCGCGCTTTGATCCGTCGTTTGCGGCGAGCACGCTGTCAAACCAGGCCGGTGGCTACAGTCCGTTGCGGGTCACGTTCTCCCGCGAAGACGCCGACCAGGATCTGGGCGGGTTGAGCGTGACGACGCCGCCGGGACTGCTTGGGCAACCTGTCGCACGTGCCGTTGTGCGGCGAACCGCAGGCCGCGGAAGGTACGTGCCCGCAGTCGAGCCAGATCGGTGAAGTGACCGCGGGCGCGGGCCCGGGGCCGGAACCGTATTTCATCAAAGGCGGCAGGGTGTACCTGACCGGCCCCTATCGTGGCGCGCCGTTTGGATTGTCGATCGCGGTGCCCGAGAAGGCCGGGCCGATCGACCTGGGGACGGGCGCGTGCGATTGCGAAGTCGTGCGCGCGACCGTGGCCGTCAACCCGCTGACGGCGCAGGTGACGGTGCACAATGGGGCTTTGCCGACGATCAAGGACGGGATCCCCTTCCAGGTCAAGGAGGTCGATGTGGACATCAACCGTCCCGAATTCATCTTCAACCCGACCGACTGCGAACCGATGGGCGTGACCGGGACGCTCACGAGCATCCCCGGCATGAGCGCGAACGTGTCCAGTCGCTTCCAGGCGACGGACTGCGCCGCGCTGGGCTTCAAACCGGGTTTCGCGGTCTCGACCTCGGGCAAAACCTCGCGTGCGGACGGCGCGAGCCTGACCGCGAGATTGACCTATCCGAACGTGGGTGGGCACTCGGTGCTCGCCTCGGGCCTCGCGAACATCGCGAAGGTCAAGGTGGATTTGCCAAAGCAATTGCCGTCACGGCTGACGACGTTGCAGAAGGCGTGCACGGCGGCGACGTTCGAAGCCAACCCGGCGGGTTGTCCGGCGGCGTCGATCGTGGGTCGCGCGAGGGCGCTCACGCCGATCTTCCCCGTGCCATTGGAAGGTCCCGCGTACTTCGTCTCCTACGGTGACGCGAAGTTCCCCGAACTCGTCGTCGTGTTGCAGGGGTATGGCGTCACGATCGACCTGCACGGCGAAACGTTCATCAACAAAGCCGGGATCACCTCCAGCACGTTCGCGGCGGTCCCCGACGCGCCCGTCGGCAGCTTTGAAATCACGCTGCCACAGGGCAAGTATTCGGCGCTGGCGGGCAACGGCAACCTCTGCGCCAGCAAGCTCGTCATGCCGACGACGTTCACCGCCCAGACAGGCCAGGTGATCCAGCAGAACACCCCCATCGCCGTCACCGGCTGCAAGGCCACGATCACCGTCAAGCGCCACAAGGCAAAGGGCGCAAAGGCAAGCATCACCGTGGCCGTCCCCACGGGCGGCAGGCTCACAGCGAGCGGCCCCGGGCTCTCCGGTGCCAGCGCCCGGGCCGCGAAGGCCGGCAGCGTGACCCTCACCCTCGCCCTCTCAAAGCAGGAGCGGCACATGCTCGCCCGCCACCCCGGCCACCAGCTCGCGGCGCACGTCAGCCTGCGCTTCACCTCAAGCCACGGCAAGGCACTGACCAGCTCGACGACGGTGCTCGTGGGATGAGCAATGTTTCCTTTCACGATGAGCACGGGTCAGGTCCCTTGGCCGGGCTCTGTTCGAGCGTCGCACCACCCTCTCCGGTGGCGGCGTTCGAAGAGGCTCCGGTCCCGGAACCCTCCTCGGGCCGGTCTCAACCCTGGGCGCCGCGGCTTCACCCTAAGTCGCGGCGCCCAACCCAACAGACACTCCGATCGCTCCTTCGGGACAGTGCTCGTGGGGTGAGGGGCCGATCCTGGCCTTGTCAGAATTAAAGTACTCGATTCCTGACTAGTTGACTCTCAACTCCTGCGCGATGCTCCGGCCTGTCGGGACGAAAACGAGTTATGACCCGTGACAGCCAACCCCAGGAGTCAAAGCGTTGGATGCTGAGCACTGCCGCGCCGCTGCGCGGCGTGCTGCTGGGCCTGCTGGTCGAGCGCCCGAGCCACCGCGGCGAGCTGGCCGCGCGGGCGCAGGAGCGCTTGGGTGAGACGTGGCGCATCAACCGCATCGGCGTCTACGGGCTGCTCGAGCAGCTGGAGAAGGAGGGCCTCACGCGCCCACAGGAGGCGGTGCACCCCGGGGCGGACGGCCGGAAACTGCTCGTCTTTCATCCCACCGAGCGCACCGTGCAGGCGCTCACGGAGTGGATGGAGACGATCACGCCACGCGACTCGGTTCGCCTTGGGATTCACGCCAAGCTCGCTGTGGCGCGCAAGGAGGACGCGCCGCGGCTGGTGCTCGCGCTGCGCGAGTACGAGCGTGAAAGCCTGGCGCTCGCGCAGGCGCTCGTCCCAGGCGAGGCAGGGGAGCACTCCTGGCAGGCGCTGTGCGTGGAATGCCAGCGCGACATCGTGCTGGGGATGCTGAGGGCGGAGGTCGCCTGGGCGGAGCGCACCCGTGCGCGGATCGAAGCCTACCTTGTCAGGATTTAAGTACTCGATTTCTGACTTGTTGACTGTGGACCAGGGCGCGATGCTGGCTGTTAGCCGCGAGGGCGGCGCATGTGCGACCGCGCACGAATGAGAACGCGAAGAGGAGACAGTCGATGAGGAGAGGCGAGCTGGGAGTAGGGCATGTCCACGAGACGGTCGGGTTCTGTTCGAGCGTCGCTGTCCCCACCTCTCCGGCGGCGGCGTTCGAAGAGGCTCCGGTCCCGGACCCCTCCCCGGGCCGGTCTCGCCCGGGTGCCGCGGCCCCTAACCCAGGCCGTGGCACCCACCAATACTTGGATCGCTCCTCGAGGAGGGGATGGGCTTGATGAACGCTCGCGGGTTGGTGTCAATGGTGTTTGGGGCGCTGTGTGCGCTTGTGGCCGGCCTTTTGCTAACGAGCGCTCCGGCTTTGGCGGCCGCTCCTGAAGCGCCCGAAGTGACGGTCGAATCTGTCACCGCGTTCGCGGCCACCTTCCACGGCGTGCTGAACCCGGTCCAAGCGTTGGAACCGAACAACCTGGGCGGCACGTACAAGTTCCTCTACCAGGAAGCGAGCACGAAAACGGGGTGCACGGGCGGCAAGGTCACCAAGCCGTGGAGCCTGTACTTCGGGGGGGTGCACGAAGAAGTGTTCAGGCCGGTTTCTGGTCTGACGGCCGACACCGAATACATGGTGTGCCTGTCGGTCACTAACCTCGAAGGGGAAACGGCGCAAAGCGCCCCCGTCGCGTTCACGACGGAGATCCCACCGGAAACACCGCAGACGAGCGAACCGGCGACGGACATCACGGCCACCTCGGCAGAGCTCGAAGGGACGCTCGACCCGCACTCGACCAAGAGGGTGGGCGGGTACTTCGCCTACAGCAATCCCGGAGGGTCCTCCTGCACCGAAGGCCCGACCGTGGGCCTTGAAGAATTCGAAGGTGAAAAGGAAGAAGAAGCGATCGCGGTGCACGCGACGGTCGGCCTTGAAACGGACAGGATCTACAGGGTGTGTCTGGTCGCGACCGACGAACGCGGCGAACCGACGCCTGGTAACGAAGTGGTCGTCCAGACGCTCGCGCCGGCCCCTGAAGTCCTACCGGGCGCCGCGAGCTACTTCTCCGCGACCCCCTTCGAGGCGACGCTGCACGCGGAAGTCAACGCGAACAACCAGGCCACGACCGTGTACTTCCAGTATTCCACCAGCCCGGTGTTGGTAGGCAAATCGCTTGCCACACCGACCGATGTGCCGGCGGCCCCGGGGAGCAGTATCGGCGCGGGCTACGGGAACGTGGAGGTGGAAGACGGAACGGGCGCGGTGCTCTCGCCGGGCACGCTCTACTACTACCAGGCGGTCGCGATCAATCCCACGGGCACCACCTACGGCACGGTCGAAGACTTCGAAACGCTCGGCGTGCCGGCGGTCCAAACGACTGCCGCGGAAGAAGTCACGGCAGCGAGCGCCGAGCTCGGCGGCAAGCTCGACGCGGGCGGGGAAGCCGAATACTACGTCGAATACGGCACTGCGCCCTGTTTGGCCGGCAGCTGTGGAGCAAAGAGCGAACTGGGGCACGTGAGCGGGAAGGTCCAGGAATGCACGCTCGGCGGGGTGCTCCAGGAATGCGTGGCGCCGATCAGCGTTAGGGGTCTGGAACCGAACACGACCTACCACTACTGGCTGGTCGCGGATAACGGCGCGGTGAGCGAACCCGTCCACGGGGTCGCTGAGGAGTTCACGACGAAGCTAGGGGCTCCGCTGACGGGCCTCGCGGAAGACCTCACAGCCACGAGCGCTGAGATCCCGGGCGAGCTCGACCCCGGCGGCGGCGGCAAGGCCGAATATTACGTCGAATACCTGCTGCCGTCGAACGAAACCGAGCGCAGCGCGACAGCGTTGATGAGCGGCAAAACCCTGGCGAGCGCCACGCCGATCGCGCTCAGCGGGCTAGAACCGAACACCACCTACTACTACTGGCTGGTCGCGAGGCTCTCCCCGGTCAGCGAACCGGTGCGCGGCGAAGCGCACCAGTTCACGACGCCGAGGAGTCGCGCTGAAATCGAAGCGCAGGCGCAGGCCAATAACAAGCCCGCCGAAGAACTCGCGGCCGCCGCCGCGGCCAAACAGCAGCTCGCAGCAGAAGAAGCCAAGCGTGCGGGCGAATCGGCGGCGGCAAACGCGGCCGAGCAGAAGCAGTACAACGAAATCGCGGCGCAGACCGCCCTGCTCGAGCGCGAAGAAGCACAAGACGGCAAGCAGAACGCGAAAGCGGAAAAAGCGAAACCCAAGCAGGCCAGTTGCCGCAAGGGCTTCGCCAAGAGGAAACACAAATGCGTCCGTAAGGGGAGCACGAAGAAGGGCGGCAAGAAGTGAGCACCACCAACCACACAATTTTCAAGCAGCCTTGGGTCCTTGCATTCACACTTGTCCTCTCTTCGCTGCTCGCTTGTGCTCTTCAGGGTGCGCTCTGCGCCGGTGTCGCTCAGGCCGCAGTCCCCGGGCTCGTCTCCTATGGCGCCTTCAATACCCCTTTCGTCGAAGAAGGTCGGCCGGAAGCCGCGATGGGCGTCGCGGTCGATCAGTCCAGTGGCGAACTGTATGTCATGGACGTCGGCCTCCCCAAGATCGACAAGCTCGACGCGTCTGGCAACCTGCTCGGCTCGCCGTTTGGGGAAGGTAATTTCCATACCGCGGCGGCCGTGGATCCGACCAACGAGGATCTGTACGTCATTGGGGGGGTCTCGCCGGCAGAAATCGAAATATACGAACCGAGCGGCGTGCGGGTCGGGTCGCCGTTCCCGGTGCCGGCGTCCAAAAACTTCTATTTTGGCTTTTTGACGGCTGTACAGATCGCGGTGGACGCCGCAGGCGATGTCTACGTCCCCGTTATACCGGAAAACGAGGTGCTCGAGTACAGCTCGAGCGGTACGCTGTTGAACACGTTCACAGGTGGCTCGGGCGCCGGTGCGCTGAAAGCGCCGAGTGGCGTCGCGATCTCTCCGTCCGGGGACCTGTGGGTCGCCGACACGGGTAACAACCGTATCGAGGAGCTCGGCCCGTCTGACTCGCCGATCGGCGAAATCAAGAGCGAAGGCGTGCGAGATTCGATTGCGCTCGACGGTCACGGCGAGGTATTCGCGATCGTCGACAACAGCGCTGACTCCTGCGGCGGGGTCGCATCTCCGTGCTCACATCTGCTCGAGTACAATTCGGCCGGCGTGCAGATCGCCGATGTCGGCGCCGGCGCCTTTGGATCTTCAGAAGTGGGAGAAGGCAATGAGTTCCCGCCGATGGTGGCGGTGAACGAAACGAGCGGGCGTGTGTACGTGAGCGATGGCTCGAAAGATCTTTTCTGGGTGTTCCAGCGGCCACTTGCGCCGGTGCTGGGCCATGAGTCGGCCGTCGAAGTGGGTACCTCTGAAGCGAAGCTCGGCGCGGTGGTCAACCCAGGTGGGATCCAGACGACGTATCGCTTCGAATATCTCAGCGAAGCGGCGTTCCAGGCCGACAAAGAAACGTTCTCCGGTCCCGAAGAACCCGTCAGCGTGCCGTTCCCGGAAGGCAGTGTCGGCGAAGGTTTCTCCTCGCGCACGGTGTGGGCGTCGGCGAATGGCCTTGCGTCAGGCACGACCTACCATTATCGCGCGGTCGTCACGAGCGGGGTCGGCACGGTCGTGGGGCCGGACGAGACGTTCACGACCGAGACCGCCGCGCAGGTCGCATGTCCCAACGAAGCGTTGCGTGGTGGCTTCTCCGCAGCGCTGCCCGACTGCCGTGCTTATGAGCTGGTCACCCCGGCGAGCAAGCAGTCGGCGCAGCCCGATACCGGAAATGTCGGTGCCGCGTCCGTCCTCGATGGCAATGACGCAGCCGAAGAAGGCAACCGCTACTCGTACATATCGCTTGAAGTGATGCCCGGCTCGCAGTCGGCGGGCTTGGAATTCATCGCCACTCGCGGCGCGGGCGGCTGGAGCTCTCAAGACGCGGTCCCGCTTCAATCGTATACCGGCGATCGGTGCTCATATTACCCGGCGACTCGCGTCTTGCAATATTCCGCCGATCTGTCGAGCACGGTCCTCGTGTACAACAGCGCCAACGACAGTGGCCACCCGAATCACCGTGAAGGGTGTGAAGCGGAAATTCAGGCAGTGGCACCCGGCGAACCGTTGGGCGCACAAAACCTCTTGCTGCGCAACGACGTCGATGGCTCCTATCAGTTGATCAATCTCACGCCGCCGGGCATCACACCGACGGAAGCGGAATTCGTCGCGGCTTCGGCAAATCTCAGCCTTGTCGTGTTCGACGAGCGCGCGAAGCTGACGTCCGAAGCGCTGGACAACACCGTGAACACGTATGAATGGCGCGAAGGCGTTGTGCGTCTGGTGAAGTTCGCGCTGCCGTCCGGGGCGCCTGTCGCGGGTTCGCTCGTGAGCATCTCACCCGACGGCTCTGATGTGTTCTTCACCGCGGACGGGAACCTGTACGTGCGCTTGAACGGTGGGGAACGCACCGTGCAGGTGGACGAAGCGCGGGGCGGGTCGGGCCCAGGGGGCGGGGGCTCGTTCGCGGGCGTCACCGCCGACGGCTCGCAGGTGTTCTTCAGCGATGAAGCGTCGGCGGGCCTGACGAGCGACACGGTCGCGGGCAGCGGCGCGAACCTGTACCGCTACGATATCGACACGCACCAGTTGAGCGACCTCACACCGGTCAGCGGTGCCAACGCCGGCTTCGCAGGCATCGGCGAAGATGGATCATACGTGTACTTCCACTCCGAGGGCGTGCTGTCGGGGTCGCAAGCGAACCAGCTCGGCGAAACGGCTGAAAGCGGCAAGGCGAACCTGTATGCCGACCACGATGGTGCGATCACATTCGTCATGCACGGAGGAGGTGGGGTGATGTCCTCGAACGGCGCCGTCCTCGGGTTCGAATCGCGCGGCAATCTGACCGGCTATGACAGCGCTGGGAATACCGAGATCTATCTCTACAGCGCCGCCGCAAACCGGTTCGAGTGCGCGTCGTGCAATCCGAGCGGTGAAGCTCCCGCCGGTGGCGTGGAATTCGGTCCCAGTCCAAGTGCACGGCATTGGGTCTCCAACAACGGGCAGGTGTTCTTCGAAACGTCCGAAGCGCTGTTGCCCCAGGATACGAACGGCGTGAGCGATGTCTATGAGTTCGACTTCGACAGCGGGCTGCACCTGATCTCCTCGGGCACGAGCTCGAGCGAATCGCTGCTGCTTCCCGCGACGCCAAGCGGCAACGACGTGTTCTTCCTCACGCGTCAAGCACTCGTGCCGCGGGACAACTCCCAGGAAGCGAACAAAATCTATGACGCGCGCGTGGACGGCGGCTTCCCCGAAACGGCGCTGCCGCCGGCGTGCACGACGGCCGATGCGTGCCGTGCCGCGTCCGAACCGCAGCCCCCGATCTACGGTGAACCGACGAGCCAGACGTTTGCGGGCGCCGGGAACGTCTCCGTGGCGCCGTCCGCCGCGACGGTCAAAGCAAAGGCGCTGACCCGTGCACAGAAGCTCGCGAACGCACTCGCGGAGTGTAAGAAGGACAAGTCCAGATCGAAGCGAGCGAAGTGCGAGAAGACCGCGCGCACGAAGTATGCCATGGCGAAGAAATCCACAGCCAAGCGATCCAACGACGACCGGAGGGCAAGTCGATGACCACCCTCAAAGCTCTCCCCAAGCTCGCCCCAGCGCTGCTCGCGGTGCTCGCTCTCATGGCCACCGGTGCGTCCCCCGCCATCGCCAAAGAAACCCACCCCTTCGTGTCCAGCTTCGGCGCGTTCACGAACCCGAACGGCATCGCGGTGGAAGAATCCACGGGCGACGTGTACGTGGCCGACATCGGCACGGACACGGTCTCCAAGTTCGACGCCAACGGCAACCCGGTCGAATTCTCGGCGCTTCATTCCAACACGCTGACGGGCATCGACACGCCGGCCAAATCGTTCTCGTTCCCTGAAGTGTCAGGCACCCCGGCGGCGATCGCGATCGACAACTCGACCGAACCCTCCGATCCCTCGCGTGGGGACCTGTACGTGATGGACGCGGGCCACGATGTGATCGACAAGTTCAACGACGAAGGCGAATATTTAGGCCAGATCACCGGACCGTTTCCAGAGGGGCTGCTGGGGTTCGGGCTCACCGCAAACGGGGATGTGCGGGTTTACGTACCCAGCCCTGGTCTAGATCTTTTCGAACAGATCGATTTATTCGACAACGCCGTAACGAACAACTTCGTCACGCATGTCGAAGGACGCGAACGCGACAGTGCCGGCGAACGTGCACCCGATCACAGCTTCGCCGTCGGCCCGACCGGCGATTACTACATGCTGTTCGAATGTGGGTGTGTGGAGAAGTTCGGCGGCACTATGATGCCCCTCGGGCTGGTTGACAGCGGTCCCGGCGATGTGGCTATGGTGGTGGACCCGGTGAGCGGCCACCTCTACGTCGACGAGCAGTCCTCCGTTGTGGAGTGGGACACGGGCGGAATGGACGGGTACGAGCCGGTCCCACTCAATGGTAGGGAATCCTTGCCTACGGCTGCGCTCGTGTCAAACTTCAGCGCGTTGGGGCTCTCGGGTGTCGCTGCCCAGCAGGGCGGGATCGCGGTGAACGGGACCAACGGGGAGATTTATGTCTCAAACCCGGCGGACGGACAGGTGTACGTGTTCGCGAGCATCCCTCCGGCCGTCGCGGCGGGCGCGGCGGCGAGCGTGACCAAGACGAGCGCGACGCTGCGGGGCAGCGTCGATCCGCGTGGCATCCCCGTCAGCTCGTGCGAGTTCGAATATGAAAAGGCGCCCAAACAGAACACGGCCACCAACGGATTCTTGTCAGTGCCTGTCACCGTGTTCGGTCACGAAGTTCAGTGTGCGCAGACGGCGCAGATCGGGTCTGGCAGAAGTCCGGTGGCAGTATCCGCCGAAATCAGCGGTCTCGAACCTCTTGAGCCGGGAACCCTCTACTATTTCCGCCTGGTTGCGGGCAACGCCAACGGCACGAGCTCGAGCGAGGGTATGTTCGCGACCGTCGACTCGGGCTTTGGCATCAAGTCCTTCGAAGTCTCGTTCCTGAACCAGGACGGCACGCCTGACACCCAGGCCGGCTCGCACCCTTACGAGATGGTGACGAGCTTCGAATTTAACACTAAGGTGGTGCGGGAGTCTGCCATCGCCGACTCGCCCTACGAGCCTCTGCCCGCAGGTACCGTCAAGGACATCATCGTCAATCCACCGCCCGGGCTCGTCGGCGATCCCAACGCGACCGAAGCGAAGTGCACGCTCGCCGAACTCGAAGAGGGAGAAGGACTCGCAGGCGAAGCACCCCCATGTCCGCTAGGGTCGCGTGTCGGCGAACTGTATATAGAAACCGGTGGCCGTTACGGCACGGGCTCGTATGAATTGTTCAACATGGTGGCGCCTCACGGTGTCGCGGCGCAGCTCGGGGCGCACGTCATCTTCCCGAAGGCGTTCATCGACGTAGGTCTGCAGACGGGCGGGGATTACCCGCTGCAGGCGGAATCGCTCGATATCACGGCGATCGAGCCGCTCTACCGAATCAAGAATACGTTGTTGGGGGTGGTTGGCAGCGGTCAACATCGCAAGCCGTTCCTGACGTTGCCGACCGGCTGCACGGGACCGCTGCGGTCGTCGATCTCCGTTGACTCCTATCAGGAACCGGGTCATTACGTGAGTATGGGCGCGGTCACGCAGAATGCGAGCGGCGAACCGGTGTCACTGACGGGTTGCTCAAAGCTCAAGTTCCCCCCGAAGATCACGGTCGCCCCCGACGTGAGCGACGCGAGCAGCTCCTCGGGGCTGACGGTCGGCGTGCACGTTCCCCAGACGGCGGCGTTCAACCCTGAAGGGCTGGCGGAGTCGGCGTTGCGTGATACGACGGTGGCACTGCCGGCGGGCGTGGCGCTCAACCCGGCTGGCGCGGGCGGGCTGGAAGCGTGCTCTGAGAGCCTGGCGGGCTTCACGGGCTTTGCAGAATTCAACCCGCAATTCGAAGCGGGGGTGAAGACCGCGACGTTTACGCCGACGCCGGTCGAAGGGTTGCAGCCGGGTGTGAGCTTCTGTCCAAACGGCTCGAAGATCGGCACGGTGAAGATCAAGACACCGCTGTTGCCCAACGCACTTGAAGGCGCGATGTACCTGGCGGAACAGAGCGCCAACCCGTTCGGGAGCCTGATCGCGATGTACATGATCATCGAAGACCCCGTGTCGGGGAGCACGGTCAAGCTCGCGGGCGAAGTGCTCTTGTGCGAAAGCGCCGGACAGGTGTTAAGCGGTGTGTCCTGTCAGGCTCCGGGCCAGATCGTCACGACGTTCAAGAACACCCCCGACGTGCCCTTCGAAGAACTGGAACTGCACTTCTTCGGCGGGGAACGCGCGCCGCTCACGACCCCGTCGCATTGCGGTACGTACACGACGCAGGCGTCGTTCACGCCGTGGGACGGCAACGGGCCGGTGAACACATCGTCGTCCTTTCAAATCACCTCGGGTCCGAACGGGAGCGCGTGCCCCGGTCAGAGCTTGCCGTTTGACCCGTCGTTGACCGGTGGTACGACGAGCAACCAGGCGGGTGGGGTCAGCCCGTTCACGATGACCATGTTGCGTGAAGACGGTCAGCAGAACCTGCAGTCCGTCAGCCTGAAAATGCCTCCGGGGCTCTCAGGCTTGCTGGGCGGGATCGAACTGTGCGGCGAAGCGCAGGCCGACGCCGGGACTTGTGGTCCGGGCAGCCTGATCGGCGAAACGATCGTGAGCGTCGGTGTCGGCAGCGAGCCCTTCAGCGTCAGGGGCGGCAAGGTGTACCTGACCGGCCCGTACAAGGGCGCGCCGTTCGGGTTGAGCATCGTGAACCCCGCGAAGGCCGGACCGTACGATCTCGGTCAGGTGATCGTGCGCGCGAAGATCGAAGTGAACCCGGTCACGGCCGACTTGACAGTCACGAGCGATAACGAAGGGCCCTACAAGATCCCGACGATCCTCGACGGGATCCCCTTGCAGATCAAGCACGTGAACGTCACGATCAACCGTCCAGGGTTCACGTTCAACCCGACCAACTGCACCCCGCTGGCGATCACGGGAACGCTTGACAGCACCGAAGGCGCCAGATCGACCGTGTCGCTGCCCTTCCAGGCGACGAACTGCGCGGTGCTGGGCTTCAAACCGGGCTTTGCCGTATCGACGCAAGCCAAGACGTCGCGAAATGACGGCGCGAGCCTGCACGTGAAGCTCAGCTACCCGCATGCCCCGTTCGGGACCCAGGCCAACATCTCCCGGGTCAAGGTTGAACTGCCAAAGCAGCTGCCCTCGCGCTTGTCGACGTTGCAGAAGGCGTGCACGGCCAAGGTCTTTGACTCCAACCCCGCGAACTGCCCGGCGCCCTCGAAGATCGGATACGGCAATGCGATCACGCCACTCATCCCGGTTGCGCTCGAAGGGCCCGCCTACTTCGTCTCAAACGGTGGCTCCAAGTTCCCCGAACTGATCATCGTGCTAGAGGGCTACGGCGTCACCGTCGACCTGCACGGAGAAACGTACATCTCCAAAGCCGGGGTCACGAGCAGCACGTTCAGCACGGTCCCGGATGTGCCCGTAGGCACCTTCGAACTGACGCTGCCCGAGGGACCCTACTCCGCGCTCGGCGCCACGACGAACCTGTGCAAGGCTAAAAAGCTCGTGATGCCCACGCACTTCACCGCCCAGAACGGCGCGACGCTCGAGCAGGAAACGAAGATCTCGGTCAGCGGCTGCGCGAAGGCGACGAAGGCGGGCAAGCACCACAAGCAGAAGGCCAAGGGCAAAGCAGGCGCGCATCACCACTAAGGCGGGGCATGACCGCTAAGTTGGGCTGTCTCCGGGTGCTCCCGACAGTTGGGGGCTCTATAGGTCTTTGAGGTCAGACGGGTCCCGCCGATCGGCGGGACCCGTCTGGGCCGTGGCTCAGGCTGCCTCCTTCACCGGCAAAGTGAAGAGGAGCAGAGCCATATGACGAAGGATGACGTGCTGTTCGGCTACCGCCAGCAGTTGTTCGCGGAGGCTGCGAGGACGAGCGTCTCGGCGGCGTGCCGGACTTTCGGGGTGCACCGTTCCACCTACTACCACTGGAAGCGCCAGGTCGACCGGCATGGCCTGGAGATGCTCAGGCCTCGTGAGCGCCGCCGGCCGCAGATGCCAAACGCGCTGCCGAAGATGATCGAGGAGCGCATCGTGTCGTTCTCGATCGCTCACCCCGGCCTGGGACCCAGACGTGTCGCCTCGGAGCTCGCCAGAGAGAAGTGGGGCGGGATCATCGTCTCGCCGAATGGTGTTTGGAAGGTGCTCTGCCGCCATGGGCTGAATACCCGCGCCAAGCGCCTGGGCCTGATCGCGGGCTACGCGGCGCCTTATGAGCCACCCAGGAATCCCGCTCCAGAGCAGCACATTGACGTCTCGCGGCCTGGTGAGCTGGTCGGTATCGACTGCTTCTACGTTGGACGGCTGAGAGGCACGCAGGGCGCGATCTGGCAGCTGTCGGCGATCGACATCGCCTCCTCCTACGCATGGGCGGAGCTCGTGATCTGCAAAGCAGGCAACCCCACTGCCCGGCAGACGAGCAAGCTCGCACGACGCGTCGCCCAAGAGCTGAAAGCTGCGGGCTGGCGTCTGGAGCGCTTTCTCTCGGACAACGGCAACGAGTTCAAGGGTGATTTCACGAAGACCGTTGACGGGCTGAACGCGCATCACACGCGCATTCACGCAGGACGCCCGCAGACCAACGGCAACATCGAGGCGCTACAGAAGACCATCCTCGAGGAGTGCTGGCGTCCGGCATTCGCCCGCTACCTCTACCCCCGCTACACCGGGCTACGACGCGAGCTAGACACCTACCTGCGCTTCTACAACCACGACCGCGTCCACCACGGACGCCTCACCCAAGGACGCATCCCCGCAGACATCGTCTACCGTGCCCGAAAGATGGAGGCCAAATGAGCCGCACCTGTCGGCACATCTCGGAGGCTGCCCACGCTAAGTCGCGGCGCCCAACCCTCGCCGAAGGTCACGCGGGCTCGCGACAGCGGTAGGGCTCAGCGGCCGAGGTACACGGGCGCCTCGCGCTCGGGCTCGCCCCGGCGCAGGCCATCGTCCCGGCGTCTCTGATCGTGGGCGGGCTCGCCGCGGTGCAGCTCGGCCTGCGCGCGCAGCTGTGCCTCGCGCAGGGCGCGGATCTCGCCGGGGCCGCCCAGGTTGCGCTCCAGCCGCTCGCGCCCGGCGAGGACGGCGGCCAGCTCGCGCTCGCTGGCGCGCAGGGCGCTCGAGAGGTTGGCGCGCTGCACGGCGTCCCAGTCACGCTCGCGGCCAAAGCGCCGTTGCGGCTGGGGCAGCTCGGCCAGGCGCGTGGCGAGCTGTTCACGCTGGGTGGTGAGGGTGAGCGCCTTGGCCTGGAGGTCCTCCAGGCGCTGGAGCTTGCGCGCGGCCGGCGCCGGCAGGCGCTCGGGGGCCGGCAGCTGCTCGACCGCGAGATCTTCGTCGTCGCGCTTGAGCATCCGTCGCTGCGCACGAGCGAGCAGACTCTCGCGTGTAGGCGTTGCGGGCTGGTCGGGTGCGAAGTCGCTGCGCTCGGTTGAGAACTGCTCGTCGTGGATCAAGAGCTGTGTCTGCCCGCGTGCGCGCGAGAGTGCGGTGTAGCTCCACCCGGCGGTGAGATCCTGGGGGGAGGCGAGCACGGTCGCGGACTCGACGGTGGCACCCTGCATGCCGTGACCCGTCAGGGCGTAGGCGTGCTCGAGGTGCTCCGCTGCGTAGCGGGCCGGCAGCTCACGCGTCTGCCCCGAGGCGGTGTCGATCACGACCCGCTCGTCGTCGAGCCGGCGGACCGTGCCGCGCATGCCGTTGTCGACATCGAGGCGCCTGTCGTTGCGCCGGCTGATCACCCTGTCGCCGACCGCGAGGGGGAGTTGGCCGTAGGAGCGCTCCTGGCCCAGGGCGCCCAGCTGGCCGAGCTCGCGTCTGTGCTCGCGCGCGGCCTGGTTCAGCGCGCCGCGCGTGTCGTTGTCCCTGGCGATCATCACCGCCTGGGCGGGGCCCACCGCTTGCAGCGCGGACGCCCATTCAGCGAGCGCGTGCTTGCGAGCGCTCGCGGCGTCGCCGAAGGTCTCGATGCGACCGGCGCGCTGTGCCCACTCCAGGTAGCGCTCCGGCTGGTGGTCGTGCAGGGCGCCGAGCGCGCTGCGCTCGGCTTGGTCGCGCTGGCGCATCACCTCGGTGAGGCGCACGACGCCGAGCTGCCGGCCGACCGCGCTCAGCCAGCCGCCGGCTTGCACCGAGGCGAGCTGTCCCGGGTCGCCGATGGCGATGAGCTTGGCTTGTGCCCGCTCGGCGGCTTCCAACAGTCGCGCGCTGGCACGGGTGGGGGCCATACCGGCCTCATCGAGGATCACCACGCACCCGGCCGGCAGCTCATCGCCGAGTTGGTCGAGGTCGTTCAGGAGCCTGTCAAGCGTGCGCGCTTGGACGCCCGCCTCCTCGGTGAGCTCGCGGGCCGCCCTGCCTGTCGGCGCGACGCCCAGCACCCGATGGCCCGCGGCCTGGAAGACCCCTCCCAGCACGCCGGCTGTGTAGGTCTTGCCCGTGCCCGCCAGGGCTTGGATGACATCGACGCCGTGGCCGCTGGTCGTGATCGCGCGCACGGCCGCACCCTGCTCGGTGGTAAGCGGACGGTCCGCTTTGGCGAGCGCGCGGTCGACGAGCGCGGGATCGAGGATCGCGGTCTGCTCGCTCCCGCGCCCGACGGCGGCTGCGATCAGCGCCCGCTCGCAGCTGATGAGCTCGGCGGTCGTGAACGCGGCCGTGCCGCGCTCGGCTTGGGTCGTGGGGATGACGTCGGCGCGTTGCGTGAAGCGCTGCGCCTGGGCGCGGACTTCGGGGACGAGCGCGCCCTGCGTCGCGGCGCTCGCGAACTCCTGGAGCACCGGACGCTGATCGAAGGTGTTGGCCCGCTCGGTCAGGCCCTTTGGGCCGGCGAGGTGGTCGCTGAGGGCTCGCTCGCCGGCTGTCGGCGCCTGTTCGTTGTCTTTCGTGGAGGGCTGCCCGCGGGCGGGCGCGCGCGTGTGCGCGCGCGCGAGGCGCTGTTGCACGCGCTCTTGGCCGGCGGCCAGCAGGGCCTGCAGCTCGCGCGTGCCGAGGCCAAGCTCGGCCGCCCTGGCCCTGATCTCCTGCCGCCAGGTGTGAGTCTCCAGGCCGTACTGCTTGCGCTCGCGCGTGGCCAGCGCCGCGCTCTGCGCGCCCGCCTTGGTCTCCAGGGAGATGCCTCCCGCCAGCGCCGCCTCTTGCATCTCGTGGCGGCGCTTTGAGAAATGCTCGTTGACCGGCTGCGGGACTTGTGCCAGCTCGGCGGCGCCGTTGTGAACCTCGGCCCACTCCAGGCCCAGGCGCTCGCTGACCAGCGCGCGCAGGTGGGCCTGGTAGAGGGTGCCCGCTGTCTTGGCGGCCTTGTAGAGCGGCGTGCCATGCAGCGCGGTGTAGCGGCCGTCCTGGCCCTGCGCGAGGTTCGCCGCCACGACATGGGTGTGCAGCTGCGGGTCAAGGGCGCGGCTCATGCGGTGGCGGTAGGCAGCTGCGATCAGGCCCTGCGCCTGCTCGATGTGCTCGCCGGCGTGGCCGCGGCGGACCATTACCGCGGTGTCCTGGAGGTAGTCCAGCGCGGCCCGGACCGACTCTTCGTGGCAGGCGATGAGCTGGCCGGAGATGTGCTCCGGCGCGATGGCGAAGAGGACGCTGATCGACTTCGGGGCGGAGAAGGTCAGGTCGAAGGCCGCGACCTTGGGGTCTTGGGAAGAGGAGCGCACGCGCGCGCGTGCGCGCGAGGGGTCGGGGTCGTGTGGGTCTGGCGGGTCGCGCGGGTCGAGGCCCGCGATCAGGGCGGTGAACTGCTCGGCGCTGACTCTGCCCGAGAGGCCGAGGGCGTTAGCGCCGGCGCCGATCCAGTGTCCCGGCGCCTCGCACCGGCCGGAGTAGTAGTCGTCGGCCCCACCTGCCACCTGGCGCTCGTAGTAGCGGTGCTGGCCCAGGGCGATCTTGTCGATGGAGAGCATGGTATGTAGGCCAAATTAGCAAAGATATAGTGGAATAGCTATATGTAGCATCCTTCAGGTGCAACTGTGTGCTGCGAAGCGGAGCGCAGCGGAGCCGAGCGGCAGGTAGGCCTTGAGCGGTGGCGGGGGAGACTGCACTGAAACATGGCTGCCGGGTGGGGCTGTGGCGCGGCGCGGCGCAGCAGCTAAAGCGCGAGGCGATGGGAATAGCGGCAGGGCGGTGTAGCAGTTGCGGTTATTGCGTTTAGGTGTTAGCCTGCGAGCAGGAGCAAAAGCGAGCCCTTATTGAGCCATGAGCGAGACGACCATTCAAGCCGACGAGCAGTTGCTTCAGGCCGCTCCGGGTGAAGCGAGCGCCCTGAAGAGTCTCGACCATCAGATCGAGCAGATCTATGGGCGGGAGAGCTCGGCTCGGCTGCTGGACGCTGAGGGCAACGCGACCGACATCCCGGCCGCTGCGCTGCGCGCGTTGCGGCTGGTGGTGCGGCGGATGGCCGAGGGAGAGAAGCTTGCGCTGCTCGCGCACGGGGAGGAGCTCAGCACCCAACAGGCCGCCGAGATCCTGCACGTCTCGCGCCCTCACCTGATCAAGCTGCTCGAGCGCGGCGAGATCCCGTTCCACATGGCCGGCACACACCGTCGGGTGTCGACTGTAGATGTGCTGGCCTATCGGGCCAGCACGGATGCCAGGCGCCACGAGAAGCTCGACGAGCTGGCCCGCATGGGCGAGGAGTTGCCGGGCGGCTACCGGTAGAGCGCCACCAGGCGCTGGCAGGGCGGTCGGAGTCCCCGCGCGGCCATATGCTCTGCCGTCGTGACGCCCACAGCGGTCCTCGACGCAAGCGTGCTCTACCCGCTGCCGCTGCGCGACACCCTCCTACGCATCGCAGCCGCGGAGCTCTACATCCCATGCTGGAGTGAGCGGATACTGGACGAGGTCGCCCGCAACCTGGTGGCCGACGGGCGAGCGAGCGAGGCGCAGGCACAGAGGATGAGCGATGCCATGTGCGAGGCGTTCGACGCCGCGACAGTCTCCGCCCAGGAGATCGAGCGCCTGGAGCCGGCGATGACCAACGAGCGCAAAGACCGCCACGTGCTCGCCGCCGCGGCAGCCGCGGCGGCAGAGAGGATCGTCACGCTCAATCTGCGCGACTTCCCCCGCTCGGCCTGCGAGGGGCTGTCGATAGAGCCGGTCCATCCCGACGAGTTCCTGACCGATCTCCACCGGCTCGACCCACCGATCGTGCGCGAAGCCCTCGCTCGCCAAGCGGGGGCCCTGACGCGACCGCCGCTGAGCGTGCCGGACATCCTCGACAGGCTGCAGGACACCGTCCCCACGTTCGCCCGAGACGCGCGCGAGCGGCTCGGTTGAACTGTCGCGTCAGCGGTCTGTCTGCGTCAGCCGGGCATAGTGGCCGAGCAGGCGGGTGAAGAGCCTGGCCGAGAGCGCCGAGGGCCAGTGGCCGCGGCGCCTGGCGTACCAGACGGTGCCGGTGCCCCACGCGAGCGCGCCGAGCAGGAGGAAGGCGACGCAGTAGGCGTAGCCGCCCTGGCTGCCGCACGCCCACGCCACCCACCACGAGCACCAGCCTGTGACCCGGGCGAGGGTGGGGCCGAAGCGCCAGGCGAGCCAGCCAGCCACGGCGAGGAAGCCGACGAGGCAGATGGCGTTGGCGAGGAGGGCGGTGGCGATGGGGAGGGCGAGGTGGGAAGACATGGTGTTGGTGTACCACCCGCTGCGGTTGGGATGGTGGGGGCGCTGAAGCCCTAGCGGAGCGTTGAACCCCAAAGGGGGCTGTCGCCGTGTGCGCGAACTTCGCCCCTTCGCAGGCGGTTTAGACCCTATGTCGTAGGTCGCCCGTTGGGTTGACCGTCGGAGGTTGGCCGGACACTCCTCGCGGGGGTTTGTCTGGCCGGAGAATGGCTCCGGCTGACCCCAATTCAATGAGGAGGTCCGGCCATGACCGGAATGGTGACTTATGCGGGGCTCGATGTCCATGCCCGCTCGACGCATGCTGCGGCGATTGACGTTTCGACGGGTGAGGTGTTGCGCGCCCGGTTCGGGCCGGGCGTCGAGGAGCCAGTCGCGTGGCTTGCGGGTTTGCGCGGCCCGGTGCGTGCTTGCTATGAGGCCGGGCCGACCGGGTTTGGGCTCTATCGAGCTGCGAGAGCGGCCGGGGTGGCCGTCGAGGTGATCGCGCCGGGCAAGACACCAAGGGGCTCCTCAGATCGAGTGAAGACTGATCGCAAGGACGCGGAGCTGCTCGCGCGGCTACTGCTGGCCGGGTCGTTGACGAGTGTTGTGGTCCCGCCCGTCGAGGTAGAGGCCGCCCGCGAGTTGATGCGCTCCCACGATGCGTGCCGAAGGGATCTGATGACGGCTCGTCACTGGGTCTCGAAGATGCTGTTGCGCCACGGCCGGGTCTATCCCGAGTCCTCGACCTGGACTGTGGCTCACCGGCGCTGGCTCGCGGCTCAACAGTTCCAGGAGGCTGTCAGTGATCTGGTGTTCGCTGATCTGATCGCTTCCGTCGATGGCCTGAGCGCGCGCAAGACAGCGATCGCGGAGCGACTCTCGCGCCTGGCAGAAGACGAGGCGTGGTGGGCGACCGTCGCGAGGCTGCGCTGCTTCCGGGGCGTTGACACACTGACCGCGTTCGCGCTTCACCTCGAGCTCGGCGGGGACTGGAAGCGCTTCGGACGAGCGAACGCGCTGAGCGCATGGCTCGGGCTGACCCCGTCTCTTCACCAGTCCGGCGAGTCATCGCACCAGGGGTCGATCACCAAGACGGGATCGGGCTTCGCTCGCCGGCTGCTCGTCGAGTCAGCCTGGCACTACGGACGAGACCCCCGGATCGGGGTGACCCTCCAAAACCGCCAGCTTGGTCAGCCCGACCATGTCCTGCAGATCGCTAACCGCGCGCAGCAGCGGCTGCACCGGGTCTATCACCGCATGCGCGCCCGCGGCAAGCCGCATAACGTGATCGTAGTCGCGTGCGCCCGCGAGCTGTCTTGCTTCCTGTGGGCAGCAGCGACCGCCGACTGACCCTCGCGGACAGCCCTACCCGGTCGGGAGAGCGGGGCGCCAGGCCATCAGCGGCCAGCACGCACGATTCAGCTATGGGCAGCACCCGGCACGAGTGCCACGCCCGTTCTTAGACCGCGCACGCTGGCAGCACGAAACCGGGCCCTGGGGTACCCAACCCCCGCATCATCAGACTGGCAACGCCGACACCGAGCCCGGCGCCCCGCTCTCCCGACCGACCCCAAACGCCCGCCACGCGGACGCGATCAAACACGCCCACTTGACAAACGGCACGACATATCAGCTGACCGCCGTGCGTGCCGCGGGCGCCACCGGTCTAGTGTTCACGAGGTGGATAAGGAGCAACTGAGAGTTCGACTTCACGTCGATGAGGTCTCGCTGCGTGAGCTGCAATTGGTGTTAGGTCCATATTTCAAACGCGCTCGACACGACAACCCCAAGGCGCTCGTATATCTTCGTGACGGAGAGGTCGCCGTCTCGATCATCTATGAGAAGGACAGAATGATCGCGATCGAGCCCGGTCCGGCACTGGAAGAGAGCGACCTACTGGTGTTGGATGCCCGGCTGCAGAAGGGTGTCCTCACGGACGTGGGGCGCAAGGTCCGACGGGCGATCGTCTTTGCTGCTGTCCCAGTCGCCGGGTGCTGGCGCTACCGCGACCGCTTTCAGATCGTTCCTGCGCCTGATGAAGCACCGATGCCGCCGAAGCCGATGGGCGAAAACCCCTTCGTCCTCGAAGTGAGCTACGCCGATTCGCACGACTCCCTGATCGCCATGGAGCGGGCGAGTGAAGCGCTTACGGAGGTGAATCGCCTATTGGCGGCATTTGTCCCTTGGATTGAGCCGCCTCAGCCGCGGGGCCATATCGAGCAACAGTGGGCAATCCCGATCGGTGCTAGTCAGCCAGTGACACAGCCGATCTGGACTCAGAAGGGTTACAGGCTCGAGGGCTTTGTGACTGCCGCGGAAATGCTTGAATTGGCGCCCGGACCAGCGCTTCAACTCATCGATGAGCAGACTCTCTATGCGCGTCGCGGTCTCTCTGGCGGCGAGACGTTCGACCTTCCGCGTTCGATCGAGCTGATGTTTGACCGCTACTACGAGCTCGATGCGGTTCGGCGCGAGCGCTTACTTCGTTGGGCTTACTGGATCAACCACTCAGGCTTGGTTGCCGGCATTTCGATGTCGGCGAGCTATATGGCCATGATTCAGGCCGTCGAGGCTGTGCGCCCCGACGTTCGCGGTGGCCCCCGCTGCGATGCGTGCGGTCGGGAAACGGGGCCTGGTCCGACCCAGCAGTTCATCGCCTTTATGGACAGATACGTTCCGCGACAGGACGGAGAGACAGAGATCGAGCGCAAGAAGCTCTACGGTCTCCGCTCCGGTCTGACACATGGCGGGACACTAATGGAGGGGGATCTCTACAGTGGCTTCGACCCGTTCACTCCGACCTGGATCGACCAGCGGAGAACAATGGATCGGGCAGCAGTTCTGGCTCGCTTAGCCGGCATCAATTGGCTGCTCGCAATCGGCGAGTAGCTCGGAGAACGCCATGCGTAGCGACATCCCCGGACTGTCGAAGATAGCCGACGAGATCAGAGCGCAGTGTGCACAGGAGCCTGAATGGCCCATGCGGCGCCGATTCGTGGCCGGACCAATTCAGCTAAAGCGCGGTGAGGCAGCGCTGGGCCTCGACGCGGCTGCTGATGAATAAATGACGACGGATCGGTGCTCACCGAGTGGGCAGAGGTCGAAGCGGAGGGAGACGTTGATGGCGTTGCAAGAAAGCCGCCATCAGGTCAGGAGCCAAACCCCGGGGAAGGAGACGCGGACGGGAAGAGTTGAGAGATCGGCCTGCTGGCGCGAGCGTAGTGTGCATTCGTCGCAGGGGGTCGCCGGCACTATCCTGGGCCGATGATGTCCCCGCGCCAGGAACACACAATTCTCCAATCCCAGCGCAGGGATCAAGAGAAAACCTGCGCCGTAGCCGACTGCTCAAAACCCTGCGGCGAAGACTACCTGTGCTCGAAGTGTCTCCTCAGGGTCGATGCGGGGGAGATCGGGCTGTAGCCCCTGGGCCTCATGCGGCACACTTTCGTGCCATGGGTCCGTGGCTCGGGGTTGACGTGGGCGGGACGCGGAAGCGTTTCGATGTGGCGCTGATCGACGATCACCGGGTGCTGGAACTCGCGGGTGGGTTGAGCTGCGCGGAGGTTGTCGAGCTTGCCGAGAGGGAGCGGCCAACAGTGGTTGCGATCGACAGCCCCCGGTGCTGTGCGCAAGAGGGGCAGACGGCGCGCGACAGCGAGCGTCAGCTCGCCAAAGAGATCTGTGGCATCCGCTGGACGCCCGATGAAAGCCGGGTGCGCACCAGCGCCTACTACGAGTGGATCGTCGAGGGACTGAAGCTGTACGGCGCGCTCGCGACGCTTGACCCGAAGCTGATCGAGGTCTTTCCCACTGCCTCGTGGACTCGCTGGCTTGGCAAGCGAACCGTAAGCCGCTCGGTGTGGACGACACGCGGCTTGACGACCTTCGGCCTTGAGGGCGTGCCCGCACGCACGAACCAGGACCAGAGGGACGCCATCGCGGCCGCGGTGACGGCCCAGCAGCACGAGCGAGGCATGACTGAGGCCATCGGGGAGATCGTGGTGCCCGCGCACCGCCGCGACGATCAGGGGGCCGCAAGCGTGGCGGAGCCGCCTCGGCGCGTCACTGGGTGGCTCGTCGAGCCGGATGCACGATGGGAAGCGCCGCTTGAGCTGGCCGAGCTCGGGGAGCTCAACGCGCAATGGCTCGAAGGGCTGATCTGGGGTCCGTGGCAGTGCGGAGCACCCATTGATGACGAGACGCTGCCGCTGGTCCCGCAGCTCGCTACGATGAATCGCGCGGGGTACATCACCGACTTCTCCCAGCCGGGCAGGCGGGATCCGGATTGCCCGCAGCGGGCGGCCGTATCGGGCTACTGCCAAGAGGCCCGAGCGGAATGTCTCGTGACGATCTCTCTCGATAGCGAGCTGATCGTCATTGCGCATCACGACTCCAGTGTTGGCTATCTGCTCCCGGTCACGCAGTGCGACGGCTGCGGGTTCACCTGGCTCCCTGGTCCAGGGATCGGCGACGTGTGGGAGGGGATCCATCCGCAGACGGCGCGGCGCCTCGCGGAGTGTTGGTACATGGAGGCGCTTGACCCCGTATGGGGTCGCAACGATCGACTGTGGCCCGGCGTGCTGGCCGCTCTGCTCCGCGATCCCCAAGAGTGCGCCGGTGCTCTGAACAATCCCGACCTGCTCGATCACGACGCCGACGAACCGACGACTGGCTGAACAGCCTCCGGCGGCGGCGTACTCGGTGCCTATGCTCGTCCGTATGGCCGGCTTTGTTGACTACGCGCGTGCCACGAGCTGTCTGACTCGTGGCGCCATGGCAGGGCTCGCTCTGGCGACAGGCGCGGTCCTCGTCTTGGACTTCACGACCGATGTCTGGTCGGATCGCCCTATGTTGACGGCGCTCCTGTCCGGGGCGTTCCTGATCGCTTTCACTGCCGTCTTGGTCAATGCCTACCTGTCGTTCGCCGCGATGCAGAGGTGGCTCCCTGTAGCTGCGGCCGCGCTCGAGGATCTCGGGCGCGTCTCACGCGCTGTCTGGATCCAGCTGATCCGCGACCTCCATCTAGCGAACATCCAGGGTCGGACGCGAGATATCACGGCGTGGCTGATGGACGCCGGCGGCAGGCAAGCCCTCGACACCGGGGTGAAACGGGTTGCGGAGAATTCGGAGGAGCGCAAGAAGCTGTTCGAGGAGCTGAACAAGCTCGCCCGATCGACGAAAGACCTAATCGCTCAGTGGGGCCCGATCATGCTGCCTCAGCCTGACGCGGTCCGATATCTGGCAAGGTTCGCCGAGATGCATCGCCGCATGGCGGGACTGCTCGCGGCGCTGCAAGTCGAGCAGGCTTCCGGCGAGCTAGAGATCACGACGGACGAGCTCGCCGAGGAGCTTCTGTGGATCGTCGAGGAGGCGCTAAGGCAGGACGGGGCTCTGTTTGAGCGTGCGGTGGAGTTCGCACCGATCGCCGCGATCGATGAGATCGTCCGCGCACCGTAGCGAATCCTGTCCTTGCCAGTATCGCTCGTGATACGACGGCGCTGCAAATCGCGAAGACCCGTCAAACTAGGGATGGCTCGGTTCGGCAACCCTACCGATGTCGTTGACGCGATCGGAGTCGCACTCGACATCAGCATCAAGCGCCAGCCAGCCAAGCGCGGTGGTGACGACTCGCTGTTGGAAGATCAAAGCCACCGTCGAGCGACCGCTCGCGATTACATGCCCGGTAGGCGCCCCGTCCGCACTGCGTGAACGGTCTGATCGAGGCTACGCTGGGCTCCGAACGTTTAGGCCAGTGGGCCGGCTCGTTGGCCTAAACCCCACCGAAATGGGCCAAAAGCAGCCGGTTTTGACGAGTCGGCTTGAAGCCGAGAACTAGCGCGTTTGCAGGGATAAGCTCGGTAATCGTAGCTTGGTGAACTAGTTTCTCATAATCGGTAGGTCCCTGGTTCGAGTCCAGGCGGGCCCATAGCTGGATCACCTATTCCAGAGCCAAAACTAGATGGCGGCAACGATGGTTAGGTCGCTGGTGGGCAGCAGAATGGGCAACAGCGCCAGTTTGTGGGCGCGGCCGGGGGCAGCCCGGAAGACCACCCCCGGCGCGTGCCACGCGCTTCCAAGTCTCCCCGTAAGAGGCAGAGGCACGGTTGGAGGAGGCCGTCGAGCCACCGCCGGCGCAACGACCGCACCCGCCGTTCTGGATAGCCGGACGCCAAAGCCGCCCTGGCTCACCTGGCCAAGTACACGCAGAACACGGTCAGCGTGTCCCACTCGCCCGGACAAAATGGCGGCTCGCATGTGCTCGCCTATGCAGGCGAGAGCGGCGGTACCGAGGAGCACGCCCGGCACGCGACGTAGCGTGATGTCCCGCGAGAGCCCACGCCCAGGTCAGGCGACGTAGGATTGGTCCGTCTATCAAGGAGGTTGTCTTGTCTGCTGTGTCGGATTCTGAGTTGAAGGCGCGTCATCGCGCGATGTGGGCCTCGGGCGATTACCCGTCGATGGTCGAGACGTTCCTACTGCCGCTGGGCCCAAGACTCGTGCAGGCGTGCGGGATTGGCGCGGGGATGAGCGTCCTGGACGTCGCCGCCGGGACCGGCAACGCCGCGATACCCGCTGTGCAGGCCGGTGGCAAAGTCATCGCCAGCGACCTGACGCCGGAGATCATGGAGGCGGGCCGTCATCGTGCACAGACCGAAGGACACGCCCTGGAGTGGGTCGAGGCCGACGCCGAGCAGCTGCCATTCGGGGATGCTTCGTTTGATGTTGTGATGTCCTCGATCGGTGCGATGTTCGCGCCTCACCACCAAGATGTCGCTGACCAGCTGGTCCGCGTATGCCGTCCTGGTGGCACGATCGGACTGCTGAGCTGGACCCCCGAGGGCATGGTCGGGGGTCTGTTCCGCGCGATGGGGCCGTTTGCCCCTGCACCTCCGCCTGGCGCGCAGCCTCCGCCTTTGTGGGGCAGTGAGGCGCACTTGAAGGAGCTGTTCGGCGCGCGCGTCGACTTTGTCACGCTCGAGCGTGATGTATTGGAGGTCACCGCTTTCCAGGAGCCACGCGACTTCGGTGAGCACTTCAAGGCGCGGTACGGGCCGACCATCGCCGCCCAAGCGAACGCGCGCCAGACCGACCGCGAGACCGAGCTCAACGAGGCGCTGGACCGATTCTGCGAGGAGTGGAACCTCGGCACGCCCGATAACGCACACTTTGAGATGGAGTACCTGCTCGCGGTAGGCACACGGGCATAACACGCCGCTCGCACAGCCCCCGGTCCTGAGTGGCGGGCTCGATCTGGCCGCGCATCTTGCGCGGGACGGGGGGAGGCGAAAAGTGAAAGTTAGTCGGCGGATGCCGACGGGCGGTACCCCGAGCAGACGACACGCATCCACCCGATCCGTCCGTCGCGCTCAGAGAGGTATGCCTGCTGCTCGACTATGAAGGGGCCGTCAGGGCAGTTGACGTGGAACCGGTATCCCACCCGCTGCCGGTCAGCGAAGCTGTCGCCGTCAAGATGCACGAGCTGGTCGATCTCGTCCGACTCCTCAAACCATTCCCCGAGAAACAGCGACACCACCGCGTCTCGACCGTTGGCCTCCCAGGCGCGGCTGGGAGTCAGGCCGCGAAAGTCGATGTCTGGGTGCAGCACGTCGCGCATCCTATTCTCGTCCTTTTCGGCCAGCGCATGCGCGAACTGCTCTCCGAGTGTGGCCGTCTGGGGCACAGGCTCATCATCGTCGATCTGTCCACGCACCGTCAAGCCTGGAGGTCGATGAGACCGTGAGAGCTGAAGCCAAAACGGGTGTTGGCTAGAGCCCGAGCTCCTCTGCCAACAGCTCATAGGATCGCCGCCGTGCCTCGTGCGCGTATGTGATGCTCACCACGATCGCCTCCTCGGCTCCATAGCGAGCGACGACGTCTTCGAGCTCTGCTCGGACTCTGGCCGGTGTACCAACGACAGCGCGCCGCTCCGATCGCGGCTGCCCTGGCTTGCGGTCGTCGGCCGCGAAGAATGCGATTGCCTGCTCGGGCGGCGGTACGGCGATCAGCTGGCCGCGACGCAGGAGCGTGAAGGTCATGCGTCCACTGGTAGCGAGCCGTTCGGCCTGCTCGTCGGTCTCTGCGCAGATCACCCACACCGCAACCGCGATGCGGGGTTTTGCCTGTTCGTGTTCGTGTTCGGCGAAGCGCTCGCGGTAGAGCGCGGTGATCTCCGCTCCCTTGGGGTTGATGAAATCCGCGAACGCATAGGGCAGCCCGAGCTCGGCCGCCCAGATCGCGCTCTGCTGGGAGGAGCCCAGCAGCCACGGCTCGGGTCGCTCGGGCCGTCCTGGGAGTGTCTTTGCCAGGCGCGCGAAGGGATGGTCCGGTGCAAGCTTGTCGTCGAGATACCCGAGCAGCTCAACGAGCTGTTGAGGAAAGTCATCTGGGGAGCCCTGGCGTCGATCGCGCTGCAGAGCGAAGCTGGTGAGAGGATCGGTGCCCGCGGCGCGGCCTAGCGCGAGGTCGATCCGGCCGGGAAACAGGCCGGCAAGCAGGCTGAACGTCTCTGCCACCTTCAATGGGCTGTAGTGGGGCAGCATCACCCCGCCGCTACCGACCCGTATGCGTGAGGTCGCAGCCGCGATCGGACCGATCAGCGCCTCAGGGCTTGGTCCCGCGAGCATTGGTCCGCCGTGATGCTCGGCCACCCAATAGCGGTGATACCCGAGCTCGTCCGCCAAACGCGCCAGGTCAAGCGTGTTCTGCAGCGCCTGCGCTCCCGAGGACCCCTCAGAGACCGGCGACTGGTCGAGGACGGAGAGACGAAAGGAGGGGTCTGACGAGGGCCTTGCCATGGCCCGCAGAGATAGCACTTCCGTCGAACCGCCGCTGCTGACCTGCGAGGCTCATCCTTCGGATGGGGTGGCGGTAGCTCATGTCCGAGGCCGGTCTTACGCGATTGGCACCTAGGACGAGATGGCCAGCACGCTGTTACCCGCGGCGGGGAGCTTGATGCGGTTGTGGGTCGAGCTCAACTGGAACACCTGGAGTCCCGCACGCGTGGCGCTGAGCTCTTCGACGTGCACGGTATGCACTACCCGGAGCACGATCGTGCGTCGCCGGTTCGCCTCGTTGTCGAGGATGAGCTGCGGGCCGCTCGGGGCTCCGGCTATGGCGGTGGCCACGAGCCCTCGCGTACTGTGGAGGGTCTCTATGGAATCACCGATTCCCAGCCAGTGGTTGAGGGCCACCAACGAGCTCTCGATCGGTCGTTCTATGACCCTTTCACCTTGCACGACAAATGGATCGTATGGACCATCACTGAAGTGAAAACGCACCTCCCTGAAGCCGGTCTTTAGGGCGGCTAGCACGAAGCGCACAGCCCAGACCGCGGACGCCGGACTGTCCGACACCCCCTGCTCCCCGCCACAGGAAGCGGAGTTGCTCTCGCTGATGATCGCGGGCACCTTTGCGGCGTTTGCGTCGGCAACGACCCAGGCGAGGCTGCGCGGAGCTTCGGCCACGGCCGGCGAGAGCAGCCGCCGGATCGTGACCGCGCTCGGGCCATCGCACGCAGACAGCGGGTACAGATGTACACCGACGGTCTGGTCGTGCAACTTAGTGATAACGCGCGGCAGCTGACGACGCCAGCGCGCGGCCGTCGCCAATTCCGGCCCAATCACGGGCGCGGCGCCGATGGCCTGCTGCATCGCGGTGGCGAGTTGAAGATATAGGTCCACCGTCGCGGCTTCCGCATTGCGCAGGGGCAGCGCGAGCGAGACATAGTTGGGTAGGGAGTAGAGATCCGGCTCGTTGCCAAGCGAGAATTCAAGCCCATTCGTCGCGGCGCTCTGGGCGCCCGCCTCCATCTGTGCCGCCCACGAAGGGGTACCAGTCCGCAGATTGAGTCCCACGTCGAGCGGATCGCCGGCACCGCTGAGCAGACAGTGCAACTGACTCCAGAAGCTGGCAGGTATCGAATGCACCGTCGCGGCTTCCCAGGACGGCGGCGGACTCGACAGTACACCCGGCGGAGCCGTGAGATCTTGGCTGTCTCCGGTCAGGGCCAATGGCGGGGAACCGAGCCTGCGCAGCTCCGCGACAAGCGCCGGCGGCGGGCAGGCGCCTGTGCCGAGGTCGTCTGCCATTACCGGATACTCGACCGACAACCCGACCGGCGGCATGGTGATTTGGGCACCAGAATGCGCCACGCTCAACGGCAAGGTGAATTCCGCCGGGGCTTCGGTGGGGTGGCGTGGTCTGTCTGTCTGGTGGGTGGGCGTTGCTGCCAGGGCGCTCAGGCCACTCAAGCCAGGCACGCAGAGCCACACTCCAGCCGCTAGAAGCAATGTTCGCGCGAGGCGTTGACGTAACCGCCGATCCAGAGCGCCGCCGCGGGGACGCGGGCGCAGCCACGATCGGTCGCGTATGAGCGACCACACCGCCGGGCTACCGTGCATGTGAGCAGCCTAATCGCTCGTCGGTGGGCAAAGCCGCAGCTCGAATCGGGCCATAGCTGGATCAGGCATTCCAGAGCCAAAACTGTCTGACCCTGCGAGACTGGCTAAATGAGCGGCGAAGATGAGCCTCAGCCGCCGGTCGGCGAGGGTCCACGCGATCCCGAGGAGCTGGAGGCTGGAACCCAATCGGCGGGTAGCGAACTCTCAGCACTTACGAGCCTTGGTGAGGTGCACCTCACGGTCTCGGACCTGGCTCGTTCCATCTCTTACTACGAGCAGGCGGTCGGATTGGAGGTGCTGGAGCGAGGTCAGGCCCAGGCGAGGCTCGGCGTCGGCGGTCGGGGGCTCTTGGTTGTGGTGGAGGAGCCAGGCGTTCGACCTGCGCCTGGCCACACCGGTCTCTATCACTTCGCTTTGCTGGTGGGGCGAAGGGCGGACCTGGCGGAGTGGCTCGCTCATGCCGCCCACGACAAGGTGCCCCTGGCCGGCCTCGCCGATCACTTCGTCAGCGAGGCGCTCTACCTCACCGATCCCGATGGGCACGGGATCGAGATCTACTGGGATCGCCCGCGTGAGCTGTGGGAAGGACAGGTCGCTGGCCGGATGACCACGCTGCCGCTGGACGTCCAGGGCCTACTGGGCGAGCGCGATCTCCTAGGCGAGCACGAGGAGCCTGGATCGGCTTCGTATCCAGGCTTGCCGCTCGACACGGTCATGGGACATGTGCATCTGAAGGTTGCGGCGATCGCGGACACTGTCGCCTTCTATCGCGACGTGCTGGGCTTCGGCCTCGTGGCGCAGCTTGGCGCTCAGGCCGCGTTTCTGGGCGCCGGCGGCTATCACCATCACATCGGCGCCAACACGTGGGAAAGCGCCGGCGGATCTCCGCCACCACCAGGGACAGCCCGCCTTCGGCACACCACGCTCATGCTTCCGAGCGCGGCCGAGCGCGATCTCGTCTTGAAGCGTCTGGAAGGAGGCGGTCATTCGGTGCGCGAGGTGGGTGAGGACCACCTTGTGCACGACCCTTCGGGTAATGCACTCCTGCTGGCCTTACCTTGACGCAAACGGGTTTGCGCTTTTGTCGATTTGGGTAACTCGCAACCCATTCGAAGGCGCCATATCGGCGCCACTGCTATGGATAGCAAGGATATGCCCATGCTCGCCGCTGTGGAGGCCACCGATCTGAAGCGCTCGCATTACACGCCGTCGGCGCTGGAGGACGTGGCAAGGAGCCTCTTCCATGCATTCAACAGCCGCGATCTCGATGGGGCACTGGAGCTCGTGCATCCTGAGATCGTCTTTGAGCCAGTCACGGCCGCAGTGATGAGCGACGGGGAGCCCTACCGCGGCCGTGAGGGTATACGCCGCTACCTCTCCGATGTGGAAGCCCACTGGGATGAGCTTGTCGTCAACCCCGTGCAGATTCGCGCCGCAGGAAGGGCGGTCGTCGCTCTGGGCGAGACGAGCGGGCGTGCACGGTTCGGGTCCTTCGAGGACGTACCCACCAAGTGGGTGTTCAAGTTCAGGGAAGGGCTCGTGGTTTGGGCCAAGATCTTCGCCGACAATGCCGGCGTCCTGGAGGCACTGGGCACAGATACCTGAGCGAGCTGCCGAGGCCCCGACCGATCGGTCGCTCCGGTGAGGTCCAGACGCACGCGTCGGCCCCAAGAACCAGCCGACGCTGTGAATACGCTCAGATCATGAAGCCAGAGGCCCGTCTCGCGGTCATCGATCTGGGCTCGAACTCCTTCCGGCTCGTCGTCTTCACGGCGGTCGAAGGCTGGTGGAAGCGCGTCGATGAGATCTATGAGCCGGTGCGCATCGGGGAAGGCCTGTCCGCCTCGGGCAGGTTGGGGGACGCCCCGATCGAGCGGGCGCTGGCAACGCTCGACGTCTTCGGGCACTTCTGCCAGGCGAGTGGCCTGCATGGGGAGGAGATCGACGCGGTGGCCACCAGCGCGATCCGTGATGCGGAGAACGCCGAGGACTTCCTGGCGCTCGCTCGAGCGCGCAGTGGACTGCCGATCCGGGTGCTCAGCAAGGAGGCGGAGGCACGATATGGCTATCTCGCGGCGATCAACTCCACGACGCTCTCCGACGGCGTGGTGATGGATCTCGGCGGCGGCTCGCTGCAGCTCGTCCAAGTTCGTGAGCGTGAGGCCCTCGATGCCGGCTCATGGCGTCTGGGAGCCGTGCGGATGACCGAGCGTTTCATGCCGGGCGCCGGCCCCGCAAAGCGCAAGCAGCTGGAGGAGCTCAGGGCGCACGTGGCCGGCGAGCTCAAGGAGGCCTCCTGGCTGCAGGAGGCGAGGGAGCCAGGCGAGCGGCTCATCGGGATCGGCGGGACCGTACGCAACCTTGCGGCGGCCGCACAGCGGGCCGCCTGTCTGCCCAGCAACGGTGTGCAAGGAGTCGTGATCGACCGCGACCGACTCGATGGGCTCATCGAGCGACTGGCGGCACTGGCGCCCTCTGAGCGCAGCACCGTGCCAGGCATCAAGCCCGCCCGCTCCGACCTGATCCTTGCCGGTGCCGTCGTCATGCGGATGGTGCTCGAGATCGGCGACTTCGCCGGCCTCGAGAGCACCGAGGCGGGCCTACGCGAGGGTGTCTTCTTCGAGCGCCACTTCGCTGGAACGGAGCCGCCGCTGGTGGAGGATGTGCGGCGAGCGAGTGTGCTCAATCTCGCGGCGCGATACCACATGGATGTAGCCCACACCCGGCATGTGGCGACGCTCGCGCTCGGTATGTTCGACGAGTTGGCGAAGCTGGGTCTGCACGGCGGTGAGGCCCGCGAGCGTGAGCTGTTATGGGCGGCGTGCGTGCTTCACGACATCGGCATGTCCGTCGACTACGACGATCATCACAAGCACTCGCGCTATCTCATCCTCAACGGGGGGCTGCCCGGCTTCTCGCCCATCGAGGTCGCAATCATCGCCCAGGCGGCCAGATACCATCGCAAGGGGATGCCCGAGCCCGGCCCCCTGGCGGCGCTCTTCGGAGAGGGTGACGCCGAGCGCCTGGACCGGTGCGCCGTACTGCTGCGTCTCGCTGAGGATCTCGAGCGCTCGCGCGATCAGCTTGTGCAGAGCACCGAGGTCGCTCTGAGCAACGGCGAGGTCAGGTTGCGCCTGAATGCCAGGGGCAATACCGCCCTGCCCCGCTGGGCGGCAGGACGCGAGGGCGGGTTGTTCGCGAGAGCCTTCGGCCGTGAGCTGGCGGTCAGCGCCTGAGCGCTTGGTAGGCGCTCACGCTGCGCAGGGCGAGGGCGCTCAGGGAGCGGCTGCGAGCTGGCGCGCGCGGCCCTGGCAGTCGAACAGGACGAGGCTGAAATAGGTGAGGTAGCGGACGTGGCGCCAGGTGGACTCTGGGACCTCCTTGCAGGCTTGCAGCACCGCGACTGTGGCGCCGTTGCCGCCACGGCTCGCATAGGCGCCGCCCAAGAGGACATAGCGAGCTTCGCGGCGCGCCACCAGACGCGCGAACTGGCGTCCGTTCAGTGCAGGGTCGGTGCCGCTGTAGCCACCGAGCGAGCCTGCGTTCGCACCGAGCAGGATGAAGGGAGCGGCGGTTACCGAGGAGACCGCGAGCAGCGACCAGCGCGAGCCTGGGCCCTGGCCTTCGATGTAGTGCAAGAGCTGGAGCTCGACCCGCTGGTTGGAGGCCTTGATGCCGTTGGGACCCAGGCCCGCCGCCGCATGGGGCCCGGCGGCCGGGAAGGTCCCCTCCACGGGCGCACCCCACGTCGTGGTGGCGTAGGCGGCCGGCGCGATCAGCAGCACGGCTAGGGTGAGGGCCACGGCAGCGCTTGCAAGGCGCTTGAGCGCTATGAGGGCGAGCATCCCGAGCGTCGCCGCTGTGATCAGCACTGGAACGAACCAGTGCATGTAGTCATCGCGATGCAACAGCACGAGCTGCACGGCGACAGTGGCTCCAACCGCGAGGGGAGCCAGCGCCAGCAGCCATCCACGGCGACGTCCCAGCTCCGCGAATGTGATGGCGCCGGCGCCGATCATCGCAGCGGAGCCAGGTCCCATGGCGGAGACGTAGTAGGGATGCACGATTCCCTTGGAAAAGCTCAGCACTGTGGCCTCGACGAGGAACCAACCCCCGAGGACGATCAGTCCCGCGACGCGCGGGTCTCGCTCGCCGGACGCTTGGCTCGAGGCGCCACCATTGCGGTGGGCCTTGGCCTTGGCTCTGAGACCGGCGAGCCGGCGCGAGGAGAAGAGCAGCGAGAGCCCGAGGGCGATGAGGGCGAACAGCGCGAAGGGCACCATCCAGCCGCCCTGGCCTCCCAGGCCAGAGCCGAAGAGCCGCAGCGGGCCGGTCGGCCCCCCGAAGGGGGTGACCGCGCGAGCGCGCCCGTCGGGCAGGAACTTGGATTGATGAGGAGCAGGCAGCACGATCCGCTTGTGCTCAGCCGACACCGCGCGGCCCGGCTGCGAGGAGCCAAGGCTGGCGTTGCGAGAATGGGTGGCCGACTTTGGCAGCAGCGGCATCGCACCCGCGCGTGCGATGACGCTCCCGGGGCCGCCCTGCTGTCCGCCCACGCGCCCCAAGCCGTTGTAGCCGAAGGTGAGGCCGAGCTCCGAGTTGTTTGTGGATCCGCCCACGTATGGCCGCTTCGAGGCAGGTGTCAGATCTACGAAGGTGAGCCACGAGATGGAGATCAAGCCCATCAGGATTCCGGCGAGGCTCAGCCGCAGCAGGCGGCGGCGCAGCGGCCCTGGAGCGCACGCGACGTAGGCGAGCGTGATGCCCGGGAGCATGAGATAGGCGGCCAGCGTCTTGGTGTTGAAGGCGAGTCCAATCAGGACGGCGCAAGCGATCAGCCAGCGCATGCGCCCGCTCTCGATCGCCCGCAGCGCGGTGCCACAGGAGAGGGTCATCAGCAGGATCAGGAGCGCGTCGACGTTGTTATCGCGCGAGACGGCGACAAACGATGGGAAGACCGCCAGGGCGAGCGCCCCGATGAGCGCGGCGGTCGGGCCGAAGCTGCGGCTCATCGCCCAGTACAGGGCCGCTACGGCCAGCACTCCTGCGATCGCCTCTGGCAGCAGCAGGCTGAGTGGGCTGAAACCGAAGAGCTTGGCGCTGGCCACCTGCAGCCACAATCCCAGCGGCGGCTTGTCGACGGTGATCAGACCGCCTGGATCGAAAGAGACGAAGAGGAGGTTGTGCAGCGAGCGGAGCATCGACTTCACGCCCGCCGAGTAGAAGGTGTTGGCGTACTGATTCTGGGAGAGCCGGTGGGTGTTGAGCACCGCGGAGAGCGCCAGCACGAGCGTGAGCCCTGCGTAGCGCGATAGCGCCGCAACCTTGGATATGACGTTCGCCGGCGGACCAGAGGCAGCCGGATATTCCCTCGGCGGAGGGACTGTCGTTGGGATGGAGGCGCTCACCGGTGGCGGAAGGGAGGTGGGGTCGACGGCATCCGCCGCGTTTCTGCTCAGCAAATCATTGCACTGCGCGCGCTCAGGCGAGCAGGGTCAGCAGTCGGTCCAGGTCATCCTCATTGTTCCAGGCGCCTACAGAGGCGCGCAGCGATGGCCTTCCCGGGATGTCGCGCAGCACGACGCCGGCCTGGGCGAGCCGCTCGCGCTCTCCTTCTGGATCGGGGCTCCAGAAGGAGACGAGGGTGCTTTGCGAGCGGGGCGTAACTTCCCTGCCCGCCTGCTGCAACCTCGTTGTGAGCGTCTGCGCGAGCGTACTGGAGCGCTCGTGGATGGCGGGCCATCCGGCGTGCTCCAGAACCTCCGTCGCGCCGAGCGCGCAGGCCACCGTCTCCGCGCTGAGCCCCAGCGCGTCAAAGCGCCTGGCGTCTGGATGCAATTTTGCATCCAGACCAGCGTTGGGGTCGAGCAGATTGCCGTATCCACGGCGTGTCACCGCGATCTGCTCGCTGAATTTCGGGTTGACATAGAGCATGCCCGTGCCGTCGGGGCCACACAGCCACTTCTGGCCTGCGCCTGCGTATGCATCGCATCCGAGCGCGCCGACGTCCACCGGCACAGCTCCCACTCCCTGAGCGCCGTCGAGGATGACCGGCACCTCCAGCTGGGCCAGCTCTTCGGGAGCGAGCATTCCGCTCATCCAACTCACGTGTGAGCATGCGACCAGGCGCGTGCGAGCACTTACAGCGTCGGCGATCTGAGCGAACGGGGCGACCCTGATCGAGACATCTAGCAGCTCCCGGGCGGCGCTGAGCGCGCCGAGCAGGCCGGGATGCTCCTCGTCGCTGGTGAGGATCTCATCGCCGCCTCCAAGCTCCATGCCACCGATGATCAGCGAGAGTCCTTCGCTGGTGCAAGCCGTCAAGGCGAGATCCTGTACCTGGCACCCCAGGAGCGACGCGTAGCTCGCGCGCAGCCGATCGTCGAGCTCTTTGCGCCGCTCGAAGTGCGCCCGTGAGCGGCCCTCGAGCAGCTCGCGCGCCAGCTCGTCCTGGGCGGCCTTGACAGCGCGGGCCGGCAGTGGACCGTCGGTGCCGGCGTTGAGATACACGAGCTTGCCCACCGTGGGAAACTCGTCACGGAGCTTGGCGATGTCCATGGCCTCGAGGATAGTCAACCAATGAGCGGCAACCCAGAGAAGCAGGACCCGCTGTGGACGCCTTCGCCCGCACAGGCGCAGAGCAGCGAGGCGGCACGCTTCATGCGCGTGGCAGGCGAGCGCAGGGGACGTCCCTTTGGCGACTACTTCGAGCTGTGGCGCTGGTCGGTGGAGGAGCTCGAGGAGTTCTGGGCGACCATCTGGGAGCTCTATGGCGTGCGCGCCTCGCACCCCTATGAGCAGGTGCTGGACACCCACGAGATGCCAGGGGTCCACTGGTTTGCAGGGGCACAGTGCAACTACGCCGAGAACGTGCTGCTCCGCGACAGGGACGCCGGCGAGGTCGCGGTGCTCCACGCCTCCGAGCTGCGCCCCGATGGAGAGATCAGCTGGGGCGAGCTCCAAGCTCAGGTCGCGTGCGTGGCCGCCGGGCTGCGCACGCTGGGCGTCGGCCGGGGTGACCGGGTGTGCGCCTACATGCCCAACATCCCCGAGACGCTGATCGCGTTTCTCGCTTGCGCCTCGCTGGGGGCCGTGTGGTCGTGTGCCGCGCCCGAGTTCGGGGCGCGCAGCGTCATCGACCGCTTCGCTCAGATCGAGCCGGTCGTGCTGCTGGCGATCGACGGATACAGGCATGGCGGCAAGGACTTCGACCGTGGCGCCGCGGTCCAGAGCATCGTTGAGGGCCTGCCCACGCTGCGAGCGACGGTCTTGGTGCCCTACCTGGCGCCCGTGGCCGGGCATGGGACGCAGACGGGTGGTCAAGCTACGCAGGCGGGCGAGCAGGCGCGATGGCAGACGAAAGCAATCACCTGGGATGGGCTGCGCGAGCGGGGCGAGGGCGCTGAGCCGCACTTCGAGCAGGTGCCATTCGAACACCCGCTGTGGGTGCTCTACTCCTCGGGCACCACTGGGCTGCCCAAGGCGATCGTCCACTCACATGGAGGCATCCTCGTCGAGCAGCTGAAGAAGGGCAACCTGCACCTGGACCTGCGCAGGGGGGACCGCATGTTCTGGTTCACCACCACAGGCTGGATGATGTGGAACTTCCTGGTGGGCTGCCTGCTCACGGACGCGGCGATCATGCTCTACGACGGCAGCCCGGCCTTCCCTAATCTGGGTGCCCTCTGGGGGCTGGCGGAGCGGATGAAGCTGACCTGCATGGGCGTGAGCCCCGGCCTGCTGGCCAGCTGCGAGCAGGCCGGGGTCGAGCCGGAGAGAGACTTCGATCTCAGCGCACTGCGGGCGATCGGCTCGACCGGCTCGCCGCTGGCGCCGGAGAGCTTTCAATGGATCTATGGACATGTCAAGGCCGATCTGTGGCTCTTCTCCACCAGCGGCGGCACAGATGTCTGCACCGCCTTCGTCTGTGGCTCGCCGCTGCTGCCCATCTACGAGGGAGAGCTGCAATGCAGGGCCCTGGGTTGCGCCGTGCAGACCTGGGACGAACAGGGCTGCAGCGTGGAGGGGGAGGTAGGGGAGCTCGTCGTCACCGAGCCGATGCCCTCGATGCCCTTGTGTCTGTGGGGCGATGAGGATGGAAGTCGCTACAAGGAGAGCTACCTGTCGATGTACCCGGGCATCTGGCGTCACGGTGACTGGGCCATGATCACACCCAGGGGAGGCATGGTGATCTTTGGGCGCTCGGACGCGACCATCAACCGGCAGGGCGTGCGCATGGGTACGAGCGAGATCTATCGGGCCGTCGTGGCGGTGAAGGGTGTGCTGGACGCCTTGGTGGTGGATGTCCCGCCGGCGCACCCGCCGTCGGATACGCGCGCGCGCAATGGCAAGGGCCTGGTGATGATCTTGTTCGTGGTGCTCAGCGAGGGCAGGGCACTGGATCAGGAGCTGGAGCGCGAAATCAAGACCCGCATCAGGGAGGACTGCTCGCCCAGGCACGTGCCCGATGAGATTCACCAGATAGCAGAGGTGCCAAGGACGCTGTCTGGCAAGGTGCTGGAGGTTCCCGTGAAGCGCATCCTGATGGGTGCGCCCACCGAGCAGGCGGCAAGCGTCGACTCGCTGGCCAACCCGCGCTCGCTGGACTACTTCGTCGAGCTTGCGGCGAAGCTGGGCAGGAGTGCGTAGCCAAGGCGTCGAACAGAAGCGCCGTGAAGCGTGTCGCGACCGCACCCACCAAGTCCTTGTCTCTGGCGGGCGAGAGCTCGAGCCAGAGCCTCTCTCAATACATAGAGACACGCTTCGACGAGTGCTCTCGCTCGCAGAAGGATGTCGCCCAGTACATCGTCGATCATCTCGACGAGGCCGCCTTCCAGACGGCCGAGGAGCTGGCGCGCCGGGCGAACACCTCCAGCTCGACGGTCGTGCGCTTCTCCCAGGCGCTCGGCTTCGAGGGTTTTCCCGAGCTGCAGGCCGCGGCGCGCGAGGAGTATCGCCGCGAGCATGCAAAGACTGCGCCCGTGATCCAGGGCACCAACTCCACGCCGCTGTTCTCGCTGGATCAGAATGAGTTCGAGACCGCGCTGGCGGCCGATCATCTCAACGTCGAGGAGACCGCGCGCAAGGTGTCCAGGGCGGCCGTCGAGGAGCTCGTCGACGCGATCGTGAGCGCCGAGAAGGTGCTGGTCGCCGGCACCGACCAGATGGCTTTCTTCGCCAGCTACATGCGTCACCTGCTGATGCTGTTGGACCTGCGCGTGGACATCGTCGCCAGCCCCTCGCAAGAGGCGCTCAGCCGCTTGGGCCGCATCGACCAGGGCACATTGGTGATCGGGCTCTCCGCCGGCAGGCCCCATCCGCTTGTGGTGCGCGCGATGAAGCTCGCCCGCCACCGCAAGGCCAGGACCGCCGCCATCACCGACGCGACGCTCTCAGAGGTCGCCAAGCTCGCCCAGATCAAGCTCTACTACTCCTCCAACAGCCCTGCCTTCGTGCGCTCGCACACCGCTCTGCTCAGTCTGATCCAGGCGCTTGCCTACGGCGTCTATGCGCGCGACAGCGCCCAGTACGACGATCGCATCAGGGCCTTCAGGCTCAAGTAGCGTCTCGGCATCCTGTTCTTTCTCCCGAGAGGAGACCAGGGCCGCATGCGGCCCTGGTCTGGGCCGTACATGTACGGCCCAGCGGACCGGCACATGTGCCGGTCCGGGATAGACTGAAATCGATGCGCGACGAGGCGACCTTCCAGGTAAAGAGCGGCTTGGCCGAGATGCTCAAGGGCGGCGTGATCATGGATGTGGTCACGCCCGAGCAGGCGAAGGTGGCCGAGGATGCTGGTGCTGCCGCCGTGATGGCGTTGGAGCGGGTGCCCGCCGACATCAGGCGCGATGGCGGCGTCGCGCGGATGTCCGACCCCGAGATGATCGTCGGGATCCAGGAGGCGGTGAGCATCCCGGTCATGGCCAAGGCCCGGATCGGGCACTTCGTCGAGGCTCAGGTGTTGGAGGCGCTCGAGGTCGACTACGTCGACGAGTCCGAGGTGCTGACGCCCGCGGACGAGCGCAACCACATCGACAAGTGGGCCTTCAAGGTCCCGTTCGTGTGCGGTGCCACGAATCTGGGGGAGGCGCTGCGCAGGATCGGCGAGGGCGCCGCGATGATCCGCTCCAAGGGCGAGGCCGGGACGGGCGACATCGTCGAGGCCGTGCGCCACATGCGCACGCTCACCGGCGAGATCAGGCGCCTGGCAGGGCTCGAAGAGTCAGAGCTGCCAAGCGCCGCCAAGGACCTGGCGGCACCCCTGCACCTTGTGAGCTCAGTCGCGCGCGATGGCAAACTACCCGTGGTGCTGTTCTGCGCGGGCGGCATCGCCACGCCTGCGGACGCCGCGCTGATGATGGCGCTGGGGGCGGAAGGGGTGTTCGTGGGCTCGGGCATCTTCAAGTCCGAGGACCCGCCCACGCGCGCGCGTGCCATCGTCGAGGCGACCACCCACTGGCAGGATCCCGAGCGGGTGGCCGGAGCCTCGCGTGGGCTGGGCGGCCCAATGGCGAGCCTCGAGAGCTCGAAGCTGGCCGGCGAGCAGCTTCTGGCCCAGCGCGGCTGGTAGCAGGAAGGCGGATGGGGCTTCGCGAGGCGGCCATGGACCGTCCGCTGATCGGCGTGCTGGCGCTGCAGGGGGACTTCGAGGCTCATGGCAATGTGCTGCTTAGGCTGGGCGCCCAGGTCCGCGAGGTTCGGGTGCCAAGAGATCTCGATGGCCTGCAAGGCCTGATCCTGCCAGGCGGCGAGTCCACGACGATGACGCTCGGCATCGAGCGCGAGGGCCTGGCTGAGCCGCTGGCGGGTCTGGCTGAGGCGGGCGTGCCCATGCTCGGCTCCTGCGCGGGCCTGATCATGCTCGACCGCGACCATCTGGGCCTGATGGACATGCGCGCTCAGCGCAACGCCTTCGGCCGCCAGATCAGGAGCTTCGAGGCCGATCTGGAGCTCTCGGGGCTGGAGGGCGGGCCGATCAGGGCGATCTTCATCAGGGCGCCCTGGATTGCCGAACACGGCCCAGGGGTCGATATCCTCGCCGAGCTCAACGGCCACCCCGTCGCTGCCAGGCAGGGCAGCCTGCTCGCCGTCTCCTTCCACACCGAGCTGGCTGGCGACGATCGCCTGCACAGGCTCTTCCTGGATGGGGTGCAGCGGCGCTCAGGCAGCTGAGACGAGCCGCACGACGCCCTCGCGCTCCTCTTCGAGCACGCGTCCTTCATTGATGAGTAGATCGACATGGCCCAGCACCTCAGAGAGCGTGAGGTAGGCCTGGGTGACGGCGACGTTGCCCCAGATCTCGTGAGCGATCTCATGGGCCGTCCGCGGTCGCTGGGCGATGAGACCGTGGATCTTCTCGGCACGGCGCCTGTGCAGCTTGGCGCGGCTGTCGATCAGCGCGACATGGTCGGTGATCGGTGCTCCATGGCCTGAGAGCACCAGCTCGAGCTCCATGTCCCTGGTCTGCTGCAACGAGCTCAGGTATGTGACCAGTGCCTGGGGCCTAGGGCCGTCGTAGTCGGCACCCGAGCCGAGGGGCCGGTTCAGCAGGGGGTTGGAGGAGATGTGCTTGATCAGGTGGTCCGCGGCGATCAGCATCGAGCGCCGCTCGTCCCAGAAGACCGTGTCCGAAGGGCTGTGACCAGGCCTGTGCAGTGCCCGCAAGGTGCGGTTGGCGAATACGAGCTCCTCGCCATCGGCCAGCGGCCTGGTGACCTCCACCGCGCCACCCCAGGCGCGGAAGCTCGCTGAGACCGCACGCAGCGCACTCACGACATCCGCAGGGATGCCGTGGCGCAGCATCATCTCTTCGGCGTAGCGATCGTCGAGCTCGGCCTCCTCCTTGAAGCGGGCGAGGTAGGAGTCCAGGCCCTGCAGCGCGGCGACCTGGGCTTTGGAGCGCCTGGCAAGGATCGCTGCGAGGCCGAAATGATCGATGTGCTGGTGGGTGATCACCAGCAGCTCGATGTCCTCGATCGCGTGCCCTCTGTCCGCAAGCGCCTGCTCGAGCTCGTCGAGCGCCTTGGCTGAGTTGGGTCCAGAGTCGATCAGCGTCAGCGGCTCGTCCTCGATCAGGTATGCGTTGACCCTGCCCACCTGAAAGGGAGTGGGAATCGCGAGGCGGTGGACGCCCTCCTCGGCTGCGTGCTTCAATGATGCCTGCTCGAGATCCTGTACCTGCTCGGCGCTGATGGACGCTTGCTCGGCGTCGCTCACGAGCGGATCAGCTCGAGCACCTCGTCGCGGCGGCGCTCCATGTCCTGGCGGGAGCGCAGCGACTCGAGGCATAGGCGCAGCAGCGGCTCCGTGTTCGACGGGCGCACGTTGAAGTGCCAGTCCTCGTAGTCGATCGAGATGCCGTCCAGATGCTCCTGGCGAGCATCGGCATAACGCTCTGAGATCTCCCGCATCTTGGCCTGCTGATCGGAGACCTCCGAGTTGATCTCACCGGAGATGAAGTAACGCTCGCGATATGGGCGCAACAGCTCGGAGAGACTCTCGCCCCGCACCGAGAGGAGCTCGAGCATCAGCAGCGCCGGAATCGTGCCCGAGTCGGCACAGAAGAAGTCCCTGAAGTAGTAGTGCCCCGAGACCTCGCCTCCGAAGAGCGATCCCTCCCTGCGCATGCGCGTCTTGAAGAAGGCGTGGCCCACCCGGTTGATGTAGGGCTCGCCACCCGCCTCGCGCACGGTGTCGGGCACGGCCCACGAAGCGCGTACGTCATAGAGGATCGCCTGTCCCGGGTGCCTGGCGAGCAGCGAGGAGGCGAGCAGGGCGGTGAGGAAGTCGCCGTCGACGAAGGCCCCCTCATCGTCGATGAAGAAGCAGCGATCGGCGTCGCCATCCCAGGCGATGCCGAGATCGGCGCCCGACTCGAGCACCTTCTCCATGACGAACTTGCGGTTCTCGGGTAGCAATGGGTTGGGCTCATGACGGGGAAAGGAGCCATCCGGGGTCCAGTTGGTCTCGATCAGCTCGAGGCCCAGGCCCTCGAGGATCGGGCCCACCATCGGCCCGGCCATGCCGTTGCCGCCGTCGAGTACGACCTTCAGCGGACGCAGCTTGGTGGTGTCGATGAAGCTCAACGCCTCCTGGCGGAACTCGTCGTAGACGTCTATCTCCTCGGCGACCCCAACGCTCTCGCCATCGATCGACTCGGCATCGTCTCCAGGTGCGTGTGCGGCCAGCTCGGCTTCCACCAGCACCCGTATCTCCTGGATACCCTCATCGCCTGAGAGGGGGATCGCCCCCTCTCTGACCAGCTTGGCGCCCGTGTAGGCCTTGGGATTGTGGGAGGCGGTGCACATCAGGCCTCCGTCGAGCTCGCGCGAGCCGACGAGGTAATAGAGCATCTCGGTGCCCACTTCGCCGGCGTCTATCACCTCTGCGCCGGTGCTCAACATGCCTGTGCAGTAGCGGGCCGCGAGCTCCGGTGCGCTCAGGCGCATGTCACGTCCAAGGCCGATGCGCAGCTCGCTCGAAGGTTTGCCAGAGAGCTCGCCCAAGACGTGGGCGAAGGCGCTCCCGATCGATTGTGCGAGCTCGCCGTCGATCTGATCGCCGTAGATGCCACGGATGTCGTAGGCCTTGAAGATGCTCGGGTCCAGTGCTCTGGTCATTTGGCGCTCATCCTACGCGGTGCCCTCTCATGGACCGCGACGCCACTAACCTTTCGGGCATGTCAGGTCATTCCAAGTGGGCGAGCATCAAGCACAAGAAGGCGATCGTCGATTCCCGGCGCGGCGCCCAGTTCACCAAGCTCGCCCGAGCCGTCACCGTGGCCGCCCGCGACGGCGGTGGCGATCCCGCCTCCAACGCCGCGCTGGAGAACGCGATCCAGAAGGCAAAGGCCGCCTCGATGCCCAAGGACAACATCGAGCGGGCGATCGCGAGGGGCACCGGTGAGGGTGGGGACGCTGCAGCGATCGAGGAGATCCTCTATGAGGGGTACGGTCCGGCGGGCGTCGCCGTGCTGGTCGAGGCCCTGACAGACAATCGCAACCGTACGGGTGCCGATGTGCGCAGCCTCTTCACCAAGCACGGCGGGAGCCTGGGCGAGCCCAACTCCGTGGCTTACATCTTCGAGAAGAAAGGGGTCATCCTGATCGACGCCTCGCGCTACTCCGAAGAGGATCTGCTGCCGGCGGTCGAGGCCGGAGCGCAGGACATCTCGATCGATGATGACGTCTTTGAGGTGGTCACCGGTCTCGCCGAGTTCGCGCTGGTCCGCGGCGCCCTCCAGGACGCCGGCGTGGAGCTCGAGAGCGCCGAGCTCACCTACAGGGCCTCGAGCCTGGTGCCGGTCCCGCACGAAGGACAGGTCGCAAAGTTGATGCGGCTGATCGACGCGCTGGAAGAGAACGATGACGTCGGTGCCGTTCACGCCAACTTCGACGTCCCGGCCGAGATGCTCGAGCGAGCGATCGGCTAGCGCCAGCCGGCTCATCGCGGCGTCGGGCTCGGCTCAGCCTTCGGTCGGTTCGGCGAGGCGCCCTGCGAACAGGATCGCGCCGTTGCGGTCGTCTCGCAGGAAGAAGAGGAAGGGGTGGTCGAGTGTCAGCTTGACCAGGTTGACGGGACGGGCCAGGGCCGTGGCTTCCACGGTGACGCCCGTCGCCGCCGCGGCGATCGTGCCCCGTTCTTCGACCTTCAGATCGGCGGCGTGCACGACGTTGCCGATGGACAGCTGCTGGGAAGGTGAGATGCCCGAGAAGTCGGCCGTTTCGCTGAAGGCGACCGGCATGCCGAGTTGCGAGAGGACCGGCTTCAGTTCGAGCTTTTCGCTCACATGGAAGCGCGGCATCCTCAGTTCGACGCTCCTGGAGTGCATCGATGTGACGATCCGCTGCAGCGCGCTGGTGCTCAGGCTGCGCTGGAATGTGTCGAGGCTCTGACCTGTCGGCATCAGCGCGAGCATCGAGAGCTGCGAGGAGCGGTAGGGAAGCTCGACCGCCCGGTAGTGATCGCCCTGCCCGTATGGCAACGAGGTGCTCTCGCGCATGAACGGGGTGCTTGTCTGTTTGCCGTCGGCGACGGTAAACTGTCCCGGGCTTGTGTCGCTGGACTTGAATTCGCTCTGCCACAGGGCCTTCAGGTAGATCGCATCAGCCAGGACCAGGCGTGTCTGGGGGTTGATCGCATTTGGGCTGAACAATTCCGGGATGAGGTGTTGGGTGCGCGTGGAGACCCATTCGTCGATGGCCTCCCGTGCTGTTTCCGGCGCATTGTGGAAGTCCGCGCTCTGCGGCTGCGCTTCGAAGTCGGAGTGCAGCGTCTGCAGGAATGCCGGCTGAACCGAGAAGCCCTGCTGCAGCCATAGTCCGTTGGCGATGTTCAGCTGTGGCGCTTCTTCGGCGTTGGTGCCACCGGGCGGTGGCGACTGCACCTCGGCGAGCAGCGCCGCCAGGCCGCTCTCGAGCGTGCTTTGTGAGGAGACATGGAGCACATGCCGGATCTGAGATGCCGTCGTGCCCCGCGCGCCCGCGTCCACCATGCCGAGCGCCGTGATGATGCTGAATGGCGAGAGTACGAGATTGCCCTGGCTGCGCTGGCGCAGGAGCTCGAGTGCCAGTTGGTCATCGGCCCTTGCCAGCGCGCTCGCCGGGGAGGAGGCGAGCTGTGCCGCCACGTCCGTCCTGGTGGTCATGGCGCCGGCGACGCTCGCGGGGATTCCGGCCAGCGCGATCCAGGCCAGCACGACCGTCGTGGCGACAAGGCGAGTGCATGACACTCGGCTCTGCATAGGGCCATCTTCGCAGAGGAGCGGGCCTCGCTCGGGATGCGGGGCGGCGCACGCGATAATGCCCGCCGGTGAGCGTCGAGCCGAGACCTGTCGTCGTGATCCTCTGTGGGGGCAGGGGCACCCGGTTGCAGGAGCATACCCAGGCGATACCCAAGCCCCTGGTTGAGATCGGCGGGCTGCCGATCGTCTGGCATGTGATCCAGCTCTACGCGATCCAGGGCTTTCGCCGGTTCGTGCTCGCCACCGGCTACAGAGGCGAGATGATCGAGCGCTTCGTCGCCACGCACAGATGGCCGACCGGCGTGGAGGTGAGCTGCGTGGACACCGGTCTGGACACGCCGACCGGCGGCAGGATTAAGCTCCTGCAGCCCTGGCTGGAGAGCGCCGACTTCGATCTGGAGCGGCTGGGCCTATGCGTGACTTACGCCGACGGGGTAGCGGACATCGACCTGGAGCGCCTCCTGGATATGCATTCCCGCCATGGCGCGCTCGGGACGATCACGGTCGTGCGTCCGAAGCTGCAGTTCGGGGTGGTAGATCTGAGCGAGGAGGACAGGGTGGTCGGATTTCGCGAGAAGCCCCAGGCCGAGCATTGGATCAACGGTGGATTCTTCTGTTTCGGCTCGGGCGTCTTCTCCTACCTCCGGGAGGATTCTGTACTCGAGCGGGAGCCGCTCGAGGGCCTGGCCGCGAATGGCGAGCTTCACGCTCATCGCCACGACGGCTTCTGGGGATGCATGGACACCTACAAGGACGCGGTGGCCCTCAATGACATGTGGGCTGGCGGCGAGGCTCCATGGCGGATGTGGAGCTGAGCCAGGCGGTGCAGGCGGGGTGCAAGCCTGTGGCGGGTACCGCGTCCAAAAAATGAACGCCACGCGCGCGTGCGTGGCGGCCGTTTTTCTAGTGTCCGTGTTCAGGTGCTGCGATCGGGCAGCGCGCGTGCACGAAAGAGGCGCACGGGATCGCGCACGCCACGCAGCCGCCGTTCGCCTGCATATGACCAGCGGTAGCCCTCACGGGCCGCGTCGTGCATCACGCGGTCGGCGAGCAGCGCTCCTGGACGGGCGATGGAGGTGATGCGGCTCGCGAGGTTGACCGGTCGCCCGAACCAGTCACCGGCGCGGCTCAGGGCGGGACCCAGCGCGATGCCTGCGCGCAGCTGAGGGAAGCTCTCGCCCTCGGCGTCGGCAGCGGCCAGCAGCGCAAGGGTCCCGTCGAGCAGCGGCTCGGGCTCCACCGAGACGAGCATGGCGGCGTCACCGATCGTCTTGACCAGCCGCACGGGCGGTTGGATGACATCCGTAGCAAGTGACTCCAGCTGCACGGCGAGATGGGAGAGCTCCTCCGGTGCCACCTCCTCGCCCAGACGGGTGAATCCGACCAGGTCGGCGAAGCAGACGGCGATCTCGCGAGAGCCGGGAAGCTGCCCACCGCTACGCTCGGCGGCGCTGATCGCCTCGCTCTGTGCCATCTGGCGCAGATGCAGATTCAGCAGGCCGCCGATCAAGGGGCCCAGCATGGGAGCGAGCGCGGAGGATGTCGATGCGTAGCGCAGGGCCAGCTCATGCTCGCTGAGGCCGGGCTCGAGCACCAGGCGCAGGGTAAGCGCGCGCATCGTCTCCGCGGCCTGTGAAAGTCCTCGACCGAGCGTACGCAGCAGATCGAGGATCTCCTCGTCGGTGATGCCCGCCGCGCGGGCGGTGGTGGTCACCTTTACCGCCTGGAGGTCCGCCTCGGTATAGACGGGGTCGTCCGCGGCCGGGATCGGCAGTCCCATCGCTCGCCAGATCGCGACGAGGAAGTCCTGCTCCACCTCGCTGTGGTGAGCTATCTCTGCGGCTGTGTAGCGGGCATCTCCGCCGATCACCCGCTCGGCGGGCAAGAACATCAGCGTGCCCGAGTCGGTCGCGCGGCGAAGCTCGGAGAGGGGCACTCCGTCGGAAGCGAGATATTCGAGTAGCGCCAGACGCTCGGCGTGCTGCTCGGCGCTGAAGCCGTCGAGCAGACCCTCGGCCTCGAAGTCGATGTTTTGCTCGGACATCGCAATCGCAGCGTAATCGGCCCTTGGCGCAGGCGTCCGGACCTCGGCGCAGAATCCTTCAACATGATCGTCCTTGGCGTAGATCCCGGCTTGGCAAGCACCGGCTATGGCGTCGTCGCCAGCCAAGCCGGGCGGCTGGTGGCACTCGACGGCGGTGTGATCGAGACCTCCAGCACCGCCCCCCAGGAGCAACGGCTGGTCGACATCCACGCTGCGGTGGACGCTCTGCTGGAGGAGCACGAGCCCGACGCGGTGGCGCTGGAGGAGCTCTACTTCGGCCAGAACGTGCGCACGGCCTTTGCCGTCGGCCACGGTCGCGGCGCGGTGATGCTGGCCGCGGGACAGCGGGGCGTGTCCTGTGCCGGCTACACGCCACAGCAGGTCAAGTCCGCCGTCTGTGGCAGTGGGCGCGCGGGCAAGGATCAGGTCGCGCGAATGGTGCAGGCGCTGCTCGGCCTGAGCGAGGAGCCCAGGCCCGACCATGCCGCCGATGCGCTGGCCGTGGCGATCTGCCACGTGAACTTCGCCCCGCTGTCGGTGGCGCTGGCGGGAGCGAGCAGTTGATCGCGCTGCTGCAGGGCGAGGTCGCGGTTCGCCGCGGTGACCACGTCGTGATCCTCTGCGGGCACGTCGGCTATCGCGCTGCTGTGTCGGCTGAGACATTGCGCCACGTGCCCGCGGTAGGCGAGCAGGTGACGCTGCACTCCCATCTGATCGTGCGCGACGACGCGCTCTCGCTCTACGCCTTTCACTCCGAGCAGGAGCGAGATCTGTTCCTGATGCTGCTCTCGGTCCAGGCGGTTGGGCCCAAGGTGGCGCTGGCGGTCCTCTCCGGAGGATCGCCGCGGGAGCTGGTGGGCGCGCTCGCCTCAGGCGATGCCGCCAGGTTCCAGGCGGTGCCGGGGATCGGCAAGCGGACCGCCGAGCGGATCATCGTCGAGCTGCGCGAGAAGGTCGTCACGACCTCCGGCGATGGCTATGCGGGAGCCGACGCCTCGCTCGTGGCTCGGCGGGGCGACGGTCCGCGAGCGCTCGCCCGTGATGGGCTGCTGGAGCTGGGATATGCGCCTGGCGAGGCAGAGGCACTGCTGAGGGACGCAGCAGGCGAGAGCGCCGAGGAGCTGCTCGCGCACGCGTTGCGGGTAGCGCGCGCGGCTGCGCGATGAGCGAGCTGGGAGGGACCCCATGAGCGAGACCGCGCCCCGTATCCAGACTCCCTACCTGGTGGCCGAGGACGAGCTCGACCGCTCGCTGCGGCCGCGCAACCTGGAGGAGTTCGTCGGTCAGAGCTCGTTGCGGGCACAGCTGGAGGTCGCGATCCAAGCCGCGCTCGCACGCGGCGACGCGCTCGACCATCTGCTGCTCGCGGGGCCACCCGGGTTGGGCAAGACCTCGCTGGCGCAGATCGTCGCCGCCGAGCTGGACGTGCCGTTCGTGCAGACCGCCGGCCCCGCGCTCGAGCGCAAGGGCGATATCGCGGCGTTCCTCACAGCATTGGAGCCGCGAAGCGTCTTCTTCGTAGATGAGATCCACAGATTGCCTCGAGCGCTGGAGGAGACCTTCTATCCCGCGATGGAGGATCGCCGGTTGCCGATCACCGTCGGCCAGGGTGCGGGCGCCCGGGTGGTCACGCTCGATCTGCCGCCCTTCACCTTTGTGGGAGCGACCACCAGAGCTGGACTGCTCACGACGCCCCTGCGCGATCGCTTCGGCATCCAGGCACGGCTGGAGCCCTACTGCACCGAGGACCTGGCGTCGATCGTGCGGCGCTCGGCCCGGATCCTCGAGATCGAGCTCAACGAAGAGGGGGCGCTTGCGATCGCCGCCCGCAGCCGCGGGACCCCACGGGTGGCCAACCGCCTGCTCAAGCGCGTCCGCGACTACGCCGAGGTCCGGCTTGACGGCGTGGTCAGCGGGCGTGCCGCCCATGAGGCGCTGGAGCTACTGGAGGTGGACGAGCTGGGTCTCGATCGACTCGATCGGGAGATCCTGCGCGCGATCTGCGTCAAGTTCGACGGCGGCCCCGTGGGCCTGTCCACGCTCGCGGTGGCGGTGGGGGAGGAGCAGGACACAATCGAGGATGTCTATGAGCCCTATCTGCTGCAGGAGGGCTTGATCAAGCGCACCCCGCGGGGGCGCTCCGCGACCGTGGCCGCCTTCGCGCATCTGGGCCTGGAGGCACCGGTCGCAGTGGGCCACGTCGGTGAGGACGCACTCTTCTGACGGCGACCTCGGCCCGGCGGCTTGCGTAGTCTGTGGGTCTTCCATGTCTCATCCCTTCATATGCCCCAACTGTGGTCACCGCACCAGCGAGACCGATCGCAACCTCGGCTTCACGCGCCAGCGCAAGGGTTGCGAGAAGTGCGGGTTCGCCTTTCTCTTCGAACTGCTCGACGACTACTATCCCGCGCCCGATGCCGCCTTCTTCGTCTGTGATGGGAAGGGCCGCGTGATCGGCTGTGGCAAGAACTCATTCGCCTTCACGGGCCTGGAGGAGGAAGACGTGATCGGCCAGCGCGTCGAGGAGGTCCTGGGCCTGCAGTTCGCCAACGGCGATGACCCGGTCAAGACGGTGCTCGAGTGGGGCGTACGCGCCCTGGAGAAGCCCGTCCGCGTCAGCGGCGAACGCGACGTGGCCGCCAGTGCCAAGGCCGACCTGTTCCCTGCCTATGACGAGGACGGCGGGCTGTTGCTGGTCCTCACGCCCGAGAAGTAGCTGCCAGCGATGGCCGATCGACGTCGCAACACACTGGTTCTGCTGATCGTCGCCGGGCTGGTCGCTGCCTCGGCTGCCGCTATTGCGCTCAAGCCCACCCGTCTGGGTCTCGACCTCAAAGGCGGGGTGGAACTCGTGTACAAGGCCAGGCCATCGGCTGTGGCGAAGGTGACCCCCGAATCGCTGGAACGCGCGATCGACATCATGCGCAAGCGCGTCGATCAGCTCGGTGTCGCGCAGCCCGAAATTGCGCGCACGGGGTCTGACGAAATCAGCGTGGCGCTGCCTGACGTCAGCAACTACCAGCGCGCCGAGGAAGAGGTTGGAAAGACCGCCCAGCTGCAGTTCTATGACTGGGAGCCGAACGTGATCGGCCCGGAAGGCAAGCCGGAGCCCAGCGATGCGAGCGTGACCGGAGGGCAAGACGCCGGCTCCTCGGCCTATGGGCTGCCCGAGTACGAAGCGGTGCTGCGAGCGGCCAAGCGGCCGTTGATCATTCGCAAAAACGACACCACGCTGGGGCCTGGTTGCACCCCCAAGCAGGTCGAAAGCTGTCTCTACGGCCAGTGGTATCTGCTCGACACCAAGCACAAAACGGTGCTGCGCGGCCCCGACGACACCGAACAGGACCTGTACTCCGACAACTACAAAGTGCCCGCTTCCGCGACGCCGAAGGTGATGCTGGTGAAGCCCGGGACCGTGGTCGTGCAGGCCTCACCTGTGACGGGCGAAGACGAGAAGGTGATCAACGCCTCGCCGAACAGCTGGTATGTCCTCAACGACGACCCGGTGCTGACCGGAGCAGACATCAAGAACCCGGCCCAGTCCTTTGAAACCAACGGCACCGGCGAGCCGATCGTCACGTTCAGCTTCAACTCGAGTGGGGCGAAAATCTTCGAAGCGGTGACGAGGAAGATCGCCCAGCGCGGCCAGGAAGCGCAGCTGCCCGGCGTCACCAAAGCGGAGGCCGAACAGCACTTCGCGATCGTGCTCGACGAACAGCTGATCACCGTCCCGAAAATCGACTACAGGGAATACCCCGAAGGGATCGACGCCAGTCAGGGCTCGCAGATCTCGGGCGGATTCACGCTCACCTCGGCGGAGAACCTCGCCAACGAGCTGCAGTCGGGCGCGCTGCCGATCAAACTCGAAGCGATCTCCACCAATCAGGTCTCGGCGACCCTCGGCAAGCAGGCGCTGGAACAGGGCCTGATCGCTGGGCTCGTCGGCTTGGCGATCGTGTGCCTGTTCCTGCTCTTGTTCTACCGGGTCTTGGGGGCCATCGCGATCGGCGGACTCTTGGTCTACGGCGTGTACTTCTTCGCGCTGATCAAGCTGATCCCGATCACCCTGACGCTCCCCGGGATCGCCGGATTGATCCTCACGATCGGGATCGCCGCCGATGCCAACATCGTCATCTTCGAGCGCGTCAAGGAGGAGATCCGCAGCGGACGCTCGATCGCTGCGGGAATCGCCGCCGGTTACAAGCGCGGGTTCGCCGCGATCGTCGACGCGAACGTCGTCACGTTCATGACCGCCTTCATCCTGTTCGCGCTGGCCACTGCCCAGGTCCAGGGCTTCGCCTTCGTGCTGGGGATCGGCACGCTCGCGACACTGTTCACGGCGGTGCTGGCCACGCAGGCGGCCCTCGGAGCCATGGGTCGCTCGCGCCTGGTCACCCACCCCTCGGCGCTGGGGGCGCGCAAGCAGCGCTGGCACTGGACCTTCGACTTCATGGGCGCCTCGAAGTGGTTCTTCTCACTGTCGGGCACGATCCTGCTGGTCGGCGCACTGGCGATCGGCGGCAAGGGCTTGAACTTGGGTATCGACTTCAAAGGGGGCACGCGCATCGAGACGGCCTTCATCAAGCCTGTGAGCGTCAGCCAGATCGACGCGGTCATGGCGGGCGCGGGCCATCCGGGCGCGGAGGTCCAGCAGTTTCAGAGCACCGGCGTCGGGGGCCGCGGCTATCACATCACCATCAAAAAGCTGGGTCCCGACGCGGTCGAGAAGGTCAAGCTGGCGCTCGACACCAGGTTCGGCAACGGGATCACCCACCCCGGCACCAAGAACTTCTCCTTCATCTCGATCGGGTCCACCTTCGGCAAGACGATCGCCGACAGCGCGATCATCGCGATCATCGCTTCGCTGCTGGTGATATCAGCCTATATAGCGCTGCGCTTCGAGTGGAAGTACGCGACTCCCGTGCTGATCGCACTGATGCACGATCTCCTGATCACCTCCGGGGTCTATGCGCTGACGGGCAGGGAAGTGACGAGCTCGACGGTCGCCGCGCTGCTCACGATCCTCGGCTACTCCCTGTATGACACGATCATCGTCTTCGATCGTGTGCGCGAGAACGTGCCGCGCATGCCCCGTGCCGCCTTCTCACAGGTCGTCAACCGCTCCATGTCCGAGGTCCTCACCCGCTCGCTTGCGACCAGCTTCTGCACGCTGCTGCCTGTCATCTCGCTGCTGCTTTTCGGCGGCGAAACCCTCAAGGACTTCGCCTTCGCACTGATGGTCGGGATCGCCTCGGGCGCCTACTCGTCGATCTTCATCGCCTCGCCGGTGCTCACCCATTGGAAGGAGCGCGAGCCTATCTACCGCACCCGGCGCCTGCGGATCCTCAAGGACCTCGGGCGCGTCCCGGCTTATGCGACCGCCGTCTCGGGCGCTCCCGTCGACGTGGAGCCGGTGCCGGAGGGCCGCCGTCGGCGCCGTGGGCTGCTCTCTGCGGAAGAGCCTGGCGAGCAGATCTCCCAAGACGAGTTCAATGAGCTTGTGCGTGACCTCGATGTCGAGGCTCCGCAGGCGAGGAGCGGTGGAGAGACTGCGGCACCTCAGCTTGCCGAGAAGCCGGTCGAACCCAGTCCTCAGCCGGGCTCTGGCGCGGATCTCAGGCCCGAGGATCTCGTGATGAAGGACACCTCGAAGACGCGCAAGCCCAAGCGCGCCAGGAATCGCAGACATGGGAGGGCTCGCTGATGGGAATGCTCGGGTGGGTGATGATGGGCTTGGCGATCTGGCACTTCACGATCTTCCTCCCGGATCGCTTCTGGGGCGGGATCGTCGGTGCGCTGGTCGGCTCGCTGATCGGAGCGGTCCTCGTCGGCATGATCATCTATGGCGTGAAGATCTCGGCGTTGCGCGTGCCGGGTGCCAAAGCCACGGACGTCGCCGTCGTGCTCTACGCCGTCCCGGGAGCGTTGATCGGCATCGTGCTGGTCTATCTGATCGGTGCCAGACGAGAAGCTGGAGCCTGACGGCCACGAGGTTCCGTCTCAGCCGGCGCGTAGTGTGGCTCGCCCATGCAGAGCTCACGCTTCGAGATCCCAGAATGCCCCCAGACGCAGGTTCAGGGCCTGGAACGCGCCCTGGGCGTGAGCGACCCGCTCGCGCAGATCCTCGTGCGCCGTGGCCTGAGCGACCCGGCGCAGGCGGATCTGTTCCTGCGGGCGGGCGAACAGCAGCCCCAGGGTGAAAGTCGTGGATCGTTCGATGGCATCGAGCCCGCGATCGAGCTGATCGTCGCCCACATCAGCTCGGGCGAGCGGATCACGGTGCACGGAGACTATGACGTCGACGGCGTCTGCTCGACAGCCATCCTGGTTCGTGCGCTTCGAGCTCTGGGGGGGAACGTGGACTGGCACCTTCCCGACCGCGGAGCCGACGGCTACGGCCTCAGGATCGCCACCGTGGAGCGGCTAGCCGCGAGGGGCACCAGCTTACTGCTCACCGCCGATTGTGGCGTGAGCTCGGTGGAGGAGGTCGCGCGGGCGCGGGCGCTCGGCATGCAGGTCGTAGTCAGCGACCACCACGCGCCACGATCCGACGGCGTTCTGCCGGATGCACCGATCGTGCATCCGGCGCTCTGCGGATATCGCTGTCCCGATCTCTGCGCGGCGGCGGTGGCACACAAGCTGGCCCAGGATCTGATCGATGCCCATGGCGGCTCTAGCACCACGAACGGTGCCGGCGGGCACGATGGAGAGCTCGATCGTCCGTACACGCCCGAGGACGATCTCGATCTTGTCGCGCTGGCCACGATCGCCGATGTCGTGCCGCTGCTGGGCGAGAACCGTGAGCTCGTGCGCCGAGGCCTGCGCGCCCTCGCCAACACGGCCAAGCCGGGCCTGCGGGCGCTCATGTCCATCGCGAAGGTCGATGCCAGCCGGCTGCAGGAGCGGGCGGTGGGCTTCGCGCTCGCGCCTCGCATCAACGCGGCCGGACGCCTCTACCGGGCCGATGCGGCGCTCGAGCTGCTGCTGACCGAGGATCCACGCCGGGCGGCGAGTCTCGCGACCGAGCTCGACCGCGCCAATCACGAGCGTCGGGAGATCGAGCATCGGATCCTTTACGAGGCCGAAGCGCGGGTGGCCGAGCTGGGTCCACAGGCGGCCTATGTGCTTGCCGGCGAGCGTTGGCACCCCGGCGTGATCGGCATCGTCGCCTCGCGGCTGAGTGAGCGCCACAACCGGCCGGTCGTGCTGGTCTCCCTCGACGGCGACTCTGGCCGTGGATCGGGTCGCAGCATCGGCGGCTTCGATCTGCTCGCGGGTCTGCAGGCGAGCAGCGATCACCTGGTTCGCTACGGCGGTCATCGTGCCGCCGCGGGCGTCGAGTGCAGGCGCGAGCAGGTGGCCGGGTTCGACGCTGCACTGCGCGCTCACGCCGAGCGGAGCCTGCGGCCGGAGGATCTCGTGCCGGTTGAGCGCGTCGATGCGATCGTGACCGGCGGCCAGCTGGATATGGGGCTTGCGGAGGAGCTCGCCACACTTGCGCCTTTCGGGCGTGGCAACCCGTCGGTCTCGCTGCTGCTGCGGGGCGCCGTCTTCAAGGACGTGCGCGCCATGGGCGAAGGCAAGCACGTCCGCTTCAGCGTGCTCTGCGATGAGGCGCATGCCAGCGCCGTGGCGTTCGGGACCGGAGGACGTCTGCCCGTGCGGGATGGCGAGCCCCTGGACGCGACCTTCAAGCTGGAGGTCAACGAGTGGAACGGAACCAGCGAGCCTCGCCTCGTACTGCGCAACATGAGGGCCTGCGAGTCCCAAGCTCCCCGGGCATCGGCCGCTACGTCCTCTGCCGAGCACGAGCTCGTGCTCTTCTGAGGCCTGCGCGCCCGGCTGCATCGCTTCAATCCCGCGGAGCCGTCCCCTACCCTTAGTGTTATGGCAGCTCCAAGCGATCCTCCTGGCACATCGGCGCTCGAGCACCCAGGCGCGCTTGCCACGCGAGTTGCGCAGAGCGCTCCACGCCTCAGCCTCAATCATCTCGAGCGGCGGTTGCTGGACGATCTGTTCGCGATCGTCTCCGAGCACGCCTCCGAGTCGGCCGTCGAGATCGACCGCCTGCGCGTCGAGGAGGCTTTCCTGTTCGCCTGCGAGCACCATGCCGCGCAGCGACGCAAGTCGGGTGAGGACTTCATCGTGCACCCAGTCGGCGTCGCACGTATCTGTGCCGGCATGCGGCTTGACACCGAGACGCTCTGTGCCGCCCTGCTGCATGACACCGTCGAGGACACATCAGCCTCGCTGGAGGAAGTGAGAGATCGCTTCGGCGACGAGGTGGCGGCGATCGTCGACGGTGTCACCAAGCTGACCGGGATCACCTTCCAGTCACGCGATGACGCGCAGGCTGAGAACTACCGCAAGATGATGGTGGCGATGGCCAGCGACATGCGGGTCATCCTGATCAAGCTCGCCGATCGCCTGCACAACATGCGCACGATCGACGCGATGTCCAAGCAGAAACAGATCGAGAAGGCCAAGGAGACGCTGGACGTCTACGCGCCGCTCGCTCATCGGCTGGGCATCCACGCGATCAAGTGGGAGCTCGAGGACCTCGCGTTCGCGACGCTCCATCCGCGCAAGTATCAGGAGATCAAGGGCCTGGTCGCCCAGCAGCGCCAGGAGCGCGAGCGCTATGTGAGCGAGGCGGGGGAGTACCTCTCGCGCGAGCTGCAGTCGCTGGGCATCGAGGCGCAGATCTCCGGCCGTGCCAAGCACTTCTACTCGATCTACTCGAAGATGACCCGCAAGAACCGCGAGTTCAACGAGATCTATGACCTCACCGCGATGCGGGTGATCGTCGAGTCGGTGAAGGATTGCTACGGCGCCGTGGGTGTCATTCACTCGCTGTGGAAGCCGCTGCCCGGCCGCTTCAAGGACTTCATCGCGATGCCCAAGTTCAACATGTACCAGTCGCTGCACACCACGATCGTCGGGCCGGAGGGACAGCCGCTGGAGATCCAGATCCGGACACGCGAGATGCACGACATGGCGGAGTACGGCATCGCGGCCCATTGGACCTACAAGCAGCGCCCTGGCAACGCGAAGGGAGTGAAAGGCGTTCGCGGGGGCCTGCCGGACGACTCAGAGCTCAAGTGGCTTCGCTCCATGCTCGACTGGCAGAAGGAGCTCTCAGATCCCAAGGAGTTCATGGAGAACTTCAAGACCGATCTCTTCGAGGACGAGGTCTACGTCTTCACCCCCAAGGGCGAGCTCAAGTCGATTGCCGCGGGTGCGACCCCGCTGGACTTCGCCTACGAGGTCCACACCGAGATCGGCCATCGTTGCGTTGGGGCCCGTGTGAACGGCAAGATCGTGCCCCTGCAGTACGAGCTGCGCTCGGGTGACATCGTGGAGATCCTGACCGCCAAGCGCGAGCGAGGGCCTTCGCGCGATTGGTTGGCGATGGTCAAGACGACCAGGGCACGCAACAAGATCAAGCAGTGGTTCAAGGCTGAGTCTCGTCAGGACACCGAGCACACCGGGCGTGAGGTCCTCCAGGAGCACCTGCGCAAGCAGGGCCTACCCGCCCAGAAGATCACCGGTTCAGGCGTGCTTGCGGACGTGATCAGGGAGATGGGCTATCGCAAGGCCGACGACTTCTACATAGCTCTGGGCGCCGCCAAGGTCTCACCGAAGGTAGTGGTGAGCAAGGTCATCCAGCGCCTCAAGCAGGGCGAGGCCGCCGACACGGACAACAGCGCCGCCGACATGCTCAGCCTCGGACGTGCGCGCAGGCGCTCCACGACGTCCTCCGGCAAGTACGGCATCCGGGTGGACGGCGTCGAGGACGTGATGCTCCGTCTTGCCAAGTGCTGCCGTCCAGTGCCTGGAGATCCGATAGTCGGCTACATCTCGCTGGGGCGCGGAATCACCATCCACCGCGGTGACTGTCCAAATGCGGCCCTCCTGCGCCGCAACCCCGAGCGCTTCACGAATGTCTCCTGGGACGGGGAGCGGGAGACGAGCTTCATCGTCGAGATTCAGATCGATGCCTGGGACCGTCATCGGCTGCTCGAGGATCTCTCGCGGGTTTTCTCGGAGTCCGGGGCGAATATCCTCGAAGCGCGCTGCCTGTCCAATCCGCCGATGGTCAAGAACCGCTTCGTCGTGGAGGTCGCCGACACGCACACGCTCAAGAGTGCCGTCTCTCGCTTGCGCCAGACCGAGTCGGTCTTCGATGCCTACCGCATCACGCCGGGCGCCGCATAGGGCGCGCACGTGTCTCTCGACGCCAGTGGAGCTGGTGGCGCCTTTGCGGCAGGGCTGAGCTGGTAGCGCCTCAGGAGATGACGGTGAGTGCTTGGGGCACGATCGAGTAGCACGCCTCGTGCACCTCGCCCAGATAGTCACCGTCGACCTGCAGCGGCAGCGGCCTGCCGTCGCTGCTGGAGACGGTCAGCTCGGTGACATCCGAGAAGCCGCTGACGTGCCTGTGGCGCACGACCCGCGCCTCTTTGGAGAATGCTCGCCAGGCGATGAACGGCATCGACAGTGGCGTCGCCCGATGCAGGACGCAACCGGCGAGAGCGCCTGAGTCGAGCGTCGCTCCCTCAGCGATGTTGATCGGGCGGTTCTGGAAGTAAGTGAACGGCGCACCGTTCTGAATCACCGTGGTCACACCGGTCAGCACCTCGCCGTCGACGTGGACCTCCATGCGAGGGGGTGAGATCAGGTAGCGGCGCATGAACGTCGAGATGGCGGCGCTCGTGAAATACCACGGGCCGAAGCGCGCCTTCAGATGGGGGTTGGAGTCGACGCGCTCGACGACGCTCGCGTCGACCCCCAGTCCGGAGGCGAAGGTGAAGTGCCTGCCGTTGACAAGTCCGAGATCGACCTTGCGGGGCTTCCAGTCATCGGCCATGGCAAGGATGTGCTCGGTGGCGTCGATGAGCTCGCCCGGTATGCCAATCATCTTGCCGAAGACGTTGGCCGAGCCACCGGGCAGGCAGGTCAGTGGGGTGGGGGAGCCGAGCAGGCCGTTGGCGGCTTCGTTGACGGTCCCATCACCGCCGAAGGCGACAACCACGTCATAGCCCTCATGAGCGGCCTCTCGACAGAGCTCGGTGGCGTGGCCGCGCGCCTCGGTATCGACGGCATCCACCTCGAAACGGCCCTGCAATGCATAGACGACCAAGTGGCGCAGCCGGTCGGACACCGTGGTCGCATACGGGTTGACGATGATCAACATGCGCTTCTTGGAGCCAGGAAGCGACAGGTCGATCTCCGTTGGCGCTTCCATGAGGCGCTGGGCGTCCTCGCGGGCGGCTGATGTGGGCATCGCAAGCGGTACACCGGCTGCCTCAGGGTGTTACCAGGGCACGCTTGCGGGCCGTCCGGACGGCTGCTAAGCTGCCAAGGCACATAGCAGTACACATCTAGAGGGGTGGAGGGACTGGCCCGACGAAGCCCCGGCAACCACCGCAAATCAGCGGGAAGGTGCCAATTCCAGATAGATGTGTGGCGGGCTTCTGTCTTCGCCACACGGTGATACCGGCGATGACTATTTAGAGAAGGAGCCCAGTATGGCTGTCACCCATCTGAAATGCAGGGCGTGCGATGCGGACTACGAGCTCGAGGCTCGCTACGTCTGCGATCGGTGCTTCGGACCGGTCGAGGCCGCATACGACCACTCGGGTCTGCAGGGAGACGTTGCGCAACTGCGCCGCCGTATCCAGGGCGGTCCGCAGAACATCTGGCGCTACGCGGACTTTCTGCCCACTGTCGAGGGCCCTCCGGGTCCCTCGGGGCGTCTGGCATCTCGTGCGGGCCTGCCGGCGGGCTGCACGCCGCTGGTCCGGGCCGACCGCCTTGCGGAGCGGCTGGGGCTGCACGAGGTGTGGGTGAAGAATGACGCCGCCAACCCGACGCACTCATTCAAGGACCGGGTTGTCTCCGTGGCGGCCGCACGGGCGCGCGAGCTCGGCTTCGAGGTGCTTGCGTGCGCCTCGACGGGCAACCTCGCCAACTCGGTCGCCGCCCATGGCGCGGCTCTCGGTTTGCGCACCTACGTGCTCATCCCGGCCGATCTCGAGGAGCAGAAGGTGCTCGCCACGGGGGTCTACGGTGCCACGGTGGTGTCGGTCGACGGCAGCTATGACGACGTGAACCGGCTTTGCACCGAGCTCTCCGCCGAACGGGACTGGGCGTTTGTGAACATCAACCTGCGTCCTTACTACGCCGAGGGTTCAAAGACCCTGGCCTATGAGATCGCCGAGCAGCTCGGCTTCGAGCTGCCCGACCGCTGCGTCGTGCCGATCGCCTCCGGATCGCTCTACACCAAGCTCGCCAAGGGCTTCAACGAGTGGCTCGAGCTGGGGTTGGTCGAGGGGAAGGCGCCGAGGATGAACGGTGCTCAGGCCCAGGGCTGCGCCCCCGTGGCTAACGCGTTTGCCGATGGTCGCGATACCTGCCTGCCGGTGAAGGCGGACACGATCGCCAAGTCGCTGGCGATCGGCAGCCCGGCGGATGGCCCCTATGCGCTCGATCTCGCACGCGAGAGCGGTGGCTCGATCGACGCCGTCAGCGATGAGGAGATCCGCGAGGGCATCGCGCTGCTCGCGCAGACGACGGGCATCTTCACCGAGACCGCCGGCGGGGTGACCACTGCTGTGCTCGCCAAGCTCGCCGCGCGCGGGGACATAGATCCCGACGAGCGTGTTGTCCTGGTGATTACCGGCGAGGGGCTGAAGACACTTGACGCGGTGCGAGGCACGTTCGAGACCTACTCGATCGAGCCCACGCTGGAGGCCTTCGAGGCCAACGTGCAGTGCCCCGCGCTCAGCGTGCGCTGAGCTCTGAGGTGTGAAGCCAGCCCCTGGCAGCGCGTCAGCGCGAGTGCGCTGCGTGCGTGGCGGTCGCGGTTGAGGTCGCGCCGGCGCTCGTAGCGGCGCCCGAGCCGCTGACGACGACCGTCGAGACGAGCGCGGCGGCCGACATCGCTGCGATCGTCATGGCTTTGAGCCGTCTGGGCGTCAGCCAATCCATGTGGTGGGTCTGCAGCCAGGTCCGAAACCCTGTCGCGGCCGACGCCGCAGCCATCGCGCAGCCGATGCACATGCCTCAAGCGTAGTGCAGGCATGCCGTGGGTGCGTCAGGTCCCCTCCGGCGCTTGCGCCCGGCTCTCCAGGCGCGAGCGCAGCTCGGCGCCGCGTCCCGCCGCCACGGCGCGCGCGGCACGTGTCTCGCTGAGCTCCAGGCCCTGCGCCTGGGCGAAGTCCAGGAGATCCTGGCGCTCCTCGCCTTCGCGGGCGGTGCGAAGGAACAGCCAGCAGAACAGGCAGATCGTGAGGATGCTCTCCTCGACCATCATCACAGCACCAGCGATGTTCTGGTCGGCGAGCGGCGAGATGTGGAAGGCCGCCTCGCCCTTGGCGTAGTAGGGGTAGAAGACGGTTCCAGACCACAGGAAGATGTTCCCCAGGACGGTGCCTGCCAGGCGCACGGCGATGACGTAGATGAGCTTGCCCAGATTGCCGAACCAGATGGGCATGGGCAGCGGCCCGAACAGGCACATCCACATGTTCATGCCAAAGCTCAGGAACATCACGTGCTCGAGCGCATGGACCCCGGAGTGGCGCAGAGCCGCTTCGTAGAAGATCGGCAGGTGCCATGTGTAGAGGTCGATCGCCCACAGCGGGAACGCGATCGCCGGATGGGCCAGCACACGCAGTCGATCGAAGATTCGAATCCGCAGGACCGGCGCGATCAGCGGGCCTGTCAGGCCGAGCACGATCAACAGCGCCGCGATGTCTCCGAGCAGGAGGTGCTCGATCATGTGGACGAACAACAGATCCTGGCTGGCTTTCCCGAGCGAGGTGAGAGCCACCGCGATCGTGAGAAAACCGCCGTAGAAGCAGGCTTGACGCCATCCTGGGACAGGATGAGCACTCGCTGCCAGCGCGCGCACACGCTGCGTATAGAGCAGCCCGAAGAGCACGAGCGGACCGAGCTGCAGGGCGGTGAGCAGGCCGGTGTCGGCCGCGAGTGGGACAGGGGCAGTCATTTGGCTGCAAGCGTACGCGGTGCACGCCGTCGAGGGGGAGCTCAGATCGGCGCTTAGACACAACTTCAGCGATCCTTCGCCGGCCTTGAGGTCGCGCTTAGATCAGTGCTGTTTCCTGCTCCTATGACCGTTCAAAGCCCCACTTCAAGCGACGTTCGACACGAGCTGACGCTGGCTCTCGAGGCGGTGGAGCGGGAGGAGGGACTCGCGCTCTGCACCGACATCCTGCCGCTTCCTCCCGAGTCCGGTCGCTACCTGGAAATCCGTGGACACAACGATGTGGATCTCGTCTCCCTGGAGGCCGAGATTACGCACATCGGTCGCGGTCTCACCTCTGATCTGCGTTTGGAGGATGCTTCGATCTCGCGACGGCACGCCATCCTCCTATGCCGTCGCAGTGGCGTCAGGGTGCTGGATGACCGCAGCTCAAATGGCGTCTTCGTCAACGGTCGCAGGGTCAGCGAGGCGGATCTGAGCGACGGCGACGTGATTGCGCTCGGGCGGACGGTGCTCAGGTATCTCGAGCTTTGACGCTAGGGTGTCAGCCGTAGGCGCCCGGACGCGCAGCTCGGTGGCGCAGGCGCCACAGCAGGTAGGCCACGATCAGCAGGTTCAGCGCGATGCCGCATACCTTCAGAAGGCTTGCGCTCTTGGCGAGCTCCAGGGCCTCTGGGATCAGCAGCAGGGCTGTGGCAAGCACGGTCAGCCACTCGCCCCAGCGCCGGCGTCTGTAGAGGCCGTAGGCCTCGGTGCCCTCGAGCACCCCATACCCGAGCGCGACCACCCCGAACACCACGTCTTGCCGGGTATCGATGCGACGTACTTTTTCGATGAGCTTGCGCAAGCCGGTGCCGTTGGGGTCCAGGCCCAGAGTGCGCGCGAAGTGGGAGATGTCCTTGGACCAGTTGGCGTGAGGATGCGTCAGCAGCACGAGGCCCACAGCGAGCAGCACGACCGCTCTCAGGCTACGCTCCGCGGCGATCCACGGCAGGAGGCGATCGGGTTGCCTACCGCGACGGGAGATGGTGGAGTGGGCAGTCATACCGCGGATGGGCCACTGTCGGGTTGCCCAGCAGGACATAGAGGCCTGTACCGTCGGGGAAGCGTCCGCAGGGCGCTGGTCCAGCCGGCATGATCGGCTTGCGCTCAAGGAATGCATCGCTTGGCGTGAGCTGCTGTTCGGTCAGAGCGGGAGGGATGGGGATCTCGGCGAGGGCTGCCAGGCGTTCAATGCCAGTGGGCTGGAAGAAGAGCTCGTTGGCAGAGGCGTGATCGAACTGGAGTGCCTGCACGCCTTGGCGGTGCAGCGCCAGCAGGATGGCAAGCAACATTGAGCGGGAGGGGCCGATGAGTTCGGGGTGCAACTGGATGTGCGTTTCGAGCGACATGGGCGCCGTGCGTTTGTAGAAGAGCGGTTTGCGGCCAGGGCACAGGAACGTGTACAGCCCGAATGGGATCACGGGATTGCCGAGCACCACATAGACGCCAGAGCCGTCATTCAGTCGCTGGCATGGCGGTGGGTCGCCGGGCTGCGGTACATGGCGCAGCACGAACGCATCGTGTGGTCCCAGGCCTGCCGGGTTGTAGGTCCAGGTGGGTTCGAGTCCGGCCTCGATCGCGAGCACCTGCAGGCCGGAGGTGTTGAAGTTGATGTCATCGGAGGAAGCCGCATCGAATGTGACGGTGCGTACCCCGACGCGCTTGAGACCGCGCATCAGTCCCAGGATGTCGCCGTCGTGTTCTGGGCCCCCGCGCAGCCAGCCATCGGGCGAGTAGAAGGTGATGTGACGCTCGGCGAGCGCCGAGTTGCCACTCGGTGCGCCTGGGAGCGTGATCCGCAGCGTATGACCGGACCCGGTTGACACGCCGAGCAGGTTGATCGCGACCACGGCGAGGAGAATGCCTGTGAGAATTTTGCGCCCGCGCATGGCTGTCGCGATCCAGCCTGTGCCCAGCACCGCCATGTAGACCAGCGCCGGCAGTGTGTAGCGCGGATCCTTGTGCGTAATCAGTGTCATCCCCAGCCAGGAGATGAACAGGCCGACGATCAACTCGGGCCGCAGGTTCTCCGATGAGAAGCGCCGCAAGCAGTTACGGATGGCCAGCACCGTGCCGACCAGCACCGCCAGCGAGAGCGGCGCGAGCAACTGGACGTTCAGCGTGCTCCAGAAGTACCAGCCAAAGCTCTTGCGCGAGAGCTTTTGGGGGAAGAAGCCCCCGGCTTCGTTGGCGCCGGTCGGACTGGCGCTGCCATCGTGGATCGACACCAAGCCACCGAGTTCGTGGCGGTGATAGACGTACCAGGGCACGGCCACCACCGCCAGCGGCGCGACGAACGCCAGGATTCCCTTCCAGTTGCGCCAGCCGCCACGGATGAACACCACCGCGATCGGGCCGGCCAAGAAGATGATGCTCGTCTGCTTGGTCAACATCGCCAGGCCGCACAGCGCGCCCGCGAGCGCTGAGACCCCTGGTCGCTCAAAGCGCCTGGATGCGAGGATCGCCCATACGCTGACCGCGACCATTGCCGCCTGCTGAGGATCCAAGATGAACTCGTGGAACTCCGAGACGATCATCGGGGTCCCCAGCGCGAACAGCGCTGCCAGCAGGCCGGCGCGCTCGGAGCCATAGACCAGGCGTCCCACGCCGAAGCAGCCGGCGGCCAGCAACGGCACGAAGACCAGGTTCGAGGCCATGATCACCGACGCCGGGCTGAAGCCGCCGACGAACACGCCCAGAGCCCCGATCAGGTGGCCAAAGGGCGGATAGGTGTTGAATTCCTTGAACCAGGCGGTGAGGTGTCCAGCTACAAGCTGGTCATGGATCATGAAGGCATCGACCGTGTGCAGGCCGTTGTCCCAGTCCTGCACACGATCGTCTTTTGTCAGCCACCAGACGGTGATCGCCACGAACGTAACCACGCTGCCCGCGAGCAGTGAGACATCGCGCGAGAGGCCGCCAAGGCGACGTGCACGAGTCGTGGGGCCCATTCCTGGGGACTCTAACCGAGCGGTGCGACGGGCCAGCACGCTGACACGGAGGCGCGCCTTGGATAGAGGTCACCCCGCGATCCCGCATTCCAATGCGATTTTCCTGCTACGCGCCCGGCGTGATTCGAACACGCGACCTCTCGCTCCGGAGGCGAGCGCTCTATCCACTGAGCTACGGGCGCATAGATATCGCCGCAGGCGACATCCGCAGCCCTGAGCTTACCGGTGCCTTGCAACCTCGCTACCGTAGGCCCAGATGGACCTATCGCTCTTCTTCGCGGGCACTGGTGGCTCGGTTCCGAGCGCACGACGTGGACTGCCTGCACTGCTTGTGCGCTTCGGTGGGGAGAAGCTGCTCTTCGACTGCGGCGAGGGTACCCAGCGCCAACTGCTGCGCTCCGTCGGCCTCGCGGACGTGGACAGGGTGTTCATCACCCATTTCCACGCCGATCACTGGCTTGGGCTGCCCGGCATGCTCAAGTCATTCGCGCTGCGCGAACGCTCTCAACCGCTGAGCATCCATGGACCTTCTGGCCTGAACGAGCTGATGCGATCGACCCGCTTCATCTACGGCCGGCTGCCCTATGAGCTGTCGATCCTCGAGCTGGAGCCGGCCGAGAGCGTCAGAGGCGAGGGCTTCGCCGTGACGAGCGTCCCTGTCCGCCATCGCGGAGGCGCCTTTGGATACGCGATCGTGGAGGATGTCCGGCCAGGGCAGCTCGATGCGCAGCTCGCTGAGCGCCTGGGAGTCAGAACCGGGTCCGGACTTCGGCAGGCTCCAGCGCGGAGAGAGCGTCGGCGGGGTCGAGCCAGAGCAAGTCATGAGCGCTCCGCGACGGGGCCGTAAGGTTGTCCTCTCAGGGGATACCTGCCCGTGTGAGGCACTGTCCTTGGCTGCTCATGAAGCCGATGTCCTCGTGCACGAGGCGACCTTTGCCGAGGAGGAGGCCTCACGCGCGCGGTCTACCGAGCACAGCACCGCACGCCAGGCGGCGGAGCTCGCGCGCGATGCCGCGGTGCAGATGCTCGCGCTGACGCACATCTCTACGCGCTACGCCGGGGGCGAGTTGCGCGCCCAGGCGCGCGCAGTGTTCGCGGCCACTGAGGCCCCCCGTGACTTCGACGCGATCGAGGTGCCCTTTCCAGAGCGAGGCGAGCCCACCCTGGTGCGCTGGCAGGGCAGGTCCTCGACACCCCAGCCCGAGGCCGAAGCGCCCCCGACGCTGACGCGTGATCCTGAGGTCATCGCCCCACGCTGATACATTGGCCACCACTCCTTTAATCAGGTCCTGAGAGGCCAGGAAGGAAGAGACGATGGAAAGTGAGAAGGTCGTCCTGCACGAGGACGATGTCCGCCGGGCGCTTTCGCGTATCGCGCACGAGATCGCCGAGCGCAACCCCGATGCCCAAGCGCTGGCGGTCGTTGGGATCCACAGCCGCGGGGTGTTCCTTGCCGAGCGCCTGCACTCCCAGCTCCAAGAGCTCTTGGAGACCGAGATTCCGCTGGGCGACCTCGATATCGGCTTCTACCGCGACGATGTCGGGCATCGGCCTGATGCGCCTGTCGTCCACGCCTCGCACATCGACTTCGACATCACGGGGCGCACGGTCGTCGTGGTCGATGATGTGCTGTTCACGGGACGCACAGTCAGAGCGGCGATCGAGGCGCTGTTTGACTACGGCCGTCCCGAGCGCCTCCAACTGGCCGTGCTCGCCGACAGGGGTCACCGTGAGCTGCCGATCAGGCCCGACTATGTGGGCAAGAACCTGCCCACATCCCAGGCCGAGCATGTCCACGTCCGCGTGCTGGAGCTCGACGGCGTCGACGAGGTCGCGATCGCAAGCGCAGGAGTGGAGGTGGGGGCATGAACCACCTGCTCTCGATCGAGGAACTCGATCGGCCCGAAATCGAGCGGATAGTCGCCCAGGCGGCCAGCTTCGCCGAGGTCTCCGATCGCGAGATCAAGAAGGTGCCGGCGCTGCGGGGCAGGATGGTGCTCAACCTCTTCTATGAGGCCTCCACACGGACCCGCAGCTCCTTCGAGCTGGCGGCCAAGCGGCTCTCCGCGGACGTGGTGAACTTCGCCGCCAGCGGCTCAAGCGTCGAGAAGGGAGAGTCGCTCAAGGACACGGTCCTGACGCTCAGTGCCCACAAGCCCGATGCGATCGTGATCCGTGCCCCCTGGGCCGGCGCGGCGGAGCTCGTCTCGCGTTGGTGCAGCGCCGCGGTCGTCAACGCGGGTGACGGCAAGCACGAGCACCCGACGCAGGCGCTGCTCGATGTCTACACGCTCCACCAGCGGATCGGCGGGATCGACGGAGCATCGATCTGGATCGTCGGCGACGTCGCCCACTCGCGAGTCGCCCGCTCGAACATCCTCGCCTTCCAGAAGATGGGAGCCAAGGTGACGGTCGCAGGGCCGCCGACTTTGATCCCCCGCGGCATCGAGACGCTGGGATGCGAGGTTCGATACACCCTCGACGAGCTTCCCAGGGCCGATGTCGTCTATGCGCTGCGCATGCAGAAAGAGCGGATGCTCGAGTCATGGGTGCCCTCGATCCGCGAGTACGCAGCCTGGTATCAGATCAATGGGCGACGTCTGGGCACCCGCCAGCTCCTGATGCACCCCGGTCCAGTGAACCGTGGCGTGGAGCTCTCGGGCGAGGTCATCGATTCACCCCAGGCGCTCGTGACCTCACAGGTGGAGGCCGGGGTGGTCGTGCGCATGGCCGTTCTCTATGAATTGCTGACCGGTGTGCGCGCGCCGCTGCGGACAGCTCCCGAGCCGCAGCTGGCGTGATGTTGCAGCGCAACTCGCAGGCCGCGGCCGATCTCCTGCTGCGCGACGTCCACGTGCTCGATCCACGGGCCCAGATCGACAACCGTTTGGATGTCCGGGTGCGCAGCGGCGAGGTGGCCGAGCTTGCGCCTGCGGCCTCACTGCAGGCAGGCGAAGGCGAGGAGGTGGTGCAGGGCACGGGCAAGCATCTGCTGCCCGCGTTCTTCGATCCACATGTGCATTTGCGCACCCCCGGCCAGGAGCACAAGGAGGACCTCGAGACCGGGACGCGCGCCGCGGCGGCGGGCGGATTCTGGGGCGTGATCGCGATGCCCAACACCGACCCCGAGCTGGACTCCGCGCCGCTGCTGCGCTCGCTGCGCGATGCGGCCGCTCATGATGCGCGCGTGTCGGTCGGTTTCCTGGCCGCAATCACCCGCGGGCTGCGGGGCGAGGAGCTCACCGAGATGGCGGAGCTGCGCAAGGAAGGGGCGCTCGGCTTCACCGATGACGGGCGTCCTGTGAGCAGCGCTGGGATGTTGCGCAAGGCGCTCCAGTACCAGCGACTCTGCGGTGGCGTGCTTGCCCTGCACGAGGAGGATCCCTCGCTCTCCCTCGGCGGGAGCATGCGCGAGGGGCCCGTGAGTGCTGCGCTGGGCGTGGGCGGGATCCCGAGCATCAGCGAGTCGACGATGGTCGCCCGCGATGCCGAGCTCGCCGGCTATGAGCAGGCGCGAGTCCACTTTCAGCATCTGAGCTGCGCAGCCTCGGTGCAGGCGGTGCAGGCGGCCAAGGAGCGTGGTTGGATGGTCAGCGCGGAGGTGACTCCCCATCATCTGCTGCTCACCGAAGAGGATGTGAGAAGACTCGACACGCGCATGAAGATGAACCCGCCGTTGGCGAGTGAGGAGGATCGCAAGGCGTTGATCGACGGTCTGCGATCGGGCACGATCGACTGCGTCGCGACCGACCACGCGCCGCACGCGCGCGATGAGAAGGACGTGCCCTTCGAGCAGGCGCCGATGGGCACCACCGGACTGGAGACCGCGTTTGCAGCGTTGTATACCGGGCTGGTGTTGACGGGAGCCATCGATCTGGGCCTGCTCGTGGAGCGGATGGGCGCGGGCGCCGCACTCTTTGAGCTGCCGCTCTCCCAGGTTGCGGTCGGTGCACAGGCGAACCTCACCCTGGTCGATCTGCAGGCTGAGTGGGTAGCCGGCGAGCATGGCTGGGAGAGCCGCTCGGAGAACTGCTGCTTTGCGGGCAAGCGTCTACGTGGCAGGGTGCTGATGACCATCTCCTCGGGCTCGATCGCCTATCGGGAGCGCGCCTTCTCGGTAGTCGCCGCATGAGCTCGAAGGAGCTCTCATGAGCCTGCTCGAGCGCGATCGTACGGCGCTCCTGGTCGTGGACGTTCAGGAGGGATTTCGCTCCTATGCGAGCTTTGCCTCGGTCGTCTCGGCATGCGCCAAGCTGGTGGCAGCCGCGCGCATCCTCTCCCTCCCCAGCCTTGTCAGCGAGCAGTATCCCAAGGGCCTTGGACACACCGCGCCCGAGGTCGGGCTTCAGGACGAGCGGCGGATCGAGAAGAGCGTCTTCTCGGCGGTGCGGGCCGAGGGCTTTGAGCTAGCCGGCCGCGATCAGGTGATCGTGTGCGGGATCGAGACCCACGTGTGCGTCTCCCAGAGCGTCCACGATCTGCTGGGAAGGGGTGTGGAGGTGCACGTTCCAGCGGATGCCGTTGGGTCACGGCACGAGCTCGACTACGAACGTGGCCTCGAGCGCCTGGAGCGGGCGGGTGCTGTCGTGAGCACCGTCGAGGCGGTCCTTTTCGAGCTGCTGGAACGTGCGGGCACCCCCGAGTTCAAGGCTGTCCAGGGGCTGATCATCTGATGGGGCGTCCAGGCGCGTATGTCCTGCTCGAGGACGGCACAAGGTTTGACGGAGAGTCCTGCGGAGCCGACGGTCACGCGGTGGGGGAGGTCGTCTTCACGACCGGCATGTCTGGCTATCAGGAGTCGCTGAGCGACCCGTCCTTCGCGGGCCAGCTGATCACCTTCACCTACCCCCACATCGGCAACTATGGGGTGAGCGCAGACGCGATGGAGTCAGAGCGGATCTGGGCACGGGCGGCGATCATGCGCAGGGCGTGCGGGTATGAGGATGCCCCCGGAGCCGAGCGCGGCTTCACGGACTGGCTGCGCGACTGCGGCGTGCCCGCGATCGACGGCCTGGACACGCGTGCGCTGGTGTGCCACATCCGCGAGGCTGGATCGATGCGAGGCGGGATCTTTCCAGCGGAGCTCACCGAGAGCCAGGCGCGAGAGCTGATCGCCCAGGAGCCACTGATGCTGGGTCAGGACCTCGCGGCGCTCGTGACTCCGGGAGAGGTCGCTCACCTTGGTGAGGGGTCCGGTCCGCTGATCGCGGTACTGGACACCGGAGTGAAGGGCTCGATCGTGCGCAACCTCCTGGCGCGCGGGGCACGGGTGCGGCTGCATCCCTGCACCTGCAGCGCCGAGGAGCTGCTGGCCGGCGACCCTGACGCGATCCTGCTGGGGAACGGTCCAGGCGATCCAGCCGCGCTGGGCTATGCCGTGGACACGGTTCGCGCGGTGGTTTCTCGCAAGCCGGTATGGGGGATCTGCCTTGGTCATCAGCTGCTGTGCCGGGCCCTGGGCCTCGAGACATTCAAGCTGCCCTTCGGTCATCGTGGCGCCAACCACCCGGTCAAGAACCTCGCCAGCGGCAGGGTTGAAATCACCTCCCAAAACCATGGATTCGCAGTCTTGGGACCGGACGGCGCCCAGACGTTTGCGCCCGGTGAGCCGGTGCGCTGGAAGACCGACTTCGGCGACGCCGTGCTCTCGCACGTCAACCTCTACGACGGCACCGCCGAGGGCCTGGAGCTGCTGGAGGTGCCGGGCGGAAGCGTCCAGTTCCATCCGGAGGCCTGCCCCGGCCCACGGGACAGCCTCTATCAATTCGATCGCTTCATGGAGCGGATCGCTCAGGCCGCCTGAATGCCGCGCAGGGAGGACATCCACAAGATCTTGATCCTGGGCTCCGGCCCGATCGTGATCGGCCAGGCCGCCGAGTTCGACTACTCGGGCGTGCAGGCCTGCAAGGTTCTGCGCGAGGAGGGCTACGAGGTGGTGCTCGTCAACTCCAACCCCGCGACGATCATGACCGACCCGGAGTTCGCCGACGCCACCTACATCGAGCCGCTGCTCCCCGGCCCGCTTGCCCAGGTGATCGCCCGCGAGCGCCCCGATGCACTGTTGCCGACGCTCGGCGGCCAGACCGCACTGAACCTCGCGATGGCGTTGCACCACGACGGGACGCTCGAGCGCTTCGGGGTGGAGCTGATCGGCGCCAACCATGAGGCGATCGCCTGCGCCGAGGACCGGGATCTTTTCCGTGCCGCGATGGAGCGGGCCGGTCTGCGCATGCCCGCCAACGTGATCGCCACCACGGTGGATGAGGCCTCTGCGGCTCTGGACGAGATCGGATTGCCCTGCATCGTACGCCCGGCCTTCACCCTGGGTGGGCGCGGCGGCGGGATCGCCCGCAGCGCCCAGGAGTTGGCAAGCATCGCCGCCAGCGGGCTGGAAGCCTCGCCGATCGACCAGGTGCTGATCGACCGCTCGGTGCTCGGCTGGGGGGAGTTCGAGCTCGAGGTGATGCGCGACAAAGCCGACAACGTCGTGATCGTCTGCTCGATCGAGAACGTGGATCCGATGGGGGTCCACACCGGCGACTCGGTGACGGTCGCGCCTCAACAGACGCTGACCGATCAGCTCTATCAGCGGCTGCGCGATCAGGCGATCGCGGTGATCAGGGCAGTCGGCGTCGAGACGGGTGGGGCCAATGTCCAGTTCGCCGTGAACCCCGAGACGGAGGAGATCCTCGTGATCGAGATGAACCCGCGCGTCTCACGCTCCTCGGCCCTGGCTTCCAAGGCGACCGGCTTTCCGATCGCCAAGATCGCAGCCCGTCTGGCGGTGGGCTATCTGCTCGAGGAGATCGACAACGACATCACGGGGGTCACTCCCGCGAGCTTTGAGCCGACGATCGACTATGTGGTAGTCAAGTGGCCTCGCTTCGCCTTCGAGAAGTTTCCCGGGGCAGACCAGACGCTCTCCACGCACATGAAGTCGGTGGGCGAGGTGATGGCGATCGGACGGACCTTCACTCAGGCCTTTGCGAAGGCCCTGCGCTCGCGCGAGCTGGACAAGGAGCCGGCGGTCGGTGCCGACTCCGAGGAAGCCCTGCTGGCCAGGCTCGAGCGCCCCGGCCCCGACCGCTTCGAGACGATCCTCGAGCTGTTGCGCAGAGGCGTGGGGATCGAGCCGATACGCGAGCTCACCGCCATCGACCCCTGGTTCCTGCGGGAGCTCCAGACGCTCGCCCTGGATCCGAGCGCCTCATTTCAAGGTGAGCGCACATTCAAGTCGGTGGACACGTGCGCGGCGGAGTTTCCGGCGCGCACGCCATATTTCTACTCCGGCTGGGAGCGGCCAGGCCCTGACGGTCCGCGCCACGAGGTGAGACGCTCGACACGCCCGAGCGTGATGATCCTCGGCGCCGGTCCCAACCGGATCGGCCAGGGGATCGAGTTCGACTACTGCTGTGTGCACGCGGCGATGACGGTGCGCGCGGCGGGGCGCGAGGCGGTGATCGTCAACTGCAATCCAGAGACGGTCTCGACCGACTACGACACCTCCGATCGACTCTACTTCGAGCCGCTGACGCTCGAGGACGTGCTCGGGGTGACGGAGGTCGAGCAGCCGGAGGGCGTGATCGTCCAGTTCGGCGGACAGACGCCCTTGAAGCTGGCCGCCGGTCTCGCGCAGGCCGGGGTGCCTCTGCTCGGCACGAGCGTCGACGCGATCGATCTGGCCGAGGATCGCGGGCGTTTCGGAGCTCTGCTGGGGCGTCTGGGCCTGCAGGCGCCCGCCTTCGCCACGGCGAGCTCCGCGGAGCAGGCGCTTGCACGTGCCGAGGATGTCGGCTATCCACTGCTCGTCAGGCCCTCCTACGTGCTTGGCGGCCGAGCGATGGAGATCGTCTACTCCAGCGATGGGCTCGCCGCCTATCTGCGCCGAGAGGTCGGTGAGCAGCGCACCGAGATCTTCCTTGACCGCTTCCTGGAGGATGCGATCGAGGTCGATGTCGATGCGCTCTGCGACGGGAGCACGGGGGATGGTGGCGGTGGAGCGGTATGGATCGGCGGGATCATGCAGCACGTCGAGGAGGCCGGCGTGCATTCCGGCGACAGCGCCTGCGTGCTGCCCCCACATTCGCTGGGCGAGGAGATGCTCGAGCAGATTCGCTCCGCGACGCGCAGCATCGCGCTGGAGCTCGGGGTTGTGGGTCTGCTCAATGTCCAGTATGCGATCCACGCCGGGCAGCTGTTTGTGATCGAGGCCAATCCGCGAGCGTCAAGGACCGTCCCGTTCGTCTCCAAGGCGGTGGGCGTGCCGCTCGCCAAGCTCGCCTGCCGGATCATGCTCGGCGAGCGCATCGACTCCTTCGCGCTCTCGCGTGAGCGCGAAGGTCTCGGCTTCGGCGAGCATGTCTCGGTGAAGGAGGCGGTGATGCCCTTCGAGCGCTTCGAGGGCTCAGACGCCCTGCTCGGTCCTGAGATGCGCTCCACCGGGGAGGTGATGGGAGTGGCGCGGGACTTCCCCACCGCGTTCGCGAAGGCTCAGGCCGCTGCCGGCGTACCGCTTCCGCTGCACGGAACGGCATTCATCTCGGTGACCGACTCCGACAAGTCCGGAGCGGTTGCGATCGCCGAGCGCCTGCATGACAGTGGCTTTAGGATCGTTGCCACGCGCGGCACCGCCGAGGCGATCGCGCGAATGGGCGTGAGGGCGCAGCCGCTGAACAAGATTGGCGAAGGCTCTCCCCACGTGCTGGACTGGATCGAGCGCGGCGAGGTCGATCTCGTGGTCAACACGCCCACCGGCTCGGGTGCCCGAACCGACGGCTGGGAGATCAGGCGAGCTGCGGTTGCACGGGGCATTCCCTGCCTCACGACGCTTGCCGCGGGAGTATCCGCAGCGAGGGCGATCGCCCGCGCCAGTGCCGACGGTGAGCCCGAGGTGCTCTGTCTGCAGGAGCTGCACCACACCCGGCCAGAGCGCTCCAGCGAGCCGACCAAGCTCACACCCCGGGAAAGGGCAGCATGAGTGCCTCGCAGCTCGCGGCGCATAGCGCTGCGGCACAGCGCACCCAGGCGCCCTTCGGCCGGCGCCTGTTGCGTGTCAGCGCGGTGCAGCGACTCGGCGCGTACACGGTGCTGAAGGCCGCCGATCCAGAGGGTCCGCCCCCGGACCCGGGCCAGTTCGCGATGCTCGCGAGCGCCGAGCGGTGGGGATCGGGCGATGACGAGCGGCCATACCTGCCGCGGGCCTTCTCCTACCTGCGCTTCGTCGATGGCGAGGCGCACTTCCTGCTCGAGGACGTCGGACCGGGAAGCGAGCGGCTCTGCGAACTGGAGCCCGGGGACGGGCTCTGGACGCTCGGGCCGCTGGGCGTGGGCTTCACCTCGCCCTCGCCTCCACGACGGGCGATCCTGCTTGGCGGAGGCGTCGGGATCGCGCCGCTTGCGATCCTGCAGGACTCGCTGGAGCGCGGTGGTCACGAGGTGACGGTGCTGCTCGGCTTCCGCGACGCCGAGCACCTGGCCGGCGCCGAGCTGCTGCGCGCAGCGCAGGTCGCCAGCGAGGATGGCTCGGCAGCTCACCACGGGCAGGTGACCGAGCTGCTGGAGGCAGAGCTCGACCGTGATCTGAACATTGCGCTCTACGCTTGCGGCCCCCCGGCGATGCTCGAGGCGGTCAGGGCGATCGCGCAGCGGCGAGGGATCCAGGCGCAGCTGGCCTTGGAGGCGGTCATGGCGTGCGGGTTCGGCGCCTGTTTCGGCTGTGTGCTCAAACGCCGAGATGGCAGCTACCTGCGCCTCTGTATCGACGGCCCCGTCGTGCAGGGGAGCGAGCTCGATCGGATCGAGGCATGAGCGTGGACTTCTGCGGGCTGTCGCTCGCACACCCGATCATCAACGGCTCTGGCACCTTCGATGTGCTGGCCGCGCGCAGAGTGTTCGGCGATGCATTGGAGCGCGATCTTCCCTTCGCGGCGTTCGTGTCCAAGACGATCACGCTGGAGCCCCGAGCCGGCAACGCACCGCCTCGGCTCTGGGAGACGGCCGCCGGGCTGGTCAACTCGATCGGCCTTCCCAATCCCGGGCTGCAGGTCTATCTCGACCGCGACCTGCCAGAGCTGGCGAAGCTGTCGGTGCCGCTCATCACCAACGTGATGGGATCAAGCGCCGCCGAGCTGCAGCGCCTACTCGAGGCCTGCCAGGAGCGTGAGGAGATCGCCGCGATCGAGCTCAACGTGTCGTGCCCGAATGTCGAGACAGGGCTGGACATCGGCTCCGATCCCGCTCAGCTGGAGCAGGTCCTTGCACAGGTGAGACCGAGCGCCACCAAGCCGCTGATCGTCAAGTTGACGCCAAACACCGCCGACGTTGGGGCATGCGCGCGTGCTGCCGAGGCGGGTGGTGCCGACGCCGTTTCATTGATCAACACGCTGCGAGCGATGGCGCTGGCACCTCGATCGACGCCCGCAAGGGCATGGTTGGGTGGCGGTACGGGAGGGCTCTCGGGTCCCGCGATCCGGGCTGTCGCTCTCGCTCAGGTGGCGGCGGTCGCCCGGGAGGTCCAGATACCGGTGGTCGGAATGGGCGGTGTCCAGTGCGCCAGACATGCTCGTGAGCTGCTCGAGGTCGGGGCGACTCTGGTCGCTGTCGGCACCGAGAGCTTCCGCGATCCGACCGTCGGCGCTCGCATCGCACACGAGCTTGCGTGCGCTCCTCAGCCCTCTGTGGTGGAACGGGGCAAAACCCCTGCAAACTCACCACCCGACCGTCCAGGAGCCTCGATGCGCATCGACCTCGACCTGAGCTTGAGGTGAATTGGGGCCGCGCAGCTTGATCGTCGGCGGCTGCCGTGTAGACTCGCCACCCATGGTGACCGCCACCGAAACGACGCCCTCCAAGCACTCGATGGCGCCGGAGCGGTCACTGAACCAGAGGATGGACGCGCTTGCCCGCGCCAACCACATTCGCACTCAGCGCGCCCAGTTGAAGCGCGACCTAAAGGCCGGCAGATTGTCGATCCAGACGCTGCTACTGAACCCTCCGGAGTATCTGGAGACGGCCAAGGTCTTTGACATGCTCCTGGCGGTCCCCAAGTACGGGCGCGTCAAGGTCAACAAGATCCTCGCCCACTGCCGAATCTCCCCGAGCAAGACCATCGGAGGACTATCCGAGCGCCAGCGCAGCGAGCTGGTCTCGCTGCTTCGTCGTTAGCCGACCGTCGCAGTCACGATCGATCGGATCGTTCCCACCGACCTCGCCACTAGGGTCCTTGAGATGGCGCGCGTATTCGTTGTGACCGGTCCCTCCGGGGTCGGGAAGGGAACTCTGATCAGGGGCCTCATGGAGCGGCTGCCCCAACTGGAGCTCTCGATCTCCGCGACGACGCGCCCCCCGCGCGCGGGGGAGCGCGATGGCGTGGACTACCACTTCCTCGGCCAGGAGGAGTTCGAGCGCCGGGTGGCGGCGGGTGAGTTTCTCGAGCACGCGAGCTATGCCGGTCGCCGGTACGGCACCCTGCGCGACGAGCTCGAACGGCGCGTACAGGCTGGCGTTCCCGTGGTGCTCGAGATCGAGGTTCAGGGTGCTCGCCAGATCAGGGCGAGCCTGCCTGAGGCGGTGCAGGTGTTCATCGTGCCGCCCTCGCTTGATGCATTGCGCGAGCGTCTGGTGGGCCGCGGAACAGACGATCCTGGAGAGGTCGAGCGCCGGCTGCTGGTTGCAGAGCAGGAGCTTGCCGCCCAGCCGGAGTTCGCACACGTCGTGGTCAATGATCGACTGGAGGACGCGCTGGCCACGCTGGTCGAGCTGGTGGAACGTGCGCTGACGCAGAACGGCCTGGGCGAGCCTCACAAGCTGAGCGGATCAGCGGACCACTACACTGTCGGAGAGCAACGAAAGGCGAATCACCCGTGATCTCACCCCGTATAGACAGACTGCTGGACCACGTCGACTCCAATTACGCGAGCGTGCTTGTGGCTGCCAAGCGTGCCCGCCAGATCAACAGCTACTACCACAATCTCGGCGAGGGGACCTTCGACGAATTTCCTCCTCCCATGATCGACACGAGCTCGAAGAACTACCTGACGATCGCGCTCGAGGAAGTCGCTGGAGGGAAGGTCAAGTACCACTACCGCTGAGGCGGTAGCTGCGCAAGCGGCCTGCCGTCGCTTGCTTGTAGGGCGGCACGCCGCTAAAAGCCAATCATGTCCAGAATCCTGCTCGGCGTCAGCGGTGGCGTCGCGGCGTACAAGGCGCTCGAGCTGATTCGCCTCGCGACCGCCGCGGGCCACTCGGTGCGCGTGGTGCAAACGCCGACGAGCAGGCGCTTCGTCGGCGAGGCCTCCTTCCAGGCGTTGAGCGGCTCGCCCGTGCTGAGCAGCGAGTTCGAGCGCGATCCCGCGCGTGGGGCCTTCCCGGGCCAGACGCCGCCCGGGCACGACCCGATCAGCCACCTGGAGCTCGTGGCCAACGCCGACGTGTACCTGATCGCGCCGGCGTCGGCGAACACGCTTGCCAAGCTCGCGCACGGGCTGGCCGACAATCTCCTGACCAGCGCGGCGCTCGCCGCCGATTGCCCGGTCCTCGTCGCGCCGGCGATGAACAACCGCATGTACGAGCATCCGGCGACCATGGCGAACATCCAGATGTTGCGTGAGCGGGGGGTGGTGATCATCGAGCCGGACGCCGGCAGGCTGGCGTCCAAGGGGGAGCTTGGAATCGGTCGCCTGGCCGAGCCCGCCAGGCTGCTGGAGGCTTGTGAGGAGCTAGTCGCGGGCGATGATCTGCATGGCCTGAACGTGCTCATCACCGCCGGTGGCACGCGCGAGCCGATCGACAGCGTTCGCTTCGTTGGCAACCGCTCGTCGGGACGCATGGGACTCGCGCTGGCTCAGGCGGCGCTCGAACGGGGCGCACGCGTGACGGTGATCGCCGCCAACGTCGCTCAGCCACCGCCGCCGGGGGTCGCCTGCGTGCGGGTCGAGACGGCCGCGCAGCTCGAGTGCGCCTGTCAGAAGGAGATCCACGGCTGCGACATTCTGCTGATGGTTGCGGCGGTCGCCGACTTTCGGCCAAGCGCTCCCACGCAGGGCAAGATCAAGAAGGCGGGCCGCGAGCGCCTGAGCCTCGAGCTGGAGCCCACCAGTGACGTGCTCAAGGGCCTCGCCGCCAACAGGCGCAAGGACCAGACGCTGGTGGGCTTCGCCGCCGAGCATGGCCAGGGTGGGCTCGAGCACGCGCGAGCAAAGCTCGAGTGCAAGAACCTTGACGCGGTGATCCTCAACGACATCTCCCGAGCAGAGATCGGCTTCGAGGTCGACGACAACGAGGTCACGATTCTCACCAGGCAGGGGGAGGAGCATGTCGCCATGGCATCCAAGGCCCGAGTCGCCCATGCGATCCTTGGCGCCATTCAGCGTCTGCGCGAGGCCAGCTGAGGTCGCTCCCAGCCAGACAGGACCAGACGTTATTCGGCGTGGCGGGCTCTACAGTTGGAGGGGATATGGACACCGTCTACGAGCTCTACAGACGCGGCTGTGAACTGCTCGATCGTGGCGACTATCACGCCGCGATCGTGCCGCTCACCAAGGCACGCGAGATCGAGCCGCAGAAGACTTCGATCGGCGAGGCGCTGGGTCGAGCGCTCTTTCGCGCGCAACGCTATGAGCGCGCGGCGGAGGAGTTCGAGGCGGTCGCCTGCGCGGCGCCCACCAACGACTATGCGCTCTTCTGCCTGGGTCGCGCAAGGCAGCTGCTGGGCCGTCACTCGGAGGCCTGTCAGCCGCTGGCGCTCGCCTGCTCGCTGGCTCCCCAGCGAGAGGACTATCGGCTCTATCGCGATCGCGCCCGGCGCGACGCCGCGGGATCGCGAGCAGGGTGATCGCGGGCACCAGACCGATGCTATGCTCGATGGACAGCTTTCGTCCCGGCGGTGTGTCGCCGGTCGCCGTACCGGAAGTGGGCGCTCGCCCGCTTTTTTTAATGGTGTAGGGAGATCATTCATGAGAGCACTTCAGCCCGAGATCGAAGAACGACTTGCCCAGAGCGAGCGCGATGTCGAGGTGCTGCTCGCAGAGGTTCTCGGCGGCCGAACGCTGCGCGTGTTCATCGACCATCCCGACGGGGTGACGCTCGCGCTCTGCGAGCGCGTGACCGGATTGCTCGGCGATCTACGGGAGCGCTATCTGATCGAGGTCTCCTCACCCGGCATTGAACGGCCGCTCACCAAGCCCGAGCATTACCGTCGCTTCGTGGGACGCCGGGCACGGGTGCGCACACGCCCGCATAGCGGCGAGCGGGAGGGCTTCGCGGTCGTGCGGCCAGATCCCGGCAGGACTTCCAGACACAGCTTCACCGGCGAGCTCGTGGGCGCAACCGACAGCGAGATCACCCTGGCTGCAGACGACGGTGTCATCGCGATCCCCTACACCGAGATCCGCCGTTCCAACCTGGTCGAGGAGTAGCCATGTCACGCGAAATCCTGGACGCCATGCACGCGCTCGCACGCGAGAAGGGCATCGAGCCCGAGAAGCTGATGATCGCCCTCGAGGATGCGCTGCTCTCCGCCTACAAGAAGCAGCCAGGGGCGGCCAAGTACGCGCGGGTGGAAATCGACCGCGAGACGGCTGACTTCAGGGTCATAGAACTGATCATTCCCGAGCGCCTCGAGGCGCACCTGATCGTCGAGACGATCGACGAGGGCACCACGGTCGACCCTGAGACCGGCGAGATGCGCGAACCGGAGGAGCCGGAAATCGATCCTGCGAAGTTCGAGCAGTACCGGGACCAGATCGGCGAACAGGACGTCACCCCCGACGATTTCGGCAGGATCGCCGCCCAGACGGCCAAGCAGGTGATCCTGCAGCGCATCCGCGAGGCCGAGCGGGACATGATGTTCGAGGAATATCGCGATCGCGTGGGGGAGCTGATCACCGGGATCGTCCAGCAGTCCGATTCGCGTTACACACTCGTGCAACTGCGCGAGCGTGTCGAGGCCCTGCTGCCCAAGTCCGAGCAGGTCGAGGGCGAGCGCTATGACCACTCGCAGCGCATCAAGGCTGTCATCAAGGAGGTCTCGCCCTCCACGAAGGGACCCTCGATCATCGTCTCCAGGCGCGACCCCGAGCTGATCAAGAAGCTCTTCGAGCTGGAGGTGCCGGAGATCGCCGATGGCCTGGTGGAGATCGCCAACGTGGCGCGCGAGCCGGGCTATCGCTCGAAGATCGCGGTCGTCTCCCATGCCGATGGCGTCGATCCCGTGGGTGCCTGCGTCGGCCCGCGAGGCTCACGCGTGCGCATGGTGGTCTCAGAGCTGCGAGGGGAGAAGATCGACATCATCCCCTTCAACGAAGAGCCTGCACGCTTCGTTGCCAAGGCGCTTTCGCCCGCGCGGGTGCGCGAGGTACTCGTGGATGACGAGGCCAAGCAGGCGACAGTGATCGTGCCCGACGATCAGCTCTCGCTGGCGATCGGGCGTGAGGGTCAGAATGCACGCTTGGCCGCCCGCCTGACCGGCTGGCGCGTAGACATCCGCTCAGAGACCGAGTTCGCCGCCGAGGAGGCGGAGCATGGTTATGAGGAGGAGGAGATTCAGGGCCGCTGCGCTGCGATCCTCTCAAACGGCAGACGTTGCCCCAATGCTTCGCTGCCGGGGTCTCGCTATTGCGGTCTGGAGACCCACCAGGCGCTTGCGGGGATCGAGAGCGACCACGTGGCCGACCTGAGTGGCGGTGGTGAGGGCGATGGTGGTCAGGATGCGAGCGACCAGGCCCAGCCGGAGCCTGTTGCCGATGATGCCCCTCAGCAGAATGCGGGCCAGGAGGATGGCATTGCGCCCGTTGGCGTCGAGGCGGATCCAGTCGCTACGGAGGCCGCTGAGGAGCAGGCGTCATAGGGTCTGAGGCGCCCCGTCGCCGCTGCGTGGGCTGTGGGCGTGTCGCATCGAAGGCAGAGCTGGTGCGTCTGGCACTGACGCGCGTTGGGCAGGCTGGCGGGCCACGAGTCGTGATCGACAAGGGCGCTCGAATGCCGGGCCGGGGTGCATACGTGTGCCGAGCGTCCGGCTCCGATGCGCCGCGGCAAGATTGTCTGAAGCAGGCGCTGGGGCGCGGCGGCGTGGCACGCTCGCTGCGTTGCGCAGTCAAGCTGGAACCCGCCGACCTCGTAGACTCGATGAGCCTATGACCCGCAAGCGCGTGCACGAGATAGCCAAGGAGCAGGGCCTCACCAGCAAGGAGCTGCTGGAGAAGCTCAAGGCTGCGGGTGTCGAGGCCAAGGCTGCGGCTTCCTCAGTCGATGAGGCCGCAGCGCTCCAGGCGCTGGGTCGCAATGGATCCTCCGGCGGGCAGAGCCAGAGGAATGACGCGGCCGCAGCGCCGGCGCAGGCCGAGCGAGGCGACTCGGGCGAGAAGGATGTACAGGCGGACGCCACGGCAGATGTCATCGCCGAGGCCGCCGGCTCCTCCCCCGATGGTGAGGCCCAGAGCGCCAGCCCGGACCCCACCGCCGATGGGGCCAAGGCTGCCCAGGGTGAGCGTGTGCGTCCCAACCGCGACTCGCGCACCGGAGAGCGTGCCCCGGGAGGCGTGGGACCGGGAGGCAGACGTCGCGTCGTGATCGACTCTCAAGCCTCACGCCGCCAGGCGGGCGGCCCGGCCACCCAACAGCCCCAGCGCAGGCCGCGTCGCGGGCGTCGTCGCAGAGGCACCTATGACGAGACGATCGCGCCGCTGGACACGGCGGCGATGGAGGCGACGGATCTGATCAGGGTCAACTCCGGCTCGACGGTCAAGGACGTGGCTGAATATCTGGGCGTTCCGGTTCCGGAGATCATCAAGAAGCTGATGACGCTTGGAGAGATGGCGACGTTGACACAGACGCTCGCCGATGACGCCATCCAGGTGCTCGCGGACGAGTTCGACAAGCAGATCGAGATCGTCCATGCAGCCGATGACGTGGAGCTCGAGCCCAGCTTCGAGGACGCCGACGAGGACATGGTCGATCGACCGCCGGTGGTCACGATCATGGGGCATGTGGATCATGGCAAGACCTCGCTGCTGGATGCCATCCGGGAGACCGAGGTGGCCGCCGGCGAGGCGGGTGGCATCACCCAGCACATCGGCGCCTACCAGGTGCACCACGCCGGTAAGCAGATCACCTTTCTGGACACGCCTGGGCACGAAGCATTCACCGCGATGCGCGCCCGCGGTGCGCGTGTGACAGACCTCGCGGTGATCGTCGTTGCGGCGGACGACGGTGTCAAGCCGCAGACAGAGGAGGCGATCGATCACGCGAAGGCCGCCGAAGTGCCGATCATCGTCGCCGTCAACAAGATTGACAAGGAGGGCGCCCAGCCCGAGCGTGTCCGGACCGAGATGACCCAGCGCGGGTTACAGCCGGCCGAGTGGGGTGGCGAGACGGAGTTCGTGGACGTCAGCGCCAAGACCCGCCAGGGCCTCGACGAGCTGCTCGACATGATCCAGGTGGTCACCGATCTGGAGGAGCTCAAGGCCAACCGCGACGTCGAGGGCTCGGGCACCGTGATCGAGTCAAAGCTCGATCCAGGCCGAGGCCCCGTTGTCACGATCCTGATCCAGCGCGGAACCTTGCGAGTGAGCGATGCGCTCGTCGCCGGAGCTCACTTCGGCCGAGTCAGGGCGATGCACGACTTCACCGGTGCGCGCGTGAAGCGAGCAACCCCGGGCGAGCCTGTCGAGGTGCTCGGCTTCGACGGGGTTCCCGAGGCGGGCGAGCTCGTGCGGGTGGTCGAGAACGAGCGCCGCGCGCGTCAGCTGGCCGGCGAACGGGGCAATCGCTTGAAGACCGAGGCGCTCGCGAGGCGCTCGGGCCGGAAGGTCTCCCTCGAGGACGTCTTCAAGCTCGCCCTGGAGGGGACGGTCAAGGAGCTGGGGCTCGTCGTCAAGGCGGATGTCGCAGGCTCCCTGGAGGCGATCGAGGACGAGATCGCGAAGCTGCCTCAGCAGGAGGTGTCGGTGAACATCGTCCACCGGGGCGTCGGCGGGATCAACGAGTCCGACGTGATGCTTGCCTCAGCCTCCAACGGTGTGATCCTCGCGTTCAACGTGCGGCCCGTGGGCGATGCTCGTCGGCTCGCCGAGCGCGAGGGCGTCGAGATCCGCTCCTACTCGGTGATCTATCGGGCGATCGAGGAGCTGAGGGCCGCCATGCAAGGCATGCTCGAGCCCGCCGAGGTGGAGACTGCGCTCGGCCAGGCAGAGGTGCGCCAGCTCTTCCGGGCCTCGCGCATCGGCACGATCGCCGGCTCGTTCGTGACCGAGGGAAAGGTCACGCGCGGCGCGAGGGTCCGAATCGTGCGCGAGGGCACCGTGATCTACGAGACGACCATCGGCAGCCTGCGGCGCTTCAATGAGGATGCCCGGGAGGTCGCATCGGGCTTTGAGTGCGGCATCGTGCTCGCCAACTTCCAGGATCTGCGCGAGGGCGACGTGCTCGAGACATATGAGACCCGCCTTCAAGAGCGCGAGCTGGCCTGAGCGCCGCGGGAATCGACGTGTGAACGTGAGGATAGGATGGGAACCGACCGCATGCGCCGCGTCGACGAGGCGATCCGCCAGGTGATCGGGGACGTGGTCGCAGGCGATCTGAAGGACCCGAGGGTGGGATTTGTGACCGTGACCGATGTGAGGACAAGCTCAGACCTCAGCCACGCGCGCGTATATGTGAGCGTGCTGGGGGACGGCGTTACCCGGGAGGCGACGCTGGATGGCCTGCAGAGCGCGCATGGGTTTCTACAGCGCAGACTCTCGACGGAGCTGCGACTCAAGCGCACGCCGACTCTGGAGTTCCACTATGACGAGACGACCGACCGCGCGATGCGCATCGAGGGCCTGATCGGCGCCCAGCGGCCCCCTGAGCCCGAGGATGAGCTGGAGCGATCTGATGCGCAGCGAGACCAACGCCATGGGAGCGGCGGGCTGTGAGCACCCAAGGTGACACTGCCGCATCGCGTAGCGCAGTGCTCGAGCGCCTCTGCGAGGACGAGCTCTTCGTGCTCGCCGCCCACGAGAACCCCGACGGTGACGCGCTGGGCTCGCTCGTGGCCATGCAGGGGGTGCTCAGCGCGCTGGGGAAGGACGCCCAGCTCTTCCTGGATCCCAGCGACCTGCCCCTGCCCTACGAGTACCGCTTCTTCGAGCTGCACAACCTGATTCAGGCCTCTCCAGAGGATGTCGCCCAGCGCACGGTGATCTTCCTGGACTGCGGCAACATCGATCGCAACTCCGCGATCGTGTTGCACGACGGCGCGCAGCTGCTCAACATCGATCATCACCACGACAACACCAACTTCGGCACGCTCAACCACGTCGTCCCACAGGCCTCGTGCACGGCGGAGATCGTGTGGGATCTGATGAAGGGGCTCGAGGTCGCGCCCACCGCGGAGGTCGCGGAGGCGCTCTATGTCGGGCTGATCACCGATACGGGCCGGTTCATGTACGAGAACACGGGTCCCAGCGCGCACCAGATGGCAGCAGAGCTGATCGCTGGCGGCGTCGACGTGCAGGCGATCTATAGACGTCTCTACGAGGAGATGCCAATGCCCAAGCTGGCCCTGCTCGCGCTCGCATTGGGGCACATACAGCGATTTGACTCGGGCGAGCTGACGCTGGCGACGCTCAGCGCGGAGGACTTCGACGCGACCGAGGCGCAGGAGAGCTTCTCGGAGGGGATCATCGATCATCTGCGCGCGATTCAGGGCACGAAGGTGGCGGCGCTGATACGCGAGCTCACGGCGCCGGAGAGCCGCGGGCGGCGCAAGGTCTCGCTGCGGGCCACCGACGAGGAAGTCGATGTTTCGGTGATTGCAAGGGCTCAGGGCGGTGGCGGGCATCGGCGAGCGGCGGGCTTCTCCACCACCCAGGGGCTGGATGAGCTGCTTCCCTTCCTGAGGCGAGAGATCGCCGCGCAGCTGCACCCGGCGCTGGTCGGCGAGCGTGCGGCTGCGAGCGTCCTCTAGGGCTCTGTGACGACGAGGAGATGGACGGGGTCCTCCTGATAGACAAGCCCGTCGGCATGACCTCCCATGATGTCGTCGCCGCTGTCAAGCGCGAGCTGGCAGGGGCCAAGACGGGGCATGCGGGCACGCTCGATCCGTTCGCGAGCGGACTGCTCGTGGTGCTCCTCGGTAAGGCCACGAAGCTGCAGAGCACGGTGATGGCTCTCCCCAAGCGCTACGAGACGGTGGCACGGCTCGGCGCGAGGTCCAGCACGGGTGATCCGGAGGGCGAGATCGTTCAGACAGGGCGCTATCCGCCGGATCCGCCGGCGCTGCCAACGGGCGAGGTGCGCCAACGCCCGCCGATCTACTCGGCTGTCAAGATCGATGGCGAGCGCGCCTATCGGCGCGCTCGTCGTGGCGAGCGTTTCGAGCTGCCGGAGCGGACCGTGCTCATTCATCGCTTCGAGCAGCTCTGGCGCGAGGAGCAGCGGGCAGGATTCCTGATCGAGTGCTCCTCCGGCACCTATGTGCGCTCGCTGATCGGCGATCTGGGCGATGCCTACTGCGAGCAGCTCAGGCGAACCGCGATCGGGCCGTTCGAGGTGGACGACGCGCTTGCCGCCCCCCGACGGGGCGCGTCCTGGCCCTCGCCGGAGCCGATCACCATCGAGCAGCTGCTGGCTCACGTCGCCGAGCAGCCTGGGCTGCGCTCCGGTGCGGAGTCCAGGCGGCCGGCCGATCTGCGGTCGGTCGGCGAGTAGCCCGGGCGGCGGACATCTGAATAGGCTTTGACGGGTGAAGATCACCCAGCTTCCCGACGTCGGGCCCGGAGAACGACGGGTCGCGGTAGGGACCTTCGACGGCGTGCACCTGGGCCATCGCCGGGTGATCGAGGGCTCTGACAGCGTCCTGACCTTCGAACCGCACCCCGTCTCGGTCGTCGCGCCTCAGAGCGCCCCCAAGCTGCTGACCGAGCTCGAGGTCAAGGCCGAGCTGATCGACTCGCTCGGCGTACGGGAGCTGATCGTGATCCCGTTCGACGCGAGCTTCGCCGCTCGCAGCGCGAGCGAGTTCATCGACGACGTGCTGGTGGGCGCGCTGGGCGCCCAACGCGTCTCGATCGGAGAGAACTTCCGCTTCGGTCACCGTGCCCAGGGCGATCCCGCCCTGCTGCTCGCAGATGGGCGTTTCGCGACGATGGTGCACCCGCTGCTGGAGGTCGATGGAGAGATCGTCTCCTCGAGCCACATTCGTGGGCTGGTGCTGGCGGGTGAGGTCGAGCAGGCAACCCATTTCCTGGGGGCACCCTTCCAGCTGCGTGGCGAGGTCGTGCATGGAGACGAGCGCGGCCGCCAGCTGGGCTTTCCGACGGCGAATCTGGTGCCCGACGAGTCGCTGGTCTGCCCCGGCCACGGTGTCTATGCCTGTCTGGCTGACGGTCGGCCGGCGGCTGTGAGCATCGGGGTGCGCCCGACCTTTCAAACCGGCAGGGGCGAGCTGATCGAGGTATACATCCTCGACTTCGACGGCGACCTCTATGGCCGTACGCTGCGCTTGGACTTCCTCTGCAGGTTGCGCGGCGAGCGGCGCTTCGAGAGCTCTGAGGCGCTGGTCGAGCAGATGGCCATCGACGTCCGGCAAACCCGCGAGATCGCGGGAGCCTGCTAGCGTGTCGGCCCGCCGATGACTGTGACGACAGAGCGAAAGCGCGAGATCACCGCCAAGTTCGGTGCCGATGAGCGCGACACTGGCAATACCAAGGTGCAGATAGCGCTGCTGACCGAGCGCATCAACGAATTGACCGAGCACCTGCGCGCCCAGAGCAAGGACCATCACTCCCGGCGCGGGTTGCTGATGCTCGTGGGGCGTCGCCGTCGCTTCCTGGACTATCTGCAGCGCAGCGATCTCGAGGGCTACCGCGCCCTGATCAAGGAGCTTGGGCTGCGCAAGTGAGCGTGCCCGCGGCGCGCGGCCGCTAAGCTGCACTGAATTCGGATACGAGAATAGAAATGAAAAGACTCCACCGACCGAAGGGTGGAGAAGGAAGGCAGTGAGCAATATGAGTAGTGACTCCGTTACGCGGGTTTCCGTGGAGATCGCAGGTAGCGAGATCTCATTCGAGACCGGCAGGATGGCCAAGCAGGCCTCCGGGGCAGTTGTAGTGCGGCAGGGCGACACGATGGTGCTCGCAACCGCGACCGCAGGTGGTGAGCGCGACGTCGACTTCCTCCCGCTGACGGTGGATGTCGAGGAGCGCATGTACTCCGCCGGAAAGATTCCAGGCTCGTTCTTCAAGCGCGAGGGACGCTCAGGCGAGAAGGCAACGTTGACAGCGCGCATGATCGATCGCCCGCTGCGCCCGCTCTTCCCGAAGGGATGGCGCCGTGAGACCCAGCTTGTGGCGATCCCGATCTCAGTCGATCATGTGAACCCCTACGACATCCTTGCGATGAACGGGGCATCGGCGGCGCTGATGATCTCGGGCGTTCCCTTCGCCGGGCCGGTCGGCGCGGTGCGCATTGGCAAGGTGGAAGGCAACTTTGTCGTCAATCCGAGCGAGCCCGATCTGCTCGACGATCCCAGCTCATCGGAGGGGGCCGCCTCCGACCTCGATCTCGTGGTGGCAGGCTCGGAGGACGCGATCCTGATGGTCGAGGCCGGCGCAAATGAGATCTCTGAGGCGGAGATCCTCGACGCGCTGGACATCGCCCACTCCGAGATCCGCAAGCTCTGCGCGCTGCAGCGCGAGCTCGCCGAGAAGGTCGGCAAGGCGCAGATCGCCTTCGATGTGGCGGTCGTCGATGAGCACGTCCTGGACGCGATCCGCGCCTCGCATGGCCAGGCGCTCGACGAGGCCACCCAGGTGCAGGACAAGCTCGAGCACCAGGATGCCTGCAGTGCGGTGGAGGAGGCAGTGCTCGCACAGCACGCGCCCTCCGCTCCCGACGGAGCCTCAGAGCAGGAGCTCGCGGAGGCCAAGGCACGCAACGCGGCGGTGAAGATGGCCTTCGCCAAGCTCGAGAAGTCGATCATCCGTGAGCGCATCGCCGTTCACAAGCGCCGGCCCGACGGGCGCGCCGAGAAAGAGATTCGTGACATCACGATCGAAGTGGGGGTGACCCCCAGGACGCACGGATCGGCACTCTTCACCCGTGGCCAGACCCAGGCTCTGAGCGTCGCCGCACTGGGCACGCTCAAGGAGGAGATGCGCCTGGACACGCTGGGGCTGCAGGGCAAGAAGTACTACTTCCACCACTACAACTTCCCGCCGTTCTCGGTGGGCGAGGCTGGTCGCATGGGCCCCAAGCGCCGCGACATCGGCCACGGTGCGCTGGCGGAGCGCGCGCTGGTGCCGGTGGTGCCCTCGATCGAGGAGTTCCCCTACACGATCAGGGTGGTCTCGGACATCTTCGAGTCCAACGGGTCCTCGTCGATGGCCTCGGTTTGCGGCTCCTCGTTGTCATTGATGGACGCGGGTGTCCCGATCCGTCGTCCGGTCGCCGGCATCGCGATGGGTCTGATCAAGGAGGGCGACGATTACATCGTCCTCACCGACATCGCAGGCGTCGAGGATCACCTGGGTGACATGGACTTCAAGGTCGCGGGCACCGAGCAGGGCATCACGGCGCTGCAGATGGACATCAAGATCAGTGGCGTCACCTTCGAGATCCTGCGCGATGCGCTCACCCATGCGCGTGAAGCGCGCACATTCATCCTGGGCAAGATGGCCGAGGCGATCCAGGGCCCGCGCGGGGAGCTCAGCCAGTATGCGCCTCGCATCCAGACGATCCAGATCGATCCGAGCCAGATCGGGCTGCTGATCGGCAAGGGCGGCGAAACGATCCGCGGCCTCTCCGAGGAGTTCGAATCCCAGATCGACGTCAACGATGAGGGCCAGGTGCTGATCTACTCGGCCAACGGCGAGCTCGCCGACGAGCTGCTGGAGCGGATCAGGATGATGATGAAGGAGGTCGAGGTCGGCGACGAATACACGGGCAAGGTCGTCAAGACGACCACCTTCGGTGCGTTCATCGAGCTGGCCAAGGGCACCGACGGCCTGCTGCACATCTCCAACGTCTCGCCCGGGCAGCGTGTGGACAGCGTCGAGGATGTCCTCAACCGCGGCGACGAGGTCAACGTGCGCGTGGTCGAGGTCGACCGCGAGCGCGGGCGCATCGGCCTGCGCCTTGCCCACGACCCGGAGGTCGAGGGCAAGAGCGTCGAGGAGCTCGCTTCCGTCGGTGGTGGGGGCGGCGGCGGTGCTCGTCCCCCGCGCGACGGCGATCGACGTCCCTCCAGCAACGGACGTGGCGACGGTCCTCGCCGGGACGGCGAGCGTGGCTCGGGCCGTCCGCGCCACGGTGCCGGGCGTGACCGCGACCGCGACTGAGCGGCGCGTGCCGGTCGCCCGACCAGGACGATGAGTGGGTTGGCGCCCTCGTGACAGGGCGCGCCAACCGAGCACCCTCGACGCCCAAGCTGGAGCACAGGCTGAGCACGCTTGACTGCGGTCTGCGTGTGGTTACCGAGCACATGCCCACCGTGCGCTCGGTCGCGCTCGGGTTCTGCATCGGCGCGGGCTCGGTGCTCGAGCCGCAGGCAAGCGCGGGGATCTCGCATCTGCTCGAGCACATGCTCTTTCGTGGAACGGCTCTCTATGGCTCCGAGGAGATAGACCAGATCTTCGATGGCATGGGCGCTGAGCTGAATGCCGAGACCGACAGGGAGAGCACGACCATCTTCACGCGGGTGCTCGATCGTCACCTGGAGCGAGCCTTCGATGTCATGAGCGACATGGTCTGGCGACCGGAGCTCGAGCAGCTGGAGGCCGAGCGTCAGGTCGTACTCGAGGAGATCGCGATGTTCGAAGACGATCCCCAGGATCTCGTCTTCGAGCTGCTGGGCGGGGCGATCTTCGGCGAGCATCCGCTGGGCCGCGCCGTGATCGGGACTGCGCAGAGCGTGGCGGCGATCGAAGCATCCGATCTGCAGGCTCACCACGCCCACCGCTACACGCCTGGCAGGGTGGTGATCGCGGCGGCCGGCTCGGTCGATCACGACGAGCTCGTGGCGATGGCCGAGGCGCTCGCTCCGCGCATGCCCGCAGCGGTCATGGCGGCGGGCGGCGAGGAGCTGGCACCCACTCACCTCGATCCGCCCGAGCGCAGGGTGAGATTTCTCGCCAAGGAGACCGAGCAGTACCACGTCTGTCTCGGGGGGATGGGGCTCGCCCGTCGCGACGAGCGTCGCTTCGCGCTGCGGGTGCTCGAAGGCGTGCTCGGCGCAACGGCGTCCTCGCGTCTCTTCCAGGAGGTTCGTGAGCGGCGTGGGCTCGCCTACTCGATCTTCTGCTTCTCCAACCTCTATGAGCTGGCAGGTGAGGTAGGTATCTATGTGGGCACCCGCCCTGAGAATCTGAGCGAGGCGATGCTCGCCATCGCGGGCGAGCTGCAGCGTCTGATCGACGAGCCGGCGAGCGAGGAGGAGCTGGTCCGCTCGCGGGAGAACCTCAAGGGCAGGATGATCCTCTCGCTGGAGTCGACCGGGGCGCGCATGGGGCGTCTGGGGGCCTCCGTACTCGGCGACATGCCGATCCTCTCCTTCGAGGAGATGATCGAGCGCATCGATGCAGTCGATGTCGGGCAGCTACAGGCGCTCGCGGCCGATCTGTTCGACCCCGGAGCGCTGTCCGTTTCGGGGATCGGTGCGCAAGCGGGAGCCTTTGACGGTGCGCTGCTCGGCATGGAGCGCGTGGGGAGCGCCGCGGCGTGATCAGGGTCGCGGTCACGGGGGCTGCCGGGCGGATGGGCACCGAGGTCTGCGCGGCGCTGGAAGGCGCGCAGGACATGCAGCTCGTCGGCCGCGCCGATCCGCTGCTGGGGGTGACGCTCGCCGAGGTGCTCGAGCTCCAGGCCCCTGAGGTGATGGTCGACTTCACGCGACCGGAGACCGTCCTGGAGAACGCGCTGGCCTGCGTGCGCCACGGCGTGCACGTCGTCATTGGCACGACGGGCTTCGATATCGAGCCGCTGCGCAGCGCGCGCACCCCTGATGGGCGCAGGCAGGCGAACGTGCTGGTCGCGCCCAATTTCGCGATTGGCGCCGTGCTGATGATGCGCTTCGCCGCCGAGGCGGCAAGGCACATGCCAGCAGCCGAGATCGTCGAGTTCCATCACGAGGCCAAGCTCGACGCGCCCAGCGGCACGGCTGCGCTGACAGCCCAGCTGATGGCCGATGCAAGCGGCAGCGAGCCGCCGAAGATCCACTCCGTGCGCCTGCCGGGAGTGGTGGCCAACCAGGAGGTCATCTTCGGCGATCTCGCCCAGACGCTCACCATCAGGCACGACACCACTGGGCGTGAGTCCTTCATGCCGGGTGTGCTGCTGGCGGTGCGGCGGGTGGGCACGCTCGCGCAATCTCCCACCATCGGCCTGGAGCGACTGCTCTTCACATGAGATCCGTACCTTTGCTCGCGCTTGCGGGCGTGGGATAATCGCCCTGATGAGCAATCTCGGTGTGACACTGACGGCAATCGTCACCCCCTTCGACGCCGACCTGCGCGTCGACGAGGGAGCCTTCGTGGCGCTGATGCACCACCTGGCCCAACACGGATCGGACGGATTCGTCGTGTGCGGGACGACTGGTGAGGCCACGACACTCAGCGACGACGAGCACATCGGCCTGATCGCGCTCGCGGTTCGCGAGCGCCCGCCTGGGACGACCATCATCGGCGGCACGGGCTCCAATGACACCAAGCACGCCGTGCACCTCACCGAGCGTGCCAGCGAAGCGGGTGTGGACGCGACGCTGAGCGTGACGCCTTACTACAACAAGCCGAGCAGGCGAGGCATTGTGCGCCACTATCGGGAGGTCGCGAGGGCCACGGAGAAGCCGATCCTGCTGTACAACATCCCGGGTCGAACGGCGACCAATATGCCGCTCGACCTGCTCGCCGAGCTGGCTCAGATCGAGCACATCGATGGCGTCAAGCAGGCCAACGGAGAGGAACTGGCACTCGTCGATGGCCTGGCGCTCTACTCTGGCGATGACACCCTCTTCGCTCGCACGCTCGAGCTTGGCGGCGCCGGCGGCATCCTCGTGGCCAGCCATATCGTCGGTGAGGAGATGCGCCGGATGGTCGACGAGCCCGATCGGCGTGATGCGATCGACGCGAGCCTGCGAGACATATACGCGACGCTGTTCCTCACTGCCAGTCCGACCTGCACGAAGGCCGCGCTGAACCTGCTCGGTCACAGAGTGGGCGGCCTGCGGCTGCCGCTCGTGGAGGCCACCGAGCACGAGCTCGAACCAGGTCAGGGCGATGCTGGAGCGCCACGGCCTGCTGGAGCAATCGGCGGCCCACGGCGACTCGCTGCTCTCCCAGCCGGAGCACTCTTCGGCGAGTGGCGCGTGAGCGGGCTGCGCGTCCTGCCCCTGGGGGGGCTTGGAGAGATAGGCAAGAACATGACCGTCGTCGAGTACGACGGGCGCATCGTGGTGGTCGATGTCGGCTTGCGCTTCCCCACACCCGAGATGGTGGGCATCGACCTGGTGCTGCCCGACTTCTCCTACCTGCGCGAGCGGGCGCGCGACATCGAGGCGATCGTCGTAACGCACGGCCATGAGGACCACCTCGGCGCGCTGCCATGGGTGGTGCGTGAGCTGGGGGCTACCCATCTGCCACCCGTCTACGGAGGTGGACTGACGATTGCGATGGCTCGCTCCAAGCTCGAAGAGCACCGTCTCAGTGACGTCGAGCTGATTGCGCTCGCTGCGAGCGAGACGATCGAGCTCGGGCCATTCCAGATGGAGCTGGTCCACATGACGCACTCGATCCCGGATTCGAGTGCGGTGGCGCTGGGAACCGACCTCGGTACCGTGCTGATCACCGGCGATTACAAGTTCGACCAGACGCCGGTGGACAACTCGCCCGCGGACGTCTCGCGCCTGGCGGAACTGGGGCGCGAGGGCGTGCTGCTGCTGTGCGGCGACTCAACCAACGTCGATCGCAGCGGCTTCTCGCCCTCGGAGTCGGTTGTCGGCGGTCATCTCGAGGAGGTCTTCGCTCGCTGTGAGGGTCGCATCGTGGTCACCAGCTTCGCTTCGAACATCCACAGGGTCCAGCAGGTGGTGGATGCCGCCGCCGCGCTCGATCGCAAGGTGGCGCTTGTCGGTCGCTCGATGCGCAAGAACGTCGGGATCGGCCGCACGCTCGGCCACATAGAGGTGCCGGACGGCATGCTCGTCGGTCCGCGTGAGATCGAGGATTTCCCCGACGAGCGCATCGTGATCATCTCGACCGGCTCCCAGGGGGAGCCGCTCTCGGCGCTGCGCCGCATGGCCTACCGCGACCATCCGCAGGTCTCGCTGCACGAGGGCGACACGGTCGTGTTCTCCGCAACGCCGGTCCCTGGCAACGAGCGGGCCGTCAACGAGACGATCGATCGGCTCTACCACATAGGTTGCGAGGTCGTGACTCCCCGCGAGGCGCCTGTCCACGCCTCCGGGCACGGCTATGCGGAGGAGGTCAAGCTGATGATCAACCTCACCAAACCCCGCTACGTCATGCCCTTCCACGGTGACTTCAAGCGCTTGCGGATGCATGCTGAGCTGGCGGAGGCGGTCGGGATCGCCCCTGAGGATGTCTTTCATGGAGAGAACGGGTTGCCCCTGCACATCGACGAGCGCGGTGCGCGCTTCGCCGAGCGCGAGCAGGCCGGCATGGTGTTCGTCGACGGCGTGGAGATCGGCGAGCTGGCGGACGTGGCGCTGCGCGATCGGCGCATGCTCTCCGCGGATGGCATCTTCATCGTGGTGGTCACGATCGCCGAGCAGGACGGCGAGTCGGTCGCTGACCCGGAGGTGATCTTTCGGGGCGTGCCGTTCATGGATCAGGCGGGTGAGCTGGTCGGTGAGATCCGCGTGAGCGTCGAAGACACGCTGCGCCGGTGTGCCGCGGAGGAGATCAGAGAGGTCGACCTGCTCCAGCAGGCGCTCCACGACGACATGGCCGCGCTCGTCTATGAGCGGCTGAAACGCCGCCCGATGGTTCTGCCGGTGGTGGTGGAGGTCTAGCTGGGGGTGGAAAGCACGGCGGGCGGCGTGAGGGCCGAGCCGTGCCGATCCTGCACATCCTTCGCTGGGAGGCGCACGATGAAGCGTGCGCCGTAGGCCGGTGACCCGTCGGCGCCCTGAGGATGGGTGTGCTCGATGGTGACCTCGCCGCCGTGGGACTCGGTGACGGCGCGGACGATCGCCAGTCCGAGCCCGAAGGAGCCGCCGCGGTCGCCGGCGCCGCGGACAAAGCGCTCGAACATCGTGGAGAGCAGACGCTCGGGGACGCCCGGCCCGTCGTCCTCGACCATCAATCTTGCACTGCCGTCGGGAGATATGTCGGTCACGATGCGGATCTCGGTACCCGGCGGTGTGTGGCGCAGGGCGTTCTCGATCAGGTTGATCGCCAGCCGCAGCAGCTCGTCCAAAGAGGCCAGCACGATCGCGGGCCGCACGTCGAGCGATATCTCATGGTTGGCGCTCACCGGCCCCAGCTCCGCCGCGGCCTCCACGGCGACCCGGGCAAGATCGACCGGCTCGCGCCGCACCACACCGCCCACATCGCTGCGTGCGAGCAGCAGCAGGTCGGCCACGAGCCGACGCATCCGCCGCGATGAGCGCAGCGCGGAGTGCGCCGCCTCCCCCAAGTCGCCGGGCAGCTGGCCGATCTCCGATCGGTCGACAAGCAGCTCCAGGTTGGCGAGCACGCTGGTCAGCGGTGTCCGCAGCTCGTGGGAGGCGTCAGCGACGAACTGCCGCTGACGTGCGAGTGTCGCTTCGGTCTCGGCGTGTGCGGAGTCGAGCTCTCGCAACATGCCCTGCAGAGTCCGCGCTAGCTCGCCGACCTCGTCATCGGCCTGGGGCTGGGGCACGCTGCGGCTGGGGTCGCGGGTCTGGGCGATCTCCTCGGCGGTGCGTGTGAGCTCGGCGATCGGCGACATCGCCCTGCGCGCGATCCCGATTCCCGCCAGCAGGGCCAGGCCGGCGCCTGCCAGCACACCGACGAAGAGCAGCAGCTCGACCCGTGCGATCGTGGCGTCGACGCTCGCGAGGCTGCGGCCGTACTGGATGAAGTACTTGCCGACGGGTTCGCCGCTCCCGTTGATCCGAACGACCGCCACGTGACTGACCACGAGGTAGCCGTCGATCGTTTGGGGTCTCAGCTGAGCGGGCCCGAACGAGGGCGCGTTGGCGGGGGACTGTTGCAGTACCGAGCCGCCTTCCGTGAGCAGCCTGATGACCGCATGGTTCTCGGTGAGTGCGTCCAGATGTGGCTCGATCGCGACGACCCGGTAGGTGATCGGGTCGACGTAGACATCGATCTGGTTGGGCAGCTCTGCGGCCGTGGCGGTGACCTCGCGGTAGAAGTCCGAGCGGATCCGATGCACTGTGAGCGAGCCGACCGCCACCGCGAAGGCGCACAGGATCGTGAACGTCAGCAGCGCCGAGACACCGGCGAGACGGGTGCGGATCGGGAGCCGATCGAAGGTGCTCGAGACCCGATCCCAGCTGCGCCGTGGCGCAGCGAGCAGGCTATGCGCGAAGGACGTAGCCCGCCCCTCGGATCGTGTGCAGCAGGCGGGGCTCGCCGCCCGCCTCGAGCTTGCGTCGCAGGTTGGAGACGAACACCTCGATCGTGTTGGTCGCCGAGAACGGGTCGTACTGCCAGACCTCGTCGAGCAGTCGCTGGCGGGAGATCACGATCCGCTCGTTGCGCATCAGGTATTCGAGCAGCTCGAACTCGCGCTGGGTGAGCTCCATGGGGCGCTCCCCGCGAAGCACCTCGTGCGTATCGACGTTGAGCGAGAGATCGCCGACTCGCAACGGCGTCGAGCCGCGCGGTGGACGGCGTCGCAGCAGCGCGCGGATGCGGGCGAGCAGCTCCTGGCGCTCGAACGGCTTGACGAGATAGTCGTCGGCTCCAGAGTCCAGCCCTGCCACGCGCGACTCGACGGCATCGCGCGCGGTCAGGATCAGAATCGGAAGATCGTCCCCCTCGCGCAGGGTACGCGCGACCTCCAGTCCGTCGATCCCAGGTAGTCCAAGATCGAGAATCACCAGGTCGGGTGTGAAGGAGCGCGCGTGCTCGAGCGCCAGCCTGCCGTCGGCGGCGGTACGCACCTCATAGCCCTCCATGCGCAGCGAGCGCTGCAGGACTTCGGCGATGTCCTCGTCATCCTCGACGACCAGGACGCGTGGGGGACGGGAGAAATCGTTCATCGCGCTTGCTGTGGTCTAGCGCCTCACACTAAAGGGTGTCTAACAGCGACGGAAGTCGGCGTCCCCGACGTAGTACTGCCAGTATATACATTTTATGTATACCATGGTATGCTCAGCAAGTACATCCATCCGATCCCGCAGGTTCCAGGCCTCCAGCGTCGAAGCCTGTGCCCACAGAATGGCAACCAGAAGCAATCGCAAGCGCACCAACCGCAAACCCGCCCCCAGACGCTCCACCGGTGGACATGCACGGCGTCGTCGAAGGACGCGCCGCGCCGGCCTGCTGACATTCACCCCGGGGTGGCCGATGCGCATGCCGGTGCTCGACCGCCGCCAACGGGACGTGCTCGGCCTTGGATTGATCGCGGTGGGGGTTTTCATGGGCTTCGTCCTCTACGGCGATTGGAACGGCGGCCGGGTGGGTCACGGGTTGGCTGTGGCGCTCGGCTGGGGCGTGGGCAAGGGACGTGTCTTTGCGCCGATCGCACTGGTGGCCGTTGGTGGGGGGCTGCTGCTCGCGCCGGTACTGCCGTCGATGAGACCGCTGCGCACCGGTGGCATCTCGCTGGCCACTGCGATCGTGCTCGCGCTCGCCGCCGGGACCCTGGGCGTGAGCTCTGGCGGCCATGGCGTCCAGGACCGATGGTCCTCTGCGTTCCTTGCCCATCACGGCGGCCTGATCGGTGAGGGCCTCTACCAGATCGCCCACAGGCTGGTGCAGCAGCTCGGAGTCGACATCCTCGTCATCTTCCTCTTCCTTGTCGGCGTCATTCTGCTCACAGGGGCCTCGCTTGCCGGTGTGCTCAAGGCGACGGGCACCGGGATCGCCGACAGCACGAGAATCGTGCGCCGGCGCCTGGCCGCCGAGCCGTCCTTGACCGGCGAGGAGACACACCCGGAGCTCGAGGAAGACGGGCGGCCGTTGTCCCTGCAGCCCCCCGAACCGGATCCTGAGAAGCTGATCGTGCGTGCCACCCACGTCGAAGCGCCTTCGCTCGATCAGGCATCTAGCGATAGCGCCCGGTCATGGGACGAGGAGCCATTCGAGGCCGAAGCGCTTGCCGAGAGCGAGGATCCGCCCCAAGAGGAGCATGCACCGGAGCCGGCCGACGTCGATGCACCACCGGAGCTGCCCGCAGATGCGCTCACCCCGCAGGGGAGGTTGCGCAACGTCGTCACCGATGACCCGGACTTCGCCTGGGATCTGCCTGAGGCGAAGAACCTGCTGGCCCGCTCGACCGCAGAGCAGTCGCGTCCCGATACGGCGGGACAGGGGAAGATTGCTGCCAATCTGGTCGAGACGCTGAGCCATTTCGGCGTTCAGGCGCGAGTGATTGGAACCGTCACGGGTCCCCACATCACCCGCTATGAGCTGCGTCTGGCGCCTGGCACGAAGGTCGGCAAGGTGGCTCAGCTCAAGGACGATCTCGCCTACGCGCTGGCGGCCACGGACATCAGGATTCTCGCGCCGATCCCGGGCAAGCAGGCGGTTGGGGTAGAGGTGCCCAACGCCAAGCGCCGGATCGTGCGCCTCGGCGATGTCTTCCAGCGACCCCCGGCGGACTGGTCGCCGTTGACGGTGTGGTTGGGCAAGGACGTTGCCGGCAAGGCGATCGGCGCCGATCTCGCCAAGATGCCCCACCTGCTGGTGGCAGGGACCACGGGAGCGGGCAAGTCCGGCGCCGTCAACGCGATGCTGGCCAGCGTGCTCCTGCGCGCCACCCCACACGACGTGCGTCTCGTGCTCGTGGACCCGAAGCAGGTCGAGCTCAACCACTACGAGTCGATCCCGCATCTGCTCACTCCGGTCATCACGAGCCCGCGGATGGCCGCCAATGCGCTGCAGAACCTCGTCAAGGAGATGGAGCAGCGCTACGGGACGATGCGACTGGCGCGCACCCGTGGGCTGCCGGAGCTCAACCAGGTTCGCTCCAAGCGCGGCGAAGCGCCGCTGCCCTACATCCTCTGCGTGATCGACGAGCTCGCCGATCTGATGATGGTCGCGCCCGCTGACGTGGAGGACTCGATCATCCGCCTCGCCCAGAAGGCGCGGGCCGTCGGCATCCACCTCGTGCTCGCCACCCAGAGCCCGCGGGTGGATGTCATCACGGGGATGATCAAGGCGAATGTACCGTCGCGCATCGCCTTCTCGGTCTCCTCGCAGACGGACTCGCGGGTGATCCTCGATCAGAACGGCGCCGAGTCGCTGCTCGGGCAGGGGGACATGCTGTTCTCGCCGATCGGTTCCTCACGTCTGCAGCGCATCCAGGGCGCCTACATCGACGAGGCCCAGATCGCCAAGCTGACGGACTTCTGGCGCCGGCAGGGCGAGCCGGAGCTGCGGGAGGAGCTGCTTGCGGAGGCCGAGCCACGTGAGAGCGAGGATGGATCTCCCGATGAGCTGGACCCCGACGAGGATCCGCTGCTGCGAGACGCGATCGTGCTCGTGGCCGAGATGCAGACGGCTTCCACCTCGATGCTGCAGCGCAGGCTGAGGCTGGGCTACACGAGGGCTGGGCGCCTGATCGACATGCTCGAGCGTCGCGGCGTGATCTCCGGATACGAGGGCTCAAAGCCCCGCCAGGTGCTCGTCAGCGAGGCCGAGCTGCCACGAATACTGGCGAGTATGGACGGACAGCCTACCCCAGTCGAGCCATAAGCGTCTAGCCTTCTCGCGGAGATGCCCGAGATCGGTGCAACGCTGCGCGAAGCGCGCATGCGCGCGCGTATCGACGTGTCCGAGATCGAGGCCCAGACCAAGATCAGGGCCAAGTACCTGAGGGCGCTCGAGAATGAGGAGTGGGATCTGCTGCCCGGGCCCACTTTCGTCAAGAGCTTCCTACGCACCTATGCCCGTGCGCTCGACCTCGACGGCAAGGCGCTGGTGGAGGAATACAAGCGTGTTTGGGAGGCGCCCAGCGAGCTCGACCGCACGGAGATCTCAGGGCCGGTGGTCTCGACTCCCCGCCAGCGCCAGCGCACCGGCGAACCGCCTCCATCACGCGGTTACGTGATCGCGCTCGGTGTCGTCGGTGTCGTGATCGTGCTGCTGGTGGTGGGGCTGGTCTCCGGCAAAGGCACCCCTGCCAAACACACCGTCGCGAGCTCGCATTCGCACGCCTCCCGGTTGGGCGATCGCCATCGTCGGAGTGGAACCGGCGCCGTCGGCCGGCTTGGTGGCGGTGCACAGCCGGAGAGCGTGGCGGTCTCGATCTCGCCGACGGCCGCCGTCTATGTCTGCCTGCTCGGCGAAGGCGAACGTAAGCTGGTTCCGGGGATCATCCTGCAGCCGGGCGAAAGACGTGGCGTCTATCACGCCAAGCGCTTCGAGCTCACGCTCGGCAACAATGCCGTGAATCTCTACATCGACGGGACGCTCCGCACGGTTGCGCCCTCGAGTCAGGCGATCGGCTACTCGATCACCAGGGCCGGTCGCCGAGCGTTGGCGCCAGCGCAGCAGCCGACCTGCAAATGAACCCGCGCGCAGGCATACTCGTGACCGGCACCGAGGTGCTCTCCGGCAGGGTCACGGATCGCAACGGGCCCTGGCTCGCCGCGCGCTTAGATGAGCTCGGTCTCGACCTCGCCCGGATCGAGATCGTCGGCGACAGGCCCGAGGACATGCTGGCGGCACTGCGCTGCATGCGGGACGCCGGCATGAGCCTGATCGTCACCAGCGGCGGCCTCGGCCCCACAGCCGATGATCTCACCGCCGAGGTGGTCGCCGAGTTCTGCGGACTTGCGATGGTGCTGGACGAGGCGCTGCAGGAGCGCATCGCCGAGATCCTGCGCCCACTGGCAAAGCGTTGGCCGAACGTGGACCTCGAGGCGGTGAAGGTCGGAAATCGCAAGCAGGCGACGATCCCGGAGGGGGCCACCGTGCTCGCGCCGGTTGGCACGGCGCCCGGACTGGTGGTGGCGCCTGCTGGTCCAGGAGAGGGCCCGACGGTCCTGGTGCTGCCCGGACCGCCACGCGAGCTGCAGCCGATGTGGGCGCAGGGAGTGCTGACCGCTGCCTTCAAGGCCGCGATCGGCTCCGCCGTGGCCTACCGTCGCGGGACGCTGTTGCTGTTCGGCATCCCCGAGTCCGAGATCGCCAAGACGCTGCGCGAGGCGCCGGGCGCGGGTGTAGAGCTCGAACGGCTGGAGATCACCACCTGCCTGCATCGCGGCGAGCTCGATGTGAGCACGCGCTACGAGCCCGATGCGCAGGAGGACTACACGGCATTCGAGCGGTTCGTGCGCGCGAGACATCCCAAGGAGCTCTTCTCCGACGACGGGCGCTCGATCGACGAGCTGATCGCGAATGAGCTGCGCTCCCGGGCGCTGAGGATCGCCACCGCCGAGTCCTGCACCGGCGGGATGCTCGCGGGACGTCTCACCGACCTGCCCGGCGCTTCGGCATACATGCAAGGAGGGCTCGTGGTCTACTCCGATTCGGCGAAGATCGAGCAGGCGGGGGTGGATCCGAGTGTGATCGATCGCAGTGGAGCCGTCTCTGGCGAGGTGGCCCGGGCGCTGGCCGCCGGCGCGCGCTCGCGCCTGCACGCCGACATCGGGGTGGGCGTCACCGGGATCGCGGGCCCCGACGGTGGCAGTGAGGCCAAGCCGGTGGGGTTGGTGTGGCTCAGCGTCGCGGGTCCGGACGGGCAGCTCACCCGTTCGGTCAAGCTGCCCGGAGGACGCGCCGCCGTGCGCGAGCGGACGACCACGGTGGCGATGCATCTGATCAGGCGCTTGCTGATGGGCGAGCACGACGAGCATGACGCCGAGGGCGCACACGCGCAGGCATGAGCGCCACCACGGCAGCGCGACTGTTCGTCGCCGTCGACGCTCCGGCGGAGGTGTATCTGGAGCTGGCGAGCTGGGCACGAAGCTCCGTGGGAGGGCCACGCGCGCGCGTGGGTGCCACGCCGACGCTGCGCCTGCTGGATCCCGAGACGATGCACGTGACGCTCTGCTTCCTGGGCAGCAGGCCCGTTGGTGAGATCGAGCCGATCGCCGCTGCGCTGCGAGCGCTCGACCCTGCACCGGTCGGCGAGCTCACGCTCGGAGCTCCCTTGTGGCTGCCGCCGCGGCGCCCGCGCGCGCTGGCGATCGAACTTCACGACGACACCGGAGGCCTCGCGGATCTGCGCCAGGATGTTCTTCGGGCGCTTGCGGAGGCCTGCGGCTTCCAACCGGAGCGGCGGCGCTACAGGCCGCACCTGACCGTCGCCCGCGTCGGCAGGAGCGGGGCGAGCGATCCCGACATGACCGGTGGCCGGCGCCTGGCCGCCACACCGTCCATCACATTCGCGCCCGAGGCCCTCGTGTTCTACCGCTCGCTGCTCGCTCCCGAGGGCGCCCGCTACGAGGCGCTCGAGACGTGCGCGCTCGTCTCACGGTGAGCGCCGGCAGGGCTGTCTGTCACCTGTCGGGGGCGCCGATCGATACGAACATTTGTTCCGTCCGAAGCCGGGGCTAGATTCATCCGCTCAACTCGATCTTGGAGGAGTATGCGATGCCCGTCAGCGATCAAGAGCAGGAGAAGGCCGCCAAGGCGCGCGACGCCGCGCTGAAGGGCGCTCTCACACAGATCGAGCGAGAGTTCGGCAAGGGCTCGGTCATGCGCATGGGCGATGAGGGTGCACAGGTGCGCTGCGATGCGATTCCCACGGGCGCGCTGTCGCTCGACCTCGCGCTCGGCATCGGTGGCGTCCCCAAGGGACGCATCGTGGAGGTGTTCGGCCCGGAGTCATCGGGCAAGACCACGCTCATCTATCACGTGCTCGCCGAAGCGCAGAAGCTCGGTGGCGTGTGCGCCTTCATCGACGCCGAGCATGCAATGGATCCGCTCTATGCCAAGACTATCGGTGTGGACATCGACGAGCTGCTCGTCTCCCAGCCCGACTACGGCGAGCAGGCGCTGGAGATTGCGGACATGCTCGTGCGCTCCAACGCGGTCGACGTGGTGGCGATCGACTCCGTCGCCGCCCTCACGCCGCGCGTGGAGCTGGAGGGACAGATGGGCGACCAGACCGTCGGTGCGCAGGCGCGGATGATGTCTCAGGCGATGCGCAAGCTCGCCGGCAACCTCAACCGCACGCAGACGCTCTGCATTCTCACCAACCAGATCCGCGAAAAGGTCGGGGTCATGTTCGGCTCGCCCGAGACCCAGCCGGGAGGGCGGGCGCTCAAGTTCTACGCCTCCCAGCGCCTGGACATCAGGCGCATCGAGACGCTCAAGGACGGCACCGAGGCGGTCGGCAACCGCGTGCGGGTCAAGGTCGTCAAGAACAAGGTCGCCGCTCCGTTCCGCCAAGCCGAATTCGACATCGAGTTCGGCAAGGGGATCTCGACCGCAGGTTGCCTGATCGACCTTGGACTGGAGCACAACATCGTCTCCAAGTCGGGCTCGTTCTTCGCATATGGCAACGAACGACTCGGCCAGGGCCGTCACAACGCCAAGACATATCTCGAGGAAAATCCGCGCATCGCCAAGGAGATAGAGACGAAGATCTATGCCGCACTGGGGCTCGGTGCCGACAAGGTCACGCCAATCGAGCGCGCCGAGGACGAGCCGGCGTCCGTGAAGGCCTCCGCGCCTGAGGCGCCCGCAGCAGAACGCGCTGCAGCGTAGGCCGTCGCGCGGTCTCAGAGGCCGGTCGCTGGCCCTGGCCGCATCGTAAGGGGGTTACCCTTTGGTGATGAAGCGCTACCACTTGACCACGTTCGGCTGTCAGATGAACGAGCACGACTCCGAGCGTATGAAGGGGATGCTCGACTCGCTCGGCTACACCGAGGTGCCCGAGCGCGAGCAGGCCGACCTGATCCTCTTCAACACCTGCTCGATCCGCGAGGCGGCCGACAGTCGCTTCATCTCTCACCTCGGCGAGGCCAAGCGCCTGCGCCGGGAAGACCCAACCCGGATCGTAGGGGTGGGGGGCTGCTGGGCGCAGTCGGTCAAGGAGGAGGTCTTCCAGCGCTTCCCGTTCGTCGATGTCGCCTTCGGCCCGGGCCAGGTGCACAAGCTCGCTGAGTTCCTCACCAGCGACTCGCTCAGCGCGCAGGGATATTTCGAGTTCGAGGGCTTCACCGGCAGGCTGCCTGCCCGCCGCGAGCGGCTCTTCCAGGGCTGGCTGCAGATCAGCGTGGGCTGCAACTGCAACTGCTCCTATTGCATCGTGCCCAGCACGCGTGGGCGGGAGGTGAGCCGCCCACTGGCGGAGCTGGTCGCGGAGGCTGAGGCGATGGCTGCAGACGGGGTGCGCGAGATCACACTGCTGGGCCAGAACGTCAACTCATATGGGCGCGATCTGCGCGTCAACGGACGGCCCCAGAGCTTCGCCGAGCTGCTCGGCGAGATCGACGCGATCGACGGAGTGCAGCGCATCCGCTACACCAGCCCTCACCCCAAGGACATGCGCGAGGACGTGATCAGGGCGCACGCAGAGCTGCCATCCCTCTGCGAGCACATCCACCTACCGCTGCAGTCGGGCTCGAGTCGCATTCTCAAGGCGATGCGTCGCACCTACGACCGCGAGCGCTACCTGGACAGGGTCGCCCTGATCCGCGAGCACGTACCCGACATCGCTCTGAGCACCGACATCATCGTCGGCTTCCCTGGCGAGAGCGAGGACGATTTCGAGCAGACGCTGCAGATCATCGAGCAGGTCGGATATGACAGCGCCTTCACCTTCAACTTCTCGCCGCGCCGAGGTACAGCGGCAGCGTTGCTCAGCGAGGATGTCGTCCCGCACCCGGTGAAGGTGGCCCGTATGGAGAGGCTCATCGAGGCGGTTCAGCGACGGGCCCGCGAGCGAGGTCAGCGCTTCCTGGGACGCACTTTGGAGGTGCTGGTCGAAGGGCCCTCGCGTACAGATCCAGAGCGCCTGCGCGGACGCACGCGGCACAACAAGGTCGTCAACTTTGCAGGACTCGCCACACCGGGAGAGCTGACTCAGGTGCGCATCGACTCAGCCACGAGCCAGACGCTCGCAGGCGAGGAGCTGCTGCTGGCGCGAGCCGGCTGACGCTGGCGGAGCTTCACCCGTCCCGGCCGTATGCGAACATACGTTCGTGCGCTGGGACAACCTCAAGGTCGAAGAGCAGGAGCAGGGGAGGCTCCCCGGATATCGCGAGGAAGCGGTAATCAGACGCTTCGACGCTCCCGAGGCGCTCGAGACGCGCTTCTACGAGGTCCAGGCCCGCTCGGCGCTCAACCGCGTTCCCACCAAGTCCCGGATGCCATTCCGGTGGACGATCAACCCGTACAGGGGCTGCACGCATGCGTGCACCTACTGCTACGCCAGGCCCACACACAAATACCTCGACTTCGACGCCGGCCGTGACTTCGAGCGGGAGATCGTCGTCAAGGTCAACGTGCCCGAGGTGCTGCGAGCCGAGCTCGCACGGCCTTCGTGGAAGGGCGAGCACATCGCGCTGGGGACCAATACCGACCCATATCAATGGGTCGAGGGTCGCTACAGGCTGATGCAGGGGATCTGGGAGGCGCTGCGCGATGCTGGCAACCCATGCTCCGTATTGACCAAGTCGCCGCTGCTGCTGCGCGATCTGGAGCTGATGCTGCAGGTTGCGCAGCGGACCGAGATCAGCGCCTGCCTGTCGATTCCCACTCTCGACGAGAAGGCCTGGAGGGAAACCGAGCCGCACACACCCCACCCCCGAGCGCGCCTGGAGGCGGTCGCCGCTCTCAATCGGGCGGGCATACCGACAGGAGTGTTGATCGCGCCCTTGATGCCGGGAATCAACGACTCACCCGAGCAGCTGGAGCCCCTGCTGCAGGGGGCGATCGATGCAGGTGCAACCAGGATCGGCAGCGCGACGCTACACCTGCGCGGCGAGGTCAAGGACATCTTCATGGGCTGGCTGGGCGAACATCGCCCCGAGTTGCTCGTGCGCTATCGACAGCTCTATCGCGCAGGCGCCTATGCCCCGGCGGGGGAACGCGAACGTCTCGCGAGCCTGGTGCGTGGCCGCGGGCGCTTCCCCGGCTCTCGGATGTTCAGAGGGATGCAGCCGGGCTCGCCCGTGTCCGTGGAGCGCTCGCTCGGCGGCACTCAGGAGACCTTGTTCTAGCGCTTGGCGCGCTGGCTGCTCGCGATCGAGGAGGAGATCTGCTCGCCGCCGCTCTTGCGCGCGACGAGCGCGGCGATCTCAGGAGCGAGTCCGGCGAACATCGTTCCCGTGCGCAGTGGGAGTGGGGCAACGTCGATCTCGCCGCGATTGTGCTCGATCGCCCTGACCACGGCTCTCGCTACATCCTGGGGCGTGCGAGTGCCGACTCCAGGAGGCAGCTTCACGCCTGAGTCAGCGAACATCCCGGCATCCCGGATGAACCCAGGGAACACGCAGGAGACGCCGATGGGGCTGGAATGCAGATCGGCGCGCAGACCTGCGGCGAAGCCCCGCAGCCCGAACTTGGTCGCGTTGTAGATGGAGCTGCCGGGGCTGGCTGCCTTGCCCGCGAGCGAGGACATGAACAGCAGGTGCCCTGCACCGCGCTGGAGCATCGCCGGCAGAAGGGCATGCGCCAGTATGATCGGAGCACGCAGGTTGACATCGAGCGCGCGATCGAGCTGCTCGGCCGTGAAGCTCTCCAGGCGCCCTGAGCCAGGCAGCGCGGCGTTGGCAATGAGAATGTCAACCTCACCGCTTTCACTGATTAGACGCTCGACCTCGGCCGGCTCGCTCAGGTCGATCGCCACGGCACGCGCATCGAGCTCCTCGGCCAGCGGCTCGAGCACATCGGTCCGGCGTCCGGTGAGGATGAGACTTGCGCCCTTTCGGCGCAGATCACGGGCGATCGCATCGCCGATCCCACCGGTGGCGCCGGTGAGCAACACAGTCGAGCCAGAGAGTTGCATCGGAGGAGCCTATGCGAAGCCCCCGCATGGCGGTCCGCTCCATCCAGAAGGCCGATGGAGCGCTCGGGGATACTGGTTTGAGTGAGCGAGCATCCACCGAGCAAAACCAACAGAAGAACGGTCATCGCCCTCTTCGGACCGACGGGCGTCGGCAAGACCGACGTGGCCATCGCGCTCGCGGACCCTCTGCGGGAGCGAGGGCTGGAGCCGGTCGCCGTCTCCGCCGACGCGCTGCAGGTCTACCGGGGTCTGGAGCTGCTCACGGGAGTGCCCTCCAGCGAGCAGCTCAGCCTGCTGGAGCATCGGCTCATCTCCTTCCTGCCGCTGGATGCGAGCTTCAGCGCAGGCCAGTACTCCGAGCTCGCTCACGCCGAGATCGACGCATTGCTCGAACAGGGCAGAGCACCCATCGTGGTGGGCGGCACGGGCCTCTACCTACGCGCCGCGCTCAGCGACCTTGCTCTGCGCCCGCCGCCGCCCGCAGGGTTGCGCGAGCGCTGGATCAGAGAGCTGGAGCTGCAGGGCGCCCCGGCGCTCCACGCCCTGCTCGCGCAGCGCGCGCCCTGGGCAGCAGCGGAGATCGATCCAGGCGACCGCCAGCGGATCGTCCGCTCGCTGGAGCTCTTCGACGCAGGCGAGCTCGAGCCGCCCGAGGGGCCCTCACAGCTGTGGACCGCCGAGATGCGCCATCCCACGCTGCTGGTGGGCCTGGTGATGGAGCGCGACGCGCTCTATGAGCGCATCGACGCGCGGGTCGGACAGATGCTCGAGAGCGGTGTGCGCGAGGAGGTGCTCGAGGCTCATCGTGCGGGCGCCAGCGGCACCGCCCGCAAGGCATTGGGCTTCCAGGAGCTGCTCGCAGGCGATGTCGAGGCGATGAAGCGCAGGACTCGCAACTACGCCAGACGTCAGCTTACGTGGATGCGCAAGCTTGCAGGCATCCACACGATCGACGTGACCGGCCGCGACAGCGGCGAGGTGGCCGCAGAGATCCTAGACTGCGATCGCCTATGAGATTCCGCCCGATGAGGTTGCGCCGATGAGATTCGAGAAGTGGCAAGCGCTGGGAAACGACTACCTGATCATCGAGCGCGACCGGCTCGCCTTCGAGCTCACAGCGGGGCGCATACGACAACTCTGTGACGCTCATTTCGGAGTCGGCGCCGACGGCGTGCTGTTGCTCTCGCATCCCCAGAGCCCGGGCATGGTGGCCAGCTTGAGGATCTTCAATCCCGACGGCTCGGAGGCTGAGCTCTCGGGCAACGGCGCTCGCGAGGCGATCCTCTACTTGCGCCGGCGCGGTTGGACCGACCAGGATGCCTTCTCGATCGAGACGCCCGCAGGTGAGATCCGTCCGACGATCACCGGGCCTGAGAGCTGCCGTGTGGACATGGGCCGGGCGAGCCTTCACTCCAAGGACTTCCCAGGCGGTCCTCCCGACGGTGGGGCACAGCTGAGCGCCGCAGGGCGAGCCTGGCGCTTCCAGCACGTCTCGATCGGCAACCCGCAGTGCGCGATCGAGGTGCAAGACCTCGCCGAGCTGCAGGAGCTCGACCTCGCGGCACTCGGGCCCGAGATCGAAGGCCATCCCGACTTTCCCAACCGCACGAACGTCTCTTGGTATACGCCGTTGGATCGAGGATCTCCCGGGAGCATCAGGGCGAGGATCTTCGAGCGTGGCGCGGGGGAGACACTCTCCTCCGGAACCGGGGCCAGCGGCGCTGCAATCGCCCATCTACTCAAAGACACCGGCACCGGCACCGTCACGGTGCTCCTGGACGGTGGCGAGCTCGAGGTCGAGGTGCAGGATGATCTGCGTGTGTACCTGACCGGCTGGGCGCGTCCCATCTTCGAGGGATGCCTCAGCGACGCCTTCGTAAAGGAGCTAAATGAGACCGAGTGAGCGCCTGAGTCGCATCCCGCCCTACCTCTTCGCAGAGCTCGAGCGCAAGATCGCCGAACGCAAGGCCGCCGGCGTCGATGTGATCAGCCTGGGCATCGGCGACCCGGACAGGCCGACCCCCGCGCTGATCGTCGAGGCGATGCAGGAGGCCGTGAGTGAGCCCGAGACCCATCGTTATCCCTCCAACCGAGGGCGGGCCGATTTCAGGCAGGCGTTGAGCGACTTCTATGCCAGGCGCTTCGATGTGCAGGTCGATCCTGCCGAGGAAATCATGCCGGCGATCGGAGCCAAGGAGGCGATCTTCAACCTCAACCTCGCCTTCCTGGATCCCGGTGATCTCGCGCTGGCCTCAGACCCCGGATATCCGGTCTACACCGCGGGGCCGTTGCTGGCCGGTGCACAGGCACTCGTCATGCCGCTGGTGCCCGAGCTCGGATTCGTCCCCGACCTCGATGCGATCTCGGCCGATGAGGCCGAGCGAGCCAAGCTGATGTACCTCAACTATCCGAACAATCCGACCGGCGCCGTCGCGCCGGAGGGCTTCTTCGAGCGTGTCGTGGACTTCGCCCGTATGTACGAGATTCTCGTGGTGCACGACAACGCCTATTCAGAGATCTGTTATGACGGCTACAGAGCGCCATCGTTCCTGGCGACGCCCGGTGCCAAGGAGGTCGGCATCGAGGTCTTCTCACTCTCCAAGGGCTACAACATGACCGGCTGGCGCTGTGCCGCCCTGCTGGGCAACGCCAATGCAATCGAGGCCTACTGGCATCTGAAGACCAACATCGATTCCGGCCTGTTCGAGGCGGTTCAGCTCGCCGGTGTGGCGGCGCTCACACCAGATGCGGACGCGGAGGTGGCTTCGATGAACCAGCTCTACACCATCAGGCGCGACCTCGTCTGCGAGGGCCTGGCCAAGGCTGGCGTCCATGTGACAGTGCCAAAGGGGACGATCTACGTTTGGGCGCCCGTGCCTGAGGGGTTTGAGAGCTCGATCGCCTACTGCGAGCACGTCCTGGAAGAGGCAGCGGTCGTGATCTCGCCGGGCAGTGCCTACGGCCCGAGCGGAGAGGGCTGGTTTCGGATCTCGCTCACCACGCCCGATGCTCGCCTGGCGGAGGCCGTTCAGCGGCTAGCGAAGCTCGGCGGAGCATAGAGCTCGCCGGCGAGCTCGCTGTCGGCTCAGGACGAAACCGGCTCTAGACTGAGAGTGAATGGATCGCAGCCGCACCGCCGTCAGGTCCAGCGTGCCGCCGCGCGCCCGTCAGCGGGCGCTGATCATCGCGGCGCTGCCCAGCGGCGAGGATGAGAGCGTCCTGGAGCTCGGCGAGCTGCTGGCGACGGCGGGCGTCGCGGTTGTGGGGACAGTGGTGCAGCGTCGGGACAGGGCCCACCCCAACAGCTATCTGGGGCCTGGCAAGGTGCAGGAGGCGAAACTGGCAGCGAGCGAGTGCGATGCGAACCTGATCGTCGCCGACGATGAGCTGAGCCCCCGCCAGGAGCGCAACCTCGAGGAGGCTCTGGGCTTGCCGGTGATCGACCGCACCGCTGTGATCCTTGACATCTTCGCCGCCCATGCCTCCAGTGCCGAGGGCAAGCTGCAGGTCGAGCTCGCTCAACTGGAGTACAACCTCGCGCGCATGCGCGGGCTGTGGAGCCACCTCGAGCGCCTCGGCGGCGGGATCGGAACCAGAGGCCCAGGTGAGAGCCAGATCGAGACCGACCGACGCCTGGCGCGCGATCGGATCGCGGCGCTTCGCCGGCGCCTGGAGCACGTCAAGGGCACGCGGGCGGTCATGCGCGCCGAGCGTGAGCGCGCAGCGCTGCCATCGGTCGCGCTCGCCGGCTATACAAATGCGGGAAAGTCGACGCTGATGAACGCGCTCACCGCAAGCTTCGGCGGTGGGGAAGAGGCGGCTGTGAGTGTCCAGGACCGGCTCTTTCACACCCTGGATCCGAGCACCCGCACGCTGCGCTTGGCCGGACGCAGGCATCTGCTGACCGACACCGTCGGCTTCATCCGCAAGCTTCCCCATCAGCTGATAGACGCCTTCGGCGCCACGCTGGAGGAGACACGTCGCGCCGATCTGCTTCTCCATGTCCTCGACGGCTCCGCTCCCGAGGAGGACCAGGAGGCGATGCTCGAGGCGGTGAGGCTAACGCTGGCGGAGATCGGCGCGGACGAGCGGCCGCGGCTGCTGGTCCTCAACAAGATCGACCTGCTCGACGAGGAGGGTCGCGACGAGCTGCGGTTGCGCTATCCGCAAGCGGTTTTGGTGAGCGGCTTCACCGCAGAGGGGATCGAGCAGCTGGGGGCGCACATCGAGGCCGATCTGGGCCGAGCCCTGCGACCGGTCGATCTGCTCGTGCCCTATGCCGAGGGAGGCAGCCTCGCGGCGCTGCACGAGCTTGCAGGCGAGCTGGACCGGCGCGACACGCCCGAGGGGGTGAGGGTGCATGCGCTGCTCCCGGCACCGATGGTCGCTCGCTTTGCGCGCTTCGCGGTCGCCGTCTAGGGCAACAGTCGCTCTAACGCTCGTCGCCGCTGCCCGAGAGCACCCCGCGGCGCTGGCGTGAGCGCAGCTTCTCCAGATTGGCCTGGGCAATCTCATCGAGGTCGAGCTCGAGCTCGGTGGCGATCTGGGCGACGTACCACAGCACGTCGCCGAGCTCCTTGCTCATCGCCTCGCGTCGCTGCTTGCTGACGACGCCTTCGTCGTCACGGATCGTCTTCTTGGCGTGCTCGGCGACCTCGCCCGCCTCACCCGCCAGGCCGAGGGCGGGATAGGCGAGCCAGGCCTCCCGCGGATAGGCGGCCGTGCTGCGCGAGAGGTGCTGATAGTCGGAGAACTCCACGCCTTGATGATCCTAGGCGCCACGCCGCAGGGCGGAGCGCCCAACGCCCGATTTTGCGGACGATCTGGCGCTCGGAGCCAGGCGGCTAGAGTCCGGCGGCGCGTCTTGCGCTGCGATGAGCCGCGAGCTCGAGGGTGTCCTGGAGCGGCTCCAGCTCGCGCGGATCGAGCGTTAGCGCGGCGGCGATCAGCCAGTCGGCGAACCAGACGTTCTTGGGCAGCAGCGGCCCATGCATGTAGGTGCCGATGGTGTTGCCCCGCCGGACTCCCTCCAGCCCGCTGCGTCCGTCGTTGCCGTGGCCGCGAAGCACCCTGCCAAGTGCGTGCTCGCCGGCGCCGAGGTGGGTGTGTCCGCCGTGATTCTCAAAGCCGGCCAGCACGAGCTGCCTGCCATCGCGAGCGCTTTGCTCGCCCAGCTGCGCCTCGATCGCGATATTGCCGATCAGCCGTGGCCCAGAGTCCCTGACGGTCTTGATGTCGAGCAGGCCGATGCCCGGCAGCTCCTCGCCGGCTCCCAGCTCGTAGGAGTTGCCCAGCAACTGGTAGCCACCGCAAACGCCCATGATGACGGCCTCCCGCTCGGCGGCCGCATGCAGCGCCTCGCGCTTGAAGCTCACGAGGTCCTCGGCGCAGAGACGCTGGTCGCGATCCTGGCCACCGCCGATATAGAACAGATCGTGCGCATCGGGATCCAGCGGGTCGCCCAGTCCGCTGGAGGAGAGCTCGAAGCCGATTCCCCGCCACCGGCAGCGCCGCTCGAGCACGAGCAGATTGCCGCGATCGGCATAGATGTTCATCAGATCGGGGTAGAGCGCACAGACGCGCAAGCTGAGGCTGTCAGCCATGCTCAGGACCACCGCTCCTGGGTCTCGCCCCGGGCATGCAGCAGCTCGCGCAGCGAGAGCATGGCCGTATAGGTGGGCAGCGCGTAGAGCGGCGCGTCGGGTGGATCCTGCGGACGGTCGCCTGCAGCGAGCAGCAGCGCCTTGGCGAGATCCTCCTCGACATGGATCCGCTGCTCATCGACACCGGCGTATCTCAGTCTCAGCGCAAGCTCTGACGCACGCGTGCCCGAGCAGGTCACACGTCGCAGCCTGGCGGCGAGTAGCTCGAAGTCGGCGTCCCAGATCCACGAGACGTCATGTCCGTCCGCGGTGTTGTCGTTCAGGAGACCAAGCAGATCGTGCTCGCCGGGCTCCAGCGCAAGTGTGCGTAGCACCTCGTTTGCGCCGACGGGATTCTTAATGAGCATGATCCGCAGCTCACGACTCTTGGCGCCGAGCTCGTCAGAGAGGTCGAGTGTCACCGTCTCGGCCCGGCCAAAGACGGCACGCGTATGGCGCAGGCCCGCGACGATGTCCTGAAGGGGCACCTGGAGCTCTGTGGCCAGAGCGGCGGCGCCGAGCGCGTTGTAGACGTTGTAGAGCCCGGGGAGGGGGAGTGAGACATCGGCTTCGCCCGCGGGTGTATGGAGCGTGAAGTGGGCGGCATCCACACCCGCGAGCAGCACATCGCTAGCCCACACGACCGGCGCCGGCCGGGACAGACCGCAGGCCGGACAGTGGTAGTGGCCGAGGTGGCCGAGGTAGACGGAATCGAAGATGTAGGGGGCACCACAGCGCCGACAGTGCTTGGCATCGGATGCGTGCGCCATACCCGGAAGGGCCAGCGAGTCATCCTGCACGCCGTAGTAGAGAACGCGTTCGCGCTCGAAGCCGAGGTCAGCAATCAGCGGATCATCGGCGTTGAGGACCAGCGCGCAGTCACCTGCCCGACTGCCTCCCACCACGGCGCGCCAGCGAGCCGCCACCGACTCCAGCTCGCCGTAGCGGTCTAGCTGGTCGCGAAAGAGGTTGCCCAGCAGAATCGCCCGGGGATGCAGCTGCTCGGCGACTGAGGCCAGCCAGAACTCGTCGACCTCGAAGAGTCCGAGCTCCCCGTCGAGGCCGCGGCGCCCGCGCGCGGCGGCGAGCAGTGTCGAAGCGATCCCGCTGTCCAGGTTCGCGCCCGCCCTGTTGTGGACGATCGGAATGCCCCGCTGCGCGAGGATGCTCGCCATCATCGCCGCGGTGGTGGTCTTCCCGTTGGTCGCCGAGATCAGCACACTGCCGTATCGCAGTCGTGCGCCCAAGCGTGAGATCGCATCAGGCGCGAGCTTCAACAGGACCTTGCCCGGCGCGCTCGAGGCGCCGCCGCCACGCAGGCGTGAGGCGCCGCCGACCGCCCGCGCAAGGGCGAGCTTGGGTGCGAGCGGGCCGAGCATCAGGAGGATGTCTGGGGCGCGATCGATCCGCCGGCCGGCGCAGAGGGTAGGTGCTCGGATGAGAACGCCGAATCCTGCCCTGGCGCGTCGCTGGGAACGAGCACCGAGATCGCGCCGTGCACGGCGCGTACCCGCACGGGCAGATCGCCGATCGGATCGCCGTCGGCGTAAAGCACAAAGGGTCGGTCCGCGGAGATCTCGACCTCGGCGGCACGGAACACGTGCACCGATGGCAGCTGCACATGGGTGCCCTTGAATACCCTCGGCAAGATCTTCGTGAGGAACTTGAGCTTGCTGATGCTCTCCAGGACGACCACCTCGAGCAGCCCGTCGTCGAGCATGGCGTCTGGAGCGGCGCGCATCCCGCCGCCATAGGTCTTCGAGTTGCAGGCCCCGATCGTGTAGCCCGTGAAGCTGAGGCGCTCGCCAGGGGGGTCGAGCTCGATCTGAAAGCGCGCTGGACGCCATGCTGCCAGCGCGCGCAGCGCGCCATATACGTACACGAGACCGCCAAGCCAGGAGGGCGCTTCATTGGCGATGCGGTTGGCGTCGCTGTCAAAGCCGACGGAGGCGATGCCAACGAAGGCCCGCTCGCCGACCTCGCCGACATCCATCTGGCGGGGGATGCCGTTGGCGATCACTGTGCACGCCGCGATGGGGTCGTCGGAAATGCCGAGCACCCGCACCACGTCATTGCCGCGGCCCCCGGGGAGCACGCCCATAACCGCGCCGGGAATACGCCGCAGCGCGTCGGCGACCACCCCGATCATGCCGTCGCCGCTGAGCGCCACGACCGTTTCACCGGCGCGTGCGCCCTCGTCTGCCAGCTGGCGGGCATGGCTCAGATCGCGGGTGTCGACCCGGTGCACCTGCAGCCCGAGCTCACCGAGTCTGCGCTCCACCGCGGGCGCGACTCGCCCCGCTTTGCCGCCACCGGCGGAAGGATTGACAATCAGGCGGACCGGATCTGGCACTACGCAAGCGTATTGAGCGGCGGGGTCCATCTGCGTATGGAGCTGGTGTTAAGGACGTTTGAAGCTCCCCTTAAGAACGCTCTACGACCGGATGAGCGCGGCTCTAGCGGCCACTATGCTCCGCGGGTGAGCTCGAACGAGACCGTGTCATGCCGTTTGTCGGTCCCTGCTTGCGGTGCACTGAGCACCATCTGCGTCGTCATCGCTGCCTTCCTGGTCATCGGGTGCGGAGACGCGAGCTCTGAGAGTCCAGGCATTGCTCAGCGATACGGCACCGGCAAGAGCTCGCTGCTCCGGATTCCGGGCTGTAGTCGTGTCGCTGAGCCGGCTCCGCGGGGGGTGCAGCACATACCCAAGCCGACGCTGAAGCTCGATGCCAGCAAGAGCTACGTCGTGCAGCTGCAGACCAATTGTGGAGCGATCGACATCGAACTCGACGTCAAGCGAGCTCCGAAGATCGCCGCCTCCTTCGTTTACCTCGTCAAGCGTGGCTTCTACAACGGCCTCACCTTTCATCGCATCGTGGCGGGGTTCGTGATTCAGGGAGGCGATCCCTACGGCAATGGCTCAGGCGGACCTGGTTACACGGTGGTGGAACCGCCACCCGCCGATCTCCAGTACACCAGGGGAGTCGTGGCGATGGCAAAGGCACCGAGCGATCCCGCCGGTGCAGCGGGTAGCCAGTTCTTCATCGTGGTGGGTCGCAATATCGAATTGCCGGCGCAGTACGCGCTGTTGGGCAAGGTGGTGGGCGACCAGAGCGCCCTGACCGCTATCGCTCAGGTTCCGACGAGTGCGGGCCCCGAAGGCGAAGACGGTTCGCCACGCCGTCCGGTCGTCATCGACAGCGCGAAGCTGACGGTCGGCTAGGACGTCTGACGCGCCTTCTCACGCGCTCGCTCGCGCCGTCGCCTGCCGTACATGGCCGCCATCGCGAGGCCGGCGACCATGACGAAGAACCCCAGCAGGACGCCCGGAGCCAGTGCGAGGCCGCCGAATGGCAGTGAGATGAGCTCGACGATCCCGAGCCCCAGCGCCAGCAGCACGATGATCAGCAGCACGATCAGCAGGATGCCGCGCAGGCGGGCGAGGATGCCGGCCGAGCTGGAGGGGATCAGGAGACCCATCGCCCGCAGGGCGAGCATCTGCCGACCGCTGGGTGGCTCTTGGCCGAGTCTCTCCACGGCCTCCTTGAGGTCTCCCGCCCGCCGTTCGGCGAGCGCCAGCGAGGCGTCGGCCATGCGTCTGATCTGCATACGTTCCTGGGGGCGTGCGGCAGCGATCGCGCGTTGGAAGTAAGCACGCGCCTGCTCTGCGTCAAAACGCTCCGCAGCCCTGGCTCCGAGGATCGACATCGCGGCGGACTTGTACTTGACCTCTGACTCGAGCTCCTCGTCTGAACGCTGCTCGAGGGTCTGGATGGCCTCGAAGGCGCCGCGCTGCTCCATACGGATCTGACGTTGCTTTGGGGGCATGGGCGGCAATTCTAAGCGCTATCCTCGGCGATCATCAGATCACTACGCCCATCCTCGATCTTTCCATGGCTCCTGAGTGTGCTCGTCGTGGCGAGCATGGCGTCCCCGTCGTGGGCGGGCGCGACAGAACTCGCCAGCCCTCTGGGTGAACTGGGGGGCACACCCCAACAGCAGGAAGAAAGCAGAGCATCTGAAACAAGCTCGAGCAGCTCCGCATCTTCCGCAACCTCCTCTTCGACCTCGAGTGGGACGGGCACGCTTGTCTTGGCCGGGGTTGCGGCGGCGGCCCTGCTCGGCGGGATCGCCTTCCTGATCGTGCGCGATGCGCGCAGCGTGGCGCCTGTGAGCGACGGTCCGAGTGGTGGCATGAGCGCGAGCGATAGGGCTGCCCAATTGCGCAAGCGACGCGCAAAAGCCAAGGCCGCACGCCGCCAGCGCAAGCGAACCAGGTAGCCGAGCGTGCGGGCCGCCCTCGTGCACGAGCTGGGCGCCCTGCCGAGCGTCGCCGAGGTGGCTGAGCCGTCGGCGGGCGATGACAGGCAGGTCGTCCAGATGGTGGCGGCGGGGCTGAACCCGGTCGACCTGCTGATCGCATCAGGGACTTGGTACGGAGGCGCGCCGGAGGTGCCCTACGTGCCGGGCAGCGAGGGTGTGGGACGGCTCGAGGATGGACGCTTGGTGTGGTTTATGGCCTCTGGAATGCCCGGCTCGTTCGCAGAGATCTGCGCGATCGACCCGGCGCGATCGGTGGAGCTGCCTGCGGGGCTGGACCCATCGCTGGCGGCCGCGATCGGCGTTCCTGGCCTAGATGATTGATTCCACGGCTCTCTAAGCGCAGTAGTCGACCAGCGCCCGGCTTGGCCGTCCCAGTTGGTGGTTTAGAGATATCGCAGCGGCGAGGGTGAGCAGCCGCTGCAGGATGCGCTCTCTGAGCCCGGCGAGCGTTCGAGCGCCATGGCGCTCCAGGGTGAGGGTCCCCTTGCAGCTCCAGAAGATCGACTCGATCCGCTGGCGGATCGGCGCCAGGTGCGGTCCTCGGCCCGGCTCGTCCTTTCGCCTTGGCCGCAAGATCGTCGCGCCCAGCTCACTGACGGCCTGGGCGAATGCCCTGCCGGCGTAGCCCTTGTCGCCTATCAATGTCTCGCCGCCTGTGCGGCGAGTGCGGGCCAAGAGCTCCAGCGCGACGTCACGCTCATCGCGTTTGGGCGAGGCCACCGCGATCGCTCTGGGTGTGCCGTCGGGGGCAAAGATCGCGTGCAGGCGAAAGCCCCAGAAGAACCGTGAATGGCTGCGGCAATAGCCGTAATCCGCTGCGTCGCCCAGCTGAGAGCGCTTGACGGTCTCGCGGCTTCTGGCGCACTCCACCGGAGTGCTGTCAACGAGCATAAGATCGTCGTAGAACCCCGGGCTCTGGGACGCGAACACACTCATCAGCCACTCAAGCGTCTCGGTGAGCCGGCGGCGGCGCTTGAAGTAACCAGGCTGAGCAGGGAGCTTCGGAAACAGATGGCGCAGATGCTTGGAAGCGACCGCCAGAAAGCGCCGGTCAGAGGGTATGCCCATGATCGCCTGTGCGACACACAGCGTGACGACCTCCGCGTCTGTGACGCTTCGCTTGGCGTTCTTCGATCGCCCAGGCAGGAGATCGTCGGCCGTGATGTAAACGGCAGTGAGCAGCAGGTCGAGGTCGGCGTCCATCGAGGCCCCCTTCGGGTCGTCGGCTGGCTATTGAGTACCGCCGACTTCGACCCCGCTGCTTATAAATCCTCGATATCCACAGGCTTTGCCGTGGAATCAATCATCTAGCGGCCTGGCTTGCGCTGCAGTGGCGTGCGGAGCTCAGCCCGGGGGAGAGCGTGCTGGTGCTCGGAGCGAGCGGCGCGGTGGGCATGCTTGCGGTACAGGCGGCGAAGCTGATGGGTGCCGGCCGCGTCATCGCGGCTGCTCGAAGTCAAGCTGGACTCGAGAGAGCCACCTCGTTGGGCGCCGATGTGACCGTGAAGATCGACGAGGTTGAGGATCTTGCCGAGGCGTTCTTGCAGGCCGCTGACGGCGGCGTGGATGTAACGATCGACCCATTGTGGGGAGAGCCCGCTGCTGCAGCCGCGCTAGCGGGCGCCAGGGGAGGTAGGCTCATTCAGCTCGGCCAGTCTGCGGGCATCCATTCGCCGATCACCTCGGCGGCGATTCGCGGGAAAAGGCTCTCTGTGCTCGGGTACTCCAATTTCGACGTCCCGTTCGAGGAGCAGGCGACGGCCTACCGGAAGCTCGCTGAGCACGCGCTCGCGGGACGGCTGAGGATCGATCACGAAACGACGGACCTGGAGCATGTCGAGGAGGCCTGGCGGCGCCAGCTAGAGGGATCACACAGCAAGCAGGTGATCGTGTCCTGATAAAAAGAGTGGGAAGCTCCCTCGCCGGGAAGGATGTGCTTCACTCGGTGTCCTATAGCTCAATGACATCCCCAATCGATGGAGGATCTGCGCTGTGAGGCTCAAACCAGCAGGCCATGCAACCAAGCCCCGGATCGCCCTGTCTTCGATTTCGATCGCGGCGATCGTGATCTTCGCGCTGGCGGGCTGCGGGAGCTCGAACAGCAAAAGCCCGGCTGCGGCGGTGTCGAGCACCTCCAGCACGACGACCACCAGCACGAGCAACTCGTCGAGCGCAGCGTCGGCTCCCACCAGCGGCGCGAGCCAGACGCTCAGCCTTGCGGCCAATTCAAGCGGCCAGCTGGCCTACAGCACAAAAACGCTGAGCGCCAAGGAAGGGAAGGTGACGATCAACTTCACCAACATGGCACCGCTGGGTCACAACGTGACCATCGAATCGTCCTCGCATCAGATCCTCGGGGCGACGCCGACCTTCCAAGGTGGAAGCAAGACCTTGACACTGAATCTGAAAGCAGGCACCTACAAGTTCTTCTGCTCAGTGCCAGGCCACCGTATGGCCGGCATGGAAGGCACCCTGACCGTCCACTAGGCGGCGCCGCTCCAGGTTCTGCTCGCTTTCCGCCCGGTGTGAGGTATCTGCGTCGGGTGGAGGGCCAAAATCCGTTGTTAGTTTACATAAGATACATTATCGAGCATTGATTGGTGCTGTCGGCTAGGCTGGCCTTTGCCTGAGAATGAGTCCGAACGTGCGTCTAAAGCCTCGCGTGCTCGATCCGTCCACGGCTCCGGAGTTTGCATCGGCGGCTCTGGTCACCATCGACACTCAGCGTGACGTGCTCGATGGCGGCGGGTTTCCGATCCCTGGAACGTCTGCGGCGCTGCCGGCGATGTGCCGTTTGCTCGATGGCTTTCGTAGAGCGCGTCGCCCGATAGTCCACATCGTCCGTATATACGAGAGTGACGGCAGCAACGCCGAGCCGTGTCGGCGCCCGCAGCTGGTAGCCGGTGCCCAACTCGTGCTCCGCGACACGCTCGGTTGCCAGCTCGCAAGCGAGTTGCTCCCCGACCCCGAGCTTCGTCTCGATGACGCGCTGCTCCTAGGCGGGGGCGTGCAGGTGCTCAGTGAGCGCGAGGTGGCGATCTACAAGCCTCGCTGGGGAGCCTTTTACCGCACGCCGCTTGACCAGCACTTGCGCGAGCACGCTGTCTCGACGGTCGTGTTCGCCGGCTGCAATTTCCCCAACTGCCCGCGTACCTCGATCTACGAGGCAAGCGAGCGCGACTTCCGCGTGGTGGTCGTCCGCGATGCCATCTCAGGTCTCTATGACCGTGGCGAGCAAGAGCTGGCCAACATCGGCGTGCATCTGATGGACAGCGCCGAGGTGACCAGCGCATTTGCTGCGGCAGCCGGCGAACCAGTCACATAATGTCTGGAAGCCACTACCCGCCGGCAACCTGGTGAAGGTCGCCGGCGGGAGGCTCGAGGCAGTTGCTCAGCGCCGCTGGCTGATGCGTAGAGCCACGTTGGCTATGTCGCGGCACAAACCACGTAGATCGTGACGGTTTCGTCGAGGGCGGTTTCATTGTTGACCACTGCCGACCAGCCGGTGGGCGTCCCGGTTGCTGGCGACGGAGTTGATGACGAGATCGAGATGCCGTCGCCCGCATGTTCGAGTGATGCGCCGCCGCCGGTTGCGACTTCGCCGGCATCACACTCGGCGATCGTTCCGCCTGCGTTTTTGGCGCCGAGATGCAGCGTCGTACTGCGGACGGTCACTTTGGTGACGCCCGGTTCTCCCTGGGATCCCTGTTCTCCCTTGGCGCCCGTTTCGCCCTTGTCACCAGTTGCACCTGTGACGCCCGTGGCCCCGGTTGCCCCTGTGGGGCCAGTCTGCCCTGTGGGGCCGGTCGGTCCCGCAGGACCGGTTGCTCCCGCGGGGCCTGTCTGCCCCGTGGAGCCGTTCGGGCCGGTGCTGTTCCACGTGATCGCGGAGGTCCCGGAGGGGCAGCGTTTGCCGTGACGGATCCTCAGCAGTTGATTGGATTTCGAGACACATCCGTGTATCTGGAGCGACCATATCGCTTGCCTGTCAGGCTGCCCGCTCCCCACAGGCCAGTTACGCTGCGGCATTTGAGCATGGACGACCCCCAGCCACGGTTGCCGCGGGCTCCGAGCGCACTGTGGCGCGGATTCAAGCGCCTGACCCAGCTTGGCTGGCCCAGGGACTTCCCGATAGTCCAGTTTCCCAACGCCCCGCTCGTCCTCGCGTTACTTGCTGGCGCGATGGCTGCACAAACGCATGGCTCACTCCACGCCTATGCGAACGCGATCGCCTATCTGGCGCTGATCGTCTGGGCCTACGAGGAGCTCGTACACGGCGTCAACTGGTTTCGGCACCTGCTGGGCTTCGGGTATGCGATCTCCACCGCTGTGCATCTAGCACTCGCACTGCAGCGTTAGCGCCGCAGGCGCCCGTAGGCTGAGCACCGGACTGAATGACCCCCCCATGAAGCCATTACTGCCCGCTGGCACGCGCCCGCCCTGGACAATCTCCGCCCTACTGCGCAACCCTGGGCTTGGCTGCGGTGTTCAACAGGGTTGGATGCCCATTCCGGCAACTCGATCGTCGCTGCGCGGAGCCCGAATTGAGGCGATGGTCCTTGCGCTGCTGAGCGCTCTGCTCTGCATCTGCTGGGCCAGCGCCGCCACCGCGACCGCCGCCCCCACACTGACCTGGAGCGTGCAGCGGGAAATCGATCAGCATCAGCCGAGCGCGATTTCCTGTCCATCGAGCGCGCTGTGTGTCGTGGTCGATCGCTCCGGCGATGAGCTCACCAGTGTCGATCCGACCGACCCTCTGCCAGCGTGGAGCGCTCCCGCCCAGATCGATGAAGGCAAGGCGCTCGTCTCCGTCTCCTGCGCGTCCCCCAGCGCATGTGCTGCGGTCGATGAAGCAGGCAAGGCCTTCGTAAGCACCAATCCGGCCGCGGGCGCTAACGCCTGGCACCCGATCTCCGTCGATCATGGCGCGGCGCTAAACGCGATCGCATGCGCCTCCTCCTCCCTGTGCGTAGCGGTCGACGGCTCTGGCAACGCCATCGCGATCGATCCCTCCAACGCCGACGTGACCCCGATCGAAGCGAACATTGACGGCACTCGGCATCTGCGGGGGATCGCGTGCCCTGGCGCGTCGCTATGTGTCGCCGCCGATGAAGCGGGAGGCGTACTCATGAGTAATGATCCAGGCGCGGTGGCCCCCAACTGGCAGCGGCGCCCAGTCGATCCCGGTCTCGGGCTCATTGCGATCTCTTGCGCACAGAGCGGGCTCTGCGTCGCCGTCGATGACGAAGGCGACGCACTCGCCAGCAACGATCCCGACGCTCCCACCCCAACCTGGAGTTCGACCCAGATCGACACCACGGCGGTTCCCACGGGCGTCTCATGTGCGATCTCCGGGCTATGTGTCGTCGTGGACGATCAGGACAAAGCATTTGCCAGCGATGACGCCACCGGGGCACCACCGACGTGGGTCGGCCTCGCCGCTGACGCCTTCGGCGTCGCGATCGAAGGCGTCGCGTGCCTGCCCGAAGGGCGCTGCTTGGCGATCGACTCGGCCGGGCGAACGCTGAGCGGCCTCGTTCCACCGCCGGTCTTGACGATCGGCGAAGCGAGCACCGTGACACAGAGCACCGCGACGTTGACCGGCGCCGTGGATCCCAACGATGCGGTGCTGGGCGAATGCATCTTCGAATATGGCACCAGCACCGGCTACGGACAGAGCGTCCCATGCGGGACGCCGCCTCTTTCGGGATCCGCGAGCGAGGCGGTCAGCGCACAGCTCGCCGGCCTGGAAGCGGGCACCATCTATCACTACCGGCTTCGCGCTTCCAATGGCGCTGGGGTCGCGCTGAGCGAAGACCATACGTTGAACACCGTCGAAGCGCTCAAAGTGAGCATCGTTGACCCTCACCCGTCGATCTCAGGAGTGCCGGCGGTCGGTCTGTATCTGCATTGCAACTCAGGGGTTCCAAGTGGCAGCCCAGCGACCTTTAGCTACTCCTGGACTCGTGATGCCACACATATATCCGGGGCGACATCCGCGAGCTATCAAGTGCAATCGCAGGATGCCAAGCACCACTTGCAGTGCACGGTCACCACCAAAGATGCTGCGGGCAGTGCAAAAGCGTCAAGCGCATTCGTCGCGATCCCTGCAGAGGGCGTGGTTGCCTCGGCAGGCGAGACCGCGGTCGGCCAGGCCAAGGCCGAAGGCACGCACGTGAATGTGCCGCTGACCTGCTCGGCGCAGTCGGCAGGCAGTTGCGAAGTGTCGATGCGGCTGACTGTGATCGAGACGCTGCGTGGCAGCAAGGTGGTTGCGCTGGCCGCGCGGCGCAGTTCGAGCAAGAAGCAGAGCAAGCGGCAGGTCACGCTCACCGTGGGCACGAGCACGGTCAAGCTCGCCCCAGCGCAGCAGATGACCGTTGCGATTGCGCTGACTGCGGCAGGCAGGGCTCTGCTCAGCCGCGAGCATCGGCTGCCCCTCGCGTTGAGTGTGACGGGAACCGTCATCGGCTCGATCAAGGCGGCGCTCTCAAATCAGCGCCTGACTCTGCTTGGCCGCTCGCATGTTGCCTCCGCTCGTCGCAGATGAGAGCGCACCGGGCCAAACGGGGTCCTCTGTCCGCCGCGAGGCTGCGCCTCGCGGGTGTGTGTCTGGCGGTCCTTATCGGCCTGCTCGTCCTGGTGGCGAGCGCTCAGGCACGTCCCCGGGATGGCCGCAGCGCCAGAGCTGGGGGCCGTGCCAATGTCAGCAGGGCATCGACGACTCTTGCGGCCACTCCTTACATGGGCTGGGACACCTACTTCGCGTTCGGCCCGCGCATCAGTGAGTCGGTGGTGCTCGAACAGGCCAGCGAACTGCTGGCGCGCGGTCTGCTCCGCGCCGGATACCGGTACATCTGGCTCGATGTGGGCTGGTGGCAGGGCAAGCGAAGCTCCAACGGACAGATCGTCGTCAACAGCGCTCAGTGGCCACATGGAATGGCCTGGCTGACGCAAACACTCCACGCCGCAGGCTTTCGTGTCGGCCTGTACACCGACGCGGGCAGAGAAGGGTGCGGCGGGGCAAACGAGGGCAGCTATGGCCACTACCAGCAGGACATCAACACCTTTGCGGCCTGGGGGTTCAACGCAGTCAAGGTGGACTTCTGCGGCGGCGTGCGCCTGCACCTGCAACCCAAGGCGGCCTATACGGCGATCCACCAGGCGATCGAGCACAACTCCAGCCATCGACCGATGCTGCTCTCGATCTGCAACTTCCTGGAACCCGAACAGTACGCCAGTGGCGATCCCTCCTTCGGCGGCTCGGCGTTTTCCTCATACCTGTTCGGTCCGGGCATCGCCAACAGCTGGCGCACCGACACCGACGTGGGCTCGCCCGACTATGTGACGTTCTCAACGGTGCTTCGCAACCTCGATGCCGACGCCGCGCACCCCGAAGCGGCTGGCCCTGGACACTGGAACGACCCTGACTATCTGGGTCCTGATCAGGGTATGAGCGCCGCAGCGTTCAGAACCCAATTCAGCATGTGGGCGATGCTCGCTGCGCCGCTGATGATCAGCGAGAACCTCACGGCCATGTCCCCCGAAACGCAGGAAACCGTCGAGAATCCCGAAGCGATCGCGATCGACCAGGACCCGCTCGGCATCCAGGGGACGCTGCTGAGCTCTTCCGGTGAAGGTCAGGTCTGGGTCAAGCCGCTCAGCGGGGGCGCCCGCGCGGTCGCACTGCTGAATCGCGGCTCACAGCCGGTGACGATCGCGACGAACGCTCTCGAGGTCGGCATGCCGCACACCGGGAACTATCTGGTGCACAACATATGGGCGAACGCGAACGAATCGACGAGCGGTCTGATCGCGGCACAGGTGCCGGGTGAATCGACTGTTCTGTTGCGCGTGTCCGTCGCGCCGAGCTCCTAGACGTCTGCTCGCGCGCCGTGCTGCTGAGATCAGTCGGGCGTCGGCGGTTCGGGCGCGGCGTCGGCACGTGAGGCATAGACCTTGAGGTTCTCGAATTCCTCAACTGAGCCGTAGTTGGCCAGGCCGCGCTGCTGAGCGGCTCGCAGGTGGCTCGGCAGGGGCTGCTGCAGCTCCCCTGGTATCGCTTCCTCTTCGAGGATTTCCCACAGCTGCTCTTCGAGCGCGCTTGACCCGGCCACGTTGCTCAACTCCAGCTGGCCCGGGGTCGAGCTGTAGTCGTAGAGCTCGACTTCGCGACCGGCAGGATCAACTTCGGTGCTTTCGGTGTTCCAGTTTGAATAGACAGCCAGCTTGCCCTGTTGGGTGCGCAGCGCGACCACATGTCTGGGAGCTTCGGATGCATAGGCTTCGGAGGCGAACTCGGTGACGTCCTCGTCGGTGGTATGCAGCACCCACTTACGGCCTGCAGCCTTGGGATGTGTGCAGATGGCCGCGAGATCGTGGCGGGCGCTGAGGTGTGCGTAACGACTCTCGTGGCGCCAGGCATTCGAGCCATAGGCGATCGTGAGTAGCAGCGCGACGATGTCTGCGCTCGAGGTCAGTTGACTGCGCGATATCTGGGGCTTGACGGTGAGCGACCGGCGATAGTCGCGAACGTAGAGCGGCACGCGGATCGCCTCCTCATAGGCGGACGCGCCCTTGCCTCGCATCCCGTGCGAGCCTCCGTACTCGCCATGATCGGAGGTGAAGAGCACCACGGTGTTCGCCAGCACCTTCGGTTGAGCGGCGAGCGCCTGCATCACCCTGCCGATCTGGACGTCCACGTATCCCTGGAGCATCAGATAGGTATCCATCAAACCTGTCCAGGATCCAAGTGCTTCCAGGCCCGTGAAGGGGACCGTGCCGAAGGAGCGTGCCGCCGTGTCCTGGAGCGAACGCTGCAATCTGGGCTTGCCCCGTTCGACCAGCTGTTCCGGGGTCTCGAAGTTCGGAGGCAGCGCGCTGCTGAGCGCGGGTGGCGCACTCTCGTTCGCAATCGCGCTCGTGAAGCGATACCACCAGGCGACGTCGTGAGGGTTGACCAGGGAGACGGTTGTGCACCATGGCTCCCTCCCCCCCTCTTCGCGCAGCCAGGCTTCGAATTGGGTTGTGATCAGCGGGTCGACTTCGGTGCCCTGCCCGGGCGAGCCGTTGGGCGAGGGATAGGTGCCGCCGGAGAATCCATAGGGTTCCAGCGACGCGCTGACCGCTGGGTTCAGGTGCCACTTGCCCCACCAGGTGGTTTGATAGCCGATCTCGCGCAACAGCGTCCCCCACGTCGGAAAGCCGGGATCGAGCTTGCTGTCGCCGGTGATCATGCAGCCCGTCTGGTGTGAGTAGAGCCCGGTGAGCAGCACCCCGCGAGAGGGTGAGCAGTCGTTTGAAGCGGTGTAATGACCTTCGAAGCTCACCGCGCCCTGGCGCAAGGAGCCGAGGTTGGGCAGCAGCCCGCTCAGCTGCACCCCCGCCGGCACCCAGACAGGCGTTCGCATCTGATCGACCAGGATCACGAGGATGTTCGGAGCCACGCGTGCTTTTTTCACCTGGTGGCGATGGCGTTGGCGCGCGGGGTGCGTCAGCGCCTGCGCGGCGCCCTCGCCACCGGCTCCCAGGCCAAAGGCGAGCGAGCCGGCACCCACCAACCCACGCTTGATGAACGTGCGCCGGTCTGTGTGATCGTCGCGGTTGCTCATGCGGACCCCAACAACGGTAGAACGATGTGGCTCAGCGCACGTCAGTACTGAGCTTCGCCTGGGCCCAGCTGACTCATCGTGAAGAGCGATCGCAGCGTCAGGGATTCCGAGGCGAGCCGCTGCTCTCCGCCGGCCTGCCGGTCGATGACGCACAGCACGAGGGCGATGTGGGCTCCCAGCGCGCGCAGCTCACGACAGGACTCGATGACCTGCCCGCCCGAGGTGATCACGTCCTCGATGACCACCAGGCTCCGTCCCTGCACCTCTCCCCCCTCCGCCAGCTTGCAGGTGCCATAGGTCTTGGCCTGCTTGCGTACGAAGAACGTAGGCAGCCCGCAGGCCTGGGAGACCATCGTCGCGAGTGGCACCCCGCCCAGCTCCAGGCCGGCAAGTGCATCCACGCCTTCGGGCAGCAGCGCAGCCATCGCTTGGGCGATCTCCCCCAGCAGCGCCGGGTCTGACTCGAGCAGGTACTTGTCGAAGTACTCGTTGCTCACGGCGCCTGAGCGCAGTCGGAACTCGCCCGTCAGATGAGCTCGCTCATAGATGCGCGATGCCAGTGAGGTTGGGGCGCTGCTCATCTGTTTTGACTCCACTCCTCGGAGCCTATCCTGAGGGATGCGTGTCGCGGCTTGGCGGGCCAGGCCGACGGCCGACGTGGCCCGCTAGGATCGGCAACGTGGTCGATGAGCGCGCCTACGATGTCGTGCTGTTCGGCGCCAGTGGCTTCACGGGCTCGCTGACGGCGGAGTACCTCGCCAAGCACGCTCATTCGAGCACGCGCTGGGCGCTGGCGGGCCGCGATCGGCGAAAGCTGGAGGCGCTGTGCGAGCGTCTGGGCATCGACGTGCCCCTGCTGCACGCGGATGTGACCGACGCCGCTTCGCTGCAGGCGCTCGTGCAATCGACCCGCGTCGTTGCGAGCACGGTCGGTCCCTACGTCCGCTACGGCGAGCCGCTGGTCGCGGCCGCCGCAAGGGCGGGCACCTCATACGCAGACATCACGGGCGAGCCCGAGTTCGTGGACGCGATGTATCTGCGCCATCACGCCGCTGCTCAGCAGAGCGGTGCCCGGATGGTCCACTGTTGCGGCTTTGACTCGATCCCTCACGATCTGGGTGCTCACTTCACGGTCGCGCAGCTGCCCGAGGGCCAAGCGCTGAGCGTGAAGGGCTATGTGAGCGTGCGAGGGCGCCCTTCCGGCGGGACCTTGCACTCAGCGATCGGGATCCTCTCCGCCAGCCGCCGCTCCATCAGGCTCGCGGCACAGCGCCGGCGCTCCGAACCAGTCCCGCAGGGCAGGCGGGTGCGCGGCGGGGTGACCATCCCCCATCACGAGCGCGGGCTGGGCTGGGCGCTGCCGCTCACCACGATCGACCCGCAGATCGTGCTGCGCTCGGCCAAGGCTCTGGAGCGCTATGGCCCTGACTTCTCCTATGCCCACCACTTTGTCGCCCCGCTGCCGCTGGCCGTCGGCGCGGGTATCGGCGCGGGGACCTTCTTCGCGCTCGCTCAGATTCCCCCGACCCGGCGGGCGCTCCTCTCCATGCTGGCGCCCGGCGAGGGGCCCAGCGCGGAGCGGCGTGCACGCAGCTGGTTCAAGGTCAGCTTCGTTGGGGAGGGCGGCGGGCAGCGGGTGCTCACGCAGGTAAGCGGCGGCGATCCCGGCTACACCGAGACCTCCAAGATGCTCGCGGAGTCGGCACTGTGCCTGGCCCACGACGATCTGCCTGACAACGCGGGCCAGCTGACCCCCGCGGTGGCAATGGGCGAGGCCCTGCGCGCGCGCCTGGTGCACGAGGGGATCACCTTCTCGGTGCTGGATTCCTCCGTCGCGTGAGCGCAGAGCATTTGACCGAGCGCTTCGAGCCCTGGCAGATGGAGCTGCACGGGCACCGCGTGATGTACCACCTCGCCGGCAGCGGTCCGCCGGTCGTGCTCATCCACGGGATGGTCAACTCATCGCGCCATTGGCGCTCGGTCGCGCTGGCGCTCGCCAAGGACCACACGGTGATCGCGCCCGATCTGATCGGCCACGGCGATTCGGCGACGCCCAGAGGGGACTACTCGCTGGGCGCCCACGCATCGAGCATCAGAGACCTGCTCGCCGTGATCGGCGTGGAGCGAGCGACCATCGTCGGGCACTCGCTGGGAGGCGGCGTGGCGATGCAGTTCTTCTACCAGTTTCCGCAGCGCACCGAGCGCCTCGTGCTCATCTCCAGCGGAGGTCTCGGCGACGAGGTGAGCCCGCTGCTGCGCGCATCGGCGCTGCCGGGGGCATCGGCGCTACTCTCGCTCGCCGCGCACCCTCGGCTGCTCTCCAGCCTGTGGTGGACCGGCGGGGCGATGCAACGGGCAGGACTCAAGGGCGGCGTGTATATGCAGGCAATCGCGCGGGCACTGCGTCCCCTGGAGCAGGAGGGCGCCCGCGCGGCGTTCCTGCAGACGCTGCGCGCCGTGATCGACGCCCACGGCCAGCGAGTGAGCGCGACCGACCGGCTCTATCTGCTCAGCGCGATGCCGACGCTGATCGTCTGGGGTGAGCGAGATCGGACGATTCCGCAGGCGCATGGCGAAGCGGCGCTACGCGACATCCCTCACGGACGCTTCCAGACGCTTCCCCGTGCGGCCCACTTCCCGCATCTGGAAGATCCCGACGGACTCGCCGCGATCCTGCTGGAGTTCATCGCAAGCACCGATCCGGCCCGGATCGAGGACGGCGACTGGGGTCCGCTGCTCGCGCCCAGCGCTCCGCGCGAGCCGCGGCCGCTGCAGGTCGAGCCCACGCACTGAGGATAGCCGCACCACAACTGTAGGCGAATCCGTGCGTTAAAGACCTCTGGAGGCAGGGTAAACGTCGGTCAAAGCGAACGTGTGTGCGACCCAGGACGCGGATCTTGCGCTGAGATCCCAAAACTTGTTGACAGCGCAACTATCACGATCTATAATTCCGACTATCGATCTCGGAATAGCCGACTGTCGAACTCCCAAAAGCAAGAGAACCCGCCATGCCACGTAAAACACCAATTGTCGACTCGCTCTCCATCGAGTCAGAGCAGCGTCGCCGCGCTGGCGATGACCCGCGTGCGCTTGACTCGGAGGCACCAGCGAGCCGCGCCGTGCATCTCCAGGCAGACGAGGCGTTCATCCCGGAGTCGGTGGACCAGCTGCTCGCGCACTCGCGGCGCTATCCGCTGCTCACTCCCCACCAGGAGATCGAACTGGCTCAGCGCATCGAGCGCGGGGAGCTCGAGGCCAAGGAACTGCTGATCAACTCGAACCTGCGGCTGGTCGCCTCCAATGCCAGGCGCTACCAGAATCAAGGCCTGCCGCTTGCCGATCTGGTTCAGGAGGGCATGCTCGGCCTGATCAGGGCCAGCGAGAAGTTCGATTGGCGCAAGGGCTTTCGCTTCTCCACCTATGCCACTCTGTGGATCCGTCAGGCGATCCAGCGCGGCCTCGAGAACTCGGGACGCACCATCCGGTTGCCCGTGCACGTCGCTCAGCGCTCGCGCAAGGTCGGACGCGTCGAGCGCGAGCTCTCGGTGCGCCTGGGACGGGAGCCCACGCTCGAGGAGATCTCCGCTGAGACGGGCCTGCCGATCGAGCAGGTCGAGGAGGTTCGCCACCAGCGTGCGGCGCTCGTGAGCCTTGACCAGCAGGTGGGCGAAGACGGCGACACCTCCCTCGGCGATCTACTTCCCGCTGAGCAGCAGGCTCCAGAGGAGACCGCGTGGGAGAGCGAGCGTGAGCAGATCGTCCATCGCGCGATCGCTCAGCTTCCCGATACCGAGCGCACGGTCCTGACGTTGCGCTTCGGCACTGGGCCAGAGGAGCCGCAGACGCTGACGGCGATCGGCAAGCGCCTTGGATTCTCCGCGGAGCGTGCCTCTCAGCTGGAGCAGCGGGCGCTCAAGAAGCTTGCTGAGTCCCCTGAGCTGGCCGCGCTACGAGAGGCTGCCTGAGAGCGGTCGGACCTCGCTTGCCCACTCGGCAGGCGGATGCGCTTCTACCGCGGCTCGGTGTGGACCAGGATCTCGACTATGTCGGGATGCTCGAGCATGATGCGTCGCTCGAGTTCGCTGGCCTGAGCGTGGGCGTCAACGAGTCTTGTTGCGCCCGCGATGGCGAGCGTGATGAAGACCAGCAAGCCCTTGCGTGTCTGACGGAAGCGCAGCTCGCGCGGCTCGCTGCCCGTCAGCCGTTCAACTATCGCCCTAACGGCCTGCTCGTGTGTGGCCTGCGGTCGTGGTAGCGCCGCCGGCACCGGCACGTCCTCGGCGAGCGGCTCGATATGAGTCTCCACGCTCCTGATCTCCGCCACCGCGTCGAGGATCGCCCGCTCCACACGATCGGCGATGTCATGGGCTGCCTGCAGGCTCAGGGAGTTAGGCACCTTCATGTGCAGGGCCAGCTCGGTGCTCTCGCCCACACGCAGCACCGTCACGTTGTGGACCTCCCGAACATCGGGGATCGCGAGCGCTGCGGCGGTGGCGCGCTGGCGAAGCGGTCCCAGCTCATCATCGGGCTCCACGTGCACGACGACGTCGCTGTCGGGGAGCTCCCGCATGATCGCGTCCTCGATCGCGCTCGCCACCGCATGCCCATGCGCCAGGGCCGCGTCGGGCTCCACCCCCACGACCACATCGGCAAAGTGGCGTCCGCTCACCTCGCGCATCCTCAGACGCCGCAGGCTGACTGTCTCTTGGATCCCCTCGATCGCGTCGCGAGCCGCGCTTTCGGCTCCCCCCTCTGGCGCGCTGTCCATCAGCACCAGAACATTGCGCGCCATCAGGCGAGAAGCCGCGAACAGGACCAGAGCCGCGACCAACAGCGCCGCCCACGAATCGGCCCCCTGGTGTCCGGCGCGGACGAGCAGCAGTCCCACGAGGACCGCTATCGACCCCACTCCATCCAGCGAGAAATGCAGGGCGTTGGCACTGAGGGCGGCGCTGCGGTTCAGGTGCGCTGCGCGGGTGGACATGAGCCAGCGGCCGGCATCGATGAGGATCGCGACTCCCACGACCGCAAACGTGTACCAACGGGCTTGGACCGGGTGTGCGCCGCTGGTCAGGCGATGGACCGCCTCCACGGCGATGACGATGCTCGCCAGCACGAGGATCGCGCCCTCGGCGAGCGCCGAAAGATGCTCTGCCTTGCCATGTCCGTAGGGATGCCCACGGTCAGCGGGACGCGCGGCGACTCCAACGGCGAAGAATGTCAGCAACGCCGCGACCAGATCGCTCGCAGAGTGGATGGCCTCGGCGATCAGGGCCAGGCTGTGCGCAAGCAGGCCCGCGACGAGCTTGATCGTGACCAGTGCAGCGGCTGCGATCACCGAGGCCAGCGCCGTGCGCTGCTGGGCGGGCATCTCTCGCATCGTCATTCTGAGCGTATCCGGCTTGGAGGCTCGCCGTGCCTACACGCCTGAGATATTCAGGCCGGTGCCATGCAGCAACACATTGGCCTTGGCATTGAGGACCGTGAACTCGCCCGTGAGGATCAGGACGCCAAGGACTACCATCACAAGGCCACCGATCCCGATCACCACCGGGAAGTGGCGCTTGACGGCGCTCAGCGCATTTGAGGCACGCTCGAAGAGCAGCGCAACCACCAGGAAGGGAATCGCCAGACCGGCTGAGTAGAAGGCGAGCAGTAGCGCGCCATGCGCGGCCGATTCGGAGATCGCCGCCTGAGCCAGGATCGCGCCGAGTGTCACGCTGGTGCAGGGGGTCCAGGCGATCGCGAAGGCGGCGCCCGCCACGATCGGTCCGCCTCGACCCGCGAAGCGCAGCAGCGACTCCGAGTGCCACTGAAAGTTCAGCACTCGCACGAACGGTGTCGCGATGAAGATGACTCCCATGAGGATGATCACCACTCCACCGGCCGTGCGCAGCGCGTCGATGTGCTGCTGCAGAGCCGATCCGATGCGGGTGGCGGCGAGACCCAAGAGGATGAAGATCGCCGAGAAGCTGGCCACGAACAGCAGGCTGGGGATCAGCACCCGCCGGGCGCCCGTATGCCCGATATCTGCGGGCGCGACGCCTATGACGGTCGACAGATATCCGGGGACCAGTGGCAGTACGCAGGGTGAGAGAAAGGAGACCAGGCCGGCTGCGATGGCGAGCGGAATCCCCACCCCGCTGGCAGTGTCGGACGCAGAGCTGGCGAGGATTGCGTGGTTGGCGCTGATCGCAAACTCAGAGGTCATCGTCGCTCACCTCGGTCGCAGCCGCTGAGGCGGCCCGCGCCTCGAGCGTCTCGCGCAGGCGCCCAACCTCCTGCTCGAGCTCTGCCACCCGCTGCTCGAGCGCTGCGAGCGACCCCTCCCGCGACGGCGGGAGGCCCTCATCCAGCACGTGATGGACCACGACCGGCTCGCCGGCGCCGGCCTGCTCATCGCCTCCGAGCAGCTCCATGTAGCGCTCCTCCTTCTGGCCGGGACGCCGCGCCAGCCGTGCGACGAGGCGACGCTCGATCAATCGCTCCAGCGTCTCGTTTAGAGCCGCGAGATCTCCGAACTGGTGCATGCGCTCGCAGCGCTGCTTGAGCTCGCCAGGTGTCTGTGCGCCTCTCAACATCAACACGCACATCACCGCGTGCTCGTCGTCGGCCATCGGGAGCGCTTCGTCGAGTAGGTGCCTGTACTTCGAGGATCTGCTGCTCTGGGCGCCAGTGAAGCGAGCCAGCCCGTGACGCTGCAGTCGCCGCAGCGCCTCGCGAACGGTGTCCTCGTCGTAGCGAACAACGGGGTCCCGGTTGGTCGACTGGTTGCAGGCCAGGCGTAGCGCGTTCAGCGTCAGCGGATAGACATCGGGGGTCGTGCGCTGCTTCTCCATGAGGCAGCCCAGCACCCTGATTTCGACGGCGGTCAGCTCCATCCGAGAAGTTTCGCTCATTTGGGCGTCGATAAACTCGCTTAGATGAGCGGCCAGCCCACTCGTTGAGCCACCAGCCCTTCTCTGGAGGGCGCTCCGGCGGGGGGCGTCGTGAACTGCGGCAGGGGTTGGACCCTCAGGATGCGCCGGAGAAGCCGGCCTCGCTGCGCCGCGTGGGCCGGTTGTTCGGTCCCTACCGCCGGCGGCTGGGGCTGCTGCTCGCGCTCATCTGCCTGACCTCGGCCCTGGAAATCGTCACCCCCTTCCTGCTGCGCGGGGTCATCGACACCGCGTATCCGCATCGAGACGTGAAACTGCTCTCGCTGCTCGTCGGGGGCATGATCGCGATATCGGTGCTCAGCAGCGTGATCAGCGTCATTCAGACGTGGATCTCAAACCAGGTGGGCCAGCGTGTCATGCACGATCTGCGCGCGGCCGTCTACGCGCACCTGCAGCGTATGTCGCTGGCGTTCTTCACCCACACCCGCTCAGGCGAGGTGCAGGCCCGTATCGCCTATGACATCGGCGGCATCGACGACGTGGTCACGAGCACGGCCACCTCCACGGTCTCGAACGTCACGACCGTGTTCGCGACGGTGCTCGCGATGTTCGCGCTCAGCTGGAAGCTCACGGTCTTTTCGCTGTGCCTGCTGCCCTTCTTCGTGTGGTTGACCAGGCGCGTGGGCAAGGAGCGCAGACGCATCCAGGCGGTGCGTCAGAGCCGTCTGGCGGACATGTCCACCTTGGTGGAGGAGTCGCTGTCGGTCTCGGGGATCCTGCTGGGCAAGACGATGGGTCGCTCGCGCGAGCTCGTCGAGCGCTTTCGCGGCGAGTCCGGGGAGCTGGCGGACCTCGAGGTCAGGGCGCGCATGGCGGGACGCTGGCGCATGGCCTCGGTGCGCATGAGCTTTGCGATCATGCCCGCCGCCGTGTACTGGTTTGCGGGCTATGAGCTCGCCCACGGCGACCATGCTCTGTCGATCGGAACCATCGTGGCGTTCACGACCCTGCAGACGCGCCTGCTCTTCCCGATCCAGTCGCTGCTCTCCGTCGGGCTCGAAGTTCAGATGTCGATGGCGCTGTTCGGGCGGATCTTCGAGTACCTGGATCTGCCGGTGGACATCGTCGAGCGTCCCGACGCGCGCGAGGTCAAGGACGTCCGGGGCGATGTGGGGCTACAGGACGTGTACTTCCGCTACGAGCCGGACGCTCCCTGGACGCTGCGCGAGATATCCGCATCGATCCCGGCTGGTACGCGCACCGCGCTCGTCGGCGAGACCGGCTCGGGCAAGACGACGCTCGCCTATCTGGTCGCGCGCCTGTATGAGCCCGCACAGGGCAGCGTCACCATCGACGGGGTCGATGTGCGCGACATGACGCTCGCGTCGCTCGCCGCCACGGTGGGGCTGGTCTCGCAGGAGACCTATCTCTTCCATGCCTCGATCAGGGAGAACCTGCGCTTCGCGAGACCTGGCGCAAGCGATGAGGAGATCGAAGAGGCCGCGCGAGCGGCCCAGATCCACGGCCTGATCTCCTCGTTGCCCGACGGGTACGAGACTCCTGTGGGAGAGCGCGGCTACCGTTTCTCGGGCGGCGAGAAGCAACGGATCGCGATTGCCAGGACGGTGCTGCGCAATCCGCCCGTGCTGATCCTCGACGAGGCCACCTCCGCACTTGACACCGAGACCGAGCGGGCGGTCCAGGAGGCCTTGGATGAGCTCGCCAAGGGTCGCACCACGATCGCGATCGCCCACCGCCTTTCGACAGTCATCGACGCGGACCAGATCCTCGTGCTGGACCATGGTGCAATCGTCGAGCGAGGCACCCATGAGCAGTTGCTCAAGCTGGGCGGCCGCTATGCGGCGCTCGCGGGCGCCCTTGATGACGCCGATTAGGCGCGGGCGTCGATGTTCAGACGCACATAGTCCACGATCACAGGCTCGCCGAGTCGCTCGAGCACCTCGTCCATAAACGGCTCGCGCAGCTGCTCGGGTAGTCGCTGAAAGTGCGGGCCCAGAACGATCGTGGATAGGAACTCACGCGGATGCTCGGGCTGTGTGGGCGCCGGCGCAAGCCAGCAGTCGACCTTATTGAACCCTGCGGCCCGCAGCCGCTGAGCGGTCTGCTCGGCATCTGCATAGTTCCATGGTGCCGTCCAGTCCTCGAAGTACGTCACATAGGGCTCGTGTGCGAGCACCTCATTGGCCTGGGCGCGGAGGATCGTGATGTTGCCCGCTCCTCCGCACTGGGCGACTAGCTGTCCGCCTCCTCGCAGCGCCGCGTGCAGCTTGGCGAAGAGGCGCTCATGGTCCGCGATCCAGTGGAAGGTGGCCGTCGAGAGGATCGCGTCGACGGGCGTCTGGAGCTCGAGCTCGAGCAGATCCATCTTGCGTAAGTCCGCGCGCTCGCCCAGTCGCTTGCGTGCGGCCTCGATCATCGACTTCGAGGCATCGACCGCTATCACCCTGCCCCCTGGGAGGCGCTCGATCAGAGCTTCGGTCACGCGGCCAGAGCCGCATCCCGCATCGAGGACCGTCTCGGCTCCCTCGAGTGTCAACCTGTCGAGCACGGCTCGCCCCATGGCCTCCATGGGACCGGAGATGCGATCGTAGCTGCCACCATTCCACGCGCGTGTTTCTGGCATACGTCTGTACGCTATCACGTACTGCTGGAGCTCAGCTCCGCGAGAATGCGGGAGAGTCTGCCCCCCTGCCATGCGATCGGCGAGCTGCCCTGCTCCTCGACCAGCAGCCGCGCGGATGGGATCGTCTGCGCGTAACGCTCGGCCAACGCGAGCGGATGGCCGGGATCGGACTCATCGCGGCTGGCGATCACCGCCACCGGCATGTCGAGCTCGTGCAACTGCCCCATCGACTCAAACGGGCGCGAGCGAGGCACGACTTCCAATGCGTCGGCCACGGCGTCCGGATGCTCATGGGCCGAGAGTCGCTGGCGGATCACCTTCTCCACCGTTCCACGCCAAGCCTCGGGCACGCCTTCAAGATCGTAGGCGCTCAGGAAACCCTCCACCCCACCCTCCCGCAATCCTCGCGCCAACGCGTCCCAGCCCCGGTTGACGGTGGCGGCCTGCTCTGCGTCCAGATCCGGGTCATAGCCTGGTGTGATCAGCGCCAGGGCGCTCACTCGCGCCGGTTCTGCCAGAGCAAGCGCCAGCGCCGTGTGCGCGCCCATCGAGGCTCCGGCGAGCAGCACCCGCTCGAGCTCCAGCTGATCGAGCACCTGCGCCAAGTCTGAGGCGAGGCGCTCATAGCCATAGGCGCCGCGATCTCCGGCTGGATCTGAGTGGCCGTGTCCACGCGCATCGTAGGCGGACACCAGATAACCGGAGCGCTCCAGGGCGCGAGAGCCCATCAGGACGTAGTGCCTCGTCGCGGTCAGCCCATGCAGCAGCACGATCGCCGGGCCGCTGCCGCTCTGCTGCACACATAGCGCCACCCCATCGTCGGTGCGGACACTCGAGACTTGAGCGGACAATCTGCAAGCCCCAGTGCAGACGGGCGCTACGCCTGAACGGTGGCGTGCTCGCGCTGGCGCTCCGCTGAGCGCTCAGGCTGCTCCCAGAAGAAGAGGTGACCCACGCCGTCGAAGATCTCGAGCTCTGCACCTGGGATGTGCTCGGCGATCAGACGGCCATTTTGAACGGGGAGCATCTCGTCCTCGGTGCCATGGATGACGAGCGTGGGCATCTCGAGCTGGGGCAGCCGCTCCAGTGTCCGGTGGCCCCTGCACGCCTGCATCTGGGCCATCACCACCGGTACGGCGACGGAGCGCTCCATGGCGATCGCGAGCAGCCTGGAGTAAGCCTCGTCATTGCTGGCAAAGCTCGCCGAGACGTTGGCCTCCCAGCTGGTTCGCAGCGCACGTTGGCGGTCGCCTGACATCATCGCCTCCGAGAGGCGCTGGATCACCTCCGGGGGGGCCAGCGCGCTGCCCTCGCCGCCGCAGTAGGTGCAGCCGAGCGTCAGCGTCCTGATGCGCTCCGGGTGCGCGAGCGCAAGCTCCTGGGCGACCATCCCACCCATGGAGATGCCAAGCAGGTGAACCGAGTCCAGCTCGAGGGCGTCCAGCAGCGCGGCGGCGTCGTTCGCGAGGTCGACGATCGAGAACGCCTCCTCCATGGGGCTGCTCTCCCCCACGCCTCGGTGATCGTAGGTGATCGTTTCGAAGTCGCGCCGCAGCAAGCCTAGAAACGGCTCTCCCCAGTGCAGGGCAGTTCCACTCATGCCCATGATCATCAGCAGCGGCTCGCCCGAGCCGCTGCGTTCATAGCTGAGCTTGATCTCGCCGCTATCAGCGATTGGCATCGAACGATCCTACTCGCGGCTACTCGGGAGGGTCTCGCCGGCCGCTCGGCGATCTGCGCAAAATCTCTCTCAGCCGTCATGTCGAGCGCCATTGCGCTCGAAGCGACCGTATGCGCAACCGCGATCGGGATCGACTGCGGCGAGCCGCTGCGGGTCTCAGACACGCACACGTTGGCGTGCTCGCGCTCGTGGTGGCTGGGTTGGCCTTCTCGCCCCTCGCGCTCGCCTCTGGAGCAGCAGCGCCGGCCTCTGCAGTAACCCGCTCCATGGTGCAGCCGCTGGCAAGGATTGCACTGATGGGCGCGCCCGTGGCGCCGCCGAATGACGAAATCGCAGACGCCCAGGTGATCCACAGTCTGCCCGCGACGCTCGAAGGCACCACGGTGGGTGCGACGACCGTCCCGACCGAAGCGAGGTCCTCGTGTGCCTCGGAAACCTCGAACTCGGTCTGGTACAGCGTGCGTCCCGCAAGCGCTGAGCGGATCGCGGTCGAACTTGATGCGGGCGGAGTGCTGGACGCCACCATCGACGTCTACCAAGCGGTTCGCTCACAGCTGCAACCGATCACCTGTCAGCAGACGGAAGCCGAAGGCAAGGCCTCGCTGTCCTTCAAGGCCGCCAGTAACACGCTCTATGAGATCCGGGTTGCGGCGCTCTCGAACTCCCAGCTGGCGGGCTTCACGCTCAACATATTCCAGCCCACTCCCGCGGTACTGCCCCCGGGGACGCCACTGCCTGCAGCCGGGGTCAGTGGCCATGTCGATCGCATTCAGAACATCAACGCCGCTTATGCGGTCAGCCTGCATGCGGGTGTCAGCTACTTGATCAACCTCGCGGGCACCACGCGGGGAGCATGTGTGGACGGGACGCTGTTCACGCCTGGTACTACCTCATTCGAAGCAGGGGCCTCCGCAATTCTGGACATCGAGTGCGGCGGCTACAGGCTCGTCACCCCCGGACCGGGCGAAGGCGGACGCTACAGCTTTGAGGTCACCCCCGATCTTGCACGCAAGGGCGTGCAACATTTCCACTTGCAGATCGCTCCAGCCACGGGTGCCGAGACCAGCCCCGGGCTGAGACTCGGCAACTACCAACGGGCAAGTGGGCGCCTGAACGGCGTCGGCGTGCAGGTCCTAAGCCTCTACCGCGTGAACGTGGCCAGTCACTCCAACCTCACACTGCGGCTCTCGGCCCCGAGCACAGCCGAATTCAGTCTCACGTTGCTCAGCCAGAGGGGAGCGACCATCGCATGCAGCTGCAATGGCAGCGGCTCTCAGAGATTGATGCACAAGCTGCACAAGGGCATCTACTACGCCGCTGTATCTGAGCGCAAACACACCTCCGGCACCTTCACGCTGACGCGCGAGTCGCGCACGATCACCCGTACCAAGATCTCCTTTGGGGCTGTTCATGTAAGGCCGGGACGGCCCGTCGCGCTCACGGTCCGGGTCTCGCCGGGGGCCTCGGGACCGGTGACGGTGGAGGTCCAGCGCTTTGACCCTGTCTTCGGCTGGCAGTACTACCGCGAGCTGGAGGCCCAGGTAATCCAGGGCAGGGCGTCGATCGCCCTGACCCCGCCCTACGTGGGGCACTGGCGGGCCAATGCGACCTATGAAGGCTCGCGCGAGTCCAGCCCGAGCTCGGTCGGGTTCACGTACCTGTTCGTCCGCTGAGGGGCGCGCTGGCTCACACGGGTAGCGCCAGCTGATCTTCTGGAGGGGGGACGGCATGCGCCGAGGGCTGGCCGTGGCCGGGCTCCTGTGTGAGGCCTGCGACCCGCACTCCCAGCAGCCTCACAGGCCGCGAGGGTGCGTATCGGCGAAGCAGCTCGAGCGCTACGCGCTCCACCACCTCGACATCGCAGGTCGCCCCGTCGAGCGTGCGCGCCCGCGTGACCGTCGAGAAGTCATCCAGGCGCACCTTGATGCCGATCGTGCGCCCCCTGCGCGCGTGTGCGCTCAAGCTCTCACACAGCTCGCCTGACATGATCGAGAGCACCTGGCAGAGCTGGGCAAGGTCGGAGATGTCGGTGTCGAAGGTCCGCTCGCGTGACTCCGAGACGACCTTGCGGGCGCTGCCGACCTCGCTATCTGCTTCGAAGTTCGCACGGCGTCGCAGCTCGCGCCCGAGATTGCCGCCGAAGCGCTCTTGCAATTGCTGCTCGGGAGCGCCTGCCAGTGCACCCAGCGTGCTGAACCCCATCTCCTCCAGCCGCGCCGCGGTCTTGGGTCCGATCCCCGGTACCAGGCGGGGATGGGCCGCTGCGAAACGCACGCAGGCCTGCTCTCGTGTCAGCACCACGAAACCGGCAGGCTTCTCGGCGTCGGAGGCGACCTTCGCGACTAGCTTGTTGGGCCCGATCCCCACCGAGCACGTAAGCCCGGTCGCATCTCTTATCTCTCGCACGAGCCGGCGCATCGCGGCTCTGGGTGAGTAGAGCCCGCGCAGATCGAGGTAGGCCTCGTCGAGGCCCACCACCTCGACGTTGTCGACCTGGGCTCGCACCAGCTCCATGACACTGCGGGAGACCGCTCTGTAGGTGGGGAAATCGGGTGGCAAGAAGATGGCCTGTGGGCACAGCCGCCGCGCCCTGGAGGCCGGGATCGCCGAGCCAACGCCGTAGCGTCGAGCCTCATAGCTGGCCGTGGTCACCACCGCGCGCGGGCCTGAGCCGGCCACCACGACCGGCTTGCCCTGGAGTTCCGGGCGGCGCAGCAGCTCGATCGAGACGTAGAAGGCGTCTGCGTCGAGGTGGGCGACGCGAAGCTGGTCGACCTCCGTGGACATGGTCAGGCGAATCTAGCGCTGGGCTCGGCGGGCTTGCTATGGGCCGACCGCGCCCCGGCGCGCGATCAGGCCGGGACGGCGGCGGGCAGCTCGGCCTCAACACGCCGAGCCAGGATTGCGGCCAGCCGGGCACGATGGTGCTTGGCCCCGCCGAGGAGCGCGGAGTCGATCTGAGCTCGCTTGTAGAGCCAGTGGACGTCTGCCTCCCACGTGAAGCCGATCCCGCCATGAGCCTGGATCGCGCTGGCCGTGACCTCCCGCCCAGCTTCGCTTGCTGCCGCCTTGGCCATCGCCGCGGCCTCTGCGAGGCGCTCGGGGTCCGCGTCTGCGCTCCAGGCGGCAAGCGCCGCGACGCTGCGTGCCTTCTCGGTGTCGAGCAGCATCTGGGCGCAGCGATGGGAGACCGCCTGGTAGGAGCCGACGGGCACGCCGAACTGCTTGCGCTCCTTGACATAGGCGACAGTCATGTCCAGCGCCCTGCCGCATACGCCGACGAGCTCAGAGGCCACCGACACCAGCGCTCGATCCACGCTCGCTGAGAGCTCTCCCGCAAGCGGCTCTCCCACCCCGGGCGACGCATCGACTCGCGCGGCAGAGCGCGTGGGATCGATCGAGGCAGCCAGCGTCACCTCCGCCTCTCCCGCCTGCAGCACCCGCGCCTGATCCCCTTCCATCAGCACGAGCAGGTCTGCCTCTCCCCCGCCCACCACGAGCTCGGCGTGGCCCTGGCTGGCAATTCCGACGGCACCGATGCTCTCGCCTCGCGCGAGTTGCGGGAGCCAGCGCTCACGTTGGTCTGCAGAGCCGGCGTGATCGATCAGCGTGGCGGCCATGACGCTCGAGAGAAACGGGACTGGAGCCACTGTGCGGCCCAGCTCCTCGCACAGGATCGAGAGCTCGACCTGGCCGAGCCCCTGGCCGCCGTGGGACTCGGGAATCGCGATGCCCTGCCAGCCGAGGTCGCGCAGCTCTCCCCACAGGCGCTCATCGGTTCGCCCAGCCTCGGCCAGCTCGCGCACCCGCTCGGGCTTGGCACGCTCGGCGAGCAGGTCACGGGCGGTTCGCTGGATCTCTCGCTGCTCGTCGGTCAGGCCGAAGTCCATGATCGGCTCTAGCTCGCGGTCTTCAGGCGAGGCAGGCCGAGCACGCGCTCGGCGACGATGTTCTTGAGCACCTCGGTGGTACCACCCTCGATCGTGTTGCCCCTGGCCCGCAGTAGCTCATAGCTCCAGCTGGTACCTGCTGTCAGCGCTTGCGGTCCGACCACGTCAGCCGCGAGCTGAGTGAGGCGCTGGTTTGTATCGGACCACAGCCACTTCACCAGCGAGCCCTCAGGGCCGGGCTGGCCGTAGCGCTGCACATCGGTGAGGCCCTTCCAGGCCAGCAGTCTGATCGACTCGCAGCGCACGTGGAGATCGGCCAGCGCGTCGGCGTAGAGGGCATCGGCGAGCAAGCCCTGCTGCGCGGCCAGAGCGATGAGGTCATCGAGCAGCTGGCGCAGGCGGATCTGCAGAGCGAATCCAAGCCCGGCCCGCTCGTTCATGAGCGTGGTCAGCGCGACCTTCCAGCCGTTGCCAACGCCACCGACGACGTTCTCATCGGGGATTCGGGCCTCCTCGATGAAGAGCTCGTTGAACTCTGCCTCGCCCGTGATCTGACGCAGCGGACGTACCTGGACCGCCTCTTGCTCCATGTCCATGAGGAAGTAAGTGAGGCCCTTGTGCTTGGCGACCTCGGAGTCCGTGCGCGCGACGAGCATGCACCACTTCGAGTACTGGGCGCCGCTGGTCCACACCTTCTGGCCGCTCACCACCCAGCCGTCCCCGTCCTTCACCGCGCGTGTCTTCAGCGCCGCGAGATCAGAGCCGGCGTCGGGCTCGGAGAAGCCCTGGCACCAGATCTCCTCGGCAGAGAGGATCGGGGCCAGATAGCGCTCCTTCTGCTCGGGGGTACCCCACGCCATCAGCGTGGGGCCACCGAGCAGAAGGCCCAGCACGTTGGCAGGCAGCGGTACACGCGCGCGCCCGAGCTCCTCGAAGTAGATGGCCGACTCCGTGAGTGAAGCCCCACGGCCGCCGTACTCCACCGGCCATGAGGGCGCCGCCCAGCCGGCGTCATAGAGCCGTCGCTGCCATTCGCGTCGCCAGGCGTAGTGGGCCTCATCACCGCCCACCTCGGGCTCCTGGGAGGGACGATTCTCTGCGAGCCAACCTCGCAGATCGTCACGAAACGCGGACTCGCGCTCGTCGAACGTCAGATCCATGCCAGCACTCTACGCCTTCAAGCCGATTCAGCTGGTGGTCAACACCTCGCCGACGCCTTCGAACCCGAGCGCCCGCTTGGTCGCTTCGGTGAGATCGAATTCGCGTCCGCTGACGTAGGGGCCGCGGTCGACCACGGGCACCCTGATCGTGTGACCCCGGTAGCGAAGCGTCACGATGGTTCCACAGGGCAGTGTCTTGTTGGCGACCCCCAATGTCGAGCTCGTGAGCATGCTGCCGCACGCGAGGCTGCCCCCGCCGCCATACCAGGAGGCCACCGCCTCTCGATAGGCGTTGAGCCTGCCCACCGAGCGATGAGTCGCGAAGTCTGTGGCATCGCCCGCGAAATGGATCCTGACCCTAGAGCTTGCAACTCTGTAGGGCACGTAGCGCAGCCTGAAGCGGCCCGCGGCGCCTGTGAGGGTTCGCGCGAGCGTGACCCAGCGCTGGCCCCTACGGACCTGCAGCACGACCATACGGTCCGCCAGATGCGGCTCCAGGATGCCCTGCGCGATCGCCGGGCGTCCATAGAGCACATTCAGAACGAGCCGCTCGACGCCAAGCCTCGAGTGGGTTCGCCTAACCGGGGTCGATATGCCAGGTGCGTCCTGGAGAGGGCCAGTTGGGAGGGGGCCTTGCGTCGTCGAGCTATTGAGCGCTGCGACAGCTGCGCCGCTCCCCGGCGAAGCGGTGGCGCTCGCCGCACATGTACATCCAATGGCAAATGCCGCAGCGCACGCGCGACGGTAATGCAGATCCATCTGCAACCTCATCATCTGAGGACCTCCTTGAGTTTCTCCTGGCCTACGGGGTGAGCTGACGGGCTCGCGCGATCTGGGCCAGCGCTCTAGAGCGCATGGTCCTTCTGGGCGCTACGGTCACAACAGCGACCGATTCGCCCCATCTGGGCACTCCTTTTCGAGCGCCCAGCGGTGGGTCCCCCGTTCGCCTCCCTGGTGGAGGCGACTCGGCATTTGGAGCTAGCGTTTTTGGAACTAGCGGTTAAGCACCGTAGGGATCAGAAACGACCAGCTGTGTGTGCTGTGTCACACATATGTGCGTCCCAGATACGATGCAGCCGTGATCAGTGACATCGTTGGAGTCTTGTTCGGCATCATTTTCGTGGCCGTATTCCTAGTCATTGCCCTCGCGCGATGGGGCACGGTCTTTCCCCGATTTGGTCGCTGGCTCGACGCTCAGATGTATCGGGTGTTCCCGCGGCTGGGCCACCTGTTCATCACCGACGAAGAAGTAGACGCCTCGCTACCCTCCGATACAGGTGTCTGACGATCTCACCGCCGTGACGACGGTCTCCAGCCAAGCCGAGGCGGAGATGGTCTGTGAACGTCTGTTGGCGGCTGACATCCACGCTATCTCGCAACGCACGACCGGTGGCCCTGGATGGGGCTTCGCGGGTGCACATGAGGTGTTCGTAAACGCGCAGGATCTAGACCGAGCGCGTGCGGTGCTCAAGGCGGAAGAGGGCAGCTTCAGCGACGAGGAACTCGCGCGCCTGAGTGACGAAGCGGGCCGAGAGGCTAGAGAGGGGTAGCTCGATCATCGGCGAGCCTTAGTCTTACGGGGTGCGCGCCAGACGGTGGTCAGCCCGTTCGCTCTGGGTTGCCCTGCTCATCATGATCGGCATAGCCTTGGGGGTGGCCCTCCTCGCGCCCAAGCTGCTTGTTGCAGTCCTGGTTTTATACGTCACCATTGGCGCGATTGCCATCGTGGAGGTGTTCTGGCGCCTTCTCTAGGCGGACGTCCTACGAGCCCAAGCGCCGTAGGACCAAGCCCGAGATCGCAAGGAATTAGCCGTATATCGGGTCCTCGTTGACTGACCCGACAGAAGCCGCGACAATCATCCGATGGCAAACCCGGACCGGCTGAGCGCGCTGGACTCGACCTTCCTGCACCTGGAGGACGACAGCACTGCCCACATGCACGTGGCGTCGGTGATGGTCTTCGAGGGTGAGGCGCCCGAGTTGCAGGAGCTCGTGGATCACATCCTCGGGCGGCTGCACCTGGTGCCGCGCTACCGCCAGCGGCTCGCATACGTGCCGTTGGGGCAGGGACGGCCTGTCTGGACCGACGACAACCGCTTCAACCCCCACTACCACATACGGCTGACCGCGCTGCCCAAGCCGGCCGATGAGAAGGCACTCGAACAACTGGCTGGAAGGCTCTTCTCACAGCGCCTTGATCGCTCCAAGCCGCTGTGGGAGATGTGGCTCGTGCAGCGGATGGCCAAGGGTCGCTTTGCGCTGATCGCCAAGACCCACCATGCGCTCGTCGATGGCATCTCGGGCGTGGACATCACCACCGTGCTCTTCGATGCCAGCCCCGAGCCGGTGGCGGTGCCTCGCCCCCCCGTGCCGTGGACCGCTCGGCCCCTTCCAGGCCCGGCTAAGCTGCTGGGTGAGGCGCTGCTGGAACGCACGACCGTACCCGGCGAGATGACCCGCGGCACTCGCGCGATGCTACGGACACCCCGCAAGGCTCTGTCGCGTCTGCGGGACAGCGTGGCGAGCGTGAGCGCCACGACGCTCGCGGGCATCAGCTCCCCTGCGCCGCCGTCGCCCTTCAACGTGGATATAGGCCCGCATCGGCGCTACGGCTTCCTCGATGCCGATCTCTCGCAGTTCAAGGCGATCAAGGATGCACTTGGCGGGACTCTCAACGATGTCGTCCTGACCGCGGTGACGCTGGCTCTCGGCAGCCATCTGCGGGCAGAGGGCTTTGAGACCGACGATCTCGTCCTCAAGGCGATGGTGCCCGTCTCGGTGCGCGCCGACTCCGAGCGCGGAGCGCTGGGCAATCGCGTCGCAGCGATGTGGGCGCCGCTGCCGGTCGGGCTCGAGGATCCCAAGGAGTGCTTCGAGTACGTCAAGCGGGCGATGGCCGACCTCAAGGGCTCAGGCCAGGCGGTGGGTGCGCGGGTTCTGACAGACCTTGCCGGGTTCGCACCCCCGACGATCCTCAGCCAGGCGGCGCGTTTGCAGGCACGACAGCGCTTCTTCAACCTGGTGGTCACGAATGTGCCGGGTCCCCAGTTTCCGCTCTACCTGCTTGGACGTCGCCTGGATGCCCTTTATCCCGTTGTTCCGCTAGCCCAGCGCCAGGCACTTGGAATCGCGGTCATGAGCTACAACGGCCATCTCGGCTTCGGCCTGCTCGGTGACTACGACGCATTGCCAGAGCTCGAGAAGCTGGGGCATGAGCTCGAGCGCGCGATCGCGTCGCTGCACAGAGCCGCCGCGCCGAGGCCTGCACGTGTGAAGGCCACCCCCTCACGCGCGAACGGGGCTCCCCGACGTGCAAAGGCGACCTCCCCGCGCTCGAAGGCAGGAGCGCTACGGAAGTGAGCGTATGATCGATCGCTCCTTGATGAGCAGTACGAACGTAGGGAGCCAGCATGGGTGCACAAGAGAACAAGCGGACGGCTGAAGACGCCTACGCGGCGTTCAGCAGCGGTGACGCCGAGGGCGCGATGCGCAACATCGACGACTCGATCGAGTGGGTCACGCATGGTGAGAACTCACTGAGTGGTACCCGCCGAGGCAAGCAGGCCGTGGGCGAGCTGTGGGGCCAGCTTCAGGGCAGGAGCTTTCGCACCGAGCCGCACGATTTCATCGCCGACGGCGACAAGGTAGTTGTCCTGACCACCGGCCAGCTCGAGGGCGAGTCAAACGAGGCGGCAGACGTGCTCACCTACAACGGCGAGGGCAAGCTCGTCCGGTTTGAGTCGCTCTCTGATCAGAGCATCGCCAACCGGGTGTTCGCCAGGTAGCGCAGACCTCCACATATGGGACGGGCGCCACCTCGCGCCCGTCCATGTGGAATCCCGAAGTGGCATCCGGCTCGCGGGTGCCGTCCCGGCTTTGATAGTCAACACCGTACGCTTCCGCGTATGACCGCCATGCGGCTGGCTCTCTGCCAGATGAACGCCACCGTCGGCGACATCGCCGGCAACCTGCAACGGATTCGTGCCGGGATCCAGGCGGCTCGCGAAGCTCATGCCGACCTGGTGCTCTTCCCCGAGCTGGCCCTTACCGGCTATCCGCCCGAGGATCTGCTGCTGCGCGACCAATTCGTCGCCGATGCCGCCGATGCCCTGGATGAGCTGGCCGGCGAGGTTGACGGCCTCGTCGCAGTGGTGGGCTGCCCTCAGCGTGACGAGCAGCTCTACAACGCTGCCGCGGTTCTGGCGGATGGCAGGGTGCACGCGATCTATCGCAAGGTCCACCTGCCCAACTACGGCGTCTTCGACGAGCGCCGCTACTTCGAGCCTGGGTTGGCCGGGGCCGTGATCGACATCGGCGAGCGGCGCATCGGGCTGAGCATCTGCGAGGACATCTGGGAGCCGGGTCCGCCGATCTCGGTCGAGGCGGACGCAGGAGCGAGCCTGGTCCTCAACATCTCAGCTTCCCCCTACCACGCCGGCAAGGGCATGCAACGCGAGCAGATGCTCGCCAGTCGAGCGCTCGAAAGCTGCACCTGCATCGCCTTCTGCGCCCTCGTCGGCGCCCAGGATGAGCTCGTCTTCGACGGGCACTCATGCGTCCTGGACCACACTGGTGCCACCCTCGCCAGAGCACCGCAGTTCAGAGAGGATCTGCTGCTCTGCGACCTGGATCTGGAGGAGACCGTCTCGGCGCGCCGCTCGCGAGCAGCCGCGCGGTCGCACACTGCCCCCAGCGAGGTGAGCGTGCTTGCGGCACTGCCGCCATCGCCTTCGAGCCTCGGCGGGGAGCGCTCCGCCGAGTCGCTCGTGGCCCAGGTGAGCGAGCCGCTTGCGCCTGAGGAGGCGGAGATCTACGCCGCTCTGGAGCTCGGCCTGCACGACTATGTCGAGAAGAATCGCTTCGCCGGCGTCGTACTCGGTCTCTCGGGGGGCATCGACTCGGCGCTCGTCGCCTGCCTGGCGGTCGATGCGCTGGGAGCGGAGCGGGTCAACGTCGCGATCATGCCATCGCCCTACTCATCGCAAGAGACGCAGGCCGACGCTCGTACGCTCGCGGCGGCGCTTGGCGTCAGCACCCACGAGCTCGCGATCGCGCCCGCGATGGAGGCATACAGCCACACCCTGGAGCAGGAGTTCAACGGGCATCGACCAGACGTGACCGAGGAGAATCTGCAGGCTCGCATCCGCGGCAATCTCCTGATGGCCCTCTCCAACAAGTTCGGCTGGCTGGTGCTCACGACCGGCAACAAGTCGGAGATGTCCGTTGGCTACAGCACGCTCTATGGAGATCTCGCCGGCGGATTCGCGGTGATCAAGGACGTGCCCAAGACACTGGTCTTCCGTCTGGCGCACTGGCGCAACTCACCGCAGGTGGCGATCGGGGCCATCCGCTCGCCGATCCCCGAGACGATCCTCTCCAGGGCTCCCTCCGCCGAGCTGCGCGAGGGGCAGCGCGACGAGGACTCCCTGCCTCCCTACCCTCTGCTCGATCGCATCCTGCAGGGCTACGTGGAGTCAGACCAGAGCCGAGAGCAGCTGATCGGCGCGGGACTGCCCGCCGAGGAGGTGGACAGGACGATCCGGCTTGTGGATCTCGCCGAGTACAAGCGCCGCCAGGCGCCGCCAGGGATCAAGGTCACTGTGCGGGCCTTCGGTCGCGATCGACGCATGCCGATCACAAATCGCTACAGGGAGCGAGGTCAGTGAGCCTCGGGCGGCGGGGCGGCTTGCTCGTGGCTCTGTGCTGCTCGCTCGCACTGGCGCTCGCCGGTTGTGGCGACACGCTCCAGGATAAGCCGGTCGGCATCAGCTCGCTCGAGCGCTTGATGATGGTGCATCGCTTTCCCGTCTATTGGCTGGGAACGAGCTTTCGAGGGCTCGCCGTAGCGAGCGTCAGCGAAGATCCCAGCGGCGCCTACACAATCCAGTACGGCAACTGCTCGATCGGCGGTCAGTACACCTGCGTGACTCCGCTGGAACTGGTCACCAACCCCGACAACAGTTTCCTCCCCGGCGGCGCTGCGCCGAGCCACTCGTTGAGGATCAGAGGGCTCCCAGGCACTCTCACCCGTGGCGGCGACGCGCTGGAGCTCCCAACGGGCGAAGTCGTGGTCGACATCTACGGCCAGACGCCGGCGCTGACAAGAGCGGCTGGTGCGCAGATCACGCCCATCAATCGGCTCGCGCCCCTCGGGGCGCCATTGCCCTCGCGCGCACCGGCCGACGGCTTTGCGCAGAGACCGCTCCCAACACAGCTCCCGGCGGTCCCTGACTCCCAGCCGGGGCTGTCGGTCCGCTAGCTCGGTTGGCCGCTGGGCGTCAGCGGGCGCACGGCGATCGTCATACGGGTCACGGCGCAGAGCCTGTCATCGTCGTCGGTGAAGCGCACGTCCCACACCCAACTGGAGCGGCCCCTGTGGATCCTCGTGGCCTGGGCGTGGACCGTCCCGCCGGTCAGAGGCCGCAGAAAGCTCGTGCTGTTGGCCTGCCCCATCGCGAGCTCGCCACCGTCGATGACCATCAAGCCCGTCGCCAGTGAGGCGATCGACTCGGCGATCGATGCGAGCACACCGCCGTGCACCAGGCCGTACGGTTGCTTGAGCTCATCGCGGACCTCGACGTGAGCGCTCACCGAAGACTCCGAGCAGGCATCGAACTGCAGGCCGTAGAGACGATCGAATCCGTGCAGCGCGCCGTTGAGCTCATCGACAGGGGGTATGGCCATCGCGCGGCCACGATAGCCTAGACCCGCCATGAGCAAACTCCAAGAGCTTCCCCCCGACCATCGCGCCGTGCTCTCCCTCCTGCTGCGCCGGCGCAAGAGCTACGCGCAGATCGCCGCGATGCTCGGGATCGACGAGCAGGCCGTCCACGATCGTGCGCATTCGGCGCTCATCCTGCTGGCTCCCCGTGGGGCCCGTGAGCTCGACGCCGGGCGTCGCGAGGAGATCGGCGAGTACCTGTTGGGTCAGCAGGCCCCATCGGCGAGCGCCACGACGCGCCTGCTGCTTGAACGTGATCCCAAGGCCAACGCGTGGGCGGCGGCGCTGCACGCCGAGCTTGCAGACCTCGCGCCTGAGGCCCTGCCGGTGCTTCCAGGGCCCGCGTCGAGTGCACCATCCGCGGCATCCGGCGAGGCGCCCGCTCTGGAGCGCCGCGTGGCCGGCCCGCGTGGCCCAGGGCCCGAGGGCCGCATCTCACGGCGCGGCGGAGCGTTGCTGCTGGCGGGGATCGCGGCGGTCATCGTGGTGGTTGTGGTCCTGGTCGTGAGCTCTGGTGGCAAAGGCGCCCCGTCACATTCGCCCACAACCGCCTCGAGCCAAGGAGCGAAAGGCTCGAAAGGCTCGAACGGCTCGAAATCGAGCACCTCCACCAACTCGACGACCACGGGCAGCGGATCCGAACCACACGTCGACAGCCAGATCAACATGACCGCGACGGAAGCGGGCGGCAAAGCCGTCGCGATCGCCTACGTGCTCTCGGAGGGCAGCCAGCGCGCCTTCTACCTCGTTGCCGAACACCTCCCCCCTACGGAAAAATTCTTCTATGCGGTGTGGCTTGAAAACTCCAGCGGCTCGGCCCGGCCACTGGGCAAGACCCCGTCGGTGAGTGCTAACGGCAAGCTGCAGACGGCCGGGCCGCTGCCGACCAATGCCGGCTCCTACGACAAGATCCTGTTCACCCGCGAGGAAAACACGAAAGCCAGGACTCCGGGGCCGCTGGTCATGGAAGGCAAATTCACGCTGGGCTAGAGGCGCGGGCTCTCCAGCAGCTTGCCCGGATTCATGATCCCGTTGGGGTCAAGCTGTGCCTTGAGCGCCCGTAAAGCCTCCAGACCCTGCTCGCCCACCTCCTGCCTCATCCAGGGCGCATGGTCGCGACCGACCGCGTGGTGGTGGGTGATCGTGCCGCCACCGGCGAGGATCGCCTCGCTTGCGGCTCCCTTGACCGCCTGCCACTGCTCGATCTCACGGTCCTCCTGCTGGCTGGCAAGGAAGGTGAAGTAGAGCGAGGCTCCGGTCTCATAGAGGTGCGAGACGTGGCAGAGCACCAGCCCCGGCGTGCCTCGATCGCGCAGCGCCTGGGCGATCGCACCGCTGACGCTGCCATGCAGCGCCTCGACGTTCGACCAGCGCGTGGCGGTCTCGAGCGTCTCAACCATCACGCCGTGGGTGAGCAGCTCATCGCGCATGTATGGCGCCGAATAGCGCGACGCCGCCCAGGCCTCACCCGGCGAGCTTCCGACCCCCAGGGGCCCCGCCTCTGCCAGCAGCTCGAGCGTCGCCATGTGCTCCGCGCGCAGCCGATCGGGCTCTCCCTCGAAGCCCAGTATGGCCAGGCATCCCGCGCTGTAGCCCCGCACGCGCAGATAGGCCCGCCCAGCGGCCGCCTTCAGGCCCCCACCGCCGGCCAGCGCAAGCGACATGCGGGTCTCGGGCTCGTCGGAGAGGCGCACCAGCGCGGGTGCTCGGCCATCCTGAGCGAGCCGGCGTAACGCCTGCAGACCATCGTGGAAGCTCTTGAAGAAGATGCCCTCATAGCGCCGGGCACTGGGCGCCCGGCGCACCCGCAGCGAAAGCTCCGTGAGCACCCCAAGGGTTCCCTCCGAGCCGATCGCCAGCCCGCGCAGCCCTGGCCCGGCGGCGCTCGCCGGCACGGCGGCCAGCTCGAGCTCCCCCGTCGGCGTGGCGAGCCGCAGGCCGAGCACCATCCGCTCGATGCCGCCATAGCCGGTGGACTCCTGCCCGACCGAGCGCGTCGCTGCGCAGCCGCCCACCGAGACGTACTGGAAGGACTGGGGAAAATGCCCCAGTGTGAGACCCCTGCTCCCCAGCCAGGACTCCAGCTCGGCGACCCGCAGGCCCGCCTGGACGGTGACTATCCGAGAGCCAAGATCGAGGTCGAGGACGTTCTGCATCCGCCGCATGTCCAGCGCGATGAGCGTCTCGTGGGAGCCTCTCAACGGTGCGAGTCCGCCAACCACGCTCGTGCCGCCGCCGAAGGGCACGACCGCCACCGAGCGCCCTGAGCACAGCCTCAGGACCTCGAGGACCTGCGCGTGCTCCTGCGGAGAGACGATTGCGTCTGGCGCTCCCTCGGGCGAGCCCTTGCGCATGCGCACGAGATCGGTGTAGCTCTTGCCAGCGGCGTGCGTCACGCGCTCCAGATGACTTTCGCTTAGGCCCTCCGCACCGACCACCTCGAGCAGCCGCTCGCGCAGCTCGTCGTCCAGCCTCGACGCTGGGAGCTCCACCCGCTCGAGCGCCACCGGAGGGTGCGGCGCCGAGGCTGTTGGAATGAGCTTGCGCAGCGCCGCGAGCGCACTTGGCGAGAGCACCGGTGGATGCATGGGATCTCCCCACCCCCACCAGCGCATCCCGATGCTCTCAGCCTGAGATCCGCTCCAAGCCATCGAGCGCCTCCTTGAGCGTGGCGCGATTTGCCCGGCTCACCAGAAACGAGCCCAGGCGTGGCCAGTAGGTGTATTGGCGCATCACGCCGCCAGGGGCGTTCCTGAGCAGCTCCTGATGCAGCTCGATCATGACCTCGCAGCTGGCGCCGCCATCCAGGGCTTGAAGCTCGAGCGTGGTCTCTGCGCTGCTCATCATGCTTTCGAACGGGGTTCCCTGCAGCTGCTGAGACCACGTGAGCCGCCGTGCCTCTTCGTCGAGATCGGTCAGTCTGAAATCAGCGCGCACGCTTCGGCCCTTGCGTGTGTGCAGCACCTCGGTGAAGACGTCCTCCTCCACGCTCTCCACGCGTGCCACCCGCGGCCACCAGCGCGGCAGATGGTAGGGATCGCGGACGACCTCCCACAGCTCCTGAGCGGGCGCCGAGATCTTGCGGGTAGAGCGCGTGACTGGCACAGGAGGAAGGTTAGGTCTCGTAGCGCAGCAGTGCGTGTGCCTCGTGGGGCGCCAGCGTCGCGCGTCCGGCCAGGAAGGCGAGCTCGATCAAAAAGCCACAGCCGACGACCTCGCCCCCCAGCTGCTCCGCCAGGTCGCACAGCGCCCGGGCGGTACCGCCCGTGGCAAGCAGGTCGTCGTGCACCAGGACCCTGGTTCCAGGGCGGATCGAGTCGCTGTGAAGCTCCAGCTGGCTGGAGCCGTACTCGAGCAGATATTCGGCCTGGACGGTCTGGAATGGCAGCTTTCCCGGCTTGCGCGCGAGCACGAAGCCCGCGTCGAGCTCGAGCGCGAGCGCGGGACCCAACAGAAAGCCACGGGCCTCGGCCGCGATCACGCATTGCACCCCGAGCGCTCGGGCATACTCGGCGAGTCCCGACACGGCCAGCCTGAGCGCCCTTGGCTCGGCAAGCAACGGCGTGATGTCCTTGAAGTTGATGCCCGGCTGCGGGAAGTCGGGGATCTCGCGAATCAGCTCTCGCAGCGCTTGTGCATCCATCAGCCTGCGATCTTGCGCAGATCGCGCACGAGCAGCAGGTGCTTGAGGTGGGTGGTCACTGCGGCGAGGTTCTCCAGCGCCTCCAACGCCTCCTTGCGGCGCTGCGGGTTGCGTGAGCGTAGCGCCGGCGCGAGGATCTGCTGGAGTAGGCTCGCCTCGCGATCGGCCGAGGAGCGAAAGACACGCAGATTGCGGCCCCCCACGCCGTAGCGTGCGAGCTCCGCGACCGCGCCGATGATCTCCCGCTCGGTCTCATCGAAGTAGCGCATGCCGCCGCGCAGCTCTCCTTTGATCACGCTGTACTCTTCGAGCTCCTTCACCAGTGCGACGTCCGCCTTGGTGTCCTCCAGCACTTCCTCGATCGAGTACAGCGCGCCGCTGGAGGTATTCACGCTCACGCTCTTGCGCCACGCCCGGGTGCCGTCGCGTGCCGAGCCGGCGGATGCGCTCGGCACGTCGTCGCTGCGCCCGGCGGCGAGCTCCTGGCGGATCACCCGCAGCGGCAGGAACTCGTCGCGCTGCATGCGCAGAATCGTTCGCAGTCGCGCAACGTCTCCCTGAGTGTAGAGCCGGTACCCACCAGGAGTCCGGCGCGGGGTCAGGAGCTTCTGGTCCTCCAGATAGCGAATCTTGGAGATCGAGATGTCGGGGAACTCCTGTCCCAGCGCCTTGCAGACCGCACCGATCGTGATCGACTTCTGTCTCTGGGCGGGCGAGCTCTGAGCCTGCAGCTCGAGCTCCAGACCCTCCAGATCATCCTGTTGAACGGGTTGACTCATCGCCCGTGGAAGGTCAGCTTGTACTTGCCTATCTGCACCTCATCGCCCTCCTCGAGTCGGTGAGAATCGATGCGCGAGCGATTCACGTAGGTCCCGTTGAGGGATCCGCAGTCATCCAGATACCACTGCTCGCCGCGGTGCACCAGCAGGGCGTGATCGCGCGAGACGGTTATGTCATCGAGGAAGACCTCGGCGTCGGGACGGCGGCCGATGCCCATGCGCTCACCTTCCAGCAGAAAGCTCTCGCCCACCCTGCCACTGCCGGCGCGGATCACCAGCGCGGGACCACGGTCCCCGCCATCGTCAAGCTCGACCGGGACGAGCTCGCCTGACTCATCGATCCGGTAGGTCGCGGTCGTCGACTCACCGCCATCCTCGCGAGCGAGCAGCGCACCGCAGCGCTGGCAATAGTTGGCGCCCTCGGTGTTGACGAATCCGCACTCGGGGCAGTGCAGTGCCACGGTGCTGACTCCGGCCTACTCTGGGCCGTTTCCGGATATGTCCGGTTGGCGGTTGGCGAGGATGTCCGTGAGCTTCTGCAGGTCATCGCCGCTGATCACCTCTTCGCCGTTGCCCTGCTTCTTGCGAAGGCGGTTGACAAGCTCGGCGCGCAGGATGTCGATCTTGCCGTGCAGGATCCGGCGTTTGTAGGAGATCTCTGTCTCCTCCTCAGTGAGCTCCTTGATGAGCCCCTTGAGGTCGGTGTCGCTCATCGAGCCGAGATCGGGGAAGGTATCCATTGCGGGCTATCTCCTGTCTGGTGCGGGCGCGACGCCCGCTCTGCGGGAAGGCGTGCCATGCGCCTGATCGTAGTGCCATTATAGATCAAAAGGTAAAGCTGAGCTTGAGGGTCGGTCGGCGCGGGCAGGCTACTGAGGCTCAACCGCCTCAGAGGAGCGCCCAGAGCTCGATTTGCGCAGCTGGCGACGGCCATCGCGGATATACACGGCGGTCGCGATCAGGGCGAGTGCCAGCCCGACATAGAGCAGCACCTCGCCCAGGGTCCCGAGGCCGACCATCGCGAAGAAGAAGGAGCCCATCACCGGCGCGACCGCGAGGCGCCCAGGCCAGTTGATTCGCAGCTCCACCCCTCCGCTCAGGCCATAGCGCCCAAGCACGAGCATCGCCAGCTCGCGGGCGCCCAGCACCGCGAGGGCCCACCTCGGGAGCAGGGCGAAGTCCCAGCACACCACGGCCCCGGAGATCACGAGCAGCCGGTCTGTGACGGGATCGAGCAACGTTCCGAGCCGGCTGTACTGGCCGGTGACGCGCGCGGCGATTCCATCGGCGTAATCGCCCCAGCCAATCACGGCGAAGAGAGTCGCCGCAAGGGCATCCACGCCACTCGAGCTCGAGAGTGCGACCACCAGGAACACGGGGACCAGCGCCAGTCGCACAAAGCCGATCGCGTTGGGAACGGTCCAGGGTCGCAGCGGACTGCCGGCGAGCGTCTGGGGCGGCGGGGGGCCCGATCGATCGAGGCCAAACAGGCGCAGGAATCCCAGCCGCTTGTGCTCGCTCGCAGGCGTGCTCGGCGGGGATCTCAGGGAAGGGTTTGCCACAGCTCGTCCACGGCCTGGCTGAGCTGCGCCTCGCCGGCGTCCAACCGCAGGCCGGGGGCCTGCAGGCGCCCACGTCGCACCTGGACCTCGACCTCGCCCGACTCCAGGGCCCGCTTGCCCACGGTCAGTCGCAGCGGGCAGCCGAGCAGCTCGGCATCGGCGAACTTCTCCCCAGGGCCGGCATCACGGTCGTCATAGAGCACCTCGATACCGCCGCGGAGCAGCGCGTCGTAGAGCTCCTCGGCTGCCTGGCGCTCGGGCGTGCCCTGCTTGCCGATCCCGACCAGGTGCACCGCGAAGGGCGCGAGCGCGCGCGGCCAGGAGATGCCGTGCTCATCGGCGAACTGCTCGACCGCGGCGGCTGCGATGCGGGCAGGACCGATCCCATAGCTGCCCATCCAGATCAGCTGCTCCTTGCCATGCTCGTCGATATAGCTCGCGCCCAGCGGCTCGGAATAGCGCGTCCCCAGCTTGAAGATGTTGCCCACCTCGATCGCGGGCTCGATGCTAAGCACGTGGCCGTCCACCGTGTCACCCACGCAGACGCTCCGCACATCTGCGCGCTCGAAGGAGAAGTCCCGTCCTGGCCGTACCCCGCGAAGGTGCGCGTCTGCCTCGTTGGCGCCAGTGATGTAGGCGCCATCCCCCACCGCCTCGTCCAACACGATCCGCACCCGCCCGTCGAGCCCCACGGGGCCGATGAACCCGGCAGGGCCCAGCGTCTCGGCGATCTCATCGGCACGGGCGGGGCGCCCTGGCTCTCCCAGGGCCTTTGCGAGCTTGATCTCGTTGACGCGATGATCGCCCCTGACGAGTACCAGCACCAGCGCTTCGGCGAGCATCACGGGGTATGCCTTGAGCAGCGCGCCCTCGGCGACCCCCAGCGCGCCCGCGACCTCGGCCACGGTGGTGAGGCCCGGCGTGGCCAGGAGCTCGGGCGCTCCCGGATCCTGCGCCAGCGCCACGGGCGCAGGCTCCGCACTGGCGACCTCCACGTTGGCGCAGTAGGCGCCCGCGAGTGCGACCTCGTTCTCCCCCGCCGGACACGGCGCCATGTACTCGTGGGCTCCGAGGCCGCCCATCATGCCGACGTCTGACTGCACCTTGTAGTAGCGCAGCCCGCTGCGCTCCATGATGCGGTCATAAGCCTGCACGTGCAGCTGGTAGCGCTCGTCCAGGCCCTCAGCGTCGCGATCGAAGGTGTAGGAGTCCTCCATCACGAACTCCCTGGTCCTGAGCACCCCGGCGCGCGGTCTTGGCTCGTCGCGCTCCTTGACCTGGAAGTGGTAGAGGATCAGCGGTAGATCGCGATAGGAGCGCACAGTCTGGGCGACGTGCAGCGTGACCGCCTCCTCGTGAGTCATGGCGAGCACCAGCTCCGAGCCCTTGCGGTCGGTGAGCTTGAAGAGCTCCTCGATGGCCAGCCGCCCGGAGCGCCGCCACGGCTCGGCGGGCTGCAGCACCGGCATCAGCATCTCCTGGCCGCCGATTGCGTTCATCTCCTCGCGGATGATCTGGACGGCACGCTGGTGCACCCGCCAGCCTGCCGGTAGCCAGCTCCACATCCCCGCGCCCAGCTGGCGAATCAGGCCGGCGCGAACCATCAGCTTGTGGGAAATCGCCTCCGCGTCGGCGGGCGGCTGCTTCTCGGTGGGCAGCAGATACTCGGAGAGGCGGGTCATCGGAGGCTCAGAGCCTAGCCGTCCCTCTGATAGAACAGCTGTGCTGCGGGTAGCTGTGTTGCAGCGACACTGAACTTGCCAGACCACAAGGAGCCCCTATGGCCTATTCCGTTCCGCCACTCCCCTACGCCTACGATGCGCTGGAGCCGCACATCGACAAGGCGACGATGGAGTTTCACCACGACAAGCATCACCAGGCCTATGTCGACAAGGCCAACGCGGCCTTGGAGGGCACGCCGCTCGCCGACGCCGCGATCGAGGATGTCCTGAAGGATCTCTCACAGGTGCCCGAGGAGAAGCGGGGCGCTGTGCGCAACAACGGTGGTGGTCATTACAACCACACCCTCTTCTGGGAGAGCATGAGCCCGAGCGGCGGTGGCACACCCGACGGTGAGCTTGCAAGCGCGATCGACTCCGCCTTCGGCTCCTTCGGCGACTTCCAGGCGAAGCTCAAGGAAACTGGCGTCAACCAATTCGGCTCGGGCTGGTCCTGGCTCGTGCACGACGGCTCCGGCCTGGCGATCATGGGGACTCCCAATCAGGACAGCCCGCTCTCCAGCGGCAAGACTCCGCTGCTGGGGGTCGATGTCTGGGAGCACGCCTACTACCTGCACTACCAGAACCGCCGCCCCGACTACATCGATGCGTGGTGGAACGTGGTCGACTGGGCGAAGGTCGCCGAGCGCCTAGCGGCGATCTGACCTCCTTCTCTTCTCTTTTCCTGCCCCCTCGCACATGTGCGAGGGGGCTCAGCTGCGCGAGAAGCGCCTGCCCGCGACGGGCGAAGCATCCTCGTCGAGCGTGACGCCCGCGGGCTGGAGCATCGAGTCGAGCACCTCGCCCGCCTCGGCATCACGTGCCGCGGCGGCAGCCTCCATCGCGGCGATTTTCTCCGGGGTCATTGCCGTGGAGTCCTCGTTGGCTGCGAGCCACTCGCGCGCCTCGGCGGCGGCGCTCTCGTCGCGCTGGACCGTCTTGCCGGCTGCGTAGTAGCGGTCGATCTCCTTGAAGAGCTCATCGACCAGTTGCTCGGTGGGGACCTTCTTCAAGGGCTCGCCCTTGGAGTAGATCATCCCCATGTCCTTGGCGCCCGTGATCCCGAAGTCCGCGTGCCTGGCCTCACCGATGCCGTTGACCGCGCAGCCGAGCACAGAGACCTCGATCGGGTCCTCATAGGCTTCCAAGCGCTGCTCGACTTCGGCCACGACCGTGTCCATGTCGAACTGCAGACGCCCGCAGGTCGGGCAGGCGATCAGTACGGGCCCGCGCTCGCGCAGCTTCAGCGCCTTGAGAATCTCCCAGGCGACCTTGACCTCCTCCTCGGCGTGGAAGGTGGAGAGCGAGATGCGGATCGTGTCGCCGATCCCGTCGGCAAGCAGCGTGCCCAGGCCGACCGCTGACTTCAGCGAGCCCGACCACTTGGTGCCCGCCTCGGTGACCCCCAGGTGCAGCGGGTACGGGATACGCTCGGAGAGCAGCCTGTTAGAGGCGATCGTGTTGGGCACCGAGGTGGACTTCATCGAGACCTTGAAGTTGGTGAAGTCCAGGCGCTCCATCAATTCCACCGTTTCGATTGCGGCGCTGACCAGGGCCTGTACCGGGTCCTCGTACTCGAGGTCGCGCAGATGCTTGGGCAGCGATCCGGAGTTGACCCCGACACGCAGTGGCGTCCCGCGCCTGCGCGCCGCATCGACCACCTCGGCGACCTTGTCGGGCCCACCGATGTTGCCCGGGTTCAGTCGTACGCAGTGTGCACCGGCCTCGATCGCCTTCAAGGCCAGCGTGTGATTGAAGTGGATGTCGGCGATGATCGGAATCGATGACTGCGCGACGATCGTCTTGAGCGCCTCGACGTCCTGCTCGCGCGGCACGGCGACACGCACGATGTCCGCGCCGGCCTCCGTCACGGTGTGGATCTGATCCATCGTGGCTTTGAGGTTGGCCGTCTCGGTCTTGGTCATCGTCTGGATGGCCACGGGCGCGCCACCGCCGATGGGAACCTCGCCGACCATGATCTGTCGCTCCGATGCCATGCTCAGATTGTAGGGCCGAGCACCCGTGAGTCTGTGAACACATGCGCCCCGTGAGCCTGAACTGGGCCGACGGGGCCATCGGCGCATAATCTGGGGCCATGGCGCGCCCAGCGGCAGAGGTCTATGCAACCGCCCGCGGGCCGCTTGCCAAGCTGGCCTCCCCACTGGCCGCGCGCGCGAGGGCGAGGCGCCACCAGCGCTTCTTCGGGCTCACTCAGTTGCCCCCCGGCGCACGCGTGCTCGACGTCGGCTGCGGGCCGCTGGGGCTGCGTGGCCTGGAGCCCGATCTGGACATCACGGGTGTGGATCTGTTCGAGCGTCCCAGCTATCCGGGGCCGTTCGTGCGCGCCGACGCCGCGGCCGGCTTGCCATTTGCCGAAGATGAGTTCGATCTCGTCTGTTGCAGCAGCGTGATCGAGCACATAGCTCCCGCCCGGCGTCAGGCACTGGCTGAGGAGATCCGACGCGTTGGCCGTGGTTGGTACGTGCAGACGCCCGCCCGCGAGTTTCCGATCGAGCCCCACTCGCTGCTGCCGGGCGCCCACTGGTTGCCGCCCGGGTTGCGCCGTGTCTACTGGCGCCTGGGCGCCGAAGGCACATGGGAGGAGATCTCGCTGCTGGGGAGGCCCGAGATGGCGGCGCTCTTTGGCGAGCCGGTGCTCGCCGAGCGCCTCGGGCCGCTGGTAAAGAGCTGGCTCAGCGTGCGCGCGCCCGATGGCTAGAGCTGGCTGCTCACTGTCTCGAGCGCCGGCTGCTCGCCGCTCTCGGCAGCGCCCTCTGACTCAGCGCACGTGAAAGCCGCCGTTTGAGAGGGTGTGGATGTCGTTGGAGAAGCCGACCAGGAAGAGCATGATCACCAGCACGAAGCCCACGACGCTGGCCCGTTCCACGATCGAGAACGGGATCGGCCTGCCGCGGACCTTCTCCGCCAGCGCCCAGAAGATGTGCCCGCCGTCCAGCGGCAGGAACGGGAAGAGGTTCACGATCGCTAGCGAGAGCGAGATGATCGCCAGGATGAACAGGGCAGCCGGAACGCTGTAGCTGAATGCTTCGCTGGTCAGGTCCGAGACGCCCACTACCGAGTGCACTTCTTTGCGGGCGCGTGCGCTGGTCAGTACCTGCGATATGCGCGAGACCGTCTCGCTCGCCACACGCCACATTTCGCTGATGCTCGAGCTCGCCGCCTGGCCGACCGATTCCCCGACGAATACCGGCTCCTCACTGAAGCCCACCAGCGTGCGCCCCAGCTTGGCGTTATAGCGCGGCCTCAGCGTGAAGCTCAGGCGCCGCGTGCCGCGCAGCACGGTGAGGTGCACCGCTGTCGCGGCGGTGCACCCTTCGAACTGCCGGCCCGGGCAGCGGTGGGAGGAGATCAGCGAGATGAAGTTGGCCGAGCCGTTTTTCAGGTTTGTACGCACGGGCTGGCCGTCGACCGCCACTAGCTCATCGCCCGTGCGCAACACCCCGAAGGCAGGCTTGCCCCGCTCCACAGAAGCGATGCGCGCGCTGTCAGAGACAGGCCTCTGAGCGCTGAGGGCGAAGACGCCCCACAGGATCGCGAAGGCGACGAGCAGGTTCATCACCGGCCCGGCACCGATGACCACCAGTCGCTTCCAGACCGGTTGGGCGTAGTAGGCGCGATGGGCCACCTCCGGCGGAATCACCTCGTTGGGACTCATGCCCGTGATCTTCACGTAGCCGCCCGCAGGGATCAGGCCGATCATGTATTCGGTCTCTCCCCGCTGGATCCCGATGAGCTTGGGCGGGAAGAACAACGAGAAACGCTCTACGCGCATCCCGACGGCCTTGGCCGCCGCGAAGTGCCCGAGCTCGTGCAGGACGACGAGCGCAACGAATCCCAGGAGGGTCAGCACCCAGCTCATCGCTCCAGTTTGGCAGGCGTCTCGTGAAATCCCGCTACCAGCGTCTGCAGCGAGGGCGCGCCTCCCTACCCACTCTCGCGGACCCGCAAGGCACTCAGCTGAGCGCCGCCACCGCCTCCTCCGCGAGCGCACGCGCCTCGTGGTCGGCCTCATAGAGGGTCTCGAAGGCCCTGATCGGGGTGCTTGGCAGCTTGGAGAGCGTCTGCTCGATCACGGCTGGGATGGCGCCGAACCGCAAGCGCTCGCCCAGGAAGGCGTGGACGGCGATCTCGTTGGCGGCATTCAGAACGCATGGCGCGGTGCCCCCGGCGACCGCCGCCTCGCGGGCGAGGCGCAGACATGGGAAGGCGTCCAGATCGACGGGCTCGAAGGTGAGCGCCCCCACGTCGAGGAGATCGATCGGCGCGATCGGCAACTCGACGCTTTCGGCGCCGTGTAGCGCGTAGGAGATCGCCACGCGCATGTCGGTGGGCCCGATGTGCGCGAGCATCGCCCCGTCGGCGAGCTGCACCAGCCCGTGGATCAAGGACTGGGGATGCACGACCACCGCGATCTGCGCGTAGGGAGTCCCGAACAGATGATGGGCCTCCATCAACTCCAGGCCCTTGTTCATCATCGTCGCGGAGTCGATCGAGATCTTGCCTCCCATCGCCCATGTCGGATGGGCCAGCGCTTCGCTGACGCTGACATTGGCCAGCTCTTTGGCCGCTCGTCCTCGGAACGGTCCGCCGCTGGCCGTGATCGTCAGCCCCCGTACAGCGCCGGCTGGCTGGCCGCAGAGCAGCTGGTGCAGCGCCGTGTGCTCGGAGTCGACAGGCACGATCTGGGCGCCGGTCGCCTGGGCGAGCGCAGTCACCAGCTCGCCTCCCACCACGAGTGACTCCTTGTTGGCGAGCGCGAGGTCGATCCCCTCGCCCAGCGCCGCGACCGTCGGGCCGAGTCCGGCGGAGCCGACCAGCGCGTTGAGTACGAGCTCCGCACCGGACTCCACCACGAGCTCCACAAGCCCCTGTGCCCCGGGGAGCACCTCGCCATCGGTCCAGGCCTCGGACGCGCGCGCGGCTGCATCCTGATCGGCGAGCGCGACGTGCTTGACGCCGTGCGCGCGGGCCTGCTCCAGCAGTGTCTCCCACGATCGCTCGGCGGAGAGCCCGACGAGCTCCAGCTCGTCGCTGTGGGCGACGATGTCCAGTGCCTGGGCGCCGATCGAGCCGGTGGAGCCGAGGATCAGCAGGCGCTTAGGCATAGGCTGCCCAGATGTAGTAGCCGACGACCGCCGTGAAGAGCACGGCGTCCAGGCGATCGAGCGCGCCGCCGTGTGCGCCGAAGAGCCCCCCTGAGTCCTTGGTCCTGGCCCCGCGCTTGACGAAGGACTCAAAGAGGTCTCCGATGGGTGCCGCGAGCGCCACGCCCAGGCCGAGCACGAGCGCGTGCTTGCCTGGGAGCCATTCTTGGTAGCGACCGGCCAGCCACACGCCGAGCACGGCGCACAGCATGCCGATCAGCAGCCCCTCCACGGTCTTGTTGGGCGAGATAGAGGGAGCGAGCGGGCGCGAGCCGAACAGACGCCCACCCAGATAAGCGCCGGTGTCGCCGAGGAACGTGCCCACCAGCACGTCGATCACGATCCCCTGACCGTGGGGCAGGTCCCTCAGGAGCACGGCATGAGCCATGCCCAGGCCGATCCACCAGATGCTCATCAGCGTCAGGGCCATCCCGCCCACGCTGGGCCTGCGCTGCAGCAGCGTGCACCCGAACAGCAGCGGCACGCTCGCCATCGCCACCAGCAGCACGCTCGAGGCATCGCCATATAGCGCGGCGATCAGCAGCCCCGCGAGCGCGAGAAAGCCGGCTAGGCGCACGGGATGGGCGCGGTCATACATCGCATAGAGCTCGTGCATGCAGATTGCGCCGAGCACGAGCACGCCGATCGCGAAGATGGCCCCGCCCTCGATTACCAGGAAGAGCGCTACGGCGAGCGCGGGAAGCGCCGCAATGACGCGGGCGCCCAGATCGGAGCGCTGGTTGTGCCGCGCCTGCTTGGCTGAGCGCCGTGGCGCCTGGTCTCTGCGTGAGCGAGGGGGCATTGGTGCTCTCAGCGCCCTCCGAAGCGGCGTCGCCGTGCGGTGAACTCCGCGAGTGAGGACTCCAGCGCCTCGCGTGTGAATTCCGGCCAGAACTCGTCTCGAAACACGAGCTCCGAGTAGGCGGATTGCCACAGCAGGTAGTTGGACAGGCGACGCTCGCCGCTGGTGCGGATGATCAGATCGGGATCGTGCATCTCCGGTGCGTAGAGGCAGTGGCGGAACTCGGCCTCGGTGCTTCCCGTGAAGCGCTTGGCGGCATCCACGATCTCCGCGCGCCCGCCGTAGTTGAATGCCACGAACAGCGTGATCCTCCGATTCGCATCCGTCAGCTCTTCGGCCCAGCGCATCTGCTCCACAAGCTGGGCGGAGACGCCCTCACGGCGACCAATGAAGCGCACGCGCACACCTTCTTTGTGCAGCTCCGGCGTCTCGCTGGAGATGCGGGCCGAGAACATCGACATCAGCCCCTGCACCTCGTGGGCCGGACGCAGCCAGTTCTCGGTCGAGAACGAGTAGACGGTGAGCTCCTCGATGCCGAGCTCGACGGCGTCCCGCAGGCGTGCCTTGACAGCGTCGGCACCGGCGCTGTGTCCCTCGCTCACGCTGAGGCTCTTGGAGCGTGCCCAGCGTCCATTCCCGTCGGTGATGATTGCGACGTATCGCGCCGCCTCGGCGAGCGGCTCGTCGCGTCCGGTGAGGGACTGCGGTTCCGGCCCTCCCGCGGTGGGCCCCATCACACCTCGAGGATCTCCTCTTCCTTGGCGGCCAGGATCGCGTCGAGCTCGCCGATCTTCTCGTCTGTGAGCTTTTGAAGTCCCACCTCGGCTCTGTGCTCGTCGTCGGATCCCGCATCGCCTTCGGACTTGAGCTCACGCAGATCGCCCATCACGTCACGCCTGATGTTGCGGATCGCGACGCGGCCCTCCTCGGCGAGATGGCGCACGATCTTGACAAGGTCGCGGCGGCGCTCCTCGGTGAGTTCTGGCACCACGAGACGGATGAGATTGCCGTCGTTGGAAGGGGTCAGGCCGATGTCCGACTCGTTGATGGCCTTCTCGATCGTCTTAATCGAGGACTTGTCGTAGGGCTGGACGGTGATCAAGCGCGCTTCGGGGGCTGAGATCGTGGAGAGCTGGTTCAGGGGCGTCACGGCGCCGTAGTAGTCGACGCTCACCCGATCCAGCAGCGAGGGGCTCGCCCTGCCGGTGCGCACCGTCCCGAACTCGTGCTTGGTCGATTCCACCGACTTGGTCATGCGCCCGCGCGCGTCGATGAGCAGCTCGTCGATTATCTCCTCGGCCACGTCACGCTCCCGCGTCTGTAGTCGACACCAGGGTCCCCACTCGCTCGCCTGAGATTATCCGCGCGAGGCTCGTCTCGTCGTCCATGTTGAAGACGTTCAACGGCATCCCGTTCTCCATGCAGAGCGCCAGAGCTGTGGAATCCATCACCCGCAGACGGCGCTCGATCGCCTCCATGTGGGTGATCTCGGGGATGAACTGCGCATCGCTGTCCAGGGCTGGATCGGCGCTGTAGACCCCTTGTACCCCGTTCTTTGCCATCAGGATGATCTCGGCGCGGATCTCCGCTGCGCGCAGAGCTGCCGCGGTGTCGGTGGTGAAGTAGGGGTTGCCGGTTCCCGCTGCGAAGATCACGACGCGGCCCTTCTCCAGGTGGCGTATGGCGCGCCTGCGGATGTAGGGCTCAGCCACCTCGGAGATGGCCAGTGCCGACTGCACCCTGGTGTCGGTGCCGGTCTTCTCCAGCGCATCCTGGAGGGGTAGCGCGTTGAGCACGGTCGCGAGCATGCCCATGTAGTCCGCTGTCGCCCGGTCCATCCCCGCCGCGGCGCCCTTCATCCCTCGATAGATGTTGCCCGCCCCCACCACGATCGCCACCTCGATCTGCTGGTCGTGGATCGCCGCGACCTGGCGTGCGACGGCGGCGACCCTCGCAGGGTCGGTCCCGAAGGAGAGCTCCCCCATCAGAGCCTCGCCCGAGAGCTTCAGCAGGATGCGTTTGAAGGCTGCTGCCATCCGGCCGAGAGCCTACTGGCCCACGGCAAAGCGAGCGAAGCGGCGGATGACGACATTCTCACCGGTGCTCGCGGCGATGTCATCGCGCAACTGCTTGATCGTCGCACCGTCGTGCTTATCGCCGTTGACGTGGTGCTGCTCGAGCAGCACCACCGTCTCATACCACTTGGAGAGCTTGCCCTCGGCAATCTTCGCACGCACCTCTGGGGGCTTCTCCGCGGCCTCCTGCTCATACACGCGCAGCTCAGCCTCGATCTGCTGCTCTGGGACCTCCTCGCGGCTCACATAGCGCGGTCCGGCCGCGGCGATGTGCAGGGCCACCTCGCGCGCGAAGGCGACGAAGTCATCGTTGCGAGCGACAAAGTCGGTCTCGCAGTCGATCTCGACGAGCACACCCACCTTGGAGCCCGCGTGGATATAGCTCTGGACGGTGCCCTCCGAAGCACTGCGCTCGCCGCGATCCTCAACGCGCTTGCCCTGCTTGACCCGCAGGATCTCGATCGCCTTCTCGGTATCGCCCTGCGCCTCGGTGAGGGCCTTCTTGCAGTCCATCATGCCGGCACCGGTGCGCTCGCGCAGCGCCTTGACATCCTTGGCGGAGATATCGACGCTCACGCGCTCGCCTCCTGCGTGCTCTTGGCCTCCTCGGCTGCATCGGCACTCTCTGCCGGCTCCTCGTCGGCAGGCGCCGCAGCCGGCGGCTCCTGCCCAGCGGGCGCCTCAGCCGGTGGCTCCGACGGCTCAGGGGCAGCGCTGGCGACCTCCGCAGCAGCGGGAGCAGCAACCTCTTTAGCGGGAGCGGCCTCCTGGGCAGGGGCAGGCGCAGCAGCCGCGGGCGCAGAGGCGACAGCCTCACCCGAGGGCTGTGCAGCGGCCCCGGCTGCGGAGGCTGCGGCCGCAGCTGCTGCCTCTTCGGCTTCACGCTTCGCCTGTTCCTCGGCCTCGCGCTTGGCCTGTTCCTCGGCTTCGCGCTTGGCACGCTCCTCGGCCTCGCGCCGGGCCTTCTCTTCGGCTTCCTGGCGCGCACGCTCCTCCTCGGCGCGGAAGACACCATGGCCCTCTGCCACGACGCCGCCGATCGCTTTGGTGATCAGGCTGCATGAGCGGATCGCGTCATCGTTGCCAGGGATCACGAAGTCGATGCCGTCCGGATCGCAGTTGGTGTCCACGAGCCCGATGATCGGAATGCGCAGACGCTGCGCTTCGCGAACCGCGATCTCCTCTGTTTTCAGGTCGATCACGAAGACTGCGTCTGGGACCCGTTGCATATCCTTGACGCCGCCGAGATTGGCGCGCAGCTTGGCCAGATCGGCCTGCGCGGCCATGCGCTCGCGTGTGGGCAACAACCCCAGCTGGCCCTCGCGCTCGTAGCGTTCGAGGTCATGCAAGCGCCGTATACGCAGGCTGATGGTCTGGAAGTTGGTCAGCAGCCCACCCAGCCAGCGGTGGTTGACGTAGGGCATGCCGGCGCTCTGCGCCATCTCGGCAACCGTGTCGCGAGCCTGCTTCTTGGTGCCCACGAACAGCACGACCCCGCCACGCAGGGCGAGATCTCCGGCGAACTGCTGCGCGTTGGCCAGCAGTGTTTGGGTCTTGAGCAGGTCGATGATGTAGATGCCATCCCGCTCACCATGGATGAAGCGGCGCATCTTGGGGTTCCAGCGGCGGGTCTGGTGGCCGAAGTGAACCCCGGCTTCCAGCAGCTCCGCGATGCCTATCTGAGCCACGGCAATTGCTCCCTTTTGTCTTGAGATCAGCTTCCCGCGGGAGCGTCACGGACCCGGATGAAGCGACGCTCGTCGCCCTCCGGGCAGGGCCGGGATCGGCCTCCGCGCGGGTTGGAATCGATTGAACGCTCCAGGATAGCTATTTGGAGTGCTTGTGCGAGTGTTTGGGCTTTGCCTTCGCCGGCTTGATGGTCACAGATACGCTGCTGCCCTCGGAGAATCCGTTCCCGCTCGCCTTCAGCGCGATCGTGCCTTTCAGCGAGCGATCGCGGCGCACGAGCGCCTGGGCGCTCGTGCCGAGATGCAGCGTGAGGGAGATCGTGCCTTGAGTAGTCGCCTTGAAATGGACGCTCCCCAGGACGACCTTCTCGACCTGCGTCTTTGCCTTCTTGTGCTTTGCGCTCGTCTTCGTCTTCACACTCTCTACCGCTGTGAGGGTCGCGGTGCCTGACAGGGATTCGGTGGTAGAGAACGGGCCGGTGGCGGAAAGCCTCAGCACGATGTCGCCGCGGGAGCTCATGGTCAGGCTTTTGCCGAGCAGCGTGACCGTAGGGTGTGGCGGCGGTGGACATGGCGGGACCTCAACTGGTGGCGCGCTGACCGTGGTGCTGATGCCGTCGGCGTTGGTCACCCGCACCCGCACGGGGGCAGTGATTGCCGCAGGTGGGACGGTCAGGGTCGTGCCGGAGCCTCCGTTGAACTGACCGTTGCCTGAAATTTCCCAGTCGATCGAGCTGATCGGGTCTTCGCTATCTGTGACGTTCGCGGTATAGGTGTTTGGCTGTGGAGGGCCGAAACAGCCAAACGATGGCCCCGTGACCGTCACGCTCGGTGGCGTGTCCAGTTCGATGCGGGTGAGCAGCGCGCCGAGCGAACCGTAGGAGATTCCGGCCGCGCCGGCCACGAGCAGCTTGCCGCTCTGGTCGATCGCCTCGCCCAGGCCCACCGAGCTTGCGTTCGCCCCCGGCTCCAACTGGTGCTGGAGGACGCCGTGTTCACCGAACGTCGGATCCAGTTCACCATTGGCCGTGAGTCGCGCGAGCGTGAACACCAGCCGTGGTTCTTCGCTCACCTGTGGCACGGTCACGATCCCACTGAGAACGAGCCGGCCGTCGGGCTGGACGACCAAGCCCACCGCCTGCGAACTGGGTTCGGGGCTCGAGCTGAGCGCCAGGAGCGTCGCCCCATGCGTCCCGAAGGAGGGGTCTATCTCCCCGCCGGACGTGAAGCGGGCGGCGACGAAGGCCGGAGCCCCTTCGGCATTGAATGACGCGGTCCCGCCGAGCACGATGTCCCCTCCCGGCTGTTCGGCCACGCGGTAGGCGACGGTGTTCGATCCGGGGAACTCGCTCGGCTGATAGACGGCCATGCCACCCGAGCCGAAGCCCAGATTCGGGCTGCCTGCGGCGGTCAGGTTGAGCAGCGCCAGCTCCTCGTTCGTGCCGGCTTCAGTGACGGCGCCCGATATCAGCAGGGTTCCGTCCGGGCGCTGAATCAGATCCGACCCGACTGAGCCGGCGGAGGAGCCAAGTCCCCACTGATGCCTGTATACCCCGCCCACGGCGAACGACGCATCGGAGGCGCCGTTGCTTTCGAAGCGCTCTACCACCAGTTCCTGCTTGCCTTCGGAGTTGGCTGCCGTGCCCGTCGCGATGACGCTGCCATTGCCTTCGACAATCACGCCCAGGAACTCGCTGAGCCGCTTGGCGGGTTCCGCCGCGGTGCTCAGCTGCCGGGCCACGTAACCGCCGGCGAACGTGGGATCCAGCGCCCCGCTGGCAAGCAGCCTCCCGACGAAGGTCTCTCGATGCCCTTCGGAGTCGCTCGTCACACCGGCGATCACGATCCGCCCGTCGGGCATCACTGCCAAGCCGCTGAACTCCACCACCGAATACGGTGTCGCAAAGGTGGAGGGCTGCAGCGTCACGACGCCTCCCGTACCGAAGGAAGGATCGAGTGCTCCGTCGGGCAGGTAGCGCGCGACGAACATGCTGGCGACACGCACCATTTCTTTGGGTTTGACTTCGATTTCTTCTTCGATTACACCCGCAGTGACGATCTTCCCTTCGGGCGCCAGCGCAACGTCAGTTGCCAGAGAGAGCGCTCCAGGCGGCGCGAACTGGTTGATCGCCAGGCCACCGTTGCCGAATGTGGAATCGAGCGCGCCCGGAGTCGCCCAGGCGCTGCCAACAAGTCCGGAGAGAAGCAGCGCCCAGCTGACAAGGCACACAGACGCTCCAGCGAGTGCACGCCGCGACGCTACTCTCATGGTCTCGTCTTCTTCATGTTTCCAGTGCAGTAGACGCCCTGGGCGACTCCACCCCAGGGCGGGTGAGGAGGCTGTCTCGGGCCGCCCCATCCAAGCACGGCGCGGTGGGGACGTCAAGCAGCATCTGGGTCATCTGTCGATCTCGCTCCCAGCCCGCTCCAGCGCCAGCTGCAGGTCCTCGGGCAGCGGCGAGATCACCTCCAGGTGCTCCCCCGTGAACGGATGCGCAAAGGCCAGGCGCGTGGCGTGCAGGAACTGGCGCTTCAGTCCCAGCAGGCCTGCGACGCCGTACTCGGGATCGCCTGCCACCGAGTGTCCGATCGCCTGCAGGTGGACTCTGATCTGGTGTGTGCGCCCGGTGTCGAGTCGCAGACGCAGGAGTGAGTAGTCGATGAAGGCGCGCTCCAGGGTGAAGTGGGTGCGGGCCTCGCGCGGGAAGTTCCCGCCGACCGCCATCCTGGTGCGCAGCTTGGGGTCGCGTCCAATCGGCGCCTCGATCGTGCCCGTGCGGGCCGGTGGGCGCCCCTGGACAAGCGCGAGATACTCGCGCTCCAGCTCACGCTGGGAGAGGGCATGGGCGAGCCGCTTGTGGGCCTCCTCAGAGCGGGCGATCACCAACAGTCCCGAGGTCTCTCTGTCGAGCCTGTGCACGATGCCCGCTCGCTCTGGCTCTCCACCCGCGGCGATCCCTTCCAGCAGCTGGGAGAGCGTACCCTCGCGGTGCCCTCGGGCGGGGTGGACGACCAGCCCGGCGGCCTTGTCGACCACCAGCAGATGCTCGTCCTGGTGGCGAATGAGGAACTCCTCGCTCATGTCTCGCGCCTGCTCTCCACGAGCAGCACGAGGATCACTACTCCCAGTGTGATCGAGGTGTCGGCGAGGTTGAAGGGCGGCCAGCCGAGCGGCAGCTTGATGAAGTCTGTGACTGAGCCTTCTCTGAAACGATCGATGATGTTGCCGAACGCCCCACCCAGCAGCATGCCCGTCGGTAGCCACATCAGCGGCCTGGATATGTGCACTACGAAGTAGGCGAGCAGTGCGATCAGGGCAACGGCGACCACCAGCGTGACCGCGAGATGATGGCCGGGTAGAAAGCCGAAGGCGACGCCGCGGTTACGGGTGTTGACCAGCTGGATCCCCGGCAGCACCCCGCGTTCTTCGCCAGGGACGATCGAGCTGCGGATGGCGCGCTTGCTGAGCTGATCGAGTGCCACCACGATCAAGGCGACCAGACCGACTCGTGCCCAAGCGAGGAGCGTCGATCGCACAGCTCCCGTCAACCGCTGATGATTCCGCGGACCACGATGCCGTTGATCAACTCGAGCACGATGATCGCGACGATGGGACTGATGTCGATCGCTCCGAATTGAGGCAGGAAGCGCCGGAAGATGCGCAGGAAGGGCTCGCAGATGTCGTGCAAAAAGCCCAGCACGGCGTTCAGCTCACGTGAATACGGGGGCCTCACTCCCACACTGAAAAGCAGCTGCAGCACTATGTAGAGGAAGATCAGCAGCGTGTACACGTAGATCAGCGTCGAGAGATACGACGCGACCTCGGTGCGCACGCTGGCGATCGGCGCCAGGACGAGCGCGCTCATCCGTCCCCCAGCACGGCGTCGAGGGCCTCGCTGAAAGCCGCGCGCAGGCCGCCTCGCTCCAGGGCATCGAGCCCCCGTGCGGTGAGTCCTCCCGGGGAGGCCACCTCCCGGCGCACCGCGAGCGTGTCATAGCCACGGCGGCGCAGCAGCTCGGCTGTGCCTGCCAGCGTCTGCACCACGAGCGCCGAGCCGAGGGCGGCCGGGATCCCGCGCCTGGTCCCCGCGTCGATCTGTGCCTCGGCGACGAGCGCCACGTAGGCCGGCGAGCAGGACATCAGGCCTGTGGCGATGTCCAGCAGCGAGTCGTCCATCGTGACCAGCGTGCCCAGCCCGGCGAAGAGCTCGGAGACCCGCTTGTCGAGCTCGGCATCCTGCACGACGTCAGCGCTCTGCACCACAGCGCCCTGGCGAACCTCAACTGGCAGCGAGGGGATGAAGCGATAGACCGGCCGATCGGGGTAGGCCTCCTGGGCCTTCAGCTTCTGCAGCGGCGTGGCCGCCAGGATCGAGGCCACGGCCCGTGCGTGGGGTGCCACCTCGCGCGCGACCTCGCGCAGCTGCGCAGGCTTGTGGCAGAGGACGACGAGCTCGGCCTGCTTGGCAAGCTCCGCGTTGCTCTCAAGCGCCGTCCCCCCCGTCTCGGCGGCGAGCGCCTGCGCACGCTCGGCGATCGGATCCGAGCAGAGCACCGGCATATCCCAGCCGCGAGCGAGCGCCCGGGCCATGCTTCCCGCGCCGATGAGCCCGACCTTCATCTTCGGCTAGCTCTGATTGAAGAAGCCCTTTTCGATCAGCCGAGCGCGTTCCTCTGCGGATATCTCGACGTTGCGCGGCGTGAGCATGAAGACCTTATCGGCGATCTTCTGCATGCCGCCATCGAGCGCATATGTGAGACCGCTGGCGAAATCAATCAGGCGCTTGGAGAGGTCGATGTCGGTGCCCTGCAGGTTCAGGATCACGGGGATCGAGTCCTTGAACTTGTCCGCGATCTGCTGGGCATCGTTGAAGGACTTGGGAATCACCAGATGCAACGTGGCCTCGCCGTTGGCGCCCGGCGAGACCTGGCGCAGCACCGTGGTGGCGCGTCCCCTGGTCCCACCGCTCGGATGGTCGTCGTCGGCGAAGATGTCGTCGAACTCGTCGCGGCGGCGGCGGGCCGAGAGACGACGTACGTTGGGCCGCTCCCGGTAGCGATCCTCGAGCTCGACCTCTGGCGGCGCGTAGTCCTCGTCGTAGTCGTCGTGATACTCCTCGGCCAAGCCGAAGTAGACGAGCGCGCGGTGCCAGGAGTCGCGGAGGGCCATATCTGTTTGGCGTTCTTCGCTCAGGGAGCCAGTTTCCCTGCCCACATGCTAGCCATCTGTGTCCTGAATGGCTGCCGGCGCGGCATACAGGCTCCTTCCGAGTCGCACGATCGTAGCGCCCTCTTCGACCGCTGCCACATAATCCTGGCTCGTGCCCATCGAGAGCTGCTCGAGTTCGTGTGCGTCGGCGAGCTCGCGCAGAGCCGCAAACCAGCGCCTGCTCTCACCCGCTTGCGTCGCGAGGGGCGGCATCGTCATCAGGCCGCGCACCTTGAATGGCGCGCGTTCGATGAACGTCTCGATCTGGGCCGGTTCGATCCCCGACTTGCCCTGCTCTGAGGCGAGGTTGACCTCGAGCAGGATGCCGAGATCGGCCCGCGCGAGCTCGCGGTGGCGATCGAGCTCGCTCATCGCCGACTCGCTCGCGACCGAATGAATCAGGCGCACATGGGGCAGGATCAGGCGTACCTTCCTGCTCTGCAGAGCTCCGATGAAATCCCAGGCGAACAGCGCTCCATGGGCGGCCACCTTCGCTTGAAGATCCTGGGCACGGTTCTCGCCCACGTGGGTGATGCCGGCCGTCGCGAGCTTGGGCAGCTCATCGATCGGGACGTACTTGGTCGCGGCCAGGATCTCCACCTCCGCGGGGTCGCGGCCAATTCTCAGCGCAGCCTCAGCGATCTCTATGCGGATCCGCTGCAGATTGGCGGCGAGCGTCTCGATCTGGAGGCTTTCGATCAGCTCAGCCACGCGATCCCCGCCTGACGTCCCGCGGTCTCGCCTTCGCGCCGATGGGAGAAGAAGCGCTCGTCGCAGATCGTGCAGGCACCGACGAGCTCTACCTCGCAGACGCCCGCAGCGTGGAGGCGATCACGCGCGATCGCGCCCAGATCGATGCGCCTGCCGGCACGGTGGCGATCGGCAAAGGCGGCATGGACCTCCTCACCGACCTCATAGCAACAGCCGCCCGCGCACGGGCCGATCAAGGCGCTTATCTCCCCCACGCCGCCCAGCTCGCGCACGGCGCTCACACCCTCCTCGAGCACCCCTGCAGCCAGTCCGCGCCAGCCGGCATGCACCATCGCCACCGCTCCATCGATGCCCAGGGCGACGGGCAGGCAGTCGGCGCTCAGGACCATCATCCCCAGCGACGCGTGACTCGTCGCATGGCCGTCTGCCGGCACCGTGAGGGGCGTGCCGCGCATGCCATGTCGATCGTGCACACGAGTGACCGTGGTGCCGTGGACCTGGGGGCTTGCGCACAGCCAATCCAACCCGAGTGCGTCACAGAGAGCATCGCGGGCCGCAGCGCCGTGCTCGTGTCCCTCGCCGCTCGCGAGCGAGAGGTTCTGCTGCGTGCGCGTTGTGAAGAGCACGTGTGCGTTGCCCGCGAGCGAGAACTCGAGCTCGCCCTGTTCGCGCGGGCTCACAGGTGGGCCTCCAATGCCGCAGCGAGCTCCGCCTCAGGGCTCGCCTCGATCTCGCCATGCAGGCGCAGCGTGAGCGCCGCTCGCAGGCGCTCACCGATCTCCGGCCCCGCAGGCACCCCCGCGTCGAGCAGATCCTGGCCGCTGATCTGCAGGCGGACGTGGCGCACCTCTCCCAGCCAGCGCTCGGCGGCCTGCAGGCCGGGGCGTTCGCCGCCCGGCTTCGCATCCGCGCAGAGAGCTCCGGCGATTGCCACCGCCTCAATCGGCGCCGAGGACGCCGCCGCATGCAGCTGCGCATCGGAGGTGGCGACGCTCAGCGCGTCGATCAGCTGCGGGACCTGCACGGCCGTCTCGGCGACGTGGTCGCGCTCTGCACGTGGAAACTCGAGCCGATCCAACAGCGAGAGGATCTCCACGCGAGGCTCCCCGCCCGCGCGCAGCGCAAGTGGCAGCAATACGCAGGCGAGCACCAGGTGGGCGTGCTCGGCCTCGGCTGGCAGGAGCGCCAGGGCCTCGTTCGCGAGCGTCTCATCCAGGCGCAGACGGGGATGCAACGCATGCAGAATGCCTAAGTGATCGAGCTGCCCGAGCGCGGCGATGGGGTCGGGCTCGGCGAGTGCAAGCCTCAGCTCTGCTCCCAGCCGGGCGCCTGAGATCGTCTGCAGAGCGCCGCCATCGATGGCGGCGCGAGCCAGCCGGGCAGTGTTCGCCTCGATGCCGAAGTGAAGACGCGCACAGTAGCGAGCGAGCCGCATCAGGCGCGTCGGGTCATCGATGAAGCTGCGCTCGTGCAGGACCCGCAGCGTGGATGCCTGCAGATCATCCTGAGCATGCTCGACTGAGCGAAGCTTCCCGAGCTCCTCACCCGTGAGCGAGAGGGAGATGGCGTTCACGGTGAAGTCGCGCCGCTCGAGATCCTCCTGGCGATCTCCCGGGCGGACCTCTGGGAGCGCGCCTGGAAAGGCGTATGACTCGGCTCGTCGTCTTGCGAGGTCGATTCGCACCTCGTCAAGCTCCACGAGCGCGGTGCCGAAGCGCTCGTGCACCGTCGCCTTGGCACCAAGGCGAGCTTCGAGCGAGCGGGCCAGGTCCACCACGTCCCCCTTGACGACGACATCGAGCTCTCTGGGCGTACGCGAGAGCAGGAGATCCCGCACCGCACCGCCCACCAGGTCGACCTCCTCGTGACCGGCGGCCAGCTCGAGCAGCTCGCTGCCGCCTGGCAGCGAAGCGAGCGCTACCAGCAGCGTCGCTCCTACGCCGGGCGCGTCGCTCATGATCTCAAGCGGCCGTGCTGTCGCGCACCGGCACGCCGGCTGCACGCAGATGCGCCTTCGCCTCGGCGATCGTGTTCTGGCCGTAGTGAAAGATGGATGCGCACAGGACGGCGTCCGCGCCGGCGCCCAGCGCTTCCACGAGATGCTCGAGCTGACCCGCGCCGCCGGAGGCGATCACCGGCACGCTCACCCCCTGGCTCACCGTTGCGGTGAGCTGCAGGTCATAGCCCTCAGCGGTGCCGTCGCGATCCATGCTCGTGAGCAGGATCTCCCCCGCTCCGCGCTCCACCGCCTCCTGAGCCCAGTGCAGGACATCGCGCCCGGTCGGGGTGCGTCCACCGGCGACGTAGGCCTCCCACCCGTCCTGGTCCGGACGCGTGCCGCGTGCCTTGGCGTCGATCGCCAGGACCACGCACTGCGAGCCGAAGATCTTCGCGAGCTCGTCGATCAGCTCCGGCCGAGCAAGCGCGGCGGAATTGATCGAGACCTTGTCCGCGCCCGCGTCCAGCACCGCCTGAGCGTCGGCTGCCGATCGGATCCCACCGCCGATGGTGAATGGCACGAAGACCTCGTCGGCGGCTCTGCGGGAGAGCTCGACGATCGTCTCGCGCCGCTCATGTGTGGCGGTGATGTCGAGGAACACGAGCTCATCGGCTCCCTCGCGGTCGTAGTGGGCCGCGAGCTCGAACGGGGTCCCCCGCGTCGCGGATGTCGACGAATTCCACCCCCTTGACCACACGTCCGGCATCGACATCCAGGCAGGGGATCACGCGCTTGAGATGCATGTCTCCACCGTAGCTCAGCTCGCGCGGCGTACGGCGGCTCAGCCCGGGATGGCCGGCCGCACCTCAGCTTGCGAGGATCGCTATGGCCTCGGCCACGGTGAAGTGGCTCTCATATAGCGCCTTGCCCACGATCACGCCCGCGAGGTTCGGCGCCTTGAGATCCGCCAGCCCATGCAGGTCGGCCAGCGCGCCGATCCCGCCCGAATACAGGAAGCTGCCATCACCAACCGCCGCCGCGACCTGCCCGACCTCATCGAGATCCGGGCCTTCCAGCATTCCGTCGCGATCTACGTTGGTGTAGACGAGATCGCGGACTCCGCGTTCGCGCAGGCGCTCGATCGCCGCCGGCATCGTCATCGCGCTGCTCTGCGTCCAGCCGGCCGTTGTGGCGCGTCCCTCGCGCACATCCACCGAGACGAGGATCTGCCCCGGCCAGGTCTGCAGCGCCTCCTCGAGCAGCCGCTCGTCTGTGAGCGCCGCCGTGCCCAGGATCACGCGCTGGGCGCCCGCCTCCAGCGCTTCGCTCACCGCCTGCAGTGTGCGTAGGCCGCCGCCGTACTGCACCGGAACCCCCAGCTCGCCGGCGATCCTTCGCAGGTGCTCGATATTGACCGGTTCGCCTAGCTTTGCGCCATCGAGATCGACCACATGCAGCGCCCGTGCTCCTGCTCGCACCCACTCCTTCGCCGCGTGCAGAGGCTCTTCGTCGTAGACCTTCTTGGCGTCGAATTCGCCCTTCACCAGACGCACGGCGTTGCCGCCGAGGATGTCGATCGCGGGGTAGAGGATCACGGCAGTGCGTCGCTGCCGGCGGCGGTGGTTAGCACCTCGTGCCCGGCACCTGGCTTGGCCTGGCCGGCGGTGGCGCAGATCTCCACGAACCTGCCCAGCAATGCCAGGCCATGGGTCGAGGACTTCTCCGGATGGGATTGGGCTCCGAAGATGTTCTGTCTTCCCACAATCGTTGCGAACCGCTGGCCGTACTCGGCGCTGGCCAGCACCGTGTCGGGCTCAGCGGGGTGGGCGACGAAGCTGTGGACGTGGTAGAGGTAGCTCGGCCTCGGCAGGCCCTCGAGCAGCGGAGAGCCGCGCTCGAAGCGCACCTCGCTCCAGCCGATGTGCGGGAGCTTGAGATTTGGAGCGTCGAGCTTGCGCACCTCCCCTCCCAGCAGGCCCAGGCCGGCAGCGCCGCCGTGCTCCTCTGAATGCTCGAAGAGCAGCTGCATGCCCATGCAGCTGCCGAAGATCGGGACCCCCGCCTGCGCTCGCTCGTGTATGACCTCATCGAGTCCGAGCTCGCGGATCACCGCCATTGCCGCGGGGAAGGCACCCACACCGGGCAGCAACAGGCCGTCGGCCTGGCGCAGCTGCTCATGCTGGCGAGTGATGAACGCGAATGCTCCCACCCGTTGCAACGCCTTCTCCGCCGAGCGGCGGTTGCCCATCCCGTAATCGAGGACGGCGATCCTGGGGGATGCGCTCACGAGGTGAGGGTACCCTTCGTGCTGGGCACTCCCGGTTCGCTGGGATCGAGCGAGACGGCGTGACGCAGCGCGATGGCGAAGGCCTTGAAGCTCGCCTCGATCATGTGGTGGGCGTTGCTGCCGGCCTGCACCTGGATGTGCAGGGTGAGCTTGGCCGTGTTGGCGAGCGCCCTGAAGAACTCCTCGGTCAACTCGTGCTCAAAGCCGCCCGTGCCGCCAGGCGGCAGGTCAGCCTCGAACAGCGTCAGTGGGCGACCTGAAATGTCAAGCGCGCAGCTGGCACGGGACTCGTCCATCGGCACGAGCGCCGAGCCGTATCTGTGAATCCCGGAGCGATCGCCGAGCGCCTGGTCGAGGGCGCCTCCGATCACCAGCGCGGTGTCCTCGACCGTGTGGTGGGATCCCGTCTGCAGATCGCCATCGACCTTCACGTCGAGGTCCATGCGCCCGTGGCGCGCAAGCAGGTCGAGCATGTGGTCGAGAAAGCCCACGCCTGTCTCACGTGTGCCGGCTCCGCTGCCGTCGAGGGTAAGCGAGACGCGGACCTCTGTCTCACCGGTGCTGCGTTGGATCGTGGCGGTCCGATTGCTCATGAGGGTTGATTCTCCCTGATGCGGGCCTCCATCGATAGCGCGTGCACCTCGAAGCCCTCCGCCCGCGCGATCGGCGCGCCGGCCGCAGCGAGCTTGGAGGCAGCGTTTTCGTCGATGCGCACCTCCGCCATTCTCCTGCGAAAGTGCTGGGGCGAGAGCATCGAGGCGAAGCGCGCCGCACCGCCCGTGGGCAGTACGTGATTGGAGCCCGCGACATAGTCGCCGAAGGCCGTGGCGGCGCTGGCGCCCACGAACACGCAGCCCGCGCTGCGCACGCGCGGGGCGAGCATCTCCATGTCGGCGCCGATCAGCTCCAGATGCTCGGGCGCCAGCTCGTTGGCGATCTCGAGCGCCTGGCGTGAGTCCTCGGCACGGAGCAGTACGCAGGCTCCCGGGTCGAGGGCGGGCCTATCGCCGGCGAGCTCCTCCAGCGCGCGGCGCAGCGACATGAGCGACTGCTCGGAGGAGGAGATTGCTCCCACCAGGCTTGCGGGACCATGCTCGGCCTGGGCGAGGAGATCGAGCGCGGCGAGCCGTACTTCATGGGCGCTGAGAGCCTCGCCGATCAGCACGATCAGATCGCTCGGGCCGGCGAACCCATCGATCCCGACGAGCGCCGAGAGCTGTTGCTTTGCCTCTTGCACATAGAGGTTCCCGGGCCCGACGATCACCTCGACGCGCCGTACGCTCTCGGTGCCGAGCGCCAACGCCGCGATCGCCTGTGCTCCGCCCATCCGGTAGACGGTGTCCACGCCGCAGAGCCGGCACGCGCCCAGGATCGTGGCGTCGATCTCGCCGCTGGGCCCGGGTGGCGAGCAGACGGCCACCTCGAGCACGCCCGCCGCCCTGGCGCTCACGACACCCATGGCCACGGTGCTCGGATATGGGGCTCTGCCGCCCGGCACATAGACCGCGGCGCTGGGTACCGGCAGCTCCCGGATCGTGACCGTATGCCCCTGTGGCAGCCCAACCGTCACGTCATGGCCGACGCCGGCCTGGGCGACCTCGGCGACATTGGCGATCGTCACCTGCAGGCCCGCCACGACATCGAGTGCCAGGCGCTTGATGGCGTCGTCGAGATCCTGTGTACTCACACGCAGGGGCCTGGGTGGCGAGCCGGCGGTGTCGAGCTCGCTTGTATAGCGCAGCACGGCCGCCTCGCCCTCATCGCGTACCGCGGCGATGATCTCGCTCACGACGCCCGCGACGGAGGCGCCGCTCGGGAGCGATGCTCTGATATGCCGCGCCACCCCGCTCGGCCCGCCAAGGCGCTCGATCAGCTCGGGGTCGAAGCTCTCAACCCGCACGGAGGCGTCCCAGGAGGTCGTCGAGCGCCGCGGCCTTCAGCTTGTGGGAGACGGGGTTGGCGATCAGGCGAGCGGTGCAGTGGACGATCTCCTCCCGGACCACCAGGTTGTTCTCACGCAGCGTCGTGCCGGTCGCCGTCAGATCGACGATCGCCTCGGCAAGCCCGGTGAGGGGCGCTAGCTCGACCGAGCCCTTGACCTCGACGATCTCAGCCTGCCTGCCGGTCTGCTCCAGATAGCGCGCGGCCACCCTCGGGTACTTCGTCGCGACGCGCATGACTCCGAGCCTGCGCAGCGCCTCGGCCGCGGGATCCTCCTCGACGCCATCCTTGACGGCGGCGGTGGCAAGAACCATCGTGCAGCCCCCAAAGCCCAGGTCAAGCAGCTCATAGACCTGGCGGCCGCCCTCGCTCGCGCTCTGACCGGTCTGCTCGAGCAGCACGTCCTTGCCCGTGATCCCGAGATCGGCCGCTCCGGCCTCGACATAGGTGGGTACGTCGGAGGGGCGCATCGTGATCACCCCGATCTCCTCGAAGAGCAGCTTGCGGTCGTTGCCGCGTAGCTCGGCGGTGTCGAGTCCCAGCGCGGAGAGCATCTCGACCGTGTCGGCGAAGAGGGCGCCCCTTGGCACCGCGATCGTCAGGCCGTTTGTGACCTTCATCCCACCAGAGCCCCGGTTCCGCGCTCCTCTCCCGTGAGGGCGATGTGCAGCCGGTCGACGCCAAGCGCGAAGCCCACGGCGGGCAGCGGGCGCCCGAAGCGTCCCAGGAGATCGTCATAGCGTCCGCCCCCACCGATGGGCACGCCAAGTGCAGGGTCATAGACCTCGAAGACGGCGCCTGTGTAGTAGCCGATCGAGCGGACCAGGCCCAGGTCGAAGATCACCCTGGCCGCGACCTGGGGCTCGAGCAGCTCTCCAACCTGGCGCATGCCCGCGACGGCGTCGGCCACCGGACCGGGGGTGTGTTCGAGAATCTCAGTGCCACCGCGACGCTGGGGAACGCTCAGCAGCAGCTCGCGTGACTCATCGGAGAGCCCCAGGCCTGCCGCGTGCCGCTCGAGCTCGGCGAAATCCCTGCGTCCAAGCGCATCGAGCAGCGTACTCCGATCGCTCTCGGGCACGCCCAGCCCGTCCATCAGCGCTGGAAACAGGGCGGCGTCGCCGAGCCCCACCCTGTAGTCGGCCAGGCCGGTCGCATCCAGTGCTCTGCAGAGCACCGTCAGTGCCTCCGCCGTACCGGTCGGGGCGGGCGAGCCGATCAGCTCGATGCCGGCCTGCAGCAGCTCGCGTGGTTGGCCGCGCTGTGGACGGACGCCTCTGTAGCAGTGAGCGAGGTAGCAGAAGCGCAGCGGCAGCGGGGCCTGTGCGTAGCGTGTCGCGACGACTCGGGCGATCGGCACGGTCATGTCCGATCTCAGCGCAAGCGCTGCGCCTGACTCGTCGAAGAGTCTGTAGGTGGGCATCGCCTCCACCGTGTCGGCCCTTGCCAGCACCGACTCGTACTCGAGCGCGGGCGTGTAGAGCTCGCCATAGCCGCTGCCTTCGAAGACGCCGCGCAGCGTCTCGGTGATGAGTCGCACCTCGCGCATCTCGTCGGGGAGCACGTCTCGCGTGCCGCTTGGTATCGGATGGATCACTTTGGGCTCAGGATCGCTGCGGGCTACGCATGGACGGGCTCTGTGGCGACCCGCTCAATGTTGGCACCCAGCTCGCGCAGGCGCTCGTCGATTCGCTCATAGCCACGATCGATCTGGCGCACATTGCCGATCTCGCTGCGCCCATCGGCGCAGAGCGCCGCAAGCAGGATAGCCATGCCGGCGCGAATGTCGGGGGACTCCACGCGCGCGCCGCGCAGGCGCCTCGGTCCGGTCACGATCGCCCGGTGAGGGTCGCACATCACGATGTCCGCTCCCATCAGGATCAGCTTGTCGGTGAAGATCAGGCGGTTCTCGAACATCCACTCGTGTACGAGGATCGATCCCTCGGCCTGCGTGGCCAGGGCGACGGCGATCGAGGTGAGATCGGCTGGGAACGCCGGCCATGGACCATCCTGGATCTTGCTCTTGTACTCCCCCACATCGGCCTGAGCCACGAGGCGCTGGCCTCCCGGCACGAGCACGTCGTTGCCACGCAGCTCTGTGCGCAGTCCCAGCCGTTCGAAGACCAGTCGAATCATCCGCAGATCTTTGGGAACGGTGTCCTTGATCAGCAGCTCGCCGCCAGTGACGCCGGCCAGTGCGATGAAGCTGCCGATCTCGATGTGGTCGGGCGCGATCTCGTGCTCGCATCCATGCAGGCACTCGGCACCGTTGACGGTGATGAGGTTCGATCCGATGCCGTGGATGTCGGCCCCCATCTTCACGAGCATTCTTGCGAGGTCCTGCACGTGGGGCTCACACGCGGCGTTGCCGATGACCGTCGTGCCGGGGGTGAGCGCAGCCGCCATCAGGACGTTCTCGGTCGCCATGACAGATGGCTCGTCCATGAACACGTCGGTGGCGCGCAGCCCTCTAGGGGCGCTCAGCACGATATCCCGAGCGCAATCGGCGGTTGCACCCATGGCCCTGAAGGCGTCGAGATGGGGGTCCAGCCGACGCCGGCCGATCACATCGCCTCCTGGCGGAGGCATAACGGCTCCTCCAAAGCGCGCGAGCAACGGTCCCGCCAGCAGGAAGGACGCTCGAATCTGCTCGGCCAGCTCAGTGTCGAGCTCGACCTCGTGGACGCCCGCACCCTCGTGGACCTCGGCGGCACAGAGCGCCACCTCATTTGGGCCCCGCCAGGCGACGTTCACGCCGATCGCGCTGAGGATCGCGAGCATCGCGTCGACGTCGCGGATGCGAGGCACGTTGCGCACGATCACCTCGTCCTCGGTCAGGACCGAGGACGCCAGAATTGGCAGCGCCCCATTCTTGTTGCCGGCGGGGACAAGGGTCCCGCTCAGCGGGACACCGCCTTCGATCGTGAACTTCTCCATGGGCTTGATCAGCGCCCGGCGAGCTCCGGTGGGGGCGTTGCTGCGGCGCCCGGCAAGCGTAACAGCCATTCTGCTCTGAGAAGTTCGTGCGAAAACGCCTCGCACCTGCTCATCTTCGGGTCGACCGGCATGGCGCCGAGATTGGCTCTCCCTCGCAACGGGTACACGTGTTCGTAGGTTCTGTCCGACGCTATGCTTAGATTACGAACACATGTTCTCTTTACGCCCCACTTCGCCGCTCGCGCATCGCGCGCTCAAAGCGCTTCACGTGGCTCGTTCGGTCCTGCTGCTCGAGGATGACTATGACGTCGACTGGGAGGTCGACCAGGACTGCGCCACGGCGAAGCTCCATCCTCATCGCGCGCCGCTGCGCGGGCGGCGGGCACCGCGACGAGCGGGCCAACCGCCCGCAACGGAGCAGATCTGCCTCTGCCCAGTCGGCCATATGCCTCTGACAAGCGTGGAGGCCAGGCTCCCTCAGCAGCGCCTGCAGCAACGCGGCTCGAGAACAGCCGCAGATAGCCCGTGCGCGGCGATCGAGCGCTAAAAAGAGGGCCGCCCCCTAAAGGGCGACCCTCTTGATCAAGAAACCGGCGGCGTCCTACTCTCCCAGGCCCTTGCGAGCCAAGTACCATCGGCGCTGAGGGGCTTAACTGCTCTGTTCGGAATGGGAAGAGGTGTTTCCCCCTCGCCAAGGCCACCGGAAAAAGACGAGAGACCGCCCTCGGGGACCTTCAAAACTGCACAGCGCCACACCGGGAATCAAATAATCCGTCAAGCCCTCGACCCATTAGTACCGGTCTCCTCCAGACGTCACCGTCCTTCCAGATCCGGCCTATCAACCTGGTGGTCTACCAGGGGTCTTACTCCCTCAAGGGGATGGGAGAGCTCATCTTGAGGCCGGCTTCCCGCTTAGATGCTTTCAGCGGTTATCCGAACCACACGTAGCTAGTCTGCGATGCCCTTGGCAGGACAACAGATACACCAGAGGTGCGTTCATCCCGGTCCTCTCGTACTAGGGACAAATCCTCTCAACTCTCCAACGCCCACGGCAGATAGGGACCGAACTGTCTCACGACGTTCTGAACCCAGCTCGCGTACCGCTTTAATGGGCGAACAGCCCAACCCTTGGGAGCGACTTCACCCCCAGGATGCGACGAGCCGACATCGAGGTGCCAAACCGGGCCGTCGATGTGGACTCTTGGGCCCGATAAGCCTGTTATCCCCGGAGTACCTTTTATCCGTTGAGCGACGGCACTTCCACTTGCTACCGCCGGATCACTAAGACCTGCTTTCGCACCTGCTCGACTTGTCAGTCTCGCAGTCAAGCTCCCTTGCTACCTTTGCGCTCTACGCACGATTTCCAACCGTGCTGAGGGAACCTTTGTGCGCCTCCGTTACATTTTAGGAGGCGACCGCCCCAGTCAAACTACCCGCCTGGAACTGTCCAGCGCCCGGATTCACGGAACGCTGTTAGAAACCCAATACACCAAGGGTGGTATCTCAAGGTTGGCTCCACGCTAGCCGCAACCAGCGCTTCAAAGCCTCCCACCTATCCTGAGCGAAATGCACCGAATCCCAATACCAGGTTGTAGTAAAGGTTCACGGGGTCTTTCCGTCTAGCCGCGGGTACTCGGCATCTTCACCGAGACTGCAATTTCACCGAGCCCCTCGTTGAGACAGCGCTGAAGTCGTTACGCCATTCGTGCAGGTCGGAACTTCACGTGATCTCTCGTTATCCGAGAGCGCAGACTATACCTTCACCTCATCCAGCACCCTTAGAAGTGCGGCCTTTGAGTGACGTCGCCTCCCCAAATTCATCTGGTAGGCAATGTCAACTATCTCTCTCAGACCTACACGCTGCAGATGATCTCCTTGTTCGACCATCCGGCAGACGCGGGAGAAGCCTGCACAGCTTCTCTCCTTGTCTCCTTGTAAAGGGAAACGTTCGAAGTGCGGCAAGACCTTGTTCACGAGATCCCCGATCGATCGCGCCTCGTACTTGAAGGTGCGATCGCTCTTGGACTCGCGGATCCAGCCACAACCGAAGAACGCTTGCAGATCTTCCAGCAGCTCCAGATCCTTTTCATTGAGTGAAAGCGAAAACGACGGCCTCACCTCGAGACCTGCTCGCAACTTCGCTCGAATGGCGAACGAGACGCAGAAGCATCCCTCACCATCCGTCAGACCTGTCACATACCAGGGATCCAGCGGTACTGCCACTTCATAGGCGCCTTGTCTTTCGATGAGGGCCGGCGTATTGCGCGTCACATAGATTTTCGGACTTCCCGAAGCGTGACACGCCTCTCCTTTCGGATCAGTCGTTAGGGGGTCACTAGGACTTCCCTCGGGATTGCCCTCTGCCAACGGCAGGAGGGTTTCCCCGATATGAGCCGGTTCTCGGTCATCTCTCGCGAGATGACGGGGCAAGTGTATGTGCTTACCCGACAAGGAATTTCGCTACCTTAGGACCGTTCCTTACTGTTACTACTCGGAAGATCTCCGAGCGGTCGGCACATTTCTGGCCGACTCTCATGGTCGCCCATGAGAGCGGACTATCTCATCCCACTCTCGGTCTGGAGAGTGAGCTTGGCGTATAGTCTCTGAGGATTCCCAGCGTCTTCTGCGCCGTCCAGAACACCGCCTTAGCGGTTGACCGTCCTGGTCCGACTGAACACTGGGCCTTTCCTGCTGATTGTCCGCACCCGTCACGTTTTCACGATACCGCCCACTTAGGACGGAACCGTAGTGCGGGATACTCGGATGTTCCAGCATATAGCCAAGTTTTACAACTACCTCGGTCAACTGATAGTTACGGCCGCCGTTTACCGGGGCTTAGCTTCAATGCTTCGGGTCAAGCCCTAACATCTCCACGTAACCTTCCGGCACCGGGCAGGCGTCAGCCCCTATACGTCGTCTTACGACTTAGCAGAGACCTGTGTTTTTGGTAAACAGTCGCTTCAGCCTATTCACTGCGGCCCCCTCAGGCTCAGCCAGCAAGTGGCTTTCACCCTATCGGGGCGCCCCTTATCCCGAAGTTACGGGGCAATTTTGCCGAGTTCCTTAACGAGGGTTATCTCGATCACCTTAGTATTCTCTACTTGCCTACCTGTGTCGGTTTTGGTACGGGCACGCGCTTCCTCCCTAGAGGCTTTTCTTGGAGGCATGGCGTCAGGGAGTCGTCGGCTTAGAGCCAACTCACATCGCACCTCAGGTTAATGCAGTCCTGCATTTGACAGGACCACCCCTACATGCTTGTCCCAGGACAACCATCGCCTGGGTTCCCTTAGCCTTCCTCGTCCCCCCATCGGTAATAACGGAAGCGACGTGGTACAGGAATATCAACCTGTTGGCCATCGACTACGCCTTTCGGCCTCGCCTTAGGTCCCGACTAACCCTGGGCAGACGAACTTTACCCAGGAATCCTTAGGCAATCGGTGGAGGGGATTCTCACCCCTCTTTCGTTACTTATGCCGGCATTCTCACTTCCCAAGCCTCCACGGCTGGCTTACGCCGCCGCTTTACTGGCTTGGGAACGCTCTCCTACCGCGCGATCGATCCGAAGATCTCACGCACCCGCAGCTTCGGTGACTAGCTTGAGCCCCGTTACATTGTCCGCGCTCGAACACTTGACCAGTGAGCTGTTACGCACTCTTTCAAGGATGGCTGCCTCTAAGCCAACCTCCTGGTTGTCTATGCACTCGAACATCGTTTCCCACTTAGCTAGTACTTAGGGACCTTAGCTGGCGGTCTGGGCTGTTTCCCTTTCGACGCTGAAGCTTATCCCCCAGCGACTGACTCCCGGAGTAGACGTAATGGTCTTCGGAGTTTGCCTGAAGTCGGTAACCTGGTAGGGCCCCTAGTCCAAACAGTGCTCTACGGCCAAAACGCAATTTATCCGAGGCTATACCTAAATATATTTCGGAGAGAACCAGATATCACTGAGCTTGATTAGCCTTTCACTCCGACCCACAGGTCATCCGCCCAGTTTTCAACCTAGGTCGGTTCGGCCCTCCACGAGGTCTTACCCCCGCTTCAGCCTGCCCATGGGTAGCTCGCTCAGTTTCGGGTATACCGCCTACGACTATGTCGCCCTATTAGGACTCGCTTTCGCTACGGCTCCGCTCATCGCTTAACCTTGCCGCAGACGAGTAACTCGCCGGCTCGTTATGCAAAAAGCACGCGGTCACAGGACAAGCCTGCTCCCACCGCTTGTAGGCACGCGGTTTCAGATACTATTTCACTCCCCTTCCGGGGTACTTTTCACCTTTCCCTCACGGTACTAGTCCGCTATCGGTCACCAAGGAGTACTTAGCCTTGGAGGGTGGTCCCCCCAGGTTCAGTCCGCGTTTCACGGGCGCGGACTTACTCAGGAACGCCTGACGGAAGGTCATGTAGTTTCGTCTACGGGACGGTTGCCCTCTATGGTTCGTGGTTCCACACGATTCGACTACCGCATGACTTTGTAACTTCCGCCGGGTCAGACACGACCCGGAACAGACGCCCTACAACCCCCGACAGGCAACGCGTGTCCGCTTACACCTGCTGGGTTTGGGCTAATCCCTTTTCGCTCGCCACTACTCAGGGAGTCTCTTTTGATTTACTTTCCTCGGGGTACTGAGATGTTTCACTTCCCCCGCTTGTCTTCCACCGGTCTATGTGTTCAACCGGGGATAACGCCGCATTACCAGCGCTGGGTTTCCCCATTCGGGAATCCACGGGTTACAGGCTATTCAGCGCCTAACCGTGGCTTATCGCAGCCGTTCACGCCCTTCATCGACTCTTGGTGCCAAGGCATCCACCGTGTGCCCTTACTATCTTGACGGTGATCAGACCGATCGTGATCTTTAGACCTCACAAGGAGGTCCATTGAATCGCGAGCGGCCCGATGATTACCCGTTTTCAGCCGCCGCTTATCGATGGCGGCTGATGTGGCTTCTGTGCAGTTTTCAAGGACCGCCGAGAGGCGTAAGCACGCCCACCGCCGCTTGACACTCGCATGGTTGTCAGAAGACAGCCACAAAAGCGCGCCACGGCGGGCGCCGGTCTCTCAAAACTCAACAGCATGCAGGCTAGTTTGATGTCACTCGCCGTCGCTCCCGAGTAGGACGGGAGCTGATCGTCGATGCGACGCGCCAGCCAGGTTCGGTCGACATGCTAGGCCCGATCTGCTCAGACGCCATTGGATCCCGGAGGATTCTGTGGCCGCGTGGATCGGGGCACCTTAGTGCTCCCTAGAAAGGAGGTGATCCAGCCGCAGCTTCCGCTACGGCTACCTTGTTACGACTTCACCCCAGTCACGAGCCCCACCTTCGACGGCTCCCTCCCTTGCGGGTTAGGCCACCGGCTTCGGGTGTTGCTCACTCCCGTGGTGTGACGGGCGGTGTGTACAAGGCCCGGGAACGTATTCACCGCGGCAATGCTGATCCGCGATTACTAGCAACTCCGCCTTCATGCAGGCGAGTTTCAGCCTGCAATCCGAACCGAGACGCGCTTTAAGGGATTCGCTCCACCTCGCGGTATCGCAGCCCTCTGTACGCGCCAATGTAGCACGTGTGTAGCCCTGGACATAAGGGGCATGATGACTTGACGTCATCCCCACCTTCCTCCGGTTTGTCACCGGCAGTCTCACATGAGTCCCCAACTTAATGCTGGCAACATGCGACGGGGGTTGCGCTCGTTGCGGGACTTAACCCAACATCTCACGACACGAGCTGACGACAGCCATGCACCACCTGTGAGAGCGCCCCGAAGGGAGAGTGTGTTTCCACACCTGTCGCTCACATGTCAAGCCCAGGTAAGGTTCTTCGCGTTGCGTCGAATTAAACCACATGCTCCGCTGCTTGTGCGGGCCCCCGTCAATTCCTTTGAGTTTTAGCCTTGCGGCCGTACTCCCCAGGCGGGCAACTTAATGCGTTAGCTTCGGCACGGGGGGAGTCGACACCCCCCACACCTAGTTGCCATCGTTTACAGCGTGGACTACCAGGGTATCTAATCCTGTTTGCTCCCCACGCTTTCGCGTCTCAGCGTCAGTCACGTCCCAGCGAGCTGCCTTCGCCATTGGTGTTCCTCCTGATATCTGCGCATTTCACCGCTACACCAGGAATTCCACTCGCCCCTTCCGGACTCTAGCCCGACAGTATCCACCGGCATTCCAAGGTTGAGCCTTGGACTTTCACAGCGGACTTGTCGGGCCGCCTACACGCTCTTTACGCCCAATAATTCCGGACAACGCTTGCACCCTACGTATTACCGCGGCTGCTGGCACGTAGTTAGCCGGTGCTTCTTGTGAAGGTACCGTCACTTCAACCGGCTATTCACCGGCGAAGCTTCGTCCCAACTGAAAGGGGTTTACAACCCGAAAGCCTTCTTCCCCCACGCGGCGTTGCTGCGTCACGCTTTCGCGCATTGCGCAAGATTCCCCACTGCTGCCTCCCGTAGGAGTCTGGGCCGTGTCTCAGTCCCAGTGTGGCTGATCGTCCTCTCAGACCAGCTACCCATCGAAGCCTTGGTGAGCTATTACCTCACCAACAAGCTAATGGGCCGCGGGCCCATCTCGATGCGGAGGCCGAAGCTTCCTTTCCCCTTGCGGGCACATCCGGTATTAGCCCGAGTTTCCCCGGGTTGTCCCAGTCATCGAGGCAGGTAACCCACGTGTTACTCACCCGTTCGCGGCTCTGCCCCAGGGCAAGCCCTGGTTCGTCGCTCCACTTGCATGTGTTAAGCACGCCGCCAGCGTTCGTCCTGAGCCAGGATCAAACTCTCCGTGAAGAACTTCACGAAAAGCTGTCATGGAGTTGTCGGTTTCCATTTGCATGGAAACCAAACGGCCGGAACCCCATACACGTTGGGTTCCGCACCATAACGGGGTACTTCCCTACTTGACTCTTTGTCTGCCACCAGGTCGGCGCAAAGCGCCCACCCACCGGCAGGTCGAACCTGGACGCACACCGCGATCGAGGTTCGATCGCAGATGCGCATGCTGTTGAGTTTTCAAAGACCGCCGAGCCCCTCCGTGAGAACGCTGCTCGAGAAGATCGATCTGGCCCACGTCCGAGGACGCAATCGGGCCAACCGAAGAGTATAGCGCTACGTCGCTCTCAGGCGAACAAAGCGCCGCTTGCCCACCTTGAGCACCTCGCCGTCCAGCCGCTCGACAGGGATGTCATAGGCATCGGTGGCCAGCGGCTCCCCCGCCAGCTCGACGGCGCCCTGCTCGATCAGACGGCGTGCCTGCGAGCGGGAGACTCCCAAGGCCCCCGCCATCACCGCCGGCAGGTGCGCGACCCCGTCATCCTGTTCGAAGGCGAACTCCTCGATGTCCTCAGGAGTGCCGTGCTCGACGAAGATCTTCTCGAAGTCCTCCTCGGCGAGCGCCGCCCGCGCAGGCGAATGCAGCCAGCTGACCAGCTCCCTTGCCAACGCGCGCTTGGCGTCTCTGGGTGAGAGGCCCTCCGGAGCGGAGCGCCCCAGCAGCAGCCTGTAGTACTCGCCCATCGCCTCATCGGGGATCTTCATCGTCTTGCCGAAGATCTCCTGTGGCGGATCGGTCACCCCGATCTGGTTGCCCAGCGACTTGGACATCTTGCGGTGACCGTCTGTGCCGACGAGAATGGGCATCGTCATGATCGCCTGGCCTGGCTTGTCGTACGCGCGCTGGATGTCGCGGCCCAGCAGCAGGTTGAACTTCTGATCGGTGCCCCCCAGCTCGACGTCCGCGTCGATCGCTACCGAGTCATAGCCCTGCAGCAGGGGATAGAGCAGCTCGAGCATCGAGATCGGCTCGGAGGCCGCCAGCCGCTGGGCGAAGTCGTCGCGCTCGAGGACCTGGGCGACCGTGCAGGTGCGCATCAGGCCGAGCAAGTCGCTCGTGGCAAGCGCCAGCCACTCGCTGTTGTACCTCACCTCCAGACGCTCTGGGTCGGAGTCGAGTATCAATGACGCCTGCTCGGAGAAGGTGGCCGCGTTGGCATCGATCTCCTCCTTGGAGAGGATCGGTCGCAGGGTCGATCGACCCGACGGATCTCCCACCTGGGCGGTGTAGTCGCCGATGATCAGGACCACCTTGTGGCCGGCATCCTGGAACTCGCGCAGCTTCCTCAAGACAACCGCGTGGCCGAGATGGATGTCCGGAGCTGTGGGGTCGATTCCCAGCTTGACCCGCAGCGGCCTACCCTGCTCGCGGGCATTTCGCAGGCACGCCTCGAGGGCACCGTCAGGCAGGCAGTCGACGGTGTCGCGCATCAGCTCTGCGCTCAGCTCGGCGCTGCCCTCAGTGGGTTCTGGCATGGATCGCCAATGCTAGACTCTCGCGCGGTGTCCCTCCCACATGACGGTGGTGACCGGAGCGGGGACGAGTCAGGCGAAGGGCCAGTTTCAGGCGAGCCGCGGCTGAGTGCACCGCCCGGACGCACGCAGCGACGCCTCAAGCGGCTGCGCTTTGCACTGATCCTTCTATTGGCGACTCTGCTCGGTCTGGTCTCGTTTGTGTTCGGCATGTTCATGGCCGTCGCCTCGGACCTGCCCTCGCTGGAAGACAATCGTCAGTACAACAACGCTCGCAACTCCGTATTGCTGGACGATCGGGGTCGGACCATCGGGATTCTCGGCAGGCAGAGCCAGGTGCTGCTTACGCCCAATCAGATCCCCACGATCGTCAAGGACGCTGTGATCTCGATCGAGGACAAGCGCTTCATGAGCAACAGCGGCATCGATCTGCGCAGCATCGCCCGCGCGTTCTTCGAGGACCTCCTGCAAGAGAAAGCGGCTCAAGGCGCGTCCACGATCGAGCAGCAGTTCGTCAAGAACGCGCTGCAAGAGCAGACCCATCGCACGATCTTCGAGAAGCTGCGCGAGGCGGCGCTTGCCTTCCACCTCGACCACAGATGGACCAAGCAGAAGATCATCACCAACTACCTCAACACGATCTACTTCGGCAATGGGGCATACGGCATCGAGGCGGCCGCCCGCACCTACTTCGGCGGAGAAGTGAACCACCTGGGATGCGGCTTGCCCAAAGCACCGCTGTGCGTGAGTGAGCTCGAGCCGGCTGAGGCGGCCCTGCTCGCAGGCATCATCCAGTCTCCCACCGGCTACAACCCGGTCACCAACCCCGAAGCCGCGAAGGCGAGACGCAATCTGGTCCTCCAGCAGATGCTCGAACAGGGTTATCTCACCAAGCCCGAATATGCGGAAGCGATCAACGAGGCGCTTCCCGCCCCCAAGAACATCCAGCCTCCCCAGCAGCCGCTCGTCAACGGCGTGGATGCAGGCTACTTCGCCAGCTGGGTTCAGCAGCAGGTGATCTCGCGCTACCACGCGACCTTGGCCTTCGACGGCGGCCTGAGGATCCACACCACGCTCGACCTCGAACTGCAGCAGGCTGCCGAACACGCCATCGAAAACTATCTGGCCAACCCCGCTGGACCCACAGCCTCGCTGGTCGCGATTGAAAACTCCACCGGCGCGGTGCGTGCGATGGTCGGCGGTCGCAACTACAACGAAAGCCCCTTCAACATCGCTACGGAGGGAGAGCGCCAGCCAGGCTCCTCATTCAAGGCCTTCGACCTCGCGGCGGCGCTGGAGGACGGCATCTCGCCGGACTCGGTCTGGTCTTCGCGTGTCAAGGTCTTCAAGGTGCCCCACAGCTCCGAACTCTTCGTCGTCCACAACGACGAAAACAACTACACCGGCGAGAACACCCTGACCGGTGCCACCGCCTACTCGGACAATTCGATATATGCCGAAGTCGGCCTGCAAGTAGGCACCCGCAAGATCGCCCGTCTCGCCCACCGCATGGGAATCGGCACGCCGATCTCGACCAATCCGGCGATGACCATCGGTGGGCTGCGGGTGGGGGTCACGCCAATGGACATGGCCCACGCGTATGAGACGATCGCGCATAGCGGCGAGCGAGTGAGCGGCACGCTCTCGGGCGAACCGGGCGCACCCGTGGGCATCGAGCAGGTCGATGCCGGCACGGGCGTGCTGCCGGACGGTCACCGCCGAGATGTCAACAGGACGATCCTCTACCCCGTGCTCCCTCCGTCCGTCGCCGAGACCGAGACCCAGATGCTCGAGACCGTGCTCGAGTACGGCACGGCGAGGTCGGCCGCGCTCGGCCAGTTCGCGGCCGGCAAGACCGGCACCACCTCAAACTATGGGGATGCATGGTTCGTCGGCTGGGACAGCAAGTACACGGTCGCCGTGTGGGTCGGCTACCCGAACGCGCTCGTGCCGATGACCACCCAATTCGACGGCGGGCCGGTGCTCGGCGGGACTTTCCCGGCCCTGATCTGGCACGACTTCATGGTCTCCGCGATGCAAGTGGAACGCGAACGCTCTCCTCAGCACTCCAACCACGGCGCAAAGCCCGAAGAACCGAGCCCCTCACCGGAAGTGGCACAGGCCGCTCGCGGCGGCTCATCGCCCAAGCAACCGAGCTCAAAGCCTGTGAGCCCTCCGAGCAGCACCGTCTCTGAAACCAAGCCGAAGCGGGAAACGAGCACCGCTCAACAACCCGCCTCCAGCGGGACGCCGGCCTCGACCCCGGGGACGACCGCGGCTCCCTCGACACCGGCGAGCACCCCCGAAGGCACCTCCACGCCGTCGAGCGCTCCACAGGGCGCCGCACCGCCCACATCGGAGACAGGTGGCGCGGCCGCACCGACCGGTGGGACCACCCCGGGCGGATAGCGGCCTGAAGCTCAGACAGGCAGACTCAGCCCGGACGGATGGTGGCCTGCGGCTCTGCCACGAGCGGTCGTGGCCGCGAGACGTGCCGGTTGCCCGCGACCGAGAAGCGCCAGGGCAGCTCCGTCGCTCTGGTGATCCCGATCCGGGTACCACTGAGGATCGAGGGCTCCAGCCAAGCAGGTCCGCGGCCGCGGATCCGCAGCGGACCGGCGCCCAGATCGCTGCCGTTGAGCGAGAGCTCGATGGCCAGCGCCTGGGCGAGCTTGCCGGGCCCTGAGCAGAGCTCATCGACACCCAACACACCGCGCCGGGCACGCATCAGCTCGATCCCATCCTGAGGCTCCAGAGCGCGGATCAGCACCGCTGCCCCGACACCCTCCGCCTCGCAGACGGCATTCAGCATCCGATGTATGCCATAGGAGAGATAAACATATGCGCGACCCGGAGCGCCGAAGAGCGTGCTCGTACGCTGCGTGAGCCCCACGAACGCGTGGCAAGCAGGCTCGCTTTGGTGGTATGCCTCGGTCTCCACGATCACACCACTGGCGCCCGCATGCTCCACGGTGCAGCCAAGCAGGTCCCTTGCCACATCTCCTACCGGCCTGGCATAGAACTCGGCCCCAAGCGCCGCTCGCTCCAAAGGCGCGCTCGTCTCAGTGGCCCTGAGGTGCATCGAGCACGTCCCTTGCCGCCAGGAGCTGCTCACGCACCCGCCCGGACCCGGTGCCCCCCTCGGAGATCTTGGACTCCAGCCAGGAGCGTTGCGCAAGGATCGCGTAGTACTCCTCGCTGTCCTGCCCAAGCAGGTCACTGTGCTGCGCGAGCTCCTCGGCACGCAGCGAGGAGAGCGAGCGGCCGCTGTCCAGCGCCGTGCGAACCAAGCCCGCGACCACGCCATGCGCCGCCCGGAACGGGAGCCCCCGACGCACGAGCAGATCGGCGATGTCGGTCGCCGCGACGAGCTCGTCGCCGGCCGCCTCGCGCAGCCGCTCGGCATCGAACCTGACGCCGGCGAGCATGCCCGCCGCGGCTGACAGCGTGAGCTCCAACGTGTCGCTGACATCGAAGACGTGCTCCTTGTCCTCCTGGAGGTCCTTGTTGTAGGTGAGCGGTAGCGCGTGCATGACGCCCTGCATCGCGGTGAGATGACCGACCACTCTGGGCGCCTTCGCGCGCAGCAGCTCGGCCGCGTCGGGATTCTTCTTCTGGGGCATGATCGAGGAGCCTGAGCTCCACTGATCGGGCAGCTCGCAGAAACCAAACTCGCTGCTGGACCACAGCACCAGCTCGGCGCCCAGCCGGGAGAGATGCATCGCGCAGGTGCTCGCCGCCGCGAGATAGTCCAGCACGAAGTCCCTGTTGGAGACGGCGTCGATCGAGTTGGGCGAGACACTCTCGAATCCGAGCTCGTCCGCCAGCTGCCGGCGGTCGGTGTCGAAGTTGACTCCCGCCAGCGCGCCCGCGCCCAGCGGCAGTGAGCTCGCCTCCCGCTCGGCGAAGGCAAAGCGCCGCCGATCGCGGGCAAGCATCCAGAAGTAGGCAAGCAGATGATGGCCGAGGTAGACGGGCTGCGCACGCTGCAGGTGGGTGTAGCCGGGCATCGGCCAGTCGATGTGCTCCTCGGCGCGTGTGAGCAGCACCCCCATCGTCGTGCTCAGCGCCTCGCTCGCCGCGCGGGCGCGCTCCTGCACATACATGGCCAGGTCGGTGATGGCCTGGTCGTTGCGCGAGCGGGCGGTGTGCAGACTTCCACCCACCGGACCGACGATCTCGGTCAGGCGACGCTCGATCGCCATGTGGATGTCTTCGTCCTCGGCGTGCTGTGCGAAGCGCTCCTCGGCGAGCTCGAGTTCGACCTCGTCGAGTCCCGCCAGCAGCGCGTCCCGGTCGGCCTCGGAGACGATCCCCCTGGCGGCGAGCATCCTTGCGTGCGCGCGTGAAGCCGTTATGTCCTGGCGCCACAACCGCCGATCAAAGCCGATCGACGTGTTCAGGCGGGCGAAGTCAGGGTGCTGGGGCTCGCTGAAGCGGGACATCGTGGGAGCCAGTCTACGAGCGCACGAGAGCGGCCCGCAGCTCCTGGGCGACGCGAGCAACCTCTCCCTCACGCATCTGTGGGTAGAAGGGCAAAGCCAACGACTTCGCTGCCACCCGCTCACACACCGGGAACTCGCCCTCACGATGACCGAAGCGCTCGCGATAGAAGCTCATCAGGTGGATCGCCGGCAGATATGGCTTGCTCTGTATGCCCTTGCTCGCAAGTGTCCTGACCAGTGCGTCACGATCGCAGCCGGGCGGGACCTGGACGACGAACACGAACCAGCCGCGCACCGCTCCTCCACTTGGGGGGCATGGCAACTCCAACCCTTCGACCCCCTCCAGCGCCTGCTCGTAGAGCGCCGCGACAGCCGCCCTGGCCTCGAGCATCGCCTCCAGGCGCTCGAGCTGGGCCAGGCCGATCGCGCAGGCGATATCGGAGAGCCTGTAGTTGAAGCCGAGGCGATCGTGATCGAGCCAGCCCATGTCTGGCGCACGGCCCTGGTTGCGCTCGGAGTCAAGGCGCTCCTTGAGCGCCTGCTCGGCCATCGTGATCATTCCGCCCTCGCCGGTCGTGAGCTGCTTGTTGGCGTAGAACCCAAAGACCGCCTGGTGCCCGCGCCCGCCGACCGGAACGCCGTCGGCGTGCACCGCACCGAGCGCCTCGCAGGCATCCTCGACGATCGCCAGGCCATGCCTGGTGGCGATCGCCTCGAAGGCGACCATGTCGGCGGGAAGCCCGAAGATGTGCACCGGCAGCAGCGCTCTGGTTCGCTCGCTCAGTGCCGCCTCGGCCGCCTCGGGGTCGAGGTTGAGCGTCACGGGGTCGATGTCGGCGAACACCGGCCTGGCCTTCTCATAGAGCGCCACGTTGGCTGAGGCGACGAAGGAGAATGGGCTGGTGATGACCTCATCGCCCTCCCCCACACCCACCGCCCGCAGCGCGAGATGCAGTCCCGTGGTGCCGTTGGAGACAGCGCTGGCCAAGGGTGCCCTCACACGCTGTGCAAAGGCACGCTCGAAGCGCTCCAGGCGTGGTCCCAGGGAGAGCGCCCCCGAGCGCAGAACCTCGATCACGGCCCGCTCCTCGGCCTCGCCCAGCACTGGCCGGGCGAGCGGGATGAGCACCTCTGTGCTCATCGGCTAGCGCTCGCGGGAGGAGCTTGGAGCTCTCGACGCTCCTGCGAGCCCGCCCGCTCCCGGCTGCATGCCGTACTCCAGCGAGTCCACAAGCGCATCCCACGAGGCCGCGATCACGTTCTCTGAGACACCGATCGTGCCCCACACGTCCTGTCCGTCGGATGCGTCGATCAGCACACGTGTGACGGCACCGGTGCCCTTCGCCTCATCCAGGATCCGCACCTTGAAGTTGACGAGGTCGATCTCACGCAGATGCGGGTGGATCTCGCCGATCGCGTCGCGCAGCGCCGTGTCCAGAGCATTGACGGGGCCGTTGCCCTCGGCGGTGCGCACGTAGCGCGTTCCCTGCTCCCGGCTGGGAACCCAGATCTTGATGGTCGCCTCCGTATCCACCTGGCCGTCGGCGCGCTTCTCAACGAGCACGCGCCAGGACTCCAGCTCGAACAGCGGCTCATAGGAGCCTGCCTCGCGACGCAACAACAGCTGCAGAGAGCCATCGGCCGCCTCGAACTGAAAGCCGTCGTGCTCGAGCTCCTTGATGCGCTCCAGCGCCCGTCCCGCAACATCCTCTGAGAGCTCGATACCCGCCTCTTCGGCCTTGTCGATCACGGTCGCCCGACCCGCCAGCTCGGAGACGAGCACGTCGCGTCCGTTACCGACCAGCTCGGGGTCGACGTGCTCGAAGGCCTGACTGTCGGCGCGCATCCCGGCCGCATGCAGGCCGGCCTTGTGGGCGAACGCGTGCTTGCCCACGTAGGGCTGCGCAGGGTGAGGCACGCGGTTGAGCAGCTCATCGACGAGATGCGCAGTCTCGGTGAGCCTGGCGAGCTGCTCGGAGCTCAGCAGCTCCTGTCCAAGCTTGAGCTGCAGGTCGGCGATGATCGTGATGAGGTTGGCGTTGCCGGTGCGCTCGCCGATGCCGTTGACCGTGCCCTGGACCTGGGTGGCGCCGGCGGCGACGGCGACGAGCGTGTTTGCGACCGCGCACCCGGAGTCATCGTGGGTGTGGATCCCCAGGCTGAGGTCTGGCAGCTCGCCGCGCACCCTCTCGATCACGCTCTGGACCCCCATCGGCAGCGACCCGCCGTTGGTGTCGCAGAGCACCACACGCTCGGCGCCCGCTCCCGCTGCTGCACGCAGGGTATCCAGCGCGTACTCGTCCGCCAGTGCATATCCATCGAAGAAGTGCTCGGCGTCGAAGATCACCCGCTTGCCCTCGCCAACGAGGAATGCGACGGAGTCGGCGATCATGCTCAGGTTCTCCTCGGGCGTGACTCGCACAACCTTCTCGACGTGCAACATGGAGCTCTTGCCGACGAGCGTGCACACCGGTGCGAAGGAGTCGGCGAGGATCCGCAAACCCGGATCCCGATCGGCGCTCGCGTCGCGACGGTGGGTCATTCCGAACGCCACGATCTCGGAGTTCTGCAGCCGCTCTGCCTCCAGGAGCTCGAAGAGCTCGAGCTCCTTGGGATTTGAGGAGGGGAAGCCAGCCTCGATCAGATGCACCCCGAGCGCGTCGAGTGAGTGCACCACGCGCAGCTTCTCCTGTGCCGTGAGGCTCATCCCGCCGCCGCCCATCCCATCGCGCAGGGTGGCGTCGTAGAGCTGCAGCTCAGACATCAGCCCGCGGCTGTCTGCGCGCGCTGCTCGGGCGCCTCGCCCGTGGGTGTCTGCAGCGGCGAGGCGTGCACGACGTCGAGCCACTCGCGGTAGCGCTCGCTGCGCCCGTGGATGGCATCGTCGAAGGCGCTCTGGAGAACGCGCGTGATCTCTCCGGGCTGGCCCGTGGCGATCTTGTGATCGTCGATCTCCCTCACCGGCACGAGCTCGGCGGCGGTTCCGGACATGAAGACCTCATCGGCGAGATAGAGCTCCGCGCGCGCAACGCTACGCTCCACCACCTCATAGCCGAGGTCCTGGGCGATCTGAATGATCGAGCGACGGGTGATCCCATCCAGAATCGAGTTGTGCTGCCCGGGTGTCGCGATCTCACCTTCACGCACCACGTAGACGTTCTCGCCGGTTCCCTCGCACACGTGGCCGTGCTCGTCGAGCAGGATCGCCTCTTCGTAGCCGGCCTTGACCGACTCGACCTTGGCGAGCACGCTGTTGAGGTACTGGCCGGAGGCCTTTGCGTGCGGAATCAGCGAGCGGGGGCTGATGCGCTCCCAGGAGGAGACCTTTGCGCGGATGCCGTCGCGCTTGCCCTGCTCGCCGAGGTAGGCGGCCCACTCCCAGCAGGCGATCGTGACATCCACGGGGGCATCCAGAGGATTGAGGCCCATCTGCCCATAGCCGCGGTAGACGATCGGCCGGATGTAGCACGAGCTCAGGCCGTTTCTCGCGACCAGCTCACGTGTCGCTGCGCGAATCTCATCCGCCGAATAGGGAACCGGCATGTAGTAGAGCTCCGCCGATCGCAGCAGACGCTCCACGTGCTCGGCGTTGCGAAAGACAGCCGGGCCGAGCTCGGTCTCGTAGCAGCGCACCCCCTCGAACACACCCGTGCCGTAGTGCAAGCCGTGTGTCAGGACATGGATCTTGGCGTCCTCCCATGCGACGAATTCTCCGTTCATCCAGATGAGGTCGGTGGGATCCACGTTCATTCTGCTCCTGTCAGAGGTGATCGAGCACTGCCCGCGTCGCCTGCGCGGTGCTTGCGTCCCCGCCGAGATCCGGCGTGCGCAGGCCCGCCTCGAGCGCGCTGTCAACGGCCGATTCTACAGCGGCGGCCTCGCTTTCCAAGCCGAGCCCGTGGCGCAGCATCAATGCGGCCGACAAGAACATCGCCAGCGGATTGGCCTCGCCACGTCCGGCGATGTCGGGCGCTGAGCCATGGACCGGCTCGAACAGGCCAGGGGTGCGTGCCTGCGGGTCCCCGAGCGACGCGCTGGGCAGCATCCCGATGGAGCCGGTCAACATCGCGGCCTCGTCGGAGAGGATGTCGCCAAACATGTTCTCCGTGAGAATCGTGTCGAAATGACGCGGCGCCGAGACCAGCTGCATGGCGGCATTGTCGACCAGCACGTGCTCGAGCTGGATATGGGGAAACTCGCTTGCGTGCAAAGCGCTCACTACCTCACGCCACAGGCGCGAGGTCTCCAACACGTTTGCCTTGTCCACGCTGGTGACCTTCGCGCGGGCCGCGTTGAAGGCGACGCGCGCAATCCGCTCGATCTCCTCCACGGTGTAGATGCACAGATCCGATGCCATGCTCGCGGTGCGGGTCTTCTCGCCGAAGTAGATCCCACCCGTGAGCTCGCGTACGACCAGCAGATCTGTGCCTTCGATCCGCTCGCGTCGCAAGGGCGATGCCTCATACAGCGCCGGCAGTGGTCGCACGGGCCGCAGGTTCGCGTACAGGCCCAGCCCCTTGCGCAGTCCCAGCAGGCCCTGCTCGGGCCGGGGGGCGCCGGGATCGGTGGTGTCCCACTTCGGTCCTCCAACCGCAGCGAGCAGCACGGCGTCTGAGCCGTGGCAGGCCTGCAGGGTCTCCTGCGTCAGAGCGACTCCGTGCGCGTCGATGCTGGCGCCGCCGAAGAGATGCTCCTCGAACTCGAAGGATCCGACCGCGTCCAGCACCTCGAGTGCGGGCGCCATGATCTCGGGGCCGATCCCGTCACCGGAGAGAGTCACGATTCGCTGTGCCATGACTCAGAGTGCCGTCGTGACGGGTCCGCTGCGCTCGCGCTCGCGTTCGTAGGCGGCGATCGTATCCTGGGAGCCGAGCGTCACACCGATGTCATCGAGCCCCTCGAGCAGACGGCGGCGAATCTCCTGATCGATCTCGAACGAGACGAGCGCAAGCTCGCCATCGGCCCGCGCGAAACGGACCTCCTGCGCGCGCAGGTCGACCTGCCCCTCGCCGGCTTCAGCCAGCGCTCTGCAGTCGTCCTCTGAGAGGACGACCGGCAGCAGCCCGATCTTGGTGCAGTTGGAGTAGAAGATGTCAGCGAAGCTGGGGGCGACGAGCGCCTGGAAGCCATAGTCCTGCAAGCCCCATGGCGCGTGCTCGCGCGAGGAGCCGCAGCCGAAGTTCTCCCCGGCCACCAGGATCGGGTTGGCCGGCAGATCCCAATCGGGATCCTTGGCCCAGTCATAGAACAGAAACTCGCCGAAGCCGCTGCGCTGCACGCGCTTGAGGAACTGCTTGGGCATGATCTGGTCGGTGTCGACGTTGGAGCGGTCCAAGTAGCTCACTGCCCCCGCGATGCTCTCGATCGGTTCCACGGTCTTTCTCCTTATCGCTCGACTGGCCTGACGCCGCCGAAGATGGCGGCCTCGGCCCACTTGAAGTGCACTTCGACCTGCTCGAAGCCGGTGTCCTGCAACCAGCGCAGCTGGTCCTCGACCGTGTCGGGCCGGTCGTCGTCGTCCTCGAGGTCAACCTCATGCTCGTGGCGGGTGCCGCCACTCGCGCGCTCGGCGCGCACGGCGTTGGCGCGCATCTGCTCATCGAACAGCCCCCGCAACGGCCCGTCGATGGCTACGTAGTCCATGTTCACGAACATGCCACCCGGCTCGAGCATCGCGAGGACCTCGGCGAACAGGGCCGGCTTGCGCTCCGGCGGAAGGTGGTGGATGGCGAGCCCCGAGACGATGGCGTCGTAATACCCGGTGGGCAGCGCATCGCGCCACGCGGGGTCATTGAGGTCGCTCCTGATCGCCTGCCAGCGCCCGGCGTGGCCGGCGAGGTTGACGCCGGCGCGCGAGAGCATCGGCTCGGAGAAGTCGACGAGCACCCCTTCGCACTCCGGCAACGCGCCCAGCAACAGCTCGCTCATCGCGCCGGCGCCGCAACCGAGGTCGAGGAAGCGCGCGATCGGGCGATCGTGCCTGGCGAGCAGGCGCCGGAGCACGTCCTCCTGCACGTCGAGCAGGGGGATCAGGATGCGCCGGCGCTCGGCGAAGCTCGCGGCGAGCTCCTCGCTCTGCCAGTGCGAGCCGGGGGTAGCGTGCGCGTTGGGTGTGGCATGCGCGCTCATCGCCACTCCCGGATGTCCACGAAGTGCCCCTCGATGGCTGCCGCAGCGGCCATCTGCGGGGAGACGAGGTGCGTGCGTCCACCGCGCCCCTGGCGGCCCTCGAAGTTGCGGTTGGAGGTGGAGGCGCAACGCTCGCCCGGCTGCAGGGTGTCGGGGTTCATGCCCAGACACATCGAGCAGCCGGCGACGCGCCAGTCGAAGCCGGCGTCGCGGAAGACGCGATCCAGGCCCTCTGCCTCGGCTTGGGCCTTGACCTGCTGGGAGCCGGGCACGACCATGGCGCTGACCGACGATGAGACCTTCTTGCCAGCGATCACCTCGGCCGCGGCGCGCAGGTCGCCGATGCGCGAGTTGGTGCACGAGCCGATGAACACGCGGTCGACGACGATCTGCTCGATCGGGGTGCCCGGCTCGAGCGCCATGTACGCGAGCGCGCGTTCGGTGGCCTCACGATCGGCTGGGCTGTCGAACTCATCCGGTGCCGGCACCTTCTCGGTGACCGCCCGCACCATGCCGGGGTTGGTCCCCCAGGTGACCTGTGGGGAGATGGCGGATGCGTCGATCACGATCTCTGTGTCGAACTCGGCGCCCGGCTCGGTCGCAAGCGCACGCCAGCGCTCGATCGCGGCGTCGAGCTCGGCGCCCTGCGGCGCGCCCGGGCGCTCCTGATCGCGAAACCAGGCGAAGGTTGTCTCGTCGGGGGCGATCATGCCGGCACGCCCGCCGCCCTCGATGGTCATGTTGCAGATGGTCATGCGGCCCTCCATCGAGAGCGCCTCGATCGCCGGCCCTGCATACTCGACCGCGTAGCCGGTCAGCCCACCCACGCCGAGCCGGCCGAGCGTACCCAGGATCAGATCCTTGGCGGTTACGCCGAAACCGAGCTCCCCCTCGTAGTTGATGCGCATCGAGCGTGGCTTGTGCTGGACCATGCACTGGGTGGCGAGCACGTGCTCGACCTCGCTGGTGCCGATGCCGAACGCGAGCGCGCCGAACGCACCGTGGGTGGAGGTGTGCGAGTCGCCGCACACGATCGTCATACCCGGCTGGGTGACCCCGAGCTCGGGACCGATCACGTGCACGATCCCCTGGCGCTCTGAGCCGAGCGAGTACACGGGCACTCCAAACTCCTGGCAGTTGCGCTCGAGCGTTTCCACCTGTACGCGAGAGAGCTCGTCCTTGATGCGCGCCGCCACGGGCGTCCCATCGGTGGGCGTGTTGTGGTCGGCGGTGGCGAGCGTACGGTCGGCACGGCGCACGCCGCGGCCGGCGAGGCGCAGCCCGTCAAAGGCCTGAGGGCTCGTGACCTCGTGGACCAGGTGCAGGTCTATGTAGAGCAGTCCAGGAGCCACCTCGTGGCTCTCCCAGATCTTCTCGAACATCGTCTTGGGCATCGTGTCCTCTTTCTCGGGTGGACTCTGCGTTTCAGCTGCGACGAAGGCCGGCGCTGACGAGCGCGAGCAGCGCGGCCTCTGAGCTACCAGGGTTCTCGAAGTGGTGAGGCAGGTCGGCGTCGAATGTCACACAGTCGCCCTCGTGCAGCTCGTGACGCTCGCCGTCGCAGATCAGCGCCAGCGGACCGCGCTCGACCAGCGCCGTCTCGCGGCTGCCCGGCTCGTGCATCGGCGGATCGTCGGGAGCGCCGGTCGATCCGCCGGGGGCGAGCACGTGGCGCGAGAGCTCGGCACGTTGTCCGGGCTGAGCCGCAGTCAGCACCTCGAAACGATGCCCTCGACGACGGTTGCCTCCGTGGCGGCGCTCGGCGGCGCGCACGATCGTGACGGTCCCCTCCTCGTCGAGCCTCAGCAGCTGGGAGAGGCGCAGCTCCAGCCCGGCTGCGATCTTGCCCGCGACCGCCAGCGTCGGGCTGGTCTCGCCGCGCTCTACTTGGGAGAGCATCGGAGCGCTCACCCCACTGCGCGCCGCGAGATCACGCAGCGAGAGCGCGGAGGCCTCCCGAAGCGCGCGTACACGCGTCCCGATCCGTACCGGATCGAGCGGGTCGGGAGCGCTTGACAGTGTCCGAGCCTCTGACTGCTTAACCATACGCTCGTATGTTATCACGGACGAATTATTGAGTGGTCGCCGGCAGACCCAGCGGCGCATCGACGCCGGCCTGTCTGGTCACGGCCACCGAGAGCGCCCTGATGTAGGCCTTCGCCCCCGCCTCGATGATGTCGGTCGAGACTGCCTGGCCCGCGCCCGAGATGCCCTGCACCTCGAGCACCACGAAGACCTCGCCCAGCGCATCCTGGCCCTCGGTGACCGCATCGACACGGAACTCCCGCAGGCTCGCCTGCACCCCGCTGGCGGCATTGATGGCCCGAAAGATAGCGTCGACCGGCCCGTCGCCCGAAGAGGATCCCTCGGCGGATCCGCCCTCCCGCAACGTGACGGCGACGCGCGCCAGCGGCTCGCCGCTGGAAGATGCTTGCACCTCGAAGGACTCCAGCGCGTAGCCCGTAACCTCGTCGCGCAGCTCGTCGGTGACCAGGGCCTCGAGATCCATCGCGGTCAGCGACTTCTTGCGATCGGCGATCTCCTTGAAGCGCTTGAATGCGGTGTTCAGTGCCTGGCCGTCGATCGTGAAGCCAAGCTCCTCCAAGGCCTCGCGTAGCGCATGGCGACCCGAGTGCTTGCCGAGCACGATCGAGTTGCTGAGCAGCCCGACGCTGGCGGCATCCATGATCTCGTAGGTGGTGCGATCCTTGAGCACCCCATCCTGGTGGATGCCCGCCTCGTGCGCGAAGGCGTTGCGCCCAACGATCGCCTTGTTGGGTTGGACCGAGTAGCCAGTGAGCCGCGATACCAATCGGCTGGTCCTCGCGATCTCCGTCGTCTCGATCCCCGTCCACAGCCCCAGGCTCGGCTCCCTGGTGCGCAGCAGCATCACGATCTCCTCCAAGGAGGCGTTGCCGGCGCGCTCGCCGATGCCGTTGATCGCGCACTCCACCTGCCGGCAACCCGCCTGCAGACCAGCGAGCGAGTTCGCGACAGCGAGGCCGAGATCGTCGTGGCAATGCACCGAGACGACCACCTGGCGCAGGTCGGGAGCCAACCTGTAGAGCTCCTCGAACATCGCCGCATACTCGTCGGGCATCGTGTAGCCGACGGTGTTCGGGCACGTTGATCGTGCTCGCCCCCTCATCCAGCGCGATCTGGATGACCTCGGCCATGAATTCGGTGTCCGAGCGCGAGCCATCCTCCGGTGAGAACTCGACGTCCTCGACCAGTTCCCGCGCATGGGCAACAGCGGCTCGCACCTGCCCCTTGACGTCCTCGCGGGTAGTCTGCAACTTGCGCTCTATGTGGATGTCGCTGGTTGCCAGGAAGATGTGAATCCGAGGACGCTCGGAATCCCTGACCGCCTCGAAGGCCGCCTCGATGTCCTGCTTGGAGGTTCTTGCCAGCCCGCAGATGACGGGGTGGGTGGGGCCCAAGTCAGCACGTGCGATGGCCTGAACGGCCTCGAAGTCACCAGGCGATGTGATCGGGAAACCCGCCTCGATCACATCGACCCCCAGCCGCGTGAGCTGCTGGGCGATCTCCAGCTTTTCCTGCTTGTTCAAAGAGATGCCAGGCGACTGCTCGCCGTCGCGCAACGTCGTGTCGAATATCAGCACGCGGTCGGCCTGATCGCCACCGCCTCGGACCTGTCCATCGGAAATGCTCATGTGACTACTGCTCCTTCTATCTCTCGCTTACGTTCTCCTGCTGCTGGGTTTGCGGCTACGCGGCCGCCACGCGCTATTCCCCCCGGAGGGGGAGCAGGAGAAGCGAGAGAGAAAGAGTGCGCTGCATCTGCTTTGACAGTAGCAGCGAGGAGACGATCCGGCAACGCCCGTGCGCCGGTGAAGCGCTCAGGGCAGGAGCACGACCTTGCCGACGTTGCGCCGCTCGCTGATCATCCGATGCGCGTCATCGGCATGCTCAAATGAGAACGCTTCGGCCACGACCGGTTTGATCGTGCCGTCGGCGAGTAGTTCGGTCAACGGATCGACCCACGGCGCCAAGGTCCCACGATCCACCCAGAGACTGAGCATGTTCAGCCCGATGACCGCCTTCGATTCGGACATCTGCTTGATCATGTTGAAGCGCGGCATTCGAGCCACCGTACGCAGCGCCGTGACGATGTTGCGTTTCTCGCCCGACATCACGGCCGATGCGCCGAAGGCCACGAGCCGTCCGCCCGGGCGGAGCATCGAATAGCTCCGTCTGAAGCTCTTGCCACCGATCGCGTCGAGGATCACGTCGAACTTCGGCAATCCCGACTCCCAGCCCTCACGCGTGTAGTCGAGGGGATGATCGACACCGAGCTCGGCGATGCGTTCGTGCTTGCCGGGCGAGGAGGTGCCGTAGACCTCTGCGCCGTGGCGCTTGGCAATCTGTGTAGCGGCGATGCCGACACCCCCAGCGGCGGCATGGATCAACACTCGCTCGCCGGGTTGCAGGCTGCCGTAGCCGATCAAAGCCGCCCATGCGGTCCCGTAGTTGACGGGAATCGCGGCGCCCTGCTCAAAGGTGAGCTCCTCGGGCAGCGCCACCACATCGCCGGCGAGAGCCACCACCTGCGAGGCGTAGCCGCCGAACTTGGTACCCGCCATCACCCGCTGGCCGTGGCTGAGACCGTTGACGCCCTCCCCCACCTCCACGATCGTGCCGGCCACCTCGTAACCCACCACGCAGGGCGGCTTCGGGGCGTCGGCGTAGAGGCCGACGCGCGCCATCACATCGGCGAAGTTGATCCCGCTTGCGGCTACCTCGATCCGGACCTCGCCCGGACCGGGGCTGGGATCGTCTCGCTCCTGGACCTGCATGACCTGCGGGCCGCCGTGCTTTGTGATCACCACTGCTCGCATCAGGTGAGCACTGTAGTACGACCGTCGACGAAGCCCTCGGACTCCACGATCTCGCGCACCACCTCGGCGGGCACGGGGGCATCGGTGGTGACGACCATCGCCGCCAGGCGCGCGTCGGCCCCATCGATCCCGTCGGCACCGTCGCGGGTGTGACCGACCGCCGCCGAGGAGATGTTCACGCCATGCCCTCCGAATATGGTCCCGACCCTCCCGATCATGCCCGGAAGATCGGCGTAGCGAAAGACCGTCACGAACCGCTCGAGCTCGACCGTGAAGCGTCGCCCATGGACCTCCACCAGGTGCGGAACCCGCTGGGGCCCGATGCCTGTGCCCGCGACGCTGATCCGCTCATCGCCCGAGACGACCGTGACGCGGATCAGCTCATTGAAGTCCTGGGCCTCGGAGACCGACTTCTCCTCGAGCACGATGCCGCGCTCCTCGGCCATCGCGGGCGCGTTGACGAGGTTGACCTGCTCCTCGGTGCGCCCCTCCAGCGCGCCGCAGACCACGGCGATCGCCAGCAGCCGGGTGTCCAGATCGGCGATGCGGCCCATGAAGGCCGCCTCGATGCGCTCGACCGAGCTGCCCTGGGCCAGCTCCATCGCCAGATGGCCGAGCTGCCTGGCAAGCGGCAGGAACGGTCCGAGCACCTCCATGTCCTCGGCCTCCACCGACGGGATGTTCACGGCGGTCGCGACCACGCCGCCGGTCAGCGCGGCGACGACCTGCTCGGCGCTCTGATAGCCGGCCCTGTCCGTGGCCTCCGCGGTCGATGCACCCAGATGCGGGGTGACCACGACATCGGGACGCCCGAACAGCGGATGCTCGGTGATCGGCTCGGAGGGAAAGACGTCCAGCGCCGCGCCCGCAACCTTGCCCGAGTCCAGCGCCTGCTCCAGCGCAACTTCGTCGATCAGCCCGCCGCGGGCGACGTTGAGGATCCGCACCCCATCGCGCATCTGGGCAAAGGCCTCGGCGTTCAGCCAGTGTTCGGTCTCGGGAGTCTTCGGGAGGTGGATGGTGATGAAGTCGGCCTGGGCGTAGAGCTCCTCGCTGCTCTGCGCCTTCTCGATGCCCAGCTCGCGGAAGCGCTCGGCGCTGACGAAGGGATCGAAGGCGAGCACCTTCATTCCGAAGGCCCTGGCACGATGAGCGACCAGCTGCCCGATCCGTCCGAATCCGAGGATGCCGAGCGTCTTCTCATAGAGCTCGACGCCCGAGAACTTCGAGCGCTCCCACTTGCCACTCGTGAGCGAGAGATGAGCCTGAGGCACGTTTCGCGCCAGTGCGAGCAGCAAAGCCATCGTGTGCTCGGCTGCGGTGACCACGTTGGACTGCGGGGCGTTCGCCACGATGATCCCGCGCTTGGTCGCAGCCGCGACATCGACATTGTCGACACCCACGCCGGCCCTGCCGATCACGCGCATGCTCTCCGCCCGGGCGATGAGCTCAGCGGTCATCTTGGTGGCCGAGCGGATCAGGATGCCGTGGTAGGAGCCGATGCGCTCTGCGAGCTCCTCATCCGACCAGGCACTTCCGTCCTCGACGTCGAAATGCTCACGCAGAAGGGCTACGCCAGAGTCCCCGATCTTCTCCTTGACGAGGACCTTCAACCGCTCGGGGGAGCTCGTCGTGGCGGCGCTCATGAGCAGATCCTCTCGAGGATCCAGTCGATACAGGCCGTCAGGGCCTCGATGTCTGCCGGCTCGATGGCGGGAAACATCCCGATCCTCAATTGGTTGCGTCCGAGCTTGCGATAGGGCTCCACATCGACGATGCCGTTTGCCCGCAGAGCCGCGGCGATCGCTGCGGCGTCCACGTCCTCGTTGAAGTCGATCGTCCCCACCACGAGCGAGCGCTTCGCCGGATCGGCGACGAAGGGCAGCGCGTGGGTGTTGCGCTCCGCCCAGCCATAGAGATGCTCGGAGGATGCACGCGTGCGCGAGACGCACCAATCCAAGCCGCCGCCCTTCAGCATCCACCGCAGCTCCGCCACCATCAGGAACAGGCTGGCCACGGCGGGCGTGTTGTAGGTCTGGTCCTTCTTGGAGTTCTCCAATGCTGTCTGCAGGGAGAGGAAGGCGGGAATCCACCGCTCCGAGGCGGCGATCCGCGCGATCCGCTCCTGAGCCGCGGGGCTGAGCAGCGCGATCCACAGCCCGCCATCGGCAGCGAAGCCCTTCTGGGGAGCGAAGTAATAGACGTCTGCGTCGGCGATCCGGACCGGCAGGCCCGCCGCCCCGGAGGTGGCGTCGATCAGCACGAGCGCATCGCCCGCCTGCGCCGGTCTGCTGACGGGGACCATCACACCGGTGGAGGTCTCGTTGTGTGCCCAGGCAAGCGCATCGATCTGAGCCTCAGCCGCTGGCGGGCAGGCGCCTGGATCTGGAGCATCGCCCGGCGGTGCGGAGATGACATGCGGATCGTCGAGGAACGGCGCCTCGTCGGTGACGGTCGCGAACTTGGCCGAGAACTCCCCATATGCCAGGTGCATGGCTCGGCGCTCGACGAGGCCGATCGCCGCCGCGTCCCAGAAGGCTGTGGTGCCGCCGTTGCCCAGCGCCACCTCGTAGCCCTCGGGCAGGTCGAAAAGCTCGGCCAAGCCGGCGCGCAGCTCGCCGACGAGCGCCTTGATCGGTTGCTGGCGATGGGAGGTCCCCATCAGCGCCGAGCCCTCACGGGCGAGACCGGCAAGAGCCTCGGGCCGGACCTTTGACGGGCCGCAGCCAAAACGACCGTCGGCGGGCTTCAGCTCATCCGGGATCGTCAGATCGGGCACTGTGGTTGCTGAGATGAGGGGGCTCGACGTCATGGGCTTTCCTCGCTGTCTGACCTCTTGGAGGGTTGCGATTATTGAGAGGTGCCCAGGCGCGCGGCGATGCTCGCTCGTCGCTTCCCGGTGGTTACTCCACCTAGAACGCCAGTCGCGACGACAGGAGCGAGTGTAGCGAACGCCGCCGTGGCGCCGTCACTGATCCTCGGCGATCTGCTCACGGGCGCTGAGGGTGGCGCTCCAGCCATCGGGCAGTCGGGTGGGCGCCACCCCGGCGGGCGCCTCGACGCCGAGCAGGCAATACTCGGGCGCGGGCCCGAGCACCAGCTCGCGGCGCCACAGAGCGCCGGCCTGCCGACCGGCGCCGTCCCCGAGCAGCAGCGCCTGAACCGCGAGCTCTGGGCTTGGCTTGGCGGGCGTCACCCAGACTGCGACACGGACACTCTGCGGCTGGGCCACACCCTCGCAGAGCCGGTACAGGCCCCCGGTGCCCGCGCCCATGCCGCGAGCCGCCTGTTCGTGGGCGCTGCGATGTCCAGCAGCGACGGCCGCCTCACCCAGCACCCCCAGCGCCGAGTAGTCCTCGATCAGATACCAATCCTCATAGCCCTCGCCGCCCGCGAGCCAGGGAAGCTCCGGAGTTCGATAGGAGCGCGAGCCCCGAAAGCCCTCTGGTGGGCGCGCATGGAGCGAGCGATGAAAATGCGAGAGGGACTGCTCGTAGGCATCGACAGAGCCTCCATCCGCAGGTCGATGCCAGAAGAGATAGGCGAGCAACGCTCTGCTTCTCGCGCCTTAGAAGGAGGGCTTGATCCAGTCCATGTGCGAGCGCAGCTCGCCGCCCACGGTCTCGATCTCGGTGCCGGCCTGCTCTGAGCGCATGCGCAGGAAGTTCTCCTGGCCGGCGCGATTCTCGGCGATCCACTCTCGAGCGAACTGCCCGGACTGGATCTCCTCGAGGATCTCCTTCATGCGGCGTCTGGTGTCGTCGGTGATCACGCGCTTGCCGCGCGTGTAGTCGCCGTACTCCGCGGTGTTCGAGATCGAGTAGCGCATGCCCGCAAGGCCCTTCTCGTACATCAGGTCGGCGATCAGCTTCAGCTCGTGCAGGCACTCGAAGTAGGCCATCTGGGGGTCATAGCCGGCCTGGACGAGCGTCTCGAATCCAGCTTGGACGAGCTCGGAGGCGCCGCCACAGAGCACGGCCTGCTCGCCGAAGAGATCGGTCTCGGTCTCGTCCTTGAAGCTCGTCTCGATCACGCCACCACGTGTGCACCCGATGCCTCTCGCGTAGGCGAGCGCCAGCGCGCGTGCATTGCCGCTCGCGTCCTGATCGACAGCGATCAGGCCGGGAACGCCGCTGCCTTCCTGGAACTGGCGGCGTACGAGATGGCCGGGACCCTTGGGCGCGACCAGCGCGACATCGACCCCCGACGGCGGGTCCACCTCCTCGTAATGCACCGAGAAGCCATGTCCGAACAGCAGCATGTTGCCCTCGGCGACGCCGTCGCGGACATCCTGCTCCCAGACCTGCCTGTGCAGCTCGTCGGGCACGAGCATCATCACGATCTCACCGCGACTGGCGGCTTCGGCTATCGGCAGGACCTCGAGACCCTGCTCGCGAGCCTGGGCAAGCGACGAGGAGTCCTCGCGCAACCCGACGACCACGTTGACCCCAGAGTCCTTCAGATTCAGCGCATGGGCATGGCCCTGTGAGCCATAGCCGATGATCGCGACCGTCTTGCCATCCAGAAGGCCCAGGTCGGCATCGTCGTCATAGAGCATGGCGCGCAGGCTACCGAAGCTCTCCTCGCAGCAACTTGCCGGAGGCCGTTCGCGGCAGTCGCTGCACCCTCAGCGTGAGCTCCTTGGGCACCTTGAAGGACGCGAGTCGCTCGGCGCAATGCGCCCGCAGCGCCTCGACATCCACGATGGCCTGCGGCCGCAGGACCACGATCGCACCGACGGCCTCTCCCCACTCTGGATCCGGCCTGCCGAAGGCCGCCGCCTCGAGCACGCCTGGATGGGACTCCAGCGCCGCCTCGACTTCCGCCGGGGCTACGTTCTCACCGCCGCTGACGATCGTGTCGGCCTTGCGGCCTTTCACATGGAGGTTGCCCTCATAGTCAAGCTCTCCTTCATCACCGCTGTGCAGCCAGCCGTCGGGTGCTCGCGACGCCCTGGCCACCGTCGGTCCCGCGATCAGGATCTCGCCGTCGGCGGCGATGCACAGGCGCGTGCAGAACAGCGCCGGCCCCGCCCCCGCGCCGATGGCCCCGACCGGCACGGTGCTGACCTGAGAGCAGGCCTCGGTGAGGCCGTAGGTCTGGCTGACCGGGACTCCCGCAGCCAGGGCACGCTCCAGCAGCGAGTGCGCGACGGGGCCCCCTCCCGTAAGCGCACAGCGCAGTGCAGGCGGCCTGTCCAGGCCGCCGTCAAGCAGGCGCCCGAGCGTCGTCGAGACGAGGCTCACCAGCGTGATCTGCCGATCTCGCAGCGCTTCCAACACCAGGTCGGTCTGGAAGCGCTCGTGGACCACCGCGGTCGTGGCGTAGATCGCGCTGCGGACCAGGATCGAGAGTCCGCCCACGTGGGAGACGGGCAGCGTGCACAGCCAGCGGTCCCGAGCATCCTGGCCCAGGGCGACGGCCGAGCCCAGCGCACTCCAGAGCAGATTCCCGTAGGTGAGCTCCACCGGTCGCGGTTGCGAGGTGGTGCCCGAGGTGTGGATGATCGCGGCGACGGCATCCAGGTCGTGCCGCGCGTATGGGGGCTCCGCTGCGGCGAGGGTGCCTCCCGGCCCCTGCACGCCTGCGAGCGGCTCGGAGATCAGCAGATCCGCGCTTGCCTGGATCCGCTCGCGCTCGGCCCCTGCCAGACGCAGATCGACCGGCACCGCGATCGCGCCGAGCAGCAGGCAGGCGTGGAGCGCCTGTGCGAACGCCATGCCGGGCGCCAGCGCGATCGCGACCTTGGACCCGGAGACCGCGCCGCGGCGTCTGAGCTCGGCTTCGCCGGCCTGCGCGAGATCGAGCAGTTGCCCATAGGAGCAGCTCCCCTCCGCCGTCTCCAGCGCCGTATGGGCTCCCCGCGTGAGCGCCGCCCGTCGCAGCCATGCCTCGACCACCATGGCCCACAGGCTAGCCTTCGCCCTGACCTACGCCCCGGCAGACCCGCCACCCAGAGAGGAGCACGGAGCGACTTGTCAGAGACCGCCACCACGTGGATCGCCGCAGGCGACTACACAGACATCCGCTACGAGAAGTCAGCGGACCCCAATGCGGGGATCGCCAAGATCACGATCGACCGCCCCGAGGTTCGCAACGCGTTCCGGCCGCTTACGATCATCGAGATCTCACAGGCCCTGGAGGAGGCTCGCGAGGACACCCAGGTGGGCGCGATCATCCTCACGGGCGAGGGTCCACTCGCCTTCTGCTCGGGTGGAGATCAGCGTGTGCGAGGCGACTCCGGCTATCTCGCCGACGACGAGGCCGGCCGGGCCGGGGTGGGACGCTTCCATGTCACCGACCTGCATGTCCAGATCAGGCGACTGCCCAAGCCGGTTGTCGCGATGGTCGCCGGCTATGCAATCGGCGGCGGACACGTGCTGCATCTCGTCTGCGACCTGACGATCGCGGCCGAGAACGCGCGCTTCGGACAGGTCGGCCCGCGGGTCGGATCCTTCGACGGCGGATTCGGGGCGGGGCTGCTCGCCAACGTCGTGGGACCCAAGAAGGCCAAGGAGATCTGGTTCCTCTGCCGTCAGTACACGGCGGCCGAGGCACTGCAGATGGGTCTTGTGAACACGGTCGTGCCGCTGGAGGCACTCGAGCGAGAGACGGTGCAGTGGTGCAACGAGATGCTCGAGCTCTCGCCCTTCTCGCTGCGCCTGCTGAAGGCGAGCTTCAACGCGGCTGAGGACGGTCTCGCCGGGATCCAGCAGCTCGCCCACGACGCCAACTTGCTCTTCTATATGAGCCAAGAGGCGCAGGAGGGCAGGAACGCCTACAAGGAGAAGCGCAAGCCGGACTTCTCACAATTTCCCAGGCGCGCATGACGATCGCCCAAGCGCCCTCGGGTGCCGTGCGCATCTGGATCATGGCCGCACGCTTGCGTACGCTGCCGGCCGCAATCGCACCCGTGCTCGTGGGCACCTCGCTGGCACTGGGAGACGGTCGATTCGCGCCGCTTGCCTTCATCGCCGCGCTGCTGGGCGCCATCTTCATCCAGGTCGGGACGAACCTCTCCAACGACTACTCCGACGCCAGACGCGGGGCCGATACCGAGGATCGTCTAGGGCCGGTGCGGGTGACAGCCGGCGGCCTGGTGCCTCCCGACCAGGTGCTGCTCGCCACCTACGTGACATTCGGTCTCGCGGTGCTGTGTGGGATCTACCTCGTCGCGGTTGCAGGCCCCGAGCTGCTGCTCGTGGGTGCCGCGTCGATCCTCGCCGGAGTCCTCTACACCGGGGGGCCCAGGCCCTACGGCTACGAGGGGCTTGGCGAGGTCTTCGTCTTCCTCTTCTTCGGCGTGGTGGCGGTGACCGGCTCCTACTTCGTCCAGGTGCAGGCGCTGCCATGGCAGGCGTATGGATGCGCCGTGCCCGTCGGTCTGCTGGCGAGCGCGATCCTCGTGGTCAACAACGTGCGCGACCTGGAGACCGACCGGCGGACCGGCAAGCGCACGCTCGCCGTGCGTCTTGGCCGAGAGCGCACCCGAGCTCTCTACACGGTCATGGTCGCGGGGGCATTCCTCAGCGTCGCGCTGCTGTGGGCGCTGGGCTCGATGAGCCCCTGGCTGCTGGTTTGCTGGGTCACGATCCCGCTCGCGCTGCGGCTCATTGGCGTGGTACGCACGAGGGTGGACGGCCCGTCGCTGAACGTGACGCTTGCGCGGACGGGGGCGCTGCAGATGGTCTTCTGCCTGCTGCTCTCCGCGGGCATCCTGCTCGGCGGCGGCATCAATCCGTGAGGTCGGCTCGGTGCGATTGAGCATCGCGCGCAGCGCTCTGCGGCTGCGCGTGCCTCTGCAGAGCGCCTACGGAACGGTGCGTGAGCGCGAGCTGCTCACCGTCTGCATCGTCGACTCCGACGGTGTCATGGGATTTGGCGAGGCGGCCCCGCTGCAACCCTATGACGGCGTGAGCGTCGAGCGGGTCCATGGCGCACTGCAGCGCTATCGGGCGGTGCTCGCCGACGCCGCCAAGGACCACGCGCAGGCCCAGAAGCGCGCCGCCGAAGGCCCTCCTCGCACCGGCTCGGCGCATCTGCTCGACGCCTGTCGCGCGGCTGAGGATCTGCCTCAGGCGCTCGCTGCGATCGACATGGCCCTCTGGGATCTGGCGGGACGTCGCCAGGGACGCCCGGTCGCGGCACTGCTCACCGACGCTCCCATGAACGAGATCGCGGTCAACGCGACGCTCTCGGCGACAGACCGCGCCGGTGCCGCCGCGCAGGCCGCGACGGCTGTCGAGCTTGGCTTCAGCTGCCTCAAGCTCAAGGTCGGAGTCGGTGACGATGGCGCCAGGGTCGCCGCGGTTCGCGCAGCGGCCGGCCCAAACACGATGTTGCGCCTGGATGCCAACGGCGCGTGGAGCGTGGAGGAGGCGGTCCGCGCGATCGAGGTGCTCGAACCCGCCGGGCTGGAGCTCGTCGAGGAGCCCTGCCACGGGTTGGAGGCGGTGAGAGCAGTGCGAGAGCAGGTCTCAGTCCGCGTCGCGATCGACGAGACCGCGGAGCAGGTCGGTGCGCTGGGCGCTGGAGTCGCAGACGCGGTTCTGCTTGAAGATATCGCGCTGTGGCGGCATCTCGGGGCTGCTCGCGGCCGCATCGCTGGTCAGGGCGTCCGGCGCGGAGGTCTACCTCGCCTCCTCGCTTGACGGTCCCCTGGGTATCGCCGCGGCCGTGCACGCGGCTGCGGCGCTCGCCTCTCGCGGTTCGCTGGCGCCGTGCGGCCTGGCGACGCTGGGACTCTTCGAGGATCTCGAGGATCAGCTGCCCGCGCAAGCCGGTGCCATCACCGTGCCGACATCGTTTGGATTGGGCGTCGATCCGCTCCTCTGAGCTCGCGCCGGCACCGCGTCTGAGCTAGCGCGCATGGACTATTGCTCACCAAATGCCGCAGCAACAGCGCTCGGGTTCTCCAGCGGCAGGCGATGGCCTCCTGGCACGATGCTCAGAGTGCCGTCGGGCAGGCGCTCCACCAGCTGGCGGCCCAGCTCGCAGAACTTGGCGTCAAGATCTCCGACGAGCACCGTGACCGGCATCGTCAACTCGCAAAGCCGCTCCCAGAGCGGCTCCATCTCACCCGTGCCGACTCCGCGCAGAACCGCCGCGAGGTCATCGGGATCGTTGCGGCGCTGGTCCTCGCGCGCGAGCGCGGCGACCTGCGGAGGATCGTCGGCGAACAGGGGCTGGGTCCGCCAGCGCTCGATGAAGCTCTCGAACGGCTCCCGCTCGAGCTCGTCGGCAAGCAGACGATCGGAGACACGACGTCGTGCCCGATCACCGTCGTCGACGATGCCGGCCGTGGTGGCGACGAGCACCAGCCTCGCGATCCGCGAGGGCGCCGTCAGGGCTGCCTGCAAGGCGATGCGCCCGCCCAGCGAATAGCCGCAGAGCGTGAAGCGCTCGGGCGCCAGGCCGAGCACGTGACTTACGCAGGACTCGAAGGTGATGGGCCTCACCTCGGCGGCAGTCCCGTGCCCGGGGAGGTCCAGGGCCAGCGGCAGGTAGCGTTCGGTCCCCAACAGCGCCCTCACCCCGTCCCAGGCGCGATGGGTTCCGCTGAATCCGTGCAACAAGACGACGCTCTCCCGCACAAGACGATCTTATTTGGGCCGTGACGAACGCCACCGACACCTACCTGCTGCTACGAGCGTTCGTGCAGGAGCTGGCGCGCTGCGGGATGCGGGGCGCCTGCACCGCTCCTGGCTCGCGCAGCGCACCATTGGCGCTGTCGCTCGCACGTGAGCCGAGGATCAGCTGCTACTCCCATGTGGACGAGCGGTGCGCGGGCTTCTTCGCTCTGGGCTTGGCAAAGGCCTCGAGGCGTCCCGTGGCACTCGCCTGCACCTCGGGCACGGCGGTCGCGGAGCTGCTGCCCGCAGCGGTCGAGGCCCACGAGGCGCGCGTGCCGCTGATCCTGCTCAGCGCCGATCGCCCGCCGGAGCTGCGCGAGAACGGCGCCGGACAGACGATCGACCAGCTGAAGCTAATGGGCGGCTTTGCCAAGTGGTTCTTCGAGGTGGGGGTGCATGAAGCAACCGATCAGCGCCTGCGCTGGATGCGCACGCTTGCCTGCCGGGCCTACTGGACCGCCCAGGAGGGTCGGCCCGGCGTCGTGCATCTGAACTTCCCGCTGCGCGAGCCGCTGGTGCTCGACGGCGCGCTGCCCGACGAGCAGACCGCCCGCGACGCGGGCCGCCCGTATGTCGTGCGCCCCGCCAAAGGTTCGAGCGATCCAGCGGCGATGGCCACCTTGCGCGAGCTGGTCCAGAGCTCCAGGCGAGCTGTGCTGATCGCCGGACGCCACGAGCGCGGCGACTCGCTTGCACATGACGCGGCCGCGTTCTGCGCTACAGCAGACTGGCCGCTGCTCGCCGATCCGCTCTCCGGAGCCCGTCGCGGACCAGCCGCGATCGCCCACTACGACGCATTGCTGCGCGACGAGCGCTTCGCAAGCTCGATGAGACCCGATCTGGTGATCAGAGTCGGCGACCTGCCCGTGTCCAAGCCCCTGCGGCAGTGGCTCGCGGGTCTCCCCCACACTCGCCAGGTGGCGCTCGATCCCGAGGGCGCATGGCATGACCCATCCTCCGTGCTCGATGACTCGCTGGCACTCGATCCCGCGATCGCCCTCTCGCAGCTCGCTCCCACGCAGAGCTCGACCGAGCCATCGTGGTTGGGAAGCTGGCGGCGAGCCGACGAGCAGGCTGGCGGCGCGATCGAGCAGTTGCTTGGCGCGAGCGGCCTGAGCGAGCCGCAGGTGGCAGCCGAGCTTGGTCGGCTCCCGGAGAGCGCGACACTGTTCGTCGCCTCCTCGATGCCCGTGCGCGACATCGAGACGTTCTGGGCGCCAAGGGACGATCCGCCCCGCACCCTCTGCAACCGCGGCGCCAACGGCATCGACGGCATCGTCTCGAGCGCCTTCGGCGCGGCGGCAGCGGGCGAAGGCCCGGTCGTGCTGCTCATCGGGGACGTCGCCCTCACCTACGACATCAGCGCCCTGCTGGCAGCGAGGCGCCTCGGGCTGGCGCTGACGATCGTGCTGCTCAACAACGGCGGCGGCGGCATCTTCGACTTCCTGCCCGTCTCCTCGGCGGCGATGGCCCGCGAGCCGGACGACAGCCCGGGATCAGAGGGCGAGGACATCTACACCAGGCACATCGCCACCCCGCCCGGCCTGGACTACTCCAAGGCCGCCGAGCTGTACGGCCTCACCCATGAGCGCGTCGCCGACCTCGCCGCGCTGCGCGCCGCTCTCGAGCGCGCCCTCACCGCCAGCTCGCCGGGCTCCGGGATAATCGAAGTGGTGAGCGACCGTGGGACGAACGTCGAGCTGCACCGGCGGATATGGGCTGCGGTCTCGCAGGCCCTGGAGCAGCTCAGCCCGCCAGCAGCGGGAGCAGCGCCGCCAGCTTGACCTCGGTCTCCGCGAGCTCCGCCGCAGGGTCCGAGCGGCGCACGATGCCGTTGCCCGCATAGCAGCGGGCGACCTCGCCGCGCAGCAGCGCACAGCGCAACGCCACGCAGAATTCACCGTCACCGGTCGTATCGGCCCACCCGATCGGCCCCGAGTACCACCCTCGGTCCATGCCCTCCAATGCCGGAATCAGCTCCAGGGCCGCGTGGGCCGGCTCCGCGCCGACCGCCGGGGTGGGGTGCATGCGACCGGCGAGCTCGATCACATCCATCGGCTCCGCGAGCTGTGCACGAATAGGGGTGGCGAGATGCTGGATGTTGGCCATCCGCGCAAGGATCGGCTCAGGTGCGGCGGTCACCCAGATCGCGTGGGATCGCAGCGTGCGCAGGATGCGCCGCACGACGATCGCGTGCTCCTCGCGGTAGCTCTCAGAGCGCAGCAGCTGCTCACCGAGATGCGCATCCACCGCGGGATCTGCGCTGCGACGGGTCGATCCTGCAAGCGCGAGCGTGCTGAGGCGCTGTCCTTCTCGACGCACCAGCAGCTCAGGGCTCGCTGCGATCAGAGTCGCCTCTCCGCGCCCGACGCAGAACACGAAGCAGGAGGCGAACGCATCGCGCAGCACGCCGAACAGGGGCGCAGGGTCGTAGGCGTCGTGGGCGTGAACCTCGACCTCGCGGGCGAGCACGATCTTCTCCAACTCGCCTGCCCCGATCAGCTCTACCGCACGGGCTACGGCCGCCTCGTAGTGCTCTGGTGGCATGGCGCTGGAGATGGCGAACCGACCAGCCGGGTCGGGGTCGAGCAGCGGCAGGCTCTCCATCCGCAGCTCGGCGACGCGCGCCCGCAGGCGAGCGAGCAGATCCCCGGGCACGTCATCTGGAGCGGCCAGCGCCGAGATCGTCATGCGCACGCCAACGGGGTCTGCCGTGGGCGAGAGCGGTGCCTGTGGGTGCCCGCCGCCCGCCTGGCCGCCGCGGGTGATGGCGATCTCCGGTACCAGCATCGAGGCCGGCTGGAAGCCCAACCACGTCGGCGAGTCACCGCCCTTCGGCGCGAAGGCGAAACCGCCAAGCGCGACCGGCCCACCGCCCTGCAGGCCATCCGAGGAGGCATACGCCGCCACCGCCGACAGCGAGCGCCAACGCTCGCCGACCTCCCGGAAGCGATCCTCGCCCTCGGCCTGCAGAGTTACCACCCCACCAAGCGCGGCGAGCGCCATCTGACCGCGCTCGGGCTGCTCGAGCACAAACCAGGGCTCACCCTCCCTGCGCGAGGCGAACACGACGGCGCTCGGATCGACCCAATCAGGCAGCGGAATGGTGATTGCGGCAAGCGTCTGCTCGCCGGTACGCCGCGCGCGGGCCAGCGCGCTCTGGATCAATCCGAGCAGCACCTCGTGCTGGGTGCCGGTCAGCTGGAACGGCTCTGCAGTGGCCGTGGGCAACGCGACGCGGCTAGGTCTCGCCACGACCGCGAGAGATCGCGATCTCGCCGGTGCGCATCATCTCGATCAACCCGAATGGTCGGACCATGCCCTCGAACGCCTCGATCTTGTCGGTGGTGCCGGTGATCTCGATCACAAGCGAGCGCTTGGTCACATCGACGACCTTGCCACGGAATATCTCAGCGATCTGGGTCAGCTCCCCGCGCTGCGCGCCGTCCGCGGAGACCTTGAAGAGCGCCAGCTCGCGCACGACCGTGTTCGCCGGCTCGAGATCGCGGATCTTGAGCACGTTGATGAGCTTGTGAAGCTGCTTGGTCACCTGGTCGATCGGGTGCAGCGCGCCGTCGACGGTGAGTGTCACGCGGGAGATCTCCTCGCGTGCGGTCGGCCCGACCGTCAGCGTGTCGATGTTGAAGCCACGCCGGGCGAACAGGCCCGCGATGCGACTCAGCACACCGGCCTTGTTCTCGACGAGGATCGAGAGCGTGTGCTTGCGTCCGGTGCGCAGATTGCCCGAGGCCTCGAGCTCCTCGAGGCTGAGCGTCGCCTTGGTGCCTGGCTCCCCCATCAGGGACGCATCCCTGAAGCGCTCATCCGACCATCTCCCGCGCCGGCTTGCCGGCCGGAATCATCGGATAGGTGTTCTCCTCGCGCGTGACCCTCACATCCACCACGACAGGGCCCTCGGTGGCGATCGCGCGCTTGAAGTCGTCAACCAGAGTCCGCTTGTCCTCGCATCTCATGCCCGTCGCCCCGTAGGCCTCTGCGAGCTTCACGAAGTCTGGAAAGGAGCCCATGTCGACCTGGCTGTAGCGCCCGTCCCAGAAGAGCTCCTGCCATTGACGGACCATGCCCAGGTAGCCGTTGTTCATGATGAATACCTTGATGGGGATGCCATCCTGCGCGCAGGTTGCGAGCTCCTGGGCATTCATCTGAACCGACCCATCGCCGGCGATGCAGCAGACCACCCGCTCAGGGCAGCCGACGGCTGCGCCCATGGCCGCGGGCAGGCCGAAGCCCATCGTCCCGAGCCCACCGGAGTTGATCCAGCGGCGCGGCTCGGGGAAGTCGTAGTACTGCGCCGCCCACATCTGATGTTGGCCGACGTCGCTGGTGATGATCGCCTCGCCCCCGCTCGCCTGGTGCAGGGCCTGGACCATGTATTGCGGCTTGATCTCGCTGTCGGTGCTGTCCTGGAAGGTGAGCGGGTACTTCTCCCGCCACGCTTCGATGCGCGTCCACCACCCATCGAGTCGGGCCGGATCGGCACCGAGCTGGACATACTCGGCTCTGAGGTTGGCGAGCACGTTCTTGGCGTCGCCCACGATCGGGATATGGGCGGGCACGTTCTTGGATATCTCCGCGGGATCGACGTCGATGTGGATGAACTTGGCGTGGGGGGCGAACTCGGAGAGCTTGCCTGTGATGCGATCGTCGAACCGGGCGCCCACCGCGCAGATCAGGTCCGCCTCGTCCATCGCGTAGTTGGCGCTTCTGGTGCCATGCATGCCCAACATCCCCAACCATTGGGGATGGGGCGCCGGGAAGGCACCCAGCGCCATCAACGTGCATGTCACCGGGAAGCGGTCGCTGGTGGCGAACGCGATCAGCTCGGCCGAGGCGTTGGCGTTGACGACGCCTCCGCCCGCGTAGATCACGGGACGCTGCGCCGCTGCGAGTGCCTTGGCGGCCTGACGGACCTGCTTCAGGTTGCCCTCCAGCGTCGGCTGGTAGCCGGGCAGGTGGACATCGCCGACGGGCTCATAGGGGATCTCGGCCCGCGACAGATCCTGAGGTATATCGACCAGCACCGGGCCTGGACGCCCGGTGCGGGCTATATAGAAGGCCTCATGAATGGCGCGCGGGATTTCCAGCGGGTGCTGGATCATGAAGGAGTGCTTGACGATCGGCATCGTGATGCCGATCGTGTCCGCCTCCTGGAATCCGTCGGTGCCGAGCAGCTCGGTGCGTACCTGGCCGGTGATGAAGACCACGGGCACGGAGTCCATCATCGCGTCGCAGATCGGCGTGATCAGGTTCGTCGCACCCGGTCCGCTTGTCGCGAAGGCGACACCCACCTTGCCCGTGGCCTTGGCATAGCCCTCGGCTGCATGTCCGCCCCCGGCCTCGTGACGCACGAGGATGTGACGAATCCCTCCGTCCACGAAGGCGTCATAGGTGGGCAGGTTGGCGCCGCCGGGCAGGCCGAAGACGACATCCACGCCCTCTGCCTTCAGGCACTCCATAAGAGCGTCGACAGCGCGCATATGGGCAGTTTACCAGCGGGTTTTCGGACGGTTCAAGAGCTGCCGATCGCGATGCCGATCGCAAGCACGATCGCTCCGCCCACCGTGACGACCAGCAATGAGGAGCGCATCGAGACCTCCAGGAAGCGGTTGCGAATCCAGGCGATCACAAACAGCTCGATCGCCACCACGATGCCCGCCACTATCAGCGCCTTGTGGACGTCGTTGATGATGAAGGGCAGCGTGTGGAAGATACCGCCGAGGGTTGTCATCCCGCCCGTGATGCCGCCCCGCACCACCGCAGAGCCGCGTCCCGTCTCCTCGCCGGTGTCCGACAGCGCCTCCGACCAGCCCATGCTCACCCCGGCGCCGAGCGCCGTCGCGAAACCGACGATCAACGCGGTGTGCGAGCTGGCGTAGATCGCCGCCGCGAAGATCGGAGCCAGCGAGGAGACTGTGCCATCGATCAGACCGACCAACGCGGGCTGCACCACACGCAGGATGAACTCCGTCTCATTCTTGAAGCCCCAGCGGTGGATCAGGCGGGCTACCGGCGAGTCGTCCGTGGCTGCGGGTGTGGTCTCGGCCTCCATCCCCAGATTTATAGAGACCGCGGCGGTTCGGGCTCCCTAACGTCAACCGGCGCTTCAGCCGTGTGCGGCAGGCGTGCGCTCCCAGGATTCGGGGGCGATCAACACTTCAGGGTAGTCGAGCTCGCTCCCACAGCGGGTGCAGAGCGCGTCATAGGCCATTGTCACCCGTCCGCATTGCGGGCACTGGCGGCGCAGCTCGTCGCGCTCGACGCGATAGGCGATGGCAGCCACCAGCCCGAGGATGGGAACGATGGCGGAGATCAGGAACCAGAGCAGAAACGAGCTGCCCTTGACCTTGCCGACGTAGCCGCCAGCCAGGCCGAAGCCGAGCGCGATGATCACATACGCCACAGCCTGCTCCTAGAGCAGCACGCGCACGGCCCAGATGAGAGCCACGATCGCCACGATCGCGATGACCGGGAAGAAGAGCGCCGCGACGATGCCGATGATGATCTTCAGCACGATCAGCGCCACGATCAGCAGCAACAGACCTGCCAGCACATGCTTCCCGAACTGCTCCATGCGCGAAACGTTCATGAGCTGAGCTTACTCCCTCATGCCTCCTGGCACCAGCGGTTCCTGTCGGCTAGCACCAGCGCTTCCTGTCGGGGCGGGAGGTCTCCTCTCAGCGCGTATGACCCTGACGACCCAACTCGCCCATCAGGCGAGCAGCCGCAAGGTTCATCCCGTCCGTGCCGGCGCGCCCGCCGATGCTTGCGAGGTGGTAGCGGCGAATCCGCACAGCCTCGCCGTAGACGTCCGCCGCCTCCTCGGGCACCAGCAGGAAACGCCGGCGCGGTCCAGCCGGATCGTTTGTGATGTGCCGTTTCATGTCCGAGATATTGGCTGAGCTGGGGCTTTGTGCCTTTGGCCTGCCGTCCAAAATCTGCGCGAAGCGGTTGCCTCACGTGCGAGCCTCGGCGCCGAGCCGCTATCAGAGTCCCAGCTGCTCATTGACCAGCCGAGCGACCTGCCCTCCGTCGGCGCGACCTTTGGTCTCACGCATGACGTGACCGACGATCGGGCCGATCGCCTTCGGGTTGCCGCCGCGCACACGCTCGGCGGCATCCGGGTTGGCGGCAAGTGCTGCCGCGACGATCTCGGCAAGCTCCTCGTCACCTCCCATGGCACCAAGGCCCTCGCCTGCGACGATCGCCACCGGATCGCCACCCTGTGCAAGGAGACGGTCGAGCACCTGCCTGCCGGCGCCCACGCTGATGCGTTTGGCCGACACAAGGCCCACCAGCGTCGCGAGCGAAGCGGGCGCCACCCGCGAGCTCGCGGGATCGATGCCGTCCTGCAGACGGCCAACCAGATCGGTACAGAGCCAATTGGCGAGCGCCTGGGCTGGCGCCGGCGGATCCGACCTGCTGGCGAGCGCCTCCTCGAAGTAGTCGCCCAGCCCGTCGCTGAAGGCGAGCAGCTGGGCGCTTTCGGCGCTCAGCCCCAGCTCTGAGCGCAGTCGCCGGGAGCGATCGGCGGGCAACTCTGGCAGCGCCTCGCGAGCATCGTCGAGCATCTGCGCTGTGATGGCTACGGGCAGCAGGTCGGGCTCGGGAAAGTAGCGGTAGTCGTGGGCCTCCTCCTTGGAGCGCAGCGAGGTGATCCGCCCCGAGGCGGGGTCGAAGTGCAGCGTCTCCTGGGCGACCTTCCCGCCCCCTCCGAGCAGCTGCACCTGGCGGGCGATCTCAGCGCGGATGCCCTGCTCGATGAAGCGGAAGGAGTTCATGTTCTTGAGCTCTGTCTTGGTGCCAAGTTCGACGGTGCCGGCTGGGCGCACCGAGATGTTGGCGTCGCAGCGCAGCGAGCCCTCCGCCATGTTCACGTCGCTGACCCCGAGCTGGCGCAGCGTCGCGTGCAGCAGCCTCAGCCACTCGCTCGCCTGCTCAGCCGAGCGCAGATCGGGCTCGGTGACGATCTCCGCCAGCGGCGTACCACCGCGGTTGAAGTCGACGAGGCTGGAGTCCGAGCCGTGGATGCGCCCGCTGGCGCCGAGATGGACGAGCTTGGCGGCGTCCTCCTCAAGGTGCACACGGTGGATGCGAATCTCGCCCAGCGCTCCGCCGCGACAAAGCGGCTCGTCGTACTGGGATATCTGGTAGCCCTTGGGCAGGTCTGGATAGAAGTAGTTCTTGCGGTGAAAGATCGAGCGTGGTGCGAGCTCGGATCCGAGCGCCAGTCCGATCATCAGGCCGAAGTGAACGGCACGCGCATTGGCGACAGGCAGTGCGCCGGGCAGGCCCAGGCAGACCGGGCAGGTGTGTGTGTTCGGAGGATCCCCGAATGAGAGCTCACAGCCGCAGAACATCTTCGTCGCGGTGGCCAGCTGGACGTGGATCTCCAGGCCGATGACCGGCTCGTAGTCACTCATCGGCGTGCCTTCGATGCATCGAAGGCCAGCGAGCGCTCCAGGGCATGGGCGGCCTCGAGCAGCCGGTTCTCGCTGAAGGCGCCGCCTGCGAGCTGCAGTCCCACGGGCAGGCCACCGCTGAGTCCGCATGGGATCGAGATCGCCGGGATGCCCGCCAGCGACATCGGTACGGTGAAGTAGTCGTTCAGGTACATCGACCACGGATCGCTCGTCTTCTCGCCGAGCTTGAAGGCCACCTCCGAGGCGGTCGGGCTGACGATGAAGTCGACCTGCTCGAATGCTTCGGAGAAGTCGAGCGAGATCTTGGTGCGTACCTGCTGGGCGCGTCCGTAGTAGGCGTCGTAGTAGCCCGCGGAGAGCGCGTAGGTGCCGAGCATGATCCGCCGCTTGACCTCGGGGCCGAAGCCCTCGCGCCGGGTCTGGGTGTACATCTCGAGCAGGCCCTTTGCCTCGGCGCGCGCTCCGTAGCGCACGCCGTCGAAACGGGCGAGATTCGAGGAGGCCTCCGCCGGCGCCAGCACGTAGTAGGCAGAGAGGGCATGGGGAGCGTGCGGGAGCCTGACCGACGCGACCTTGGCGCCGAGCTCCTGCGCCAGCCTCAGCGCCCGCTCGAAGGCGCTCCTCACCCCCGCTTCCATGTCCGCTCCGGCGAGCTCCTCGGGCACGCCGAGTCGCACGCCGTCCAGTCGCTCGGAGCTCGGCAATGCGATCTCACCCGGGAAGGCGAGCGATGTGGCATCGAGCGGATCGCTGCCGATCATGTGCCTGAGCAGCAGCGCCGCGTCGGTCACGTCGCGGGTGAGCGGTCCCGCCTGATCCAGCGAGGAGGCGAACGCGATCATCCCGTTGCGCGACACCGCCCCGTAGGTGGGCTTCAGGCCGACGATGCCGCACAGCGCCGCGGGCTGGCGGATCGAACCACCGGTGTCGGTGCCCAGCGCCCAAGGTGCCAGCCCTGCCGCCACCGCCGCGGCGCTGCCACCGGAGGAGCCGCCTGGCACGCGCCCGCGGTCCCAGGGGTTCAGGACAGGGCCGAAGGCGCTGTTCTCGGTCGAGGAACCCATCGCAAACTCGTCCTGGTTGGTCTTTCCCAGCAGCGGCGCGCCCGCGGCGGCGAGCTTGGCGACGACCGTCGCGGTGTATGGAGGTCGATACCCCGCCAGGATGCGAGACCCTGCCTGGCTGGGCACACCCTCGGTGCAGAAGAGGTCCTTGACCGCGAGCGGCACGCCGTTCAGCGGCGTCGGCGGATCTCCGGCGGGCGGCTCGGAGGCCACCCACGTGAAGCAGTTCAGCTCATCGGCCGCTGCGCGGCTGCGATATGCCTCGAAGAGCTCGCGCGCGTCGAGCGACCCTGTCCCGATCGCCTGCGAGGCCTGGGCGGCCGAGAGCTCGAGGATGTCGGCGCCGCTCATGCCTGCGGGCTCGGGACCACGAAGCCCCCGTCCTGCACGACCGGAGCCTGCTGGAGTGCAAGCTCCCGCGGGAGGCAATCCCGCGGGATGTCTGGCCTCAGCGCCCCGGTCACCTCCATGACATGCGACATGGGCGCCACCCCGTCGAGCTCGAGCTCGCTGATCTTGGCGATGTGATCGAGCACCGCCGAAAGCTCGCGCGCGAGCGGCTCGATCTCCTGCTCGCTCAACTCCAGACGCGCCAAGCGCGCAACATGCATAACCTCATCACGGTCGATCACTCCTGCGCATTCTATGTGGCGCCTCGGGACGAGGCGCTCCGTGGCACCGAGTGGAGCTCAGCTCGCGGGAGGCGGCAATGGAGGCTCTCCGTCCACAGCGGACGGCGTCTCTGTGCCCGGTGGCGGAGCGCTCGCGCCACCACCCCCCGACTCGCCGGAGGATGATGAGGAGGAGGCCGTGGCACTGCTCGCCGCGGCAGCGGCACTGCTCATGGCGCGGCTTGCCTGATCGCGAACGTCGGTGAGCGAGGTTCCCTCTCGCTGCATCCCGAGATAGGCGCCGTACGTCATCACCAACGTGGCGATGAACGCCAGGTAGAGACCGAGCTTGGCCCCGTATTTGAAGGACACGACTCCTGTCTGAAAGCCTGTGACCGTCTGGCCGCCATGCGGATGATCGATGATCCGGTACAGCACGAAGATCGCCGAAAGAGCCGCCAGCGCACCCACGATCGTGCTCAACGACATGGGCAGTTGCAGCTCGCGCTGACCGGCGACCGTTACTGCGAGCGTGAGCCCCGCGGCGATCGTAAGCAGCAGCAGCCACCTGGTGTTGGTGACGCTGTTCCAGCCGTCCAGGCTCGAGCTGAAGCTGAACCCGCTGCCGCTGACGCTCGAGCCAAACCACTTGAAGAGGAAGGTGAAGATGAAGAGCGCCACTGCCCCGCCTCCCATCAGCCATTCCGGCCGACGCAAACGTCCGATGTCGAACTGCATGCCTGACGAACCCCCGATCGTGACGAATCAAAGTGACGGTAGCCACGAAGTATTTCGCCCGAGGTTGTGGGAGTCCTGCCGGGCCGGCCGGCGCGGGCCTCAGTGGCGCCTAGATGATTGATTCCACGGCAAAGCCTGTGGATATCGAGGATTTATAAGCAGCGGGGTCGAAGTCGGCGGTACTCAATAGCCAGCCGACGACCCGAAGGGGGCCTCGATGGACGCCGACCTCGACCTGCTGCTCACTGCCGTTTACATCACGGCCGACGATCTCCTGCCTGGGCGATCGAAGAACGCCAAGCGAAGCGTCACAGACGCGGAGGTCGTCACGCTGTGTGTCGCACAGGCGATCATGGGCATACCCTCTGACCGGCGCTTTCTGGCGGTCGCTTCCAAGCATCTGCGCCATCTGTTTCCGAAGCTCCCTGCTCAGCCTGGTTACTTCAAGCGCCGCCGCCGGCTCACCGAGACGCTTGAGTGGCTGATGAGTGTGTTCGCGTCCCAGAGCCCGGGGTTCTACGACGATCTTATGCTCGTTGACAGCACTCCGGTGGAGTGCGCCAGAAGCCGCGAGACCGTCAAGCGCTCTCAGCTGGGCGACGCAGCGGATTACGGCTATTGCCGCAGCCATTCACGGTTCTTCTGGGGCTTTCGCCTGCACGCGATCTTTGCCCCCGACGGCACACCCAGAGCGATCGCGGTGGCCTCGCCCAAACGCGATGAGCGTGACGTCGCGCTGGAGCTCTTGGCCCGCACTCGCCGCACAGGCGGCGAGACATTGATAGGCGACAAGGGCTACGCCGGCAGGGCATTCGCCCAGGCCGTCAGTGAGCTGGGCGCGACGATCTTGCGGCCAAGGCGAAAGGACGAGCCGGGCCGAGGACCGCACCTGGCGCCGATCCGCCAGCGGATCGAGTCGATCTTCTGGAGCTGCAAGGGGACCCTCACCCTGGAGCGCCATGGCGCTCGAACGCTCGCCGGGCTCAGAGAGCGCATCCTGCAGCGGCTGCTCACCCTCGCCGCTGCGATATCTCTAAACCACCAACTGGGACGGCCAAGCCGGGCGCTGGTCGACTACTGCGCTTAGAGAGCCGTGGAATCAATCATCTAGCGCGGTGGTGGGCGCAGCTCGATCTCAGGCGCCTCGTAGAGCTCAGGGCGTTCGTCGCGCATCGACTGCCAACAGCCGACGAGGATCAGGATGGCGCCCGCGAGCGCGACCCACGCGCCGGCGCACAGCGCACTCGCGTGATCGGGGCGCTCGAGCAGCCGCACCAGCGCCGCCACGCAGGCGATCACGCCGAACAGGGTGCCCCACACAGCCGCGGCGACCGGGAGTGCGGTGCTGCGCTCGGTGATGGTCGCGAGCACCAGAGTCAGTGCCGCCACAGCGCCGACGATCAGCAGTACCACGGCCGGCCCGAATGAGCTCCATGCACTGATCTTGCCTTCAGGGCTCTGATACCACGGCAAGGTGAGTGCGACGATCAGACAGATTGCTCCGGCGAGCGCCAAAAGCTCTCCCCAGCGGAGCCTCGAGAGCCTCATGCAGCCATCTCCGCCGCCTGCAGCGTGTTGCGCAGCAGGCAGGCGATCGTCATGGGCCCGACACCGCCGGGTACCGGTGTGATCGCCGACGCGAGCTCGCGGACCGCCGCGTAATCGACATCGCCGACAAGGCCGCTGGAGTTCCCTGCCTGCTCCGGCGTGAGCCTGTTCATGCCGACGTCGATCACGACAGCTCCAGGCTTGACGAACTGCTCGCCTATCAGCCTTGGGCTACCGACCGCCGAGATCAGGACATCGGCGCGCGCGCACACCGTGGCAAGCTCGCGCGTACGCGAGTGACAGCTCGTCACGGTTGCGTTGCGTGCGAGCAGCAGTTGGGCCATCGGCTTGCCGAACAGGTTCGAGCGACCTACCACGACAGCCTCCGCTCCCTCCAGCGGCGTGGCCAGCTCGTCCAGTAGCACCATGACCCCGACAGGCGTGCACGGACGCAGGCCTGGATGGCCGAGGAAGAGCCGCCCCGCGTTGACGGGCGTGAGGCCGTCAACGTCCTTGGCAGGATGGATCATCGCCGTCAGCGCCGGCCCGTCCAGATGCTCTGGGACCGGTAGCTGCAGCAGGATGCCGCTCACATCTGCTCGAGCGTTGAGGCGCTCCAGCACCTGGGCGACCTCCTCCATCGTGCTCTGTGCGGGCAGACGTTCATCGAAGGGCTCGATGCCCACCTCCCTGCAGGCACGCTGCTTGCCCGAGACATAGACGGCAGAGGCGGGATCCTCGCCGACGAGCACCGTGGCCAGGCCGGGCACGACGCCTGTGCGCTCGGCGAGAGCGCCCACTCCGTCGGCCACCTCGAGGCGCACCCGCGCCGCGATCGCCTTGCCGTCGATGATCGTCGCGCTCATGCAGAACTGGATGCTAGGGCTAACGCCTGCTGACGGGTGCGTACTGCGCCATCAGCTTGCGCTCGGACCCATCGCCCGCGAAGCGCACGACGATCACGCCGTCGGGCTCGATCGCCGTGACCACGCCCTCGCCGAACGCCGCGTGGATCACGTCCTCGCCGAGCTTGAAGCTGACCACGGGCGCGCTCTGCGGCGCCTGGGCGGCAGCCCAGGCTGAGGGGACCGACCCGGAGGTCGCGCCCGCAGGCGACCTCGCCGCGCCCTGGCGGGGCCAGGCGCCGGAGCGCTGCCCTGTGGCAGTGGCGCTCGCGCCGATCCCGTAGCCCTGCGAGTCGCCCAGGCGGGCTGCTCGCAGCGAGCTCGACCCGTTCTCGAACTCGGTCAGCTCGCTTGGGATCTCGCTCAAGAAGCGACTGGGCAGGCCGTAGTCACGGACACCGAAGAGCGCCCTGCGACGGGCGTAGGTGAGATAGAGCTCGCGCATCGCTCTTGTGATCCCCACGTAGAAGAGCCGGCGCTCCTCCTCCAGGCCCCCTTCGTCCAGCGCGCGCGAATGTGGAAAGACCCCGTCCTCACACCCGACGATAAACACGATCGGGTACTCCAGGCCCTTCGCGTTGTGGAGGGTCATCAGCGTGACGAGCGCCTCGTCGTCGCGCCTGGAGTCGGCATCCGCGACCAGCGCCACCTGCTGCAGGAACGCGTCGAGTGTGCGCTCCTGCACCTCGGCTGAGACGTCGAACTCGCGACCCACCTCCACCAGCCCCTCGAGGTTTTCGATGCGGCCCTGCGCTTCGACGGTTCCCTCCGCCTGGAGCGCCTCCACATAGCCGGTCGCCGTGAGCACGCCGTCCAGCAGCTCGGCGATCGAATCCTCGCGCTTGGCCATCGTCCGCAGCTCGTCCATCGTCTCCATGAAGCGTCCGAGGGCCTTGTGCGCCGCCGCTCCGAGGCCAGGCACTTCCTCGGGATTGGCGGCCGCGTCCCAAACCGAGAGCCCGAGCGTCTGGCTGTGGGCTATCACCCTCGCCAGCGACGTCTGGCCGATCCCTCGACGCGGCGAGTTCGCGACCCTCGTGAAGCTCACGACGTCCTGGGGGTTGGCCAGCAGCGAGAGATAGGCGACGGCATCCTTGATCTCGGCGCGCTCGTAGAACTTCGTTCCCCCGATGACCTGATAGGCGATCTCGCGTCGAACGAGCGTGTCCTCGAGGACGCGGGACATCGCATTCGTCCGATAGAAGACAGCGATCTCGGAGCGGCTGGCGCCCTCATCCACGAGGCGCTCGATCTCGCCCACCACGAACCTGGCCTCGGCGTGCTCATCCTCCAGCTCGCGCACGCGAATCTCGCCGCCCTTGCCCAGATCGCTCCACAGGCGCTTTGCGATCCCGCCCCGATTGTTGGCGATCACTGAGTTCGCCGCCGAGAGGATCGTCTGGGTAGAGCGATAATTCTGCTCCAGCTTTACGACCCGGGCGTCGGGAAAGTCCTCTTGGAATTCGAGGATGTTGCGAACATCGGCGCCCCTGAAGGCATAGATCGACTGCGAATCGTCTCCCACCACCGCCAGGTTGCGATGGCCGGGCAGCTGCGTGCGCTCACCGCTCCTCGGCCGCTGCCTGCCGCCGCCGACCAGCAGTTGCAGGAACCGGTACTGGGCGTGGTTGGTGTCCTGGTACTCGTCGACGAGCACGTGCCTGAACGTCTGGGCGTAGCGCTCACGCACCTCTGCGAAGAGCTCCAGCAGGTTGACGGTCCTGAAGAGCAGGTCGTCGAAGTCCATCGCGTTTGAGCGATGCAGATCGCGCTCGTAGAGCGCATAGGCATCGGCGACGATCTCCTCGAAGGGACCACCCCCCTGTTCGCGGTAGGCGGATGCGTCGAGCAGCCTGTTCTTCGCCTCCGAGATCCTCCCGTTGATCGCCGCGGGCGTGTAGCGCTTGGGGTCGACGTCGAGTTGCTCGATGCAGCGCTTGGTCAGCCTGCGTGCGTCCGCTTGGTCGTAGATGGTGAACTGACGCGTATAGCCCAGGCGCTGTGCCTCGGATCGCAAGATGCGCGCGCAGGCGGCGTGGAAGGTCATCAGCCACATCCCGTGCACAGCCCGTCCAAGCAGCTGCTGCACCCGCTCGCGCATCTCCTGGGCGGCCTTGTTCGTGAATGTGATCGCGAGGATCTCACTCGGCTGGGCCTGATCGCTGTAGACCAGGAAGGCGATTCTGTGGGTGAGCACCCTGGTCTTGCCGCTCCCCGCTCCAGCGAGGATCAGCAGCGGCCCCTCGCCGTGGGTGACCGCCTCGCGCTGCGGCTCGTTGAGGCCCTCCAGCAGCTCCTGCAGGTGCTCGGCGTGAGGACTCTCGATCATGCTCGCCAGGATAGATGCAGCCTCGGCGCGCCCAGTAGGCTCAACCGCCCGCGGGATTGGGCCCCTTGACTGAGCGCAGCGGTGTCACCTCGGGGAGACTCACATCCAGATCCTGCTCTCCCGAGAGCTTGGCAAGCGCCCGTTCGAGTGCGCCGATTCGACTCGAGAGTCCTCCGATCGCCTCCGCGATCGGATCGGGCAGATGGATCCAATCGGCGTCTGGGCCCTCAGGGCGGCGTCCTTCGACCTTGACTGGATGCCCGGGGTTTCCGACCACGGTCGAGTTGGGCGGCACGTCGGTGATCACCACCGTGTTGGCGCCGATCTTGGCGCCGTGGCCGATCGTGATCGGACCCAGGAGCTTGGCGCCGGAGCCGATGGTCACGTTGTCCTGGACGGTTGGATGGCGCTTGCCCCTTGCGAAGCCGGTACCTCCCAGGGTCACCCCCTGGTAGAGGGTGACGTTGTCACCGATCGTCGCCGTCTCTCCGATCACGACCCCCGCGCCGTGATCGATGAAGAGTCCCTCGCCGATCTGGGCAGCCGGGTGGATCTCGATTCCGGTGAGCGCTCTGCTCACCATCGTGAGCGAGCGGGGAAGCAGCGGCACCTCCGACTCGTGCAGTGCATGGGCGACCCGATGAAACAGCAGCGCATGGATCCCCGGCCAGGTCGCGAGGATCTCGGCCTGACCCACACCCCGTGCCGCGGGATCGCGCTCGCGGGCGGCCGCGACATCGCGGCGCACCTCCTTAGCGACCCGAGCGAAGGTGCCAATGCCGAGCATCCTTCAAGGGTAGCCGCCTATGGTGCGAAAAAAGCCTGCGAGACATAGCGCTCGCCCGAGTCGGGCATGATCACCACGAGGCGCTTGCCCTTCGATTCGGGGCGAGCCGCGACTTGGAGAGCCGCCCACAAAGCCGCTCCACAGGAGATGCCGGCGAGCAGGCCCTCGCGACGCGCACAGCGCCAGGCGGTGTGGATCGCGTCGTCGTCTGCGACGGCTATCACCTCATCGAGCAGGTCGGTGCGCAGGACCGGCGGCACGAAGCCGGCTCCAATACCCTGGATGCGGTGCGGGCCGGCCTGGCCACCCGAGAGCACAGGCGAGCTCAACGGCTCGACCGCGACGATCCGCACGCCCGGATTGCGCTCGCGCAGGCATTCGCCCACCCCCGTGATCGTGCCACCGGTCCCGACGCCTGCGACCAGGACGTCGACCCGGTCCTCGAGCGCCTGTGCGATCTCCGGGCCGGTCGTACGTCGATGGACCTCCGGGTTGGCGGGATTGGAGAACTGATCGGGCAGGAACACATCGGCATCGGTGGCCAGCGCGCGCGCCGCCTGGACCGCCTCCTCCATGCCCCCAAGGGATTCCGTGATCTGCACCCGGGCGCCGTAGAGGCGCAACAGGCTCTCACGCTCACGGCTCATGCCCTGGGGCAGCGTGAGCACCAGCTCGTAGCCCTTGGCAGCACAGACGAATGCCAGCGCGATCCCGGTGTTGCCACTGGTGGCCTCGACGATTGTGGTGCGTCCTGGCTCGATCCTGCCCTCCCGCTCGGCGGACTCGATCATCGCGACGCCGATGCGATCCTTGACGCTTCCGCCGGGATTGAACGCCTCGAGCTTTGCGTAGAGCTCGACACCAGCGTCCTGTGCGACCGCGCCTTCAAGCATGCGGGGCAGAGCTACCAGCGGCGTTTCTCCGACAAGCTCCGCAATGTTGATCGGAATTGATGCCATGGCCTACGACAATAGAGATCCGTCGCTGTGGGCGGCCTTTGGAAGGGCTCAGATGTAATACATGCTGGTGCCCGCCTCGCGGTCCTCGCGCTCGATCACATCGACGATCGTGGTACGGGCGAGCACGTCGCGAGCGGCTTGGGCAGCGTCCGCGAAGACACCCTCTGAGTCGCGTCCCACCGGGCCGTCCAGCAGCTCGACGACCTCGAGCACGCTCACGGAGGAGGGCTCCTTCGCGAAGCGGTAGCCGCCCTTCACCCCCCGCTGAGAGCTGAGGATCCCAGCCCGGCGCAGCACTGCGAAGAGCTGCTCGAGAAACTGGACCGGCACATCGCGCCGGCGCGCGAGCTCGCTAATCGGCACGGGATCGCCGCTCGTGTTGCGGGCGAGCTCGGCGAGCGCGAGGAGGGCGTAGGGAGACTTGCTCGTGATCGAGATCATGGCGGCGCAGACGCGATGCTACGCGTCTACAGCCACCCGCGCTCGGTCGCGATCAGCACCGCCTGCGCACGATCGACGGCGCCGAGCTTGCCGTAGATGTTGTGCAGGTGCGTGCGCACCGTGCTGGTGGAGAGAGTGAGCTCGTGGGCGATCTGCTTGTAGACCTTGCCCTCGGCCAGCCGTTGCAGGACGCCGAGCTCGCGCCCTGAGAGTGGACAGGGGTCCACGTGACGCTGGCGCTGGTTGGCAGAGCTCGGCAGCTCGTACATGACTCTGCGCAGCTCGGAGGGGTCCAGCCCCACGGTGCGTGCGCATCGCAGCATCTCTGCCGGGGAGACGGCGGCGCCCTGCTCGTAGTGGGCAAGCATGTCCGCGAGGCGGACGATTGCGATTTCTCCGCCCTCCTCGGCGCTGTGGTGACGCTCGATTACGGTCGCGATGCTCGACGGCAGGCCCCAGCGGCGGGCCAGGACGCCTCCCACGAGCGCGTGGTCCACGCCGAGTTCGCGCCGCTCCTTGTGGATACGCTCCTCGGGTGTCTGAGCGCCGCGGTGCACCTGGGCGGGATAGCCGGGATAGGCATGCATCAGGACGAGCTTGCCGATGTCGTGCAGCAGGCTCGTGACGGTCAGGCGATCCCTGTGTTCGTAACTGATCTCAGCCGCCACCCGGTCCGCCGCGCGCTGGCTGGCCAGCGCGTGCAGCCGGAAACGCTCGGGTGCGGTGTCCCACACCGTGGAGCGCTCGAAGAAGTCGAAGGTCCTCACCTGGCCCGCCAGCGCTCGCACGGCCTGTGCCGAGAGAACCTCGATTGCCGCCACAACCGTGTCAACGCGGCCACGGCCGCTCTGGGCACGATTGGCGAGGCGCAAGATCGCCGTTATCAGAGCGATATCCGACTCCACGGCGCTGACCACGTCTGCGGTCGCGACGTGGTCCTTGGAGACGACTGCAAGCAACCTGTCACGGGACTCGCTGAGCGCCGGGAAGCCCTCGAGTGCGGCAAAGGCCATCGTCAGCCGCCGTCCATGCCCGCTGTTCTGATGGCGCACGCCGACCTCTGCCGGGGCAGAGCCGTTCGAGCGGCGAGCGGGCGCCTTGGCGTCGCTCTCAGTGGCGTCTCGTCGGACCTTGGATGCTGTTGCTTGCACGCTGTTGCCGTTTCCTTGGGTTGCCCCACAGTCCTCTGCGGGGTCCGTCTGGGGTCATATCGGCAGCGTTGGACGAATGGTTGAGCCTTATCGACCTTTGTCGCTCAGTGCGTCAGGTCGCGCTTGGAGCGCTCCAGCGCCGCGTCGATACGCGCGAGCGTCTGCTCCCTGCCCAGAAGCGAGACGCTCTCGAAGATGCCGGGCGAGACCGTGGTCCCCGCGATGGCCACCCGCAGAGGCTGATAGACCTCGACCCGCTTGACTTTGAGGCGCTCCACAACCTCGCCCAGGACCCGCTCCACGTCCTGGAGCTCGAAGCTCGGTATCTGCGCAAGCGCGGCGCGCACCTGTGCCAGCGTGGAGATGCCCTCAGCGCTCAGCCAGCGAGCTCGTGCCTTGGCGTCATCGACAGGCTCGGTGAAGAAGAAGGCCGCGAGCGGCCAGAAGTCGGCCAGCGTCTGGATCTTCTCCCGGCTGATGGCGGCGGCGCCCAGGAGTCGATCGCGCTGGTCCTGCAGGCGGGCGCGATCGAGCAGTCCTGCCTGCAGGATGAACTGCTCCAGGCGAGCGGCCAGCTCTGGGATGGGCAGCTCGCGCAGGTAGAGGCCATCGAGCCAGCGCAGCTTGACCTCGTCGAAGCGGGCGGGGCTGTGACTGACCCGCTCGAGTCCGAAGCGCTCGGTCAGATCCTGAGTCGAGATCATCGTCGCATCGTCTTCGGACCCCCAACCCAGCAGCGCGAGATAGTTGCGTACGGCCTCCGGCAGGTAGCCGCCCGCGCGCAGCTCCTGCACAGACGCTGCGCCATGGCGCTTTGAGAGCTTCTTGCCATCCGGGCCATGCAACAGCGGCAGGTGGGCGTAGATCGGCCGCTCATATCCAGATGGCGCCAGGCCGGCCTGGGCGACCGCGTCGAGCACGAGCAGCTGCTTGGGGGTGTTCGAGAGGTGATCCTCGCCGCGCACCACATGGGTGATCTGGGCGTCCAGATCATCGACTGCGACCGCAAAGTTGTAGAGGACCGAGCCGTCCGCCCGGGCGATCACCGGATCGTCGAGATGGACGTGCTCGAACCGAGTCTCACCCCTGATCGCATCATGAACCACAGTCGCGCCGGCGTCGGGCACGCGCAGGCGGACAGCTCCATCGACATCCGGCTCACCACGGAAGCCCCGTTCGGCGCCTTCGCGAAGCTTGAATTGCTCGACATCTGCAGCGGTCGTGTTGGAGTGGTAGGCCTGGCCTGTGCTCAGGAGCGCGTCGAGCACTTCGCCATGGCGGCCTGCGCGTTCGCTCTGAAGGAGCGGGCCCTCGTCCCAGTCGAGCTGCAGCCATCGCAGCGCGTCGAGGATCTGCTCGACGTTCTCCGGCGTGGAGCGCTCGCGGTCGGTGTCCTCGATGCGCAGCACGAGCGTTCCGCCGGATCCGCGGGCCAGCAGCCAGTTGAACAGGGCCGTGCGGGCGCCGCCGATGTGAAGGGCGCCCGTGGGCGAAGGAGCGAACCTCAGACGCATAAGATCCTCGCCATGCTAATCGGCGCGCACGTCTCCCCCGCCGGCGGCCTGCCCAAGGCCGTGGCGAGAGGCGTGGAACGGGGCTGTCAGTCGATCCAGATCTTCAACCAGTCGCCGCGCATGTGGAAGGCCAGCGCCTATCACGAGGAGGACGTCGCGGCGTTCAGGGAGGCGATGGATTCCAGTCCGATCGAGGCCGTCCTCATCCACGCCGTCTATCTGCTCAATTGCGCCAGCGAGGATCAGGAGATCCGTCAGAAGTCGCTCACGTCGCTGATCACATCGCTGCGAGCAGGCGCCCAGATCGGCGCAACGGGGGTCGTGCTGCACCCGGGCTCTGCCAAGACCGGTGACGTGGGCAGCGCGATCGCCAGGGCGGGCGCAACGATCCGTGAGGCGCTGGCCGAGAGCGAGGGCTGTGCGCTGCATCTGGAGAACACCGCCGGCGCCGGCGGCACGCTGGGGCGCTCGATCGAGGAGCTCGCGCAGCTGCTGGAGGCGGCGGGCGGCGATGAGCGCCTGGGCGTGTGCCTGGACTCCTGCCATCTGCTCGCTTCGGGATACGAGATCCGTACACCAGCGGCGATGGACGCGCTGATCGATGAGCTATCCGAGAAGATCGGGCTGCAGCAGCTGGGCTCCTTGCATCTGAACGACTCCCAGACGCCGCTTGGCTCAAACCGCGACCGGCACGCGAACATCGGGCAGGGCGAGCTCGGCGAGCGGGGCTGTGCCTCCTTCCTCGCCGCCCCGGCCTTCGAGGGGCTGGCGTGCGTGCTCGAGACGCCAGGCGATGGCAGCGGATCGCTGCCAGAGGAGGTGGCGCTCGCCTTCAAGCTGCGCAAGCGCGGGCTCCAGGCCCGACGCAGGCGCTCGTCGAGTGAGCTTTAGGCCATGTGGCCTGTGCTCGTGAGCGGTGGATCATCGCCGGGGCCATCCATGCGGCGCGTCACCCTGCGCGCACTCCACCAGCCCCAGCCGCCGACGCCCAGGACTGGCACCACATATAGAGCCGAGGTGTACCAGTGGTAGAGACAGGCGATCGTGGGCATGGGAACTGCCCAAAAGCTACCACGCCGTCCCGCCTGTCTCTACCACGCCTTCGCTCACCAAGCCTCTCTGAGCCGCTCTTCCATGTCCACCTCGGGACGCCGCCCCTCGCCCCTGCCCGTGCCGGCGGGCGGGCGGCGTGCGCGGCGACGGCGCATGGCGATCACCAGCGCGATCGCCAGCAACGTCAACAGCACGAGTGCAACGATCGCGCCGGCTGGCACTTTTGAGCTCTCGGGCACCCAGAAGAGTTCACCGTTGATGGTGGCGGGGCGGTTGCCGACCACGAGCGGAACTTGCCAGTCAAAGATGAAGGTGCGCTTGCTCTTATCGGTGACCTTGGACGGCGGTATGGGGGACATCCAGTGGATGCGGTGGTCATGCCATTCCAGCTGGCCCGTGCGATCGATGACGCTCCAGCGGGGAGTCGCGCTCTTCGTGGCGTAGGCGGGCACGCTCACGTCCGCATAGAAGCTCTGGTTCAGGAAGTAGGCTTGTGAGTGGGTGTTGACTTCGACCGCTCCGTCGGAGCGCACACGCGCGTAGGGTTCGTCTTGGTAGCCGAGGACCGTCACGGTCTTGCCCGTGTGGTTGGTCAGCAGCAGCCTGTCGGAGAACTGCAAGATTTCGAGTTGCAGACCGTGGACAGGCGGAGTCACCGACGTGATCAGCGAGCGGTAGTCAGGGCTCGAACCCTGGTCGGCGAATGGGTTGGGCTGCAGTTCAGCCCAGGCGCCTGGCGCGCTCGCCAGCCCCAGTGTGAGCGCGCAGAGCAGAGCGACTGACAGACGCATGGTGAGCTCCTAGCCTAACTCAGGTCCCCACCGCTGAGAGCAGCCACAGCCCGAAGCTCGTGAACGCCACCATCACCACGAGCATCCAATACTGGCTGCGCACCGCCTCGCGCGGATCGCGGTAGAGCGCCAGCGCACGGTCGTGGGCGAGCGTGAGACCGCCGACGTGGCCGCCCAGGAGAGCCGCGACCTGGACGTACCAGATGGCTGCATAGGAGATGATCGAATAGTCGATCTGATAGCCGCTGGTGCCGAAGAGGTTGGCTCCGTTGCCAAGCGGGTCGGAGGCGAGGTAGACCATTGCCTGGCTCTGCCAGATCAGCAGCGAGAAGTAATGGGCGAGCACGTAGGCGAATGCGATCGGCACAAGCGTATGGGCGAAGGCGCGCGCCAGCTCATCGCGCTCATAGCGGGTGGCAACGCTGTGCACCCCCCTGATGCCCGCGCCATAGACAGCCGCGATGACGCCGATGCAGAACACGAGTCCCAGGGAGTCGGCGAGCTCGAGGGCGGGCACGAAGTGAAAGCCGAGATCTGCGAAGAGGCTCTGGACGCTTGGCTCGGTCGTCCGCCACACTCCGCCGTTGCTGAAGCCGTCGAAGGTGGTGGTGCCGATCATCGTGCAGAGCAGCGCGATCGTGCCCCGACGAATCGGCAGATCGGTGACTCCGCTCAGCGGGCGCCGCAGCCACAGCACTCCGTCCTGATCGCGCACCAGCGCCGAGAGGCGCGCCACGATGCCGAAGTAGACACCGAACGCATCAGCTCGCTCGCCCCACTCCTCAACGCCGAAGAGCATCATCCCCAGGAGCATCGCCAGGAAATATCCGAGTGAGAGCGCCGCGAGCAGCGATGGCTGGTCGCGGTTGACGTAGATGAGCTCCAACCACGCAAAGCCGACGATGCCTCCGATAGCCGGCCACATCCCCAGCCACCGCGGATAGCGCAGCACGGGGGCTGAGAGCCTTCCGGGAGCGACCGCTCTGCCCACCAGCCAGAGCGCACGGGCGACGGTTCGCCATGGGTTAAATGCCCGGAAGACGTCGCCGAAGAGCACGCTCGCCACGGGCATGCCCACCCAGAAGATCACGTATATGAAGGTCACCGAGAAGTTGGCCTGCGTCACTTGGGCGCCCGCGAAGCCGCTGTAGAGCGTGAGCACGAACAGGCCCACCCCGAGCAGGTTGCAGATGAGGTCAAGCAGGCGGGGCAGCTTGAGCAGGCGCTTGCGTCGCTGCTCCTGCAGCTGGGGGGCAGACCAGAGCGTGGAGAGCGCGACGAAGGAGACGACGAGCACGACCGCCGCCGCCCAGCTGAACAGCCACACAGGGATCGGCAGGTCCGCCCTGCCGACGATGCCGTGCGCCGAGGCTGCCTGTGGCAGTGCCATCGCCGCCACCGCCAGTCCACCGAGCAGCGGCAGCAGCAGGCGGCGCGGGGCGATCATCGCTGGAGCAGTCTATGAGCCGCGAGGCGACTCACGCGCCGGCGGTGGATTCTCAGAAGGCGGTGGCGGTACCGATGTGCTCGAGCACGTGCTCGAGCTCGGCCCGCAGCGTCGGGGAGTGCTGCACACGGTAGGCCTCCCCGAGGCGCAGGAGCCGCTGCCCGGCGCTCGTGTCCAGCTCGAGCACCACCTCGTCCTGCCCCGGGTAGTCACCGATCAGCTGCTTGAGATCGTCGATGGCGCTCTCCTGCAGCGAGGCGGCGTTCAGACGCAGACGCAGCGGGCTTGGCTGACCCGAGCCCGCTGCAGTGGGGCGCACGACCGCGCGGGCGCTCGCGTTGGCCTGCTCGACCTCCTCGGCACTGGGCGTGAAGCGCTCGACGCTCTGGAGCACCAGGCAGGTCTTCCCCGCTTCCTTGTGATCGACACGGCCGCGGACGAGCACCACCTGATCGACCGTCAGGTCGGCCTCGTGCTCGGCGAGCGCCTTGCCAAAGACGAGCAGCTCGACGGTGCCCTCGAGATCGTCGAGCGTGGCAAACATCATGTGATCGCCCGATCTGGTCCGAATCCGCTTGGCCTCGGTCACGATCCCGCCTACTGTCACCCACTCCTTGTCGGGTCGCTCGGCGAGCGCCGCCAACGAGCAGTCCGCGCGCGCGCGCAGGGCGTGCCGCAACGGCTTGAGTGGATGCGCCGAGATGAACAGCCCGATCGCCTCCTTCTCCACCGCGAGCAGCTCCGGCTGCTCGAACTCCTCACTGGGGATGGGCGGGTGGCTGGGGCGCGCCAACCCCGACAGAGGAGCGGCTCCCCCCGGAGCGCCGCCGGGCGCCGAGGCGGTTGGCTCCTGGAGGTCGAAGATCGAGCTCTGGCCGATGAGCGCATCCTGCTGGGCCTTCTGTCCCGCGCCCTGGGCCTGCTCGAGCACCAAGAGCATGCCCTTGCGGCTGCTTGCAGTCGAACCGAAGGCCCCGCACTTCACGAGCGCCTCCAGCGCCTTGCGGTTAACCGCGCGACCGTCTACTCGCTCGCAGAAGTCCCAAAGCGAGGAGAACTGGCCGCCCTCCGCGCGAGCGCGCTTGATCGCCTCCACCGCCTGATAGCCGACGCCCTTTACAGCGTCCAGTCCGAAGCGGATGTTGCCCTCGACCACGGTGAACTCGTGATCGGAGAGGTTCACGTCAGGCGGAAGGATTTCGATGCCCATCTCCTCGCAGCGCAACACAAAGAACGGGACCTTGTCCTTGGTCGACATGACCGAGGAGATCAGCGCCGCCATGTACTCGGCTGGGAAGTTCGCCTTCAGCCAGGCGGTGCGATAAGCGATCAGCCCGTAGCAAGCGGCATGGGACTTGTTGAACGAATAGTCAGCTGACTTTTCGTTGGTCTGCCAGAGGAGATCGATCACATCGGCGCGCGTGCCAGAGGCCTTGCAGCCGGCGACGAACTCGGGCTTGAGCGCCGCCATCGCCTCGCGGTTCTTCTTGCCGATCGCCTTGCGCAGATCGTCCGCCTTGGCGCCGGAGAAGCCCGCGATCTCCTTGGCGATCTGCATCGCCTGCTCCTGATAGAGGATCACGCCCTTGGAGGACTCGAGGATCGGACGCAGCCGCTCGTCGGGATAGGCGATCTCACCCGGGGTGCGCTTGCCCCTGGCGTAGTGGGGGATCTGGTCCATCGCTCCCGGCCGATACAGGGCGTTGAGCGCCACCAGATCGTTGAATTCGTCGGGGCGCACCTTCTTGAGCGCCTCGCGCATCCCCTCGGACTCGAACTGGAAGACGCCGATCGAGTCGCCGCGGGCGAGCATCTCATAGGTCTTGGGGTCATCGAGCGGCAGCGTCGTCATGTCAGGGCGGCTCACACGCTCTCCGTCGGGGCCGGTGCTCGAGCGCTCGATGATGTCCAGCGCGTCCTCGATCACGTCGAGGTTGCGCAGCCCCAGGAAGTCCATCTTCAGCAGTCCAATTTCCTCGATGGGCTTCATCGAGAACTGCGTGACGGTCCTGAACTGACGCTCTCCATCCTCATTGGTCCCGCCGTCGGCCAGCTGCAGCGGCACGATCTCGGTCAGCGGGCGGTCGGCGATCACGACGGCGGCGGCATGGATCGAGGAGTTGCGCACGATCCCCTCCAGGCCCTGGGCCACATCGATGATCTGGCGAGCCTGGGGCTCCTCGTCGTAGGCCTTGCGCAGTGGCTGACCGGGCTTGAGACAGTCCTCGAAGGACGGGGCCCTGCCCATGATCGGATCGGGGATCAGCTTGGCCAGGCGATCGCCCGTGCCGTAATCGAGGCCGAGAACTCTGGCCGCATCGCGTGTCGCCGCTCGAGGGAACATCTTGCCGAAGGTGACGATCTGGGCGACCGACTCCCGGCCGTACTTCTCGGTGACGTAGCGCATCACCCGCTCCCGGCCGCGCACGGAGAAGTCGATGTCTATATCCGGCATCGATACGCGCTCAGGGTTCAGGAACCGCTCGAAGAGCAGGTCGTAGCGCAGCGGGTCGACATCGGTGATCGCCAGGCAATAGGAGACGATCGAGCCCGCCGCCGAGCCGCGCCCCGGCCCCACGGCCACACCGTTCTCCTTGGCGAACTTCACGAAGTCCCACACAATCAGGAAATAGGAGCTGAAGCCCATGCGGTCGATCACGCCGAGCTCCATCTCCACCCGCTCGAGCGCCTCAGCGGGCGGCGGGTCGCCGTAGCGCAGGCGCAAGCCCTCCAGCACCCGCGCGCGCAGGTACTCGCGCTCGGAGGTGCCGTCTGGAGTGGGAAAGCTCGGGATCAGCTGCTTGCCGAGCTCGAGCGCGACATCGCAGCGCTCGGCGATCTCCAGAGTGCTCGCCAGTGCCTCGGGCCACTCGGCGAAGGCGCTCGCCATCTCCGCGCTGTCGCGCAGGTAGAACTCGTTGGTGTCGAAGGTGAGCTTGGGTGCGGCAAGCGTGCTCTTCGTCTGGACGCAGAGCAGCGCGGTGTGATGTTCATAATCCTCGCGACGCAGGTAGTGCACATCTCCCGTGCCCACGAGCGGGCGTCCAAGCTCCCGGGCGATGCGCACGATGCCCTCGTTGCACTTCTCCTGCAGTGCGAGACCGTTCTTCTGAACCTCGAAGTAGACGTTCTCGGAGCCGAAGATGCCCACGAGGTCCTCGGCGTGGGCGCGCGCCTCGGCATCTCGCTCTTCGGCCAGACGCTGGCAGAAGCGAGAGGCAAGGCAGCCCGTGAGCGCGATGACGCCCTCGGCGTGGCGCTCGAGTTGAGAGAAGGGGATCGTGGGCTTGCCACGGCGCAACCCCTCCAGGAAGCCCGCTGAGGAGAGCTGAACGAGGTTGCGATAGCCCAGGTCGCTGCCCGCCAGCAGCGTCAAATGGTTGCGCTCGACGCGTCCGGACCCCGGAGCGTCCGCCGGCGCGAGATCGTCGCAGACATAGACCTCACAGCCGAAGATCGGCTTGATCCCATGTTTCAAGCACGCCTTGTGGAGCTCGACCATGCCGTTCATCACGCCGTGATCGGTCAGGCCCAGAGCGGGCTGTCCGAACTGCGCGGCGCGCGCGGCGAGCGCGTCGATCTTGCACGCGCCGTCGAGCAGCGAGTACTCGGAGTGCACATGCAGATGGGCGCAGGCAGGCTCGGCCACGGGAGCTTTGATGGTATGCGTCGGGGCGGCGGAGCGCGAGCCCGAACGCGACCTACAGCTCTGGTTCGGACAAGCCCTGTGCCTGGGCCGCCCAGCCCCTCAGCAACTCGACCGTATCGAGACTGCCGAGGACCGACGCGGGCCTGCCCTCGGGCGGCTGGAGCCCGGCGAGGCTGTGCAGAAGCGAGCGCTCCTCGATGCTCACAGTCGCGCTCGCAAGCGTTCGCGGCGCCTGGGAGGACTCGCGGGCGACACTGACCCGGACAGGCCCTCCCTCGGCAACCTCGACGTGGATCTCCTGCCTCGCGCCATCCGCCGCCGCCTGCACATGGGTGCGATAGGCGACGGTGAAGTTCTGGCCGGCCAGCCATTGCTCATCGATGCCCTCGCCCACCACGGCCAGCAGCAGGCCAGGGGGCGGGCACGCGCCGACTTGGGCAAGATCGGCGAGGGCGAAGGGCTCGCGCAGCACCTTGAGCAGCTTCTTGGCGGCGCGTCTGCGTCCCCGTACCTTGATCTTCATCGACGAGAGCCGGCGGGGAGCGCCGCCGCCGGCGAGCGGGGCGAGATCGGCCGCGCGTCCCTCCAGCGAGAAGTCGACCTTCTCGCCCTTGGAATCGGCGTTGAGAGCGGAGAGCTGCAGCCGCTCGGCGTCGAGCTCGACCAGGAACGCACCCAACTCCGCGATGCGCAGCTCATAGCGCACCGGCCACGTGACGCGCAGGCGCTGAGCCGCGAGCAGCGCGATGATCAGTTCGCCAGTCTGCGCCCCGCCGTAATGCTGCTCCATACGGCGAATCGCCGGCGTCAGCCACGAGGGCCGCCGCGCGGGCACCTCCAGTCTCGGCCAAGGCAATGGCACACCCTCCTCCTCCTCCTCGACGTCCTGGGGCGTCTCGGACTCGGCGAGATCGAGATCATCGTCCTCGGAGCCGACCGCCGCCACACGCGCGCGCAGACGCTCGACGGCTTGGGCCAGCGCGTCGGTCATCGCCTTGCGACGAGCCGCCTCGCTCTCGGCGCTGGATGTGAGGGAGCTCGATGTGAGCGTCTGCGTGTCTCGGGCTTGCAATTGAGCTCGCAATGCCAGCACGGCGCCTGGGAGCTGGCCTCGCAGAGCGTCGATCTGCTCTCCAAGTCCGGTCAGGCCCCGCAACTGGGCCTCCTCCTCCGCCGCAAGCTCTCGCTGCAGCTCCTCGCGCAGCGCGCTCAACTCGTCCCGGAACTCGGCTCGCAACTCGCCGGTGGCGCACACGAGCTCGTGCACGATCCGTACAAGTCGCTCGTCGCGCTCGCGCAACCGCTCCAGCTCACGCTCGGCCCGCAGGCGGGCGGCGCGCTCGGAGGCGAGCGCCTGGGAGGCCTCCCTGGTCCGGCGCTCGAGCTGCTCGAGGCGCTCCTGGAGCCCGTTGCTCCAATCTCGCAGCGGGTCGCTCAGGGCCATCGCCTGCTGCACCTCCGAGAGCTCGCGACGAACCCGTTCGAGCTCGCCACCCAGCTCCCTGGCTTGGCGCTCGGTCGCCGCCAGCTCACGACGCATCTCGTCCATCTGGGTCCGCGTCTGGCGCAGGACACGCCCGCGTTGATCCTCGGCCTCCACACGCAACTGCTGCTCGGCGTGCTCTCGCTGCTTGACCCGTCTGACCTCGAGCTCTCGAGCGGCGAGAGCATCGCTGAGCGCATCACGTGCCTCGACGCTCTCCTGGAGGCGGCGCTCGAGGCTTGCGAGGTGGGCCTCCAGCGTGCTCACAGTCGCCTCGGCGACCTGGGCGCGGCGTACCAGCAGCGGGTCTGCAAACTCGCGTCGGGCGCGGCGCTCTGCGAACAGATCACGTTCGACCTCCCGCGGCGGCCTATCGCCAGGTGTCTCCTCGCCCTCGGGTATCACGATCGCCATCGAGCGTACGGCCCGCGCCGGACGCCTACGGGACGGCGCCGGCGTCATTTACCGGCCGTTGCGCAGGCGCCATGCCATGCGCGACTGCAGGGACCACAGCTCGATGAATCCGGGCGAGGCGGCCTGTGTGAAGAGCCCTCCAGATTGGTCGAAGGACGCAAGCGACTGGTCGTAAACGGCGTTGGCAGAGGAGCGCGTCACCACGCGGACGTGCCCCTTGAACAGCTTCAAGCCGATCGTGCCGCTCACCTGCGCGTTGACCGACTCCATGTACGCGTCGAGATCGCCGCGCAGCGGCTCCCACCAGAGACCGGCGTAGACCAGAAATGCCCATTGGCGGTCGAGCGTCGCCTTGAACTGGTTCTGATGGATCGTGCACACGAGCTTCTCGAGCTCCTGGTGGGCTGCCAGCAGGATCGCGGCGGCGGGCACCTCGTAGATGTCCCGGACCTTGAGTCCCACGATGCGATCCTCGATGTGATCGACGATCCCGACGCCGTGGCGCGCGCCGATCTCAGCGGCCCGTTCGAGCAGCTCGACCAATGCCAGCCGCTCGCCGTTCAGCGCGACGGGTATGCCCTGCTCGAAGGTCACCTCGATGACCTCGGGCTCATCGGGCGCATCCTCTGGCCGGGTGACGAGATCGAAGACGTCGTCCTCGGGCGCATGGTCGAGATCCTCGATCCAGCGCCCCTCGGAGGAGCGCCCCCAGAGGTTGTCGTCGATCGAGTAGGGCACGCTCTCCGTTCCGCCCTTGACGGGGATGCCGTGCTCACGCGCGTAGGCGATCTCCTCCTCGCGCCCCATCTGCCAGGAGCGCACGGGTGCGATCGTCCTCAGCTCGGGCGCAAGCGTGGCGACGGTCGCCTCGATTCGCACCTGGTCGTTGCCCTTGCCGGTGCAACCGTGTGCGATCGTGTCGCAACCGCTGCTGCGCGCGTATTCGACCGCGAGCTTTGCGATGAGGGGGCGCCCCAGCGCCGTGAAGAGCGGATAGGCGCCTCCGTAGAGCGCGTTTGCCTTGATCGCGGGGGCCACGTACTCGTTGGCGAACTCTTCGCGGGCGTCCACGACGTGGCAGTCCAGAGCCCCCAGGTGGCGCGCCTTTGACTCGATCGTGGAGTAGTCCTCTCCGGGCTGGCCGAGGTTGACGGTGAGCGTGACGACCTCGGCCTCGTAGCGATCCTGGATCCACTTGAGCATCACGCTGGTGTCCAGGCCGCCCGAGTAGAGCAGCAGCACGCGGCCGACCTCGGCTGGGTCGGCCTCGTAGCTCGCGGTTCTCGGGATGGCGTTTTCTGGATGCTCTGACATCACGGGGAACGCTACTGGGCGTCGGGGCGCTGCGGGCTGTACCCGCGAGGGCGCTCCATCAGCTCGTAACCGCTCTTGCCCTCGTCAAAGCCGAGCTTCGCGTACAGGCCTTGGGCATCGAGGGTGTGCAGCAGCCAGCGAACGTCCCAGCCCGGCCCGCCGTCCAGGATCTCGCGCACGAGCTCGAGCCCCAGTCCGCGGCCGCGGTAGGCAGCAAGCACATAGACGTCTGCCAGATAGCCGATGATCGCGCCGTCGCTGACCACGCGGGCGAAGCCGATCTGCTCGGAGTCCCGGTAGAGCCCGACCACCCTGCTCGAGCCGCGTATCGCCCGCTCCACCAGCTCCCGGGCTCGCCCGGGGCCCCAGTAGGACTCGTTGCTGATGAACGCATGTACGGCATCGATGTCGATGCGATCGATGTCGTCGTCGAGCTCGAAGCCTCCTGGAAGCTCGCGCCACATGGATCAGCTCTCCAGCACTGCCCGCAGGCGGTCGATGGCCTCGTCGATCTCAGCCCCCGAGACGATCAGGGGCGGCAGCAGCCGCAGTGTGCTCGGACCGGTCGCGTTGACGATCAGCCGCTGCTCCAGGAGCGCCCTGCGCACCAGCTCGGGGGCGCTGATGTCCAGCTCGCAGGCGAGCATCAGCCCGCGACCGCGCACGGAGAGCACATGCGGAAGCGCCTCCAAGGCGGCCGCCAGGCGCAGGCCCAGCTCACCAACCCTGTCCAGCAGCTCGCGGTCGTCGATCACATCGAGCGCGGCGAGCGCGGCGGCCGCGACCACCGGCCCGCCCGCGAAGGTCGAGCCATGATCGCCGGGTCGCAGCACGTCCGCGAGGCGCTCGCCGGTGATGAGCGCGCCGATCGGCAGGCCCCCGCCGAGCGCCTTTGCGCTCGTGAGTGCGTCGGGAATGACGCCGAGTTGCTCATAGGCCCACAGCGACCCGGTGCGACCCATGCCGCACTGGATCTCATCGAAGACGAGCGCGGCGCCGTGCTCATCACACGCCTCGCGGGCCGCCTGCAGCAGCGCTGTGGGAAGCACGTTGACGCCGCTCTCCCCCTGGATCGGCTCGAGCAGTACTGCCGCTGTCTGTCCGTCCACGGCGGCCCGCAGCGCATCCGGCTCGGGGGCCACCGGCCTGAAGCCTGGCACCAGCGGAGCGAACGGCGCCTGCTTGGCCTCCTGCGGGGTGGCCGAAAGCGCGCCGAGCGTGCGGCCGTGAAACGCCTCGTGGAGGACCACCACGTCTCCTGCGGGCTTTGCTCTGCGCACCAGCTTGATCGCGGCCTCGACGGCCTCCGCGCCGGAGTTGCAGAAGTAGACCTTGCCGCCCAGGCTCGAGTCGGCCAGGCGCTTGGCCAGGCGCATCGCCTGCTCGGTGTAGAAGAGGTTGGAGACGTGCATGAGCAGCCCCGCCTGTGTGCGGATCGCCTCCACGACGCGCGGATGGCAGTGGCCCACGTTGGTGACCGAGATCCCGCACAGGAAGTCGAGGTACTCCTTGCCCTGCTCATCCCAGAGCCGTGTGCCTTCGCCGCGGACGAACTGGACCGGCTGCCTGGCGTAGGAGGGGATGACGTTTGCGCGCTCCAGCTCCTGCAACTCGGCGAGCGTCACTGCGCCACCTCGATCTTCGTGCCCACGCCCGCGTCCGTGAAGAGCTCGAGCAGCAGCGAATGCGGGATCCGCCCGTCGATGATGTGGGCGGAGCTCACGCCCCCGTCGATCGCCTCCAGGCAGGCGGCGAGCTTGGGACGCATCCCGCCGTCCAGGGCCCCCAGCGCCTCGCGTACCTCCTGCGCGGAGGCTTGGGCGATCAGGCTCTGCGGGTCATGGGGGTCACGCAGCCAGCCTGGTACATCGGTCAGGAAGATCACCTTGTAGGCACCCAGGGCGCGTGCGACGGCGCCGGCGGTCTCATCGGCGTTGACGTTGTAGGAGTTGCCCTCCCGATCTGCTCCCACAGATGCCAGCACCGGGATGTAGTCGCTGGCAACGTGTCGCAGGACGTCGACATTGACACGCTCGATGCGCCCCACGAAGCCGATGTCCTGACCTTCCGCGCCCGCACGGCGAGAGACCCGCAACAGCGATCCGTCGTCGCCGCAGAGTCCGACGGCCGGCTGTCCGTGACGGTTCAGGCGGGTGACGATCTCCTTGTTGACCTTGCCGACGAGCACCATCTTGGCGATCTCGACGGTCTGCGCATCCGAGACCCGCAGGCCCTCCACGAACTGGACCGGCAGACCGAGGCGCTCCATGTAGGCGGTGATCTCCGAGCCTCCGCCGTGCACGACGATCGGCTCCAGACCCACGTACTTGAGCAGCACGACGTCGCGCGCGAACTCCTCGCGCAGCTCGAGGCTCTCCATCGCGGCGCCGCCGTACTTGATCACCACCGTCTTGCGGTGGAACTCCCGGATGTAGGGCAGTGCCTCGAGCAGCGTTCCGACGTCGCGCATGTTCGCCTCTCAGGTGGTGTAGTCGGCGTTGATGGTCACGTACTCGTGGGAGAGATCGGAGAAGAAGACCTCGGTTTCGGCCCCATCGCCGGGCAGGACGATCTCGTACTCAACCTCGGTGCCGCCGACCGAGCTCGCGAGTGCGGACTGGTCATGCGGGATCGCCGCTCCCGCGGAGCAGACCATCTCACCCTCGATGTAGATGTCCAGCGCGAGTGGCGCGGTGCCGGGCAGGGCGCCGCCGACGGCCTGGACGATGCGCCCCCAGTTGGGATCGCCGCCGTGCAGCGCCGTCTTGACCAGTGGCGAGTTGGCGACCGCCCGCGCGGCGGTCTCGACGTTGCCCTGGTGGCCCCCGCGAACAAGCACCCGAGCCATCCGCCGCGCGCCCTCTCCGTCGGCGACCATCATGATCGCCAGCTGGCGCAGCAGCGCATCAAGCGCCTCGCCAAAGCGCAGCTCATCCTCGCTCTCGGGGGCGACCTCGATCCCGCTCGCTCCGGAGCACATCAGGATCGCGGTGTCGTTAGTGGAGAGCTGCCCATCGACGGTGCAGCGCTCGAAGGAGCGCTGAACGCAGACGCCGAGCAGTAGATCAGCGGTGTGCGGCGCCAGCAGCACATCGCTCTCTACGAAGCAGAGCATCGTCGCGAAGCCGGGAGAGATCATCCCCGCTCCCTTGCACTGCGCACTGAGCCGCACGGGCCCTCCTGCCAGATCGACCTGTAGGCATGCGCGCTTCTCGAAGGCGTCGGTCGTCTGGATTGCGGCCTGGAAGTCGCCGTCGCCATCGTTGCGCAGCGCGCCGCGCAGCTCGAGTAGACCCTTGAGGATCGGATCGACCGGCAGATCGTGGGCGATCGCACCGGTCGAGGCGAGCGCGACCTGCGCCTCGTGACAACCCACCGCCGTGGCGGCGGCGCCCTGTGTCTTGGCGGCGGCGTCGAGTCCCCGAGCACCGGTGGCGGCGTTGGCGCAACCCGAGTTGGCAAGCACCGCCCGCAGGGACTCGAGATTGCAGCGCTCCTGACTGATCAGCACCGGCGCGGCGGGCGTGCCGGTCGCGGTGAAGCGCGCGGAGCTGACAGGGTGCTCGGCGTCGCAGACGAGCAGGCCGAGGTCGGGCTTGCCGCTTGGCTTGATCCCGCAGGCCACGCCGGCCGCCCTGAAGCCGTCGGGCAGGCCCGCGTCGAGCGCGAGCTCGCTTACGTGCTCGGGCCGGGCGACCCAGCGGGAGCGGAAGAACTCGCTCATTGCAGGCCCTCCGTCTCGGGCAGGCCGAACATCAGGTTGAGGTTCTGGATCGCCTGCGAGGAGGTGCCCTTCCAGAGGTTGTCGATCGCCGAGAAGACGAGCAGCTTGCCCGTGTGGGCATCGGCGGCGGCGAACAGCCGGCAGAAATTGGTCTCGCGCACCTCGCGCACCCCGGGCGGAGCGTCGATCACCTCGACGAACGGCTCATCTGCGTATGCCAGCTCGTAGTGCTCGCGCAGCTCCTGGGCTGAGACGGTCCGGGTTGGTGTCACGTAGCAGCTGGCCATCTCGCCCTGGTCGAGTGGGACCAGGTGGGCCTGGAACTGGACGGCCAGCTCTGCGCCGAGCAGCGCCAGCTGCTCCTCGATCTCGGGCGTGTGCCTGTGTTCTGCGACGTTGTAGGGGATGATGTTCTCGGCGGTCATCGACAGGTGGCTCGTGTCCACCGAGGCGCCCCGCCCGGCGCCCGAGATGCCCTGCTTGGCGTCGATCACAACGTCGGCGATCAGCCCCGCCCTCGCCAGGGGGGCCAGCGCGAGCAGCGCAGCGGTCGGATAGCAGCCCGGGTTGGCGACGATCGCCGCCGAGGCGATCCGCTCGCGGTGCAGCTCGGTGAGGCCATAGACGGCGTCCTGCATCAGCTCGGGGCGTGGATGAGGCCCATACCAGCGCTCATATGTGCCCAGGTCGCCGAGCCGGAAGTCCGCGCTCAGGTCCACGACGCGGGCGCCGTGATCGCGCAGCGCCGCCACCGTGGGCGCCGCGGCCGCATGGGGGTAGGCGACGAGCGCCGCGTCGATCCGATCGAGGCCCTCGACGTCCAGCTCGGCGATCTCCATCGGAACCCGGTAACGCGGATACATGTCGTCCAGGCGCCGACCGACATCTGAGCGGCCGGTCAGCCCGGCGAGCTCGAAGCGCGGATGGCGCCAGAGCAGATATGCAGCGAGCGCGCCCGCGAAGCCGGTCGCGCCGGCAACGAGGACTCTGGGCGAGCCCGGCGCGAAGCTCTGCTCAGCCACGGAGCTCACCCCCCAGCTGCGAGATGGCGGTCACGATCCGCTCGCGCAGGGGCGTGATGTCCTGCTCTGAGAGCGTGCGCTCGGCATCCCTGAAGGAGAGCGCCAGCGCCAGCGAGCGCCTGCCCTCCCCCACCTGGGCGCCCGCATATACGTCGAAGACGCGGGCGTCGTCGAGCAGGGCGCCCGCCGCGGCGCGAACGGCCGCGAGCACCTCGGCGGCCGCCACCCGCTCGGGCAGGACCACCGCGAGGTCCTGGCGCAGAGCCGGGAAGGAGATCAGGTCGCTGTACTCCTGCGTGGCCGGCGCGCCGGCGATCAGCCGATCGAGATCGAGCTCCAGCACCGCCGCGCCCTGGAGCTCCCAGCCGACGACGAGCGGGTGCAGGTCGCCGAGCCAGCCGATCGGCTCGCCGTCGAGGATGATCTCGGCCGCCCGGCCTGGATGCAGGAAGGGATGGCGCGCAGGCTCGGGCCGATATTCGACCTGAACGCGCAGTGCGCCCAGGAGCGATTCGAGCACGCCCTTGACCGCATAGAGATCGGCCACCGGCGGCTGGGGATCGCGCCAGGTGGGCGCCGTCACCCGACCGCTCAGCAGGATTCCAAGCGCGCGGTGCTCCTGCACGCCGGTGTCGCCGCGCGCGCTCGCGCCCGCGTGCGCGTGGCCCTCGATTCCAGAGAACACGGTGCCCACCTCGAAGAGCCCCAGGTCGGGCATCTCGCGCGCGACGTTGTGAGCGGCGCTGTCGAGCAGCGAGCAGAGCAGGGTGCTGCGCAGCAGCGACTGATCCTCCGAGAGGGGATTTTCCAGCTTCACGGCGCCCGCGACGCGGCGATCGTCGGGGTCCAGGCGCAGCTTGGCGATCGTCTGCGCCGAGGTGAACGTCCAGCCGACGATCTCGTGCAGCCCGCGCCCCACCAGGGTATCCACCGTCCGGCGTTGCAGGCGCTGCTCGTGCGAGAGCATGCCCGCCGGCCGGTGGGTGGGCAGCGTCGCGGGCAGCTTCTCCAGGCCGTCGATGCGCGCGACCTCCTCGATCAGGTCCGCCTCGCGGGTGACATCCTCGCGCCGCTGGGCGGGAACGGTGACCTCGAGCCCATCTGAGACCTGCTCGATCGTGAAGTCCAGCGCCTGCAGGATCGCGCTCTGGCGCTCGAGCGCCACCGGCACGCCGAGGATCGCCCGCACCCGTGCCGAGCGCAGCCGGATGCTCGGCGGCTGGGGCCAGGGTCCGCCGATGTCGATCGTGCCGGGCGAGACCTTGGCGCCGCAGAGTGAGACCATCAGGCCGGTCGCGAGCGCCTGGGCGTCGATGCACTGCTCGGGCGCCAGGCCCTTCTCGAAGCGCGAGGAGGCCTCGCTGCGCAGGCCCAGCTGCCAGGAGGTGCGGTGGATGTTGGGCCCGTTCCAGTTGGCGACCTCCATCAGCACGCGCCCGGTCTGTGCGCTCACCTCCGAGCGCCGGCCGCCCATCACGCCCGCGATCGAGGTGGGACCCTCGGCATCCTCGATCACGACCATCTGAGCGTCGAGCTTGCGCTCGCTGTCATCGAGGGTGATCACCCGCTCGCCCTCCCGAGCGCGGCGCACCGTCAGCCGCGAGCCGGCGACCAGATCCAGGTCGAAGGCGTGCAGCGGCTGGCCGCTGAGCAGCATCGCGTAGTTGGTGATGTCGACGACGTTGTTGATCGGTCGTTGTCCTGCGGCGCTCAGGCGCGCCTTCAACCATGGCGGGGATGGCGCCACCGTCACGCCCTCGAAGACCCTGGCGGTGAAGCGCGGGCACAGATCGGGGCACTCCACAACAACCGCCGCGCCAGCGAGCGGCCCTGATGACCCGAGATCCTCACTCCACGGCGCGGGTGCGAGCGGCGCGCCGGTGGCGGCGTGCAGCTCGCGGGCGACGCCGTAGACGCCCAGGCAGTCGGGCCTGTTGGGAGTGATCTCCAGCTCGAGCACCTCGGTGGCGATCGACAGCACGCTGCAGAGCGGCGTACCGGGAGCAAGCTCCTGTGAGCCCGCCGGCTCGGCGAGCACGAGGATCCCCTCGTGGTCAGCGCCGATCGCGAGCTCGTCCTCGGCGAGGAGCATTCCCTCGGATGCCACGCCGCGCAGCTCGGCCGCCTTCAGCTTGGAGCCGTCGGGCATCTGCGCACCGGGCATCGCGACCGCGACCGCCTGGCCGGCGGCGACGTTGGGCGCGCCGCAGACGATCGTGGCCGGGCCCTCGGGGCGGGCGGCGCCGAGATCGACCTCGCAGACCTGCAGGCGGTCGGCCTGCGGGTGGGGCTGCACGTCGAGCACCCGCCCGACCACGAAGCGCTCCGGCGCACCGACACCGTGATGGTGCAGAGCCTCGACCTTCGTGCCGGTCATCGTCAACCGCTCCTGCACCTCCGCGACGTCGAGCTCGGGCGAGCAGTATTCGAAGAGCCACTCAAGGGGCACCCTCATCTGTGCTCACTCCAATCGCGCCGGCTCATCCGAACTGCTCCAAAAACCGCAGGTCGTTCTCGAAGTAGAGACGCAGATCGGGAATCCCGTGCTTGAGCATCGCGATCCGCTCGACGCCCATCCCCCACGCGAAGCCCTGGACCTTCTCGGGGTCATAGCCAGGGGCGTTGCGCTCGATGGTGGGCACATGGAGATAGACGTTGGGATCGACCTCGCCGGCGCCGAGTACCTCCAGCCAACCCTCGCCCTTGCACAGTGGGCAGCGCGAGCCATCGGCAAGGAAGCCTTTGCCCGAGCAGTGAAAACAGGAGACGTCGACCTCCACGGATGGCTCGGTGAAGGGGAAGAAGTGCGGGCGCAGACGCACGTCGCGCTCATCGCCGAAAACGGCCCGGGCGAATGCCAGCAGCGTGCCCTTCAGGTCTGCGAGCGTTATGTCCTCATCGACCGCCAGGCCCTCGATCTGGTGGAATTGGGGCGTGTGGGTGGCGTCGCTGTCCAGCCTGTAGACACGTCCGGGGATCACGACGTAGAGCGGCGGCGGGTGGCTCTCCATCGCGCGGACCTGCATTGGCGAGGTGTGTGTGCGCAGGACCAGCTCCCGCCCGCCGGCCGGATCCTCGATGTAGAAGGTGTCGGTCCTAGCCCGAGCGGGGTGCGTCGGGCCATGATTCAAAGCGTCGAAGTTGTAATGGGTGGTCTCGACCTCCGGGCCCCGCAGCACGGTGAAGCCGAGCCCGAGGAAGATGTCCTCGAGCTCGCGCTGCGTGGCGCTCAAGACATGGTGGCGTCCCGCCGGCTGAGCTGGAGCGCCGGGCAACGTGACGTCAAGGCGCTCCTGCGCGATGCTTGTCTGCAGCTCCTGCTCGTGCAGCTGGCGTGAGCGCTGCTCGATCAGGGCTTCCAGCTCACGGCGTGCGCTATTGGCGGCCTTGCCCACCGCGCCGCGCTCCTGCGCGGGCAGCTCGGCGACGCCGCGCAGGATGATCGGCAGCTCGGCCTTGCGACCCAGGTAGCGCACGCGCAGCTCCTCGAGCGCCTCGCTGCTGGACGCGGCGCTCACCGCGCCCTGGGCCTCGCTGCGCAGCTGTTCGATCCGCTCGATCACGACGCCCGGACCCTAGTCATTTCGTACATCGCGATGGTCGCCGCCATCGCGGCATTTAGCGAGCTCGAGGCGATCGGGATGTGAGCGATGCGATCGCAGGCGCCGATCAGCTCGTCGGGCAGGCCGTCGCGCTCGGCGCCGATCAGCAGCGTGAGTGGCCGCACATCGGTGCCTGGATACATGCCCGGATGAGCGCTTGCGATCGACTGCAGCGGCTCTCCCGCCTGTGCGACCAGAGCGATCCGCTCCCCGGGCAGCTCATCGAGTGAGCCCACCCGGCACAGCGCCACGGCAAAGATGGCGCCCATGCTCGCGCGGATCGCCTTGGGCGAGTACGGGTCGGCGCAGCCGGGCCCGAGCGCCACGCTGGAGGCGCCGAAGGCCTCGGCCGAGCGCAGCACCGCCCCGACGTTGCCCGGATCGGAGAGTCCGTGCAGGTAGACGCACAGCGGGCCGGGCGGCGTGGCGCTCCAGCGCTGCTCATAGACGCCGATCACGCGCGTACCCGACCCGAGGGTCGAGACGGCGGCGAGCGCGGTTTGCTCGACCTCGGTGAAGCCGGGGGCGAATGCGAGCTCCGGATGGGTTGCCAACCCGCGGTCCGGCGGTGAGCGATCGACCGAGCGATAGCCCTCGACCGGCTTCCAGCCGGCGTGCTGGGCGGCCTCGATCAGATCCTCGCCCTCGGCGGCGAAGCGCCCGGAGCGCTCCCGCTCGCGGCGGGTCTGCAGCCGGCGGAGCTCCTTGAGCCTTGGGTTATGTGGGGAGAGGATGCGTTGCATGGATCTGAATGTTGCTCGCTGCATGGGATGAAAAAAGGGCGCCGTCCTTTTTGAGGAGCGGCGCCCGGGAGGCTGGGACGGTGATGTCGGTGCCAGGGATGTCAGGCAGCCGACGCCTCTCGGGCGACCTCGGCGAAACGTCGGAAGGCGTCGGCGTCGTGCACGGCGACGTCCGCCAGCACCTTGCGATCGAGCTCGACGCCGGCCTGGCTCAGGCCATGCATGAACTGGGAGTAGCTCATGCCATTCAGCCGCGCGGCGGCGTTGATGCGCGTGATCCACAGCCGCCGGAAGTCACGCTTGCGGTTGCGCCGGTCGCGGTAGGCGTATGCATCGGCCTTGAGCAGCGCCTCCTTGGCGCGCTTGTAGCCAGAGTGGGCCTCGCCGCGATAGCCCTTGGTCAGGGCGAGCGTCGCGCGACGCTTCTTGCGGGCGTTGACGGAGCGCTTGACCCTCATGGTTTGCCCAGGAGCTTCTTGACGCGGGGAGCGTCGTGGTCGGAGAGGATCAGCGCTTTGCCAAGGGCGCGCTTGTGTTTGGGCGACTTCTTCTCGAGGATGTGGCTCGTGAATGCGTGGTGCGCACGCACCTTGCCCGATCCCGTGAGCTTGAAGCGCTTCTTGGCGCCGGAGTGAGTCTTCATCTTTGGCATAGCGAGCCGCCGATTATGGCAGACGCGCAAGCCAGGGCACGAACGCGGCGATCAGGCGGCAGCGTCGGCGGGTTGGTCGAGCGCCTGATTGCCGGACCCGGCCTCGGGCGCGCTCGCCGTCAACGCTTCGGGCTGCTCGCTGTGCTCGTCGCTCCCGTTGTGCTTGCTGTGCTCGTCGGTCCCATTGTGCTCGGGCCCGGCCTCACCTCCGTCAGATCGACTGGCAAGCACCGCCTTGGAAGGTCCGAGCATCATCGTCATGTTGCGTCCCTCCTGAGTTGGCCGCTGCTCGACGATGGCCAGCTCGGCGAGCTCCTCGGCGAGCCGATCGAGGATCGCGACGCCACGCTCGGGGTGGGTGACCTCACGGCCGCGGAACATGATCGTCACCTTCACCTTGTCCTTGTGGCGCAGGAAGCGTTCGACGTGGCCCTTCTTGGTGTCGTAGTCGTGCTGGGCGATCTTGGGCCGGAACTTGATCTCGCGAATGGTGATCTGCTGCTGATGCTTGCGCGCCTGCTTGAGCTTCTGGGCCTGCTCGTACTTGTACTTCGAGTAGTCGAGGACCCTGCAGACCGGTGGGCGGGCCTCCGGCGCGATCTCGACGAGGTCCAGCTCCCGCTCCTGAGCGAAGCGCAATGCGTCGGGCGTCTTCATGACGCCCACCTGGTTGCCCTCGTCGTCGATCAGACGGACCTCGGGCACGCGGATGCGCTCGTTGATCCTGGTGAGGTCCCGCTCAGGCGGGCGCCGGTCGAATCTGCGCGGGACCGGCACTAGCTGTGGTGGCTGCGCGTCAAGCGGTCTATACGCGACGCATTGAATGGAAGCTGAGCCTCAAGGCGGCCGAGTATAGCGGTGCAAAGCGCCCGCGCCTAGGCTAGTGCGAGCTGCGTTGCCGGACCTGCTCTGCCAGCCGTTGCGCCAACTCGCTCACAGCCGTGCTGCCGCGGTCGCCCACTCCATGCTCGCGCAGGGCGACGTCGCCCTCATTGCACTCACGTTCGCCCACGAGCAGCATGTTGGGAATCTTGCGCAGCTCGGCGTCCCTGATCTTGCGCCCGATCGACTCGCTCCGGTCGTCGAGCTCGACGCGCAGGCCATGCTCACGCAGCTGATCGCAAACAGAGGCCCCGTACTCGTTGAAGCGCTCCGAGACGGTGAGCACGATCGCCTGGACCGGTGTCAGCCACAGCGGCAGCTCCCCCGCATAGTGCTCGATCAGGATCCCGATGAAGCGCTCGAAGGAGCCCATCAGCGCGCGATGGATCATCACGGGACGATGCTCGGAGTTATCGGCGCCCGTGTAGGTGAGCTCGAAGCACTCGGGCATCGAGTAGTCCAGCTGGACCGTCCCCAGCTGCCATGAGCGCCCGATCGAGTCGGTCATGTGCAGGTCGATCTTGGGCCCGTAGAAGGCCCCGTCTCCGGCATTCAGCTCATAGGCGAGGCCCTCGGCCTCCAGGGCACCCTGCAGCGCGCCCTCCGCGCGGTCCCACATCTCATCGCTGCCGATGCGCTGATCGGGGCGCGTCGAGAGCTCCAGGCGCGGCTGGAAGCCGAACAGCTCATAGAGATGGAAGCCGAAGCGCAGGCACTGGATGACCTCTTCCTGCACCTGCTCCTCGGTACAGAAGATGTGGGCATCGTCCTGGGTGATGTGGCGCACCCGCAGCAGGCCGTGGAGCACGCCGGAGGGCTCGTGCCGATGCACCAGCCCCGCCTCGGAGTAGCGGATCGGCAGGTCGCGGTAGGAGCGCCGGGCATCCTTGTAAATCTGGATGTGGGCCGGGCAGTTCATCGGCTTGAGCCCCATCGGCCGGGCATCAACCTCGGTGAAGTACATGTTCTCCCGGTACTTGTCCCAGTGCCCCGACTGCTTGAAGAGATCGACGTCGAAGAGGATCGGGGTCCGCACCTCGTTGTAGCCCCTGGCAAGGTTCTCGCTGCGCCACAGCTCGCTGAGCGCGTTCCAGACGGCGGTGCCTGCCGGCTTCCACAGCGGCGCGCCTGGGCTGAGCTCGGAGAATTGGAAGAGGTCGAGCTCGCGCCCCAGCTTGCGGTGATCGCGCGCTCGTGCCTGCTCGAGGCGCTCGAGGTGCTCCTCCAGTTCCTGCTTGGAGAAGAAGGCGGTGCCGTAGATCCGGGTGAGCATCGTGCGGTTGGAGTCCCCCCGCCAGTAGGCGCCCGCGACCGATTGCAGCTTGAATGCCTTGACGCTCGCGGTGCTGGGGGCATGGGGTCCCCTGCAGAGGTCCGTGAAGGGCCCGTTCGTGTACAGGGAAACGCTCTTGACGCCTTCCTTTGCGACGAGGTCGTCGATCAGCTCGACCTTGTAGTCCTGGCCTTCGGCGAGGAAGCGCTCCCTGGCCTGGGCGACAGGCACGTCCTCGCGCTCGAAGGTCTCCCCCGCCTTGACGTGCGCGCGCATCCCCGCTTCGATCGCGCCAAACGCCTCCTCGCTGATCGCTGCGCCCTCCGGGAACTCGAAGTCGTAGTAGAAGCCGTTCTCGATCGCGGGGCCGATCGAGATCTTCACCCCCGGATAGAGGTCGAGCACGGCTGTCGCGAGCACGTGCGCGGCATCGTGGCGGATCAGCGCCAGGGCCTGCTCGCCGCCGGTGGCCGTGAGGATGGCGATGCCGGCACCGTTGGGCAGCGCCAGCGCGAGGTCGCGCACCTCGGCGGGCCCTCCCTCGGAGTCGCTGATGAGCACCGCGAGCGCCGCGCGGGCGAGCCCCGGACCGATCGCGGCCGCGGCGTCGGCACCGGTCGCGCCATCGGGCAGCTCGAGCGCCTTGCCGTCGGGGAGTGTGACCGTCACGGACATCGACGGGAGGCTACAGACGTCGGCGCCCGAGCCCGGGCTTGCGCTCAGACGGCCTGCCAGAGGGCATCGTCGCCCACTGGCGTGCGGCGTGCCTGCCCCGATCCGACCAGCTCGATCAGCGCCCGCTCGGCTGCTTGGCGGTCAGGAGCCTGGTTGTTATGAGCCATGATCGCGGCGACCTCCTGGGTGACCAACCCCTCGGAGAAGCGTGTCAGGGCCGGCAGTGGCCCATCGGGCGGCGGCTCGCGCTCGAGTGTGGGATCCAGGTTTGCGATCAGCACGTCATAGGCCTCGATCGTCTGAAAGCCGCCGGCCTCCAATCGCAGCCCGGTGTGCGACCCGTCGAGCGCCTGGAAGATGAGCGAGGGCGCCGAGTAGCGCACGGGTCCATCGGTCTGGCGCGCCTTGCCCTGGAACTCGGTGGGGCCACCCTGGGCCTGGCGCGTCTGCTGCTTGTCCCGCTCATAGGCCTCGAGCACGCGAGGATCCTCGATCGCGGCGACGATCGCCTCGATGTCGAGGCCCTTCACGCGCGCGAGCGCCTGCGCGATGTCGGTGTCCTCGTCCATGAGCAGGCTGGTCGTGAACCAGCCGAGCTGCAATGCCCTGAAAACCGACTGCTCGCGCTTGGGATCGAGCAGGCGGGTCGCGACGATCGCCCGGCAGGCGCGCGAGGTCGCCGTGACGCGCGCCTTGGGCTCGGTTGCGAAGGGCATCCCATAGCGGCGAAAGGAGAGCATGCCCTGAGCTGAGCGAACAGGCGTGTAGCCCGCGTCGATGTAGCGCTGCAGGTCCTCCGCCAGCCCGATCGTCACGAGCCGCCAGCGTAGTTGCGAGCCGTAGCGCCAGTGCAGCACGGCATGCGCCGGGGCTGCCGAGTACGCCCAGGGACACCCAGGATCGCTGAAGCAGGTCACTTCGATCGCCGGCACAACTCAACAATATAGTTGCACGTGCAAGCGTTCCGCGCAGGTCAGCCACCAGGGGGCGTTCGCGACGCTCAGCAGCCGTTGTTGTAGTCGGAGCCGGCACCCGGATTGTCCGGCCATGGCGTGGACTGTGTCGTCACGCTGAGCTCCCCGGCTGCGGTCATGTCGGCGCTCCAGATGTAGTTCTGCAACGGCGGCTGGAGATCCGTTTTTGACTGCGAGCTCTGAGGAGACTGCCCATTCGCTGCCCCGGTAGGGCCACTCGTGACTTCGCCCCATTGGACCGTGAGTTTGTCGTGTTCCAGCGTTGGTAGCGCGCTCGCAACCTTGGCGCCCAGCAGGCCGCTGCAATGCAGCGGTTCCCCGGGCGCAAAGGCGCTGGCAGAGCTCTCATAGGCTTCCCCTGGCTTGGCCGGCCGGCCGAGCGCGATGCTGCCGCTGCCTACGAAGTCCCTAGGAATCTTCACGCCAATCGCGCAGCCTCCGCCGCCCATAAGGCAGTGACCGCCCTCCAGCGGTTCGATCTCCGTCGTTTCGCTGCTCGACCCCGTGACGTAGAGCAGCTTCCCCACGCTGGCTGGAGAGACAGGTATCAGCTGGACGGTAATGTGCAATCCCTGCTTGGTGAATTCGGCGTCCAGCCGCGACTGGGCGGCAAACGGTTCGGTGACGGTAGCGACGATCTCGCCACTGGGAACGGTGTGGAAGGAGACGGCATTCGCATACGTTGGGCTCACAGCCGAGCCAGTGGTGAGCACCGCTACCGCTGCGATCGCCGCCGCCACGACTCCGACCGTCCCCAGCACCAACGGCCGGAGCAGACGCCTGGCCCTGGCGCCTGGCCAGCCGTGAGCAACCGAGCCAGATAGGCGCCTGGCAGTGCCGTCAGCACGCTGCCCTGGCTCGGCGAGCGGTGCCACGCCCGTGATCGCAGCCAGCAGCTCGAGCCGGCGCTGTGCCGGGAAGATCTCATCCACCCGGTGTGCGTCTACCGGGCGCAGATCTTTGAGGAGATTGAAGGTGTGGTCATGCATTTGGGCCTCCTACACGTTGGCGCCGGTCGGGAGACAGGGAAGCCGGTCGACAGCCCCCGGCAGCGCAAACTGCTCCTCTGCGGCGACTTCTCTGAAAGCTGTGGCCAAGCGCGCGCGTGCGCGATGCAGGCGAAGGGCCACCGCGCCCCTGGAGCATCCGAGCGCCGCGGCGGCCTCCCGTTGGCTCAACCCGTCCCAGGCGATGAGCAAGAGGACCTCCTGCTGAAAGTCACTGAGGCGTCCCAGCGCTGCGAGCGTCCGTTCACGGCCGTTCAGGGTCTCGGCGTGGTCATCGGAGCTCTCGGCGATCGTGGCCCCAAGCCTCATGACAAGGGCGTTCTGACGGCCCTGTGCGCGGCGCAGATCGGCGAGGACCTTACGCGCCACGCCCAGCAGCCACGGCAGTGGCTCCTCAGGGATCTCAGCGATTCGCCGCCAGGCCACCTCGAAAGTCCGCGAGAGCGCATCCGCCGCCAGGTCGCGTTCAGAAACGAGCCAGCAGGTAGGAGGCGACGCGATCGAAGTGCTCTCTGTAAAGGCACTCGAACCGCTGGTGCTCGCGTCTGCGTGCGTCGTGGTCGGCCATGCTTCGCTCCCTGGTCGCTGTCATGGGGGAAGTGGCCAGCAGGAGCCCCGATGTTACGCCGAGGCTAGAATCGCGGGCAACCAGACAGGAGACAGATGTCAGAAGATCAAGATTGGCGACTGCAGGCCCAACTCGATGTCGAGGATAAGCGCGGGGCGCTCGACGGCGTGATGGGACACATACGCCCCCATCGGGATGAGGTCGTAGATGACGTTCAGGCGGCTGTGGCCCCCGATGTCGTCATAACGCATAACGGAGAGCTCCTGTTCGCCTATGCGAGCAGCGAGGATGCCCTCCAAACGGCGCGGCGCGCGATCGAAGAGGTGCTGCAACACGATGGGATCAAGGCGCATATCAGCGTGAGCCATTGGGATCACGACAGGGACGACTGGCTCCAGGTCGATCCGCCGCTGAGCGGCGAGGCACTCCGCGCCGAGCAGGAGCGCGAGCACGACGCAGAGGCGCTCGAGACACGAACTCTGGTCGCGGGCGCGGGCAACCTGATCAAGCGCTCCTGGGAGCAAACGATGCTCAACTACGCCGACACGCTTGATCTCAAGTGCGAGATCGTCGATCACCGCCACCTGCTCACCACCCAGGTCGCCTTCACGGTCACCGGCCCCAAGCGCAAGATCGACGAGTTCGCCCAAGGCCTGCGCGCCGAGGGCTGGGCGACCATCAGAGCCGAGGGAAACGTACTCAACCCGCTCTAGAGCTGGTTCATATGCTCGTCTAATCGCGTCTGGTGACGCTGAAAAGATCTCCGTCGTGAACCGATACCGAGGGAGAACCTACGCTATGCGGAGACGAATAGAACTACTCCAAGAGCTCGTGGTCGAATCGCAGTATGTGGTCGATCCGGCGAGCGTCGCGGACGCAATCATCGTCCGGGCGATGGCGCGACGCCTGATCCCGGGGACGACGTTTCGCAACGAGAACCGCATCCCCGAGACTCGATCCTTCCGCCCCAGTCGGCAGGCCAGGTCCTTTCGGCCGTGCAGCACGCCCAGAGCACGCGTCATCTGAGCTCAGCGTCCGGCCAGAGCCGCTGAGTAGCGCAGGAACGGCTCGACCTCCAACGGGCGCCCGGTGGCCTGCTCGACCAGTGCGGTCGTGTCCAGGCGCCGCCCGTGACGGTGAACCCGCTCGGCAAGCCAGCTCTGGATGGGAGCCACTTCACCGCGGCGAAGATCCTCCTCCCGCGGTCCCAGCTCGGCCTCGATGCTCTCCCAGAGCTGGGCGGCTATCAGACAGCCGAGCGCGTAGCTGGGGAAGTAGCCGAAGCTGCCCGCGCTCCAATGAATGTCCTGCAGGCAGCCCAACGCATCGGAGGGCACCTCAACCCCGAGCAGACGGTCCATCCCCTCTCGCCAAGCTCCCGGTAGATCCTCGACGGCGAGCGTGCCATCCAGGAGCGCGAGCTCGAGCTCGAAGCGCAGGACGATGTGCAGCGGATAGGTGAGCGGATCAGCGGAGACCCGGACAGGAGAGGGCGCGACGCCGACCATCGTCGCGTGCAGCTCAGCCGCCGTGACGGCGAAGCCACCGGCACCCAGCTCGGCCGCCAGCACCTCGGCGAACGCGGCGTTGCGCGACACGTGGTTCTCCCACAGCTTGCTCTGGGACTCGTGGACCGACATCGATGTGCCTCGGCCCAGATTGGTGCGCTCCAGCGCAGGATCGATCTGGCGCTCGTAGAGGGCGTGACCATACTCGTGCAGCGAGCTGAGCAGCGACTCGACATCACCCTCGCTGTAGCGCGTGGTCAAGCGGGTGTCCAGGCGCCCCATCCACGAGGTGAAGGGATGGGTCGAGACGTCCACCCGCCAGCTGGCATCCTCGACGCCGATCCGGCGCAGCGTTCCCGCGACGGCTGCCTGCTGGGCGGAGACCGGCACCTCGAGCGTCCGAAGCGGCGAATGAACCTGCGCCTCGGCGACCAGCGGTGGCAGCGCCTTGGTGAGTTGCGCGAACAGGCGGCGCAGCTCCTCGGTGCGCAAACCGAAGTCGTATTCGCTCAGGAGCGCCTCATAGCGGGTCTCACCCTCCCCCATCAAGCAGTCCGCGTGGGCTCGCGCCAGCTCGACGTTTTGTCGCAACGCGGGCGCAAAGGCGCCGAAGTCATCGTTTGCCCGTGCAAGCTGCCAGCTCTCCTGGCCCTCGGCGCTGGCACGAGCGAGATCGACCGCAAGCTCTGCCGGGACCCGACGGGCACGCTCCCAATCACGGCGCGCAAGGCGCACGATGTCACGGTCAATCTCGTTCAGCTCTCCGCCATCGAGCTCGGCCAACCAGCCACCGATCTCCTCGCCTGTGGCACGCTCGTGGGTGAGCTGCGCGAGCGTGCCGATCTGCTGAGTCCTTCCGCCAGCTCCGGCGCTCGGCATCATCACCAGCAGGTCCCACTCGGCGAGCATCTCCAGGGCCGCCAGATCGGCGAGCTCGGCCATGCGGCTTCGCAGCTGCTCCAGGGCGTGCACGTGGTGAAGGGTATGCATCTCGGCGGGCGCGCAGTGCGCAAGCCGACAGCGGCCTCAGTCGAGGACCGCAGTATTGGGCGGGCTCTGCGCGGGCAACTTTCGAGTTGGAGCAGACAGGGGCTGGGCCGGGAGTAGGAGAGCGGCCATGATCGCTCCGGCCACTGCCACGCCGCCTGCTACGAGACAACCAGCGCTGAGACCGCGAATAAACGCTCCAGAGGCCGCCTGATCTACCGCAGCGGCCAGGCGCGCTTGACCGGCCCGGCTCAGGTGGCCAGCGATCTCGAGCGCCGCGCCGACGGACTCGTGTGCGGCGTGAGTGAGAGAGCTGGGCAGCCGCACAGGCAGGGCTGTAGTCAGCCGGCTGGAATACAGGGAGGCATAGACACTGCCGATAACAGCGACGCCAAGGGTTCCGCCGAGCAGCCGGGTTGCATCGTTGACGGCGGAGCCGACACCGGCCTTGTGCATGGGTACGACGCCCATGATGGCCTCTGTGGCGGGCGCGCTGGTGAAGCCCATACCGATGCCGTAGATGACCATTTGTGCCGCGATCGTGCTGTAGTTCGTCGTAGCCGATACGGTGGAGACCCACACGTAGAAGCAGGCGACCGCCAACAGACCCCCGGCGACGACGAGCTTGGTGCCAAAGCGCACCGCGAGCTTGGTGCCCAGCACGGACGCGACCCCCACGGCGCTGGCAACGGGTAGCAGATGCACCCCGGCCGAGAGTGGTCCATAGCCCTTTATAAACTGGAAGTACTGGGTTATCAGGAAGATGAACCCAAACAGTGAGAAGAAGGCGACAGTCACCGATCCGCTGGCGGCGGTGAAGCGCAGGTTTCTGAACAGGCTGATGTCAAGCATTGGCTCGCGCGTGTGCCGCTCCCAGGCTACGAACGCCCCGAACAGCACGGCGAACAGCCCGAAGCTCGCGATACTGCGTGCGCTGCTCCAGCCGTGATTGGGAGCCTCGATGATCGTGTAGATCACAAGCGTCATCGCCGCTGCAGACAGGAGAAATCCAGGCTTGTCTGCCTTGGAGGCTTGCGGATCCCGGGAACTCGGCACGCTCCAGGCGACCAGGATGGCCGCCAAGGCAGCCGCAGGCGCCATCGCGAAGAAGATGCTCGTCCATGAGAAGTGCTCGAGCAGCCAGCCGCCCACGATCGGCCCCAGGGCAATCGCCACGCCGGCGGTGGCGCCCCATAGCCCGATCGCTCGAGCCCGCTCTGCACGCTCGGTGAAGATGTTGGAGATCAGCGACAGGGTGGCTGGGAAGACCATTGCCGCGCCGAGGCCCATAATGCAACGCGCGAAGATCAGCTGCCCGGGAGTCGCTGTCAGTCCGCCGGCAAGACTGGCAAGGCCGAAGACAGCAAGGCCGCAGAGCAACATGCCCTTGCGGCCCACGCGGTCGCTGAGGCTGCCGGATGCCAGCAGCAGTGCCGCGAAGACGAGGTTGTAGGCATCGACGACCCACTGCAGCTGGCTGGTCGAAGCGTGCAGTTCGCGCACGAGCGTCGGGAGGGCGACGTTGACGATCGTAGTGTCGAGATTGATCGCAAAGGCCGCCAACAGCAGCGATATGAGGATCAACGGCTTTCGCAAGTCGCTCACTATACTATATGAAACGTATAGTGCTTGAAACACGATCAGTATTCTCATAGGTATGTCAATGCGCAAATATCGCCAGGTGTGTCCGGTCGCGCGTGCTCTCGACGTGCTCGGCGAGCGCTGGACGCTGCTCGTCGTGCGCGAACTGCTGCTGGGACCCAAGCGCTTCAAGGAGCTGAATGCACGCCTGCCCGCGATGGGCACAAATCGTCTGTCAGACCGGCTGAAGGCGCTGAGCGCCCAAGGGGTTGTGGCGCGCCGTACGCTCCCCTCGCCTACCGATGTCGCGGTCTACGAGCTGACGCCGTTGGGCGAGGGACTGCGCCCCATCATCCTCGAGCTCGCGCTATGGGGTAACCGGCTCCCCTCGGACGAACGCGTCGACCCTGAGACCGCGCGCGCCGAGCTGATCGCGCTCGCTGTTGCCGCCCAAAGCTCGCATGCAGCGAGCGCCGGACTCCACGAGTCCTACGAGTTTCAGGTCCACGAAGAACACTTCCACATCGCTGTCGACGACGGCGATGTCAGAGTGTGCTCGGGCGTCAGCCCGCGTGAGCCGGCCATCCGCGCCAGCTGCGACGTTCGCACATTTGCTCAGCTCGCCATGGGAAAGCTGAGCCCGTCACACGCGTTGGGCTCCAGTCGCATAAGCATCGTCGGGAAGCCGGCAACGCTCACTCGCGCCTTCCGAGTGCTCACCGCTCACTGAGCACTTGACTTAAAGCGTACTTCAGGTTGTAGACCTTCCGTGATCCCACCCACGAAAGGACCAACATGCCCGATACACCGTCGAACCAAGCCGAGCAGAGCACCGCCGGCGCAAGCTGCGCCGTCTCCAATGGCGGGCTCGGAACTTCGATGAGCCGGCCGGCTCGACGGTCCCGCATGTTCGCAGGCGTGGTGTTTCTCGCGATTGCCGGTGCACTGAGCCAGCGCCGGCTGCCGGGAGCCATCGCCCTCTGGCCCACTGCACTGGTACCGACTTGGTTCGGGATCTCGCATCTGATCGCTGGGGTGATCGGCTACCAGGGATGCCCCGAGCTAGGCGCGATCCCAACCGTCATGCTCGGCCGGCCCGTTGGGACCAGCTGTGGGCTCTGGCGACGCATCGACAGCTGGGTGGACGACTCCTCTGGCTCTGCCTCGACATCCTGCTGTTGAGCGGCCTACCTACATTTTTTTACTTGGCAGCCTTCCGGCTTTCTTGCCTGCCAGGCCGTACTTCTTGCGGGCCTGTCGCTCGCAGATAGCTCGCTGTTTCCTTGGCTTGCTCTTACATGCCCGCAAGGCATTTGAGAGCCTCTCTGCCCTCCTCGGCGGGTGGGACCTGGGACCGAGCTCGGTCGTCTTCGCCGGCGGTGAGGTCGCGGCCAGCGGCGTCACCAGGAGAGTATGCGGTTCCGATTTGGATTCCTGCTGGGCCGGAACGCTTGGACCGCCTTGACCTTCCAGCGGGGTGGTGAAGAAGACTTCGCCGCCACGTTCGATGCCCTTGGCATTCTTGGCCATCAACCAGAAGCGGTAATGCTGCCCCGGAGCCAGACCAGTCACTTCAATGGCTGGCACTTCCTCCTGGGTATCGCCGGTAACGGGGCCGACATGCACCGTTTCTGGACCGCACCCGAACCGGTCGGCAACGTCGGGGTCATCACGATCTCCGATCCGCCGCTGAATCTCTTCAGCCTCGACCTGATCGCAGAGTTGACCGAGGCAACGGTCACCGCGCAGGATGCGCCCATCCGTTCGCTGCTGCTGCGCAGCGAAGGCGAGCACTTCACCGCCGGCGCCCAGGTCGACGAAGTCTTCGGGAACCTCACCGAGGCAGAGGGCGAGGCGCGGATCGCGGGATTCCTGGAGCTCGCGCACCGCACTGAGCGCTTGCCGTTCCCGACCCTGGCCACCGTGCGCGGACTGTGCCTGGCCGCTGGCCTGGAGACCGTGCTCACGCTCGATCTGATCTGGGCCTCGGACACTGCCCAGTTCGCGTTCGCCGAGCCGATAATCGGGCTGACGCCGATCATTGGCGGCGCCTACCGACTCGCCGCGTGCGCCGGCACCGCACGGGCGATCGAGACCGTACTCACTGAGCGACCCTACCCGGCGGCGACGTTCGCCGAGTGGGGCGTCGTCAACCGCGTGCTGCCAGACGCCGAGCTCGACGAGAAGGCACTCGCATTCGCACACCGGCTCGCCGCCGGCCCCACCCGCGCCTACGACGTAACCAAACAGCTGCTGCTCGCCTACCGCGAGCAGGGCCTAGCAGCGGCAGACGCGCTCACTGCACGCGTCTGTGCTTCGCTGTTTGAGACCAACGACCTCGCGCACGGCATCGAGTCCCTTCTCTCCAAGGGCCCAGGCCAAGCCACCTTCCACGGGCACTGAACCCAACGAGGGGACGGCCAGCTCGACCAGCGACCCGTGGGTAGCGCGACGGGCTAATGCGCGTTCGTATCTATGCCGATGTTCTCGCCGTACCGGCAAACAAGGAGATAGATGGTCATGGGCAGCTGCCTGTTGGGTCGTCAGTATCGGCGTGTGGGTCGTGTCGCAGGAGTAAGTGCGCTTGCAGTCGCGGCGTTCGTGCTCAGCGCGAGCAGCGCGGGAGCGGCGGGGCTCAAGCTCTGCGTTCCCAAGAAGGCGGCCGCAGCGCTCGTTACACCCAGGCACGGCGCTTGCAAGAAGGGCTATAAGCTGACCCAGCTCACAACCAATGCGATAGCCGGCCCTGAAGGCAAGCAAGGCGCCGAAGGCAAAACGGGCGCCGAAGGCAAGCAGGGCTCGGAAGGCAAGGCGAGCACTGAAGGCAAGACGGGCGCCGAAGGCAAAGCAGGCCTTGAAGGCAAAACTGGAGCCGAAGGCAAGCAGGGCTCCGAAGGCAAACCTGGTGCCGAAGGCAAAACCGGACCCGAAGGTAAAGAAGGCTCCGAAGGCAAAACCGGACTCGAAGGTAAAGAAGGCGCCGAAGGCAAAACCGGACCCGAAGGCAGCCTCACATCCCAGCAAGTCGAAGAGCTGACGAGCCTGCTGCCCTACATCAAGTTCGTGGCATCCGGTGTCGGCGGCAAGCCGACCGTCCAATTCTCTGGCGTGAACGTGCAGGTCGTCGACGGCGAAGGCACAACGGGCTCCATCAACGGCGAGGGCAATCTCGTGATTGGCTACGACGAAGCCCCTGGAGCCGAGACCGGCTCGCACAACCTCATCCTCGGCACCAAACAGACGTTCACGAGCTTCGGGGGCATCGACGCGGGCCTCGGAGACACCATCGGCGCCCCATATGCGTCGGTCACCGGCGGTGAAAACAACATCGCAAGCGGCGAATATGCCTCGGTCACTGGCGGTGAAAATAACGTCGCGGAAGGCCTATTCGCCTCGGTCAGCGGCGGCAAGTACAACAAGGCGACCGGGGTGTTCGCGTCCTCCGTCAGCGGCGGCGAATACAACATCGCCAGCGGTGTCTTCGGCTCGTCGGTCAGCGGCGGCAAGGAAAACACCGCCAGCGGCTTTGCGGCCGCCTCGGTCAGCGGCGGCGAAGAAAACACCGCGGGGGGCGGCTACTCCAACTCGGTGAGCGGCGGACGGCTGAACCTCGCCGAAGCCGGCGTTGGCGGCGCCGTGAGCGGAGGCTACGGAAACAAATTGGAAGGGTCCTATGCCTCAATCTTCGGCGGGCACGGACTGGAAGCCAGCGGCGAATTCGAATACATGCCTTAGTGCCTCATGTAGCACGGTTCGTGCTACATTATCGTCGTGAGCCGCTCTCTCCATGTGCGGTTGGACGATAACTCGGCCGCCGCACTCAGCGTCATTCGCAGTGATGGGCTAAGCGACTCGGAGGCCGTGCGAACCGCTCTACGCGAGAGCGCAGCAAGGCGCAGAACTCGCTCTTCGATCGCCGCCGAGGTACGCCGTCTAGCGAGCGATGCGGACGATCGAGCGGAGATGCAAGCTATCCGCGAGCAGATGGCGGAACTGGCGCCGGAGTCCGTTGACTGAAGTGGTGCGCGGAGAGATCTTTCACCTGCCGGCACCGAGAGGTACACGGAGCAAGGAGCAACGAGGCACGCGCTACGCGGTGGTCGTTCAAGCAGATGAGTTCATGGCACTGAACACCGTGCTAATCGCGCCAACCTCCACGAGCGCGAGGCCGGCAAGCTTTCGACCCTCGATCACCCTCGAGAGCACTCAAACACGGATCCTCGTTGAGCAGACGACTGTCGTGGACCCCCAGCGCTTGGGACGCTCGGCAGGTCGACTTGATCCAGAAGAGTTGCAAGACGTGGACGAAGCTCTAGCGCTCGTGCTAGGCCTCTAGCAGTTGGTCATCCGCAGAGGCGTCCGCCGTTGATACGCCGCGCGTGTGGGGGCTCCGTACTGAGGCCTACAATTCGCCCGATGCTGTCCATCGCAGAAGCCGCTGAAAAGATCGACAGAAACCCTGAGACCGCCCGTCGCTGGATTCGGCCTGTGGGCTGAAGGCGATGACCGAGCTATCGATCAAGGCTGTGCTCGCCGACGTGGATGGCACGCTCGTGACGCAGGAGAAGCTTCTGAGCGAGCGCACCGTGGCAGCCGTCGGTCGTTTGCGCGAGCAGGGCATCGAGTTCGCCGTGACCAGCGGCCGTCCGCCCCGCGGAATGTCGATGCTGATCGAGCCACTTGCTCTGACCACGCCGATCTCGGCCTTCAATGGCGGGCTGATCGTGCGCCCGGACATGTCGGTTCTGGAGCAGAAGACGATCCCCGAAGCTGTCATCAGCCCGGCAATCGAGCTGCTATCCGCCGCCGGGCTCGACATCTGGCTGTATAGCGGCGCCGACTGGCTCGTTCGCGACCCCAACGCTCCCCACGTGGACCGGGAGTCGAGCACGGTGAGGTTCGAACCGACGGTGGTGGAAAACTTCGACGGCGTCAAGAACATCGCCAAGATCGTGGGAATCTCTGACGACCACGGTCTGGTGGCTGCGAGCACGGGGCAGGTCCGCGAGAAGTTCGGCGACCACGTGTCCGCTGCGCAATCTCAGCCCTACTACCTGGACATCACCCACCCTCGGGCGAACAAGGGCGAGGTCGTCAGCTACCTCTCCGCGCATCTCGGCACTCCCGGCAACCAGTTCGCGACGATCGGGGACATGCCCAACGACGTCCTCATGTTCGCCCGCTCCGGCCTCAGCATCGCGATGGGCAACGCGAGCCCCGAGGTGCAGCGTGCAGCCCGGCGCGTGACCGCATCCAACGAGCAGGAGGGTTTTGCAAAGGCAATGGAGCGCTTCGTGCTACGTGAAGCAACCGGTAAATAACCCCTTAGCCGACGGCAGCCAACGGATACGATCTAGGCATGGGTAGGCTCGCAGCATTCAATGATGGGCGGCGGCGGTTGCATCAACGCCGACGGGAACATCTCACGCTGGCGGGGCGCGCCTTTGGATGGGGAATGGCCATCGCCCCGTCGCTCCTCGTGGTCGCGGGGGTCCTCTTTCTCCTAAACGGAGGCTCGCACGTCGTGGGTGTCGCGCTGCTCGTGATCGCGCTCATCGCTATGGCAACGCCCACCGGAGCGATCCTAGGAGCCCGCGTGCGCCGACGCGAAGCGCGAGACAAGGACCTCTAAAAACCGTCAATTTTCAGGTAATGCACCGCATAGGCGATACTGGGCTCGAAACGGCCTAGTAAATGACAAACTCGCAAATGATGTCCAGGACTATGCAGCCAGGATCACTTCGTCCGGCATTCCAGCCTCAAGTGAACGCGCCGAACTCCGGGCTTGATTTGGATGGTAAACCCTCCCCCTGGCTTGAAGCTCTGTGGCTGCCGGGTTGATCCGCACGATGGGTTAGGCGTCTGCCCAGGCGTATCGTTGGCCAAGGACTTGATCAGGTATTTACCTGGCCCAACGCGCGCGCGTAGCTTGCCACCGCGGGCCGTAGCGGCAACTTGACGCGATTCACCGCCTTCGACGCGAAACAGCGTGATACTGGCCTGCGTGAAGATCGGTTCCGTTTCGTGATGTTCTTCGCGGTACCTCAACGCAGCGGGCGGACCGCCGCCGCCGATGACCACGACCACAAGAAGCGTGAGCAACTTCATGCCATCCAATCCTATAGCTCACGGCCGGGCTTTCGCGACCTGCTTTTCGGTCCACGTCTTCTCTGTGCTCGGAAAGTGGACCTCGTCGACCGTCACTCGTGATTTGGCTGGCCAACACGCGCCCTCGTGGGGATCTGTCTCCCGCCGCCGTCCACGGGTGCCGCCGTGACTTCATAGAAGCCTGACATCACTCGACACAAGCTCTGTCCGGCGGCCTCCACATCACCCATGTCAACGAGGAATGCCGAGGAAGCGATGATGTCAACGATCATCGGAATTCCCCACTTGTGATCATGGTTTTTCTCCAGGCTGGTTGAGCGCGGAGCGGAGTTGCTTAAGCGCGCGACCTGCCGGCGCAGCACCGCGACCTCATGGCGCAAGACCATGATCTCGAACTCCTTGGATTCAGACGAGCGGAAGCACACGAGCACGAGCGCCATCAAGCGCCCCAAAAGCACGTACAGCAACGACGCGAGCACCAGCACCTCCTCCAATCGAAAGAGCCAGCGAGACTACGGCGCCGAAGACAGAAAAAAACCCACCCAGACGGGCCCGATTGGGTTTATGCACCCCACAAGCCAGCGTCATCAGATACTCGGCCCGGACGCTGAACGTTCCGTCCTCTGCCTCGTTGGCCTCGCTGTAGAGGCCGATCAGCTTGCACTGAGTGGCGGGGGCAGATAGCATCACGCGATTCCGGTTAGGCGGCGCCCTAAAGAAAGCGGAGATGGCGTCGGCTCGAGCGAGCCGGGCGATTCCCGCCAGGTCGGCGGCCGTGTCCTGCTCGTTCTTGGCGCGACGTTGCTGCTGGCGGTGGGGCCGGCTGTGGGAAGTGCCGGGGCCGTGACCGTCGAAGGGACCTGGGAAATCCCCGACGACGCGACGAACGCCCCGACCGGCTGCGCGATCTACACCCCAACAGAATGCACCAAGCTCTACGCCGGAGCTGACACGCTCGAAATTGATCTGACCCGGCTTTCTTGGAGTCGGAGGTCTGGAATCAGGCGGCGGTCTGTTGTTGTTGGTGTTGGTTCTCGAACTCTGTTGGTGTGAGCATCTGTAGGGCGCTGTGGCGTCTGCGGGTGTTGTGCCAGATCTCGATGTAGTCGTGGACCGCAGTGGCGAGCTCGACGCGTGTCTTCCATCTTCTGCGGTTGAGCAGCTCGACCTGCATGCGGGCCCAGAACGCCTCGACCATCGCATTGTCAAACGGAGCCCCGACAGCACCGACGGAAGGCGCGAGGCCGGCTTCTGTGACCTTCTGGCTGAAGACCCATGATGCGAACTGGACCCCCTGGTCGGAGTGAATGATTCCGCCTTGTGTCGGCGTTCGTCTTCTGAGCGCCATCCCGAGCGCATTCGCGACGAGCAGGCCGGTCTGGCGGCTGTCGATCGACCAGCCCACGACCATCCGTGAGAACGCGTCGATCACCGCGCAGCAGTAGATCTTGCCCTCCCTCGTCGGGTGCTCGGTGATGTCGGTCATCCACAGCCGATCGGGCCCATCGGCTTTGAGACGACGACGAACGAGATCAAGCGAGTTGGGCTTGCCGACCCTCGCGCCCCGAGGAAGCCGGCGTTTCGGTAGCCCGTAGATCCCGAGACGCCTCATCAACAGGTGCACCTGTTCCTTGCCGACATAGATCCCGCGGCCGTATCTGAGCTCGGCCGTAATGCGCAGCGTTCCGTAGGTGCCACCGGAGTCCTTGTGGACCTGCGCGATCTCACCGGCAAGCCACGCGTGTCTGAGCATCCTCGCCGATGGCGGACGCAGCTTCCAGTCGTAATAGCCCGAGACAGACACGCCGAGCATCGTGCAGGCCCTCTGAACGTCAAATCCCTGCCCGGTCAGGGAGGCGATCACCGGGAAGAGGCTTTTGGGGGCAGATCCTGCTCGAGGAAGACGGCGTTGACCCTCCGCGACACAGCCAGTTCGGTCTCGAGCTGGCGAATCCGTCGCTTCGCTGCCGCGAGCTCCATCTGCCCCTCGGTGCTCAACCCCGGCGACTCACCACGATCGATGCGCTCCTGCTTCAGCCAGCCATAGATCACGGCCTCACTCATCCCGAACGTCTCAGCAAGCTGCGCGACCTTCGTGCCAGAGCGAGCGAGCTCCACGACCTGTCTGCGGACCTCAACTGGATACCTGCTGGGCATTGCTTCCTCCTCGCTGAACGCCGGAGGATTCCAGAAACACAACTCCGCTAAACCCAGGTCAGATCAAAGTCTCCGTCAAACCCAGGATGGCACAAAACGGCTCACCTTGTCGCCGTAGGATTGTAGTATTGCTTCGTGAGCGCGCGTCGAGGGCTGCCAGGAATCGCGCTTGTCGCCGCATGGTCGGCGGTCATGCTCGGTGGCAGTGCGGCGGCGGGCAGTTCGTGGTCATTCTGCTCGGCAGGAAGCGAGGTCACCGATCGAGGCGCCGCGCACGGGCTGTTTGTCGACGCGAACGACGCGCCTCAGTCCGCCCAGACCGCGGCCTTGCAATACCTGCCGTCGGATCCAACGATCTGCGGTGTGACACTGGTCATCCCGTGGAGCGCGATCGACGAGGGGCCCGGCGCGAACCCTCAATATGACTGGTCGTTTCTCAACCGGTCTGCGGCGCCATGGGAGGCTGCGGGCAAGGTCGTGAATCTGATTGTTTGGGCGCCGACGAGAGGGTGCGACTCGAGCAGTCAGTTCCCTGCAAGGAGCCGAAAGGGCTGATCCTTTCTCGTCTATGCCAGCTGCCGGCGACCCCCGCGTACGTGCTCCACTCGACCCGGACCGTCAAATGCGACGGCAATACGACGGCCGTGTACTGGGACGCCGGGTACGAGCGGCCCTGGCGGGCGTTCCAGAAGGCCCTGATGGCCCATGTCCAGGGCAACACTCACATCGGGTATATCCGTTTCGGCCTCGGGGCAGGCGGCGAGGACTTCCCGGTCCAGAACTTCAACAGCGGCAACTGCGTCGCGCGGTGGAGCAAGGATGGGCTGACCGCGGCGAAATGGCTCGCATGGAGCACGTCCCAGATTGCCTACGAGGCATCTCTCGGCTCGGACCACCCGCTCATGGTCGCGATCAACGAATTTCCCGACAGCACCTTCCCTGGTTCACCGCGCTTCAGCGGCTCGATAGCCGTGAAGGTGGCGGCCGCGGCCGGCGAGGCCGGGATGAGCATCGGCATGGAGGGCATGACCGCGACGGGAGTCAGCAGGGACGTTCCGCCCGCCTATACCCGGTGCGGCGACTGGTGCGAGCCGTTTGGCACCTGGGCCACCAAGGTGCCGCTCGAGATGCTCACCCTGACCACGACTACACCCGGGGGCGGCGGGAAGACAGGTGATCTCGCCCAGATCATCCCCTCGGTGATCACGCAGGCCCGCGTCCAGGTGCTCGAGCTCTACCCGCAGGAGTGGCTCGTGGCCGACGACCCGTCCTGGCCGGGGTACGGGACCTATCACTGTGAATACGCAGCCACCCTCGCGGAGGCGGCCGCCGACGTCGGTGGCCAAACGACGAGCTCCGAGTCCTGCCACGTACCGCCCACCACTTCGCCTCCGTTTCCTCGACCGACGCCGGAGCCCAGTGAAGCCCCAAGCACGACACCGCGGAAGTTGGCCTGACCGCTCGATCTTTAGGTATCCCTTTGTCCGCGGCTGCGCGAGCTGGTCAGTGCCCGATTCCCGTTCGATGCCACCGACGGCGTCCGCCAAGACTGGTTTTACGGGCGCCAGTTGACGGGTCAGGCCAACCCGCAGCAGACGATCAGATGAAGACGCACTCCGAGCGCTGCGTCGCAGGAAGTCTTCGAGCTGATCAAGTACAGCCTCAGAGGCCGCCAACTCCGCTCCGTTAGACAGGTATGGGGCGACGCGTCGCACCAAGTCAATCTGTTGCAGCGGAGAGAATCGCTCATGCGCCGCAACGTCGAGGAGCAATCGTCGTAATCGGGCTGAGAAACGTGACTCGATCCCCGTAGAGCAGTGCCGCCTTGACCGGCTCGATTTCCGGCGCAACCGTCATCGCAAAACCGGGCTGGGCGGCAACGACCAGCTGCAATGAGCTTGCAGGTTGTTTGCGTGGTCTCGCAGGCTTCGGCCCGACCAGGCCTCTGCCCTTCCGCTTCCGTCCTCGACTCACCGGTCCGAAGATTGAGCGCAGACCGGACCATTTGGACCCAGACGCACCACGAAGACGCCATCTGGCTCCAGCCAGTCTCCGAGACATCCTACGGCCCAGAGGATTGCTACCAAATTGCTACCACACTGGCCTTTGGGGCCCGGCTCATCCTTGCCCTGGAGCCAAATCCAACGATGGGCGATACTGGGCATAGCGCGAACCGGACAGACGCGGCCGAGTTCGAGGGCTGGGCGCTGGACGTTGGAGCGTCGTAGGCCCGCAGTGGCGAGATCTTCACCCCAGGATCGGGCTGTCGCCATGAAGTTCCTGCCGCGTCGTGCGCGATGATTGGCCGGTGGCGAAAACCAAGCGCACGCAGGAGGATCGCTGGCAGCCCGTCTTCTACGAGACGGCTCGCGGGGAGCGTCCGGCATGGGACTTCCTCACCGGCGAGAAGACGCCGATCGATGTTCGGATCGAGCTGCTGACAACCGTGAGGGCCGTGCTTCAGGTCGGCCCGCCGAGGTTCCCCACCTCGACGCAGCGCTGGCGTCTGATGCACAAGCCGGCCAGCAAGAAGGAGGTCGATCTCAGCGGCATCTGCGAGGCGCGAGACAAGCACTCCAACAAGCTCTACCGGCTGTTCTGCGTGATCGACCGGGACGCGCCATCACACGGGCTCGCGTTGCCCTCTCTAGTGTTGCTCGGCGGCGTGGTCAAGCCCGCGCGCAAAGAGGCGCCGCAGTCGGAGTACCGGCGGATCGACCGGTATCGCAAGGACTACCGGGCGACTCACCGCGTCGCGCTCGGACGCGGTGGTGCCGAGTGGTGGCCGAATGTTGGCGTCGATATGTCATAGCTTCTATGCTACGATCTGCTCTCCCCAAACTGAGGTGACCGAGTCATGCACAAGTCCAAGGAAAGCGCCGCCTTCGCCGAACTGCTCGCCGAGAGCTTCCCGACCGCCGAGGATCGCGCCGCTCACGAGCGCGAGGTCGCGAAGCTGGTCGCGTTCGCCGAGTTGCTGATCGCGCTGGACGAGGTTCGCGCGGGTAGCAGGATTTCCAAGGCGGAGCTGGCGCGTCGCGTTGGCGTCAAGCCCTCCGTGATCTCGCGGCTTTTGGACGGTAAGGGCCGTAACGTGCAGCTGGACACCGTCGCCGACGTCGCCGACGCGCTCGACGTCTACATCGAGATGCGCGTGCGCCCGCAGCCGAAGGGCAAGCGAGCGCGACACGCCCCGATTGAAGTCCTGGCCGCGTAAACCGCGCAGCCGGCAAGGCTCGCTCCTGCTCGAACTCGACGTTCACGAGTTCTAGCGCCTCAGCTTCTCGCGGACCTACTGGCGCGCTTACGTCCGTAGCGTTTCTTCGCGACGGCCGCACATTTGGTGCGCTTGCGCCGGTTCTGATCTTGTGGCACTTATCGAGCGCATGAGACAATGCGGACGGCCTTGGCCCGCTCGTCTCTTTTGCAGCTAGCACGCCACTCGCGGCACGCGTTGGGGCGAGTGGAACGCCGTTTGACGGCTCAGGGGTCGACGAGGGGTTGCCCAAGGTTTCTGTCTGAGTGGTTGAGGTGGGCGGTGTTGGTGTGTTTGTGCTCGTCGGAGTCGTTGGTTCGGTCGCTTCGAATGTGGTGCCGGGCGCGCCGATCTGCAGCGGTCCGGACCACTGCGAGAGCCCCGGCGTGGCCCAGTAGGTCTCCAGGGTGTTGTCCGCACCCTGGGCGAACGCGCTGACCAGGCCAGTGCTCGGGCTGATGACCGCGTCCGGGCCGGCGAACGTCCCACCGGCCGGATCCACCGTCAGCGGCCCGGACCACTGCGACAGCCCGGGCGTGGCCCAGTACGTGTTCAGACTGTCGTTGAGTCCTTGGGCAAACACGCTAATCAGCCCCGTGCTCTGGCTGATCACCGCCGCTGGCGCCGAGAACACGTCTGCGGCAGAATCGACCGCCAGCGGCCCGGACCATTGCGAGAGCCCCGGCGTAGCCCAGTACGTGTTCAGGCTGTTGCCCGGTCCTTGCGTGAACACGCTGATCAGGCCGGTGCTCTGGTTCAGAACGGCCGCAGGAGCGGAGTCCACGTCAGCCACCGAGTCGACCGGCAGGGGTCCCGACCATTGCGACAGCCCGGGCGTGGCCCAGTAGGTTTCCAGGCTGTCGTCGGGTCCTTGGGCGAACACGCTGATCAGGCCGGTGTCCTGATTGATGACCGCCACCGGCGCCGAGTAGGTGCTGGCCGCCGCGCCCACCTGCAGCGGCCCGGACCATTGCGACAGCCCGGGCGTGGCCCAGTAGGTTTCCAGGCTGTCGTCGGGTCCTTGGGCGAACACGCTGATCAGGCCGGTGTCCTGATTGATGACCGCCACCGGCGCCGAGTAGGTGCTGGCCGCCGCGCCCACCTGCAGCGGCCCGGACCATTGCGACAGCCCGGGCGTGGCCCAGTAGGTTTCCAGGCTGTTGCCGGGTCCTTGCACGAACACACTGATCAGGCCGGTGCTGCGATTGATCACCGCCGCTGCCCGCGAGTCGGTGCTGCCGGGGACGCCCACCTGCAGCGGCCCGGACCATTGCGACAGCCCGGGGGTGGCCCAGTAGGTGTCCAGGCTGTCGTCGGGTCCTTGGGCGAACACGCTGACCAAGCCGGTGCTGGAACTAATCACCGCGCCGGGTGAGCTGTCGGAGGTCACGTCTGGCGGCGGTGGGGGAGGAGGCGGGCTCCCTCCTCCGCTGTTTCCGACGCCGGGGATCGCTACAGCACCGACCCAAGTGAACTGGCCTTTGAACCAGTGAACCGTGTGGGTCGCGATCCCATATTGCTCGGAGATTGCGCTGACGATTTCCGCCGATTCGCCGGTCCCTGAGACGACGATTCCCACATGTTGGATATCGTGGCTTGTCGAGTAGCCGAAGAATACGAGATCGCCTGGTTGCACCGACGTATCCGATATGTATGAGCCGCCGTAGCTTGAAGCGTTGGAGTACTGTTCCTGGGCTGAGTTGATGGGCAGTTTTACCGCGTGATCCGTACCTTGATAGACGGCGTAAAGCGCAAGGCCACGGCAGTCGAAGCCGGGTGTGTCGGAAGGATCGTAGCCGTCGTAGCCGCACCGTAAACCGTTTTCGGGGTCTTCCTTCCCCAGTGTCGGTTCGTTTTCGTTTCCACCGTCGAAGCAGTAGGGATGGCCTTCCCACTTCTTCGCTTCCTGAACTATCGCTTCGCCCCGAGTCTCAGCAGAGGCAGGCGGCGCCGCCAGACCCAGGCTGGCGCCCAAAACACATGATGCCGTTGCGAGAACGACGGCGATCCATCTTGGGAATGATCGCCTCTTCGGCGCCCATCTTTGTGTCAGCATCGACTCCATTTGGCTGTCATCCATTCGGCGCTCAGAGCCGAAGAGCTCCAGCAGATCCGTTGTGTTCGCCCCCCAGCGCATCGTCGTAGCCTCGCAGCAAACGCAACGCCCGATCGCAGCCGGCGGCACCAGCGCGTAGCCCAGGCTGGCGACCGCAAGTCTCGGATGTGGGCTCCACGACGATCATCGCTCTGTCCCTCTGACGGCCTGTGGATGGCGCGCACCAGTCTACAGGCGTCGCGCAGGTGGTGTAGTTCCGGTCCTCTGTAATCCTCTAGTCGGGCGCATCTGGCGCATACTACTGCCTCCTGTCCCAATTGTATCTGGCACTATCGGGACAGGTGCCGAAGCATCGTCGGGCGATGCCCGACCCGCTCGACATCTTCGCCGCCAACCTGCGCCGACTGCGGCAAGAGCGAGGGCTCAGCCAGGAAGGTCTCGCTCACGACGCGGGCCTCAACACGACGCACGTCGCCAAGATCGAGCGCACCGAGCGCGAGCCCGGCGTCCGCACCGTCGCCAAGCTCGCCAACGCGCTCGGGGTCCCCGCCGCCGAGCTGTTCGAGGGCATCGGCGCGCGGCGCACACGGTAGCCGGGCAACGTCAGCCCTGCCCGAGTAGTTGCCGGTACATGACCCGTGTCTCGCGCGTTGGCCGGAGCGTCGCCACTACAAGAACGTGATCCCCGGTAATCGCCGGCAAAACAGGGGTTGCGTGCCTGCTGAGGGGAGCGTAGACGTAGCCCGGTGGCACCTTCAAGCGTAAAAGCTCGCCGGTCTGCTCTTGGGCCGTCGTGTGAGCGACCTGTGAGCCGCGTTGAGGGCCGCGAGAAGCCCTTGACATCCGCCGGGGATCGTGCTCTCGTTGGTGGGCTGGGGTCCGTCCCGGAGCCCAGCGGTCTTCCGCCGGCACACAACTGCATGAAGAGATCGACTGATGATGTTCAACACCATCCCCAACACCAGACCTCTCCCGTTCCGGGCGAGCGGCACGATCGCTCCAGGCGGCCCGCGAAGCGAGCGCGGCGCGCGAACGCTTCCGCAGCGCCGGCTCGCCATAGCCGCGGCGAGGCCAACCGAGGTGCCGAGCCGATGCTCGGCCGCCCGCGGTTTGAGCCGCTGCTGGCCGGTGATGCCGAGCAGGCCGTAGAGCTGCTCGCGAGGTTGATCGCCGCCGCAGCTCGGAGGCGCGACGATCAGGACGGGCAGCTCGCTGACAGTGGGCGTGTCAGCAGCCATCAGCGCGATGAGGATGCTGGTCGCCGGCGCTCTCGTGTTGCCAATGGCTGCACGTCCGACTGGCAAGCCAAGCGGCGCGAAAACGGCGGTTCTGTCGCGGTTTCGGGTGGGTCGCCCGCGCCCGACTGTATTGGTAAATCTCGTTCTTCGGTGTCTTCGTGACTGCCACGGCGAGGCGGCGGCGCGTGCCTCATGGTCCGGCGGCGGTGGTGTCGTTGAGCAATCTTGACCGGCGGATCATCGAGCTGATGAGCGATCAGCGTGTCGTGACCTCGACTCAGCTTGAGCTTCTTCTCTCGGATGTGCCCGGTCGCACGCTTCGCTACCGCACCGAGTATCTGCACCGTGCTGGTCTGCTCGGTCGCAGTCGCCCCTACCGTGAGCGTGGCTCCGCGCCGTATCACCTGTGGCCCTCGCGTCGTGCGGACACGCTCGCGCGTGGAGCGCCCACACCGCGCGGTGGCGAGCGTGCCGAGCCGAACCCGTTGTTCTTGGCGCACGCGGCGGGCGTGAGCGAGCTCTACGCGCTGCTCGCCACCCAGACGCCCGGTGTGCGTCTTGCTCGCTTTGAGCGTGAGCCGCGCGAGCCGTTTACGACGGAGGGGCGCTCGCGTACGCTGGCGCCGGACGCTCTGGTCGAACTGCACGACGGGCAGGGCCTTGGGCTGCTCGCGTTCATGGAGCTTGACCTGGGGACGATGAGCCACGCGCGGTTGAAGGTCAAGGCCGGCGCCTACACCGCCTACGCCGCGCAAGCCGCATGGACAGAGCGCTACGACTTCTGCCCCTGCCTGCTGTTCATCACGACAACCGAGGCGCGAGCCGTCGCGTTCCTGAAGACGCTCGCCGCGCTGCTACAGAAGGCCGGACGCGGCGGCTTCTACGAGGACCGTGCCGTGAACGTCTCCTGGTTTGCGACGGGCTCGTGCGCGATGGCACGCGAATCACACCGGGCGCTCGGTGAGCCGTGCTGGGATGATCTGACGCTATCGGGCGGCGGGCTGTGCCTGCTCGACTGCCTGCGTGCCGCCCGCGCCCCCTACGACACCGCGCGAGCCGAACAAGACGCCGCGCAGCGCGCGAGCGAGGCCGAGCGGGAGCGGCTGCGCTCTGATCCCGACACTTGGCGTGCGCTGCTGCAGGAGCATCGCCTGTACGCCCGCAGCGAGCACTTCGAGCAGTTCGGGACGACGGCTGTGCGTGCGCTTGAGCTGCTGCTTGCGTCTACGCGGCCGATGGAGCCGGTCGAGCGCTCCGCGTTTACGGCTGTTGCTCGCCAGCTCGACCCCGACCCGCTGCAGGGCAGGCTCGCACCGGAGCCCGTGCCCGCGACATTCAAGGATCGCGAGGCGGTCGCGCGGCTGGTCGACGTCTACCGGGCGCGCCAGCGCGAGCGCGTGGCACAACTCGCCCACCGCTACGGCTCCGGTCCGAAGCTGCGCCGCCACCAGGATCAGTTGTCGTCGGGCGGTCTGATCGACGTGTTCGCCTGCGAGCGCTTGGAGCAGGACGCCGCTCGTGACGAGCAGGCGCGTACTGAGCAGGAGCGGCTGCGCATCGGCTACCTGGCCTGGTGTGAGCATGAGGCCAGACGGCGGAAGCACGACATCCCTCTGCACGCGCGGCTCGCCCAGGGGCGCGCCGCGGTGCTCGCGCTCATCGACGGCGAGCAACTGCGTATCTGCCCGTCCTGCGGTGAGATCGCCTACCCGGCCGAGCCCGTCTCCGATCCCCACCGCTACGCCGAGTGGCGGCCACGCCTAGAGCCGCCGCGCTGCCATTTCTGCGGCGCACACGACCTCGACGACTGGGACGAGCGCCACATGTCCGGGCTGCTCCACGGCGGCGCGTACCGGCCCTCCGCTCTGGACTTGCGATCCGCCGGCGGATCTGATCTCCTCGACGCACGGCCGTTCGGCAATCAGCAAGAGGAGCAGTGGTCATGACGCGCGTCTGCCTGTACACCCGCATCTCGACAGATGAAGATCACCAGCCGACCTCGCTCGGCACACAGCGCGAGCGCTTGGAGCGCTACTGCCAGGCGATGGAGGACTGGCATATCGCCGCCGCGTTCGAGGACCAGGCGACCGGCACGACCCTGGAGCGCCCCGGCCTGCAGGCCGCGCTCGACCTTGCCCGGCAGGGCCGGATCGAGCTGCTGCTCGTCTACCGCGTCGATCGCCTCAGCCGCAAGGTGCGCCAGCTCGCCGCCTTCTGCGAAGATCTCGACCAGCTCGGGGTCGTCCTGAAGTCCGCGACCGAGCCGTTCGACACCGGGTCACCCGCGGGGCGGATGATGCTGCAGATGCTCGGCGTGTTCGCCGAGTTCGAGCACGCCACGATCGTGGACCGCGTCACCGCTGGGCTTGAGCGGCGCGTGCGTGAGGGCCGCTGGATGGGCAGGCGCATCCCCTACGGATACATGCGCGACCCCGACAGCAAAGCGCTCCTGCCGTGCCCGGTCAAGGCGCCTGTGCTCAGACACATCTTCGCCCTATACACGCAGGAAAGGCAGGGAACCACCTCAATCGCGCGCACCCTCGAGGCCGAGGGCGCCCCACCACCGCGACAGCATGGCTGGTCACCAAACGCGCTGCAGGTGATCCTCGCAAACCCCGCCTACCTCGGCCTGATGCGCTGGAACGGCAAGCTCTACGAAGGCCAACACGAGCCATTGATCGAGAAGGACACCTTCGAGCAGGCCCAACAGATCCTCGCCCGACGCTTCAAGGACGCCACGCTGCGGCGCGGCAATCCCACGCCCTTCCTGCTCTCCGGGCTCGTGCGCTGCCAGCACTGCGGACGCGCCTACGTCGGCACCTCCGCCCACGGCCGCAACGCCCGCTACACCTACTACGCCTGCTCCACCCGCTACAAGTACGGCCGCGCCCGCTGCCAAGGACAACGGCTGTCCAAGGACCGCCTTGAGCGAGCCGTGCTCGCCCAGCTCGCCACCATCTACCGCGACGGGCAACTCATCAACGACGCACTCGCCCAAGCCGCCGAGCGGGCCAATGCGGACCGCCCCCAGCACGAGCAACAACTCGCCGGCATGCGCGCCGACATCCAAAACCTCGAACGCAAGATCGACAACTACCTGCAAGCGTTCGAGGACTCAAAGCTCGACCCCGACATCTGCCAGCAACGCATCGAGCGCCACCACGCACGCCTACAAGCCCTGCGCGACCAGGAAGCCGACCTCACCCAAACACTCGCCGCACACACCGACACACAGCCCGACACGGCAAACCTGGCCGCCATCGCCGACCAACTCGACCAGCTCATCGCCACCGCCAACCCCGGGCAAGCCAAGGAGCTGCTGCGCCTCCTCATCAAGGACATCCGCGTCCACGACCAGCACACGATCATCCCCACCTACCGCGTCCCGCCCCCGGTTCGCACAATGCACGGAACAGTGGGCGATACTGGGCTCGAACCAGTGACCTCCGCCTTGTCGAATCGATCAGACGGCTCAGCAATGCCGGCCTATGCGTCTGATGGCCCGTGTTTATGGGGTTTTAGGGCCTCTGGCCGCAGCTCGATCTCGTGTTGTCCGGCATCGTTTGTGGGAAGATTGTGGGAAGCCATGTGGGGAGCCGCCTTACAGCTTCTCGCCAGTCTCGGGCCAGAGAGTCTCACCCGTGGCGGTGGCCCGAAATGGTCGACCAGCGACGCGGCTCGCTTCATCGAGGATCGCGCCCACACGCTCCGTCGCCTGGTGGGGATCGGTCATGTCCGAAATCAGGAGCCCGATCTTCCTCGGTTCCTCGGTTGCATCGACCACTTTGGCATCGCCGAGGTCCAGCTGCCGGAGTGCGTCCAAGAGCGCCTGGCGCTCCTCGTCGGGCACGGCGATATAGAGCATCGGCACACGAGCAGCCTATCTCGTGTCATGGTATTTGTCAGGCAGGTTCATTCTGCGGTTCGGGAGGGCGAGGTATCGGCTCACCCACGCCATCTGCCCAGCCGGTCTGACCGCAGGCGAGACATGCCGTCCAACCGCTTGGATCAAGCTCCTCGATGATCGGGTGCCATCCAACGCCATGACACGCGAGGCACCGTTTGCGTGCCTTATCGGTCGTCTCCTCAGCCATCGTGCTCAAAGGATGCCATTTCCGTCCGATCGGCCGATTGTCAGAGTCCCACACCATTCGTGCGTTCTGCGTGCGCCTCGGGAGCGGAAACCGACCGCATCCGCCGCGCCGCTTCGTGCGCTCGCTTCGGCAGCAGGTGGGAATACACGTCTACGGTGGTCGATGTCTTGGCGTGACCGGCGAACGCCGACACGAGCATGATGTCCTCTCCTTGGCTGATCGCATTGGTGATTGCCGTGTGGCGCAGGTCGTGCAACCGGATCGTCTTCGGCAACCCCGCGCGGTCGGCGTAGCGGCGGAACACCCTCGTGACCATGCGCGGACTCAGCGGTCGGCCCGTCGGGCGCATCACTCCGTCACGACCACGCTTGCGCTCGACCGTCGCGAACACGGGCGCCTCGTCACGCTTGTCCATGGCTGCCGTCAGCACCGCTTCCAACGCCTCCTGGGCGCCATCGAGAATCGGCACGAGCCTCTCCCCCGCCTCGGTCTTCGTCGTCAGCGCATCCTCGTCGTAGTCGCCTTCCTCCGGATCGTCATACGCGCCGATGCTGTGACGCACGTAGATGACACGCTCAAGCAGAGCCACGTCACGCCGCTGCAGCCCGATCATCTCGCCGCGGCGTAGGCCGGTGTCGAGGGCAACCGTGAAGAACAACCGCCATCGTGGCGAGCACTCGTTCAGAAACCGCGCGATCTGCGCAGGACTGAGCGCCGTTCCGCGTGCCCGCCGACGCCGCTTCTGGCCGCGCTTGCGTGGAGCGCTCGCCGGGTTGACGGTGAGCAGCCCGGCGTCCTGCGCGAACGCGAACATCGCGTGCATGTGCCGCCGGATCTTCGCCACCGTCTCATCGCTTAGGCCCTCGGCACGCTTGTGGCCGAGCAGCGCCTTGACCATCTGCGGCTTGCAGTCGTCCACGCGGACCGCGCCGAGCGACGGCACCACGTGCCGGTAGAACGTGCCCTTGTAGTTCGCGGCGGCGCTCGGCTTGAGGTTGGGCTGTACGTGCTCTCGCAGCCACTTCCGGCCAAGATCGAGCACCGTCATCGAGCTCGGGACGTAGCTGCCCTCGTCGACGGCGGTCTGTAGCTCTCGGAGCGTCTTCTCGGCCTGCCGGCGACTCTTGCCCGCCGCCTTCTCGACCTGCTGCCAGCGGATCTCGCCCGTGTCCGAGTCGATGACCTGCACACGGGTCCTGATGTAGAAGCGCCCATTGCGCTCCCGGATGCTCCCAACGGCCATCACGCGCTCCCTTCGATCGTCGTTCCGCAATTTACGCCATACACCGGAGGGCCAAGCGGCCAGCCGAGGGCGGCGTTCTTTGCGCGGTCGATCGACGGTTGAGCAAGCTGCATAGACACCGTGTGAGCTATCCCAGACACCAGTCCTCGTCCTTGCGCCAGTCGCCGGGCTGGGCGTATTGACGTGGCTTCAGGCGTCGCTCCGCGAGAAAACGCTCCACGTCGCTCGGCCGGAACCGGATCGGGTTCCTGCCGCCGCCGTCGCTGAGCCGAAACGCGCCAAGGTCGGCTTGATGACGGCGCACCCAGTCGGGCGTAACCGCAAGCATCTCAGCCAGCTCATCAACCGTCAGCAGAGGCTCAGGCGTGACCGCGGCCGGCAAGCGCCCGGGTAGCAGCTCTGCGGTGCGCTCGGCGATCTGCGTGAGCTGCTCCTCGGTGAGCCTCACGGTCAGCTCGATCATCGCTTCACCTCCTCGCGGATCTGTTGCCTTGGGGTGGTTGTGTGGCTGCCATCGGTGTTAATGACCCGTACTCGCCAGAACCGGCCAACGAGTTTTGCGCGTGATGTCCGGCAACGTCCGACGCCAGCGCGGTCGAGCAAACGGTTCTCTATGTACGGGAGCAGGTGCCGGTCGTGCGGCGTCGCTACAGCGGACAGGTGGTGGAAGAGCGCGCCAAGGACGTAATCGCGACCGAGTACCGGCACACCACCGCCCGCGGAGTCGCGGGCGCCCAGGCCCCAGACCCGCAGCTACACAGCCACGTCGTCATCACCGGCGCTGTCCGCGAGGACGACCGGATTGTGGCCGTCGCGTCCCGGCCGATCTTCCGCAGCGCGCGGGAGCTCGGCGCGTTCTACCGCTCCGCGCTCGCCGACGAGCTCGTGCGAGAGGGATACGCGATCGAGCAGGGCACCGGTAAGGATGGCCGGTACTTCGAGATCGCCGGTGTCCCCCGCGAGCTGTGCGAGGCGTTTTCCGGGCGCTCGCGTGAGGTCGCCAGCGCGGCGGAGCGCTTCCGTGCCCGCTACGGCCGAGCACCCGAACGCGGCGAGCTGCGCAACCTCGCGCTCGAGAACCGCCGAGCGAAGACGTTGACCACACGCTCAGACCTACAACGAGCATGGACAGAGACCGCCCGCGATCACGTGTTCGGCCCCAATGAGGCCGTGCGACTGATCGGCGCATCTAAGCGGCCAACAGGCCGAGCGCGCGATCGAGGATCGTGTCGAGGCGAAGCTGACCGAGCAGCACGCCGTCTTCGAGCAGCGCGACCTGCGCGCGATCGTGCTGGAGCAAGCCGCCGGAGAGATGGCACCGGATCAGGCGCTCGCCGTCGCGCGGGAGATGGTCCGCGACCGGCGCGTGCTGACCCTGGAGGGCGGACGGATGACCACCCTCGCGGTTCGCGCCCAGGAGCAGGCGATCGAGCGCCGCGCCACACAGCTCGCCCAGCCCGCAAGCCGAGACGTCGGCCGACATGGCACGCGAGAACGCCGCCCGTCAGGTCAGCCGAGCGCATCGGCGGGCCGCTCAGCCCCGAGCAGCACCACGCGCTCGAAGTCCTCACCGGCCCCGAGCGCGCCGCGGTCCTCGTCGGCCCCGCCGGGACCGGCAAGGGAGTCGTGATCGACGCCGCCGCCCGCGCAGAGCAGCACGCCGGGCGAGACACGATCGGAGTCGCCGTCTCCGGGTCCACCGCAGAGCGCCTCGGCGCCGACAGCCCCGCGCTCGCCGGACAGACACTCACCCTGGACGCGCTGGTCGCCCGCGCAAACACGGGGGCCATCCACGTGGGCAGCGACACGACAGTGATCCTGGACGAGGCGGGGATGGTCGACCACAAGCGCCTCGACGCCCTCGACCGAGCTCGTGGAGCGCTCCGGAGCGAAGCTGATCGCTGTCGGCGACGGCAAGCAGCTCCCCTCGATCGGCCCCGGCGGCATGTTCGACCGGCTCACCGTCCACGCTCCGACCGCCGAACTCGCAGACATCCACCGCACCAAGGACCCCGCCGACCAACGCGCGTGGCAAGCACTACGCGCAGGAGAACCAGAGCGCGCGATGGCGCACTACGCCTCACGCGGCCAGCTGCACCTCTCCGACACCCGCGACCAAGCAGCAGAGCACGCCGTACAAACATGGGCCACGCTCACGGAGGGCCGCGATATCCGCGAGGTCGCATTGATCGCCGACGCCTCCAACCAGGAGATCGACCGGCTCAACGCCCGCGCCCAACACCTACGCGCACAGCGCGGCGAACTCGGACGCCACGAGATCCCGCTGCCCGGCGTCCACTACGGCCTGCGCGAAGGCGACCTGATCGCCTTCACTGCGCAGCACCGCCCGCCAGGGCAGCCACGGGTCGAGAACGGCACCCGCGGCCAACGTGAGCGCCATCTACGAGCGGCGCGTGACCGTCACGCTCGACGGATCGCAGCGCAGAGTCCAGCTCGCCCACGACCGATCTGGACTCGCTGAGGCTCGCCTACGCGCAGCACGTCTACCGCCAGCAGGGCGCGACCGTCGAGCGCTCCGTCGTGCTCACCGGCGGCTGGCAGACCAGCAAGGAGACCGCCTACGTCGAGGCGACCCGTGCCCGCCACGGCACCAGCTGGTTCATCGCCCGCGACGACCTCAGCACCGAAGGACAGGACGCGGCACGCATCACGCGCCTCGCCCAACAGATGTGCAACAGCCGGGCGCAGACACCCTCGCTCGCGCACCCTGAGCTGCCCGACCCCGGCTGGGCGCCGAGCCGCAGTCCTCTACGGCTTCGCTCCACCCTCTCGCCAACACGCTGGCTCACCCGCCTACCCCTCCGCGATACACCCAACCGCGGCATCAGTCGCGGACGCTGAGCCATGTCCGATCGCCCCATCGCCCGGTCCCGGCGGGTTCGACCTACGCGATCCCACCTGGTACGATGTTGGTCTAGCACATAACTTGGCGCATAGGCTTCGTGCCGAACGCCGCATCCTATGGGCACCTTCCGAGGTGCCCATAGTGCGTTGAGGGGCCTCATGAAGATTTGCTACATCGACGAGTCGGGCGGGTTCGAGGCCGAGGGCTCGACTGCTGATGCCACGCCGCTCATGGTGTTGATCGGTCTCATCGTGGATCACGAGCACTTGCGTCAACTGACGCGGGACTTCCTGGCACTCCGGCAGCGGTTCTATCGCAGCTCGCTGGCACCCGGCAAGCCGCCCCTCGACGTGCTGCTCGACGAGCTGAAGGGAAGCAAGGTCCGTCGAAACCTGCGAGCGCCTGGGCGCAACGAGCGGCGCCACGCCATCCTGTTCCTGGATGGCCTCCTCGATCTGCTCCTCGAGATCGACGCCAAGGTCGTAGGCCGCGTGTGGATCAAGGGCAAGGGACAGGCGCTCGACCCGGCTGCCACCTACACGTTCGCCGTCCAGGACATCGCCACGCATTTCGAGCACTACCTCGCAGCCACCGAAGACCTGGGCATCGTCATCTGCGACGCCCGCTCTCACTCCAAGGATATCCTCGTCGGTCACTCGATCGTTACGCAGAAGCACCAGGTATCTGGTGATGCGTTCCCGCATCTCGTAGACGCGCCGGTGTTCGGAAGAAGCCAGAACTACGTCGGTATCCAGATTGCAGACCTGATCGCCTCAGCGATCGTGTTTCCCGCCGCCGCCTACACGTACTGCACCGGCCATGGGCACAGCGTCCACAACTCACCGCACTACGACGCGATGCGCGTCGCCCTCCGTTCCAAGATCAAGCGGCTTCGCTACGGATATCAGGACGCGACCGGCAAGTGGCGCGGGGGTTTCATCGTCAGCGACCGGCTGGCCCGCCGGCCGAGCGGCCTTCTCTTCAAATAGCCGCGTGGCCCAACGCGACGCGAGCCACATGATCAGCTCGCGCGGTGTCGCCTAGCCGCGAATAGTCGATTCGCTCACGACGATCGTTTCCGAGCCGTGCGTTTCAGTTTTGTAGATATGGCAGTCGAGATACACATGACCAGCGATAATCGTAATACCAGCGGGGTCTCCCCCAAGAACCTGCCTGCAGTATTCCCGCTCGTGTTCTTCAGTCTTGGCTCGCGGCGATTCTTCTTTGCGCTTTTGTTCTTCGGCTGAAGGGACCTGGACCGACTAGCGGTCGCACTTCCGCGAGAGCGTGAGGATCAGTTGAGTAAGGAGGATACGAAAGCTCAAGTCCATCTTCGGGACAACCTGACGCTCCCGGGAACGCGTAGACATAGATCGAGGGAAGTGCCCCGCCTCCTGCTTCGCCGGCCACGGCGACCGCAACCGTGCTTTCAGCCGAAGCGCTCACCGGAGGCGTGATCGTCATCGCTTCCGTCACTGACGCTGACGCCGAGGACGAGACGGCGAGAACGGCGAGAACGGAAGTCGTGGCTACTGAGAGAAGGCGTCTCACGGCTGGAGTCGGATCGTCGGCTGTGGCTGGCGAAGGCTAACCGATCTTCGGGCCGCCTTGTGAAATCCCCCCTGGCAGCAGGCTTATGTGGGAAGTCTGTGGGAAAACAGCCTTTGGGTTCCCTCGCCCAACAAGCCCAAGAACGCAAAAAGCCCCGTAAACACAGGGCCTAATGCGATGGGCGATACTGGGCTCGAACCAGTGACCTCCGCCTTGTCGAGACGGCGCTCTCCCAGCTGAGCTAATCGCCCTGGGACTCGGGCCTAGCCTATCAACGGCTCTCTGTCGGCCGCCCTGCCGACTATCGCCGGTGGGCTGCTTGGTCGGCAGCTTCCACGCTAGGCTTGGGGCTTCCTGGCGACGTGGCGGAGTGGCTACGCAGCGGCCTGCAAAGCCGTCTACACCGGTTCGACTCCGGTCGTCGCCTCTCTCATTTCGGCCAGTAACGGCGGGCCAGCTTGGCAGACTGGCTCCATAGTTGCCCAGGCAATGTGTCCCCAGTGTGTCCCGAGATTTGCCTACGCGGCGCCAGCGCGCTGCTGTGCCCAGCGGCTCCCGCGGGTTTTGAAAATCGGCCCGCTCGCCGCTCCGCCGCCGTTGAGCACCAACTCGGTCAATGCCCACACCAGCGCGTCGAGGCGGTCGGGGGATCCCGACATCCCCGGTACCCACATGCAGCACTCATCCTCAAGCGCCGGGAAGCCTCCGACGTGGCGCACCGATTCAAGCGCCGCCCCAGGCCGGAGTCAGCCCCGCGCGCCCAGAGCCGATGAGAGCCGGGATGCGCGAGCATCGTGGATATCGATTTGCCCCGTTCCCCACCTGAGCGGTTGAGCTCGACGCTGGACGTCGTTCAAGGCGATCTCAGCCCCCGATGGCCTCGGACGGTGAACGGGCGTCCAGTGGGAGAACGGTCCCATGGGCCTTGCAGCGCGCCGGATCTGGGCCAATCAGCTTGCCCGGTGGCCTGCTCGAGGTGGACCAGCAGGGCCCCCACCCACAACGAGCAGATGAGTGCCGCCTACACCTGAGGCTCAAGAACGATGGTGGGGCGACCACCATCGGCCGCCCCACCAGTGATCGGTCGGCTAGATCTCCTCGGCCAGGAGCCAGCAGCCGCGGGGTTTACTCACCGAGAGACCGGGTTCGACTTCTTTTTCTTCCTTGACGGTCTCGGCGCCATATTCGACTGTCAGCCAAAACGGCGTACCGTCCGCATCAGTCGCGACTAGGCCGCCGCTGAAACCGGTGCCCTTTTCTGCTGCTACCGGAAATTCCGTGGGCAAGGTCACTTTGCCGGTGATCGTCTCGTATTCTGTGCCTTCCTCGCTGAGGGTGGTCATTGGCCCAGGGAAGATCAGAAACAAGATCAGTTTGATTTCACCCGTGCCGCTCGGGCTGCCCTGACAGCTGATCCCCAACTGAAGCGGTCCGGTGGTCAGCACCTGATGCTCCGAATCGCCCACCGAAGGTGCCTCCAGGAAGCTGACCTTTGTCGCTCCCGGGCCCATCGGGCCCGTGGCTCCCATCGGGCCAGCAAGCCCCGTGGGTCCAGCCGGTCCCGTGACTCCAGTGGGGCCCGTGGCTCCAGCGGGACCGGTCGCGCCCCGAGGGCCCTGAGGTCCGCGTGAGCCAGTGCTTTTCTTGTTCTTTTTTGTCTTTGCCGACTTCGCGTGCTCCCGCCAGACGTGCTTGTGGATACCGGGCAGACGGAACGGCTGCGTCGCGCTCGCCGCAGAAGCAAGCACGCCGCCGATGAGCAGAATGAGCGCTGATACCGCGAGCCCAAGCACGGCGCGCCGCGACTGATTCAGAATGGGCATCTTTACTCCCAGTTGGCGACATTGAGCAAGAACGCGCAGATCGAGCGTCGCCAGCCATCCCGATTGCGCGGGCTGGGAGCCTAGCGCGCACGGCGTCACGCGCACGATAAGGCCCAGACGGGGGATCCAGCGTCCACGGCTAGAAACGCGGCCCAGGCACCGCGCAACGCGCCAATGGCGAGCAAATCGAGGGTAACGCTGTCGAAGCTCCGCGGTAGCCTCGGCCGATGCTCCCTGAGCCCCTCTGGCGATCGACCGCCCCGGGACCTTTTACCTGGATCGACGCGCCTGGCGGGGGGGGGTCGAGATGGCTTACTCATTGGTTAGCCGTTGCAGGCGACGGCCACGTTTGATGGCTACACAGACTTCTCGCATACGGTCATCGCTGAGCCGTCCGATGCGCTCCACGAGAACCGCTACGGACACACTCTCCACCGAGTCCAGGTTGATCGCAGACCGGAGCGGCACCGGGTCATCGCCTGGTTCCAGGACAACCTCGCTGGCGAGCCCACGGATCGTGCTCGTACACGGCGCGATCAACGTGCGCTTCGGCCGCGGGATCGCGGCGTCGCGTGAGAGCACAATCACTGGCCGCCGGCCGATGTCCGGCAGCTCTCACCACCACACCTCCCCGCGTGCTGGTAGGGCCATCGTGGGCTTTAGGAGGCGCCGGCCGCTGTGCGGAAGGACGCGAGGTCGCCCCAGGCGTCGGTCTCCTCGAGCGGGTGTGTGTCGTATGCCGTGTAGGAGGCGTCGGTCAACGTGCAGAGCGCGTGGCGAGCGGTTTTCAGGAGCTCCTCATCGACGGTGGTACTGACCCTCGTCCTAGCCATGCGATGATTATTTCACTATGACACCGTGACTGGATCGGTAGATCGTGCCAATTAACCCGAGGCTGCCTTTGGCGCACTTGTAGCGCAAGCACTACCCATTTCTGGACTGCAGTTCCGCGACCCTCCACAAACAGCGACCAGGCTGCAACGCAGAAGAACAGCGCTGCGGCCAGGACCGAAACCCGACGACCTGCGGTCTCGTGTCGAAGGTCCACGCCCCTGTAGCGCAACGGCCGTCGGGTGGGTCGCCTCATCGCGCTGACAGCGTACAGCGACACCATGTCCTGACCACCGACCCCTAAACTTCCGCCCCATGCTCAGGCGCCTGCTCCCCTTGGCCATCGCCGCGCTGCTGCTCCTCTCCGGCTGCCTGGCGGTTGGCGGCTGCGGATCGGAAAGCAAAAGCGAAAAATCTCAGCGCTCAGCCGAAGAAATCCGCGAAGAAGGCCAGGAATAACCGTCAGGCAGAGCTCGCTCCTGCCAGCGCCTTGGTCAGGCTCTGCACCGTCTGGGGTCCACGCAGCTCCTGACGGATCCGGCCTTCGGCGTCAAGGACGAAGGTGACAGGCAGGCCGGTGCTGACACCGTAGTCGAAGCCCACCGTGCCATCTTCATCGCGCAGCACTGGCAGCGTCCAGCGATACTGCCTGATGAAGTGCTTCGCTTCGCTCAGCGAGTCGTCCTCGTAGTCGACGGTGACGAGCCTGCCCTTTCCGGCAGGGCTCTGCGCGAAGCGCTCCACTTCGGGGGCCTCATGCGCGCAGGGCGGACACCAGCTTGCCCAGAAGAGCACGAGCGCAGGCTTGCCCCGCAGCGTCGCGAGCGTTACCCTGGGCCCCGCGATGCGTTCGGTGGGCAGTGCGGGAGCTCGTCTGCCGCTCCCAGATTTGCTGTGACCGAGCCCGATGACCAGGACGACCGCAAGCACGAGGAGACCGAGGCCCCAAGCCAGCAGCCGCATCACTCCCAGCCTGCTCATTGCGCCTACTCCGAGGCCAGTAGCGGCACGTCGTGGGCGATCTGCGAAGGTTTGAAGTTGGCCGAGTAGAGCGTCATGATCTTGCCTGAGGCGCTGATTCCGTACACCTCGCCGGTGTGATTGATGAACTGTGGCTGTTCGGCGTCGCGTTCTGAGCCCACGCCCCATGTCGCCCAGACTTTGCTCAGTTCGCTTGCGGAGCCGATCAGGTACTGCATGCGGCCTGTCATCCCGTGCCGAGCGAGGAAGGCGGCGACTTTCTTGGGCGTGTCGCCGCGCGGGTCCACCGAGACGGCCACGATCTGCAGTTTTTCGTCCTCTTGTTTGCTCATCAGGTTTTGAGCGACCCGCAGGTTGGCGGTGATGATCGGGCAGATGTCAGGGCAGTTGGTGTAGAGGAAGGTGAGGAGCACCGCCTTGCCTCTGTACTGCGTGATGTTGATCTTCTGGCCCAGGTAGTTGCGCAGCACCACCGGATAGGCGGGCTTTGGCGGCGAGGCTTCCAGACCCTCGAAGGATCCGCCTTTCACGGCGTGGCTGCCGGCCAATGTGGGGGTGGAGCTTTTGCTGGTGCCCGCGATGAGCAGCGCCGCACCGCCCACGATGACCAGGATCACGAGGATCGGCAGCACCAGCCGCACGTCGAACTTGCCTGGTCGCTCGTCGCCCATCTCAGAGCCGAACTTATCACCCGTTGCGCCAATTCGGCGCAGGTGGTGCTCAGTGCCTGACTTCGGCGACGGCCTGCTCGATGCCGAAGGCGTCGGGAAAGCCGGTGAGCGTGGTGACCTGCTTGTTGGTGGAGACGATCAGCAGGGTTGGGGTCTGGTTGATGGGGATGTCCCTGGTGATGGAGCCGAAGTTGCTTACTTCCTTTGCAAGCGCGTAGTGGACCGCCACGGCGTTCTTGAGATTCGCCTGGGCGACCTTGACCTGGCTGCGCACGGCTACGTCATCAGAGGCGCCTGGGTTCCAGAAGAGGATCAGCACGGTCTTGCCGGCCTTTAGCTCGCTTTCGACAGCGCTCGTCGCACGGAGGGCCTGGGTGCTGTCGGCCCCTGTGGGATCGCTGGAGGAGCTTGGCTTCGAGTTCTTGGTAGAGCTCGGCTGCTTGGTGGTTGTGGCCGGTGAGGTCTTGCTGGCCACGCTGGAGCTAGGGGCGGTGCTTGGAGTGGCGGCGGCCGCGGCGCTGGTGGGCGCTTCGTTGGAGGCCTGGGCCGACTTGTTTTCGATCTTCTGGTCGTAGCGCTGGGAGGTGCCAACCGCTTCGTGGGCTTTGCTGATCGCCCGTGTCAGACCTTCAACGCCGGGAGCGGAGCCTTTGTAGACAGGGGTCGGAGTGGCGGCTTCTTTGGCCTCCCGTTCGCCCAGAGCGTTGGCGGAGCTTTCGCTGGATGCGCTCGAGCTTGGCGCCTTGGCAGCGCTCGCAGCTTTGGCGGGTGCCTGGCTGGCGGTTGTCGAGGGCGTGGATGCCGTCGATTCCGGGCTGGAGCTGTGTCCGCGCAGCAACACGGCCCAGACGAGAGCCAGCACGACGATCGCACCCAGGGCGATCTGATAGGGGCGGGAGAGCTGCGCCATCTCCCCCTGCTTCGGCATTTGCCCGGAAAAGTTGAATTTCGCAATCGTCGATCGGACGCTTGCGCTCAGGCGAGGTCGCGTAGGCCCCGCAGAACGGCGTGCACCACCGTGGAGGCCTCGAGCTCCTCTTGCACGCCCGCTTGCATGTCCCTCAGCGTCGTACGCTCGCCTTCCACAATCGCGGCGTAGCGGGCACCCAGCCTGTTTGCCTGCTTGAGCTGGCCGCTGCGCGAGCGGCCGGCCATCTCCATCTGGGCGCCCAGACCGGCTGCACGGGCGTCTCGCAGCAACTCGAAGGCGCTGAGACGCAGCGCGCGGCTGGAGCCTGGCTTTGCTTCGCTCTCTGGCGCTCTGGCCCCCAGATCGGCGCATACGTACAGGTCGATCGCCGCCTGCGCCGTGGGCGCCGACGTACTGGCGAGCAGGATCCGCTCGATCCCGGCCGCCCAGCCGATTCCTGGCGTTGGAGGCCCTCCCAGCTGCTCCACCAGTCCGTCGTAGCGTCCGCCGCCGCCCACGCCGCTCTGTGCGCCCAGGCTCTGGGAGGTGAACTCGAAGACCGTCCTCGAGTAATAGTCAAGGCCCCGCACGAGCGTGTGATCGATCTCGTAGGCAACCTGAGCTGAGTCGAGCAGCGAGCACACCTCCTCGAAGTGCTCCTGATCGGCATCTTGCAGGTGCTCCAACAGCTTTGGAGCACTCTCCAGCACGGCCATCGTGCCGGCGTGTTCTGAGTCGAAGGCCCGCAGCGGGTTGATCTCGATGCGGCTGCGAACCTCCTCGGAGAGGCTTGCTTGGTTGGCCCGCAGGTGGGCTTGCAGGCGCTCGCGGTACTCCAGGCGGCTCTCGATGCTGCCAAGGCTCGAGAGCCGCAGGCGCACGCCGGATACGTCCAGCTCATCCAGCAATCTGCCCAAGAGGACGATCGACTCGGCATCCAGGGCAGGGTCCTCGCTACCCAGCGCCTCGGCGCCAACCTGCCAGAACTGCCGGTAGCGGCCCGCCTGGGCGCGCTCGTAGCGAAAGAAACTCGACAGGTACCAAAGCTTCACGGGCGCGGGCAGCTTGTGCATGCCGTGCTCGACGTAGGCCCTGCAGACCGGGGCGGTGCCCTCGGGGCGCAGCGTCAGCGAGCGTTCTGAGCCGTCGAGAAAGGTGTACATCTCCTTCTGGACGATGTCGGTGGAGGCACCCACACCCCGGGCGAACAGATCGGTGGACTCGAAGGTGGGCGTCTCGATGCGCTGGTAGCCCGCACCTTCCAGGATCGCTTTGGCCTTTGCCTCCAGAACGGCCCGCATGCTCGCCTGCTCGCCGAGCACATCGAAGGTGCCTCTTGGCGCCCTGATCTTGGCGTCGCTCAACTCACGCCTCGAGCCTCAGCTAGTGCCCCTTGACTGCAGCGAGGTCTGGATCTGCTCGCAGCTCGCTCAGGAAGGGGTTTGACTGCAGCTCGCGCCCGAGCGAGGTGATGCCCATGTGGCCCGGATAGACCATGCTCTCAGGCGGAAATTTGTCCATCAGCGCAGCGATCGACTGCTCGAGCACGCTCCAATCGCCCCCGGGCAGATCGACCCTGCCAACGGAGCCCTGGAAGAGCACGTCGCCCGAGAGCAGTGCGCACGCGCGCGTGTGTGCGCGTGCGTTGGCAGCCTTTTGGCGGCCATCGACATCCTCCCCTTTGGCATCTCCCTCTTGCACAGAAGCGGGCCAGATCGCATAGGTGAGGTGTCCAGGGCTGTGGCCTGGTGTGAAGAGCACCTCGATCTCGAGGCCCGCGATGGTCAGTCGCTCGGAGCCGCTCAGGGTTCGCTCGGGCTCCCAGCTCTCGAACGGCCCAAAGCCGGGAGGAACCCATTTGTCGATGTCTGAGAGCACGATGCGCTCGATCTCTGGGCAGTGAACCGGGGCTTTGGTCGCCCGCGCCAGGGGCGCGACCGCGCCGATGTGATCGAAGTGGCAGTGGGTGATGAGAATCGCCTCGATCTGGACGCCGAGCTGATCGATGGCCTCCAACAGACGTTGGGACTCCTCGCCGGGGTCGACGATCACGGCCGCCTGGGCCTCTGGGCCGGCCCGCACGATGTAGCAGTTCTCCTGGACAGGACCGACCGTGAAGCTCCTGATGTCCAGCCTCATTTGGAGCTCGTCTTGCCGGGGCTCTTGCCTGCCTTGCGCATCCGGCGCTTGAAGAGCCACTGATCGGTGTAGTAGCTGAGCGGTATGTACATCAGCAGCACGATCGGGAAGAGGATGAACGACGTGGTGGGCCGTTTGGTGAGCGCCAGGCTGAGCGCGAGCATCATCACGGCTGCGGCGAGCGCTCTCCAGATCGCGCCAGACCAGGTTGGAGGCCGATCGTACCGGGCGACTTTGGCCGCCTTGGCCTGCGCCGCTTCGCGACCCTTCACGCTCTTCTCCGCAGATGTCGGCTTGCGGCCGGTGCGCCCGCGCGACTCGATCGCTCCGGCGGCGTTGCCCCTGTGCTTGGTCTTGCGCTTGCGCCTTGTCTGTGGCATCGCTCAGAACCCTAGTGCGTTCTCGATCAGGTTTCCGCCAGCGCGTTCTCCAGCAGGTGCCTGGAGGGATCGAAGCCGGGCATCGGCACATCGTCGGGGAAGCCCTCGAGGGCCGCCCCTGGCGCAAGCCCGATCAGCTCGGCGCCGGCGATCTGAGCGTGCCGGCGAACAGCTTCGATGACCGCCCTCAAGGGAACCTCGTAAGGCTGCTCGACGTTCATCGATACCTGGGCGGTCTCCTTGGCGGCCAGCCAGACACCGATCGCTCGCAGCCCGGGCAGCCCCTCCTCGCCGCCCTCGCGCACCAGCGCAGCGATCCGCTGGGCCTCCTGGACCGTGGCCCCAGGCTCCAGCTCGAGGTTGAAGGCGACCAGCGGAGGCCTCGCACCGATGAGCGCAGCTCCAGCGCTGGGATGCAGGTCATGTGGGCCGAAATCTTGATTTAGCGTGCTCGAGCGCAACCGCTGTGCCAGGCCCTTGGCGCCGCCCGCGCGCAGTTGCGCTCTTGAGCGTCCCTGGGCGAAGGGCCCATAGAGGAAGACCGGCATGTGCAGGTGCTCGCCGATCATGTCGGCGGTGACGAGCGCCTCGGCAAAGGCCGCCCCGCGTGCGTGTGGGTCCAGATATACAAGGGGCACCACATCCACGACACCCACATGGGGATGCACGCCGCGCCCGTCTGAGATGTCGATCGACTCGACGGCCACCTTCGCTCCCGCCAGCAGCGCGCTTGAGAGCGAGCCGGGCTCACCTGCAAGCGTGTAGACAGAGCGGTGGTGATCGGGATCGCTGTGCACGTCCAGGAGCTGAACGGTGCCTGCGGCAGTGAAGGCATCGCCGATCGCCTTGATCACTGAAGCGTCGCGACCCTCCGAGATGTTGGGGACCGCAAGCAGTCTGATCGGGTTGGTCATCTCCACGAGGCTAAACTGCGCTGCCCCGCCGGAGTAGCTCAGTCGGTTAGAGCAGCGGAATCATAATCCGCGTGTCGGGGGTTCGAGTCCCTCCTCCGGCATCGCCCACGCAGAGCTATATTCGGCATGAACACAAGGGATTCGTGGTCATTGGCTCGGGACCGGACCAGCGTCAACGGATGTTTGCGCGCGGACCAGATCCGCTGCACCGTCGCCGGACTGACACCCTGCGCCTTGGCCATCGACCGGCAACTCCAGTGCGTCTCGCCCGCAGGCTTCTCGTGCAGCGTGGCGTGCACGATCTCCTGCACCTTCTGCGCCGGGATCGACGGCTTGCGCCCCCGGCCCGGACGTACCGCGCCGAACGCCTTCAGCCCGTCCTGGGAAAAACGCTCCCGCCATGCCTTGACGGTGCTCGGTGAAACCCCCACCCTCGCGCCGATATAGGTGTTGGGCTGACCATCGCCAGCCAACAGCAACGCCCGCGCACGCTGCACATCGCGATGCGAGCTAACCCCCGACTTTGCGAGCGCTTCAAGGACCTCTCGATGACTATCAGACAGTGGCAGTGCTGGTGTAGGTAGACGCATACACCACCCTACCACAAACCACAACTAATTGCAAGACACCACACTAGATCCTGACGCATATGTCCAACGGCGTGCCGAACGTGTGCTAGTTTGACCCGCTTGCCCGCTGGCCGTGGCAGGCGACGAGGATGGGGCTCAGGAATGTGTATCCCGGCTCCGCTAGGTCCGCGAGGCGCTCCTCGATCTCCTCATCACGCGCGCGCCCCGAGCTAACGAGCGCTTCGCGCAGTGTCTCCAGAGACAGGCTAAAGAAAGCAGTGTCCGGCGTTCCACTACCGACCAGACGCACGCGACCCTCGGCCCGCACGTCCTTTAGCCCCAGCGCCTCGAGTTCGCTCGGCAGCTTGCGGCCACACTCCCCGTCGTGTCCCATCGAGGCCATCAGGTCGAACACCGCGTCCGTCACGCGCTGGGCGCTCGCCATGCGCTCGGCGTCCGGGTGTGGCGGATACGACGTGACGGGCAAGGCTGTGTCGTAGTCCTCGATCACGAGCAACCCACCCGGTCGCACCCCCGCGAGCAGGTTGGGCAGCGCACCCATACCGACGTGCTCGATTAGCAGGCGCGCGTGGACGACGTCGAACTCGCCCTCGGGCAAAGGCGTCGCGGTAATGTCGTGCTCGGCGACCTCCACCGGACCGCCCGCGAGCGGCCCGAGGAACTTCAGGTAGACATCGGCAGCGAACACGCGACCGGTTTCGCCGACCCGCTCAGACAGCCACTCCACGACTGAGCCACCACCCGCGCCGACCTCGGCGACACGCGATCCCGGCCCGACACCCAGGCGTTTGAGCAACGCGAACGTGCCCTCGTCCCACAGCCGCTCGATCCCCGCGAGGCGCTCACGCTCGTCCTGCCAAGCCTGATCGTATGTGTAGGTACCCATTACGCTCCCCGCTCGCCGAAAGGCCAACCCTATCCCAACCGGAGCCCTCCCACCCAGCCTGCTCCCTCGACCGAAAGCGAGCGCGCCTAGGACCGACTGGCGTGAAATCGTAACCTGCCTTGGTCACCGAGGACGACGTGGTCAGACGGAGGCCTCGGCCTCCCGCAGCGCTGCCTCCAGTGCGGTGCGCAGGTCGCCCTCGAGCCCGGCATGGTTCCATCGTTGGTTCCATCGTGCCTCGATGATCGCGATCTCCTGTAGCGCGGTCTTGACCCTTTGCCGTCCCTCGTCGGTGAGCCGCACGAGTCGTGCACGTCCGTCGGATGGGTCGGCAACTCGCTCCACGATTCCGCGCTCCTCCAGCTCTGTGACGAGCTGCGCCATCGCCTGGTGGGTCATCCTTGCACGGGCTGCCAGCACGGTCAGGCGCGTGCCCTCGGGGTCGATTCCCTCGAAAACCGGGTAGTGACGCGCCGGGGCCCATGCATAGCCGGCCGCTTCCATCTGCTCTGTCATCTCGTCGATCATCACCCGCGCGGTGCGCCGTAGCACCGCGATGAGCGTCATCGCTCGCTCACTGTCGGTCGAGTCGCGGCTTGACATGTGCGCAGTCTAGATAGTTACGCAGGTTACCTGCGGATACGTTTAGGAGCGACATGACTAACGACACGGCCGATGCCCAGCAGCGCAAGCTCGTCACGCGAGCAATCAAACGGGGCTCGTTCTGCATGCTGGCGAGCGCCTCCCAAGCCGATGTTCCCCACGTCGTCGGTGTGCTCTACGTAGAGGTCGAGGGCCTGCTCTATGTCTGCACCCTGCGGTCGAGCATAAAGGCCCGCAACATCGCTGCGGGCGGTCGTGTCGCGATCTGCATCCCGGTGCGCCGCTTCCCTGTCGGGCCCCCTTTCCATGTTGCCTTCCAGGGCGGGGCCGAGGTATGCGCGCGTGAGGATCCGCGCATCGCCCGGCTGCTCAAGACCAAGCGCCTGAAGGCCATCACCTCTCACGGTGAGCTCGAGGATCCAGAACTCAGTCTTTCTCATCATCACACCCGGGCGAAGGGTCGCGAGCTACGGGCTAGGCGTTCCCTTGCGCCGGCTGTTGCGTGACCCGATCCACGCGAGCCGCAGCGTCGAGCTCTCCTGAGATGGGAGAGGCGAACCAGGCCACATTCGACGTGGTCATCGTCGGCGCGCGCTGCTCCGGTGCCTCGCTCGCCTACCACCTCGCCAAAGCCGGACTGTCGGTGGCCTTGCTCGATGCGGCGCGTCTGCCCAGCACCCCGCCGATTTCGACCCACCTGATCCAGCCACCCGGGATGGATCAGCTCGACCGCCTCGGCGTCGGCACCGCTGTGCGAGAGCTCTCGCCTGCGCTGCGCATGGTGCGCCTGTCCTTTGACGAGCACGAAGTGCAGCTGCCCTACGGGCCTGATCGCGCTGCACACTGCCTAAGACGCGAGACGTTGGATTGCCTGCTACAGGAAGCGGCCGTGGAGGCCGGCGCCGATCTGCAAGCGAGCAGCAAGGTGGTCGATCTCTTGCGCTCCGAGGATGGGCGCGTGTGCGGAGTCGAAGTCCAGCGCGACGGCCGCCCCCACGAACGGCTGCACGCGGATCTGGTTGTCGGTGCGGACGGGCGCAACTCCACCATCGCCAAGCTGGCCAGCGCTAGCGAGTACCTGGGCTATGACGGCCCCCGTGCCTGCTACTGGGCCTACTGGCCTCGCCCGAACTCCTGGGACCCAAGCCACCTGGCGAACATCTACCGTGACCAGGACGCGTACGTGGTCTTTCCAACAGATGGCGACCTTCTGCTGATCGCGAGCACGCCGACGGTCGATCGGGCGGCACGCCATCGGGCCGAGCACACCTCGGCCTATCTGGAAAGTGTGCGCTCGTGCCCATCGATCGCCCCCCACATTGCAGCCCAGGAGCCGACCAGCAAGGTACGAGGGATGCTCAAGACGCGCTACTACTTCCGTGTCTCGGCGGGGCCGGGATGGGCCCTGATCGGTGACGCGGGTCATCACAAGGACTTCTTCGCAGGCTTTGGGATCGCCGACGCGCTGGATGACGCGTATGAGCTCTCGCGTGCGGTCGTGGGTGCCGATCCGCCAGATTTGGAGACGTGGTGGCGTCGTCGTGACCTGAAGCGCATAGAGATGTTCCACTGGGCGGCGGAACTGGCGCGCCCCGACCCAGTGGATGCGCTGAGACGCCTGACCGCAAGCCGGCTGGCGCACGCACCACGGCTGCGACCGCGCCTCGGGGAAGTGCTCGACGGCCAGCTCGCGCCGTATGACTTCATCCCCACCGGCAGCGCCATCCGGTGGACGATCGTTTCGACGCTCAAAGGTGATCCCGGGCCGCTCCTCCCGCTCATCGGCGTCGCACGCCGCCGCGCTGTGGCAAGACGAGAACGCAGGCGTCTCAGTCGCGCCCTACGCCACACTCAGACACTTGAAGACGTCGCCTCAACCTCTCGCGCCGCGTAGCCAACCATGAGTAGGTGAAAGCGATGAGCGAGGCGTAAGGGAGGCAACGATGCCACTGTTCGAGGGTCACTCCGACAAAGGCCTGCAGCGACTGTCCATCGAAATGCCCGACTACGCGAAAGCAGCGATCGCGTGGAAGTGACCGACCAGCAGACCATCAAGCCCTCACAGCTGAACGTCGATCTTGACTACCAGGCGGTCTTTAAGGCGGTCTTCACGAACCCCAGCCGGCTGCACTCGACGATCCGCTTCACGCGCTCGATGCTCGACGAGTGGCTCGCCGAGCAGCCACGCCGGTAGCAGCCCGCCGCGCTCGCGCTGCATCCAAGATCAGCGGTCCAGGACCCGGCGCGCGAGTGTCGTTCGGCAGCGCCGCGATTGACTCACTCACGAATGGGGCACACCGTCAGGGCGCAGCAGTTCCTGCGGTCAGCTTCCGAGTCGTCGTCGTGCCTTCTGTACCGACGGCAGCGCCGCCTTGCCCTTGGTCAGCGCCCGCGCACGCAGATCCACGCTCGCGGGTTTCGCCGCGATCGTGATCTCCTCGCCAGTCGCGGGGTTGCGACCCTTACGCGCCTTCGTCGCGGGCTTCACACGAACCGTCAGCTGAACGAGCCCGCCGATCTTGACCTTCTCCGCGCTCGCGATCTCATCGAGCACAACCTCCTCGAGAGCATCAAGCACACGCTTGGCCTCGGCCCTGGTGATCTCGGCACGATCAGCGACAGCGCCAGCGAGCTGCGTCTGAGTCAACGGCAAAAGAATCTCCTCCTCATGGGGTCCAGAACTGTGGAGCGTAATCAAAGCCGCTGCGCCGGACGCCCATCGCCCTTGCATCTGCACATCCACGCCCGCCGCGAGCTCAGGCTCGCAATCCAGGAACGCGAGAGCCAACCATGAGCCTGCTCGAGCTCCAGCACATCAGTAAGCGCTACCGGCACGGAGCTCGCCAGCTACCCGGACGCACTGGGCGAGACGATCGGCTACTGCCACCCCCCACTCTGCGGCCCAGCCGCGCTGCGCCACGGCGCAAACTCAGCACCCGTCATCACAGGGCTAATCACAGCCCAGCTCGCACGAGGCGTACCCGCCTCAATCGCAAAGCAACGAGCAGTGCAAGCACTCGAACGCACCGACGCCCAGAGCTGTGCCCACCTCTACCAAGACGAACTCGACGGCGCCGAGACCGTCCGCATAGCAATCGCACAAGCACTCACCTCAAGCCCCGCGCTACTCGTCATCGACGAACCAGCCAACGGCGTCGACCTACTCCAACGCGACCCCATCCTCGCGCTACTGCGCTCACTGGCGGACGACGGAATCGCGATCCTGATGAGCGTCGAAGAAAGCACCGGCCTACTCGGCACAGACCGCGCACTCACACTCGACGAAGGCCAGCTACGCGGCCCAGCCACCCCCACGCTCGCACCAGTCATTTCGCTTGCGCAACGGCTGAGCGCCTGAGCACACCGCGCGGGTAGGTGCGGCAGCCCACAGCCCCCTCGGCGCGGTGCTGATGAAGCGTTCACTCGCGCGCCCACTCCTTCGGCGGCGCGCCGGGCCGCCAGGTCTTTATGACGCCGCTCGGGCGTTTCGTGAGGCAGCTATCAGTGGCCAGGCTCTACCACCGGATCGACGACGATCACGCCTGCGGCATCGAAGTCGCGCTGGTTGAGGGTCACGACCGCCAGATCGTGCACCAGTGCTGTAGCGGCAATGAGGCTGTCCTTGATCGGCATGGCCCGCCCTTTCGCGCGGAGTGTCGCGAGCAGCTCAGCCCAGCGCAGTCCCGTCGAGGCCTCCCACGGGATGCACTGCAACCTCTGCACTCCGTCCTCGAACCAGCGCTCAAGCCGGCTTCGGCGACGACCAGGCGGGAGCAGCAGAATGCCGAAACGGATCTCTCCCAGGATCACCGGGCCTACGGCTAGCTCGGGCTCATTGCGCCCGAGCCAATCGACAACGCGCTGGTCTGGGGCGGGCTTGGTCGCCTCCGAGAGGACATTCGCGTCAACCAGATAGCGCGCCACTGCGATCAGCTAAAGCGAGTCGGTTGACTCGGACTCAATCTCTACGAACCAGCCGTCATCCGGACACGACCGCAGCCACTCAACCAAACCACGGTTAGGCGGTGGCGTCAGCCGGGTGAGCCGGTACTCATCGGGGCCCACTCGGTCGACCTCGAACTCCTCACCAGGCCTGATGCCGTCCGCAGTACGGAACTCCGCGGGGAGAACGATCTGGCCCTTCGTGGAGATGGTGGTACGCATGGACGTAAGATAGCATCTTACCCGTCCTACCCGTCCTGGTGTCGATCTGCCAGACGTGCCACGCGGGTTGCGCGACAGCTCGATGAACAAATGTAGAAAGCCGAGATGTCGATTTTTCCAAGAGGCTTGACCGACGCGGCTGGTCAGTGTCCTTTGTGCTTCGCAGGTTCAAGTGTGACCGCAATCGCAGCTCCGTGCGCGAGTCTCTTACCGGGCATTGGGCTCTGGCGAACAACCACAAGTGCGCCATGACGCTCGTGCGGTCTGCGCAGCTTGCTCAAGCTACAATCAGCTTCGCGCAACGAAGCTTGAGCCACCTTCAAGCTATCGCCAGCAAGCGCAGGGACGACACAATGTTCGAGGGCTCGTCCTTCGCATGGTTCGCCGGGCTTGCGGCCGGAAATGCAACTCGCCTGAGCTCCGATAGGCATCACAAACGCTCCCAACGCACCAAAGAACACTACGAGCGCGACAGTTAGCGATGCTCTGGAGTGTCGCGGACTCATGGCTTTCTCACTCTAACGTCTGGTCACCGAAACGGATAGGTGCATGTGGGAGGCGATCGGCCCACGGTGGTTGGCTCTGGTTGTGGTGGTTAGTTAGTCTCCGACTGAATGATGTGGCCGCCACCAACGCTGGGCGATGGCTTTATCGTCACCTTCGACGGTCCAGCGCGCCCTGACACAACGGTGCATCGAGCATGACGGAGCTGAGGCGCGCCTGGACCCTGCAGCGGGACGACGGGCCCACAATTGCCTACGACGTCGCGGGCCACGGCCCTCTGGTCGTGTTTGTGCATGGCCTCACTTCCTTCCGGCAGACCTGGGATCCGGTCACCACGCTGCTTGCCGAGGAGTTCACGTGCGTGCGGTTGGATCTACGTGGTCACGGGGCTTCCTCCCACGCCGCGGAGTACTCGATGGTGTCGCTGGTCGGTGACGTGCGGGCGGTCGTCGAGGAGGTGGCGCTCGGGGAGCCCGCGATCGTCGGTCACTCCCTGGGTGCGAGCATCGCCGCCGTATATGCGGCGGCGCACGGTGCGCGTGCCGTCGTCTGCGTCGACCAGTCGCTGCGGTTCGGCGAGTTCGCCGGGCTCGTGCAGGCCCATGCCGACGACTTGCGCAGCCAGCGCACGATGGAGGCTCTGCTGGCGATCGACCGCACTCTCAAGCTTGAGCCCTATACGGGGATCGAGAACTTCGAACGCAGGGTCCTGGCGTTTCCGCGCGAGGTCGTCCTCGGAATCTGGGACGCGCTGCTGACCACCCCTCCAGAGCAACTGACCGCGATCGCCGAGGCAATCCTGCCCCGCAGCACAGCACCACTCCTATCGCTGCACGGCTCGCCGCCATCACCGGACTATGCGGCCTGGCTTACAGGCCTCACGCGCGTCGCGCACGTCGAGCTCTGGGACGGGACCGGCCACATGCTTCACCTTGTCGACCCGGAGCGGTTTGCGGCACGCGTGCGGCCGCTACTCGCGGACCCACCCGTACCCTGAACTACGGCTGCTTGCGCATGAGCAGCGTGACGGCGGACCCTCGATTGCCGGTGCGCTCGATCGGTGCCATGACGCAGCGTGTGGCCAGGATCGCGACACCGGCGCCCCTCCGCGCGGTACCGAGGGCCGGCCGTGACTGGAAGGCCTTGATCCACCCGAACTCGTTGCACGCGATCCCATCTGGGTCGTTGGTTGTCATCTCCACGCATCGCATACCCAGCTCCTCCCCCTTCTGCAGGAGAGCATCAGGCGGGATCAGGCATAGATGCCGAGGGGCATCCAGATGTGCCCACCGGGCTTTCAGCAGGCGAAATTGAAGCGAGCGCGGGTTGGGAACGCCGATGGCCAGCACTCCCCCCGGCTCGAGCTTGTCGGCGACACACTCGAGGACTTCGGCTGGGTTGGAGAGATGCTCGAGCACATGCCACAGCGCCACCGCGCGAGCCAGCCGGAGCGACTCGAGGACCTCCAAGGGCCGGTCACTGCAGATGGCTGTGATCCCGTGTTCGCCCAGAGACTCACAGCAACGCTGATCCATCTCGATCGCGCTCACGTCGAAGCCGGCGCTCTGCGCAGCCGACGCGAATGCCCCGGTCCCCGCGCCGATCTCGATCAGATGCCCGGGGGTCACGTAACGTCTCAACAACGCGACCCGGTAAGAGGCAGCTTCGGTGACCGACTCTTCCCTCTTCCATGACGGCTCGCCATCGGGATCGAACTTGTAGTAGTCGTCGGCGTAGTAACGATCGAGGTCAGCCGGAACAGCGACCATGAAGACCGTGCCACACACCTGGCAACGCGCGTAGGCAAATCGCTCCTCGCTGATCTCACGGTTACGATCTTCCGCGCCGAACCAGAACATGCCCGCCTCGCCGCAAAAGGGGCAGTGGGCCGTATCGACTCGCATACGCGCAGCGTACCCGCCTTGGAGGTTGGAGTTGGAGCTCGATCCTTGGCCTGCGCTCCTGTACCGTGCGACCGATGGAGAACCCTACGCCAGAGGCGCTCGCACGCTCGCTTGTGCAGCTGGCTGAGTGGTCCCAGGCTTTCAGCTACGAGCAGTCAGGCGGAGGCTTGGGCGATCGTCTGCGTGAGCACCTCGGTGGAGATACCAGTGGTCTGCCGGTCGTCTCGCGTGCGCTCGAGGGATACCAGCGAGCCAACTTCCAGGTGGCGATTGACGCCTACCTGGATACGCCAGAACGCCAGGCTCAGCTGATCGGCCTGCCGATGACCCATGGATACAGGGTCGGGCTCGCAGAGCTCGTCAAGGACGGGCCGCGCTCACCGTGGAATTCAGACGAAGGGGATGTCGGGCCGATCGAGTATGAGCCAGTGGAGGTCGGCGAGCGCCGGATCATGTGTGTCGCGGCGGGCCTATGGCTGATCACGGACGTAGAGGAGCCCCTGCTGCTGATGCTCAAGCGCTCCGATCAAGGCCCCCGTCAGGCGGAGCTCGGGATGGAGATCATGGCGCGCGAGCGCGCGAGCGCCGAGCGACTGCTTGGCGAGATCGAGCGGCTGATGGTGGAGTACAACCCTTACCGTGGCCGGATCCTCGTTCTCTCCAGCTCACCCTTCGGTGGTGTCGGCGTAGCGGTGCAGAAGCTCCCAGCCGTGACCCGTGAGCAGATCGTCTACCCCGCCGGGGTACTGGAGCGGATCGAGCGTCATACAAAGACGTTCAGCGAACACGCTGAGGCCTTGCGTTCCTCTGGCCGGCACCTCAAGCGTGGCCTGCTCTTGCATGGCCCGCCCGGAACAGGCAAGACGCTGACGGTCATGTACCTGTCGAACTTGATGCCTGACCGCACCGTGCTGCTGCTGACAGGCAATGCGCTGGCAGCGGTGGGCCCAGCGTGTGAGATGGCAAGGGAGCTGGCACCCGCGATGCTCGTCCTGGAGGATGTCGACCTGGTCGCAGAGAACCGCATGCGCGGTCAGCCCACCAGCGTGCTCTTCGAGCTGCTCAACCAGATGGACGGGCTCAACGAGGACACCGACGTCGTCTTCGTGCTCACCACCAACCGCCCCGAGGTGATCGAGCCGGCGCTCGCTGCTCGCCCGGGCCGCATCGATCTCGCTGTCAGCATGCCCCTGCCCGACGAGGAGGGCCGCAGCCGCCTGCTCGACCTCTACGGCGAGGGTCTGCAGCTGGAGATACGCGACCAGGCCAGCTTCATCACCGCGACTGAGGGCGCCACACCCGCATTCATCCGCGAGGTGCTCCGGCGCGCCGCGCTGCTCGCCGCCGAGCGTGGCGACGGTGCCCACATCACCGACGAGCTGCTCTCGAGCAGCATCCACGAGCTGCGCGAAGGCGCCGACCAGCTGACGGTCAGTCTGCTCGGCGCGCCAACGTCCTCTGGAGAATCAGACCTGCGGTCATAGCGAGCAGGGCGCTCGCCAGAGCGGTAGCTACCTGCCGATCCTCCTGCTCACCGAGAATCGCACCGGTTGCGCCTGCAGACAGCACCGATGCCTTGGCGCCGGCCGAGAGCACTGAGCCCAGAGACCCGGCCGAGCCGATCGAGAACGCCGAGGCGAACGATCCGACTGAGCCGATCGACAGCGCCGATCCCACCGAGCCGACCGACAAGAAGGAGCCGGTCGAGCAGACAGAGAGGAACGAGTTACTACTCCGGCCCAGTAAACGTCCGACGGGGCTGGTAGGTTTTGGTGTGTGAGGACTCGGGATGCGAGGCGGCTGGGGCAGGAGGCGCAGGAGGAGCTTCGTCGGCGTGCTGTTGCGCTGGTTGGGGAGGGGCGTTCTCAGACTGAGGTCGCGGGGCTGCTTGATGTTTCGCGTCAGTCGGTGAGCGAGTGGGTGCGCGCTCAGCGTCTTGGCGGGGATCAGGCGCTCGCGGCGGGCAAGCGGGGCCGGCGCCCTGGGGAGAAGACGGCGCTCACGGCCTCTCAGCAGGCGCAGATCGCGAAGGCGATCCGGGAGAAGAACCCTGACCAGCTCGAAGCTCCCGGGGTTTCTGTGGACCCGCGCGTTGGTGTGCGAGCTGATCGACAGGCGGTATGGGATCCGTGTCGCGGAGAAGACCGCGGGACGGTATCTGCGGGCGTGGGGGTTCAGCCCGCAGAAGCCCGCCAGGCGGGCGTTTGAGCAGAACCCCGAGATTGTCGCGCGTTGGCTTGATGAGCGCTACCCCGCGATCAAAGAGCGTGCTCACCGCGAGAAATCCCTGATCTTGTGGGCGGATGAGATGGGTTTGCGCTCTGATCACACCGCCGGCAGGTCGTGGAGCCCAGTCGGGGAAACCCCGGTGATCGAGGGCACCGGCCAGCGGTTCGGCGCGAACGTGATCTCCGCGATCTCCAACAAGGGACACCTCTCCTTCCGGGTGTTCAAGGACAAATTCGTCGCCTCCGTGTTCATCGACTTCCTAAACCGCCTGATCCGCCAGAGCAAAGGACAGAAGATCATCCTGATCCTGGACGGGCACCCCGTGCACCGCTCCAAGAAGGCGAAACAGTGGGTCCAAGCGCACGCCGAGGAGATCGAGCTGCAGTTCCTGCCCGGCTACGCACCAGCGCTCAACCCGACCGAGCTGCTCAACCAGGACGTCAAGACCAACGCCCTCGGCCGCCGCCGGCCCCACACCCAGGACGAGCTGATCGGCGAGACGCGCAGCTACCTACGCTCACGCCAACGAACACCACGCATCGTCGCCAACTACTTCGAGGAGAAACAAGTCAGCTACGCCAAAGCCGCCTGACGCCTATTTACTAGGCCGAAGTAGTATCTGACCAGAGCGACAGCCCATCCACGGGGCCATCGTATCTAACGCTTAGCCTTCTTCGGGGACTTACGCTTGGCACAGCCCATCACGCTGATGTCGGCGTTCTTCTTGATCATTGCGCCGTCTTGAGCGACAAATTCGGTGGGCATGACCAGTCTGGTCGGGGCCTGTCGCTTGACCTTGCGCGTGACCTTCCTCTTGTGCCCGTCGACGTTGACCGTCACCTTCTCATCGACCGTCATCGTCTTCGTCTCTTTACACAGGTTCCCGTTCGCGGCCAAGGCCGAGTCGGGCCCCGCGGGCAGCGCTAATTCAAAGGAACTGAACGGCGCGTCGGGAACAGTTTCAAATGTCGTAGTCGTGACCCCGTTCGCGATGCGCGTGACGCCCGTCAGTTCGATCGTCACGTTGTCGCCCTGCAACACCACTTGAAGGGAGGGGAACGCTTCGTCCCCGTGGCTGACGAAGATGGCCGGACCTTGCAGCGGCACAGCCAGCAGCGGAGTGTGCACAACCGCGTAGCCGATCCTCGATTCAGGCGGGCACGCCGAGGGGTTGGCCTTGAACTGCGCGCTGGGGCACGCTTTCTGCAGTGTCGTCAGTCTGGAAGGAAGCTGCTTGGGCAGTACGATCCTGGCGCGGGCGACGTTGGATTGAGGCGCGGACGGGTAGACCAGCCTTGCGATCAGCTCGGCTCCGTCGGCCCGCGAGGTGTGACCCGAGGTGTAAACATCGAAGTGGGGACTGAATGGCAGACCGTGGCAGCCCGAGACCGCGAACGGCACCGAAACGTGCGCCCGCGCGCCCTTGGCGCCGGTGACTGTGGCGGTGACCGCCATATCGTCGCAGTCGGTAGGGTTGAAGATGAAGTGTTCGCGGTTCACCGTGCCGTTCACCGATCGTAGTCGCAGCGGGACGCCGTTGAGGATCTGCGGCAGCGGATCGGTCGTCACGGTCACTGCCGTGGTCAGCGGGTCGACGCTGATCGCCGCCCTTGCGATGACGTTGCCGAGGTTGAACGGTCCTGCCTTCGTTGGCACCACGATGCTGAGCCCGAACGGCGCGCCCTTGTAGGGGCCGGTGAGGTACAGCAGTCCTTTCTCATAGAAGGGATGCGTGCTTGGCCCCGCAGCCACAGTGATTTCGCCGATCTTCGATTCTGCTGGACACGTTCCCAGCGACGCTTGGGGCTCCGGGCAAATTTGCACGCTCGCGACCCGCCCGAGCAGCCCGGGAGGCATCTGCACCTGCATCGCCGAGAGGTCCTGCTCCTCGTCTTCGCGGCCGAAGGTCACCGTAAATGGGCTGTACTGTCCGGCACTCGCGTTAGCCGTACCAGCGCTCAATGTCGGCGCGAACGGCAACGTCGACGGGCACGCTCCACCTTCGCCATTCCAATCCACGTTGAACTGCGAGACCGGGTTGGCATCTGGTGTGACCGGAGCGCTCCAGGGCACCATATCGGTGGTGGTCGTATACTTGCCACAGGTCTCGGGCATCGCCAACGGGGCACGCAGCCCGCTCTTGAAACGCAGTTCCAGTTCACTAAACGGCAGCTGTGGATCGTTGGTAAACGTCGTCGTCAACTGACCGGTTACAGGTTCGGCGTAGACGGTGCCCTGCTTCTTGACGACGACACCCGACCCTTGCGCTTCGACGAAGATCCTGAACATGTTCCCGTCCGCCGCGTCGGCGTTAGAGCACGGGTTACAGTTTGGCATCCCGAGATACACATAGCCGGTCAACGGTGCCGTGAGCAACGGAGTAATGACCTTCACTGTGCCCAACACCGAGCTTAAGGGACATGTGCCAGGCAAGGGTGATTCCAGCCCAATCTGTTCATCGTCGCAGCCCTGCAGCCCTTCGCCGGCCGATGATGAGATCGATAGGCCCTGCGGTAGCGTCACTGTAATATTCTTGAGCTCCGGCGTGATCAGCAACGGCGCCTGCTGCTGGGCCTGCGGGATCTTCATGCGGACCGAGAGTCCGGTCGGCTCATCCGCCTGCGTCGTGTCTGGTAATACTTCCAGAGCCGGACTATATGGCAGTAGATCACATCCAGTGATCGATGGGGACGTCGTCGCGCGCGAATGTACCCAGTTCGGTTCACTCAGATCAGGCTGCCCATCGGGCAGCCACGCCCCAGGACGCTGCCACGTATCCATGCTCACGTTCGTGACCTCTTCGCCGCCCGCACAATCCACAGGATCGTCGAGGAACGCCACTGGTTCACCTACGTTGAACGAGGGGTTTTCGAAGTTTTCATCCGTCGCCGGCGTCCCAAAGAACGTCGCCGTCATGCCTACGAGACCCGACACACCCGGAATGCCTGAAATTATCGCTCGCAAACCGTAGTTGGTTTCCTGGTTGACATTGATCAGCAACGTCACCGGAGCTCCCGCGATCTCAAGGCCAAACTCCGCCGGATAGCCCTTATCAGGAACCATGTTGTAGATCGGCTCAGTCTGCAGCGCGGTAAGGCTGAACCCAGACTTCACTGAGCTCGTCCCTCTCAGCGAGATCGGCTCCAGATCGATCGTCGCGATCCCAACCTGGCTGCTCGGCGGACAATGCAACGCCGCGCCAGCTGATCCACGCGCCGTACCTGTACCCGTCACCAGATACTGCGGGCACTTCGGTGCCACCTGTGGATCGCCCACAACACCTGGCGGAAGATCCACCACGACATCCTTGATCTCACCCGAATGACCCGGAAGCCCACCCGCCGGATATGGCCCCGTTTCATTGAGGTTCGCGCTGGTACTGGTTTGCAGATACGCGGTGTTGGCACTGAAGGAAAGCGTCGTCTCATATGGATGGTTGCCGGCCTGGGTATCGGTCAGACCATCGAGCCCCGCCAGCTGCGCGGTGACGCTCCCAAACCCAAACGGCACCGCGGCTGACTGCGCCGCCGTTCCGATCGCGCTCGAGATCACGCTCGACTGTGTCGTGGCGCCGCCGCCCGACACCGTCGCGGTGTTCACCACCGGACTCAACGTCCCAGGCGCCACCAACACCTTGATACGCATAATCAGCGTTTCACCGGGCTTCAGCGCCGGACTATACGTGCATGTCAGGGTGCTCGCCACGCACGAAAAGCCTTCGCTACTTTCATCGGCCACAAAGTTCACGGCATTAATTTCTTGCGCCACCAAGCCCGCCGGCAACGTGTCAGCGATCGTGATCGGGCTCCCATCGGTCGCCACGCTCCCCGAATTCCTCACCCAAACCATGTAGTAGTTGGACTTTGTGCCATCGTTAGTCGCCTGTCCAACGTATTCAGGCGAGAAGATCGTAGGCGCCGCATAGGCGGTGACCGTGAACCCCGGAGCCGCCGATACCGACGCCGATGCCGCGGACACCGCCAACAGCGAGTATGCAACCAGCGTGGCTAGCACCACCGGCAGCCCCAGGATCCGATACACGCCCGTCTTCATGACGGTCCGCTGTTCCCGCCCGACACAACGAGCCGACCACCTTGGGGTCGTCGCGTTGAAGCCATGCGCTCCTCTCACATCGCTCTCCGATGCAGCTAATCAAGACCGAAGTCGCCCAGCCCGTCTCCCATGTGCCCTCGGCAGCCACCACACTGGCAGTTGCCCCGGCGCGACTAAGTATAGGCACAATCAGAGGCCCCAGGGGGAGGATCCCTCCTGAGTTCGGGGACCGGACCCGACCATCTCTCTCCGCCTACGCAACACCCGCGCAAATTAGGCGCCAAGCCATCTCACGGGTTGAGCCACACCCGCACTACAGATTGTTTCGACCGGAATCCCAGACATCGAGCATGTGCGTAGCGCGAGCTCGGTCGTGGAGTCTCGCCCCCGCTTCGTCGAGCGCGTTCGATCATCCAGTCGCTCTTCTACCGCTTCTTCTTGTTCGTCGCCTTCTTTTTGGCTTTGACCTTTTTCTTCGAATGTTTCTTCGAATGTTTGCCTTTGCCTTTTGATTTCGTCGTGCCGGATCCCGTCTTAGGGTTGATCCCCAGCGGCGCCTTGAGGATCTGGACCTCGGCGACCACTGACGTCGGGAATTCGGACGTCACGAACGTATCGTCGGCGCCATAGACCGCACCTGCGCCGTCATGGGCCACCAGCCGGTAGTGGTAGGTCGTACCAGGCTGCAGGTTTGGCAAGGCGATCGCGACGCTCTGCGCACCCACGAATTCGCCCGCCGCGGCTTCTGTCGCGGGGAAGCGCTGCCCATAGGCGGTGCTGGTGCCATATTCGAACCAATAGGTGGTGCTCTGGCCTTCGGGGTTGACGGTTCCTGTCAGCGTCGCACCTGTGCGTGTGACTTCGAATGCCCCTCCGGTACTGACCCCTGGCAAGGGGATCGCGGGCGTCGTAAACGTCTCGTCCGGACCAACCGTGGTACCGCCCGAGTTGGTCGAGACGAGCGCAAAATGGTAGGTGGTGCCGGGTTCCAGGCCTGTCAGTCGCTGGGGCTCCACGGAGTCATCAACGCCGTTGACCGGCGTATACAGTTCGGCGAAGGGTGCCAGCGACCCGTAGGCGCTGGTCTTGCCCCATACGAAATGATACGTGGACGCGACGCCCTCGGGGTTGATGACTCCATTGAGTGTCCCTTCGAACTGGTGGACGTTCGACGCAAATGCCGGCACGTCATCGACGGCAGGCGGCTCGATGAAAAGGAATCTCTGCCCACTGAAATAGTTCGTCCCGTTTTTGTTGGTCACAGCGACCCTATAGTGGTAGTACGCGTCCCCGACCAGGCCCGTCACGGTCGCGCTGATCGCGACCGGAGCGCTCCCCGAACCAGGCGGTTCCGAACAAGGCGCCGTTCCTCCGAGCGCTACCGTGAGGCCGTATTCAAACTGGCAGCTGGTGACCGGGATCCCTTCGGGGTTGACACTCGCGTTGAGCGTGACCTTTCCTTCCCGCAAATTACTGATCGGGAGCGTTTCACCAGCTGGGACATTGTCGAGCGCCTGGAAGCTGTCAATGCGGTCTTCCGATGCATCGGCTACATACACGATGTTGCTGGATGTGTCGATCGCGACACCATCGGCATCGCCGAATGTTCCGAACTGGGAAAGTACTGTTCCCGCAGGTTCCATGGGACTGTACTCCGCGATCGATCCACCCGCTTCGGCGACGTATAGGTCATTGGAGACCTCGTCGATCGCCAGCCCGGTCGCGCAGCTGCACGGAGGATTTAGATCGCCAGAGACTTCTTCCTCGATTACTGATCCACTGTATCCTTCGCCCCTGATCGCGAATAGGTTGTCTGTGGAGTTGACCGCCATCTGCGGGTCTCCTGGTGCTGCGCCATCATTCGCGTTCACCGACGCAATTTCTATACCGAGATCGTTGAACTCGGTATAGATGCGGTAATAGTATTTGTAAGTGCTTTGATATTCGTTTCTGTGGACCCAGACGTTGCCGGTGGGGTCAACCGCGACGCCATAGACGATGCCGTACGGCCCGAACGAAGACACGTATCCCCCCGAGGAGGTGAACTTCTCGACTACTCCGTTGCTCTCGTCCGCGACATATACATCGCCGGCTGAGGGGCCGGTGGAATTATCGACCGCGATCTCGGTTGGGTCAGAGAATTGTCCTGCTCCGGGGCCCTTGAGCCCGGCGTGGCAGCTACTCGCGCAGACCTCGCTTTCGGCTTTACCGTCCTTGACACCCCAGCCCCATGCCGCCAGGAACGTGCCGGATGATGTGAACTCCTCAACCCGATAGTTACCTGCGTCCGCAACGTACACGTTGTGGGTGGTGTTGTTGACCGCGACGCTGGTAGGGCTTGACAGCTCGCCATCGCCCGCGCCCTGTGTGCCGAAGTGGCTGACTTCGGAGTAGGTGTTGGCGGCCCATGCCTGCGTACTGACGGCACCCAGAGCGCCAGTGGCCGCGGCGATAGTTGCCAGGCCCGTGAGGGTAAGTCCGCGGATGCTCATCACTTGCTCCTCCCGTTGGCGTGGCCATGAGCTGCCTTGGAGGCCCTTCGGGCCCTGGAGGACTTCTTGGCTTTGTGGCGCTTCTTGGTCGTCTTGGCCTTCTTCTTTTTCGTCTTGGTTTTATTTGCAGGAGGCTTGGGAACGATCGAACCCGCCGTCGAGGGCTCTTCAAACGCCGGGGTCGCGATCAGTGGTACCGAGCTGGGCGCGGTGAGCAGCGTGGTCGGGAATGTCGTGGTCGTGAATGTCTGATCGGCGCCGTAGGTGGTGCCGTATATGTTGTTTGCGACCATCCGATAGTGGTAGACGACGCCCGGCGCAAGGCTGCGCAATGCCAGCGTGAAGGTCTGTGCTTCGGTGCTGGTGCCGGCGTCACCGAAGACTCGCACACCGTAGTTGGTGTCGGTGCCAAGATCGAACTCATATGTGGTCTGTACACCCTGTGGATCGACTGTGCCCGAGATCGTCGCGGTGTTCTGTTCCACTTCGCCGGCGGCTCCCGTGACCACGATCGGTGCCAAGGCCGGCGGCATCGTGAACGTTTGATCGGGCCCAGTCCGGCTACCCCCCGCGTTGGTTGCTTCGATCGCGTAGTGATACGTGGCACCCGGCTGCAGTTCGCCGACTGACAGCGACACAGGCACGGGCGTATGGCCGTTGGCGAGGGATAGTTCGTGTGCCACAGGGAAACTCTGTCCGTAGACCGTCGTCGTGCCATACACGAAGCGATACGTGGCTTCATCATTCTCGGGATCAACCGCCGCCGAGAAGATCGCTTCGTTCGGCGACGTCGGAGTCGCCAGCTCTTCGGATATGACCGGCTTTTCGGTCAGCGTTGTAAACGTCTGATCAAAGCCCTGATTGACACCGTTGGCGTTGCTCGCGGTCATCCGGTAGTGGTAGGTCGTGTTGCTTTCAAGTCCCGTGAGACTCGCGGTGATCGGGACTTCGCTTTCGCCCGCCGCGATGCTTTCCGGAGCGCATGGGACCGTCGACCCGTAGCTGCTCGTTAGCCCGTAGAGCACGTGACAGGTAGCTCCCAAAGTTGGGCTTTCCGGATTGACCGAGCCTGTGAGCGTCGCGGCCAGCCCTTCCACGCTGGAGGCCGGGCCACTCACGACGCTCGGGACCACCACCAGGGGACCGAACTCATATGCCACCTGGTGGCCCTGGTCTCCGGCGTAGACTTCGCCCGAAGCTTCGTCGATGCCGACGCCCGCGCCTTGGGAGAGCACGCCTTCGCCGAAGCGAGCGACAGGTTCGCCCCCTTCGTTGTCTTCGAGGATCACTGGGCCTTCGTCGACCAGCAGCCGACCAGTCGCCACGTCAAACGCGAACCCAGTCGCCGCGGAGGAAATCTTCTTGGAAGATTCCACTGCACCCGTAAATGACCTGCGCTTGAGCTCCAGCAGCTTCCCGGACTGGTATGCGTTGACATAGATATCGCCTTTGCCGTCAACGGCTACCAACTGAGGGCCACCGCTCAGCAGCGATTCCACATCGAGCTTGCGCACATCTTCGCCAGCCGCGTTGTACTCATAGACCGTCCCGTTCGCAGAGCTCGCGATGTACACGTCGCCCTTGCGATCAACAGCCACACCCGTTGGAGAACCAATTTTGACTTCAGGCGACGGATCTTCGGTCGCTGCGTCTTTGTAGCACGCTTTAGTGCCTTTTTCAGTGAACCCGTTGAACTGACAGACATATTCAAAGGTTTTAGCGACATCAGCCCTGAAAACATCCACCACCTGAGCTTCGTTGTCATCGACATAGAGGTAGCCGTTGGATGGGTCAAGCGTCGTACATGCCCCACCGCCCACTTTTTCGATCGTGCACGCACTGTCCACCGCTACATCCGCGGGAGCAAAGTAGCCAAAGGCAAACTGTTCCAGTTCAGAGGGTCCTGCCAGGGTGGAGGGCAACCCACCCGCGGGCGCTGTACCCCCGGCACCAAAGACCAGCACCGCCGGCTGACTTCCATAGCCCGTACGCGCAATAAACACATTCCCGTCGGCCTGATCGACCGACAAGCCAGAAGGCACACCACCTTCCCAGAAAGGCCCATGCCCGAATTCAGTCACAAGCGCTCGAGTCAGCGCCGCTTGTGCTTGTGTGGCAGGTAATGCTAGAGCGGCACCAGCGATGCCGAGCGCGATGATACCCGCTGCTATCAGTCTGGGGGTTTTCATTACTTGCCCCTCCTCTGGCCGCGTACTCCCACGGTACGTCTCGCATCACTCGCGGTGTGCCCTCGTCGTGTCTTGCTGGCGTGGGCTGCCTTCTTGGCTTGGTTGGCTTTGGGGCAGCCGGTTACTCTTACCGGCACCAGTTCCTTTAGCGCAGCACCGTCCTGCGCGACGAACGATGAGGGCATGATCAGTTTTTGCTTGCAGAGGTTGCCGTTAGCTGCCAGTGCCGAGCCCGGACCCTCGGGGAAATACAGTTCAAAGGAGCTGACCTGGACATCAGGCACATTTTCGAACGTCGTACTGGTGATCCCCTGCTTGCTGATAAACGTGTTGCCTGTAAGGTCGATCCGGACCCCGTAGCCCTGGAGGACCACGACAAGGTTCGGGAACGCGGCATTGCCATGTGAGACGAAGTACGCCGGGCCGTACAACGGGACCGGCAGCACCGGTGTGGTGGCCTTCACCACTCCGACGAGCGATCCGGCCGAGCAGTTTGCGGCGTTCGATTCAAATACATAGTCAGGGCAGGCATGCTGCAACGTCGTCAGCCTGGAAGGCAGCTGCTTGGGTAGTTCGATCTTGACGTGAGAGACGTTCGATTGCGGCGCCGTTGGATAGATGAGCTTGGCGACCAGACTCGCACCGTCCGTGCGGCTGGTGTGCGCGGAGGTATATACGTCGAAGTGTGGGCCGAACTCCAGCCCGTGGCATCCCGAGACCGCGAACGGGACCGATGTGTGCGAGACGCCGCCCTGTGCACCAGTCATGGTCGCTTCTATATGAAGCAGCGCGCAATCGGTGGGGTTGAAGATGAACCCTGGCCGGTCGATCGTCACATTGGCGGTCCGCAACCGCAACGGTATACCGTCCAGAACCTGCGGGAACGGGTCAGTTGTGACGGTCAACCCCGTCGTATGCGGATCGACCGTGATCTTCGCACGGACCACGACGTTACCCAGGTTGAACGGACCCGCGACCGTCGGGACCACGATGCTCAAACCGAACGGGGCGCCTCCGTATGGGCCTGTCAGATACAGCGAGCCTTTTGTATAGAACGGATGCCCACCAGGGCCGGCAGCGACCGTCATCGAGCCGATCTTCGAGGCTTCCGGGCAAGTCCCGAGGTCGGCTTGTGGCTCGCCACAAAGTGGGACGCCACTCAGTTTGCCCAACAGCCCAGGTGGTGTCTTGACCTCAATCGCAGCGAGATCCTGTTCGCGGTCTGCGCGGCTGAATGTGACGGTGAGCGGGCTGAACTGGCCTGCGTTTGCATTGGAGGTCCCCGCGCTGAACGTCGGCGCGAACGGCAACGTCGACGGGCAGGCTCCACCTTCGCCATTCCAGTCCACGTTGAACTGCGAGACCGGGTTGGCATCTGGTGTGACCGGTGTGCTCCACGGCGCCATATCGGTCGTGGTCGTATATGTCCCACATGTCTCGGGCATCGCCAACGGGGCACGGAGCCCACTCTTGAAGCGCAATTCCAGTTCGCTGAAAGGCAACTCAGGATTATTAGTGAACGTCGTTGTCAACTGGCCCGTAACCGGGTTGGCATAGATCGTGCCCTGCTTCTTGACGACGACGCCCGAACCCTGCGCTTCGATGAAGATCCTGAACATGTTCCCGTCCGCCGCGTCGGCGTTTGAGCACGGGTTGCAATTCGGAGTCCCGAGATACACATAACCCGTCAGTGGTGCTGTAAGCAATGGGGTGCTGATCTTCACCGTCCCCAACACCGACCCAAGTGGACAGGCACCAGCCGAAGGAGATTCAAGCCCAATCTGGTTATCTTCGCAGCCCTGCAACCCTTCGCCGGCCGACGGCGAGATCGACAAGCCCTGCGGCAACGTCACCGTGACGTTCTTGAGCTCCGGCGTGATCAGCAGAGGTGCCTGCTGCTGGGCCTGAGGGATCTTCAAATGGACTGAGAGCCCGCTTGGCTCATCCGCCTGTGTCGTGTCCGGCAGAACTTCCAGGGCCGGGTTGTACGGCAGCAAGTCACAGCCGTTAATCGAGGGGAATGTCGTCGCGTTCGAATGTGCCCAATTGGGTTCACTCAGATCAGGCTGTCCATCTGGCAGCCACGCCCCGGGATGCTGCCACGTATCCATGCTGACATCTGTGACCTGCGCGGCGCCAGAGCAATTCACCGGATCATCCAGGAATGCCACTGGTTCACCGACGTTAAAGGAGGGGTTTTCGAAGTTTTCATCCGTCGCCGGCGTCCCAAAGAACGTTGTCGTCACGCCCACGAGGCCAGAGACGCCCGGAATGCCTGAAATTATCGCTCGCACCCCATAGTTGGTTTCCTGGTTGAGATTGATCAGCAACGTCACCGGAGCTCCCGCGATCTCAAACGCGAACTCTGCCGGATAGCCCTTGTCTGGAACCATGTTGTAGATCGGCTCAGTCTGCAGCGCGGTAAGGCTGAACCCAGACTTCACTGAGCTTGTCCCTCTCAGCGAGATCGGCTCCAGATCGATCGTCGCGATCCCAATCTGGCTGCCTGGCGGGCAATGCAACGCCGTGCCAGATGAGCCGCCGGCTGTTCCCGTACCCGTGACCAGATACTGCGGGCACTTCGGTGTCACCTGTGGGTCGCCCACAACACCAGGCGGAAGGTCCACCACGATATCCTTGATCTCACCTGCGTGGCCCGGAAGCCCACCCGCCGGATACGGTCCCGTTTCGTTGAAATCCGAGCTGGTACTGGTCTGCAAGTACGCGGTGTTGGCACTGAAGGAAAGCGTCGTCTCGTATGGATGGTCGCCGGCCTGGGTATCGGTCAGACCGTCGAGCCCCGCCAGCTGCGCGGTGAAGCTCCCAAACCCGAACGGCACCGCCGCTGACTGCGCCGCCGTTCCAATTGCGCTCGAGATCACGCTGGCCTGTGTCGAGGCGCCGCCGCCCGACACCGTCGCCGTGTTCACCACCGGACTCAATGTCCCGGGCGGCACCAGCAGCTTGATACGCATAATCAGCGTTTCACCGGGCTTCAACACCGGGCTGTAGGTGCAGGTCAGCGTGCTCGCCACGCACGAAAAGCCTTCGCCGCCTTCATCGGCCACGAAGTTCACAGCGGTAACTTCTTGAGCCACCAGCCCCGGCGGCAACGTGTCAGTGATGGTGATCGGGCTCCCATTGGTCGCCACGCTCCCTGAATTCCTCACCCACACCATGTAGTAATCGGACTTCGTACCGTCGTTGGTCGCCTGTCCAACATATTCAGGCGAGAGAATCGTAGGCGCCGTGTAGCTGGTGACCGTGAAGCCCGGCGCCGCCGGCACTGACGCAGACGCCGGGATAGCGCACAACCAGAACCCGGCCGCCCCTGCGAGCGCCATCAGCGCGCGACACGTGCGATTCATTCCCCTCCTCATGACAGTCCTCCATTCCTGCCCGCTACCCTGGCACGGCTCGCACGTCCAGACTTCCGTGCAGCCCCGCGCTTCACCTTCACCTTGGCCTTAGCCTTGTGCTTTGTTTTGCCCTTCTTGCGTTTGGATGTCGGTTTTTTAGCTTTTGGTTTCGAGCCTGGTTTCGAGGAGCCGACAACCTTGGGTTCTTCGGCGTTGAAATCTTCGCCTCCCGCCTGGAACTCGCTGCCCGGCGAGAGCAATACCGGCGCCGCGCCCAACTGTCCTTGACATGCATCTCCCTGACATTCCGGAGGTTCGGTTGGAGGCGGGAAACCACCATTGATACGCGCGTCGTATAGGTCCACGCTGGTATTGGTGTCCTGGCCCACGAGCTGATCCTCGGTGGTGAAGAACACGTCGTCGCCGGAGAAGTCCGTGCCCACCAGTTTTACGGCCGATCTATAGTTTTCGAAGATCCCAGGAACGGCCGTGATGTCATGTCCATCTGAGATCAGGGACAGGCTCCCAGCGTGGTACTCGTAGACATTCTGGGCGGTTACTCGTTGACCCACGACCACGTTGTTCAATGCCTGTGGCGTCAAGCCGTCCGGGCTTTCGAAGAACACGTAGGACCCAGTGCCAGAGATGATCGGGCTGCCGATCCCAGCGCCGTTGCCGTTGTCGTTGTAGCCGTTCTGCCCAATCGACACACGCACCATTGTGTTCGCCGTCGAGTCGTACTCATAGGCGCCTCCATTAGTGGTGCCAGGTGCCAAATTGGCGCTTTCGTTGAAAACCAGGAATTGTCCGTCGGACGACGCTTCCCCGCTTGGGACGCCGTTCACTGGCGCGATGAACACCGTTCGGCCTGCCGGATACTGGGCGTCGCGCTCAGAGAGATACAGGTTATGTGCTCCCTGCTGAGCGACTTCACCACGATAGTTGGCCGTCTTGGTCAGCACTCCACCTGCGACGAAATACACATGCGATAGATCCTTCGAGGCTGATGTCACGCCCTGTAGTTCGACCGCAGGATTTGACACCGTTGAGTCACCCGCGGTGACTCTTATGACCCTCTGCCCCGCCGGTTCATCGAAGTCATACTCGTAGATGTCTTCTTCGGCCTTGCCCCCCAGCAGTGGCTGTTTTGTGGTGAAGAGGACCTTGGAGCCATCTTCGGTAAGAGCCCATGAGTATCCTTCGACGCCGGCTCTGGTGTAGATATAGGATGCGGGTTGGCGCACTCCAGGTTCGGTGTCGCATTCCGCACAGTCTTCCTTGGAAGGCTCAGAGATCGCCACCGTATGCGCACCCGGTTCCCCGTTGTTGATCCGAGCGAACAGCTCTTCGTGGCAGTTGTCGCTGATGAACGCGACACTGCCATTTGCGGAGAGGCCTCTTATCTGCTGGGTTGGGCATTCGTCGACGAACTTGCCGTTGTCTTCGACCCCGAGCAGCAGCGGCGTCGTATTGCCGGTGCCGATGTACTCCAGCAATGTCCCGGGTTCCGTACCCGGCCACTGCGCGACCGCGTAGCCGTAGAGCATGAAGACCACATGTGTGCCATCCGCGGATTGCGCCCTGACTTCATAGCCGCCGGCGATGCCGCCCGTCTCGATTTCGGGCAGGACGGGGGGGCCATTGGGAGCTTCCGGCGGCAATATGGGACCGACGTCAGCGATTGAGCCATCAGCGCTATAGCGGTAGAGATCGATCTCGTTTTCGCGGTCCGATGGGCCCCGGGCAAACCAGCCTTCTGTGAGCTGATCCTGAGTCCTTTCGTGCGCGGCGTTGCCGGAGAACCCTTCACTGAAAGCCGAGAGGTATTCCGAGGACGGCAACTCCAAAGCGTTCGTCATCCAGCCTGCGCTCGTCCGCTGCGCCACGTACTCGTCCGCGCCAAAAAGCCCTTCGTTGGAGCCGGCCCCCGCGAAAGCCGTCTCACTGGAGAACCCAACAGCTTCTCCGTTGGGACTGATGTCCCCGTAATGACTGATGTCGCTGTATTCGGTGGCTGCGTCCCCGTTCTTAAAGGACGGAGTCACCAACTCATACGCGCGGCAATCGGGCAGATGCAATGACGGACCGACGCGAAATTGGGCGTTCGGGCAGGTTTCAGCCAAAGCCGGGGCGGGGGCCGCTAGTCCAATGGCGGGGAGAACACACAGCGCAAGGACCAGCAGACGAGGGCGTAGCGATAGCGAATCTCTCATCGAACCCTTTCCCTCCCGATTGCAATTGCACGTTTGGGCGCCGCGGCCCAGGATAGGACCGCGGCGCCTTGGTGAGACCGGTCCAGGGAGGGGTCCAGGACCGGAGCCTCTTCGAACGCCGCCACTGGAGAGGTATGGAGTAGCGACGCTCGAACAGAATCCGGGTAGAAGCCTCCACAGCTCACAGCCACCCGCGCATGATCCCGCCGACCGGCTCTGGCATCCAGCGCTCGGTGTCCACTCGCCCATTGTCGGACCCTGTAAGCCACCTGCCCACCCCTCCCACTCTCCAGTTGCATTTCCCGGGCCTACCCTACGAATCTTGGTGCTTGGGCTCCGGCCTCTCCCACGAGGATCCGCGCGGCAATGCCCACGACACGCCCTAAGGTAGTTGCTCACAGCGCAGCGGGTCAATACCGTTAACACAGGCATTCGTGTGGCCGCGCTCGCGCCCACCGAACCTTCACACACCTCGCGATCCCGGTTTTCGCGAGGTGTATGATCACGCCAATGGGGAGAGTTCGAACGCTCCGATCAGGTACCCGCAAAGCAAAGGAGGGGGTGCATGTCCGCAAAGCACGCCTTGCTGGGACTGCTGCTTGACCGCCCAGCGTATCCCTATCAGCTCGCCGACCGGCTGGCACAGCGACTCGGCCCAGCGTGGAACGTCAACTCTGGCCAGCTCTACCAGACGGTCAAGGCGCTCGAGAAAGACGGGCTGATCGAGCGCATCGACAGCGTGTCAGCCGATCACTCCGAGCGACACGTATTTGAGATCACCGAGGAGGGCGTGCTCGAGTTCGAACGCTTCTTCGACCAGAGCCCGGACGCAGTGCGGCTCGCCCGCCGCCCCTTACTGGTAAAGCTAACCTTCGCCGGCCCCCAACAACTGCAGCAGGCGCTGGCGAAGATCGACACCTACGAGCAGGAGTGCGCCAAGCGGCTTGCCGAGATCGCCCACATGCGCGATGAGCTGCCGGGCGACGGACCGCTCGTACGCGCCGATCACCTGCTGCTGCGGCTGAACCTCAGCGCCGACATCTTCCAGCTCGAGGGGGAGCTGCGCTGGGCCACGCATGCTCGCGAGCTGCTCTCCTGGCTGGCCGACAACGAGGCGCTGTGGCCCGGCAAGCGCTCGGATGGGGGCGCGCAGCGCAGGCGCAACGATCGCGGCAGCGCCCGCAGGGAGCTGTTCGGGAGAATGGCCGGCGCAGAGCGTGGCGGGAGCGGCGCCCAAGCGAGCGAGCGCGAAGCGGAGAGCGGGTGATGCTGCTCTCGCTGCAGCAGGTATCCAAGCGCTACCAGAGCTCCGGCGGTCCGCGAGTGGCGCTCGACGAGGTCACCCTGGAGCTGGAGCGCGGGCAGATGGTGGGCGTGTTCGGCCCCAGCGGCTCGGGCAAGACCACGCTGCTGCGCATCGCCGCCGGCCTGCAGGCGCCGGACAGCGGCACCGTCCTCTACGACGGGGAGCCGCTGGAGCGACTGGGCAGCGCTGAGCGGACGCGCCTGCGCCGGCGCGAGATCGCGTGCGTGTGGGCCCAGCCCCCGCGCAACCGGCTGCGCGTGCTCGACCATGTCGCCGTTCCGCTGCTGGTCGATCGCAGCGACCATCGCGGCGCACAGCGGCGCGCGCGCGAGGCGCTGCTGGCGTGTGAGGCCGAGCACTGCGCCGAGATGGAGCTGCACGAGCTCTCCGACGGCGAGCGCCAGCGCGTCACGATCGCTCGCGCGCTGGTGATCGAACCGCGGCTGCTGCTCGCCGACAGCCCGGCGTCCAGCCTCTCGCTGATCGAGCAGGAGACGATCATGGTGCTGCTCTGCTCGCTGGCACGCGAAGCAAAGGTCGCTGTGCTGATCGCCGACAGCGACAGCGAGGCGCTCATCGGCGCCGACCCGATCCTCTACCTGAGCGAAGGCAGGCTCCTCACCCCTACGCCCGCAAGCGAGGGCGGCAGGATCTACCAATTCCCAGGGCGGCTGCGTCGAGCGGCCGACGCCTGAGCCTCAGCGCGACGGATCTGTGACCACGCTGGAGCATGCCGAGCCGCGAGCGGTGCTCGAGTTCGAGCGCGCGCACAAGCGCTATGAGGTACCCGGCGAGGTGATCCACGCCGTGCAGGACGTGAGCTTGCGAGTGCTCGCGCGTGAGTTCGTGGCGCTGTTCGGCCCGAGCGGCTCCGGCAAGACCACGCTGCTGCTGCTCGCGGCCGGACTGCTGCGCGCGGACGAGGGCAGCGTGCGCTTCGAAGGCCGCGATCTGCGCACACTCTCCAAGCGAGATGCGCTCGCCTACAGACGCACTGAGCTGGGCTTCGTCTTTCAGAGCTTCAACCTAACCCAAGGCCTCACCGCGGAGGAGAACGCGGCGATCCCGCTGCTGCTGCGCGGCGTCGAGCACCGCGAGGCGCACAGGCGGGCGCGCGCCGCGCTTGACCAGGTCGGGCTCGCGAGCCGGTCCGCCCACACCCCGCAGCGGCTCTCCGGCGGCGAGCAGCAGCGCGTGGCGATCGCGCGAGCGCTGGTGGGCGAGCCGAAGCTGATCCTCGCCGACGAGGCCACCGGCAACCTCGATAGCGAGACCGGGGACGCGATGCTCGAGCTGCTGAGCAGCCTGGCCCGCGAGCGCGGCTCGGCCACGATCCTGGTGACACACGATGCGAGCGCGGCCCGCTACGCCGATCGGGTGCTCGCGATCCGTGACGGGCGCCTGGAGCAAGCTCAGGCGCCGGAGCAGGCACAGGCACAGGCACAGGCACAGGCACCCCGATGATCGGCTACCTGCGGACCCTGCTGCTCTTCTACAGGCGCCACCTGCGCGTGCAGCCGCTGCGCGAGCTGATGGCAATCGTCGGCATCGGTGCGGGCGTCGCGCTGCTGTTCGCCGTCCAGGTCGCCCACCACAGCATCACGAGCTCCTTCGAAGAGATCGCGCACGGGGTCGCCGGCAAAGCGACGCTCGAACTCGCCGCCCGCGGGCCCGAAGGCTTCGATCAGCGCGCCGCCGAAGAAGTGCAGCACATGGCCGGCGTGAAGCGGGCTGCCCCGATCCTCAGTGAGCCGATCATCGCGGTCGGACCGGCCGGGCGGCGCGCGCTCACGCTCGTCGGCGCCACCGAACAGATCACCGGCCTGAGCGGCCCACTCTCGGCCGCGTTCGAGCGCGCCGGCGAAGCCTCCCACCGAGGGTTCCTGCTGCTCACCCAGTCCACCGCGCAGGCGATCGGAGCGCGACCCGGCGGCCCGGTGAGCGTCCTGATTGGCGGTCGCACCGAACACATGAGGCTCGCCGCGGTCGTGGGCGCCGGCGCGCTCGGTGCCGAGGCGCAGAGCCCGATCGCGGCGGCCCCGCTGGCGATCGTGCAGAGCGTCGCCGGGCTGCCCGGGCGCGTCACGCGCGTGCTGATCGAGCCGGCGCCCGGACGCGAAGCCGAGCTGCGGCACGCGCTCCAGCAGCGCTTCGGCGCCACCACCAATCCCCGCCCGATCGACACTGAAGCGAAGCTGCTGAGCAACGCGGCCGCCTCGGAAAGCCAGGTGACCTTGCTCTTCAGCGCGATCAGCCTCGTTGCCGGGATGATCCTGGCCTACAACGCGCTGCTGCTGGCAAGCGAGGAGCGCCGGCGCTTCATCGCCTACCTCATCGAGACAGGTACACCCGACTCGATGGTGCTCGCCTCGCTCGCCTTCGACGCGGTGATCCTCGGCGTCGCCGGCTGCGCCCTGGGTCTGCTCGCCGGCGAGGCGATCTCGCTGATCGCCTATCGCAGCGTGCCCGGGTATATCACCGCCGCATTCCCGGTCGGGCCCCAGCGGGTGGTGGTGGCCCAGACGGTCCTGGTCGCGCTCGCCGGCGGCATGCTCGCGGCCTTCGCGGCAGCGATCCTGCCGGCGCTGGCGATCCTGCGCAGCAGCGCCTCCGCCCAGCCCGAAGCGGTGGGGCGCACGCTCTCCTTCACGCGGCGGTTGCAAGCCTCCGATCGGGGTGCTTTCAGCTGCGGCCTTGCGCTCATCTGCCTGTCCGTGCTCGCGGCGCTGCTGCGCCCGGCGATCACAGTGGCAGCGCTCGTGGGGCTCGCGGCGGGCCTCATGATCTGTCTACCGCTGAGCGCACGCGCCCTGCTCGAGCTCGCCCGCGGCGCCGCGCGGCGCTCGAGCGACCCCGCGACGCGCCTCGCGGTCGCCGAGCTGCGGGGCGCTCCCACTCGCTCGGTGGCGCTGCTGGCCACGGGCGTGATCGCGGCCTTTCTGATGACCGTGATCGGCGGCTCGGTCGCTGACGTGCAGGGCGCCGTGCGCAGGGGCGCCACGGACCTGCTCTCGGACGCCAGCCTGTGGGTCAAGCCAGGCGGGCCCGAGAACGTCTACACGACCCAGCCCTTCTCCTCCGCAGGGGTGCAGCGCCGCCTGCGCTCGCTCGGCGTCGTGCGCTCGGTGGAGCCCTGGCAGGACTCATTCCTGGATTTGCCTGGACGGCGGGTATGGGTCCTTGGCGTCCCTCCGGCGCAGCCGGCGCAGATCGCCCCGAGCCAGCTGCTGGAAGGATCGCTGCAGCGCGCCGATCAGCATCTGCGCGAAGGCGGCTGGGCAGCGATCAGCCAGACGATCGCGCGGGAAGATCATCTGCACATCGGCCAGCACTTCACGCTGCCCACGCCGGCGGGCGAGGCGAGCTTTCGCCTCGCGGCCACCACCGCGAACTACGGCTGGCTGTCGGGCGCCGTGGTCATGAACGCCAATGACCATGCACGCCTGTGGCGAAGCGAGAATGCGACCGAGCTGGCGTTGACGCTGCAGCCCGGGATCCCGATCGCGCGCGCCAAGCGGCTCGTCGAAGGAGCCCTCGGGAGCGGCTCCTCGCTGAGCGTCCAGACTGTCGCCCAGCGCCGATCAGAAGTGAGCGCGGTGCTCGGGAGCACCTTGTCGAGACTGAACGACACCACGATCGTCGTGCTCATCACCACGATCGCCTCGGTCCTCGCGCTGATGATGGCGGCGGCCTGGCAGAGCCGGGGCAGATTCAACTCGCTCATATCGATCGGCATGGGCTTCGGACAGTTCGCACGGCTGATCTTCTACGAGAACGGCATCGTGCTGCTCTCGGGCTGTCTGATCGGCATCGTCGCGGGCCTCGGCGGCCAGTACCTGATCGACGGCTGGCTGCACCACACCACCGGCTCTCCCGTCCAGTACTCGCCCGCGTGGCAGCTGGGACTGCGCACGGTGGCGATCGCCCTTGGCATCTCGCTCCTGGCGTCGCTGAGTGCAGCGCTGCGCGCCACGAGGTTCCAGCCCGCCACGGCCTTCTCCACAGAATGAGAGATCATGTGAACGTGAGCAGTCAAGCGTCCACGAGCGTGGACTCGCGCAGTGCGCCGGTCCAGGCCGCGTCCTTGCCGCTCGCGGGCAGGAGCGCCCTCGCCGCCGACAGGAGCACCTTCGCGCCCGGGCTGCTGCTGCTGCCCGCAGACGTCAAGGAGGACGTGAAGCGCCTGTATAGCGTGCTGCGAACGCTCGATGACCTCGTCGACGATGACGACCCGCGGGCAAGCGAACGTGTGCAGGCGGTCGAGCGCTGGGCACAGGATCAGCGGACGGACACCCCCGAGACACAGGCGCTCGCGGAGCTCGAGCTACGCCATCCGCTGCCACGCGACGCGCTGCTTCAGTTCTGCGCAGGGATGCGCCACGACATCGCCCGCGCGAGTATCGACACCGAGGAGGACTTCAGGCGCTACTGCCAACAGGCCGGCGGCTCGGTGGGGATCATACTCACGAGCCTGCTCGGCGTGGCGGACGACGATGCCACGACGCAGGGCGAGGCCACGGCAAAGAGCGAGGCCGCAACCAAGATGGCCACGCTTGGCAGGGCGATGCAGGTGACCAACATCCTGCGCGACATCGACGAAGACCTCGCCCACGACCGCCTCTACATCGCTCAAACCACGATCGAGCGCTTGGGCTTCCCCGCGCCGGGCGCCCGCGAAGCGCTGCTGCGCGAGCAGATCGAGCACGCCGACGCGTTGTATGAGGAGGGCGCCGGCGCGATTGCGCTGCTGCACAACGGCCGCAAAGCGATGGCGCTCGCAGCGGCCCTCTACCGCGAGATCCTGCGCCAGCTCGAACGAGACGGCTTCGGGCGCCGGCCGGGCCGGGCGGTCGTGCCCGCCTGGCGTGCGCGCATGCTGATCGCCAAGCACCAGGGGCTGAGCACATGATCCCCGGCAGGCGCGCACTCGCGATCATCGCCGCGGCGGCGTTGCCGATGGGCGCCACGATCGCATCCGCCGGCGCGAACGATCCAAGCGCGCACGCTGCCCGCACGCTCAACGGCACCGACACCGCCCACCTGCATCTGGTACATCAGGACGAAGCGCTGCTCTCCGAGGAAGGTACTGTCAGCGGTGAGCTCCCCGGTCGCATGCGCGCAAGGCTCACCATCGGCTCCCAGCTGAGCGGCACCTGCACGATCTACACCGCCCATGGGTCGATCACGGGGCATGGCACCGCGACTCCGCATGGCACAGGGCGCTTCCAAAGCTTCCACGGGACACTGGTGGTAACCGGCGGGAGCGGCAGCTACGCGCACGTCCACGGCCGCACTCAGCTCTCGGGCACCTTCGACCGCAGGACCTTCGCCCTGGTCGTGCAGACGACGGGGAGGCTCTCTTACTGAGAGCGCAATGGCGTGGTCGAATGAGAGGGAGACCATGGCCCGCGGCGGTGAGGAGAGCGCTCGCGAGGGCGAGAAGTAGCGTGCTGGGCACCAGAGGCCCGCTGGCGGCCTGCGCCTGCCTCCTGGCAGCCGGCGCCTTCCTGCCTGCGAGCGCGCAAGGCGCGCCGTCGGTCAGCCTGCTGGCCACGCTGCGCCCAGAGCGGCTGGGGCACAGCACGACCGTCCGGCTACGCGTACGGATCACGCCCACCGGCGAACTGGTGCCGCCGCCCCTGATCACCGGGGAACTGCGCTATCCAGCGGGCCTGGACGTCGAGCTGAGCGGCCTGGGGATCGACGCCTGCTCGGTCACGACGCTCGAACTACTCGGACCGCAGGGTTGTCCCGCGGACTCGGTCATGGGCTATGGGAGCACGACCGCCGAGCTTGGGATCAAACAAAAAGTCTTTCGCGAATCCGCCAAGATCATTGTCGTGCGCACCGCCGAACAGGCGGGCCACCCCGCTCTGCTGCTCTATGTCTATGGCGAGACGGGCCTGAACGCACAGATCGTCCTGGCGGGGGAACTGCTGCCCGCCGTCAAGCCCTACGGAGCGCTCCTGGATATCCACGTGCCCCTCGTCCCCACCTTCCCCGAAGGGCCCGACGTCACCGTGAGCGAACTGGAACTTGTGCTCGGCCCCAAAGACCTCACCTACTACGAACACGCCCATCACAAGGTCATCGCCTACAGACCCGCCGGCATCCCCCTACCCGGGCACTGTCCGCGCGGGGGCTTTGCCTTCGCCGTGCAGCTGAGCTTCCTCGGCGGCAGCCAGACCGGCGCCACCACGACCGTTCCCTGCCCGCGACATTCGCGACCGAGCCTCACTCGAACTGAGGCTCCTCCCGTCCGGGGAACAGCTCGGGCAGCCCGTCGCTGATCCTGTCGCTGAACTCAGGGTCACGCTTCTCCAAGAAGGAGGTGATGCCCTCGCGCGCGTCATCGGACTGGCCGCGGGAGAACATCGCGCGCGAGTCGGCCCTGTGGGCGACCATCGGATGCTCGGCCCCCAACATGCTCCACATCAGCCTGCGTGCGAGCGCCACCGACACGGGAGCGGTGTTCTGGGCTATCTCCGCCGCGAGCGCATGGGCCTCGTCGAGCAACTGCTCCTGCGGATGAACGCTGCGCACAAGACCGCCCGCCAGTGCCTCCTCGGCGGAGAAGACGCGGCCGCTCGCCACCCACTCCATCGCCCTGCTGATCCCCACGATGCGCGGCAGGAACCAGCTCGAGCATGCCTCCGGCACGATTCCACGCCTGGCGAAGACAAAACCGATGCGTGCTCCCTCGGCGACGAGGCGGACGTCCATGGGCAGCGTCATCGTGATGCCCACCCCCACCGCCGGTCCGTTGATCGCCGCGATCACAGGCTTGGTCGATGCGAAGATGCGCAGCGAGACCTGGCCACCGCCATCCCGGGGCACCTCGTGCCCGTGGCGCTCGCGCTCGCGCCAGTCGAACGTGGCGCCTCCACCGCCCAGATCGGCGCCCGCGCAGAAGCCCCTCCCCTCCCCGGTCACGATGATCGCCCTGATGTCATCGTCGGCGTCGGCGCGATCGAAGGCCTCGATCAGCTCCCTTGCCATCGTCGGGGTGAATGCGTTCAGCCGCTCGGGCCTGTTCAGTGTGATCCTCAGGAACGTGGTCGGCCACATCGAAGCGTATCTCCTCAAATTCCACGGGCCGATCCTACGCCTTCGGAGCCCGTGCCATCCGCAAGCGATCGAGCGGCCGCATGAGCGTGCCGGCAAGCCGATAGCGCTTGGAGCCGGTCAGCTCCTGCAAGGTGCCTTCGAGCTCCTGGCGCTGGCCCTCGCGCTCCTGCAGCAGATGCTCGAGCTGCTGCGAGCGTTGCTGATGCGCAAGCCTGTCGGCCTGAGCATGCCCAAGCTGATCACGCAGCTGGGCGTTCTGCTCACGGAGCCGTCTCGCCTCATGGATGGCGACCTGACTTGCCTCAAAGCTGCTCCACTCCATTCGCACCAGCCGTGCAAGCTCCTCGGCGGGAGCCATCGGCGTCAGCGCAGAACCGCCGAGCCGGCGTATCAGCTCGACGAGCTGCATCGCGTGCAGATCGCCCGCATGGTCGCCGGCGACAAGCCCACGGCCCACCTCTCCGAGCTGCTCGTCCCATTCGGCCAGCTCGCCAGCCATCACCTCGGCGTCGATCGAACGCCCCAAGGCGCGCCCGTCGAAACCCGCGCTCTCCATCAGGTGGTAGTTCTCGGCGGTGACCCAGCCATCGCCTCCCGCCTCGCCGAAGACATAGGCCGCCCTGCCTGAGGCCATCGCCTCGAGGATCCCGCGCCCGAGCGAGATCACGATCTCAGCGTCGGCGATCCTCTGCTCGGGCGTCGCCGTCGGCGAAGATGGAATGCCTGCCCTGGTCAGCTGAAGCCCTGCCTTCGCACACGCCTGCTCGATGATGCGCGCCCTGGCGCCCACGAGATTGTTGCTCATCGCCAGCACCCTTGGCGGCCGGCGTTGCTCCAGCCCCTGATCACGGAAGCAGAAGCGTTTGAGCTCGATCGGCTGGCGCAGACGGACGATCTCCGGATGCCAGGCGAGCGCCCCGATGCGCTGCGCCAGATTGTCGTTGAGGACGATCACCGCCTCGCAGGTTCCCTGCGTCTGTGGTGGTAGCTGCAGCGGATGCCCGATCGAGTGCGCGACGAACAGGCGGACGGCATCGGGATAGCGAGACGCCAGCGTGTGTGCGGTGCTCCCGTCCTGGGCCAATACGGCGTCGCATGTGGCGGGCAGATCGGAGAGGCGCTCATCGACACGCACGCCATAGCTGCGTGCGAACTCCGCAAACGCGCCCGTCTGCGGTGAGTAGATCGATACGTCGTGTCCAAGGCGCCCGAGCTCTTGGACGGTGGTGAAGATGTATGTCTCGGTACCACCGAAGCCGATGAGTCGCAGGTAGCTCAGGATGATCCGCACGGACCAAGCCTATGCCAGCAATCTCGTGGCGAGGTCCTGGATCGGTCCGATGCCCAGTGTCACGCAGATGTCGCCTGTTCTGAGCTCTGCGCGCAGGAAGCGCTCCGCGTCCTCGAGGCTCGGCAGCCAGGCCACCGCTCCGCCGCCGGCCCAGTCGGCGGATGCCTGGGCGATTGGGCGTCCCGATATCCCTGGATAGCGCTCAGCGGACTCACTTCCACCGTAGATCTCCAGCACCACCACCACATCCGCATGGGAGAGCGCTTCTCCGAATTCGCGTGCCATCAGCCGCGAGGTGGTGTACAGATGTGGCTCGAGCACCGCCACCAGTCGCCTGGGCCCGAACGTGCGCGCCGCCTGCAATGTGGCGGACACCGCTGTGGGGTGATGTGCGTAGTCGTCATAGAGCCTGGCTCCGCGGGACGTCTCTCCGATCGCCTGCAGTCTGTGACGAGTGCCGCCGTAGTCAGCCAGAGCAGCGATGGCCAGTCCGAGATCTGCCCCCGTCAGCCGACACGCCTCGAGCGCCGCCACGGCATTGCGCGCATTGTGTGCCCCGGGCACGCGCAGCCTGACCTCGTGCTCGCGCCACCTGAAGCGAGAGCCACCTGCCTCCAGCCTGAGCCCCTCGACTTCGAAGCACTCGCACGGCCCATCGCGCAGAGCCACCAGCTCCGGACGATCCCAGATGACGGCCAGCGCCGCTCCGCTCAGAAAAGCCCGGAAGACCTCATAGAGCTCGAGCCTGGAGCCATACTCGCGCGTGTGATCGAGCTCGACGTTGGTGAGAATCGCGATCTCGGGCGTGGTTGAGAGCAACGTCCTGTCGGACTCGTCACTCTCAACCACCAGCCACTCGCCCTCGTCCCAGGTCCAGCTTGCGCCGATATCCAGGATTTCCGCGCCGATCACGCAGCTGGGCCGCTCGCCCGCCCCTCGCAGTGCCTGGAACGTCATCGCGGACGTCGTTGTCTTGCCGTGGGTGCCGGCCACCGCGATACATCGCCTCAGCCGCGCTAGCTCACCCAGGAGCTCGCCACGGCGCAGCTCACGCAGACCCAACTCCCGAGCGCGCATGCGCTCGGGATTCTCAGGACGGATGGCAGAGGAGTAAACGAGCTCCGCGTCGGCGGGCACGTTGTCGGGCTCATGACCCACGCTGAGCGTGATGCCCTGCGCTCGCAGCCCGCCAAGTGCCGCTCGCTCAACGCCGTCCGAGCCGCTGACTCGCGCACCGAGGGCCTGACAGACCGCGGCCAGGCCGCTCATGCCATCCCCGCCGATGCCGACGAAGTGCAGCCGCCGCTCGATCCAGTCAGCCGCGCCCTCCATTCATCGCGAGCCTACAGCGAGTCACCTTGACGGTGGGGTGCGATTGCGAGGATGATGCTCGCGCTCGGCACTGCGCTGGATGCATCCGAGGGACTCCACATGACAGATCTCCGTGCATCCGAGGATGGTCTCGAGCCGAACGTCCTCGGGCTTCCCTCGCTGATCATGCAGAGCATCAGCTTTGTCGCACCTGCCGTGTCGGTGCTCCTGACCTTTCAGTTGATCGCCGGCTTCGCAGGCATCGCCTCACCGTTCGCGCTGGCCGTCGTGGCGGTGATCATCCTGATGCTCGCCATCTCGCTCGCTCAGTTGGCAAGGCAGATGCCGTCCGCCGGTGGCTATTTCACGTATGTGAGTCGAGCCGTGGGCGCACGGGCCGGCTTCATGACCGGCTGGACCTTCTCGATCTACGCCCCGATCGCCCCGGGCTTCCTGATCGCCTTCACCGCCTATGTGATCGAACAGGCGGTCAAGGCCCAGTACGGCTTTCGCATTCCCTGGTGGGCCACTCTGATTGTCGTCGTCGCCATCGTCTGGTTCATCGTGGCGCGAGGCATCCGTCTCTCGGTGGAGACGATGATCGCCTTGAGCATGTGCGAGATCGTCATCGTCCTTGTGCTGGCGCTGTGGGGCCTACTCGAGCCTGGTCGGGGCGGGTTCACCTTCTCACCCTTCTCGCCTGCAAGTGCCCCCAACTTTCACGGGCTCTATCTGGGTGTCGTCTTCTCCGTCTTCGCCTTCGCTGGCTGGGAGGGATCGGTGCCCCTGGCGGAGGAGAGTCGCAGAGCCGATCGCAACATTCCGTTCGGACTGGTGATCTCGGTGCTGCTGCTTGGCGTCATCTTCCTGTTCACCAGCTGGGGGCTGATGGTCGGATGGGGGGTCCACTCGCTCCCCTCGCTGATCGGCTCCACACAGCTTCCGCCGATCGTGCTGGCGCAGCGCTACTGGGGCGATGCCTGGGTCCTGGTTCCCCTCGCGCTGCTGAACTCCATCATCAGCGCGTCAGTCTCCTCCTTCAACACGACGACCCGCATGTGGTTTGCGATCTCACGCGCGGGACTCCTTCCCGCGTCTTGGTCACGCGTTCATCCCCGCTTCCACACCCCGACCCACGCCGTGGCAGCACAGGCTCTGCTCGTCCTCGCGATCGGCCTTGGCTTCGGATTGTGGCTCGGGCCAACTGACGCCTTCCTGACGCTCAGCCTCGTCACCACGCTTGCCCTCATCTTCATCTATATCAGCGGCAACCTCGGCGTCTTCCTCTTCTACCGGCGCGAGCGCCCCGACGAGTTCCGATGGCTGGCACATCTGCTCTTCCCATTGGTGAGCGCGGCCGCCGTCGCGTGGGCCGGCTTGAAGGCCCTGGACCCGCTGCCCGCGGCACCAATCAGATGGGCGCCCGTCGGCGTGGCCGTATGGATGGTGCTGGGACTGATCCTCTTGGCAGTGCTCAACCGCCGGCGCGCAAGAACCGCTGCACCCGACGCGCAAAAACCGCTGCGCGATGGTAATGAGGTCGACTTTCGGGCACACTCCTGAGCATGCCCAGGGCAATCTGGTCCGGCAACGTGAGCTTCGGGCTCGTCACGATCCCCGTGAAGCTCTACAGCGCCGTCAAACAGCGCACCGTGCGCTTCCACCAGCTGCACGCCGCCGACAACGTTCGCATCGAGCAGAAGCGCATCTGCCCGGCCGACGGAGAAGAGGTCTCCTACAACGAAATCGTCAAGGGCTATGAGATCGCGCCCGAACGCTACGTGGTGATCGAGCCACACGAGCTCGCGGCACTGCTCCCGGCGAAGTCGAGCACGATCGAGATAGAGGATTTCGTTGAGCTCTCCGAGATCGATCCCATCTACTACGACAGCGCCTATTACCTGGTACCCGGTCCTGGCGGCGAGAAGCCCTACCAGCTCCTCAGAGAGACGATGCACGACTGTGACAAGGTAGCGATCGCACGCGTGGTGCTGCGCTCCAAGGAGCACCTTGTAGCGATCCGAGCCAGTGGAGATGTGCTCGCGATGGAGACGATGAACTTCGCCGATGAGATCGTCGAGGCCAAAACGCTGGAGGGCATGGAGCAATCGACGCTCGAGCTCTCCAGCCGCGAACGCGACATCGCCCGCAGCCTCGTCGAGTCGCTGTCGGTCGGCTTCGACGCCTCCAGATACCAGGACACCTATCGTGAGGCGGTGCTCGAAATGATCGAGCGCAAGGCCAATGGCGAGGAGATCGCCGAGCAGCCGCAGAGCGCCCCGCGCACCACCGCACCCGATCTCATGAGCGCACTGCAAGCCAGCCTCGAGGAGGTGCGCAGCCGCAGCGGCGCGCCGCCCTCCCGCCGAGGTAAGGCGAAGAGCGCGCCCCCCAAGCCAAAGACCTCGCCCTCCGAGGCCAAGGGCACGCCCGCGAAGAGCGCGAAGGTCACACCAAAGAAGGTCTCCACGTCCAAGAGCGCTCGATCGCGCTCGGAGACACGCTCCTGAGCATCGTCTCCGGTATCGAGCCGCCCGAGCTGGAGGGCGTCAGCCACCGCGACGTCCACGCGGCCGGCATGCGCTTTCATGTCGCCGAAGCTGGGACCGGCGAGCCTGTCCTGCTGCTGCACGGCTGGCCCCAGCACTGGTATGTCTGGCGCAAGGTGCTGCCGCTGCTGGCAGGCAAGCGGCGCGTCATCTGTCCGGATCTGCGGGGCTTCGGCTGGTCGGATGCTCCGCCTGGGGGCTACGAGAAGCGGGCGCTTGCCGAAGACATGGTTGCGCTCCTGCGTGCGCTGGAGCTCGAGCGCGTCGATCTCATAGGCCACGATTGGGGCGGATGGATCGGCTACCAGCTGTGTCTGCACAACCCAGAGCTGATCAGGCATTATCTGGCGCTGAACATCGTGACACCCTGGAGCGAACCGCCAACGCTTGCCGGAGTACTGAGCCTCTGGAAACTCATCTACCAGGTCGTGATCGCCACGCCGCTGCTCGGTGCGAGCGTGATCTCCCGCACCGATCTCGTCAAGCGGCTGATCAGGACAGGAGCAGTCCACAAGGATGCCTGGACCGAGCAGGACCTCGAATCCTTCCAGTCCGTCCTGCGCGAACCTGCGCGGGCCAGGGCATCCGTTCAGCTCTACAGGACCTTCCTGCTCAAAGAGCTCGTGCCTTATATCTCGGGCGCCGAGAACGCCTATCGCAACACGGTGCCCACGCTGCAGCTGCACGGCATGCGCGACGTCGCGGTCGACCACAGGCGCCTGGGCCGCTGGCGCGAGTTCTCCGATGAGATGGCGCTGGAGCTGCGCGAGGACTCAGGTCACTTCATCGCCGAGGAGCTGCCCGAGCTCGTGGCCCAGCGGGCGCTGGAACTGTTCGCCGGCAAGAGCCCGCAGGCGATCGTCGATCAGAGCTAGTGCAGTGTGACGCTCGGTTGCGTGCGAGCGTGCTAAGGGTGCCGGTCGCGGAGATCCTGCCAGTAGCGCACCCACTCGCGCTCGTGGGCGATGCCGGCCCGCAGCGTGGCCAAGGGACCTGACGGCGGGTCCTCGCCGGCTTGGCGCGCGAGCTGTTCGTACTCGCGCAGCTTTTCGCTATGGGCCGCTAGCTGGGCGTCGGCGAGCGGCCGGGCGTCGGCGTCGAAGAAGAGCTTCAGCAGGGCGACGTCGCGCAGCTCGTGCAGCTCATCGGTGGGCTCTGAGACCCACGCGCGCAGCGCCTCGCGCCCAGCGTCGGTGAGCTTGTAGCGCTTGCGGCGGCGCCCGCCGCGCTCGCGCGTCTCCTCCAGGTAGCCGGCGCGCGCGAGCCGCTCTGGCTCGGTGTAGAGCTGGGCGTGCTGCAGCGACCAGAAGTTGCCGATGCCGCCGACCACGAGCCCCTTGAGCTCATAGGGGGTGGCCTCGCCGCTGCGCTCGATCAGGCCGAGCACGATGTAGGAGGTGGGGGTCAGGCGAATCATTTGCAATAGTCTATTTTTGATGGTACGGTCTTGACCGTCAAGTATAGACCAAGACCTTACGGGAGGTTATGCCATGCAGCAGACACTTATCGCCGGCGGCCATCGCCTCGGTTTTCAGACGCTCGAGGAGGAGTGCTCGCTTGACGGCGTGTCTGTTGAGGGAGCGCTGCCGGGGTGGCTGGCGGGCTCGCTCTTGCGCATCGGACCAGCCAAGTTCGAGGCCGGCGAGCGCGGCTATCGGCACTGGTTCGACGGGCTCGCAATGCTGCACCGGTTCAGCTTCGCCGACGGAGCGGTCTCCTACGCCAACCGCTTCCTTGCCAGCCGCGCCTACAACGCGGCTCGCGAGCAGGACGCGATCGTCTACTCCGAGTTCGCCACCGACCCGTGCCGCTCGTTGTTCAAGCGCGTTGCCTCTACGTTCTCGGGACCCTCTGTCGGCGACAACGCCAACGTCAACCTCACCCGGCTGGGTGATGAGTTCCTGGCGATGACCGAGACGCCGCTGCCGGTCGTCTTCGACCCACACACACTTGCAACCCTCGGCGTCGGCGAGCCGGCGCCCGGGCAGCTGACGGTCGCGCACCCGCACCAGTCCCCGAAGACCGGTGAGCTGGTCAGCTATGCAACCCACTTCGGGCCGTATACCACCTACCGCGTCTACGCCCAGAAGTCCCGCGGCCAACGGCGCATGATCGCCAAGCTTCCAGTATCGCGGCCCGCCTACATGCACAGCTTCGCAATCACCGAGCGCTACGTCGTGCTGGTCGAGTTCCCGTTTATCGCTGTCCCGATCGCGATCCCGCTGTCGGGTCGCCCGTTCATCGAGAACTACCACTGGCGCCCGCAGCGCGGCACGCGCTTTCGCGTGATCGAGCTCGAGACCGGCAAGCTGCGCGGCACCTATGAGGGCGAGCCCTTCTTTGCCTTTCATCACGTCAACGCGTTTGAGCGCGACGGCGAGCTCGTCGTCGATCTGTGCGCCTACCAGGACGCCGAGATCGTGCGCGACCTCTACCTCGACCACCTCCGTCAAGAACATCCTGCACTGCCCGATCCCGAGCTGCGCCGTTGTCGCCTGCGCCTCGACGGCAGCCATGTCGAGTACGAGCGGCTTTCCGACGTCGGCCTCGAGCTACCGCGGATCGACTACCGGCGCTGTAACGGCCGCGCCTACCGTTACGTGTACGGCGTTGGTCAGCGCGGCGGCGGCGAGTTCCTCGACCAACTCGTAAAGATCGACGTCGAGGGCGGCCAAGCCGGCGTTTGGTCCGAGCCCAACACCTATCCCGGTGAGCCGGTGTTCGTCCCTGAGCCCGATGGGGCGCAGGAGGACGCGGGCGTGCTGTTATCGGTCGTGCTGGACGCCGCGGCGGGCAGCTCGTTCCTGCTGGTCCTCGACGCGAGCGATTTAGGAGAGCTTGCGCGCGCCCGCGTGCCCCACCACATCCCCTTTGGCTTCCACGGCCAATTCACAACAGGCGTATAGCGGTAATGCACCACGCCCGACACGATCGCTCCCCCGCGCCCGACCCGGCGGGCCATGAGCACCTGCGCGTCTCTGACTCCGAGCGCGAACACGCCGCTCGCAGCCTGCGCGAGCACGCCACCGCCGGGCGCCTCACCATCGACGAGCTCGACGGGCGCCTGGAGACCGCGCTCGCCGCGCGTACCCACGGTGAACTCGACGCGCTGTTCGAGGACCTCCCCGCAGCACCAAGCCGCGAACCGAGCAGCCGCCACCGAGCAACAGCGCTCGGAGTGCGAATCCACACCGGCGCCTACCTCTGGGCTTCGCTGGCGATGATCGCGATCTGGGCCGCAACCGGAGCAGGGTATTTCTGGCCGCTGTGGCCGATCCTGGGATGGGGCATCGGCGTCGCCTCCCACACCGGGGCTTGCGGCTTCGGCTCCCACCGGTTTCGCCGCCAACGCTAAAAGCAACCTCAGGAAAACTGCGCTAGCTGTTGCTGGCCAGCTGCGCCTGCAGGAACGGGACCAGCTCCCGCTCCACGCCGGCAGGGTCGTCCTGGAAGGGCCAGTGGCCGCTCTCGGGCAGGATCGCGACCTTGCTGACGTCGAAGAACTCCTGCTGGCGCTCGGCGTACTTGACGCCAAGGAACGGGTCCTTCGCGCCCCAGATCACAAGCGCCGGCTTGTGCAGCGCCGCCAGCGCTTCGCCCAGCGGAACCGCCAGCTCGCCGGGGTCGGGCGTTGAGCGGTAGAGCTTCAGCACGGTGCGTCGCGTTTCCCGATCGTAGTTGTCGTACATCTCGTCCACGAACTGCGCCGGCAGGCCCTTCGGGTTTGCACGCGCCATCGCTCGCCGCCATCCCGAGCGAGGGACCCAGGCTTGGATGAGCTCGCCCACCACGGGGGTACGCCAGCGTTTGGCCATCACGTGCCATTGGTAGCCGGGGAGGATGCCGATGTTCAGCAGCGCGACGCTCGCCCACGCGTCGGGATGCTGCAACCCCCAGAGCATGCCGAAGGGGCCGCCGAAGTCGTGGCCGACGAGATGCACCTTCTCGACCCCGAGCTCGACCAGGGCGCCCTGGATGAAGTCGGCGTAGGAGGCGACCTCGTAGCCGAAGTCGCGCGGTGCCCTGGCTTTGCCGAAGCCCGGCATGTCGAAGGCCACGGCTCGTCCCAGCGGGCCCACAGATTCCACGAGCGCATCCCAGTCATGACACGAGCCGGGATTGCCGTGCACGAAGACGACCGCCTCCTTGGAATCCCGCGGACCGGCTTCGATGAGCGGTGAGCTCACCTCCCCCACTGTGACGCTGCCGGTCCGGCGTGGCTCGCTCATCGCGGAGAGCCTACTAGCGATCGCTCTGATAGACCCCAAGGTGATGGTCACGACGCAGGCTCGCAGCCGCAGGCGCAGACGGGTGGCCCTACTGGCGAGCGCGCTCCTGCTGGTGGGAGTGCTCGCCTTCGCTCTCTGGCACCTCGGCCTACACCGAACCGCGCACGCGCTGATCAACGCGAGCCCGGGGTGGCTCGTACTCGCGCTTGCGCTGATGATGCTCGCACTGCTCCTGCGCGCGATCTCCTGGCATGAGACCCTGCGAGCCGCGCTGCCAGGCACCGATGTCAGCTGGATCGCCGTGTTGCGCGCGACGATGATCGGCGTCCTGGCCTCGGCCATCCTCCCCGGCCGCCTGGGAGAGCCGACGCGCGTTGTGGTGCTCTCGCGGCGCATCGAGGGGCCCACCAGGCGTCTGATCGCTGTCATTGCGGGGACGGTGTTCTCGCAGACCCTGATCAACCTCGTCGCGCTGGTGATCCTCGCGGGCGTGACCTTCGGCAGCGTCCCTCTGCTTGCGGGCCATACAGCCGGCCTGGCGAGCATCTTCATCCTCCCGGTCCTGGTCTGCGCACTGGTGCTCGCCGGACCGTTGCTGCTCCGCGCGGCGCAGCGCTCGCGCTCGCTGCGCATACGGGTCGCGAGCACCGGAGCGAGCCGGATGCTCGCGCTCACGAGGCACGGCATGGTCGTCTTCGCCAAGCCCAGGCATGGAGTCGCCGCGATCGGCGCCCAGCTGCTCGCCTGGGCGCTGCAATGGACGGCCTGCTACGTGATGCTGCTCGCACTCGGGCTGCAAGCGCAGGCGAGCCCCGCAACCGCCGCGGCCGCCGCGATCCTGCTCGCCGTCAATGTCAGCGCCGTGCTCCCGGCCACGCCCTCGAACGTCGGCGTCTTTCAGGCGGCCTGCCTGGTGGTGTTGGCGGCCTACGGAGTCTCAGCCAGCACAGCGCTCGCCTACGGGATCATCCTGCAGGCGGTGGAGGTGCTGACCGCGCTGGCGCTGGGGCTGCCCGCGCTGCTCGGCGAGGGCATGAGCTGGGATGAGATCCGCAGCACCGCGCGGTCCGGCGCAGGCTCAGACCCCGTGAGCGAGAAGCGCCCGGACCTAGTGGCTGATGAGCGCCCGGACCGATTGGCGCAATGAGTGCGTCGTCTGTAGGACGGCGGTCGGCTCATAGCCGCAGTGGGCCATGCAATTCTCACAACGGGGATCTTTCCCACGGCCGTAGCTACTCCAGTCGGTGGTCTCCAGCAGCTCCTTGTATGTCTTTGTGTAGCCGTCTGACATCAGGTAGCAGGGGCGCTGCCAGCCGAACAGCGAATAGCTGGGAATGCCCCATGCGGTGCAGTCGAAGTCGGCTTTGCCTTCCAGGAAATCGAGGAACAACGGGCTGTGGTTCAGGCGCCAGCGACGACGCCGCCCTTCGGAGAATGCCTCGCTGAAGAGCTTGCGTGTCTGCTGGACACCGAGGAAGTGCTCCTGGTCGGGCGCCTTCTCATAGGCGTAAGCGGGCGAGATCATCATGTCGTCGACTTCGAGATCGTCGTTGAGGAAGTCGAGTACCTCGCGCACGGTCTTGGGCGAGTCGTGGGTGAAGAAGGTCGTGTTGGTCGTGACTCGGAAGCCCGCCCGCTTGGCTGCCTTGATCGCAGCGACCGCCTTATCGAAGACGCCCTCGCGCTCGACCGAGGCGTCGTGGCGCTCGCGCAGGCCGTCGATGTGAATCGCCCAAGCGAAGTAGGGGCTCGGCTTGAAGTTCTCGAGCTTGCGCTCCAGCAGCAGCGCGTTCGTGCAGAGGTAGACGAACCGCTTGCGCTTGATCAGCTCCGCGGCGATCACATGGATCTCGGGATGGATCAACGGCTCTCCGCCGGCGATCGAAACCATCGGGGCGCCGCTCTCCGCGATGGCGTCCAGCGCCTGCTGGACCGGCATCCTGCGGCTCAGCACATGCTCGGGGTGCTGGATCTTGCCGCAGCCCGAGCACGCGAGGTTGCACTGGAAGAGCGGCTCGAGCTCCACGATCAGGGGAAACTTCTCGCGCCGCGCCAAGCGCTGGCGCGTCAGATACCAACCCATCCGTGCTCCCTGCCTGACCGGAACCGCCATCTGCCTCAGACCTCACTGGCCGAATCGCTATGCCTTGGTTTCGCGGCGCCTTGACCCGCTGCTGAACACAGTATGCACACCATGCTCGTCGATCAGGGCACAAAGCGCCCGTGCGGCGCGTCCGAGCGCCCGGCTCGCATGGACGGCATTGAGCATCAACGCGGGACGCAACAGCTCATGCGAAGGCGAGTCGAGCACGATACGCACCACCGCGAATGGCACCTGCGCCGCGCCGGGAGCAAGCCACACCGACTCCATGTCCACGGCGAGCGCCCCACCCTCCAGCAGCTGCGTGCGCCGCTCACCCACGGCGATGCGCGAGACGCAGGCGACCGTCCCCCGCCGCACGTTCAGCCCGGCGTGACGCAGCGCACCGGCAAGGATCTCGGCGCCATCGCAGCTCACCGGCTCAGCACCGTCCTCCGCCTGAGCCTCATTGCGAGCGTCCGCGCCATCACCTGCATCAGGTGCTGCGAGCACCTCGTCGGCGACCACCGCTTCGCCCGGTGCCGACTGCGCATCAAGGCCGCCGCAGAAACCCAGCACGAGCAGCGCCGCCGGGCGCCTGGCTGCGATCGCCACGGCCGCCTGACTCGCGCGGGCCGTGCCCATGCCGCTGCGGTACACCTCCAGGCTCGGCGCCGCCAGCTTGATCAGCGCCGCCTCGATGCCCATCGGCGCCGCGACGAGCAGTCTGCGCTCATCGGCAGCGCTCATCGCTCGCTCACCGAGCCGATCGCCTCGCGCGCCGCCGCGTGCCCGGAGAGCGCAGCGCCCTCCAGCGTCGCGGGCCAGCCGGTATCGGTCCAGGCTCCCGCGAGCACCACGCCTCGCACATTGCTGCGCAGACCGCGGCGCAGCGCGCCCACACCGGGGCTGGCACGGAAGGTCGCCGCGTGCTCGCGTGTCACCAGGAAGCGTTCCAGCTTTGCCTCCCGCGCACGGGGCAAGAGCTCGACGAGCGCCCCCAGGTAGCGCCCACGCAGCTCGTCTGCGCTCATGCTCATCTCCTCCTCAGCGCCGGAGAGCGAGATCGCCAGGTACTGCATACCCTCGGGCACGTTGCCCGCCTCACTGCGATCGAACAGGTATTGAACGGGCGTCCCGATCCCGGCGGCGAATGGCACCTCGCAGACCTTCCTGTCGTAGACGACATGGATGTTGACAATCGGAGCGCTTCGCATCGCGCGCGCCCTGCGAGCGGCATCCTGGGCGCCATCGGGCAGCAGATCGCCGGCACGAGCATGGGGCACCGCGAGGATCGCCGTCTCGGCGCTGAGCCCGTCATCGGGGCCATGCACCTCCACCCCGCTCTCGGTCGCCACCAGGCGTTGGGCGCGCCAGCCCAGCCGCACCCGCACGCCTGCCGCTTGCAAGCTCGCCAGCGCGGGGTCCCCAAGCGTCTCTGCCAACGGGCGCAGATGGAAGCCAATATCTCCCCCGTCGGTGCTCTGCAGCAGGCCGCGCTGAAAGACGAATGCGCCGAGCGCAAGCGAGGCCTGTGAGGCCGCGAGGTTGAGCGTGGGCAGTGCGATCAGATCCCAGAGCGAAGCTACAGAAGCCTGCTCCTGCCCATGAGCCGCCAGCCACGCTCCCAGGGTCTGGCGATCGAGCGCCTCGTCGTCGGGGTCCAGGCGCCCGAGCGCCAGCGCCGCACGCGCCGCACCCAGCCGTTGCGCAACGCTCAGCGCTCGGTATCCCAGCAGCGCTCGCGCGAGATGCAGGGGCGCGGGGAGCGAGCCACGTCGCAGGAACGCAAGCTCGTGGCCGGGTCGCAGGAGTGGGATCTCCAGGCGCTCCTGGAGCGCGACTCGATGCTCGCTGCCGAGCGCTCGCAACAGCCTCCTGTAGCTCTCACAGCAGCGCAGGAAGACGTGTTGGCCGTTGTCGATGCACAGCCCGTCGCGCTGGAAGGAGTACGCGGCTCCGCCGAGTCTCGGCCTGACCTCCACCAGCGTGACCTGCATACCCGCCTGCGCGCAGTCCAGGGCCGCCACGATCCCCGCCAGGCCACCGCCCACCACGACGACGCGCTGGGCGCTCAGAGGGCCGCTCCGAGCACGCTGCGCGTGGCGATCCAGCCCTTTTCGTGGATCGGCACCGACACCCGGCCGTCAAGGATCCGCAGCGGCTGCGCCTCGATGCGCTCCAGCAGCCTGCGGTAGATGCCCGCCATCGCCAGTAGGCACGCGGCGCTGCGCCGGTCGAGCAGGTCGACCAGCGGCAGGCCCCGCTCGTACCACTCGTGCGCCCTGGAGGCCTCAAAGCGCACGAACTCCTCCAGGCCTGGCGCGTCGCCTGCGCGCAACTCAGCCACCACGAGCGGCGGATGGCGCTGCTCATCCTCGGCGATCAGCCCGAAGCGGCGCATCTCGTCGAGAGGCAGATAGACCCGTCCGTTCTGTGCGTCCTCGCGCATGTCACGCAGGATGTTTGTGAGCTGCATCGCCACTCCCAGATCATCCGCGAGGCGCTGTGCATCCAGCCGGCTCGCTGTGCGCGGATCCTTGCACCCGAAGATCGCCAGGCACAGACGCCCGATCGAGCCGGCCACGTGCCTGCAGTAGAGCAGCAGCTCCTCGGGTGCTTGGAAGATAGGGCCCTCGACGTCCATCCGGACTCCTTCGATCAGATCCCGCATCGCGTCCAGGGGCAGCGCGAAACGCTCGTTGGCGTCGGCGAGCGCCACCATCACCGGGTCCTCGCCCGGGCTGGAGAGCCGATCCAGGCCGCGTGCCTGCAGATCGAGCAGCCGCAGCTTCTCGGTGCGCTCGAGCGTACCGTCGCCGATGTCGTCGATCCGGCGCGCGAAGGCATAGGCGGCGCACATCGCCCGCCGGTTCTCGCGGGGCAGCAGCGAGATGCCGTAGTAGAAGTTCGCTGCAGCTTTCCTGGTGACCGATGCGCAGTGCCGATAGGCGGCACTCGCCTGCCCGCTCGTGCTCACACGCCACTCCCGCGCAGCGCCTTTGCGCTTGCGATCAGGCGCCGAGTGACACCCGCATGGGGCGCGCCGGCAAGAACATCCCAGTCGGCTCGCTCGATCGCCTCTAGCGCCGCTCTGCCGCCGCCGAGAAACCCCGCCACCGCGAGCTTTGAGCGTCCATGCAACTCATCCACCAGCGGCGCACCCCGATCGAACAGAGCGTGTGTGCGGGCCACCTCGAAGGCGATCAGCTCGCGCAGGCGCTTGGGTGTGCACGAGCCCTCCAGATCCCCCGGCACGCAGCCGAAACGCTGCAGGTCCTCGGCTGGAAGATAGATCCTGCCGTTGTCGCGATCCTCGGCGACATCTTGCCAGTGCTCGGCGAGCTGCAGGCCGGTGCAGATGGCATCCGAGAGGGCGATGCGCTCCTCGCTCGCCACACCCAGCACACGCAGCACGAGCTCGCCGACGGGGTTGGCCGAGAGCTTGCAGTAGGCGAGCAGCTGCTCCCAGCTCTCATAGCGCTTGCGCCGCTGGTCGACGCGGTTGGCCTCGATCAGCGCCGCAAACGGCCCCCGCGGTAGCTCGCAGGTGCGCAGCGTCGCGCCGAGTGTGCGCATGATCGGGCTCTTGGCGCTCCCGCTGAACGCCGCGTCAAGCTCCCCCTCCAGCCAGTCCAGGGCGGCCAGCCGATCGCCTGGTGCCGAATCCCCCAGTTCGTCGGCAAGGCGCGCGAACCCGTAGAGCGCCAGCAGATGGGCGCGCCTCGAGCGCGGGAGCACGTGGCTGGCGACGGGGAAGTTCTCCGATCGGGCCCTGGCCATCAACGCCTGGACGTCGGGGATCCCCCCGGGCAGCTCGTTAATCGGCGCGGGCGCCGCGGCGATCACCGGCTCCCACCCCGCAGGCAGCGTCCGAGAGCCATGATCGGAAAGGTGAGCCTGTAGAGGTGGTAGTTGATGTAGTAGTCCGACGGAAAGCCCGTGCCCGTGTACTGCGGCTCGTCCCAGCCGCCATCGGGGCGCTGAGTCTCGACGAGCCATGCCACCCCGCGCCAGAGGACCGCAGAGCTCTCCCCGGCGGCATGCAGTGCCAGCAGCGCCCACGCCGTCTGGGAGGCCGTGCTGGGGCCACGGCCGACCCACTCGGGATCGTCGTAGGAGCGCGGGTCCTCGCCCCAACCGCCGTCCTGATTCTGATGCTCTCCCAGCCAGTGCACCGCTCGCCTGATGCAGGGGTCCGACGAGGCCACGCCGGCGGCGATGAGGCCTGGCAGCGCAGCGCCGGTGCCGTAGATGTGATTCACCCCCCAACGCCCAAACCACGATCCATCGCGCTCCTGCTGTTCGAGCAGCCAGCGCACGCCCCTGCGCGCGCTGGTCCCGTCCGCCCTACCCAAGACGGCGAGCATCTCCAGCGCATGTGCCGTCACATCCGCGCTCGGCTCGTCGATCACCTCGCCAAAATCCAGAAACGGCAGCTCCCGCACCAGGCCACGGGTGTTCTCGGCGTCAAAGGCACCCCAACCCCCGCCGCTGCTCTGCATGCCCTCCACCCAGACGACAGCCCGCTCCAGCGCCCCGTCCAAGCGCTCGTGCTCCTGCGAGGAGACGAGCGCCAGCGCCAATGCGACCTCGGCGGTGTCGTCGACATCGGGATAGTTGATGTTGGCGAACTCGAAGGCCCAACCACCCGGCGCCAGCTGGGGCCGGGTGATCGACCAGTCGCCGCGCGAGCGCACCTCCTCGCCCAGCAGCCACTCCGTGGCCCGGCCGACCGCGGGGTGCTCGGGCGAGATGCCGCTGTCGATCAACGCCACGATTGCCAGCGCCGTATCCCACACCGGCGATTGACAGGCCTCCAATCGTCGTGTCTGCCCATCCTGGATCATGAAGGTCTCGATCCCCTCCAGGCCACGGCGCATCACGGGATGCTCGAGCCCATAGCCTTGGAGGTGGAGCGCCATCAGCGAGTACACCCACGGCGGCTGGATGCCGCCCCAGGATCCGTCCCGCTCCTGGCGGCGCACAATCCAGCGCTCGGCTCGGGCCATCGCCAGACGCCGCAGCGGTCCGATCGGGTGGCGCTGATAGAGGCGCAGGAGGCGATCAAGCCTGGCCAACCATGCTCCTCGCCGGGATGAGGGCGCTCGCGGCGCCCATGGCGTCGGCCCATCGAGCTCCTCCAGCGAGAACGGCAGCTGCCTGGAGGGTCGGTGGGCCATGACCAGGGAGAGGGCGACGATCGTCTGCCGTGCCCAGCACGCAAAGTCATAGATGTTCAGCGGCACCCACGCGGGCAGCAGCATGATCTCCGGTGGCAGCGCCGGGACATGCTCCCAGGGCCAGAGTCCGAAGAGCGCAAGCCACACGTGCGTGAACACGCGCGCGTGTTGCACGCCGCCCTGCTCCCTGACGAAGGCGGCAGCCAGGCGCATGTGCTCCGCATCGGCCGGGTCGCCCGCGAGCCGCAGCGCCCAGTAGGCCTCGATCGTCGTCGAGAGGTCACCGGACCCGCCGTGGAAGTTCGACCACGTTCCGTCAGCGCGCTGCTGGGAGCGGATCCAGGCGGCGCCGCGGCGCGTCTGATCGGCTTGCCTGATCCCCAGGAACTCGCGCAGGAGCATGTCCTCCGCGTCCATCGTCACATTGGTCTGGAGCTCACCCTTCCACCAACCCTGCTCCTCCTGGAGGGAGAGCAGATGCTCACAGGCCCGCCGCAGCGCCGTCTCATTCTCACTCGGAGCCTCCACAGTGGGCGTTGACATGTCGCTAACGCTAGATACTTTCGCGGATCGACGGGGTGAGCGCCACAGAAGCGCCGGCGCGCGCGCCATTGGGGACGAGCACCTCGGTCCGGGCTTCGGTGATGCCCTGCTCGCGCAGCGCCCGCTCAGAGAGCCGCTGGGGGCGAGCGGAGCGGAACCTGTAGACGATCAGACCGTCCACGTCACGACGTTCGAAGAGACGAAAGCCCGGGGCCGGAGAGCTGCCCGCCGAGGCCAGCAGCGGCATGTAGCCCACCTCGTCGATCTCGCTGACCGTGCTAGCAGCGCCGGGCGGCAGGTTGCCAAGCGAGCCCATGTAGTACTCCAGCGGCGCGGCCCCCAGCTCGACGGTGACGATCGCCCGCTCGCGCGGCGCGGCTCGGAGCACCCGCGCGACGCCTTTCCAGTTTCCCCGCTGCAGCCGCGGACTGAGATCGACGTCGACGCAGATCGCCAGAAACGCGAGCGCAATCACCGCCAGCAACGCCATCCCCGCCCGCCCGGTGCGCGCCGCGGTGCACATCACGGCGATCAGCGCGCTCAGCGGGATCATCGCGCCGATGACGTTCCGGGGGGCGAGATAGTCGGCGCCGAACATCGCCAGCGCAAGCGGGATCAGCACACCGCACGCTGCAAGCGCCAGCATCAGCAGCGCCCCGTCGCTCTCCCGGGCGCTGAGCGTGCGCCACAGGCCGTAGCCGAGCCCCCCGAGGATCGGTAGGGCGACGAGCAGCTCGATTCCGTGTCCGAGCGGGCTTCCCGAGTAACCGGTCAGGTAGTACTGGGGAATCGCTTCCAGGCGACTGGAGAGCGCCCAGCTCCCGATCCACTGGGTGCCGTGACCGCCCTGAGCGCTCACCAGCGGAAGCAGCGCGAGGCCGACCGCGCCGATCGCCCCCACCGCGACCGCGACGGCGCCCAGCCGCTCTCGCCTGCGCATGAGCCACAGCGCCATGCCGATCAGCAGGAACACCGCGAAGTAATGGGTCAGCAATGCGAGCGAGCCGCTCAGCGCAAACGCGGCGAGCCGCCTGCGTAGGGCCTGAGCGCTCAACCCGGGCTGATCGGCGCGCAGGAAGCAGAGCGTCGCGAGCGCGATCGCGAACACGAACAGCTCATAGGCCCGCGCCTCCTGCGAGTACCAGACGAAGAGTGGGTTGACCGCGACCAGAGCCGCCGTGCCGATTGCCGCTCTGCGCCCGGCCAGCGTCCTGCCGATTGCCCACGCGACCGGGACTGTCGCGACGCCCGCGAGCGCGGAGAGGAACCGCAGCGCGACGACCCCCGTTCCCAGCACCCTGGACCATCCCCAGATCAGCACATACCACAGGGGCGGCGTGTTCTCGCTGTGCACGACCGCCCGCAGCGTCGCCCATAGGCTTGCGTGCAGGACGTGCACGGGGGTGTATGCCTCGTCGTACCAGAAGCTCTGCAGCCCGATCGTCGAGAAGCGCACGATCGCCGCAAGCGCCGTCAACGCGATCAGCGGCCACCACGCTGCCGCAGCCTTGCGCTCGCCGTCGGGCCCCATCAGCTCCCTCGCAACACCAGGGCCTTGGGAGCGCCGGGCGGCGTGGCCATGCTGCACAGGTGCGCTGCAGCCGCAGTTCCGAAGCAGGCGTAGCGGTTTTCGCGCACGTCGGGCCTGTATGGCGGCAGGTAGAAGCCACCATGCACGGCACGCTCGCCGTGCGCGATCGGCCCGGTCATGATCAGGCAGATCTGCGTGCGTATGCCCGGCGCGCCCGGAGAGATGTTGCCGCAGAGCACGTCGCGCGTAGTGTGATACTTCAGGTCCTGTTCGGCGGAGATGTTGTGGTAGTTGTTGCCAGTGAGCACCCGCCAGGTGTGCAGGTCGGCTGTGAGGCGGGTGTTGACGCGGGTCTGGAGCACGACGTCGTTGATCGTCGCAACAGCCAACAGGATGAAGGCGAGCACAAGCAGTGTGCCCTCCACGCGGCGCAGATCGCCCCGGCCCCTGTCCTCGTGCTCGCGCGGGCGCAGCCGCTCGGGCAGACGCTCCCAGCCCCGGCGCCCGAGAGCCTCGTCGGTATGGCTCGACGATGCGCTCATGAGACCGGTGAGAGCAGCGGCGCGGTCTGGTGGATGATGAACAGCGCCTGAATCGCGAGCGTCGCCGCGAGCAGCCGACGGTCGCGCGCGATCACGGCGAGCGGCAGCGGCCACAGCGTGTACCAGGCGAGCAGCCAGGTGCTGGTGACCGCGATCGCCAGCAGCGCCCAGCCCGAGGCGGCGATCCAGTCATAGCCGCGCCACGTGCGCCACAGCAGATACACCACCATCAGCACCAGGATCGCCTTGAGCAGGTCGTGGTCGACCGGGAAGACGCCCGGCTTGCCGAGCAGGTGCGCGAACTCATTGGCGAAGCTGTCGGTCGAGACCAGCGCCGCGTCGCGGTTCAGCGCCGCAAAGATGTCCACCCCGTGGATGCCGAAGACGAGCAGACCGATCAGCCCGCTCGCCAGCGCCGCGATCACGGACCCGAGGATCGGTGCCAGGCGCCGGCGGCTCAACACCATGAAGGGCAGCAGGATCCCGACCGTTGCCTTGACGAAGGCGCCCGCCACGACAGCGCCTCCTGCCCATGCTTCCCGCTTGGCAGAGGTGCGCTCTCCTGGCGAGCTATGCACCGCGGAGGCGCGCTCGCCCGCAGCGTTCGCCGTGAGCGTCAAAGCCACGGCGACCATCATCAGCAGCATCATGATGAGGTCGTTGTGGGCGCCTCCCAGGCCGTAGATCAGATACAGCGGGTTGGCTCCGACGATCAGCAGCGCACAGAACAGGGTCACGCCCACGGGCCCGGGCGCAGCGCCAGACGAGCGCGAGCGTCGCGATGCTGGCGAGCAGCGCCTCGAGCTTCATCGCCCAGATGGCGCCCAGCAGTCCCAGCAGGGCGACCGGATATGAGAAGAGCGTGTAGAGCGGCCCGTAAGCAGTCGCAGTGTGGCGCCAGTCGCTGCCCACGTACTTGTAGACCCGATCGTGCTTGATCGCAAGCGGCCCGTGGAGGTAGGGATTGACGCCATGCTCGACGCCCATGCGCGCATAGGCGATGTAGCTGAAGACGTCGGTCGAGAGGAGGATCGGGCCGACGAAGATCATCAGCTGCAGGGCACCGACGAGCGCAATGCTCGCGCGCGAGCTCAGGCGCCCGATCGTGAAGCGGTGAGCGATCGCGACCAGACCCGCGTAGGCGCCCGTGAAGGAGACCAGGGCGATCAGGAAGACGCGAAAGCCCAGGCGCTCGCCGATGCCCTCGAGCCAGCCCGCAAGTTTGGGCGAGCCGGGAATCAGCGGGGAGTGACCCAGGGAGCCGTCGAGCACGATCTCGGCGACCGCTGCGAGCATCACCAGCGCGCAGAAGATCGCCAGCCCTCGCGCCCATCCGCGCTCTTGCGCGCTTCCCTGGTCCACTTCGATCTGCCCGGCAGGCCCGGCGAGGGCCGCGCCGGCCGCACTCACAGTGCCGTCCACACCGTCTTTGTCTCCAGGTATGACGCGAGTCCGTCATGACCGTGCTCACGTCCAACGCCCGAGGACTTGAAGCCCCCGAAGGGCGCCGCCGGATCGACGCTGCCCCAACTGTTTATGTAGACGGAGCCTGCGCGCAGCATCCCGGCCAGGCGATGGGCGCTGCTCACATCACGTGTCCAGACACCTGCCGCGAGGCCGTACTCGCTGTCGTTGGCGCGCTGCGCCACCTCCTCGAGGGTGTCGTAGGGCGAGGCGACGAGCACCGGCCCGAAGATCTCCTCCCTGGAGATGCGCAGATCGTCGGAGGTGACGCTGAAGAGCGTCGGCTCGACGAACCATCCGCCGCTCTCGGTGAGGGCTGCATCGCCGCCGGTGAGCAGCTCCGCCCCCTGCTCACGACCGGAGGCGATATAGCCCAGCACCCGCTCCTGCTGCTCGGAGGATACGAGCGGACCCAGCTGCGTCTGCGGATCCAGGCCGGGACCCAACCGCGTCTGCTCCGCGCGAGCGGCGAGCGCGCCCATGACCTCATCGAAGCGCTCCGCGGGCACGAACAGCCGTGAGCCGGCGTTGCATGCCTGTCCCGAATTGAAGTAGATCGCCTGGTAGGAGCCGTTGACGGCGGCCTCGATATCGGCGTCGGGGAGGATGATGTTGGGCGACTTGCCACCGAGCTCGAGCGTCACGCGCTTCAGCGCCCTGCCGGCCTTGGAGCCGATCTCCCGGCCGACCGCGGTGGAGCCGGTGAACGCGATCTTGTCGACGTCGCCGTGCTCGACGAGCGCCGCGCCCGTCTCGCCGTCGCCCGTGAGCACGTTGAGCACCCCCGGCGGCAACCCCACCTCCAGTGCCAGCTCACCCAGGCGCAGCGCGCTCAGCGGCGTCTGCTCCGCGGGCTTGAGGACAATCGTGCAGCCCGCGGCCAACGCGGGGGCGATCTTCCAGGCGACCATCAGCAACGGGAAGTTCCAGGGAACGATCTGGGCGCAGACCCCGACCGGTTCACGGCGGGTGTAGCAGAGCGTGTTCGGTGCGGTCACCGGCAGCACGGCGCCCTCGATCTTGGTCGGCCAGCCCGCGAAGTAGCGCAGATGCGCAACGGTGCCTGCCACATCCACGAACTGAGCGAGCTTGACCGGCTTGCCGTTGTCGAGAGACTCGATCTCCGCGAGTTCCTCGGCGTGCTCTTCGAGCTTGTGCGCCAGCGCCTCGATCAGTCGCCCCCGCGCCAGTGCAGGCAGCGAAGACCAGGGGCCTTTGGCAAAGGCGTCTCTGGCCGCGGCGACGGCGAGCTCGACATCGGGCGCTCCAGCGTGGGCGACCTGGGCTATCTCCCGGCCGCTGGCAGGGTCGAGCGTCGCGAACGTGCGCCCGTCTGAGGCCTCTGGGCGCTCGGCGCCGATGATCAGGCGGTGGGGGCCCTCTATGAAGGCGCGCGCGGCTGCGCCCAGCGCGTCTGGGAGGGCGGTGGCGGTGCTCATCTGACTCCCTTCAAGGCGTTAACACGATCTTCAGCGCTTCGCGGCGGTCATACAGAGCGTACGCCTCTGGTGCCTGGAGCAAAGTCATGTGATGGGTGACCAGCGCCGTGGGGTCCAGCACGGACGCCGACATCAGCGTGAGTACGCGATCGACATGACCGATCACGTTTGCCAGCCCGGTGCGCAGCGTCAGCCCCTTGATCCACGCAAGGCCCATGTGCACCTCGCAGCGCTCCGCATAGACCCCGATCGCGGAGATCGTCCCAGCGGGACGCGCAAGCGAGATCGCCAGCTCGAGCGCGCGCGGATCTCCGACCGCCTCAACGACGATGTCTGCCCCGCGACCGTCGGTGCTCTGGCGAACCACCTCCTTGACCTCTCCCCCATCCAGCTCGAGTGCGATCGCGCCGAGCGTAGCCGCCATCGACAGACGCTCCTTGACGCTGTCGACGGCGAATACATGGGCGGCACCCGCGGCGCGCGCGGCCTGGACCGCGCACAGGCCGACTGGGCCCAGCCCGAGCACCACGACGCTGTCCCCGGTGCGTACGCCGGCCACCGCGAGAGCGTGGTAGCCGGTACCCATGACATCGCCCGCGAAGAGCGCGACATCGTCGGACATGCCCTCTGGCACTCGCCGCAGCACCAGGTCGGCATTGGGCACGAGCAGCTGCTCGGCCTGGGCGCCCTGGAGATCGCCCATCGCGGCACCGTGCCCGAAGGTACGTCCCTTCGCACAGCGGTGATACTCGCAGCGCAGGCAGTAGAAGCACGTGCCGCACGCGGTGTGAAAGCAGCCGAGCACGCGCTCGCCGACAGCCACCCGCTGCACCGCCGAGCCCACCGCCATCACCGTGCCCACGAACTCGTGTCCGAGCGTGAAGCCAGGTGCGATCTTCACGCGGCCATGGTAGATGTGCAGATCCGAGCCGCAGATGCCGGTCGCCTGCACCGCGACGATCGCATCCCCGGCATCGACGAGCTGCGGCTCGGCGACCTCCTGCACGAGAACCTCGCCCGGAGCCTGGAAGGTGACGGCACGCATAGCTGGCGCGACCCTATCGCGCGAAGGCGGTCGCCGTCGCCTGGCGGTCGTATGCTCCACCGATGCCAGAGATCTCCAAGACGGTGCTGATCACCGGCTGCTCCTCGGGCATCGGCGAGGCCACCGCCCTGCGCCTGGCCAAGGCGGGCTGGATCGTCTATGCGACTGCGCGGCGTCTTGAGTCGATCGAGCATCTGCGCGAGCACGGCGCGCGGACGCTGGCGCTGGACGTCACCGACGAGCAGTCGATGCGCGCAGCCGTGGCCGAGGTGGCGCAGGAGCAGGGCGCGATCGGCGTGCTCGTCAACAACGCAGGCTACAGCCAGAGCGGCGCGCTGGAGCGAGTCCCAATGGAGGCCGCTCGCCGTCAGTTCGAGACCAATGTCTTCGGGGTGATCCGCATGGCTCAGCTCGTCCTCCCCGGCATGCGCGAGCAGCGCTGGGGCAGGATCGTAAACATCGGCTCGATGGGCGGACGGCTCACCTTCCCGGGCGGTGGGCTCTACCACGCAACCAAGTACTCCCTGGAGGCGATCAGCGACGTACTGCGCTTCGAGGTCGCCGGCTTCGGCGTGGGCGTGACCCTGATCGAGCCTGGTCTGATCCTCACCAACTTCGGCCACGTCGCCGCCGCGACCACCGCGGTACAGAGCACCAGCGAGGATGCTGGAATCGATGACTCATACCGCGCATTCGAAGCGAAGCTGGTGGCACTCACCGAAGGTGCTTACGAAGGTCCGATGCGACGGCTGGGCGGGAATCCCAACGTCGTCGCAAAGGTGGTTGAGCGCGCGATCTCCCGCAGGCGCGCACCGTCGCGCAGACTGGTCACCCCCTCAGCGCGGCTTGTGCTGTTGCGCAAGGTGATGCCAGATCGAGTTTGGGACGCGATGATGGCCGGTCAATACCCCCACCCGCGTTAGCGAGCGATGACGGCCGCGAGCGGCTGCGGGCGACCGAGCTGGAAGCCCTGGGCGTAGTCAACGCCGAAGGCGCGCAGCAGCTCGATCGTAGGCTCATCGCCCACGAACTCGGCGATCGTACGCTTGCCCATACCGCGTGCCACGCCCACTAGCGCCTTGACGACGAGCTGATCGTTTGGCGAGTCGGGCAGTGAGCGGATGAAGTCGCCGTCGATCTTGAGGTAATGGAAGGAGAGGCGCTTGAGGTAGTGAAAGGACCCGAACCCCGCACCAAAGTCATCCAGCGCGACCGAGCAGCCCAGCTCCTGGACGCCTTCGCAGAAAGCACTCGCGCGGCCCATACTCGCGATCGCAGCGGTCTCGGTCACCTCGATGATGAGCCTGTCTGCAGCCACGCCATGGACTGCCAGCTCGTGCTCGATGTGGGCGAGCATGCCCGCGTCGGTGATCGAGAGCCCGGACAGGTTGACCGCCACCCGGACCTGGCCACCCAGGCCATCGCACCCCATGAGCGCCGCCACCTTGCTCACCACCATCCTGTCTATCTGCAGGATCAGGCCATAGCGCTCGGCAGCCGGCAGGAACCGTCCTGGAGCGATCAGCTTCCCATCGCCTTCGTCATCCAGGCGCAGCAACGCCTCGTAGTGTGAGACACCGCGATCGCCCAGCGAGACGATCGGCTGGAAGTGCAGCACGAACAGATCCTCACGCAGCGCACGCTGCAGACGCGAGAGCCACGGCCTGCCCTGCATGCCCGCGACCGAGCTGGCGCTGCCGGGGGTGCCTCGATAGCCGCGATGCGCCCGGGGCGCTCTGCGTTGGTCGCGCACCAGGTAGCGCTGTGTGGCATCGAGGGTGGAGCTGGACATCTAGGCGGAGTCCTTCACCCAAAGCGCCGTCAAACCTGCCCAGAGCGGCATGGCACGCATGAAAAATTGCGCTCAGGCGGGCCGTCGCGCCCGGTCGGAGAGGACGAGCAGCAGCCCGAGTAGGACGAAGTTCATGACGACCGAGGAGCCGCCATAGGCGACCAGCGGCAGCGTCACACCCGTGAGAGGAATCACCCGCGTGACTCCGCCCACGATCACGAAGACCTGCATGGCCACGACGAATGAGAGCCCCACGGCCAGCAGCTTGGAGAACGAGTCCCTCGCGAGCATCGCGGTCTTGAGGCCCCGCGCGACGAACAGCAGGTAGATCCCGAGCAGCGCCGCAGCTCCGGCGAGACCCAGCTCGTTGACGATCACCGCATAGATGGAGTCGCTTTCGGGCACGGGCAGGATCACGCCGGCGTGGTGGGGCAGCTCGAGCAGCGATTGGTCGAAGCCCGTTCCCAACAGCCCCCCGTCGGCTTGCGCGAACAGGGACTGCGCCAGTTGATCGCTGCCTCCTGAGCGGTAGTAGAGCGATTCGTTGAAGGGATGCTCCCAATCCAGGACCCTGCTGTGGACATGGCTAACGTGCGTGGCGACGAACCAGGCGCCGGCCGCGAACAGAAGCAGGCCGATCAGCGGGAAGGAGAAGCGGCCGGTCGCAACGTAGAGCAGCGCCAGGAATGCGCCGTAGAACATCAGCGAGGTCCCGAGCTCGCGCGTGATCAGGAGCGTGCCCATCGAGAGGCCCCATACGAGCAACATCGGGCCGAACTGCTTCATCGGCGGAAACGTGATGCCCGCTATCCGCCGCCCTGCCGTGACCAGTATCTGGCGGTTGTCGGCGAGGTAGCTCGCCAGAAAGATCACGAGAGCGACCTTGGCGAACTCGGCCGGCTGGAAGGAGACGCCTCCCAGGTGGATGTCCAGGTAGGCGCCGTTGACCTGCTCGCCGATGCCGGGGAACCGTGGCAGCGCGGTGGCGAGGATCGCCACCGCCACGATCGTGTACCTGTAGCGCTCGAGCACCCCGAGCCCGCGCCGGCGCAGCACCACGATCACCGCCGCGAAGAGGATGAGCCCCACGACCATCCACTGGGCCTGCTGGCGTGCGAGCGTTGGATTGATCCGGTAGACCATCACGATCCCCACGCTCGCAAGCATCGCCGCGAGTGGGAACAGATAGGGGTCGGCATCCGGGAGCGTCAGCCTGATGACGATGTGCGCGGCGACGCACAGCCCCAGGAAGATCGCACCATAGGTCAGTGAGACGCTCGAGGCGTGATTGAGCGTGAGATTGGTCGAGGCGCCTGGTGAGCTTCCCTGCTGCTGGATGAAGATCGCCGTGAAGCCGGTGCTCACCAGCAGAGCCGAGGGGATCAGGCCCAACAGCTCGCGGTTGCGGGGTCCGAGCATCAGCCCGAGCGTACCTACGATCCCGGCGTGCCACGCCGCCCCGCTCGCTACCCTTGGCCAATGCGCAGGACGTCGAGGTGGCGGCGCGCGTCTTTGCCTGCCCAGGCGCCGCCCCTGCTTAGCCCCGCCGACGAGGAACGCCCACCCTCTCTGTGGTGGGGCATGTGGAAGCGATTCATGATCGGGGGTGTCCTGATCGTGGCGCTCTCGGGTGCCGCGACGGCGGCGGTGACGCTCAACAAGGTCACAACGATCGCCCAGGAGGTCTTTCAGAAGATCAACCAGATCAAGGCGCCCAGATCGCTTGTGACACCCTATGGCGGAGGCCCCGCGACCTTCCTGGTGCTCGGCTCCGACAATCGCGCTCAGTCAAAGAACCCCGAAGAACGGGACGCCCCGGGACACAGCGACACGATGATGCTCGTGCGCTTCGACCCGGCCCAGGGACAGACCTCCGTACTCTCGATCCCGCGCGACCTGCTCGTGAACATCGTCACCAAAGAAGGCACGGTCTACCCCAACGAGAAGATCAATGCGGCGTACACGATCGGAAGCCAGCTCCGCGGCCATGACGAGGGGGCACTGCTCGCCGCCGAAATGGTCAAGCGTCAGCTGCCGGGCCTGCAGCTCGACGGCATCATCGACGTCACATTCGCGGGCTTCATCAAAGTGGTCGACTCGCTTGGCTGCGTCTATGTCAACGTCGATCACCGCTACTTCAACGAAAACATCGGCACGCCCGAAACCGACTACTCCGACATCAACCTCCAACCCGGCTACCAGAAGCTCTGCTACGAAAACGCGCTCGAATATGTGCGCTACCGCCACGACGACTCCGACTTCGTGCGTGTGGCCCGCCAGCAGGACTTCATCAGGGACCTGCGAGAGCAGATCTCCTCCAGCGACGTGATCGGCCAGATCGACACAATCGCCAGAGGAGTCGGGCGCGCTATCTCTTCCAACTTCACGGCCTCGCCCAGCCTGCTGATCAAACTCGCCAAGCTGATCGTCTTCTCACAGGAAAAGCCGTTGCGCCAGGTGCCCTTCCTGCGCGCGAACGTCGACTATCAACTCAACGGCGTCGACTACGTCACGAGCACACCCCAGCTCGAGCATGAAACGCTCGAGAACTTTCTCTACGGCGATCAGAAACCCAAGCTTCCGCCCTCCAAACCGACGCTCAGAGCCCAGCAGCACGGCCACTCCCACCACCGCCATCGGCCCTCGGGCTCGGGCCCATCGAGTGCCTATCTGTCCTCGATCGACCTGTATCCCACGCCTCATTCTGGCGAGAGCGAATTGATCGCCGCCGCGCCGAGCATCCCTTTCCCCGTGCTCTACCCGACGCTGCAGACCGGACCGGCCAGCCAGCAGCAGGTGCGCGCCTACGTCCTGCCCGATCGCCAGGGCCACATCCACCACGCCTACGTGGTCGTGTGGCAGCAGAACATCATCGGCGGCTACTACGACTTCGAGGGCACCAACTGGCTGGATCCGCCGATCATCGACCATCCCACCGAAGAACGCACGATCGGCTCGCGGACCTACATGATCTTTGCCGACGGCGAACACATTCACATGATCGCCTGGCGCCAGGACCACGTGCTCTACTGGGTCGTCAACACCCTGCTGGAGGAACTTTCCAACCCGCAGATGCTCGAGATCGCGCGCTCCGCCCAGCCCTTGCACTAGGGCCCTGCCGATGCCTTTGAGATCGCCTCCTAACGGCCGGAGGCCGTGCTGCGGGCGGCGTCGAGTGCCTCGTTGACGAGCGCGTCGGCCTCGGCGTTCTGGGCCCTTGGCACGGTCCTGATCGACCAGCGCTCAAAATCTTTCAGCGCCTGCATCGCATCCTTGTGCAGGGCCCGCATCGCCTCGTGCTTGACCTTGTAGAGCCCCTGGACCTGCTTTGCGATCAGCTCCGAGTCGCCGATCAGCTCAACCTCGGTCGCGCCCAGCGCGCGGGCGCGACCGATACCCAGCAGGAGCGCCCGGTACTCCGCGACGTTGTTGGTCGTCTCTCCCAGGAGCTCTGCCGCGCGCTCGAGGATCTCTCCCTGTGGGTCCGAGAGCACGCAGGCAGCGGCTGCCGGCCCCGGATTCCCACGCGCGCCACCGTCGACATGGACGATGACCCTCATCGTCTCAGAGCGTCCAGGAGCTCCAACGACACACCCGACTGCAAGATGAGAGTGAAGCCTAGGAGGAGGCCGCGGTTGCGAGCGCAGGCAGCTCGCCGGGCACGCGTGCCCGGCGACGATCGCGCACCACACGCTTCTGAGCCGCCGCGGAATCGCTGCGAGTGCCGCGCGCGCGCCGATCGGCCTTGCGGCGGTCGACGATCACCGTCACGTTCTCCTCATCCTTGTAATGGTCCACAAGCGTTGGATAAAGCTCATCGACCAGCGGCTTTGGCACCACGCAATAGATCATCAGATCAACGATCCTAGCGCGTCCAGGACGCTCAAGCAAGCTCTGCAAAGAGCTCGCCCAACTCGTCGACTCTGACACCGCCAAGACGATCCTCGGCGGGCAGCTCCTCGAGCTCGGTTCCCTCGGCGATCACCAGCGGACCGGTAGCTACGTTGCCGATATCGACTTCATAGCGATACCAGCACAGCTCCCAAGCCACCACGATCGTGATCCTGCTGCCCGCGTCCCCTACCGCGCGGGCGCTCACACACGGCATCCCCAGAGCACGCGCCACCCCGGCGATCCTGCGTGGCTGCTCGGAGGCGTTGAACATCTGCAGTGCAAGCGCAACCTTGACATCGCCGCTCGTGGTCGATGCATGCTCCAGCAGCGAGGCGCTCTCATCCCAGTGTGGTGTGTGAACCGCTGCCTCCTGCCCGTGTGGCTCACCTGCGAGCAGGCTCTCGCCGCTCCGCTCCTCCATGCCGACCTCAGCGCCGGCGCTCCAACGCCCGGCGTTCTCGAGCCCGGCGTCATGGACCAGATGCGACGATCCCTGGCGCAGGGGCTCGAGCGCTACGGACGGCTCTGTCAGCGGCTCACGCTCGCGCAGCTGGCGCAACCTCCCGAGCAGCGTCCTCGCGCCACCGCGACGCATGCGACGGGCGCTCACCGAATGTGCGTCTGCCTCTCGCAGCCAGCCCTCGTGAGTAGCACGTGAGCCGCACAGCTCACAGACCATGCGTCGCTGTCCCCCCGCGATGAACACATCGGGATGCTCGCCTCTCAGCAGGCGCCGTCCGCACACGTCGCAGGCGACATCGGGCTGGGATGTGACGATCGATCTCATTGCCATGGGCTCAGCAGCGTAGTGGGAGCCGCTGGTCGATGCGCCCAGGTCAGGCGTGCGCAGCGGTACGCTCACTCGCCGACTGCTCGATGATCCGCTCGGCGATGTGGGCCGGAACCTCGTCGTAGCGCAGCATCTCCATCGTGTAATCGCCAAGGCCACCGGTGATCGAGCGAAGATCTGGGGCGTAGCTGAGCATCTCGGCCATTGGCACCTCCGCCTTGACCTCGGTCACGCTCCCGGCGGGCTCCATCCCCTGTGGTCGACCCCGGCGGCTGTTGAGGTCCCCGATCACATCGCCCACGTGATCCTCCGGCACCGAGACGCTGACGAGCATGACCGGCTCGAGCAGAACCGGATCGGCCTGCTCGAGCGCCTGCCTCATCGCCTGGGCGCCCGCGAGCTTGAAGGCGATCTCCGAGGAGTCCACCGCATGGTAGGAGCCGTCGAAGAGCTTCACCCGCACGTCCTTGACGGGGTAGCCGCCCAGCACCCCAGTGTCCATCGCCTCGCGCACCCCCTTCTCGACGGCCGGGATGAAGGAGCTGGGGATCACACCACCCTTGATCTGGTTGACGAACTGAAAGCCCTCACCCTGGGCCAGCGGCTCGATCTCGATGTGGCAGTCGCCGAACTGGCCACGTCCGCCCGACTGCTTCTTGTGACGCCCATGTGCCTTGGCGGCCCTCCTGATCGTCTCGCGGTAAGGCACGCGCGGCGGCCTCAGGCTGACCTCCACGCCGAAGCGGGCACGCAGGCGCTCGACGATCACCTCGACGTGGACCTGAGAGAGGCCCGCGACGATCTGCTCGCCCGTCTGCGGGTCGCGATGCAGGTCGAGTACCGGATCCTCCTCCTGCAGGCGACGCAGCGAAGTGAACACCTTGTCCTCCTCGCCTCTGTTCTTGGGCTCTATCGCGAAGGCCATCACCGGAACAGGCAGCTCGATTGGGGGCATCTGCACGGGCACCTCCCGGGCGGTGAGCCAATCACCCGCGCGGGTCTCCTTGAGCTTGGCGACGGCGGCGATGTCGCCCGGCCCAAGATCCTCGACCTGCTGAACCTCCTTGCCCGTGAACCTCAACAGCTGACCAACTCGCTCCTTGGCGTGGGCGCGCGTGTTCGTGACGTGGCTGTCTTTGCGCATGGTGCCCTGATAGACGCGGAAGAGGTTGATCCGCCCCGCGAACGGGTCGGCTCTGGTCTTGAAGACATAGGCGAACAGCTCGCCTGCGGGATCGGGCTCGAGATCCAGCTCGCCCGCGTGCAGCGGCCCATGCTTGACCGGCGAGGGCAGGTCCTCCACGATCGCGTCAAGCAGTCGCGAGGTGCCCAGGTTGCCGGTCGCCACACCGCAGACGACCGGGAAGATCCGGCCGTGGTTGGTGCCCTCCTTCAGGGCGTCCACGATCTCCTCGTGGGAGATCTCCTCTCCCTCCAGGTAGCGCTCCATCAATGCGTCTGAAACCTCTGCCACCTCATCCATGAGCTTCTCGCGGTACTCCTCGGCGAGCTGGCGATGCTCCGGTGGTATCTCGATCTCGCTAAAGGAACCACGATCTGCCGAGCGCTGCTTGAAGGCCCTCATGTCCACGAGGTCGATCACGCCGCTGAGCTCGTGCTCGGAGCCCATCGGGATCTCGGTCGCGACCACGTGCCGGCCGAAGGCCCGCTTGAGCTGCTCGAGGGTCCTGAAGAAGTCGGCGCGCTCGCGATCGAGCATGTTCACGAACAGGAGCCTCGCGAGGTCGAGCTCCTGGGCGCGCGCCCACAGCCGCTCGGTGGAGACCTCCACCCCCATCACGCCGTTGACCACGAAGATCGCCGACTCGCAGACCCTCAGCGCCCCGAGCGCGTCGGCGAGGAAGCTGGGCTCGCCAGGGGTATCGAGCAGGTTGATCGTGCGCTCATGCCACTCGAAGGAGCTGAGCGCCGTCGAGATCGACATCTGGCGGGCCTGCTCGTCAGGGTCGGCGTCCGAGACGGTGCTGTGCTCCACCACCGAGCCCAGCCGATTGTTGACCCCTGCCTCGAAGAGCAGCGCCTCGTGCAACGAGGTCTTGCCCGACCCTCGATGGCCCACCAGGGCGACGTTGCGAATTCGGTCCGATGCTCGACGCATGCGAAGCTCCTTCCCGTGGCTCGCATGCCACCATAGCGTCGATCTCTCAGTCCTGCTCGAAGGCCTCGCTCTGCATGCTCGAGCGCAGCCGCAGGACGGCCTTGGTGTGCAGCTGAGAGACCCGTGACTCGGTAACCCCGAGCACCTCGCCGATCTCGCGGAGTGTCAGGTTCTCGTAGTAGTAGAGGGCAATAACGAGCTTCTCCCGCTCAGGCAGGCGTGCGATCGAGTCGGCGATGCGATCCTTCAGATCGCCCACATCGAGCACCTTTGCGGGATCGGGGGCACCTGGATCCTCAATCGTGTCCATCAACGAGACCTGGTCGCCGCTGGAGTCAGAGACGCTCCAGAGCTCGTCCAGCGCGGCCATCGAGGAGTGCGAGATCGCGACCAGGGACTCACGAAACTCGTCGATCGGCATGTCCAGCTCAGCCGCGATCTCCTCATCGGTGGGTGTGCGCTGCAGGCGATGCTCGAGCTTTGCGTGAGCGCGCTCGATCTCTCGCGTGCGTGCGCGCACGCTGCGCGGCACCCAATCCATCGAGCGCAGCTCATCGATGATCGCGCCCTTGATCCGGGTTATCGCGTATGTCTCGAACTTGATCTCGCGCCCGAGGTCGAAGCGCTCGATCGCGGAGATCAGCCCCACCAGGCCGTAGGAGATGAGATCCGCCTCCTCGACATGCGGAGGCAGCCCGGCGGCTGTCCGCCCGGCTACGTACTTGACCAGGGGCGAATAGGCCACGACCAAGCGCTCGCGGGCATGGTCATCGCCCTCTCGCTTGTACCGTCGCCACAGTTCACGCAACTCGATCGGTTTGACGCTCGTCTCCAGGGTTTTCCTCTCCCTGATCTCGTCTCCAGGGTACTTTCCTCCGATCAGCGTGAACCGCGCGGTTGCGCAGGCCGCAGAGGAGCTGCTTGGACTCTACAAGGTGCACCAGCCATCATGCCCGCGGGTGGCTTCTGGCATATGCCTTCCTCAGCCTCGCCGACTCCACCCGGGTATAGACCTGGGTGGTCGAGATGCTCGAATGACCGAGCAGCTCCTGGATCGTGCGCAGGTCCGCGCCGCCGTCGAGCAGATGTGTCGCAAAGCTGTGGCGCAGCGCGTGCGGGCGGGCTGTGGCGCTCAGGCCGGCCGCCATTCCCCAGGTGCGCAGCCTCCTGCGGACATCGCTCGTGCTCAGACGCCTGCCGGACTTGCTGAGGAAGAGTGGCCCCGAGAGCTGTCCGGATGGCTGTCCTGAGAGCTGCCTGGCCCGCTGGCCTGCCAGCTCGGCCCTGCCATGTGAGAGATAGAGCCTCAGGTATGTCATCGCGACCTCGCCGACTGGCAGCATGCGCGTCTTGGCGCCCTTCCCCCGAACTCGCAGCTGCTCGTCGTCGTGTCCGAGATCCTCGATGTCGAGCGTCACGAGCTCCTGTGCACGCAGGCCACAGGCGTACGCCAGCTCGAACAGGGCCCTGTCCCGAAGCTCGAGCGCGCTCGCCTGGTCGGCCCTCGGGCTCGCGGGAATGCGCTCGAGCAGCCGTTGCACGTCCTGGGCCTTGATCACCTTCGGCAGTGGCGAGGGCCGCCTGGGCGTCGAGACCAGATCGGCGGGGCTGTGGGTGATCAGGCCATGCTCACGCTGGCTGCGAAAGAATGCTCTGAGTGCCGCCAGCTTGCGAGCCACTGTGCTGGGGGCGACATCTCGCTCAGAGAGCGAGGCGATATAGCGACGCACGTCCTTCACGGTGATGTGCGCGGGCCGCAGGTCCACCGCGAGGCACCATCCCATGAACTGCCGCAGGTCGGAGGTATATGCGCGGCGAGTCCCGGGCGAGGAGCCCAGTCGCAGCAGATCCTCCTCGAACAGGCCCAGGGCCTCGCGCCAGGACTGCTGAGAGGAGGCGATCCCTGGACCGGTCGGCTGAGTCATCCCTGACGGTGTTCGCCGCACGGCCATCGCGCCCTGCCGCTTCACCCTCGCCCGATCAGGTGCAGCGCCTGGTGCCAGCGGCGCCCACAGAGAGCCTGGGAGTTTGGACTCAGCGAGCGAGCGAGCAGTGCTCGCCGGCCAGCAGCGGCGTGAGCAGGCGCTCGAGCTTCTGCCAGTCCTCCGCCCAGAGGACGTCCTCCTCTTCGCAGAGCTCTCTGTTCCAGGGATGCACGATCGTCGCCGTCACGATGCCGCGCTCGATCGCGTCCGCCAGGTTCCCGGGGCTGTCGTCGATGAGCAGATCGATCTCCAGTTCCGCGCAGCGCGCCACCTTGTCGTAGGAGCAGTGCAGATCGTCGAAGGGGAGCCCGATTCGCTGCAACCACAGCTCGGTCGCGGCGCGCGTGCTGAGGCTGCGGTGGCTGGTGATGTGCACGAAATGCCCTGCCGCATGCCAGCGTCGCACCACCTCCACGGCCTCCGGGTAGGGCTCGCTCGCGAGGATGTGGGCGTCGCTGTGGCTCTCATCGATACAGAGCTCGAGCTGCTCCGGCCTGAGCCTTGTGATGCCCCACGTGAACTGCTCCTCATAGGGAAGCTCGATGCCGAAGCGTCGCATCGAGACCTCCGAGAGGATGTCCCAGTAGTGGTGCAGCGTCGAGTCGATGTCGATCGCAATCCTCATCTGCGCTGCGACAGGTTACGCGTTCAGGGCCGGGGTCACCTCCCTGGAAGCTCCTGCGCGAATAGCCGGGCCTGCGATCAGCGGGCGATCGCGCCCTCGGCGGCGCTGCCCACCAGCTTCGCGTACTTGCTGATCGCGACGTCAATGCGAGCGCCTGCGCGCGCGGGTGGTGAGTAGCCGCGCAGCCGCTCGGCAATCTCCTCCTCGGAGAGGGCCACGTCGATACGCCGGGCATCGACGTCGATCGTGAGCTCGTCGCCGTCCCGCAGCGCGCCGATTGGACCGCCACGAGCCGCCTCGGGTGCGAGATGGCCTGCCATGAAGCCACGGGTCGCGCCCGAGAACCGGCCGTCGGTGATCAGCGCGACGCTCTCCCCCAGACCCTCGCCCACCAACGCGGCCGAGACGGCGAGCATCTCACGCATGCCCGGTCCGCCAGCCGGGCCCTCGCCGCGGATGACCACGACATCGCCGGCATGGATCTCCTTTGCGAGCACTGCGGCCATCGCCGACTCCTCGCCCTCAAAGACGCGGGCGGGACCGACGTGCCGGCGACGCTCATGTCCCGCGAGCTTGACGACACAGCCATCGGGGGTGACATTGCCACGAAGGATCGCGAAACCACCTGTGGGCTTGAGCGGCTCAGAGAGAGCGCGCACCACACGTTGCCCTGGAGTCTCGGTCGCGGCGGCCGCCTCCTCACCGATCGTACGTCCGCTGACCGTTGTGGCCTCGCCTCGGAGGATCTTCGCTTCCATCAACCGCTTGAGCACGAGCGGAACCCCACCGGCCTCGTAGAGGTCGGTGGCCACATAATGGCCACCGGGCTGCAGATCGCAGAGCAGCGGCGTCGCCTCGGAGATCGCGTCGAACTCGTCGATCGCTAGCGGCACACCCATTTCCTGAGCGACCGCGAGCAGGTGCAGGACCCCGTTGGTGGAGCCACCGCTCATCGCGACCGCGGCGATAGCGTTCTCGAGTGCGGCCTTCGTGATGACTTCGCTTGGACGCAGTCCGCGACGCAGCACCTCCATCACCAGTTCGCCCGCCTTGACCGCCACCTCCAGCTTGCGCCCGTCCGCGGCGGGAACCATCGCCGATCCCGCCGGTGAGATGCCGAGCACCTCGAAGGCCATCGCCATCGTGTTGGCGGTGAATTGGCCAGCGCAGGCGCCAATGCCCGGGGAGGCGGCCTCCTCGAGTGCATGGAGCTCCTCGGTGGTGATCGTGCCCGCTGCGTGGGCTCCGACCGCCTCGAAGACCTGCTGAATCGTGACGTCCTGGCCGTTGAAGTGCCCAGGCCTGATCGAGCCGCCGTAGAGCATCAGCCCGGGGATGTTCAAGCGCGCGAGCGCCATCACGGTCCCCGGGATCGTCTTGTCACAGCCGGAGATCGTCACCAGCGCATCGAAGCAATGGGCGCTGGCCACCAGCTCGATCGAGTCCGCGATCAACTCGCGTGAGACCAGCGAGGCCTTCATCCCCTCGGTGCCCATCGTGATCCCGTCTGAGATCGCGATCGTGTTGAGCTCCATCGGGGTCCCGCCGGCAGCTCTTATGCCCTCCTTGACCTTGGCCGCCAGGACCCTGTTGTTGAAGTTGCACGGCATCGTCTCGATCCACGAGTGCGCGACACCGACGATCGGCTTGGCAAGGTCCTCGGCGGAGTAGCCGATCCCATGCAGATATGCCCTGGCAGCGGCCCGTTGGGGTCCGTCGGTGAGGGCGCGACTGCGGTGTCTGACGTCAAATGACGCCAAGGCGCTCTCGCTCCCAACGGGCGAGCCTCACGAGATCCCTGCGCACGCGATCAGGGTCGATCTGGCGCCCGGGGAGATGCATGTTGGCGCCCGAGATCAGGACATGCTCGTCGGCCGTGATCGCCATCCACTTGGCAAGTACGTCATCGGCGTCGGGCAGCCTGGTGGCCCCCTCTGGTGCGGCCTGATCCTTGAAGGAGACGCAGTACTCGTTCAGCAGGACCCCTGTCTTCGGGAGGTAGGCGACGATCGGCCAGTGCGGGTAGATGAGATAGGCATAGTCGGCCTCCACAGGCGCCGCCTCGGCGCCGCTCACCTTGGCGGCGATGGTCGCGAGCGAGCGCCCTGGGCGCAAGGCCTGGGCGCCTGGGCGCTCGTCTGCCACCTCGGTGGCCTCCAGGCGCCTGGAGGCCACCGAGCCTCCCCATACACGCAGGAAGCCAAGGTCGCGATACATCTCCCACTCCTCCTTGTTGACGCAGGAGCACAGGAGCGTGCGAGCACGCTGCTCGGCTCGCAGTTCTCGCCCAGGGTCATAGACGATCGCCTGCGGCACGCCGTGTCGCAGGCGGGAGCGCAGCGACGCCGCTGCCCGCGCCAGCCGGGGCACCGCCAGCCGTCTCAACTGGGGCGCGGCGAGCTGCCACAGGAGCGCCACCAGGACGATCGCGGTGGCGACAAGCCCGAAAGGCACGCGCTCAGCGTGCCACCGGAGGAGCGCCCCCGGCGGCACGAGGAAAGAAGATCACACGCTCGGCGTCGCGGGGAATCTCAGCGAAGCTCTTGACCAGCTCCGCCTCACGGCGACCAGCTTCGGTGCTCGTGGGCACCGCCGCCCACATGCCTGAGTCGAGCTCACGACGGAACGCCTCGATCAGCTCTCGCTCCTGCTCGGGAACCTCCACGTCTCCCTCGGCGAGCACGATCTCGCCATGACCGGGCGACAGACGCAGCAGCTTCATCACCCGCCGATTATGTCAGACCGAGCGTGGCCGGTACCCGGGATCGAGCGGTTCATCGCGAATCCTCGCGAGCCCGATCACGTCGACGGGACCCGCTCCCGCTCCAATCTCGCGCAACCCGTCACGAACCGCGTTGCCCGCGAGCTTCCGTGCGATGCGTGCGGCCTGCAGCGCGGTACGGCCGAGGGCCAGCTGGGCGGCGAGCACCGAGGAGTGCGTGCAGCCGGAGCCATGCGCGCCGCCATCGCGATGACGCTCACCCTCGATCTCGATGGGCTGCTCGAGATCCTCGGAGAGGAACAGGTCGACCGCTCGCTCACGATGGCCGCCCGTCAACACCACGCAATGGGCGCCAAGGGCCAGCACCGCCGCCGCGAGCGCATCTAGGTCGCGCTCCTGCGCTCCGCTGAGCGCCAGCGCCTCGGGCAGGTTGGGGGTGAGCACACTGGCACGCGGGATGATCCGCTCCACCAGGATCCGCTCTGCCTCCGGTGCGAGCAGCCGGGAGCCCGACTCAGAGACCATCACCGGATCGACCACCACGGGGATCTCGGCCGGCAGCTCCTCGAGCGCCTGAGCGACGGCCTGGGCAGCGGCGAGCGTGCCCAGCATGCCCACCTTCACCGCGTCCAGGCCGATGTCCTGGCTCACCGCGCGCACCTGGGCGAGGATCGTCTCTGCGGGGATCGCATGGATCGCCGCCACTTCCATCGTGTTCTGGGCCGTGATCGCCGTTATCGCGCTCATGCCGTGCACGCCACAGCGGGCGAAGGCCTTCAGATCCGCCTGGATACCCGCGCCGCCGCCGGAGTCCGAGCCGGCTATGGAGAGCACTCGCGGCGTATGCACGCGCGCGCGCGTGTCATCCGTCTGCGATTGCCCAGATGCTCCCCCGTCTCCCACCGGCGCTCAGCCTGCCGGCGGTCGAGCCCCGCGAGGGATGAAGATGGTGTAGCTGCCGATCGCAGTCACGAGCAGGCGGCCATCCTCGTGGTGGACCTCGCTGCGCATGACGGCGTTGCTGCGATTGCGCCGATCCAGCGTCGTGCGACACACGATCTCTCCCTCGGTGGCGGTCTGGATGTAGTTGATCGCGATGCTGATCGTGGCGATCCGCTCCTGATCGCTGGTCTGGGCCCACAGTGTCGAGCCCATGCAGTAGTCCACCAGCGCGAAGCTGACCACGCCTGAGAGCAGCCCACCACCGTTGATCAGCTCTGGCCGAATCTGCAGGCGGATCGTCTGAGGGTCCTCCCAGCGCCAGCCCATGAATCTGCTGACGCCGTCCAGCGAGCCCAGACGCTCGCCACCCTCGCGCTGCACGTCCTCCTCTTGTCGATCGCCGCCGGCGGTTGAGCCATTCACCTGACAGAGGCTACGCGAGCGGGGCGATGGACGCCGAGAAGGCACACAACAGACACAGAGGCCAACCCCAGGACACATCTCCCGCTTTAGCGTCCTTTCGATCATGTCCGTTCCTCGTCAGAGCAGCCGCAGGCAAGCTCCCGCCCCTGGTCCCGGCAAACGGGCTCAGGATCCCCGGCGCGAGCTGGGCAGAGTGGGTGAGGAGCTCGCCCTCAAGCATCTCCTGGCACGCGGCTTTGAGCTGCTGGCAAGGAACTACCGCACACCTCGTGGAGAGATAGATCTCATCGTCTTCGACGGCAGGGCCCTCGCCTTCGTGGAGGTCAAGACCAGACAGGTCAGGAACCCCCACCGTCGGCCCGGGCAGGCGGCCATTCATGGACCGCTCGACTCACGCGACCTTCCGCTACCGCTCGAGGGGCTACGCCACCTCCAGCGAGCGCGCCTGCGCAGACTCGCGAGTGCTTGGCTGCGCGAAGCCCCATCCGCGCCGAGGGCTCCTCAGCTGCGTTTCGATGCGATCGGAGTGCTCGTCGATGCTCAGCACACGTTATTGCGCCTTGATCACGTCGAAGACGCCTGGTGAGGCGCTCAGAGAGCGAGCTGCTGGTAGGCGAGCGACTGGAAGGACATCCTGTGCAATGGCGAGACGCCTCGGCGCAGAATCGCTTCCCTGTGAACAGGCGTCGAGTAGCCCATGTGCTCAGCGAAGCTCCACCCCGGATGCAGGCCATCGGCGGTGCGCATGTAGCGGTCGCGTGTCACCTTCGCCACGATCGAAGCAGCCGCGATCGCCGCGCTTGTGGCGTCGCCATCGACGATCGCCCGATGTGGGAGCTCGAGCGTCGGCACACGGAAACCATCCACAAGCCTGGCGACCTCACCCTCCACGCCCTCGGTCACCCGCAACATAGCGTCCCGTAGAGCTTCCAGATTCGTGTTGTGCAACCCCCTGGAATCGATGCCCCGCACACATCTGGAGACCACCGACACGCGGGCTGCGGTTCGCAGCACCAGCGGATAAAGCTCCTCCCGGGCCTTGGCCTTGTGCTGCTTGGAATCGTTGAGCTCGCTCAGGGCGCGCAGCTCACGGGTGCTGAGGCGCTCGTAGTCGAAGAGGACGCCTGCCGCTACCAGTGGCCCCGCGAGACAACCCCTACCGGCCTCGTCGACGCCGGCGACCATGCGAACCGCGAGCGCTCGATCGAACGCGAACAGCCGCCGGCCGTTGCCAGCTGCGCTCTTGCGCGAGCGCCGCCGCCGCGGGCGGACCTGTCGCTCGGAGGTTGAGGACTCAGAGCGATCCGACGCGATCGGGGGGCCAATATGTGGCGAAGGCTTCCCCGATGATCCAGCTTGTTGGGACTGGTCCCCAGAACCTGCTGTCGTCAGACTTGCCACGGTTGTCGCCCATCATGAACCAGTGACCGGGCGGAATCTTGATCGCCACCGGAAATTCGCACTCATCACCAGGTTCGCAGGGCCTGATGTATGGGTCGTGCTCGGGCTTGCCGTTGAGGATCACGTGGCCATCATGGATCGAGATCACATCTCCTGGGCCAGCGACGATGCGCTTGATGAAGTTCTGACCCGTGTCCTCTTCCAGAGTGCCATCGCATGGCGCGCCGTCCTCCCGCACGGTGTGGGGCGTGGGACCGCAGATCTCCTGTTCGGCCTCCTTGGGAGGATGGAAGACAGCGATCTCCCCGACGTGAGGTTCGCTGAAATGCATGCCGATTCGGTCGACCAGCACCCGTTGTCCGATCTCGAGCGTCGGTTCCATCGAGCCGCTGGGAATCTTGTAGGGCTTGACGACAAGCCACTGGATGAGCAGCGCCAGACCCACCGCCACAGCGATGATCACCACTAGCTCGGTCGCCACGCTCGCGGTCGAGCGCGAGCGCTCGGGGCTGCTCACGCCTGTGAGTCGCCGGTGGCCACGTCACCGGCCTCGGAGGAGAGACCCAGCTCCTCAGAAGCAGGACTCTCGGCCTGTGGCTCCTCAGAACCAGGGCTCTCGGCCTTTGATTCATCAGAGGTGTGGCTCTCGGCTGCCTTCTCCTCAGGAGCTGCGCTCTCGGGCGTGGCGCTCTCTGGAGCCTCGTTGGGAGCCTCGGCGGCGACCGCCTCCGCAGCGGTCATCCCCTCGGCATCAGTCGCCTCACCCGGCGCATGCACCAGACCTGGCTCAATCGCCTGCTCAGGCCCGATGTAGCGTCGCTCACGGACACGCGCGCGCTTGCCGACCCGATCGCGCAGGTAGTAGAGCTTTGCGCGGCGCACGTCGCCACGGGCCGCCAGCTCGATGCGCTCGATCTTTGGCGAATGCACCGGGAACATCCGCTCCACGCCGATGCCGAAGGACTGCTTGCGGACAGTGAAGGTCTCACGGGCGCCATGCCCCTGGCGCTTGATCACGACGCCCTCGAAGATCTGGATGCGCCTGCGGGTGCCCTCGACCACCTGAAAATGCACCTTGACGCGATCGCCTGGGGCGAACTCTGGGACGCGGCGCAGCTGCGCGCGCTCGATGGTTTCGATAACGCTGCTCATGGTGAAGGAAGCAAGGTACCTGCGGTCGCTCTCGAGACCGAAGCAACGGCCCGGAGAGGAGCGAGCCGCAATGGTAGCGGACGCTCAGCTGTTGCCGCCCCGTTCGCGGCTGCGAGCCAGACGCCATCCATGGATGCGCTCGTGATGGCCTGAGAGCAGGATCTCGGGCACAGGCCATCCCCTGAACTCGGCAGGACGCGTGTAGTGGGGATACTCGGGCGCTCCACCCAGCGCCGGGCTGAAGGACTCCTCGTGAACGGAGTCAGGATGGCCGAGCGCACCGGGCAGCTTGCGGAGCACAGCGTCACAGAGGACCATCGCCGCCAGCTCGCCGCCGGCGAGCACATAGCGGCCGATCGAGAGCGTCTCGCTGACGTAGTGCTCGATGATCCGCTCGTCGAAGCCCTCATAGCGGCCACAGAGCATCGTCAGCTCAGGCTCTGCGGCGAGCTCTGCCGCGTAGCTCTCGTCGAGCATGCGTCCGCCTGGCGTCAGGGCGATCACGCGCCTGCGGGTGGGCAGTTGCACCGGGTCGATGCCGTAGTGAGCCCTGAGGGCGGCGTCCATGACGTCCACCCGCAGAACCATCCCCGCGCCTCCGCCAAACGGGGTGTCATCGACCTGCCCGCCCGTGAGTGGCGTGTGGCCGCGGAAATCGACGCAGTTCAGCTCAGAGCCGCTCGCCAGGACGTTGCGCACATGGCGCTGCTGCGTGAACCATCCAAACCAGTCGGGGAAGAGCGTGAAGATGTCGATCCTCACGACGCCCCGCCCACGAACTCCATGTTCACCTCGATCTGGCGACGCTCCACGTCAACGGCTATGACCGCATCGCGGACCATAGGGATCAGGAGCTCCTCGCCCTGCCGGCCTCGGACATCGAGCGCCTCGCAGGAGGGCAGCACGACGAGTGCGACCACCGTGCCGATGTGACGCTCGCCATCCTGCACTGCGCATCCCTCGAGCTCGTGTGCCCACCACTCGCCCTCTGGAAGCGCGGGCGCCTGGGCGATCGCCACGCTCAGCGTCGTTCCACGCAGCGCATCGGCGGCCGCACGATCATCAACGCCCTCCAGGCGCAGGATCGGGTGGGCCGGCGTTCCGGCATGGCGAACGATCTTTGCGCAGCGACCCTCAATCTCGACTGAGATCCCCTGCCCAAGCAGGCGCGGCACGGCAGCGTTGACGTAGAAGCTGCCATCCAGGCCGTGAGGACGTCCGACCTTGCCTGCCTGCAGCCGATGTGAGGCGCTCTCGCTCACCCCTGCCGGGAAGCTTCAGTCGACAATGTCCACGACCACGCGGCGCCCGTCGCTGGCGGTGGCTCTCAGCACCGTGCGCAGCGCCTGGGCGGTACGCCCGCCACGGCCGATCACCCGGCCATAGTCCTCGGCCGCCACTGAGAGCTCCAGCACGAGCGTGCCGTCATCCTCGTGGAACTGCTCGACTGAGACCTCCTCGGGACTATCCACCAGGCCGCCGGCGAGATAGACCAGCAACTCGTAGGCTCGCTCCCCAACGGGCCGCCCCTCGGGGGAGGGTGCTCGCTCGCGCTCGTATTCGCTGTCGGGCACCGCTGACCTGGTGCGGGCTAACCGCGCTCGGGAACGCCGATTCCCTGGATGCGCAGCAGCCTGCGCACCGTGCCGGAAGGTTGAGCCCCACGGGCGAGCCAGCTACGGGCGCGCTCCTCGTCGATCACGATCGTCGACGGGTCGGTCTGGGCGTTGTAGTGGCCGATCGTCTCGATGACACGACCGTCCCGGGGCGAGCGCTGGTCGGCCACCACCACTCGCCATATCGCATTCTTCTTGCCGCCCACTCGCGTGAGCCTGAGCCTTACCGACACATCGGTCCTCTCTTGCTGCTCGTTTTCGTTGCGGGCGCTGCCCACACCTGAGCGAACAAGCTTAGAGGGTACGCTCGCCACTGCAGGGCACGGGCGCCCAAGGGAGGGTCAGCGGGCTTGACGAATCAGCGCGCCGATGTCGGGCGTCTTGCCGCGACCCACCTGACGCATCACCTTGCGCATCTGATCGAACTGCTTGATGAGCTGACTTACCTGCTGGACGTTGGTGCCCGAGCCCTTGGCTATGCGCAGCCGCCTGGAGCCCTTGATCAGCTCCGGCCTGCGACGCTCCTCTGGGGTCATCGAGAGGATGATCGCCTGGAGACGGTCGAGCTCGCGCTCGTCGACCTTCATGTTGCGAAGCTGGGCCCCGCCCAACCCCGGAATCATCCCCAGCAGGTTGCTGAGCGGTCCCATCCGCCGGATCATCTTCAACTGGCCCAGGAAGTCGTCCAGTCCCAGATCGCCGCCCCGCATCTTGCGTTCCAGCTCACGGGCCTCTTGCTCGTCGAACTGCCGCTCTGCATGCTCGATCAGGCCCATCACGTCACCCATGCCGAGAATGCGCTGGGCCATGCGCTCGGCGTGGAAGCGTTCGAACTGGTCGAGCTTCTCTCCGGTGGAGGCGAACAGGATCGGCCTGCCCGTGACAGCCCTGACCGAGAGCGCCGCGCCACCGCGAGCATCGCCATCCAGCTTGCTCATCACGACGCCGTCGAACTCGACGTCCGCGGCGAAGCGCTCGGCGACGTTCACCGCGTCCTGGCCGGTCATCGCATCGAGCACCAGGAGCACGTGCTGTGGATCGACCGCCTGCTTGACCTCCACGAGCTCGGCCATCAGCGCCTCGTCGATGTGCAGTCGTCCACTGGTGTCGACGATCAGGACGTCCTTGCCATCCTGGGTGGCCTGCTCCAGGGCCCAGCGGGCGATCTTTGCGGGGTGCTGGTCCGTGCCCTGCTCGTACACCGTCGCCCCCGCCTGAGCACCGACCATCACGAGCTGCTCGACGGCGGCCGGACGATGCACGTCACAGGCTGCGAGCGCCACCGAGGAGCCATGCTCCTCGTGCAGATGACGCGCCAGCTTGGCCGCGCAGGTCGTCTTGCCCGCTCCCTGCAGTCCCGCGAGCAGGATCACAGTCGGCGGGTGCGCCGCAAAGCTCAGCTGCTCCTCGGCGCCTCCCATCAGCTCGGTGAGCGCGTCGGCGACGATCTTCACCACCTGGGCAGATGCGTTCAGCTGCACTCCCGTGCCCTGAGAGGGGCTCTGGACCTCGCTCAGGCAGCGCTCCTTGACATCGGCGGTGAACTGCTTGACGACCTTGAAGTTGACATCCGCCTCCAGCAGTGCGAGACGGATCTCACGCATCGCGCCATCGATGTCCTTCTCGGTCAGGACGCCATGTTGGCGCAGGTCGGCCAGCGTGCCCTGGAGCTTCTCGGAGAGTGAGTCGAACATGCTCGCCTTGGCTTAGCGCCTGCGGATCAGCGTGAGCCCGTCACGAACGGTCAGCATCGTGCAGTGCACCCGCTCGTCTGAGCGCACCAGCTCGTTGAAATGCACCATCGCTTCGGCATCAGCGTCGCCGGCGCCACCATCGAGAACGTCGCCCCCGCGCAGCGTGTTGTCCACGGCGATGATCCCTCTGGGGGACAGCTTGGGCAGGACCGCCTCGTAGTAGGCCGGATAGCCCGTCTTCTCAGCGTCGATGAAGACCAGATCGAATGGGCCCTGCAGCTGGGCGATCGTCTCGTGAGCGGACCCGAGGCGCACCTCGATCTGCGCGGAGTGCGGACTTGCCTCTATGTGCTGGCGGGCGAACTGGGCGCACTCCTCCGATATCTCGCAGGAGACGATGCGCCCGCCCGGTGGGAGCCCCGCCGCCATGGCGAGGGCCGAGTGGCCTGCATAGGTCCCGATCTCGAGCACCAGCTGCGCCTGCAGCGCGTGCACCAGCAGCTCCAGCAGACGCCCCACGACCGGGCCGCTGAGCATCTGCGGGTTGGGCAGCTGCTCACGGGCCTGCGCTTCGAGCGCTGCCATCGCCTCGCCTTGGGCTGTGGTGTGCTCCAGCGCATAGCGCTCGACCACGGGATCGACCAGCTGCACCTCAGTGCCGCCCCTCCGGCGGGCCCGCAGATGGGCCGGAGGGTGGAGAACCCTTGGGCACCTGCTTCTCGACTGCGCCGGCGAGCGATGCGCCGATACCTCCAAATGCCTCGGCGAATTCGGAGGGGATGACGAACACCTTGTTGGCGTCGCCTTCGGCGAGCTGGGGGAGCATCTGCAGATATTGATAGCTCAGCAGCTCCCTGTTGGGCTGCCCGGCGTGGATCGCGCTGAAGACGGTGTCGATCGCACTCGCTTCGCCCTCCGAGCGCAGGATCGCCGCCTGCTTGTCACCCTCGGCCTGCAATACAGCCGCCTGCTTTTCGCCTTCGGCGGTGAGGATCTGGGCCTGCCTTTCCCCTTCGGCGGTGAGGATCGCGGCGCGACGGTCGCGCTCGGCGCGCATCTGCTTCTCCATGGCCGATCTGATGTCCGGTGGCGGATCGACTGACTTGATCTCCACACGGCTGATCCTGATGCCCCACTTGCCCGTCGCTTCGTCGAGGACGCTGCGCAGCTCGGCATTCACGTTCTCCCTGGCGGTCAGCGTCGCCTCGAGCGTGAGGCCGCCGATCACATTGCGCAACGTGGTGACCGTGAGCTGCTCGATCGCTTGCAGCGGGTTTGCGATCTCGTAGGTGGCCGAGCGGGCGTCGGTGATCGTGAAGTAGAGGACGGTCTCGATGCCGACGACGACGTTGTCATCGGTGATGACCGACTGTGGCGCGAAGTTCACCACCTGCTCGCGCAGATCGACGAGCGGACGCACTCGTTCGATGAAGGGAGTCACGATCGCCAGACCGGGCTCGAGCGTGCGGCTGTAGCGACCGAGACGCTCAACAACGCCTGCTCGCGCCTGGGGAATGATGCGAATGGTGCGTGCCGCCACGATCAGGGCGAACACGACAACCACCACGATGACGATCACGGCTGCCATCTGAGCGGATCTCCTTTGTCTGGATTGACTGGCTCTGCATCCATCTGGCTGGACTGCTCCTCGTCCGTCTGGAGTCTCATTTCATGACGACGGCTGTCGCACCCCGGATCTCGACGACCTGGACGTGCTCGCCGACGTCGATCACCTCGTCTTCGACGTAGCTGCGGGCGGTCCACACCTCGCCGTCGATCTTGACGCACCCGACGGCCTCGTCGTTGGCGATCCGCTCCAGCACGACCGCGCTACGTCCGACCAGCGCGGCGGCACCCGTGCGCATCGACGGCGGCAGTCGTCTGTGACGCAGAGCCACAGGCCGCAGCAGCAGGAGCACCAGCGCCGAGGCGATGGCAAATGCGAGGACCGCGCCGATCGCTCCCACGCCGAGCAGGCTCACGATCGCACCGACCAGTGCTCCCATGGCGAACGGGCCCATGAAGAAGCCCCCGTTGTGCATCTCACCGACGCCAAGGATGCACGCCACGACCAGCCACAGGACCCACATGCCCATAGCTTTAGCACGGATCGCCGTGCTCAGCCCACGAGCGCTCGCCTCAACTCTCCGCGATCAGCGCCTGCGCAAACTCCTCGGGGTCGAATGGCCTCAGATCCTCGAGCGCCTCGCCGACCCCGATCAGCTTGACCGGCAGGTCCAGCTCGCGGGCGATCGCGAGTGCTATGCCTCCGCGCGCGGTTCCGTCAAGCTTGGTGAGCACGACCCCCGTCACCTCGGCGCTCTGCGCAAAGAGCTTCGCCTGCAGCAGCCCGTTCTGACCGGTGGTCGCGTCGATGGTGAGCAGCGTCTCGTGGGGCGCGCCTGGCAACTGCCTGGCGATCACCCGCCGCACCTTCGCGAGCTCTGCCATCAGATCATCCTGGGTATGGAGCCTGCCGGCGGTGTCGATGATCGCTACGTCCGCCCGGGTGCTGTGCGCCTGGGCGACCGTCTCGAATGCGACAGCTCCCGGATCTGAGCCTGGCGGCCCGGTGACGATCTCGCACCCTGCCCGCTGAGCCCAACCTTCCAGCTGCTCGCTCGCCGCCGCTCGGAAGGTGTCCGCGGCGCCCAGCAGCACGCTCTTGCCGAGCTCTCGCTGCAGATGCCAGGCGAGCTTGCCGATGGTCGTCGTCTTGCCCGTGCCATTCACACCGACCGCGAGAATCACAGTGGGCGCTGCGCTGATATCGATTCGCCCGTCCCCCACACGCGCGGTCTGGGCGAGCAGCTCGACCAGCCGCTGGGAGAGCGCCTCGCCACTGCCAAGCGCGCCGCTGGAGGTCTCGAGCTCGAGCTCCGCAACCACAGCTGCGGTGCTCGCCGCGCCGACATCGGCCATTATCAGCGCTTCCTCCAGTCGCTCCCACGTGTGCTCGTCGAGCGCCTGAAAGAGCGAGGCCTGGATCTCGCTGGAGAGTGCCTGCCGCGTCTTGGTGAGGTTCTCACGCAAGCGCGCAAACATGCCCCGGCGCCGCTCACCGCCTCCGGCGCCCTCCGTCCCAGCAGGCCCCACACCGGATTCCCCGGTGATGAACAGCTCATTCCAGTCGCGCGCCATCAGGCCGCCGCAGAGACCTCCGCCTCGCCGCCGGCCCCCGCTCCGAGCGCATCGTCTTGCTGGAGCTCCGGTGGCAGTCTGCGCGAGATCACCTTGGAGACCCCGTCGCCGCCCATCGAGACGCCGTAGAGCCAGTCCGCGGCCTCCATGGTTCGCTTCTGGTGGGTGATCACGATGAACTGGGCCCTGCCGGAGTATCGACGCAGCAGCAGCAAGAAGCGATCGAGGTTGAGATCGTCGAGCGCGGCCTCGACCTCATCGAGGATGTAGAACGGGCAAGGCCTGGCAAGGAAGACGGCAAAGAGGAACGCGAGCGCTGTCATCGACTTCTCCCCCCCGGAGAGCAGCGACAGTCGCTTGGTCGCCTTGCCCGCCGGTGCTATCTCGATCTCCACTCCGAGCAGATCGTCCTCGCCGGCAGTGCCTGCGGCCCCCGCCTCAGCGTCGGCCGCCGCCTCTGCATCGGCCAGCTTCTCGCTGAGATCCCCCTCCTCGCTGGCGCCTTGCGCATCAGTCGTTGGGGCAGCTCCTCCCAATACTGCGCGCGGCGCCACCTGATCGCTGATGAGGCGCAGCCGTCCCTTGCCGCCTGGAAAGACGTCGCCCACCAGCTCCTCGAAATTGCGTGCCGCCGCGGCGAACGTCGCCTCGAAGGTCTCATGAATCTGGCGGTCGGTATCCCGGATCACCGATCGCAACTCGCGCAGCGCGCTCTCGAGATCGCCGCGCCTTGCCTCGAGCTCCTCGACGTGCTCGACCGCCTGGGCGTACTCCTCCATCGCCAGTGGATTGATCGGACCCAGCTGCTCGCGCCTGCGTTGCAGACGCTGCAGACGCGCGCTGTACTCCTGCACCTGCTCGTCGCTGAGCGTCTCGGCATCGTCTTGTACCTCCTCCAGCGAGAGCGCCAGGCGCTCCAGGATCGCCTCCAGCTCCAGCTGGGCCTCCTGTGCCTGGTCGCGCAGTCGCTGCGCCGCGACCTCCGCGGCGGTGACCGCCTCGCCGCCACCTCGCAGCTTGGCCTGGATCTCGGCCTCCTCGCCGGCACAGGCGCGCAGCGAGGCGGCCATCTCCTCACCCGCTTCACGATCGCTGGAGAGCCGCGCCTCGAGCTCCCTCGCGCACTCCGCTGCCGCCTCGCCAGAGCTCCCCAGCACCGCGAGCAGACGCTCGCCCTCGGGCACCAGCGCGAGATCCAAATCATGCCTTGACCGCAGCGCATCGCGACGCGCCGCCCGCTCCTGACGCTCGGCCTCCAGGCGCTCTCCCTGGCGAAGCTCGGCCGCCAGCTCTCCTTCGAGTTGCGCTCGGCGCACCGCAGATGGACCCTGCTCTGGTCGCTGATGGCGCTGCTCCATAAGCCAACCAACGCGCCGCTCTTCCTCGGCGGCCTCATCGCCACGACGCTGCAGGGCGCGCAATGCAGTTTGGGCGCTCTCGCAACGGGCCTGGGCCTCCAGGAGCCGCTCGTGAGCCTCCTGCACCTCTCGCTTGGCCGCCTGCTCGCCCTGGGCGGCCTGCTCGCTGCGACCCACCAGGCGCTCGCGCTCGTTGCGGCTGGCCAGAACCCGCTCTGCGCCACCCTCGGTGACCTGGCGCACCTCGCCGGTGCCGCCGAACCAGACGCGCCCAGAGCGCGTCACAGCGACCTCTCCGAAGTCCGCCGGCAAGTCCTGGAGGCGATCGACCACCCACACGCCATCCAGCAGGCGAGTCGCGAGCTCGATCGTGCCCGTGGGTCCACTCACCAGCTCGAGCAGCCTGCGCGCGCCCGCTGAGGGCGCGCCCGTCAGGTCGCCGCTGAGCGCCTCTGCGCCACCGGAGGCCGCGAGCAGGACGGTGCCACCGTCGATCCCGGCAGCGTCGAGCAGCCTCGTCGCGTCCGGCATGTCCGCCACGAGTGCCGCTTCCAGGCGACCTCCGAGCGCCGCGGCAAGCGCCAGCTCGTAGCCCTCCTGCACCCTGAGCGTCTCGGCCAGGGATGCCACGTGGTCTTTGGAGGTTCCGCTGGAGGCACCCGAGAGCGGATGCGCATGGCTGCGAAGGAACTGGTTGACCGCCGCCAGCTCAGCGCCCACGCCCGCCGCCTCGCGTCTGGCCTCTTGTTCGGCAAGCTCGCTGACACGCAGTGCCTGGCGCGCCTGGCCTGCCTGCTCATCCGCGCTCTCCAACGCCTCACGGGCTCCGGTGATCTGGCCCTCGAGCTCAGCGATCGTCTCGAGGATCTTCGAGCGCTCGAGTTGCAGGCTCGCCGTCTCGCGCTCGAGGTCAAGTCCGCGCTCGCGCTCGATCTCCGCAAGCTCCGCTTCGAGGGCCTGAACGTGATCGTGAGTCTTTGTGTCCAGGAGCTCGTTCTGCTCGCGCGTGCCCAGCTCCTCCAGCTCGGCTTCGGTGGCGAGTATCCGTCGCGAGAGCGCCGCCGTCGTCGCCTGCACCTGCTCGGCGCGCAGCTGCAGTCGTTCGTGGGAGGACCGGGCCCCAAAGGCAAGCCGGGCAAGCTGATCGTGGCGCTCGGCGCGCTCGGAGAGCGCGCGCTCGGCGAGGCTCCTGCGCTCGACGACTCCCTGCAGCTGCGCCTCGACCTGGGCCTGAACCTCACGCGCCGCGCGCGCGGCGGCCTCCGCCTCGACGAGCTGCAGCCGGCGGGTATGCAACTCTCGCGAGGAGAGCCCGAGGCGCAGCTCGAGCATCTGACGCTCCAGGCGCTCGTGCAGCTCGGCTGCCTCGGACTGGCGCTTGAGCGGCCTCAGATGCGCCCGAGCCTCGCGCTCGACGTCGAGCGCCCTGTCCAGGTTCTCCTGTGTGCGCTCGAGCTTCAGCTGAGCCCGGCGCCTGCGCCGGCGATGCTTGCCCAACCCTGCGGCCTCCTCGATCAGCAGACGGCGCTCACGCGGCTTGGAAGTCACGATCGCCTCGACTCGGCCTTGGGATATGACCGAGTGCGCCTCCTTGCCCAAGCCGGTGTCCGAGAGCATCTCCATCACGTCGGCCAGCCTGCAACGTGCGCCGCACAGCCGATATTCGCCCTCGCCTGAGCGCTCCAGCCGGCGCACGATGGAGATCTCGCCAAGCGGCAGCTCGACCGCGCCATCGGAGTTGTCGAGCACGATCTCGACCTCCGCGAAGCTGCGGGCCTGCACACCCTGAGCCCCCCCGAAGATCACATCCTGCATCGACTGGCCTCGGACCGCCAGCGGCGACTGCTCGCCCATCGCCCACATCACGGCATCGGAGACGTTCGACTTGCCCGATCCGTTGGGTCCGACGATCACGCTCACCCCAGGCCCGAAGTCCAGCCGAGTGCGATCGGAGAAGGACTTGAAACCCTTGAGTGTCAGCGACTTCATGTGCATTGTGAGATCACGCCTCCTGGAGTCTCTCTACGGCCTGACGCGCGGCCTCCTGCTCAGCTCGCTTCTTGGTGCCGCCGCTCCCATGGCCCAGCGCGAGTCCGCCCACGACCGCCTCGACATCAAAGGTCCGCTTGTGCGGAGGCCCGCACTCACTCCTGATCTCGTAGCTGACCTCCTCACCCCGCCTGGCGAGCAGCTCTTGCAGGGTTGACTTGAAGTCAAGTGGATGCTCCAGCGCATCCTCTATCTCCGGGCCGAACGCCTCGACCACCGCTTCGGCGGCACGCTCATACCCGGCGTGCAGATAGCAGGCCCCGATCACCGCCTCCACGACAGACGCCAGCACGCGCTCGGTCTCGACCAGCACCGCGGCGCTCTGCTCCACACCGCTTGGAGCGGCCGCACGCAGCCGCTGCGCCACCCCGAGGCGCTCGGCCACCGCCCGGCAGGATGGCCCTGAGACCGCCTGCGCGCGAATCTTGGTGAGCCGCCCCGCCCCGAAACGCTCGGCTTCCAAGCGTGGGTAGAGATGGGTCGTGACCGCCAGAGCAAGCACGCTGTCGCCGAGGAAGGCAAGCCTGTCGTAGGAGTCCCCCCGGCGCTCACTCCAGGAGGCATGGGTGAAGACCTGCTTGCTGAGCCCCTCAGGCAGTTCCTCGAGCAACGTATTCAGCTGCTTCACGAGCGCCGCCCTGCCGGCCGTCGAGCACGACGCCGGCGTGGCGTCCGCCCGCTAGGCGCCATTGTTGAGAACGAAGTCCACGGCCTGTCCAACGGTGAGTATCTCGACCGCCTGTTGATCGGATATGTGCACGCCATAAGTGTCCTCGAGCTCCTGTACGAGCGTATAGAGATCGAGCGAGTCGGCCTCGAGATCCTCCTTGAAACGGGTGCCTTCATCGATCTGGTCGGGATCGACGTCGAGCTCGTCTGCCAAGTGGGCGCGGATCAGCGCGAAGACCTGCTCTTTGGTCATTTCGTGCGCGGCACGGTAGCGATTTGGGCGGACGGGGTCTCCGTGCTGGCGGCGGCCCGCTCGCTTCCAAGCGGCGCCGCCCTGAGCGCGCCCGCGAGCTCCAGCGCCGTAAGCGTCCGACCCACCACGTCCTCTCGAACGCCATGCTCCGCCCGCAGGATCGCGCGCTCGAAGCCGAGCCTGCCAAAGCTGCCATGCGGGATGACCCCCAGGCTGCGCAGCCCCAGCAGATAGGCCCCGCCCTGGCCTTCGGGATCGATCTCCTCGCGCAGCGAGCGCAACGAGGGCAGCAGCAGACCGCCTCCGATCCTGCCCCGCCAGGAGGCGGAGGCGGCGTCTCTGATGGCACCGAGCAACGTCTTGGAGACGCCCTCGATCAGCTTCAGCGCGACATTGCCCGTGAAGCCGTCGGTCACGGCCACGTCGACGACCCCCCGCATGAGATCGCCGCCCTCCACGTTGCCCACGAACTCGAACGCCCCGCCCTGGGCCTGCTTACGCACCAGCTCGGCATGAGCCTCGATGACGGCGCCGCTGCCGCGGGCGGACTCCTCGCCGTTGGAGAGCAGTCCCACGCGTGGATGCTCAACGCCCAGCAGCCGCTGCGCCAGAGCGGCGCCCATGAACGCGAACTGCACGAGGTGCTCGCGTCTGGCCTCGACGTTGGCACCGACGTCCAGCAGCGTGACCGGCCTACCTGGGACGGGAAGCGGCAGTGCAAGCGCCGGCCTGTATATGCCGCGGGCGCGCTTGATGTTGAACAGCCCGGCAGCCAGCGCAGCGCCGGTGCCGCCGGCGCACACCAGCGCCTGCGCCCTGCCCTGCGCCACGGCGCTGGCGGCCTGCACGATCGAGGACTCGGGTGTGGAGCGCGCCGCACGCACCGGATCGGCGCTCTTGGCGATCGAGACAGGCGCGTCGATAACTTCGACGCCCACAGGCAGCTCGCCGAGCTCCGAGCGCGGCCCAAAGAGCATCACCTGCACTCCACGCTGCGCCGCAAGGGCCGCTCCGGCAGCGACCTCAGCGGGGCCGAGATCGGCGCCGTTGGCGTCGACGGCAATGACCGGGGCCATCGCCGTGGGCTCGTCACCCGCGACCGGCCCATCCACCTCCGAGCGCTCCCTACTCGTGCTCGTGGGAGTGAGCGTCCTGTGTGATGATCTCGCGACCCGCGTATGTCCCGCAGACGGGGCATACCCGGTGGGGCCGGCGGGGGCTGTGACAGCGCGGGCACTCGTTCAGCGTGGGCGCGGTTATCTTGTGCTGCGCCCGGCGGGTGCTGGTGCGCGTGTGGGATTGCTTTTTCTTGGGGACGGCCATCGCCCCAGAAGGCTACCAGCCTCACTCCAGGCGCAGCTCGCGCAGCTTGGCCCAGCGCGGGTCCGGCTCGCGCTCGTGATGATGATCGGAGCCCGCCTCGTTGAGGTCGGCGGCACACACCGGGCAGAGGCCCTTGCAATCCTCACGACAGAGCACGGCCACAGGTGCGTCAAGCAGAAAGGCATCGCGCGCCCATGAGCTGAGATCCAGGACCTCCGCATGCACGTAGGGGCTCGAGAGCTCCTCGCCGCTGCCCGGCACATCGACCTCGCGGGCGAGCGTCTGGATCATGGGCCGCGCCTCCTTCAGGCAGCGCATGCACGGTCCAACGAGCGCCGCCTGAAAGGCGAGCGCCAGCGCGTACCCCCCGCCGGTCATCCTGGAGACGTCGATGCGCAGCGCCGGGCGCTCAGGCTCCACCCTGTAGCTCTCACCCCCCAGCAGCAATGAGTCGATACCGGTCTGCAGCTCCAGGCGTCGACCCTCTCCGGGCGTGAGTCTCAGCCCCGCGAGATCAAGCTCATCAGCGCTTGCCGGCATACCTTCAGGCTAGCGCCGCGAATGCCCCCGTTCAGCTTGCGGTGGTGCTGAGCTCGCGCTTGAGAACCTTGCCGGTGGCGTTGCGGGGCAGCTCGTCGAGAAAGATCACTTCGCGTGGCACCTTGTACCTCGCGAGGCTCTCCTTGACATAGCGTTGGACTGCATCCTCGTTGAGTGCAGAGCCCTCGCGCTTGACCACGAACGCCTTCAGGCGCTGCCCGAACTCCGCATCCTGCACCCCGATCACCGCGGCCTCCTCGATCTCGGGATGGTCTGCAAGGAGGTCCTCAACCTCTCTGGGAAAGACGTTCTCCCCGCCGGAGACGATCATCTCGTCGTCGCGCCCGTCCACGAACAGGCGCCCATCGCTGTCGAAATGGCCCGTGTCACCGGTGCTCATCAGCGCGTCGATGATCTCCTTGGTACCGCCGCCGGTGTAGCCGTCAAAGACCATCTCGTTGGCCACGAAGATCCGGCCCGGCTCGCCGTGGCGCACCTCGTGGCCATCGACGTCGAGGAGCTTGACGACGGTGCCCAGCGGCGGCTTGCCGGCCGTCCCCGGCGCGAGGCGCAGGTCGCGGGGCGTGGCGATCGTCGCCCATGCCACCTCGGTCGAGCCATAGAGGTTGTAGAGGACCTCGCCGAAGACATCCATCACCCGATTGGCCAGCTCGCCCGGCAGCGCCGAGCCGCTGGCGGCGATGACTTTCAGCGCGTGGGTGTCATAGCGTGCGATCGTCTCCGCCGGCAGCTCGAGGATCCGCTGCAGCATCACGGGCACGACCGCCAATGCCGTGGCCCTGTGCACCGCCAGGTCGCGCAGCGTCTGCTCGGGGTCGAACTTGCGGCGCAGCACCAGCGTGGAGGCCAGCGGCAGCCCCAGCGTGAAGTGGGCATAGCCCCAGGAGTGGAACATCGGCGCGGCGATGACCGTCGCCTCGCGTGCCTTCAGCGGGATCTTCGAGAATAGGCTCGCCGCCGGTTCCAGCGAGTCCGGCGATTTGCGCGCCGCACCCTTCGGCGTGCCCGTCGTCCCCGAGGTGAGGATCACGACGCTTCCTGGCTCCTCAGGCGGCTCCAACGCCGAGCTCCTGCCCCGCGCGATCAGCTCCTCGAGCAGCGCATCCTCAACCTGCACACCCGGATCGCACCACGCCACGAACCGCAGGCGTCCCTCGCCACCCTCGCGCACGAGCTCGGTGAACTCCTGGTCATAGATCAACGCAACCGGCGCCTCGCGCCGCATCACATCCGCGATCTGCGGCGCCGCGAAAGCCGTGTTGAGATAGAGGGTGTTGACTCCCAGCTTCGAGCAGGCAATCGTCGCCTCCACGAAGCCACAATGATTGCGGCACATGATCGCGACGCTGTCCTTCGCCTTGATGCCCGCGGCACCCAACTCCCAGGCGAGGGCATTCGTACGCGCCTGCAACTCCTCGAAGGTCACTGCGCTGCGCTCGTCGATCACCGCGAGGCGGCCCGGGTAGCGCGCAGCCGAGCCGGTGTATGCCGCCGCGGGCGTCGGGCCCCAGCGACGCAGAGCACGCAGTGCCCGCAGCGCCCTGTCCGGGCGGACGGGCGCGATCATGCCCGTGCCCAGCAGCGCCTGAGCGACCTCGAGTCGATGCTTGACCTGCGCGACCACGGCCGGACCCTACCCCAAAGGCGATCTGTTGCAGCGCCCTGGCAACGTCATCTCCGGAGCGCGCGACGCCGGAGAGTCAGCCGACCTCGGCGTGCTCGTCCTTGCCCTGCAGCCGCTCGCGCCCGCGTTGGACGGCGGCGATGAACTTCGAGAGGTTGACCTCGAGGGTGCCGAGGATCTCATCGGCATAGTCCTCGGCTCCGAGCCTGATCTCCCGCTCGCGAGCGCGGGCATCCTCAACGATGTCCTCGGCTCCACGTTCGGCCTGCTTGGTGACCTCCTGCTCGCCGACCAGTCGCTCCTGGCGCTCACGCGCCTCCTTGACGATCCGCTCCGCCTCACGCTTGGCCTCTGCGAGCATCTCCTGACGCTCCTTGACGATCCAGCGCGCCTGCTTGATCTCCTCGGGGATCGTGGCCCGCATCTGGTCGAGGATGTCGTAGATCTCCTCCTTGTCGACGCGGACCTGATCGGTCAGCGGCACCTGCTTGGCGTTGTGCACCAGGTCATCGAGCTTGTCGATCAAAACGAGAACGTCCATCAGGCCTCCACATTCGTCAGCGCTTGAGCTCTTCCTGCAACCGCCGGGCAACCTCGTCAGGCACCAGATCGTCGATCCGCCCGCCGAATGTGGCGAGCTCCTTGACGCCGCTGGATGAGAGGAAACTGTATTGCGGGCTGGCCATGAGGTAGAGAGACTCTATCTCCGGATCCTGCCTGCGGTTGAGCTGATCCATCTCCAACTCGTACTCGAAGTCCGAGATCGCACGCAGTCCCTTGATGATCGTCTTGGCCTGCAAGCGCCTGGCGAACTCCACCACCAGGGTGCTGAACGCCTCCACGCGCACCCCCGGCAGATCGACGGTCGCACCCTCGATGAAGGCGATGCGCTCCTCGATCCCAAACAGCGTCTGGTCCTTGCGCACCGAGCGATTGACGACCGCGACGACAACCTCGTCGTAAAGCGCCGCGGCACGGCGGATCACATCCAGATGGCCGTTGGTGACGGGGTCATAGGAGCCCGGACAGACGGCTGTGTGGTTGCTGAGCGTCATCGCTGAGAATAGATTGTGATCGATGTGTCCCTATAGGTGCGCTCTCGCTCCACCGTGAGGGGCAGCGAGAGGGGTCGCTGTCGGGCGCTCTCGAGCACCACGTGGGCCCCTGGCGCCAGCAGCGCGGGCAGGAGCGCAGCGAGCTCGGGTCCCAGCTCGAGCGCCTGGCCATAGGGCGGATCGAGGAATACGAGGTCGTAGCTCCTGCCTCGAGCCCCTGCCTCGCGCAGCTCTCCCAGCGCGTCCCCATTGACGATTTGAGCCTCCGGCGGGCCCAGCCCGAGCCGCTCGAGGTTCTCGCTCAGCGCCTTGAGCGCGGCGGCATCGCGCTCGATGAACCTCGCGCTGAGCGCCCCGCGCGAGAGCGCCTCGATACCGAGCGCGCCCGTTCCGGCGAACAGGTCGAGCACCGAGGCGCCCTCGATCGCCGAGGCTCCCTCGAGTGCGCCGAGCATCGAGAACAGCGCCTCTCGCACCCTGTCGGAGGTCGGCCTCGTCACATTCCCCGGCGGGGCCTCCAGCAACCTGCCGCCGAATCTGCCAGCGATCACACGCACGCCTGGATCATCGCGCCAGCGGGCGCGGAGCGCCCAGAGGCCTGAGGCAAGGTGAGCGCTCCCAAGCCTGGGCGCGCTCAGGCCGGGATCGGCTCGCTCGCCTCCGCCCCGAACCTCTGCTCGAGCGCTTCGCGCACGAGCGCATGCCTGGAGGACTCGAGCCTGGGGTCCTCGGTGAGCATCCGCTGCGCCTCCTCGCGCGCGCTCTCGAGCAGGTCGCCATCCTCGGGCAGCTGGGCGATTCGGGCCTCGGTGGATCCATGCTGGCGCAGCCCGGCGATCTCGCCCTCGCCCCGCAGCTTCAGGTCGATCTCTGCCAGCTCGAAGCCATCGCTGTGCTCGACCAGCGCTCGCAGGCGGGTGGAGGAGCGCGACCCCAGCAACAGGCAGAGAGAGGGGTGCTCGCCACGGCCGATGCGGCCTCTGAGTTGATGCAGCTGGGAGATGCCGTAGCGCTCGGCATCCTCGATCAGCATCACCGTCGCGTTGGGCACGTCGATGCCCACCTCGATGACCGTCGTCGCGACGAGCACATGGGCGTCCCCCGAGGCGAACGCATGCATCGCGCGCTGCTTCTCCTTTCCAGGAAGCTGGCCGTGCAGCAGGACCGTCCGGAAGTCGCGCAGCTCGCCCGTGGCGAGCCGCTCGAACTCCGCAATCGCCGCACGCGCCTGCAACTGCTCTGACTCCTGCACCAGGGGACAGACCACATAGGCCTGACGCCCCGCGCGCAGCTCTTCGCGGATGCGCTCGTAGGCGCGAGCGCGCTGCGCCTCGGTCGAGGCGATGTGGGTGGCAATCGGCCGGCGCCCTTTCGGCAGCTCACGCAGACGGATGACATCGAGATCGCCGTAGGTGGTCAGGGCCAGCGTCCTGGGGATCGGCGTAGCGGTCATGTGCAGCACATGCGGCGCCAGGCGCCCACCATCGGGGCCGGGCGCCACCGGGCCCTTGCGATCCAGGGCGGCGCGCTGGCGCACTCCAAAGCGATGCTGCTCGTCGACCACCGTCACACCCAGGGCGGCGAACCGGACATCTGGCTCGATCAGTGCGTGGGTGCCGACCACGAGCTTCAGCTCGCCCGAGGCGAGCTTGCCCACGGTGTCTGCCCGTCGGCGCTGCGGGGTGGAGCCGCTGAGCAGCACCGAGGGGATCAGCTCGTCGGGGACGAGGCTCTGCAACGTGGCGAAATGCTGCTCTGCGAGCGTCTCGGTTGGAGCCATCAAGACGCCCTGCAGGCCGTGCTCGACCGCACGCAGCAGTGCGTAGAGCGCCACCACCGTCTTGCCCGAGCCCACCTCGCCCATCAGCAGGCGCTGCATGGGATGGGCTCGCGCCATCTCGCCATCCAGGCACCTCATCGCCGCCAGCTGGTCATTCGTCAGCTCGAACGGCAAAGAGCGCTCCAGCCAACGGGCTGTCAGCTCACGCGGGCGCTCGAGCGCAAACGCCTGGCCGACGTCGCGCAGCGCACGACGACGCAGCACCGTGATCTGCCCCAGCAGGAGCTCTTCGAAGGCCAGGCGCCTGCGTCCACCCTCGGCCTCCTCGGCGCTCACGGGAAAGTGCATCGCTGTGAGCGCAGCCGCTCGTCCCGCCAGCCCGAGCGTGGTGCGCATCGGCGCCGGCAGCGGATCACATACGTCTGCCAGCGCGCCTCGTCGCTCGCGCACGAGCATCAAGATCTGCGTTGAGCTGATGCCCTCGGCAGCTGGGTAGTGGGCTACCTCCCCCTCCTCGCCGATCGCGTCCGTGGCCGCGCCGGCGGCGGAGGCGCTCAGGTGAGGCGCAAGCATCGCGTGGTGGGCGACATTGAAGCGTCCGCCGCGCGCCAGCTTGCCGTGCAGCAGCAGGAGCGTGCCGGCGAGGTAGCGCTCCACGAGCCACGGCTGGTTGAAGAAGGTCGCCGAGATCGTCCCCGTCTCATCGCTGACGCGCGCCTGCACCAGCGGACGCATCCCCTTCCTGCGCACGGGCCGCCGCGCAATGGCCTGCACCTGGACGGCAACCGTCGCCTGCTCCCCGATCCGCAGCTCGGCAACTCTGCGCGCGTCGCGACGGTCACGCGGGAGATGCTCCAGCAGCTCCCCCACGGTGCTGACACCCAATCCCTTCAGTGCCTCGCTCATCTTCGGCACCGAGAGCATCAGCGGCTCCCGTAGACGCGACGGTCGCGGCCAGCGCACGGGCGCCGCCAGCAGCGCCACGCGGCTGGGCACCTCCTTGGAGGCGAATGCGGGCGGCGGTGACACTCGCACCTGGGGCGCTGGAGCGCTCTGTGCTTCGGGGGCAAGCAGCGTGGCGGACACCTCTCCCATGATGACCTCAGTCCCGGCGTGAGCTCAACGAGCAAATGGGCTCCCGCAGGCGCCCCCGAGCCAACCTGCTACTCGGCCGCCAGCAGCCACCAGTAGGCCGGTTGACCACCCTGGCGCAGCTCCAACTCCACGCTCAGATCGCCATCGAGCATCCCTTCGATCTGCTCGAAGTCAAGCGGGGCTTCATCGCCGGAGAACACGCTGATCAGCTCTGTCCCCTCGGCCAGCCTCTGCAGCACCGCATGCAGCGTCGCTCCCGGCTCACCCCAGGCGACGGGCTCCTCGGCGAGGAACCCGACCGCCTCACCGCGACTGAAGCGCCCGCGAGCGTCGTCGCGCGCCGCCGGCGCGACCGCGCCGGTGCGCAGGCGCTCGAGTGCCGCTTCCATCGCCCCTGCGTTGGCGGCCACGCCCTGCTGCGGCATCAGGGCAACCGCTGCATGCAGCCCCGCCTGCTGGCTGGTGGCCGCCACGACGCGGACCTCCTTGTCGGAGAGCTCCGCCGCACGCTCGGCGGCCATGATCACGTTGGCACTGCCGGGCAGCACGACCACCTCCTCAGCCGCGACCTCATGGATCCCCGCCAGCAGCTCGTAGGTGGATGGATTCAACGTGGGACCGCCGTCGAGCGTGTGAGCGCCAAGCTCGACGAACATCTCCGCGAGACCATCGCCACTGACAACCGCGAGCGCGCCGCAGCGCATCCGGGCCTGTGTGACACCGGGCTGGGCGACCGCACCCAGGCGCTCATCGCGCGCGGCGACCTGCAGGCGCATGTCCGCGATGTCCAGGTGCGAGATCTCACCCACGTCGTCGAACACAGAGGTCGCATCCTCGGGCACGTCGGTGTGGATGTGGACCTTGAGGGTCGTGGAGTCGCCCACGATCAGAAGCGAGTCACCGAGCCCCTCGAGCTGCTCTGTGAAGGCTCCGGGCGCCAGCCCCTGACCGGTTACCGCAAAGTTCGTGCAGTAGCGATAGGTGCTCGAGCTGTGCTGAGGGTGGCTGATCCGGGCCGGCGCGTAGTGGTCGAGCTCCGGTGGCTCTTCGCCCCGCAGCACCGCGATCACCCCGGCCAGAATGATGGTGAGGGCATGTCCGCCGGCGTCGACCACTCCGGCGTCGCGCAGCTCCGCCAACAGCTCGGGTCCACGCCTGACCGAGTCCTGGCCGGCCTGCACCGCCCGCTCCAGAGTCTCTGCGATCGTGAGGTCCTGGACACGAGACTCCGTTCTCATCGCCGAAGCGTGGGCTTGCGGGGCTGTGGGCCACGTCGGTCATGATCCGATGGGCCATCTCGCGCGCGACCGTCAGGATCGTTCCCTCCGCTGGCGCCCGCACTGACGAGTAGGCGCGATCGGCGCCGTTCGCCAGCGCAGCGCCGATCAGCGTTGGATCGATGAGCTCGCCGGGCCTCGAGACCAGCTCCTCGGCCGCACCCCTGATCAGCTGGGAGAGGATCACCCCTGAGTTGCCTCTGGCCCCGAGCAGAGCCGCCCGCGCCACCGACTGCACGATCTCCTCACGGCCGATCTCGTCGATTGTGCGCGAGGCGTCGGTGCCCTGGAGCCGGTCGAGCTCACCCAGGACGGCGCGCAACGTCAGGACCATGTTGTCGCCGGTGTCTCCGTCGGCGACGGGAAACACGTTGAGGTCGTTGACCTCCTCGCGGCGGGACTCCAGATGTGCGAGCGCTCCTGCGACCGCCGCCCTGAAACGGGCGAGGTTTGTATCGGCCACGGCCCTCAGAGGGCCTTTACGACCTTGCCGGCCTTCAAGCAACGCGTGCAGACGTATACCCGCTTGGGCGCCTTGCCAACGATGATGCGCACCTTCTGGAGGTTGGGCTCGAAGCGACGCTTGGTCGCGACCATCGAGTGGCTTCGGCTCTGGCCGAACGCCGGACCCTTGCCGCAGCTGTGACATACCTTCGCCATGCCAGGCAGTCTAGCCTCTCGAAAGCTCGCTACGCAGCGCGGCCATCCGCAGCACCGCCTGGGCGGCATGACGACCCTGATCGCGCTTGGCGCCGCCCGCGCGGGCAAGCGCCTGCTCCATCGTCTCACAGGTGAGCACACCGAACGCGCAGGGCATCCCGGTGCGCAGCTGAACGTCCTGTAGGCCACGGGCCGTCTCGGCGCACACGAAGTCGTAGTGATCGGTCTCACCACGGATCACCGCCCCAAGACAGGCAACGCCGGCAAATCTGCCCGAATCGGCCACGTAGCTCGCCGCGAGCGGCAACTCGAAGGCCCCTGGGACCTCGAAGACCTCGACATCCTCGTGGCCCGCCTCGGTGAACTGCGCCCGAGCTCCCGCCAGCAGTCGCTCGGCAAGCTCCTCGTAGAAGCAGCCGACCGCGATCGCGAACCTCACTGCCCGCGCCGTTCCTGCTCGCGATCATGCTCGCGCTCTGAGTGCAGCAGCTCCGCGTCCAGGTTGAGACCCTGGTGGTGCAACGTGTGACCCATCCGGCTGGCCTTGGTGCGCAGGTAGTCGGCGTTGTGCTCGTTGGGCGCCTGCTCGATCGGAACCTGAGCGCTGACCGACAGCCCGTAGCCCTCCAGGCCCTTGATCTTCTTGGGGTTGTTGGTGAGGATCCGGATCGAGCTGAGACCGAGGTCCACGAGGATCTGGGCGCCAATGCCATAGTCGCGCAGATCGGCGGGCAGGCCCAAGCGCTCGTTCGCTTCGACGGTATCCAGCCCATCCTCCTGTAGGCGGTAGGCGCGCAGCTTGTTGAGCAGGCCGATGCCCCGGCCCTCCTGGGAGAGGTAGAGCAGCACGCCCTGGCCTTCGTGCTCGATCATCGACAGGGCCGCGGCCAGCTGTTCGCCGCAGTCACAGCGCAGCGAATGGAAGACATCGCCCGTGAGACACTCGGAGTGAACCCGCACGAGCACGTCCGAGACGCCTGCCACCTCGCCCTTGACGAGTGCCACGTGATGCTTGCCGTCGACCAGCGAGCGATAGCCGATCACCTGGAAGTCGCCATGCACGGTCGGCAGCGCCGCGCTCGCGCCCTCGACGCGTTCGACCAGCTTGTCGTGGCGACGGCGGTAGGCGATCAGATCCTTGATCGTCACCATCTTCAGCCCGTGGCGATCGCAGTAGTCGGCGAGGTCGGGCACGCGGGCCATCGAGCCGTCCTCGTTCATGATCTCGCAGATCACGCCGGCCGGAATCAGGCCGGCGAGGCGGGCCAGATCCACACTCGCCTCGGTGTGACCAGTGCGCTCGAGCACCCCACCCGCCTTCGCCTTCAGCGGGTTGACGTGCCCCGGCTGCACCAGGTCATCCGGCCTGGTGCCGGGATCGACGGCGACCTGCATCGTGTGTGCACGATCGTGGGCGGAGACGCCTGTCGTCACGCCGTCGCGAGCCTCGATGGTGACGGTGAACGGCGTCTGCAGCGCCGACTCGTTCTTGGCTGTCATCAGCTCGAGGCCCAGCTCCTCGCAGCGTTCAGGCGTCAGCGCGAGGCAGATCCAGCCCCGCGCCTCCTTGGCCATGAAGTTGATCGCCTCCGGCGTGGCGAACTGGGCCGCCATGACGAGATCGCCCTCGTTCTCGCGATCTTCGTCATCGCAGACCACGACCATCTTGCCCTGGCGGATCTCCTCAATCGCCTCGTCGATGCTTGCGAACGGTGTTGTGATCTTCGATTGACTCATGTGTGAGGGCTCATTTGTGGGGGCTCATTTGGTGGAACTCGCGCAGGGGTGCATGCTCAGGCCCTGGCGCTCAGCAGGCGCTCCACGTGCTTGGCCAGCATGTCCACCTCAAGGTTAACCCGGTCGCCCACGGCAGCCGAGCCGAGGGTGGTCCGTTGCAGGGTCTCGGGGATCAGCGAGACCGAGAAGCCGCGCTCATCCACGGCGCTGACGGTCAGGCTCACGCCATCGATTGCGATGGAGCCCTTGAGTGCCACGTAGGGCAGCAGCGCGCCATCGGCCTCAATGCTGAGCTCCCGGGCAAAGCCCTCTGAGGAGATAGCGCTCACGGTGCCGGTACCGTCGACGTGGCCCTGGACGAAGTGTCCACCCAAGCGCTCGCCGACCTGCAGCGCGAGCTCTAGGTTCACCGCCGAACCCTGCTCCAGATCGCCCAGGGTCGTGTTTCGCAGCGTCTCGATCATCGCCTGGGCACTGAAGCGATCCCCGTCTATCTCTGTGGCGGTGAGACAGACGCCGTTGACTGCGATCGAGTCGCCTTGCGTGAGCCGGCGTCCCAGGTGGGTGCGTACCTCCAGTGTGACGCCATCGCCCTCGCGCAACAGGGCGCTCACCTCGCCCAACTCGTCTACCAGGCCTGTGAACAACTCACCACTCGCGCAGCCTTGCGGAGATCAGCAGATCCTCGCCGACCGGCTCCCAATCGAACCTGAGCGCATGGAGCGCCTCTGAGATGTGCTCGACCCCTTCGCCCTCCAACGGGTCGCGAGCGGTGCGCCCGCCGAAGAGGATGGGCGCGAGGAACAGCCGCAGTTCGTCGATCTCGCCCGCATCGAGAAAGGCCCCGGCCAGATGTGGGCCACCCTCGACCAGCGCAGAGGCTACGCCCAGCTCGCCCAGCTGATCGAGTGCTGAGCGCACGCGACCTGGCTCATTCTCGCCCGTCGCCACCAGCACCTGCACACCGGCCGCCTCCAGGGCGTCGGTGTCGGCGCGCGCTGCCGCTCTTGAGACGATCACGGTGAGCGGCACCTCAGCCGAGGCGCTGACGAGCTGGGAAGCGGCGGGCAGCCGGGCGAGCGAGTCGAACACGATTCGCCTCGGTTGGTGCTGGGAGGAGGCGGGGAGCCCGCCCGGCCTGGCGGTGAGCAGGGGATCGTCGGCGAGGGCGGTGCCGATGCCGACGATGACAGCGTCCACCGATGCCCGCCAGCGATGAGCCAGCGCGCGACTCTCCTCGCCGCTGATCCACTGCGACTCGCCGCCGCGCGTGGCCACCTTCCCGTCAAGCGTCATCGCCGACTTGAAGAGCACCCACGGACGCCCCACGCGAGCGTGCTTGCGAAACGCCTGGTTGAGCAGCCGCGCGCGCGCGGCCAGCTCGCCCTCGGCGACCACGACCTCGATTCCCTCGTCGCGCAGGATGCCCAACCCCCTCCCCGAAGCCTTCTCGGTCGGGTCATCAGAGCCGACCACAACCCGTGTTATGCCCGCCTTCAGGATCGCCTCGGTGCATGGTGGAGTCTTGCCCTCGTGACAGCACGGCTCGAGCGACACGTAGAGCGTCGCGCCCGACAGATCGCTCTCGCCACAGGCCTCGATTGCGTTGATCTCGGCGTGGGGGCCGCCATAGCGCTCATGCCACCCCTCCCCCAGGATCCGCTTGTCACGCACGATCACGGCGCCCACGACCGGGTTTGGCTTGACGGTCCCTGCGCCCCTGTCGGCGAGCTCGATCGCGCGTGCCAGGTGCAACCGGTCGGTGTCGGCGATAACCGTCATGCTCTGGTCAGGATACCTCTGCGCAGCGGCCACCCCGTAGGCGATACACCGTCATTTCGGGCCCGGGGCGATAGTAGGCGAGCGGGTAGTAGTCGAAGCTCCAGTCGAAATTGAACGCGACCGGGCGCTGTCCGTGCCCATACGGGGAGATGCGATAGACGACCTGCGCCTGACGTTCAAGCGCCTTGTAGTACGCGATCGCCCGCGGAACGGCCTTGGGATCGGCCAGCGCTCGGTCCGATTGAGTCGAGCCCCTCACCACCCAGCAGAACCCGCGCCGCTCATACCACCCGATCAGGGCGGGCCCCAGAGTACGCTCGTAGTCCTCGATCTGCACCACGTAGCTCGCCTGTGGATCGAACTCGCCCGAGGTGGAGATCACCGCGCGCAGCGTGGGGTACTTGATCCAGCGATCGCCGTCCGCGGTCTGGCTCGGATGTCCGATGTCCTGAGCCCACCCGTCGGGCACGGTGGGCTCAATCACCACCCGCGAGCCCACCGGGATGTGAGCCACCATCCACGCTCGGGTCAGGTTGCTGGTGTTGGCGCGCGAGTCCACCAGCCCCGAATGCACGCTGTAGAGCAGGCCCTGGGCACAGAGGGCGAAGACCACGAGCGCGGCCAGCCCGATGCGCATGCCCGGACGTCTGGCGTCTGCCGCAAGCCTCTCGAGGAGCGTCAGCGCGAAGAACGCCGCGAGCAGGCAGACGATCGGGAAGATCGGCAGCAGCCAACGTCCGTAATAGCGGCCCTGGATACCCATGAACACGAGGAAGAGCGCGGGTGCCGGCACGAGCATCCAGCCCAGGCGCCGGCTCCCCCTCGATCCCTTCGTGCGCCACACGAGCAGCGCGCCCCCAAGCGCCGCGCATGAGGGCACCCAACCCAAGCCCCAGGTGAACGACCACAGGTAGTAGAGAATGCCGCTCTCTTTGGGCGCTCCGAGCTTGCCCTGGGCTTCTCCGGAGACGGTTGACTGATGGACGATTCCGGCGCGGAAGGCGGAGAAGTCGAGCACCGCATAGGGGTCCGCGATCAGGAATCCACACAGCGCCGCGAGGCCTGCGAGCGTCAGGCAGATAAGGACGCTGCGCCCCGCGCCCCGAGGCGTGTCGAGATAGTGGGCGGCACTGGCCGCGAGCAGGGGCACCAGCGCGATTCCGGCGGTGTACTTGGTCGCACACCCCACTCCCAGCCCGATCCCGGCCAGTAGATAGTCGCGCCTGCGCGCTGTGCGCAGCACCCCTGCGCTTCCCAGCAGCGAGAGCGTCACCGGGACGAGGGTGGGAACGTCGTTGAGCGCCAGGTGCGCGTAGAAGACCGGCAGGAAGGCGACCGCCATCACGGCCGCCGCCAGCAGGCCGACACCGCGTCCGAAGAGTCGTGCGCCGAGCAGGTAGAGCAGCCAGATCGAGAGCGTACCGAGCAGCGCCGCACACACTCTGGCGACTTCGAAGACATCGCCGGGGTTGGTGGCAAATGTCTTGGAGACGCCGGCAGCCCCTCCGAGCCAAACCGCGAAGACGAAGTGCAGCAGATAGGTAAACGCCGGCGGATTGGCGAAGTAGTGAGGGTTCAGATCGTGGCCAAACATCCCGATCGCGCGCGGCACGAAGTGGGCGTCCTCATCGGAGTTGTAGGCCCAGGGCAGTCCCTGGCCCAGACCCCACAGACGCAATCCCAAGCCACCGAGGAGAATGACCGCCAGCCCGCCCCAGGCCAGGTTGCGCCCACGGTGTGGCCGGCTCTCGGAGTCCGCCGCGGCGCTCGAGCGAGCGCCGGTATCGGTCTCCTGTCCCTCAGCAGTTTGCATAGACCGCGTAGTACTGGCTCGTGTAGATGCGCCTGAAGCCGGCGAGCGGCACCTGATCTCGGGCGTCGTCGCCGACATCCACGATTGCCTCGAAGAAGACGGCCTGCCCGAGCGGATAGACCGCGACGCTACCCGCCTGGATGCGATTCTCGAGCTCGTCTGCCCCTAGCAGCGCGTCCGCCCGGGCCTGGCTGCGGGCGACGATGTCATGCTGGCCGTCGCTGCCCAGGATCCAGCGCGCGTCGGGGATCAGCTTGTTGTCGGGCAGCGAGAGCAATGGGCAGCGCCGCAGCGTGCGCTTCACCGCGGGGCTCTCGAGTGCGACGGCAAGGCCCTTGTGGAAGTCCTCGTGATAGGCGAGCGTGTTGCGCAAGCTCGAGAAGCTCAGCGTCGAGGCCACCTCCTTGGTACCGGCGCCGACGAGTGCGAGCGCGGCGACCATCCAAACCAGGCGCAGCTTCGATCCACGCTCCAGCATCGACCACCCGCCGAGCGCCACTGCGCAGAACAGCAGCGCCATCGCCGCGGCGCCCATCATGTAGCGGCCGATCACCGACGCTCCAGCGGCTCCCTCTGCGAGGAAGACGAGCAGTTGCAGCACCAGCACCACGAACGGCAGCAGCGCACGTCGGGGCGCCAGCCACAGCGCGAGCGGCGCGCCTGCCAGTGCCCCCAGCACGACTGGGAGGTGATCGATGCGCACCGCCAGCGTCCAGGTCGAGGCCACCACGCTCGAGAAGCCCTGCGTCCGTTCCAGTTCCTGGGCCAGGCCGGCGGTCGCATGCAGCGAGTACAGCGGATCGCCCGTGACGATCGCGTCCAAAGCCACCCACACCAGTGGTGCGATCGCGGCGAGCGCCAGATGCCGCAGGCGTCGCATGTTCGCGCTCGGGACCTTGCGCCGCGCGTCACTCGCCGCAGCTGAACCCCCTGTGACAGTCCCCCCATCGGAGCCCTGGGCCTCACTCGCCGTGGCGGAGCGCACGGGCCAGGAGCACCACAGCCAGTAGACGCCGCTGAGCACCCATGCGTCGGGGCGCAGCATCCCCGCCGCAGCGAGCGTCAGGAACACCGGCGTGCCCCGGCGGCTTCGTTCGGCCTCGAGCACCGTCGCCCACACGACCAGTGCCACGTAGGTGAGGTCGAGATAACCCTGCGCCGCCAGATTCTCGTCGTAGAAGCGGCTGAGCATCAGCAGACCCGCGAGCACGCCCACGAGCGTCCCGAAACAGAGCCTGCCCAGACGGTAGAGCCCGACCACGAGCGCCACGAAGGAGACGATGGCGCCGAGCACCATCAGGCGTGCGCCGCCCTGACCGAAGATCGAGCAGAACAGCCCGAAGGCGATTGCCAGGGGGTGCTCCGTTGGCCCGCGGTAGACACGGAAGTCGGGTAGGTGCAGGTGCAGCAGGTCGCGTCCCCACAGCAGTGCATAGAAGGAGTCGTAGGTCGGGTAGGTGGGGAACGCGAAGTACCCGATCAGCGCGCCGGCGCAGAGCACCAGGAGCGCGATTCTCGCCCACGGCAGCGTGCGCAGCACGGATCCTCGCGCCGGTGAGTTCGGGCCCGGTGCAGAGAGCCGGGTGAGCGTAGCGCTATGCATCGAGAGTGCTTACAACCGCGAGGGCGCGTCGCCCGCTCGCGCACTTCGCGCCAAAGACCATGGCCTTTGGGATACTGGTGGCGGCCAAGTCTACGGAAACCGCCGTCCATGCTCGCCCGCTGCTGGCCCCTCGCGCGGGAGTCCCTCAGAGAACGACAGCCATGAAGCTCATCATCCAGATCCCCTGCTGGAACGAGGCCGACCAGCTCCCGGCCACGCTCGCCGACCTCCCACGCCAGGTGGATGGCTTCGATCTCGTGGAGTGGCTGATCATCGATGACGGCTCCACCGATGCAACCGTCGAGGTGGCTCGCGCCCACCGGGTCGACCATGTTGTACGCCTCACCAACAACAAGGGCCTTGCCACCGCGTTTCAGGCCGGTATCGACACCTGCCTCAAGCTCGGCGCCGACGTGATCGTCAACACCGACGCCGACAACCAGTACAGCGCCAAGGACATCCCGACGCTCGTGGGGCCGATCCTGCAGGGCAACGCGGACATGGTCGTCGGCGATCGCGAGGTGGGCACCATCGCCGAGTTCTCGCCGCTCAAGCGGACCCTGCAACGGCTCGGCTCATGGGTTGTGCGTCAGGCCTCATCGACATCGGTTCCCGACACCACCTCGGGCTTTCGCGCCTACAACCGCGAGGCGGCGCTGCAGATCCTGGTCGTCTCGAAATTCACCTACACCCTCGAGGCGATCATCCAGGCCGGCAAGCTGCTGGTCGCAGTCGATCACGTCCCGATCCGCACCAACTCAAAGACACGCGAGTCTCGGCTGTTCCCCTCGATGTGGGCCTACGTGCGGCGCAATGCGATCTCGATCTTCCGCATCTACGCCCAGTACGAGCCGCTGCGCGTCTTCTGGAGCCTGGCGGCGCTGATCGGTCTCGCCGCGCTCGCCGTATGGACCCGCTTCGTGGTGGCCTACGCGGACGGTGACGGCAAGGGCCACGTCCAATCGCTGATTCTCGGTGCGGTGCTGTTCATCGCCGCGGTCGTCCTGTGGGCGCTGGGTGTGATCGGCGACCTGCTGGCTGCCCAGCGCGTGATGACCCAGAAGACCTTCGAGCGCGTCCGGCGCATCGAGCTCGAGCTGGGTGTCCCACCCTCTCACTACGAGCCGGGCAGCCTCAGCGAGCCCATACCCGGCGAGGAGCACGAGGCGGTGCAGGCATGAGCGGCGGCCTGACCATCTCGCGAGAGGGAGTCATCACGGGTAACACCTATGACAAGTACGGCTCGGCCAACCCCGTGGTCCGCCGTCTGATGTCCGGCTTCGAGCGCTCGCTGGAAGAGCTCTTCGCCAAGGCCGCCCCTACCTCGGTGCTCGATGTCGGATGTGGCGAGGGTGTGCTCGTGCACCGCTGGGCCTCGCAGTTCGGGGAGAAGCGTTTCGTCGGCATCGACCTCGAGGAGGACTCGATCCAGCATGGTTGGTCGCAGCGCACAGCGCCCAACTTGCAATACAAGGTGATGCGCGCTGAGAGCCTGCCCTTCGCTGCCGGCGAGTTCGAGCTCGCCAGCGCGATCGAGGTGCTCGAGCACGTCCCCGACCCCGAGCACACGCTGGATGAAATGGCCCGCTGCGCGGCGGCCCATCTGCTGGTCTCGGTGCCCAGGGAGCCTCTGTGGAGAGCGCTCAACCTGGCGCGGGGCTCCTATGTGCGCGAGCTTGGCAACACGCCGGGGCATCTGAACCACTGGTCCAAGCGCTCGTTTGTGAAGCTACTCTCGAGCCACGGGAAGGTACTCGAGATCCGCTCGCCATTCCCCTGGACGATGCTGCTTGTCCGCCTCTAGCTCCGGGGAGCCTCGCTCCTACGGAAGCGGCGCGAGGATCCTGTCGATCGGGATCGCCTCGACCGGCCTGCTCACGCTCGCTTACTTCTCGATCGCAAGCCACGTGCTCGGGGAAGAATCGGCCAAGCGCCTGGACGTGTTGTGGTCGGTGATGTTCGTGATCATCTCGGTGATCTACCGGCCGATCGAACAGCTGCTCTCGCGGACGATCGCCGAGCGCCGAGCACGCGGACACACCGAGCACTCCGTGCGCGTCCCAATCGCGATCCAGGCCGGTTTCGCGGTCGTCTTCCTGATCGTGGCACTGGCTCTCAAGGCAGTGCTGATCGACCATGTCTTCAGCCATTACGCCGCTCTCTACTACGTGCTCGTCGTCGGCACGCTCGCGTACGCCGCCAGCTACTTCGCACGCGGCTGGCTGGCGGGACACGAATACTTCGCGCTGTTCGGTGGGCTGGTGCTGATCGAATCGTTCTCACGCCTGTGCTTCGCGCTGGCAGTGGCGCTCGGCATCACGCACGGCCAGACGGCGGTCGTGCTCGGGATCGCGGCGGCGCCATTCGTCTCGCTCGTCGTCGTGCCTGCGGCGTTTGCGCGGAATGACACCCACCCGCCTGGGTCCCATGGGGCGCCGGAGATCGAGGAGCTCGACGCGGCGCTCGCCGGTCCGGGAACGGAGGGCGTCGAGGCGGCCCTCGCCGCGGACGAGCTCTCGCTACGTCGCGGATCGGGCTTTGCGTTTGCCGTATCGGGCGTGATGCTCTCAGAGCAGACACTGCTGAACGCGGCGGTGCTGACGGTCGACGCGACATCCGCCAACCGCGCGCTCGCGGGGGTCGTCTTCAACGTACTGCTGATCGCCCGCGCACCGCTCCAGCTGTTTCAGGCGATCCAGACATCGCTGCTGCCCCACCTGACCGGCCTGGAGACGACCGAGGGGCACGCGGCGTTCGCCCGCGCGATCCGCGTGACCGTGCTCGCGATCGCCGCGTTCGCGGGGGCGGTGGCGCTCGGCCTGCTCGCGATCGGTCCGCCTGTGATGCAGCATCTCTTCGGTCAGCACCACGCCTACAACCGCTTCGGCCTTGCCCTGATCGGGCTCGGGATGGGTATGCATCTGACTTCGGGAGCGCTCAACCAGGCCGCCCTCGCCCGCAACCAGGCACGCACGGCGGCCGTGTGCTGGCTGATTGCGGCGGCTGTTTTCCTCCTCTGGATGCTGCTGCCGATCATCGGCGAAGAACTGCTGCGCACCGAGGTCGGCTACCTGGGCGCAGCGAGCCTGCTCGCGCTGATGCTCGGGGCGCTCTACAAACGCGGCGTGCAGAGCCCTCAGTCAGCGCCGGCGGCTGCGACGATCGCCCGGTAGGCCTCCCCCGGTTCCGGCGAGGAGAAGATCGCCGAACCGGCCACGAACACGTTCGCGCCGGCAGCTCTGCATGTGGGTGCAGTGGCGAGGTCGATGCCCCCGTCCACCTCGACAGCCACACCGGAACCCACGATCGCGCGTACGCGCTCGACCTTCTGCGGAGAATGGGCGATGAACGGCTGCCCGCCCCAGCCGGGGTTGACGGTCATGCACAGCGCCATGTCCAGCAGTTCCACCACCTCCGCCAGCGCGCCGACCGGGGTGGCGGGGTTGATTGCCAGACCAACTCCGGCTCCACGCTCGCGGATCAGATTCGCGGTATAGGCAGCGTGAGGGGTGGCCTCGGCGTGGAACGTGATCGAGTCAGCGCCCGCGTGCACGAAGTCGGCGACATGGCGCTCGGGCCGCTCGATCATCAGGTGCACGTCGAGGATCCCGCCGGCGCCGTGCACCTGCTCGCGCAGGGCGGATACGACCAGCGGGCCGACCGTGATGGGCGGCACGAAATGACCGTCCATCACGTCGACGTGTATGACCCGCGCTCCCGCGTCAAGCACCTCTTGGACCTGCTCGCGAAGTTGGGAGAAGTCGGCGGACAGGATCGATGGCACGACGCGCACGCTCGTGAGGATGTCGCTCATCAGATCGGCTGCAGCATGCTGTCACCGCAGCTGTTGCACTTGACGATCGCCGTGGTGGACATCCGCACGATCGTCGAATGCTCACCGCAGTTGGGACATACCGACGCGAGCTCGAAGCGGTGCAGGCAGTTCACGCAGCGGTATCGCCCCGGGAGATTTGTGGGTCTCAGCCACGGCTCGCCGCAGTGCGGACAGAGCGGTCCGAGGTCGACGGGGTCCTCGGATGCGGCCTTTGGATCGCGCTCCATCAGCTATTCGCTCCGGCGCAGGCGCGCGATGAAGAAGCCCGCCGTTCCGTCACGGTGCGGATACGTATGCACGACATCCTCGAGGCAGAGCTCTCGATGGGAGTCCATGAGGGTGGAGATCTGGTGCTCGTTCTCGGCGTGAGAGATCGTGCACGTAGAGTAGACCAGCACGCCGCCCGGACGGAGAGCCGCCACACCGGCGGCAAGGATCTGCTCCTGAATCGACACGAGCTCGTCCATCGCCTCGGGACTTGCGCGCCAGCGCAGATCGGCTCGGGCCTGCAGCACACCGAGCCCAGAGCACGGCGGATCGACCAGGACACGATCGAACACCGCACCCTCATGACGCGCCAGCGCGGCGTCGGCGACCTCCACTGCAACGTTGTGGGCATGCAGGCGCGCGGCCATGCGCACAAGCGCGCCGGCGCGACGCGCGTGGCGCTCGACCGCCACGACCTGGCCCTCTCCGCCCATCAGCGCCGCTATGTGAGTGCTCTTGCCGCCCGGTGCGGCACAGAGATCGAGCACGCGCTCTCCCGGCTGTGGATCGAGAGCTCTCGCGACGAGCATCGCCGCCCGCGATTGGGCGACGAACGCGCCTGCGCGCCACAGCGCCGAGCCCTGGAGATCGAACGGCCCCTCGAGCACGAGCGCCTCGGGAACGGCCTCGTCGCCATGAGTGGCGACAGGCAGCTCAGCCGCCACGCTCGCCGGGTCGCTCAGGAGCGTGTTGACGCGCAACGCCACCTCCCCCGGCTCGTTGTCAGCTGCCATCAGCAAGCGCGCGTCCTGCTCGCCCAGCTGCGACCACCACATCTCGGCGAGCCACTGCGGATGAGAGTGCATGATCGCCGCCCGCTGGGGCGTCTCATCGCCGAGCTCCCCCAGCAGCGACTCCCGCTCGCGCGCCACTCGCCGCAGCACGGCGTTCACGAGCCCGTGTCCGGCGCTGCCCTCGTTCTTGACCAGCTCCACGGCGTCTGCCACAACGGCGTGGTCGGGCGCGCCAGCGAGATAGAGCAGCTCATAGGCGCCCAACCGCAGGGCGGCGAGCGCCTCGCGGTCGAGCCGCCCGATCCTGCGTTCCGCCAGGCGTTCGATCATGAACTCCAGCGTCCCGTTGCGCTGTACCGCGCCGTAGCTGAGACGCATCGCCAGTGCCCTGTCGCGGGCGCTGAGCGCGCGCGCCTCTGAATGGAAGACCCGGTTCTGCGTAGGCGCCGTGCTCGAAGACCCGGCGCAGCACGACGTAGGCGCAGCGCCTCGCTGGAGCGATCGAGCCCATCAGCCTCCCGGCAGACCGTGGCCACGCAGGTAGGAGCCGCCGTCCATAGCGCGGCCTCCAGGCGGCTGCACCTCCAGCAGCTCCAGCGCCCCAGAGCGAGCGCCATAGAGCAGCCGGCCATCGAGCGCTGCCAGCATTCCGGCCTCCACCGGTGAGCTCCAGATCGGCGCGGCTCGACGCACCCCGAGGAAGCTCCCGTCCGCCAGCGCTATCCGTGCACCGATGTGCGGATGCAGCGCCCGCACCCTGCACTCGAGCTCCTTGGCGTCGCACGCCGGATCGAGCAGCCGATCCTGAGCCGTGATCTTCTCGGCATAGGTGATGCCCTCATCCGGCTGCTCGATGAACGGCGGACCCTGCACGAGAGCCTCCAGGAGCAGCGTGCCGCCGAGTCCCTGCAGACGCTCGGCGAGTGAGCCCTGGTCATCATCGGGGCGGATTGGCTCGCTCTGAGCGAGGCAGACCGGCCCGCTGTCGAGGCCGGCGGTTATGCGCATGATCGAGACCCCCGTCTGCTCGTCACCCGCCATGATCGCCCGCTCGATCGGCGCCGCCCCCCGCCAGCGGGGCAGCAGCGAGGGATGGACGTTGAGCAGCTGGTGATCGGAGAGCAGCGGCTCGGAGATCAGCGCACCGAAGGCGCAGACGATCACGACCTGGGCCTCGGTCGCGCCGATGCGCTCGCTGACCTCGGGTGCATTGACCCGCTCAGGCTGCTCGAGCGGTATCTGCAACGAGCGCGCCAGCGTGGCGACCGGCGGCGATTGCAGACGCCGGCCCCGTCCCTGTGGACGATCGGGCCGTGTGAGCACCAGTGCCGGGCGATGCTCGCTTCCGGCCAGGCGCTCCAGCACCGCGGCCGCGAAGGGCGAGGTGCCCATGAAGACAGTTCGCAAGCTCCCTCCGCTGATCAGGACTGGGTGGGCGTCGCGTCGCGAGCGGGCTCGCTCGCCTTCGCGGCGCCTTCATTGCCTTCGCGCAGGGCGCGCATCGCCTCCTTGCGCTGCTCGCGGGAGATGCGGTCGATCATCAGGACGCCGTCGAGGTGATCGATCTCGTGCTGCAGCACCCTGGCCTCCAGGCCCTCTGCGTCGATCTCGAGCTCACCGCCGTCGGCATCCACGCCGCTCACGCGCACCTGCGAGGGGCGCTCCACCTCCACGTGCATGCCAGGGATGCTCAGACACCCCTCCTCCGCGATCTCGGTCTCCTCGCCGCTCCACTCGAGCATCGGGTTCACCACCGCCCTCACCGGCTCATCCGGATCGACACGATAGACGAGCACTCTGTGCAGGATCCCGACCTGAGTCGCCGCCAGGCCCACCCCGAGCGCGTCTTGCATGAGCGCAGCCATCTGCTCGATCTCGGTTGCGAGCGTCTCGTCGAAGCGCTCGACGGGCAGCGCCTTGGCCCGCAACACGGGATCCCCGAGCTTGCGTACACGCGCGAGGGCCGCGTCGCGGCGGGCGATCGTCTCCGGATCGAGCTCCTCGACCTCCTCCTCTTCCTCCTCGAGTTCATCCTCCTCGGGCTCGCCGACGGGTGTCTCCTCCTCGAGCTCGAGCTCGGCATCGTTCTTGGCCATGGCTGTCCAGTTTATTGAGGGTCGACGTCTACGCTGAAGCTCACATCGCGGTGGGCGCGCCCGGACGCGAGCTCCTGCACCGCCGTACCCACGGCCCTGACGGCCGGCTGGCGCTGGGAGGCCTTGATCACGAGCGCCCGGCGCTCGCGCCCGCGCAGGCGAAAGAGCGCCGCAGGACCGAGGACGCTCGCGTCTGAGCCGTCCAGGAGCTCGTGCAGACTCCCCGCCAGCGCGTGTGCCGCTTCGCCGGCGGGCCGCGGCTCCACCGATGAGCAGATGATCCTGATCAGCTCCGAGAACGGGGGGTAGCGCAACTCCGCTCGACGCTCGAGCTCGACCTCGAGGAAGCGGTCGCTGTCGTGGGCGGCGGCACAGACGATCGACCGCGCTTGCGGCGCGATCGTCTGCACCAGGACGCGCCCCTCCGAGCCCCGGCCGACCCGTCCGGCGAGCTGCGCGATCAACGCGAAGGTCCGCTCCTCGGCGCGGAAGTCGGGAAAGCGCAGCGTCGAGTCCGCGTCGAGCACAACGCCCAGTGACACGTCGGCGAAATCGTGGCCCTTGGCGACCATCTGGGTTCCGATCAGGACACCCGAGGAGGCGGTCTCGAAGCCGCGCAGTACCGCCCCGGCCCCGCCTTCGCCCGCTGCATCCCGCACCCCGGCTGAGCCCACGGCGTCGGCGTCGAGCCGGAAGATGGGGAAGTCGCCCTCGTCCAGCGCGGCGCTGAGGTCGTGCTCGAGGCGCTCGGTGCCCGCACCATGGCGTGCAAGCGAGCTCGAGCCACAGGAGCAGCGCGCCGGAATCTGCTCATCGTGGCCGCAGTGATGACAGGCCAGGCGCCGCTGCGCTCGATGCAGGACGAGCGCCACGTCGCACTGCGGGCAGTTCCACACCGCTCCACACGAGCGGCAGGAGAGAAAGCTCGACCAGCCACGGCGGTTGAGCAGCACAATCGCCTTCCCCCGCTCGCGCCGGACCCGCACCAGCGCCTCTGTCGTAAGCGGGTGCAGCCCGGATGTCTGTGAGCGCATGTCAAGGATCCGGACGTCCGGCAAGGGGCGGCCGTCGATGCGCTTCGCAAGCCGGACGCAGGGCGTCCCACGAGCGCTCTCCGCGCGTGGAGTGGCACTGCCCAGCAGCAGCAGCGCGCCGCTCTGCTGCGCGCGCCTGGCCGCCACCGAGCGAGCGTCATAGCGCGGATCGCCCTCGTGCTTGTAGGAGGCGTCGTGCTCCTCGTCCACGACGATCAGGCCGAGATCCTCGATCGGCGCGAACACCGCCGAGCGCGGACCGACGCAGACTCGCGCCTCGCCCGCGCGCAGACGGCGCCACTCCTCGCGGCGCTCGGGCAGTCGCAGGCGGGAGTGCAGCACCGCAACGGTATCTCCGAAGCGCTCGATGAACCTGCCCACGATCTGTGGCGTGAGCCCGATCTCCGGCACGAGCACGATCGCACCCCGACCTTGCTCCAGCGCCGCTGACGCCGCGCGCAGGTAGATCTCGGTCTTGCCCGAGCCGGTGACCCCATGCAGCAGCCGCTCGGTGAAGGTGCGCTGCGCAAGCGCACTGGACAACCCGTCCAGCACCCGCTGCTGATCGTCAGAGAGGACGGGCGGCTCGGGGCGACGGACCCCCACGGGCGCGTGCACCGGACGCCGGACGAGCGTGCGCCTTGGCCGGATACTGGGCGGGCGAGCAGGACCGGGTGCCAGCACGAGGCGCAGAGCGCGGGAAACCGTCGAGCAGTACTCGGCCGCCATCCATTCAGCGAGCTCCACAAGATCGGCGGGCATCCCATTCTGCAGCGCTCTCAACGGCGCGAGCAGGCGTCCCTCGGCGATCTCGCTGCGGTCGGCGAGGCCGACGACCACACCGAGCACCTCGCGGCGGCCGAACGGCACGACCAGCATCGAGCCGACCCCGACGCCTGAGCGCAGCTCGTCGGGCAGCAGGTAGTCGAACGGCCCGCGCAGGGCACGAGCGGTCGTGAGCGGCTCCACCCGGGCGATTGCGGCAGACACCGCCTCACCCTAGATGGACGGCCGGTCAGAGGCCGGCGGCCTCGCGCAGCGCCTGTGCCCTGCCGGTCCGCTCCCACGTGAAGTCGCTGTCGTCGCGCCCGAAATGCCCGTAGGCGGCGGTCTTCTGGTAGATGGGCCGATGCAGATCCAGCTCCTCCCGGAAGGCGCCTGGACGCAGATCGAAATGCTCATCGACGAGGCTCGCGATCTGGGCGCGGCCGATCTTCTCGGTACCGAAGGTCTCAACCATGACCGAGACCGGCCTGGCCACGCCGATCGCATACGCCACCTGGACCTCGGCTCGGTCGGCAAGGCCGGCCGCGACGATGTTCTTCGCCACCCAGCGGGCCGCGTAGGCGGCTGAGCGATCCACCTTCGAAGGATCCTTGCCCGAGAATGCACCGCCGCCATGTCGCGCCATGCCGCCGTAGGTGTCGACGATGATCTTGCGCCCGGTCAGGCCGCAGTCGCCCATCGGTCCGCCGATCACGAAGCGCCCCGTCGGGTTGACCAGGAAGTTGCGCATCAGCTCGCGCTCGTCGAAGAGCCCCTCGGGCAGCACGGGGCGAAGCACGTGCTCGAAGAGATCTGGCTTGATCAGCGCCTCGGCGTCGATGCCGTCGGCGTGCTGGGTGGATATCAGGATCTTCTCGATCGCTACTGGGCGACCGTCGCGATAGCGAACCGTCACCTGGGTCTTGCCGTCGGGTCGCAGGTAGGGCACCACCTCGCCCTTGCGTACCTCGGCGAGCCGCTTGGCGAGCTTGTGGGCGAGCGAGATCGGCAGCGGCATCAGCTCCTCGGTCTCATTGCTCGCGTAGCCGAACATCATGCCCTGGTCACCCGCCCCGGCCAGGTCGAGCTCGTCGTCGCCGGCGCCACCGTGCCTTGTCTCATATGCCGCGTCGACACCCTGGGCGATGTCCGGGGACTGCTTGTCCAACGCATTGATCACGGCACAGGTGTGACAGTCGAATCCGTAGGAGGCATCGGTGTAACCGATCCTCCTGATCGTCTCCCTCGCGATCTCCTGGATGTCGACGTAGGTCTCAGTGGAGATCTCGCCGGAGACGACAACCAGACCGGTGTTTACGAGCGTCTCACACGCGACCCTGCCGTACGGGTCATCGGCGAGCACGGCGTCGAGCACGCCGTCTGAGATCTGGTCGGCGATCTTGTCGGGGTGCCCCTCCGTGACCGACTCGGAGGTGAACAGGAATTCGTTGTCTGAATGCTGGCTCATGGTGTTCTCGATGGCTCCGTGGGTCGGGGCGGCAGCGGCGAGAGTCTATCCGCGCCTCCCATTGCAAGGTTTCAGCGTGCGCTCAGGCTGCGAGCGCCCCGCTGCGGCCACCTCGCTCCACGAAGTCGATGATCAACGGCACGCCGTCCATGCCATAGCGGGAGCGCAGGCGATTCTCCAGGAAGTAGGCATAGTCGCGAGTCACGCGCTTGCGCGAGTTGATCTGGATGGCGAAGCGCGGAGGACTCTCCCCGATCTGGGCCATGTAGAGCAGCTTGAGACGATGGGCGCTGGAGCCGCGACGCGTGCCGATCGGCGGCTGGCGAGCCTGCACCGTCTCGGCGAGGAAGCGGTTGAGCTCGGGAGTGGGGATGCGCCCCGATGCGCGATCCGCCAGTGCGAGCGCCTCGGAGAGCAGCCGTGCGGCGTTGCGACCCGTCTTGGCGCTCGCCGTGAGCAGGCGTGGGCGCAGGCGCAGCTTCTGAGTGACCCGGGCCCGTTCGTGCTCGAGGTCGAGCTCCTCTGCGAGGTCCCACTTGTTGAGCACCAGCGCCGTCGCGCAGTTCGCCTTCATCGCAAGCTCGGCGATGCGCAGATCCTGCGAGGTGATGCCGTCGAGCGCGTCACAGACGACCAGCGCGACGTCGGCCCGTTCGGCGGCGCGGCGCGAGCGCAGGGTGGTGTAGTACTCGACCGAGTCAGAGACCTTCGCCTGGCGGCGCATGCCCGCGGTATCCACGAGGATTACGCGCCGCTCGTCGACGATCAGCGGTGTGTCGATCGCATCGCGCGTCGTGCCCGCCGTCTCGGAGACGATCACGCGCTGCTCCCCGAGGAACCGGTTCACCAGCGAGGACTTGCCCACGTTCGGGCGACCGATCACAGCCAGCCTGATCGTCGCGTCCTGCTGCGCCTCCGTGGCGTCGGGCAGCAGCTCGACGATCCTGTCAAGCAGATCGCCTGAGCCGAGCCCCTGGGTAGCAGAGACGGGCAGTGGCTCACCCAAGCCGAGGGCGTGGAACTCGGCCGCCTGCGGCAGTTCGCGCACGCCGTCGCACTTGTTCGCCGCGACGATCGTCGGCAGGGACGAGCGTCGCAGCAGATCGGCGAGCTCCTGATCCCCGGGGCGAAGACCCGCGCGTGCGTCGACCACCAGGACGGCCACCTCGGAGTCGGCCAGCCCAGCTTGCGCCTGCTGCCTGATCGAGAGCGCCAGCTCGTCCTCGTCGAAGAAGTCGATCCCGCCGGTGTCGATGAGCGTAAACATCTTGCCGTTCCACTCGCACTCGATCTCGTTGCGATCGCGCGTCACCCCTGAGCGCTCGTGCACGACCGCCTCGCGCCCGCCGCTGAGGCGATTGACCAGCGATGACTTGCCCACGTTGGGATAACCGAGAATTGCGACCTTCATATGGCAAGTATGACCGGCTACAGCGGTATTCCCGGTGTGTGCAGGTCGAGCAGCCCCGTCCGCGAGCGACCATACCGTGCCGGGCATGAAGCTCGCCACCGAGGTCTCGGCGCAGAAGCTGCGGGGCGGCTTCTATACGCCGGCACCCTTGGTGGACCGTTGCCTGGAGCGGTTGCTCGAGCTGTTGCCCGAGGCTCACGACGCGCGGCTGCTCGAGCCCAGCGCCGGGGATGGGGCCTTCCTCGGTGGCCTTGCTCACTCTGAGCTTCGTCATCGAATCGGCCAGGTCATCGCCCTCGAGCCGCTCGAGAGCGAGGCGGCGAAGGCGCAGGAGGTCCTGGGAGCGGCCGGACTGGACGGCGAGGTGCACCGGGTGAGCGCCGTGCATTGGTGCGCCTCCGCCGAGGCCCGCTTCGATGCGGCGCTCGGCAATCCGCCGTTCGTGCGCTTTCAATACCTCAGTACAGGCGAGCGTTCCACCATCCAGGCGCTTGGCCGGCGGCTGGATGTCGACTTCAAGGGTGTCTCGAACCTGTGGATGGCAGTGCTGCTTGGGGCGCTCGGCCTGCTGAGGGCCGGCGGCGCCTTCGCCTTCGTGGTGCCAACCGAGTGTCTGAGCGGGTACGCGGCGGGCACCGTGCGCAGCTGGCTCTCCCGAAGCTGTGCACAGCTTCAACTCGAGCTCTTCCCTGCGGGCTCATTCCCAGGCGTGCTGCAGGAGGTGCTGCTCCTCAGCGGCCGGCTGGTTGACTCCGAACGTGGGGCGAGCGCCCAGATAGAGATCGTCGAGCACGACCAGTGTGGTGTCAGCCGGGCCTGGCGCCATCATGGATGCGCTGGCGAGAGCTGGACCCGCTACCTGCTGGCGCCCCACCAGCTGGATGCGCTGGACGAGGCGAGCACCCTGCCCTCGGTGCGCCCGCTCTCCTCACTGGCCGGCTTCGAGGTGAGCATCGTCACGGGCGCGAATGACTTCTTCTCGGTGAGCAGCCAGACCGTCGCAGAGCATCGCCTGGAGCGCTGGGCGCGCCCGCTGCTGCCCCGTATCAGGCACGCCCCCGGGCTACGCTACACAGCCGATGATCATCGCGGGGCGCAGGAGCGGGGCGCACGAACCTGGCTGCTGGACTTCGCGGCACAGGCTCCCGATCCGATGCGTCTGGAAGGCCCGCGGCGGTATCTGCGGATGGGGCTCGCCGGCGGCCTGCATGAGCGTTATAAGTGCCGCGTGCGCTCCCCGTGGTATCGAGTGCCCGGAGTTCGCGGCGGCGAGCTGCTGCTCTCCAAGCGCTCCCATCTGCACCCGAAGGTCGTCCTCAACGAGCATGCGGCGCTGACCACCGACACCATCTACCGCGGGCGCGTGCACGATCCTCGCGTCCTCTCGGCACCGGACCTGGCCGCGGGCTTCCACAACTCGCTGACGCTGCTGAGCGCAGAGCTGGAGGGCAGAAGCTTCGGCGGCGGTGTGCTGGAGCTCGTCCCCTCCGAGATCGCAAGGCTCTCGCTGCCGCTCTGGCAGGCGGGCGCCGGAGCCCTGGCGATGCTCGATCGCTGTGCCCGCGAAGCCCCTCCTGCAGAGCTGGTCAGGCGGACCGATCAGGCGCTCGCCCGGGCTGGGATCCTGCCGGCCGAGCTGCTGGGCAGGCTCGCGGAGGCCAGAGAGCTGTTGCTGGGCAGGCGACTCTCCCGCAACAGGGCCTAGGAGCCAGACCTAGTAGCCATCCCGGGGCTCACCATCCCGGCGCTCGCCGACCAGCTCCAGGACCCGGGTAAGCACCTCGTCGAGGTCTAGCCCACTCGTGTCCAGCAGCACGGCATCCTGTGCAGGCTCGAGCGGGCTGTGCGTGCGCGCGCGGTCACGCTCGTCGCGTGCCGCCTGCTCGGCCAGCACGCTCTGCGGATCGGCGCCCAGCTCCAATGCGCGCCGGCGGGCGCGCTCGGCCGGATCGGCGCTGAGAAAGAGCTTCAGGTCTGCGTTGGGGGCGACCACCGTCCCGATGTCGCGCCCCTCAACCACACAGTCACCGCAAGCGATCAGCTCGCGCTGGCGTGCCACCATCGCCTCTCGGACCCCCGGATCGGCGGCGACGCGGGAGGCCGCCTGTGAGACCTCGGGCGTGCGGATGTCATTGGTCACGTCGCGACCGTCGAGCATCACCGTGCCCGCTGACGGAGATCCCGCGCCCGCAGGCCCGCCGCCCAGCTCGATCCGTGCGGCGCGTGCGAGTTGCGCCGGCGGTACGTCCGGCGCGGAGAGCGAGAGCAGGCCCACGCAGCGGTACATCGCCCCGCTGTCCAGGTAGGTGAAGCCCAGCTCGCCGGCAAGCGCTCTGGCGATGGTCGACTTGCCCGCCCCCGCCGGTCCATCGATCGCTATGACCATCGCGCGCCCACCGTCGACCCACCCGTCTTCACCATGGGCCATCGCGCGCCCATCAGGAGACGAGCGCGGCGAGGTCCTCGACAAAGCCCGGATAGGAGATCGCGGCGGCCTCCATGCCGGTCACCTCCACTCCCTCGCGCGACGCCAGACCTGCGACCGCCCCCATCATCGCGAGCCGATGATCGCCACGCGCGTCGAGCACACCACCGCGCAGCGAGCCGCTGCCGCGCACCGTGAAGCCGTCGCTGGTGGCCTCGATCTCGGCGCCCAGGCCGCGCAGGCCCTCGACCACACCCTCGATCCGGTCGGACTCCTTCAGGCGAAGCTCCTCCGCACCGGTGACCGAGGTCTCGCCCTCGGCGAAGCAGCCGAGCAGCGCGAGTAGCGGCAGCTCGTCGATCGCAAGCGGCACCTCGTCGGCGCTCACGGCCGTCCCCTCCAATGCCCCGGCCGCCACATCGAGGTCGCTGACGGGCTCCTCGCGTGTGAGCTCGCCGCCCTCCTCCTCCAGGTCGCCAAGCACGATGGCGCCCATGCGGCGCGCGATCCGCAGAAAGCCGCTCCTCGTCCAGTTGACGCCCACTTTGCGCAGCAGCAGACGTGAATGGGGCACGAGCAGGCCCGCGGTGATGAAGAACGCCGCCGAGCTCAGATCGGCCGGCACCGTGACGTGCTCCAGCACCAGCTCGTCGGTGTTAGTGACGGTCACGTGATGGCCGAACCGGTGGATGCCCACGCCGGCGCTCAACAGCATCCGCTCGGTGTGATCGCGGCTGCGACGCGGCTCTCCGAGCGTGGTGGCCCCGTCGGCCGAGAGCGCTGCGAGCAGCACGCATGACTTCACCTGGGCGCTCGCGACGGGCAACTCGTAGGAGATCGCCCGCAGCCGGGCGCCGTCGATGCTCAGTGGCACGAAACGTCCCGCACTGGCCCGTAGCTCGGCACCCATCTGAGCAAGCGGCTCCACAACGCGGTCGACGGGTCTGCGCCGAATCGACTCGTCGCCGTCGAGCACGAAGTGCCGGCCCTCCTGGCAGGCCAGCCAGCCTGGCAGGAGCCGCAGCAGCGTGCCGGCGTTGCCGACGTCGATCGGCCCATCGGGCGCGCGCGCCTCGCGCAGGCCCGTGCCGCGCACGATCACAGCATCCTCACGCGTCTCGACCAACGCTCCAAGCATGCTCACGGCTGCCAGCGTCGAGCGGGTATCCGCCGCATCCAGGAAGTTCTCGATGCGTACCGGGTAGGGCGCCATCGCACCGATCAGGGCGGCTCGGTGAGAGATCGACTTGTCCGCGGGAGGCGTCAGCTCGCCGGTGAGCTTGTTGGCTGGATCGAAGCGCATCCTCATCGCTCGCTGTGCAGCAGCTTCGCCCGCTCGGCGTGGGCCTGCTCGTGCCAGGACGCAAGCGCTGCGCGGTCGCCTGCCAGCAGATCCGAGCGCACGACTCCCAGGCGTGCGCTCGCCTCGTCGATGGCCTCGACCAGCGCCTCACGGTTGTAGAGATAGATATCTGGCCAGATCGTCGTGTTGGCTCCGGCTACGCGGGTCGCATCGCGAAAGCTGGGCCCAAGCGAGTCCTCCCGGCCGTCCAGGGCCTCGGCTGCCAGCGCGACGAGCAGATTGGCGAGCACGTGTGGCAGATGCGAGACGCGAGCCATCAGACGGTCGTGAGCCTCGGCATCGATCTGGACCGGCCTTGCGCCCATCTGCACGATCAGCTCCCCCAGCCGCTCCTGCAGGTGCGAGGGCGTCTGGGGGTCTGGGGTCAGATACCAGGTGGCGCCCTCGAAGAGGTCCTCCTGGGCATGCTCGATGCCAGCTGTCTCTGCGCCCGCAAACGGGTGTCCGCCCACGAAGCGCGGGTCGAAGCTTCGCTGCGCCAGCGATCGCTTGGTCGAGCCCACGTCGCTGACGACGCACTCCGGCCCGGCCGCCTGCAGCGCTTGCGCCACAGTCTCCTCGAGCACGCCCATCGGCGCGGCTACGAACACGGCCTGAGCCTGGCTGACTGCGCTGGCGGGATCGCGGGCGGCGTCGTCGATCGCCCCCAGCTCCAACGCACGGCGCAGCACGCGCTCATCGGGATCGTGGCCTGACACGCGCGCGCCCGCACGCGCGCGCGTGGCCATCCCGATTGAGCCCCCTATGAGCCCCAGCCCGAGCACCGCGACTCTCAACTTTCAACCACCCGGCCTGAGCCCTCAACCACCAGGGCTGATCCCTCAACCTCAGGGTCTGGGCTGTCCATCAGACGGCGCTGAGCGCCTTCCCTGCCAGCGCGGCTGCCTGCTCGACCGCCGAGGCGTAGTGCGCGAAGTCCTCGGCGCGTAGCGCCTGCGGGCCGTCGCAGACCGCCTCATCGGGGTTGGGATGCACCTCGACGATGATCCCATCCGCACCCACCGCCGCCGCGGCCAGCGAGAGCGGCAACACGAGGTCGCGCCTGCCGGCGGCGTGACTGGGATCGACAATCACGGGTAGATGCGAGAGCTCCTTGAGCACAGGGACCGCCATCAGGTCCAGCGTCGAGCGTCGATGGTCGGTCTCGAAGGTCCTGATCCCCCGCTCGCAGAGCATCACGTTGGGGTTGCCCTCCTTGAGCACATACTCGGCCGACATCAGCAGCTCCTCGAGCGTCGAGGAGAGGCCCCGCTTGAGCAGCACGGGACAGCCGCTGCGGCCGATCTCAGCCAGAAGCGGGAAGTTCTGGGAGTTGCGCGCTCCGACCTGCAGCACGTCGGCGACCTCCAGCACGGCGTCGAGATCGCGGATGTCCATGATCTCGGTGACGATCGGCAACCCTGTCTCGGCCTTCGCGTCCGCGAGCAGCCGCAGGCCCTCCTGGCCCAGCCCCTGGAATGCATAGGGCGAGGTCCGTGGCTTGTAGGCGCCACCGCGCAGCAGCGCGGCTCCCGCGTCGCGGACGGCCACCGCGGACTGCATCAGCTGCTCGCGGGACTCGACGGTACATGGGCCCGCGATCAGGGCGAAGTGATCGCCTCCGACCTTGCGCCCGCAGATATCGAGCACCGAGCGCTCACCGTGGCGTATCTCCAAAGAGGCGAGCTTGTAGGGCTTCAGGATCGGCACCACCCGATCGACACCGGGCTGCCCCTCCAGGCCGATGCTCTCGACGTTCGCGTCCTGCTCGACGTCGCCGATCGCGCCGATCACGGTCACGCGCGCGCCGCGGCTGGGATGCGCGCGCGCCCCGGCTCGCTCGATCTTCTCTATAACCGCGGCGATCTGCTCGTCGGTCGCGGTCTCCTTCATGACGATCATCATCGAGTCATCCTTTCCAAAGCTGCGTCGGATCTTAGGTGTTGAGGCTTTCCGTGAGAGTCGCGCCTCTGGCGGCTCGCGTTGGGCGTACCTGCGCCCGCTGATACGGCGCTCAATCCCCGCAGGAGATCCGATGCGACCTGCACGCCCCCGTCACGGAGGGGACCAGGCCGGAGCGCCTAGCTAAATCGCCAGGCGTAGGAGCAGCTGGAGAACCAGGATTCCAGCGCAGCGACGGACGCCCCTTCGGGGCCTCCATATCGCCTGGATACAGCTGGGAGTCTCATGGCTCTCCACAGGTTGTAACAGATGTAGGAGCTCGCGTCGAGTGCTGCATTCAGAGCACCTGCGCGAGCGCCTCGAGGAAGCGCTCGTTCTCAGCCGATGTCCCATAGGTCACGCGTAGTGCGCCCTCCCTGCCCAGCGCGCCGCCGCCACGCACGAGCACGCCTTGCTGGGCCAGCCCGCTCATCACCTGGCCCTCGTCGCGATCCTCGCCCAGGGAGAACCAGCAGAAGTTCGCCTGCGACTCGGCAGGCGTCAGCCCCAGCGCGCGCAGCCGCTCATCCACGGAGATGCGCTCGGCAACGGTGCTTATGACCCGCTCCAGCACGGCATCCTGGTGGGCAAGCGCCTCCACGGCGGCGGCCTGGGCGACGGCGCTGCAGAAAAACGGCTGGCGGACCTGGTCCAGCGCCTGCGGGAGCTGGCTGGAACCGCACAGCGCAAAGCCCACGCGCAGCCCGCACAGGCCGTGAACCTTCGAGAAGGTGCGCAGCAGCGCGAGGTTGGGATAACGCTCAAGCAGATCGACCGTGGCGTCGGGGTCTTGCAGCTGGTTGAACTCGCAGTAGGCCTCGTCGATGATCACGCAGACGCGCGGTGGCACCCGATCGAGAAATGTGGTGATCTGCTCCAGCGGTACGGCGGTGCTTGTCGGGTTGTTCGGGTTGCACACGATCACCAGGCGCGTGCTCACCGTGATCTCCTCGAGCATCGCCTCCAGGTCGTGGCGATCTTCGGCGTCGAGTCCCACCCTGATCGCGGTGGCACCCGATGCGGCGGCGAGGTGTGGATAGACCGAGAAGGACGGCCAGGCGTAGACGATCTCCGCGCCTGGCTCCAGCAGCGCATCGCCCGCGGCGAGCAGGATGTCGCAGGAGCCGTTGCCGATCGCGATTCTCGACGCCGGTACGCCGTAGCGATCGGAGAGGGCCTGGCGCAGCTTGGCGTTCGTGGGATCGGGGTAGCGATTGAGCGTCTCCAGCTCGCGCTGGATCGCCTCCCGCACCTCCGGCAGCGGCGGGTAGGGAGACTCGTTGCTGGCCAGGCGCACCAACGGGCCTTGCTGGGCATAGCCATCGGCGGCTGGATATACCGGGATGCGGCCAATGCGCTCGGCGAACTCCAGGGACATCGTCCCATTGTGGCGGACGCGGCCCCGGCGCCGCGCTCAGCGCCTGGAACGCGCTGCCGTACTCGAGCTCATCAGTGTGAGTGGGCGGGATATCTGCCAGGAGGCGCCCTGAGGATCTTCCACCGCGAGCTTCAACGTCACGTTGAGCTTGTGATCGTCATGGAGCAACGAGCGCCCTTGTGCGTTTAGCTCGAACGCGATCGCCTCGTTGCCTTTGGCGTCGAGCGTCAATTTGGCGGAGCCTACGAGCACCTGCTTGGTGGCTCGGTGTCCATGCCTGGTGGTACGCACCTGCGTGAAGACCTGCACTTGCACGCCGCAGGCGGGTGGACATTGGGCGCTGCCCAGCCGGATCGTTCCCGTGCCCGACAGCTTCGCTCCGGCGGCCGGCAGTCCCAGCTGGACCGCGAGCTGAGCGACGCTCAGGTGTTGCGGCGCCACTTCGGGCGAGTTCGTCGTGGTCGTGGTCGTCACGGTGGTCGTTGTCGGCGCTGCCGGAGCCGGCGGGATGGGCGCAAGGTGGGGGCCGATGTCCACCTTGTGCGTGACTGTGTTGGCGTTGCCGTAGATATCGAAGGCGGTGAGCGTGACCGAGTATTCGCCTGACTTGGCGTAGGTGTGGGAGATCGTGGGTTCAGGTGAGGCGAGGATCGTGCCGTCGCCGAAGTTCCACTCCCAGTAGGACACTGGGTCTTCGGCGGAGCCGGAACCAGACCCGTCGAAGTGGACTGGAACGCTCGCTTCTCCATTTTCGGAGATGAAGGCCGCGCTCACGATGCGTTGCACGCATGCCCCTTGACCCACGCCGGCGTCGTTGCTCCAGACGCGCTGGGTGAAGTAGTGATCCCCGTTGATCAGCTGGTTGTAGGCGTTTTCAACGTTGTCACCTTCGAGCAGTTCGCCGTAGATGCCCGCCACGGTTTCCTCCGGCGGCAGGCACTTGGCGGCGATCTCCTGGCCGATGGCGTCGGTCCAGGAGAAGGGCTCGCAGACGGTTTCTTTTTCATTGCACTGACTGCCCAGCGGGTCGGTGATCGCCTCGTTGAACTCGGCGCTCGCGTTGTCGATGACGGCGTCCGCGCCGTTGTCGGTGGTGGAGTTGGGGTGTACGCCGGAGTCACAGCCGGACTCTGGAGCCGGGAACGCCAGGTTGGCGTAGACCGTCTCATCGCCGGGCGAGTTGTATTCGCCGTCGCCGCCGAAGTCGCTGTGGTAGCCGCAGTAGGCCCTGTAGGCGCATGCCCCCGCTTCGGTGCAGCCGCCCACCCCAGGCGGCGTGAAAACGAAGAAGACCTCTTTGAGGCTTTCGAATTGCCAGTCGTCCGCTTCGGCGACCGTCTTGACCTCGTTGGAGATGTCCTGATCCAGCAGGCAGGGACCCTTGGAGAATTCAGTGTGGTCTTCGCATTCGGCTTCAGCTCTGACGGGAAACGCCTCGTAGGCGTGAGCGACGTCCAACGGTTTGTCTTCGGGCAATTCCGATTCCTTGATGAACAGCGAGGCGTATTCGCCCGGACCGCTGCTGTCCCCGTACTCTGGATCCACGGAGAAGACATTTGTGCTCTTGCCGCTGTCCTTGGAGACGTCTTCGAAGTACTGCTCGACGGTCTTCTCGTAGCCTTCGGGAAACGCCTGGACGTCGGGCGTGCTCGGTTCGCCTTTGACGGTGGGCCCCTGCCAGAAGATCAGGTGCACGTCGGGGTCGCGCAGGACGGGGCCGTCCTGATAGCAGACGTCCTGGGTGAAGAGGAACGATTCCGGACATGCTTCGCCGGGAATTTCCGGGCTCGGGACAGGGGCGCCGGTGGCACGCTTCGCCCGCGCCGCGCGCTCCGCCGCGAAGGCGCCGCTCACGAGCCTGGCATGGGCCTCCATGGCCGCGCTGGAGCCGAGCACCGGGATCACGCCCCGGATGCGCGGGAAGCCTGGCAGGCTGCCGAAGTGCGCGCGAGGGCGCGCAGCGGCCGAGGCTCCGCCGGCGCCCACGGCCATCAGCACGACCATGCACGCCAATGCACAGAAGAAGCCCTTCGCCGCAAGGCCGACGAGCGTCGGACGCGAGCCATTGGCAACTCCGATCGCGCTCCCCTCCGCGGCCACGCTACTGGGCCGCCTCGAGGTCGGCTCGCAACCTGCTCGCCTCGCGCAGATAGACATGCTTGGCCTCGACGCCCTCATCGGCGTAGTAGTGAATCAGAACCCTGATCACGCGGGGCAACGACCCGGGCACGGGGATCTCCCTGGTGCAAAGCAGCGGCACACGCTCGAATCCAAGCGCCCTGGCGGCCACCGCCGGGAACTCTGCGTCCAGATCCTCAGTCGCCGTATAGATGCAGCTCACGACGTTCTCGGGGAGAAGCGCGTTGCGATCCATGATCGTCTGCATCAACTCGGTCGTCGCGTCGAGGATCTCCTGGGCATCGTTGTGCTCGACGGTGATCGCTCCACGGAGTGCATTCAGCCGCATTGGCTCGATTCTCTCAGAGCGGCCCGCGGAGACCCTGCAGCTCGCTCTCGCTGAGACGTCTGTGGGCCCCCGACTGCAGCCCGCCGAGATCCAGCGTGCCGAAGCGAATCCGCTCCAGCGCCAGGACGGGGTGACCGATGGCGTCGCACATCCGCCTGACCTGGCGGTTGCGCCCCTCGTGGATCGTCACCTCAAGGAGCGTCCCGCCGACGCGACGCACCCGAGCGGGCGCGGTCATCCCATCCTCGAGACGTATCCCCTCACGCATCGCACCCAGCGCCCTGTCCGTGGGAGCTCCCATCACCTTGACCCGATATGTCTTTGGCACCTCGAAACTGGGGTGTGTCAGGCGATGCGCAAGCTCGCCGTCGTTGGTCAGCAGGATCAGCCCTGAGCTGTCGGCATCCAGGCGCCCAACCGGGTACAGGCGCCCGCTACCTGCGGGCACGAGCTCCACCACCGTCGGGCGGCCGTGAGGATCGTGAGCCGTCGAGAGCACCCCCACCGGCTTGTTCAAGGCATAGAGCACTCTGCGCTCGGACCCGGCGATCGTCCTACCCTCCACAGCGACCTCACGCCCCTCGTTGACGTCGAGGGCGGGATCGCGCACCAGCTCGCCGTCGACGCTCACCTTTCCTTCGGCGATCAGGAGCTCAGCCGCTCGTCGGGAGGCGACGCCCGCGTGGGCGAGGTACTTGGCCAGGCGCATCGGCTGCAACGATAGGAGGATGGATCTCGAGCTGTTGGACCGGACGCTCGCCGAGCTCGGCGAGCCGCGCTTTCGCAGAGCCCAGGTCTGGGAGTGGCTTGCAGGAGGCGCAAGCTCCTTTGCCCAGATGACGAACCTTGCGCGAGAGTTGCGCACCGAGCTCGAGCTGCGTGTCCCCTTCTCGACGCTGGAGCTGGTCCACGAGGCTCGCGCGCGCGATGGCACCGTCAAGGCGCTCTTCCATACCGCCGACGGGCGAGCACTCGAGACGGTCATGATGCGCTATAGAGCGCGCGCCTCGAGCGACAGGCATTCGATCTGCATCTCCTCGCAGTCGGGGTGTCCGCTGACCTGCACCTTCTGCGCGACCGGCTCGATGCGCTTCGCGCGCAACCTGAGCTCGGCGGAGATCCTCGACCAGGTGCTGCACTTCGTGCGCAGCGAGCGCACGCGCTCGCAACCGGTCCCGATCACCAACTGCGTGTTCATGGGGATGGGCGAGCCGATGCTCAATCTCGATGCCGTGCTGGATGCCTGCGAGCGCCTGCCCGACCTGGGCATCGCCCAGCGGCGGATCGCGATCTCTACCGTCGGCTGGATCCCCGGCATCGAGCGGCTCGCCCACAGTGAGCTGCCCGTGCGCCTGGCGCTCTCACTGCACGCGGCCGAGGAAGCGTTGCGCTCGGAGCTGATGCCCGTCAACGAGCGCTATCCCCTGGCGGAGGTGCTGGAGGCGTGCCGGCACTTCTATGAGCGCAAGCGCAGACGGATCTTCGTCGAGTACGTGATGCTCGCGGGGATCAACGACCGTTATGAGCAGGCGCTCGCGCTCGCCAGGGTGCTCGACCCCAGGATCTTCAAGGTCAACCTGATCCCCTACAACCCGACCTCGACTCCCGCGGGCTACAGCGGCTCCAGCCGGGAGTCGATCGCCGCCTTCAGGGACGCGCTGAGCGAGCGCGGGCTCGGTGCCACGGTGCGCCTCACGCGCGGACGCGACATCGACGCCGCCTGCGGCCAACTGGCCGCCCGCGCATAGCGCTTGCGACTACTCGGCCGGTGGTGCCGCTCCTGAGCGTGCCTCGCCCGCCCGCAGCAGCCGCTCACGCAGATCCGCGGTCTCCTCCGGGGTTGGATCCCATTGGGCGATGTCGGGGAGTTCCTCGAGTGAGCGCAGGCCGAAGAGCTTCAGGAAGAGCGTGGTCGTGTGATAGAGGACAGCGCCGAACTGGGAGCGACCGGCCTCCTCGATCAGTCCGCGCTCGAGCAGGGTGGCCGTCGCGGAGTCGGCGCTCACCCCGCGTATGCGTGCGATCTCGGGCCGCGAGATTGGTTGCAGGTAGGCGACGATCGCGAGTGTCTCCGCCTGCGCCGGGGTGAGGGTGGCCAGACGGGGGCGGCTGAAGAGACGCTTGGCGGCTTCCTCGGCAAGCGGATCGCTGGCGAGCGTGTAGCCACCGCCAAGCTCGCGCAGCGCGATCCCTCGCCGTCCGGGCCCCAGCTGCTGCGCGAGCTCTTCCAACGCCGCATCCACCTGCGCTTCGCTGGCCAGCGTCGCATCGATCAGCTCCTGCACGGTGAGCGGCTCGGAGGCCAGGAACAGAAGCGCTTCGACGATCGCGACCAGCTCCATGAGCGGAGCCTCGGCGGACTCCACGACCGAGCTCGGGCTGTCGATCATCTCGGCGCTCACCCCGCTATGCCTCCGGCGCGCGCGAGCGGGCCCTGCACCTCGAGCGGCTCGCGAGAATGGATCGAGATCTCGCCGAAGCTCTCCTCCTGCTCCCAGCGCAGCTCTCCTCGCTTGTAGAGCTCGAGGATCGCGAACAGCGTCATCGCCACGGTGATCCGGTCGGCGCCGGGCACCGCCTCCTCGAAGGTGAAGCTGCCGCGGCGAAGTAGCTTGCGCAGGTGCGTGAGGCGCTCAGCGACGTTCACCCGGCCCGCGGAGATGTGACGCAGGCTGATCGGCGCAGGCATCGCCAGCAACCCGCCGAGTGCTCTGCCCAATGCCTGCGGATCCTGCGAGCCTTCCTCGGGCTCGAGTGTCACGCGACGCAGCTGGGCGGGCAGCGGAGCGCTGCGAAAGCGCACACCCTGCTCACGCTCGAGCAGATCGAGCATGTGGGTTGCAGCGCCGCGGTAGCGGCGGGCCTCGAGCATCCTTTCCAGCAGCTCCTCGGCGGCCTGCTCAGGCTCGAGATCTTCGAGGTCCACCTCCTCGTCGCCGGCCAGCATCAATCGGGACTTGAGCTCAAGTAGAGCTGCGATCAGGACGATGAACTCGGTCGCGGACTCGAGGTCCAGCTCGCCTTCGGACTCGAGCTGGTCGAGGTAGGCGAGCACGACCTCGGCCAGCGCAAGCTCCATCAGGTCGATCTCCTCGCGCAGCACGAGTGCGAGCAGCAGATCAAAGGGTCCACTGAAGACCTCGAGGTCCAGCTCGAGCGAGGCGAGGCTCACACGCTCACCGTAGCGAGCCGCCCCGACGGGGCGCACCGACTCCCATGCGCTCACGTACGTCAACAAGCGTCTGGGCCGCGATTTCCTGTGCCCGACCGGCTCCGTCCGCGAGGATCGCCTCGAGCGTCTGCTCGTCCTCGCGCAGCCGTTGGTAGCGCTCACGGACGGGAGCCAGATACTCGACGATCGCCGTGCCGACGCTCGCCTTGAACTCGCCATAGCGAGCGCCGTCGAGCTCGGACTCGATCGCCTCGGCCGAGACGCCGCGGACCGCCGCCAGGATTTCGATCAGGTTCGAGACGCCGGGCTTCTCGGGCGAGCGCCGGATCTCCTCGCCCGAATCGGTTACCGCGCGGCGCAGCTTGCGCTCGATCGCCGCGGGCTCGTCGAGCACGTAGATCGTCCCCTCCTCGCTGCCCCCCGTCGTGGACATCTTCGATTCCGGGCTCTGGAGGTCCATGATCCGCGCGCCCACCGACGGGATGCGATGCTCAGGAACGACGAGCGCCTCCCCGAAGCGTGTGTTGAAGCGCTGCGCGATGTCGCGCATCAGCTCTATGTGTTGGCGTTGATCCTCGCCGACGGGCACCTCGTGGGCACGGTAGGCGAGCACGTCGGCGGCCTGCAGGACGGGGTAGAAGAACAGCCCGGCGCTGACCAGCTCGCGCTGGGCGGCCGCCTTGTCCTTGAACTGATGCATCCTGGTCAGGTCGCCGTAGGCGGTGACGCTGGAGAGCAGCCACGTCAGCTCGGCCTGCTCGAAGACGTCGCTCTGGCGGAACAGCACGCAGCGCTCCGGCTCCAGCCCTGCAGCAAGCAGGATCGCCGCCGTGTCGTAGAGGCGCGCTCGCAGCTCCGCGGGGTCGTAGGCAACCGTGATCGCATGCAGATCCACGATGCAAAAGATCGCCTCGCCCCGCTCCTGGGCGTCGAGGAACTGCGTGATCGCGCCGATGTAGTTGCCCAGGTGCTTGCGGCCGGTCGGCTGGATGCCCGAGAAGATGCGCACGGCGGGCAGGCTAACGGTCGTGGCGCCTATGCAAGGGGCTGCCTGATCACGGGGCGCTTGGCTGCGCTCACTTCATCCAGGCGCCGCACGGGGGTGCTGTAGGGTGCGCCCCTGACCAGCTCGGCGTCCTGGGAGGCCTCTTGGAGGATCTTGGCAATCGCCTCGGCAAAGGAGTCGAGTGTCTCCTTGGTCTCGGTCTCGGTCGGCTCGACCATCAGAGCCTCATCGACCAGTAGCGGGAAGTAAACGGTCGGCGGATGGAAGCCGTAGTCGAGCAGCCGCTTTGCCAGGTCGAGCGTCTTGATCTGCAGCGAGCGTCTCATCGGCCCACCCGAGAGCACGAACTCGTGCATGCAGAGCTCACCGTAGGCGAGCGGCAGCTGCTCGGCGACGCCCAGCTCGCGCAGCCGCGCGAGCAGGTAGTTGGCGTTCAGGACAGCGGTCTGAGAGACGTCTGTCAGGCCCTCGCCACCGAGGCTGCAGATGTATGCATAGGCGCGCACGAAGCAGCCGTAGTTGCCCTGGAAGCCGCGCAGCCTGCCGATCGAGCGGGGCCGGTCGTGGTCCAGGTCGAACCCCTGCTCACGCTTGACGATCGTGGGACGCGGCAGGAATGGCTCGATGCGGTCGCTGACCGCGATCGGGCCCGACCCGGGGCCGCCGCCCCCATGGGGCTGTGTGAAGGACTTGTGCAGGTTGAAGTGCACGATGTCAAAGCCCACGTCCCCGGGGCGAGAGAGGCCCATGATCGCGTTGAGGTTGGCGCCGTCGTAGTAGAGGGTGGCCCCCACGGCGTGCACGATCTCAGCGATCTCCAGGATGTTCTGATCGAAGATCCCCAGCGTGTTGGGATTGGTGAGCATCAGGCAGGCGACGTCCTCGCCGGCCTTGGCGCGCAGATCGTCGAGGTCGACGCCGCCGTCGACATTGGTCGCGAGCTTCACGACCTCCAGGCCGGCCAGCGTCACCGTCGCCGGGTTGGTGCCGTGAGCGGTGTCTGGGGTCAAGACCTTGGTGCGGCGCTCGCCGCGCTCCTCGTGATAGGCGCGGGTCAACAGCACTCCGGCGAGCTCGCCGTGGGAGCCGGCGGAGGGCTGCAGCGAGACGTGCGGCAATCCGGAGATCTCGGCCAGAGCGCGCTCCAGTCCCCACATCAGCTCGAGCGCACCCTGGGCATGCTCGGGGTCCTGCAGGGGGTGCAGCCGGGCGTGGCCGGAGAGCGCCGCGACGCGCTCATGTAAGCGCGGATTGTGCTTCATGGTGCACGATCCGAGTGGGTAGAAGCCCGAGTCCAGGTCGAAGTTGCGCTTTGAGATCTGCACGTAATGGCGCACGATCTCGGGCTCTGAGACCTCGGGCAGCCTGGGCGGCTCGGTGCGGCGCATCGCGCCCAGCGCAAGCTCGAGGTCGACAGGTGGCACGTCCAGCGCTGGGCAGACGAAGGCACGGCGTCCAGGGGCCCCACGCTCGAAGATCGTGACAACCCGATCAGAGTCACGCTCAACTGCGCCACGCGCGCGCGCGTGGCCATCGTTTTTGCCTATGCCGGCGTGCTCGGAGTCGCTCATACAGCCACCGCCTCGCGCTCGGCCGCCACGGCGGCACCGAGAGCTTCCGCGAGCCGGTCGATCTCAGCGCGGGTGCGCCGCTCGGTGATCGCCACGAGCAGGCCACCCCGATCCTGGTCGCGACCGCTCAACGCCTGCAGGTCGACGCCTGGGTTCACGCCCTGCGCGCTGCAGCGCCGCTTCACCCGAGCGACGTCCGCATCCAGGCGCAGGGCGAACTCGCGGATCACCGGCTGGTCGTGCAGCTTCTCGACACCGGGCAGGCTCGCGAGCGTCTCGCGAGCGTAGTGGGTGCGTGCCAGCAGCAATTCCCCGAGCTCGACGATCCCTGCCCGCCCCAGCCACGCCAGGTAGACGACCCCCGCCAAGGCGTTCAGCGCCTGGGAGGTGCAGATGTTCGACGTCGCCTTCTCGCGCCTGATGTGCTGCTCGCGAGTCTGCAACGTCAGGACGAATCCGCGACGACCATCCACGTCACGGGTCTCGCCCGCGATCCGACCGGGCATGCGTCGCAGATGCTCCTCGCGCGCACCGAAGAAGCCGAAGGATGGTCCGCCGAAGTCCAGGCGGTTTCCGAGCGGCTGGCCCTCGCCGACGGCGACGTCCACGCCGCACTCCCCCGGCGGCTTGAGAATTCCCAGTGTGATCGGGTCGACCTGGGCGATCACCAGCGGCGAGCCGGCGCGCTTCGCCGCGGCGCTGAGAGCCGATGCATCCTCGATGGCGCCGTAGAAGTTGGGCTGAGCAAAGAGCGCCGCGCAGGTGTCCTCGTCGATTGCCGCCGACCAGGCCTCGAGTTCGGTGAGACCGCCGCTCAACGGAACCTCGATCACCTCGGCGCCCCAGGCGTGAGCGTGCGTCTGCAGCGTCTGGATCGTGTGTGGGTGAAGCCCGGCGCTGATCACGAAGCGACGCTTGCCGTTGGCGAGCCTCGCCATGTAGGCGGCCGCGGCGACGGCGCTGGGGCCCTCGTACATCGAGGCGTTGCAGACCGGCAGCGCGATCAGCTCGCTGATGGCGGTCTGAAACTCGAACATGACTTGCAGGCCGCCCTGGGAGACCTCGGGCTGATAGGGCGTATAGGGGGTCAGGAACTCCGAGCGCTCCATCAGCATGTCGATCAGCGCGGGCACGTAGTGGTCGTACATGCCCGCGCCCAGGAAGCTCAGCTCATCTTCGGCGCTGACGTTGCGCGCCGCGAGCTCACGCAGATGGGAGAACACCTCCTGCTCCGGGAGGCCGGCCGGGAGCTCCAACCCGCCGTCCAGACGGGCCGCCTCGGGGATCTGGCGCTCGAAGAGCTCCTGGACCGAGCCCACGCCGATCGTCGCGAGCATCGCGGCGAGATCCTCTGGCGTGGTGGATGTGTAGCGACTCAACTACGCCCAGCCTAGCCTGCGAGGCTGGCGGTATAAGCCTCGGCATCGATCAGGCCGTGGCGCTCGGTGGGATCGGTGATCGAGACCTTCACCAGCCATCCATCCCCATAGGGGTCCTCATTGATCTTCTGGGGGCTGTCCTGCAATGCCTCGTTGACCTCGACTATCTCCCCTGAGATGGGCGCGATCACGTCAGAGACGGCCTTGACCGACTCCACCTCCGCGTAGGGCTCGCCCTGATTGAGCGTCGTGCCCACGGGAGGCGCTTCGAAGAACACCACCTCACCCAGCGCATCCTGTGCGAACCAGGTGATGCCCAGGACAGCATGGGATCCCTCGATCCTGGCCCAGTCATGCTCCGGGTGGTAGAGCAGCTCCTCTGGGTAGCTCGCCTCGCTCATCGACTCCCTTTCATGGCGTGTTTGGGGACGAACGGCCTGGCGTGGACGACCGCAGGCCGGATCTTGCCACGGACGTCGATCTCCAGGCGCGTGCCCACCTCTGAGCTGGCACTGGGGACATATGCCAGACCGATGCCTATGCCCAAGCAGGGCGAGAGGGTGCCGCTCGTGACCTCGCCGCCGCCGACGATCTCGTTGCCGGCGCGCGCGATTCCGGCACCCTCGATGGCGAAGGCGACGAACTCTCTGGGTGTGCCTCCCGCGCGCGCTGCTGCCACAGCCTTGGCGCCGATGAAGTTGGTCGCCTCCTTGCAACACCAGCCCAAGCCCGCTTCGATCGGGTTGCGCTGCTCGCTCAGCTCGTTGCCGTAGAGATGAAAGCACGCCTCCAGGCGTAGCGTGTCGCGCGCGGCCAGCCCGGCCTCAGCTGCGCCTGCATGGACAAGCTCGTCCCAGAGCATCGTGGCGTCTTGCGGAGCGCAGAGCAGCTCAACGCCGTCCTCTCCGGTGTAGCCGGTGCCACACACGAGTACGGGGGCGCCGGCCAGCTCGAGCTCGTGGGCGCCCATACGTTCCGGCAGTGACTCTCTCGTCAGGCTTTGCACGACATCGCGCGCACGGGGCCCTTGCACGGCGAGCATCGCGTAGACGTCACGACGATCGGCGACCTCGACGTCGAAGTCATGGGCGTTCGCCGCAAACCACTCCAGGTCGCGCTCGTGGTTGGAGGCGTTGGTGACAGTCAGGTAGCGCTGCTCATCCAGGCGATATGTGAAGAGATCGTCGAGCACGCCCCCGTCCGCTCGGCACAGCAGTGAGTACTGAGCCCCACCAACCGCAAGCTTGCCGAGGTCGTTGGAGAGCAGCCTCTGCAACAGCGCCAGTGCCTCCGGCCCGGAGGTCTCGATCTCGCCCATGTGGGAGACGTCGAAGATCCCGCAGCCCTCGCGTACGGCCAGGTGCTCGGCCTTGACGCCGCCTGGATACTGCACGGGCATCTCATAGCCCGCGAACTCGACGAGCTTGGCTCCGGCGGCAGCGTGGCGATCAAAGAGCGGGGTACGTCTCACCCAGGCCAGGCTAGCGTCCCTGGCTCAGCGCAGGAACGGGGGCACGTCGATCTCGTCGTCGGAGATCTCCAGCGAAGAGCGCTGACGCTCGTCGATCCGCGGGCCCCGGTCGGCCGGTCGGCGGCTACGCGCCTTGCGCCCACCGCTGCGCAGCTGATCGAAGCCCGTGCCGATCACCGTCACGCGCACCTCATCGGCCATGCTCTCGTCGATCACCGCTCCGAAGATGATGTTCGCGTTCGGGTCGGCGGCGCTCTGGATGATCTCGGCGGCGTCATTGACCTCGAAGAGGCCGAGATCCTTCCCACCGGTGATGTTGAGCAGGATGCCCGTGGCACCGTCGACCGACTCCTCCAGCAGCGGTGAGGAGATCGCAGCCTTCGCGGCGTCGGCGCAGCGGCTCTCGCCGCTGCCCAGTCCGATGCCCATCAGGGCAGAGCCCGCGTCGTGCATGATCGTGCGCACGTCGGCGAAGTCGAGGTTGATCAGACCAGGGATCGTGATCAGATCGGTGATGCCTTGAACGCCCTGGCGCAGGACGTTGTCGGCCTCACGGAAGGCGTCGAGCATCGAGGTGCGTCGCTCGACGACCGCCAGCAGCTTCTCGTTGGGGATCACGATCAGCGTGTCCACCACCTCGCGCAGGCGCTCGATGCCCTCGCTCGCCTGACGGGAGCGTTGGCTGCCCTCGAAGTCAAAGGGCCTCGTGACCACTCCGACCGTCAGCGCGCCAATCTCGTTCTTGGCGATCTCGGCGATGACGGGTGCCGCGCCCGTGCCGGTGCCGCCACCCTCGCCGGCGGTGACGAAGACCATGTCAGCGCCCTTGAGCGCCTCCTTGATCTCATCGCGCGACTCGGAAGCCGACGCCAGACCGACGTCGGGATTCGCGCCCGCACCCAGGCCCTTCGTGGACTCGTGTCCGATGTTCAGCTTGATATCGGCGTCGCACATCGCGAGCGCCTGGGCATCTGTGTTGGCGGCGATGAACTCAACGCCGTGCAGGCCCGCATCGACCATGCGGCTGACCGCGTTGGTGCCGCCGCCGCCGACACCCACGACCTTGATCACTGCCAGATAGCTTCCGCTCTCCATGTGTATGCCGCCGTTCCGTCCGCAGTCTTCACTATTGGTTTAGGGTTCGGAAAGCTACCATCTGCCGAACCAGCAGGAGTGCACGTTATGCAGGGATCTTCGCCCTGTCAACGACGGCCGCGAATCTCGCAACGTACGTTGCAGAACCTTGAACTCTCAAGCGCAGGCCGAGAATGGGCTCTCCCCTACCCTATACCTCAGGTTGAGGTTGAGTATTGCGTAAGGTTGCTAACCGCCCGTCGGTGCTGGCGTAGCGACGGCTGCGCCCTCGCCGGAGGTCGCAGGTTCGGAGCCGGTGCTCGTTGCTTCGGTGCTCGCTGCTTCGGTGGTTGCGCCGGGTGTGCTCGTGGCGGGGGAGGCGCCGCTCGATGACGCTTCGGTGGTGGCTTGGGATTGGAGCGTCGAGGGCGAGGCGGGCGTCGCGGGGGGCGCCCCGCTGACAGCTTCGGCGAGGGTTGCTGCCAGGGCCGCCGCGGTCGGATCCGACGCGCTCACGTCCGCGGAGGACTGGGCGCCACCGGCGACGCCGGCGGCAGGCCGTTCGGGAAGCCGCACATCCACGTAGGAGGCACCGAGGGAGCTGGGCGCGCTGAGCACCGCAGCGAGCGAAGCCCACTTGGCGTGTAGGCGCGAGGATTCGCCGAAGTAGACGAGCAGTCCATTGCGCATCGCCACTGTCAGGCCCTGCGGGCTGGTGTAAACGCGAGCGATGAGCCGGGCAAGCGGGGCAGGCGCTGCGCTGAGTACCGCCAGCAAGCCGATCAGCCGCCCTTCGCTCACGTGCCTGCCCACAAGCGGCTCGGTCGAGCTCTGAATCATTGGCAGCGCCTTCGAGGCCAGGGCCGGGCCAAGGACCATGCCGTCGGCGGCGACAGCCGTGTGTGCTCCATCGGCGGCGAGGACCGCCACGGGCAACTGCTCGCTGACGGAGATGTGCAGGCCGTGCGGGAAGCTAGTGCTCACGTGCAACCCTGCCACGAGGTGGAATGAGGCGACGGCTTCGCGCAGCGCGCCGACATTCAGGTCCAGCGTGCTCATCTTCCTGGCCTCCCTGCTCAGGGCGGCTTCGATCGCGGCACCATCAGGCCCGCTCACGCCGCTCACACGGACGTGCTCCACGGCGACCAGTGGCGAGTTACGCAGCCAGAGCCACGCGCCGGCGAGCATGGCGCTCGCAAGCAGAGCGGCGAGCAGCGCACGGCGCGGGATATGATCCCACGAGCGGCCTGCCAGCAGGCGGGGGACGCCCAGTCCACGCAGGACGCCGGGCAAGGGCAGCGGCCGGCCGGCACGGGCGGCGAATGACCTTTCCATCCAAGCGTTCTTCGACCCCGAGGCGCTAACCCCTCGCCCGGCAATCAACGAAGAGGCGAAGGGCCCAACGCCGCGCGGACTACGACGGCCGCGTGTATACCGCGTAGGTCACGCCGGCCGAGCCGAGCAGCAGTTTGTGGGAGCCGCCGTACTCGCTCTCGGCGATGTCTGGCTGGAAGCCGGGTGTGAGCGGGATTGGCTTGCTCAGGGCGTACATCACGAACTCGATCGTGCTCGTCTTGCCTGGCTGCGGGCAGATCCCGCCATAGCCCGCGTGACCCTGGCTGTCAGAGCCGACGATGCCGCCTTCTGGCGTCGCGCCAGCCGCCACGCCTTTGGAGCTTGGGTTGATGTCCCCCACGACCCAGCGGATGCCGCTCGCGGGCCCTGTGGAGCTGTCATCGATGATGAACAGCATGAGCGCAGCCGCTTTGGCTGGCAGATTGCTCCACTGCAGCGGCGGACTGATGCCCGCTCCATCGCACGTGTACTGAGTCGGGATCTCGCCGTTGCGTTCGAAGGCTGAGCTGGTAAGCGAGAGCGAGTTTGACGAGGGGTAGACCTCGCCGGTGGCGTTGGAGGCACTGGAGACGTTGGATTCGCCGGAGGACGAGCCCGAAGAGGATTTGGAGGAGGCTTTGGTGGAGCCTGACGAGGAGCTCTTGGAAGGATTGGAAGAGGAGTTGGTGACGGCGAGGTTTTCGGGGCCGCCTTTGTACTCGGAGCAGTCTTCCATCACATAGCCTGCGTCGCAGCGCGTGAGCGCCTTCCAATGGTGCTGGAAGGTCTTTTGAAAGCTCGCGAGCAGGGTCTTGCGCTGGGAGGAGCTCTTGCCGGCGCTGACTTGAGCGGCGACGCCGGACTGCAACAGTTCGCCCTTGACCCGGCCGAGCAGGTCGGCTTCGGTCTCCTGCGCTTTGGCCAGGAAGCTGCGCAGCGAGCTGGGCTTGGAGAAGCTCTGTTTGATCAGCTTGCCGAAGCGCCGCTTCACCTGCGCTTCGGAGACGGAGATGTGCCTCGCCGCCGCTTCGTCCAACACCCAGTCGGAGGTGATCAGGAAGCCGAGCGCGCGATGACTGGGACTACCCGCGACACCGCCGGCCTTCTCGACCACCAGCCAGTGTTCGTAGCTGGACTTCGCGATCGGCGTGCCCGCGACGAACGCAACGGCATCCACGCGCGCGGTCGAGCCTTTCGCGGACGCCCCCTCCGGGGCGCCCAAGGAGCTGGGAACCTTCCCGGGGGCACTGCCGATCGCCCCTTTGGCACTCGAGACGGAGCTGGTGGAGGCCGAGGCCGAGGAGGAGCCTTTGGAGGAGCCCGAGGAGCCACCGCAGCCGGCGAGCGGCAGCGCGACGAGCACAGTCGTCCCGAGCGCAAGCACCGCAGGCGGCAGGTTCCTCTTCCTCACCATCGCTCAGATACCCTAGCCAGGCTGGTTAAAGGGCGCTCAAAGACAACGATCGAGGCTCACGTGGGGCACTGGCAAGTCCTCGGCGCATCAGGACTGGAGCTCAGCCCAACAGCACCATCGTCGAGCCCGAGAGCTGCTGGCCGTTCTTTGGCGCGAAGCGCAGTCGGATATGGGCTGCGAGCTGATGACCGGGATGGCGCGCGAGGAAGGCGTCCTCTTGATTGGTGAGAGCCAGGTTCAGGGTCACGCTCCCTGCGCCGCTGGCGTGGGCGGTGGCTTGGGAGAGCCCAGGGCAGCTTGCGGTGAGCTTTCCCGGCGCCGGCACGCTCACCGTGATGCTTGCCTTCTTGCCTTTGGCCTTCTTCTTGTGTTTGATGACTCGCAAGGCCTTTTTGCAGCCGCTGACGGTGATGGGCGTGCTCTGATGGATCACATAGCCACTTTGGGCGACGAATTCGGTCGGCATCATGAGCTTGGAGGCACAGAGGTTGCCGTTGGCCGCCAGCGCCGAGTTCGGGCCCTCAGGGAGCGTGAGTTCGAACGTGCCCACAGGCACGTCTGGCACTGTCGCGAACTGGAGCGCTCCCCGGCCGTATTGACAGTTCAGGCCGCGGTATTTTGTAGTGGTTCTTGCGCGTCGTCCCAAGTCTGACGGACTTCGGCCGGCGTGCGGTAGTTGAGCCGGCTGTGAGGCCGGTCGTGATAGTGGTCGATGTAGGCGGCGATCACCTCCCTGGCCTGCTCGAGGGTCTCGAACTCGTGGCGCCAGACGCAGCGTTCCTTCAGGTAGCGGAACCAGCTCTCGATGAACGCCTGGCTCTCGGGGTCACGGTAGCCGCCGCGGCGGTGGCGGACGCCGAGCCCGGAGATCACCAGCCGCGTCGCGCGGGCGGTGAACGCCGAGCCGTTGTCTGTGCCCAGGGTGAGTGTGCCGGGCATGATGCCCTGCTCGAGCACGGCCCCTTCGATGACCGCGATCGCCTCGACGGCGCGGCAGCGCAGGCTGAGCTCCCAACCGACGATCTCTCGCGTGCAGCAGTCGATCATCGCGTTCAGATAGACCCAGCCGTGCTCGGCGACCCAGATCGAGGTCATATCCAGATGCCATAGCTGGCCGGGCCGCTCGACCTTGAAGAACCCGGGACGCCGGCGATGCGGCTCGTGCGAACGGCGCTGGATCAGCTTGCGCTCGCGCATCACCCGCAGCACGCGCTTGCGGTTCACCGCCCGGTGAAGCTTGCGCTGCACCCAGGCAGTGACGATCCGGTAGCCGTCGGTTGGGTTCTGCTCGGCGACTTCGACGATCGCCCGTTCGACCTCGTCGACCGGTGCCCGCCGCGACGCATCCGGCGCCCGCCGCGGACGCGGGACACGGTAGACAGCCTGGCGGCTGATCTGAAGGATGCGCGCCACGACCGCCGGGCGATGCCCGGCAGCGACGAGCTCACGGGCGTAGGCGACGCGCAACGTCACTCCCACGTCCGGAACCCGTTTCCCAGGATCTCGAGCTCATAGGTCTTGCGACCCAGCGTCCGCTCCAAGTCGCGCACGCGCTTGCGCAGCTCCACGAGCTCGGTGCGCTCCTCCTTGCCCGCCAGGCGCTCGGAGCCGCCCTCCAGCAGCTTCTCGCGCCACGTATAGAACAGGTTCTCCGAAATCTGGTGCTCCCGGCAGACCTCGGCGACCGAGCGGTCACCGCGCAACCCGGCAAGCACGATCTCGAGCTTCTGCTGGACCGTCCAGCTGCGGTACTGCTTCTCCTCGCTCAACAGGAATCTCCTTCGGTTGAGCGGCCCATGCTGGAAGGCGCCCCGGACGAGATCTCCGCCTACGGCCTACGGCCTTCGGCTCCGATCACGTCCGGGCAACCCCAACCCAGCTACCTGTCAACGCCAACACGGGGAGCGGACCAAGGCCGCTGGCCAAGCCCCCCAAAATGAGACCCATCTCCCGACTCACCAGAGACATATGTCCCGACTCATGACATCATGCGGGCGGAGGGACTCGAACCCCCAAGGGCAAAGCCCACCGGCACCTAAAGCCGGCGTGTCTACCAGTTCCACCACGCCCGCGGGGCGTCGATCGAGCTCCAGCTGCAACCGAAATCCGGCCTAACCGGCTGGACGGATGCAACATGGAGACCGCCTGAGATTGTATGGTCACGGGTTACAGATGTCCTCAGTCCACAGCCCATCGCGCCAGCCGGGCGCGATCATCACCCATCCCAACCGCGACAAGCCCGTCGTGCAGGCAACACGCGTGACCGTGATCTTGCTGCTGCTGGCCAGCGTGGCGCTGATGCTCGTGATCCTGATCGGCGGCTGGAACGTGCTGGAGGGACCGCTCCCGATCCAGATCGGCTACATCCTCGTCTATCTGACATTGGCCTTCTTCGCGGCCCGCTGGAACCGCGGCGTCCTGCCGCTCGCCTCCGCCCTGGCGGTGATCCTTGGCATCTTCGCCTTGGTGGCCGCACCTGGCTGGTTCGAACGCGACAAACCGAACTACCTGGCGCCGCATCTGAGCGCGGGGCTGCTCGGGATCATCACGCTGCTGGTGGTCCCGGTGCAGATCCTGTTGATCGGCTTCTCCATGCGGGGCTTCCAGCAGGGGTGGAACGTCGAGCTCGAACGGGCCATGCCCGTCGGCCTGCGAAGCGAGGACGTAGAGCTCGAGGAGCCTCCCTCCAGGGCCGACTCGGCGGACTGACTCGCATATATTTCCTCGCCTCGCGTGCGGCGGTGGCGGAACGGCAGACGCGGGGCCCTCAAAAGGCCTTGTCCGAAAGGGCGTGTGGGTTCGAATCCCACCCGCCGCATCACGCTCAACCTTCGATCGGAACGTTGCCTCAGGTTTCGATCAGGCTTAGCAGCTCGGCTGTGAGCGCCTCGCTCCCGGCCAGGATGCCCCTGGGCAGCCCCGGGCGTTCGGACAACTCCGTGACGCGCAGACCGGCGCCTTCGCAGATCAATGCTCCAGCGGCGATGTCCCACGGCTTGACGCCGCGCTCGAAGAAGGCGTCATAGCGACCCGCCGCCGTCCAGGCGAGGTCGAGGGCGGCGCTGCCAAAGCGCCGGATGTCCCGTACCAGCGGGACGAGTCTGGCCAGGACCTGTGCCTGGCGGGCCCGCAACGATGAGTCATAGGCCAGTCCTGTAGCGACCAATGCGCTGGAGAGCTCCCCGCGCGTGGAGGAGACCAGCGGCCTGTCGCCCATCGCAGGGGCTCGCAACGTTGGCGCCGCGCCTCGGCGTGCGGTGAAGAGCTCGCCCCTGCAGGGATCGAAGATCGCGCCGGCAAGCATGCCCTGCGAGTCTCCCACCGCGATGCTCACGCACCAGTGCGGGATGCCGAACAGGAAGTTGATGGTGCCATCGAGTGGGTCCACCACCCAACGCAGCCCGCTCTCCCCCAGTCGCTCCTCGTCCTCCTCTCCGAGGATGCCATCGCCTGGGCGCCTGCTCTGGAGCAGCGTCCTGATCGCCCGCTCGGCCTCGAGGTCCGCCTCGCTCACGAGATCGGTGGGCGTGCTCTTGCTCGTGATCTTCCCTGTGCGCGCATGCTGGAAGCGCTCGAGCAGCATGGCGCCGGCGAGCTCGGAGGCCTCGATCGCCATGGCCAGCAGCTGCGCTTCCAGCTCGCCTGAGAGCTCCAGACCGCTCGGGGGAGCCTCGCTCAACGGCTTCTCACGAAAACGCGGGCGGGCGATGCTGCGCCCACGGACGCTCGGCCTCGATCTGGGCGGCCAGCGAGAACAATGTGGCCTCGTCGTCCGGACGCCCCACGAGCTGGACCCCCAGTGGGAGTCCATCCTCGGTGAAGCCTGCGGGTAGCGAGATGGCTGGTTGACCGGTGGCGTTCCATGTGCCAAGGAACGGGATCAGTCGCGTGCCGCCATTCATGGTCCAGAGCGCCCCGCGTCCCTCGTACTCGCCAAGGCGCAGCGCAGGACGAGCCGTCGCGGGCGCCAGCAGGACATCGTGATCTTCGAAGACGCGCCCCACGCGGGCGACCAGCGTCGATTCAGACGCACGGGCGCGAGCCAGGCCGCCCTCCCCCACGATCTGCCCCATGCGAACGATCTGTCGGGTGCGACGCTCCATCCGCTCGACGTTGCCGAGGTCCATGGCCGAGTCGTAGGCGCCGCGCAGATAGCGGGCCACCAGGTGTGGTCCGAGCCAGAGCGGGTAGTCCGGGTCGCGCTCTACCACCTCATGACCGAGTGAGCGCAGCAGCTCGCTCGTCTGCTCCACGGCCCGGAGCACCCGCGCATCGACTGGCTGTGGCAGGATCGGCTTGGTCGAGACCGCGACTCGCAGAGCGCCGGGTGTGCGGGCGGCGGCCCCGGCGAAGGTGCCATCTGAGGGCGGCGTCTGGGCGGTCACGTCGAGGAACAGCGCCGCGTCGCGCACGTTGCGAGTGATCGGGCCGTACACCGCAAGGCCATGCCAGCCGTAACGCTTCTCGGTGTGGGGCGCGAGCGAGATACGGTGACGCTGGGGCTTGATCCCGAACAGTCCGCAGAAGCTCGATGGGATGCGGATCGATCCCAGTCCGTCCGAGCCGAGCGCCGCGCCGACGAGCCCGGCGGCCACTGCGGCCCCTGACCCTCCGCTCGAGCCGCCTGGCGTGTGCTGCATGCTCCAGGGGTTGCGCGTGGCGCCGAACGTGGGCGTCTCGGTGAAGGGCCACAGCGTCAGCTCGGGCACGTTGGTCTTGCCGATCACGATCGCGCCGGCGGCGCGCAGGCGCCGTACCACCTCCTGATCGGCACTCGCAGGCCGATCAGCGGCGCGCGTGCCGAATGCCGTCACCTCGCCGACGACGTCGGTGTCGTCCTTGATCGCGATCGGGACCCCCAGGAGCGGGCGTCCCTCGACCTGTGTCCGGCCGCCTGCGGCTGCGTCGCCAGCGCGCGTCCCTCCGCCCGCGCCGCGGCGAGCGTCGGCCTGCTGGGCTTCCAGGCGCGCTCGCTCGGCGAAGACGACGCGGAAGGCGTTCAGCTGCGGATCTAAGCGCTCGATGCGCTCCAGGTAGAGCTCCACCAGCTCAACCGAGGAGATCTGGCCTGAGGCAATCAGCTCAGCCTGCTTGGCGATCCCTGCGAAGGCGAGGTCAAGGAGATCCATGATGGTGCAGAGCCTACCGGCGGCTTGGGAGGGGACGCGAGATCCTCCCAAAAATGGACGCCACGCACGCGCGCGCGTGGCAAGCGTTTGTTTTTTAGACAGGTGTCACCGGGTTGCGCTTGGCCGGCCATGAGCGCTCCTTCGCGCGCGCGTGGCCAAAGCGGCGCACCAACTCACTACGCAGCTCGTCAGGCTCGATCACCGCGTCAATCACCAGTTCAGAGGCGAGGTGCAGGATGTCGATGTCGGCGGCGTACTCGGCACGCAGCTCCTCGGTGCGCTCGGCACGCTCCTGCCCATCAGCCAAAGCTTGCAGCTGGTTGTAGTAGACGGCGTTGATCGCCGCCTGTGGGCCCATCACGGCGATCGAGGCGCTGGGCAGCGCGATGCAGCAGTCGGGCTCGAAAGCGGGACCGGCCATCGCGTACAGGCCGGCGCCGTAGGCCTTGCGCACGATCACCGAGATCTTGGGGACGGTCGCCTCCGAGACGGCGCTGATCATCTTCGCCCCGTGCCGGATGATTCCCTGGCGCTCGACCTGCGTGCCGATCATGAAGCCCGGCACATCGGCGAGGAACAGCAGCGGGATGTTGAAGGCGTTACAGGTCCAGATGAAGCGCGCAGCCTTGTCGGCGGAGTCGGAGAAGAGCACACCGCCCTTGTGCTTGGGCTGGTTGGCGACGATCCCGATCGGTGCGCCCTCCAGGCGCGCGTAGCCGACGATCAGCTCCTTCGCCCAACGCGGATGGATCTGCAGCAGCGAGTCCTCGTCGACGAGCTCCTCGATGACGGTGACCATGTCGAATGGCTTGTTCTCGTCGTCCGGGATCAGCTCGGCGATCGATTTTTTGGGGAGGGCGCCTGCCGGCGCCGTGGTGTCGGCGAGTGTGGCTTCGGGGCCGGTGAGCGCGGGACCGCGATCGAGGGGTGGCGTGCCTTGCCAGTTGGTGGGAAAGTAGGAGAGATAGCGCTTGGCGAGCTCGATCCCCTCCTCGTCGCTCTTGACCAGCTGGTGAGCACAACCTGAGACGGATGTGTGCATCTTGGCCCCGCCCATCTCCTCGAGGGTCACCTCCTCGCCGATCACCATCTGGGCCATCCGCGGCGAGCCCAGGTACATCGAGGCGTTGCCATCGCGCATGATCACGATGTCGCAGAAGGCGGGGATGTAGGCGCCACCGGCGGCGCTGGGGCCGAACAGCACGCAGACCTGAGGCACGACCCCGGAGAGGCGCACCTCGTTGTAGAAGATCCGGCCGGCACCGCGCCTGCCAGGGAACATCTGCACCTGCTCTGTGATCCGGGCGCCCGCCGAGTCCACGAGGTAGACCATCGGCACCTGGAGTGACATGGCGCGCTCCTGGATGCGCAGGATCTTCTCCACTGTCTTGGGCCCCCAGGAGCCGGCCTTGACGGTCGGATCGTTGGCCATCAAGGCGACAGGCCTGCCCGCGATCCTACCCACGCCTGTGATCACCCCGTCGGCACCCAGGCCCTCCTGATCCCAGTTGGCCAGCAGCGCCTCCTCGGAGAACGAGTCATCGTCCAAAAGCATTGCCACGCGCGCGCGCGTGGGCAGCTTGTCCTGGTCAAGCGCCTTCTCCCTGTGGCGCTGAGGACCGCCTTCCAGCGCGCGCTCGCGCGCGCTGGCCGCCTCGCTCACGGAAGCACCCGGCCACTCGCGGGGCGCAGCCGTCCACTCACGGCAGCTGCCGCCGACGGCGAGAGCGGCGGCTCGAGCGCTCGAGATGGCGCTCGTGGCGCGCCTGCAGCCGTGCCTCCAGGACATCGAGATCGGAGCCGGGCCCGAAGAGCCTCCAGGAGTCGCGCAGCAATGGCAGCAGCGTGAAGACGATCACCCAGATCGGCCAGAAGCTCCCGCTCGCCCCGGTGGCCAGCCAGATCGCGACGCACACCAACGAGGCGCTCGAGGAGACGCCCACCTCCTGGACCAGCCTGCGGCGCAGATGGCTCCGGCGCTCGGTGAGCGCTCTGCGAGCGGCGACGGTGCTCACCGGCAGGTCTGTCTTGATCGCATCGAGATCGGCGCGCGTCATCGCTTTGTATGTGAGATCGAGGCGCTCCTCGAGCTCCACCGGCGTCAGCCGGCCCGCCACGGTGTGCTCATGCAGCTCCTCGACCAGGCGCTCGCGATCGGCATCGGCGACTCGCAGGCTCGAGGTATCGCTCATCACTAGAGGTTATTGCTCCTCCCTCAAAAGGCCGGATTCGGCTTGGGCTCCTCCCCCGAGTAGTCATAGAAGCCCATCCCCGACTTGCGACCGTACCAACCTGCTGCGAGCATCTTGCGCAGCACGGGCGGGCGCGCGAAGCGCCGCTCGCGAAACTCGTCGAAGAGCACGTCGCAGATCGACCCCAGCGTGTCCAGGCCCACGAAGTCTGCAAGCGTCAGCGGCCCCATCGGGTGGCCTGCGCCTGCCTTCATCGCCTCGTCGATCTCAGCAACTGAGCCAACACCCTCTTCATAGGCGCGGACCGCATCGAGCAGGTAGGGGACCAGCAGCCTGTTGACGATGAAGCCAGCCTTGTCCTGAGTGGGAATCGCGAGCTTGCCCTCTGAACGCGCAAACTCCAATGCTGAGGAGAACGCCTCCTCTGAGGTGGTGACGCAGCGCACCACCTCGACCAGCTTCATGATCTGGGCCGGGTTGAAGTAGTGCAGACCGACAAACTGCCCTGGGCGGCTTGTGGTTGCCGCCTGGTCGATCACCGCCAGCGAGGAGGTGTTGGTGGCGAAGATCGCCTCTGGCTTGACGATCTTGTCGACCTCGGCCCACATCTCGAGCTTCAGGGGCAGGCTCTCCGTGATCGCCTCGATCACCAGGTCGCAGTCCGCCAGATCGCCGTAGGCGACCGTGCCCGCGATGCGCCCGCGCACCGCGTCGGCGTCCTCCTGGGAGCTCTTCTGCTTCTCGACCGCACGAGCGAGCTGCTTCTCGATCTTGGCGATCCCCTTCTGGAGCGTGGCATCGTCGACCTCGCGCAGCACAACCTGATAGCCCGCCTGGGCCGCGACCTGTGCGATCCCGTGGCCCATCAGCCCGGCTCCGAGCACGCCCACCTTCTCAATCTGCTGCGCCATCCCAAACCTCCGGTCGAGTTTCGCTGAGCGACGGAGCCTATTACGAGCGGAGACTCCCGGCACCCGCCGTGCGGCGACTCAGGCTGCCCTCTGCGAGTACGCTTGGGGCATGGCGATCGAGGAGGGTTTCGACCTGGCTGCGGCCGGCCTGCGCGCCGATGGGGCGGATCTGAAGATCTCGATCGAGGTGCTGGCCGCAAAGCTGGAGGCATCGCTGCCAGGGCGCGCCCACGTGGAGCGCCGTGGCGGAGGTCTGTTGGGGCGCGGCGAGAAGCGGGTGCGGCAGGTGCGCGTGGAGCTGGGACCGAGCTGCTACCAGCTCGCCGTCGATGGCGATCAAGTGGAGGGCTTTCGCGAACGCCAGGTGGGCGGCATCTCGATCAAACGCGAGCCGCTCGACCCAGAGGCGTGGGTGGCGGCGCTGACCGCCGAGCTGCGCACCGAGGCGGAGCGCAGCTCCGAGGCGCGCGAGGCGCTGGCAAGGCTGTTGGGCTGACATGCGCAGGCCGCCCGATGCCGAGCCCCCACAGGGCGACGAGCCCGAGAGCACCGTTGCCGCCGAGGCCGAGCAGGAGGAGTCGCTTGCTCGGGTCGAACAAGGAGGGATCCCGCTGGCCGCCGAGCGCCGTTTGCGCGCGCTCGGCGAGCGCGGGGGCTCCTTCACCTCTGACCTCTCCGTCGCGGACTTCGCGCTCTGCCACCAGCTCGGGATGCGCCCGCTCTCGCAGGTGATGGGCAGCTCGATCTACCAGGTCGGCTATCAGACGACACCGTGGCCCTCGATGATGGGCGGGAGCTTCATGTTCGAGATGGACGCGCTCTCAGACGCCTGGAACGAGGTGCGCAGACGGGCGCTCAATCGCCTGGAGCAGGAGGCGGGGCACGTGGGCGCAGACGCCGTGGTCGGCGTGGAGCTGCGCACCGGTGCGCACGACTGGGCCGAAAACGCAATCGAGTACATGGTCGTCGGGACCGCGGTGCGCCACGCGGAGACCCACAACGGCGCTCCAGTGCTGACCGAGCTCTCGGTCGCCGATTACTCGAAGCTCGCAACCGCAGGGATCGAGCCGCTCGGGATCGTGGCGTGGAGCTCGGTCTTCTTCGTGGCGGCGTCCTACTCGACGCAAATGCTCACCGGCAGCTTTGGCTTTACCCAGAACCAGGAGCTACGGCAATTCACCCAGGGCGTCTACAGCGCCCGCGAGGCCGTGGTCGGGCGCATGAGCGCCCAGGCGACGCAGCTCGGCGCCAGCGGCGTGATCGGCGTGCGCATCTCGCACGCCATCCAGCGCGTATCTCTCGGAGGCGGGCGCTACGAGCGCGGAGGGTTGAGCGTGACCTTCCACGCGATCGGCACTGCGATCCGCGAGCCGCAGGATGCAACCTTGCACGCGCCCGAGACCACAATCGATCTCACCACCTAGAGAGGAGCCTGATGAGCGAGGAAGAGAGTACCTATGACCCGACATCCCTGGAGGGGGTGCCCGAGGCAGGTCGTGCCCGCCTGCAGCAGAACAGGGCGGGCCTCTTCACTTCAGATCTGAGCGTCAACGAGTTTCTGCTCGTCAAGCAGGCCGGCTTCGAGCCGCTGGGCCTTGTCGTGGGCAGCTCGATCTACCACATCGGCATCCAGGTGGCCGGCTGGAAGAAGAGCCAGGAGATGACTGTGCTCTCCGAAGCCATGTATGGGGCGCGCCAGCTCGCCATGACCCGGATGGAGGAGGAGGCCGACCAGCTCGGCGCCGACGGCGTGGTGGGCGTGCGCCTTGACATCGGCCGCTACGAGTGGGGCCAGGACATGGCTGAGTTCATCGCGATCGGCACCGCCGTCAAGCACTGCGAGGGCGTGCTGCACCGCGCTCCCAATGGCCGGCCCTTCACCAGCGATCTCTCGGGCCAGGACTTCTGGACCTTGCTGCGCACGGGCCACAGGCCCGTGGGCATGGTGATGGGCAGCTGCGTCTACCACGTGGCTCACAGGGGAATGCTCCAATCGCTTTCGCAGACAGGGCGCAACGTGGAGCTGCCCAACTTCACCCAGGCGCTCTATGACGCACGCGAGTTGGCGATGGAGCGCATGCAGAGTGAGGCCCAGCAGCTCAGCGCCGAGGGAATCGTCGGTGTGGATCTACAGGAGAAGAGCCACGGCTGGGGCAGCCACGTGATCGAGTTCTTTGCGGTCGGCACCGCGATCGTGCCCACCGAGGGCCACGACGGATCGATCGAAGCGCCCACCCCCGTCCTGGACCTGTCAAATTGACACCATGAGCATCGTTCTCACTGAGGATCACGGCCCGGTCAGGCATGTGATCCTGAACCGTCCAGAGAAGCGCAACGCGATGAGCCAGGAGCTGTTGCGCGCGCTCGGTGACGCGCTGCGCGCGGCCGCGGCGGATGAGTCGGTGCATTGCGTGGTGCTGCGCGGCGAGGGGCCGGTGTTCTCCGCCGGCGTGGACCTCGTAGAGCTGGCGGCCTCCGCCGGCACGCCCGGCAGCCTGCGGCCATTTCGTCAAACCTTCCTCGACTGCCCGAACCTCTGCGAAGAGATGCCAAAGCCGGTCGTCTGCCAGATTCACCGCACGTGTGTGGGCGGCGCGCTGGAGGTGGCGCTTGGCTGCGACCTTCGGATTGCCTCATCAGATGCCCAGCTTGGACTGCCGGAGGTGAAGTTCGGGATCATCCCCGACGTCGGCGGCTCCACTCGGTTGCCCGCGGTCGTGGGGCTTGGCCGCGCGAAGGAGCTGATCATGACCGGGCGGACCATCGACGCCGCCGAGGCTGAGCGCATCGGCCTCGTCAACCGCGTGGCCGCCCCCGAGGAGCTCGAGCAGGCAACCGAAGCGCTGGTAGGAGAACTGCTTGCCAACTCGCACGTGGCCGTGGGACGTGCCAAGCGCGTGATCGACGCCTCTGCCCGGCCCGCGCTCGCACAGACACTCGAGATGGAGGTGGTCGTGCAGGAGTACTGCGTGGCGGTCGCCCGCGCGAGCGCGCAGGAAGCGCAGCCGGCACCGACTAACGGAGCCCCTCCTGTGCAGACGGTGCCCTGAGCGGGCTCCACTGCACCGGGCCGGCGATCAGCGTGTGGCTGCCCAGCGGCCTGCCCAAGATCTCGCGCACCTGCGCGGCGCATGCGATGAGCGCCTCCAGATCGATACCGGTCGCGATACCCATCTCTGAGAGCATCGAGACGAGATCCTCGGTGGCGATGTTGCCGGTGGCACCGGCCGGCACCGGGCAGCCTCCCAGCTCGCCGAAGCTCGACTCGAAGCTGCGCACGCCGACCTCCATGGCGGCGAGCACATTTGCCAGGCCCTGACCACGCGTATTATGAAAGTGGGCGGTGAGTTCCGGGCCAGGCGAGCCATCGGCGCCGAGCGCCTCAAAGGCGCGTCCGAAGAAGTCCGCCACCTGGATTGGATTTGCCATCCCGGTCGTGTCCCCGAAGCCGATCTCCTGTGCGCCCGCTTGATGCAACCTGCTCGCGATGTCGAACACCCGCTCGACGGGCACTCGGCCCTCGTAGGGGCAGCCGAAGGACGTGGAGATCACGCCCTCGCAGCGCAGGCCCGCCTGGCTGGCCGTGTCGAGAACGAGCTCCAGCTCTGCGAGCGACTCCGCGACCGTGCGATTGACGTTCTTGCGGTTGTGCGTCTCTGAGGCCGACAAGAACACATTGACCTCGTCGATCTTCTCGCGATGGCCCAGCGCCCGCTCCAGGCCGCGCTCGTTGGGAATCAGCACGCTGAGCGAGACATCTTGGTGGGGTTGGATGCGATCGAGCACCTCCTCGGCATCAGCGAGCTGTGGGATCACGTCGGGCCGCACGAAGCTTGTGACCTCGAGCCGGTGCAGGCCCGTGCCTGCGAGCGCTTCGATCAACTTCACCTTGAGATCTGTCGGGATCGTCTCAGGCTCGTTCTGGAAGCCGTCCCGCGGGCCGACCTCTCTGATCCTCACCGCGTCAGGGACGCTCACCACATCGACAGCCCGCCGCTGACCCCCAGCGTCTGGCCGGTCACATAGGAGGCATCCTCGCTTGCGAGGAACGCAATGGCGGCAGCGACCTCCTCCGCCTCGCCGCTGCGGCCAAGCAGCGTGGCGTCCACCATGCCCTGCTTGAGACGTGCACCGATCTCCCCGTAGACCTTCGGCGCGGCGTTCAACAAGGGCGTCTCGATCGGACCCGGGGCGACCGCGTTGACACGCACCCTGTAGCGAGCCGCCTCGCGTGCGATCGCCTTGGTGAAGCCGATCACGCCCGCCTTGGCCGCGGAGTAGACGGCGGAGCCCTGCGAGCCCACACGACCGGCCTCGCTGGCGACATTGACGATCGCGCCCTGCTTGCGCTCTTGCATACCCGGCAGGATTGCGTGCGTGACGGCCAACACCCCGCGCAGGTTGACGCCCAGCACGAAATCCCACAGCCCTGGATCGGTCTTGACGAAGAACGAGAAGAGATCCGTGCCCGCGTTGTTGACGAGCACGTCGATCGCTCCCAGCTCGGCCTCGACGGCGCTCACCGCCGCCTGGATCGACTCCGTGTCGGTCACATCGAGGTGGCAGGCGAAGCCATCCAGCTCGCCCGCGACCTCCCGGGCGCCCTCGTCGTTGATGTCGGCGACGGCGACACGCGCGCCCTCTGCCGCCAGACGCCGCACCGTCGCAGCTCCGATCCCCGACGCCCCACCGGTGACCAGCGCGATCTTGCCCTCGAACCTCATCCATAGAGCGTAACGGCGCGTGGCGGCCGGCGACGCTCGCCATCCTTCGGGGGGGCGCGCCCGCTTGCCTCCCGTGCCGAGCGCCGGTACGCCGAAAACCACTCATATACTCAGCCGCCGTGGTCAACTCCCCTTCCGCCACCTCCGGTCACAGCTCTGCACCTGTCTGCATCGTCGGTGGCACCGGCGCGCTCGGCTTCGGGATGGCGCTGCGCCTCGCACAGGCCGGAGCGCCGATCGTGATCGGCTCCAGGGACTCCGAGCGAGCGCTCCAGGCAGCCGAGCGGGCGAGCGGACTGGTCCCGGAGGGACGATTCTCCGGGCTTGAGAACGTGGCCGCCGTCTCGGAAGCCGAGATCGTCATCCTGAGCGTCCCCTTTCGCAACCAGTCCGAGACGCTCACCAACCTCAAGGGCACATGGCGAGCCGGACAGATTCTGCTCGACGCCACAGTCCCGCTGGCCGCCGCCGTGAGCGGCCGTGCGACGCGCATGCTCGGGGTGTGGCAAGGATCCGCCGCCCAGCAGGCTCAGGAGATGGCGGGTGAAGGTGTGAGCGTGGTCTCGGCTCTGCACACCGTGAGTGCGGCATCGTTGACGGACCTCGATCACGCGCTGGCAGAGGATGTGCTGCTATGCGGAGACTCGCGCCAGGACAAGCGTGCTGTCGCGGCGCTGATCGAGCGAATCGACGGGCTGCGCTGCGTGGATTGCGGGCGTCTGGAGATGGCCCGCATCACGGAGTCGCTGACCGCACTGTTGATCTCGGTCAACTCGCGCTACAAGGTGCACGCCGGGATCAGGCTCAGCGGCCTGCCCGGGCACCTGTGGGAGTAGCTCCTTCGATGGCTGGCGACGTGGTGGTTCCCTCGACGTATGGCGACGTGGTGATCCTTGCCGGCGGCACAGGCGGTGCCAAGCTCGCACGCGGCATGCTCGACGTGGTCGGCTCCGAGCGATTGGCGGTCATCGCCAACACGGGCGATGACATCGAGATCTACGGCGCTCACGTCTCGCCCGATCCCGACCTGATCACCTTCTGGCTCGCCGACTCGATCGACGAGCGCGGCTGGGGCCTGCGCGACGACACGTTCAACGTGATGGACGGTTTGAGGGAGCTGGGCGTGGATGTGTGGTTCAACCTTGGCGATCGCGATCTCGCGTGGTGCCTGGAGCGCACGCGCATGGAGCGCTCCGGCCTGCGTCCAACCGAGGCTCTGCGCGAGCTCTGTGCACGGATCGGGTTGAGCGCGCGGGTGCTGCCGATGAGCGACGGGATGCTGCACACCTTTGTGAATGGCGAGCCTCTGCAAGAGTTCTTGATCCGGGGAGGCGCCCAGGGCGCGGTGCACGAGGTTCGCTTCCGCTCACAGGGCGAGGAGGCACCTGAGCCCACGCCCACTCCCGAGCCCACTCCCGAGGTGCTGGCGGCGCTCCAGGGCGCGCGGACGGTGATCGTGGGGCCCAGCAACCCGGTGATCTCCGTCTGGCCGATCCTCTCGGTTCTGCAAGCGACGCTGGAGAGCATCTCCGTGCCGGTGGTGGCCGTCAGCCCGATCGTCGATGGACAGGTGCTGAAGGGACCAACGGCAGCCTGCTTGGCGGCGATGGGCCAGCCGGCGAGCGCTACGGGCGTGGTTGGCTTCTATGAGTCCATAGCGCCTGGGTTCCTGGATGGGATCCTCACCGACGAGTCGCTGCACGAGGGGCAGCTGAAGGGTGTGCGAGCGGAGTGTGTGGATATTCGAATGGACGATGCCAACGCGCGTACGCGCGTGGCAGAGCGCGCGCTCGTGTTCGCCGAATCGCTGAGCACCTAGAACCTCCCAAGCGGCCACTATCGTCTGCTGGCAGATGAGAACCGCAGCGATACTACCAGTGAAGATCTTCGCGAAGGCCAAGCAGCGCCTGGGCGAGAGCGTCGCCGACTCGCTGCGTCTCGCGCTCGCGCGCGCGATGGTGGGCGATGTGCTCGTGGCGCTGCGCGACTGTGACGCGATCGAGCGGACGATCGTCGTCACCAACGAGATCTCGGTCGCCACGGACGCTTGCCACCTGGGCGCCCTCATCCTCGCGGACACTGCGCAAGACGGCCAGAGCGCCGCTGTCTCGCTCGGGATCACTCGCGCTATCCAGGAGGGATTCGAACGTGTTCTCTGCATCCCGGGGGACTGCCCGGCGCTCGAGCCCGAGGAGTTGACCTCGCTGCTGGCCGATCGACAGCCTTGCGGTGAGTCCTCGAGGCGCGGACGAGTCCTGATCGTGCCCGACAGGCATGGCACCGGCACCAACGGCCTGCTGCTCGAGCCACCAGATGCGATCGAGCCGAGCTTCGGCCCTGACAGCTTCGAGCGCCACCATGCGCTCGCGAAGGAGGCCGGAGTCGACTGCGAGGTCGAGCGTCCTGCCACGCTGCTGCTCGACATCGATACGGGCGAGGACCTGCAGGCCCTGCGTGAGCGCCTTCGGGCACAGCGCATCTGTGGCGCTCGCACGCGCGCCGTGCTCGAAGCCCTGCTCGGCAGCGAGCCGAGCACACCGGGGGCGGACCGTTGGCCGGCTTCCACCTCAGCAGCCTGAGCGGGCTCCCGGAGATACATCCGGGAGACGACCTCGCCCTGCACATCGCGAACGCGCTCGCAGCCGGGCAACCTCGAAAGGAGCTCCGAGACGGAGAGATCGTGGTGATCGCCCAGAAGGTCGTCTCCAAGGCCGAGGGTGCGCTGCGCTCGCTGAGCGCTGTCCAGCCGGGGGAGCGCGCCAGGGAGCTCGCCGCCGAGGGAGACAAGGACGCGCGCTTCGTACAGGTCGTGCTCGATGAGTCCCAGGAGATTCTGCGGGCAGAGCGTGGGGTGATCGTGAGCCGCACGAAGCACGGCTTTGTCTGTGCCAACGCCGGGATCGACGCGTCCAACGCAGTTGACCCTGAGACCCTGATCCTGCTGCCCAGCGACCCAGATGGCTCTGCCAGACGCCTGCGTGCACGCCTGCGCGAGCTCTCAGGCGCAACCGTCGCGGTGATCGTCACCGACAGCTTCGGAAGGGCGTGGCGCCACGGTCAGTGCGACGTGGCGATCGGCTGCGCTGGGATGGCGCCGTTGGATGACTGGCGCGGGCGCACCGACAGCATGGGCCGGGAGCTTGCCGCAACCTGGCTAGCTGTCGCCGACTCAGTTGCTGCGAGCGCCGACCTGGCCCGCAGCAAGGACTCACGTGAGCCTGTGGTGATCGTCCGAGGACTGGAGCGGCTCCTGAGCGAGGAGGACGGCCCCGGTGCCGTGGCCCTGCTGCGGGTGATCGAGGAGGATCTCTTCCGCTGAGCCTGAGCGCTCAGGCGCTGCTGGAGCTGGGCTGGGGCACGGGCGCGGTGCCACGTCCACTGAGCGTATGGCGGATGTTCGTCGCGAGCACTCGCGGCAGCACCGTGGGCAGGAAACGCTCGGGAGTCACGTGGCGAGTTCCAAATACCTCGAAGCTCGCCGCAAGGCGGGGACTGCGGGTCGCCGCCTTGAACAGCTGACGCTCCATCACGTTGAAGCGCCTGCCGGTCGCATAGTCCTCCAACAGTCGGTTCTGGGTGCGCAGTTGCCGCTTGTGGCGCCGCTTGTAGCGATTCAGTCCCCGTGCCAGCTCCTCCCCGCCGGCCAGCGCGGGAGCGACACTGTTCTGCAAGCCATTCCGCCGATTGCAGAGCCCATCCGCAGCCAACACCCCACAGCGGATCGGCCGCAAGGGCCGCATCGCCCACGAGCGCGAGCCCTGGGGCAGTCGGTACGTGTTCGATATTGGGCATCTCGAGCTTGCCCACCACCGGTTCCACGAGACGGCCCTCGCGTATCGGCGGCGGCTCGGGGACACTCGCGACGAATGAGATCAGTGCGTTGGTAGGGTCGCTGCGGAACTCGGGCAGATGCGCCTTGGTTGGCATCGCCGCATAGAAGGTCAGGCCCTCATCGGTGGGAAAGGCGGCCGCCCACTCAGGGTCGAGCATCCACACCGAGGCATTGGGCGCGCCCTCGGGTGCTCCCCCTTCGAAGTACCCACCGTAGGCGAAGCGATTGTGAGGCGTCCTGCGCTCCGGGACACCTGCGAGCTTGGCGATCTGCGAGTCGCGCCCGTCGGCGCCGACCACGAGCTTGGTGTGCAGCTTGACGGTGTGGCCATGTTTATCCTTGATCGCCACGCCGCTGACGCGCCGCCCGGCATGGAGCAGCTCAGTGGCGCTCTGGCCGAGCATCAGATCGACTCCAGGCGTCTCGCCAGCGGCAGCACGGATGAGCGGATCGAGGTGCTCGCGACGCAGGCTTAGACAGCTGGTCACCTTGCTCTGTGAGGCGGGCAGGATCCAACCCCACTTCGTCCAGATACGCCCGCGCGAGCGCACCCCTCCCTTCGCTTCGATCGGCTCCAGCAGCTCCAGTCGTTCCAGAGTCGCCACCGCCGAGGACTGGATGAAGTGGCTGCAGACCTTCTTGTAGGCGTTGGGATCGGGAGACTTCTCGATCAACGCAACCCGCGCTCCTGCGCGACCCAGGAGCATGGCGCTCGCACAGCCCGCGAGGCTCGCGCCGACGATCGCCACGTCGTAGTCCATTGCGCCATTGGAGCTCTCAGATACGCCGGCCATGTCGCTGGGACTCATGGTACGCCCACTCAGAGGACTGTGTACGGCGCCTGTAATCCCGCGGTGGCGAGCTCACCTACCAGCTCGTAGCGTCGCCTGATCGCGTAGAGCGTCGTGCGCTCGGCGGCAGGCCGTCCGGCCTCGTGCGCCGCGGCCACCAGCTGATCGGGGTCGAGCTTGGTGCCGTGATAGCTGCCGGCGAGGCGACTGATCGACTCCTCCATCAAGGTCCCCCCCAGGTCGTTGACTCCCCAGCGCAGTGCCTCGGTGGCAGCACCTATGCCCATCTTCACCCACGAGGCCTGGAGGCTGGGAATCGTCTTGCCCAGCGCGAGCCTGAAGACCGCGGTGTGCTTGAGGTTCTCCGCTGAGGAGATCTCCTCGACGCCGTGGGTGCGCCCGAGCAGCGTCTGGAAGGGGATGAAGGACAGCGGCACGAACTCGGTGATGCCGCCTGTACGTTCCTGGAGGTCGCGCACGACTCGCATGTGCTCGGCCAGCTCCCAGGGCTCCTCTATGTGGCCAAACATCACGGTGGCCGTCGAGCGCAGTCCCGCTTCGTGGCTGGCCTGCACGATCTCCACCCAGCGGGCGACTGGGAGCTTGTTGGGCGAGATTCGCTCTCTCACGCCATCGTGCAGGACCTCTGCCGCGGTGCCAGGCGTCGAGCCGAGACCGGCATCTGCCAGACGGGCGAAGACCTCGCTGGGCGCCAGCCCCGAGATGTCGCACATGTGGGCGATCTCCATCGGGCTGTAGGCATGCAGGTGCAGCTGGGGGGCTGTCTCCTTCGCGAGCGCCAACCAGCCCAGGTAGTCATCGAGCTCCCAATCGGGATGGATGCCCGATTGGATGCACAGCTCGGTGGCGCCATAGTCGACCGCCTCGTTGACGCGCCCGATGAAGTCCTCCCTGCTGTGCTCGTAGGCGTCGGGCGAGCGCTTGCCCTGGCCGAACCCGCAGAACGCGCACCCCACGATGCAGACGTTGGAGATGTTGATGTTGCGGTTGACCACGAAGGTCACGGTCTCCCCGGCCAGCTCCTGGCGCAGCTCATCGGCGGCGGCCCTGATCTCCTCGATGGCCTCCTGCCTCGTCTCCGCGAACATGGCGGTCAGCTCATCGTGTGTCAGCCGCTCGCCCTCGCGCCCGCGCCCGATCGCCCGGTCGACCAGCTCGCTGCAGATCGGCGCGGGCGGATCCACCCGACCAGAGCCGCTACGAGGGATGAAGCTCCAATACTTGAGCTTGATCACGTCCATGACCCCTTGGGCGATCCATTCGGGGTCGATGTGGCCAGGATGGACGCACAGCCGCTCGGTCAGCGCATAGCCATCCTGCTGCAGGCGCTTGCGCACCTGATGGGGCGAGGGGAACGGGTGCTCTGGTGAGATGTGATCGCCGTTGGCCGAGAGCCCGCCCAGGTCGCTTGCGCCCGCGGCGACAAGCTCAGGCCACCAGTCGGCGAGGTTCGGCGGGATCTGGATGGCCACATCTGGCATCAGCCGCCTGGACTCGGCGATCAGCCGCTTGATGTCGTCGATCGCGACCGGCTCGGCCCACACCGGCAGCGGCAGTCTGGGCCTGTGATCGGCGACCCCTGTCAGCCAGTACTCACGGGCGCTGGCGTCGGCTATCTGGGCGGGCTCGCGCCCGTAGTAGCTCTGGTGGGGCACGAAATTCTGGAGGATCACCTCCTGTATGTGTCCGTGCTCAGCGTGCAATACAGCGATCGCCTGCAGCGATTCAAAGCGCTCCTGCTCGCTCTCCCCCACCCCCACGAGAATGCCGCTGGTGAAGGGGATCTTGAGTTCACCGGCGGCGGCGATCGTCTCCAGGCGCCGCCGGGGATGCTTGGTCGGCGAGCCCGCATGGACGGTCTCCATCAGACGCTCTGAGACCGACTCGAGCATCAGGCCCTGGGATGCCGTCACCTCGCGCAAGCGCAGCAGGTCCTCACGCGGAAGGACCCCCAGGTTGGTATGGGGCAGGAGTCCCCGCTCCAGCGCCCGCTCGCACGTCCAGACCACGTAGCCGGTGAAGTCCTGGTGCCCGTAGGAGCGCAGCCGTTCGGCCACCTCGCCGTTGACCTCGGGATGCTCCCCGGTGAGAACCAGCAGCTCCTTGACGCTGCGCTTCGCCGCACCGTCAAGGATCTCTAGTACCTCCTGCGGCGCATGCAAGTGCGCCTTGTGGGTCGCGAACGCGCAGTACTTGCAGTAGCAGCGGCAAGTCCGCGAGAGCGACAGCGTCAGGTTGCGGCTGAACGTGACACGACGACGCACCTCATGGAGTGTATGAGGCTGAGCGCGCTTGTCGATCCGTCCGACAGGGCTCCTACGTTTTGCTCATGTCCGAAGACACTCTGCGCCGCGGGGTCGCCGAGATGATCGGCGCATTCACACTCACCTTCATCGGCGCCGGCGCGGCGGCAGCCGCAGGAGGCACTCACGACCCCACACTGATCGGCGTGGCCATAGCCAACGGGCTTGCCATCGGCGTGATGGTCTGTGCGCTCGGGCACATCTCGGGCGGCCACTTCAACCCGGCGATCACGTTCGGCTTCCTCATCACCCGCCGGATCAAGCCGGCGCTCGCGGGCGTCTACTGGATCGCCCAGCTGGGCGGCGCCACGATTGCCGCGCTGCTCGTCAAGGGTCTGCTGCCAAGGGCCACGACCGAAGCGGTGAAGCTCGGGGTCCCGGCGCTCGGGCACGGAGTGGACGCAAGCTCGGGCTTCCTGCTGGAGGCGGTCCTCACGTTCTTTTTGGTGCTCGTCGTCTTCGGCGCGGCCGTCGATCAGCGAGGTCCCTTCAACGCCGTCGCCGGGCTGGCGATCGGCCTCACGATCTCGATCGACGTGCTCTTCGGCGGCCCGTTCACCGGAGCCGCGATGAATCCCTCGCGCGCCTTTGGGCCGCAGCTGGTTGGCGATCATTGGGCCAATGGCTGGGTCTGGTACGCAGGACCGCTGCTCGGAGGCGCAGTTGCGGCGCTGCTCTACCACTTTCTCTTTATGAGCAAGCTCGAGCCTGAGGCCGAAGCCGCAACCTGAGCGGGCAGTGGTTCCCGCTCGCGTATACCTAGCCCGCCACGGGCAGACTGCCTACAACTTCGAACGGCGCTTCCAGGGACAGGGGGCAGTGCCGTTGAACGAGGTCGGCATCGAACAGGCGGCCGATCTCGCCGAGCGCGCCCGCGCCCATCCGTTTGCAGCGCTGTGGTGCAGCCCGCTGCGCAGAGCGCGCGAAACGGCGGACATCGTCGCTACGCGCATCGGCCTGGATCCTCGCGAGGATCCACGCCTGATGGAGACGGGCACAGGTGAGTGGACGGACAGGAGCTTTGCGGAGATCGAAGCCGAGGCCCCAGAGCTGTTCGCGGGATTCGCGTCGGGGGATCCGAGCTTCGGCTTCCCGGGTGGAGAGTCCTTCGCTCAGCAGGGCATCCGTGTCCAAGCCGCGCTGCTGGAGATCGAAGCGGGCGAGCTCCCGGCACTCGTCGTCTGCCATGGTGGAGTGATCCGTATCGCCTTCTACCAGCGGGCAGGCAAGGCGGTGGCGCATGTGCAACGCGTCCCCAACGGCGCCTTGGTGGCGCTGGATCCGATCTAGCCGGTGACGCTCTAGCCGGCGAGCAACCCCTCAGCCAGCTGCGCGCCTTCACGGGCCATCCTCGAGCGGGGCACGACCAAGCTGAAGCCCGCCTGCTCGGCGCGTTCGCGGGCCTCGATATCCACGTGTGAGTAGAAGCCCAGCGTAGGCTTGCCCGCCAGTGATCCATCCTCTCTCAGCGCTTGCACCAGCCCCGAGCCGTCGAGCTCGGGATCTGTGAGATCGACGATGAGCAGCTGGACTCCATCGAGCTGCCCCCGCAGCGCATCGCCGCCAACGGCCCCAACGAGCTGAACATCATGGCCCGCCACCGTCAAGCTGCTCTTGACCTTCGAGCCGAACAGCAGATCGGGGATCAGCGCCAGAACGCGCGCCATCGGCTATTGGGCGCGCAGCCGCGCGAACTCTTCGCGCGATGAGTAAGGGCGTCCCCACATCTGAGTGATCTCGACCCGCCCTGAGCGCACCTCGCGCACCGCCAGCTCCCCCTCGATGCCCGCGTCATCCAGCAGCTTCAAAGTGCCATGGACGGTCGGCGCCGCAGCGGCATGACCGAAACGGTGAGCTACCAGCAGCCGCCAGTGCCAGTCGTGCTTTGAGTAAGGCCTGGCGTTGCAGGTGGTGAGATAGACCGAGGCATCGACGTAGCGCGACTCGTCGGCGATCCTGAAGTCGAGCTCGAGGTCTGTCCAGTCGTCTGGCAGCGAGTCCACGACCTGCTGAAAGGTGTCGGCGAGTCCCATCAGGGCAGAGCCTAGCGTGGCTATCCTCGGATCGATGGCTGCTGCTGACACAGCTCGTCTCGATGCCGAGTACCGGGCACTCACAGAGGGGTGTGGCCTGTTCGACCGCTCCGAACGCGGCAAGCTCGCGCTCAGCGGCACCGACGCTCGCGAGTTCCTAAACGGACAGGTCACCAACGAGGTCGCAGATCTCAAGGACCGGGAGGGCTGCTACGCCGTCTTCCTGACCCACAAGGGCAAGATGCTCGGCGACCTTCGCATCCTGGCTGTGGATGAGCCCGGGCGCCAAGCGCCCGCCATCGGATCGCTACGGTCCGAACTGCTGCTCGATACCGAGCGCGTCGCGCTGCAGGGCCTCTTCGACATGATCAGGCGCTTCAAGGTGGGCTACGACGTGGAGCTCCACAAGCGCACACTCGAGCGCTCGCTGCTCTCGCTGGTGGGTCCACGCGCGCGCACTGTCGCCATCGCAGCCGCCGACACCGGCACCGACGCCGAGAAGCTTCCCGCCCAGGAGCTGCCCCTGACAGAGCATGCACACGTCCAGGGCCTCATCGCGGGGCGACCTGTGAGGCTGATCGCCACGGCGGCACCCGATGGCATCGATGTGCTCTGCAACAGCGAGGACTCAGAGTCGGTGCACGCCGCTCTGATCAGAGCTGGAGCACAGGTCGTCGAGGAGCAGGCGGCAGAGATCCTGCGCGTCGAGCGTGGCAGGCCCCGCTACGGGGTCGACCTCGACGAGAGCGTCATACCCCAGGAGGCCGGCCTGAACGAGCGCGCTGTGAGCTTCACCAAGGGCTGTTACGTCGGCCAGGAGACAGTCGCCCGTCTCTACTACAAGGGCAAGCCCAACAGGCACCTGCGCGGGCTACGGCTCTCAGCACCGGTGGCGCCTGGCACTGGCCTGCTGCTGGGAGAGCGCGCCGTCGGGCAGCTGAGCAGCTTGGCGCTCTCACCTGCCTTCGGCCCCATCGGTCTTGGCCTGATCCGTCGAGAGGCCGAGCTTGGCGTCACGCTGGGGCTCGACGGCAACGAGGCCACCGCCGAAGTCGTGGCGCTGCCGTTCAGCTGAGGCTTTGAGCTCGCCTGCGCTGCCTGTGTGACACACCTCACACGTGGAAAGGTTGCGGCGCCGTTATGCTTGCGTGCATGCAATCAACTTCTGCGTCCACGCAACCTCTTCCCGCGGTCTCTGATCAGCCGCTTCCCGTGGCCCCTGACGGAACCCTCGTGAGGGAGACATTGATCAGCGACATGTACGCCCTCGTCAGCTTTCTGATGCGCAACTCCAATGTCGGTGCCTTCAACGCGATAGCTGAGCTGGATCTCTCATTCACGCAGATCAAGGCCCTCTGCGCGATGGACCTCGACGAAAGCGAGCCTTCGCTCAAGGGGCTGGCTGAGTCGATGGGTGTCTCGCTGCCCGCTATGAGCCGTGCGGTCGATGGCCTTTATGTGCGCGGCTTCGTCGACCGCTGCGAGGACCAGGTCGACAGGCGCATCAAGCGCATCCGTCTCACGGAGCCAGGACGGGCCGTGACCAACACACTCAATGGTGTTCGCATGCTCGGTGCGCAGCGTTTCCTGAGCTCGCTCACCGACGAGGAGGCGCGCTCGCTGGGCTGCGCACTCGAGCAGATCGTGGGCGCCCGCCAGGAAATAGCGGATCTGCGACCCGATCACGACCAAATCACGGGTCTGCTCTCGACGCAGACCGACACCCAGACACGGACGGAGGTGCAGTCATGAGCGCCAAGAGCTACGCCTCGAAGGCGAGGCTGACCGACGAGAACCGGCGCTGGTGGACGCTCGGCGCGATGTGCTTCGCGCTGTTCATGATCATGCTCGACAACACGGTCGTGAACGTCGCGCTGCCTTCGATTCAGCGCAGCCTGCACACGACCACCTCGGCGCTGGAGTGGACGGTCAACGCCTACACGCTCACCTTCGCCGTCATGCTCGTGACGGGCGGCCGGCTCGGGGATCTGTTCGGACGCAGGCGCATGTTCCTGATCGGCGTCGCGATCTTCGGCGCGTCCAGCTTCATGATCGGCCTGGCCCAGAGTGACACATGGCTCGTCGGCTTCCGGGCGGTCCAGGGCATCGGGTCGGGCTTCATGATGCCTGCGACGCTGTCGATCATCACCAACACGTTCGACGCCCACGAGCGCGGACGTGCAATCGGAACCTGGGCCGGCGTATCGGCCATGGCGCTCGCCATCGGCCCTGTCCTCGGGGGCTTTCTCGCCCAGGACGTGAGCTGGCAGGCGATCTTCTTCATCAACGTTCCCATCGCGCTGCTCGCGATCGCCGTGACCCTCTTCGCAGCACACGAGTCACGCGATGAGACCGCCGCTCGGGAGATCGACATCCCGGGCATGGCGACGCTCACGATCGGGCTCGCCGCATTGGTGCTCGCGCTCGTCGAGAGCAACAGCTGGGGTTGGGGATCGCCGCGGGTGATCGGCCTGTTCGCGACAACGCTGGTGATGCTGCCCGCCTTTGCGATCATCGAGCGCCGCCGCCGGGTGCCCATGGTCGATTTCAGCTTCTTTCGCTCGCGCTCGTTCTTCGGCGCGAACGTGGTCGCGTTCATCGTCTCCTTCGCGATGCTGGCGATGTTCTTCTTCCTGGCGCTCTACATGCAGGACATCCTGCGCTACTCGCCATTGCAAGCAGGTCTGCGCTTCCTGCCCTCCACTGTGATGGTGATGATCGTTGCGCCGATCGCCGGTCGCGCCGCCGACCGGGTCGGCTCCAGGCCGCTGATGAGCGCAGGGCTCTTCTGCGTCGCGGTCGCGATGTTCCTGATGACCGGGATCACCGTTCACTCGGACTACGAGCTGCTGCTGGTGGCCTTCCTGCTGATGGGGCTCGGCATGGGCCTGGTGATGTCACCGATGAGCACCGTCGCCATGAACTCGGTGGATCGTACGAAGGCGGGCGTCGCCTCTGGCGTGCTCTCGATGGTGCGCATGATCGGCGGCACCTTCGGAGTCGCGGTGATGGGCGCCATCATCGGCACGCTCGGCCGGGAGCGTCTAGCGACGCTGCTGCCACAGGTGAGCACCGGTGAGCGTGCCTCGCTGGTGAACGGGCTGGGCTCGGGAGCCACCGGGTCACACCTGCCCCTCCAGGTACAAGTGGCGATGGCCCACACCTATGTCTACGCGCTCTCCAACGCCCTGTACGTCGGGTGTGGCCTGGCACTGCTCGGATCGCTGCTGGCATGGACGTTGATCTCCGGCGGCCCCGTCCAGCCCGCGCTCGCAGAGCAGCCAGCCGCCACGGCTGAGCCGCTCGTTCGCGCCCAGCGCCTCGATCGTGCCCAGCACGACCCCGGAGTGGCCGAGCAGATTCCCGCCTGAGATCGAGGCCGCCGCTGGGCGCCCGCGAGCGCCCAGGCCGGGTAGGATGGGGGTTGCCCCTGTTCCCCAGACACGAGGTTGAAGAGCGCCGTGGCAATCGATTCCCAACAAGTCTCCGAGGTTGACGTCGAGCCGGGCGAGCTGCCCGAGACGATGGCCGCATGGGTCATCCGCGAGGAGCGCTTCGGTGAACCCAAGGACGCATTCGCCCTCGAGGAGATCGAGGTGCCCGAGCCTGGCGCCTTCGAGGTGATCGTCCGCGTCATGGCGGCAGGCGTGAACTACAACAACGTCTGGGCCGCCCTGGGCAAGCCGGTGTCGGTGATGAAGTACGGCGATCACCCGGAGTTCGGGCACCACATCGGCGGATCCGATGCCTCCGGGATCGTGTGGAAGGTCGGCGCCGGCGTCACCCGCTGGAAGCCGGGCGACGAGGTGGTCGTGCACTGCAACCAGGCCTCCTATGAGGATCCCGAGGTCCATGGGCTGGACCCGATGGCGGCGCCCTCCCAGAGGATCTGGGGCTATGAGACGACGTGGGGGTCATTCGCCCAGTTCACGAAGGTCCAGGCGCAGCAGCTGCTGCCCAAGCCCCAGGCGCTGAGCTGGGATGAGGCCGCCTCCTACGGCCTGGTGTACTTCACTGCCTACCGGATGCTCATCACCCGCTGCAACCTGCAGGCGGGCAAGAATGTCTTGATCTGGGGCGCCGCGGGTGGCCTGGGAGTGTTTGCCACCCAGTTGTGCGCCGCCGCCGGAGCTCACTGTGTGGGCGTCGTCTCCTCTGCCGAGAAGGGCGAGCTCGTCAAGCGACTGGGCGCCGTGGACTACATCGACCGCGCGGAGTTCGACGGGATGATGCGCAAGGGCGGTGAGAGCCCCGAGGAGGAGAAGGCCCGCTTCGGCGTCTCGCGAGAATTCGCCAAGCGCGTCAAGCAGATCCTCGGCGACGCCCTCAACATCGTCTTCGAGCATGTCGGACAGGCGACATTCCCAACCTCGGTGTTCACGGTCAAGCCGTTCGGCAAGGTGGTGATCTGCGCGGGCACCACCGGCTTCAACCTCGACTTCGACGTTCGCTACCTGTGGATGAAGCAGAAGGAGATCCTCGGCTCGCACTTCGCCAACGCATATGAGTGCATGAAGGCCAACGAGCTGATCGAGAGTGGTCAGATCCGGCCTGTGCTGTGGCGCACGCTCGGCTTCGAGGGAGTCGCCGAAGCGCACCAGCTGATGCTCGAAAACAAGCATCTCGGCAAGATCTCGATCCTGGTGGGCGCCGAGTCCGAGGGTCTCGGCAAGACAGCCGAGGGACCGGGTGCGATCCATGCGGAGGTAGGTGCCTGATGGCCGGCGCCGGCGCCGGCACGGTGATCGTGCCCTGGTATGCGACAGGCTTTCGTGGGGAGGGGTTCGAGCAGGCCCTGACCGAGGTCGCCGCGGTGGCGCTACGCTACCGCGCCGACCACTATGCGGTCTACAGAGCACGCGATGACCGCTACAAGTTCCAGCAGCTCGCGAGCTTCGCGAGCCATGTCGACTGGGAGCGCTACTGGGAGGGCCCAGAGATGGTCGACTTCCGCGTCAGGCACTCCAGCTGGTACCAGATACCTGTGCTCTATGGCTGGTGGGATCTCAGTGCCACTGGTGGCCTGAGTGCCGAGGCGGCCGCGCTGCACTCACCACACGCCGGCCCCAACGGCTCAGGCAACGGCTCTGCCGGCAATGGCTCACCCGTAATCGAGGGCGAGAGCGTCTAGCTCAGCCCTGCTCGAGCGGGGCCATCGTCAGGCCCGCGCCCTTCAACAGCTCCCAATAGTGCTCTGCGGGCTCTTGCATGCCGCTGAAGACGATCGCCTGCCCAGACCCGTGGATCGTGTTGGCGATCTGGTGGCCGCGCTCGAGCGTGACACCGGGAATGTGCCGGGCCAGCGTGCGGGCAACATGGTCGAAGGTGTTGTGATTGTCGTTGCGGACGATCACCCGCCAGGATCCACCGAGGTCACCGCCAGGTCGACTTGTCCGAGGCAACTCAAGCGTGCTTGGCATCAGTGGCCAAGAATAGAGCTACCGAAGCCGCCACGAGCCCAAATCGGACGGAAAGGCTCATGAAGAGCCCACCAGACTCCTCACAGCGGCCCCCACCACCCCAGGATGAGTGTAAGGCGCCATGTGCCCGCCACTAATCATCACAAGCCGTGCGTCTGGCAACTGCGCGGCCAGGCGCCTGCCGCATTCCGGCTTGACCAGCCGGTCTTTGTCGCCCTGAATCACGATTGCCGGCTCGTCGATACCGGTCAGGCCTCGATCCACGCCACTCACCACTCCGTTGAGAGCGAGCGTCTCGCCCGCGAATGCCTTCAGATCGCCAGGCTTCATGTTGAATGCCAGTACCCGATGTTCGTGGCCAGGATCGACGCTCGCGGGATCAAAGGCCACGCTGTCAGCCTGTTTGGAGACGACCGTGAGCAGCAGCTGCGAGAAGGTGGCGTTCGCGATCTTGCTAACGACTGGTATCTCCAACACCTGCACCAGGCGCGCCTGGGCCTGCGCGTAGAGGCCGTTGCTGGTGCAGGTAGCCGCGGCGTCGACGAGCACGAGGCCCCTGACCTCGCTGGGATGACGCTCCGCGAAGCCGAGGGCGATCGTGCCACCGTAGGAGTGACCGACAAGGATCGGCCGCTCCAGATGAAGCTTTTCAAGCAGCCCCTGCAAGGTGGAGAGCTGGCGTGCGAAGGGCACATAGCCGCCTGTCGAGAAGCCATATCCCGGGCGATCGAAGGCGACCGTGCGCCTGCCCGGCAGCATCGCGGTGACCTTGTTGAAATCTTCGGCGGTCCCCGGCAGCCCGTGGATCAGCACGACCGCCGGTTCGGCACCCTGGTGTTCGATGTAATGGACCCTCAGGCTCCCTATCTGCACGAAGCTGCCCGTCGGGCGCCCCTCGGCGGGCAGTCGGCCATAGGTCCAGTTGAGCGCGACGACGAGCGCGAGCAGGGCGAGCAGAGCGCGGCGCAGGAGCTTGACTTTCAGGGGCCAGAGGAGCACCGGTGTGAAGGCAGGCTAACCGATGACCTGCATGTCGACGATCGCCGGCAAGTTGCGATCGCCATACACTTAGTGTTGCCATGAGCGACCATCGTCTGCCCGAGCGCGACCGGCCGTGGATGATGCGCACCTATGCGGGCCATTCGACTGCGGCGGCCTCCAACGAGCTCTACAGGCGCAACCTGGCCAAGGGCCAGACGGGCCTGTCTGTCGCGTTTGACCTGCCCACCCAGACCGGCCACGACCCCGACGATGAGCTCGCGCGTGGCGAGGTGGGCAAGGTCGGTGTTCCCGTCTCTCATCGCGGCGACATGAAGACATTGATGGCAGGCATCCCTCTCGACGAGATGAACACGTCGATGACGATCAACGCCACCGCCGCCTGGCTGCTCGCGCTCTACATCGTCGTCGCCGAGGAGCAGGGCGTGGATCAGGCCCTGCTGCAAGGGACCACCCAGAACGACATCATCAAGGAGTTCCTCGCACGCGGGACCTATGCCTTCCCCCCCGCCCCCTCGATGCGCCTGATCGCGGACATGATCGCCTACACAGTGCAGTCCGTGCCCAAGTGGAATCCCATCAACATCTGCTCCTATCACCTGCAAGAGGCCGGCGCCACGCCCGTCCAGGAGATCGCCTACGCGATGAGCAATGCGATCGCGGTACTCGACGCGGTGCGCGAGCGCATCCCCCCCGAGCGTATGAGCCAGGTCTTCGGCCGCATCTCGTTCTTCGTCAACGCCGGTGTGCGCTTCATCGAGGAGCACGCGAAGCTGCGGACGATGTTCGATCCTCTGGGAGGAGCTCGGTCGCGAGCGCTACGGGGTCAGTGAGGAGCGACACCTGCGCTTCCGCTACGGAGTCCAGGTCAACTCGCTGGGGCTCACCGAGGCCCAGCCGGAGAACAACGTGCAGCGCATCGTGCTGGAGGCGCTCGCGGTTACGCTTGGCCGCGACGCGCGTGCCAGGGCGATCCAACTGCCTGCCTGGAACGAGGCGCTGGGTCTGCCCAGGCCCTGGGATCAGCAGTGGTCGTTGCGCATCCAGCAGGTGCTCGCACACGAAACCGACATTCTCGAGTACCCCGATATCTTCGAGGGCTCCAAGGTGATGGAGGGTCTGGTCGGCGAGCTGCTCGAGGGCGCCAGGGCCGAGATGGCGGTCGTCGCCGAGCATGGCGGCGCGGTCGAGGCCGTGCCTTATATGAAGGCCGCCCTGGTGGACTCCCACCGCGAGCGCATCCAGCGCATCGAGTCAGGCGAGCAGATCGTCGTCGGCCAGAATCGCTTCACCGAGACAGAGCCCTCTCCCCTGACCGCCGATGCCCAGGGTGGGATCCTCGTGGTGGACACCGCTGTCGAAGCGGGCCAGATCGAAGCGATCGAGCGCTGGCGCGCAGAGCGCGACCAGGGAGCGGTCGACAGCGCCTTGGCCGAGCTCGCGCGTGTCGCGCGCGGGGAGGGCGAGGCGGAGAACCTGATGCTCCCCACGATCGCCGCTGCCCGCGCCGGGGCGACCACGGGAGAGTGGGCGCGTACGCTGCGCGAGGTCTTCGGCAGCTACAGGGCGCCCACCGGCGTGGGTGAGTCGGTCAGCCTCGGCAACGCCAACGGCGCAGGCGAGACTGAGCTCGAGGAGCTGCGCGAGGAGGTCGCGCGCCTGCAGGAGCGGCTTGGACGCAGACCAAAGATCCTTGTTGGCAAGCCCGGTCTGGACGGTCACTCAAACGGTGCGGAGCAGATCGCCGTGCGAGCTCGTGATTCGGGCATGGATGTCGTCTACGAAGGCATCCGGCTGACGCCCGCACAGATCGCATCCTCGGCGCTGCAAGAGGGGGTCCACGTGATCGGCTTGTCGATCCTCTCGGGTTCGCACCTGGAGTTGATCCCCAGCGTGATCGGTGCCCTGCACGAGGCCGGTGTCCAGGCACCGGTTGTCGTGGGCGGCATCATCCCCGAGCAGGATGTGGCGGCACTCAAGCGGGCGGGCGTGGCTGCTGTCTACACCCCCAAGGACTTCGACATCACGCGCATCGTGCGCGACATCGTCGAGCTGGTGAGTGCCGGCGTCGGCCCATCTGCCAATGGCGGCAACGGCGCCTACACCAACGGCGCGTGAGCAGCGAGGGAGCCGCTTTGGGCGCACGTCTGCGCGCGCGTGAGCTCAGTGCCGCGCCGGCTGCGCTGAATCTCTTGGAGAGCACCACCGCAGCCGATCGCCTCCAGGCATCGATGCTGCTGGCCGAGGTCTCTCCCGCAAGCTTGGGCGGCGAGGCTCCCGGCCACGTGATTGGCCTCACCGGGCCCCCGGGCGCCGGCAAGTCCACGCTGCTGTCGGCCCTGCTCGGAGTCTGGCGCGCACGCGCTCAGACCGTCGCCGTGCTCGCCGTCGACCCGAGCTCGCGGCGCTCCGGCGGATCGCTGCTCGGTGACCGAGCCCGCATCGAGTTCGACCCGGCCGACCAAGGCGTGCTCATCCGCTCGACCGCCGCCGGCGATCGCCTGGGCGGACTCGCGCACGCCACAGGCGCAGCCTCGCAGGCACTCGCCGCCGCCTTTGACATCGTGGTGATCGAGACGGTCGGCGTGGGCCAGGCCGAGACCGACGTCGCGGAGATCGCGGACACGGTCCTGGTCGTGGTGCAGCCCGGAAGCGGCGACGTTCTCCAGTTCTTGAAGTCGGGGATCATGGAGACACCTGACGTCCTGGTAGTGACCAAGGCCGACCTTGGTCAGATCGCGCTTGCGACCAGGCGCGATCTGAGTGCCGCGATGCGCTCACTGGGCGCGCACAAAGGCCCCGAGCCCACCCGGGTCCTGTCGGTCTCCTCACTGCCTCCTATGAGCGGCATCGAGGAGCTGGCCGACGCGCTGGCAGCGCTGCAGAGCGAGCCCGATCCCCGGCAGCGTGTACGAGCACGGCGCGCAGGCGCGCTGCTGGACTTCACCCACGAGCACGGCGAGCAGGGTCTGCGCGTACTCGGCGGACGCCGGGCGGCAGAGCAGCTGCTTGCCGAGCAGGATCCTGGCCTTGGCTTGCCCGCGCTCGTGGCAGCACTGGAGCAGGAGCTCGACGGCTGATGCTCCGCGATGTGCTCACGGTGCTCGGCTGCTTCGTGCTCGCCAGCGCCCTCGCGGAGCTGCTCGGTGCGACGAACCTGGGCACCGCGCTCGCCTTTGGCCAGATCGGCTTCGCGATGAGCCTGGGGTACGTGCTGCTCAAGCACTGAGCACTGAGTGTGGAGCCATGCCCTGGGCGCTGCCATATGCTGGTGGCGTGGCAACCGGCTGCTTCATCTCCACGGGCCGCTCGCTCGAGGAGGCGATCGAGCGAGTCAAGCTCGCCGAGTCGCTGGGCTACGAGTCGGTCTACGTGACGCACATCGCGGGCAGAGAGTCCCTTACCGTGCTTACCGCGTACGCGCTGGCCACGAGCGACATACGCGTCGGCACGGGCGTGGTCCCGATCTACACCCGCACCCCCGCGACGATGGCCCAGACGGCCGCCACCATCGACGAGCTCTCCGCGGGGCGCCTGACACTGGGACTCGGCATCTCACACCGCCCTGTCGTGGAGGGCTGGCACGGGCAGACGATCGACCATCCCGTCGCTGAGATGCGCGAGTACGTGAGCATCGTGCGCGCGATCCTGCGTGGCGAGGATCCTCCGCCCGGAGAGAAGTGGCGCAGCGGCTTTCGGCTCATCGGCTTGGATCCAAGGCCTCAGCTGCCCATCTACATCGCGGCGCTCTCCCCCGCGATGCTGCGGCTGGCGGGAGAGATCGCCGATGGTGTGCTCCTGTGGCTCTGTGGCCCCCGCTACATCGAGGAGGTCGCAATGGGCGAGATCGCTGCAGGCCGGAAGCTGGCAGGGCTCCCGCTGGATGGATTTGACATCGTCCCCGCCGTGCCGGCCGCGCTGACGCAGGATCCGCAGGCCGCCCACCGGGCGATGCGCCGCGATCTGCTGCCCTACTTCGGCCTGCCCTTCTATCGGACGATGATCGAGCGCTCGGGCTTCGGCGCGGACATCGAAGCCTTTGACCGCGCCTCAGGGGACATCGACGCGATGCAGGCTGCAATCTCGGCCGGCTTCATCGAAGAGCTCGCAGCCGTCGGCGAGGAGCCCCAGCTCCGCGAGGGTGTCGAGCGCTACCGCCGCGCCGGCGCAACCTCGCCGTGTGTTGGCCCGATCGCCAAGACGGACTTCGAGGCGACGCTGAGGGCCGCCGCGCCTTAGACACGCTCGCGGCTCGGAGAACCGGCGAGTCCAAGCACGCCGGGAAGATACGCTCGTCAGAGGCGTCGTCAAAGCGAGAAGCCAATCATGTTGATCCTCATTCTCTTCGCGATCCTCGCCGGCGCCGGCACCGCCCTATCGCCCTGTGTGCTCCCCGTCCTGCCCGCCCTGCTTTCGGCGGGCGGCGCCGGAGGCAGGCGCCGCCCGCTGGGCGTCGTCCTCGGCCTGAGCATCACGTTCACCATCACGATCGTGGGCGTCGCCAGCGTGGTCGACGGCGTCGGCCTGGGCAGCGATCCGCTGCGCGATGTCGCGATTGTCGTCCTGCTGGTGTTTGGAGTCGCCATGCTGCTGCCGAACGTGGCGGCGCGCATCGAGGCTCCACTCTCGCGCCTTGCACGCTTCGGACCGCGCTCCACGGGCGACGGCTTCCGCTCAGGGCTGCTGGTGGGGGGCGCGCTCGGGTTCGTGTATACGCCGTGTGCCAGCCCAATCCTGGCGGCGGTGATCTCGGTCAGCGCCGCCTCAGGGCGAACGATCGTGATTGCCCTCGCCTACGCGCTCGGCTCGGCGCTGGTGCTGCTGGCACTCACGCTGGGAGGCAGGCGCCTGTTCGACCGTGCGCGCCAGGCTGGCAGGGGCCCACTGCTGCAGCGTGCATTGGGCACGATCATGATCCTCACCGCCGTCGCGATCATCACCAATCTCGACATCAATTTCGACCAGTTCGTCGCCCAGCACATCCCTGACGTGAATCTCACGGCGTCGCTGGAGTGCTCGAGCACGGTGACGAGCCGGCTGCACCAGATCAGCGGCCACGAGCCGAAGTTCGTCCCCTCCAACGGGTCATCTTCATGCGAAGGGTCGGCGTCATCGGTGCATGTAGCGCCCGCGAACGCCAGTCAGGCAAGCCTGCTCGCAGACGCGCGCGGGCTGGAAGAACTGGGCCCAGCGCCCGAATTCACCGAAACCGAGGACTGGTTCAACACACCTGGCGACAGACCGCTGACACTCCCCTCGCTGAGGGGCCGCGTGGTGCTCGTCGACTTCTGGACGTACACGTGCATCAACTGCATCCGCACGCTCCCCTACCTGGAGGCTTGGGACAGCACCTATCGTCATCTGGGCCTCACGATCGTCGGCGTCGAGACACCCGAGTTCGCATTCGAGCACGACGCCTCGAACGTCGCCGAAGCGATCAAGCGCTTCGGGATCCATTACCCGGTCGTCCAGGACAACAACATGGGCACCTGGAACGCCTATGCCAATGAAGACTGGCCGGCGGACTATCTCATCGACGCTCGGGGCGTAGTCCGCTACAAGGCCGTGGGCGAGGGCAACTACGGCCAGACAGAAACAGCGATCCGGGCGCTGCTGGCCGAAGCGGGCTACCACGTCGGCGGAATGAGCCACCCCCACGATGTGGTGACACCGACCGAAGAGGCGACGCCCGAGACCTACCTCGGCACCAGGCGTGCCGAAGGCTGGGTGAACGGACCTGTCGAAGGGCTCCACGACTACGGCACCGCGCCTGCCAGCCTCACGCTGAATCAGTTCTCCTACGGCGGGACCTGGCGTATCGCCGCCCAGCCGGCAACTGCCGTCTCCGGCGCGCAGATCAATGCCGAGTTTCAGGCCGAGCACGTCTACCTCGTGCTGAGCTCCGCCGGCAAGCTCCCGCGCACCATGCAGGTCCTGCTCGACGGCCGGCCGATCAGCGCCTCCCAGGCCGGCGCCGACGTGCACGACGGGATCGTGACCGTCACGAACGAACGCCTCTACACGCTCGTCTCGCTGCCCGGCGATCAGCGTCATCTGCTCACGTTGCGACTCTCACCGGGGATCACGGGATACGCGTTCACGTTCGGCTAGCGGGCCCCAGCTCTGGCCCGCCAATGGGATATCGGCCGGCCACGCATACAATGGTCTCGATGGAGGGCTCACCATCACAGACCAGTGCGCGTAGCTGGCTGCGCTGTTATCGCTGCTGGTCCCAGAACCTGGAGGTCCAGGTCCACTACGAGGGGATCCACAAGATCGACCCCGATACCGGCGAGCGCGCAGAGGTGGTCGACGAGCTCCAGGAGGCGGTTGTCCAGTGTCTGGACTGCATGCACGACCAGCCCCACCTCGGCTTCAGCAACGGCCGCGTCGAGCCGATCGAGGATCGCTGGGAACGGATGATCGCAGGCACCCCATGGGTCGCCTCCTGCACCGTCACCGTCGATGCCGAGGATGTCGAGAGCTGCTCAGGACCAGACGCAGGCGATGCGCTCTCCTACGCCGCCTTCGGCGATCATGGCGTGCGCGAGTTCTTCACCCATGTGCGCTTTCACAAGCACGAAGAGGACACCCGCATCATCGTGCACCTGCTGGTCGAGCTCTATGCCCGTTCGCTGGAGGAGGCCACCGACGTGCTGGAATCCGCCGCCCGTGGCGCGCTGGCGATCACCTCGCTGGCCGAGGAGTCACGCCCGCCTGCCGCGACCAGCGAGGCACACGGCCACGATTAGGAGAGGCGTTGCTCGAGGGCTTCCAGCTGCGCATGAAGCTCAGCGGGCAGCCGCTCAAAGCGCGCGTAGTGCTCACGCAGCAGCGGCAGTTGCGCCTTCCACTCCTCGACATCGACGCGCAACAGCTCGGCTATGTCCTCCTGAGAGACGTCAACGCCCCGCGTGTCGATGCCATCAGGACCGACTGGCGGCAGAGTCCCGATCGGTGTCTGCTCACCGGCGCCGTGACCGGCACAGCGGGCAAACACCCATGAGAGCACCCGCGAGTTCTCGCCGAACCCAGGCCACAGATAGCGACCATCCTCGTCCTTGCGAAACCAGTTGACGTAGAAGATCTTCGGCAGCTTCGCCTCATCCGCCTGGCGTCCGATCTCGAGCCAGTGAGCGAAGTACTCGGCCATGTCGTAGCCGCAGAAGGGCAGCATCGCGAAGGGATCGAAACGCACTTCGCCGACCGTTCCAGCTGCCGCAGCTGTCTTCTCCGAGCTCATGATCGAACCGAGGAAGACGCCATGCTCCCAGTCCAGCGCCTCGGTCACCAGCGGCACCACCGTCGAGCGGCGTCCGCCGAAGAGCATCGCGTCGATCGGCACGCCCGCGGGGTCCTGCCACTCGGCGGCGATTGCGGGATCCTGGGCTGCCGGTGCAGTGAAGCGGGCATTGGGATGTGCCGCGGGCGCCTCCGACTCGGGCGTCCAGTCTTTGCCATGCCAGTCGGTGAGGTGTGCAGGCGGCTCTTTGGTCAGTCCCTCCCACCACACGTCACCGTCGTCGGTGAGCGCGGTGTTGGTGAAGATCGAGTTGCGCTCGATCGTGCGGATCGCATTCGGATTGGTTTTCTCGCCTGTACCCGGCGCCACGCCGAAGAAGCCCGCCTCGGGGTTGATCGCATATAGCCGGCCGTCATCGCCGAACTTCATCCAGGCGATGTCATCGCCGATCGTCTCCACCGTCCAGCCCTCGAGTGTGGGGATCAGCATCGCGAGGTTCGTCTTGCCACACGCGCTGGGGAAGGCGCCGGTGATGTACTTGACGTCGCCCTCGGGCGAGGTGAGCTTCAGGATCAGCATGTGCTCGGCCATCCAGCCCTCATCGCGCGCCATCACCGAGGCGATCCGCAGCGCGAAGCACTTCTTGCCCAGCAGCGCGTTGCCACCGTAGCCGGAGCCATATGAGGTGATCTCGCGCGTCTCCGGGAAGTGGACGATGTACTTGTTCTCCGCGTTGCAGGGCCAAGCCACATCTTCAGCGCCATCCTCCAGCGGCATCCCCACCGAGTGCAGGCAATGAACGAACTCGCCGTCCTCGCCCAGCGCGTCGAGCGCCCCCCTGCCCATGCGGGTCATGATCCGCATGTTCACCGCCACGTAGGCCGAGTCGGTCAGCTGGACGCCTATGTGGCTCTTGTCAGAGCCGAGCGGCCCCATCGAGAAGGGCACGACATACATGGTGCGGCCGCGCATCGTGCCGCTGAACAGGTCTCCAAGCATCTGGCGCATCTCGTCTGGATCGCGCCAGTTGTTCGTTGGGCCCGCCTGCGCTTCGGTCGCCGAGCAGATGTAGGTGCGGTCCTCGACGCGCGCAACATCGCCAGGGTCCGAGAAGGCGAGATAGGAGTTGGGGCGCTTGGCGTCGGCGAGCCGCTTGAAGGTGCCGGCGTCCACGAGCGTCTGACAGAGGCGCTCATACTCCTCTGCCGATCCATCGCACCAATGGATGTCGTCGGGCTCTGTGAGCGCAGCGACCTCCTCGACCCAGGCAAGGAGGCGCTCATTCTTTGTGGGAACGGGGGCAGTTGTCTCCATGACGTGTGGGCAGCTCCTGTGTCTTGGTGGCGAGCGCCATACGGCTCTGCCGCGCCAGAATTGGCGCCGTAAACTCAAAAAACGCCCTCGCTGGGCGTCCTGGCAGCCTATCGCACCGGCGCTCCTGGTGGCTACACCAGATCAACGTTGGTGCTGATCGCATCCTTGCGAGGGACGAGCACCAGGCGCTTGAACTCCGCTACGAGCACGCCATCCTGGTTGTAGACCCTGGTGTGCACCCTGACGGTGCCGCGGTCGGGCTTGGACTGAGACTCGCGCTTCTCGAGCACCTCGGACTCGACGAACAGCGTGTCGCCATGGAAGACGGGCGCCGGGTGCTTGAGCTCTTCGGTAGCGAGGTTCGCGATCGCCTTGCCACTCACGTCGCTGACCGACATCCCCAGCGCGAGCGAGTAGACCAATGGGCCCACGACGACATTGCGTCCCTGCTGGGATTTGGTGGCGTAGATGTCGTTGATGTGCAGCGGATGGTGGTTCATCGTGATCAGGCAGAAGAGGTGATCGTCGGCCTCGGTCACGGTCTTTGCGGGCCAGTGCTTGTAGATCGCGCCCACCTCGAACTCCTCGAGGTAGCGGCCATAGGGGTGCGCGCCGCTCGCCTCGCGGGAAGCCTGATCCGTCTGCAGTTTGCTGGTCTCGCTCATGGGTCTCGTAGGTCTCCTTGGCCGATAGCTCTGCAACGAACTCTAGATGGCAATACGATCGTGGCCATGCGCAACCCCCGAGACTTCATGAAGCCCCTGGCGATCGGCGCTCCCGTGCCGGCCCCCGAGATCCCGTTCAAGCCCTCGCGGATGATCCATTTCCTCGACTTCTCCAACGAGAAGATGGTCGCGAAGGTTCCTGACATCGCGCCCACCGTCGACATCCTGCTGGGCAATCTGGAGGACGCCGTGCCCGTCGATCGCAAGGAGGCCGCTCGAGCCGGCTTGATCAAGGTCGGCTCCGAGATGGAGCTCGGCGACACGGCGCTCTGGACGCGCGTGAACGCGCTGGAGTCCCCCTGGGTGCTCGACGACCTCACAGAACTGGTGCTCGAGATCGGGCACAAGCTCGAGGTGATCATGGTCCCGAAGGTCGAGGGCGCCTGGGACATCCACTACGTGGACCGCATGCTCGCCCAACTGGAGGCCAAGGCCAAACTGGAGCGTCCGATCCTGATCCACGCGATTCTCGAGACCGCACTGGGCGTCGCCAACCTCGAGGAGATCGCGGCCGCCAGCCCGCGCATCCAGGGGATGAGCTTCGGCCCCGCCGACCTGGCGGCCTCGCGTCGGATGAAGACGACCAGGGTCGGTGGCGGGCACCCCGGCTACCGCACTATCGCCGACCCCGATCCAGATGATCCGGACGCCCCCCGGCCCAGCTACCAGCAGGATCCCTGGCACTACTCGATCGCACGCATGGTCGACGCCTGCACCGCCGTCGGGGCGCTGCCCTTCTACGGGCCCTACGGCGACATCCGCGACGAGCTGGGCTGTGAGACGCAGTTCAGGGCGGCCTTCTTGCTGGGCTGCGTCGGTGCGTGGTCGCTGCACCCCGTCCAGATCGGGATTGCCAAGCGGGTCTTCTCGCCCGACCCCGAGGAGGTCGCCTTCGCCAAGAAGGTGATCGAGGCCATCCCCGACGGGCGTGGCGTGCACATGATCGACGGCAAGATGCAAGACGACGCCACCTGGAAGCAGTGCCAGGTGATGGTCAAACTGGCACAGATGCTCGCCAGCAAGGACCCCGAGCTCGCCGAGGCCTACGGGTTCCAGCCGGCCGGCGCCGTGTAGTCTGCCGCCGCAAATGCGCTTCTTCGAGTACGAGGCGCGCGAGATCGTCAAGCGCGCCCAGATCCCCGTCACCGACTTCGGCTTCGCGACCGACCCCGCGACCGCACGCGAGATCGCGGAGCGGATCGGCGGCCCTGTCGTGATCAAGTCCCAGGTGCTCACCGGCGGGCGCATGAAGGCAGGCGGCGTGAAGTTCGCCGACACCCCAGAGGAGGCGCAGGCCCATGCACAGGAGATCCTCGCGCTGGAGATCGGCGGCCACATGCCGCGGGGCGTGCTCGTGGACCCGAAGGCACAAGTCGAGCAGGAGTACTACGCGGGCGTCGTCTGGGACGGAATCCGCAAGTCCCCGGTGATGATCTTCTCCCCCGTCGGCGGCATCGACATCGAGCAGGTGGCGCAGGAGCAGCCCGACAAGGTGGGCCGCAAGCACTTCTCCAACATCCTGCCCTTCGGCGACTTCCAGGCCAAGGAGGTGATCGCCTCCACCGGCGTGACCGGCTCGGCTTTGAACAAGCTGGTGCCGATCGTCTCGCGCTTGGCGAAGCTCTTCGTCGAGAACGACATGACACTCGCCGAGATCAATCCCCTCGGTCGCCTCGCGGACGGCAGCTTCGTGGCACTCGATGCCCACATGGAGATCGAGAACGAGGCTCGAGGCCGGCACGCCAAACTGCTCACCGAACTGGGCGTCGGCGATGAGGAGACCCGCCAGGCGCGCGAGCCCACCCCCTTCGAGCTCGAGGGCGAGAAGGTCGATGCCCAGAGCCACAGGGGAGTCGCAGGCAACGTGACCGAGTTCGACGGCAACCTCGGCCTGGTGATCGGCGCCGGCGGCGGCTCGCTGACCCTCTTCGATGCCGTTCGCGCCCATGGCGGCGCTCCCGCCAACTACTGCGAGATCGGCGGCAACCCCTCGGTCGAGAAGGCCTGCGGACTGGCCAAGCTGGTTCTCTCAAAGCCCGGCGTGGACAAGATCGCCGTGATGATGTCGATCGTCTCCAACACCCGTGTGGACATCGTCGCGCGCGGCGTGATCAAGGCCTGCCTGGAGCTCGGCTTCAACCCCGCTGAGAAGATCGCGATCTTCCGCATCCCCGGCGCCTGGGAGGAGGAGGGCTTCAAGATCCTCGAACGCTACGGCGTGGATTACGCCGACCGCTCCGTCTCCCTCAACGAGGCGGCCGGTCGCGCCGTGGAAAAGATCCAAGGGGCCCCCGCATGAGCAAGACCGACGAGGCGTCCGCATGAGCATCCTGATCGACGCGGATACCACCTTCATCGTCCAGGGCATCACCGGACGCGAGGCCGTCAACCTCACGAGGGAGTGCCTTGACTACGGCGCCGGCGCGAAGGTCGTGGGTGGGGTGACCCCGGGCAGGCTCGGCCGCGAGGTGCATGGAGTGCCAGTGTTCGACACGGTCGCCCAGGCCGTTGCCCATCACGGTGGCGCGATCGACGGCTCGGTGGTCACCGTGCCACCTGCCTTCACAAAGGACGCTGTGTTCGAGGCGCTCGAGAACGGGATCAAGCTGATCGTGATCGTCACAGAGCGCATCCCGCGACGCGACGTCGCCCAGATGGTCGAGCTCGCACAGTTGCGTGGCGCTCGGATCATCGGCCCCAACTGCCTGGGGATCATCGTGCCCGACCTCATCAAGATGGGCGGCATCGGTGGACCTGCCCGCAACGCCGCCCAGGCCTACACCCCCGGGCCGATCGGCGTGATCTCTCGCTCCGGAGGCATGACCACCGAGATGTCCTCGACCCTCTCAGCCGCGGGCCTGGGTCAGTCCACCGCCGTCTCGATCGGCGGCGACGCGATCATCGGCTCAAGCTACGCGGAGCTGATGCCCCTCTTCGAGGCGGATGAGCAGACCCAGGGGATCGTCATCTACACCGAGCCCGGCGGACGCATGGAGGCAGAGCTCGCGCGCTGGGTGACCGAGCACAACTCGCGCCTGCCGATCGTCGCCTTCATGGCGGGCCGCTTCATGGATGAGATGCCAGGCATGAGCTTCGGCCATGCGGGCACGATCGTCGAAGGCAAGGAAGACACCGCCAGCGAGAAGATCGCGCGCTTGGCCGAAGCCGGCATCGCGGTGGCAGAGCGGATCGAGGACATCCCCGAGATGATCGGCTCGAAGATCGGCGCGGAGAGAGTCGCATGAGGGCCGACGGGATCTTCATCGCCGTAGAGGTCACCGACGAGGCGAGCGCGGACGCCGCCGTGGCCGCCAAGCTCGCGGAGGCCTGCCCCGTGGACATCTTCGCCGCCCGAGACGGCGCCCTCCAGATCGTGAGCGAGAATCTCGACGAGTGCGTGCTCTGCCGGTTGTGCATGGATGCCGCCCCCGGGGCCGTGAAGGTGCTCAAGCTCTACGACGACGGCGCTGTCCTGGTCTGAGCCCGGCAGGTCGGCGGACTGCGACCCGCCCCTGTTAGGCAATGTTAGGATCACGTTTTACTAAGAGCACAAACAGGGCGTCGGGTTCGTCAGCACGGTTGGTGGCGGCACGTGCAGCCCGTCGTTTCGTCAGCCCGCGAATCCTCGGGGAGCACGTGAAAGTAAATCGTCGCATCGTCCCGCCGGTCGCTGGCCTCGTGTGCGTCGCAATCGCCGTTGTACTCGGCACTGGCTGCGGACAGTCCAGCTCGCATGGCTCGGCTGCACAGAGCGGCAAGTCCCCTGCCTGCCTGCCGGCGACGGTGGACCACAGTGCCAAGCTGGAAGGCCTGGGAGTCGATGTCTCGCCGGCACCGGAAACCGATACGGCGAATCCATACACGCAGATCAGCTTCCTGGGCCTGCCGGCCACGCAGATCCACGATGTCTCGGTCAAGGGCACGCGCAGCGGCTATCACTCCGGCCGGCTTCACGACTACTCACAGGGCGACGGTGCCAGTTTCTTGCCAGACAGCCCATTCGACGCCGGCGAGAGCGTGACCGTGCGTGCGACGGTCGATGGGAAGCCCGTCGCATACTCCTTTCGGGTCGACACGCCCTACCCAACCGCCGGCGTGCCGGAGTTCACCAATCCCGCGGCCTTGCCCTCCGAATATCAGAGCTTCGCGACGCTGCCCGGCGTGCAGGCACCCACGCTCACGGTCACGACGCCCGACCAGGACCCGGCGGCGGGAGACATCTTCACCAGCAACGGGCCTGGCGCCGGCCGGTATGGGGCGCTGATCTACACGCCCCAGGGCCGGCTGGTGTGGTTCGATCAGATGCCCGCCGGCGTGGCCGCGGAGGACGTCAACGTTCAGAGCTATGCCGGCCACGAGGATCTCACCTTCTGGCGGGGCCGGGTCCTCTCGCTCGGTTACGGCGACGGCGAAGACCTCGTGCTGAGCTCCCGCTACCAGACCGTCGCCAGGGTGCATGCGGGCAACGGCCTGCGAGCGGACCTCCACGACTTCCAGATCGTTCCGGACGGCGTGGCGTACATAACGGCCTATAACCCGATCCGCTGCAACCTTTCCTCGGCCGAAGGGGGGCCGCGCGACGGCGTGATCCTCGACACCGCCGTCCAGGAGATCGACATGCGGACCGGGCTGGTGCGCTGGGAATGGCACAGCCTCGACCACGTCGGCGTGAGCGAATCGGAGTTCTCGCCACCCAAGAACTCTCCATGGGACTGGTTTCACCTCAACTCGATCGACCCCGAGCCCGGCGGCGACATCTTCATCTCGGCGCGCAACACCTGGGCCGGATACCAGATCGAAGGCGGCAGCGGCAGGATCCTCTGGCGCCTGGGCGGCGAGAAAAGCTCGTTCAAGATGGGCCCCGGGACCAGGACCGCCTACCAGCACGACGGCCGCATCCTCCCCGATGGCGAAGTCACCTTCTTCGACGACGGCTCCAATCCGCGGATCCAGCCCCAGTCACGCGGGGTGCGCATCGCGCTGAACCTGAGCACCCACGAAGCTCACCTGAGCGCCTCCTACCCGCATCCCACGCCCCTGAGCGCCGCCAGCCAGGGCAACATGCAGACGCTTGCGGATGGCAACGTGCTGATCGGCTTCGGCGGCGTGCCCGAGATCAGCGAGCTCTCGCCTTCCGGCTCGCTGATCTTCGACGCTCATCTGCCCTTCGACATGATCTTCTACCGCGCCTACCGCAAGCCATGGAACGCTCGCCCGGCCGACCCGCCAGCGGTGCTTGCCAACCTCAACAACACCGGCGAAGAGACGATCGTCCGCATGAGCTGGAACGGCGCCACCGAAGTGGCCGGCTGGCGCGTGCTGGCCGGCGATCGACCCGGTGCGCTGCGAAGCGAGATCACCATCCCCTCCAGCGGCTTTGAAAGCTCTGCGATCCTGACCAGGAAGTACACCTATGCGGCCGTCCAGGCGCTGAGCTCCAGCGGCCAGGTACTGGGGAGCTCGCCGGCGAGCAGGGTGATCAGCTACACCGCGGCGCTTGTGCAGGGCCGGGGAGGAGCGTCGCGATGAGGGTCAGTAGCTGGACGGTTTCGAGGGCGGCTTCTTGTGCAGACCGCCGCTCGTCGTGCTGCTGGTCGAGGTGGTACTCGACGTGCCGGGTTTCGATCCGCCCTGCGATTCTTTGCCCCCGCACGCCGTCAGCGAGGAGCTCGCGAGCACGACGGCCAGCACCGTTAGCATGGCGGCCAGTGCCGTCCGTCTCCTGGGATCTCTCGTTGTTATCCGCGGCATCGGGCGCTCACCCTACCAGGCGTCCAGGGCGCTCAACGCACCAATGAGCGTGCGGGCGCCAGGCCGCCCAGAGGAGCCGCAGCCGCAGGGCGAGGAGCGCCGGCTGGGATCTGGAGGCTGGCTGCTCGCGGTCTGCTGCGTGGCCCAGTTCATGGTGATCCTCGACCTGTCGATCGTCAACGTCGCGCTGCCCCACATCCAGTCGGCGCTTGGCTTCACATCGCCCGAACTGCAGTGGATCGTAGACGCCTACGCGATCACCTTCGCGGGCTTCTTGATGCTGGGCGGGCGGGTAGCCGACCACTTCGGGCAACGTAAGGTGTTCGTGATCGCGCTGATGCTGTTCGCGCTTGCGTCGCTCGCGGGCGGCCTGGCGCCGGACCGCGACATGCTGATCGGCGCGCGTGCGCTGCAGGGACTCGCAGGCGCCTTCATGGCGGCCTCCTCGCTGGCGATCATCACCGCGTCCTTTGCCCCCGGGCCACAGCTGCATCGCGCAATCGGTGCCTGGGCTTCGATGAACGGCCTCGGCGGCGCCGCGGGCATGCTGTTTGGAGGCCTGATCACCGAATTCCTCAGCTGGCGCTGGGTGTTCTTGATCAACCCACCGATCGGGATCGCCGCCGCAATCGTCGCCTACGTGGTCGTGAGCGACCTGCGCAGGCGCAAAGAGGGAAACTTCGACCTATCCGGTGCGATCACCCTCACGGTCGGCCAGATGGTGCTCGTCTACGGGGTCGTGGAAGCGGGCCTGCGCGGCTGGGACACGGCTGTGGCCCTGGGCCCAATCATCGGCGGCATTGCCCTGTTGGTCGTGTTCGTCGTGATCGAGGTGAAGCTGGCTTCCGCGCCGTTGATCCCCTTCAAGGAGCTGACCAAGCCGTTGCGGATCGCCAACAACATCGTGCTGCTGTTCAGCGCCTCGCTGTTCCCGATGTGGTTCGTCAGCTCGCTCTACCTGCAACAGGTGCTCGGCCTCTCGCCGTTGCACACGGGTCTGATCTTCCTGCCGATGACGCTGATGATCGCCGTCTCGGCCTCGCGCGCGGGCAAGCTGGTCGGCCGTTTCGGCGTGCGCCCCGTGCTCGGCGGCGGCCTGATCATGCTCGCGGTGGGCCAGGTGCTGCTGGCCAGGATCGCGCCAAGCGGCAGCGGTGTCGTGTACATCATGATCCCCGGGCTGCTGGCGGCGGCTGGAATCGGCATGTCGATCGTCCCCTCGACGATCGCCGCCACCCAGGGCGCCAAGCAGGGCCAGGCGGGGCTCGCCTCGGGCCTCGTGAACACCTCGCGCCAGATCGGCGGCGGGCTTGGGCTCGCGATCTTCATCACGCTCGCGACCCAGCGCAGCAGCAATCTGATCGGCCTGGACCACGGTGTCCCCGCGTCCCTGACCTCAGGCTTCAGGCTCGCCTTCCTGATCGGCGCCGGCTGCGTCGCGCTGGCGGCGCTGATGACATTCGCGCTGGTGGAAAGAGGAGCCTCGCAGCACAAGCAGGCCGCAAGGCCGATCCCGGTGGTGGGCGGTGTCGCGCTCATGCTCGCGGTATTCCTCGCAATCGTCTTCGCGTTTGCGGGCAATCACGGCGCGCCGGTGGGCGCCTACATCACCAAAGACACCTACAGCTACGTGACCGAGCCCTCGCTGCACCCGCCCAAGATTCAGATCGAAGGCAAGACCGACACCAACAAGCTCGCTTCGGGCTACATCCTCACGACGAACTTCTACAACCTCAACTACCCGCCGCTGATCGGCCAGAGCGGGCCGATGATCCTCGATGACCGCATGCAGCCCGTCTGGTTTCAGCCGGTGCCGGAAAAGGTCGTCGCCGGCAATCTCAGCCTGCAGAGCTTTGAAGGCAAGCCGGCGCTGGCCTGGTGGCAGGGACTGATCACCAATACGGGTGCAACCGAAAGCGGCGAAGACATCGTGGTCAATCAGCACTATCAGACGGTGGCAAGGCTCAAAGGCGTCGATGGCTGGAAGCTCACGCTGCACGAGCTCCAGATCAGCGGCCAGGACGCCTGGGTAACGGCCACCAAGGACATTCCGCGCAACCTATCCAGCTACGGCGGCGCATACAACGGGGCGCTGATCGACTCCGCCGTCCAAGAGTACGATCTGCAGACCGGCAAGCTGCTCTACAACTGGGATGCGTTACAGCACATCCCGCTGAGCGACTCCGAAGCGTCGCTGCCCACCAACGGCTTCCCGTGGGACGCCTACCACATCAACTCGCTGCAGCTGGTTGGCGGGGGCAACTTCCTGGTCTCGATGCGCAACACGTGGGCTGCGTATCTGGTGAACATCGCCACTGGCAAAATCGAGTGGACCCTTGGCGGCAAAAAATCGAGCTTCAGCTTCGGGCCGGGCGCGGCATTTCAGTGGCAGCACGATGTGCGGCTACAGCCGGGCGGGATCGTCACGATGTTCGACGACCACTGCTGCCAGCTGACAGGCGGCGGCACCTACGTGGAACCCAGCGCGCCCTCGCGCGGACTGGAGCTGAAGCTGAGCGACAGCGCGCCTACCACCGCGCCGGTCGCTCGCACGGCCGCAAAGATCTCCCAATATGGAGTGGGATATGGACTTGCATCCGACTATATGGGCGATCTGCAGCCGCTCGAAAACGGCAACGTGATGGTCGGCTGGGGATCATCGCCGTACATCACCGAGCTCACACACTCGGGCCAGCCGCTGCTCGAAGGCAAACTGCCCGGGAAGAACCTCACCTACCGCGCCACAGTCGAGCCCTGGGTTGGCCTGCCGCCATGGAAGCCGCTGGGTGCGGCGCGGCATACCGCCGGCACGACCACCGTGTATGCGAGCTGGAACGGTGCCACCCAGGTCTTATCCTGGAGGGTCATGGCCGGAGCCAACGTCAGTGGGCTGGCTGTCGCGGCATCCGCCGCCAAGTCCGGGTTCGAGACGGCGATCCCGGTGCCACAGACATACAAGATCTTCGAGGTGCAGGCACTCAATGCCGGCGGCAAGGTGATCGGCGCCTCTCAACCATTCACCTCAGATGAGTGAGCTCCGGTTGAGAGCGCTACTCGCACTGCTCTGCGTATGCACCGCCACGACGCTCTGCTCCTGTGGCGGCGTGGACCCTGCCTCGAGTGCCGCGGGCACGTCGCTCACCGCAGCGGAGGCGGCGATCGGCTCGGTCACCGTCTCCCCCCTGCCAGGCACCCCCGACGCCTCCCCCAATGGACAGATCAGCTTCCTCGGCCCCCAGGGCACCCAGGTCTCCGAAGTGAGTGTCGTAGGCTCGCGCAGCGGCAGACATTCCGGGCGCTTGGAGGCCTACTCGACGGGGACAGGGGAGAGCTTCCTGCCGAGCCACCCCTTCACGCCGGGCGAGCAAGTGACCGTGCACGCCAAGGCGGGTGCGGGCGCCACCAGCGAAAGCGTGAGCACAACCTTCACGGTTGCCCACCAGGCGGCCGTCAAGGAGAGCGAGTTCCCACTCGAGCCTGGCAGCAGCAAAGACATCCAGCACTACCTCTCGGCGCCGAGCCTCACGCCCTCGACGGTGCACATAACGACCGCCGCCAAGCCTGGAGCCGCGCCCGGCGATTTCTTCCTGGCCCCATACCAGGCACACAGCGCCCCTGGACCGATGATCGTCGATCAGAGCGGCAATCTGATCTGGTTCCATCCGCTGCCCCCTGGCTACGAGGCGACGAACTTCCACGTCCAGGAATACGCCGGTGAACCAGTCCTGACGTGGTGGCAGGGCCGCATCATCGCCATCGGCTTCGGCCAGGGCGAAGACGTCATCTACAACACCCACTACCAGCTGGTGGCGAGAATTCGCGCCGGCAACGGCTACCGGGCCGACCTGCACGAAATCAGACTCACCCCACAGGGCACGGCGTGGATCGACATCTTCGACCCGATCCACATGAACACCAGCGCGGAGCACGGCTCCCGCGAAGGCGTGCTCACCGACTCGGTGATCGAGGAGGTCGACATCAAGACGGGGCTGGTGATGTGGGAATGGCATGCCCTTGGGCACATATCCCCCCACGAATCGAACAACCCGGCTCCCAGCGACAGCTATCCATGGGATTACGTGCACATCAACTCCGTCGACCCCGGTAGCGCCGATGATGTGCTGCTCTCCTCGCGCAACACCTGGACGCTCTATGACGTGAGCCTGCGCACAGGCGCGATCCAGTGGCGCCTGGGAGGCGCGCACAGCAATTTCAAGCAGGGCCCTGGCACCCATTTCTACTGGCAGCACGACGCCGAATGGCGAGAAGGCGGGCTGATCTCGGTATTCGACAACGGCTCCACGCCGCCGAAGGAGAAGCAGTCGCGCGGGCTCCTGTTGCGCCCGGATCTCTCAAACCACACGGTGACGCTCGTCAAGCAGTTCATCAACCCGGCCAAGACGCTGCTCGCCTCCAGCCAGGGGAACGTCTTGAGCCTGCCGGGCGGGGACTGGCTGCTCGGCTACGGCGGACTGCCCAACTTCACCGAGTTTGACTCCTCCGGCCAGGTGCTCTTCGACGCAACGCTGGGAGACGATGTCCAGGACTTCCGCTCCTACCTCTCGCCATGGAACGGGCAGCCGACCACCTCACCCTCGATCGTCGCCCAGAGTGGCGCAAACGGCGCCATAACCGTCGAGGAGAGCTGGAACGGAGCGACTGGAAGTAGCCTCCTGGCAGGTGCTCGCAGGCCCAGCCACCACCAGCCTGACGGTGGCTGCCACCACGGCGAAGCAAGGCTTCCAGACGACCACCCACCTCAGCGGCGTAGGGCCCTATGTGGAGGTCCAGGCGCTCAGCGCCTCTGGTGCCGTGCTGGGCACCTCGAGTGCGATCGAGGCCTCCTGAGCCCGGGCCGTTTCCTAACCTACCGCTAACATCTCTTTACAGATCTGATAGAAAACGAGCTTGAGGATTGGGGAGGGGCCCCGGAAGATCGCCCTGGGCGCTCAGCGGCCGCCCAGGGCGCTATCTTGTGCGGTGCAGGTGCCGCAATACATATCGCTCGAGCTGGAGCCAAGGGTCATGAAAGAAAACTTCTCGCTGATCGTGATGTGCATCTTCATGGTCCTGTCGCTTGCATTCCTTGCGCAGCAGATCACTGCGTACCACTAGAGCGCGCATGACGGATCCGCTGGCGTTCCTGCTGGCGCTCCACCACAGTGGTGATCAGGCGCAGGAACTGCTCAGGACCTGACGCCTTCGCCTTGCCGTAGGTGAACGCCTCGACCCAGTTGGCAACCTTGCCTTCGCTGGCCATCACGTTGAAGAACGCACGGGGCATTTCGACGTTTATGCGCGCATCGGTGGCCAAGCCCTTGACCACGGCGAAGCCAGGCATCTCCAGGCGAAACTGCTGAACGTCGCCGCGACCGCGCAGCTCCACGCCCACGATCAGCTTGAGCTGCTCCAACGCCGGCACTTCCTCGACGAAGCGGCGTGCCGCGCTCTCGATCAGAGCCTTGGCGTCCTCGGACATCAGATCTTGTGACGTTGCAGGAGCTTGCGACCAATGACCATGCGCTGAATCTCCGAGGTTCCCTCCCCGATCAACAGCAGCGGGGCGTCTCGGTACAGACGCTCAATCTCGTACTCCTTGGAGTAGCCGTAGCCGCCATGGATGCGAAAGCTCTCCTCTACGCAGAAGCGCCCGGCCTCTGAGGCGAACAGCTTGGCCATCCCCGCCTCCAGGTCCGAGCGCTCGCCCGCGTCCTTCAGGCGTGCAGCCCTGAGCGTGAGCAGACGGGCAGCATCGACCTGGGTGGCCATGTCCGCGAGCTTGAACTGGATCGCCTGGTGCTCGGCGATCGGCTTGCCGAAGGTCTTGCGCTCCTGGGAGTAGCGCAGAGCGAGCTCGAGGGCGCGCTGGGCGATGCCCACGCCGCGCGCCGCGACGTTGACCCTGCCCACCTCCAGCGCGTCCATCATCTGCGAGAAGCCGCTGTTCAGCCCCGCCTGCTCACCGCCGAGGATGTTCTCAGCTGGACAGCGGTAGCCATCGAACACCAGCTCGGTCGACTCAACGCCCTTGTAACCCATCTTTTTCAGCTTCGGCGGCACATTCAGGCCCGCATACTCGCCCGTGTTCTCGGAGACCCCACCCTCCTTCTCGGCGATGAAGCAAGTGAAGCCCTTGTGGCGCGGCTGCGCCTCAGGGTCGGTCTTGACGAGCACGAACACCAGCGAGGACATCAGGCCGTTGGTGACCCACATCTTCTGACCGTTGATCTCGTACTTCCCGTCATCGCCCTTCTTCGCCGAGGTCTTGATCGCCTGGACGTCGGAGCCCAGCTCGGGCTCCGAGAGCGAGAAGGCGGCCCGGATCTCACCCGTGGACATCCGCGGCAGATACTTCTGCTTCTGCTCCTCGCTTCCAAACTTCATCAGCAGGTAGGAGCCGATGAAATGGGTGTTGATGACGCCTGAGATGGAGATCCAGCCGCGGGAGAGCTCCTCGACGATCATCGAGTAGGTCGTCAGATCCAGACCCATCCCGCCGTACTCCTCGGGAATCGTGACCCCGAAGAGTCCGAGCTCCTTCATCTGATCGACGATTGGCGCCGGGAAGAGGTCCTCGTGATCGTAGTGCTCGGCGTTGGGGATGATCTGCTCGTCGGCGAACTGGCGCACCATCTCGGTGATCGCCTTCTGCTCGTCGCTCATGTCCGATGATGAGGGGGCGGCTACAGCCATTGTTCAGCAACGCTCCGAGGTCGTGGATTGGGGTCTGTGAGCGGCGTTGCGCCCAAGGTATCTGAGGATACCCGCGCGCGGGAGCCTGGCAGACTGCTGGCGGTGAACTTCGTTTCAGAACGTGGTCGAAAGGCTACCTCCCAACGACCTCGCGCTGGTCGAGCTCGCCCGCGACGGCAGCCGCCGAACATGGACCTTCGGCGAGGCGAGCGAGCGCAGCGCAGCGCTGGCGGGATCCCTCGCACGGCAGGGCATACGCCAGGGCGATGTGGTCATGACGCTGATCGGCAATCGCCCTGAGTGGGTACTGGGCATGCTCGCTTGCTTCCGGCTGGGCGCAGTGGTCCTGCCCTGCACCGAGCAGCTTCGAGCCAAGGACCTGAAGCTGCGCCTGGGCGTGGCAAAACCCAGGCTGGTGCTCGCCGACGAGCGCAACCGCTCGGTGCTGCAGGAGGCGCTGGGTGGGCGGTCAGCCGTCGACGGGAAGACTGGCGTCGATGAACGGGGCGCCGTCGAGGTGCTGCTCATGCCCGACGAGTCGCTCTTCTCATCCGATCCCGCCCCCATGGCTGAGCTCTCCGCCGACAGCCCCTGCCTGATCACCTTCACCAGCGGGACCTCGGGCGAGCCCAAGGCCGTGCTGCACGGCCAGCGCTATCTGGAGGGACAGCGTCCACAGGCGACCCATTGGCTCGGTGCCGGCAGAGGCGATCTCGTCTGGTGCACCGCGTCCTCGGGCTGGTCCAAGTCGGCCCGCAACGTCTTCATCGCACCCTGGCTCTCGGGTGCGGCCGCGCTGCTGCACGACGATCGCTTCGATCCGCAGCAGCGTCTGGAGCTGCTGGCCGCCGAGCGGGTCAGCGTCCTCTGTATGGCGCCCACCGAGTACCGGGTCATCGCCAAGCGCACAACCCTCTCCCCCCTGCCACACCTGCGCGCGATGGTCGCCGCCGGAGAGGCTCTGAACCCTGAGGTTCTGGCAACCTGGACCGAGGCGGTTGGTCTGGGAATCCGCGATGGTTATGGCCAGACGGAGACGGGACAGCTCACGGGGATGCCGCTACGCCAGACGCCACGTCCCGGCTCGATGGGTCGGCCCCTGCCGGGGATGCGTCTCTCGGTCAGCGAGGGCGAGCTCGTGGTCGATCCAGCGAGCGTGCCCACCTTCTTCCTGGGATACCTGGGCGAGGAGGTCAACCGCGGGCAGGATGACGCCTGGAAGGTCGAGGATCGCCAACACGGCGGTCTATGGCACACGGGTGATCGGGTCCATGAAGACGAGGATGGATTCCTGCATTTCGAGGGACGCTCAGATGACGTGATCGTCTCCTCCGGCTATCGAATCGGGCCATTCGAGGTTGAGTCCGCGCTCATCGCCCATCCCGCCGTGGCCGAGGCGGCGGCGGTTGCCGCACCCCACGAGGAGCGCGGATCCGTCGTACGAGCGGTCATCGTGCTGCGCGACGGATTCCAAGCGAGCGATGCGCTCGCCCATGAGCTGCAAGAGCACGTCAAGCGCCAGACGGCGCCCTACAAGTATCCAAGGATCGTCGATTTTGCCGGCGAGCTGCCCAAGACCGCGAGTGGGAAGGTCATGCGCGCTCAGTTGCGGGCGGATGGACGCTGAGCGGCGAGCCCAGGGCCACGATCGCGTCGATCTCGACCTTGGCCCCGCGAGGCAGACTCGCGACGCCCACAGTCGCACGGGCAGGAGGACGGTCTGAGAAGAAGTCGGCGCACACGTCGTTGACCTCGCTGAACGCCCCGAGGTCGGTCATGTAGATGGTGATGCGCACCGCGTCCCTGAGCGAGCCGCCGGCCGCCGCGCTGACGGCCTCGAGGTTTTGCAGGCAACGACGCGCCTGATCGGCGACGCTCGCGCCCACCAGCTCACCGGTGCCAGGATCGAGCGGGATCTGACCCGAGCAGAAGAGCAACCCGCCCGAGCGCACGGCATGGCTGTAAGGGCCGATCGCCGCCGGAGCGTTCGCAGCAGTCACGATCTCGCGCTCGTCGGACATCGCGACGAGCTTACAGCGCTACCTGGCTCAGAGAGCGACGATGTGCGTTAGATTCAATGTTGTGCACCGGCCCGGACGGAAGCTCGCCGTTGCACTCCTGGCGAGCGGCGCATGCACGGGAGCGCTGGCGACAACGACACAGGCGCGCATCGCGTTCACCCCATGCGGACGCAATGACAGCCTCGCCTGCGGGCATCTGACCGTCCCGTTGGACCCGACGGGCAAGGAGCCCGGTACGCTCACCCTGGCGATGCGCCGCCGTCGCGCGCCCGTCGAAGGAGCGAACTCGGCCATGATCGCCCTGGCCGGCGGTCCCGGGCAGTCCGCCATCCCGTTCACAGAAGAATTCGCGGAAATACTCGGGCCGATTCTCGCCCATCGCGATCTGATCGTCTTCGACCAGCGTGGCACGGGACAGTCGCACCCGCTGCACTGCAAGGCCTTCTCCGATTCCAGCTCAGCGCTCACACTCGGCGCGGCGATCACCAGGTGTGCAGCACAGCTGGGGCCTAGTCGCAGCTACTACAGCACCGCCCAGAGCGTCGCGGATATCGAGGCGATCCGCGTGGCGGGCGGATACGAAAAGCTCGTGCTCTACGGCACCTCCTACGGGACGAAGGTCGCCCTGGACTATGCCCAGCAATACCCAAGCCACGTGGAAGCTCTGATCCTGGACTCCGTGGTCGCTCCGAACGGGCCCGAACCTCTGCACCTCTCGACCCTCGCCGCCGTCCCGCGGGTCCTGCGCCAACTATGCGCCTTTCACCAGTGCGCGCACATCACTGACAATCTCATGCGCGAACTCACCAGGCTGCTGCACGAGATGCGCCGGCGACCGCTACACGCGACCGTGATCGACGACCGTGGCCTAGCAAGACATGTGAGCATCAGCTCAAACGAACTGCTCGAAGTGCTCGTCGCAGGCGACCTGGATCCGGTTCTGCGCTCCGAATTCCCCGCGGCAGTGCGCTCGGCGGTGCTGGGCGATCGAGCCCCACTGGCGCGCCTGCTCACGAGCCCCGGTGAAAGCGCGGCAAGCGAGGAGATCGACATCCCGCTCTACTACGCGACCAGCTGCGAAGACCAGCGTTTCCCATGGAACCGCGCGTCGAGCCCTATAGAACGCCTGAAGCAGGCGAGAACCGACGTCTCCTCGCTGCCGGCGAGCGCCATCGGTCCCTTCTCGGCGCAAGACGTGCTCGACCTGAGCGACATCCCCGCCTGCGCCTTCTGGCCATTCCCCTCGACCAACCCGCCGGAACCCGACGATGCTCCGCTGCCCGACGTCCCGACCCTGATCCTCAGCGGCGCGGATGACCTGCGAACCCCGACCTCCGAAGCCCAATCGGTCGCAGCCCAGATCCCTGACTCACATCTGCTCGTCGTCCCCAACACGGGCCATTCCGTGCTCAGTACCGAGCCCACCAACTGTGCCGGCAAAGCCTTGCAGGCCATGTTCAAGAACAAGCCGATCAAGGCCTGCCCCAACGGCCCGCCACCCGCCCTGCTGCGGCCCACCGAAGTGGCCCCCATGCGCCTGCTCGACCTCCCACCGGTGAGGGGCTACGCAAGCGAGCCGGGAAGGACCTTGAGAGCCGTGCTGCTCACACTCGGCTACTTCTCGCGCAATCTCGAGCTCCAGCTCGGCGAAACGCTTCTGAGCTCCGGGTTCGGGGAATTGCCCACGCTGCGCAGCGGCGGACTCCGATCCGGCTGGTCACAGGAGCGTCGAGGAACCACGTCCTTCCACGATTACTCGTATGTGCCAGGCGTGACACTCACAGGCACGGTGGGGGCAAGGCGAGTGGATCTGGGCGTCGCCGGTCGGAGCGCCGCGCACGGGACTCTGAGGCTCGGTCCACATGGAGAATTTGTGGGGGTGCTCGGGGACACGACGATTCGCCTCTCTCGTGGGAGGGCCAAGCTGCTTGATGCAAACGCGGCGTCAGTGACAGAGCAGGCGGCGCGCGTACAGAGCTTGAGTCGATAACGGACCTCCTCGCAAGACGCCTGGTGGCGCTAATGTCGGAGGCGATGCCCCCGAGGACGCTGCGCACCTTCCTCGCCGCTTCGCTGCTTGCCGGCCTATTGCTCGCCTGCCGTTCGCCGCTCGCCGGCGCCGTCGGCTTCACGGACTGCGTGCGTCTTCCCGGGTTCTCCTGCACCACGCTCTCAGTCCCACTGAACCGCAATGAACCACTCGCAGGGACAGTGGCCCTCCAAATCGCGCGCAAGCTCAGCGGAGCTCAGCCCAGCCGCGACGCCGTGGTAGCAATCGCCGGCGGCCCGGGGCAGGCGGCCCTTCCGCTCGCAAGCTACTTCACACACGACATGGCTGTGGCGCTGCGCGATCGAGACCTGATCATCTTCGACCAGCGAGGCACCGGCGAATCAAATCCGCTCGCTTGCGAAGCATTTGACCCAGGGGGCGCCGGCAGCAACGCGAAGACGATCGGCCAGCTCTTCGAACGTTGCGCATTGCAGCTCGGCCCCTCCAGGAGCAACTACACCACAAGCGAATCGGTGGCGGACATCGAGGCGATCAGGCAGGCGACCGGCTACCAGAAGCTCGTCCTCTACGGAACCTCCTATGGGACGAAGGTCGCGCTGCAGTACGCCGAACGCTACCCCGCGAACGTCGAAGCCCTGGTGCTCGACTCGGTCGTCTTACCCGAAGGCCCCGAACCGTTCGAGGTGCCCTCCATTCAGGCAATCAGACCGATGCTCGCCGAACTCTGCTCCAATCATGCGTGCGCCGGCATCACGAGCGACCCGCTGGGCGAAACAGCGCAACTCGCCTCGCTGTTGCACAAGCACACGATCCACGGCAGCGTCTTCGACGGTTCCGGTCATCGCCACCAGGCCTCTCTGGATGAGTCGGAGCTCCTGGGCATCATCGAGGCTGGAGACCTCAACCCCACACTGCGAGCGATGTTGCCCTCCGCCGTGCGCTCCGCGCTGCGGCACGATTCTGGCCCGTTGCTGCGCTTGAACCTGCTCTCGGAGGGACTGATCCCCAATCTCCCGGGCTCCGCGGCCGTGGCCTTCGCCTCGGACGGCGTCGACGAAGCGCTGTTCGCGACAACCACCTGCGAAGAAGTCCGCTTCCCATGGGTCCGTACGAGCCCACCGGCCACACGCGAAGCCGAAGCGCTGGCGGCGCTGCATAAGCTGCCAGCCTCCGACTTCTATCCCTTCGACGCCTCGACCGCCTGGCAGAACAGCCTCGCTCCAGATTGCGTGCGCTGGCCGTTCGCCTCCAGTCCACCCCCTGCCACGGGCTCTCTGCCCGATGTCCCGACGCTGATCCTCTCAGGCGCTCAAGACCTCAGGACGCCTCCATCCAACGCTCGACGGATCGCGGCCATGATCCCGGACTCACAACTGCTCATCGTTCCCTACACCGGCCATTCGGTCCTGGGCAGCGACTTCAGCGGGTGCGCTCAGGCCGCAGTCCAAGCGTTCTTCGAAGCGGCTCCGGTGCAGGCCTGCTCCACGAGCACCAACACGTTCGGCCCCACACCGCCGGCGCCCACCCGGCTCGACCAGGTCAAACCGATTCAGGGCCTGACCGGCAAGCCCGCACGCACGCTGACGGCCGTCCTGGAAACGATGACCGATCTCGCTCGCCAGGTGATCGGAGCGTCGCTCGAGGCCAACCAGCAGCTCCCGAGTGGATCGAGCTTCGGCGGGCTGCGTGGTGGATATGCCCGGATCGGCACCTCCTCGGTCCTGCTGAGCCACTTCTCGTTCATACCCGGCGTCCAGCTGAGCGGCAGCTTCCCGATCCGCAACGGCAAGCTGCAGCCTGCCACCGTCGCGGTCATGGGCAGCGCCGCCGACCACGGCGCGGTACGGCTGGCTGCCGGCGAAAGTGTCGCCGGCACGCTCGGTGGCAGGCATTTCAAGCTCAATATCGCTCGCGCCAAGCTCTCTTCGATCACCTCGCTGCCGTGACCAACGCGCTTGCGCGCGAGAGCTCGCCCTATCTGCGAGCGCACGCCTCCAATCCGGTGGATTGGCTGCCCTGGGGCGCGGAGGCCTTCGCCCGTGCCAAGTCCCAGGATCGCCCGCTGCTCGTCTCGATCGGCTATTCCGCCTGCCACTGGTGCCATGTGATGGAGCGCGAGTCCTTCGAGGACGAGCGCACCGCGGCGCTGATGAACGAATGCTTCGTCTGTGTGAAGGTCGACCGCGAGGAGCGCCCCGATGTCGATGCCCTGTACATGGAGGCAGTCCAGACCATGACCGGGCACGGCGGCTGGCCGCTGAATGTATTCATCACCCCTGAGCAGCTTCCGTTCTACGGCGGAACCTACTTCCCGCCCGAGCCCCGTCATGGGATGCCCGCCTTCTCGCAGGTATTGCAGGCGATCGCGGAGGCGTGGTCAGAGCGAGGTGATGAGATCCGTGCCGGCAACGAGAGCCTGCGTGGGCAGCTCGCGGGCGGAGCCTTGCTCTCGCCGTCGACCGCTCCCCTGGACCCAAACTCCCTTGACGGCGCAACCACATCACTGGAGGCGATCTTCGACCCACGCGCCGGAGGCTTCGGGGGAGCTCCGAAGTTCCCGCAAGCTTCGGTGATCGAGCTGCTGCTGAGCCGTGCGGCGAGGAACATTCCAGAGAGCCCCGAGGCGAGCATGGCCCTGATAACGCTGAGAGCGATGGCCCATGGGGGCATCCACGATGTCGTGGGAGGTGGCTTTCACCGGTACGCGGTGGACGCCACCTGGACGGTCCCGCACTTCGAGAAGATGCTCTATGACAACGCGCTGCTCGCAAAGGCCTACCTGCACGGCTTTCGGCTCAGCGGCGAGGTGGCACTCCTGGGCGTCTGCCTCGACACGTTGGACTGGGCGTTGCGTGAGATGCGTGGACCAGAGGGCGGGTTCTACTCGGCGCTGGATGCCGACTCCGAGGGCGTCGAGGGACGTTTCTACGTATGGAGGGCAGATGAGCTGAGGAACCTGCTGGGCGACGATGCCCAGATCGCCACTGAATGGCTGGGAGTCTCCGAGGAGGGCAATTTCGAGGATCTTCATAATCCCGAGCCCGGTCTGAACGTGCTGCGCGACCTCGGCGAGCGCCCGGACCCTGCTTCCAGGGAGCGGATCAGGAGTGCGCTGCTGGTGGCTCGCGAGCAGCGGGTGCGGCCCGGACTCGACGACAAGCGCCTGACCTCGTGGAACGCCCTGATGATCTCGGCGCTGGCCCAGGCCGGCGGGCATCTGTCGCGGATGGCTGAGCTGGAGCTCCAGGACGGACGCAGAACCCACACGCTCGCGACCGAGCTGCTCGATGCGGCGAGCACCTGCGCTCAGTTCGTGCTCGAGGAGCTGCGCGATGGCGAGGGCCGGCTGCTTCGTACCTACAGCGGCGGGCAAGCCAAGCTTGGCGCCTATCTGGAGGACCACGCCTTCCTGCTGGAGGCAATGCTCGATCTCTATGAAGCGACCTTCCAGGAGCGTTGGTTTCTCGAGGCCCGCGCGCTCGCCGCTGAGATCATCGACCGCTTCGCCGATCCCGAGCGGGGCGGCTTCTTCTCGACCTCCAGTGACCACGAAGCGCTCATCGCCAGGCGCAAGGATCTCGAGGACAATCCGATTCCAGCAGGCGGCTCGAGCGCGGCCCTGGGGCTGCTGAGGCTCGCGGCATTGACCGGTGAGCACTCCTACGAGCGCCACGCAGTCTCACTGCTGCGCCTGTTGCATGAGATCGCGGTTCGCCATCCCAACTCCTTCGGCCACCTGCTGCAAGCGCTGCAATTCCACCTCTCACCCGTAAGGGAGGTCGCGCTCGTCGGGTCTCCTGGACCGGAGCTCGATGCGCTGCTGAGCGTCGTGCACGAGCGCCTGCGCCCGCAGGTCGTACTCGCCTGTGGCTCCGACGAGCACGCGAGCACCGCGGTTGCGCTCTTGGCGGGACGCACCTCCGTAGATGGCCACCCCGCCGCCTACGTGTGCGAGAGCTTCTCGTGCCTGCGTCCCGTCACCACGCCGCAAGAGCTGGCTGAGCTACTCGGCTGACCCAGCAGTCGTTCAGAGGATCGCCAGGTATCGATCGAGCTCCCACTGGGTTACCTGCACCCGGTAGTCGTCCCACTCCTGGCGCTTGATCTCCACGTAGCGGTTGAACATGTGCTCGCCCAGGGCACGCAGCACCAGCTCCGACTCAGCCGTGATCTCGATCGCCTCGCCAAGCGTTTCGGGCAGCTGCTCGACGCCAAGCCGCCGGCGCTCCTCGCCGGGCAGGTGATAGAGGTTCTTCTCCATCGGCTCAGGCAGCTCGTAGCCCTTCTCGATGCCCTCCAGGCCGGCCTGCAACAGAACGGCGAAGGTCAGGTAGGGATTGCACGCCGGATCGGGGCAGCGCAGCTCCATGCGGGTGGCCTTCTCGGCGCCCGGGTGATAGAGCGGAATGCGGACCAGAGCCGAGCGGTTGCGCCTCGACCATGCGACATAAACAGGCGCCTCATAGCCTGGGACCAGGCGCTTGTAGGAGTTCACCCACTGGGCGAAGATCGAGCAGATCTCCCGTGCATGCTTGAGCTGGCCCGCGATGAACGCCTTGCCCACGTCGGAGAGGAAATACTGGTCGTCGGGGTCATAGAAGGCGTTGCGGCCCTCCGAGAACAGCGACTGGTGGGTGTGCATGCCCGAGCCGTTCTCGCCAAAGAGCGGCTTTGGCATGAAGGTGGCGTGCCACCCGTACTTCATCGCGTACTCCTTGACCGTGATGCGATAGGTCATGCAGTCGTCGGCCATCTTCAGCGCGTCGGCGTAGCGCATGTCGATCTCGTGCTGGCTGGGCCCGACCTCGTGGTGGGTGTACTCGACGTGGATCCCCAGCTGATCGAGCGCCAGCACCGTCTCACGGCGGACCTCAGAGCCCGCGTCGAGCGTCGTCAGGTCGAAGTAGCCACCCCTGTCGAGCACCTCCGTCGAGTGGCTGTCTTTGAACAGGAAATACTCGAGCTCCGGGCCGACGTTGAAGGTGTCGAAGCCCAGCTCGTGCGCGCGCTGCAGCGCTCTGCGCAGCACATGCCTGGGATCGCCCTCATAAGGGGTGCGCTCAGGCGTGATGATGTCGCAGAACATCCGGCCCACCCCCTGCTCCTCCGGGCGCCACGGCAGCACTGCGAAGGTGCTGGGATCGGGCATCGCGATCATGTCTGACTCCTCGATCGCGTTGAAGCCGGTGATCGAAGAGCCGTCAAAGCCCATCCCGGCCTCGAAGGCGTCGTCCAGCTCCTCGACGTTGATCGAGAACGACTTGAGCTGGCCGAGGATGTCGGTGAACCAGAAGCGAATGAAGCGGATGTCACGCTCGCTAACGAGCGCCTTGACATCCTCAGCCGTCGTGGTCCGCTCGGTCATGTTCTGAGACTTTCGATCATGCTCTGTGTGGTTGGGCCGGACCTTAGCCCATGATCAGCCGTGAGCACTCACTACGGCCATCAGTATGAGCACCAGGCCCATCCACACAGCCCAGGCCGCAACGAGATCGGGGCGCGGGCCCAACCGCTTTGCCGCACTTTGGCGCGGACGTCTGCGAGAGCGCTCCCGGCGCCCGACACCGTCCTCTGGCGCCAAACCGGTGACTGGTGTCATCCGCGGCGTTCGCGAGAGCTCCCGCACGCCCCTGCGTCGCGTCTCTTCGGCGGCACGGCGCCGTTCGATCCGTTCCCGCACCTCATCGACGTCGGCCCACCAAGCCTGGGCCTGGGCTGTTCGCGGCATCGACTCGCGATCCTAACGATCGCTCCGGCGGGATCGGCAGCGCTCTCGGCGAGCGCTCTCTCGGAATTCTGGGCGCGGTGCGGCGCGCTCAGTGGCCGGCGACCGCGGCCACGAATTCCGCGATGTTTTCGGCTTCGCGCCCTTGATAGAGCAGGGCCGGCATCTGGCCTTTGCCCCTGGCGCGACCTTCGAGGATCGCACTGAGCACGAAGGCCTTGCGATCGGCCTGCGCTGCCTTCGGAGCTTCGGTCGCTCCGATCGTCGGGATCAGCACGTCCAGATCGGGGCCGATACGCGCCACCGACTTGACAGCTGCAAGCGTGTGGCAGGTCACGCAGGAGTGTGCGAACAGTTCGCGCCCCTGCTGCTGCTCGGAATTAAGCTGGACGCCACCGACAGCCTCACCCGCCTTGTGATCGATGTTGAAGGCGATCACAAGCGCTGGCACAGCCAGCCCGAAGGCGAAGATCAGTACCACCACGCTGACGAGCAGCCGATTTGTCGTCTTGGATTCGGTGTGCAGCGCTCCACGCGCGCCGCGTGGCCCGCCGCGCATCGCAACGAACAGGACCCCGAGTCCAAGGACGACCCAGAAGATGACAAAGCCGATGACCATCGCGACGGGAAGATATCGATTGGCGTGGCCGGAGGGCTTAGCGCGCTAGCCTGAAGGGGTCGTGAGCAGCTTCCTTCGCCGTCTTCCGCTGACACAGCTGCTGGTTTGCTGTCTGACGATGCTGCTCGTCGGCGTGGGCGCCACCGCGATCGCTTTGGCCGTGAGCTCAGGGCCAACGCCGCCGCCCAGATCGCTGGCCACAGCGATTCACGACGCCCTCGAAAGCGGTGCGCCCGAAGGAGTCTCCGCCCAGATCCAGCTGACCAACCACCTACTGGAAGGCGCCAACATCGTCGCCGGTAACGGCGAAGGCAGCGGGCTGACGTCAAGCTCACTCCTCACGGGCGGCTCGGGACGTGTGTGGATCGCCAAGGACGGCGAGGCGCGCCTGGAGTTGCAGTCCGAACAGGGCGACACCGAGATTCTCTACGACGGCCACACCGTCACGCTCTATGACGCAGCCGAAAACACCGTGTACCGGTACACGGTGCCGCGCCGGGAGTCCTCCTCAGAAGCGCAGACTCCCCATCACGAAGTCCCCACGGTCGCGAAGATCGAAGAAGGGCTGGCCCGCCTGGGCCGTCATGCGATCGTCTCCGCGGCGACGCCGACCGACGTGGCGGGACTGGCGGCATACACCGTCCGGGTCTCACCCTCCGCACATGGCGGTGAGATCGGCGGTGCCGACCTCTCCTTCGCCGCGAACGGCGCCGTGCCGCTGCGGGCTGCAATCTACGCGAGCGGCAGCGAAACTCCCGTTGTCGAACTCGCCGCGACCTCGATCTCCTATGGCCCGATCCCGCCCTCGGTGTTCGAAATCTCTCCTCCTCCGGGTACAAAGGTCAAGGAAGTCAGCTCAGAAAACGAAGGGGAAGCCCGCAAGCCAGGCGCAGATCACGCTGGCCATCCGAAGGTAACCGTGCACGGTCAGGGCCTTGAAGCCATCCGGGTGATCGAAAGCTCGGGCAAGGAAGCTCAGGGCAAGTCCACACCCTCGTTGCCCGCAGGTCTGCAGAAGGTACAGATCAATGGAGTGACCGCCGCCGAGCTGCAGACCCAGCTGGGCACGCTGCTCAGCTATGAGCGGGCCGGCGTGCGTTACCTGTTGGTCGGCGCCGTCACGCCCAGCGCGATCGAGGCCTTCGCCCGAGGCCTTTAGCAGCGTGGCCAGCGCCGCGGGCGTGATCGACGCCCCGCCCGTGCGGGCACGAGGGTTGGTGAAGCGCTACAAGGAGGTCCTCGCCGTCGATCACGTGGACCTGAACGTCAACGAGGGCGATGTGTATGGCTTCCTGGGGCCAAACGGCGCCGGCAAGACGACCACGCTGCGCATGGCCCTCGGCCTGATCATGCCCACCGAGGGCACGGTCGAACTGTTCGGACGAGATCCGTTGCGCCATGGTGCGCGAGCTTTGGAGGGTGTGGCGGGCTTCGTTGAGGCCCCGCGCTTCTACCCTTATCTGAGCGCCCGCAAGAACCTGCAGCTGCTCGCCGCTCTGGACGGTGAGCACGCGGCCACCCGGATCGAGGAGGTGCTGGCTGTGGTCGAGCTGACCCCACGCGCCAAGCATAGGGTCGGGGGCTTCTCGCACGGCATGCGCCAGCGTCTGGGCATCGCGGCGGCTTTGCTGCGCCGTCCGCGCCTGCTGATCCTCGACGAGCCTGCGACGGGCCTGGATCCGGCGGGCATGCGCGACATGCGTGAATTGATCAGGCGCCTTGCCGGCGAAGGCATCACAGTGCTGCTCTCGAGCCACCAACTGCCCGAGGTTCAGGAGCTCTGCGACCGCGTTGCGATCGTCGACCACGGCCGGGTCGTCTACGAGGGCGCGATCTCGGAGCTGCGTCGGCAGGGCGGCGTGGACTACCTGCTGCACACCACCGACGATGCCCGTGCGCTCGAGCTGGCTCGCCTACAGCCCGGTGTGCAGAGCGTGATCGGTGTCGAGCACGGCGTGAGCTTTCAGGCCGTCGAGCGGGAGGTGGGAGTCCTCTCGCTGGCGCTGGGCGAAGAGGGTATCGGGATCCTGTCGCTCACTCCCCAACTGGCGACGCTCGAGGACCTCTTCTTCAGGTTGACCGAAGAAGACGGGCTGGGCCAAACAGATGAGGTCCTGGCGCAGGGATGAGTAGCGTTGGCCTTTCATCCGCAGCAGCGCTGGCCGCCCGCGATCCTGCACGGCGTCCGCTGACCCTCACGGTCTACCGCTGGGAGCTGCGCAAGCTCGTCTCCCAGAAGCGGACCTACCTGGGCCTGGGACTCGCCATCTTCTTGTCGCTGCTGTTCGTCGCGGTCGAGCTGGTGCACCACCATCCGGGCCACCATGGCAACAGCCCGTTTCTGCGTGAGCTCACGCAATCCGGGCTGGCCGCCCCCGTGGTGATTCTGATCATCCTCTCCGGCTTCTTCCTGCCCCTGATCGCGGCCCTGGTCTCGGGCGACATCGTGGCGGCCGAGGATGGCAACGGCACGCTCAAGACGATCCTGACCCGCTCGGTGGACCGCAGCCAGGTCCTCGCCGCCAAGCTGCTGGCAGCCTGCACCTACGCAGCGATCTGCGTGCTGGCGGCAACGATCGTCTCCACGGTGGCGGGTGTGTCAGCGTGGGGCTTTCACCGGATCATCACGCTGTCGGACACCACGGTCTCGGCGCCCAAGGCGCTGCTTTTGATCTTCGTCGCCGACGCCTGCTATTTGATCCCGCTGCTCAGCCTCGTGTGCCTGGGCGTGCTGCTGTCCACCGCCACTCGCAACAGCGCAGCCTCGGTGATTGGCACGATCGCGATCCCGATCGTGCTGTTCATCGTCGCCCAGATCCCCGGCCTTGAAGCGATCCACCCCTACCTGCTCACCGAACAGTTCGAGGCCTGGCAGGGCCTCCTGCGCACGCCCACCGATTGGTCGCCGATCCTGCACTCGCTGTGGGTCTGCGCGCTCTATGCGCTGCCCGCCGCCGTCGCTGCCTACCTGATCTTCCTGCGCCGCGATGTGGCCGGCGGCTGAGCGGATCGGCGCTCAGCCCACGCCCGCGCCGAGCTCGACGGTGCTCAGCTCGATCTCGCCCATCAGGCGCCTCGCCTCGCGCGCGTCGATCAGCCCCGCGCCCAGCCGGCCCGTGGACTCGGCCCCGCAGGCCACACCGAAGCGCAGGCACTGGTCGGGTGGCCGGCCTTCATAGCGCGCCGCAAGATATCCCGCCAGGAAAGCGTCGCCCGAGCCCCGCTTGGCAATCGCCTCGCGCGGGGTGATCTGGGCCCGGCGCAGACATGGCTTGCCCTCGAAGAGAACCTGGGCGAAGCAGCCGTCGGGCACGGTCACGATCGCCTCACGAGCGCCCAGGTCCACGAGCTCCCGCACCGCCAGCGCCAGCTCCTCCTCGTCGTTGAACTCGTGGCCCACCAGCTCCTCGGCCTCCAACACGTTTGGCGAGATGACGTCAGGCTCGGCACGCACCGCCTGGCGCAGCGGCTCACCGTCGGTGTCGATCACGGTCGTGACGCCAAGGCGTTGCAGCTCGGGCACCAGTCTCGCGTACAGGTCAGGCTCGATCCCGGACGGCAGCGAGCCCGCGAAGACGACTATCGCCGCCCCCCTGGCCAGGTAGAGCAGCTTGTCCCTGAAGAGCTCGACCTCCGCGGCCGAGACCAGCGGTCCACGTTCGTTGATCTCGGTCTGCTCGCCGGTCGTGGGATCGAGCACCGAGGTGTTCGTGCGCGACTCCTCCCTGATACGGACGAAGTCGTTGAGAATCGCCTCCTCTGTCAGTTGCTCGACGACGTGGGTGCCGGTCGCACCGCCGGCAAGGCCGGTCGCGATCACCGGCTGGCCGAGCGCCTTGAGCGTCCTGGCGATGTTGACGCCCTTGCCACCGGCCATCGTGCGCTGCTCGACGGTCCTGTGCCGGCGCCCGGGCCTGAAGTTGGGCACCGAAAGCGACTTGTCTATCGCCGCGTTGAGCGTGACCGTGATGATCATCCTGGCTCAGTACCGACCTTCCCGCGCCGGCGGCCGGTCGGCTCCGCGCGCATCAGCAAGCCTAGCGGACACTTCCTCAAACCACGTCCCAAGCGAGCGCTCTCAGGCGCTCGGCCTCCGCGCGCGCCGCATCGGCGGGCTCACCACCTCGCGACTGATGAGCGCCGGCGATGCTCCGTGACGCGGATATGAGCCCTCCTGCACGGCCTGGCGCGAACGCGGGCAAGAGCTCCTCCACACGGCCACCCTGAGCCCCGACGCCCGGGAGCAGGAAGACGGCATTTGGCATCAACTCCCGGGCACGGACGAGGTGCTGCGGCTGGGTGGCCCCAATCACCGCGCCGACGTCGGACAAGCCACACTCGCCGACCCCCGCAGCGCCCAGCGTGTCGACGAGCCCGGCGAGACGCTCCCACACATGCTCACCTCCGGCCAGCTCGAGATCCTCGACCTCTGCGGCCCCTGGGTTCGAGGTGCGTACGAGCGCGAGCACACCGCATCCTGCCTCCCTCGCGGCCGTCACGAAGGGCTCAACGGCGTCCGAGCCCATCAGGGGATTGACCGTGATCAAGTCCGCTTTCAGACCCGCGACAGGACCAAAGGGCGTCTGCATGCCGCCGATGAAGGCCTGGGCGTAGGCGCGCGCAGTCGTGTCGATGTCCCCTCGCTTGGCGTCGGCGATGACCAGCAGTCCAGCCTCTCTGGCATGCTCGATCACGGCTTCCAGGACCGGCCATCCGGCGGCGCCCAGCCGCTCGAAGCAGGCCAGCTGCGGCTTGATTGCAACTGCAGCGACTCCAGCTGCGTCGATCAGCTGCAGGCAATGGCCGAGCACCGCGGCGCCGAGCCGCCCGGTGCCACGGTCCACGATGCCCCCCAAGATGGATGGCTCGTCCTCGCAGGGCTCCCCAGGCGGCCACAGTGCGACGGGATCGGGATCCAGGCCCAGCACCAGCTGGGATTCACGGCGAGCCACACGCTCAGAGAGCAGATCGCCGAAGAAACGAGACGCCGGCAGGCGAGGGCCCCTCTCAGCGTCCCTTGACCGCGCTCTTGAGACCGCTGCCCGCCGTGAATCGCGGCACCCGCGACGCTGGGATCTCGATGGGCTCGCCCGTTCGCGGATTGACACCCCTGCGCGCGCCGCGCTCGCTCACGTGGAACTTGCCGAATCCGGCCACAGCGACCTCGCTGCCACGCCTCAGCGCATCTTCGACGGTCAGGAGCACCGCGTCGATCGCGCGCGAAGCCTCCTGCTTGGTGAGTCCCGACCTGTCCGACACCTGGTCGATCAACTCAGACTTGGTCATGCCAGCCTCCTCGTTCTCCAAGACACAGCTTGAAGTTAACACGACGCGCGGACGCGCCAGGGGTCTCGGCAGGTTGTCCCCCGCCAGAGGAGGGAGAATGGTCGACACCTTGCCCCGCCCGGCGTGGATCATCATCGTGCTCATCGCACTGCTCACCGCGTTCCTGCTGCTGCTCGCGGGCTATACGGGCTATGCCGGCCTGAGCGTCGCCGTGGCCGCCTCGGCTGCGATCAACCTGCTCTAAGCGCCGGAGAGGCCCTCGAGCCACTCGAGCATCGCCCTGGCCGCGCGGCCTCGATGGCTGATCGCGTCCTTCTCGGCGTCGGAGAGCTGGGCCATCGTAAGTCCCGGGAGTCCGTCGTCGGGCTGGAAGACAGGGTCATAGCCAAAGCCTTTGGCTCCCTGACGCGTGGGCGCCATCCGCCCGGCGCAACGTCCTTCGAAGACGCGCTCCCGGCCTGCGAGCGGATCGACATAGGCCAGTACGCACACGTACTCCAGCTTGCTGTCCGCGGGCACCGCGCGTATGAGCTTCTGCAGGTTCTCCTCCTCGGAGGCATCCTCGCCGGCGTAGCGGGCCGAGCGCACGCCTGGCGCCCCGCCCAGTGCGGCGGCCTCGATCCCCGAGTCATCAGCGAACGCGATCGCCCCCACGGCACTTGCCGCCGCGCGCGCCTTCCCCAGCGCATTCGCCTCGAAGGTCTCACCGGTCTCGGGAGGCAGTTGCACCCAATCGGCAAGCAGCTCGATCTCCTGACCCGGGAGCAGGCGCCCGAGCTCACGACGCTTGTGCTCGTTGTGGGTCGCGAGCAGCAGCTTCAAGATCCGCCCGACTCGATCGCACGTCGCTGATCCTCGCGCAGTCGATCGATCCCACTCTCGGCAAGCGCGAGCAGCTCGTCGAGGTGGGCGCGCGACAGCGGTGTGCGCTCGGCGGTCGCCTGCACCTCGACGAGGCCGCCATCCCCGGTCATCACGACGTTGGCATCGACCTCGGCGCTCGAATCCTCGCTGTAGTCGAGGTCGAGCAGCGGGACGCCGCCAACCATGCCGCACGAGATCGCCGCTACCGAGCCACTCAGGGGAGAGCGCTCCAAACGCCCGTCGGCGACGAGGCGCGCACACGCGAGCGACAGTGCAACGTAGGCACCGGTGATCGATGCGCAGCGGGTTCCTCCGTCGGCCTGCAGCACGTCGCAGTCCAGATAGATCGTGCGCTCGCCAAGCGCTTGAAAGTCGACGACCCCTCGCAGCGCGCGTCCGATCAGGCGCTGGATCTCGACGGTGCGTCCATCTGGGCGCCCGCGCGTCACGTCGCGCTGCTTGCGCTCACCAGTGGAGGCGGGAAGCATCGCGTACTCGGCCGTGACCCAGCCACGGCCCTTGCCGGCCATCCAGCGTGGCACGCTCTCCTGCGCGGAGGCGGTGCAGATGACGCGTGTCTCCCCCATCGAGATCAGCGCCGATCCGGTAGCGGTCCGAACGAAGCCGGGCTCGATCGTGACGGGTCGCACCTCGTTGGGGGAGCGTCCATAGCTGCGTGTCCGCTCGCTCATCGTGCCCGCTCGCTCATGCGACCACCTCGACGTCGGCAAGCGTCACCTGTTCGATCACGCCCAACGGCATCTGCAGGAAGCTGGTCGCAAGCCTGCCGAAGGCCTCAACGTCGCCGGTGCACAGGAAGCGATAGGCACCTTCGCCATTGCTCTGACTGCGCAGGCCGCGGGTGCTCAACGCGTGCTCGACCTGACGGGCCAGCGCCGCGCCAGAGCTCACCAGGGTCACCGATGGGCCGAGCATCCGCTGGAGCATCAGCCGAATCAGCGGGTAGTGGGTGCAGCCGAGGATCACGGTGTCGACCTCCGCTTCCAGCAGCGGTGTGCACGCCTCCCGCACCGTTTGCACGGCCCGCTCGTCGAACTGCTCACCGGCCTGGATGATCGAGGCCAGCGTGGGACATGGGACGGCGTGCAGCGTGACATGCGGATCGAGGGCGCCGACCGCCTCCTCATAGGCGCCGCTGGCGACCGTGGTGGGTGTCGCCAGCAACCCGATGCGACCTGTCCTGGTCACAGCAACCGCCTGGAGCGCCTCTGGCCGCACCACGCCGAGCACGTCCACACCCAGCGTCGTCTCCATCATCCGTCTGCGCAACGCCGGCAGCGCCGCGGACGTTGCCGCGTTGCACGCGACCACGAGCAGCTTCGCCTTGCGTGCCAGCAACTCCTCCGCCATCTGCGCCGAGAAGCGCTTGAGCTCTCCGGAGGAGCGTTCGCCATAGGGAAATCGCGCAGTGTCGCCCAGATAGACGAAGTCCTCCTGCGGCAGCGCGACCAGCAGCTCGTGCAGGACGGTCAACCCACCCACGCCGGAGTCAAAGACACCGATCGGCCGTCCACGCGGATCGACGCGATCCTGTTCGCTCTGATTGCTCGGTGCGACACTCATAACTCGCGCCATCATTCCAGAGCGCTACGGTCAGCGGCCTTGCGCGCACTCGTGATATCGAACATGCTTGCGGACGCAGCCCACCCCGGGCGCGGGAGCTTCGTACGCGATCAGGTGCGCGCGCTGCGCCAAGTCGAGGACCTGGACGTCCAGCTTCACGAGTTCCCGCCCGGCGGCGCGGCTCTCACCCACGCGGCCTCGAGGCTGCGCTCCCACTTCGGAGACGAGCGCTTCGACATCGTCCATGCCCACTTCTCGCTGAGCGCACTACCCGCTCTCGCCGTGCCTGCGCGCGCGCGCGCGTGCACTGTCCATGGAACAGATGTGCAACACCCCCGGACCAGGCTCCTGACTCGCCTGATCCTGCCCCGCATGGATCTGGTGGCAGCGGTCTCAGCACCGCTGGCCGCTGCTCTGCCCGGCAGGAAGGCACGGCGCCGGGCCCTGGTGCTGCCCTGCGGTGTGGACCTCGAGCGCTTTCATCCGATGTCTCGTGCGGACGCGCGCCTACGGCTGGGACTGGACCCTGACGAGCCCTGCCTGCTCTTCGCAGCCGATCCATCCCGCACGGTCAAGCGCTTCGATCGTGCCCGAGCGCTTGCCGATGCGCTGGGTGTGCCGCTGTTGACGCTCGGCTCGGTCACACCGGAGGAGGTGCCGCTCTGGCACAACGCCGCCAATGCTGTGCTTGTCCCCTCAGAGCACGAGGGCTTCGGCCTCGCCGTCCTGGAGGCGCTCGCTTGCGATGTCCCCGTGCTCGCTACTGCGGTCGGAATCCACCAAGAGGTGCTGGCTGGGCTGGATGGATCGATCTGCGCGCCGTTTGACCTGGACAGCTGGCGGGTGGTGGCCGAAGAGCACCTGTCCAGATCAGACCCACGGGTGCAGGGACGCGGGCGCGTCGGCCCCTACTCGGCCCAAAGCACCGCCAAGCACGTCGCCGAGGCGTGGCGCGCGCTGCTGGAACGTTTAACATGAAACCGGTGCCGGAACAAGATCAGAGTTCAGAGCCACCTGCCGCCGCCGGTGTGACGCCTTCAGACATCGTCGGTTCGCAGCCCTCAGATGTTCCTGACACCACCCCCTCAACGAAGAGCCCGGGGTTCGCGGAGCGCGGCCGCATGCGTCGCCGGGCACGCTTCCTGCGGCGTGCTCGGGAGCTCGCCTACCGCGACCTGGGTGGCCTGGTCTTCGACCTGCATCGTTTCGGACAGCGCAACGACGAGCTCGTGATCGCCAAGCTCGACACGCTCTCGCGCATCGACGGTGAGCTGCGAGGCATCGAACAGGCGCTCCGTGAACGTCGCAGCGTCACTGTGCTGCGCGAGGCCGGGGTTACGGCCTGCCCGCGCTGCGCGGCGATCCACTCCAACGAAGATCGCTTCTGTCCAGCATGTGGACTGCCGATGAGCAGCAACGCCGAGCTCCCTATCGGGGGACTGTCCGTGACCAAGGCCGCCGTCCCTGCGCCGATCGAAGAGCCCAAGGCAGCACCCGCGCCTACGCAGCCCAAGGCCACGCCCGCACCGACACAACCCAAGGCCACGATCTCCGCGCCAGAGCAGCCCGAGGTGGCAGCGGCAGCGCCGTCATCGGTCAAGCCCAAGGATGAGCAGCCCACCGAGATCATCCGTCCCGAGGCTTCGGGCGCCTGACGTGGAGGCCGCCTTGGCGCCCGGCGGGCCATTGCCCACAGGCGAGGAGTGCCCTCTCTGCAGGGCGCCGTTGAGCCCCGATCAGGAGTGGTGCCTGCGTTGCGGGGCGGCTGCGAGGACGCGGCTGGCCGCCGAGCCCAACTGGCGAGCTCCGCTGATCGCCATCTCACTCGTGGCCGTGCTGGCGATCGCGGTGCTGGCGGTCGCGTTGGTCAAGCTCGCCGAATGAATCCGCCGCATCCCGGCCCGACGCTCGACGTCGATGTGGCCGTGGTCGGAGCGGGCGCCGCCGGGCTCTACACCGCTCTCTGCGCGGCGGGCGCCGGCGCGAGTGTCGCGCTGATCTCCACCAGCCCGCTGGCGCAGACAGCCAGCTACTGGGCTCAGGGCGGGCTTGCGGCGGCGCTCTCCGCCGATGACAGCTTCGAACTGCACCTCGCCGACACCGAGCGCGCGGGACGCGGAGCGGTCAGGCGCTCCGCCGCAGAGGTGCTGGTGAGCGAGGCGCCCGAGCGCGTGAGCGACCTGCAGGCTTTGGGGGTGCGCTTTGACACGGACCGCTTCGGCCATCCGGCGCTCAGCCTCGAGGGCGGCCACTCGGTCAGACGGGTCATGCATGCCGGAGGCAGTGCCACCGGCCGGCGCATGCTGCGCCAGCTCTCCGCGCTCGCCGCACAGGAGGCGAAGATCATCGTGCTCGAAGGTGAGGGTGCTCGAGCACAGATGCTGTGCCAGAGCGACGAGGGGCGATGCGTCGGCGTCGCCTGTGCGGACGGACGCGCGATCACCGCGCGCGCGGTGATGCTGAGCACCGGTGGCGCCGCCGCCCTGTGGGCGCGGACGACCAATCCACCGGGGTCCCTTGGCGCCGGTCTGCTGCTCGCGAGCGCCTGCGGCGCGGCACTCGCCGATCTCGAGTTCATCCAGTTCCACCCCACTGCCGTGATCGGCGTGCCGGGCCGGGAAGGCTTTCTCATCACCGAGGCGATCCGGGGGGAGGGCGCGACCCTGCACGATGCCACGGGAGAGCGCTTCGTCGATGAGCTCGCTCCCCGCGACGAGGTCTCCCGCGCGATCCAGACCCGGCTCGAACAGACGGGCGCGAGCTCGGTGGGGCTGGACATGCGCTCTGTGGACCCGGCGCTCTTCCCCAACGTGGTGAGCGCTTTGCGCGAGTCCGACATAGATCCGACGCGCGAGCTCGTACCGGTTGCTCCGGCAGCCCACTACACCATGGGTGGAGTCCTGACCGACCTGCATGGCCGTTCGACGGTGCCGGGCCTGTACGCAGTGGGAGAGGCCTCGTGCACGGGACTGCACGGAGCCAACCGGCTCGCCTCCAACTCGCTCAGTGAGTGCTTCGTCTTCGGCAGAAGAGCGGCGCTCGCCGCTCTGGACGAGCCGCCAAGTCAAGGTTCTCAGGGTGCGGCGCATCCTGAGATGCACAGCTCCGAGTCGCAGATCTCAGCCGCCCCGATCGAGGACTCGACGCGCGCCGCCCTCTGGCGCCTCGCGGGAATCGAGCGCAGCTCCGAGGGACTCCGGGCCCTCGAATCCGACCCGCACCCACTGGCGCGCCTGATCGCACGTTGTGCATTGCTGCGGGAGGAGAGTCGCGGCGTCCACGTGCGCGTCGAGCACCACGATCCTGACCCAGCGCTGGATGGCGCACACATCGTGGTCGGGGGCGATCGAGAGATCTCATGGCAGAGCTGGGCATGAGCGCCGGCTCCTAAACACCGCTTCGTTAGCGGCGGGTTATGAATCCATTGCGTTCGCCCAGGTTTATCGGCCGCTAACAATCCGCTTAGCCCGCGCTTCGAAAGCGTCGCAATACTCGTCATTGCCTGCAGCAGGCCAAAGGAGGCGAGTCTTCGCCGTGTACCAATTCAGTAGAGCCATTTATCGGGAGTTGGCCCCCTACGTCGCGGCCCAGAAGCCAGGGGCGCAGGGACCGGGCAACCACGAGCAGGTGCTGAGAGCCTGTGAGGCGGCCGTCGAGCGATTGGCGACCGATCGCCACTACTTCGCCAAGCCCGCCCGGACGCTCTTTGGCGACATACGCATATTTTTCCCGATGAGCGCCCAGGAGCGCGTCTTTCAGGTTGTCACTCGCTACATGCACTGTGCGGAGCGCTATCTCGCCGAGAATCCGCTTGCGGGCTACGCGGCGGTGAGCGGCAAGCCCCTGCAATGCCGGGCCACCACCCGCAAGGGTGCCGCTTGCCAACGGATCCCGCTGCCCCACAACGGCTACTGCCCCTCCCATCAGCACCTGGCGGATACCGAAGACAGGGAGCTGGAGGAGCGCGAGCTGGCCGCAGCCTGAGCGGCGTACCCTTTCAGGGTGTTCTTGGGCGTGGATGTCGGGGGGACCTTCACGGACGCCGTGCTTTTGGGGGAAGACGGCTTCATCCATTCCGCAAAGGTCCCATCGACGCCAGAGGACCAATCGCTGGGCGTACTGGCAGCGGTGGCGGCGGTGCTCGCGAGCGCTGACACCGCGGCCGCACAGATCAGGCGCCTGGCCCACGGCATGACCGTCGCCACCAATGCGCTGATCGAGGGACACGTGGCGCATACCGCGTTCGTCGCCACCGAGGGCTTCACGGACATCGTGGAGCTCGGGCGCCAGGCCCGGCCACATCTGTACGACCTCTGCACGTCGGGCCCAGCGCCGTTTGCCCCAGCCGCGATGCGCTTTGCCGCACCCGAGCGGATGACCCCGGATGGCCCCCTGCGCCCACTAGATCCTGAGCGCGCCCAGGCACTCGTCGACGAGCTCGCGCTGGCGGCCCCGGAGGCGATCGCCGTCGCCCTGCTGCACTCATATGTCCATCCCGAGCATGAGCGGCTGCTGGGCGAGCTGATCGCCAAGCAGCTGCCGGCGACCCACTGCACGCTCTCCCACGAGCTCGTCGGCACGTTCAGGGAGTACGAGCGCGCGGCGACCGCCGAAGCCGACGCGGCGCTCTCGCCGCTGCTGGGCACATACCTGAGACGACTCGCCGAGGATTGTACGGCGCAGGGGTTGCCAGAGCCCCTGATCATGCAGTCCTCAGGAGGCCTCACAGACTGCTCGCGAGCGACCTCGCACGCGGCTCTGACAGTGCTCTCAGGGCCGGCAGGCGGTGTCGCCGGAGCGCAACTGCTCGCGACCCTCGCCGGCGTCGGAGATGTCCTGTGTTTCGATATGGGCGGCACATCGTGCGATGTCTGCATCATCGAGCAGGGCGAGGTCGCCGAGACCGCGGAGCGCAACGTCGCGGGACGACCGCTGGCACTGCCGGCGCTGGACATCAGCACTGTCGGAGCAGGCGGCGGATCGATCGCCTGGATGGACCCGGGCGGCGCGCTGCGCGTGGGGCCCGACTCGGCGGGCGCAGCGCCAGGACCGGCGTGTTACGGCCTGGGTGGCACCCAGCCGACCGTCACAGATGCCAACCTGCTCTTGGGGCGCTTGCTTGGAGACGTGCCGCTGGCGGGCGGGTTGCACCTCGACAGCGCCGCTGCGCGGCAGGCGATAACACCGCTCGCACAGGCTCTGGAGCTCGAGATCCTCGAGTGTGCTGAGGGGATTGTGCGGGTCGCGGAGGCGGAGATGCTCAGAGCGTTGCGCTCGATGAGCGTCGAGCGCGGGACCGACCCGCGCCGCCTCGCGCTGATGCCCTTCGGCGGCGCGGGTCCGCTGCATGCCGCCTCGCTCGCACGCGAGCTGGGAATCGAGCGAATCGTCTGCCCTCATACCAGTGGCGTGCTCAGCGCTCTCGGCATGGCGACCGCCGCGCCCAGACGAGATGGCGCGCATACCGTGATGCTCCAGGGCCAGTGCCTCAACAACGTCGAGCTGGCACGGCATCGTGACGCCCTGATCGCTCGGGTGGGCGACGCCCTGGGATCGCGTCCCGAGGAGATGCCGGTACGCCTGCGCATACGCCATGAGCTGCGCTATGAGGGTCAGGCCTTCGAGCTACCCGTCCAGGAGGAGTGGCGAGCTGACCGCGACACCGGGAAAGAGGACCCGTGGGCATGTCCACGCGGCGAAGCGCTCGACGCCGATCGCCTGCGCGAGCGCTTCCGCGATGTCCACGAGGAGCGCTACGGCTTTTGCGACGAGCAGGCGCCGATCGAGCTGGTCACCATCAGGGTCTCCGCCTGGGGTGAGAGCACCCGAGTGCAGCCCATCGGTGCTCGACAGGCTCCTGCTGCCAGGGACCGGAGAGCGGTCGTCTTCGATGGTCGCACCGAGGACGCCCTGTGCCTCTTGGGCCCGCCCGTGCCCGGAGAGGCGATCACAGGTCCGGCCGTGTGCGCGCTGGAGCAGGCAACGCTGCTGATCCCTCCCTCCTGGCGGGCGAGCGCAAACGAGCATGGGACGATCGTGCTGGAGCCGAGCTCATGATCGATCCGATCGAGCTGCAGGTGATAAGCGGGGCGCTGCGCACGATCTGCGAGGAGATGGGGAGCGCGCTTGTCAGGGCGGCGCACTCGGCCAACATCAAGGAGCGCCGCGACTGCTCGACGGCCGTATTCGACCCAGCAGGCGAGATGGTGATGCAGGCCGAGCACATCCCCGTGCATCTCGGATCGATGCCCGCCGCCGTGGCGGCGGTGCTCAGCGAGACGCACGCACCCGGACGCTCATGGATCCTCAACGACCCGTTCGCCGGCGGTACCCACCTGCCTGACATAACGATCGTCACGCCTGTCTTTGCACCCACCCTCATCGGCTTCGTCGCAAGCCGTGCCCACCACGCCGACGTCGGCGGACGCGTGCCCGGGTCGATGCCGGCGGACAGCCGCTCGCTCGAGGAAGAGGGAGTCGTGATCGCGCCGAGGCCACTGAGCGAGGAGGCGATCTCCGAGCTGGTGGGAGCGATGCGCCAGCCGCTCGAGCGTCGCGCCGACCTGCGGGCTCAGCTCGGTGCCAACCAGATCGGCGCGCTGCGTCTGGGAGAGCTGGCCGCGCGGGTCGGGGCGCCGCGCCTGCGCGAGGCCGGGGCTGCTGTTCTCGACTACGCCGAGCGTCGCATGCGCGCCTGTATCCGGGCGCTGCCCGACGGCGAGCTGCATGCCCAGGACACGCTGGAGGCGCCTGACGGGGACCTCGTGTTGCGCCTGTGCGCGATCGTGAGCGGTGATCGCCTGATCCTCGACTTCGCGGGGACGCATCCCCAGCATGAGGGCAACCTCAACTGCCCACTGGCGGTAACGCGCTCGGCCTGCTATTTCGCGGCCCGGGTACTCACCGATCCGGACATCCCACCATCAGCTGGCACCTACCGGCCGATCCAGGTGCTCGCCCAGGAGGGCTCGCTGTTGAATGCCCGGCCCGGGGCGGCGGTGGCGGCGGGCAATGTCGAGACCTCCTCGCGGGTCGCCGACCTCGTGCTGGGCGCCTTTGGGCGGGCGCTTGGCCAGGGCACGATGAACAACCTAACCCTCGGCGACGAGCGGTTCAGCTACTACGAGACGCTTGGTGGAGGTCAGGGCGCATGTGCCGACGCCGACGGTCCCAGCGCGGTGCATGTGGCGATGAGCAACACCTTGAACACTCCAATCGAGGCGCTCGAGCGGGCCCTCCCCGTGCTGGTCACCCACTATGGCCTGCGGCGGCGCTCGGGCGGTGATGGCGCGCATCGCGGTGGGGACGGCGTGATCCGCGAGCTGCAGGCGCTGCGCGAGATGACCTACTCGCTGATCGGCGACCGTCGCCGACACGGGCCCCCAGGCGCGGCTGGCGGCGAGCCTGGGGCACCAGGGCGCAATCTCCTGCGTGCCGCCCTGACCGAGCGCGAGCTGCCGGGCAAGATCACGGGGACGCTGCGAGCTGGAGAGCGTCTGCGCATCGAAACGCCTGGAGGAGGAGGATTCGGACATGCCTGAGCGGATCGGCTTCCTGGGCCTGGGCATCATGGGCTCACGCATGGCTGCCAATGTGGCGGGGGCAGGCTTCCCGCTGTCCGCCTGGACCCACACAGCCGGCAAGGCCGAGCGTTGGGCTGCCGAGCACGGCGCCAGGGCGTGCGCGACGCCCGCGGAGCTCGCCGCGCAGAGCGACATCGTGGTGAGCATGGTCGTCGACGGCGAGCAGGTTGCAGCTGTGCTGCTGGGCGAGCAGGGCGTGCTGGAAGGCGCACGGGAGGGCACGCTCTGCGTGGATATGTCGACGATCTCCCCAGCGGACTCCAGACGGATCGGCGCCGAACTGGCCACTGGTGGAATCCGGATGCTCGACGCTCCGGTCACGGGCTCCTCGCCCCGGGCGCAGGATGCCACGCTCACGATCATGGCGGGCGGCGAGGCGGATGATTTCGAGCGAGCCTTGCCACTGCTGCAGAGCATGGGCAAGGTCGTGGTGCACGTCGGTGAGCTCGGCCAGGGCGAGATGCTGAAGCTGATCAACAACGCCCTGGGGGCGGCCAACGCCGCCGCGCTCGCGGAGGCGCTGCTGCTCGCGAGCGCCACCCACATCGACCTGGACGCCTTCGAGCAGGTCGTGGCGGCCGGCTCGGGAGCCTCGGCCCAGCTGCTGCTCAAGTCGGCGGCGATGCGCAACCACGACTTCCAGACGTTGTTCAAGACCGAGCACATGCTCAAGGACGTGCGTCTGTGTCTGGAGGAGGCACAGAAGGCAGGGGTGCCGTTCCCAGCCGCTGCGCATGCCCGCGATCTGCTCAGCGCAACGATGGGCAGGGGGCTGGGCGAGAGTGACTACGCAGCCCTGATCGAGGCCGTCGAGGGACTGGCAGGACGACGGCTGTAGTCAGGGGCCAGACGGGTCCCGGACGGAATCAGGCTCAGAAAACCCTCGTTTTGCAGGCGATTTGGGATTTCCGCCTGGATTTCGGTAATCTTTAATGTGCTGTGCGCCCGCCCCCTGGACGCAAGCACGCGCCTCATCAAGTCTCAAGTTCCTCATTTATCGATGCCAATTGCTCTCAAGGAATGGGCGGTCACCGTCCGCGCACTGGCCGAAGGCGAGCAGCTGATAACGCTGCGCAAGGGCGGCATCCGTGAACCGGACAAGCACTTCCAGCTCGAGCACGAGCGCTTCTTCCTCTACCCCACGTTCGACCACCAGTGCAACGATCTGGTGCGCGAGTCCCATCAACCGGAGCTTCGGCGGGCGCTGGAGGAAGGCGTCTGGAGCGACGGCGAGCCGCCTGTGCATGCCTTCGCCTCGCCGAACGGCGTCCAGCAGCCCGATCGGGTTCGTATCCGCGCCTGGGCTGAGGTCGCCAATCACTTCACGATCACCGATCCGCGCTGCGTGGACGCGCTCTCGCCGTTCTACGTGTGGACCACCGACTACGCCGAGAAGCGCCTGGCCTGGAAGCGCCGTCATCCGCTGCATGTCCTGCTCCTGCGCACCTACAGGATCCCGCGTCCGGTCACTGTGAAGGTCAAGGACGAGTATCACGGCTGTCGCTCCTGGCTCGAGCTTCAGCGCGACCTCCCCTTCGAGGGAACCCCGGTGCTCTCCGACGATGAGTTCGAGCGGGCATCCGAAGAGATCGAGTCGATCATCCGCGAGGCGGGCCAGCCGGCCCGCCAGCCCGCGCTCGTCTAGAGCACGCCCGCGCCCTTCACAGTCGCGCCGCGATCGAGGCGATGACGAAGAGCACCAGCAGGGCGAGGAGCATCCATGCCATCACCCGCCGTGGAGAGTCGATGCTGGACGGGCTGGGTGCGCCCGTGGAGCCCGGCCCCAGCTCGCTTTGGAGCAGGACCTCCCGAGCGACACCGGCACCTGACTCGGGCACCAGCACGTCGCGCGGGCCGTTGGCAAGGAAGTCGGGCACGTCGAACCCTCGGGAGCGACGCAACATGCTGGGCACGCCCTCCTCGAGCAGCAACCCCTGAATGAACTCCGCCTCGGTCTGATTGCGGACGCCCGCGACCTTCACCGGGTCTCCTTCGGCATACTGGGGCTTGACCTTGCGGGCCCGCTCATGCAACGCGCCAGGGAGCTCTTGAACCTCGGTGGGCCCGCCGGCGTGCACGAGCGGCATGCCGCAGCCCTCGCAGAAGCGCTCGCCACCCGGATGCATCCGGCCACAGCCGGGGCAGACGAGCGCGGCGTCACCGGGCTGGAGGGCCACTAGATCTCGACTTCTTGCACCTTGCCGGCGTCGATCAGGAACGAGCGTATGTCGGGCGCGTCAGGGTCCACAAGCCCGACGATGATCCACTCAACCCCCGGCCAGCCCGCGGAGAAGTTGATGTCGGTCTGCGAGGGAACGGGCGCTGAGCGCACATGCGAGTGATAGATCGCCCCGAGCTCCCACCCTTGCTGCTGGATCTGCTTCCACAGAGCGAGCAGCTCTTGCGGGTCGATCTCGAACTTCAGCGGACTCTCATGAATGTTCCTGGCGCGATACACCTGCATCGCCCGTACGGGAGCGGGGTCCTGCGCCGAGCCCTCCTGCACGGCGACCACGCCGCAGCACTCGTTGCGGGGGTCCTCCTGCACGTGCGCGACGATCTGCCCGAGCAGCTCTGGCGAGATCTCCATCCGCTCACCACCAGACGGTGGAGTCGAGATTCTCGACCTCCTCCAGCGGACGGGTGTAGATCCCGCTGGAGAGATACTTCCAGCCGTCGTCGGCCACGATGAACACGACGTTGCCCTCGTCCAGCTCGCCTGCAATCCGCACCGCGACACGGGCGATGGCACCGCTGGAGACACCGGCGAAGATGCCCTCCTCGTCGAGCAGCTTGCGGGTCCAGAGGATCGCGTCGCTGTTGGTTACGAAGATCTTGCGATCGAGCAGCGAGATGTCGATGATCGGCGGGATGAATCCATCGTCGAGCGAGCGCAGGCCCTGCACCGGCTCGCCCTGCATCGGCTCGGCGGCGACGATCTTGACGGCGTCGCCGAAGGTCTCCTTCAAGCGCCTGCCGTTGCCCATCAGCGTGCCACCGGTGCCGAGGCCCGCCACGAACGCGGAGACCTCCTCCAGCTCCTCGAGGATCTCCAGTGCAGTCCCGTTGTAATGGGCGTTGGGATTGGCCTCGTTGCCGTACTGGTAGGGCATGTAGAGCGATGGGTCCGCCTCCGCCATCGCGAGCGCCTTCTCGACCGCTCCGTTTGAGCCCTTGGCCCCCTCTGAGTAGACGATCTCGGCCCCGTACATCTTCAAGAGCTCGGTGCGCTCGGGCGTGACGTTCTCGGGCATCACGACCTTGAGCTTGTAGCCCTTGCGCGCACAGATCATCGCGAGCGAGATACCGGTATTGCCCGAGGTCGGCTCGAGGATCGTCTGGCCAGGTGCGATCGCGCCCTTCTCCTCGGCATCGTCGATCAGCGCCCGCGCCACCCTGTCCTTGACCGAGCCCGTGGGGTTGTAGGACTCCAGCTTGGCCCAGATGTGCACGCCTGGCTTGGGCGAGAGCCGTGAGAGCTCGATCAGGGGCGTGTTGCCGATCGACTGCACGATGTCCCCATAGCGGCCTGCGCACGGCTTGTTCTGGAGGCGCTCAACAGCCATTACTTCACGGAATATAGCGACACTCGGCAGAGCGCCCGTCAGGCATTAGGATGAGCGAGGATGGAGCACGGGTTCGACTACGACTGGCTGGTGATCGGCTCAGGCTTCGGCGGCAGCGTCTCGGCGCTGCGCCTGAGCGAGAAGAACTACAGCGTGGGCGTGCTGGAGTGTGGCAAGCGCTTCGCCGATCACGAGCTCCCCAAGACGACGGGCGATCTCAGACGCTACTTCTGGTCACCCAAGCTCGGGCTGAAGGGCATCTTCAGGCTGACCACCTTCAAGGACGTCTCAGTGGTCTCCGGCTGCGGGGTGGGTGGAGGCAGCCTTGGTTATGCCAACACGCTCTACGTCCCGCCCAAGGCGTTCTTCGAGGACCACCAGTGGGATGGCATGGACGAGGACTGGGAGGGCTCGCTGGCGCCCCACTACGCCGAGGCGCAGCGGATGCTTGGGGTCGTCTGGAACGAGCAAGACGACCCCGCCGACCAGCTCCTGCGCGAGCTGGGCGAGGAGCTCGGCGTCGCCGACACCTACACCAAGACGCCGGTGGGAGTCTTCTTCGGCGAGCCCGGCAAGACCGTGCCCGATCCGTACTTCGGAGGCGAGGGTCCGGAGCGAACGGGATGCATGCTCTGCGGGCGCTGCATGGTGGGCTGTCCCCACGGCGCCAAGAACACACTGGTCAAGAACTATCTCTACCTCGCGGAGAAGCGAGGCGTGCAGGTGATGCCCGAGCGCACGGTGATCGACATCAGGCCGCTGGGGCGTAGTGATGGCAGCGACGGCTACGAGGTGCAAAGCGTGCGCTCCGGTGCTTGGGGGCGCGGGCGGCCCAGCGTCCTGCGAGCGCGAGGGGTGGTGGTGGCGGCCGGCCCGCTGGGGACCAACAAGCTGCTCCAGCGCTGCCGTCTCAATGGCTCCTTGGCCCATGTCTCGGCTCGTCTTGGCGAGCTCGTGCGGACCAACTCGGAGGCGATCCTGGCGGTCACCGTGCCCGAGGAGTACGCAGAGGACCTGACCAGGCGCGTGGCGATCACCTCGAGCATCTACCCCGACTCACACACCCACATCGAGACCGTCACCTATGGCCACGACGGCGACTCGATGAAGCGCCTGTTCACTCTGCTGGTCGGTGATGGGACACGCGTCACGCGGCCGCTGAAGCTGCTCAGCCAGGTCCTGCGACATCCGCGTCGCTTCGCCGACATGCTGCTGGCGAGGCACTGGTCAAAGCGCACGATCATCGTGCTCGTGATGCAGACGCTCGACAACGCGATCGCGCTGCGTCCCAAACAGGGCCCGTTCGGCTCCTTCTGGCTGCAGACAGAGCAGGACCCTGAGCGACCCAACCCCACATTCATCCCGATCGCCAACCAGGCGGCTGAGTGGTTCGCCAAGCGCACGGGCGGTGTTGCGCAGAGCGCGAGCACCGAGGCCCTGTTCAACATCCCCTCCACCGCCCATATCCTCGGCGGCGCGGTGATCGGCAAGGACCCTGAGCATGGCGTCATCGACTCAAAGCAGAGGGTCTTCGGCTACGAGAACCTGCTCGTCTGCGACGGCTCAGCGATCCCCGCAAATGTCGGGGTGAATCCCAGCCTCACCATCACCGCTCTGGCCGAGCGGGCGATGAGCTTCGTGCCCGAGGCGGCGCAGAGCGGCTCCGAGCCGAGCCTCTCAGCCGTTCCCTAGATCCTCAGCCGCCCACCAGACTGTCAGCCATCCCCCAGATAGCTGCGCGACGCCGGGAGTGTAGAGGGGGCGCTTGTGAGCCCTCCGCTGCGCAGCCGCAGGCGGGCCGCTCCGGTGAGCTTCATCACCACGTTGAGGATGGCGTGATCGTTGGCGTGTATATACGCAATGGTCCGCCACGCGCGCGCGTGCGCGCGCACGCGGGGCCCTCGCCGCTGGAGCATCCACCGCTGCAGCTCGACGAGCTGGCCAGGCGCTCGCAGCAATGCCCAGACGCGCACGTGCGCTCGGTCCAGGCGCAGGGGATCGAAGGGAAGGGAGAATCCCTGCAGGAACTGCTTTGGATGGGCTCGCGAGAGCTCGCCGCCCGCACCGGCTTGGTAGAGACCGGCGGGCCGTGAGATTTCAACGATGCCTCCTGTTTGAGTGGCCAGTTGCAACGATGGATAGGGATCGACCAGGAACTGCCAGTCCACGAGCGTCACCCCTGCCACCCACAGCCGATGCAGGGCCCGCGATACCCATGCCGCCTGCAGCGCTGCCGGCACGCCCCCCGGGGCTGGCGGGTCGCTTTCCCAGTTGAGCTCGGTGACCCACATCGGCTTGCTTCCGGCCGGCAGGATCGTTCCCCGGCGCTGCGCTTCCTCGAGCAGATCAGCGATCTTGGCGGCGTCGGCGATCGAGACATCCAGGGATGGGCCGGCGGTCTGGTCGGGATTGCCCACGGAGAGTGGATGGAAGGCGAGCACGTCGAAGTGAGCCCGTTCGGTGCAGGTGCTCAGGGCGGTGCGCGTCAGGCAGAGCAGTGCACGCAGGAATGGCAATGGAGCCATCCGGCCCACACCCACAGGGTCGCCGTTGGGTGCCACGCCGGCGCTGATCACCTCATCCTCAGGCGCGACGGAGTGCACGCCAGCGTAGAACCCGTTGAGCAGCTGGCGGTAGAGCACCGGCGAGAAGGCGCTCCAGTGACCGCCTTCGACGATCCACTGAGGCTCGAGGTAGTGCGCCAGGTTGGGCTCGTTCCACGCCTGGAAGAGCCTCACCGCTCCCAGCGTGCTCCCGGGCGAGCTCGGGTCGGGAAAGGAGCCGTCGTAGCGGCGCGCGAGGGCGGCGGCGAAGGCCTCCAGCGCGAGGGGGCTCGGCGCCCAGCTGCCCGGAAAGGCATAGATCCAGCGATCGGGAGCTTCCGCGAACGCCGGCGCGTGAGAGACGACGAGCAGCACCTGCAGGCCGTTCGCGACCGCACTCTGCACCGCCGCGTCGAGTACGCCGAAGTGGTAAGCGGGACTGGCGGGGTCTTCCAGATCCGAGCCGGCAGGCGGCTCGGCGTCGACGATCGTACGCCAGTCCACCGGGATGCGAACGATCCCAGCGCCCGCCTGGCGGATACGTGTCAGCGCCAGTTGGCGAACTTCTGGCGCTTCGCTGAGCAGCAGCGTCCCGTCTGAGACACCCCGTTCCAGCCCTCCTGCCGGGAAGGGGCCGTACAGCAGCGCGCGATTCTGGGCGAGCGCCCAATGCCTGGCCGTATGCGGCTCCTCGCCGCCCGTGGGCGGCTCTGCGCCGAAGGGCCGCGGGGGTCCTTCCGCGCCGCTGCGCGAGGGCAGCTGCAGGACCGGTGGCGGCTGGGGCCAGGACACGGCGATCGCCATGCTTTCTGGCGGCTGAGCGGGCGCGGGAGTGGCGACGCCCAAGCAGAGCGTCGCGAGCGCGCAGCCCGCGAGGCTAGCGATGCAGCGTGACCGAGTGATATCCCAGGCTCAGCTCGGATTTCGAGCTGTTGAACAGCGTCGTGACGAGCACCGCTTTGAGGGAGTGGGCTTTGAGCAGCCGACGACGACCGCTGGCCGTCAGCCGCATCAGGACCTTCACCTTTCCGGCGGCCCCGGCCGTGGCCGACCCGCGGGCGAGCAGCAGGCTCTGGGCTTTCTTGGCGTGGCGCCCGTGCTTGGCCGATGCGTACGCGGGCAGCTTGCCGCCCTGGAGGTAGAGGTCCTGGATCACCGTGCCGGGCTGGTTGATCGACACTTCGTCAAGCCAACCGGACTTCAGGAGCTTCAGGATCGTCGTCTTGGAGAGCTTGACGAGCGAGCCCTGCAGCGCGGGTGGAGGCGGTGGCGGGGGTGGCGGGGGTGGCGGCGCCGGACAGGCGCCGACGGGACGATCGGTCTCGCTCGAGTAGGTGAACGTCGCGCCGCCGGCGAGCGGCGTCTGCAGCGACTCACCGGCCCACACGGTCTGCCCGATCGAGAGCGGCGTCAGGAAGCTGCCGCCAAAGCTCGATCCGGAGAGCACCGTGACCTGGGCCTTGCCTGCAGCGGCCTGCTGAACGCTGGTGTGGCCATAGGGATCGGTGTGCTGGACCAGCGTGTAGTAGCCGCCTTCCACTTCCTCACCCGCTGTGCGCTGACCGGAGAAGTTCTCCGAGCCCGCACAGACGGTCGGGTCGATCGAGGGCAGCCCGTCGTAGACCACCGAGCCGACGACCGTTCCCACGGGCGATTCGAGCGTGACGACGTTGCCGACCTCGGGAACCTGGGAGAGCCACACCCCTTCTTCGCCGGTCGTTCTCGCGATCACGGTGCCGGCGCGAACGATCGACAGCGCGACCGGCGCCTTGGGATGCACGTTGCCGCTGGTCTGGATTATCTGGTCTTCGGGGAGGGTGCTCTCGCCCTCGATGATCGAGAGTGAGTACACGGGAGCCGACGGTGAGGAGTTGGCGTTCGCCGTGGCGGTGGGCAGGGCGCAGACGCCCAAGCTCAGCAGCACGGCGCCGCAGCGCAGGAGTGACATGCGAACTGATCGTTCGCTCAGCGAAATCGATGAGTTTCGGTCCAAGACTTGGACGCGAAGGCTATTGAGCGAGGCGGCGGAAGCTTGTGGGAGCGGTTGCGAAGCCTGTGGCAGCGGCGCAAGACACCGGGATCGGCGCTAGTGGCCGCCCGCCATGGCGGGCAGGATCACCAGCGTGTCGGTCTCGCCCACCACGGTGGTGAGCCCGTCCAGGACTCTGACATCCTCGTCGTTGAGGTAGACGTTTACGTAGCGGTTGAGCTCGTTCTCATCAGAGAACAGTTGGCTCTGAGCCGCGGGGTGGGTGGCTACGAGATCCTGGAGGACCTCACCGACGGTGGCTCCAACGGCGCTGACTTCCTTCTCGCCTCCGACGGAGGCGCGCAACACTGGGGGGATCTTGATCGTCGCCATGGGCGGCAGGCTACCCGGCCGCGGCGCAGAACGCCTCGTAGTCGGGAAACGCACCCATCTCCTCGTCGGTGATCTCCTCCGGATCGCGCGAGCAGATCGGGCACTCCGGGTCGCGGCGGACCTTGACCTCGGTGAGCGTCGCGCCGAGCGCGTCATAGAGCAACAGCCGCCCGATCGCGGGCTCGCCGATGCCCAGGATCAGCTTGACAACCTCCGTGGCCTGGAGCAGGCCCATCGTCCCGGGCAGCACGCCCAGCACGCCGTTGGCCCCGCAAGAGGGGGCCAGCTCAGCCGGCGGCGGCTCACGGAACAGGCAGCGGTAGCAGGGACCCTCGTAGGGCTTGAAGACCGAGAGCTGCCCATCGAAGCCGAGGATCGAAGCGGACACGACGGGAATCTTCAATCGCACGGTGGCGTCGTTGAGCAGGTAGCGGGTGGGGAAGTTGTCGACCCCATCGACGATCACATCCCAGCCCTCGATGATCTCCATGATGTTCGAAGCGTTCAGGCGCACCGGGTACTTGACGACCTCCACGTCCGGGTTCAGCGCCCTGATTGACTGCTCAGCCGAGTCGACCTTGGGAGTGCCGATGCGCTCGCTGTTATGGATCACCTGGCGCTGCAGGTTGGAGAGGTCGACCTCGTCGTCGTCGACCAGGCCCAGCGTGCCGACGCCCGCCGCCGCCAGATAGAGCGCGGTGGGAGAGCCCAGGCCGCCCGCGCCGAGCAGCAGCACCTTCGCGTCGAGCAGCTTCTGCTGGCCGGTCTCGCCGATCTCGGGGATGAGCAGGTGACGCGAGTAGCGATCGCGCTGCTCGACGGACAGGGTGCGTGGCAACTCCACCTCATACCCACGGTCCTTCCACAGCGTGATGCCGCCGGTCATCGAGCGCACGTTCTCGTAGCCGAGGTCCTCCCTGAGCGTCCGCGCCGCATAGGCCGAGCGGTTGCCAGAGGCGCAGTAGAGGATGATCTGGGTGGCGCGGTCGGGCACGAGCCCCTCGATCCGGGACTCCAGATGGCCTCGGGGAATGTGCTTGGCGCCGGGAAGCTGGCCCGAGCTGAGCTCTTCGGTTCCCCGGACATCGACGACGACGACTCCCTCGTCCATCAGCTCACGGACGTTCGCAGGATCGATCTCGTCGATCCGGTTCTTCACTTCGCGCAGCAGCTCAACGCTGGAGGGGCTCATCTTGAAAACTCCTAAACACGGTAGGGTTTTACCGACTTCATAAAGTATAGCGCCCGTTCCGACGCTCGCAAGCCCACCAGGGGCATACGCTTTCGGCGATGCGCCCACAGCGACGCCTGCTCCTCGCCGTCACCGTCCTGGTACTCGCCCTGGCGGTCACGATCACGGTGAGCGCACCATCCAAACGGCCCTCACCAAGCCCGTCCAACGGCGGCTTCGACGGCTCCATGCTGCCCGAAGGCCTGCCTGCACACCCCTTCACGCTCATCGACCAGGATGGCAGGCACATCGACTCCAGCGCCTACAGAGGCAGGGTGGCGATCCTCGTCTTCCTGAACTCAGCTTGCGGCGCGCCCTGCTTTCTCACCGCCCAGCAGATACGCGGAGCGCTCGATGAACTGGGCCCAGGCGCGCCCACGCTCTTGATCAGCACCGACCCCGGCGCCGACACACCGGCACGAGTGCACAGATTCCTGGAACGCACCTCGCTGGCCGGACGGGTCCAATACCTGACGGGCACGCCCTCCCAGCTGCAATCGATCGCGCAAGCCTATGGCCTGCTCCCCGCTTCCACGCCCGCAACCAAGCACCATCGCGGCCTGCAGGACGCCGCCGGGCGTCTGGCAGCGGCGCCGGCGTCGAGCACCTACGTGGTGCTGATCGACCGGTTGGGAGCCCCAAGGGTGGAGTTCACGATCGAACAGCTCACGCCCGAAGCACTGGCACATGACGTCAGGAGACTGGAGCGCGGGTGATGCCCAAGACCCCGGCACGATGCCAGGAGCCGGCAACACTGCTGATATCCTAGCCCGAGGGTAGGATTTGACACCATGATGTTCTCAACCAAGGCAGAGTACGGCGTCCGCGTGATGGTCGAGCTCGGGCGGCGAGCGGCCGAGAGCGCCGAGGACGGCGACTCTGTCGTGCCGCTCGCCGAGATCGCCGAGCACGACGGTCTGCCGCTTGCCTATCTGGAGCATCTCGTGGCCAGGCTGCGCAAGGCGGGGCTCATCGACAGCAGGCGAGGCTCTCGCGGCGGCTACATGCTCGCCCGCGCACCGGAGCACATCACGATGGCAGAGGTCGTCGAGGCGCTGGAGGGATCGATCGCCCCGATCGAGTGCATCTCCCAACGGGCCGACGGAACGATCGTCTGCTCGCGTGAGTCCGATCCCAACCACATATGCCCCACGAAGCTGCTGTGGACCCGCGTGCGCTGGGCAATCGTGGACACGTTGATGAAGACCACGCTCGCCGACCTGCTTGCGGGCGCGCGGACGCTCCCATCCCCCTTGAGCTCGACAGGACCCCACGCCGAGTCAAAGCTCTCGATTCCGGCTGGGGCGACCGAAGCAGCGAGCGCCCCTGCCGGCAAGCCGCTGACCGCCACCGCCTGACCAGAGGAGAACATGGCCGAGCTCGAGATAAGGAACCTGCACGTGCGCACCGAGGAGCGCGAGATCCTCAGGGGTGTGAACCTGGATATCGGCCGCGGCGAGGTGCACGCGCTGATGGGCCCCAATGGATCGGGCAAGTCCACCCTCGCCAACACCCTCCTCGGCCATCCTGCATACGAGGTCACCGAGGGCGAGGTCACTTTCAAGGGAGAGAGCATCCTCGAGGCCGAGCCGCACGAGCGCGCCCGTGCCGGGCTGTTCCTCGCCTTTCAGTATCCGGTCGCGATCCCGGGGGTCTCGGTGGCCAACTTCCTGCGCATGGCGATCAACGCCAAGCGCGATGAGCCGATCAACGTCAAGGAGTTCAGAACCCAGCTCCAGCATGCGATCGAGCTGCTCGATGTGGACAGGGCTTTCACATCGCGCCATCTCAACGACGGCTTCTCAGGCGGCGAGAAGAAGCGCGCCGAGATCCTGCAGATGGCGATGCTCGCGCCCGATGTCGCGATCCTCGACGAGACCGACTCGGGCCTGGACATCGACGCGCTGCGCACGGTGGCCGAGGGCGTGCAGCGCCTGCACGAGGAGCAGGGTCTGGGTGCGCTGATCATCACCCACTACCAGCGGATCCTGCACTACATCAAGCCACAGTTCGTCCACATCATGCTAGATGGGAAGATCGTGCTGGAGGGCGGCGTGGAGCTTGTCGAGCGCCTCGAGCGCGAAGGCTATGACAAGGTCCGCCAGGAACATGGTGACGCAGATGCCTGAGGCTGTTGCGGTCAAGCCGGGGCGCCACAGAGAGGCGAGCCTCTACAAGGCCCTCGCGGGCGCCGGTGCCGGCGACGGACGCACACTGGTGCAGCTGCGGGAGCAGGCAACCAAGGCCTTCGAAGCCGCCGAGCTACCGGTGTGGCGGCGCTCGGGCTTCTGGACGACTAGCCTCGAGGCGCTGCACTTCGAGGCGCTCACTGTGCGGACTCACCCGGCAGGCGAGGTTCCGCCGGTCGTCTCGCAGACTCTGCCACAGCAGCGTGGCGCCGGACGGATCGTGCAGGTTGACGGTTCGATCGCCTCGGTGGAGCTCGATCCTGAGCTCGGTGAACGGGGCGTGGTGCTCTGCTCCTTGCAGGACGCGGCCGACGAGCACAGCGAGACCTTCTCACGCTGGTACTCCAAGCGACTGACGATCGACCGCCACCAGCTCGAGGCCGCAAACGCCGCCTTCTGGACCGCGGGAGCGTTTCTGCACGTGCCGGAGGGAGTCGTGGTGCAGGAGCCCTTCGAGATCGTCTACGCCATCACCGAGCCGGGCAGCGCCCAGTACGCCCGTACGCTCATCGTCGGCGAGCAAAGCAGCGACTTCCGTGTCCATGAGTACTGCCTGGGCGAGGACTTCCAGGGTCAGGCTCTGCATGCCGGCGCCTTCGAGCTCTACCTCCAGGACGGCGCCCGCTGCCGCCTCGCGCATCTGCAGGACTGGGGAGTTGGAGAGATCCACGATGTCTCCACCAAGCTGGTCTGCGTGGGCCGCGACGCCTACTGCCACTGGCTGCCGGCGCTGCTTGGCGGCCACCTCGTGCGCCAGCACCTCGAGCTCGCTGTCACGGATCCCGGTGGCGACATGGCCTTCAGGGGGATCTTCTTCGCCGAGCGCCAGGAGCACCTGGACGTCTTCGCCGTGGACCTCCACGAGACGGGCCCATCGGGTGGCGATGTCCACTGGCGAGGCGCGGCCTCTGGATCGAGCAGAGCCAGCTTCGAGGGTCTCATCCAGATCGACCCTGGCGCCCAACAGACCCACACTTACCTGCAGATCCACTCAATGATGCTCTCGCCCAAGGCGCGGATCGACGCGATCCCCTCGGTGCTCGTCTCAGCCGACGACGTCTCCGCCTCCCACGGAGGCACGGTGGGCGAGCTCGACGAGGACGCCATCTTCTACATGCAGAGTCGCGGCCTCGACCGCCCGGCCGCCGTCAGGGTGATCGTCGAGGGCTTCTTCGAGCCGCTGATCGCCGAGCTTCAAGACGAGCCGCTCCAGGAGCTGGTGCGCGCGAAGATCGCCTCAAAGCTCGCGGCCGCGGCGCAGGACATCGAGACCTATGCCGCCAGTCGCTGAACCCTCGACGCTGCACGTACGCGCCGACTTCCCGATCCTCGCCAGGTTGCCGGACGGGCAGCCACTCGTCTACCTGGACTCGGCTGCCACGTCGCAGAAGCCCGCGGTCGTGATCGACGCGCTGGCGGAGCACCTGCGCAACCACAACGCGAACGTTCACCGTGGGGTCTATGGGCTCGCCCAAGAGGCCGACGCCGCCTATGACGGCGCCAGGGCACAAATCGCCGCCTTCGCTCGTGCCGACCCGCAGACGACGATCTTCACCAAGAACGTGACGGAGGCGATCAACCTCGTCGCATATGCCTGGGGCGATGCAAACGTCGGCCCGGGTGACTGCGTGCTGATCACCCAGATGGAGCATCACGCCAATGTCGTGCCCTGGCAGATGCTCTGCCGTCGCAGTGGCGCCCAGCTGCGCTATCTCGAGGTCGACGATCACGGCAAGCTCTCGCTCGAGCAGCTCGACGCAGAGCTCCAACGAGGCGACGTCAAGCTCGTCGCCTTCACGCACGTCTCCAATGTGCTGGGCACGATCAATCCGGTGTTGGAGATTGCCGCGGCGGTCAGAGCGGCAGGCGCGGTCTCGCTCATCGACGGCGCGCAGGCGGTGCCCCACATGCCCATCGACGTTCGTGCGATCGATGCGGATTTCTACGCCTGGACAGGCCACAAGGCGCTCGGTCCGACGGGCATCGGCGTGCTGCACGGGCGCCGTGAGATCCTCGAGCAGATGGAGCCGTTCCTCACCGGTGGGGACATGATCTCCTCGGTCGACTTCCAGAGCGCCGAGTGGAACGAGCTGCCATGGAAGTTCGAGGCGGGCACGCCGCCGATAGCCGAGGCGGTGGCCTTGGGAGTTGCCGTGGACTACCTATCCACCCTCGGCATGGAGCGTGTGCGCGAGCACGAGCGCGAGCTGACGAGCTACATGCTCCAGCGCCTCGGTGACGTACCCGGTCTGAGGATCTTCGGTCCGCGGGAGGCCGTCCAACGGGGCGGGCTGGCCTCCTTCGCGATCGAAGGGCTGCACCCACACGACATCGCCGAGCTCGTCGCTCGCGAGGGTGTCTGCATCCGGGCAGGGCACCACTGCGCCCAGCCGCTGATGCGGTGCATGGGCGTGGGTGCGACTGCGCGGGCGAGCGTCGGCGTCTTCAACGAGCCACACGAGATCGACGTGCTCGTCGAAGCTCTATTGGCGGGTAGAAAGGTCTTTGGGCTCTGATGGACGACCTCTACAGGGACTACATCCTCGATCACTACAAGCGCCCACGCAACTTCGGGGAGCTCGAGCCACATGACCTGGAGAGCTACGAGCACAACCCACTCTGTGGCGATGAGCTGGGCGTGCACATCAGGGTCGCGGACGGGCGGATCGCCGATCTGCGCTTCCATGGGCACGGCTGTGCGATCTCACAGGCCTCGGCGTCGATCGCCTCCGAGGAGCTCAAGGGCATGGCGCTCGATGAGGCGGGCGAGCTTGGAGCGGACTGGATGATCGAGCTGCTGGGCATACCCGTCTCGGCGACCAGGCGCAAGTGCGCGCTCCTGAATCTGAAGGTCATGCGCAGCGCCATCACAGGCGATGGCAGCTGGCCGACCGGATCGGCATGAGAACTCTGCAGACCCCTCTGGGGACTGCGATAGAATCCCTACTCAGAAGCACAGGATTCTCAGGATTCGTCCCGCCAGCCGGCATCAGGGAGACACGATGGCCACATTAGACAGCACGAAGATCGCCAAGCCCAGCCCGATCGTCGAGGACGACCAGGGCCAATTGCGCGCCGCGCAGGGCGTTTCACGCGAGGTGGTGCGCGAGCTCTCCAAGATCAAGGGCGAGCCGGACTGGATGGCGGAGAAGCGCATGCGATCGCTGGAGATCTTCGAACGCAAGCCCATGCCCACCTGGAGCATCGATCTCTCGGGTCTGAACCTCGACGACCTCGTGCTCTACTCCCCGCCCACCGCCGGGCGTTACAACAGCTGGGACGAAGTGCCCCAGGACATGAAGCAGACATACGAGGACCTGGGCATCCCGCAGGCCGAGCGCGAGCATCTCGCCGGCGTCGTGGGCGTCTGGCGCCAGGAGCCCGTATATGAGGGCCTCAAGGAGGAGTACTCCAAGCAGGGCATCCTCTTCTGCTCGATGGACACGGCGATCACCGAGTATCCCGAGCTGGTGCAGAAGTACTTCATGAACAAGTGCGTCCCCGCCCAGGACAACAAGTTCTCGGCACTGCATGGCGCGGTCTGGTCGGGAGGGGCCTTCTGCTACATCCCCAAGGGCGTCAAGTGCGACCTGCCGTTGCAGTCCTACTTCCGCATGGAGGGCGCCGGCGAGGGCACCTTCGAGCACACCCTGATAATCGCCGACGAGGGCTCAGAGGTGAATTACATCGAGGGCTGCACAGCCCAGACCTACTCGGTGAACTCAATGCACTCGGCGGTCGTCGAGATCTTCGTCCACGAGGGCGCCAAGGCTCGCTACACCACCGTCCAGAACTGGTCAAAGGACGTCTACAACCTCAACACCAAGCGTGCCATAGTGGACGCCGAGGGTACGGTCGAGTGGGTGGGCGGCTCGATGGGCGCCAAGTACGTGATGCTCTACCCAGGCTCCTACCTGATGGGTGAGCATGCCCGTGCAGACCATTTGAACGTGGGCGTCGCCTCCGGCGGCGTGCACAAGGACACCGGCGCCAAGGTCGTCCACCTCGCCCCCAACACGACCTCCAACATCCTCGCCAAGTCGATCTCCAAGGATGGCGGGATCATGGGCTACAGGGGTCTCGTCAAGATGGGCCCCCACTCCGAAGGCTCCAAGGCCAGGGTGCAGTGCGACGGGCTGATGATGGATGGCATCTCCCGCTCGGACACCTGGCCTGACATCCAGATCCAGAATCCCCACGTCACCGTCGCGCATGAGGCCACGGTGGGACGCATCTCCGACGATCAGCTCTTCTACATGGGCTCGCGCGGCTTCACCGAGGACGAGGCGGCAGCGATGATCGTCAACGGCTTCATAGAGCCTGTCACCAAGGAGCTGCCGATGGAGTACGCCGTCGAGCTCAACCGCCTGATCCAATTGGAGATGGTCGGCTCTATAGGTTGAGGTGCGAGGGCCAAGCATGGCAAGGACGCAGGGAGCGTGGTGTGCTCTGCACACGAGCGACTGAGGACACAGCCAGGCGCCGGCCATCGCGCCGAACATGCGCGCGCCTGTAGACACGATTTCAGCCCCGGAGTTCTTGCCCCATCTACGGTGGCTGAACGTCAAGCGGCTGCGCATGGATCAGCTGCGTGGCCGGCCGGTGCTGGTCGAGTTCTGGGACTTCTGCAGACCAAACTCGCTGCGCACGCTGCCCTACCTCATGGGCTGGCACGAGCGCTATGGACGCTCAGCAGACGACAAGGCCGGATTACAGGAGGGCCTGCAGGTCGTCGGCATCCATTCACCGGGGTTTGAGCCATCGCGCGAGCGCAGGGCGGTCAGTGAGGCGGTATCGCGGCTGGGAATCTCCCATGCGGTGCTGATCGACAGCAAGCTCGAGATGTGGCAGGAGTACGAGAACATGGGCTGGCCCGCGCGCTATCTCATCGATCAGAAGGGCATGCTCTACCACTACCACTACGGCGAAGGCGCCTATGCGGAGACCGAGCTGGCGATCCAGGAGCTGCTAGGCCTCGATCGGGCGCCATTGCAGTCGCTACGCCCCGAGGACGCACCCACCGCCACACTGGCGCCGCCGAGCGAAGATCGGCCTGGCGCCTACTGCGGCCCATACGAAGCCGGCGCTGTGTGGGCGGTCCTCGAAGGATCGGGGCGCATCACGGTGAGCGGCAGCCAGACGCCTGGCGGTGAGCTCGATGCCGTCCGCGAGCTTGACGTCGCCCACGACGGGGCTTATCCGCTGATCGAGCACGATCGCCACACCCAGGGCACCCTGGAGCTGGCGCTCAGCCCTGGGCTACGCTGCCTGCAGACGAGCTTTCTGGCTGGGATTCTCTGAACGAGGAGCGCTGAATGCCTCTGAGGGCAGCGGCCAGCTCGGAGTGACTGTGATCGAGCAGCAGCCGCCTGAGCTTGGGCGGACCTGAGTCCTCGACGACCACACAAGACCCCGGCCAATAGGGGCTCTGACCGGGGGTGGTGCCCAGAAACACGTCGCTGTAGGTCCACGAGCCCGTGTTCGTCAGGCGCGCGCCTGAGGGCCCGATCCACTCCTGGGCGACATCCTCGGCCAGCGGTCCAGCGCGATGGGTGTGGCCGAAGACCACATGAGCGTCGCCGAGATCGAGCCGAGCGGCCACCTCTCCCATCGCGCGCAGCCCCGCTCTGCGCAGCTCGCCAGTGGAGATCTTGGCCCGCAGCGGGCCAAAGCCGCCCCGGTTGAGGGCGGCGACGGCCAATGGAAACGCCGCGGCCAGCGCACGCCTGCGCAGCGCGGGCGAGGGCGAGAGCCTGGGCAAGAAGCTCGCGCCGGAGCGGCGTGGCAGGCTGCGAGCCCCGGCGCCATTGCCTCCACCCAGCGCTCGCCACATCCGCACGGTGGTGCTCCCGTTCAGGATCGCGCCAGTCGGAGAGTTGCCGGCGATCGCGTCGATCCAGGCAAACACGGGCGCGGTGATGGCCTCGTGATCCTCCACGCAGCTCAGTGCCTGCGGGCGCAAGCCGAGCACCCGGCCGGTCGCTGCAATCGCGATCCGCTCCATCGTCGGGACCGTGAGGTGACAGTCCAGGTAGTGGCCATGCATAGCGAAGACATCAGGACGAACCCACAGACCTGGATAGGCGACTTTGAGCGAGGCTGGGCCGGCCCAGCCTGAGAGCGTCTCGAGCAGCGGTGAGCATTCGGCGGGGTCAAGGCGCTGCTCGAGACCGAGCCGCGGCGGACGCTCGAGCTCCATGCGCCGCATGAGCCATGGCGCCAGCAGAGCATGGTCGTGATTGCCCGCGACCATCACCACCTCTCGGCCCGACATGGCGGTGCCGATCGCTTCCAAGACCGGGCGAGCGGCGGACATCGCCATCCATGGCGGGCCATGACGCAGCTCGAGCACGTCACCGAGCAGCACGAGACGGTCGACATCGGCCAGCGCCTCGAGCAGCGGCTCACGCAGATCTGGCGAGCGCAGTAGATCGACACCGGGCGCGTTGCCCAGATGCAGGTCGGAGACGATCAGCGTGCGGATGACGCTACGCCAGCCGTTTCTCGGATCTCCTTCGGGAGCATGAAACGGACGTCCTCGCGAACCTCGTGCAGCTCGGAGATGTCCTTGACCCCCCGGTCGCGAAAGAAGGCGACCAGATCGGTGACCAGGCCCTCTGGCGCGCTCGCCCCCGAGGAGATGCCAACGACGTGCTTGCCCTCCAGCCACTCCTCCTGCACTTCCTCGGCATTGTCGATGAGGTGGGACTCCGTCCCGCAGCCACGCGCGACCTCCACCAACCGCACGGAGTTCGAGGAGTTGCGCGAGCCGACGACGAGCACAAGCTCGCAGCTGGCGGACATGCGCTTGACCGCTGCCTGACGGTTGGTAGTCGCATAGCAGATGTCGTCAGTGCGCGGACCGACTATGTGTGGAAAGCGCTCATTCAGACGCTTGACGATCGAGCTCGTCTCATCGACCGAGAGCGTCGTCTGAGTGATGTAGGCGATCTGCGTCTCGGCGCCGAAGTCGAGCTCGTCGACATCCTGCTCACTCTGCACGAGCACGATGCTTTCGGGAGCCTCACCCATCGTGCCTTCGACCTCCTCGTGGCCCGCATGGCCGACGAGCACGATCTTGTAGCCGGCCTGTGCGAACTTGCGAGCCTCGACGTGGACCTTCGTCACCAGCGGGCAGGTGGCGTCGATCGTCTGCAGCTGCAGCTGCAGGGCGTTGGCGCGGACGCTGGGAGCCACGCCGTGGGCCGAGAAGACCGTCACAGCCCCCTGTGGGATCTCAGTCTCCTCGTCGACGAAGATCGCGCCCCTGCCTCGCAAATCGTCCACCACGTGCTTGTTGTGGACGATCTCCTTGCGCACATAGACTGGAGGTCCGTGCCTCATCAGTGCGCGTTCAACGGTCTGCACCGCGCGGTCGACCCCCGCACAGTAGCCACGAGGAGCAGCGAGCAAGAGCTTCTGGACCGTATTGGCAACCATGGCTGACTCGGGCATCTTGAAGGCATTGTAGAGCCGCTCGCATGTCGTACGCTAAGCGTCGTGACCCAGCGACACCTCGACAGGCTCACGGCGATCGACGCGTCCTTCCTGCACCAAGAGGGCCCAGACTCGCACATGCACGTTGGCGCCCTGACGATCATCGAGGGTCCCTGCCCACCGATCGAGAGCCTCCTGGAACAGATCCGCAGGCGACTGCACCTGGTCCCGCGTTACCGCCAGAAGCTGGCCAACACGGCGCTCGACAGCGGCAGGCCCGTATGGATCGACGATCCCAGCTTCAACCTCTCCTACCACGTGCGCCACACGGCGTTGCCCACACCAGGCGACTGGGAGCAGCTGCGCAGTCTGACCGCCAGGATCTTCTCCCAGCAGCTCGATCGCGCCAAGCCGTTGTGGGAGATGTGGTTGATCGAGGGCCTCGAGGATGACCGCTTCGCGCTCATATCGAAGAACCACCACGCGTTGATCGACGGCATCTCTGGCGTCGATCTGGCCACGGTGCTCTTCGATCTCTCCCCCGAGCCACCACCGATCAGACATTCCGGGCGCGCTTGGCAGCCCCACCGCGAGCCTGGCTCAGTCGAGCTGACGGCGGTTGCGGTGCGAGGCGCCCTGGGAGCCGCCCTCGAACTCGCCAGTAGCGCGCTGGATGCGCTCACCCACCCAGATCATGCGCTCGAGCGCGCTCGTGAGGCGACCGAGGGCTTGGGCGAGATCGTGTGGGCTGGCCTGAACCCCGCTCCGGCGACACCGCTCAACGTCGAGATCGGCCCACACCGGCGCTTCGTCGGCGTCACACACAGTCTCGAGGAGTTCAAGCTGATCAAGAACGTCTTCGGCGGGACCGTGAACGACGTTGTTCTCTCCGTCGTCACGGGCGCGCTGCGCAGCTTTCTGATCTCTCGGGGAGTCCGCACCGACGGCCTAGAGCTGCGAGCGCTCGTGCCAGTCTCGGTACGAGCGGTGGACGAGCGCCATCAGCTCGGCAACAGGATCGTCGTGATGCGCGGCCCCCTACCGGTCTACATCGCCGATCCACTGGAGCGTCTGCGCTTCGTCAGGGAGGCGATGGACGGCTTGAAGGAGTCCAAGCAGGCACTTGGCGCCGAGGTGATCGCAGGCGTCCAGAACTTCGCCCCACCGACGATCCTCGCCCAGGCCTCGAGGCTGAACTTCTCAACCAGGCTGTTCAACCTGATCGTGACCAACGTGCCCGGCCCACAGTTTCCGCTCTACGTGCTGGGACGCCGGATGTTGCATGCTTATCCGATCGCCTTCCTACCCCAGGAACATGCACTCGCGATCGCGATCATGTCCTACAGCGGCGAGATGAACTTCGGACTGCTGGGAGACTTCGACGCCCTGCCTGACATCGATTCGATCGGCGAGGACATCGCCGCAGAGCTCGCGGGACTGCTCTTGCTCGCTAGAAGCCAAGCGCGAACTTCGCGTCCTCGGTCATCTTCTCGGGCGACCACGGCGGGATGAAGACCATCTCGCACTCCACCGAGTCCACACCCTCGAGCATCAGAGCTTGACGGGGATGGCCACGCTGGTGGGGCGACCACCGCGGTCGCCCCACCAGCGATCGGTCAGTTAGACCTCCTCGGCCAGGAACCAACAGCCTGGCGTGCTGCTTATCGTTGCGCCAAGCGTCGTCGAGCTTTCTTCGACGGTCGTGGCGCCGAAGTCGAGAGATATCCAGTACGGCGTGCCATCGGCGCCCGCGGCGATCAGTTGCTCCGACATGCCCCTCGTTTCTTTGGCCCCGATTACTGTCGGTTCAATAGGCGTCGCAATCGAGCCGCTGATCGTCAGGTAGCTGCTTTCCCATTCTCCGCTTGTCGTGTTGAGACGTGGCTCACTCAGATTCGTGGTGGGGCCCGGAATGATCAGGGAGGTGCCCATTTCGACTTCGCCTGCGCCCGGCCCGGGTTTACACGTCATCCCGATCTGGATCGGGCCGGTGTCGAGCACGTGGTGCTCGGGATCTCCGACTTTAGGGGCCTCAAAGAAGTTGACTTTTGTGGCTCCCGGGCCCATCGGGCCGGTCAGTCCGGTGGGACCGGTCGGCCCTGCGGGTCCCATGGCTCCGGCGGGTCCGGTGGCTCCGGCGGGTCCGGTGGCTCCGGCTGGTCCGGTCGCGCCACGAGGGCCCTGAGGTCCGCGTGAGCTCGAGCTTTTTTTGTGCTTCTTTGCCGATTTGGCGTGCGTGCGCCACACGTGCTCGTGGACACCAGGTAACTGCAGAGGCAACGCGGTCGCCGCAGAGGCAAAGGCGCCCCCGATGAGCAGAATGAGCACCGAGACGGCGAGGCCAAGCACGGCGCGGCGCGGCTGATTCGGAATGGGCATCTTTTCCCCCAGCTGGCGACGTTGAGCAAGAATGCGCAGATCGAGCGTCGCCATGGGGCCCGATTCGCGCGGGCTGGGACCTTAGCGTGCGCGACGGCTGTCAACCATTGCCTATGCGTCCAACGATCCAGCGGCGAGCACGCCGCCGCGATGCTCAGAGCGATGAGGGTTCAGGGGGCTCGGCTAGAAGCCAAGCGCGAACTTCGCGTCCTCGGTCATCTTCTCGGGCGACCACGGCGGGATGAAGACCATCTCGCACTCCACGGAGTCCACACCCTCGAGCTCGCCGACAAATTCTTCCATCTGTTCGGTCACCTGAGGGCCGATCGGGCAGGCGGGCGTCGTGAGGGTGAAGCTGATGTGGACATTGCCCCCATCCACCTCGATCCCGTAGACGAGCCCCAGCTCCACGAAGTCGAGACCGAGCTCCGGATCGATCACGTTCGTCAATGCCTCGGTGACATCATCGACGGTGACGCTCGTCGCGGGCTCAGACTCGGACATGGGAGCAGTCTAGCCCGACGTAGCTCTCGACCCCTGAGAGGGCCAATGGGGCAAGCGAGGCAAGGACGCAGGGAGCGTGGCGTACTACGTACGCGAGCGACCGAGGACGCCGCATCACGCCGCCCATTGGCCCTCTCAGTTCTCGCAGCCTAGGCGGTCCCACATATACAGCTCGATGCACTCGTTCGCGAGCTCGATCGCGCGCTCACGCGAGAGACGGGGCAGAACCGTGTCCAGTGCCTGATCCTCGGCAACGCCTGCTTGAAAGGCTTCCTCGCCTTTGAAGCCCGCGGCGATCTTCAGCGCCTCGCGCCGGTTCTCGCCGAGGCTAGGGAAGACTCCCACGAGAAACTCGGTGTTGGGGACCGGTTGGCCGACCTCCAGCGAGGCATGCCACGCCGCCAGCAGATGCAGATCGTCCTGATCGAGATCAGCGACTGCCTTGGCGTAGTGGACGGAAAGCTCCTGGTCGGGGATGTCATCCACCCATGCGCGCACGACCTCCCCCACCAGCTGCCTGCGAGCCTCGCGGCCGATGGAATCGGCTACGACACGGATGGCATCTTGAGGCTCGATGAAGCAGAGCGGCATTGCGACTCCCTGGCTGCGTGACGAAGGCTGACAGCAGGACTGTAGGCAGCGGTGTGGACGGCAAAAAATTTCGCGCTCCTCATGGCATGGCGCCCAGCTGCTCATGTAAACGCACCCTAATCTGCGCTCATCCACCGAAAATCAGTCGGCCGTTAGCGTCTGCAACGAATCGACCTACATTCGACACGCCGACGGAGGTGAGCATGGTAAGCAAGAAGGCCAAAAAAACCACCAAAGCCAAAAGCAAGAAAAGCAAGAAGGGCAAGAAGAAATAATCTCCCGGCGGGGTGCGGGCATTGGCGGGCCTCCTGCAGGCCCCTCGCCCGCGCCCAGCCGGTATGCAGGATCTGAGTCATGGGGGCGAGCCACCGATCATCGATACCTTGGCGGCGCCTGTTCGATCTGCTGGCCCCCGTCAGACGGGCACTGGCGGCAATGGTGGCCCTGACGGCTGCAGGCGCACTGCTGGGCCTCGTGCCGCCGCTCGCGCTCGGCGCGCTCATCAATGGACTGCTCGAGAGCCACCACACGACCGGCACCGACTGGCTGCTCGTACTGATCGTCGGGGCGATCGTGCTCGAAGCGTTCGCCTTCGCGTTCTCTGACACCTTCTTCGCAAGGGCGAGCGCACGCCTCTACAGAGATCTCAGGCTGCTGATGTTCGCGGGCGTACAGCGCCGTCCTGAACAGGATCGTGGACAGACAGCCGGCCTTGCATCACGCTTCATCTCCGACGCCGAAGCGCTGCAAGAGCTGCTGGTGGCGCCCTTTGATAGCGCAGTCCTAAGCCTCTTTCAGCTCGTGAGCGCGCTGATCGCACTGGGCGTGATCGAGCCGCTCTCGGCGGTGCTCGCGATCGGTCTGATGGCGATCACCGGCCTGGCGATGCGGTTCGCCCAGGCGCCGGTGGCCGCCGCGAGCGAGGCACGCCAGGAGGCGCTGGAGCAGATGAGCGCCAGCCTTGCGATCGAGCTCGGCGAGCGCCTGGATCGCGCGGCCGCGAGGCAGCGCTTTCGCATTGCCGCCACCAGGGTGCTGCATCGCGACGTGCATGTCGGATGGCTGGAGGCCGCCAATCTATACGCCTCGGGAGCTTTGGCCAACCTCGGGCCGATAGTGATCGTCGCCGTCGCCGCGCTTCGCGGCGGGTTGAAGGCGGGCACGCTGCTGGCGCTCTACCTGCTGGCCGAGCGCGCCTTCGCCGGTTCAGATCAGCTCGTGGATATCGGCCTGGACATCGAGCTCGTCAGGGGAGCGGTGAGTCGAAGCTTTGAGCTGGTTGACGATTGAGCTCCAGCGCCAGGTCAGCGCGCTCGCGCGCCTGGTGATCCAGGCATTCCGCAGTGACACCCATGCTCGCCCGCTCGGAGGCGCCCCAGTTGGCGAGCGCTTGATCCAGCGTGTCGATCGGCACCGAGCAGGCCAGCGCCAACTCGTGAGCACGGCGCTCGAGCAACAGCGGGTCGCCGATGCCAAAGACCCGCTTGGCAGCCAAGATGGTCGCGTCGCTCATCGGAGCTCCGCCGCCGGCGGGGCGCTGGCTCTGAGCACCGAGATGCAGTGAGTCGGCCCGCAGGTCATAGATGCCCAGCCTGCCGAGCGTAACGAGCACCTCGTAGCGCCCTGAGCGAGCGAGCCCTGGGAGCGCGAGTCGCTCGAAGATGCGCTCGAAGCGCCGCTCCGGGCTCCAGCCCTCGTCTCCGGAGAACGCGGCGACCTGAGATCCGGCCTGCTCGCTCCAGCGCCGGTAGGCAATCAGTGTGTCCCTGCCGTTGGCGGGCTGATGGGAGGTGCGCGGACCGAGCGCGATCTCCTCCAATCGAAGCTCTGGATCCTCGGCTGCCTCGGGCGTGGGAGCGAGGGCGAGCGCTTCGCGAATGCCTGCAAAGGGATCCTCATCCTCCAGCGGCGAGAGATAGGCCGCCAGGAAGCAGATCCAGGTCGCTAGCTCGAGCTCTCCTTGGACGCCGAGCAGCCGTGCCTCCCCATAGAGGCCGGGCGGGTCGGTCGCGAGGGCCAGCAGACGCCCGTTGGCGAAGCCGATCTCCTGTCCAAGGCGCCCTGCATCTCCAGAGGAGCGGATCCCAGGTACCAGCGAGCAGCTGTAGCCATCGTCCTGTGCTCGCTTGGCACCGTCGTCATAGACCTTGATCTGAGCCCTCCCACGCCCGGCGCCCTGGCCGTGGGGCCCGCGCTCTGAGCGCTCCCTGCGGGCGCTGGCCGCGGTCGAGCGTTGCGAGCCTTGCCGCCCCGCGTGGGAGCGCGTCCCCGTGGAGCCGGGCAGCGTCTCCGCGCAGATTGGACACCGCTCCACAAAGCGGTTGTGGCGGCAGAAAGTGGGCATTTATGCGGCGAGCGCCTGCACTGGCAACGCAAAGTCGCCCGACCGAGCCCGCGCTATGCCGGCGCGACGCTCGTCATCGAGCTCGACCATGTAGTTGGAGAAGTCGACCTGGATCGTATGCCGCTTGGATGGCAGATAGCGCCTGCTCTGGCGGCGCAGCATGCGCTGAATGTCGCTTTGCATCTCGGTCTTGGAGGGTAGCGAGTACATCCCCAGCAGGTGCTCTCCCACGAGCTGGCTCTGTGCCTCGGCGATCGGCATGATCGCACCCCAGGGCTGAACGAAGCCGATGAAGTACAGCCCTGGATGCGCCGGCGCGAAGATCCGCTTGTAGAGGGTGAGCCGGTTCTCCGGCGCGGAGAAGAGCTGCTCGTCGAAGAAGGGGAAGCTGATCTTGTAGCCGGTGCAGCAGACGATCAGATCGGCCTCCTGCTCGGTCCCGTCGGCATAGGTCACCAGGCTGCCCTCGAGCATTGAGATCTCGGGTTTGGCGGTGATCGCGCCGTGAGCGAGCCTGTCGAGGATCCGTGTGGAGACCGCAGGATGGGTACGCCCCAGGCGGTGATCGGGATTGGGCAGCCCGTAGCGGTCCATCGGCCCCACCGTCAGGCGCAGGACCAGCTGCATCCCCAGCAGCATCACCTGGAACGGGAAGCGGGTGGGTCTCACGCCGGCATCGAGCGGCCTGCCCAGGATGTACTTGGGCACGATGTGCGCGCCTTTGCGAGCCACGAGCGTGGTCGACGCGGCGTGATAGGAGGAATCGACGGCGATGTCGAGCGCCGAGTTGCCCATCCCGATCACGACGACCCGCTTGCCGGCCAGCTGCTCTGGGTCGTGATAGGCATGCGAGTGCATGATCTCGCCGCTGAATGAGCCAGGCAGCGGCGGCTCGGGCCAGCGCGGGTCCCAGTGGTGGCCGTTGGCGACGAGCAGCGCGTCATAGCGACGGCTCTCTCCGCCCTCGAGCGTCAGCACCCACGTGCCGTCCTCGCCCCTGGAGACGTGCTCCACGCCCGTGTTGAAGGTGATCTGCTCGCGCAGCCCGAAGTGGTCGACGTAATCGTTGAAGTAGCGTGCGATCTGGTCGTGCTTGGGAAAGTCGGGATAGGACTTCGGCATCGGGAAGTCGGCGTACTCCATCCGCTCGCGCGAGGTGTTGATGTGCAGCGTCGAGTAGGAGGAGGACATCCCGTTGCGGTTGCCGAAGACCCAGTTCCCGCCTACCTGATCGGACTTCTCGAAGCAGTCAAACGGGATCGACCGCTCGTGCAGCGCCTTTACAGCGGCGATGCCAGAAGAGCCGGCACCGATGATGCACGCCCGCGGCAGGGCCATCTGCGATCGATCGTCTTGCTCGACGTGGGCGGCGTGGCTCATCCACTCCAGCCTAGAGAAAAACCGAGGGGGCTCGACGCACCTTGCGTCGAGCCCCCTCGTGAGCTCTGGTCAGCTTGCTCTACTCAGCCCGCGCTCAGCACGTCGATCGCGACGCCTTCCACCGCGAAGTGGCTCGCTCCGCTCAGCGAGCAGTCATCGCCGACTTCGACCGCCAGCAGATGCTGGCTGGCCGGTGCTTCCAACGGCAGGGACAACGTGTCGCCGAGATCTTCGTAGTTGTCTTCCACACCACCCGTCCAGACTATGGGAATGGTGTGCACTGACCTCGGCTTGTACGGTTCAGCCTCGAGCACGGCGATACCAACGACTTCGCCGTCAAGCGTCACATCTGCTTCGAAGCTCCCGATGTCTTCGGTTTCTTTTTTGGAGTTTTCAGCACAGTCACCGGTTGGGAATCTCACCGTCATCGTTCCCAGCAGACGCTCGTCTGAGTCGGCAGGCTGTTGGAACGCCGCCGGCGAGAGCGGTATCGCCGTCGGTTTGGAGTTACTACTCACCACCGTGCCGGTCGAGCGAATCCGGTAGGCGATCCCCTGGCCGGCCGCGCCCGACGCACCCGGTGCGCCCTGCGGGCCGGCCACGCCGACCGGTCCCTGCGGTCCCGCCGGTCCAGCGTGGGTGTGGCACGTGACCGTGACCCCCGCGCAGCGCACCAGGACGGGTGCTTTCTTTTTCGTCTTCTTGGTCACATGAGCACTCTTTGGGCGTCGGTGGGAGTGAGCCATCGCCGGCGCCGCGGCCACCGCCAGCACCGCAGCCGCGATCACGGCAAACGCCCATCTCGACGCGCTTCTCATAGTTGCACTCATGGCTCAGGTCGTGCCGAGGACGTCGACGGCAAGGCTGGTCACGACCGCATGGCTCGAGTTCTTGCACTCATCCCCGACCTGAGCGCCGATCGTGTGCACCTGAGAGGAGCCATCGCCCAGGAAGAACGATGGTCCGATCTCTTCCTCCTCATCGGCGCCGAGAATCCCCAATTCGAGGATGATGGGCCGCGTCACCGTCACCGGGGACGTGGATCCCTCTGGCACGGCGAGGCCGACGATCACTTTGTCGACTTCCACGTACGCTGTCAGGCGATCTGGTTCCAGTTTGCTCGATTCTTCGTAGCCACACGCCAACTCCGATGGAAAGGCGACCGTGATAGAGCCGATCAGCTGATCGTCTTCCAGCGCGCCCTCGGTCCAGCTCCCAGGACTCAACGGGACCTTGGCCGCGCACAAAAGAACAGCTTCCACTTCGCATTCGGATTTGCGCTGGGGCGAGGCTTCGCCGCTGATAGCCGCGATTGGGCCGGTATTGCGGCTCCGCGCTGCGACACTTGCGCCGTTGACACCCGGAGCTCCAGGCGCTCCAGCTGGACCAGCTGGACCCTGCAGACCCTGCGGCCCGGTAGGACCTGGCTTGCCCTTGCACGTCACGCCAACTGAGGCGCACTTGACTGTCACCGACGTGCCTTTGCTGGCTTTTTTCTTCGCCTTCGCGCGATGCGCCTTGGCGCCCTTGTGGCCGTGTGAGGCGAGCGCGCCGGCGGGCAGCGTGAGCGCGCCCAGCGCAAACACGCACAGCAGGCCGCTCACTCCGGCGCGAGCAGAAATTCTTGCGATCATTAGGTAGAACTCCCCTGTTATTTGAGGGAGTCCCGCTTTCGAGGCTCCCAGTGCACCGGGCACGCTAGCGGGCCCTGCGGCCAGAACAAATCGGCTTTTCGTCTACTCGGCGCCGATGCCGGGGCCGACGTGCTGCGGTGGGCCCTCGGGCCCGGAGTCCGCATCGGCGCTGCCGCTGAGTGCCATGTCCCGCGGGACATTCTGAGCGTCTCCAGAGCTGGCCTCTCCAAGCCCGTCGACCCGCAGACCCGCGAGATAGCGGTCGACCATGCGCGCGCATTGGCGGCCCTCGTTGATCGCCCACACGATCAACGACTGGCCCCTGCGGGCATCCCCGGCAGCGAAGACCCCCTCGACCGATGTCGTATAGGGAGCGGTCGACTTGACGTTGCTGCGCTCATCGCGCTGCACGCCGAGCTGGTCGAGCAGCTGCTGCTCCGGTCCGAGGAAGCCCATCGCCAGCAGGACCAGCTGGGCGGGAAGCTCGCGTTCGGTGTGAGCGATCGGGCCGAACGGCGGCTCAGGCTCGGCCCTGGCGATGTGCAAGTGCGCGAGCGCACCGTCCGGGCCAGCGCTCAGCTGGGTGGTCACGACCGAATAGTCCTGCTCGCCGACCCCTGTCTCCCTGGCCTCCTCCATCGCATAGCTCATGCGGTACTTGAGCGGCCACTGCGGCCAGGGGGTGCGATCATCGGGGCGCCTTGCGGGTGGCTCGGGCAGAAGCTCCAGCTGCACGATCGAGGAGGCACCCTCGCGCAGCGCGTTGCCCACGCAGTCAGCGCCGGTGTCGCCGCCTCCGATCACGATCACGTCCTTGTCCTTCGCAGTGATCGGTGTGACGATTGCGGGCTGCGCGGCGGTCGGCTCCGGGCCGAGCTCGAGCGCCACCCAGCGGTTGCGCTGATAGAGGTAATCCATCGCGAAATGCACTCCCTCGAGCTCTCTGCCCTGGACCGGTAGATCCCTGGGCACGCGTGAGCCGGTCGCCAGCACGATCGCGTCGTGGCGCCCGAGCAACTCCTCGACGGTCACGTCGCTGCCCACGTCCACACCGCAGCGCAGCTGGACCCCTTCATCCATCAGCTGCTTGACGCGGCGCTCGACCACCCGCTTCTCGATCTTGAAATCGGGGACCCCGAAGCGCACGAGCCCGCCGGCCGCCTCATCGCGCTCGAACAAGACCACCGTGTGGCCGGCCCGGCGCAGCTGCTGCGCGGCGGCCATCCCAGCTGGACCCGAGCCGATCACCGCCACCGACTGCCCGGTCTCATGTCGTGGCGGGAGCGCCTTGACCCAACCTTCCTCGAAGGCCCGGTCGATGATCGCGTGCTCGATCTGCTTGATCGTCACCGCATCGCCTTCCCGGATCTCCAGCACGCATGCGGCCTCGCAGGGCGCCGGACAGAGCCGGCCGGTGAAATCGGGAAAGTTGTTGGTCGCATGCAGCTGGTCGATCGCCTCTTGCCAGCGGTTGCGATAGACCAGGTCGTTCCAGTCGGGGATCAGGTTGCCCAGCGGACAGCCGTTATGACAAAACGGGACACCGCAGTCCATGCAGCGCGCTCCCTGCTCGCGCAGCTCGCCCACCTTGCGCTGGAGCATGAACTCGCGGTAGTCGCCGACACGCTCGGCAGGATCTCTCTGGGGTATGCCGTGGCGCTCGATCTGTAGGAAGCCGCCAAGCTTGCCCATCAGGCTGGCACCTCCTCGGGCTTGCTGCCCTCCTGCGTCTCCGCCGCGAGCTCGCGCAAGACGCGCTTGTAGTCGCTGGGCATCACCTTTACGAAAGCGTTGGCGGTGAGCAGCTGCTCCCACTCCTCGAGCACCCTCAGGGCAACGGGCGAGTCGGTGCGCCGCGCGTGCTCCTCGATCAGCTCCCTGAGCTCGTTCGCATCCGCGGCGCCGAGCTCTTCGAGCTCGACCATTCCCATATTGCAGCGCTTGGCGAAGCTGCGCTGCTCATCGAGCACGTAGGCGATGCCGCCGCTCATGCCTGCCGCGAAGTTGCGGCCGGTGGGGCCGAGCACGACCACCCGGCCACCTGTCATGTACTCGCAGCAGTGATCCCCCACCCCCTCCACGACCGCTTGGGCGCCCGAGTTGCGCACCGCGAAGCGCTCACCGGCGAGGCCGCGGAAGAACGCCCTGCCGGATGTCGCGCCGTAGAGCACGGTGTTGCCCACGATCACGTTCTCCTCGGCGATGAAGCGCTCGCTCATACCCAGGCTGGGACGCACCGCGATCACCCCGCCGGAAAGCCCCTTGCCCGCATAGTCGTTGGCGTCGCCGTAGAGCGTGAACGTCACTCCCGGAGCGAGCCAGCCGCCGAAGCTCTGGCCTGCGGAGCCCTCGAGCTCGACCGCGATCGAGTCGGGCGGCAGACCCGCTGCGCCGCGGGCGCGGGCGATGTGGCTCGAGAGAATGCCCCCCACACAGCGATTGCCGTTGCGGATCTCCAGTTTCACCTCAGCCCTCTGATTCTGCTCCAACACGGGCCTGGCGATCTCGACCAGCTGCCAGTCCAGCGCATCCTCGAGCACGCGTGGCGGAGGTTGCACCCGCCGGCGTGGAGCGCCGTCCGGAAGCTCGATGTGGGTGAGGAGATGAGTCAGATCGACCCCCTTGGCCTTCCAATGGGCGACCGCATCCTCGGCGGCGAGCAGGTCCACCCGGCCGATCGCCTCCTCCAGTGAGCGCAGACCCAGCGAGGCCAGGATGTCCCTGACTTCCTCGGCCACGAAGAAGAAGAAGTTTACGACGTGCTCAGGCTTGCCCTGAAAGCGCTTGCGCAGCTCGGGATCCTGCGTGGCGATGCCGACTGGGCACGTGTTCAGATGGCAGGCCCGCATCATGATGCAGCCCGTCGCGACCAGTGGCCCCGTGGAGAACCCCATCTCATCTGCTCCCAGCATCGCTGCGATCACCACGTCGCGCCCGGTCTTCAGCTGGCCGTCGGTCTGCACGACGATCCGGGAGCGAAGGTCGTTGAGCAGCAGCGTCTGCTGAGTCTCGGCGAGACCGATCTCCCAGGGCACGCCCGCCGCTTGAATCGAGGAGAGCGGCGAAGCGCCGGTACCGCCGTCGTGGCCTGAGATTAGTACGCGATCGGCGTTCGCCTTGGAGACCCCAGCCGCGACGGTCCCAACGCCTACCTCGGAGACGAGCTTGACGGAGACCTGCGCTGTGGGGTTGGAGCAACGCAGGTCGTAGATCAGCTGCTTGAGATCCTCGATCGAGTAGATGTCGTGGTGGGGGGGCGGCGATATGAGTCCCACGCCAGGGGTGGTGTGGCGAATCCCACCGATGTACTTGTCGACCTTGTCTCCGGGAAGCTGCCCGCCCTCCCCCGGCTTGGCGCCCTGCGCCATCTTGATCTGCAGCTCGTCGGCATTGACCAGGTAGTGAATCGTGACCCCGAAGCGCCCAGAGGCGACCTGCTTTATCGCCGAGCGCCTGCGGTCGCCGTTCGGGTCGGGCGTGAAGCGCGCCGGATCCTCGCCTCCCTCTCCCGTGTTCGAACGCCCGCCGAGCCGATTCATCGCGATCGCGAGCGTCTCGTGTGCCTCGCGCGAGATCGACCCGAGGCTCATCGCTCCGGTACAGAAGCGCCTCACGATCTCCTTTGCGGGCTCCACCTCCGCCAGCGCTATCGACTGCCTGTCCTGGGCGCGGAACCGCAACAGGCCTCTCAAGGCGGCCTTGCGGGTGGCGTCCTCGTTCACGGCGCGTGAATATTCGCGGTACCTGGCGTGGGCGTCGCTGGCGCGGATGCTCTCGCCGGCCTCCTCATCGCCCGCGAGCGCCGCCGCCACGTCGCCGTTGGCCGAGCGCACCGCCTGCTGCACCAAAGCGATCGTCTCTGGGTTCCACATGTGATGCTCGCCATCGCGCCGCCATGCGTAGATCCCTCCAACGGGCAGCGGGCCCGAGGTATCGGTGTCGGCGCCGCGGGCCACCGCCCGGGCGGTCGGGTAGGCACGCGCGTGACGCTCGAGCGCCTCGCTGGCCAGCACCCCCAGATCGACTCCTCCGATACGCGATGCCGTACCCGTGAAATGCATGTCTATGAGATCCGGCTGCAATCCCACCGCCTCGAAGATCTGCGCCCCGCAGTAGGACTGGATCGTGGATATGCCCATCTTGGAGATCGTCTTGAGCAGACCCTTGCCGATCGCCTTGACCACGTTCTGCGCCGCCTCCTCGGCACTCAGAGGTACCTCGCCTCCGGGGCCGGTGCGCACGACGTAGCCAAGATGAACCAGCTCATCGAGCGTCTCGAGCATGAGGTAGGGGTTGACGGCGCTGGCGCCGTAACCGATCAGCGTGGCGAAATGATGCACCTCGCGGGGCTCTCCCGACTCCAGCACGATCCCGGCACGCAGCCGCGTACCCTCGCGAACCAGGTGATGATGGACCGAGGAGACCGCGAGCAGCGAGGGAATCGGAACGTGGCGCGGATTGAGCAGCCGATCGGAGAGGACGATGATGTTGACTCCTTCCGCGATCGCCTCGCGCGCCTCGGCGCAGATCCGTGTGATCGCCCTGGCCATGCCCTCCACCCCCTCCTCCAGCGACCAGGTGATGTAGATGGTGCGGGCGGCGAACACCTCATGGGAGACGTGCCTCAGTGTCTCGAGCTGGCGGTTGAGCAGGATCGGAGAGTCGAGCAGCAGCTTGTGCGCGTGCTCCGGCGTCTCGTCGAACAGGTTGCGCTCGGAGCCCAGGCTCGTGGCGAGGCTCATAACGATCTCCTCGCGAATCGGGTCGATCGGCGGGTTCGTGACCTGAGCAAATAGCTGCTTGAAGTAGGAGAACAGCGGCGGCGCCTGGTCGGAGAGCACCGCGAGCGAGAGGTCGTTGCCCATGGAGCCGACCGGCTCCTGGCCCTCGCGGGCCATCGGCTCCAGCAGGATGCGCAGGTCCTCCTGGGAGTAGCCGAACGCACGCTGACGCGAGTGAAGGGGCTCCTCTGAGATCGTCACCTGCTCGGAGGGCTCGAGCTCTGAGAAATGCACCGAGGAGCGCTCGAACCAAGCGCCATATGGCTTCTGCGTCGCGATCTCGTGCTTGATCTCGCCGTCATCGACGATTCTTCCACGCTCGAGATCCACGAAGAAGAGCTTGCCCGGCTGCAACCGTCCCAGGCGCAGAATCTGGTCTGCCGGCACGTCGAGCAATCCCGTCTCGGAGCCGAGCACGACGTGACCGTCGGTTGTGAGCACCCACCGCCCCGGCCGCAGGCCGTTGCGATCGAGCGTCGCCCCCACCACCCGTCCATCGGTGAACGCGACGGCAGCCGGCCCGTCCCAAGGCTCCATGAGACAGGCATGGAAGGCATAGAACCCCTTGAGCTCCTCGGAGAGGTCGTCGCGACCCACGTAGGCCTCTGGGATCATCATCATCGCGGCGTGCGGGAGCGAGCGCCCTGCGAGCATCAACAGCTCGAGTACGTTGTCGAAGGTCGCCGAGTCCGAGTTGCCCGCCTTGACGACAGGCAGGATCTTGGGCAGGTCAGCCCCAAACAGCTCGCTGGAGAGCTCGCTCTCCCGAGCCCGCATCCAGTTGATGTTGCCCATCAGGGTGTTGATCTCGCCGTTGTGGCAGATCACCCGATAGGGATGGGCGAGCTCCCAGCTGGGGAAGGTATTGGTCGAGAAGCGCGAGTGCACAAGCGCGACCGCGCTCTTGAAGCGTTCGTCCTTCAGATCCTCATAGAAGGCGCCCAGCTGCCAGCTGATCAACATTCCCTTGTAGGTGATCGTGCGCGAGGAGCTCGAGGCGATATAGAGGCCCGACTCACCGCTCAGCTCACAGACGCGACGGACCACGTAGAGCTTGCGCTCCAGCGCATCCTGATCGAGCTCCTCGCCGCCCGCACCCACGAACAGCTGGCGGATGGCCGGACGACATGCGCCGGCGGTCACTCCCGTGTGCTCGGGATTCACCGGCACGTCCCGCCACCCGAGCACACGCTGTCCCTCATCTTGCACGGTCCGCTCGAGCAGCTGCTCGAGCCTCGTCCGCTCCACGAGATCGTTGGGCAGGAAGCACATCATCACCCCATATGCGCCGGCCGGGGGCAGTTCGAAGTCGACGGCCGCCCGCAGCAGCTCGTCGGGGATCTGCATCAGGATCCCGGCCCCATCTCCAGTGCACGGATCTGCGCCCGAGGCACCCCGATGCTCGAGGTTCTCGAGTGCGGCGAGCGCCCTGGAGACGACCTCGTGGGTGGCGACGTTGTCAAGGCGCGCGACCATGCCCACACCACAGGCATCGTGCTCATAGCTGGGGTCGTAGAGTCCGACGGCCGGCGGCGGCTGCATGGTGTGCAAAGTCATGGAAGTGCTCCTGGGGGGCGGCGCGTCCCGTACTGGCCCGACACACAGCGGGCACAGGCACAGCTGGGCACCTGAGGCGGAGCCTAAAAGCGTAGCAGTGCCCAGCCCTCGAGAACCACGCTAGTGATGATCTTTTCGGTGGGTCCCTGGCGTATGCTGATGCTCGGTGCAGCGGCAGCTCACCAAGCTCCCAAACAGCCTGCCTCATACCCGTCAAGCGGCCCGGTGCGTGTGAAAACCGCGCCTGCGGGGGACACCAACAATGCAAGGCACACCAGCCAGAGAGCACCTGGAAGTCAAATGATGCCCGACATGGAGCTCGCGCTGCCGGCGCGAGCCGAGAACATCGCAATCGTTCGCCACGCGGTGGGCGCGCTGGGTGACGCGTGGCAGCTGGATGAGCAGACCCTCTCGGATATACGGCTCGCGGTGACCGAGGCCTGCACCAACGTCGTGGTTCATGCCTATCCCGACGGCGAGGAGGGGCCCTTGGAGGTGCAGGCGATGCTGAGTGGTGAGGAGCTCACGTTAGTCGTCCGTGACCAGGGGCACGGGATCGTACCGCGACCCGACAGCCCGGGGCTGGGCCTGGGCCTGCCGCTGATCGCCTCGCTTGCCGAGGCGGTGGAGCTCACCCGCGACGACGACAAGCACACAGAGGTGCGTATGACCTTCTCGGTCCCTGGTGCACAACAGCCCTCCGATCCAGAGCCGCGATGAGCGGCCCACCCGACCAAGCGGAGCCTCCTCGGGATAACACTGCCTTCCTGCGAGTGAGAACTGGACCGCTGATCGCACCTGTACTCACTCGAGTCGTCTCGATGGTGCTGGCCCGGGCCGAGTGCCCGGTGAACCGCCTCGACGACGCTCTGCTCGTCTGCGACGCACTCTCCGTACACGCTTCTCCGCATGCCAGCGATGGACGAATCGCCATCACGGTGTCGACCAGCTCCGAGGGCGCCCAGATCCGAGTGAGCGCGCTCGCGCCACAGGGTGCGCGCCAGCTCGTGGCGGATGCCACCATCCCGGGCGTGGGTAACGTTCTCGAAAAGGTGGTGGACGAGCTGCGCTTCGAGTCGGGCACCGAAGGCGCAGGCGAGGACCTCCTGCTCGAGCTTCGCTTCAGTTGAAGCCCTCCAGGTGCCGCGTCATTTGACCTCCTCCAGGTTCGCTCGCAATCTGGCAAGCGCTTGGCGGATCAGTCTGGAGACCTGCATCTGTGAGACGCCGATCCGCTCTCCGATCTCGGCCTGAGTGAGATCCTCGCCAAAGCGCAGCCGCAGCACGGTGCGTTCACGCTCTGAGATGCTCGCCAGCAGAGGCTCCAACACCGCCCGCTCTTCGGCACGTCCGAAGCCACGCTCCTCCATCCCCAGTGCGTCGGCGACGGTCTCTCCCGACTCCTCATCCTGAGCGCCGCGGGGAGCATCCAGCGAAGTTGCCCTGTAGGCACTGCCGGCCTCCAGTGCATCCAACACCTGCTCGTCGGAGATCTCGAGCGCCTGTGCAACCTCGCCGACGGACGGCGGTCGACGGCCTCCTGCGGAGAGGCTTGTGATCGTCTGATCGACGCGCAACGCCAGCTCCTGCAGGTCGCGTGGTACGCGCACCGACCAGGTGCGATCACGGAAATGGCGCTTGAGCTCGCCAAGAATCGTGGGCACCGCATAGCTCGAAAAGGCAACGTCACGGTCTGAGTCAAAGCGGTCGATCGCCTTGAGCAGGCCCAACGAAGCGACCTGAACGAGATCGTCGAACGGCTCTTCGGTGCGCTGGTAGCGGCGTGCAAGCCGCCGAGCCAGGGGCAGGTAGCGGCTGACCAGCTCTTCGCGCGCCTGGCGATCGTCCTGGTGTGCCAGGGCGAACAGCTGAGCGTCGGAGGTCGAGTGATCAGATGCGGACATCGGCGTCAGTGAGCGAGCCTAGCGCCAGATCGCGTGAGGTCGCGGAGTCGGGCCAGGAGCACAGTTCGCCACGCCCGGGACAGCCAAGGCAGAGCTGACGATGTGGGCGCGGGCTGACCGCGAATCCAAGCTCTTCCAGATGCTCGATCCGCTCCAGCAGGCTCGCTTCCAGAGCTTGCCGTGCGTCGATGTCGAAGCGCACACCCACCCACCCGCGCGGGCGCTCCAAGAACCAGTGCACGACCTCCACCTCCCTCGCCCCGGCTCGCAGGCCCGCGAGCGCGTAGACGAGGCGCTGGATGGAGTAGTCGCGCCGCACCCGATCCTCCAGATCCACGTGCGGCTCGACGTGATCGCTCTTGTAGTCGACGATCAGGCGGCGGCCATCGCGCTCGATCGCGATGACGTCCAGAACGCCGCTCAGCAGTCGCCCCTCATCGCCCAGGGTGAAAGCGAAAGGATGCTCTCGGTGCAGGCTCCTGGCGCCAGACAGTCGTCGCGCCAGCTCACTGTCGGCCGCACCGGCCAGGAGCCGTGCGATCTCCTCACGCTCCGGCGCCGATGTCTCGAGCCCGAGCTCCCGCGCGAGCAGCCCAACCTCCGCGGCCGGTGGCGCGCTTGCGCACCCGAACCCAACCCGCTCCAGGAGGCTGTGCACGAGCGTCCCCCGCTCGCGAGCCTGCAGACCGTCGCGTGAGGAGGAGGCTCCAGGACGTGAGCGCTCCTCTCCCAACGCCAGCACACGTTCGAGGTAGAAGCGGTAGCCGCAGCGCTCGAGCTCGCTGAGCGCCGTATAGCTCAGCGAGCCGGGAAGTCGCTGCCGGTGAGGCCTCTGCTCAGCGGCGATCGTTGCTGAGATCGCCTCGATCGCCTCCACAGGCGGCAGGGGCCGGCTCGCTGCGCCAGACAGTGTGGGCCGGCTCGCTGCGCCCGGCGGCGACTGATCGGCCATGAGGATGTTCAGCTGGCAGCGCACGGTCATGGCCACCGAGCCTGCGCATGGGAGATCCTGGACCGGGCACTCCTGGGCGCGTGCGAGATCGGGCATCTCCCCAACCAGTGCAGGAGCGATCCAGGCGATCGGCGCTACCCCCGGCTTCGGATCGGGCCAGCGCCCGAAGTCCACGGCCCCGCTCAAGATCAGCCGCTCACAGGCACGGGTCATCCCGACATAGAGGATCCGCTCCTCCTCCTCGGCCTCGGCGCGGCGACGCTCGGACGCCAGCGACTCATAGTCCAGCGAGGGGTGTGACCCCGAGCCGTCGGGCATGTTGAGGCGCAGGCCGATGCGATGACCATCCACGAGCAGTCCCGGCATGCTCGAGGCCCGCGGCTGGCGCCCCAGATCCGCGAGGCAGACAACCGGGAACTCCAGACCCTTCGCCGCATGGATGCTCATCAGACGCACGGCATCGAGCTCACCCACGGCCACGGCGGCATCGGCCTCGACGCCGTCGGATGTGCCCTGCAGCTCGCCCACGTGCTCGAGAAAGTCGCGCAGCTCTGGGCTCTCAGCCAACTCGAAGGATCGCGCGAGCGCGAGCAGCTTGTGGATGTTGGCCAGGCGCCGCTCGGCGCCGACGAGCCCTAGAACGTGATGCTCATAGCCGCTTTGGGCGATCACACGCTCCAAGAGCCCGGAGACGCTGTAGGACGCCGTCAGCGCCAGCTCCCGCTTGAAACGCCGGCGGAACACAGCCAGGCGCTCGGCGTCGCGTGCGCCCAGACCTCGCACTCCATCCCTCCCAGTCCTGGCGATCCAGGCCCAGGTGCCGAGCTTCGCCTCGGCGGCCCAGCGCACCACGAGCACCAGCGCATCGCTCGAGAGGCCGACCAGCGGCGAGGCGAGCGCCGAGCAGACGGCGAGCTCGTCGAGCGGATTGGCAAGCGCCTGTAGATAGGCGAGCAGATCACCGACCTGCGGCCCATCCCAGAACCGGCCGGTTGTCGCGATCGTGTTCAGACCCTCATCCTGGAGCGCACGCTCGTATACCGGCAGCTCCCCCGTCGCGCGCAGCAGCACCGCGATCTGGCCGGCGCTCGCCTCCCCGCAGGCTACGAGCTCGGCCACTCGCCGGGCCAGCAGGCGTGCCTCGGCGACCCGCCAGCGCGCGGCCCCGCCACGGGTGTCGCTCAGCAACAGCTCCACGGCAACGGCATCCTCACTCTCTGGCTCCTCCTCGCGCATCGCCACCAGCGGGCTGTGTACGCCTCCCAGACGCCTCGCGAAGATCGCATTGACGGCTGCGAGCACCGCCGGACGAGAGCGGAAGTTGCCCGTGAGCTCCATGGTCCCGTCGCGCTGCGCCAGCTCAGAGCGCCGGGCACGGAAGATGCGTACGTCGGCCTCCCTGAAGCCATAGATCGCCTGCAGCTCGTCGCCCACCGTGAAGAGGTTCTCGTGCTCCAACGATCGCAGGATCGCCAGTTGGCGCGCGTTTGTGTCCTGAAACTCATCGACCATCAGCAGCTCAAAGCGCTCCGACCAGCTTGTGCGCACGTCCTCGTGCTCCTCCAGCAACGCACGAGCGCGAAGCTCGAGCTCGTCGAAGTCGAGCCCGCCGCGCGCATGCGCCAGCTTCCGGTAGCGCTCCGAGAAGTCTTTCAGCAACCCATCTATCAGCGCACATGCCTGAACGGCCGCGGCCTGCTCTGGCGTGCACGCTGGAGCGGGCTCTGGCAGTCGCGGCTCGAGCTCTCCACGGCTGCGCAGCTCGGCGTAGACCCCGAGCACCAGCGTGCGCAACGGGTCCGCGCCGTAGGCTGCGAGCAGATCCACGAACCGCTCGCCCTCACGCTCCAGCATCTCGGCAAGCGCTCCACGAAAGGCGAGTCGCTGCAGCCGGGCCGACCACGGCATGTCGATGATCGTAAAACCGGGGTTGACACCCGCTGCCAGCGGATGAGTCTGCAACAGACGGAGGCAGAAGCTGTGAAAGGTGCTCACGAACGCCGCCTCGGTATCGCGCGCGAGCTCCCGCTCGCCCAGCTCCCGCAGGCGTGCCCGCACGCGCTCTCTGAGCTCGCCGGCCGCCCGCTCGGTGAAGGTGATCGCCAGGATGCGCCCTGGGGCGATCCCATCCTCCAGCACCGCTCTCACGAAGCGCTCAACCAGCACGGAGGTCTTGCCACTCCCAGCCGCGGCGGCGAGCAGGATCGACCCATCCCGGCGCGCCACGGCGCGCTCCTGCTCCTCGGTCAGCGCTCGCATCGGCAGATCGTCGGATACATGCAGCCGCTTCTTCCAAAGCCACAGCTCTCAGGGCGTGGGCTGAGAGCTCCCACGTCGGCCTCGGCCGCAGCTTGACGCGCTTGGGCGATGCTCTCGCCCAAGAGCACGTCGAACTCTTCGGGCTCCAGCACATCTGTCGATACGCAGCCCTCGACCCCGACGTCGGAGCGCAACACTCCCCGGGCGCGCAGATCGCGCCCTCGCAGCGGCTGGTAGAGGCCACCGACGACGTCGTGCCCAAGCAGCTGTCCTACGGCAAGCATGTAGAGAGTCAGCTGAAATCTCTGTTCTCCCAGCCAGCGGGCCGCAGCCGGCGCGTATTCGCCCTTGTAGTCATAGACCACCGCCGTATCGCCTGGCCCCACATCGACACGGTCGATGCGCCCTCGCAGCCGTATCCCGTCACCGAGATCCAGCGCGGGCAGACCCTCCTCGAGCTCTGTAAAGCCGAACGCCAGCTCGAGATGGACCGCCTCCATCCGGTTCTCACATTGGGATGCGTGGCGGAGATAGCGCCCGAGATCGAGCTCCAGCCGGCGCATCGAGCCGGGCACCCGCTCGGGCGCGACCGACAGCGGATACCGAGCGGCGTGCTCGGTGAGGGCTTCGCGCAGCAGCCCCAACGCGAGCTCGAGACGCTCCGGGGTGAGCTGCGCCGCACCGGTCTGGCGGCGCAGCCCCTCGAAGACATCGCGTAATGCCGCGTGTGCAAGCGCGCCTCGCGCCAGCGGCTCCGGATCGGGCTCGAGGCCCTTGGCCGCCAGCAGCCGCTCGACCAGCCAGCGCACAGGACAGGACGCCCAGGTCTCGAGCGAGGACGCTGACCACAACCGGTCCTCTCGCAGCCTGCTCAACAGATCAGGATCGCTCAGCGGCGCTATCGCCTCAGACGCCCTGGCAGGCAGCCGTAGCGCTCGCTCGCGCTCGGCCCAGCCCAGCACCGGCTCTCCCGCTCCAGGCCAGCCCGCCGCCCCGAGCGCGCGCTCTCGGCGCCACTGCCCCAAACCGTCCTCGAACAGGTCGCACACGTCCTCGACGAACAGCGAGCGTGGGCTCGCGCGCTCGTCCTCCTGGGAGGCGTGCCAGCTGAGCACGAGCAGCTCCTCAGGCCGCGAGACGGTTGCGTACATCAGGTAGCGCTCGCCCGCGAGCTGATCTGCTCGTGCCCGCAAGCCCAAGCCGGAGGCTTCGTTCAATCGCCTGCGCTCCTCCTCACCCAACAGCGGCTCGGGAGCCGCGGCGGCCGGAAAGACACCCTCTTGCAGCCCGCAGAGGAACAGCGCCTTGACCCGTCGCGCCCGCAGTGCCAGCGGGTCGAGCACGGCAACCGTGAGCGGACCAGATGGATCGCCGCTCACGATCTCGAGCGTTTGCAGCGCATGGAGAACCCCGCCGATGCCGCCGAGGAGCTCTGGCGCGGATCGCGCGAGCTCCCGCAGCTCCTTGAGCGCGCGCTGGGCCGCTGAGAGGGCGCGCGCCTCGTCGAGCTCGTTGTCCTGGAGCACGCTGGCGAGGCGTCGCCGCGGCAGTGCGAACAGCCTGGTCAGCTCGCGTGAGATGTGAGCGATCAGCGCAAGCGGTCCGCTGGTTGCCGCGCGCCGCGTTCGGTCGATGTCCTCCAACGGCCAGCGCTCCGCCTCCCACAACGCACGCGCGTCGGCCGCACTCGATACCCCCCGACGGCGTACCTCGGCCTCCAGCCGATCGGCGAGCTCGGGGTGTGCCAGCAGGCCGGGAGTGCGCAGCCAGGCAAGCAGGTCCGATGCCCGCCCCGGCACGAGTCCGCCGTCGCCTCCGCCGGCGCACGCGAGCAGTCCCAGCAGCGAACGACCCAGACCGGTGTGGCCAAAGAGCCTGCGGCACTCCAACGCGAACGGGATGCCAAAGGAGCCGAGCACTTCGCCGATCAGGGCTGCGATGCTTGCCGGCGAGCGGTGAACAACGGCGATCTCCCCCGGCCTGAAGCCTCGCTGGAGCAACGCCCCGATCTCGGCCGCGACCAGCTCCAGCTCGGCGCGCTCCCCTCCGCCTTTAAGCAGCTGGATCGCGCCGGCTCCCCGCCGGCGCGGAGACTGGGACTGCTCGAACAGCTCCCGCTCGAGGTGGTGGAGGTCCGCACGAGCCCCAGGCGAGTAGTGATCGGCTTGCGCCGCCAGCGCCCTGTGCTCGTCGGCTATGGGCAGCAACGCCTGGAAGGTGCTCGCACGACCAGCGAAGGCCGTGCGCCCGGGCTCGAAGGCCAGCGAGACGGTCACGGACGCGCCGACCACCGAGCCGAGCGTCTCGAGCGCGTCGAGCTGCAGCGGCGTGAGATCGTCGAAGCCGTAGAAGAGCGCCGGCGTGCCCCGCCACAGCCGGGGCGCACGGCGCAGCTCATCGAGAGCCGCCGTCGCGCGCAGCTCGGGATCGAGGCGGCCGATCTCCAGCAGCGCCGCACGGTAGCGCTCGTAGAGCCTCGCAAGCCGCCGGACGCGGTCCACCCCCTCCAGGCGCCCGCCCGGCCCTTGCACCGATCCTTCCGCGGCCGCCCAGTCCTCCAATGCGACGTTGAGCCGCTCGGGACTGATACGGGCAACCTCGAGCTCGACCACGAAGGCGCTCAGGGCTCGTGCCAAACCCGGGCCCACGCCGGTGCCAGGCCACTCACGCGCCCCCAGCGCAGCGAGCATTCGCTCACGCAGGACGGGGCTGAGCGGCTCGCGCGCCAGTGGGCTTCGGCGAGCATCCTCCGAGCCGAGCACGGCCCGGCTCACGGCCTCGGCGATCAGCCCCCCGAAGCGCTCGACCCTGGCTCCCATGACGAGCCCGCCGTCGGCAAGCTCGGCGCGATAGCGCTCCACGTCGGCGCGTGTGGGCACCACGAGCAGCGGTTCCTCGCCGTGGGCCGCATGGCGGCGCACCGCCTCGAGGACGACATGAGCCTTGCCCGCGTTGGCGGGTCCCGTGACAAGCGTGATCGGCATGCAGGCTCATGGTCGCGCACACACCCGACGCGCTACCAAGATCCTCAGGCGGCGCTGCGAGTCTCCGTGGGCGTCTCGGGCGTGGTCTCGACCTCAGTCTCCGCCTCCGCCTCGGGAACCTTGGCCCCCTCTTGCGCCCACAGCTCGTTGAACTCCACCCGCCACTTGCCTTCCTCGGATTGGCTCAGCGCGAGATGGGCCCTGAAGCTGCGCCCGCTGCGTCCTTTGAAGCCGGTCACGGGGCGCGCGGTGTAGCCGGTCTTGATCAGCTCCTTGGCCACGGCACCCGGCAGCTGCTTGCCTGCCTTGGACTTCCAGATCACGAATCCGCACCCGGGGTCATCGCGTGTCCAGCAGGAGTAGCCCTTGCGATTCTCGACGATCTCATGGCCGCAGACCGGGCAGGGCCCGAGCGTGGCACGTGGGATGCGAACGCCCTTGAGTTTCTCGTCGAGCTCATGCACGGTCTGCTCGGCGAAGCCGACGATGTCGCTCATGAACCGCTCGCGGGAGTCCTCGCCACGCTCGATCATGCCGAGACGATGCTCCCAGCTGCCCGTGAGCTCAGGTGAGGTCAGTGCATGCGAATCGAGGAGCCTCACGACGTTCAGACCCTTCTCGGTCGCCACCAGCGCCCGTCCGTCGCGCTCGATGTACCCAACGGTGATCAGTCGCTCGATGATCGCCGCTCGCGTCGCGGGCGTGCCGATTCCCGAGTCCTTCATCGCCTCGCGCAGCTCCTCGTCGTCCACGAGCTTGCCCGCTGTCTCCATCGCTCCCAGCAGCGAGGCGTCGCTGTAGCGCCGGGGCGGCTTCGTTTCCTTGTGCGCGCTCTGGACCTCACGCACCTCGACGCTCTCATCCTGTTGCAGACGCGGGAGCTGCTGTTCGACATCGTCATCCTCATCGCCCCGCTGCTCGGACTCCACGCCGGCATCGGCGGTCTCGCCGTAGACGCCGCGCCAGCCAGGTATGAGCAGCAGCTTGCCCCTCGTCCTGAACACGTGCTCGACCGGACCCTCTCCCCCGTCTGCGGCGCCGGCGTGATCCGCGGACGGGGTCACCGTCGTCTCCACCCGCGTGTTCTCGAATACCGCCTCTGGATGGAAGACGGCGAGGAAGCGCCGGGTCACCATGTCGTACACGCGCTTGTCGTCGTCTGACATGCGCTCGACGTTGTGCTCGGCGCGCGTGGGGATGATCGCGTGGTGGTCGGTGACCTTGGCGTCGTTCACGACGCGACCGAGCGGCAGCAGGTCGAGGCTCGTCACATAGGCGGCGGCCTTCGCGTACTCGCCGCGATCGCCCAGCAGCTGCGCGATGGGCTTGATCTCGGCGACCATGTCGCTCGTCAGCCAACGCGAGTTGGTGCGCGGATAGGTGAGCGCCTTGTGCTCCTCGTAGAGACGCTGAGCCGCTGCCAGCGTGCGCCTGGCGGAGAATCCGTAGCGGGTGTTGGCCTCCCGCTGCAGAGAGGTGAGGTCATAGAGCATCGGTGCGCGCTCGCGCTGCTCGCGCTGCTCCAGCTTCGTGATCCGCCCTGAACCCTCGCGACAGGCCGCGACGATGGCCAATGCCAGCTCCTCGGTCGCGATCCGGGGCCCGCTCGCCGTCTTCTCGGCCTTGCGCGAGCGATTCGCGGGCGCGTGGTAGCGACCGGCGTAGAGGCGCTCGGAGCCATTTGACTCGCCCTCCAGCGGAGCCGCGCGAAAGGTTGCGTCCACCAGCCAGTAGGGCTCGGGCTCAAACGCACGGATTTCCTCCTCGCGGCGCACGATGATCGCGAGCGTCGGCGTCTGCACCCGGCCGAGGGAGACCGCGCCGTCAAATGAGGATTTCAAGCGGATCGTGGCTGCCCTGGTGGCGTTCATCCCGACGATCCAATCGGCCTCCGAGCGAGAGCGAGCGGCCTGCTCGAGCAGCGCGAGCTCCTCCGAGTCGCGTAGCGCTTCGAAGGCCTTCTTCATCGCCGAGTTGGTCATCGAGTTCAGCCACAGACGCCTCACGGGCTTGTCCGCTTTGGCGAACTGGTAGAGGTAGGCGAAGATCAGCTCGCCCTCGCGTCCGGCGTCGCAGGCGTTGACGACGACCTCCACATCCTTGCGGGCAAGCTGCGAGGTAACGACCGACATCTGCTTGCGTGAGCGCTCGTCACGCACGATCAGCTTGAAGTGCTCGGGAACGATCGGCAAGTCGGGCATCCGCCAGCGCTTGAACTTCGGGTCGTATTCCTCGGGCTCAGCGAGCTGTGCAAGGTGACCCACAGCCCAGGTGATCACGTGCTCCTCGGCCTCCAGCTTGCCCTCGTCCTTCTTGAAGGGGCCTGGCAGCACACGCGCGAGATCGCGCCCGACGGAGGGCTTCTCGGCGATGACGAGCATCTTGGACACGGCGCCAGCGTAGCGGTTGAGGAGGAACGCTACCCCGACGCGCACGGACCTGTGCCTACCGGACCGCTCGCGCCCATCAGCACGGAGGCGACCGTCGCGTCGGCAACGCCATAGCCACCCCTGGGCCCAGAACCGGTTGTGCTGGCGAATACGGTTGTCAGCACTCGCCCATCCGCACTCACGACGGGACCACCGGAGTTTCCGGGCCTGATGAGGCCCCGCAGCGGCGTCAGCAGCCGCGACACAGGACCTTGCCCATAGGCGTTATCGGTGATCGTGCGCTGCGTTCGCCCGATGCGACCCGGCTCGACAGCGTAGGGCCCGTTCTCTGGAAAGCCGAGGATCGCCCCTCCCGTCCCGGCCCTGGGATCCGGGGAGAGCCTGAGAGCCGGAGCGTCCATTCCAGGCACCCGCAGCACCGCGACATCGTCCTTCGGATCGAACGCTATCGCCTGCGCGGGCAGGCTGGGCTGGCTGCCCTGCAGCTGCACGACGGTGTCCTGCTCGCCCGCCACGACATGGGCATTCGTCACCACCACCCCCGGTGCAGCAACCCACCCGGAGCCCTCGATCGCCAAGCCACAGGCCGTGCCGAGGATGCGCACCACGCTGCGCGCGGCGGCGCTCACCGCCGGCGCACCGGCGATCGCGGGCGCCGGCGCGGCCACGTCGGGTGAGGGACCTGAGATCGATGGCAGCGGATCAAGACGTGCCAGCGCATTGAGAATCGGGCCGGAGGGCGGCAGCAGCTCATTGAGCCCGCGCAGGATGGTGGAGCGCTGGATGTCCGCCCGCAACTGCACCTGTCCGGGCAGCTGAGCGAGCACGGCCGCGAGCATCCAGGCAATGGCCAGGCCGATGGCCACGCTGAGCAGCGCCCCGAGCGCACCGTCCAGCAGCCCGAAGCCCGGGATCGCGACCAGGCGTCTCAAGCGGAAGCCGACGCCCTCCAAGCCGCTCGCGAGCACAGCTCCAGCGACCAGTGCGCCCAGGAGCCCAAACGCCGGCGCGTACGGCGAGGCCGAGCCCTGTGGCAGCAGCGAGGGCCCCAGGCGGGTCCCCACGAAGGCCCCCAGAGCGAAGCCGCCGAAGGAGAGCACGCTGACCAGAAATCCCTGCCTGTATCCGAACCAGGCGAGGATCGCGATCAGCGCGACGATGATCCAGTCCAGCCTCGTCATGGACATGTTCTACCGTTCCGTGGCGTGCACGAGAACATCATGCCTTCGACGCTATAGAGAAGGCACTCAGCGCGGTGGCCAGACCCAGCCGCTCCCAATCTGCATCAAGGCACGAGGTCCTTCGACGGCAGCGCCTGCATCGTGTGTGGTCGGTGATCGCGCTCGGCACCGTCGCCTTTCTGATCGGAGCGATCATCGGCGCGGGTCACCACCCCGCCTATGGCCGAGCGATTGCCTCGGACTTTGTGAAGGCCTGGGCGCGTCGAGACTACGCCAGGATGTACGCCGACATCGACGCAAATGCCCGCCGCAACATCTCCATGAGCTCGTTTGCGCAGCTCTACGAAACTGCGGCCATGACGGCCACCGCCACACGCATGCAGGTCATGGGCAGAGCCTCGCAACGCACAGAAGCTCTGGTGGTGGTGCCGGTTCGCGTTCAGACGCGCCTGTTCGGAGGGCTCTCAACCAGCTTCAGGCTGCCGCTGCGAGGCGGTGGCGAAGATACGCGGATCGCCTGGTCGCGCTCGTTGGAGTTCCCTGGCATGCTCCCTGGCGAGCTGCTCAGCCGCACCACCACGATGCCGCCGCGCGCAGCACTGCTGGCTCGCGACGGCTCCGTCCTCGCCGAAGGATCCGCGCTCAGCGCCGGGCAGCGCAGCTCGCCGCTCGGCGCGATCGCGAGCGCCGTGGTGGGGACCGTCGGGCCGATCCCCGCGGATCGGCTCTCCACGTTGGAGCAAGAAGGGGTTCCCGAGAATGCGATCGTCGGTCTCAGCGGCCTCGAGCTGACACTGGACGATCGGCTCCGCGGCACGCCCGGCGGTGATCTGCTGGCCGGGCAGCGCGTGCTCGCGAGCGTTGCGCCACATGCCGCCACCTCGGTGCGCACGACGATCTCGCCACAGCTGCAGAGAGCCGCCGTCGAAGCGCTCGGCGGTCAGTTCGGCGGGATCGTCGCGATGAAGCCATCCGGAGAGATCCTGGCGGTGGCGGGCATCGGACTCGAAGCCGTCCAGCCGCCTGGATCGACCTTCAAGATGGTCACGGTCACGGCCGCGCTGCAGGCTGGGATCGCCAATCCACAGAGCCAGTTCTCCTATGCGACGAGCACGACCCTCGACGGCGTGAAGTTGAGCAATGCCAATGGCGAGTCATGCGGCGGAACGCTGGCGAACGCATTCGCGGTGTCCTGTAACTCGGTGTTTGCGCCCCTGGGGGTCAGGGTGGGCTCATCCAGGCTGGTCGCAACGGCCGAACGGTACGGCTTCAACCATGAACCGGGGATCGAGGGAGCCACCGAAAGCACCCTGCCCCCGGCGGCGCAGATCCAGGGCGAACTCGATCTCGGCTCGACGGCGATCGGCCAGGGCGAGGTACAGGCCAGCCCACTCGAGATGGCGACGGTCGCAGCGACGATCGCCAACGGCGGTCGCAGGCCATCACCTACTGTCACCCTCGGGGCGCGGCCCTCCTTGACCACGGTCAGCAGTCCGCAAGTGGCCCACGAGGTCCGGCAGATGATGATCGACGTCGTTCGCTTCGGGACCGGCACCGCCGCCGCGATCCCGGGAGTGACCGTCGCGGGCAAGACGGGCACGGCCGAATTGGGTCTGCCCAGCTCATGCCCCAAGGAACGGGAAGCGGGTAAAGAAGGCTCCGCGAGCAGTGAACCCAAGGAAAGCGCCACGGAATCCTCGCAAGCAAGCGAGCGCTGCCAGGAACAGGGGGCCTCAAAAGATCGCGAAGACACCGACGCCTGGTTCGCCACGTTCGCCCCGGCGCTTGCCCCTCGCATCGTCGTGGGGGTGCTGCTCGTCAAGGACGGCGCCGGCGGGGAAACGGCCGCGCCGGTGGCGCGTCAAGTGCTGGAAGCTGACGGCCTGGGCTGAGGAGCTGACGGGCGAGGATCAGACGTCGAGCTCAGCCGAAGCGTCCTGAGAGGCGTCTTCGGGATCGACGATCTTCAGCTTCAGCGGCCGGTTGTCGAGCGAGATGAGCTTGATCTTGTAGAGCAGCAGTGCGCCCTGCGTCGGACCGGCGTCCGCGACCGAGTTCTGGGCGGGGAGCTGGCTGTTGGCTTCGAGCGATCCCCCCCGGTAGGCGAATTCATTGCTCTTGGGCAGCGTCACCGGGAAGTAGGTGTTTCCTTCAGTGTCTGAGACGGTCAGATCGGTCGCGATCGGATGGGGCTTGCCACTCTGGTTGTAGACCTGCATGAAGACCCCGAACCACTCCTCACCGGGCGGGAGCGTGCGCTGAGCGGCGGTCAGCCCCTGCAGGTATGTGACATCTTCGGCGTTGTAGGGGTTCAGAGCCCGCGAGAGCTGCACCTCATAGACGAGCGGCCCCACATTGAGATAGGGAGCGCTGGCCCCCGACTCGCCCGCATACGTGCCGCTGGTCACACGCGTGTGCGAGTCACCGCATGCACCGAGCGCAAGCGTCGCGACCAACGCAAGTGCGAGCGGCAGACGCCCACGAGACCGAGAATTCCTCATGCGGGGCGGGAGTTTATCCGCCGGCAACCGTGACGCGCGCGCCACGACCCTCACCGGTCTCGATGATCGACCGCAGGCGACGCATCGCGCGGGAGTTCTTGCGCCGCAGCCAGACTCGAGTGCCGAGCCCCTCGAGGATCCGATCCGCGAACGTCGCCGGGTCGGTCTGCAGCGTGAATTGGACCCTGGTGGTGCCACCTGCCTCCTGGGCGAGGTCATACACACCCATCGAGCGAATGCGGTTGGCCTTGCCACCGCGGCCGACCTCCACGATCCTGTGTGGCCGATCGACCTCTGCGAATGTGACATCGCCCCAGCTGAAGCGATTTCCAGGCACCTTGACGCGGAAGCGTGCGCCCGCACCGCGACCCACCGAATCCATCCGGGTGAGCCTCCAGTCGACGAGGTAATGGTCAGTGAACTCCGCGTGGTTGGCGATGTCCTGCAGGTAGTCGAACACCTGCTCGCGGGGTGCGTCTATGACGATCGAGACGGTCACCGGGTCCATGGGAGGGCGCCAGTCTACCGTGCCGGGCAGTCCTGTTTGGAGCCGGTATCGGCTGGGTAGTACCGATCGCTGGAGACCGGATCGCTGGACACCCCACCGCCCGGCCGAGACCGCTCGTTTTTCCGATAACAGCCCATTGACAATATCGTTATGATTGCCACTAAGCTCCACCGAACAAGTTCCTTCGGCGCCAGCGCCGAAACCGAAGGGAGACACGGGATGAGATCGCTGACGTCTGGCACCATTGCGGGAGCCGGCTCATTTCGATGCCAACGCTGCGGCTACGTGCTGACATTGGCCGCCTGCGACTCTCTCTCGGACTGCCCAGAGTGTGGCGGCGAGCAGTTCGTGCGGGCGTCGCTCTTCTCGGCGGCGGTCGGCTCCGCGACTCAGCAGACCGCCGGGGCGGGTGCCGCGCCGGCGGACAGCGCCCATACAAGCCTGGTTGCCGACGCACGCGAGCAGATCGAGCAGCCCGGCGAGTACCTGATCTTCGAAGATGAAGAGGGAGAGCCGACGATCGTTGAGCTCCAGCGCGAGTGGACCCGCATCGGTCGCAGCCTGGCCGCAGATGTGCGCTTCGACGATCCCACCGTCTCACGCAGGCATGCTCTGATCGTCCGCCACGCCGACGGCGTCAGGGTGCTGGATGACCGCAGTCTCAATGGCGTCTTCGTCAACGGCGAGCGTGTTGAGTGGCGGGTGCTGGCCGATGGCGATGAAATAGTCGTGGGCCGCTACAGGCTCAGCTTTCTGAGCGTCTCCGCGGACGATCGGCAGTGGGACGCCCCCGACGCTCGAGCGGTGCAGCGCGACGACGCAGCGCACGCACACTCCTGAAGGAGCCTCCCGGAACCGGTTCGCATCGTGGGTGTGAGCCTTCACATCGAGTCCCCGTAGTATCGGCTGGCGATGGCCACCACGACGATCGCCGTCCTCTCCCAGAAGGGAGGTACGGGCAAGACCACCACGGTGAGGACGCTCGCTGACGTCCTGGGACGCGCAGAGCTGCGCACGCTGGCCGTGGACCTCGACCCTCAGGGCAACCTCTCAGACTATTTCGACGTCGCCCCAGACGCCGAGCCGACGATCGCCGACGTGCTCGCTGGGCATGCTTCGCTCTCGGCGGCGATCCATGACGACGTGGTACCCGCAAGCCTCGGCCTCGCCGAGACCGAGCTGCTGTTGGGGGGCAAGATCGGTCGCGAGCTGACATTGCGCAAGGCGCTCGGAGACACACCGAAGGACTACAAGATTGTGCTCATCGATTGCCCGCCATCGCTCGGTCTGCTCACTGTCAACGCGCTCGTGGCAGCCGACTATGCCCTGATCACCGCGGAGGCGCAGTACTTCGCCCTGCAGGGAGTCGAGCAGGCCATGCAGGTGGTCGAGATCGCGCGCGACTCCCTGAATCCCGACCTGGAGTTGCTGGGCGTGCTGCTCAACCTCGCGGACATGCGCACGGTGCATTCGCGTGAGGCGCTCGCATCGCTGACCGAGCGCTTCGGGGAGAAGGTCTTCCAATCCGTCATCCGCTCATCGATCGCCTATGCCGAGTCAGCTGAGCGAGCGGTCTCGATCCTCGACCACCGTCCCGACCTTGGCGCCGACTATGTGGCACTCACCAGAGAGATGCTGGCTCGACTCCCTCAGCTCAAGGCGGCGGGAGCGGCGCTGTCGCGACTCGATCAGAGCATCTCCACGTAGGCCCCCTGAGACTCGAAGGGCGCCCTCAGAACCTGCGCCCAGCCGGCGGTCGCGTCATACAGAGCGTCCAGCACCGCACCGGTCTGTTCGTAGAAGCACCAGATGAGCACGGTTGGGCCCGCGCCCGAGATGCTGGCTCCGAGCGCTCCCAGCTCCCTGGCTGCTCCCGCCAGCTCGTAGGAGCGGGGGTAGAGCTCTGCACGCTGTCGCTGGTGCAGACGGTCCTGCAGGCCCCTGGCCACCAGATCCCAATCTCCGTTTGCCAGCCCGAGCATCAGCAATGCGCCGTGGGCGACGTTGAACACCGCATCCTCGAGCGGCACCTGCGCGGGCAGCGCCCGCCTGGCACGGTGGGTGTTGACCGGCTCGGTGGGAACCACGGCAAGCGCCTCGAGGCCGGTGGGCGCCTCGAAGCGGATCGCCTCGCCATCGGCACAGACGACGAAGCCGCCGTTCAGTGACGCTGCAACATTGTCAGGGTGTCCCTCGAGCTCGCTCGCCTCGGCGAGCAGATCGGCGTCGAGCTCGTACATGTGATCGGCGGCGAGCAGCCCGGCGACGATTGCCGCCGCACTGGAGCCCAGCCCGCCTACAAGCGGGATCTCTGAGCGCATCGTGAATGTGAGGCCATCGGCAGGATGCAGCCGCTCGAATGCCCGCACGCTCAGGTTCTCGCGACCCCTGGACACGGGCAGGTCGGTCTGGAACGCGAATTCGCCCGTCTCGCGCACTTCGAGCTCGAGATGGATCCCCACAGCCGCCGCGAAACTGTCGAAGCCCGGGCCGAGATTGGCCGAGGAGGCGGGCACCTTGACGCGGCGCCCGCGGGTCACCCCAGCACCGCCGCCTCGATCGCCTCCATCTGCGCCTCGCAGGGGATCACTGCGCCCGCATGATGCTCCATGGCCGTCTGGGTGTCCTTCAAGCCGCGGCCGGTGAGCACGCACACGACCCGCTTGGCGCCGTCGGCGCCGTACTTGAGCAGACCCGCGACCGACGCCGCTGAGGCGGGCTCGCAAAACATCCCTTCCTCGGCGGCCATCAGGCGGTAGGCGGAGAGGATCTCCTCATCGCTCACCGCTCTGATCGCGCCGTCGGACTCGGCGACCGCACGCGTAGCATCCTCCCAGCGAGCCGGGTTGCCGATCCTGATCGCGCTCGCGACCGTGTCGGGATGCTCGACTATGTGACCCAGCACGATCGGCGCCGCACCCTCGGCCTGAAAGCCGAGCATCCTTGGAGCGGTGTCCATCTCGGAGAAGCCACGCCAGTAGGCAGTGATGTTGCCGGCGTTGCCCACGGGAATACAGAGCGCATCGGGTGGACCGTCCAGCTGTTCGAGCAGCTCGAAGGCTGCGGTCTTCTGGCCTTCCATGCGGTACTCGTTGATCGAGTTGACGAGCACGATTGGATGTGTCTCGGTCAGCTCCCGGACGAGCTCGAGCGCCCTGTCGAAATTGCCTTTGAGCGTGATCACCCGGCCGCCGTGCATCAGTGTCTGAGCGAGCTTGCCCATCGCGATCTTGCCCTCCGGGACGATCACCGCGCACGTTATGCGAGCCCGTGCGGCGTACGCGGCAGCGCTGGCCGCCGTATTTCCAGTGGATGCGCAGATCACGGCCTCCGCCCCGTCCCGCACGGCCGCCGAGACGGCACAGGTCATGCCTCTGTCCTTGAAGGACCCCGTCGGATTGGCTCCCTCCAGCTTGAGGAACACTTCGAGGCCGGCATTCTGGGAGAGCACCGGCGCTGAGAGCAATGGCGTTGAGCCCTCGCAGAGGCTCACCACCGGATCATCCGGCGCGAAGGGCAGGCGGTCGCGGAAGCGCTCGATCAGGCTGGGCCTGCTCGAGCCCTCACCGACCTCAGCTGGTGAGCCCTGGGTGCTCAAGAGGCCTCCTCTTCGATCACCCTGATCGCTCTTGGCGTCGAGCGCATGAAGTCAAGCGCCGCGATCTGTGCGACGGCCTCACGTAGCTTGGACTCCGCCAGCGGATGAATAACCATGACCAATCGGGCATTGTCGCCCATGCCGCGTTGCAGCACCGACTTGATCGAGGCACCGTGCCGGCCCAGGACACCGGCAACCACACCAAGCACGCCGGGGCGGTCGGCAACCTCCATGTGCAGGTAGAAGGCGCTCAGGGCATCCTGCACGAGGGGCAGCGATTGTGCGGGAGCCGGCGCGCGAGCGGGGAGCGAGAGCGCGCTGAGCAGGTCTGCAAGCACCGCGCTGGCCGTCTGTCTACCGCCGGCGCCGGGCCCTGAGAGCGTGATCTCGGTAATCGCATTGGAGGCGATCGTCACAGCATTGAAAGCTCCCGAGACCGATGCCAGCGGATGGCCCGCATAGAGGAACGCGGGGTGCACGCACACCGACAGTCCCGCCCGTGTGCGCTCGGCAGTTCCGATGAGCTTGAGCCCCAGGCCGAGCTCATGGGCGTACTGGAGGTCGTCGTTCTGGAGATGCTCTATGCCCTCGTAGCGCACATCCTCCAAGCGTACGGACGTGCCAAACGCAAGCCTTGCGAGAATCGCCATCTTCGCCGCGGCGTCACGGCCGCTGACATCCTCGGACGGGTCGGCCTCCGCATAGCCCCTGCTCTGGGCCAGCGTCAGCGCCTGCTCGTATGTCGAGCCGCGCTCCATCTCGGAGAGAATGAAGTTCGTCGTCCCATTGACGATTCCATGGATCCGCGCCACCGCCACGCCCGCGAGCGACTCCTGCAGCACGCGGATCACAGGCACCGCGCCGGCGACAGCGGCCTCGAAGCGCAGCTGCACCCCACTCTCACGGGCAGCGTCGAAGAGCTCCTCGCCACACTCGCAGAGCAGCTGCTTGTTGGCGGTCACCACATGCCTGCCCGCTTGCAGCGCTGCGAGCACATACTGACGGGCGGGTTCGATCCCGCCCATCAGCTCCACCACGACATCCGAGCGCCCGAGAATCTCAGCGAAGTCGCCGCTGCTACTCGTGAGCACTCCGCTCAGCGCCGCCCCGCGCCCGGTGAGCGCCACGATCGCCTCCGCGCGCTCTTCGAGCAGCGCGGCGAACGCGGCCCCGACCGTGCCGAAGCCGAGCAGCCCAACGGCGACGGCCTGCTCCTTGTCCACCTCACTCGAGGGGGCAGCGGCGATCTGCTGATCAGCCGACATCGCGCGCGCTCAAATCCTCGAAGCTCTCGCGCCGCACCACGATCCGGGCGTCGCCGTCCTTGCAGAAGATCACGGGCGCCCTGCGAACGCCGTTGTAGTTGTTGGCCATCGAGTAGCCATATGCGCCAGTCGCCGGCGTCACGATCACATCGCCGCTCTTGGGATCGTCCAGCAGCGCCTCTCCTACGATCACATCTCCTGACTCGCAGTGCTTGCCCGCGAGCACGCAGCGCACCGAGCCGCCGAAGCGATCGGCCACGTGGGCTTCGTAGCGGGCGCCATAGAGCATCGGCCGCATGTTGTCCGACATGCCACCGTCGACCGCCACCCACGTCGAGACGTTGCGCTTGACGCTCTGCACCTCATAGAGAGTCACACACCCGTTGGCCGTCAACGCCCTGCCCGGCTCGATCAGCAGGCGCGCGCTCTCAGGCACGCCGCTCTTACGCGCTGCACCTACGATCGCCGCCACGTACTCCTCGATCTCCGGCGGCCTGGCCTGGTCCTGCAGATATGCGACCCCCAGGCCTCCGCCCATATCCCAAACTCCGAAGTGCCCCAGCCCAGCGAGCTCGGCCACCATCCGGCGGAACGGCCCGAGGTCCATCAGCTGGGAGCCGATGTGGGCGTGCACACCCTGCATGGAGAGCCCCTGCACCCGCTCGATCGACTCGATCGCCGCTGGGACCTGATCCATGGCAAAGCCGAACTTCGAGTCGGCCTGGCCCGTGGAGATCTTCTCGTGCGTCTCGCCCCTGACATCGGGCGTCGCGCGCACGAGCACCGCCTGAGTCTCTCGCTCCGCGAGCGCACCCTGGCTCGTCAGCCGGGCGAGGCGGTCGATCTCGTCGAAGTTGTCGATCACGATCAGGCCGACGCCGACGCTGAGCGCCGCTTCGAGCTCGCCGAGCGACTTGGCGTTGCCGTGCATTACGAGCCGATCGGCTGCAAACCCGGCTCTCAGCGCCAGATGGAGCTCGCCCTCGGAGGCCACGTCGCACCAGAGGCCCTCGCTCGCGAACAGCTCCAGCACCGCCGTGCACGGGAATGCCTTGGAGCCGAACACGACATGGAAGTTCCCGGCACCGGCTTCGCTGCCGGCCTGGATGAATGCTCTGGCTCGGGCACGCAGGTCCTCCTCAGCGACGACGTAAGCGGGCGTGCCGAACTCCTTGGCGAGCTCGATCGTGTCGCAGCCGCCGATCTCCAGGCGACCCAGCTCGTTGAGGCGGCTGCCCAGGGGAAAGACATGCGAGAGGGATGTGCCTGTTGCCATCGGCTTGATTATCGCCTTCGAGCGGTGCAGACAGGGCTCACGCCGCGCCCAACCCCCCGGCGTGGACGCGCCCTTCGCCGCCCGGCCCCGGACGCAGAGCGTCCAGTCCGCCTCGGCGCACCATCAGTGCCAGCCAGAGCAGACCTACGACCATCAGCACGATGCTCTCCACCTGTGGCCCTGTGAGGCCGTAGAGCACCTCCTTGTTGCGTCTGATGAACTCGACCAGCAGGCGCTCGGTGCCGCTGAGCACCATGTAGATCGCAAAGACCACCCCTGGGCGCACGCGATCGCGTAGATGCCACAGCAGCAGCGCGACCAGGCCCATGGTCACTGTCTCGTAGATCGGCGTCGGCTGGACGGTCACCCCCGGCGGCGTGGGCACGGTGCCGTGCGGGTAGCCCATCGCCCATGGCAGTTTGGAGCGGATCCCGTAGTCACCGTCACCTGAGACCTGGCAGCCGATGCGCCCCACCGCATAGCCGAGCGCAAGGGCGGTCGAGCACATGTCGAACATCACGAGCTCGAGCACCCTCCGCCAGCGCATCCATGTGATCACCCCGATCGCTCCGCCGATCGCTCCGCCGTACCAGACCAGGCCCGAACCGGAGAACACGCTGCTCAGCAGGTCGTGCTTGACGACCGAGTAGTTCTGGATCAGGTAGTAACCCCTGGCGCCCACGAGCCCTCCAGCCAGTGCGGCGAACACGATCTCATAGGACCAGTCGACAGGTCTGTCAAGCTCGCGCAGCCTGCGAGCCACCAGCGCGCCACAGAGCAGGAACGCCGTCGCAAAGACCACCCCGAAGGTCTTGATCGGGATGCCCAGCAGGTCGACCTCAGGCCTCATCGCACACTCCGCGCAAGTTCACCGTGGAGCTGACTGTAGGGCACCACCCAAGCACACGCCTCAGACCCGCCGGCTTCGGCCTCCACCGCTTGCGGCCCACCTCTGCGACAATCAGCCGCATGGCATCGAACAGACATTCGAGCTTCGGCAAAGACACCGGCCTGCAGAGTCGGATGCTGCTGACGATGTTCCTGCTGGGGCTGGTCTACGTCGTTTTCGTAGGTGTGCTCTTCGCAGCCGGCGCAAGCGGTGTCCTGATCGCCGTGATCGCGGTGGCGCTGCTGCTGGTGCAGCTGTTCACCTCCGACAAGATCGCGCTCGCCACGATGGGCGCCAAGGAGGTGAGCCCCGACCAGGAGCCCGAGCTGCACGGCATCATCGAGCGGCTCTGCGTCCAGGCAGACCTGCCCAAGCCTCGCATCTGCGTGATGGACACGAGCATGCCCAACGCCTTCGCGATGGGGCGCTCGCAGAAGTCAGCGACCGTCTGCGCCACCAGCGGGATCCTGCGCATGCTCGAGCCCGCTGAGCTGGAAGGGGTGATGGCCCACGAGCTCACGCACGTCATCAACCGCGACGTGCATGGTCATGACGCTCGCGAGCTTCTTCGCGACGCTCGCCTCGCTGATCGCCCAGTTCACGCTCTTCTTCGGCGGCGGCTTCGGCGGCGGCTACGGGCGCAGCCGGGACGAGGAGGAGGAGATGATGCTCATCCTGCTCGTCTCCGTGATCGTCTACGCGATCTCCTTCCTGCTGCTGCAGAGCGCTCTCGCGCTACCGCGAGTTCGCCGCCGACCGCGGCTCGGCCGTGCTGACGGGACGTCCCTCGGCGCTGGCATCGGCGCTGCTGAAGATCAGCGGCACGATCGAGCGGGTGCCCAGCCAGGATCTGCGCAAGGCCGAAGGCATGAGCGCCTTCTTCATCGTTCCTGCTCGCACCAAGAAGTCGATGATGAACCTCTTTGCCGACCATCCGCCGCTGGAGAAGCGCCTGGAGGCGCTGAGCAAGCTCGAGTCCCAGCTGCAGGGCACCGCTCCTAGCTCGTGGGACTGCGCGACATCCTCACCGGCCGCCACGAGGTCAAGGGCCCAGCGCCCGACAAGCTGTTCGCGATCTCTACCGCCTACATCACGCTCGAGGCCGAGCACGGGATCGATCCATCAGGCGTGGCGGCGATCGTCTTCCAACCGCTCGCCAACAGCGAATTCGAGGCCGCGATCGTCGAAATGGAAGAAGTCGTCAGGGCGACCGGCGGCGATGCGAGCACGACCGTCGCCACGCAGGACGACAGCTTCGGCTACCGCTGGATGGTCCTGCGCAACCCGTCCGGCAAGCCCAGCGTCGAAGACCTGGCGGTCGGCATCAATGCCGTTTCGTCCTCGATCGAGACAGCCGGCCACGGTGAGCGCCTGCTGTGTGCTGTCTTCGGCTTTCTGGAAGGGCGAGCCACCTCCGGGAGCGCCGCCAAGCAAGCCCGTCTACTTCATCTACAACTACAAGCGAGGCCATTGGTACCCGTTCGTGCCCACCCCTGGCACCGCCGGCGGCGATGGCACCAAGCCGGGAGAGCGCTCGACCGAGCGCGAGCTTGCAACTCAAGGCCCAGATGGGCTCTGAACTGCCGATCGAGCCTGAGATCGAGCGCTGGTTTCCGCTGTGGGGAATCCCGATCTAGCAGAGCGTGCCCGCTCGTCGCTGACGAGAGCGCGGCCGGCGCTCAATCCGGAATCAGGCCCTCGCCTGTGAACTCCTTGCCGGCCTCCTCGAACGTGAGATCGGGAGGCGGCAGGATCAGGTCTGAGGTCTCGATCTCAGCGTCGCCCACACGGGTGCCGTGCGTGCGGATGAACTCGAGCAGGGTGCGTAGCTGGTCTCGAAGTCTTGCTCGCGGCCGCCGTCGACCGTCGCGATCACCGCGTGTCCAGCTCATTCAGACGGGCCACATGCTCCTCGTCGAGGCGATATTGATCCTCGCCGGAGATGCGAACGATCATGTCGACTGCTCCTCGGCCGGGGCTCGGCCGGTGAGGGCTCATCGATCTGGCGTCTCGCAGGAGCCTGCTCCGCGCGGGGCCGGCTCGGAGCCGGACTCAAGCTGCCCCGCCGGCGCATCACCACCGCCGAGCTCGCCCTTCATTTTGGCGAGCTCGTCATCGACCGCCGACTTGCTCGAGAGCGACTTGAGCTGGCGATCGATGTCGTCTTCGCCCGATCCGAGCGCAGTGATGTCTTCGAAGGTTCCAGCCGCTTCCAACTCGGTCACGGCATCGGCTCTCGCCTTCATGTTTTCGGTCTTGTCGACCGCGCGCTGCATCGCCAGGCCGACATCGGCCATCTGCTCGCCCACGCCGGTCGCCGCCTCGGAGATCCGCACCTGAGCCTCGGCGGCGGAGTACTGCGCCTTGATGACCTCCTTCTTGGTCCTGAAGGATTCGATCTTGGCCCTCAGCTTCTGCTCTGAGTCAGTGAGTTTCTGCTGCTGATCCTCGAGTTCTGCGACCTGCTGATCGAGCGACTGGAGCTCGGTCTGGGCAATGTTCTTGCGCTCCAGCGCCGTGCGCGCGAGATCCTCCTGCCCGGAGGAGACAGCTTGACGAGCCTGGGTGTCGAGCTTGACCACCTGCTGCTGCAGCGTCGTCTCCTGCATCTGCAGCCGCTTCTTGGCGGTCACCACGTCCGCGATGCCCTTCTTCACGTTCTGGAGCTGTTCGACCTGCTTCTGATAGCTGTAGTCCAGCGTCTCCGCAGGATCTTCGGCCCGGTCCAAGAGCTTGGACACCTTGGCCTTCACAACGGTTGACATGCGCCCGGTCAGGCCGGCCATCTAATCCTCCTGTGGACTCTTCGCTGGGGCGATACTCAAGGCAAGGTCTAGCGTAGCTCAGTGCGAGCTGCGCCGAGCACTGAGGCTACAGGCCCGTGGGATGACGCACGGTGAAGCCGGCGTTGGCCGGCCTCAGCGGACGCCAGCGGGGGCCCTGCTGATTGGAGGGATCATCGACAGGGCTGGTGTCCAGACGCAGGCCCGCGATATCCATATATGCGTGCCCGGGGTTGGTGAAGATCGTCACCCAGCGCCCGACACCGCCGGCTCCCCAGCCCATGAATTCCCCGGAATCCATGGGCGTTGCGAGCAGGTCTGCTCCATGCAGCGCGTAAGAGACCGTGCCCGAGCAGTCATAGCCGGCAGAGATGAACGATGCGTGGCCGCCCCCATAGATGTAGGGCAGGCCGACGATCTGATTGCCCGCCCAGACCATCTGCTGCACCGCGAGGGGCGCGGACATCGGCGCCGCTGCAAGGCCATTGATATCGCGGGTCAGCGTGCCCGGCACCAGCAGCTGAGGCTTGGTATCCGCGGTGATGCCCACTGGGCTGCCGCCGGTGGAAGACTCGATTTCACTCTGGCTGGTCAGCGTTTCGTAAGGCACGACTTCGCCCGTGTCGAGCTCTTGGTAGACGGGGCCCGTGTAGGGGGGCGGGATCGTCTTGGAGGTTACGGGCGAGCTGGGAACCTTCGGACCCTTCTTCACCGATGCGAGCGTGGTGCCATTGCTCGTCGGCGTGGCCCCGCCGGTGTTCGACGCGCGCTTGCCTTTGTGGACGGTGGCGCCTGGCGTCGTACCCCCCGTGGTTGCCAGCGCAGGACTAACCACGGTGAGCATCAAGAACGCAGCAAATGTTCCAGTCAGGGCACGTGCCCGCACAGCAACCTCTTTCGTCGGCCTCCGGGGTTAGCTGACGGGCTAGCGCTGAAAGAGCCTGCGCTTCTCACGGTCCACCGTGGGATTCGCCCCAACAACTTGGGTCCCCCGTTCCTCGGCAATTACCAAGGATTCGGCATTCGCGGCGAGACCCTACCAAAGCGCAACGACAGTTGCAGCCCTTGCATGTTCGATCGCGGCGCTCTACCCCCGGGGCCGGCTCAAATCGCCGCCCGCTAATGTGCGCCCCGCATGAGCCACCCGCGAGGCGCACACCGGCCGTGACACGCCCGCACGCCAGGCGAACACTGATTGTGACGCTCGCCCTCGGTTTGGCGCTCACGGGCTGCGGCAAGTCCTCGATCGTGAGCTCGAGCCAGAGCGAGAGCTCAGGCAGGGGCACCTTCATCGGCCCGGCGGGAGCGGGAGGGCTGATCACAAGCAACACGACCAGGCTTGGCGGCTCGGATCCAGTCCTCGACGCCGCCGCGGTCGCCCGCGCCGTACATTCGGGTCTCAGCCCGTCCGCGCGCCCGCAGGCGGTGGTGCTGGTCTCCGACAGCGACTGGCTGGCGGCACTCGCGGCGGCGGCATTCGCTGGCTCTCCGCTGGACGCCCCGCTGCTCTACAGCGAAGGCACCACGCTCCCCGCCGCCAGCGCCCAGGCGCTGGCGGCGATGCATCCACGCGGGTCGCCCGCGTTGGCGGGCGCTCAGGCGATCGAGATCGGGGCCAGTGCGGTCCCCTCGGGCTACCGCACGCACAAGCTCGGGAGCAGCGACCCCTTCGTCCTTGCCGCTGCGGTCGAGCAGCTGATGAGCACGCTGCAGGCAAGCAGGCCTCTGCACCGGGTGATAATCGTGGGCGCCGACGGCCCCCGTGCGCTGGCCATGCCCGCCGCGGGCCTCGCCGCTGAGAGCGACACTCCGATCCTCTTCACGACCGCGCGCGGCATCCCGACAGCCACGCGGACCGCACTCAAGCGTCTGAAAGGCCCGGCGATATATGCGATCGGACCGACTGCGGCGATCAGCAACGGGGTGCTCTTGCAGCTGGCGAGCTTCGGCCAGGTCCAACGCGTGGGGAGCGCGAATCCTGCGAAGAACGCCATCGCGGTGGCGAGCTATAGCGACGGCACGTTTGGCTGGGGCGTTGACGAACCTGGCCATGGCCTCGTGTTCGCAAATGACTCGCGTCCGCTCGATGCCCCCGCGGCCGCGGCGCTGTCGGCGAGTGGCGACTTCGGTCCGCTGCTGCTGCTCGAAGCTCCCAATCTTGTCCCGCAACCGCTCATGAGCTACTTGAGCGACATCCGCCCCAGATATCCAGAATATGAGCCGAACAAAGGGTTCTACAACCACGGCTGGTTGATAGGCGATGAAACCGCCATCTCCGGCGCAACGCAGTCCAACATCGATGGGATGCTGGAGATCGCCCCCTGAGACGTGGAGACGTGGAGGCGCTCCCCGCGTCGCGGCGACACCGAACCCATTTTCTGGCCAACCGGAGGGGTTGTATATTCATTTTTTTGAGTTCATTGCGCTCCAAAATCATTACTCCTGGTAACAAACTCAAAAAAACAATATATGTACAGGTGTCCTACGATCCCATGCTCATGGGCAATCGAGCACAAGACGGCTCGCGATGAGCCAAGCTGAGGATCCCGCGATCAGCGGCCGCGTCGCTGCCAGGGACGTGAGCATCGAGGACGTGCGGCGCCTGATGGGCGCATCGACCCCCCACTTTGCCCTCCAACTCCGCAATCGCATCGCAAAGCTGATCGAGGGGCTGCCACCAGATCATCCGGCGCGGCTGGAAGGCGAGCGCGAGATCGCTCGCCTGGAGCGCCTCGGTTTCAACGGCGAGACACGGGGCGAGGCGGGCGAGGGCGGCGAGCACCACCTGCCCTCCCTCGGGCCGGCAGCACCACTCAGCGACCGCTGACCCTGAGGGTGCGGGCATTCAGGAAGCGCGCACGCAGCGCGCGCCAGAGCACGTAGCCAAGCCCAAGATCGACCGCGAACAGCGGGATGTTGTCGAACCTCGGAAACGTGGTGAACTGCGATACGCCGAACACGATCACCGTATGGAAGAGCAGAACGGGGATCGCGGCGAGGATGGTTGCATGCGAGCGATACCCGCTCAGGTGCTCGCGCATCGTGACCTCCACCGTGCCCACTGCCATCGCACCAATCCCCGCGAGCGCCGCCGAGGCGCCGGGAGGAAATTTTTCCAGGCCGTAGGAACCGCGATCGCCGAGCACCTGCACGAAACCCACGGCGCTGGCGATCATGCCCACGAGGATCAGAAGCTCTGAGAGCGGCAGCGGATGCCACGGAGCTGCCGGGCGCTCGCCATAGGTGGGCGCCAGCGGGCTCTCACGCCGTGAGGCACGTCCCGTGCTCTGCGCATTGCGAGCCGGCTTCGTGGAGCCTGTGACGAACTCGCTTTCCGCCACAGGGGTCGTGGCGGTGCGTCCGCGGGGACGGCGCTTGCGAGCACGCCCGCCACGGGGCTTGCTGTGATTGGCCAAGGCTCTCAGCCGAGCGGCTGCTTTTGGCTGCACACGCGCATGGGGATCGATCCTAGCGGCTATCTATGCTGGGTTGGATGAGTGCTCACCCAGGCTCCGAGCAGGCTGTCGAGGGCATCGTGGGAAGCGAGCTCTCGGGGCCTTATCCCGTGGGCGAGTATGCCGCCGCACTGCGAGGCAAGCTGCGCTCCTTCGCCGGGGTTCAGCTTGTCGGAGAGCTCGTGAACCTGCGCAGAGCGCGAGCCCGGGTCTACTTCGAGCTGCGTGACGGCACCGGGGCGATCGCCTGCGCGAGCTGGCGCAACGAGTGGGAGGCGATGATCGAGCGCGTCGGCGAGGTGAGCGAGGGACTGCAGGTGGTCGTGGCCGGGGGCTGTGATTACTACCCCGGCAGCGCTACCTCCTCGCCTGGCTTCTCCTTCGCGGTCAGCGACCTGCGAATCGCCGGCGAGGGCGACCTGCTCGCCAGGATCGACCGCCTGCGCAAGCTGCTGCACGCGGAGGGGCTGCTGGAGCGCCAGCAGCTGCTGAGCAGGCCGCTGCTGCCGGCAACGATCGGTGTGGTGACGGGCGAGGGCGGCAAGGCACGCGATGACGTGCTCGCGGCGCTGGGAAGACGGGGGTGGTCGGGGCGACTCGTCTGGGCCTTCGCACCCGTTCAGGATCGCCATGCCGCGCCCGCGATCACGCGTGCCCTGCAGGACCTCGCCGCGCTCGGTGAGATCGACGTCGCGATCGTCGCCAGGGGCGGAGGGTCGCTCGCCGACCTGCTCTGCTTCTGCGATGAGACGCTCTGCCGGACGGTCGCCCTGCTGAACATGCCGGTCATCGCCTCGGTGGGCCACCACACAGACCGCACGCTGCTCGACGACGTCGCGGCGCTCAGCTGCTCCACCCCGACCCATGCGGCAGAGGCGGCGGTGGGCTTGCACTGCGGCCAGGCACGCGCCTCGCTGCTGGCCGCGGCGAGGCGGTTGGGCGATCACGGACGGCGGACGGCACTGGCCCAGCCGCAACTGGCGGTCGCTGCCACCCGGTTGGGCAACCATGGGCGTCGGGCGGTGCTCTCGCGCGCACGCGCGCTGGCAGCGCTTTCCCGTGCCCCGGCCCAGCATCTTGCACGCCAGCGTCAGCGCCTGCACCAGCAGCTGCGAGAGACCCGTGCGGGTTCCAGGCGGCGATTCGCGCTCGAGCGGGAGCTGAACGCCAGGCGGGTGCTCGTCCTGCAACGCAAGGTGGGCGCGACCCTGCTCGACTGTCGCACGCGCAATCCTCGCGAGCTGGAGGGATTGCGCCTCGCACTCGCAGGTCACGATCCTCAGCGCACGCTCGAGCGTGGCTACGCTCTCGTGAGCTCCGTCGGCGGCGACGCACTTCCCACCGCCGCTCGAGCGCGCGAGGCGGGCGACGTGAAGCTGCGCTTCGCCGACGAGACGATCGCTGCGAAAGTGCAGCCATGAGCCTCGCCACTCGGCAACCGCGAGTTGCGCAATGAGCCAATCGGAGCAGGAGCTCAGCTACGAGGCGGCGAGTGGGCGCGTCGAGGAGATCATCCGTCGCCTGGACTCGGGCGAGGCGAGCCTCAACGAGACACTCGAGCTCGTCAGGGAGGGCAAGACGTTGATCGAGCTGTGTGCCGCCGAGCTGGAGAAGGTTGGAGGCGCACTGGAGGAGTTGCGTCTGGAGGATCTGGTCGCACGCCTCGAGGGCGGAGGCACTCATGAGGATCGCGAGGGCCGGCAGTGAACACCTGGGAGCTGCTTGCCGATCTACCGGTCAAGATCGAGGGCGTCCGGTTCGATCCGCTGCAGGCAACCGTCTCCAGCGAGTTCGAGCGCTCCTCGACCGTAATCCGGCTGATGGGCGCCGGCGAGGAAGGCCTCGGTGAGGACGTCACCTACGACGCTCTCGATCACGAGATCCTTCAGGCGGCGGGACCGAGCCTGCCGCTGGAGGGGGAGTGGACGCTGGCGTCCTTCGCGCAGCGGCTCTCCGAGCTCGAGCTCTTCCCACAGCCGCCCCAGCGTGAGGTCTCCCAGCGCTACCGCAAGTGGGCCTATGAGTCGGCGGCGCTCGATCTGGCGCTGCGGCAGGCCAACATCGCGCTGCACACGGCGCTCGGACGAGCGCCCGAGCCGGTGCGCTTTGTCGTCTCGTTGCGCCTGGGAGAGCCACCGAGCCTGGAGCCCCTGAGTCAGCGCCTCGAGCTCTACCCATCGCTGCGCTTCAAGCTCGACCCCACCAGCTCGTGGAACGACGATCTGATCGCCTCCCTGGTTGCAACGGGAGCCGTCGACTCGGTCGACTTCAAGGGCTACTACTCGGGCTCGATCGTCGACCAGGAGCCTGATCCCGTTCTCTATCGGAAGGTCGCCGAGGCCTTCCCGGACGCCTGGATCGAGGATCCGGCGCTCACTCCCGAGACGGACGCGGCACTCGCGGCGCACCGGGATCGCTTCTCCTGGGACGCGCCGATCCATTCGGTCGCGGACATCGAAGCGCTGCGGTACCCGCCGAAGATGGTCAACATCAAGCCCTCGCGTCTGGGAGGGCTGCGCAACCTTCTGGATGCCTTCGATCATTGTGCTGAGCGCGGAATCGATAACTACGGTGGTGGCCAGTTCGAGCTGGGAGTGGGTCGCGGTCAGATCCAATACCTGGCATCGCTCTTTCACGCCGATGCGCCCAACGATGTCGCACCCGCGGGCTTCAACCTGCCGAAGCCCGCAGCGGGCATGCCGAGCAGCCCGTTGAGCCCTTCACCGTCGACGACGGGCTTTCGCTGGTCCGCCGAGCCTTGAGGGCTCGCGCAACTTCACTGGCGTCGCTCGGTTTGAGAGCGCATAGTCGCTACGGTCCCTCAATCACCGATGCGGCAGGAAGGATTACTCGTGGCTACCACCAGGGGCGACCACAGGCGATCCCGGCTCCTCGCGGCAGCGGCGATGGTCGTTCTGTGCTGCTCGATCCTTGCCACTGACGCGAGCGCGGCTGGCTCAAACAGAAGCGCACGTGCGAGCGGGAGCGCGCGCGTGGGTGTGAGCACCAGCTCGGGCGGCACTGCCGCCGTGGGCGGTACCGCGCCTTCGAGCACGAAACCACCAGATAGCAAACGCTCCGGTGGCGTTTCGCCCTCCTCGAAGAAGAAGAGCGTCACGGCTAGCAAACAGGTCGCGATCACGCTCGCCCACTGCGTGCCTGCGATCCACTGCAGCGCCAATCCCAGTCAGGTATCCGTCCACGGAACGCTGCTGATCGCGGGTAAAGGGCTTGCCAGCGGGATGGTCGTGGCCTTCCCCCATGCCATCGGAGCCCCGATCGGCCGCAACTCGCCCATCTCCCACCTGCACCACTCGGTGCTGGGTCTCGTCGCGACGATCCCAGCGAAGGCCCATTCCGGGCACATCCAGCTGCTGCTGAGCGGCGGCAGGCGCTCGAACTCGTTCGGGCCGATCCATGTCGTCAAATACGCACTGCACCCACCTGCTCCCCCCGATCCGCCTCCAGCCGTCACGGCAACCCCCACAAGCGCGGGCCCATTCGAAGGGGTGGGCATGTGGATCTGGTACGTCAGCGACTCCGAGAAGGGCGACGTCGCTTCGATCGTCGCCCAAGCGCATGCCGCGGACGTGAGCACCGTGTTCGTCAAGAGCTCGGATGGCTCCACCAACTACTGGAGTCAGTTCTCCAGCCAACTGGTCGGAGAATTGCATGCCAACGGCCTCAAGGTGTGTGCCTGGCAATACGTCTACGGCACGAACCCTGTCGGCGAGGCGGAACTGGGCATCAGGGCGGTCAAGGAAGGCGCCGACTGCCTGGTGATAGACGCTGAGACGGAGTATGAAGGCCACTACGGTGCCGCCCAGACCTACATCAAGACACTGCGGGCAGGCGTGGGCCCCACCTATCCGATAGGGCTCGCCTCGTTTCCCTATGTCGATTACCACTCCTCATTCCCATACTCGGTCTTCCTCGGCCCGGAAGGCGCGCAGTTCAACGTCCCGCAGATGTACTGGAAGGACATCGGGACCAGCGTTGAAGAGGTCTTCGTCCACACATACGAGGAGAACCTGATCTATGGACGTCCGATCTTCCCGCTCGGCCAGACCTACGAAGATCCGAGCAGCACTGAACTCGTGAGCTTCCGGTCACTCGCCAAAGCCTACGGTGCGACGGGCGTCTCCTTCTGGGACTGGCAGGAAACGAACACGACCGGCTGGTCAGCACTCGCCGCTCCGTTGAACACCGCCGTGCAGATGCCCTCGCCGGAGCTCACCTCGCCGCTGCTGAGCAAGGGAGCCAAGGGCGATCAGGTGCTGTGGATGCAGGAGCACCTCGCAAGCGCGATCCCGGGTCAACCCACGAGCGGCATCATGGAAGCCACGACGGTCTCCAACCTCGAGCAATTCCAGGCAGCCCGCGGCCTGCCGGCCACGGGCGAAACCGACGCAAGCACCTGGGGTGCGCTGCTGGCACTTGCGCCGGTGGCGGTCGACTGGACCGAAGCGGGACCGACGGACTGATCAGACGCGCTGAATCAGTGTGCCTGTGCCCAGGCCGCCGCCGCAGCACATCGTGACGAAGCCGATCTCCTTGTCGGAGCGCTCGAGCTCGTGAAGGAGCGTGGTGATCAACCTGGCGCCGGTGGAGCCGAGCGGATGGCCCAGGGCCATCGCGCCGCCGTTGACGTTCACGCGGTCCATGTCGGGGCTCAGCTCACGCTGCCAGGCCGCGAGCACGGGCGCGAAGGCCTCGTTGATCTCGATCAGGTCGATGTCGCCGATCTGCATCCCGTTGCGCTGCAGGATCTTGTGGGTCGCGGGGATGGGACCTTCCAGCATCTTGACCGGGTCACAGCCCACCGTCGTCTGATCGACGATCCGGGCACGTGGCCGCAGGCCCAGCTGCTTGGCCTTCTCAGCTGACATCAGCAGCACGGCCGCCGCGCCGTCGGAGATCTGCGAGGAGTTGCCGGCCGTGATCTTCCCGTCGGGCTTGAAGGCCGGTTTGAGCTGGGAGAGCGTCTCGAGGTTGGTGTCGGGACGGATACCCTGGTCGGTGACGAACTCCTCGCCACCCACCGAGAAAGGCACGATCTCACGCTCGAAGCGACCCTCCTCAGTGGCCTGATGGGCGCGCTGATGGGAGCGCACCGCGAGCTCGTCGAGCTCTGAGCGAGGGATCTCCCACTTGTCGGCGATCATCTCCGCGCCGAGCCCTTGACCCACGATGTTGTGCTTCTCCATCAGAGCGGGCGTGAATGCATAGCCGAACTCTTCCTGGGTCTTCATCCCCGCGGCAAACGGAAGATGACCCATGTGCTCCACGCCTGAGCCGATCATCGCATCGTGAACGCCGGCGGCGATCAGGGCGGCCGAGAAGTTCACGGCCTGCTGAGCAGAGCCGCACTGGCGATCGATGGTCGTCCCGGGCGTCTCGATCGGAAGGCCCTCTTGGAGCCACGCGTTGCGGGCGATGTTGAAGCCCTGCTCCCCGACCTGCTGCACGCATCCCGCAATCACATCCTCGACCTCGGAGGGGTCGATGCCCGCGCGGGAAATGACCTCGGTGTAGCACGTGCCGAGCAGCTCGTTGGGATGGGTGTCCTTGTAGTAGCCCTTCTCCTTGTGCCCACGTCCGATGGGCGTGCGCACAGCCTCTACGATCACGACCTCGCGGCCCTCTGGTTGCCTCATGATGGAAGATCCTCCGTGGTTGCCCGCCTGTGGGAAGGGCGTGGGCCCGGGGATGTGCCCAACGCCTGCACCCCTTACTCTACCGCGTCGTGGAAGATAGATTGACTGGTCAGTCAACTACAGAGCGCCTCGCAATCGTCGGCAGCGGCGCCATCGCATGCGGACTGGCCGCGACCGCCTCAAGGCACGCTCAGGTGCAGCTGCTGGCCCGCTCTGAGGCCTCGGCACAGCGCGCCGGCGCCCAGGTTCAGAGGAGTTTCGAGCGCATGGACGCCTCCGTCGCAGTGCATCAGCCGCAGGTGCTGACAGACCCGGCGGGGATCGCAGGGGCCACCTTCGTGGTCGAGGCGGTGATCGAGGACCACGATGTCAAGGCGGGCCTGTTGGGTGAGCTGGCAGGCATCGTGGCCGAGGATGCCGTGCTGGCGACCACGACATCCTCGCTGTCGATCGAGCGCCTCGCCCGGGCCAGCGGCAGGCCGGACAGATTCGTCGGCTTGCACGTCTTCAATCCCGTCGAGAGGATGAAGCTGGTGGAGGTCGTCTTCCCCATTGCCGCCTCTGAGCAGACCCGCAGCCGTACGGTCCTGCTCTGCCAGACGCTCGAGAAGGTCGCCGTGGAGGTCCCTGACGTTCCGGGCTTCGTCGTCAACCGGCTGCTCTTCCCGTATCTGTTCGGCGCCGTGAGGCTGCTCGAAGAGACGAAGATGGACGCCGCCGACCTCGACAGCTGCATGAGGCTGGGGGCGGGACACCCGATGGGACCGTTGGCGCTGCTGGATCTGGTGGGCATCGATGTCGCCGAGGCGATCGGCCAGACACTGGGCGAGGAGATCCCGCCGCTGTTGAATCTGCTCATCGAAGAGGGCGCGCTGGGTCGCAAGAGCGGCCGCGGATTTCACGCCTATTGAGAAGTTTCAGCTGCGCTCATGGGACTTTTAAGTCAGCTTCATGATGGCGGGCATACTGCTTGATGCGACTGCGGTCGCAACGCACACCCGCCTCCTCCCAGTGCACACGCTCCGGTCCGCCACCCCCGCGGGCCGGACGTGTTTTAGGAGGGCGCTGGATGGCGCATGCGGATACGAACAGCCTCGATCCGATTGTCGCGCACCGACTCCACCCTGATCGAGAATCCGTTGGCGTTCACAGTGTCGCCACGCCGGGGCAGGCGCCCCAGCTCCGCGAACACGAGGCCGCCAATCGAGTTGTAGGCGTCGGTGTCGACGGGCAGCTCGAGCCCGTAGTCGGCGAGGTCGGTCACAGGCACGTGCCCGCGGACGAACCAGTCTCCGTCGGCGAGCCTGCGCACCTCGCCTGAGGTGGGGTCTGTCTCATCCGCTATCTCCCCCACCACCTCCTCGATGATGTCCTCGACGGTCACGATCCCCACGACGCGGCCATACTCGTCGACCACCACAGCCATCTGGGTGCGCTGGCGCTGTAGATCGGCGAGGAGGTCGTCAAGCGGCTTGGTCTCGGGCACGATCGGGGCGTCGTGGACGATCGAGTCCAACGTCGCGTGCGGACCTTCGTCCATGAGCAGCCGGTAGAGCGAGTTGGCGTGGACGAGCCCCTTCACGCGATCGCGGTTCTCATCCTCGGTCACGACCAGCCTCGTGTGACCCGTGGAGACACATAGCTTCAACGCGGTCTCGACGTCCTGGGAGAGATCGACGGTGATCACGGCGGGGATGGGGGTCATCACCTGACGTGCCTCCTGTTCGTGCAGGTGAAAGACCCCGCTCAACATGCCCGCCTCGCCTGGATCGATGTGCCCTCCGGCGTGTGACTCGGCGATCAGGCGCTTCAGCTCATCGGGCGATCCGCCCGCCTGCGGGCGGATCATCTCCACTCCCAGCCGGCCCAGGATCCACCCTGAGACGGCTGTCAGCCCCGTGATGAACGGGTGAAAGAAGACCGTGAAAGCCTGCAGCGGCCGGGCGACGCGACGCGCCACCGACTCGGCACGATCGATGGCATAGAACTTCGGCACCATCTCGCCCGCGATCAGCTGGGCCACGGTGATGATCGCGAAGGCGACGATCACCGTGAGCGCCACCGCCACGCCGTGACTGAGCGTGTCGCCGAGCGCGCCCCTCAAGACGCTCGCGAGCGCCGGCTCGGCGAGCGCGCCGATCCCCAACGAGGTCATGGTCACCCCGATCTGGACCGAGGAGATGTATTCGTTGATGCTCTCGAGCTGGGTCAGCGCAAGCGCAGCGCCGCGGGCGCCTTCCTCGCGCATCAACTCCAGACGTGCCCTGCGGGATCGCACCAGGGCGTACTCGGCGATTACGAAGAACGCATTGATCGCGATCAGGACGACCGCGAAGATGAGCTTGAGGCCGTTCACGCCTGACCGTCGCCGCCACCGGGCGTGGCTTGGCTGCTCCCATCGGGACATGCTGGGCGCAGCGCGCGAGCCAGCTCCCCCCGGATGAGGGCTGTGCTACTTCGAGGAGGCGTCTCTGCGTCGTTCATCGGTGACCGACGGGGTAACCGTAGCAGGGGCACAGGTCGCCTTGGCTGGGTGATTTGGGGCGCGGCTCAGGCAAGCAGGTCGATGCCCGGGCAGGCAACCGAATCTCAGACCAGCTGATCGATGCGCAAAGCGAGGTCCAGGTCGGAGCGGGTGATCCCGCCCTCCGAGTGGGTGGACAGCTCGAGCCGCACCTGATTCCAGCTATGAATCAGGATGTCAGGATGATGGTTGGCTGCCTCTGCGGCCTCTGCGACGCGATTTACGAAACTCATCGCGCTTACGAAGTTCTCGAGCTTCCATGCGCGCACCAACTTCTCGCCCTCGCGTTGCCAGGTCGAGTCCTCCAGAGCCTCGTCGACCTCTGGATTGCTCAGTATCGGCACGTCTGGATCTCTACATTCAGGGTCATGCGCATCGTCAGTCTCGTCCCGCACGCGACCGAGCTGCTGTTCGCACTCGGGCTTGGTCCTGAGGTTATCGCGGTGACGCACGAGTGCGACTATCCACTGCAGGCGCTGGAACTGCCGCGTGTCACCGCCGACGTCCTGCCAGCCGGCCTCAGCGCCGCGGAGATCGACGCCGCCGTGCGGGAGCGCACGCTGGAGGGAGACGCGATCTATGCGCTGGACGAGCAGGCTCTGCTCGAGCTCGAACCCGATCTGATCGTCACGCAGGCCTTGTGCCCGGTCTGTGCGGTCTCATATGAAGAGGTCGAGGAGCTCGCCGGGCGAATTCCGTCAAAGCCACGGGTGCTCTCGCTGGACCCGCATACGCTGGGCGAGACGCTGGGCGACGTGCGGACCGTCGCCCAGGCGACCGGCCGCCGGGAGGAGGCGATCGAGCTCATCGCCAGAGCGGCGGGCAGGATCGATCGTGTCAGGCTCGCAGTGCGGGGGCGTCCCAGGCCGAGCGTCGCGGCCCTGGAGTGGCTGGATCCCGTCTATATCGCCGGCCATTGGACTCCGCAGCTGATCGACCTGGCGGGTGGCGAGGATCTGCTTGGGCTCCCTGGCGAGCCCTCGCAGACGCTCTCATGGGAGCTCCTCGCTGCGGCAGCGCCCGAGATCGTGGTGGTGATGCCCTGCGGCTACGACGCACCTCGAGCCCATGAGGAGGCGCTTGCACATGTCCGCGAGCTTGGCGCCCTGGGCGCCTCGCGAGTCATCGCCGTCGACGCCTCCGCCTACTTCTCGCGCCCTGGCCCGCGCCTGATCGATGGCCTCGAGCTGCTCGCCCACATCCTGCATCCCGGATGTGTGCCCGAGCCAGCGGCGGAGACGTTGGAGATCTCAGGCTGAGAGTGACAGCGACGCGGCGACAGCGGCCGCGCTGAGCAGCACGCAGGCACCCAGGCCGAGCGCCAGCGAGCCCCGGCGATCGCCTTCGCGGAAGGCGAGCCCCGCAAGGGCACCGCCGATGAGCCCGCCAATGTGGGCGCCTACGGAGATGTTGGCCAGGGTGAAGCTGAGGATCAGGTTGATGACGATCAACCCGCCGATACCCGACTCCATCACACTGAGCCCGCGCGACCGGAGCTCCACCACGGCGGCTCCCATCAGCGCGAAGACCGCCCCCGAGGCACCGAGGCTCGGTTCGGTCGTCGCGAACAGCGCGCCGAAGGAGCCGACGAGCAGACCTGTGAAGTAGATCGCCGTAAACCTGATCGAGCCGATCGTGGGCTCGATCATCATCCCCAGCAGGTAGAGCAGATACATGTTGAAGCCGATGTGGATGAAGTTCTCGTGCAGGAAGGCGCTCGTGAGGATCCGCCAGTACTGATGGTTGACGACGACGTCGAAGCGATCGAGCACGCCCTTTTCGATCACCTTCCCGTGGATGCTCGACCCGAACAAGGTGAACTGGCCCTGCTCGGTCAGGAATGCGAGCACGTTGATCGCGATGAGCGCATAGGTCACGCGAGGCACCTTGGCCATGTCGCGCATCCTGATGACCTTGGTCCGCTGGCTCGAGCACTCCGGGCAGCGCATGCCCACCGGTGTGGGGGTCATGCAATCGGGGCAGATCGGCCTACCGCATGAGGAGCATGAGACGGCCGTCTCGCGTGAGGAGTGGCGATAGCAGGTGGCCATCTGTTCTGGGAGCCTATCTTTGCTGCAAGCGGAGAGCCCGAGGCTCAGCGCTCGCCGAACAGCCTGCGGGTCTCCTCGCCCATCTCGCGCAGAGCGTGCTCAGCGGCCTCACCCAGACCCCGCAGCCCCGGCGTCTGGGGCCTGCGCTTGCGGGCTCTGAGCAGCACCAGCGCGACGCCGGCTCCACCACCGGCCACGAGTGCCGCGGCCGGGCGCACCCAGTTGCGCGGGTCGCGCATCGCCGAGAGCTCCCACGCCTCCAGCTCCTCAGCGGCCATCTCGGTGATGCTCGTGAGTGTGCTCTCCAGGCGCAGAGCCAGATCATCCGGCGGCTCGACGGGTGTGAGCGCCTCACGGAGCAGTCCTTCGAAGTTGGAAAGTGTCTCACTCACCGACGAAACCCTCCAGTTGCTTGATCGCCCTGTGGATCAGAACCTTCGTGGCACCGTCGGTGCGACCCAGAGCACGAGCGATCTCGCGGTTGTCCATGCCCAGGGCAAAGCGCATGATCAAGGCCTCGCGCCGGTCGTCGGGCAGTCGCTGGATTGCCTCCAGCACCCTCGCAAGCTCGTCCCGGCCCTCCACCAGCTCCTCGGTCGTGTGCAAGGCGGTGATCGGATCGGTGTCTTCGATTGGCGAAGCGGGCTTGCGGGAGCGATCGCGGTAGAGATTGGCGGCGAGATTGTGGGCGATCCTGATCAGCCACGGCCGCAGCGGGCGTCCATGCGATTCGCGCTGGGCCCGGTCGAAGTGACGGTAGGCCTGCAGAAAGGTCTGCTCCGTCAGATCCTCCGCATCGTGATGGTTGCCGACGCGGTAGTAGGCATAGCTGTAGATGTCGCGCAGATGCGTGCGGTAGAGCTCGGAGAACTCGCTGTCCAGCTGGGCCTTGGACTTCTGAGTAGCTGACTGCTCGCTCACTCATGGCACCCTACCTTCGACACCGATCCGCTCGAGCCTTCGGAGCTCAGGCAGCGCGCACGCTCTCACGCGCGGGCTGCGTCTCGGAGCCGGAGTACGAGCGAGCGCTTGGACGGACACCGCCAAGCCATTCCCACTGCAGCTGTATGCACGCCCAGATTCGCTCGGTGACCGCGGCCGCCAGCGCAGGCGAAGGCCGCTCACAGGCAGGGAAGGCGGTCACACGACCACAGCGCAGCTGGACCTTGCGGGGACGTATCCGCCAGCCTCGGCGAACCGCGTCGGTCCCGATGACCGCGATCGGTGCGACGTGAGCGCCGGTTTCAAGCGCGAGGCGGCCCACGCCCCGGCGGGGTGCGCCCAGCGGCCCGGGACGAACCCTTTTGCCCTCGGGGAAGATCACCACGCAGTCACCGCGCTCCAGGATGGCCTTGGCGGTCGCGATCGCGTCTGCATCGGAGTTGCCCCTGTCGATCGGAAACGCGCCGAGGCTGCTGAGCAGCCATGCCTGCCAGCGCGGTTGGAAGAGCTCGCGCTTGGCGACGTAGTAGACGGGCCGGCGCATCATGGCACCGATCACGAACGGATCCAGGAAGCTGCGGTGGTTGGAGGCCAGCAGCAGTGGCCCTGAGCGGGGCAGACGCTCGAAGCCTATGCCCTCCAGCCGGAAGTAGAGCTTAAAGAAGGGCACGAGGATCACCCTCACGCAGCGATAGAGGAACGGATTGACGCCCTTGCGCAGGGCGTGCCTGCGATACCCCTCGAGCGTCTGCGTACCTTTGCCTTCAAGCGTCTGCATACCCTTGGATACCCGATTCCAGAGCCACCGTTACTCACGGTACGATGCGATTCCGCGCCGACGTAGCTCAATTGGTAGAGCATCGCTCTTGTAAAGCGAAGGTTTCCGGTTCGATTCCGGACGTCGGCTCTGCCGGTCGTCACGGACGACGGTTTGAGCCTCCGGCGGTTGGAGCCGATATTGGTTCGGTGATTTCCTCGCTCATACGGTCGCCCGCGAAGGCGCTGCTCGCCTGCGCCATTCTCACGGCCGGCATCGCCGTTCCGGCAGCCGCCGGCGCGAGAAATGCAGACCACCGTGCGCCACGGGATCACCGAGCGCATGCCGCGGTCATCGGCGGCCAGGCCGCGGAACCCGGCACGTTCCCGTGGATGGCCTACGTCCTTGACTTTCGCGGTAACGGAGTAGGGCAGTGCTCCGGGACGGTCGTGGCGCCGAACCTGGTCCTGACGGCTGGTCATTGCGCCGAGAATATGCAGACCGGCGTCGTGAACGAAGCCTCGGGCTACAAGATCACAACCGGCAACGCGGATTGGGCAGCTCCAGAATCGGAAAGGCAAGTCTCAGACGTCACCAGGGTGATCGTCTGTCCCTGCTTCGATCGTCATACCACCGTCGGCGATGTCGCGCTGTTGCAGCTGTCCACTGCTACCACCGCGCCAGCCATCACGCTCGCCTCCACCCCGCATGGCGACACGGCGGCACTCCTGGCCGGATGGGGCGACACCTACTACAAACAGGTCAGCCAGGTCGAACAGCTGCAGTGGGCGCGGACGATTATCCAGAGCCCGCAATCGTGCGAACGCGAAGCCTCCCAGTTCAGCCCGGCGAGCCAGAGCTGCGCGATCGACCCGCCCGAGCGCCAGACAGGCGCATGTTATGGGGACAGCGGCGGTCCGTTGCTGATGGCAGACCCGTCCGTGGTCGGGGGCATGGTGCAGATAGGCGTCGCGAGCCATGTTTACAACGAATGCGCCACCACCAGCCCGTCCGTCTTCACACGCGTCGACGCCGTTTCAGCCTGGATCAGAGGATGGGCCCGCGCACTCGCAACCTCTCCTCCAGCCTCGGCATCCCTGCCGGCGAATCTCGTCCTCGCACCAACCCTGGCCGGCGTCGCCAGCGCCCACTCCGTCACGCTCGGGAACGGCGCCATCGCGTTCGTGCTCGACTGCGACAGCGAAGGAGGAGTCTGCACCGGGGTCGCCCAGCCGACCATCACAGTGCGAGAGGAGCTCATCTCGCGGCGGGGCGCCAGGCAGACCGTATCCAGGCGCATACTCAGCGTACGACTCGCCAACACGCTCTTCACGATCGCGCCCGGCGCGAGCATCTCGGTGCGCTCGAGACTCTCCCCTCAGAATCGAACGCTGCTATCCCATCTCGGCGACGCACCGCTCGACGTGACGCTGACAGGCCGAGGTATCACCCGCCACGTCGTCAGGCTGGAGCCCGCCGGCGGCAGATAGTCACACTGCAGTGGCTCGCGCTCAGTGCTTGCCCTTTCCGCTGTGCTTTTTCTTGGCGTGTTTCTTCTTGGTCGGTTTTTTGACCGCTGCCTTGGGGCACCCGGTAACCGTGAACTTCGTCTCGCGACGAAGTATGGCGCCATTCTGGCCGATGAATTCGGTCGGCATATAGAGCGTTTGGTTGCAAACGTTTCCGTTCGCCGCTAGCGCGGAGTAAGGGCCCTCGGGCAGCACCAGTTCGAACAGGCCGATCGGGACGTCGGGGATCGACTTGAACGTCGAGCTCGTGATCCCAGCTTTGCTGATGAAGGTCGTGCCGACCAGATCGATCGTGACACCAGCTCCCTGGAGCACCACGACGAGCGATGGGAACGATTCGTTGCCGTGCGAGACGAAGTATGCCGGCCCGGTCAGAGGGACGCTCAGAACCGGTGTGAGTGCCATGACATGCCCGATCACCGAAGGCGCGGGGCACCCGGCCGGGTTTGCTTCGAAGACCGCCCCAGGGCAGGCCTTCTGCAGGGTCGTCAGCCGTGCCGGGAGCTGCTTTGGCAGTTCGACCTTGATCGCGCCGATGTTGGTCTGCGAGCTCGCCTGGTTGTGGCCCAGTGCACCCGTCGGGTAGAGCACCTTCGCGGTCAGGCTAGCGCCTTGCGAGCGGGATGTCTTACCCTGCGTCGACACCTGGAAGTTCGGGTCGAAGGCAAGACTCTTGCACGAGCCAACCTGGAAGTGACTGGTCAGCGGCGCGGTGGCTCCTTCGGTGCTGTAAGCGGTCCCTGAGAAGGACATCGGCGCGCAGCTGGTGGGGTTGAACATGAATTCCGGGCGGTCGATCACCGCGTTGATGTCGCGAATGTCCGCGGGGACCCCCTTCAGGATCGTCGGCAGAGTCGCGGGGTTCGTCGTGATCGTCAGCCGGGAGGTGTACCTGTCCACTTCGACCGTGGCCCGGACCACGATCGTCCCGAGATTGAACGGGCCCACAGCGACAGGTACGACGATCGCCAAGCCGTACGGAGCACCGTCGTAGGGGCCCGTCAGGTAGATCGGTGCAGGTGGCTTGCCCGGTTCGGGTATGAACAGTGGATACGGCCCGGGGCCTGCACCGACAACCGTATGGCCGATCTGCGATTCGGCGCTGCATTCGCCGCTGGCGGCCTGGGGTTCTTCGCACAGCTTGATCTTGCTGATCATCCCCAGCAGCCCCTCAGGCGTCTTAAATTGCAGGCTAGCGATCCGCTGCTGGCCGTCTTCGCGCTGCAGCAGCATCGAAAAGTCCGTGAAGCCGCCTGCCTGGTCGGTGGTGGCTCCCGCCGTCATCGTTGGCGTGAACGGAAGTTCGGAGATTTTCGAGACGCATGGGCGCCCGCCCGGGCCCGAGTTGATCGAGAACTGGTCGGTTGCGCTCGCGTTTTTTACGTAGGGGGTGCTCCACGGCGTGAAGTTGGAGCCGATTCCGAAGGTTCCGCAGGTCGGCGGGGTCATCAGCGTCGCCCGCGCTCCCCCGCTCGTCGAAAGCGTCACGTTGCTTACCGGGAACTGCGGGATTTCGGGGAACAGGACCGTCAGCTGGCCGGTGGTTTCGTTCACAGTGGCATTGCCCACGAGCTTGACCCACGTCCCCGCCGCATACGCCGAGATGAGCAGCTTCAGGTTCGGCGGGTTGGACTGCAGCACGTACACGTTGCCTTCGAAGTTTTCTTTCAGCAACGGCGTCGTCACCACGTCGGTGCCCACCTTCGAGTCCGACGGGCACGTCGGCGGACCGGTCGTACCAACGCCGTCTTCGGAGAACTGGCACGCCCCGAGGCCCGCTGCGGCTCCGGGGTTGATCGCGACGCCTTCGGGGAACACGATTTCCGCGTCCTTGATGTCGGACTGCGACACGCCCGTCGGATCGGAGATGCCTTCTTGGGGCTCCCTCACTTCCGTTGATATCCCTGCCGGGGTTTCCGCGTTGGAAGCCTGCGGCGCGACCGAGACCGCGGGCGTGAATCGCAGATGTTCACAGCCCGTATAACCGAACGGCACCCCGTTGATTTCCGTCAGGAAGCTGACTTCCGAGGTTTCTATGGGCTGGCCTTCCGCCTGCCACGGATGCGCAAGCCCGATCGTCTTCAGGGGCCCCACGCACGCAGTTGGTAGCGTGAAGAACGGCTTGATCGGCGCACCGGTGTGTTCACCGGGAAAGCCCCACAGGTGGATGAGAAAACTTCGAGGCTCGCGCTGCACGATGTTGGGGAACGTCACGGTGAGCCCGTAGTCACTGTTGGTCCGGACCGCGGTATTGAAGAACTGCCGCTCTCCAAAGAACTGGAATGCGATCTGGGCGGGCGAATCCTTGGGTGGCTTCATGTTGAAGAGTTCCGCTCCTTCAAAACAGATCTGTTCGCCCAGACAGAATCCAATCGTTCCAACCTGGGTGTCCAGGGGGCATTCCTTGCCGGCGAATTCCTCATCCAGCTCTGGGCGCGTGCACTGCGGTACGGCGTTGGGATCCCCGACCAAGCCGGGCGGCAGCTCAGCCACCACTTCCCTGAGCTCCTTTACGGGAAAACCATTTGGCGGTACCACGGGAATACGTGTGTTGTAGACGATTTCATATGGGTGAGAGCCGGCCTGGGTATCCTGGGTCCCGTTCCGATTCAGATATTCAGCGGTGAAAGTTTCAATATGGAAACCCGAGGGCGTTTCAGTGCCCTGGGCGTGGGCCGCGCTACTCGATATCGCAAGAACCGTCGCAGCCACGATCATCACCGAAACCAACGATCGTGCGGTGTGTGCCCCAGCGCGCGTCAAGCCGGCCCAACCCGGTTTGTTCACAATCGAGCTCATGACCTCTTCGCCCCTCCTCGCGTCGCCCGCGGCGTTCGCGCGCTCCTGCCGGCCTTCTCGGCCTTCTTGTTGCTCTTCTTAGCCTTCTTCTTCGGCTTAGCCTTCTTCTTCGGCTTCTTCTTGACGCACTTTCCTTTCTTCTCGACGTCGCCCTTCTTGCACTTCTTTGGAGTCATCGTCGGTTCAGTTTCGGTCTTTTCGGTCCCTGGCGGGAAGTTGCCGACACCTGCGAACGTCACGGTCGATGGGGCTTCGAACTGCGTCGGCGCGAAAGGCACGCCCTGACAGCTGGTCCCAGAGCATTCGGATTCCACCGGAGGCTTGCCGGTCACCGCCGCGTCGAACAGATTGACGTTTTCGTTTATGTCCTCGGGCGATAGCTGCGCTCGGCCCTCGAAGAAAACGTCGTTGCCGCTCAGGCTGGTTCCGATCAGGAAGGACGGATCCGGATTCGAGCCACCCGAGAGTATGTAGATGCAGCCCTTGGCCTGTTCGCAGCTGCCAACGCCGTCCCGCTCCCACTCGTAGACGTCCTCCACGCCATTGGTGTCGTGGGGCACCAGCGCTGCGTTGGTGTCGAAGAAGACGCGCGTGCCTTCTTCGGAAATGGACTCGCCCTGGATGGTCGGATTTTCTTCTCCACCCACCACGAGCCACGGCGTCCCGCTGGGGGGTTCTCCCGTAGGCAGGCAGGAAGCACAGCGGACCGTCTCCGGCTGCGCCTCGTAGACGTATATCTCCTTGGAGCCCTCGTTGTTGTATTCGGTGAGCTGATTTGACGATTCGAACACGACCGCCTGGCCGTCTGGCGCGACCTCGGAGGTACGGACGCCGAGGTTGCGCTGCCAGTCGCCGAAATCCGATTCGTAGCTGATTCCACGCCGTTCATTGTCGGCAGGCAACAGTGTCGCCACGAACTTTGTTTCGCCTCCGTGGCGCAGATAGAGATTGGGCTGGTTTGCGACCGGTTGAGGAATTTCTTCTTCTGCTTCTTTTGCTTCTTTTTCTTCTTGTTCTGAGGGTTTCCAGAGGACGCCGCCGGCGACGAAGTACACGTATTCGCCGCTTTCGCTGACCCCCAGAACGCCGTTCACTTCGCCTTTCGGCGCCAGATCGGTCGTCTGCTGGGATTCGACGTCGAATTCGTACAGATCTCCACCCTTGGTGTAGAAGACCTTCGAGCCGTCGCTGCTTGCGGTCCAGAATTCGCCGCCTACGGCGATCAGGGTGCTCGTTGATCCGTTCTCCTGCACGTAGAGGTCCCCGTTGACCGAATCGGTCCAGAAGACGCGCGAACCGCTTGCCGAGATGACGTTGCTCAGATCGCCGCCGTACCCGAATTCCGCAGGCCACACTGTCGTGACCAGACTCAGGTGCCCGTCGAGCCACTCATACAAGCCGCCGCTTTCGCTCGCTTCGGGCAGCAATCCCGCACCTTCAGCAGCGAAGAGGATGTCGCTGAAGTCCGACGACCCTCCCGCGAATTTGAGCCCACGTGATTGATAACCTTCGATATAGCCACTTTGCGGCATTTCGGTAACGAGTGGTTCGTACTCGAGGCCGCTCAGGACGCGCCTGTACATGTTCGCGGTTTCGGGTGGCGCTTCGGGCGAGAGCTGTTCTGCTGGTTGGCTCTCGGTCGTCACGACGCCGACCGACAGATCGGAGGAGAACCCGTGATATTCCGGCCCGTCCAGCCCGCCGTTGACTGGACTGATGGGGTGTTGCACCCAGCCCTGCGCGGTGCGGGTCGCCACGTATTGATCGCCCTCGCCCGGGCCGATGCTGCCGTTTCCCCCGGTAGATGCATCGCCCAGATATGTCACCGCGTCGCCGTCGGCGGCGACCGCGAATGGGCGGTGCGTCGCGGTCACTCCGTCGCATCCACAATCTCCATATCCCACCGCCACAGGCCCTTCCGGTGCGTAGACATCGGCGTTGTAGTTTTCGGGCGGGGTCACCATTTCGTAGACACGGCCATCCGGCAGCCCGGAGCCCCGCGCACTGAACGTGCTGAACTTCTCGTTTTCGCCGTAGACGGTGCCGTGGGCGTCGATCGCGACCACGCGGAAGTGATATTCGGTCGCGGGCTTCAGTTCGCTCAACGCTCCGACCGCGGTGACTTTGCCGTGTTCTTCGCCAACGGTAGCTTCGGATGTCTTGGATTCATAGCCGTTTTCCACCGTTTTTTTGTTTTCGACGTGCACCTGGCGAACGCCGTATTCGAAGTAGTAGCTGCTCGCCAGGTACGCCGGGCCATACGGAGCGCCAAGGCCCTCGGGGTCATAGGTCGCTCGCAGCGTCGCGTTGATCGAGCCGACCTCATCAAAGCTCTCGCTTTCGAGCAGCGGCGGGCCGAACGTCGTGATTTCGTCTGTAGGCCCGAGCGTTTGGCCATATTCATCGCTGACGACCAACTGGCAGGGATAGCTCGTATGCGGCGTCAGCCCCGCCACCTTCGCTTCGACGTCAACTGTTTTGCCGCTCGCGACTGTCTCTTCGCCGGTACTCTGCTTCAGTTCAGCGCCGTACTGGAAATGCCAGTGAGAAGAGGCCGAGCCCAGGCCTTCGAAGGAGCCGCCCAGGGTCGCGGCTTCGTTTTCGATGTTGCTCTCGGTGCAGACACTCACCTGGTTCACAGCCGCGAGATCGGTGAAGACCCACTGTTCGCCGTTTGTCGTTCCGTTCGCGTTGGTCGCCACGAGCCTCGCCTTGTATCTGGTCTGTGGCTGGAGCCCGGTTACTTCCACGGTCGCTTCCCCGTTTGAGGTGACGGCCTGGGGGGCCGTGGTGCTCTGGCCGGCTGCGGTGATTTCGCCGTATTCCACGCTCACCGAGGCTTCGGCGGCGTTTGGTTCTACAGTGCAGCTCACCTTCGCGCTCACCGGCGTGGGCCTCGCTACCGTGCAGCCGCTCACGCTCGGCTTGGGGGCTGCGGGCGCTTCTTCTGCGAGCACATGCACCTCGTGACTCCCCGGGTCGGCCACATACAGGTAGCCACCCGTCGAGGGCGAGCTCGCCGCTAGGAACGCGACGCCGGACGGGTTGTTGCCTAGCTTGCCTGCGCCAAATTCTTCGACGATCGCGCCGCCGGAGTCGTACTCGGTGATCCCAATTCCTTTGGTCCCCTGCTCGGCTACATAGACGTCTCCATCGGGGCCGACCGTGACGGCGCTCGCGCTGCGGCCGGGGTCGAGAACCGTGTTGGTTTCGATTTCGCCGGTGGGCCCGATCGCGAGCTTCTCGACGCTGAAATACGAAGTGGTTTCAGCGGTATCGAGTATGTACAGATCGCCATTTGGGGCGACCGCCGCTCCGTTCGCGATCGATTCAGGGTATGTCAGCGTGGACAGCGATTCGCCTGCCGGACCGAACCTGAGCACTTCTCCCTGGTACCAGCGCGGCGCATACAGATCTCCGTTCGAGCCGATGGCTAGGCCCCTCAGTTCTGACGCCTGGATCTGGCTGATCCATTTGTAGGCGTTTGGTTCGGAGACCGTGGGAGCTGGAGCGAACTTCTCGATCGTCCCGCGGTTGGGCTCGAGCACGTAAACGTCGCCTTTGGAGGCGCTGGTGGAGGTATCGACAACCAGATCGCGTGATTCGGCTTCCAGCGCTCCCGCCGGTGTGCCGGTGCCGAATTCGGAGAGGAATTCACCGGCGGGGCCGAACTTCTCGACCCTTCCGTCACCGCCGTCCAGCGCGAAGATGTCGCCGGTGGACTGTTCCACCGCGACACTGCCCGGTCCTTCCGTCCCGAACTGTCCCGGCCCCGTGCCACTGGAGCCAAACGAGGTGGGTGGTTCGACGAATGTGAGGGGTGCGACGAGCGGCCCGGCGGAGAGCGGCATGATCGCCAGCGCCGTGCCGCTCCCGAGCAAGCCAGCCAGCGTGAGCAGCGCGCTCGCCAGCGCGCCGCGGGCTATGGGGTTCCATCTGCTCACTTCTTCCTCCTGCGCTCGGACCTCTTGGCGGCCCGGGACTTCGTGGCGCGCGTCGACTTCTTGGCGCGCTTGCGCTTGGCGTGCCGCTTCTTGGCATGTTTCTTCTTGTGTTTCGGTTTGATCACCTTCGTCTTGGGACAGCCGCTGACCGTGAGCTTCGTCGCCTGATTGATGACGGCGCCGTTCTGGGCGACCATTTCAGTCGGCGCCGATAGCCCGTCGCAGAGGTTGCCGTTTGCCGCCAGCGCCGAGTTGGGGCCTGCGGGGAGGTTCAGTTCGAAGCTGCTGATCGGGACGTCGGGGAGCGCCGTGAAGGTGCTGGTCGTCACACTGCTCGAGCTGATCGACGTGGTCGCTTCGAGATCGATCGTGAGTCCGGCACCCTGCAGCGCCACGACGATCGAGGGGTACGCTTCGCCGGCGTGGGAGACCAGGTACGCGGGGCCCGTCAACGGAGTACTGAGCATCGGCGTCGCGGCGCTCGCGTGACCAACCAGCGACGCAGCCGAACAACCAGCTGGGTTGGCCTGAAACGTTTCGATCTTGCAGGCCTGTTGCAACGTCGTCAGGCGCGATGAGAGCTGCTTGGGCAGCTGGATCCTGACGCTCTGGAGGTTCGCCTGCGTGGTAGCCAGGACGTTTTCCTGGCGGCTTGCGGGGAAGGTGATCTTCGCATTCAGGCTGTCCCCTTCCTGGGCGGATGATTTTGCGGAGGTCGTGAGGGTCAGCGTCGGAGTGAACTGCAAGCTCTGACAGGAGCCGACCTCGAAGGGTGTGGAGACCGGGGCACTGGCGCCTTCCAGGCTGACAGCGCTCCCCTGGCTTGACATCGGGCTGCAGTCGGTCGGGTTGAACATGAAGCCTGGCCGGTCGATCACCGCGTAGACGGTGCGCAGATCGAGCGGTATGCCCTTGACGATGCTCGGCAGTGGATCGGTCGTGATCGTCCATTGGGCGGTATGGGGATCGACTTCGATCCTGGCGCGGAGCAACTTCGTGCCGAGGTTATAGGGCCCCGCTTCGAAGGGGACGACTATCGCAAGGCCATAGGGTGCACCCTCATAGGGACCTGTCAGATAGATCGGGATTTCGTGTCCTTCCGAGCCCGGCAGCACCAGCGGATAACCACCTGGGCCCGCCCCGAGGACGGCATGGCCGATCTGCGAGGCGGAAGTGCATTCTTGGTTGGCGACGTGCGGTTCTTCGCAGGTCGCGACGCTGGAGAGCATCGCCTCCACGCCATCCGGCGCCTTGAATTGCAAGCTCGAGAGGCGTTGCTGATCGTCGGAGCGCTGAAGCAGCATCGAGAAGCTCGCAAAGCTACCGGCTCCGTCTATGTTCGACCCGGCGGTGAACGTCGGGGTGAACGGCAGTGGTGAGACGCACGGGCTGCCTTCGGGCCCATCTGCTATTTCGATCCCGCTCGTTTCAACGACATCACTGAGCGCGGGAGTGGCCCAGGGGGTGAAGTCAGAGCTGGCGGTGTAGACGCCGCACTTCGCGGGCGTAACGAGCGCACCCTGGGCGCCGCCGCTCAAGGACAGCCGCAGTTCGCTGATCGGCAGGAGCGGTGCCTGGGGTAGCACCAACGTCACGCGGCCCGTTTCTTCGTTGAGCACCACCTCACCGAGCATCTTCAGATTGACGCCATCCCCGGAGCCGGCAATCAGCAGCTTGATTTCGGGCGGCTGCGAGGGCAGTGCGTAAACCCCGCCTTCGAGCGGATTGGGCAGCATTGGCGTCGAGATCTGGACCGTGCCGACTTCTGAGGTCGCGGGGCAGGACGGCGGGCCCTCGGTACCGATCCCGGTCTGCTGGGATGCGCACACCGTCAGCCCCGACGCTCGATTTGGATCCAGCGCCAAGCCTTCAGGGAGCACCACGGTCGCCTTCTCGATATCCGCTTCACCAAGCTGGCCCGCCTGCAGCAGCCCTTCCTGGCCGGCTCTCACATCAACCGTCAGCTGCGCCGCGGTCTCGGCATCCTTGGTGTTGGCGGAGATGACCACCTTCGGTTCGAACGCGAGCTGATCACAGCTGTTGATCCCAACTTCCTGATTGCCTTCCGCAGCGGTTGTATGCGAGTTGAAGCTCGCTTCCGCGGATGCGCCTTCGTCCTGCCACGTGTCGGCCCGCGCGCCGAAGGACAGCGGGCTCCCGCACGCCGTGGGCAGCGACAGAAAGGCCCTGTCCTGTCCGCCTTCGCCATAGATGCCGGTCACGAAGTAGACACCGAAGAGCATGATGCGCCCCCCGATGACCTTCTCCGACGGCAGGTCGAAGATGTTCAGATCGATACCGGCTTCGCCGGCGCTCAGCGCGCTGGTGCGCACGCTCGTGTAGCCGATCACGTCCACGCCCGCGACCCTGAAGCCGAGCTCGGCGGTGCCGCCCACAGGCGGCACCATGTTGTAGAGCGTGCTCGTTTCTTCTCGCGGAGCGGCGCCGGTGGCGATGTCCAACGTCACTTCGCCCACACGCGATTCGGGAGGACAGTCGCCTTCGTCGAGCTGCAGACGGAAGCAACGGACCACGGGGTTGTTGTTGAGTATCAGGCCGGCCGGAAAGCTCAGAGTGAGGTCCTTCAACTCGCCGCCCGCGCTGTCCAGCACTTCTTCTTTCGGCCCCTTCTTCACATTCAAAGCGAACGTAAGCGCCAATTCATGAGGGTGGGACCCGGCTGCCATGTCGGCTTCCGTGGGCGAGTTCAGCGACAGCCCGTTGAACCCCCCTTCACCGTTGCCTGAGCCTTCGCTCGCAAAGCCGAACCCGGACGGTGTCGTGGAGGCGGCCAGGGCCGCCGTCGATCCGCACAGCATCATCGACACGGCTGCGCACAGCGCCAGCAGCCCGCCGCTGCGCACTCTTTGCCCGCTCGTAGAGCTCACGGCCGCCCCTTCTTACGGCGGGCGCGGCGTGCCCCAGCGGTGCTCTTACGGGCCCGTCTGGCGGTCGACTTCTTGGCGTGCTTTGCCTTCGTCTTCTTCTTGGTTTTCGTCGCCTTCTTCTTCACGCACTTCCCGTTCTTCTTGACGAAGCCTTTCTTGCAGGCTTTCGCGGGCGGGGCGGGCGGCGGAACGATCACTTGCGTCGAGGATCCTGGCGGGAAGTTGCCCACGCCGATGAAGGTCGAGCTCGGCGGCCTGGAGAAGATGGGCGGCACCACGGGCAGCTGCTGGCATGAGTTACCCGAGCACGCCGAGGGCGCCTGCGGCGTCAGACCCCCTACGCGATCGTCGTAGAGGTGCTGGCTTTCGTTCTCGTCCTGCGGTACCAGCCGCGCGTCTGTCACGAAGAACACGTCGTTCCCGTTCGCGCTCGCGTCCACCAGGTAGGAGCCCGAGCGGCTGGTAGCACCGGAGAACAGATAGTCACAACCCTTGGCCGCCTGGCATTCGCCTGCATTTGGCCTCTCCCACTCGTAGACGTCCTGCTGCCCGTTGGAGTCCGCGGCCACCAGCGGCTCGAAGGTGTCGAAGAACACGCGGCTGCCATCTTCGGAGATCCACCGCGGCATGTACGTGCGACTCCAGCTGACGGGCAGATAGGAGGCGGATTTCACTCCGCTGCCATCGACTTCGGTCACCTGCGGCGGCTCACCACTCGGATCACACGAGGCGCAGAAGAGTCCGCCTCCAGATTCGGAGTCATACACGAACACCTCGGTCAGCCCGTCGCTGTCGTAGCCGGTCAGCGAGCGCACGGACTGGAAGACGATGCTGTGACCGTTGGGCGTCACCTCCGCCGTGCGATGCCCCAGACCCGGCTCCCAATCGCCGAAGCTGCCGTGTCCATCTCCATAGATCGTGTTGCCCTCATCGCCGTCCGCGCCTTCGGGAGCGAGCGTCGCTACGAAGGTGGTGGCACCGGCGTGCAGTAGGTAGAGGTTGGGTTCTTTCGCAGTGGCACCTTTGGCGAGCGCGCCTTCGGCTACGAAGTAAACGTATTCGCCGTCTTCGCTCGTGCCGATCACACCCAGCACACCGGCCCCGGCGCCCACCAGTTCTGCGCGGTCGGAGTCTTCTACGTCGAACTTGTAGAGCTTTTCACCTTCGGTATAGAAGGCATAGTGCCCGTCAGGCGTTGCAGTCCAGTAGCGCGCCGCTCCCGCCGAAACCGGGACGTTTTCCGTTCCGTGCTCGCGTACATAGACCTCCCCCGTGGTCAGGTCGGTCCAGAAGATCAGCGAGCCATCAGCCGAGATCACATTGCTGAAGTCCGGCGGATCCTCCGGATCGCCGGTCTCATTTGGTGCTCCGAAGGTCGCTTCGACCGTTTTGCCTGCCACTTCGTTGACGAGGCTGAGATGCCCTCCAATCGACTCATACAGGTCGTTGGCATCGGCGCCCGGGTCTGAGGCGCCTCTGATCAGCGCATCGTTGGCCTCGAAGAGGACGTCTTCGGAGTTAGCTGAAGCGCCCGCGTAGGCGAGCCCCGCGCCCGCCGGCCCGACCGTGCCAAAGCTCTCGAATTCTTCGGCGCTGCGGTGTTGGGGGTTTTCAGTGAAGAGCGGCCCGAAGGCGCCGCTGCTCGCACGGGAGTAAAGGACGTCGAAGCCGCCGCCGGGGGCTCCTTCGGAAAGCGGTTCACGCGATTCCAGGAAGCCCACCGACAGATCGCCCGAGAAGCCCAGGAAGGCAGGCGAGGTGCCGCCCGAGGAGGGCATCAGGTCCGCGGAGCTCCAACCGCTGGCCGAACGTGTCGCGAGATACTCGTTACCGCCGCCTTCACCGGCATCGCCATCGCCTCCTGCCGACGGAGCACCGACGTATGCCACCGCTTCGCCGTCGGTCGCGGCCTGGAACGGAAGCTCCGTCGGCGTGGGATAGGAGCCATTGTGCGCTTCGGGCACATACACGTTTGCCCCTCGCGCTTCGGCCGGGGAGACCAGTTCATAGGCCCGCCCGTCGGGCAGTTCAAAGCCGCTTTCCGGGAAGGTTCCAAACGTGTCATCCGCGCCCGTAGCGGTACCCCCGCCTTCGGGTTGGGTGACGACCACACGGAAGTCGTAGTTTTCGCTTGGCTGCAGACCACCCGGAATCTGCACGAACAATTCCCTTTCACCGCGTGCCGGGTGTGATACGACCAGGGGGGGCGTGGACTGACTGTATTTTTTGGTGGTTTCGAATTCCTTCTGGGTCGCATATTCGAAGCTGTAGGTATCCGGAGCGCCCCACACATTGACGGTAGCCACGAGCGTAACCGTCGAGAATCCGACCGAGGTGAAGGACTCGCCCTCGACTTCGGGCGGCAAGGCCGTCACGAATCCTCCGACTGGCCCTGGGCTCGTGCCGAACAGATTGTGAGCCACAAGCTTGCATTCATATGGGGTGTTGCGGATCAGCCCCTTGACCTTGGCTTCCGCCTTTGCGGCTTCTCGAGCAGGTTTTTCGATTTCACCTTCAGGAGTCTTGACCCACGGCTGTGAGCTTCCCGCTTCCCGGTATTCGAAATACCAGGTGGTCTTGAGGCGGTTCGGCTCGAGGGTCGCCTGCAGCGTTGCACTTTCGTTGAGGACGATCGCGCCGCATCCGCTGACTTCGCTGACGGCAGCGGGCGTCTGGAACCCTTCGCTGCTCACGATTTCACTCTGGCCGACCGCGTTCTTGCCCACCAGCCGATAGTCGTAGTGCTCTTCGACTTCCAGCCCGCTCACCACGGCCTTCACTTCCACCCGCGCGGAGCCGGCCCCCGGCAACGGTTCGCAGTCGGCGGTCTTGCCTGAGGGCAGGCTAGTGCCGTATTCGAAGTAGCATTCGCTCACCGCTTCCCCTTCGGGATTGACGGTGGCGTTGAGCGTCGCTTCGACCTTATCGGTTTCGCTATTCTCGCCGATCCCCGACGGTACTCTCAACGCGATGTTGACCGCGACCGGCGTCTGGAACGCTTCGGTGGGGCTCGTTTCGGTGCCGAATTCGTTCTTGGCAACAAGGCGGAAGTTATAGGTGGAGTCAGGGGTCAGGTGGCTCACGACGGCGTGCACCGCAACGGCGCCGGCGCTGGAGCCGGGGGCCGGTTCGCAGGGAACGGTGTCTCCCGACGGAAGCGTCGTCCCATATTCGAAATAGCATTCGCTGACCGCGACACTTTCCGGATTGACGCTGCCGCTGAGCGTCGCTTCGATCTGGCCCGCATGCTTCTGCACTGCGGTTGCTTTTTCAACGGAGAGGGTTACAGCGACCGGCGCCTGGAGCGTTTCGGTGCCACTCGCTGTCGGGCCGAATTCGTTCTGGGCCACTAGGCGGTAGCTGTAGGTCGTGTTCGGGGCCAGGCGACTCACGACGGCGTGCACCGCAACGGCGCCGGCGCTGGAGCCGGGGGCCGGTTCGCAGGGAACGGTGTCTCCCGACGGAAGCGTCGTCCCATATTCGAAATAGCATTCGCTGACCGCGACACTTTCCGGATTGACGCTGCCGTTGAGCGTCGCTTCGATCTGGCCCGAATGCTTCTGCACGCCGGTTGCCTGCCCAACGGAGAGAGTTACCGTCGCCGGTGTCTGGAACGTTTCGGTGCCGCTCGAATTCGGCCCATTGATGTTCTTCGCCACGAGGCGGTAGCTATAGCCGGAGCCTCCGGCCAAGTGACCTACAGTGGCGTGCACCGCAACGGCGGTGGCGCTGGAGCCGGGGGCCGGTTCGCAGGGAACGGTGTCTCCGGACGGAAGCGTCGTCCCATATTCGAAATAGCATTCGCTGACCGCGACACTTTCCGGATTGACGCTGCCGTTGAGCGTCGCGACAATCGTGCCGGGTTTCTTTTCGACGCCCGAGGCCGCTTCGACGGTGACTGTCGGCAGCGTGACGGCCGCGGTGAAGATGTCAACCGTGTCCGTGGCTGAGTCCGCCACGTAGACAACGTTGGCCGAGGAGCTCACAGCGAGGCCGCTGCCAGAGTGCAGATCTCCAGACCCGAAGCTCCCGATGAACGATCCTCCTGGGCTGTACTCATTGACGATCGTCGCGTTGTCGATGTATACGTTGTTGGTCGATGATTCCACTGCCACGCCAGTTGCGGTTTCGGGGTCAACCTGTTCGATGAGGGTCGCCCCAGAGCTGTTGACCTCCGCGACGACTGGAGAACCACGAACCACGTAGAAGTTGTCTTCGGAGTCCACGGCGAACCCTGGGTTCGTACCAAAATTATCGCCTCGGCTCGCTATGAACACGTTCGAAACTGCGTCGCTGAAATTATCGATCTGAGGGTTCGGCTGATAGACCCACAGCTCGCCCTTGGGGTCCACCGCCACGCCGTACAGCCCGGAGAACGGCGACCCTTTTTCCGCTTCCGTTAGCTGGCCGATGTATTCGCCAGCCGGCCCGAACTTCTCGATCGCGTTATCGGCGGTGTTCGTGACGTAGACGTCGCCGACCGACGGATCGAGCGGGTTTGTAGAGTTGTCCACAGCGATCGCTTCGGGAGAGTCGAGCTGCCCCACACCGGAGCCTGCGATTCCCGCCCGGCAACCACTGGTGCAGACCTCATATTCCGCTTTGCCGTTGCTCACACCCCAGCCCCAGGCGGCGATAAACGCCCCCGTGGAGCTGAACTGCTCGATGCGATTGTTGCCCCGATCGACCACGTACACGTCTTCGGCCGGTTTGCTCAGGCTCGCTTCGCTCACGGCCACCCCGGCGGGCCCTTCGAACTGACCATCTTCGGAGCCTTTGCCACCGAACGAGATGCCGAGAGGGCGCGTCTGCACAGCCAACGCCGACGCACTCCCGAACACAAACGCCAATACCAACGCGAGCAACACGCTCGCCAGCGTCGCGCGGATGCCGATGCCCATCCTCCCCTGCTCTGCTCCCCGGATCATGCGTGCCTCGCACCTCCCCTAGGTGACGTCCAGAGACTACACCGATTCCGGACGAATGGGAACCCCATCAGTACATGAGTCCTGGGGCCATGGAAACCCGACGACTACGCGAAGCAGGCGTATGCGGCTTGGTGCCTGGCCTGGATAGCCAGGAGGCGAGCCCGGCCGCTACTTGTGGTGTTTCTTTGAAGCTTTTTTCTTTGCGCGCTGCCCGTGCACCACCGCTGTCTCGGCCTGGACGACAGCCGCGCCGCCCGCTACGGGCCGGAACGTGAACTTCCCGCTCACGTGCAGCGTCTTGCCCGCCTTCAGCGCCTTGATGGCCTTGGAGCTGGCGTGCACCTTGACCTCGACAGTGCCTTCCGCGACACTCTGAGAGCCGCTGGCGAACGGCACCAAGGTATGGACGCACTTGCTCTTGTGCTTCGTGAAGCCCGCCTTGCATTTGCTGCTCTTGCTTTTCTTCTTGGCGGTTTCGGCGAGGACCGCGGCGTCATTGAGCGAGGAGCCCAGCGAGTCGGCGAAACCGACGTCGGCGTTCTTGAAGGACAGGTTCCAGCCCAACGTGCCGGCGTCGGCGAACTTGAAGAAGAAGTCGAGATCGCCCGTCTTTGAGTCGAAGACTGGCGTCTTGGCGAGCGTGAATGTGCTGCTCGCGACGGACACGTGCAAGGCGCTGCTGGTCGCACTCGCCGCAACGGCGGCGTTGTTCGTGGTCCCACAGCCCCCGGATCCGCCGCTGATCTCGTAGGCGCACGCCTCGACCCCTTCGATCGGAGCTCCACTGGAGGCGCTCGTCACCTTGCCGCTGATCTGAGCACCGGGCTGCAGTTCGGCATTGATCCCCGAGACCGTGTTGGGCGCTTCGACGGACACCGATGGGTGGGACTGGCTCAGGTAGTTGCCACTTTCATAGCCCGGCGAGAACCCCAGATCGTAGGAGCCGCTGGGCAGGCTCGAAATGGTGTATTCACCCGCCGCATTCGCGGATGCGCAGCCAAAGGATTCACCGCCTTCCTCCTCGGCGCACACCTCGGCGCTCGCAAGCGCGGCTCCACTGGGAGCGCCGGTTATCTTTCCAGTGATCTGACCTGCGGTGAGCAATTTGGCATTGATCCCCGAATGCTTGGCGCCAACTTCCACCGAAACCGGGTCAGCTGTGGCCAGCGAGGTCTTGCCGTTGTAGTACTGGCTCAGGTAGTCATCGCCAACTTCGTCCCCATAGAACTCAACGTGATAGGTACCTTTGGGCAGACCTGAGATCGTGTATTCACCGGATGAATTCGCAAACCCGCAGAACTCGACTTCCGCGCCTTCCTGAGCACACGCCTCGGCGCTCGCAATCCCGGCTCCGCTGGAGGCGCTGGTCACCTTCCCGGCGATCTGACCACCGGGCTTCAGCGTTGCCTCCATCAACGAGGTAACTTCGCCTTCCTTCACTGAAACCAGGTCCGCTTCACTCGACGAAGTCTTGTCGTTGTAGTACTGGTTCAGATAATTTTCCTGTTCGCAGCTCTCTGGCCCGCACACAAAATCTGAGAAAGAGACATTGTAGGAGCCGCTGGGCAAGCCCGAGATCGTGTATTCACCAGCCACATTCGTGGACCCGCAACTCTCGAATGCGGCACCACTTTCCGCATCGGCGCACACCTCGACATTCGCAAGCGCGCTTCCGGAGCCGCTCACCTTTCCGATGATCTGACCACCGACCGGCAGCTCGGCGTTGATCCCCGAAGTCGTATTGGGCACGGTCACCGGCACCGAGGGGTGGACCTGGATCAGGTAGTTGCCACCTTCGTAGGGCGGCGAGAACCCTACATCGTAGGAGCCGCTGGGCAGGCCCGAGATCGTGTATTCACCTGCCGCGTTCGTTTCCCCACAGCTGTCGACTCCGGCGCCACCTTCCTCATCAGCGCACGCCTCGGCCTTTGCAATCGCGGCTCCACTTGGAGCGCCCGTCACCTTTCCGGTGATCTGACCGCCAACCTGCATGGCTGCGTTTATCCCAGCGGTCGTGTTGGGCTCAGTCACCGACACAGGGGCTGCTTCCGTGGACAGGGACTTGCCGTCGTAGTACTGGAACAGGTAGTTGGTGCCAACCACCTCGCGGTCCGAGAAGAACTGGACGGTGTAGGAGCCGCTGGGCAAGCTCGAGATCGTGTATTCGCCGCCCGGGTTGCCCGCGGTGACAGTGCAAGTGATCGAGGTACCCTGATCGATGCTCTGCAGGGTGTAGGTGCTTGCGACCTGCCCCGCGATCGGGCTGCCGTTGCGCAGCCATGCATAGGAATAGCTGGTTGGGCTGTTCTCCCAGCTTCCCTCCGAGCAGGTGAGCGTCTGCCCGACCACCGGCGTCCCGGTCAGCGTCGGCGGTGAGGTGTTGACCGGCTTGCTTGCCGTCAGCACAGACGGCGGATGCCCATCGGCGCTGGCCAGCGCAGGGACCGCCAGCATGCAGAGCATCCCAATGAAGAGGCCCCTCATCAACGAACCCACGCGCTTCATACGAGCTGTTCCATGTGTCATCGGCACGATACTAGCCAAGGCTAGAAGGGTTGGCCCTGTACATCAACGCGGCCCGAAGGCCACGTTGCGCCTGCGCGCAGGGGCCGCCACATCGCCCGCATTGGCATCTCGACCCTTCCACCCGGTTGGTCGACCCACACCGGCGCCGTGATCTCGGCGAAGGTCAGGCGCTCGTACAGCACGACGAGCTCCTGGCGACAGAAGATCATCGCGCGATCGGGGCCCATGCCCTCAGCGAGCTCCAGCACCGGTCCGACGAGCCTGGACATGAGGCCCTTGCGACGTGCCGACCGAGTCACGATCAGACCGCCGAGGCCGACCACTTCGAAGCTTCCGGCACCCTCGACTTCTACCGTGACGATGAGTGCACCCGCGGCCGCTGCCAACCGCCCGTCATAGCCCCGCAGTGCGAAGTAGCGATCCTTCGCCCCCCACTCCAAAGTCGCCCCGATCGAGCCGAATGGCTCGTGCTCGCCAGCCTGCAGATCAATCCAGTCCTGCTCGGTCAACGCATCCAGCTCGACAAGCTCCACGACGCCAGATGTTAGGCTGGCAACGCCGATGAGTGCCGCTGCGTCGCCCATCGCCGGGTCCGCCGAATCCAGCAAGCCTCGCGTGGGGGTGATATTCGCGGGCCTGATGCTGGCGATGTTGCTGGCAGCGCTCGACCAGACGATCGTCGCCACGGCGCTGCCGACGATCGTCGGGGACCTTGGAGGTCTCGAGCGTCTCTCTTGGGTTACGAGCGCCTACCTGCTCGCACAGACGGTCGTGACACCGCTTTACGGCAAGCTCGGCGATCTCTACGGCCGCAAGCGCATCTTGCAGTGCGCGGTCGTGCTGTTTTTGCTGGGGTCGGCACTGTGTGGGCTCGCTCGCACGATGACCGAGCTGATCGCCTTCCGGGCGCTCCAGGGTCTCGGTGGCGGCGGACTGATCGTGCTCACCCAGGCGGTCATCGGCGATGTCGTGCCGCCCAGAGAACGCGGGCGCTACCAGGGGCTGTTCGGTGCTGTGTTCGGGGTCGCCAGCGTGATCGGCCCGCTGCTGGGCGGAGTCATCGTTCAAAACGTCTCCTGGCGGTGGATCTTCTACGTCAACCTCCCGATCGGCCTCGTCGCGCTCGTTGTGCTGGGCGCCACGCTGCCGGCCTCTGGCAGGCGCGCACGGCCGGTGATCGACTACCTCGGCGCCGCCCTGCTGGCCGGCGGGCTGGGCGCAATCGTCTTGGTCACTAGCCTGGGCGGCACGACCTGGGCGTGGAGCTCGACCAAGAGCGTGGGCGTCGCGGGCGTCGGGCTGGTGCTGCTGGGCGCCTTCGCACAGGTCGAGCGGCGGGCCACCGAGGCGATCCTGCCGCCCGCCCTGGTGCGCGGCAGGGTGTTCGAGGTCGCCGGCGGGCTTTCGCTGATCGTCGGGTTTGCGATGTTCGGGTCGATCATCTTCTTGCCGTTGTATTTCCAGACAGTCAGCCTGGACTCCCCCACCGCATCCGGGCTGAAGCTGCTGCCGATGATGGCCGGCCTACTGCTGACCTCGGTCGTCTCGGGCCAGCTGATCTCGCGTACCGGGCGCTACCGGGGTTTTCCGATAGCGGGAATGGCGATCACCGCCGTCGGGTTAGGGCTTCTCTCGCAACTGGACATCAGCACCGGCACACTCAGGGCATCGCTGTTCCTGCTGGTGCTCGGCCTCGGGCTGGGGATGACCATGCAGGTGCTCGTGCTGGCCGTCCAGAACTCGGTGAGCTACGAGGTGCTCGGATCCGCGACCTCCGGGGTCACGATGCTGCGCGGGATCGGCGGCTCGCTTGGCGCCGCCATCTTCGGCACGATCTTCTCGAGCCGCCTGAGTGCCAACTTGAGTGGAGCTCTAGCCGGCAGTGCCGGCAACGCGGCCGCCCACGGCGCCCGGTTGACCGGCGCTCAGGTCGCACGGTTGCCCGCCGTCGCACGCCACGTCTACCAGCAGGCCTATGTCCACGCGCTGCACCCCGTGTTCGTCGTCGCCGCCGGCGTTGCGGCAGTCGGCTTCCTGATAAGCCTGCTGCTGCCGGAGCGTCCGCTGCGCGAGACGGCCTCGACCAGCCTGGGACTGGATGACAGCCTCGCCGCACCCAAGGACGCCAACTCGCTGGCGGTGCTCGAGCGTGCGCTGGCGCGCTGCATCAGCAGCGAGGATCGCGAGCGCTTCCAACAGCGCCTTGCCGCGCGCGCCGGCCTGGACCTCAGCCCCGGCGCCACGTGGGCGCTCGTGCGCATCGACCAGTACGGCCTTGCCAGGGCTCGGAGCATCGCCGCCGAGCAGGGCGTCTCTTCCGAGCGCATCGCCGCCGTGCTGGGCGAGCTGCGCACTCATGGCCTGGTGCAGGACGACGGCCCCACCATCAGCATCACCGCAACGGGTAGGGAGATGACCACCCGCGCGGTCAGTGCGCGCCGCGAATTGCTCTCCGAGACGCTCGCCGATCCAAGTGCCGAACGCAGCCCCGAGGTCGACGCTCTGCTGCAGCGCCTGTCACTGGAGCTGGCAGGCGAGCGCCCCTGATCGGCGCACTACGCCGCTACTCGAGCGCCCGGGCAGGAACCTGTTGGGCAGGCACCCGCAGCAGTCGAGCCAAGGGCTGGGGCAGCCACCAGTTCCAGCGCCCAATCACCGACACCAGCGAGGGCAGCAGCAGCGCGCGCACGATCGTCGCATCGAGCAGGATGCCCGCACCCAGGCCGGTCGCCAGCACCTTGATGTCGGTGTTGGGCGCCGAGGCGAGTGACGCGAATGCGAGGAACAGGATCAGCGCGGCGCTTGTCACCAGACGCCCGGTGCGGCCCAGGCCCTCGATCACCGCCTGATCTGTGGAACCAGAGCGGTCGTACTCCTCGCGCACGCGGGTGAGGATGAAGACCTCATAGTCCATTGAGAGCCCGAACAGGAAGGCGAACACCAGTAACGGAACCCAGAAGGTGATCGCACCGGTCGCGGGGATACCGAAGAGCAAATTCGACCCATGGCCGTCCTGCCAGAACCATGTCATCAGGCCGAATGCGGCGGCCATCGAGATGAGGTTGAACGCCACCGCCTTGATGGCCAGCACGATTGAGCGAAAGGCGCGCGCGAGCAGCGCGATCGTCAGCAGTGCAATCAGGGCGAACATCAGCGGGAAGCTGCCGAACACAGCGTGCTCGTAGTCGAGCTCGATCGCTCCCACCCCGGCGATCCCGACCACGCCGGGCTGACCGTCCAGGGCCGTACGCGCGGCGCGCACCACGCTGAGCGAGGAGGCGTTGACGGTCTCCTGGCCCGGGATCCCAATGAGCATGCTCGTGCCCGCCCTGTTGCTGTCTGTCGCGCTCGAGCGCAGAGCATCGGCCATCCCCGCCACCGCCGCGAGCTGCTTGCGCGCGGCGCCTGCTTGAGCCGAGCGCACCATCAGCTCTACGGGCGTGAGCACGCCGCTGGGCACCCCGCCTGAGACCAGTCGCGCGTAGGCGCCGTGCGCGGGCCCTGTGCGCGCGAGCGCGCTCGCGCTCGTTTCGCCGGTCGTGAGTTTGAAGATCGGGGAGATCAGGACCGCGAGGATCAGGACCGCGACCGAGGCGGCGATGTTGCGATGGCGCACAGTCATGCTTGCCCACGCGGTCCAGCCACGGCTGGCCTTATCTTCGTGGCGCACGCGCGGCCAGTCCACGCGCGGGCCGATGCCGCCGAGCAGGGCCGGCAGCAGCGTCAAGGAGACCCCTGTAGAGATCAGCGGAATTAACATTCCGCCATAGCCGACCGACCTCAGGCCCGGCGCGGGCAGGACGACCAGCGCCAGTAATCCGATCGCCACGGTGAGACCAGAGAGCATCACGGCGCGGCCGGCCGTCGCCATCGCCATCGTCACCGCCTCGGAGTTCTCGCGCCCTTGGGCTAGCTCCTCGCGCCAGCGCGTCACGATCAACAGCGAGTAGTCGATCGCCACTCCCAGGCCCACCAACGCGACCAGGAACTGCACGATGAACGAGACGTCGGCGAAATACGTGAGCCCCAGGATCACCAAGAGGGTGCTGAGAATCGACACGGCCGCGATCAACAATGGAATGAAGGCGAGCAGCGAGGCGAACACGAACGCGAGCACAGCGAGCGCGCCGAGGCCCCCGAGCAACGTCTCGGCGAACACCCCCGGGCCTTTGCCTGATTCGCCGGAGCTGGAGAGCTGTTGCAGGCCCGTGAGCCCCACCTGCGTTCCGGCTGGCAGCGCGCTCGTAAGCTCCTGAGCGGCGCGCTTAGGGACCTTGGGCGTACCGAAGTTGTGTTCTTCGGGCGTGAACATGAACGCATAGGTGGTGCGCCCATCGGCGGTGATCAGGCGCGGATCGCCGGTCGCGCCGAAGTCGAGGATCCTGATCCTGGGAATGCTCTGGCGAACGTGCTCGAAGGCTGCGCTGATGCGGGGCTGATCGGCCTTGACGGTCTGGCCAGGCGGGACCGTCACGACAGCTATCGACGGCGGAGCGTCTCCCCCGTTGCCATATGTCCTCAGGATCTTCTTGGCCGTTTCATACCCGGGCTGTCCCGGCAGCGAGAAGTCGATCGTGAGCCGTTTTGAGACGTGTGAGGCGCCGCTGGCACCTGCCAGAAAGACAACGAACCAGACGACCATGACCACCTTGCGATGTGCAAGCACGCGGCGCCCTAGGCGCGCGAGGGTGCTCTGCTGCAGCGCTTGGTCGTGGGCTGAGCGAGCCGCGTCCTGGCTCGTTGCGGCTGGATTCGCTGCCGTGTCGGACATGGGTGAAGCCTTTCTCTGCGTCGCGGCAGCCTTCTCTAGTTGTGGCGGTTGTGGCGGGCGCCAGCTCGTGTACAGGACTTCAAAAAACAAGACAGCTATAGCACGAAATGATTCTGGCTGATAATATTATCGTATGGCAAGTGTCTCAGAAAAGACACATCGACATGTGCCTCCGAGAGCCGTTGGCTTCTCGCTCTCTTCGCTGGGCTATGCGGTCGCCAGTCGTTTTTCGGCGATTACCGCGAACTTTGAGCTCGAGCCCCGTGACTTCGCGCTGCTGCGCATGATCGTCGCAAGCGAGGGTCTCTCCCAACAGGCGCTTGCCGAGCGAATGCAGCTGCCCGCCAGCCGCATAGTGGCCCTGATCGACTCATTGCAGGATCGTGGACTGATCGAACGTCGCTCACGCGAGCGCGATCGCAGGGTGCGAGCTATCTTCTTGACAGACAAGGGGCACGAGCGGCTCAGGAAGGCATCTGATGCGGCCCTGGAGTACGAGCGCATGCTCACACAGGGATTGAGCGTCACACAACGCGCGCAGCTGCTCGAGATGCTCGACCAGATCGGGGCCAATCTCGGCATCCCCGCCGGCGTCCACAGTGCGCAGGCCGAGCATCTCAGCCGCCCACCGGCGCACCGAAGCTGACACTCAGCAGCGCTCCGCCGCCGGTGGCGTTCTCAGCCTTGACCCAGCCGTCGTGGGCCTCGGCGGCCTGGCGCACGATCGCAAGGCCGAGCCCTGAGCCGGGCAGCTTGCGGGCCTTGTCGGCCCTATAGAAGCGATCGAATACGAACGGCAGGTCTTGCGGGTCGAAGCCAGGGCCATGATCGCGGACTCTCAGCACACCCTCAGACAGCGAGACCTCAACAAGCTCACCAGGTGGGCTCCACTTGCACGCATTGTCGAGCAGATTCGAGACCGCCCTTGCGATTCGGGCCGCCTCGCCGCTGACGATCGTCGGCTCGAGTGCAAGCTTTAAGTGCACGTCCGCACGCCGGCGCGAGCGCTCCACCGCCTCCGCCACTACCTCGTCCAAGCGAACGTCCTCAGGAGCGCTCTCGCTCCTTGCGCCCCGCGCCAGCTCCACGACGTCGCCGACCAACGCGGTCAGCTCGTCGAGCTCCTCCAGCACGTCCCTGCGAAGACTCTCCTGCTCCTGTTCGGGCAGACGGTCGGCTTCCTCGAGAACCTGAATGTTGGCTCGCAGCGACGCGATCGGCGTGCGCAGCTCGTGGCTGGCGTCGGCGATCATGTGACGTTGGGACTCCACCGAGCGCTCGAGTGCATCGAGCGTGGCGTTGAAGCTGATCGCCAGGCGGGCGAGCTCGTCGCGACCCTGGACATCCAGACGCTCAGAGAGGTCCAGGCTGCCTGTGAGCGTCTCCGTACGCCGCGTGAATCTGTCGATCGGAGCAAGCGCCGTACGCGCGACCAGAGCTCCGAGTGCAGCGGCAAGCACGATGCCAGCCGCACCGATGAGTGCCAATAGCAGTAGCAGCCGACCCAACTCGTGGTCGACTTCGGTGAGCGGCAGCGCGATCAGGACGGCCCCCCGTTCGCCGATGCCCTCGACCAGCACCCGCAGTTGTGTGCCATGTACGGTCCTATCCGACAGATGGCTCCCTGCTCCGCGCTTTGCGATCGTCTCGTCGCGAGCACGTAGGGCGATCCTCGACGAGGATTCCTGGCCACCGGGCACGTCGACTTCGCCTGAGGGTGAGATGAACTGCACGTAGCCGGAAGGCCCGCCAAAGGGCGCCGGCCGGACCTTGCTCGGGAGTCGGCTCTCGCCACCATCTTCGCCTTCGAAGATCGACGGCTCCCCGGGACCACGCGGCTGCCCGCCGGGACCACGCGAGGAGAGAGCGCCGAGCGGTCCGCCAGCAGGCGTGCCGCCCAACTCGAAGCTCTGTGCCTTCGAGCGCAGCGAGCTGTCGAGCTCGCCCCTGAGATCGGAGCGCATCGCGATGTATGCGCCGATCGCCGCGCCCACGACAGCGACCGCGACCGCGAGGCTCGCGGCCGCGGCGATGCGGGCACGCATGGTCATCGGGGCGGGTGTCGTGGACTCATGGGACTCATGCTCATGGCTCGCGCAGCACGTATCCGACGCCCCTGACCGTATGTATCAACCCCCGCGAGCCGGCATCCTGGAGCTTGCGTCGCAGATAGCCCACATAGACACGCAAAGCGTTTGAGGAGGGACCGAAGTCATAGCCCCAGACCCTGTCGTAGATGACGCTGTGCGATAGCACCCGCCTGGGATTGAGCATGAAGAGCTCGAGCAGTTGGTACTCCGTGCGGGTCAGCTCCACAAGCCGCTCATCGACAGCCACGCCGTGAGCAGCACTGTCGAGCTTGAGCTCCGCAAATGCCAATGAGTCGGGAGCGCCGTCACCCTCCAAGCCGGTCCTGCGAAGCAGCGCCCGCAGACGTGCCTTCAGCTCGCCGATGTCAAATGGCTTGACCATGTAGTCATCCGCCCCTACGTCCAGGCCATCGATGCGGTCGGCCACTGCATCGCGCGCGGTCAGCATCAGGATTGGCACGCGATTACCCAACAGACGCAGGCGACGGCAGACCTCCAGGCCGTCGATCTCGGGCATGCCGATGTCAAGCACGACGGCATCAGGCAGCTCGCCGACGACAAGCTCGATCGCCTTTGCGCCGTCCTCGGCGCTTTGCACCTCATAGCCGGCCAGCATCAACGTCCGGCGCAGCGCATCACGCACAGCCCGATCGTCATCGACCACGAGAATTCTCATGAGAGCCCAAATCGTTGCATCGGGCAAGCATGGCGTGCCCGTGTAGGAGCAACGTAAGCGCTGCGCTCAGGGCTTATGCAGCGACTGCTCGAGACTGCAGATGAGCCCCCACCTTGCGCTTGACTCGCTGCAGGGCGTTGTCGACCGTCTTGGTATCGCACTCGAGATGCTCGCCCACCTGCTCGTAGGAGTATCCATCCAGGTAGAGCGAGAGCACACGGCTCTCCAGCTCGGAGAGCGCCGTCGAGAGGCAGCCCACCAGCGATCGCAGCTCCTCAGAGGAGATGACCTGGTTGACTGGATCGTGGACGCTGGGCCCCGGCAGCAGCTGGTCGAGAGTTGGCACGTCTTCCCCCGCCGCCGCGGGTGTGGAGGAGAACGAGACATAGTGATTCAGGGGCGTGTGCTTGTTGCGAGTCGCCGTCTTGACAGCAGTGATGATCTGGCGGGTGATGCAGAGCTCGGCGAAGTTCCGAAAGCTCGACTCACGATCGGAGCGGAAATCGCGGATCGCCTTGTAAAGGCCGACAAGGCCCTCCTGGATCAGATCATCTGGATCGCCGCCCGCCAGGAAGTACGACGATGCCTTCAAGCGCACGAAGCCGTGGTAGCGGCGCACGAGCCGGTCATAGGCAACGCGGTCGCCCTGCTTGGCGAGCGCGATCAGAAAGCCGTCGTCGACCTTAACGTCAGCTTGAGGGTTATGGAACATTCTTGCCACGAGCAGATCCTTTCTTAGGCTGCTGTGGGCAGCCCCAATCGCTCAGTGGCGCACTCCTCCCCCGGCGCCAAGACTTCAGCTTCGCCCAAGGTCACTCAACCTTAGCTTCAGCCTTATGTTGGGCGGCAGACTTGCATAGTCATGAGGCCTTGTCAAGCTCGGATGCACGGTCTTGCAAGATCCGATACATGATTGCAGCCGCGGCGGCGCTAACCCCGAGCGACTCCACCCTGCCCAGCAGTGGCAGCGAGATCAGCTGATCGCAGGCGCCGGCGACCCGCGGACGCAGCCCTCTGCCCTCGCTGCCCAGGACCAGCACAACACCCCCGCTGTAGTCGGGCGCCTCGTAAGAGGCGAACCTACCCACCGGAGCATCCGCTTGTGCAGCCGCAGCCCCATAGCACCAGCAGCCGGCCTTGCGGGCGGCCAGGAGGAAGTCCGCGACGTTGCGCACCTTCGCAAGTGCCAGGTGCTCGACCGCTCCCGCGGATGCCTTGCAGACCGCCGGCGTCACCTCGGCGCTGCGACGCTCTGGAATGAGCACGCCGTCCGCTCCGGCACACTCAACCGTTCGGCAGATCGACCCGAGGTTCTGCGGATCCTGGATCTCATCTAACACCACGAGCAGTGGGTCCTGCCCGCTCAGAAGCTGCTCGGCGCTCGCATATGGATAGGGGCCCAGTTGCGCGCAGATGCCCTGATGTGATGCAGAGCCGCTGTGTTGCTCGATCTGCTCCGCCTCCACGACTTGCACCCTCACGCCTGCAAGCCAGGACTCGCGGGCGGCGCCCGCCGTCGCCCAAACTTCCGTGAGGGTGCTCGCCCGGCGCCCTCTCAGCGCCTCTCGCACGGGGTTGCGCCCGTAGATGATCACGGCTCTGGCAAGGGGATCAGCTCCGCGGGTCCGGCCGATGAATCGCGAACCTCCCAGCCCAGGGTGCGGATCTCCTCCCGCAGGCGATCGGCCTCCTCGAAGTCTCTAGCGCCACGAGCCGCCTCCCGGCGCTCCAGCAGGGCCATAGCCTGCGGATCGACCACACCCACGTCGCTGACCGCCTCCAGCGCCTCCAGGTCGCCCAGCCCGAGCAATTCGAGCATCTCGCGCAGGTCGGCATCGCCAGTCGGCTCCAGGCGCGCGTTGGCCTGCCTGACCCATTCAAAGAGGTGGGAAAGCGCCTTCGGGGTGTTGAAGTTGGCGGCGAGCGCATCCAAGAATGCCTCCCTGTGGAGAGCCATCTCGGGCGGGCTCTGACCCGCGGTGAGCCTGAGCAGCGCATCGCGGATCCGATAGAGGCGGCCTTCGGCGTCGCGTAGCCCGGCCTCTGAGAAAGCAAGTGGCTGGTGGTAGTGACCGCCGATCAGGTACATCACCACGACATCGCGGCCCCAACGCTCGATCAGCTCATGCAGCGGAGCGATGTTGCCCACCGACTTGGCCATCTTCTCACCAGTGGACTGGATCATGCCGTTGTGGACCCAGAGTCGCGCTAGCTCCTGCCCCCGCGCAGCCCTGGTCTGGGCTGCCTCGTTCTCGTGATGGGGAAAGACGAGATCGGAGCCTCCTCCATGAATGTCGAAGCCCACGCCCAGCAGGCTCTCGGCCATCGCCGAGCACTCGATGTGCCAGCCCGGCCTGCCCCTTCCCCAGGGCGAGTCCCAGAAGGTGTCCTCGTCCTCCTTGTGGGCCTTCCACAGCGCGAAGTCCTGAGGGTCGCGCTTGCGCTCGGCTCCCTCCACCCCCTCCCCCTGATCCATGTCGTCCAGGCTCCGATGCGAAAGCGAGCCATATGCGGGGTCCGAGCGGACGCTGAAGAACACGTCGCCGCCCGCGAGATAGGCATGGTCGCGCTCGATCAGCGTCGCGATGTGGTCGATGATCGCCGCGATCGTCTGCGTCGCGAGCGGCTCGTGATCTGGACGCCCCAGGCCCAGCGCGTCGGTATCGGCGAGGTAGGCGTCTGTCATCTCCAGCGCAAGCTGAGCACTCGGGATGCCCATGCGCGCAGCGGCGTCGTAGATCTTGTCGTTGACGTCGGTGACGTTGACGACAAGCGTCGCCTGAAAGCCCTCGTGCTCCAGGTAGCGCTTGAGCAGGCTGAAGACGACGAACGGCCTCGCATTGCCGACGTGGATGCGGCTATAGACGGTGGGACCGCATACATAGAGCCCGACGCGTCCCGGCTCACGCGGCACCAGCGTCTGCAGCTCGCCGCTGTGGGTGTCTTGCAGGCGGATCTCACGCATAGCTGCGGTAGGTCGTTCGCCACATCGTTCAGGCAACCTGCTCTAGCGATGCGACCGCAAGCGCGGCGATCCCCTCGCCCCTGCCGACGAAGCCCATCCCCTCGCCTGTGGTGGCCTTCACTCCCACCCTCGCCTGCTCCAGCCCCAGCGTCTGCGCGAGGCGCTCGCGGATCAGCGCCTTGTGGGGTCCGAGCTTCGGCTGCTCCATGATCACCGTGCAGTCCACATTGTTCACGCGCAGGCCGCAGCTGAGGACGGCTGTGAGCGCCTGCCCGAGCAGCCCCATCGAATCCGCATCCTTGTAGCGCTCATCGGTGTCGGGGAAGTGCTCGCCTATGTCGCCCAGACCGGCGCCGCCGAGCAGCGCATCGATCACGGCGTGTGCAAGCACATCGGCATCGGAGTGGCCGTCAAGCCCACGCTCGGCTGGAATCTCGACGCCACCGAGGATCAGCTTGCGGCCCTCGAGGAGCCGATGCGAGTCATAGCCGATGCCTATGAAGCTCATGTGCACAGCGCCCCTATCGGCTCCAGCCTGCGGGCTCGCCGCTCGAAGACGCAGAGCTCCTGCACGCCGAGGCTCTCGAGCAGCTCGATCGCCTGCCCGTAATCGGCACCCACATCCTCGGGTCTGTGTGCGTCACTGGAGAGCGCTACGGGAGCCCCTGCCTGCAGGCATAGCTCGAGAAAGGCGGGTGCAGGATAGAGCTCGTGAGCCCGCTTGCGCAGCCCCGCGGTTGAGATCTCCACCGCGATGCCAGACTCGGCGATCCCCTCGATGGCGAGCTCGTAGTAGCGACGCAGATCGCCTTCTGGCAGTGGGCGCTCAGGCCCCCACACCTTCACGAGATCAGGATGGGCGAGGATGTCGAACAGGCCACTGCGTGCCGCCTCGCCGAGCAGCTGGAAGTAGCGGCGCCATATCTCCTCAGGGCCTCTGCCTCCATCCCAAATCGTGTATTCGGCCATATCGAGGGCCTGCTCTCCAATGAAGTGCACCGAGCCCACTACATAGTCGAAATCCTGCTCATCTAGCAAGCTCGACATCCGGTCCTCGCTCCCGGGAACGAAGTCTGCCTCTATCCCCAAGCGCAGGTCTGTCTGCTCGCGCACGAAGCGACAGTACTCATCGATGTCGTCGCGTGCCTGTGAGCGCCAGAACGGATGGTCCCACACAGTGAGGGCCTGCTCAAAGCGGTAGATGTGCTCGGATACCCCCAGCTCGGCGATGCCCCGCTCGCTCGCGGCGTCGCGGTAGCGCTGAGCGTTTGCCTGGGTGAAATGCTCGCTCGCCGTGGCATCGATGTCGTCGGAGCGCAGGTGCAGGTGATAATCGGTGAGCATCCAGGAGCGATTCAAGCAGGCCGTCGCGCCAGCAGCATCTCAGCTAGCGCGAGGTCGATCGTCGTTGTGATCTTGAGATTCTCAGGTGGCGCTTCGACGATCACGACGTTGCCGCCCGCCCGCTCCACCAGCCAGGCATCGTCACTGGCCATGGCGAGCACCTCCTCGGAAACCTCCAACGCTCGCTCCAAGATGCTCCTGCCAAAGACCTGAGGAGTCTGAACCGCCCAGAGGCTCGACCTGTCAAGAGTCTCACTGACAGAGCCATCCAGGCCGGCACGCTTGACGGTGTCCGTGAGCGGCGACGCGGCGACAGCGCCGTCCACGCCTTCGCGCCGGCAGGCAGCGAGGACCTCCTCCACGAGCGCCACCGTGAGCAGCGGTCGCGCCGCATCATGGATCAACACCGGATCGCCGGGTCCAGCGGCGGCCAGCGCACACCTGACCGACTCTGAGCGCACCGCTCCGCCCCGCACACCGACGGTGCCGGCCGGCGCCTGCGCACCGGCTGGCAGGGCGACGATGATCTCTGAGATGGACGCCACCCTCGAGAGGGCTTGCACGCTCCACTGCAGCAGTGGAGCGCCGCCGAGCTCGACGAGCGCCTTTGGGCATTCAGCACCCAGGCGCTCGCCGCGCCCCGCAGCCACGATCAGGGCGATCGCCATATCTCAGCGGCCAGGCTTGGCAACCTCTGTGTACGCGGCAAGCTCCCATGTCGAGAGCGTCGCTGCGTACCTAGAAGCGGCCTTACTTGGCGACCGCTAGCTTGCTCGAGGCCGAGTCGGCGAGCAGCTCGTCGAGATAGCCTTCAGCGTCTTCCTCGTCCTTGTCGAGCGCGTACATGAGCTCTGAGGCGAGGATCTTCTTGGCTCTCGTGAACATCTGCTTCTCGCCGGTGGACAGGCCCTTCTCGCTCTCCCGCAGCGCGAGGTTGCGCACGACCTCGGCGAGCTCGTAGATGTCGCCCGTCTTGATCTTGTCGCGGTTGTGCTTGAAGCGCCGGTTCCAATTCTTGGGCATTTCGGAGACATCGTCCTGGAGCACGTCGAGCACCTTCTTGACCGTTTCTTCGTCGATCACTCTGCGCAGGCCCGCCAGCGACGCATTTTCGGTGGGCACCTTCACGGTCATGTCGTTGTGGAGGATCTTGATCGTGAGGTACTCCCGGCGTTCGCCAAGCACCTCCATCTCTTCCTTGCACAGCACCTTGCCTGCGCCGTGGTGGGGATAGACGACGTGGTCACCGAGCTCGAACTCGATGCACTCGATCTCGAGCACTGGCTCGATGTCGTCGATCTCCTCGATCAGCTCCTCTGCGGTTGTTACTTGCGGAATGACTTCCTCCTTCGTCGCGGCCTGCCAGCGGGCGGCCATGGCTCTCAAGTCTGTAGATAGCGATCCACGAGGTTTACCTCCTGCAACCTGCGCAGGCCCTCGCGGATCTCCTTTGCCCGGATCTCGCCGACTCCCTCAACCATCTCCAGCTCTGCGTCGGTCGCGGCGAGCAACTCGTCCAGCCCGCCGAACTCGCCCACTATCTGGGCGACCACGAGCTTTGGCAGCCGCGGAATCCGTCCCAGGATCCGGTACCCCCTGGACGAGACTGGATAGTCGAGCGTATTGAGCTTGCGGTCATATCCGAGCAGCTCCGCAAGCCTGCCGAAATCAAGCAGATCCTGGTGGATGATCCGGCCGAGCTGATCGAGCACCGAGGCAAGCGCCTCGTCGCTGTACTCGGCGACGTAGTCGTGTGCGAGCGCCGCCTTTTCGGCGGCCGTGCCGACTATCGTCTCCTCTAGCTGCATCTCGATCAGGCGCCCCTCACTGCCAAGCTCGACGATGTAGCGCTCGATCTCGACAGCCATTCTCGTGACGAGCTCGGAGCGCTGCAATACGGTGAGAACGTCGTGCAGCGTTGCGCCGCCCTCGAACTCGAGCGCGGTGAGCCTGGTCGAGACCTGGTCGAGGCGACTGCGGTACTTGTCGAGCGTGGCAAGCGCTTGGTTGGCCTTCGCGAGCACCACCGGTATGTCCTCGAGTATGTACTTCGTCCCGTCGACGTAGACCGAGACCACCTCTCTGCGTTGGGAGACCGCGATCACAAGCGCGTCGGTCTGCTTGGAGACGCGCTCAGCCGTGCGATGACGAGTGCCGGTCTCGTGCGAGAGGATCGTGGGGTCCGGCATCAGCTGGACGTTCGCCATCGAGATCTTCGTCGCGTTGGCGTTGAGGATGATCGCGCCGTCCATCTTCGCCACCTGGTAGAGAAAAGCAGGGGTGTAGTCGATGTCGAGCTTGATCCCGCCCGAGAAGAGGAAGCTCAGCTCCTCGGGCTCCCCCATAACGATCAGGCCGCCTGTGTGCGCGTGCAGGATGTTGTCGATTCCCTCGCGCAGCCCGGTGCCCGGAGCGACCATCTCGAGTGCCCTGACCAACCCTGGCTCCGGTCGAGCATCCATGTCGAATTCTTCACCGGAACGTGAGGGCACAACTACTGATTCTACGGCATCAAGCTCATTTTTATCCGCTGCGCGCCAGCGCTGGGCACTTCACCTCACGCCACCAGCCGTGCAGGGCGCCGGCTGGAGCGCGGTAGCGCGATCGCCAGGGCATCCCGCAGAGTCCCGACCTCGCAAGCTCCCTCGCCACTACCAAGCGGGGCAAGCGGGTCCCTCAGGCCGTGCTTTGCGGCCTCGGCCAGGCGCCGCTCAGGATGGCCCACCCAACGCAGCTCACCTGTCAATCCCACCTCGCCGAAGCAGGCGCGAGGCGTGCCCTGCAGCGGTGCGCCCCGGCTCGCTGAGGCCACTGCGAGCGCCACAGCCAGGTCCACCCCTGGCTCATCGATCCGCATGCCACCGACGACGTTGACGAACACGTCGGCGCCGCCCATCCCGATGCCGCCATGGCGTCCGAGGATAGCCAGCACCAGCGCCACTCTGTTGCGATCCACGCCTGAGACGACTCTGCGAGGCTGCTCGAGCTCGGAGCGAGCGACCAGCGCCTGGACCTCCACCAGCAGCGGCCTCGAGCCCTCCATCGCAGCGAGCACCACGCTGCCGGGCGCCCTGGTGGCCTCCGCCACGAACCGGGCCGAGGCATCGAGGACCTCGATCAACCCACCTTGGCGCATCTCGAACAGACCGGCCTCGTTGGTGGATCCGAAGCGATTCTTGAGCGCTCGCAGCTCCCTGTAGGGACGCTCGCGCTCGCCCTCGAACTGCAATACGCAGTCGACCATGTGCTCGAGCACCCTGGGCCCGGCCAGGACGCCATCCTTGGTCACGTGCCCCACGAGGATCACCGCGGTGCCGCTGCGCTTGGCCAGCTCCATGAGACGGCTTGCGACCTCCCGCACCTGGCCGACCGAGCCGGGCGCACCGGTGAGCTCGCCCGCGTGCAGCGTCTGGACCGAGTCGATCACGCACGCTTGGGGAGACTCCCGTTCGATGACCTCGAGGATCTCCTCCAAACCGGTCTCGGCCAGGATCGGCACCCGCAGCGCCCCCGGTGTCAGCCGCTCGGCACGCAACCTCACCTGCTCGGCCGACTCCTCGCCACTGACGTAGAGCACCGACCGCTCGGCGTCGGCGAGGTTCCCCAGCACCATATTCGTCAGCGTCGACTTGCCGATCCCAGGCGATCCGCCCAACAGGACGAGCGATCCCGGGACCAGCCCTCCACCGAGAACCCTGTCGAGCTCGCCGATGCCGGTCGACATCCTGGCGAGGGGGGCCGCCCCGACCTCGGAAAGTGGGCGGGGAGTGAGCTTTACGCCTGTGCCTGAGCCTGTGGTCGGTGCACGCCGAGCGGCCCTGCCCGAGGAGCCGGCGCCGCGTGGCCTGCGCTCCTCAACGAGCGTGTTCCATTCACCGCAACCCGGACATTGGCCATGCCACTGGGCTGACTGAAAGCCGCACTGCGAGCACGCATGGATGGTCTGGGCCCTGGGCACTCTCCCAGCCTAAAGAGAGCCCAGGACGGCCTGGATCGTCGGTTTCTTGGAGGGTCGTGCCCGCCCGCCACGGCAGTGACGCATGCGTGGGGGCAACCGGTGGTGAATGTTTGGGAGGTGGGTTGTATGTGTATTTTTTTAGGTTCGTTATCCACTGGAATCATTCCATATTGTAAGGAGCTCAAAAAATTGAATACACTACGAACCCTCGATCAGGCGGCCCCCGCCTTCACGCTGCGACGCTCGTACAGCAGAACATCCCGCCAGCGGCCGTCAGCCATCATGCCCAGCCGCTCGCGAACCCCCACCAGGCGGAAGCCGTGGCGCTCATGCAACGCGATCGAGCCTCTGTTCTCAGGGAAGATGCCCGCTTCGAGCGTCCAGAAGCCGGCCTGCTCAGAGGCGTCGATGAGCCTCGCGAGCAGGCCGGCTTGCCGACCCCGGCACGCATGTGCACGAAACCGACATAGACGCTCACCTCGGCAACGCCCCTATATACCTCACGGCCGGATGAGCTGCTGAGCGCCGCCCACCCGAGCACCTCATCTTCCCGCCTGCGGGCGACGAGCATGAGGCCCGCGACGTGCGAAGCACACCAACCCTCCCAGCTTGGCGCCTCCAACGCAAAGGTCGCATCGCCGCCTGCGATGCCTTCCTCGTAGATGCGAGCGACCGCCGGCCAGTCGCCGGCCACCATCTGCTCGACTGTCGGCTCTGCCGGTGTATCGCTCAGCTGAGTGCGCTCGCTACTCGCCGGCGGGCTCGTGACCGGCGTCGTGACCGGTGTCCTCGGCCTCGTCAGCCGAAAGCTCGCCGTCACTCGAGAGATCATCTCCCGCCGGCAGCCCCTCGCCGGCTGCGAGCTCACCGCCGCCATCCGCGCCCACGCCGACGGGCGTCTTCTGCTTCTTGGGCTTGACCACAGTCAGGCGCACCTCTTGCTCGTCGCCCTCTGGCGCCGGATCCACCACGACAGTCGCTCCGGGAACGAGTTCCTCGCGTAGGACGAAATCAGCCAGCGGATCCTCTATGTAGCGCTGAATCGCACGGCGCAGCGGACGCGCGCCCATCGCCGGATCCCAGCCCTTCTCCACGAGCATTTCCTTGGCCGGATCGGTCAGCTCGAGCTGCAGCTCGCGTTCGGCCATCGACTCGCGGATGCGCAGCAGCAGCAGCTCCACGATCTGCTTGATCTCATCCTTCTGCAGCTTGTGGAAGACGATGACATCGTCGATCCGGTTCAGGAACTCAGGTCTGAACACCTTCTTGAGCTCGCCCATGATCCGGTTCTTCATGTCTTCGTAGGTGATGCCCGTCTCATCGTCGGAGACGGCGAACCCGAGCGGCGTGTTGCGCGCGATCTCCTGAGCACCGATGTTCGAGGTCATGATCACGATCGCGTGCCTGAAGTCGACCGTGCGACCCTGAGCGTCGGTCAGACGTCCATCCTCGAGGATCTGCAGCAGGATGTTGAAGACATCCGGGTGAGCCTTCTCGATCTCGTCGAGCAGCAGCACGCAGTAAGGCTTGCGGCGCACAGCCTCCGTCAGCTGGCCACCCTCGTCGTAGCCGATGTAGCCGGGCGGCGATCCCACCAGCCGCGAGACCGCATGCTTCTCCATGTACTCGGACATGTCGATCCGCACCATCGCCTCGTCGTCTCCGAAGAGGAACTCCGCGAGCGTCCGCGCAAGCTCGGTCTTGCCCACCCCGGAGGGTCCCAGGAAGATGAATGAGCCGGTGGGCCGTTTCGGGTCCTTCAGGCCCGCCCGCGAGCGTCTGATCGCCTTCGAGATGACCTCGATCGCGGGATGCTGGCCGATCACCCGCTTATGCAGCTCATCCTCCATGCGCATCAGCTTCTGGGTCTCGGCCTCGGTGAGCTTGAAGACAGGAATGCCCGTCCACATCGAGACGATGTCCGCAATCTCCTCCTCGCCGATCGACGGGCGATCGGCGCTCTCGCCGGATTCCCACTCCTCCTCGAGCTCACGCTTGCGATGTGTGAGCTTGCGCTCCTTGTCCCGCAGAGCGGCCGCCTTCTCGAACTCCTGAGCCTCGATCGCCGCCTCCTTCTCGCGGCGTGTGGTCTCGATCTCGCCTTCGAGCTCGCGATTGGCCGGAGGAGAGGTCATCGACTTGATCCGCATCCTTGACGCGGCCTCGTCGATCAGATCGATCGCCTTGTCGGGCAGGAAACGATCTGAGATGTAACGGTAGGCGAGCTCGCCGGCGGCCTGCAGCGCCTCGTCGGTGATCTGCACCTTGTGGTGTTGCTCGTAGCGATCACGCAGGCCCTTGAGGATCTCGACGGTCTGGTCGATCGTCGGCTCCTCCACGCGGATCTGCTGAAAGCGCCGCTCCAAAGCGGAGTCCCGCTCCAGGTACTTGCGGTACTCATCCAGCGTGGTCGCACCAATCGTCTGCAGCTCGCCCCGCGCGAGTGCGGGCTTCAGGATCGAAGCGGCGTCGATCGCGCCCTCGGCGGCGCCCGCGCCCACGAGATTGTGGAGCTCGTCGATGAACAGGATGATGTCCCCGCGCTGGGTGATCTCCTTCATCACCTTCTTCAGACGCTCCTCGAACTCGCCGCGATACTTCGAGCCGGCGACCAGCGCCGCGAGGTCGAGCGTGTAGATCTGCTTGTTCTTCAGTAACTCGGGCACGTCGGCATTTGTGATCCGTTGGGCCAGCCCCTCGACCACCGCGGTCTTGCCGACGCCGGGCTCGCCAATCAGCACCGGGTTGTTCTTGGTCCGGCGAGAGAGGATCTGCATGATCCGCTCGATCTCGGTCTCGCGACCCACGACAGGGTCGAGCTTGCCCTCGGCGGCGAGCTTGGTCAGATTGCGTCCGAACTGGTCCAGCAGCTTGGATGACTTCTTGCCCTCAGGCGCGCCTGCGCCACCAGAGCCCGATGAGGACTGGCCCTGGCGGCGACCGCCCGGGCCGGAGAGCATCCTGATCACCTCGTTGCGGATCTTCTCGGAGTCGGCGTCGAAGTCGAGCAGGATGCGTGCCGCCACGCCCTCGTTCTCGCGCACCAGGCCGAGCAGGATGTGCTCGGTGCCGATGTAGTTGTGTCCCAGGCTCAACGCCTCACGCAGCGCCAGCTCGAGCACCTTCTTGGCGCGGGGCGTGAACGGGATCTGCCCAGAGGTGACCTCCTCGCCGGAGCCCACAATGCGCACGACCTGCGCGCGCACCCGCTCCACGGTGATGTCAAGGCTCTCCAGCACACGCGCCGCCAAGCCCTCCTCCTCACGCAGCAGCCCCAGGAGGATGTGCTCGGTGCCGATGTAGTTGTGCTTGAGCGTTCGCGCCTCCTCCTGCGCGAGAACGACGACCTGGCGGGCCCGTTCTGTAAATCGCTCGAACATCGCTGGCTTCCTTCCTGCAGCGGCCGTGGCCCCTTGCGTAATGCGCCGAAAGCACCATCCAGTGGTACATCCACGCCTTTCAGGCAGTCTACCAACAGGCTACCCCTGCTTTTATGGGTTAACTCCCCAGACTCCTGCTCGATTCGGCTGTTTGGGCTTCTGCGACCAGCAAGAGCCGCGCGACTCGGCGAATCGCGCCAGGCGGCTCAGCGCATCGCCGGAAAGAGCACGACCTCTCGAATGGAGCTGCGTCCCGTGAGCAGCATCACCAGGCGGTCGATCCCCAGGCCTACGCCCCCGGTGGGCGGCATGCCCTGCTCCAACGCCTCGAGAAACTGCTCGTCGTGGGGCTGAGCCTCCTCGTCGCCCTCGAGCGCGAGCCGCCGTTGGGACTCGAAGCGCTCGCGCTGCTCGTCCGGATCGGTCAACTCACTGAAGGCGTTCGCGAGCTCCATGCCTCCGGCGAAGGCCTCCCACCGCTCCACCAGTCCTGGCTTGGAGCGATGCTTGCGAGCGAATGGCGAGAGCTCGATCGGGTAGTCAAAGATGAATGTGGGCTGCTCCAGGGTAGGCTCGACGAGCTTGGAGAGCAGCTCATCGGCGAGCTGTGGCCAGGAGAGGCCCTCGCTCTGCACGCTGAGCCCTCGCTCGAGGATCGCCGCGCACAGCGACGGTGCGTCGCGATGGGCGGTGATGTCGATACCGCAGACCTGCTCGATTGCCTCCACGAAGCAGATGCGCCGCCAGGGAGCGGTGAAGCTCAGCTCACCCTCGTAGCCAATCGCCGTGACCAAGCCTGCAAGGAGCTCCTCCAAGCGCCGCGCCTGCTCGCCGTAATCGGCGTATGCCTCATACCACTCGACCACTGTGAACTCGGGGTTGTGCTTGGTCGAGAGGCCCTCGTTGCGAAAATCCTTGCCCAGCTCATAGACGCGCTCCAGGCCACCGACGATCAGCCGCTTCAGATAGAGCTCTGTGGCGATCCGCAGATAGAGCTCGCGGTCCAGCGCGTTGTGATGGGTCGTGAATGGCCTGGCAAGCGCGCCCCCGTAGAGGGGCTGCAGGACGGGCGTCTCGACCTCGACGAAGCCCTGCCCGTCCAGATAGGAGCGAACGGCAGAGACGATCTTCGCCCGAGTCAGGAACAGCGTCCTGACCTCCTCGTTGGCGATCAGATCGAGCTCCCGCTTGCGGTAGCGAGTCTCGACGTCGCTCAGACCGGCGTGCTTGTCGGGCGGGGGACGCAGTGCCTTTCCCAGGATCTCGAAATCGTCCACGCGCAGCGTCAGCTCTCCGTGCCTGGAGCGCAACACCGCCCCGTCGACCCCCAGCAGATCGCCCGAGTCCAGCGATGTCAGCCGCCTGAAGGCCTCCTCGCCCAGCACATCGATGCGGGCGTGCAGCTGGATCTTGCCCGAGCGATCGACGATGTCGATGAACGCCGCCTTGCCACCGCCGCGGGAAGCGAGCAGACGTCCGGCCACGCGGTGGACATCCTCGGTCTCCTCACCCGTCTGGAGATGCCCATAAGCCTCGTGAATGCCGGAGATCGGCTGCACCCCTGGATAGGAGAAGGGGCGCAGCTGCGCCCCTTCATCTTCGAGCCTGGCGGCCTTTGCCCGCCGCTGGGCGATCAGCTCTGGCAGGCCGTGCCTGTCTGGCTCGTTCGGAGATGCGGTGCTCGGCGGCATGCCGAATCGGCCTACTTGAGGCCGACGTCGATCTTCGTGATCTTGAGCTTGCGGGCGGGTCCGCGGGGAACCTTCACGGCGACCGTGTCGTTGCGCTTGTGCCCGAGCAGGGCACGACCGACGGGCGACTCGTTGGAGAGCTTGTTCTCGTCCGGTTTTGACTCCGAGGAGCCGACGATCGTGTACTTGACGGACTTGCTTGTCTTTTCGTCCTTGACGTGGACGACCGAGCCGATCTGGACGACGTCGGTCGAGAGATCTTTGGTCTCGATCACCGTCGCCATTCTCAGCTTGTCCTGCAGCTGGGCGATACGCGCCTCGAGCATCGCCTGCTCGTTCTTGGCGTCGTCATACTCGGAATTCTCGGAGATGTCCCCGAATTCCCTGGCCTCCTTGATCCGTTCGGCCACTTCGCGGCGGCGCTCCGTGGAGAGCAGCTCAAGTTCATCGTTGAGCTTCTCCAGGCCTTCTGGGGTGAGGATGACATCCTTCGGCATCTGACCCTCGATCGCAGGTAGAGGAAGTGGCTGATGACCAACAAAACCCCGCGCTAGGCGGGGGCACCTCGCCAGCTTCCGCCAGCGACGGCAGGAGTATAGCGAGGCTGCACGGCGCCGCATGAGGGCTCCTCGGCAGCGGCGCAGGGCCGATCGTCCTGACATGCGAGCCTGAGCAGCGCCCTGGCACGATCGAGCGTCTCGGCGCCCTGCAGAGCCGACTGCAGGACGTGATCCTCGCCCTTGGGCAGGCCAAGGCGGGTGAGGTAGAACGGGTAGAGCTTGCGCATCCAGCCATTGGCGCGCGCAGCTCCGAGATGCTCCGCAGCACGATCCATCGTCCAGCGAAGCTCAGCGAGGACCTCTCCGGAGCTAGGCTCCCCATCGCGTCCGCCCAGCAGCCGCTCGAATAGCCAGGGATTGCCCAGCGAGCCGCGCGCGAGCATCACGGCACTCGCTCCGGTGGCTTGGAAAACGTCACGCACGTGATCGACGTCATGCATGCCCCCCGTGAGGATCACCGGCGCCTGCAGCTGCGCCACCAGGCGCTCGGCGAGCTCGTAGTCGGGCACGCCCTTGTGGTGTACCGCCGCTGAGCGGGGATGGAAGACGATCGCGGCAACCCCAGCGTCCGCGACCAGGCGCTGTGCCAGCTGCAGACCGGTCGTCTCGCCGGGACGCTGGCCACTGCGCAGCTTGACGGTGACGGGAAGACCGCTGCCCAGCGCCGCCGCACGGGCGAGCGCGACGGCGCGGTCGGGGTCTGACAGGAGCGCCGCGCCCGCGCCCGTCTTGCAGACCTTCGGAACGGGACAGCCCATGTTCAGGTCGATCATGTCGGCGCCCGTCTGAGCCACCGACTCGGCGGCCGATCGCATCACCACGGGGTCCGAGCCGAACAGCTGAATCGACACGGGCCCGCCTGAGCGCTCCCTGGGATCGATGCGCAGCAACTCGGTGCACGTGCGCTCGTTGCGATAGTGCACGGCGTAGCTGGAGACCATCTCCGAGATCGCCATGCCCGCGCCATAGCGCTTGGCCTGCAGCCGCACGAACCAATTGCCGATGCCGGCAAGCGGTGCCAGCATCACACGATTTGGAACGCGGACGGTGCCGATCGTGAATGGATCCGTGAGTGACGCCAACGCCCCGCTCCTTACGTGTTGCGCTCGTGCAGCAGGCGCAGACCCGTGAGCGTCAGCAGATCGTCGACCTCGTCGATCTCCTCGGTGTAGGGAACCACCAGCTGCGCCAGGCCGCCGGTCCCGACGACAGGCACATGCTCCTCCAGCTCGTCGAAGAGCCTGCGCAAGATCGCATCGATCGCTCCGGCGTAGCCGTAGACGACCCCCGACCTGATCGCGTCGATCGTGTTCTTGGCGAGCACCGACTTCGGCGGCGCGAGCTCCACCTTGGGCAGGCGGGCGCCCCGCTCTGAGAGCGCCTCCAGCGAGATCTCGATCCCGGTCATCAGCGCCCCGCCCACGTACTCGCCCTCGCCGGACACGACGTCGAAGGTGGTGGCGGTGCCGAAGTCAACGCATACGGCCGGACCACCGAAGCGCTCGCGCAGCGCGACGGCATTGACCAGTCTGTCGGCTCCGATCTCCCGGGGGTTGTCATAGCGGATTGCCAGGCCCGTACGCAGCCCTGGACCGACCGCGATCATCTCGTGGCCCAGATAGCGCTCGGCCATCGCGACCCACTCGGGCTCGAGTTGCGGGACCGTGGATGAGACGATCGACGCCTGTAACCGCTCGAAGCCGTAGCCCCGCAGAGCAAGCAGATTGGCAAGCGCCGCGCCCAGCTCATCGGCGGAGGACCGGCGCACCGTCGCAAAGCGCCAGTGCTCGAGCAGCGCCTCACCCTCGAAGGCCCCGAAATGGGTGTGCGTGTTTCCGACGTCGACGACGAGCAGCATCGCGGACCATTATGCTCGGCACATGGACGCGAGGTGGCAAGCACTTGTGCGTACCCGCTCCGCGAGCCGGACGCGATGAAGGCCACGCTCTACACCATCCCCGGATCGCACCCCTGCGCAGCTGTGGAGGTGGCACTCAAGTTAAAGGGCATCACCTATAAGCGGGTCGACCTCCTGCCGTTGGCGCCACTTGTCGCAGGCCCGCTGCGGTGGGGCGGCAGTACGGTGCCAGGCATGCGTATCGACGGGGAGCGCATCATCGGCTCGCGCACGATCATGCGTCGACTCGACGAGCTCGTCTCCGAGCCACCATTGCTGCCTGGCGACGATGCCGGCGCGCGCGAGCGGGTGCTCGAGGCGGAGCGCTGGGGCGATGAGGTGCTACAGAGCGTGCCCAGACGCATCATCGACGCTGGCTTCCTGCGCAACCCCTACGCGATGGGCAGCTACGCGGAGGGAGCCAAACTCCCAATCCCCCCTAGGCTGATGCGCCCGGCGATGCCACTCACCGCGCGACTGATGGCCAGGCGCAACGACGCACAGGACGGACCGGTGCGCAAGGACCTCGACGAGCTGCCGAGCACCCTCGATCGCATCGATGCCTGGATCGCAGAAGGGGTACTCGGAGGGGAGGCGCCCAACGCAGCCGACCTGCAGATCGGCTCCTCGGTCAGGCTGCTCTCGACGATCGGGGACCTGCGCCCCCTGCTCGAGCAGCACCCGGCCGCGCGTTTGACGAGCTACTTCCCCGCACCGGCCGGCGAGATCCCGCCGGGGACGCTCCCAGCCGAGTGGCTCACTCGTGCGCACGCTTGACCCGCAGTCGCTGCCCCAGTACACAGATCGGCTCTTCCGCTCGGCTTGGGCATTGTGCGGCTCTCGCTCCGAAGCGGAGGACCTCGTGCAGGAGACGTTCGCCCAGGTCCTGGCCAAGCCGCGGGTGCTGCATGGAGACGACGACCTTTCCTACCTCATGCGCGTTCTGCGCAACACGTTTCTCACCGCTCGTCGCACCGCGAGCAGGCGCCCTGTAGTCAGCGCGACACTCGAGGATGTGGCGCCGGTGCAGCGCGAGCCGATGGGCCAGCCAGAGCAGGCGCTGGGCATTCACGAGGTCTATGCGGGGATCGCAAAGCTGCCCGAGGACTTCCGTCTGGCGCTGGTCGCCATCGACATGCTCGGTCTCTCCTACAAGGAGGCAGCGCACGTGCTGGAAGCCCGTGAGGCGACCATCACCACGAGGCTCTTTCGCGCCAGGCGCCTCCTCGCCAAGCAGTTCGCCGACGAGGAGGGCGAAGGAGAAGCGTCCGTGCGGGAAGGGTCTGGGCCCCAGAAGAGTCTCAGTAAGCAGGTGCACCCATGAACGAGCAGGACCCACAGACCGAGCTGGACCTAGCCGCACTTGCCGACGGCTCGCTGGCGCCTGAGCGCCGTGCAGAGCTCGATGAGCAGATCCAGAGCTCTCCCGAGCTGAGCCGCGAGCTTGAGCTGCAGCGCCGCGCGCTCTCGCTGCTGAGCTCGAGCGAGGTGGCTGCGCCCGAGTCCTTGCACGAGCGAGTGGCGGCACTCATCCAGGGCCGCCACCTGGCCGATGGCCAACATGAACCTCCACCGCTGCGCCAAAGTCATGAGCGTCGACCATTGCGCCAGAGGCCTGCGCGCGCGCGCGGGCACGCGCGCGCGTGGCGTCCACTTTTGAGTGCCACCACGGCACTCGCCGCCTGCGCGGCGCTGGTCGTCATCCTCCTCGGAGGGGGCACTTCCAAGCCCAGCCTGAATGAGGCCTTTGCCTTGACCTTGCGGCCGGCGACGATGCCGGCGCCACGCGAGAGCCAAGCCGATCAATCACAACTGGCGGTCTCCGTGGAAGGTGTCTCCTTCCCTTACTGGGCGGAGCGCTTTGGCTGGCGTGCCTCTGGTGCGCGCACCGATCACGTGGCGGGGCGTGCGGTGACCACGGTCTTCTATTCGGACAAGCAGGGCCAGCGGGTGGGCTACGCGATCCTCGCGGGCCCGGCACCGAGCGCGCTGGGCGGCACGCTCATCTCGCGTCGAGGCGTCTACTACAGGGTGCTCTCCAACGCAGGCGTCCCCGTTGTGACATGGATGCGCGCGGGACATGCCTGCGTGATCTCGGGCCGCGGCGTGAGCGCCCGCACGCTCGTGAGGCTTGCCGGCTGGAGCGAACTGCACACGGCATCGAGAGGACAGTCGACATAAAAGCCGCTCTACGGAGTGGCGTTGGTCGGCATGGCCCCGGGCATCTGCAAAGCGGGCCCCGCCCAGCGCACGCCCTCGCTTGGCGAGAGCGCCGCTAGCGCATCGGCTAGGCGACTGCCGTCGGGCACCGTCAGATCGAAGTCGAGCTCGAGCGCCGGGATCAGTACGAAGCGCCTGCCCAGCAACTGCTCATGGGGCAGCACCATGCGCTCGTGGCGCAGCTGCAGATCGCCCAGCAGCAGGATGTCTATGTCGATGGGACGCGGGCCGTGGCGAAGTCCCGCGAGATCTCTTCCCAGGTCTCCCTCCAGGCACTTGACCGCCTCGAGCAGCTCCAGCGGCTCCAAAGGGGTGTTGATCGATATGCAGGCGTTGAGAAAGCTCGGCTGGTCGAGCACCTCGCCCACCGGATCGGTGTCATAGACACAAGAGCTCTCGAGCACCTCCACGCCCACCGAGGGCAGCGCGCTCACCGCCGCCTGCAGCATTGCGCGGCGGTCCCCCACGTTGGAGCCCAGACCGAGAAGCCCCCTTCTACTCACGTGCTTCGCGCCAGACCTCGACCGAGACTTCCTCGACCGAGAGCGCGATCGGGGGCTCGGGCTTGGTCGCCTTCACCCGAGACACCGTCCAGCTCGTAGTCGGCCAGGAGACGATCGGCGATCGTGCCACACAGCCGCTCAAGCGTCTTGTGCGAGCGCTGCTGGGCGATGAGCGCCACCAGCTGGCACACCTCGGCATAGTCGACGGTGTCCTCGATCCTGTCGGTGGCCGTGGCGTCGGCTTCGCCGAGATCGAGCCTGAGGTCGAGCATCAGCCGCTGCCCCACCTCCCGCTCGGCCTCGCTCACACCATGGTGGGTGTAGAGCGAGAGCCCTGTGATCTCGACGGTGACAGATTCGCCGATCTCATCATCATCATCCTCCTCGCCCTCCTCCGCATCGGGCAGCTCGGTCTCCTCGTCCTCCTCATCCTCCGGGAGCTCGCCCTGCTCGTGGGACCCGTCGTGATCCCCCTGAGACCCGTGCACCGCGGACTCCAGGTCCTCCTCGCTCAGCTCGTCTCGCTCGGGGTGCTCTTCGCCATCCATCGCGAGCCCAACGTAGCAGCCGCCACAGCCAACGCATCGCGCACCGGCGCCACGTCATGAACACGGAATACGCTCGCGCCGCGCTCCAGCGCCAGCACATTGCTCGCGAGCGTTCCTGGCAGCCTCTGACCCTCGTCGAGCGCCTGACCGCCTCCCTGGGCCCGCGCGACCAGCCTGCCGAGAAAGCCCTTGCGCGATGTTCCGATCACGATCGGGCGCCCCAGCGCCATGAGCTGTGGCAACCCTCGCAGCAGCGCCAGATTGTGCTCGTCCGTCTTGCCAAAGCCAATGCCCGGATCGATCAGCAAGCGTTCCTCGGAGATGCCCTCCTTCACCGCAAAGCGCAGACGCTCCTCCAGGAAGGCCCTGACCTCATCGACGACATCCTCGTAGTGAGGGTCCTCTTGCATTGTGCGGGGCTCGCCTCGCATGTGCATCAGACAGCATTCGGCGCCGCTCGCCGCGACGATCTGGGCCATCTCAGCGTCGCCCCGCAGTGCGCTGACATCGTTGACGAAGCTCGCTCCAGCAGCGAGCGCCCGCATCGCCACAGCGCTCTTGGAGGTGTCGATCGAGAGCTTCGCCTCGATCGACACCTGCGCCAGTCCTTCGATCACCGGCATCACCCGCCTGAGCTCCTCGTCCAAGCCCACCGCAAGCGCGCCCGGGCGCGTCGATTCTCCGCCGACATCGATGAGATCGGCGCCCGCCGCCGCAAGCATCTCCCCATGACCCACCGCCACATCGGGCTCGAGGAACTGGCCCGCGTCGGAGAAGGAGTCAGGCGTGACGTTGAGGATGCCCATCAGGCGATAGCCGCCGAGATGGACAGGTGCAGCGCTCAGACCAGCTCCGGGCGCTCTGGGTCCGATCCGCGCAGCTCTGCAGTGCCACCAGCAAGACCTGGACGGGGCAGCGGCCGAGGAACCTCTCGTTCGCGGCGATCCGCGGGCGCGGGCGCGGCCGGCAGCTCGGGCTGGACGGGATCGGGATCGGGACCGAACGCCTCCTCCTCGCTCTTGCCCGCGAGCAGCGCCGCGAACTCCTCCTTCTCGATCGTCTCGCGCGTGAGGAGGACCCCAGAGATTCTGGTCAGATCGGTCCGATGTTCGGTCAGGATGTCCGTCGCGCGCTTGTGGGCGGACTCGACGATTCGCAGCACCTCGGCGTCAATCTCACGTGCGATCTCATTGGAGTAATCGGGCTCGCTGGAGAACTCGCGGCCAAGGAACGGCTGGCCATGCTCATGGCCGAACACCCGCGGCCCCAGCTTCTCGCTCATGCCGAAGCGCATCACCATCTGCTTGGCGGTCGCGGTCACCTTCTCCAGGTCGTCCGAGGCGCCGGTGGTGATCTCGCCGAAGACGATCTCCTCCGCGGCGCGGCCGCCGAGCGTCATCGCCATCGTGTCGTTGAGCTCGGCCCTGGTGGTGAGGAAGCGGTCCTCCTGGGGCATCGAGATCGTGTAGCCGAGCGCCCTTCCGCGTGAGATCACAGAGATCTTGTGAACGGGGTCCGAGTGCTCGAGGAAGTGGCCGACGATCGCGTGGCCCATCTCGTGATAGGCCGTGACCGTCCGCTCCTTCTCGCTCATCACCCGCGTCTTCTTCTCGGGGCCGGCGATCACACGCATGATCCCCTCCTCGAGCTCGTCCTGGCCGATTTCGCGCTTGCCCGTGCGCGCGGAGAGCAGCGCCGCCTCGTTGATGAGGTTAGACAGGTCGGCGCCGGTGAAGCCGGGCGTCTGGCCCGCGAGCGCGTCGATGTCGATGTCCTTCGAGAGCGGCTTGCCCCTGGTGTGAACCTCGAGGATCTTCGAGCGGCCCTTACGGTCGGGGCGATCGACCGCGATCTGCCTGTCGAAGCGGCCGGGGCGCAGCAGCGCCGGATCGAGGATGTCGGGCCGGTTGGTCGCCGCGATCATGATGATGTTGTCCTTGGCTTCGAAGCCATCCATCTCGACCAGCAGCTGATTGAGCGTCTGCTCGCGCTCGTCGTGGCCACCGCCCAGGCCGGCGCCACGATGGCGCCCGACGGCGTCGATCTCATCCATGAAGATGATGCAGGGAGAGTTCTGCTTGGCCTGCTCGAAGAGATCGCGTACACGCGAGGCGCCGACCCCGACGAACATCTCGACGAAGTCCGAGCCCGAGATCGAGAAGAAGGGCACGCCGGCCTCACCCGCGACCGCGCGCGCCAGCAGGGTCTTGCCCGTGCCTGGAGGCCCGTAGAGCAGCACCCCCGTCGGAATGCGCGCGCCGAGGGCCTGGAACTTCTTGGGATTCTCGAGGAATTCCTTGATCTCGTGCAGCTCCTCGACAGCCTCATCCACTCCGGCCACATCGCGGAAGCTGATCTTCGGCGAGTCGGCGGAGAGACGCTTGGCGCGCGACTTGCCGAAGGACATCACCCGTGAGCCTCCGCCCTGGACCTGGTTCATCAAGAACAGCCAGAAGCCCAGGAACAGGATCACCGGGATCGCGTAGCTCAGCAGGCTCAGCCAGATGCTGCTCTTGTCGGATTCGATGTTGTAAGTGACGCCGCTCTTGTTGAGCTGTTCGATCAGCTGGGGAGCCGCCTGGGGAACAAAGCCCACTTCATATTTTTCTTTGTTCTTGAGCGTGACGGCAACGGCGTCTTCTTTGTTCTTGATGATCGCCGACTTGACTTCCGCGCTGGGGATGTCGTGGTTGACGAGCGTCTGATAGGTGTGCGAGCGCCCGCTCTGCTGACTGGAGGACTCCATCTTCGTGACGAAGAACGCCACGAGCAGCACGATGAGGATCGGGAAGGCGGCGCTCTTGAAGAAACGGCTCATGGGTTGATCCTGAGGGTTCTGGCGCCTGCTGTAGGGGTGGCTACCAGCGCTCTAGCCTACCACGGGTCGCTCGCCGCACCGGGCGCTTGCAGGGCTTTGTGCTCTCGGATATGCAGCAACCATCATTGGCCTCTACCGCTCTAACGCGGCAACGTAGGGCAGGTTGCGGTAACGCTCGGCATGGTCCAGGCCATATCCGACCACGAACGTGTCCGGAATCTCGAATCCGACGTAGCGCGTCGGCAGATCGACCTTGCGCCGCGCGGGCTTGGTCAGCAGCGCGCAGACCTCCAGCGAGCGGGGATTGCGCGCCCCCAGGTTGCGCACCAGGTACTGCAACGTGAGGCCTGAGTCCACGATGTCCTCGACGATCAGCACGTCTCGCCCTTCGATCGAGGCGTCGAGATCCTTGAGGATGCGCACGACCCCGGAGGAGTCTGTCGCCGAGCCGTAGGAGGCGACCGCCATGAAGTCGACCTCGACGGGCACCTCGATGCAACGCATCAGGTCCGAGAGGAAGAACAGAGCGCCCTTGAGCACCCCGATCAGCAGCAGGGAACCGCCGCTGTAGTCACGCGAGATCTCCTCGCCGAGCTCCGCCACCCGCCGCTCCAGCCGCTCGGAGGCAATGAGCACGTCGCCGAGGCTGGGCTCTTGGCGCCCCGCGAGTGCATCGGTGCTGCCGTTGTGTGCAGGCGCGAGGCGCTCGAGCATGGCGGTAGGGCCAGTCTATATGAGCGCTGGTCAGACTCTCGGCGCCAACTTGATCATTCGCAGCTCCCCGTGCTCCAGGACGGCGCCCACAGAGCCACCGACGTGCAGCTCGCTCCTGCCCCCCCGCGACGCCAGCTCGAGGATCTCCAGCACCCGAGCGCCGGCCTGGGGCACAAATGTCCCAGCAGCCTGCTCGGCTAGGTGGATCACGATCAACCGAGACAGCGCGGTCGGCAGCGCGGCGAGGCGCTCGATCTCGATGCTCGAGCGCCCGCCCAGCTCCTGCTCGATCAATCCGTCCAGCAGCTCCGCCTCCTCGCGCATCAGCTGGGCGGTACGCAGTACGTTTGCCTCGGCGGCGGGATGCACGGCACGCAGCTCCTTCACCAGCCCACCGCGGACACGGACTCTGGCAAAGGTCTCATCCTCATTGCTCTCGTCCTCCCTCCAGGAGAGCCCGCGGGCCCTGCAGTGAGCTGCGGTCTGCTCGCGCGTGACCTCCAGCAACGGACGGATCAGGCGACCCTCCCGGGGAACCATCCCCAGCAGCGCCCTGCGCCCCGGTGAGGCCGCGAGCCGGTAGAGGATCGTCTCCACCTGATCGCTTGCGGTGTGTCCAGTGGCGACCAGCGTCCCCTCCTGGCCTCCCTCCCCGTCTCGCTCCGCAGCCAGGTGCATCGCCGCCGCGTAGCGCACCTCGCGCGCCCATGCCTGCAGATTGCCCTGAGCGCCCTCTGGGCGCTGGGCGCGCTCCACATCCAATCGCACTCCAAGGCGCTCGCACAGCTCCAGGCAATGGCGCTCGTCCGCGTCGGCGGCCTCCCGCAATCCGTAGTTGAGGTGCAGCGCGCTCACCTCTCCGTGCACACAGAGCGTCAGCGCGACATCCAGCAGACAGAACCGAGTCCCTACCCCCGGAGAGCATCACCAGAACCTTCCCGTCGACGGCGAGCAGCCCGCCTGCACGAGCGCGCTGGAGTACCCCATCGCAGGCCATCAGGTGGCCCGGCGCGCCGCCAGGAACAGCTCGGTCGGCTGCGAGAAGCCCTTGAGGCCCACTTCGCCGATCAGCTCGAAGGCGAGTGCTCCCGAGCCGGACGCGACGTCGACGACCGCGCGCGTCACGAGCACCTCTCCCCCAGCTGCCCGCGCGACCACGCGCGCGGCCTGATTAACCTCGCGACCGTAGTAGTCGCCCTCGCGATAGAGCGCCCTGCCGACATGGACGCCCATGCGCGGCTGCGGATCTCCTGGTGGTGTCCGAGCTTGGAAATCGACCGCCCATTCGGTGATCGCCACTGGATCGGCGCCGACGATCATCACCTCGTCGCCGAGCGTCTTGATCACCCGCGCGTCGATCGGCAGGCTCTGCTCGACCGATTCCACGAAGCGCTCCACCGTGCCGACCGCCTCCTCGTCGCCCCTTTCCTCGGTCAGGCGTGTGTATCCGGCGAGATCAGCGAAGGCGATCGTCACCCGCATGCGCCCCGCCTGCTCATTCTGCTCTCCCAGATCCGCCTCGATATGTCCGATCACGTCCTGCTCTACGAAGTAGGCAAGCAGACGTGCATGGAGATAGTTCATGAAGGGCGAGACGAAGGGCAGCAGCTCACGGGTGAGCGCCTCCATCTCCCCTGCCATCTCCAGCCCGGGAACCCCTTCGCGCATCAGCGGCTCATGTACGTAGAGATGGAACAGGCGCACCTCCGCATCAGCGATCTGGGCGATCGCCTGGCCATAGACGCGCACCATCTGCAGCAGCGCCGGCAGCGGGAACCCCGCGCCGAGCACGTCGCCGGCATAGCGCAGGATCTGCAGGTCGGTCTCCGAGATCGCGTCGACCGAGAGCGTGCTGAGACCCATCGAGGTGTAGATCCGCTCGATCAGGTCGGGGGCAAGTCCGGTGGCGCGCGCCGCCTCGGCCAGCGTGACGCGTCCCTCGGATGTCTGCAGCAGTTCATCTACGTAACCGAACGCGAGCCGTCCGCTCTGACTGGCGTCGCGGATCTGCTCGAGCGTGTATCCCCGGTCGCGCAGGCCCGCCACGATGCGCACGTGCGAAGCCGCTGCCGGCGTCCAGCTGCCCTCGTACTGCGGGATGAGCCCGCCCTTCAGCCAGCGCCTCACGGTCGCCGCCGAGACACCTGCGCGCGCGGCGACGTGCTCCAGCGTGAGCGTGCTCATCGCGGGCAGTCTAGAGTCGGCCGCCCGTGAGGAACCTGGTGCCGATCCACCTGAACCCCACATCCACGCTGGCACCCCGGGTGTTGCTGCCCGGAGATCCCGGGCGCGCCCTCGCTCTCGCGCAGTCGCTGCTGAACGAGCCGCTCATGTTCAACCACAATCGCGGGCTGTGGGGCTATACCGGCCAGGCGCGCATCGACGGCGAGCCGCTCACGATCCAGAGCACCGGCATGGGCGGACCTTCGGCCGCGATCGTCCTGCGGGAGCTGATCGCCCTGGGCGCCGGCAGCGCGATCCGCGTGGGAACATGTGGAGCGCTCGACGGCAGCCTGCGCCTGGGTGAGCTCGTGATCGTGAGCGAGGCAATCGCCGCCGACGGCACCAGCCAGGCTCTCGGCGCGGGCGAGCGCATCAGCGCTGACGGTGCGCTGACGGCCGCCCTGCAGCGCAGCGCGCCGGATTCGAGGACGGGCACGATCGTAACGACCGATCTCTTCTATGACCGCCGGGAACGCGAGGCCGAGTGGCTGAGCGCCGGCGCCCTCGCGATCGAGATGGAGGCAGCGACACTGTTCGCCTTGGGGGAGCACTTCCAGGTGCCGGTGGCCTGTCTGCTGACAGTCTCCGACGTGCTGAGCAGCGTCGATCGAGGATCCAGCGATGCGGAGGCGACTTCCCCTGCAGAGCCTGAGCGTGAGCGGATCGACGAGGATGCGTTGCTCGATGCGGCCGAGCGGATGGGCGAGGTGGCCGTCGTCGCGCTCGGCGGCTGAGAGGCGCTCAGCCGGCCGGCTTCTTGGCCCGTGTGCCCGCGCGCCGCGCGGGCGGCTTGGAGGCAGAGGACCTCGAGCCAGACGCCCTGGAAGCAGATGCCTTCGAGCCAGACGCCTTGACCGCAGGGGTCTTGGCGCTCTTGGATCTCGCCGAGCCGGCGGTCTTCGACTTCGACGCGCTTGCCTTGCGCTTAGCGCTGGGAGCCGCCGGCGAGGCGCTCGCCCGGCGCTCAGAGGCGGCGGACTCGAGTCTGCTCGCCAGTCGGTCCAGTTGATCCTCGATCGATGAGAGCCGGGAGCCCGTCGCGCGATCGAGGCGGTGCACACCGTCCTCGATGCCCTCCAAGCGCTGAGAGACCGAGCGCAGCCGGCGTGTGAGGCGTTCGATATCGGTGGCGGAGGGCAGGTTCAGCGCTCCCATGGCGAGCTCCTGGGCTTGGGCGACCTTCTCGCGCGAGTCGAAGGCCCTGCCGATCGTGCCGGTCAACAGCGGGTTTTCCAACAGGTCCGTCAGCGCCTTGCCCAGCCGGTCCTCCGTGCTGGTGGCAAGCCGCTCGCGCAGGCCCTTCGTAGCGCTGCTGCTCGAATCGGACATCCTTGGGACTCCTGTCGGCTGTCGGAGAAGGACGAGGAAGGATACGGTGCTCCAGTGCCTGAGCGCATCTTCCCATTCATCCAAATGGATCTGGCCTGGGAGCTCGGCCCGCCGGATGGTCGCTGGCTGCTGCGCTCAGCCAAGGGCGAGGTGGACTCCGTGATCGTGCTCGGGACGGTCGGTGCCAGGCGCAGGACGGGGCGCGGCCGCAGCTCGCGTAAGGCACGCGCCCAGCTCGAGGCGCAGGAGCCGACAGTGCCCGTCACCCGAGCGACGGTGATCGACCCGGTGCCGCTCTCGGCAGAGCGCCAGGCCCAGGCGTGGTTGGAGGCGCTGGAGGTCGAGCGCGAGACGCTGGCCGCCGTCAAGCTGCTCAACCGGATCCTGTTCGCACATCGCATCGCCACCGCCGATCCCTTCGTCCACGAGCTGTTTCCAAGCCAGGCGCTCGCGATCAGAGCCGGCTATGGCCAGGGAGAACAGGTGGCAGACGGTCGCTGGCTCTACGCCCGGGAGCTCCAGTGGTCCGAGCCGCGAGGCGGTAGGCGGGTGGCGGCGCTGCGCCCCCAGGAGCGCTTGGCGGTGCTCCTGGGCAGCCGCGGCGAGGCGCTGCAGTGCGAGGAGCATGCGCTGCGTGCGCGACTTGACCTGGACCACGGCCGCGTCGAGCTCGCGGCGATCGAGCTCGAGCGTGCCTATCTGTTCGCGCCCCACGAGCTCGCCGGCGAGGGCAGAATCGACCTCGCCGAGCGCATCGCCGAGCTGCAAGCGCTGCGAAGCGGCGTGATCGAGGCCGCACGCGCGGCGATGCCGAGCGGCGCGGCGGCTGCGGCTGAGAACGATCTTCCCGAGACCACCATGCCAGGCGTGTCCATCACGCCTGGCTGGAGCGGCGTATCGCGCGAGGCCGGCCGCGAGCCACCCGACCAACAGGTGCTCAGGCATGCGCTCGAGCGCCTGGAAGCGGCGCTGCGCGCCCGCACGGCGACAGGGTTCCAGGCACACTCCTCACGGCCCTAGACTCAAGGGCACATGGATCCCACGGCGACTGCGTTAGGCACCTGGAGCGGCGGGCGCTTCATGCACTTTGGTGAGCCGCTGGAGCCCGAGCGGCTGCAGCGGCTGCTGCGCCCCGGTGCGGGCATCGACACCGTCATCAGCGCCGACGTGTACGGAGAGGGCCAGGCAGACAGCCTGCTTGGCGAAGCGCTACAGGGCCTGCCCCGCGACAGCTACTGCCTGGTGGGTGCGGTAGGCCACGACTTCTATGAGGGCCAGCGAGCCGGCCCCAAGGGCTTTCCCAGGTTCACCGACCAGAGCTTGCGCGAGGAGTCCGGCTACACCTCGTACCTGCGGATGGCGACCGAGCGCAGCCTGGAGCGGATCGGCGTGAAGCACTTCGATCTGCTGCTGCTGCACAACCCGGACCACATCGGCTACAGCAGCCCAGCGGTCTGGGAGGGCATGCAGAAGTTGCGCGAGGCGGGCTTGACCGAGCTCTTGGGCGTGGCCCCGGGCCCAGCCAACGGCTTCACGCTGGATCTGATCGGCTGCATGGAGCGCTTCGGCGAGCTGATCGACTGGGCGATGATCATCCTCAGCCCGATGGAGCCCTGGCCCGGAGAGCTGGTGCTCGACGCCGCCGCGGGCAACGGCGTGAGCCTGATCACGCGCGTGGTCGACTATGGCGGGCTCTTTCATGGCGACGTCGAGCCTGGGCATGAGTTCCCCAAGCACGATCACCGGGGCTTTCGGCCTGAGGGCTGGGTGCAGGAGGGCTGGGCCAAGCTGGGGCAGATGGCGCCCTATGCAGAGCGCCACGGGCTCACGCTGCTGCAGCTGGCCTGCCAGTGGAATCTCGCCCACGAGGCCGTTCGCTGTGTCGCCCCCACCCTGATCCAGGAGTCCGGGCCACAGGCCAAGCCGATCGAGGACAAGCGCTCAGAGCTGGCACAGCTGCCAAGTGAGATCCTGCTCAGCGACAGCGAGGTGGATGAGCTGCGCCGGATCGGGGACAACACCGGATGCATGGCACTCAAGGGTGCCAATCTCGGCTTCGAGGGTGACCCGCAGCCGGACCGCTGGGCGCTTACCCCGGAGCTTGAGAGCCTGGCCGCCCGCTGGCAGATCGCCCCCGAGCGCGACCTCGCCCTCAATACATGAGACTGTCGTGACGGCGACACCCAAGACCGGGAGGAGTTCCCCATGAGCACCGACCTGAACGCCTTCAAAGAAGGCCAGCAAAAGATGTGGGCGATGGGCGATTTCCCTGATCTCGCCAAGCAGATCGTCCATGTCGCGCAGCGAATCGTTCAGGCTGTGGGGGCCGGCCCTGGAACCGAGTTGCTGGATGTCGCCACCGGCAGCGGCAACGTCGCGATCGCGGCCGCCCAAGCGGGAGCCAAGGTCACAGGCCTCGACCTCACACCTGAGCTCTTGGAGGTCGCACGCAGGCGCGGCGCCGAGGCGGGTCTCGAGATCGAGTGGCTGCAGGGCGACGCCGAAGCGCTGCCATTTGCCGATGACTCCTTCGAACAGGGTCACCTCCTGCTTTGGTGTGATCTTCGCGCCAAGTCACCAGACGGGCGCCGACGAGCTCGTGCGGGTGGCAAAGCCAGGAGCGACCATCGGCTTCACAGCGTGGACGCCCGGGGGCCTCAACGGCAGGATGTTCGGAGTCATGGGCTCCTTCATGCCCCCGCCCCCGCCGGATTTCCAACCGGCCACGCTGTGGGGCGATGAGCAGCACGTCAAGGAGCTGCTGGCAGGTGCCGGCGTGGAGGGCGCTGAGCTGAGCTGCACACGCCACAACTCGCCGGTCGTCCACGATTCGCCGGAGGCGTGGGTGCAGTACACCGAGCGCGTGCTCGGCCCGATGCACATGGCCAAGGCCGCGCTCGAGCCGCAGGGCCGCTGGGAGGAGCTGAAGGACGCGCTGGTGACGCTCTACAGCGAGGCAAACGAAGCCACGGACGGCTCGCTGCTGGCACAGGCTGAGTATCTGCTCACGGTCGTGAAGCTGCCTGGCTGAGGGGCAGGCCGGGCGGCCTCAGCTGCCCTTGAACCGTGGTGTGCGCTTGCCCAGAAAGGCCGATATGCCCTCCTTGCCGTCCTCGGAGGCAAAGACCGTCGCAAAGCCGCCCTTCTCCGCCTCGATCCCCTCATCGAGGTCGCCCGCGGCCGAGACGCGCTTGATCTGTTCCACCGCCAGCGGCGCCTGGCCGGCGAGCTTGCGCGCCCAGGCAAGAGCGGTATCGAGCAGTTCGTGATCCTCGGTGACGCGGTTGACGAGCCCCAGCTCGAAGGCTTCGTCGGCGAGGATGGGATCGCCGATCAGGTTCATCTCCAGCGCCCGGTTCTCGCCCACCAGACGCGGCAGGCGCTGGGTGCCGCCGAAGCCGGGGATGATCCCCAGCTTGATCTCGGGCTGGCCGAACAACGCCGAGCGGGCGGCGATGCGCACGTCGCAGGCCATCGCCAGCTCGCAGCCGCCGCCGAAGGCCAGGCCGTTTACCGCCGCGATCGTCGCGACGGAGCTCGAGCCCATCGTGCGTAGCAGCGCATGAGCGCCATCGACCATCTCCCTGCCGGAGCTCTCGTCCAGCGTCGTGAAGGCCTTGATGTCGGCCCCCGCGCTGTAGAGGAAGGGGTTGGAGGAGGCGATCACCAAAGCACGCACGCCAGCGCTCTGGACATGCTCCCAGACCTTGCCGAGGTCCTCGATGACCTGGGGGGCGATCGAGTTCATCTGGCCGTTGGCCAACCACGCGATCGCGACGCCGTCGGGGCGGCTCTCGAGCTTGACCACCTCGCCGGGCTGCTCTGCGTCGGGCTGCGGGTAGGCGTAGAAGCCCTGGCCGCTCTTTTGACCTAAGCGCCCTTGGGCAACCAGCCGGCGCAGGATCGTGGGTGGCTCGAAGCGCTCGCCGTGGCGCTCCTGGGCATTCTCCAAGCGCTCGAGGACGGTGTCGAGGCCCTCGACATCGGCCTTCATGAACGGCGGCATCAGCCCCCTGCGCGGATCCAGTCCCGCGCCGGCCATCATCCCGAAGTCGATGTCGCGGTGGGTGGCGACGCCCTCCTCCAGCACCAAGCAAGCCTCCACGAAGGTCTTGAGCGAGAGCATCTCCACGAGTTCCTGGACGTCGGGAGCTCCGTCGCCGGGCACGTTGGGCTCACCCTGAGCGCTGTAGAGACCATCGCCGCCGGTCTTGGCGCCGAGCTTGCCTTCGGAGACGAGCTTTTCCATCGCCTTGGGTACATAGAAGCGTTCAGGTCCGTAGGACTCGGCCAAATGCTGAGCCACGTGCAGCACCGTGTCGAGACCGAGCAGGTTGACGAGCATGTAGGGCCCGAGCGGGACGACCCCAGCAGAGCCGACGCCTTCGTCGATCAGCTTGATCGAGAGGCCCTGCTCCTCCTGAGCACGCCAGACCTCGGAGACGCCTGAGTTGAGGATGCGGTTGACGACGAACCCGGGGACCTCGGCGCAGGCAATGGGCTGCTTGCGGATCGCCTGGGCGAACGTGACAGCGGCGCTGACGGTCTCAGCTGAGGTCTCTTCGCCTTCGACGATCTCGATCAGGGGCATGATCGAGGCGGGATAGAAGTAGTGGAAGCCGACGACCTTCTCGGGGCGCAGGGTCGCTTCGCCGATCTCGGTGATCGACAGCGAGGAGGTATTGGAGGCGAGGATCGCGTGGCCAGGGGTGGCGGCGTCGAGCTCGGCGAATACAGCCTGCTTGATGTCCATCCGCTCGGGTACCGCCTCGATCACGAAGTCGACGTCGCCAAAGCTCTCGTAGCTCGTCGTGCCTTCGATGCGGCCGAGGATCTCCTCGATCTGGGCCTGGGCTTGCTCGGTCGTGATCTTGCCCTTCTCCGCGAGCTTGTTCACCTGGCCCTCTGTGACTTTGCGGGCCTCCTCCAAGCCGGCTTGGACGAGCTCGTCGCTGATGTCCTTCATTACCACCGGGATCCCAGCGGCGGCGATCGTCTGGGCGATCTGGCCTCCCATGGTCCCTGCTCCCACGACGGCGGCTCTGAACACGAACATAGTTGCTCCCTTTGATGGCTCGAGGTTGCGGGAGCCTAACGAGAATCAAACGCCGCTGGCAGATCGAATAGGAACGCACTGTGTTTGAGCGGTTAGAGACTGTTGGAAAGTGCATTGCAACGCGTATAAAGACTCGAACCGGGTAGGTGACCCCCATGGGAACGAACGAGCCACAATCGCAACCGAAGCGCGCAACGAGCCGTGAGCGCTCCTGCAAAGGACGCCTCCTTGCCCTCATCCTTGCCCCCTCGCTGATCTGCGCGCTGGCCCTGCCGGGCAGCGCAGCGGCCACGAGTGCCCTGGCGCCGACCGTCGCGACCGGCCCAGCACATGCCGTCACCTACGGCTCAGCGACGCTCACCGCGAGCGTTAACCCCAAAGGCAGCGACACGACCTACTACTTCCAGTACGGGCCCACCAAGGCCTATGGCGGCCAGACTCCGCTGGGCAACGCGGGCGCGCTCGCGCGGACCATCACAGTTGAGGCGTCAGTGACGGGCTTGCAGCCACTGACTGTCTACTACTACAGGATCGTCGCCGTGAACGCGGCTGGGGCGATCGCGGGAGCGGTCGGTGATTTCCGGACCGCCAAGATCCCGCTCTCGCTGCAGATCCTCGTCTCGCCCAAGCCGGTTGAATACGGAGGCTCGATCCTCGTCCAGGGAACGCTCTCCGGCACCGGCAACGCGTCGCGAGAGGTGGTCCTCCAGGCAAATGCCTTCCCCTACACCGCCGGCTTCGCAACCATCGGCAATCCCGAGCTCACGAGCTCGACAGGCAGCTTCTCCTTCCCGGTGCTCGGGCTCACGCTCGCCACGCAGTACAGGGTGCTGACAATCACCAAGCCACAGGTCCTCAGCCTGCCCGCAACCGAGGAAGTCGCGGTCCGCGTCGTGGCACACGTGGGTCGCGCGCGCCGTCATCGCCGCGGCCGGGTGCGCATCTATGGAACCGTGACCCCCGCGATCAACGGAATGCAGGTGGGCATCATGCGTGTCAGCCACGGCCGCGATGTGCTCGTGGGTGGCACCGACCTGCTGAACGGCAGCGCGACAAGCTCGCGCTTCAGCAAGGTGGTCAGGGCCAGGCGCGGGCTCTACCGGGTGCTCGTGGTGGTGACCAACGGCGCCCAGACCTCTGCGTACAGCATCCCTCTGCTGATCCGTTGAGACCTACGCCAGCGCCGCCTCCTGGGGCTGCTCAGCCCGCCGCGGCAACAAGGTTTCCCGAGCGATGACCAAGCGCTGGATCTGCGAGGTCCCCTCGTACAGCTGCATGATCTTTGCGTCGCGGAAGAGCTTCTCGACGGGGTACTCCTTGATGAAGCCATAGCCTCCGTAGACCTGCACAGCTTCGGTCGCGGTCTTCATCGCCGTGTCGGCAGCGAAGCGCTTGGCGTGTGAGGAGACGAGCGTGTTGCGTTCGCCGTTGTCGAGCATCACCGCCGACTTCCACGTCAGCAGGCGCGCGGCTTCGATCTCGGTGGACATGTCGGCGATGATGAACTGGATCGCCTGGTGCATCGCGATCGGCACACCGAACTGGACGCGTTCCTTGGAGTACTCGGTGGCGAACTCGAAGGCCGCACGGGCGATGCCGGTGGCCATCGCCGCCACGCCGGGGCGAGTGCGGTCGAGGGTCATCATCGCGAGCTTGAAGCCCTTGTTTTCCTCGCCGAGCAGGTTCTCTGCGGGCACCTCGACGTCGTTGAAGGAGATGGTGGCAGTGTTCGACGCGCGCTGGCCGAGCTTGTCCTCCTTCTTGTCGACAACCACGCCCCAGTCGCGCTCGACCACGAAGGCCGAGATGCCACGATGCCCAGCGTCCTTGTCGGTCTTGGCGTAGACGGTGTAGTAGTCGGCGTAGCCGCCGTTGGTGATGAAGCACTTCGAGCCGTTGATGACGTACTTGTCGCCTTGCTTGACGGCCGTGGTGCGCATCCCTGAGACATCGGAGCCTGCGTCGGGCTCCGTCAGGCAGAAGGAGGCCAGCTTGGGAGCTTCGGTCAGCATCCCCAGGTACTTCTTCTTGATCTCCTCAGAGCCGCCGAGCGCAATCGGAGCGGACGCCAGGCCGTTGCAACCCAGCGAGGTCTGAATCCCTGAGCAGCCCCATGAGAGCTCTTCCTCGATCAGGCAGCCGTCGAGGTAGCCGGCGCCGGCGCCACCGTATGCCTCCTCGATGTGGGAGTTCATCAAACCGACCTCCCAGGCCTTCTCAATGATCTCCTGGGGCCAGGTCCCCTCCTTGTCGTACTCCCAAGCGACAGGGCGGATCTCCTTCTCGGCAAAGTCATGCGCCAGCTCGCGCAAGTTCTTCTGCTCATCGGTGAGCGTGAAATCGACCATTGTTGCCTGCTCCTGGGTGGCGAGACGCGAGAGTTGCTCACCACCTGCGCGGCGGCTTGCGTGCTTCCCACGTCGTGGACAGATTGACTGGTCAGTCAATCGCGGATCGCGGAAGCCTAGCAAGGCCCAACGCTCTCCGCGAGGCAACCACGTACCATCGGAGCATGGGAGAACCGTTCACCGACGTGATCGTGGGCGTGGTGGCGCTCTTCCTGCTCATCGGCGTCATCGGGATGCTGGCCAGAGGCGACGTCTACGACGAGATCGGCTCCGGAGGCCTCTCGATCGGTGACGGCTATACAGGTACGGGGATGGTCTCGCCGATCCTGGACTCCGCCGCCGAACGTGCCGAGCGAGAGGCCGAGATCAGGCAGATGCTGCAGGCCCGCAACGAGCGCTTGCAGCGCCAGGGAGAGCCGACTGTCGACATCGACGCCGAGCTTGCAAGGCTGCTGGAGCCGCCTGCGGGCGAGCCCACATTGACGGCGGGCAAACACGATCCCGGGCTCGTCGATGAGGTGCGCCAGCTGGTGGTCGCCCGCAACGAGCGGCGATCGCGCCGCGGCGAAGAGCCACTTGACGTCGAAGCCGAGGTGCAGCGCACGCTCTCCGAGCTGGACCCCGAGAGCTGACGCCTCAGCCGCTCGTCAACCGACTCAGCCGTTCAGTAGCGACGCACACCGCTGCAGCGCTTCGACGCTCTGGCCGGCTTTCTTCTCGCATTCGAGGTATGCCGATGAGGCCGTCTGGGACGAGGACCCCGAGGTCGATTCACTCGCTTGCGAGGAACCCGTCGTCGCCGTCGAGGTCGATTCCGCGGTCTGGGATGATTCGGAGTCTTCGGCGGAGCCCGCACCTTCGCCGGCCGATTCAGAGCTCGAGCTCGAGCCGCTGGAGCCACCGGCGGTGTTGTGGGACAGGACCCCGATCTGCTGCAGGACAGTCACGAGTTCGGACATTGCGCGAGGTTTGCTCGGCTCTTCGATCGTCTGGTGCTGGTTCACGTCGGTGAGTTGGAGATCGAGTGTGAGCTTCGCGGTTCTCAGGCCCTCCAGCAAGCCGGCTGCCTGGCCACCCGCGTCCAGCGATGCCGTCACCGTGATGCGTCGCAGCAGATGATCTTCCTTGCCCGTGTACACATCGACCCGTGCGGACTTCACGGCATGGGCGAGCGCATCGATCTCGCTCGTGGAGATCAGGCCGCCGAGCTCATTCCCTCCCCCGTTCAACCCCAGCGAGCTACCGGCGCCGGAGAGACGGTTGGCGTCGGCCAGGAAGCGTGCGATGTCCAGGTCCGCGACCAGGTGGATCGTTTCTGTGCCGTCGACCGTCGCCACCCCCTGCTGAACGGGGTTGACGAGCCACCGGCCGGGGTCGATGCCCAGCGTCGCGAAAGTGGACGAGCCGTGCGATGCGGCTGAGGTGCTCGCCTTGGCATAGGCCTGCTCCAGCGCGCTGACGGCGCTTTGCGGTGCCTGGAATGGTGTGCCCTCCAGCTCGATGAAAAACGCCTTCGAGGTCGAGAGCGCGCCTGCCTGCAGGATGTGGCCCCCTACCGAGAGCTCCACTTTGAGGTCGAAGCTCGGAAGCTTGCGTGCCCCGGCGCTCTGGAAGGGCCCGCTGAGATGCACCGATATGGCCTGTTTGAGTGAGGTGGAGCCGGTGCCCGAGAGCGAGATCGAAGCGTCGAGCTGGCCGCTTTCGATGGGCTTCTTGGAATCAAAGGTTTCGCTCAGCAGAGTCTTTGCGCTGGATGAGCTGGCGCCACCGCCACAGCCGCCAAACGCCCACGCAAGCACCAAGGCGCCCAGCAGCGCAACTATCACTCGCGAGCGGCTATTCAACAGAGGTGCTCTCCTCAGTTCCAGGGCGCGGGACGATCCGACGAGGTCTGGGTGCAAAGCACCCTGCAGCTCCGCCGATCGCCGAGCGTAGCATTCGTATCGTGCGTGTGCCGCTGCTCCATGCACTCGCCCTCGCGCTCGTGGTCCTCGCGCTCGCGGCCGTCAGGGCACCGGCTGCCGTTCGGGCATCCGCAGGCCCAACTGTGCTCGCGGCGCTCCAGAGTCTGCAGCGCAACGGCACGATAACCCCGACTCTCTACAACGATTATCGCTCCGAATATCTGAGTGCCCAGAGCGCGCTGAGGCACCTGTCCGTGATCCGCAGGACCGAATTGGGCGCCGTGCTTGCGAACGTCCAGGCCATGGCAGCCGCCAAGGAGTTGATTGCGTCGCGGTTGCCGGTGCTGTTCCTGACGCTCGAGCGCAACAGGCAGTGGTGGACGGGCAATTCGCTGCTCTCCGCCGATCAGCGGATCGGTTTTGCGGGAAGCCGCCTGGTCTGGGAGTACTACCCTGGCCAGGGCATCGAGATCCAGTGGCTTGGCACGTTCGGCGAGGCCAATGGCTACTACCTGGCGGGAGACCAGAACGGGGCTTTGCGCCAGCTCCTGGGCGAAGTGATCCCGCTCGCCACTGATCGCGCAGGAGGGATCGCCTGGGAGTACATGTTCCGCTTCGACGGAGGTTCTCCGCCGTGGACCAGCGGCCTGTCCCAGGGGACGGCGCTACAGGTCCTCGCTCGTGCATGGTCGCGCCTGCGGGAACCGGCCTACCTGGCGGCGGCCAAGGCGGCGCTCGGCATCTTCAAGGTCCCGCCTCCCGTGGGCGTGCGCGTGGCCACAGCTGCGGGAGCCCACTACCTCGAGTACACCTTCGCTCCCAAGGAGCGGATCCTCAACGGCTTCATCCAATCGCTGGTGGGGCTCTATGACTACAGCAAGCTCACCGGCGATCCGCTGGGCCTGCAGCTCTTCGAAGCCGGCGATGCCGAGGCTCGAGCGGAGGTCCCCTACTACGACACGGGAGCCTGGTCTATGTATGACCAGCACTATGAATCGGACCTCAACTACCACGAGCTGCTCACGACCTTCCTGGAAAACCTCTGTCAGCGCACAGAGCTCGGCGAGCCGCTGTTGCCTGCTACCGCGCCGCCCTCCACGACCCCGAGCGGCCCGCCCTCGGGTACACCGGTCGCGCCCAGCGGAGGGAGCCCTCCCGCCGAAGGAGCTCCCGTGACGAGCAGCGGTGGCAATGCGACACCGAGCCTGGCCCGGCCAGCGCAACTTGCAACCGCGATCCCCGGCGATGCCATCTACTGCTCGACAGCCCAGCGCTTCAGCGCCGACCTGAGGACCAAGCCGGTCGTCAAGCTGCTCTCTCGCACACTGCAGGGCGCCAGCCGAGCGGGCGTGGAGGTGTCCTTGTCGAAGATCTCGACCCTCACGCTCACCGTACGCAGGGCTGGCACGGTGGTGTGGACCAACAGCGCCACCGTGGAGGGCGGCACCCCGCGCCTGCTCTGGGTGACTCCAGCTCGCGGAGGCATCTATTCGGTGACCGTTGAAGCGGTCGACCTCGCTGGCAACCGATCTTCGACCAGCGGCACGATCAAGGTCCTGGGGGCCGGACCCACTCATACAATCGAGGGATGATGATTCAGAGGAGCATCATTGTTGGGGAATCCCACACAAGGGTGCTTGGATGAAGCGGCTATATGACGGCTGGCAGGAGCTCAGCTCCGAGCAGCGCTTGGCGGGCGTCGCCTCGCTTGGCCTGTTCCTGACGATGTTCCTGCCCTGGTATCAGCAGAACGGGTTCGTCAGCTCGCCGCGAGCGGGCGCACTCCAGAGCCGCAATCTGAATGCGTTTGCCGTCTTCTCGCCGGTCGAGGCCGCGGTACTGCTCGTGGCGGTAGCTGTACTGTCGCTCCTGTTCGCACGGGCCGAGCGCCGCACCTTCCACATGCCTGGAAGCGACGGCACCGTCGTGCTGATTGCGGGTGGCTGGGCGACGTTGCTGCTGATCTGGCGCCTGTTCGACAAGCCTGGCATCCCCAGCCATGGCGTCGCCGCAAATGTAGGCATCCAGTGGGGCATCTTCTTTGCGCTCGGCGCCGCGGGGCTGCTCATCTACGCGGGCTCGCGCATGCGTGCCGCTCGCGTGCCCGAACCTCCCCTGACGAGGAGACCATCCGATTCGCCGAGTATGCCGCCCGAGCCACCGCGCAGACCTCGCTATCCGCCGGCACCACCGGTCGCGGCGCCCAGCACCGCCGGGGCGAAGGCGCTGCGCCATCAGCCAGGTACCGTGCGCGCAGGATCTGAGCAGCTCTCCTTCGAGGACCCGCCCGCCGTGCAGCGCCAGCCGCCCGCCGAGCGAACCTAGCCGGTCCTATCATTACCCCGAGGATGGCCTCCTCCTCGTCCCCTCAAGCGACGCCGGCAACGATCTCCGACGTCGCCGCGGGCCTGCGCTCGGTCGGCTATCTGCCCGATGAGTCCGCCGCGCTGGTCTCGTTCCTGGCCGTGAAGCTGGGCAAGCCCGTGCTCGTCGAGGGTCCAGCGGGAGTGGGCAAGACCGAGCTGGCCAAGGCGCTCGCCCGCTACCTGGATCGGGAGCTGGTGCGGCTGCAGTGCTATGAGGGTCTGGATGAGGCGAAGGCCTTGTATGAGTGGAACTACCGCAAGCAGCTGCTGCGCATCCAGGCCGAGCGCGAGGGAACCGGCTGGGATGCGGTCCAGGAGGACATCTTCGGCGAGGAGTTCCTGCTCGCACGGCCGCTGATGAGCGCCATCGCATCCGAGCAGCCCGTGGTGCTGCTGATCGACGAGATCGACAAGACCGACCAGGAGTTCGAGGCGATGCTCCTGGAGGTGCTCTCCGACTTTCAGATATCCATCCCCGAGCTGGGCCGAGTGGAGTCGCGTACGCGGCCCGTGGTGCTGCTCACGTCCAACAACTCGCGCGAGCTCACTGAGGCGCTCAAGCGCCGCTGCCTCTACCTGTGGCTCGACTACCCGGCGTTGGAGCACGAGCTCGAAATCGTCCGGCTGCACGCGCCCGACCTCTCTGAGACGATCGCGCGCAGGCTCGTGGAGATAGTCGAGGAGGTCCGCTCGCTCGATCTCAAGAAGCCACCGTCGATCGCAGAGTCGATCGACTGGGCGCGCGCCCTGCTACTGCTGGGAGCTCACGACATCGACCAGAGAACATTCACCGAGACCATGTCGGTGATCGTCAAGCACCACACCGATATGGAGATCGTCGCTGAGCGAGTGGGACTGAAGCTCTCAGAGCCGGTCGATGCCGGCTGAGGAGCCAGGCGGCCCGGCCACGCCACCCAACACCTTGCCCGCAAGGCTGCTCGAACTGGGCGAGGAGTTGCGCCGTGAGGGCGTGGCCATCGGCACATCGGAGCTGCTCGACGCCTTCGCGGCGCTGCGTGAGATCTCCTGGACCTCAGAAGCAGACTTTCGCGAGGCGCTCGCCGCGACGCTCGCCAAGAGCCCCGAGGACAGGCGCATCTTCGAGCTGATCTTCGATCGCTTCCTCTTCCGCGCCGCCGAGACCGCCGCGATTCGAGAGGGCGTCGCGGACATGGCAGCTGCGGACGAGCACTTCGAGGCACTCTCAGACAACGATCTCGAAGCACTCCGTCGCCAGATCGCCGCGGCATTGCGCGAGGGATCGGAGGGCGCCATGCGCGACCTCGCGCGACTCGCGCTGAGCGCCTTCGGACGCTCACAGGAGGGCTCGGGAGTGATCGGCGTCGATGTGCAACGGATCAGGCGGGGCCTGGGGCTGCGTACAGAGCCACAGCCAGATCTGCCTGTGGAGGACCCCCGTCGCGATGGCCTGCCTCGCGAGGCGCTGCGTCGCTTCGAGGCGATGCTCAGGCGTGAGCTGGAACGGGCTCAGGCACAGCGCAACGGCAACCTGCCCCCTTCCAGGCCGCTGGGCGAGCTCGACCGAGCGCTGCCCTCCGGGCCGCTGCAGGACCTGGCCGCGGTGCATCGGGTCGTTGTACAGCTGCGCAGGCGACTCGCGACTCAGGGGATGCAGGCGCGCGGACATCGACGTCACGCCCAGGTGGATGTACGACGGACGATGCGCGCCTCGCTGCAGACCGGGGGCGCACCGGTCGTCCTCAAGTTCAGGCCCAAGCGGCCCAGGCGCCCGGAGATCTATGTGATCTGCGATGTCTCGACCAGCGTCACCTCCGCCTCGGTGTTCTTCCTCTCGGTGCTTCACGCGCTGCACGACTCGTTTCGCAAGATGCGCTCGTTCGTGTTCATCGAGCGCATCTCGGAGGTGACAGACGTCTTTGAACGCGAGCGCAGCTTCAAGATGGTCAGTGAGCGCATCTCCAGCGACGCGGGCGTCGCCGACATCTCCGGGTACACCGACTATGGGCGTGTGTGGTCGGAGTTCTTGGAGCTGGTCGAGGACGACCTGCACCCACGCGCAACGGTGATCGTGCTCGGCGACGCACGCACCAACGGCAGGGATCCCCGTGCTGACCTCTTCGCCCAGGTCGCTGCCCGCGCCGGGCGCACGTTCTGGCTGAACCCGGAGCCACGCCTCTACTGGAACTACGGCGATTCGGTGATTGCCGCATATGAGCGCCACTGCACTGCGTTCGAGTGCTGGACGACCGTTCAGCTCGAGGATTTCGTGCGCGCCCTCACGCGGCCTGTTACCCAAGCGCGATAGCATCAACCGCTGTCAAACAAGTACCGGGGGAGCTGGCGGGATGGCCGGCTGAGATGGCGCACTCGGGTTGATCGCCCGCCTGGCGCCGACTCTTCGAACCTGTGGGGTAATGCCCGCGGAGGGAGTCAAGTGTCGACCGAACTTCAGGCCCACACTCAGCGACGAGCGGAGGATCCGCAGCTCAGCTTGACCGGGCGGCGCGAGGGCGTGCACATCGAGAGCGTCTCTCATACCTATCGAGATCGATACGGCGAGGCGCTCCAGGTGCTCCTCGCCGTGACACTCGAGCTCGCTGCGGGCCAGACGCTTGCGATCGTGGGCCCCAGTGGCTGCGGCAAGTCCACGATGCTGGAGCTCATCTGCGCCCTGCAGCGCCCTGCGCAGGGACGCATCGACACGGCCCCAGCCGTCCTCATGCCTCAGCGCGACCTGCTGCTCCCGTGGCTGAGCGCGCTTGACAACGCGGCGCTTGCATTGCGCATCTCCGGCTCCTCCAGAGCCGACGCGCGCCGCCAGGCACAGCCGCTTTTCGACGAGCTCGGCCTCGCCGGTTTCGAGGGCGCAATGCCACACGAGCTATCCGGCGGAATGCGCCAGCGCGTGGCGTTCCTGCGCACGCTGCTCTCGGGCAAGCCGGTCCTCTGCCTGGATGAGCCCTTCGGCGCGCTCGACGCGATCACGCGCCTGCAGATGCAGGAGTGGCTGGCGCGCGCGCTGTGCAGTGAGCCCCGGACGGTCGTCCTCGTCACCCACGACGTCGAGGAGGCGATCCTGTTGGCAGATCGCGTCGCGGTGCTGAGCCCGCGACCCGGTCGCGTGCTCTGCACGTTGGAGGTCGAGTTGCCCCGCCCGCGGATCCGCACCGAGCAGGCCTTCCATGAGCTGCGTACCCAGATCCTTGGCGCGCTCGGCGTCGCCCAGGCGAGCCCGACACGATCGGCCGGCGGGAGCGAGGATCGAGCATGAGCGCAGCGCACCGCCACAGGGGGCGCCTGCTTGGCAACGTGCTGGCGCCATTGGTGCTGCTGCTGATCCTCGCGGGCGCCTGGGAGCTTTACGTCGATCTGGGCGGCGTGGAACCCTTGCTGCTGCCCGCACCCCACGAAGTGGCCGCCGAACTGTGGAACAACTCCTCGCTGATCTGGTCCAACTTCCTGGTGACGGCCAAGGAGGTGCTGCTCGGCCTGCTGCTTGCGTTGCTCGGCGGGTTTGCGATCGCGGTGGCCATCCACTTCTCCTCACTGGTGCGCCGAGCCGTCTACCCGCTGGCGGTCGGCTCCCAGGCGGTACCGATCGCCGTGATCGCGACCCCGCTGGTCTTCTGGTGGGGCTTTGGCATCTTCCCCAAGCTCGTAGTGATCGCCCTGATCTGCTTCTTCCCGGTGCTGGTCACCACCGTCGACGGTCTGGCGAGCATCGACCCCGAGCAGATCAAGCTGCTGCGCACGCTCGATGCCTCGCGCTGGCAGGCCTTTCGCTTTGCGGAGCTGCCCGCGGCGTTGCCAGCCGCGCTCAGCGGCGCTCGGATCGCGCTCGCGGTCGGCGTGATCGGCGCCTACATCGCCGAGACCTCGACACCCACCTCGGGGACCTACACCGGCCTGGGGCCGGAGATCAACCTCGCGGAGGTGAACCTCCACGCGCCGCTGGCATACGCCGCGACCTTCGTGCTCTTTGCCTTCTCGATCTGCTGCTTTTATGCGCTCGCGCTGGCTGAACACCGCCTGACGCCCTTGGCCGACCGAACAACAGGAGCCCCCACGTGAAGAAGACCTACCTCGCCGCCGCCCCCCTGGCGATGGCTCTCATCGCCGCCAGTCTGGCCCTCACCGCCTGCGGGGAAAAGAAGGACGTGGTCTCGGCCCCCGCGGCCAAACCATTCACCGTGATGCTCGACTTCTTTCCCAACGCCGACCACGCGGCCCTGTACTCGGCGATCGACCACGGCTATTTCAACGCGATCGGCCTCGACGTGATGCCGGAGTCTCCGGCAAACCCCGCAGCGCCGCTGGAGCTGCTCGCCGCCGGCAGGGTGGACATGGCGATCTCCTATGAGCCGGAGTTGCTGCTGGCGCGCGACAAAGGGCTGAAACTGGTCTCGATCGGCGCGCTGGTACAGCGCCCGCTGACGTCGATCATCGCCTTGCCATCGGCGCATGTCCAGAAGGTCTCGCAGCTCGCGGGCAAGCGCGTTGGCACCGCCGGCATCGGCTATCAGACGGCAGAGCTGCACACCGTGCTGCAGGCTGCGGGGGTGGCGCCTAGCAGCGTCACCGAAGTCAATGTGGGCTTCAACCTCGTGCCGGCGATGCTCTCGGGCAAGGTCGCTGCGACTCTCGGCGGGTTCTGGAACTACGAGGCCATCCAGTTGGAACTGATGCACAAGCACCCGGTCACGATCCCAGTCAACGAGGCCGGGGTGCCCAGCTATGACGAGCTCGTGCTGGTCGTGCGCGAAGCAGAGGCCCACCGGCGCGGGGCGGAACTGCGCGCCTTCCTGCAGGCGCTGACCCGTGGTGAGCAACAGGTCCGCTCGGACCCCGCGGCGGCGGCGAAGCTGATCATGAAGGCCAATCCCGATCTCGAAGCCAAGCTCCAGCGAGTCTCGATCGAACGCACGCTGCCGGCGGCCCTGCCCAGCGAAAAAGGTAAGGCCTACGGGTGGCAGAACCCGACAGCTTGGGCGAGCTTCGGGCAGTGGATGTATACCCATGGCCTGCTCAAAAGCAACCCCGATTCAACCGGGTTGCCGCCGTTTACCAATGAGTTCCTCCCGGGCGAAGAGATCTGAGCTCACGCGGAGATGACGTGGGCGAACGCCATGCCCGCCCACTCGCCGTAGGGCGCAAAGAAGGCGCGCACCTGCGCTTCGCTGGCGCGGGCATGTGGGTCACCGCCGCTCAACGCTCGTCCCACAAGCTTGAGCAGGCCCACGTCGCCCGCGGGCAGCTGGTCGTTGCGCCCCTGCCCCTGGAGTCCGAGGCTCTCGACCGTCCACGGGCCGATGCCAGGGATCGCTCGAAGCCGCCGCCAGGTGCGCTCGTGATCGGCGCTGTGCAAGTCGATGCGCCCACGGGAGATCTCACGGGCCGCCCGTGCCAGTGTGCGCGCTCTGGAGCCGGCGAGGTCAAAGGACTGCAGCAGCGCCGGCGCCACACTTGCCAGCGCCTGCGGTGAGGGCACGTCGCGCAGACCGCTCCCCCACGGACAGCGCCGTCCAAGGCGCGTCACGACGCGCCGCTCGATCGCGGCGGCCCGCTCATACTCGATCAGCTGCTCGCAGATCGCCCAGGCGAGCGCCTCGAAGGGCTCGGGCCGTCGTCGCACCCGCAGCCAGGGACGAGCGCGGAGCGAGCGTCCGATCAGAGGGTCTCTGCCGAAGCGCCGGTGAAAATCGCCAAGCTCATCGTCGATGCCCAGCGCGAAGCGCATGCGCTCGATGCCATGACGAGCCCCCTCAGGCGTGCTCGCAGAGGCGCCGAGCAGCACCAGATCAGGGGCGCTCTGGGCAACCCGGACGAGGATCGGCTCCTCGCCCATGTGCAACAACCGTTCCAGGACGCCGTTCCTGCAGCGCATCACCCCGTCAGGCCCGCCTCGGCGCAGGAGCCTGAACGTCGATGGTGGCCTCACCTCTACGCGCACATCGACCGGGCGCTCCATCGCGATCGTGCCTGGCTAGCGACGGGCCGCCGAGGAGCCGAGCAGGTGCACGTCGACGAGCAGCGAGCGGCTGCCGACGATCTGGATTAGCTCCGACGCAGGGCCACCGGAGCGTCGGCGCCCACGTTTGAGCAAGCCTCCCCGCTCGACCTTCACAGGACGATGACGGCGGCTGATCAGCCGGACGATCGCCGCTCCCGCCACGAACCCTCCCGCCGCCACCGCGGCGGTCTGGACGGCTGGCGCCAGCACCCTCGAGGGAACGGCCAGCGGCATTGCGGCTGTGTCCTCATCGGAGGAGAGCACGATGAGACCCTCGACCGTCTCCTCCTCCTCGGCGACATCGAGCGCTTGGGACTCGGCGGAGAGATCGCTCTGCGCGTCCTCTCCAGGCACATCCGGCTTGGCGGCATCGCTCACGCGACGCAGTGTAGAGGGCAGCTCAGACCGTATCGAAGGGGCGCTCGTAGATCCTGAAGCGCTTGACGATCTTGGCACCCATGGCTTCCATGCCGCGGTTCATCGGGGTATTGACCTCGAGCGTCCAGCCCATCTCTCCACCCTTCTGAGGCCGCACTTCGGCGGCGTCGAAGTGGACCTGGTAGAGGCGAGCTGCGACACCGGTGTGTTGATAGGCGGGCTTGACGCCAAGGAAGCCCACACGCACGCGATCCATGATGCGGCCCCTGTTGAGGAAGTGCCACCAACCGAAGGGCAGCAGCCGCCCTTTCATGCGTTCGAGCACCTGATTGAGATCGGGGATGGTCAGCGCCATCCCCACGACCTCGCCGTCATCTTCGCGCTCGGCGATCATGAACCAGTGCTTGTCGAAGGCGAGATGCATGTCGAAGGTGTAGGCGTCCAGATCCTTCTTGGAGTAGGGGACGAAATCCCAGTTTTTCGACCATGCCGTGTTGTAGACCTCGGCGAAGGCATCCATGTCCTTGCGCAGTTGCCGGCGGCGCATCGGGCGCACGCGGATGCCGTGCTCGCTCTGGGACTTCTCGGCCAGCTCCCAGATGACTGGCATCACCTTCTCGCGGTCGGTGACCTCGAGGTTCCACATGTAGAGGTCCATCGCCTTGGCCATTCCCGCCTGCTCCATGCGCTGCTGGTAGTAGGGCGGGTTCCATGGCTGGGCGATCATCGGACGCAGGTCGAACCCCTCGATCAGCACGCCGCTCTCATCATTCATCGCGAAGCTGGCCGGTCCGACCATGCGCTCACAGCCACGCTCCCGCAGCCACGCCTCAGCCTCTGCCAGCAGGGCGTCGAGCACCTCCTGATCGTCCTCGAACTCGAGGAAGCCGAACCAGCCCCAGTGCTTCTTCTGGTGATCGTTGAACGCGTGGTTGATCTGAGCGCTGATCCGACCCAAGACCCGGCCATCGCGGCGAGCCAGGAAATATTCGGCTTCGCCGTGCGTGAAGAACGCGTTCATCCGCCGGCTGAGGAACAGCCGGCGCTCGAGCTTGAGCGGAGGCACCCACAGCGGGCGGTTAGCATGCACCTTGAAGGGCAGGTCGATGAACTCCCTGAGCTCTCGCCTTCCTGTAACCGCTCTCACTTGCACACTCACAGCGCAGGCACCCTACATGCCAACCTCGATCGACGTCTTCGCCAAGGTTCGTGGCCACGAGCGCGAGCAGATGCTGCATGCCGCGCGCGACGCTGGGCTCCTGCCCTACTTCCGAACCGTCGAGTCGCCGGCAATGCCGATCGTCGAGATGGAGGGCGCGCCGCGCATCATGCTCGCGTCCAACAACTATCTCGGCCTCACCGGCGATGAGCGGGTCATGCAGGGCGCAGAGGATGCCCTGCACCGCTATGGAACGGGGCTCACTGGCTCGCGTCTGATGAACGGCACCACACCCCTGCACCTCGAGCTCGAGCGCGAGCTCGCCGAGTGGATGGGCACCGATGACGCGCTCGTCTTCACAACCGGCCATCAGGCCAACGTCGGTACCCTGGGGACGCTGCTCAGCCCGGCTGACACCGTGATCGTCGATTCGGCCGACCACGCCTCGATCCTCGACGGTGTGCTGCTCTCAAAAGCGAAGATGCGGCCTTATCGCCACGGCAGGCTCGACAAGCTCGAGCGTGCTCTGCAGCGCGCGCAGGAGGATGCAGGTGGCGTGCTCGTCGTCGTCGACGGGGTCTTCTCGATGGAGGGAGATGTGGCGCCGCTTGTGGATATCGTCGAGCTCTGTGAGCATCATGGCGCCCGCCTGATGGTCGACGAGGCCCATGGCGCAGGCGTGCTGGGCGCCCGCGGCGCCGGAGCTTGCGAGCTGCTCGGCGTGGAGGACCGGGTCGATCTGCGGATGGGCACCTTCTCGAAGTCCCTCGCCTCCTGCGGTGGCTTCCTCGTGGGCGATACCGAGGTGATCGACTACCTGCGGATCTCGAGCCGGGCCTTCCTGTTCACCGCATCGGCTGTACCAGCCGCCTTGGGAGCCGCGCTCGCGGCGCTGCGGATCATCCGCTCAGAGGAGGGCCCAGCTCTGCTGGCGGCGGCGCTGGAGAACGCGCGCTACCTTGCAACCGGCCTGCATGCACTCGGCTACCGCATCATCTCTGGCGCGCCTGTGCGAACCGGCCCAGGGCCGCAGGACCCGGTCACGGTCCTGAGGACTCCGGTCGTCCCGATCCTGATCGAAGACGACTGGAAGGCGGGGCTGCTGTGGCATGCGCTCTACGAAGAAGGCGTCTTCACCAACTGTGCGTTGCATCCCGCTGTCCCACCCGGTGGGGCGTTGTTGCGCACGAGCGTGATGGCGACCCACGACCGTGCCTGCCTGGATCGAGCGCTCGGGATCTTCGGGTCGGTCAAGCTCGCCTTCGAGCGCGAGCACGGACCACTTCCCGGCCCGGATGGCGACTGAGCGACTTGTCCAGATCTTCACAAGTTCTCTCGTGAAGAAAAAGGTCGCTTCTAGCGCACGATCCGAGCTTCTAGAGTTGACCGCGCGCCCCGCCCTCGCGTAGCTTGGTGAAGCGCTCTGCATGACCGCCTGGGGACCGCCCAAAGACTTCGCGACGAGGGGTGTCGGGGAACGTTGGACGATGTCGCGTGGGCGAACTTCGGCGATCCTGCATCAGGCGCTACTCATCGCAAACCAGCAAGATGTCGAGCCGCGGCTAAGCCGTAGCGCAGACGGGAGTGGATGAACACACATGAACGCGACAGCGACGATCGCCCCTGCCGGTCCCCAGTACATGCGCGCCCTCGAGCGAGCAAACGAGGTACGGCTCGCCCGAGCCGAGCTCAAGCGCAGCGTTGCCACCGGCGCAGCCAGTGTGGCCGACGTGATCATCGATTGCCCCTGGCAGGCGCACAGCATGGCCGTCGCCGATCTCCTCATGAGCCAACGCCGCTGGGGCCAGACGCGCTGCCGCAAATTCCTCGCCCAGATCCCGATGTCAGAGAAGAAGACGATCGGTTCGATGACCGAGCGTCAGCGCACAACGCTCGCGGCGATGCTCACATCCACACGGGTCGCGCCGGAGCGCGACCCCTGGCTAACGGACAGCCAGAGGAGAGCTTGAGCTCCCACCAGCCAGCGAGCATCCCGACCAAACCAAGCCTGGGCTTCACCACCCAGGCGCCGCATTTGCCCTGGCCCAGATCTGCCAGCGGCAGGCGTCTGAACTTGTAGCGGCCCGGCTCGAGCTTCATGTCCTCGAGCAGCTCCTTGGAGCGCAGCTCCAGAGCTACCCGCTCTGCCGCCTGCGCCCGAGCCTGCCGCAGAGCCATCACCAACCGATCACGCGAGCACTCGAGCTCTTCCAGCGAGAGCAGCGACGCTCCCCGCCTCGAACTCGCATGCAATCCCTGCGCGGCAATATGCGGGAATCCACCCGCGACTACCCTGGAGAGCTCGCACTCCAACCTGGCGATCTGCTCTCGGAGCGCATCCCTCGCCGCATGCAATGCGGACTCGCTTACGCCGAGCCCATCTGCGTGTGCGCGGCGCAACGCGGTGTCGCGATCAACGGCGAGCTGCTCAGACCCAATCATTTGAGCCCCTCCTGTCGTGAGGACAAAAAGACCTACCAATGCGCCCGCTCGCAAAAGAGATCCTACCAGCGCGTCCACCCGCCTGGAAGCGACCTGCATCAACTCCTAGCCAGCTGGCTGTTCCTCACCCCCCATCGCAAGCATCCTGGCGGCCATACAGAGCGCCTCTTCGAGGTGCAGCCAGGGCACGCCCGCCACTTGGAGGGTGAACAGCACCGCGCGTTCGGAGTCTGGACCCGCCCGATGAGCCGGGGCAAGCTCATCGAAGAGGAGTGCAACGGCGGTGCTGCCGTCGGCGATCACCAGACGGCCTGCCGGCAGCATCGGCGCGCCAGAGCGACGGCCCAGTGGCTCGCCTTCGCGGCTGACGCGAATGCCAAGCGGACCGTCGAGCGTCTCTGGATCCAAGGCCCACACGGGCACACATGTGTCCAGGAGCGTGATCAGCAGGACATCATCGATCAGGCCTTGCGAGGCAATGCCGCCCTTCATCATCCTGAGCATCACGGCGCCCTCTATCGGCGTCGGCGAGATGTCCGGATCGAGTCCGATCTGGCGAAAGAACACCCTGTAGGCCGCTGGTAGCGGTTCGCGGCGCAGGTTGACCGCACGGGCGCCGTTGAAGCGGTTGGCCAGCGTTCGCAGCCTGTCCTTGATCGCACGAGGCGAGCCTCCCCGCCACGAGCTGGAGCGAGCAATCCGCGCCTGGGTCACCGCCAGCTGCAGCGCCGGCAGCTCTTCGGCCACCTCCTGAGCGCGCCAGCCGAGTGTGGGCGGCATGTCCGCCTCATCGATCGCCCCGGGGCTCACTGCCTTCCTCGAGCCGCGCTCGCGCTGATCAGCTCCTTGACGCGAGCGCTCAAGAGGCTCTGTGAGGGACGGTAGAGCAGCGCCTGGCTCTGCACGATGCCACCCGGGTAGATGAAGTTCACCTGGGGGCAGCTTGCGACCTTGTATAGAGGAGCCAGCGTGCCTTCTTCGTCAAAGCCGACAGGCAGCGTGAGGTGCCTGGAGCGCACCAGCCGCCGCAGGGCGCTGCGGCTGCCCCGCATTTCGACAGCGGCGAAACGTACGCCGGGGAATGTGGGCGCCAGGCGCTGCATCTCCCCGAGGATACGTGGACATGAGCCGTTGTTCACGAACAGCGTGAGCACGACTGGAGCGCCTTCATAGAGCTGGCAGACGTTGAGGATTTCAGGGCCTCTCAACGCGCAGGCGGCGACCTTGTCGCCCTTGCCGGCACGAGGAGCGATGTCGGCGGCGCCTTTCAGATGCGCCAGTGCGAGCGGCACCGCGAAGGGCGGCACGCTCTTCCCCGGCAGCACGCCCGCGACGCCATTCGGTTTGGTGAGGAACGTGTTGAGCGTGATCAGCAAGACGATCACAATCCCCAGCAGCCCCACATAGCGACCATAGCTCGGGAACTGGAGTAGCTCGGACGCTCCGCCGCGCACGGGCGGCTCAGAGCGCTCGTCTCCTCCCTCAGATGGTCTCATGGCGTGCGCGACGAGAGCGTCGCCGCATCCGCGCCAGGGCACCGAGGCGCTGGGGCCCGCCCACCCGACCAAGTGATCGTCGCGGCTCCGATGCCCGCCTCTGCACCAGCAGCAGAGTCGACGGCAGGACGAGCAACACCCCTACGAGCGAGACGCTCAGATCGACGACAGTCACCAGGCCAAAGCCGCGCAGCATCTGCACATCGGAGAGTGCAAGCACGGCGAAGCCCGCGATCGCCGTCACCGCCGAGGCGCTCACCGCGGCGCCAGTGCTGGCGAAGCTGCGCTCCAGGGCCGGCAGTGTGTCGTGACCGGCAAGCCGCTCCTGGCGGTGGCGCTCGGCGAGCAGCACGCTGAACTCGGTGGAGATGGCGATGACCATCGCCGCGAGTGTCACCGACAGCGGGTTCAATGTCAGTCTTACCGCAAACATCACCAGCGCCGACCAGCCAGTGGCCAGCACCACCGGAATCATCGGCACGAGCGCACGACGCCAGTCCCAGCGCATCGCGATCAGCAGGATCAGACCAGCCACGCCCAGCCCCACGAGCAGCATCACGGTGCGCCTCCACACAGACGCGACCTGGGCATCGGCTGCGGCCGCGAGCACCGCCAGGCCGACGAGCTGGGCTTTCACTCCGGCCGGCGGGTGCAGGTGTGCGCGCATCGATTCGATCACGCGTTGCTGCTCGGACAGCGGCATCAGGCGGATTCCGAAGGCGAGCGTCGCCACCCGCCTGTTGGCGCTGATGACATCCTGGGAGAAGTAAGCCGGAATGCTGGCAAGCAGGGAGCTCACCTGGGCCGTGCTGAGCTTCGAGCTCTTTGCGCCGGGTTCCTGTTCGCCTTCGAACAGGTCGGGCAACGAGAAGGCAGGGCAGAGCTGCGCCGTGCCACAACCCCGCTTTTCGCTGTAGCCGACGCGCTTGAGCACCGAGCCCTCGAACGAGCTCATCCATTCGATCGTGGACGGCTTCGTGAGATCCTTGCCTTCCACCATCAGGTCCAGTTCGCCGCCAACGCCCGCTTCGTGCTCCAGTGTTTCCAGATTCACGAGCGACGCGAGGCCCTGGGGCACGAGCTTGGTGATGTCCGTCTGGACAGGGGTCTGCGTCGAGAGGCCCCAGCCGAGCACCGCGAGTACGGCCGCAACCCCGAGGACGCTGCCAGGCCTGCGCGACGCCCCCCCGAGCGCGGCTCTTGGAATGAGGCGAACCAGAGCGTTCTCACGCAGGAGCTCGCTCGCTCCCCGCCATGCCGCGCCCAGCTGGGCGTCAAGGGCGAGCGCACCGGGAATGGAATGCCTGCGCTCCCGCTGCCGGCCACGCCTGCGCTCCGCGAGCACCATTGCCGCGGAGCCGACGGTGAGGGCGCACAGGAAGGCGATGAGGATCCCGAGTACGAGCAGCAGACCAAAGCCCCTGACCGTGGGCACCGGCGAGAGCGCAAGCACGAGCAACGCTCCTGCACCGGCGGCGGCTGCCGCCGCGATCGATGGCCCACCGAGCGACGCCGCCCGCCTGACCGCCGTCTCGACATCGCCGCCCTGGTCAAGCGCCTCGGCCACGCGCGACTGCAGCTGGATCGCGTAGTCGACTGCCAAGCCTACGAGCACGGGCAGAACGGCAACCTGGGCGAGCGTGAGCGACGAGCCGACGATCGCCAGCGCGCCGAATGTCAGCGAGGTCGCGAGCAGCGCCACCGCCAACGGCAGCAGCCTCGGCCTGCCCTGGAAGATCAGGCCCAGCATCGCGGCCATCACGAGCGCCACCGCGATCAGTAGCAGCTCCGCGGAGTGCGCAATCGTGTTCGTGAGATCGGACACGATTACCGGCTCGCCCGTCACCAGATATGACTCGCCATGCTGCAGATGCCACTGCGGCATGGCCACGGCACGACGGATCAGATCGATCACGTGGCTGCGAGCGCTCGAGCTCAGCCCGGCTCGCAGCCGCACCGAAACGAGCGCGGCGTTCCTGCTGGGGAACAGATAGGCGAAGCGCTCCTTGGGAGTGCCGGCACGCGCGGTATTGCTGAAGACCACCGTGGATATGAAGTTGGGGTCATCGAGACTCGGTTCCGAGCTCAACCCGTACTTGAGCGAGAGCGCTGTGACTTCCGCCGCATATCCGGTGAGGGTCGCCTTGCGAGCCTGTTCGCCGAGGGTATGTGCTTCGGCGCCACTGAGACCGTGGGCCAGCGCCGACGAGGAGACGACCTTGCGAGCCTGGTTGGCTTGTTTTTCTGCCTGTGAGCGGCGGCTCGCGAGCTGCGCGTCGATCGCTTCGGCCGCCTCGTTCAAGAACGTGCCCGGCCCGAGCACGACCTTCACGGCGTCGGCCCGATCGATCAACCCGCAGGGGCCGTTAGCACCCCCCTCCCTGACGAGCGCAGCAGCAGGCAGTTTGCCCGAGAGGCAGCCCTCGAGGCCCAACAGCCTCTCGATGTCCGAGCTCAGCAGCAGCTGCTGGAGGTTTCCCTTGACCAGGATCTGGATTGGCTCTTCGCCGAAGCTCTTGTAATAGCGCTGGGTCTGGCGGTAGGCGCTGCTCGATCGACCCACGAATGTTTCGATCGCGGCATTGGGGCGCAAGCGCAGCGAGAGCCCAGCCCCAACGAGACCGAGCACCAGCGCGACGAGGACAACGGTCCGAGCCCTGCGGGCGCTGCCGCCGGCGAGGGCGGAGAGGATCCTGGGGATGCTCACGGGCGAAGGCTAGCCCGCTAGGGCGCTACTCCATGCCAAGAGGGCCCGCCGAGTCGCCCGAGAGAAACTGGCGGACGAAGGCGTTGTCCGACTCGAACAGCTCTTGCGAGGGGCCCGATTCGACGATCCGCCCCCTCCACAGGACGGCGATGTACTCGGCGACGCGCCTGGCACTCATGATGTCGTGAGTGATCACGACATAGGTACCGCCGTTCTCCTCATGGACCTCTTTGATCAGTTCGCACAACAGCGCAGTGCGCACCGGGTCCAAACCGGAGTCAGGCTCATCGAAGAGCACGATCTTCGGATCGAGCACGAGTGCCCTGGCAAATCCCGCGCGCTTGCGCATGCCGCCGGAGAGCTCGTTGGGCATCTTCTCGCCCGCGTTGCCCAAGCCGACCTCGCGCATCCTGCGACCAACGATCTCCGCGATCTCATCCTCGCCCTTCTCGGTGTGCTGGCGCAGCGGGAACGCAACGTTGTCGTAGAGATTCAGCGAGCCGAACAGCGCACCATCCTGGAAGAGCACTCCAAACTTCTTGCGCATCTCGAACAGATCGGCGTCTGGGAGCGCGGGTACGGACTCACCATCGACGACCACATCGCCCTCGTCGGGATAGAGCAGACCGACCATATGCTTGATGCAGACCGACTTGCCGGTACCAGAAGGCCCGATGATCATCGAGATCTTGCCTTCGGGCAGACCCATGTTCAGCCCGCGCAGCACCCTGTTGCGCCCGAACGTCTTGTGCACGTCGATGAACTCGATCGCGTCGGCGGCCCCTGTGGGGCGGATCTTGCCGCTATGCCAGTGGAACTCGTCGTTCTCGTCGGGAGGGCCCTGCCCCTGTCCTTGCTCGACAGCCACGGCCTATCCTCCGATGGGCGCTCTGGGGTTCGCTCCCCAGAAGATCTGGGTGCCGAGCATGCCGATGAGGTGCACGAGCACGAGATTGAGAACCATCGACTTGGCGGTGGCGGTTCCCACGCCCACGGGCCCACCACTGGCGTTGTAGCCGTAATAGCAGCCGACAAGCACGATGGCGGTCGCCATGAACATCGCCTTTATCACGCTGAATAAGAAGTCGGGCGGGTTCTGGAACTGCCAGAAGATCAAGAAATAACCGCCCGAGGAGACGGTCTTGACTTGATCGACGACCGCGATATAGCTCGCGAGGAAACCCACGCCGATCGCGGCGAGATACATGAACGGCAGCACCAGCCAAGCAGCGAGTAGACGCGTGGCGCAGAGGAAGACCATCGAGTCGATCCCCATGACCTCCAGAGCGTCGATCTCCTCGGAGATCCGCATTGCGCCGAGCTCGGCCACGATTCCGGTGCCGACCTTGGCAGCCATCATGTACCCGAACGCGTAGGGCAGAAGCTCTCGCAGATCGCACCACGCCGTGAAGACACCCGAATAGGCGGGAGTGCCGGTGGACTCCGTGAAGTAGGCGCCCTCGATCCCGCACTCCAAGCCGATGATGAAGACCAGGCTCCAGATCACCAGCGTGGAGGAGACGATCAGGATCCCCGATTGGCGCAGTGCCTCGCCAAAGAATTTGAAGACCCGCAGGCTGTAGACGTGGCGCACGATCGCCGAGGTGAACCGCCCGATCTCGCCTGTGGCGGCGAGCCAGTCGCGCGGCATTGCCAGTAGATCGTTCACTTGACCACCAGGATGTTCGGATGGGTGGCTAGCAACGTCTGCGTGAAGACATAGTCAAAGGAGAAGATCCCCAGGAAGGCGATGACGACCGCCTGGTTGACCGCGCGGCCGACCCCCTCGGCGCCGCCTGAGGCGGTCATCCCCTTGTAACAGCACACGATTGCGATGATCGCGCCATACAGAGTCGTCTTCAGCGTCGAGCCCCACAAATCCGTCGTAGACGCATTGGCGAAGAACGTCGCCCAGAACGGCCCCAGCGGCTGACCGTTCACGAGCTCGGCGAGGATCCCGCCGAACATCCCGAACAGGATCGCGTAGATGTCGAACAGTCCGGTCACGAGCATCAGCGCGAGAAAGCGCGGTACGACCAGATTCTTGACGGGATCGACACCCAGCACCTGCAGGGCGTCGAGCTCCTCCCTGATCTTGCGGGCGCCGAGATCGGCGGTGATCGCGGTACCCGCGACGCCCGCCAGCACGATCGCATCGACGATCGGCGCGATCTCGCGCACCGCTGCCAGCACGAAGAATCCGCCCAGACGATCCAGCGCGCCGAAGATCGTGAGGATGTTCGCGGCCTGCAGGCCGGGCGCGGCGTAGCAGAAGGCCACCGTGGAGACCAGCAGCGGGAACCAGCACAACCGTAACGCGAACAGGAACTGCGAAACGAACTCGCCGCCATATGGGTACGGCGGACGCAGGGCAGAGACGATCGTCCTGCCCGTCAACACCATCATGTCCCCGATTTCCTCGAGAAGCGTCCTCGCAGGGAGAAAGGCTCGATCTGCAACGCTGCGAACCATCTTTGTGATGCCCCTCCTCAGGTGGCCGTGTGTGTCCGCGCAACGCAGACTCTACGCGATGAGAAGGCGGCGCGCCACCAAGACCCGCCCTCACGCGCCACCAAGACCCGCCCTCAGTTGGCCCGGCGCGCTGTGGGACCACCGTCGCTGGTATGGTCAGCGCGCTGTGAGGGGGCATCCACTTTCCTCGATCACTCGGCTCGCGATCTTCGGCGGGTTCGCATGCTTGTTCGCAACCGGCTGTGGCGAAACGCGCCAGGACGCCCACGAACCCACGGGCCGCTACACGGTGAGCATCGCCAGGGCGAGCTTCCCGGCGCAGCAGCGAATGGTCCAGCCGAGCACACTCGAACTCGAGGTGCGCAACACGAGTGCAAAGACGATGCCCAACGTCGCGATCACGCTCGACTCGCTCTCTTACATCGAAAAATTCCCGCACCTCTCCGATCCCAGGCGTCCGGCCTGGATCATCGACGAAGGCCCCGGCCCACGCTCGCCGCGCCCGGTCGAAACCAATTCGATCGATCCCCCTGGAGGCGGCCAGACCGCCTACGTCAACACATGGGCGCTGGGAGCGCTCGCGCCCGGACACACCCGGACCTTCACGTGGCATCTGACCCCTGTGAAGGCTGGGATCCACAAGGTCGACTTCGCCGTCGCCGCGGGCCTCAGCGGCAAGGCCCGTGCCGTCCTCGCCGACGGTTCGGAGCCAACCGGACATTTCACCGTCGACATCGCCTCCACTCCCGCCAAGACGAGCGTGAACCCGCAGACCGGCCAGATCCGGCCCGGATCGCCACCCGTCTCCCAGACTCCGGTCGGCGTCTCTCCTTAGCAGCCTGCCCCAGGACGTTTGGCCGCTTGTCGAAAGATCTCGCGGTTGGTTTCGCCAGACGGGATACGCTCGGGCATCTCGTTCTGACTACGATTCCTCGCAGGCCCTGCCACCCGCCAGTGGCCTCACCCCTTATTCGAGGAGGAATGTAAGCCGCCCATGCCAAGGACTCGCCAGCAAAACGTCACCGCTGCCCAATGGAGCTCGAACGGAAGCGCGCTCGGATCGCCTGATCTGACGCTGCCAGGCAACCAGATCTTCGCATCCAACGTGTTCTCGGCCGCCGTGCAGCGCCAGCGGCTGCCCAAGCATGTCTATAAGGCACTGCAGAAGACGCTCGAGCGCGGCGAGGCCCTCGATACCTCGCTCGCGGACGCGGTCGCCCAGGCGATGAAGGAGTGGGCGATGGAGCGGGGAGCCACCCACTACACCCACTGGTTCCAGCCGCTGACGGGCTCCACCGCGGAGAAGCACGACTCCTTCTATGCGCCCACAGGAGAAGGGACTGCGATCGCCGAGTTCTCGGGCAAGGAGCTGATCCAGGGCGAGCCGGACGCATCCTCGTTCCCCACCGGCGGAATCCGTGCGACCTTCGAGGCTCGCGGCTACACGGCCTGGGATCCCACTTCGCCGGCCTTCATCCTGGAGAACCCGAACGGCGCCCTACTCTGCATCCCCACGGCGTTTACGTCCTGGACGGGTGAGGCCCTGGATCACAAGATCCCGCTGCTGCGCTCGATGGATGCGCTCTCCGGCGCTGCCATCAAGGCATTGGGCCTGTTGGGAGTCGATGACGCCAAGCGCGTGTTCACCACGGTCGGTCCCGAGCAGGAGTACTTCCTCATCGATGAGCAGTACTACTTCGAACGACCCGACCTGCTGACGACCGGACGTACGCTGTTCGGCGCCCAGCCGCCGAAGGGACACGAGCTCGACGACCACTACTTCGGCTCGATTCCGGAGCGCATCCTGGCGTACATGCTCGAGACCGAGCGCGAGCTGGCAAAGCTTGGCGTCCCTGTCAAGACTCGCCATAACGAGGTCGCCCCCAACCAGTACGAGCTTGCTCCGATCTTCGAGAACTCCAACGTCGGCTCCGATCACCAGCAGCTGACGATGCAGATCATGCAGAACGTGGCTCGCCGCTACGGCCTGGTCTGCCTACTGCACGAGAAGCCTTTCGCGGGTGTGAACGGCTCCGGGAAGCACAACAACTGGTCGATGGGCACCGACTCGGGCACGAACCTGCTCGAGCCGGGCGACACCCCGTCGGAGAACCTCCAGTTCTTGTTCTTCTGCGCCGCCGTTATCCAGGCCGTCAACAGGCATCAGGCGCTGCTGCGCGCGTCGATAGCCAGTCCGGGCCAGGATCACCGCCTTGGCGCAAACGAGGCGCCTCCTGCGATCATCTCGATCTTCTTGGGCTCCGAGCTCGAGGGCGTGTTCTCGGCGATCGAGGCGGGCAAGGTCCAGCCCTCGAAGCCTGGCTCCTTCCTCGGGTTGGGCACGCCCGTGCTTCCGCCGCTGCCCCTTCACGGCGGCGACCGCAACCGCACGAGCCCCTTTGCCTTCACCGGCAACAAGTTCGAGTTCAGGGCGCTGGGATCGAGCATGTCCCTGGCGCTTCCCAACACGGTCCTGAACACGATCGTCGCCGAGTCGATCGACGAGCTCGCGGGCAAGCTCCAGACCGCGCTCAAAGGAACGGGGGCGAACCTCGAGAAGGCTGTCACCAAGGTCGTCAAGGAGGCCTACGCCGCCAACAAGCAGGTCGTCTTCGGTGGCGATAACTACTCGGAGGCGTGGCACAAGGAAGCGGAGAAGCGGGGCCTGTACAACCTGCGCTCCACGCCTGACGCGCTGCCCTGGCTGATCGAGAAGGGCACTGTCGCCCTCTTCAAGAAGTACAAGGTGCTCTCAAAGCGCGAGCTGGAGTCGCGCTTTGAGGTCTTTGCAGAGCAGTATGCGACCAAGATCAACATCGAGGGCGAGACGGCTGCGGCACTGGCCCGCACGCTGATCCTGCCCGCCGCCGTGCGGCACCTCAACCTGCTCAAGGAGAGCGGCTTGGAGGAGCTCGTGCAAGAGGTGGAGCCCCAGATCAAGGAGCTGCACTTCGCACTTCGCGCGCTCGAGGATGCCAACCTCAAGGAGAACCAGCCTGACTCCTCCCCGGAGAAGTGGGCGCTCTACATGCGCGACAGGGTCCTGCCGGCGATGGACGATGTACGTGAGGTGGCGGACCGCCTGGAGCGGGTGGTCGCGGACGACCTCTGGCCACTGCCGAAGTACTCGGAGATGCTCTTCATCAAGTAGGTCTTGATGCCACGCGTGCGCACACACGCGCGCGTGGCATTCATTTTTGGGACGTTCTACGGGCGGTCCCCTCTACCTGACCACCGGTGAGGACCAGAGCGCCTGGGGCTCTCTCCCCAGGCGCCACAGACCTACACCCAGTCCCAGTTCACGCCCCACCCTGAGACGGTCCTCGATCGCCTTGGCGTCCATGTACCAGACACGGTGGGTCAAGCCTCCGCGCGTGTAGGCGAATGTGAGCTCATCAGAGGAGCGGTCTCTCTGTGGCACGGCTCCCACCTTGCGTGCCAGGGCGACGATTTCTGAGTACTGATAGGCAGCCGCCGGCTCGGCGGTGGAGCTGCCTTCGGTCCAGTCCAGGCCATACATCGGCACTCCCAGGACAAAGCGCTTGGCGTGAGGCAGCGAGCTGACGTAGTGAGCCACCCCTTCGACGAAGGACAGCGGCGCGATCGGTCCTGGCGCCGAGCCCGCCCAGTGCGTCCCCCAGGCGACCACGAAGACGATGTCCGCCTCGGCGGCCAGAGCTTCGTCGTCGTAGAAGCCGGTCGCGATGGCCGGATCGTCTTCGGTCACGCCCACCACGTCGACCGCCAGCTTCTTGCCAAGCGCGTGTAGATGCTCGGCCAGGTCGCCCACGAAGGAGGTGAGCGCCTCCCTGTCGGCGGCCCCGTCGTTCTCGAGATCGAGGTCGATGCCCGCGTAGGAGCTGTTTGCGGCGATCCGCTCCAGCCCTTGCAGCGTGCGCGATCGCAGCGACGGGTCGGTCAGGATCGCATGGACCGTGGCGCCTGCCTGGCAGTTGAAGCGAGGCAGCACAACGGTGCCCTCCGCGCGCGCGAAGCTCGTGACCTGAGGCTCGACTTCGCGGGAGATGCTCTCGCCACCATCGGCGCATTCGAAGAAGGTTGGGTAGAGCACGTCGATCGTGCCCGCATGCTTCTGCAGGTCTGCGAAGGAGTCAGGTGCTCCCGCCAGCAGGAATGCCTGCACTTGCGGCCTGCTAGGCCCCCCCGCGGCGCCCGCCGCCGGGCCGCACGTCCCAGCAAGCACGGGCCCCAGGAGCATGCTGACCAGCACCCGGCGCGGCGCCTGTCCCCGCGCCAGTGCCTGCCACCATGCCCGCACCGGCGCCCACCGCGGCGCCCGCACCGAGATCAGCCGGAGCCTTCCAGGCCTGGAAGTTCCCAGATGCTCTGATCCTCGGTGCCCAGCCGCCACAGCCCGACTCCTAACCCCAGCGAATGGGCCAGTTCCAGGCGCATGTTCAACGACTGCTGATCTGTGTACCACACCGAATGCTGGACGCCGTTGGCGTCCACGTAGGAGAAGTGGGGAGCAGCGGCGGTGGGTTCCCATTCCGGGGTCGCGTTCTCCTCTGTCGCCAGGGCCATGATGCTGGCGTACTCCAGCGGGGTGCCGGGGTTGCTCGGCCCGCCACCGTTGGGCCAATCGATCCCGTAGAGCGGCAGGCCAAGGATGAACTTGCTCTTGTTGGGGAGCGTAGCCGTGTAGTCGGCTACCTTCGTGGACCAGGGCAGATCGTCCATGGCCCCCGGTGTGGAGGTCGTCCAGTGCAGGCCCCAGTCGAGCACGAAGACGTAGTCAGACGGTCCCGACAGCGCCGCATCGTCATACATGGCGGCTCGGCCGGTCTGGACGTTGTAGTACTTCGCGGTGACGACCGTGGAGAGCTTGTCGCCCTGGGAATGGAGCTTTTCGGCCAGTGCGGTGATGAAGCTCGTGAATGGGCTGCGCTCGGCCGGTTGGGCGCCCTCGAAGTCCACCTGAATCCCCTGGTAGCCGTATGTTCTGCACAGCGAGGCCAGCCCTTCGATCATGCTCTGCCCGACGCTGGGATCGTTGAGGATTTCATCCTCGAACGTCGGTTCCTGGCAGTTCAGCCTGGGCAGCACTTCGACCTTGCGGGCCTGCGCCCATTCGGTGACCAGCGGCACGTCGCTGCCTGTGATGGACCCGCCTCTGCCGCAGTTGTAATAGGTGGGATAGACCACGCCAATCTGCTGGTAGTGAGCCTCGAAGTCTTCGAAGCTTTCGTCGGTGGAGGCCAGCAGGAAGGCCTGCACATGTCCGTGCGTCGGCGGTGGTTCGGCGGTGTGGACGGCAAGCGGCGTGGTGGGAGCGCTGATCGCCCCAAGGGAGTCCACCGCCACGACCGTCATCTCATATTCGGTCGAGGGCGCCAGGTCATTCAGCGCCATCGTCAGCGTGGAGCTCTGGCCCACGGGAATGTCGTTGCGGAACACCCTGTAGCCCACGATTTCACCGCTGACCGCCGTGCTCGCCGACCATCCGAGGTTGGCTGAGTCCTCGGTGATGTCGCTTGCCTGCAGACCCGTTGGAGTCGAAGGCGGCGTGTGGGTGGTGATCACCGTGACGGCCGGAGCAGGGGCGCTCAGATAGCCCCAGGAGTCCATCGCCCTGACGGTGAAGGTGTAGCGCCGGTCGGAGGCAAGCGTGACCGTGGCGATCTGCCCGTCGACCACCTTGACGGCCGCGCCATCCTTGAAGAGCAGATAGCCCACGAGGGTGCCGCTGTTGGCGGCTCCCGCCTGCCAGGAGAGCGTCGCCGAGGTGTCGGTCACGCGCAGCGCCGAGATCTCGGATGGTCCTTGCGGTGCGGTGTGCGTGGTTGTGAGTCGCAGCGCCGGAGTCCGCGGACTTTCACGATGGTCTGCGTCGATCGCGCTGACCGTGATCAGGTAGGTCTGCGCGGAGGCGAGATTCGTGAGTCTCAGATAGTCACGATTCGTCTGAGAGACGAGGCGATCATCCCGATACACGCGATAGCCGACGATGCGCGCGGAGCCTGCCTGACTTGGCACCCACCAGACGGTGGCACCAAGGTCGCTGACGTCCGAGACGCTGAGTGCCCCTGGCGCACTTGGCGGGATGCCCGTGCCAGTGCCGTGAGCGGAGGCACCCGAGTGTTTGGCTCCGATCAGCAAAGCCTTGCTCAGCGGTCCCACCTGCCCGCGGCTATCGACAGCACCTACGTCGATGCGATGCGCGCGTCCTTGACTGATCGTCATCGTGAAGGTCCTGGCTTTCGTCTGTCCAACGACGGCACCGTCCTTCATGATCCGGTAGCCGATCACGGGTGCGTCCCTACCTTTGGCGCGGTGCCAGCCGATGGTCACGCTCGAGGAGCCTTGAGTGACTATCCGTAAGCCCGTAACCCGATTTGGAGCACGAAATGGGAGCTCGACGCGCAGCCTCGCAGCGCATGCACTGGGCACCCGCGCGTAACGAGCCTCGACGGTGAGGCCCGTGCGATGGCCGAGGATCACTGAGAGCACCATGTATGTGGCCTCCGTCTGCCCGACCGTCCTCCCCGAGAGGAGCACACGATAGGCGTTTGGCACGGCGCCGCTGGGAGCTTTCCAGCTCAGGCGAATCCTCGGGCCTCGCAGACGCGCCAGTCGCAACTCGCGCGGAGCCTTGTAGATACACGAGAGCATCGACTTTCGTGCAGGGACCGCCTTGAGCGTCGCCGGCAGCGCCCTGAGCACCGCGGGTGAGAGCATGGCGAGCAGCGTGGCCAGAAGTCCCAGCCAGGGACCCGCCCGCCTGCGTTGCAAGGCTCGCCTCACCGCTTCTCGCCCCGCTTCACTCGGTCTCTCGCTCCGAGCTCCGGGCCTGCTCGCCGGGCGAGGTGAGGCTGAGATGCAACCCTGCTTGGGCGTGTGGTGACGGTGCGGTGTGCAGGCGGGCGGATCACCACCGCTACACCCTGATGGCCGTCCAGCTCGTGCCAGAGCGTCGCCGGGGCACGTAGCAACGAGGGCCCCAGCAGCACCACTGGCGCGACAGACAGCGGCAGCAAGAGCACCGCAATGCAGCGTCTGAGTGCGTCCAACATCGGCTCAGGGGCCACCCTCGCCGCCGCCTGCAGCTCCTGCGGTTGCAGCCCTCGTGCCCCAGGCAGACGTGCGGCACGTGGCGATCGCATAGTAGGTTTGCCACAGCATGATCGCCAGATAGAAGAAGACGAACAGAATCCCGTAGAGCCACAGAACGTTGTACTGCTCCTGGAAGAGCAGGTAATAGAGCGAATAGACGAGTGCAAGCGCGTAGATTCCGGCAAGGTAGGTTAAAGGCAACGCGTCGTGATGGGTGAGCGGAGCCCAGACCATCGCGTGCAGCGCCGCCACGGGAGCGACCAGTGGCAGGAAGATGCTCATATAGGTGAAAAAGGCCGCCACCGGGTGCTTGCGCCAGATGAACCTGATCGCCACGAGCGACTCGCGTGTCCATGAGCGCTTCCAGCGTGTCTGCTGGATCACGAACGCACGGAATGTGCTTGGCACGATCGTGTGTGAGATCGCTCGCTTTTCGTAGAGCACCTGCCAATCGCGCAGCACGCAGTTGGTGAGCGAGCGGTCATCGCCAAAGGTCGACTCCACGCCGAGGAAGGTCTGACTCTCCCACCACTCCAGCCGGGGCAGTATCGCCTCGCGCCTGTAGGCTGAGAAGCAGCCTGAGCAGCACGTAACGGCGCTGAAGACAGATTCAGCGGCCTTCACCACGCGGAAGGCGACGAAGTAACGCACCGCCTGCATACGGGTGATCCATGTCTCACGGACGTTGAGCACGTATGCGTGACCACAGACCGCGCCCACCCTCGGATCGGCTAGGGGTTGTACCAGGATCTTCAGGGCGTCAGGCTCCACCACCGAGTCGGAGTCCACGAACACGATCACCTCGGCCGACGTCGCTCTGATGCCAGCAGCCATGGCCGCGCGCTTGCCGCGGTTCTCGGGAAAGTCGATCACGTTCACGCGGCCGCTGCATTCGGCGGCCACCTTGCACATTTCCTTGTGGGTCCGATCGGTGGAGCCGTCGTTGACGGCGACGAGCTCGAGCTTCTCCGGCGGATAGTCCAGCGCCAGCAGAGAGCGCAGCGAGCTGGCGATCGCCTCCTCCTCGTTGAAACCTGGCATCACGATCGCGATATGGGGCTCCAGGCCGGCGTCGGGCCTGGAGCGGTAGAAGAGGCTGAAGAGAAAGCGCGAGAGAATGTAGCTGGCGACGCAGACGCTGTATACGCCAAAGAAGACGTCGGAGAACATCACCTCGACGAATGCCACCTTGTAGGCGACGACCACCAAGAGCAGCCCAATCAGATATATGACCGCGAGCACCTTGAGCGCGCGGTTGGCCATTACTGCGCTGATGGACATGGGTCAGGGCAGGAAGCGTCGGCCGCCGACACTGGAGCGATAGGTGCAATCCAACACAGCTGGCAGGCTCTCCAGCCACGTGTAGTCGTGCCCGGGGTGCAGCGTCGCGATGATCGCCAGGTCGTACTCCGGCGGATCTTCGATCGACACTCCTTCCAGCCTCTCCCCAGCGATCGTCAGACTGGCCACGAGCGGATCGTGGTAGTCGACCCTTGCGCCCTCGGAGCGGAGTCGGGCGATGATCTCCAGCGCCGGGGACTCGCGTGTGTCCGCGACGCCCGGCTTGTAGGAGGCGCCGACGACCAGCACTCGCGCCTCGGATAGGGAGCATCCCAGCTCGATCAGCGTTTCGTGGGCTCGCCACGCGATGTGGCGCGGCCGTCCCGAGACCCTGCTCAGCGCCTGCTCGGCCATGAGCGCTGGCTGCTGGCGCTCGCGCAGGGTGTGCAGCAGGTAATAGGGATCGACCCCGATGCAGTGACCGCCAACGCCTGCCGAGGGGTAGTGGGCCATGAAGCCGTAGGGCTTGGTGGCCGCGCCGTCGGTCACCTCTATCGGGTCCAGATCGAAGGTCCTGCAGGCATCGGCCATCTCGAAGGCCAACGCGATGTTGACAGCTCTGAAGGTGTTCTCATAGAGCTTGACCATCTCTGCAGCCTCTGGGGAAGAGACACGATGCAGGTACTTGCAGGTGTGGGTGAGTATGTCGGCTGCGCGTTGAAAGCACAGGTCGGTAACTCCGCCAAGAACTCTTGGGGTCGAGCGCTGCTCGTGATCGTTGACACCAGGGTCGATGCGCTCTGGGGCGAAGGCGACAAACACCTCTTCGCCGACGCGCAGCCCGCGCTCGGCCAGCGGTCTCACCAGTAGCTCCCGAGTCGTACCGACGTATGTCGTGGAGGTGAGCACCAACGTCTGCCCGGGACGGACATGCCTCACCACCGAAGCACACGCGTCCCGCAGAATCTCGAGATCTGGCTTCAGCTCCTCGTCGACCGGCGTGGGCACGCAGATGAGCACGAGATCGGCCGCGTCCAGCGCCTGGAAGCGGTCGGTGAGCACAAAACCGTCACCTTCGAGATGACGAGCTAGATCGTCCTGCTCGGAGTCCAGCAACTCCGCCTCGCCTTTGCGTATCGCCGTCAGCCGAGCACCGGAGATGTCGATGCCGACGATCCGACAGCCGGCGTTGCGCAGCACGATCGCCGTCGGCAGTCCGACATAGCCGAGGCCGACCACTGCGACCACGGCGTCCCCCGTACGCTCGGGCTCACGCGCTGAGATCTGCCGAGCGGCGGGCCCGTGGACCTGCGTTGCCCTTGGCTGCTCGATGTCTGTATGCGTTACGGCGGCTGGCGCCTCGATTGCGAGCTCGGGCGTCATGGCGCGAGAAGCTGTGAAGTGAACATGAGTAACGTCTCCTGACTTGACGTGGTGATCACAAAGGCAATTACTTGTCAACGTCAGGCGACTCAAAGGCCGTGTAGAGCGCTCGTCATCGCGCTCCGCAACGGCCTCCAAGTCACCCCCTTGGGCTGCGTGTGACCGTGCAGAATGACCCCCGGCAACCTAACTTGCACCCCTACTGGACGATTGGTCTAAGCGCGACCTACATGGACATACGACCGTGTCGTCCGCAACGGCCGACGGCGAAGTACCAGACGGGCAATTCGAGCGTTCACCGAGCCTTTGCATGCTCGTGTTAAGGTCGGTCGGCCGTTGCTAGCATCCAAACGGTGCGCGACTACCTGAAAGCGATTGCGACGCGTGTCGTCGTCTATGACGGCGGCATGGGTGCAACCCTCGAGCAGTTCGACCTGACCCAGGAGGATTACGGAGGTCTTCAGGGGAAGTGCCATGAGGCCCTGGTGCTGAATCGACCCGACGTGATCGAGGGCGTGCATGCCTCGATGCTCGAGGCAGGCGCCGAGGTCGTGGAGACAGACACCTTCCAGGCATCGCGAATCAAGCTGGACGAGTGGGGCCTGGCGCAGTACACCGTGGAGGTCAACACAAAGGCGGCCGAAATTGCGCGTAGCGCTGCGGGCGAGCACCGCTTCGTTGCCGGCTCCATCGGTCCGACAGGTCACCTGCCCGCCTCCGAGGACCCAACGCTCGGTCAGATTCGCTTCCGCGAGCTGGTTGAGACATTCACCGAGCAGGCCGCCGGCCTGCTCGACGGAGGCGTGGACCTGCTGATCATCGAGACCGCCCAGGACATCCTGGAGGTCAAGGCGGCGATCTTCGGAGCCAGGGCAGCTTTCAAGAGCATCGGCCGGGCAGTGCCGATCCACACGTCGGTCTCGCTGCTTCCCAACGGCGGCAAGATGCTGCTGGGCACGGACATCTCGGCAGTGCTGACCACGCTCGAAGCCTTGAAGGTAGACGTGATTGGCTTGAACTGCTCGACCGGGCCCGAGGACATGCGCGACGCGATCCGCTTCCTGGGAGAGCACTGCTCAGTGCCCGTGGCCTGCATCCCCAACGCCGGACTGCCGCTGCAAGGCCCGGACGGAGAGACCATCTTTCCTGAGAAGCCCATACCGCTCGCGGAGTCCCTGCGAGAGTTCGTGGAGCGCTATGGCGTGGGGATCGTCGGTGGCTGCTGCGGTACCACGCCCGAGCACATCCAAGCGATCGTCGAGCGGGTCGGCGGGCGCCCAGTCGGGCCGCGCCCCGCACCGCGTGCGCCCCATCTCTCCTCGATGATCGCCGCGACAGCGCTCGTCCAGGAGCCCCGGCCCACGATGGTGGGAGAGCGGGTGAACTCGCAGGGCTCGCGCAAGGCCAAGGAGCTGCTGCTCGCCGACGACTACGACGGGCTCGTCCAGATCGCCGAGGATCAGGTGAGCGGCGGCGCGCACGTGCTCGATCTATGCGTGGCGCTCACAGAGCGCTCCGACGAGGACGAACAGATGCGCCTGGTGGCCAAGAAGATCTCACTCACTCAGCCCGCACCGATCCAGGTCGACTCCACCGAGCCCGAGGTGCTGGAAGCCGCCCTTGAGCAGATCCCCGGGAGAGCGATCGTCAATTCGGTGAACCTCGAGGCCGGCCGTGCCAAGCTCGACCGGGTGGTACCGCTCGCACTCGCCCACGGCGCGGCGCTGATTGCGCTGACAATCGACGAGGTCGGGATGGCCAAGACCGCCGAGCGCAAGGTCGAGGTGGCCAAGCGCATCAGGGACCTCTGCTGCGCTGAGCACGGCCTTGACCCTGAGCTGCTGATCTTCGATGCGCTCACTTTCACACTGACCACCGGCGATGAGGAGTGGCGCCCTTCGGCAGTGGAGACGATCGAGGGCATCCGAAGGATCAAGGCGGAGATCCCGGGCGTGAAGACCTCGCTGGGGGTCTCCAACGTCTCCTTCGGAGTCTCCCCCGGCGCGCGCGCTGTGCTCAACTCGGTCTTCCTGCATCACTGTGTGACAGCGGGGCTCGATCTCGCGATGGTCAATCCCAACCACATCACGCCCTATTCGGAGATATCCGAGCAGGAGCGCGAGCTCGCCGACGATCTCGTCTTCAACCGCAGAGAGGATGCCCTCGAGCGCTTCATCGCCCACTTCGAGTCCAAGGGCGAGGAGGAGGCACAGAGCGCCACCGACCCCACGGAGGGCATGGAGCCCGAGGAGGCGTTGCACTTCCACATCCTGCGCCGCCGTAGAGAGGGTGTCGAGGACTGGATCGACTCCAGCGTCCAGAAGATCGGCGCGGTGCCCACCCTCAACGAGGTGCTGCTCCCCGCCATGAAGGAGGTGGGCGACAAGTTCGGCGCGGGCGAATTGATCCTGCCGTTTGTGCTGCAGTCCGCCGAGGTGATGAAGCGTGCGGTCGCCCAGCTGGAGCGCTACCTCGACAAGATCGAGGGCTACACCAAGGGCACCGTGGTATTGGCGACAGTCTTCGGCGACGTGCACGACATCGGCAAGTCGCTTGTCAACACGATCCTCACGAACAACGGCTACAGCGTGGTGGACCTCGGCAAGCAGGTCCCGATCCAGACGATCCTCGACGCCGCTCAGGAGCATGAGGCGACCGCGATCGGGCTCAGCGCCCTGCTCGTCTCGACCTCCAAGCAGATGCCCGCTTGCATCCAGGAGCTGCACTCCAAGGGCCTCGAGTACCCCGTGCTGATCGGCGGCGCAGCGATCAACCGGGCATTCAGCTATCGCGCGCTCTACCCCGGCGGCAAGGACTCCGACGAGGCCTACGAACCTGGCGTCTTCTATTGCAAGGACGCCTTCGAGGGCCTCGCTGTGATGGACCAGCTGATCGACTCCGAGGCACGCGAGGCACTTCACGGGAAGCTGCGCGCCGCTGCCACCGCGTTTCGCGAAAAGGGCGAGGAGCCTGTCGAGAAGCTGAACTTCGCCGACGCCTCGGTGCGCTCCGCCGCCCGCACGGATGTGCCCGTACCCACACCGCCGTTCTGGGGCGTACGCGAGATTCCGGTGGACCTCGACGAGCTCTACAGCCACCTGGACACCCATGTGCTCTTCAAGCTCCACTGGGGCGGGCGTGGCGTGAAGGGCGAGGCTTGGCAGACGCTCGTCGAGCAGGACTTCCGCCCGCGACTGGAGCGGATGTGGCGCGAGCAGACCTACCTGCACCCCCGCGCCCTGCTGGGCTTCTTCCCTTGCTACAGCGAGGGCAATGACATCGTCGTCCTGGACCCCGAGGACCGCTCCAGCGAGTTGACGCGCTTTATCTGTCCCAGGCAGCCCAAGGGCGACCGCATCTGCCTTGCCGATTTCTACAGGCCCGCCCTCGACGGCAACCCGCCATCCGAGCTCGATGTGATCGCCGTGCAGGCGGTGACCGTAGGCTCAGAGGTCACCGAGCTGATGGCAAAACTGGAGGCCGAAGGCGAGTTCGCCGAGCAGCTGTTCGTGCACGGCCTTGGCGTGCAGAGCGCCGAGGGCCTGGCCGAGTGGCTGCACCACGAGGTTCGCAAGATGCTCGACATTCCGCTGACGCAAGGCCGGCGCTACTCGTGGGGCTATCCGGCAGTGCCTGAGCAGAGCGAGCATCTGAAGGTGGAGAAGCTGCTTGGCTTAGAGCAGATTGGCATGCACATCACCGATGGCTATGCCCCCGAGCCCGAGCAGTCCACGCTTGCCCTGATCGCCCATCACCCCCAGGCGATCTACTTTGGTACGCGCCAGGGCAGGCTGCTCGAGAACGGCTCGCCCGACGACCTCATCAAGGGCTCCCCACGCGACCCGTCGCTGGCGACATTCGGTGCCGGGGGCGCCGAGCTGGCAGACGAGGATCCGCCTGACGGCGCAGTCGAAGCTGAGGACGAGCCAGCGATGGCATAGCCGAGTACAGCGCGACCTCTGGCTTGCTCACAACGGGGACTGCTGACCGATCTCCGATCGGTCGGGCAGCGCTCCCAGCTTCACCGGCGTTGCATGCATCGTCCGTAGGCGAATCTCTTTCCAGGAGAGCCCCTCCTTGACAAGCGCGGGCATCCCCATGAGGAGCGCCGTCACCACCTCGACCGCCTGCAGGATGATCCCGTAGGCAAGCGCATCCGCGGTGTGGACATGGTAGGCGCCCGCCAGAACCGCGACACACGCCGCCTGAAAGACCCCGACGTTGGCGGGCGTCGCAGGCACGATCGCTGTCACGTTCACGGCGAAGAGCACCGCCGCCGCGCCCCCCAGCCCGGCACGTCCGTCGAGACCCAGCGCCATCAGCAAGAACCAGCAGGACATCCATTGCAGCCCCCAGGCACTCAGTTGTGCCGCCGTGGCGAGGGCAGCCTGCCGCGGGTGGCGAAAGACCTGCAGTCCCTGGCGAACGCTCAGGAGCGTGGCGTGCAGGCTCACGAGCAGGCTACGCACCCTGCCTCCTGATGAGCTGGCGGCATGCGGCACCAGCGCTGGCGCGAGCAGCACCGCGATCAGAGCTGCCGCAGGCGCCAATGCGATGGCGATCAGCGCCTTGCCATGACCATCGAAGACATCGACGCTTGAGAACATCACGCCGCCGAGAATGCTGAGGGCTAGAAGGTTCAGAAGCGTCTGGGAGACCATTGTGCCGAGCACGATCGGGAGCGTCTCGCGGGCTCTTCCAAGCCTGCGCGCGACGATCAGCGCACGCGAGGGCTCACCGAGGCGCGCGGGAAGCGTTGCTGACATGAGCACACCGATGAACGTGCCCTGCAGCGCATCCCTGCGTCTCGCCTTGCGCCAGGTCGGCGCAGCGCGCAGGATCGCGTGCCAGGCGATGCCGCGCACGACCATCGCGGCACACATGAGACCCAGCGCCACGGCCACGAGGCCGGGGCTCGAAGAGAGCAGGCTCGCGAGCACGCGGGTCACGCCGATTCGCTGCAGCGCGAGGAACCCGACGCCCAGACCCGTGAGCGATATGAGCGCGAGCAGAAGGTTTCCAAGAAGCCGCAACGCGTGTCTGCCCTGGGTCACCTGCTGAGCGGGAGCGAGACTCGGGATGCGCCGCGCTGGCACCCTTGGCAGCAGATCGGCTCCTCTCAGGCCCAAGCGAACCGCGGCTCGGTGTGCCCGACCCTCTGGGGCGGGCGTGGCAATCGCCTCCTCGTAGCACTCCAACACCTCTGCGGCCACACGCGGCCAGGCATACCGCTGGGCCTTCTCCCGTGCTGCAGCTGCCATGCGCAGACGCCTGTCCGGGTCGAACGCGAGCGCACGCAGCGCTTGAGCGAGCGCGAGGGCATCCCCCCTGGGAACCAGTTGGCCCTCCACCCCATCGCTCACGACCTCGCGATAGCCGGCGATCTCCGATGCGATGACTGGCGTTCCCGCCGCGAACGCCTCGGTGAGGACCATGCCGAAGCTCTCGCCGCCCAGCGATGGGGCGCAGAGCACCTGCGCTCTGGCCAGCTCGATGGCCTTGCGCTCCTCTGAGACCTTGCCCAGCGCCCGCACACCCCGGTCGTCAAGCAGCAGCGGCGCTATCTCCTCAGGACTGCTACCCACGAGCGTCAGCGTCGCGGGCACCTGCTCTCGCAACGCCTCAAATGCCCGCAACAGGATGGGCAGCCCCTTGCGCTCGACCGCTTGGCCTATGAACAGGATCTCCAGCGGCCGGTGGGGGTATGTATATGTATTTTTTGAGAAGCTTACGGACTGTAACGGTTCCGGCCCGTAATGAGCTCCAAATTGGGAATACACACCTCCCTCCCCGGAATACACACCTCCCTGCCCCGAATACACACCCCCCTCCCCCGAACGCACAGCTCCCTCCTCTTCTGCCCGCTCCCCAAAGCTCCCAACGCCCGTCTGAGCATCCTCGGGTGTGGCGTGGACGCTGACGTGGACGCCGTTGGGGATGATCCTGTAGCGCCCGCCGAAGAAGCGTTCTGCCGTCCATGCCGCGGCCTCGGAGACCGCGATCCGTCTATGGAGGTGGTTCATGCGCAGACGCGCGCCAAGCAGGCTCGCGATCCCGTTGGTCAGCGGATTCTCCGAATAGGTGTGGAATGTCCCCACGAGGGGCAGCTCGGGCGCGCAGCAGAGTGCATCCCAGGCGATCAACGGAACGACAGGCTCGTGGATGTGGACGACGTCGTAGCGGCCGCGGCGCAGCTCGCTGCGCAGCTTCTGGAGCGCCAGTGCGCTGCTCGAGAGGTTCGACACGGCACCATTCGCCGGCACGCCGATCGTCCGGCCGAGCGCAACCAGCTGCTCAGGCGCCTCTCGCAGCTGTGGACGGGCGCCTCTGTGCAGACGGCGCGAGAGCGCGTCGTCGGGGTCGAACGGCGCGAGGATGCCCACCTCGTGGCCTTGGGCCGTGAACTCGTGCGCGAGCGCCTCGATGTGACGGGTTACGCCACCGGGGTAAGTCCACGAATAGGGCGAGACAAGCGCTACTCGCACGATTGAAACTGTAGCCTCTGTGCTGGTCGTGAGCGAGCGTCATTTCGTCAAGTACACGTTCTTCAAGCTCGATCCTGCCTGGCGCAGGCTCGATCCCGAGCGACGCGCCGAGGGCAAGCGGGAGTTCCTGGCGGCATGCGAGGACTTTGCCGATGGACATCTGCTGCAGTCCTTCACTCTGGTGGGCACCCGTGGCGACGCCGAGCTGCTGCTGATCTCCGAGGCGGAGAACCTCGATCGAATCCACGAGTTCCATGTCGTCCTGTTGCAGAGCGATCTGATGAAGTGGGCCGATACGCCCTACTCGTTCCTGGGGATGCGCAAGAGCTCGGAGTACTCCGAAGATGTGCGGACTGTGCCCAGGGGCTTTCGGGGCAGGTACGTGTTCGTCTACCCGTTTGTGAAGTCCCGTGAGTGGTATGGCCTGCCGGCGCAGGAGCGCTGGCGGATCATGCAGCAACACATCGAGGTGGGTCGCGAATATGAGGGCGTGGACAACCACACGACCTACTGCTTCGGCCTCGACGACCAGGAGTTCGTGGTCGCCTTCGACACCGACGACATTGGCACCTTTCTCGATCTCGTCCAGCGCCTGCGCACCACGGAGGCATCGCGCTACACCGTGCGCGACACGCCCAGCTTCACTTGCATCGCCGCCTCGCTGCCCAGGGCGCTGAACGCGCTCGACGGCGAGCCCACGTCGCTCGAGGCACTCTCCGCTGCCTGAACGGGGGCTCGCCCATCTACGTCGCTGTGACCCTGTGCTCGCGGGCCTGATCAAGGTCGTCGGTCCGCTGCCGCGAGCCCGGGACGGGCGGCCAGAGCGCTCCGACCACTATGGAGCGCTCGTTCGCGCGATCGTGGGTCAGCAGCTCTCCACCTCAGCGGCGCGCTCGATCTACCAGCGGTTGCTGGATCGCTTCGACGGACGCCCGCCCACGCCGGCCGAGGTCCTGGCGGAGGAGCCCGAAGAGCTGCGCCTCGCGGCCGGTCTCTCACGCGCGAAGGTCGGCTTCCTGCGCTCGCTCGCCGAGCACGTCCTCTCGGGCGAGCTCGAGCTCGAGCGCCTAGGCGAGCTCAGCGACGAGGAGGTGATCGCTGAGTTGGTCGCGGTCAAGGGTCTCGGCATCTGGACCTCCCACATGTTCCTCATGTTCCATCTCGAGCGCCCAGACGTCCTGCCGGTGGGCGATCTCGGTATCAGGCGAGCAATCGAACGGGCCTATGACCTGGACGGCCTGCCCGATGCAGCAACAATGGAAGGCCTGACCCAAACATGGCGCCCCCACCGCACGCTGGCCTGCCGCTACCTGTGGCGCTCCCTGGACAACGAACCAGGGTGAGGGCCGGCCGTCAAACGGCCGAAACAGGCTCTTCGTCCGCCACGCGGAACGAGGAGCCACAGCCACAGGCGGCAACCACGTTGGGGTTGTTCACCTTGAAGCCGGCGCCTTGCAGGCTTTCCTCGTAGTCGATGACCGAGTCGGCCACGAACGGGAGGCTTGCCTGGTCCACGAGCAGCTTCAGGCCGTGACTCTCGAAGACGGCGTCGTCATCGCGCCGCTCGTCGAAGGCCAGCTGGTACTGAAAGCCTGAGCAGCCACCGCCACGCACGCCGACCCGCAGACCGGCCAGAGTAACGTCCGCCCCCTGAGAGGAGAGGAACTCACGGACCTTCTCGGCACCCTTGTCGGTGATCGAGATCATTGCTTTCCAAAGTATAGCGCCCGATAGTCACTACTCTGAAGCCAGCAATGCCCACCGCCGAGGAGATCAAGCAACGCATCGAGGCGGCCATACCCGGGGCCGTCGCCGACGTGGAGGACTACACGGGAGGCGGCGATCACTTCCATGCGACAGTCATCGCAGAGGCCTTTTCGGGGCGCAGCCGCATCGAGCAGCATCGCCTCATCTATGCGGTCTTTGGCGAGGAGATAGGCGGGCCCATCCACGCCCTCTCGCTGAAGACCAAGCCCCTTGAAGATCCAAATCCAGTGAGCCACTCAGAGACCCCAAGCCATTGATCCACACAAGCCAGGAGCCCCTTATGTCCGAGATGACCCCTTCCAGTGCACCTGCCGTCCAGGCCACTCAGACGAACAGCTCTGAGTCGGGCGAGTCGAACCCCATCCGCGAGGCGATCGCCAAGGCGATCGCAGAGAACGAGGTCATCCTCTTCATGAAGGGCACCCCCGAGGCGCCTGCATGCGGCTTCTCGGCGCGCACCGTAGCGGCATTGCAGTCCCTGGATGCCCGCTTCGCGGCGGTCGACATCCTGCCTGATCCGCGGATCCGCCAGGAGCTCTCAGCTCTTTCGAATTGGCCGACCATGCCCCAGCTGTTCGTGGACGGTGAGCTCATCGGCGGCTGCGACATCGTCATGGAGATGTACCAATCCGGCGAGCTCGCCCAGGTGCTCGGCCTCGAGGACGTCCCCGCGGCGTCTGAGCAGCCGCTTGCGCAGAGGGTCACCGCCGGCGGCCCGGCCCTGACCCAGATCGAGAACAGGCTGGGCTGAGGTCATTGCTGTAGGGTGCCCGCCCTATGGCCGAGGTTGTGATCGTCAGCGATACGACTCACTATCTTCCCCGCGAGCTCGCCGATCGTCTGGAGATCCGTCAGGTCAGCCTCTATGTGGGCTGGGAGGGTGAATCCAAGCGCGAGCTGGAGATGGACGGCTTCGACGACTTCTATCGGCGCCTCGGGACCGATCCGCAGATGCCGACGACCTCACAGCCTTCGATAGGAGATTTCCTGGAGGTATGGGAGCCGCTGCTAGATGAAGGCAAGGAGATCGTCTCATTGCATCTGGCGGGCGGCATCTCGGGAACATTCGGCGCCGCCCGCCAGGCGGCGGAGCTCCTCGAGGAGCGTGGCGTCAGCGGTCGCGTGGAGGTCATGGACGGAGAAACCGGATGTGGTGGGCTTGGCCTGCTGCTGCTGGCTGCCTCGGCGGCCGCCCGGGCCGGCGCCAGTCGAGCAGAGGTGGTGGAGCGCATCCATCAGACCAGGAAGTCTCTGAAGATGTGGTTCTCGATCGACACCCTCGAGTACCTGCGCAGGGGCGGACGCGTGGGCAAGGCCCAGGCATGGCTGGGCAGCACCTTGAAGATCAAGCCCATCCTGACGCTCGAGTATGAGATCACGCCGGTGGAGCGCGTGCGCACCTCCAGACGCGCTTTCGAGCGCATGGTCCAGTACGCACAGTCTCTCCAGGAGGCTGGGCTGGAAGCTTGGGTTGTGCAGCACATCCAGGCCGACGAGCAGGCCGGGCGACTGGCGGATCGATGCCGAGAGATCTTCGGCTCTGAGCCGACCTTCACCTCAGAGGTCGGTCCAGTCATCGGCACCTACACCGGTCCTGGCATGCTGGGCGTTGGGGCGATCTCCCTCGATCTGCTCGCCTGAGCTGCTCAGCGACGTCTGCGTCGACGTCCGAAAAGGCCGCCGATGGCCGCTACGCCGCCTCCCACCAGGAAGCCGGTGGCAAGCGCCCCAACGAGTATCTCGCGGCGGTGGCGAACGATCTGCCCCCGCCAATCGGCGAGCTCCACGACCTCGCCGCGCAGTCGCTGCAGCGAGAGCGCAAGCTCGGTGCGATTCGTCTCGATCGAGCTGCGTATCTCCTCTGGTGAGCGCCCCGCCATCAGCTCGACTCTCCCTTCGTGGCGCTGACCGTTTCGCGGATCTTGCGTGCCTCGTCGATCGCCATCTTCGGAGTTGGAGGCGAGCCCGCCTTGACCGCCTTGGCGGCGAGGAAGCCGGCGAGCGCACCGAGCAGCAGTAGACCGCCGGCAACCACGAAGAACCCCCAGAAGTAGCTGAACTCCCCGACCGGCAGCAGCCAGTAGATGAGCCACGCCAGGCCGATCAGCGCGAAGATCACCGCCATGACGACAAAGACACCTGCCGCCGCGGCGACAACCACGCCCTTGAGAAGCTTCGTCGCCTTCTGGCTCATCTCCGCCTTGGCGAGCTCGATCTCCTCGCGGATCAACAGCGACGCGCGCTCAGAGACCTCGGCGATGGCGGTCGCGATGTTCTGCGTCTGATCGGGCCGGTCGCCTGGTGAGCTCAGATCGGCCATCATCAAGACCGGGCTCGGCGCAGGAGCAACGCGAGCAGGAAGCCGCCGACAAAGGCCGCCCCAACCGCCAGCTCTGGGCGACCCTGGCTACCCCCGAGGTCTTCTGCGTCCGCGAAATCGACCCCAACATGAGGTCCGGCGCCGTTGCCCGACGCGGGTGTGTCCGCAATGCTGTGGCCCTGTGCGTCGCTCATTCGGGCGGCTCTTCGTCGAAGACGCGCCTCCACGTCATGGTCGCGGCGCGCTGCGCCGCCAAGCTTGCCAGGGCACCGAAGCCAGCCATCACCCCAGACCACAGCAAGCGCTTGAACAAGTCGTTTTCCATCGCGGAGAGTCTATTGTGGCGGTCCAGAGGGTGCGTCCAGACCTCCGCAGACCGTCTCGACGATCAGCAGCTTGGCGCGCTCGAAATCTGCCGCCTCCGCGGGAAGCAGGCCAAAGATCCAGCCTGTGAGCACCTGCTCGATCGCCCCGTAGAAGGCGAGCGCCGCGAACTCGGCGTCGATCTCGCGCTTGAACGCCCCTTCCGCCTGAGCCTTTGTCACGATCGCTCCGATCAACCTGTAGGCCTCGCGGATCTGGGCGATGTGCTTCATGCCGAAAGAATTGGCCGCCCTGGTCACCTCCATGATGATCACCTTCATCAGCTCAGGATCGTGGCGGTAGCTGTCGACGATGAATGAAGCGACCGCATAGAGCTTCTCGCGTGCGGGGATCGGCCTGGAGTCGACCTCTCCGATCGTCTCGAGCATCACGTCCCAGCGCTCGAGGAAGAGCGTGTCCAGAACCTCGTCCTTGGCCGCAAAGTAGTGGTAGACGAGGCCATAGGCGACACCCGCCTCGTCGGCGATATCGGCCACACGGCAGGCATGGAAGCCCTGGCGGGCGAACACCCGCACGGCCGCATCGAGGATCGTGCGGCGCTTGTCCTGGGCGCTCGCCCCGGCCGGCGTGGCGGTCATCTGTAGGCCTCCGTGGCGGTCATCTGTAGGCCTCCGTGGGCCAGCTGTAGGTCTCAGGCCTGCGGTTGGAGAGCGCTGGGAGCTTGGCCCGGATCTCCTGTTGACGCTCCAGGTCGAGGTCGGCGACGATGTGGCCTTCGACATCCTGGGCCTGGGCCAGCACCACGCCCCACGGATCGACGATCATCGACCTCCCGCCAGAGTGATGATCGCCTGGGTGGCGACCCACCTGATTGGCAGCGATGAAGAAAGCCTGGTTCTCGATCGCCCTGGCCCTCACGAGCGTCTCCCAATGGTCTCGCGTGGTCGCCAAGGTGAATGCCGCCGGCAGCACCATCACCCTTGCGCCTCTCACTGCAAGGATCCTGAACAGCTCGGGGAAGCGCAGGTCGTAGCAGATCGACATGCCGAGCTCGATCCCGCCCGCGCTCTCGCTGAGCACGATCTCATCGCCAGGTTCCTCGAGCTCAGACTCGTTGTAGACCTTGCCATCGATCTCGACATCGAACATGTGGATCTTGCGATACAGAGCCTTCAGCTCGCCATGCTGGTCGATGTGGACCGAGGTGTTGGCGAGCCTCTCGCTGCCGGGCAGTCGCTCGACGATCGAGCCGGCGACGAGATCCACCCCGAGCTCACGTGCGGTCGCTCGTGCCCAGGCGATCGTCTGCCCGTCCAGATCCTCCGCGCCTGCGATGAGGTCCTTGGCATTGCCAAGGACGTTCCACTTCTCGGGCAGCACGATCAGCGTGGCACCGTCGGCAGCCGCCGCGCGTACGTGTCGATCGGCAGCCGCGAGATTGGTGTGCTTCTCAGCGGTGGAGTTGAGCTGGACTGCCCCGACCTTCAACGCTTCCTCCTCCGCGAACATCAAACGCGGGCTAGATTGACCAGTCAGTCAACCACTGGAGGATAGCGCCGGAGCGCTGCCCGTAACCACCGCTCAACTCCCACGCCCACGTTGCTGGCGCAGCTCCACGAGCAGCAGCTTGGAGTGGATCGCGCCGATCAGCTCCTTCAAGGGCTCTCTGCCGGCCGCGATCATCTCCACGGCCCGCTCGACCTCCACCTCACCCACGAGCCGATCCAGCAGCGCATGCACCTCCTCTTGGACAAGTGGCTCGAGCGCTTCGCGATAGCGCAGCGTGTCATAGACCGTGAAGCCGAGCTTCTCCTCATAGCCTCCCGCCCGGAAGCGCGAGATCGCCTCGATGATCTTCACGTCATCGGCGTCGTAGCCGCGCGTGGTGGGCGTCAGCACGCCGAGCTGCTCGAGTCGCTCGAGCGCGTTCTGGGGCAGCTCGTAGGCCTCCTTCACCTTTGCCCTGGAGACGCGCCCACCCTCGTGTGCCTCAGCCGCCCGGGCGAGCAGCCTGTCCTCCAGCTCGATCAGCGCCTCCACGCGCTGGGGGTCCTCTCGCATCATCTGCCTAATCACCCGCAACGGCATGAACCGCTCCTCCTGCAGGCGCTTGATTAGTTCGATCCGTGCCACGAACCCTTGCGGGTAGTAAGCCATGTTGCGGCTGGTGCGCTTGATCCCCTCCCCCGATTCGAGCAGTCCCTCGCGCAGGTAGTGCCTGATTGTTCCGGCGCTGACTCCAGAGCGCTCCGCGAGCTCGCTCATCTTCAGCAGCTCCTGCTCTGGGCCGGCGGAGGCATCCTGGGCGCCGCCGAGCGTAGTACTCATTTCACTGGGCCTGCCTCATGCCCTGAACGTCATGCCCTGCTCGTAGAGCGGTCCATCGGCCGGCCCCGCCGCGACGCCGGACTCCATCAGCTCGCGCAGCTCCTCCACGCTGTAGCCGGCGTCGCGCAACACCTGCTCGGTGTGCTCGCCAAGTGCCGGCCCTGGCAGCCGGTCGTGCTGCCCCGGGGTGCGCCCCATCTTGATGGGCAAGCCCAGCTGGCGCACGGGCCTGTCCGTGCCAGGCTGACTGAGCTCGACCACCATCTCGCGAGCCTGAACGAGCTCGGAGTCAAGCGCCTCCTCGAGCTCCAGCACCGGCTCCAGGCAGCAGTCGTGCTCTGCTGCGAACGCCTTCCACCAATCGCGGTCTTGGGCGAGGAAGATCTTCTTGACCTCGCCGTGGGCCGGCGAGCCAGGAGCCTCGAATTGCTTCTCGATCAGATCCTCCCTGTCGACCCCTCTGCACCAGGCTTGCCAGAACTTCGGCTCCAGAGCCCCCAGTGAGACCCAGCCATCGGCACACTCGTACGGCCGATAGCAGATGAGCCCGCCAGCCAACTCGAGCTCGCCACGGCGAGGGCTTACGCCATCGGCGAAGTGCCTGCCAACAACCATAGCCAGCCACGAGAGCGCCCCATCGGCCATCGAGACATCGACGAGCTGGCCTTCGCCCGAGCCCGGACGCCCGGGCGCTCCGTCGCGCTCGCGCAGGGCAGCCATGATCCCGAACGCCGCCATCAACGAGCCGCCGCCGAGATCGGCGATCTGCCCGGCCGCCTGCACCGGTGCGCCTCCACGCTCACCGGTGAGCCCGAGCAGCCCGACGAGGCCGAGGTAGTTCATATCGTGACCTGCGGCCTGGCGCTTGGGACCGTCTTGGCCGTAGCCGCTGATCGCGCAGTAGACGATCCCTTGGTTCTCCTCGCGCATCCGCTCATAACCGACTCCAAGGCGATCGAGCACTCCTGGCCGGAAGGACTCGAGCACGACGTCGTACTCACGCACGAGCGCCAGCAGCACCTCGACGCCCTCCGGGCGCTTCAGATCCAACCGGATCGAGCGCTTGTTGCGGTTCAGCGAGAGGAAGAGCGCCGAGCGGGCACTCTCGTGTGCGCCCTCGTAGTAGGGCGGCGCCCAGCGTATGTAGTCACCAGCGCCAGTGTCCTCGACCTTCAGCACCTCGGCACCGAAGTCGGCCAGCAGCAAGGAGCAGAAGCCGCCGGGCAGCAGCCTGGAGAGGTCGAGGATCTTCACCCCCTGCAGCGGCAGATTCATAGCGGGACGCCAAGCAACGGCAGACTCATCGCGAGATGCCGAGCAGCGCGCGGGCCTCTTGCACACTGGCAGGCCGCCGGCCCACGTCTTCGGCCATCTGGCGGGCCTTGGCGATCAGATCGCCATTGGAGCGCGCCATCTCGCCGTCGGGGAGATAGAGGTTGTCCTCCAAGCCGACCCTCACCGAGCCGCCGAGCGCCAGCGATGCGCCCAGCAGCATCCATTGCTTGCGTGAGATACCGATGACGCTCCAATGTGGCCGGGCAATGCCTGTGCTTTCCTGGCCAAGCTCGTTGCCAGGGATGTTCTCAACCATCGCCGCGAGGTTACGGGCGCCTGGCGGGATGCCCCCGACGACGCCCATGATGCAATCGACGTGCAAGGGTGCTTTCAAGACTTCCATGTCGATGAGTGGCGCGAGGCTGCCGACGTGGCCCAGGTCGAAGCACTCGTGCTCGGGCTTGATCTGCAGCTCGTTCATCGCTTCCAGCAGCTCGATGATCTCGTCGAATGGATTGGCGAAGACCATCTTGAAAACGAAGTCTTTGCGCGAGCTCGAGTACTTGGCGTAGTTCATCGAGCCCATGTTCAGGGCGGCCACTTCGGGCCGGCATGCACGCAGGTATGCGATCCGCTTCTCGACGGACACCCCGACCGTGCCGGTTGAGAAGTTGATGATCACGTCCCCGGCCTGCTGCTTGATCGCGTCGGTGATCGCCTGGAAGTCCTCGATCTCGTAGCTTGGCGTCCCGTCGGGTTTGCGGGCGTGGATGTGGATCATGCTGGCGCCCTCCTGCACGGCCCTGCGCGCCTCAGCTCCATACTCCTCCGGGGTGTAGGGGATCGCAGGGCACTGCTCCCGGTTGGCGATCACACCCGAGATCGCGCAGGTGATGAGTACCGGGTCGGCGAGACTCATACGAGCATCAGGGTGTTGGGACTCATACGGGCACCACCGCACTGCGCTTCCAGGGTCGCTCCACCTGCTTGCTCTGGGCCATCTCCAGCGCCCTGCAGATCGTCTCCCGCGTCTCGCGCGGATCGATGACGTCGTCGATCAGGTCATTGCCCGCTGCGATGTAGACATCGAAGATCTTGCGAAAGCCCTCGAGCAACTCTGCGCGCTTGGCCGCAGGGTCCTCCGCTTCCTCGACCTGCTTGCGGAAGGCGATCTCGACGACGCCCTCGGCGCCCATGACGCTGATCTCGGCGCTCGGCCAGGCGACGATGAGGTCGGGCTCGTAGGCCCTGCCACACATTACGTAGTAGCCCGCGCCATAAGCCTTGCGGGTGATCACCGTCAGCTTCGGGACTGTCGCGTTGGCGACCGCATGCAGCATCTTGGCGCCGTGCCTGATGATTCCTTCGGCCTCGACCTTGGTGCCGACCATGAACCCGGGCACGTCCTGCAAGAAGACGATCGGGATGCCATAGGCGTTGCAGAGATTGATGAAGCGCGCCGCCTTGTCGGCGGAGTCGTTGTCGAGGATCCCACCAAGCTGCTTTGGCTGGTTGGCCACGATTCCAGCGGGCCGGCCTCCGAAGCGAGCCAGGCAGGTGATGATCGTCTTGGCCCATTGGCGCTTGATGTCAAGGTAGTCGCCGTCGTCGACGATCCGCTCGATGACCTCATACATGTCGTAGGGCTTGCGGTTGGACTCCGGCAGCACGTCGAGCAGCGACTCCTCGGCCCTGTCGATCGGGTCGCTGGCCTCCAGGACCGGGGCAGGTGCTTCGCAGTTCTGGGGCATATATGCGAGGTACTGCTTGATGACCTCGATGCACGCCTCGTCGCTCTCGACCTCGATGTCGCCCACGCCCGACTTGCGGCAATGCACCCTGGAGCCACCAAGCTCCTCCTGGGTGACGTCCTCGCCGATCGCCGCCCTCACCAGGTGCGGCCCCGCGAGCGCCATCGATCCGCGGCCCTTGACCATGGGAACGAAGTCGGCGAGCCCGGGGATATAGGCGGTGCCGGCCGCGCATGGCCCCATCAGAGCAGCGACCTGCGGGATCACGCCGCTCATGATCACCTCCTCACGGAAGAGGTGGCCCGAGCCGGCGAACATTGCCCCGGCGGCCTCTTGCACGCGCGCGCCGGCGGAGTCCAACAGCCACACGAACGGGATGCGCTTGGTGAGCGCCAGCTCGCGCAGGCGCGTGACCTTGAACTCGCCGGTCATGCCCATCGAGCCGGCCATCACCGTGAAGTCGTAGGCGCACACGGCTGCGAGGCGCCCGTCGATCTTCCCGTAGCCGGTGATCACGCCGTCCGCGGGCGCATCGACCCCGTCCATCGCGCGCTGGGAGGAGTGTGGGCGAGCATGGATGCCCAGCTCCACGAAGGTTCCCTCGTCAATCAGCAGCGCCAGTCGCTCACGCGCCGTGAGCTTGTCCCGCTCATGCTGCTTGGCGATCTTCTCCTCGCCGCCGCCGAGCTTGATCCGCTCTCGGCGGGCATGCAGGTCCTCGACTAATGGGCGCAGCAATGAGGTCATCTCAGCGGCCCTTCCACTGGGGCTCACGCTTGCCGAAGAAGGCGCTGACACCCTCGACGATGTCCTCTGTCGAGAGGGCGAGGCTGAGCTGCGAGCGCAGGTAGTCGAGCGCATCGTCGAGCCCCATGTCCATCTGCCTGCGCATCGCTTCCTTGCCCAGGCGCATGATCACGGGCGAGCTGCCCGCGAGCTTCGTAGCCCACTCGCCGACGGCAGCGTCGAGCTCGCCGGCCGGCACGACCTTGTTGACGAGCCCGGCGCCGAGCGCCTGCTGCGCGTCGAAGCGCTCGCCCAGCAGCAGCAGCTCGTTCGCCTTCTTGCGCGGCACATTGCGGTAGATCAGCGCCATGATCATGAAGGGGAAGACCCCGACATTGATCTCGGGCGTACCGAAGGTCGCCTGCTCGGAGGCGACCACCAGATCGCACGCGAGCGCGATGCCAAGCGCACCGGCCAGCACATGCCCCCCGGCGGCGCAGATCGTCGGCTTGCCCAGAGAGCCGATCAGCTTGAAGAGCCCCACGAAGCGCTCCGAGGCGAAGTGCTTGTGCACCAGCGGCACCTCGCCCGAGAAGCCACTGAGATTCGCGCCCGAGGAGAAGACTTTCTCGTGCGAGGAGCCAAGCACGACGCAGCGCACCTGCTCGTCGTCCCGGGCCCGCTCGAAGGCTCCGATCAACCCGCTCAGCATCTCGGCCGACAGCGCGTTGCGCGTGTCGGGGTCGTTCAGCGTGATCGTTGCGACGCCGCCGTCTGAGACCTCATAGAGAACGTGCTCGGCACTCGACACGGGCGCATCCTAGCCGGATCGCCCACCCGCGGGAAGTAAGGAGTGCTACTGCTTACTTGGAGCCTTTCTTGGATTTCGAGTCTTTTGAGCCTTTCTTGCCTTTGGCGCCCGGGAGGCTTCCGTGTGCGGAGATGTACTTGCGCTGCGCCTTGCTGATCGTGAGCTTGGACGCGGGGACACTCACGCTCAGCGATTCGTTGATGCCGAGGATTTCGACCGTCGCGCTCGCTTCGATGCCTTTGACGCTGAACTGGAGCATGGTGCGCACGGGCAGCCCTGAGGCCGCGAAGTAGACGTTCATGTTGACCGTGGGAGTACTGAAGAAATCGAGCGCTTCGTACTCAGCCTTGGTGAACACACCGATCAGCACTTCCGGTTTGAGCGCCGCGCTGAACTCGGTCACCGACTGGCCATCGACGGTCGCAGGCCCCACTTCCTTGACGCTGAGTGCCGTGTTGAGAACCGAGAGCAGATACGAAAACGCTCCGGTCGCTTCCTTGGCCGCGCCCTGCACGGCGCCGCCGCTCGGATCGAACTGGATCACTTTCTGGAGCGTCTCGTTTTCGAGCTTGACCCACGGCTTGCCATTGTCCATGTGCGAGAGCCGAGGTTCGTATACGTAGAGATTTCCGCCAATCAGCCGCTCGGGCACGCTCCTGCTCCCGACATGCACGGACAGCTTCGCCTTCAGCGGCGAGAGCACCGCTTCGCCGCTGATCCCATAGGCGACCCCGAAATTGAAGCCTGTGCCTTCTTTGGGCGTGCCCAGTGCGTACTTGGTGTTGAAGCGCTCGGTGCTGACTTTCAGCTGCTGAGTCTGCTGCTCGATGGTCTGCAGACTGGGTGGGAGCGTCACCGCGGCGGAGGCCTGCGTGGATGCGACGCCTGCGATCACGCCTGCCGGAGCCAAGACCAGCACCAGCGCGCAAAACATCCGTATCCTCATTATCAGAGCCTCTCCCACGTTGAGTTCAAGATCGAGTTCAGATCGATTTCGAGCTTAGCCGCTCGCCGGCTCCTCGTTAAGCACTCGCCAATCGACCGCATGGCGATCTTTGCATTCCATAACCCGCTGGAAGCCCGCGAGTAGCGGGCAAATCCGCCTGCTGTAAGTAGGAAGTCCTACTGTTTACTTTTGCTCGCGGCTGCGTTAGCGTCCGTCGCGTCCCTCCGACAAATCAGCCATGCAGACATTAGGAGCCGCCAGATGGCCACCGCCGAGAGCGCAGTCCTGAAGCCAGACTTCCAGGCCAAGCGCAAGCACTTCATCTTCACCGACGAGCACGAGCAGTTGCGTGAGTCGATCCGCAGCTTCGCGCTAAAGGAGCTCGCACCCCACGCAGAGCAGTGGGAGGAGGAGACCTTCCCCGACTCCGTCTTTCACCGGATGGGCGAGCTTGGCTTCCTCGGCCTGGACAAGCCCGAGCAGTACGGCGGCCAGGGCGGTGACTACTTCAGCGCGATGGTGCTGGCAGAGGAGATCACCAACGCCAACTGCGGCGGGCTGGCGATGGGTGTCGCCGTGCACACCGACATGGCGATGCCGCCGATCCTCGCCTTCGGCACCGAGGAGCAGAAGCAGGAATGGGTCGTGCCCGCGATCAAGGGCGAGAAGATCCTCTGCCTCGGCATCACCGAGCCCGACGCCGGCTCGGATGTCGCGGGCATCAAGACACGCGCGGTCAGGGATGGCGAGGAGTACGTCATCAACGGCTCGAAGACCTACATCACCAACGGCCACAGGGCCGACGTGATCGTGCTCGTCACCAAGACCGACCCCGATGCCGGCTACGACGGCTTCAGCCTCTTCCTCGTCCCGATGGACGCCCCTGGGGTGATCAGAGAGCAGAAGCTCAAGAAGATGGGCATGCACGCATCCGACACCGCGCTGCTCGCCTTCCAGGATGTCAGGGTCCCCGCCTCAGCGCTGCTCGGCCAGGAGGGAAAGGGCTTCTACCACATCATGTGGGAGCTCCAGGGCGAGCGCATGATCGGAGCTGCCGGCTGCGTCGCCGCTGCTCAGAAGTGCTTTGACCATACCCTCAAGTACGCCAAGGAGCGCGAAGCGTTCGGGCGCCCGATCGGCCAGTTTCAGGTCATAAGGCACAAGTTCGCGGAGATGGCCACCAAGATCGAGTCGGCCAGGCAGCTGGTCTACATGACGGCCTGGCGCTTCTCCAACGGCGAGTACCCCGTGCGGGAGATCTCGATGGCGAAGCTCTACTCCGCTCGCATCGCCTGCGAGGTCGCAGACGAGTGCATCCAGATCCATGGCGGCGCCGGCTACATGCGGGAGTACAACGTCGAGCGTGTCTGGCGCGACATGCGCCTGAACCGCATCGGCGCCGGCACGGACGAGATCATGCTCGAGGTGATCGGCCGCTCGTACGGGCTGTGATCCTCGCTGACGTTGCTCCATACGTGCGCGAAGCGCAGCACGCGCTTCGCGCACCGGGACGATTCGACTGGTCCACGATCACCCTGCTGGGCCTGGTCGTCTACGTCTACGTCGTCGAGATCGAGCGCTCAAACTGGAATGCGGTGCTGGCGGGACTCGCCTTCTGGCTGATGGATTGGGTCAACGAGATCATCAATGCCCTGGTGCTCCACTTCCACGGCTACGCCCCGATATGGACGGTCACGGGCCATTCCAGCTTCGTGATCCTGATCGGCCTGAACATCGAGATCTCGCTGCTCTTTGCCTTCGCGGGCGTAGCGTTCGCCAAGATGCTGCCCAAGGATCGGGCGATGAAGATCCTTGGCCTGCCAAATCGGTGGGCGCTCGCGATCGGACTCTCGAGCTTCTCGGTGGGCGTCGAGTTGCTCTTGCACGCCGACGGTGTCTTCCACTGGGCCTACTGGTGGTGGAACGTCGCAAGCTTCCCCGTGATCATCGTGCTGGGCTACCTCACCTTCTATGGAGTGTCCTTCTGGGTGCACGACATGGACTCACGCAAACGCCAACTGAGTGTCGTCGGCGCGCTTGCGACACTCGACCTGGTTGCCGGGCTCGTGTTCGGGCCGCTGCTCGGATGGATCTGAGCCGATTCGGATGGATCTGAGCACGAGCACAGCGGGGCTGCATCCGCCCTTCACCGCCGAGCACGAGGAGCTGCGGGCCTCGATCAGAGGCTTCCTGGAACGAGAGCTCACACCCCACGCCCAGGAGTGGGAGCAGGCGCATTGGTTCCCAGACGAGGTGTTTGGCAAGCTCGCCTCCCAGGGCCTGCTCGGGCTCAAGTACCCAGAGCGCCACGGCGGCCAGGGCGGCGACTACCTGCACGAGGCGATCCTCATCGAGGAGCTCGCGGGCATCGGCTCCGGAGGCACGGCGGCCGGGATCGGCGCTCACGTGAACATCGCCACTCCGCCGATCTGGAAGTTCGGCACCGAGGACCAGAAGGTCCGCTACCTGGAGCCGGCAATCCGTGGCGAGAAGATCGGTGCGCTGGGCATCACCGAGCCAGGCGCGGGCTCCGATGTCGCCGCCCTGCGCACACGCGCCACGCGCGTGGACGGAGGCTTCCTGCTCAACGGCGAGAAGACCTACATCACCAACGGCGTCAGAGCCCACTTCATCGTCACCGCTGTGAAGACGACCGAAGCGGGCGGCCACCATGGCATCTCCTTCCTGATCGTCGATCGGGGCGAGGGCGTCCACTCATCGGCGCTGGAGAAGCTCGGCTGGCACGCCTCCGATACGGCGACGATCGCCTTCGAAGATGTCTTCGTGCCCGAGGAGAACCTGCTCGGCGCCGAGCACGAGGGCTTCAAGCTGATCATGGCCAACTTCCAGTGGGAGCGGCTCGCAATGGCGCTGGGCACCGTGGGCGCCATGCGGATGGCCTGGGAGCGCACCGCCCAATTTGCGCGTGAGCGCGCCGCGTTCGGACGTCCGCTCAGTGGCCATCAGGTGATCCGGCACAGACTCGCCGACCTGGCGACCTCGGTTTACACCTGTCGCTGCGTCACCTATGACGCGCTGCGGCGCTTTCATCAGGGCGAGGAGCCCCTGCGAGAGGTGAGCATGGCCAAGCTGCTCACGCAGCGCGCCTCGTTCGAGCTGATGGACGCCTGCCTGCAGATCCATGGCGGCCTGGGCTACATGCAGGAGCTGTGGGTGGAGCGCGCGGCTCGCGACTCTCGCCTCGGCCCGATCGGCGGCGGGACCGACGAGATCATGCGCGAGATCCTGGGCCGGGTGCTGAACCTGTAGGGCGCCTGGACGGCAAAGAGAAGCACCAAGGCGCGTTCTAAACAAACGTCGTATCTGAGCGGCATCGCTCAGGCGAGAGTGCCCCGCAACCGACGGGATGAAGGTGCGTACCCTGCGCCTCCCACGGCTGGCTCGTTTCGCGTGCCTGGCCCCTGCGGTGATGATCCTGCTCTGGGCCAATCCCCTGCTCGTCGAGTCAAGCGCCTCACCTCAGCGCTTGGTGAGCGCAAGCGCCGCAAGGACCCACACCAGGGGCGGCTCACGGCATCGCCGTGCCCACAGAGCCCGGGTGCGCTGTGAGAGCCGTCATGTGAGCGGCAAGACCAAGCGCCACAAACGCCGGGCACACGCCGAGGCACGCTGCATAAGGCATCTCGTCAAGCGCGATCTTCGCCATCGCACAGGCGATGGCACACGCTCGGACCAGCGCACGCAGCAGGGCCGGCGTACAGACCAGTTGCGAGCCGTCTCACGTCAGCATGTCGCGGCGGGATCTTCGTCCACCCCACAGCCGGTGGCCACGGGCTCATGCCCCGACGCCTACCTGCCCCCCGCGCCCGGCAATCTCGAACGTATCCGCCAGGCGACGCTCTGTCTGATCAACACCGAGCGCCAATCTCACGGCGAGAGTGCACTCACGACGAATTCACTGCTCGAGCAGGCCGCGCAGGGACATACCGAAAACATGATCGCTCAGGACTACTTCGAACATATCTCGCCCTCAGGCAGCACTCCGGCGATGCGGATGAAGGCGAGTGGCTACATCTACAGCTCACGCGTCGGCTATGCGGTCGGCGAGAACATCGCCTGGGGCACCCTGCAGCTGGCGACGCCGAAGGCGATCGTCGATGCCTGGATCGCCTCGCCCGGCCACCTCGCGAACATCCTCAATCCCCAGTTTCGCGACACGGCGATTGGTGTCCTGCCCGAAGTCCCGAGCGCGCTCGCGCCCGCTCAAGAAGGGGCGCTCTACACGCAGGACTTCGGCGTCATCATCACCGGCTGAGGCCGTTTCCAGCCCCGGACTCGGCCAGCCCGTGCGGCGGCCGGCGCCAAGCACCGGCCTGCGGGGGCGGGCGTGATTGCCTCCCGGACAGATAACCTGCGCGCTCCTATACGAGCAAGGAGATTCTGAACATGGGAGCACTCGACGGCAAGTCGGCAATAGTCACCGGCTCGGCGCGCGGCATCGGCAGGGCGACCGCCGAACTGCTCGTCTCACAGGGCGCACAGGTCCTCATCAACGATCTCGACGGCGACGTCGCTCAGCAGGCCGCGGACGAGATTCAGGGAGAGACCGCGGTCTTCGCGGGCGACCTCACGCAGCCGGGCGTCCCGGACGCACTCGTCCAGCAGGCGATCGATTCCTTCGGCAAGATCGACATCCTCGTCAACAATGCGGGCTACACGCTGGACGCCCCGATCCACAAGATGTCCGATGAGCACTTCCAGGCGATGATCGACATTCACACGGTGGTGCCATTCCGGGTGATCCGGGCGGCGGCTCCCCACCTGCGCGAGCCCGCCAAGAAGGAGCGCGAGGAAGGCAAGGAGGTGTTCCGCAAGATCGTCAACGTCTCCTCCACCTCGGGCACCTTCGGCAATGCGGGTCAGGCCAACTACTCCTCTGGCAAGGCCGCTGTCGTCGGTCTCACAAAGACCGTCGCCAAGGAGTGGGGCCAGTTCAAGGTCAACGTCAATGCCGTCGCCTTCGGTTTCATCGACACGCGCCTCACGCAGGCCAAGGTCGACGACAACGCGATGGAGATCCACGGCGAGAAGGTCCAGCTCGGGATCCCCGAGCAGATGCGCCAGATGGCCTCGATGCTGATTCCACTCGGGCGTCCCGCCACCCCTGAGGAGGCCGCAGGCGGAGTGTTCTTCCTCTGCTCACCTTGGAGCAACTATGTGCACGGCCAGACACTGCACATCACCGGCGGCCTGTTCGGGGGAATGACCGGCTGAGGTGTCTTCACTTTTTTGAGATCGTTATCGGCTGTAATGGTTCTCTAGCCAAACGAGTCCAAAAAAGAGAACTAACAACTCAGGCTCTGCCGGCCGTCGCTCCCTGTGCGGAGCGGCGGTCAGCATCCCGCTGCGCGCGCACGCGTTCGAGCATCCCCTTGCGTCCATGTTCCTCAAGGCCGCTGTAGAGCCGCTTGATCTCCGTGAGGACCTCATCCGCGACAGCCTGTTGCTGCTCACGCGTGGGCTCTGAGATGCGCTCCCAACACATCGCTTTGCCGTACTGGACGGTGACCTTCGGAAACTGCAGCCGCTTCCAGTTGCGGATCCGAGATGAGCCGTGGATCGCGATCGGCACGATCGGCGCGCCGGTCTCGAGCGCCAGGCGCCCGATGCCGCGCTTGGCCTGCTCGGAGAGCCGTCCCGTGCGTGAGCGTCCTCCCTCGCAGTACATCGCAATGGTCCCGCCCTTGCCCAAGATCGTCTCTGCCGTGATGAACGTCTCCTCGTCGCGGGCGCCACGCCGAACCGGAAAGACGCCGCCATGGGTGTAGATGAACTGCATGGGCCCTTTTTTGAAGAGCTGAGACTTGGCCATGAACCTGATCTTGCGCCTGATGTAGGCGCCCATCAGGAAGTGGTCCATGAACGAGAAGTGGTTGGGAGCCAGGATCACCGGGCCACTGCCGGGCACCTCGTCGACGCTGATCGAGCGCACACGCAGGAATGAGTAGGCATAGAGCGAGGTGATCAGGCGGGTGAGCTCGTAGGCCCAATCGGGCTCACGCGTGCGCGAGCGCTCATGGAAGCGGTCGAAGTGCTCCTTCGGCCGCGGATCGGCATAGACCTGCTCACGCATAGGCGCTAAATCACTCATGCAGATGGCTACCTCGCCTGCTCGCCAAAGTTACGCCCCACGAGCCGACCAAATTACGCTCCCCTTGCCCTACCGAGAGCCTCACGCCAGCCCTCCAGCAGGCTCCCTCGCAGCTCCTCGGCCATCTGCGGCTCGTAGCGCGCACGCTCCCGCCAGGCCTCCTTGACATCGCTGGCGGTCCAGAGGCCCACCCCCACGCCGGCCAGCCTGGCCGCTCCAAGCGCCGTCGTCTCGACGATCTCGGGGACCACGACAGGAACGCCGAGCAGGTCGGCCTGGAACTGCATCAGCCACCGATTGGTGCTCGCACCGCCATCGGCGCGCAACTCGCTCAACGGCTGTCCAGAGGCCTGCTCCATGGCGCGCACGGCGTCAAAGGTCTGGTAGCCGATCGCCTCGAGCGTCGCCCTGACGAGGTGTGCCCTGCCCGAGCCGCGGGTCAGGCCCACGATCGTCCCGCGGGCGTAGGGGTCCCAATGTGGAGATCCCAGGCCGGTCAGCGCAGGCACGAAGTACACCCCCTCATTGCCCTCCAATCCCGCCGCCAGCGCCTCGGTGTCGGAGGCACGCTCGATGATGCCCAGGCCATCGCGCAGCCACTGGACGGCAGCACCCGTCGCGAAGATCGACCCCTCCAGGGCATAGGTCCGCGATGCGCCGAGCTGCCAGGCGACCGTGCCCAGTACGCCCTGGGCCGGCTCAGGCGCGATGAAGCCGGTGTTCAGCAGCACGAATGAGCCCGTCCCATAGGTGTTCTTGCCCATCCCTGGATCGATGCAGCCCTGGCCGAAGAGGGCGGCCTGCTGATCGCCGGCGATACCCGCCAGCGGCGCCACGTGGCCGTCCAGGGCGGATGGCTTGGTCTGGCCGATCGGTCCGGCGCTGGAGACGACGTGGGGTAGGGCCTCCTCGGGAACTTTGAACAGCTCCAGCAGCTCGGAGTCCCAACATCCCCTGGAGATGTCATAGAGCATCGTGCGAGCGGCGTTGGAAGCGTCGGTGACGTGCTCGCCGGTGAGCTTGTAGGCCAACCAGGAGTCGACCGTGCCCAATGCCAGATTGCCGCTGCACGCGCGCGCGCGTAGGCCCTCGATATTTTCCAGCAGCCACTCCATCTTGGTCGCGGAGAAGTAGGGGTCCAGCACCAGCCCTGTGCGCTCCCGCACGAGCCCCTCCAGGCCGGCCGCCTTCAGCTCCTCGCAGCGAGCGGCGGTGCGTCTGTCCTGCCAGACGATCGCGGGCGCCAGCGGCTCGCCGCTCGCCCGGTCCCACGCCCCCACCGTCTCGCGCTGATTGGTCAGGCCCACAGCCAGCAGCTCGCCCTGGCGCACCCCCGCATCCTCGAGCGCCTCCAGCGCAACCGCCTGGGTCACCTCCCAGAGCTCGGTGAGGTCGTGCTCGACCCAACCTGGCTGGGGGAAGGACTGTGAGAACTCCCTGTAGGCCCTGCCCACGGGCTCGAAGCGCTCGTCGAAGACCAGGCAGGTGCTGCCAGTCGTGCCCTGATCGATCGCGAGGATCATCGCTTGAAGAGCGCCTTCCCCATGTCGAGCTGAGCCTAGCGGCGAGCCACCCACGCGCGCACGATGTCAAGCAGCTGGCGAGCCCTGTGCAGAAAGCCACTGGGCGTCAAGCCGCTCACGCGATGCTCGAGATCGAGCTCCAGCTCGACGATCCGCCCTCCCTGGCGAGCGGCGTCGATCGTCATGCCCACCTCCATCCCGAAGCCGTGGGCGAAGGGCAGCAAGCCGGCGAGCAGCTCTGCGGAGATCGCCCTCTGGCCCGAGATCGGCGCAGCCGGCGTCAGCCCTGTGCATCTGCGAATCGCCCAGCTTGCAAGCCCGACGACGATGCCAAGCCCTCCACCTGCGCGCCTGGCGAAGGCCGCCACCGCCAGATCCGCCTCTCCGGTCAGGATCGGCGCCGCAAGTGACTGCAGACGTAGTGCGGATTTTCCGAGATCGCCGTCGCAGAGCACCACCACCGGCGCTTTTGCCTTGCCGCCAAGCTGTCCGTCCTCATCGAGCGCGTTCAGCACTTGGCGCGCTGTGGCCGTCGCCGCCTCGCCCTTGCCCTCCATTCGCGCCAGCCGCACGAGCTCCGCGCCCGCGGCCCTTGCTATCACCGGCGTCCGGTCGGTGGACCCGTCGTCGGCCACCCACAATCGTGCCGCTGGAAACGCGAGCGCGAGGGCGTCGAGCGTCGCACCCAGGCGCTCGGCCTCGTTGAAGGCAGTCACGATCACACAGGCGACACGGTCCATCGATCGATCGCCTCCAGAGGCTATTGTGCGCGGCATGGCAGAAGTAGAGGCTCACATAACTGGCACCGTTTGGAAGATCGAGTGTGCCGTAGGCGATGAGATCGAGGAGGGCGACACGGTAGCGATCCTCGAGTCGATGAAGATGGAGATGCCGGTCGAGGCCGAAGACTCTGGGACGGTCGCCGAGATCCGCTGCGAAGAGGGCCAGGCGGTCAAAGAGGGCGACGTGCTCGTCGTGCTCTCCTAGCCAGCCGTCCGCGTGACCTCCGCCGCACATGATGAGCGCTCAAATGAGACGCCGCGTGCGCGTGTGCGCGCGGCAGAGCTGGCGGGCGGCAAGCTGCTGGTGGACGAGCCCGCCGACGGAGTGGTCCGGCTCACCATCTCCAATCCCGATAAGCGCAACGCGCTGGACCATCCGATCCTGGACGCGATCTCGGCGACGCTGGCCGAGCTGAGCGGCTCCTACCCCCAGGCGCGCTGCGTGATCGTCACCGGCGCTCATGGCATGTTCTCGGCCGGATATGACATCAGCGAGATTCCCGATGCCGAGTTCGAGACCCGTGCCGAGCAGTTGGTGGCGCACCCCTTCACCGAGGCGATCGAGGCGATCGAGCGCTTCCCTCGGCCCACGCTGGCCGTCCTCCCCGGGCACACGATCGGCGGCGGCCTGGAGCTGGCGCTTGCGTGCGACCTGCGTGTCGCCAAGGATCCCATCAAGCTGGGCATGCCGCCAGCGAAGCTGAGCCTCGTCTACTCCCACACGGGCCTGCGGCGCTTCATCGACGCGATCGGCGCGGCCCGCACGCGCGAGCTCTTCCTGCTTGGGAGCTTCATAGACGCCGCCACCGCACTCGCCTGGGGGCTTGTCAATCGCCTCGCCTCCGCCGAGCGGCTCGAGGAGGTGGCGCTCGCGGTCGCGGTGGAGCTCGCCGGCAACGCGCCGCTCTCCCAGGTTGGGAACAAGCGTGTCATCGCCGCGCTGCTGGAGGCCGAGAGCGAGCTCCCGGAGGAGGTCGAGCGGGAGCTGATCGAGCTGCGCCGCGCCTCCTTCGCCTCCAAGGACATGCGCGAGGGCATGCGTGCCTTCGCGCAGAAGCGCCCGCCCAGCTGGCAAAACGAATAGCGTCCGCCGCCGGGCCTAACGTCACCTCGAAACCATCGGAGGTCGTGCAGCAAATGTTCTCGTCCACCAGCCGCGAGCCGCTCATCACCCGCGAGGAGGCGCTGCGCTTGGGCGAGATCGAGGATCATGCCGCGATCGAAGCGCTCGTCGATCGGGCGTGGCAGGTACGCACCGAGCGCTTCTCCGACGCGACCGACATGTGCTCGCTCGTGAACGCCAAGTCGGGCGGCTGTGCCGAGGACTGCGGCTTCTGCGCCCAATCGCGCTTCGCCGAGGCCGATACGCCCATGCACTCGATGATGGAGCCAGAGCAGATCCTCGAACACGCTCGCGCCGCCGAAGCGGCTGGAGCGCATCGCTTCTGCATGGTCACCCAGGGTCAGGGCCTCTCCAAACGGGACTTCGAGAAGATCCTCGAAGGCGCGCGCCTCGTGGCCGAGCAGACCAACCTCAAGCGCTGTGCATCTGTGGGTCACATCTCGCCGGCACGTGCGAAGTCCCTCAAGGACGCGGGCATCCAGCGCGTGCATCACAACGTCGAGACCGCCTCCAGCTATTACGACGAGGTGTCGACCACCGTGCGCTACGAGGGTCGGATCCGCACCATCGACGCGGTGCGCCAAGCTGGCCTTGAGACCTGCGTCGGTGGCATCCTCAACCTCGGCGAGAGCCGGGCACAGCGAGTGGAGATGGCCTTCGAGCTGGCGTCAATCGACCCGACGAGCGTTCCGATCAACCTGCTCAACCCGCGACCGGGCACCAAGTTCGGCGACCGTGAGCTGATCGATCCCTGGGAGGCGGTCAAGTGGATCGCGATCTTCAGGCTCATCCTTCCCGGTGCGCTGTTCAGGCTCTGTGGCGGGCGCGTGGAGAACCTGGGAGAGCTGCAGCCGCTCGCCGTCAAGGCCGGCTTGAACGGGGTCATGATGGGCAACCTCCTCACGACCCTGGGCGCCGAGCCCGAGCAGGACAGAGCGATGTTCGGAGAGCTCGGCCTGAATGTCGCCCGCCAGCCCGACAACGGCGCCAATCCGCGACCTGACAACCGCACCGGCTGGCTGGATGGGGAGACTCCAGATGTCGTGGAGACGCTCCTGGAGCAGACGCAGGCCCCCGCGCCGAGCATCGAGGTGCGGCTGTGGGACCCCTCGACGCAGCTGCGTCACAGGCCCAAGCACTCGGTCCCGCCGCGCCCCGATGGCGCGGCCAACAAGATCCCGGTGGGCTGAGGCCCGCGGGGCCGGGGACAAGCGGGACGGAGGGACAAGCACGATGGAGATAGAAGAGCGCCTGGCAGAGCTCGAGCAGTTGGGGCTGCATCGTCGGCTTGCGCTCGTCTCGGGACCCCAGGGCCCGCGCGTGCTGCTCGACGGGAGACCCGTCCTGCTGCTCTGCTCCAACAACTATCTGGGGCTCGCCGATCACGCATGCGTGCGCGAAGCGGCGGCTGAGGCCGCGATGCGCTGGGGCGTGGGCGCCGGCGCATCGAGGCTGGTCTCCGGGACCATGACCATCCACCGTCGCTTGGAGGAACGCCTGGCGGCGTTCGAGCACCGCGAGGCCTGTGTGCTGTTCGGCTCGGGCTATCTCGCCAACATCGGCGTGATCGGGGCGCTGGCGGGCCGCGGGGACGTCGTCTTCTCCGACGAGCTCAACCACGCCTCGATCATTGACGGCTGCAGGCTCTCGCATGCAGAGGTCGTCGTCTACCGGCACCTCGACATGGAGCATCTTCGCTGGTGCCTGCGCCGCGCAGGCGGCACTCGAGGCCTGATCGTGACCGACTCGGTCTTCTCGATGGACGGCGACATCGCGCCACTCGCCGAGATCGTCGAGCTCGCAGCCGAACACGAGGCTCGGCTGATCGTCGATGAGGCCCATGCCACTGGGGCGCTCGGGCCCGGCGGTCGCGGTGCGCTCGCCGACGCCGGCCTGGAGGAGGAGGTCGATGTGATCATCGGCACGCTGGGCAAGGCGCTTGGCTCCTACGGGGCCTATGTGTGCGCAGACGATGTGACCGTCCGCTACCTGATCAATGCCGCCCGGTCGCTGATCTTCTCCACCGCCCCTGGGCCGCCGGCGGTCGCCGGGGCGCTCGCGGCTCTGGAACTCCTCGAGCAGCGCCCTCATCGAGTGCAGAGATTGCGCGCCAACGCACGCACGCTGCGTGGGGCACTCGCCGCAGAGGGCTTTGGCGTGAGCGAGGGTGACATGCACATCGTGCCGTTGGTCGTCGGCGACGAGCACATTGCGACACAGCTCTGCGGCGCCGCGATCGAGCGTGAGGTCTTCGCACAGGCGATCCGCCCGCCGACGGTCCCCGCCGGGACCTCGCGGCTGCGCCTCGCGGTGATGGCCTCCCACACCGCGGCCGACCTGGTGGCAGCCGCGGGAGCGTTGGCACAGGCGGCCAGAGCGGTGGGACTCGATCCGCCGAGCATGAGCCAGAGCACTCAGCGCAGCCGGCACGTCGCGCGCGCCGCCTGAGCGCCGCCTGCCCTCCAATGGCCAGGACCGGACCCCGCGGACTCTTCATCACCGGCACGGACACCGGTGTGGGCAAGACTGTCCTCAGCGGCTCGCTGATCGCCGCGATGGTGACAGCCAGAGAGTCCGTGAGCGCGCACAAGCCGGTCGTGACCGGGCTGGAGGAGCCTCCAGGGCATTGGCCGCCAGATCACGAGCTGCTTGCGCTCCTCTCCGGCATGAAGCCAGAGGAGGTCTCTCCGAAGCGCTATGCCCCGGCGCTCTCTCCCCATCTGGCGGCTGAGCTGGCCGGTGAGCAGCTGTTCTCCGAGCAGCTGCTCGAATCCATGAGCCTCGCCGTAGACGCCGCCCAGCGGCGCGAGGAGATCCTCATCGTCGAGGGTGTGGGCGGCCTGCTCGTGCCGCTCACCGAGAGCTTCACGGTCCGTGATCTGGCAGTCGCGACCGGCCTGCCGCTGCTGATCGCCGCTCGCCCGGGACTTGGCACCATCAACCACACGCTGCTCACCATCGAGGCGGCGCGCGCAGCAGGACTCCAGGTCGCTGCGGTCGTGCTGGGCCCCTGGCAGATCGAGCCCGCCGCCGGCTCCACCGATACGCCCCACCGCGCCGAGTTGGAACGCTCAAACCTCCAGACCATCGCTCGCCTGGGTGAGGTCGAGGTCTTCCGGCTGGCGTATGTGAGCGGCCCTGAGCGTGACGAGCTCGCTCGAGCCGGCGACGCACTGCCCTGGAGGGCGTGGCTGCCGGCCTAAGCGACGCGTGCGGCGGCGAGCAGAGCATCGGTGACGGCGGCGAGCTCCTCGTCGTCCATGAGGTATGCCGGCATCGCATAGAGCAGATCCCGGAAGGGCCGCAGCCACACACCCCGCTCCAATGCCGCGCTGGTCGCGGCCGCCATGTCCACCGCCTCATGCATCTGCACGACGCCGATCGCCCCGAGCACACGTACATCCGCAACGCTCGGCAGCTCCCAGGCCGGCTGCAGGCCCAGGCGCAGAGCCTGTTCGATGCGCTCGACATCGCCACGCCAGCCGCCATCCGCCAGCAGCCCCGTGGAGGCCAGCCCTGCGGCGCAGGCGAGCGGATTGGCCATGAAGGTGGGACCGTGCATCAGCGCTTTGCCCTCGCCGCCGCTGACCGTTCGGGCCACGGCCGAGCTGCACAGGGTGGCCGCGAGTGAGAGGTATCCGCCCGTCAGCGCCTTTCCCAGGCACATCACGTCCGGGGCGATCCCGGCGTGCTCGCAGGCGAACATCGCGCCCGTGCGGCCGAACCCAGTCGCGATCTCGTCGAGCACCAGCAGCACGCCATGTTCGTCACAGCGCCGGCGTAACAGCGAGACGCACTCAGGAGCATGAAAGCGCATGCCACCCGCTCCCTGGACGACGGGCTCGAGGATCACGGCTGCGAGCTCGCTCGCATGCGCCTCCATCAGCGTCGTTATGTGCTCATCCCAGTCCCGATCCAGGCCCTTGGCAAAGCCATCGGGAGGACGCTCGGCGAACAGGTGGGCAGGCAGCACGCCGCTGAAGAGCTTGTGCATCCCATCTACGGGATCGCAAATCGCCATCGCACCGAAGGTGTCTCCGTGGTAGCCCCCCCGGATGGTGAGTAGCCGGCTGCGGTTGGAATGTCCGCTTGCCTGCTGGTACTGCAGCGACATCTTGATCGCCACCTCGACCGCCACCGAGCCCGAGTCCGAGAAGAAGACGTGCTCCAAGCCCTCGGGGGTCAGCTCCAGCAGGCGCTCAGCCAGCCGGATCGCGGGCTCATGGGTGAGCCCGCCAAACATCACATGGGCCATGCGCTCGAGCTGCCCTTCCAGCGCTGAATCGATCACTGGATGTTTGTAGCCGTGCACGGCGCACCACCACGATGACATTCCGTCGATCAGCTCTCGACCGTCGGCGAGACGCAGCCTCACTCCTTGCGCCGAGAGGACCGGCAATGAGGGCACGCCGGCGGGCAGCGGGGCGTACGGATGCCATACGTGCGTCCTGTCGATGCTCAGCAGCTCATCCCAGCCGGCCTGGACGGACCCACCGCCATCGGCAGACCCGCTCCCAGCCGCTCCGATCCCTCCGGAGGAGGTCGTCGATCAGTCCTCGTAGATGACGAAGTCGCGCTTGCGTGCGCCGCAGACCGGGCAGAACCAGGTGTCCGGGATTTGCTCAAAGGCGGTCCCAGCGGGAATCCCGCCGTCTGGATCGCCCTCCTCGGGATCGTAGATGTAGCCGCAGGACTCGCAGATCCAGCGCTGCAGTGTCGTGGTCGTCATGGGTCAAGACTATCGACCGCGCGGCCGACCGCGCGGCCAGCTAGGGTCGGTCGATGAGCCCTGAGCAGCAGTCCTCCGGGGAGGAGTTCAATCCCGGACCGGAGAGCAGACCGAGGCAGGCAGCGACGGTGATCCTCATGCGAGGCGGCGCCGAGGGGCTCGAGGTGCTGCTCGTGCGCAGGACTCCCAAGGCACGCTTCATGGGCGGAGTATGGGTCTTCCCCGGTGGTGCGCTGGAGCCTGCGGAGGAAGGCATGCCCGATGCGCATCGCCTGGCCGCGATCCGCGAGCTGCAAGAGGAGGCGGCGGTGAAGCTCCAAGATCTGGCTGCGCTCGTCGAATTCTCACGCTGGATCACGCCAGCGGAGATCAAGATCCGCTTCGACACCCGCTTCTTCCTCGCGCCACTGCCCGACGGACAGGAGCCTGCGATCGACGGCGAGGAGTGCGTTGACCTCAACTGGTTCACCCCTGCGGCAGCGCTCGGCGCTCACAACGAGGGCAAGGTCGCGCTCGTCTTCCCGACCATCAAGACACTGGAGCAGCTCAGTCGATTCCAGAGCCCTGAGGAGCTGCTCGAATACGCTCGCGTCCAGGAGGTCAAGCCGGTGCAGCCCACGCTCGTCCTCGAAGGCGAGACCGCCAGGATCGTGCTTCCAGGGGACTAGCGCTCCTGCTGGGCCTCGATCACGTGGGTCACCGCGTTGATCAGCGCCAGGTGGGTAAACGCCTGGGGGTAGTTGCCGAGATGACGCCCAGAGGAGGCTTCGAGCTCCTCGGCGTAGAGCTGCAAAGGTGAGGCATAGGCGAGCAGGCGCTCGCAGAGATGCTCGGCCTCGTTCCTGTCGCCGATCTCCACCATCGCGGAGACGAGCCAGAAGGAGCAGATCAGGAAGGTGCCCTCCTGGCCGTGCTGGCCATCGTCGGTTTCCTCGGTGCGATAGCGCAGCACCAGGCCGTTCTCGGTCAGCTCCTCGCGGATGGCCCTAACGGTCGCGCAGACGCGCTCGTCGTCGGGCGGCAGGAAGCGCAGCAGCGGGATCAACAGCGTCGATGCGTCGAGCGCGTCGGTTTCGTAGTGCTGGCGGAAGACTCCGCGTCCGTCGACGCCTCGGTCGAGGATCTCAGCGCGGATCTCATCGGCAAGTGCCTGCCACGTTTCGGCATGCTGCTCCTCTCCTCGTCGTTCGGCAAGGCGTGCCCCGCGGTCCATCGCGACCCAGCACATCAACTTCGAGGAGACATAGTGGCGGGGCTCGCCGCGCGCCTCCCAGATCCCCTGGTCAGGTTCCTGCCACACCCTGGAAGCGCATGTGATCTGGTCGATGAGCACAGGCCACAGGCGCTCGGGGATGTGATCGCGTTCCTTGGAGTGCAGGTAGACCGAGTCGAGCACCGCGCCGTAGACGTCGTTCTGGCGCTGGTTGTAGGCGCCGTTTCCGAGCCTCACGGGGTGAGCGTTTTCGTATCCGCTCAGGTGATCGAGTGTGGACTCCTTGAGGTCCATGTCGCCCCTGATCCCGTACATGATCTGCAGCGAGCCGTCCTGATTGCGCTCCAGGTCGGCGAGATACTGGACGAAGTCATCGGCCTCCCAATCGAGGCCCAGCGCGTGCAGGCCCCACAGGGTGAAGGAAGCGTCGCGCATCCAGCAGTAGCGATAGTCCCAGTTGCGCGAGCCTTTGGGGGTCTCGGGGAGCGAGGTCGTCGGAGCGGCCACGAGGGCACCCGTGGGCATGAAGGTCAATCCCTTGAGGGCCAGCGCGGAGCGCTGCAGGTGGTAGCGCCATGGATGGTCTGGGTAGGTTCCGTCGGCCAGCCAATCGCGCCAGAAGTGACTGGTGCGATCCAGGTGCTCCTCGGCCTGCTCGACGGTGTGCGGCCCGCCGAGCTGCTCGGTCCAGGAGATCGCGCAGAAGTGCTTCTCCCCCTCCGACATCGTGTGGCGAGCGTGGACACGATTGCCCTCGACGCCCATGCGCATGTCCGAATAGAGCCTGAAGTTGGTCGTGCCGTCGGCTGCATCCAGCCCTTGACACCGATCGCCGGTCTGCACCTCGCTCCACCGCGCCGGGGTGGCCCCGTACTCCAGCATCGGCTCGCAGACCATCTCAACCTGGACGTTGCCCTGAATACACTCGACGACGCGCACCAGCAGATGGTCGGCGTCATAGTCGGTAGGCGCACGGGTGTGAGAGCTCCCATGCTCGTTGTCATGCCATTCGCCGATGCTGAGGCCATCGACGACGCGCAGCCAGCCCTGCGGTGTCATCCAGGTGGTCTCGATGATGTTCGTGCCCGGGATGTAGCGACGCCCAGCAGGCACATAGACGCCGTATGGCCCCAAGCGCCAGGACCCTGCGCCGCGATCGAGCATCGCGCCGAAGACCGACGGGCTGTCGAAGTGAGGCAGGCACATCCACTCGATCGAGCCATCGGAGGCGAGCAGCGCGCCGGTGTGACAGTCCGAGAGGAACCCGTAATCGGCGATCGGCGGGAAGGGTGAGATGGGTTGCTGGACATTGGCAGCGTCTTGCGGCTGGGCTGTGCTCTTCTTCGACGTTGACGCCATCGCAGCCTCGAACCGTACCGAGAAGCGGCCCCAGGGCCCTAACCGGGACCGTGCGTTGAGAGCTCTGGCAGCTGAGGACGCTGCACATCGGGTGGCAGCAGCCCCTCTTCGGCGAGCTTGTCCAGATGCGCAGCGAGGGTGAACGCAGCGACCCCTCGCAACTCGGCCGGCACCTCAGGCCACGCGGCGTCGAGTAGCTCTGAGACCGATCGCCGACCCGAGTGCAGCCCCTCGAGCAGGCGTCGCTCACGATCGAGCCTGTGGGCGATGTATCCGTCAAGCTTTGCGTTCGGATCCCAGATCGGCGGGCCATGCCCCGGACAGAGCACCTCCAGATCGTGTGAGCGCAACCGAGCCAGCCCGACCAGGTAACCCGTGAGCGCTCCTGGGTCCGGTGCGATGAAGACCGAGCCCTCCCCGAGCACGGCATCTCCGGTGAAGCATGCTCGGCCGTAAAGGAAGGCAAAGTGATCGGGCGCATGACCCGGGGTCGAGAGTGCCTGCAACGGGCCGAAGTCAAGCCCGTCAATAAGCCTCACATCAGCTCCTCCGCGGCCAGCTGCCAGAGGCGCCGGCATCCGCTCGAGCAGCGGCTTGAGCGCCTCGCTGTGATCGATGTGGTCGTGTGTCAGGGCGACGCCGCCCAGCCCGCCTCGCTGCTGCAGCAGAGCGAGCAGCTCGCTCAGGTGTCGCGCCAGCGCCGGTCCAGGATCGATCAGGAATGCGGGATCCATGCCGAGCACCCACGTGTTGGTGCCCGACAGAGTCAGTGGCCCGGGGTTCTCAGCACGCACCCGAACGATGTCGTATGCGGCCAGTCGCTGGGCCTCATCGGAGCCATCAGTCATCGATCGACGCGACGTTAGCCGCTCATGGACGCTGGACGTTCGTCCGATCGCGCCGGCGCAGGCTCAAACTGAGCAGATCTCATGTGCCGGAGCTGATTTGCGGGCCCTCTTGCTCGTTTTGGCATTGCAGACGATCGTCATAGCAACCGATCGGGCACTGCGGGGCCTACTCGCTCAAGATCACACGCCTGGCTGTCGATTCTGGAGGGATGGCGGGGGAATCATGGCTGTGTCCTACCGAGCTTGACCGCAGTCGCGTCATCGACTCCAACGACCGCGTGCGCACGATCCGCCGAGTCGGCTCGATCGCAGTCGGCCTCGCGCTGATCGCCGCGGCGCCCTGGATCGGCTGGTGGACACTGATCCTGTTCGCGGCCTCGGCGCTCAACTTCTGGAACGTCGACAAACGCATCGGTCGTAGTCCACGCCCCGAGCGGGTGAGTGCATGCGCGATCGTCATCACGCTGCTCCTGCTCAGCGGCGGGGTCGCGCTCAGCGGCGGTCCGCGCAGTCCCGCGTTGCCGTGGATGGTGCTCCCAGCGGCGATGGTCGCCGCCCGCTTTCGCCCACGCGTCCTGATGGTCTCCATCGTCATGACTGCGGTCCTCATCCTCGCGGCAACCGTGGCGGTGCATCCAATCGAGGCGCTCCACGATCCTGTCGCCATCATCGTCACCTTTGCTCTACTCGCCGCCGTGGTGTCGATCGTCTGGGCCCTGCAGGCGGCGGAGCTGCACCATCGTGACGAGGCGATCCTCGACCCGCTCACGGGCCTGCTCAACCGCCACGCGCTGCGTCCCCGCTTCATCGAGATCTCGATGCAGGCGCGGCTCACCGCGCAGCCGGTCTGCCTGCTCCTGTGTGACGTCGACGGCTTCAAGGCGGTCAACGACGGACATGGCCACGACCGCGGAGACGCAGTTCTGCGGGACATCGCCTACGAGCTGCGCAAGCGGTTGCGCTCATTCGAGCTCGTGTACCGGCTCGGCGGCGAGGAGTTCCTGATCGTGCTGCCCGGCATGGACATCGATGCCGGCAAGCAGGTCGCCGAGCGCCTGCGGGCAGCTGTGCAAGATGCTCGGCCCACCGGCATCTCGGTCACGATCTCGCTTGGCCTGAGCGCCGCTTGGGGTGAGCAGGTCGACTATGACTTGCTCTTCAAGGCAGCTGACGAGGCGCTCTATGAGGCCAAGCGCAGTGGCCGCAATCGCATCATCAGCGCGCCGCAAGACGGGGGCGAACCCGTCGCTATGCAGCAAGCGGGCACAGATGATCCCATTGCGCTGCTGGCTCCGGCAGCCGGCTGAGCCGTCTGCGGCTGAGCCCGTCCGCCGCACTCACAGCTCTGTACCGGGACTCGCTCCAGCCGGCGTGCGCGCCTTGGCAGGATCGGTCCCCGAGACCGCTCGCGGGTTGCGGATGCCGATCCCGCCCGCGATGCCACCCAGTCCCACGAGCCCCGCAGCGATGCCAAGACCGAGGTGGAAGCTGTGCAGTGACGCTGCGTCCGCCGCGTTGGTGATGGCGCCGGCCTGAGCGGTCGGCAGGGCGCGCACGTCAGGGCGGCCCAGCGGCAGATGCTTGGCCTCACTGACCACCTCGTGGGCGCGAGCGCTCAAAGGCTCGCCCGCCAGGCGCACATCCAGGGCCGAGATGAACGAGGCGGACACCACGGCGCCGACCGCGGCGGTGCCGAGCAGCCCGGCCACCCTGGCAATCGCATTGTTCACCCCGGAGGCGATGCCCGCCTGTGACTCCTCCACGCCCGCCAGGACCGCAGCGGTGAGCGGCGCGACGGTCATCGACAATCCCACGGAGAAGATCGCAAGCGCCGGCAGCACGTCGGTGAGGTAGTCGACATGGATCCCCACTCGCTGGAAGAGCACAAGTCCGGTGGCCGCGATCAGTGGCCCGAGGCCCATGAACAGGCGTGGACCGAAGCGGCCCGCAAGTGCCCCGAAACGCCTCGAGAGCAGGAACATCACGACCGTAGCGGGCATCGTTGCCAGGCCGCTCTGCAGCGGCGAGTAACCACCGACCTGCTGGAGAAAGAGGACCAGGAAGAAGAACAGGATCGACAGCCCCGCGTACATGGAGAAGGTCTCGAGATTGCCGACCGAGAAGTTTCGGCGGGCGAACAGCGCCGGCGGGAGCATCGGGTCAGACGTGCGCGACTCATAGGCCAAGAAGCAGGCGAACAGGACGACCCCGGCCACAAGCGGCCCGATCACCGCCGGGCTCGACCACCCCAGACGGGGCTGCTCGATCAAGGCGAACACCGGTCCACCAAGCCCCAGCGCGCAGAGCAACGCCCCCGGCAGGTCCAGATTCCTCCCGGCGACGCGGGCCCGCTCGCTCTGCTCGTGGACTGCTCCCGGCGGGCCCACGCTCAGGAGCAGCGTGACGCAGGCGATCACGAACGGGATGTTGATTAGGAAGATCAACCGCCACGATCCGATCGCGAGCAACTCGCCGCCCACGACAGGGCCCAGAACAGCGGCGATCGCGCCCCATGCCGTCCACGCGCCGATCGCCGGCCCACGCTCGGATTCTGGGAACGTGGAGACGATCACCGCCAGCGCACCGGGCGTCAACAGGGCGCCCGCGATGCCCTGCACCGCCCTGGCGGCGATCAGCGCGCCGATCGAAGGGGCCAGCGCACACAGCAACGACGCCGCCCCAAAGCCGCCCACGCCGAGGGCGAAGACCCGCCGCTCGCCAAAGAGATCGCCCAGCGAGCCACCGATCAGGATCAGCGAGCCGAGCGTGAGCAGGTACGCGTTGACAACCCACTGCTGGGCGGCGAGGCCTCCCCCCAGCTCACTCTGGATCCTCGGCAGCGCGACATTCACAACGGTCCCGTCGAGCAGCGCGATGCCCGAGCCCATGATGCAGGCGACCAGCGTCAGACGCTTGACTGCGGCGGGACTGCTGAGGTCCATGGAGGCACACTAGCCGCAGCGCCCGGCTTGACATCCTGCAAGCGGTCGACGTTGGCCAGGTCGGGGAAGAACCTGCTCCAACCGATGGCGATGAGGATCGTGAGCGCTCCGCCGCCGACCACGGCCGGCACAGTGCCCACCAGGAAGGCGGCCAGCCCCGACTCGAATGCGCCGAGCTGATTGGAGGCGCTGATGAACACCATCTCGACGGCCCCCACCCGGCCTCGCAGACGATCAGGGGTCGCCAGCGCGGCCGTCGTGGAGCGGATGTTCATGCTGAACAGGTCGACGAAGCCACTTACTCCGAGGGCAATGAGGGACAGCGGGAACCACTGCGAGAGTCCGAAGACGACGATGCTCGCCCCGTAGAGCCCGACCACGATCAGCAACGTGCGACCGGCTCGGCGCAGGAGCGGACGCCGAGTGATCACCGCCGCGGCGAACAGAGCGCCCACCGCTGGTGCGGCACGCAGGATCCCCAGCCCAGCGGGGCCGACGTGCAAGATCGAGCGCGCGAACACAGGCAAAAGCGCCACCGCGCCACCGAAGAGCACGGCCAGCAGGTCGAGCAGGATTGCTCCCAGCAGGATTTGCGTGCGGCCGACGAAGCGCAGACCTTCGAGCACGCTCTCCAGGCCGGGCGCAGCGGGCAGGCTCTCCTCCACGGTCTCGGCGGCCGGTTGCGGGTGAATGGCAAGGACGCACAGGGTCGCGGACAGGCACACGCCGGCCGCCAGTCCGTACACCAGCACCGACGAGGTTCCGTAGAGCAGACCGCCGAGTGCTGGCCCAATCACCTGGGCTGTCTGGGTGGCGATCGAGCGGAGCGTCATCGCACTCCCCAGCAACTCGGCTGAGACGAGCGTGGGCGGCATCGCTCGTGCAGCGGGACTGCCGAGTGCCATCGTGATCCCGGCACCCACAGCGAGTGCCAGGTAAGGAAGAATCGCGGTGTCTCCCGAGCCGCTGAGCAGGGCGAGCCCAATCCCCACCCCCACGCCCAGCAACAGCGAAAAGGCGAACATCAATCGCCTGGGCAGTCTGTCGGCCAGGTGGCCGGCGGGAAGCGCGAGCACGAACATCGGGATGAACTCGGCCAGCCCGATCAGGCCCAGGTACAGGGTGCTCCGATGCTGGGCGTATACCTCCCAGCCGATCGCGACCTCGAGCATCTGCATGCTGATCCCCATGCCGAGCAGGGCCAGCCACCACAACCGAAAGTCCCGCACCTCGAGGGCGGGGCCAAGACGTCTCAACTGCGCAAGTGGCGGCTGGCCATGGAGGTCAAGTATTCCCAAGAGCCCCCGGGGACTTGGGGACCGGCCAGGTAGGCTGTGTCAATGGAGGAGATAAGCGTCGGCGAGCTCGTCAGCGTCAACACCGACGGGCCGAAGCTGGACGGGATCGTGTTTGACATCCCGAGCACGTCCAAGGTGGTGGTGGCCGTGGTGGATCGCGTCCGTGGCGCCGTATTCCGAACGGTGCATCCCAGGACGCTGAGCGAGCGGACCGAGGAGGGTCCCGACGATCGAGCGCTGCGGCTGCTCATCCGTCGGACGCCATCACCGATTCGCGGCGCGGCACGCGGCGGGACGAGCGCCGGTCGCGGCAAGCCAGGCCATGCACGCGGGGCGATGCACCGCACCACCGGTAAGTAGCACGCGTCGTAGGCACACCTTCAGGCTGGAGCGTCGACGGACAGGCCCACCAGCTGGGCGCTGCGCTCCCACAGGCCCTCAGCGAGCGTGTCGTCCTGAGCCTGAGCGCTGGGAGCTATCACCTTCTCGTCTCCTATGTACTCGCCGGTGAGAGCGCTGGCCTCGTCGGAGAGGGATAGCCAGACCAGCGAGCGGGCGCCGCGCTGCGGCGAGCGAAAGAAAGGCCCGCCAAGCGTGGTGAGGATCTTCCAGATCCCGTTCTCGTTCTTGCCAAAGCCGGTGCGTACGACACCCGGATGAAAGCTGTTGGCGTGCAACTCAGGCGCCCGTTTCGCAAGCTCCCGTGTGAAGAGAATGTTGCAGAGCTTCGAGGTGCCATAGACGCGCATTGCGGAGTAGGACTTCTCGGACTGCAGATCATCGAGATCCAGGAGCCCCGACTTGTGGGCGTCGGATGCGGTGGTCACGACGCGGCCGCCATCCAGGCGGTCTCGTAGGAGGTTGGTGAGTAGAAACGGGGCCAGATGGTTCAGAGCAAAGGTCTGCTCGAGACCCTCGGCGCTCTCCTTGCGCGAGGCGAACAGCGCTCCGGCATTGTTGGCGAGTACGTCGATGTGCTCATGCCGATCTCGAAGCTCCTCCGCGAGCGCTCGGACATCGGCCATCAGCATCAGGTCGGCGACATGCTCGTGGACGGGCGCGCCACCGCCGGCCGCCTTGGCCTCCTGCGCTACAGCTTGCACGCGCTCGGACTCACGACCAACCAGTGCCACCTCAGCGCCTGCGCGAGCGAGCTCAATCGCTGCGGCGCGGCCGATACCGCGAGTCGCTCCGGTGAGCACGACGAATGTCATGTGTGTTGACTCTACCTGCCCAACCGACAGTTCCCATCTCATGGGCCGGTAGGGCCGATAATCGACCAATGACAGACGAACAGGCTCCCGCTTACATCGGCCGGACAGCGTGGGCGCGAAACCTGGCAGCGCCGGTTCGCGATTTTCTCGGCACCGAGACTGGGGGCGCAAGCGTGCTGCTGGCGGGGACGATTATTGCCCTCCTGTGGGCGAACTCGCCCTGGCCGCACTCATATGAGTCGCTTTGGACGACGAGACTCGCGGTCAGGCTTGGCGGCGATGGAATCTCCTTGAATCTGCGCCATTGGGTCAACGAGGGCCTGATGACGTTCTTCTTTCTCGTCGTCGGACTCGAGGCCAAGCGCGAGCTCGACCTCGGCGAGCTGCGCGAGCGCAGACGACTGACGATTCCTGTGCTTGCGGCGCTCGGCGGCATGGTGTGCCCGATCGCGATCTATCTCGCATTCAATGCGGGCGGCCCCGGTGCCCACGGCTGGGGAGCAGCCATGTCGACCGACACCGCTTTCGCCTTGGGCGCGCTGGCGCTCCTGACGCCGCGTGCGGCGAGCCGTCTGCGCATCTTCCTGCTCACCTTGGCCGTCGTCGATGACCTCACTGCGCTGGCGGTGATCGCGACTGCCTACACCACCCATGTCTCGGCTCTCGCGCTGGCGGTCGCAGTGGCGCTGTTCGGTGGTTTGCTGGCACTCCGTTATGCGCCGGAGTGGCGGCGCCCGGTGTCGGTCGCCGTGGCGGCCGGTCTCTGGGTCGCGATGTACGAGTCGGGCATCGACCCGGTGATCTCGGGGCTGGCGGTCGGACTCGCCACGAGCGCCTATCCGCCATCGCGTGATGATCTCGAGCGAGCGACCCTGCTGACACGTTCGTTTCGCGAGCAGCCCACTCCCGAGCTGGCTCGCTCTGCCCAGCAGGGAGTGAGCGCCGCCATCTCGCCCAACGAGCGACTGCAGTACAGCCTGCACCCCTGGACCAGCTACGTGATCGTGCCGCTCTTTGCACTTGCCAACGCCGGGGTCCATCTGACCGGACGGTTGATCGACGATGCCCTCAGCTCACCGATCTCCCTCGGCATCCTTGTGGGCTACCTGGTGGGCAAGCCCCTGGGCATCGCCGGTGCGTCCTGGATCGCCTCGCGCCCAGCGTTACACGGCCCGCGCTCGCCGCTCAGTCCCCCGTTGCTCGCTGCAGGTGGAGCATTTGCCGGGATCGGCTTCACCGTTTCGCTTCTGATCGCGAGCCTGGCCTTCAGCGGGGAGCGCCTGGAGGAGGCCAAGCTGGGCGCGCTCGCCTCGGTGCTGCTGGCACCGCTCCTGGGATGGGTCGTCCTGCGCGCGGTGAGGCGCCTGCCTGCCACGGCCCGAGCGCGACAGATCGCGGGCACGGCCGAGGACATACTCGACCTTTCCGAACCAGTCAATCCCGACCGAGACCACATCCGTGGTCCCGGAGACGCACTCGTCACGCTGGTGGAGTATGGAGACTTCGAGTGCCCTTACTGCGGGCGGGCAGAGCAGGTCATCCGTGAGCTGCTGAGCTCATTCGGCGAGGACGTCCGCTACGTGTGGCGCCACCTGCCGCTCAACGACGTGCATCCAGATGCGCAGATCGCCGCCGAAGCATCGGAGGCCGCGGGCGCCCAAGGGCGCTTCTGGGAGATGCACGACATCCTGCTTGGACACCAGGGCGATCTGCGGCCGACCCACCTGGCCGCCTACGCCAAGGAGCTCGATCTCGACGCAGGGCGCATCGCCGATGAGCTCCGCAACCGGTACTACACATCAAGGGTGAGCGAGGACGTCGCCAGCGCCGACGAGAGCGGCGTCTCGGGCACGCCGACCTTCTTCGTCAACGGACGCCGCCATTACGGCGCCTACGACATCGCGACACTCACCGACACCGTGCGTGCGGCGCGTGGACGTGCACGCCTTGCGACCAAGGCACCGGCACGATGAGCGCAGCTCAGCCATCCTCCGACCCAGAGATCAAACCGAGTCTCTCGATCACCTCCTCGCGGTCGGTGCCGTGTGTCAGCAGAACACGATCGAAGTCTGGACCGTAGACATGCATCACGGCCATCAACAGATCGGTCGTTGTGACCCCGTTGGCACCCCGCCGGCTCGCGCTGAGGATGGCCTGCTCGGTGACATTCGCGACCGCGTTGCCATCATCGACACCGCCGCGAGCGGTCCGCTTACGATCGGCCTCGGCCGGCTCCCAAAGTGGTCCCTCGCTCACACCAAGCGCCTGCAGGCCGGCTCCAACGTCGCCATGGATGCGCAGGATCCGCAGCCAGCGTTCAGCCCCCTCCTCCGGCGTGCGCGCGAACGGCATGGCCGTGGAGGCGATGCCCAACACAATTGCAGCGTCGGGCGCTAGCGCCGGTCCGGCGGTCATCGCGACATTCCAAGACCCGCTCGCGGGCTCATGTTGGGTACATGAAGACGCGCAACGTTGTCATTTCGCAAGGTGACCTCAGGCCGCCCCTCCGTGAGCCGCAAGGCCAGCAGAACTGTGCCCGAGCGCTCTGCCGAGATACGGGCCGCGCGCATGAGCTCGGCGGCCTCGCTGAGCTGCACCCCGCAGGCGAGGAGGAACTGCTCGGTCCGAGCGCTCGCGGCCTCATCGCGGTCCAGCTCGAGCTCCTCGAACAGCACACTTGGTGCATCGGTGCCTCCATCGACAGACAGCAAGCATGCCGCCATATCGTCTGAGCGCGAGTCGGTCTGCTCGGCCACCCGATCCAGGAGTCCTGCGGCCGTGGCCTGAGGCCCGAGCTCGGCGAGCGTCCGTTCCAAGCGCTCAGCGCCGAACAGCTCGGATCCCACCCTCGCCTCGGTGACGCCGTCGGTGTGGAAGCAGACCTGTGCGGCGCCTGGCACCGAGACCACGGTCTGGCGAGTCCCGGTACGCATACCGGTTCCGATCGGCGGCGAGGAGCCAACGGTGATCGGCACGATCGACCGTGCACCAAGTACGACAGGCGGCGGATGACCAGCGCAGGCGTAGGTCAGGATGCGATCGCGCGGGTGGTAGGTGGCAGCCACGACGGTGGCGAACGACTCGCTGAGCTGGTGCTCGAGCACAGCTCCCGCGGTTTTCACGGCGAGCCGAGGCGAGAGGCCGGCCTCGAGATACGCCCTCAGCGTGAAGCGCACCAGCGCCGTATGGGGTAGTGCCTGACGTCCATGTCCGGAGACATCGCCGACGATTACCCCCAGCTGGCCATCCTCGAGCGCAAACACATCGTAGAAATCACCACCTGCCCCAGGACCGTCAGCCGGTCGATAGGCCGCGGAGGTGCCTACCGGACCGAGCCGAGCGGGTGGCAACGGGAGCAGCGCAGCTTGAAGCAAGCCCACGTCCTCGAGCAACTCGCGACGTTGCTGCTCCAGTCGCCTGGCGCGCAGCGCGCTCAGGCGCGAGCGCACCGCGAGCATCAGCGCAAGCGCGAGCAGCGCACCTATGAGGACCTTTACAAGAAGAGGTACTACACCGACGATCCTGGTGATCGTCGTCACGATCGGCGATGGGCGGCCGTGTGTATGACCACTGTTCTCCGCATCGCGCACATGCCCCGCCCGCTTTGCATGCGGCGGCGTGATCGTCGCTCCCGCCACGGGTACCACTCCTCCCCGCGACAGTTCACCGGAGGCGGCGCGCTTCACTGTGGCGCCGTGGGCGTGCCGAGGGCTGTTGCGACCATGCTGTGGGTGCCGTGGGAGTCCTTTGCGCGATGCCCCGACTACGCGTGGGGCTGTCGCCGTCGCGGGGCTCGTCGCTGCCGCAGGACTCGTCGCTGCCGCAGTCGTGGGCGCTGCCGCATTCGTGGACCCGGCTGCAGTCGTAGGTCCGGCCGCGGGCGTCGTCGCTGCAGCTGGAGTCGTCGCTGCCCCAGGCTCAGTGGTTGCGGCGGCCGGCGCCGCGCTCGAGGAGTTGGTCGTAGGGCTGCTCGTCTTTGCAGCCGGGATCGTGGTCGTCTTGCCCGAGGAAGCTGACGGTAGGGCACCTGGCGTGGAGTCGACCGCTCCCGGTCTTCCGTGGCGCACGCGCGAGATGGCCGGTCTACGCACGCCTGCGTGCCGACGATCGGGGGCAGGCCCCAACTGCTCATGACCGGCCTGGCCTTCTTCTGGATGACCGGCCCCTACCTGAGTACCTTCGGGCTGCACTTCTTCCGGACGACCAACCCCTGACTGTTCGCCTCCGGGCTGCCCTTCGCTGCGATGGCTGCCCAACGGCTGTTCGCGTTCAGGCCGCCCTTGCCCTGGGCCAGGTTGCTCTTGATACCCGCGCGACCAGTCGAGCTTTGCCGCGGCGGTGGAGACGCAAAACAGGCAAAGCGCACAGCAGCTCAGAGCGACGACACGGGCCAAGCGGACACGTGCTCTGATCAATGCGCCCAAGCCTGGTGCCCCCGCGTGTAGGCGAGCGCCTCGTCGAGTGTTGGGAAGATCGCAAACATCCCGTCCAGTCCTGAAAACTCGAAGATCTTCAGTACATTGGGTCGAACACAGACTATCGCCAACCGTGCATCAACCTCGAGTTTCCTCGTGACACCAACGAGCACACTCAGCGCCGTCGAGTCGATGAACGTCGCCAGTGAGAGGTCAACAACGAGCCGGCTTTCGCCCATCTCCAGCGAATCGACCAGCATCCACTTCAACCTGGGGGCGGTGGATAGGTCGAGATCTCCTTCGACCGAGATCACGCTGGTGCTCCCGTCGAGCTTGCGTTGAGAGATCCCGAACGCTGTCGAGCTCGGCGTTGAGCGGTGGGTCTCGCTTCGGCTGGGCATAGTCCTTTCTCCGCGCAGGCAAGCTTCAAGGTCTCGGGGTACAGGCCCGACCCGCTACATGCGCTCGCGCGTACAAGCTTCCTGTCGGCCACCACCGATCCAGCTGTTAGACCCGCTGCGGGGCAATAGAACACCTGTCCAGTCGAGTCCGCTCTTCGTCTGAGCGCGATACCCACCAAGTCACGAGGGCTGGCGAGAAGATCGCTCAGGCTGGTGATGAGGCCAGCCGCTGGGCGAAGAACGACAGGATCTCGTCGCGGGCCGCGATCGTAGGTTGGCCCGCTTCATCGATCAGGTGGGCGGTCACCACGCTGTGCGGGCTCGCCACCACCTGTTCGAAGAACGGCGGAGTCTCGGGATTTGCCGCGCTGTCGGGTAGCACACGTCCGATGAAGCGCTCGCCGAGCGCCTGCGAGTAGGCCGCAAACCGCTGAGCCTTGCAGAACTTGTCTCCCTTGAAACGGTATGCCATGACGGTCAGGTCCTCACGCTCGAGACGCTCCCGAACAGCACTGAGCTCCTCGGGAGCGATCTCCAACCCGGCAGCGTCATCCAGCGGTAGCGACGGTTGGCCAAGGACCGGTGCGAGCATTGAGGGCTCGAGCATCATCGTGAGCGCGAAGTTGCCTGTGAAGCACATTCCGATGGCGCCGACACCGGGACCACCGCACTCCCCGTGGGCCAGCCTTGCCAGGGACCGGAGCCACGTGGTCACAGGGCTCGACTCGTTGGCGGCGAGGACGCGGAACTCGGCGCTGACGCACGCCCGCTGAAAGATGGCGGTGCCCTCCTCGACGCCGGGCACCGCGCCATCGCGGCCGAACAGCGAGGGCATATACACAGTGAATCCTGCGTCCCTGACCCAACGGCCGAAGCGAGCGACATGCGGGCTGATGCCCGGCATCTCTGTCATGACGATCACCGCCGGTCCACTGCCGGCCACGTGCACCACCTTCGCGACACCGTCGAGCGCTACCACGCGGGGATCGAAGTCCTCGAGCGGATCGTCCTCGTTCATGTTCCGTTTCGGCATCTTGGCAGCCCCTCAGTTACGGCGGCCAGCTCGTGCGCTGCCCGATGTGGTCACGGCCTTTAGTTCTTGGAGTGACTCTCGAATGAGTCGTGGCAAATCTTGCTGGTTGGTCTCCTCGACGTAACGCTCAAACGCCACCTTGAAGACGGCGATCCCTGCCTGGGCGGTAAGGCTCGCGGCTGGGTCTTTGACGCCGCGCCGGCGCAGCGCGTCGGCGAGCGCCGAGGCGAGTGATGCGAGCTTGATCAGCTCGCGCTCTTGCAGTTCGGTGCTCGCAGCAATGATGGCCTGGCGCTGTCGCGGGAGTTCGCCTCCTTCTTGGATGAGAGCACCGGCTGCCTCGATGCCCGCCGCTGTCGCGTCGATCGGCGCCGCGGAATCGGGCGCACTTGCGACGGTACTCACGAGTAGCTCCTGCAGCGCGTCTGCACCCGCGAACAGAACCTCACGCTTGTCGGCGAAGTGCCGAAAGAATGTTCGCTCCGTCAGTCCCGCGCGCTTGGCGATCTCGGCCACCGTGGTCTGCTCGAACCCCTGCTCGCTGTAGAGCTCGAAGGCCGCCTTCAAGAGCCGGCCGCGTGCGTTTGGCTCCCATCGACCCATGCCACAATCCTATCGACGACAGCGGCTGACATCGTATGCTATATTGATGGCAGTCACTGTCATCAAGCGTTTACTTGGAGGTTCTCTCATGCGCGTATTCGTCACCGGCGCGTCCGGCTGGATCGGCTCTGCCGTCGTTGCCGAGCTCCTCGGCGCGGGCCACGAGGTCATCGGACTCGCTCGCTCGGACGCCTCGGCCGACGCCCTCACCGCCGCCGGAGCGGATGTGCACCGCGGCGAGCTCGACGATCTCGACACCCTGCGCGATGCTGCTGGCGCCTCAGATGGCGTGATCCACCTCGCGTTCAAGCACGAGCTCGCGTTCTCGGGCGACTTCCAGGCCGCCGCCGACGCAGATCGCCGCGCCGTCGAGACATTCGGCGAGGCGCTCGCGGGCTCAGACCGGCCGCTCCTGATCGCCTCGGGACTCCTCGGGCTAGCACCAGGGCACGTGGTAACCGAGCAGGACGCGCATGGCACCCACGCTGCTATCGCGGCCTTTGGCGGCGGTCCCAGGACTCGTTGGGAGACCGCCGAGCTCACGCTGTCCCTTGCCTCCCGCGGCGTCCGCTCGTCGATTGTGCGACTCCCTCCGACGAATCACGGCGACGGCGACAACGGCTTCATCGCGACCCTCGTCGGCATCGCACGCGAGAAGGGTGTCTCCGGGTACATCGGCGACGGGACCAACCGCTGGCCCGCAGTGCACCGCCTCGATTCGGCGCACCTGTTCCGTCTCGGGCTGGAAAAGGCACCGGCAGGTACGACGCTGCACGCGGTCGCCGACGAAGGCGTGCCGGTCAAGGAGATCGCCGAGGTCATCGGGCGCCATCTGGACGTCCCGGTTCTGTCCGTCTCTGCTGAGGACGCGGGGGCGCACTTCACCTGGCTGGCGGGCTTTCTTGGGCTCGACGCGCCGGCTTCCGGCGCGCTGACCCAGGAGCTACTGGGATGGCACCCTGCGCATCCCGGGCTCATCGACGATCTCGACCAGGAGCACTACTTCCACGTCTGAGAAGCCGCAAGGCGCGAGTCCAAGCAACCTGACCACCCTCATGCGACACTCGACGTCGCTGATCCAACGAGCGTGCGCAGGAGCTCGACCCAGCTCGATCCGGGGAGGTTGGGGTCGGCGGCGCGCTGGATGCCGGTCCCGAGCCCGAGGGCGAGGATGATCCCGCTGAGAGTGTCGGCATCCATGGGGAAGGTGTCTCCGAAGCGTGAGGTGAACACGGCAGCCCAGCGCTCGCGCATGCGTGCATACCTCGCCGCGGTCGCAGTCTGGTAGGCGCCGTCGTGCGCGCTGAACGCGGCGACCTCGATCTCCAGGCGCGTCCATTGGGGGTCGCCGATCGTGTCCTGCGCCCAGGCGGAGAGCGCGTCGAACCAGCCGTCGAAATCGTCGGTCGCGCTCAACGCAGCCTCCAGGCACCTGGCTTCACGCTCATACAGCTCGTCGATCACGGCGATCCCCACCGCCGTCTTGCTCGGGAAGTTCGAGTAGACCGCGCCGCGGGTGAAGCCGGCCTCCTCGCCGATCTGCTCCAGCGAGGTGACGCCGAACCCGTCGCGCAGGAACAGGCGCATCGCAGCCTCGACGATCAGCGCGCGCGTGCGGGCTTGGGATTGTGCTCGCGTGAGACGGGTCATGCGGCGAACACGTAGTCGTCCAGGTCGAAGCGAGCACTGCGCCACGCCGCCTCGAGGGTCAGGCTGGGTCGGAACGGCGCGTCGCCGTGCTTGTCGAAGTAGTAGCTGTTGGCGCTTGCGCACGCGCCTTGGAAGAACACCTGGTTGTGGCGGCGGGAGAGCACCGACTCGAAGTAGCGCTTGTTGGCATCGGGTGTGATCTCCACGCGCGTTGCGCAGTCCTTGCGCGCACGCTTGAGACAGCGCACGATATGGCGCATCTGCGTCTCGATCAGCCCGAAGTACGACTGGCCGTTGAAGCCGTACGGACCGAGGATCGAGAACCAGTTCGGAAACCCCGGCACGCTGACGCCCTCGTAGGCCTGCAAGCGATTGGCGTTCCACCACTCCTCCAGGCACGCGCCACCCGCGCCGCGGATCTGAAACGGCGGCATGTTCCCGGAGTCGAACACCTTGAAGCCGGTCGCGAGGATCAGCACATCGATGGGGTGCTCATTCCCCTGCGCCGTCCGCACGCCAGCCGGCGTGATCGCGTCGATGGCGGTGGTTTCCAGCAACACGTTCTCTCGGTTGAAGGTCGGGAGGTATTCGTTGGAGAAGCTCGGACGCTTGCAGCCCAGCGTGTATTGAGGGGTGAGCTTCTCGCGCACCAGCGGGTCCTTGACCTCACGAAGATGCTTACGGCCAGCGCCTTCTCCGCGCGCGCCCAGGCTCGGGAATGTGCCGGCGAAGTGTGCACCGAGCACGAAGGTCGCCTCTACAAAGGCCTGACTTGCCATACGGGCCAGGAACTTGGCACCGGGCACCCAGCGCAGCACACGCCTGGCGCGAGGGCTCAACGGCGCATCAGGCTTCGGGAGGCACCAGATCGGCGTGCGTTGAAAGACCGTGAGCTGTGCGACCTCGGGCGCGATCTTCGGGATCACCTGGATCGCAGAGGCGCCCGTGCCGATCACGGCAACTCGCTTACCGCGCAGGTCGGCATCGTGGTCCCAGCGCGCTGTGTGCATCGTCGTCCCTGCAAACGTCTCCAGCCCGGGGATGTCGAGCGGCTTGGGCTGCGTGAAGACACCCGTCGCGCCGACGATGAATCGCGCCGTAATAGCCTCACCGCCGGCGATCTCGATCCGCCAGGCGTGCGTCTGCTCGTCGAACGCCGCACCGACGACCTTCGTGTTCAGTCGGATGCGATCGCGCAGCCTGTACTTCTCCACGCAGTGCTCGGCGTAGGCCTTCAGCTCCTTGCCGGGCGCATACACGCGCGACCAGTGGCTGTGCTGCTCAAAGGAGAACTGGTAGCTGAACGAAGGGATGTCTACCGCGATCCCGGGGTAGGTGTTCCAATGCCACGCTCCCCCGACGCCGTCGCCCTCCTCGAGCACGACGTAGTCGTCAAATCCCGCCTCATCGAGCTTGATCGCCGCGCCGATGCCCGAAAAGCCGGCACCGATGACGACCACCTCGTGATCAATTCCGATATCTGGAGTATTCATATACTCAGGATATTGCAACTGCGGTTGCACTGTCAACTGCTGGTCGCCGCGGCGGCGTCGCTCGGGCTCGATGGCGGGATCTCGTCGGGCAGGTCGCCGCTCGGCCATGACTGCCAGGGGAACCCCCTGCGCGCGTGACGCAGCCTGTAGGCGAGCGCGCCGTGGGCGTTCATCGCGTGCCACGCGGCGTGCGTGGTCAGCGTGAACTTGGGAATCCAGAAGCGCTCCTCGATCGGGTCAAGCGGTGTCGGCGCCGGCGCCAGGTCGACGTCGGCGGCGACGTGGCTCTCGCCGTCCTCGAGCGTCAGGCGCGCGAGGATCGTGCCGTCGCGATCGCAGATCTGGGACTCGCCGAGCATCTGTGTCTTCCACGGAATGCCCGGGCCGAGCGGCGTTTCGCCCTCGATCGCACCGACGTGGGAGGCATGGGCGACCGGCGCGCCCGTCAGCCGCGCCACCTGGCCGGGGAGTGCGCGTGCCTGCGCGCGCCAGATCGCGTGCTCGCGCTCGGCCCACAAATGCAGCGGGCCGGGCCAGTTGAGCGGCATCGAGGGCCAGCACATCCCACCCAGCACGACGTGCGCGCCGCTCGCGCGCACGCGCGCGGCGGTGCGAAAGCGCGCCCACTCCCAGCCCGACATCAGTCCGACCTCGCAGCCCAGCGTCTCGCTTCGTGTCACTCCCTCATCGTCGCCGCCGACGTAGAAATGCTGCTCCCACGCCGTTGGGATGTCCTTGTCGTGCAGGTGCACAGCGCCGTCCGGCTCGGCAAGCACGAACGTGCCGTAGGTGTGCTGGCCGCGCACGGCGAGGAAGCCGCCGCCGATCACGCAGCCCAGCTCGCGCGCGAGCCGTGTGAGCAGCTGAAACGGCTGACCGTCCACCGGCCGCGCCGTACCCCTGAGTACCTTTGCGAAAACGTTCGGCGTCGTGCACGCCTCCGGGACGAGGATCACCTCCGGCGAGTGCTCGCCGTGGGCGTCGCGGATCAGGTCCTCGATCCGCTCGAGATTGCGCGCGACCTCGCCCAGCGCGAGGGCCGGCTGGACGACCGCGATGCGCGTCATGCGACCACCTCCTCGCTGAGCACCTCGTTCGAGGTCGTGGTGGCAGACGCGGCGGTGGCGGGCGCCTGCGCCGGCTTCGGCGGCGCAGGCCAGTCGGCTCCGGGGTGCTCGGAGCCAACGATCGTGCGGGTCGAGCGAAAGCGCCCGGCACGCTGCTCGAAGTGGACCGCCAGCCCGGTGCGAAGGTCCGGGAGCAAGCGGCGCAGCGTCTGCAGGCGCGGCTGCTCGCCGTGCCACATGGCGGCCCCGAGCGCACGCGCCAGTCGCGGCACGGTCGCGATCTGCTCCAGCGTGCGCGCGCGCCCGAACAGGTCGGTGATGTCTGGGTCGGTCGTGCGCGCCGCGTCGCGAATCAGCTCGCAGACCAGCGCCGGCTGGCGCTCGACGCGTGTGTCCCAGTTTGCGTAGTGGTAGGCCGGCAGGCACTCGCGATCGCGGGCCGCCTCCCACGCGCGGGTCGCGCGGTCGACCGCGTCGGCGTCGTCGAGCACGGGCAGCACCTGCTCTGCGAGCGTTCGCCCCGCGAACATCGCGTCGCGCATGCCCTGCCCCGTGACCGGGTCCTTGAAGTGCCCAGCGTCTCCCGCCAGCGCCCAGCCGGGACCGGAGGATGCGCGGAAGAACGCCGGCGTCTCGCCCGTCGAGCGCAGCTTCGTCCCCGGTGGTGCGCCCGCCACGCGCGCCGCGAGGCCTGGATGCTCCGCGAGCTTGCTCTGCCAGTAGCCCTCGGGGTCCGCGCGCGCAGCGCTCGCCTCGTCGCGGTGACCCATTAACAGGACCAGCAGGCGCCCCACAGGCGTGCTCGGAAAGGCGAATGCGAACGAGTCGCCTTCGCGCCACTGGTAGTAGGTCTCGGCCTCGATCCCACCCGCCAGCGGGTCCTCAAGGTAGCGAAAGACCAGGCCGCGGCCGTTGCGCGAGATCCGGTAGGGCGTCCACGCGCCCACCAGCGCGGCGACCGTCGAACGCCGGCCATCGGCGCCGACGAGCAGCGTCGACGCGAGCTCGTGCTCGGCGCCGTCGCCATCGCGGTAGCGCACGCCGACGACGCGCCCGCCGCGCCAGCGCAGCGACTGCACCGTGCAGTGCTCGCGCACCTCCGCGCCCTGCTCCCGTGCCGCCTGCACAAGTTGCACGTCCTGCAGGTCGCGCGGTACGCACACGCCGTAGTCGATGCCGTCTGCCGCCGGCCGCAGCCGCTCCAGCGCGCTGATGCCCTCGACCACGATGCACGCCCAGCGCACCCGCGAGGGCCGCAGCTCGAGGATGCGCGGCAGCGCCCCGAGCTTCGCCAGCTCGCTCGTGCCCGCGGGCATCAGCAGGTGGGTCGAGAGCTGGTCGGACGGGAACCCCATCTTGTCGAGCACCACCACCCGGCGCCCCGCCCGCGCCAGCGGAGCCGCCACCGCGCAGCCCGCCAAGCGCCCTCCCACGACCACAACGTCGACCTGCTCCACCGCGGCGGGCCGGCGGCTGCCGGCACCCCAGACCGCGGCCCCCCTGCCGCTCGTGCCGTCAGGCGGGCGATTCACGATCCTGCCGTTCGCGCCAGCGCCGCTCCATCACCCGGAGCATCTGTGGGTAGACGACCAGGTATCGGAATGGCTTGATCGCGGCCATGTAGGCGCTCCCCAGCAAGCCGTTGGGCCTCACGTAGACCGCCATCTGGCCCCGGTAGCCGCCGCTCCCCTCGGCAACCCAGCCGAGGTGCATGACGCCGTGCATCGTTTGGTTTGCGATCTCGGCGGCGAACTCGTCATCGGTCAGGTATAGCGAAGTGAAAGGGAGCGTCTCGAATCCCGGCCCAGTCGCGGCGGCGCGCAGGTCGTCGGGCAACCGCTCGCGAAGCGTCGTCACCCTCGCCCCAAGTCCCTCGCCCGGATCATCAAGGCCAAACAGGTCGCCGAGCTTCCATCGCAGCGCCCACAGCTCCCGCGCCGCGCGGGGTAGGGCCTGCGCTGGATCAGCTGCGGCGAACCCCTCGACGAGAATCGAGAACTCGTCGGCTCCACCGGGCGTCGGCAGCGCCCAGACATCCTCGAGCCGGAAGTCGGGCACGATCTCGTGGATCCGCCAGGGCCTGGAAGTGTGCGCACTGTTCGGGAGCTTCATCTCAATCGGAGCTTCATCTCAATCTCCATCCATCCATACGGCAGCGTATAGTTGAACCCTAGCATCATCATCAGGAGTGTCAACACCGAACCGAACGCGATAGAGAGGCGATGGCGCCCCCGACCCGAACGCCTCGCAACAGCTGGATCGAGGAGGGTCTACGGGCGCTCGGCAGCGGCGGGCCGGAGGCCGTGCGCATCGAGCCGCTTGCGCGCGCGCTGGGCGTCAGCAAGGGCGGCTTCTACTGGCACTTCGGCGATCGGCAGTCGCTGCTCGAGGAGATGCTGGACGCATGGGAGCGCACCTGGGTCGACGAGGTGATCGAGGCTGTCGAGGCCGAGGACGAGGACGCGAGGTCGAGATTGAGGCGGCTGTTCGCGCTGGGCGCCGCCTCAGCCGGCGAGCTGTTGAAGATCGAGCTGGCGATCCGCAACTGGGCCCGGCGCGAGGAGGCGGTTGCCGAGCGATTGCGGCAGGTCGACAACAGACGAATGAACTACATGCGCTCCCTGTTCGGAGCCATCTGCGAGGACGACAACGATGTCGAGGCTCGCTGCCTGCTGGCCTTCTCGCTGTTCATCGGCGGCCACTTCATCAGCGCCGATTACGGCGGGCGCAGCCAAGCCGAGATGCTGGAGCTGGCCCTGGAGTTGCTCACCCGATAGGACAAGCGGGAGTCAAGACAGCGTTGCCTAACGCGGCCAGGAGCCGAACGAAAGGCGGGCGATGTCAGGCGTCGGGCGTCCAACCAGAGAATTCGTCCAACGCCGCTGCCAGTGAGCCGGCGGAGCGATTCGGGCTACTCGTGAGAGTCGACCACAGACTCCCAATGACGACCGCCACAGAGCTTGCGAGCGCGAGCCAGACGCCCCAGCTGAGTGATAGTGAGAAGAACGTTTCCTGGGGCGCGGGGCGCTCAACCATCCGAAACAGGACACAGACAGTCGCCAAGAGCCCGACAAACGCGAGCTGATTGCCGCCCGCCTGGATTGTCTCCGAGGCCCCCGCGAGGCGCAGCAGCGCAATGAGGAAGGCGATCGCGGCGAGTATGAGGAGTATCACGTTGAGGTATTTCAACGCCTGGTGTGCACTGAGCGTGGTGACCTGATGACCGGTGAATGCACCGAACCCAAGACCAATGACTTTTGCCTGGGTCTGAAAGGTGGCGTTGCCGTACTGCTGTGCCACATTGTTGAGCGCCTGCCGGGCGGAGGCCGCTCCGCTGGCGGTTAGAGTGACCCCGTACCACGGCAAAAAGACCGACACCGCGAGCAGCGCCGCGCCGATGGCGGAGATGAGAGACCCCAGCCGTAGGTGATCCTCCACCATGGTAGGCACTGGATCGGCCGCCCGACAGCCAAACTTGAGCGCGCGGCTCCAGATCGCCGACCTCAAGCGTCCCGGCGAGTCTTCTCCAGCTCACGGGTCGGAGTCGTCGCCGAGAGCAAGGAAGCGCTTCGCTGAGGCTCCTCAGCCCAGCAGCACCATCGTGGAGCTCGTGAGCGCCTTGCCGTGGCTCGGGGTGAAGCGTAGGTGTACGTGTGCTGCGAGTTCGTGACCGCGGTGGCGGGCAAGTAGGCGCTGCTCTGAGGAGGTGAGCGCGAGCGTGAGGGTCAGTTCGCCTGCCTTGTCGATGTGGGCTGAGGCGCCTCGAAGGCCCGCGGCGCTCGCAGTGATCCTCCCGGCGGAGGGCACACTCACCGTGATGCTGGCCTTCTTGCCTTTCGCTTTCTTCTTTTTGTGCTTGACCGTGATCGTCTTGGCACAGCCTGTGACCGCGATCTTGGTGCTCTCGTGCACTTCAGCGCCGTTCTGCCCAACGAACTGGGTGGGTATCACAAGCTTCGATTTGCAGAGATTCGTATTGGCGCTCAATGCCGAGTCGGGACCCTCGGGCAGTGTCAGTTCGAAGCTGCCCACGGGGACGTCGGGGACCGCGGGGAAGGTCGAGCTGGTGACACCCGATTTGGAGATGAACGTTTCGCCGTGCAGGTCGACGGTCGTGCCGTAGCCCTGCAGCACGATGATCAGTTCGGGGAACTTTGCGCCGCCGTGGGAGACGAAGTATGCGGGCCCGGAGAGCGAGACCGGCAGCACCGGCGTCGTGGCGGTAGCCGAGCCGATCCGCGAGGCCGCGGGGCAGTTCGCCGGGTTGGCTTCGAAGATCGCGGCGGTGCATGCCTTCTGCAGCGTCGTCAACCTGGAAGGCAGCTGCTCGGGCAGTTCGACCTTGACCTTGGCGATGTTTGCGTCGTATGGGCCCACCGGGTAGCTGAGCTTCACATGCAGGCTGGCACCTTCGGTGCGCGAGGTCTTGCCCGAGGTCGAGGCTTCGAGGTTGGCCTTGAACGCAAGCGCCGCGCAGTTGGTGACCTGGAAGGGCACCGACAAGGACGAGATGGCTCCTTCGCTGCTGGTCAGCGACCCCGTGATCGCCAGTTTTTCGCAGTTGGTCGGGTTGAACGTAAAGTCCGGCCGGTTGATCGAGACGTTGATGTGCTTGATCTCGAGCGGTATGCCGTCCAGGATCGTGGGGATCTTGTACGGGCCCGAGGTGTCGGTCGTGATGCTCAGCGCCGCGGTCGTGGGGTTGACTTCGATCTTTGCCCTGACCACGACCGGCTTGCCTTCCTGCAGGACGAACGGCCCGGCCTTCGCGGGGTTGACGATCGACAAGCCGTACGGCGCCCCCTCGTAGGGGCCGGTTATGTAGACCTTCCCGCCGGTCACGGTGTACGGGTCGTTGCCCAACCCCACGCTCACGATCGTTTCACCGATCAAACTTTCTTCTCCGCACGTCCCCGCGTCGGCTTGCGCTTCTTCGCAGAGCTTGACGCTCGCGAGCGTTCCCAGCAGGCCCGGAGGCATGTGCAGCTGGATGGCGTCGAGGTTCTGCTCGCCGTCTTCGCGGCCCATCGTCAACGTGTACGGGGTGAAGGAGCCTGCCTGGATGTTCGTCGTGCCGGTCGTCAGCGACGGCGCGAACGGCAGCGGGTCCTGGCAGGGCGCACCGGCCGGCCCGGAAGTGATCTGAAAGCTCGCGGCCGGGCTCACGGGGGGCGTCCCGGACCACGGCGCGAAGATCGCGTCCGTCCCGTAGCTCCCGCACAACGCCGGGGTGCTCAGCGGCGCCCTGTCGGTCCCGAAGAATTCGAGCTTCAGGTCGCTGAACGGCAGCTGTGGCGTGTCTTCGAACGTGGTGAGGATCTGCCCCGTAGTTTCGTTGAGCGTGACCTTGCCGGGGAGCTTGATCAGCACTCCCGCGACTGGGTCTTCGGCGACGAGATACATCGCTATGAGGCTCCCGAAAAGGTTTTCAAGTGGTCCCGCGAAGTTCTGCGGCGCCGCGAGATACACCTCGCCTACCAGTTCTTCTTCAAGCAGCGGCGTCTTGATTCTGACCGTCGCGATCTTCGACGCGTCCGGGCACGACGGCTTTTCGGCATTGTCCAGCCCGATCTGCGCCTGCGAGCACGCCTGCAGGCCATCCGCCGCGCTCGGGCTGATCTGCACGCCCGCGGGCAGCGTGACCGTCGTGTCCTTGACGTCGGCCTCACCCAGTCCTTCCGGGTTCTGCGTCGATTCCTGCGGTACGTGCAGATCGACGTTCAGCCCGGTCGGGGTGCTCCCATCGGTCCCATCCGGCGTCACGCTGATCGACGGGCTGAAATCGAGCTTTTCACAACCCGACAGTTCGGGCAGCGTCACGCTCTTCGATGACGGAAGGATCGGCGCAACGAGCGGTTCCTGCCAGGAAGCCATGGTCACCGACCCTGTGCGCGGCACCCCACACGACGTGGGGTTCGTCAACAGGGGCAGCACCGGCACGCTCACCGCGCCTTCCGAGCCTGTGCAGCCCGATTCATAGTCTTGCGGGGCTTCCTGTTCGAATTCACTCCCAGCCAACCCGAGTTCCCCAAAGAAGTTTGGCGTTGACGACTTCAGACAGCCGCCGTTGTGACCATACTGGCCACGCAGCGAGTTGTGGCTCGGGTCGGCGGGTACACCCCAGATCGTGACCTTGGTCGCGTATACCGACGCAGCCTGGCTGATGTTGGGCGCGGTGACCGTGATGCCATAGTCTTCGCCCGTGCGCACCGAGCTATTCAGGTACACAGGCACCGTGTCCCCCACAAGGAAACCGAACTCGGCGGGATGACCAGGAGAGGGTTCCAAGTTATAAATAGGTGACTGGGTACCGAAGATTTCCGATTCTTCCCCGTGTTCCACACCGGGATTGTGCAGATAGAACCGTGTCGATCCCGATGGCCGTATCGGGCGAGCACTCTGAAGCGAGGAATTCCACGTACTTGCATTTCGGTGTCGCGTTTGGGTCCCCGACGAAACCAGGCGGCAGCCGCGCGATCACTTCCCTGAGGCTGCCCTGCCCCAATGGCAACTGCTTCAATGTTTCGTCGTTATACGGGAAGTGATGCAGGGCGAAGGTGGTCGTGATTGAGTACGGGTGCGACCCGGCCTGCAGATCGGGCGACCCGTTCTGGTTGCTCTCCATGACGGTGGCCCGTTCCAGCCCAAAGCCCGTCGTGGTGAACGTCACCGCCGGTGAGATCGCTTCACCTTCGGCGTTACGCGCCAGCAGACAGACCGTGTATTCGGTGAGCGGCACGAGGCCCGTCACTGTTTCCGAGACAGGTTCGGCCGCGCCGCCCAGCGCCATCCCCGGCGAGCTCGGAGCTTTGCTCCCACCCTTGCATTCTGTTTTGGACTGCCTGTACAGGAATTCGTAGGAGCCGGCTTCACCGGGGGCCGTTGCTTTGGGGTTCAGGACGCCGTAGAAGGTCGCTGTGGTGGCGGGGACGGGAGATTCCACCGTGACTTCAGGGGCTTCCGCAGCGGCGGCCAGCGCGGGTGCGGCCAGCAGCAATGGCACGCACAACGCCAGCAGGAAAGGCAGCAGTCGCTGTAGCGGTAGGAACCGCCGTTGCCGGCGGCCCCCCGCGCGGATCCCAGCGTATGGGATTACCATACTGGGCTCCTTCCTTGGGTAGTGGCGCCGAAACGTTCGTTGGGCCAGGGGTGTAGGACGTGGATTGTTGGTAGCCATCGTTTTTCGAGGCGTGTCATTCGCTGCCAGTTCATCGTGGTGCGCTGGCTGCGACGCTTTAGCGTCCTTAGCCAGTGCTTGACGATCTGGAGGCGAAAGGCGTATAACGCCTTGCTGTTGTCAGGCACCGCGTAGTAGTTGCAGTGCCCGCGCAGGACGCTGGCAAGCCAACGGCCCTGTATCGGAATAGGCAGATGCCGTCGTCGCAGTAGCTCGGCCTTGACCTCGCGCAGCTTGACCCGCATCCGTTGAGAGTCGGTGATCCGCTTCAGCTTGAAACGACCGTTCCGCGTCTTCGCGCATATGTGCGTGAAGCCGAGGAAGGAGAACGTCTCAGGCTTGCCGAGGCCATGCTCCTGACGTCGCTCGGCGGCGAACCGTCCGAACTCGATCAGGCGCGTCTTCTCAGCGCTCAGCTCCAGCGCAAACTCCGCGAGCCTGCCACGGAGATCGCCCCAGAACCGTTCAGCGTCACCACGACGCTCAAAACCCACCACCACGTCATCGGCGAAGCGCACAATGACCACATCGCCGTGTGCGTTCCGCGTCCGCCACTGGTGAGCCCACAGGTCAAAGACGTAGTGCAAGTAAACGTTCGCTAGGAGCGGTGAAGCTGATGCTCCCTGTGGAACGCCGTCCTCATACTCTGTCCAGGACCCATCCTCGATGACTCCTGCTTTGAGCCATTTCTGGATCAAGCGCAGGACCCGCTTATCCGCGATACGGTGCTCCAAGAACTTCTCCAGCCAGCGATGGTCAAGGCCGGTGAAGAACTCGCGGAAATCCGCGTCGAGCACCCAGTTCACCTTCTTGCGCTCGATCCCGACCGCCAGCGCATCCAACGCATCGTGCGGTGAGCGCCCAGGCCGAAACCCATACGAGAAACCAAGGAAATCCACCTCATAGACAGCGTTCAGCACCTCAACGAGCGCCCGCTGAACGATCTTGTCCTCCAGCGCAGCGACACCAAGCGGCCGCAGCCGCCCGTCCGCCTTAGCAATGAACACTCTCCGAGACGGCTTCGCCCGGTACGCTCCCCAGTGAAGACGAACGTGCAGGTCCCGGAGGTTGTCCTCCAGGTCTTGCCCGTAGTCCTCCCATGTGACCCCGTCCACTCCCGGCGCGGCCTTCGGGCTGATCGCCCGACAAGCCGCCCGCAAGCGATCGACAGTCACGTGGTGCAGGAGCGCGGTGAACCGCACTTCCCTGTCCTTCAACGCCATCTGACGCACACGATCAAGCTCACTTGGCACGCTCAAGCCGGCACTGCGTCCGGGGCGTGTTTCGCCAGCCGTGTTTCCCTCGGAAGGTCTCCTTTCCTCCACCATCTCCGCAACCCCGCCTAGGGCCTTGTTCGACGGCTTCTCAGGTACTACGAGACCATCCGACTTCCCACGATCGTACATCACGGTATTACCACCTTGGTGTTCACCGCACGACCCGCCCAGCCATCACTACGAGCGGATGACCATGGGATCTCCCGGTTCTCGAACATGGAGAGATCACACACATGCACAGGTCCTAAGACCGCGTGGAGCCCATCAACGACTCGCGAAAACGCCGCCAACAGTGTTGCCTTCCGCTGTGCCCAAGCACGTCGGCGCTCCAAACAAGTAACATTTCGCGGCTCGATATCCGGCCTGCGTGCACCCCTGTCCAACGCTTCGCTGCGCCCTCGCGGAACGCCAACGCATGGCTCGGGGCCACCGTGACTCGCTAAATCTTCGGCGTACGACCCTTCCAGTCGCTTCTCCATGCCGGTTTTATCCCGGCGCTTTCTGAACATGTTACTTCCTCCCCTTGTTGGAGTGCCGAGTGGACTTCTTCGCCTTCTTCTTCGGCTTGCGCTTGACGCACTTGCCCTTCTTCTTCGCGTAGCCCTTCTTGCACTTCACGGGCTTGGGTGTCGGTTTGACCACCACCGGCGCAGGAGCCGGAGTGACGTTGCCGGCGCCCGAGAACGTCGCGCTCGCCGGCGCTCCGAACACGCTCGGTTGCGGCGAGACGGGGCCCTTGCACGAATCGCCGTTGTTGCAGGGCGGCGGTTCCACCGCCACCGGGAAGCCGCCACCGACCCGCGCGTCATATACGTCGATGTGGAAATCGGTGTCGGCGGGGACGAGCTGGTCCTCGGTCGCGAAGAACACGTCGTTCCCGTTCGGGCTTGCGTCGAGGAAGAACGATTCGTAGTCGCCCGCCACGTCGGAGATCGGGAAGATGCAGCCCCCGTTGCTTTCGCTGAAGCTCGATGAGGAGCGCGTGCAGGAGTCATCCGGTTCGGGCTGGGCAGCCGGCTGCTCCCACTCATAGACATCGGGGCGACCGTTGCTGTCCTGCGGCACCAGGGCGTCTTCGCTGTCGAAGAACAGACGAGTACCGTCTTCGGAGAAGTTACGCGGCGTATAGCCCATCGAGGAGGTTACGAAAGTCTGTGTTGCTCCCAGGCTCGAGGGGCCAATCGGTCGCGCGCCGCTCGGATTGCACGACACACACGTGAGCTTTTCCGATTCCGCTTCATAGGAGAACACCTCTCTGTCTGGTAGGCCGGTGTTCGCGTCGCTGTTGACATAGCCCGTGAGGCTCTTGGTGGAGGGGAACGCGAGATGCGTTCCGTCCGGTGTCTCGCGCACGGTGTTCAACGGCGGGATTTCACGCCAATCTGGACTGTCGCCTCCTTGCTGGTCACCTCCGGCCCCGCTGTAACTCGTCTCGGGGGCAAGCGTCGCGATGAAGCTCGTCGTCCACGAGCCGCCTTGCAGGTGCGCCACGTAGAGATTTGGTTCTCTTGAGACGGGTTCCTTTCCTTCGGCGTTCTTGCCCGTCGTCAGCGTGCCTTCCGCGACGAAGTACACATACGAGCCGTCTTCGCTGATGTCCACGACTCCCAGCACTTTGGCGCCGTCGGTGTCACCGGCGTGGTGATCGACCGTGAGATCCGTCAGCCGTTCACCTTCGGGCTTTTCGAGATCGTATTCGTAGAGATCGTTGCCCACCTCATTGTCCACGGGACAGGCGTCACCGGGTTCGTTGTCGGCGGCGGTCGCGTCTTCGGTGAGCTTCACGCAGTTCGTGAAGAACACCCGTGAGCCGTCCACGCTCGCCCCCCAGAACCGCGCATTTCCATTGCCGGCGGGATCCCTGACCAGGCGCTGCGAAGCGGAGACCTCGACTGTGCATGCGTCCGCGGAGTCTGTGCATTGGCCCACGGAGCTAAGAGCGACTTCGCCGCTTGACCCGTTGTCTCTCTGAGACAGCGTGAGCGTGCCAGAACCGACGGCGGTGATCGTCGTCGCGGCCGGGATACCCGGCCCGGAGATGTATTGGCCCACCTGGAAGGCCCCATTAGAAGTCACGACTTTGCTCACGCTCGCCGAGCCGTTCGTGAGTTCGCCGGTGCCACTGGCGCCAGGCGCCAATGGGCTCTGCGGCTGCCCGACATTCTCGCGCACATACAACTGTTGTCGAGTGCCATCTTCTTCGTTTGCCGAGAAGAATACTTGCGTGCCTGCGGCGGACACCGAGCGCCACGAATCGTCGCCGAAATTATTCCCAGGCTCACCGCCGGATCCCGCGTACGCGGTCTGGGGCGGCAGCGGCTCACCTTCCGGGCCGACACTGACCAGGCTCAGCGCACCATCCACCCACGCATACACTTCTCCTTCTTCGCCGTAGACCACATGACTGAGATCGGTCGACACACCCGCGACCTCCTGAAATTGGTTTCTGGCCGCCTTGTATTCCGGGTCAATTGGGCCGTTCGGGGCAAACTCATTCGTGACCAGCTGGTAGGAGATGGGGGTGGTTGCAAAATCGGCCACGTAGAGGTTCGTGTACTTCGAGAGAGCTTCGCTGGTCAACGGCAGATCGGTTGCCGCAATCCCCTCGGTGAGTTCGGGGGTGAAGGCCATTGAGTAGTAGGAACCGTCCGACAAGATTGTGTGGTAGGCCAGATACGGGGGTGTGATCGGCTGGGTGGACCAACCATCCTTTTCGGGTTCGCGCCGAGCAAGGTACTCGTTGGCGGACTGAGCGCCTTCGGCGCCCGGAAAGACGCCTGCCGATTCATAGGTGACCGCGTCGCCCGACAGCGAGGACCGCGTGGCGTCGTCCTCCGGCCCATACACAGCGTCGCCATCGTTCTTATCCAGCGGCGAGACCATCTCATACGCCCGGCAGTCCGGTAGGCGCAGCCCGTAGGGCTGTTCGGCGCGCCGCTGTTCATTGGAGCAGCCCGCCGGCGCGGAGCCCGGGAGAACGGGCGTCGTCAGCGTCTTGCCGAGGCCGTCCACGGTCTTTGGCGTGCCTCCCACCTCGCTGACCGCGACAACCCGGTAGTAGTACGTCGCGCCGGCCTGCAGGCCGGTCACCAGCACGCTGACGGGCACGGCGCTCGAGCCGGAGCCGATGCCGACATCCGGCACGGGCAGGCTCGTGCCGTGCGAAGCACTGGTTGTGTACGGGCTCGTGTCGTATTCGAAGTGGTAGGTCGTTTCGGTTTCGTCGGGATTGATCTGGGCCTGCAGAGTCGCGGCGGTCGACTGGACGTTGACGGCCGCCTCGTCGGAGATCCCAGCCCCCACGACCGCCGCGTAGGCGTCGACCACGTCCGCCGCCGTGTCCGTGACGTACACCATCCCACCCGATGAGCTGACGCCCACCCCGCCGCCCGCTTCCACCCGCGGGTATTCCCCGCCGAGGCTTTCCAGCCGCGACCCCGAAGCGCTGTACACCCCGATCCTGCCCAGATTGTCGAGATAGACCCGGTTGCTCGACAGTTCGACGGCGACCCCGGACACTTTTTCTTCTTCTTCGCTGCCAACTTTTTCCTGGAGAACTTCTCCGGAGCTGTTGAGCTTCCTCGTTTTCCTGAACGTTTCATTGGCATACAGGTTGTCTTCTGAGTCCACCGCGAACCCAGGACGCTGCCCCTCTGGCGTTTTCCGGCTCGAGAGGAATGCATTGAAGAGAGCGCCGCTGTAACTGTCGATCTCTCCTATTGAACCGCTTTCGGACTGGTAGACCCAGACCAACCCGTTGGTGTCGACCGCAACGCCGTCCAGTTCATGCAGCCGAGCGCCGCCCGCTCCTTCGGTGATCTGGCCGAGATACGCCCCGGTCGAGCTGAACTTGTCGATCACGTGATGGCCGACGTCGGCCACGTACACATCTTCAAACGACGGGCTGCTCGGATCGTTGTCGATCGCGATGCCTTCCGGCGCGTCGAACTGGCCGGTTTTCATTTCGTTGGGCAGCTCGCCGCTGCCCGCCGCTTTGAGCCCTTCGTTGATCAGCAGCCCGCTGCCGTTGAATTCGCCTTCGAAGGTCCCCGTCGCGCTGAACCACTCGACGCGGTCGTTGCCCTTGTCGACCACGTACACATCTTTGGTCGATTCGTTCACGGCGACGCTCACCGGTTCGGAGAACTCGCCCGGGCCCGAGCCCGCGCTGCCGAACAACGTGCTGAACGTGTGTTCGCCGACGGCCAGAGCAGGGGTGCTCGCGAACAGCAGCACGCCCACCGTCACACAGAACGAGGAGACCAGCGCCAAGATCCCTCTCCCAAGCTTGGGCTGTCTCACCGAAACTCGCCGAACGGCAGAGCTCCACTCCCCACCAAAGCGCCCGATGGCCGTCAGCTGCCTGCGTATTGCGTGGAACATCGCTTATCGCTCCTCCTGAGAGCCCGAGGAGACAAACGCCCCAAGGTGTTTGCATGACAAGGCGCCGGGCGAGCGCGTCAGCAACCGCGAGCGCATCAAGTGCCGAAGTGTGTGGGTGCCGCGGCCCAGGGTGGGGGCCGCGGCACCCGGATGAGACCGGCCCGGGGAGGGGTCCAGGACCGGAGCCTCTTCGAACGCCGCCGCCGGAGAGGTATGGGGCGTCGACGCTCGAACAGAGCCCGGCTGGCGGCGTGAAAGGAAAGGTCCCCAGCGGTCACGGAAACGATCATGCAGGGGTGGCGAGCGCTTGGCAATAGGGCTCACAGATAAATGTTCTAAACCGAGCCCATTCGCTTCGGAGTTACGCTTTCACACCATGAGTGAACGCGAGCGCGGGATGAGTGTGAATAAGAGCGAGGCAGGCACACTGCGCTCGCCGCTGACGTGGGCGCTGCTGGGCCTGGTGATCGAGCGCCCCAGTCACGGCTATGAGCTTGCGCAACGCTTCAAACACACCTACGACGACACGCTCGCGCTGAACAACCCGAAAAACATCTACAGGCTACTCGAGACACTGATCGACCACGGGCTGATCGAGGAAACCAAGCCAAGCGCAAGGGATAAGCCTGCGCGCAACCGACTGCCCAAGCCTCGCTACCGCGCCACCACCCACGGACAGCGCACCTATGAAGAGTGGCTCGTCGCCCAGATGCGCCAAGAGTTCGATCAGCAGCGCCTGTTCGCCCGCCAGCTCGCAATGCTCGAGCCCGAAGCCGCCCTGGAAGTACTCGAGCGCTACGAGCGCGAGTACCTCGACGAGGAAACCGACGAGACACCAAGCAAAGCAAGCCACGAGGGAGGCATCGCCGAGAACCTCGCGCAAGAGGACGAGCGCCTCAAGCTCAGCACAACCCTCACATGGCTGCAATACGCCCGCCGCGAACTCAAGCAAACAATCCACGAACGAACCCAGCAACCATGAGCCTGCTCGAGCTCGACCATGTCAGCAAGCGCTACAAGCACGGCACGCGCCAGCGAACCGCCCTGCAAGATGTCACATTGGAGCTCTACGAGGGCGAACTGGTCGGGATCTGGGGCCTGCGAGGCTCAGGACGCTCCACCCTCCTGCGCATCGCCGCCGGCATCGAGCCCCCAGACGAGGGCAGCATACGCCTGAACGGACGCGAACTCAGCACTCACCCAAACGCACTGGGCGAGAAGATCGGCTACTGCCACCCGGCACTCGCAAGCCCGGCAGCGCTACGACGCGGCGCCAGCACAGCACCCGTACCAGTCGGCCTGATCGCGGCTCAGCTGGCACGCGGGGTGCCCGCCGACGCGGCGAGAACACGCGCGCTACAGGCACTGGAGCGCACAGGCGCCCAGCACTGCACCAAACTCTCGATCGGCGACCTGGACCACGCAGAGGCCGTCAGAGTCACCATCGCCCAAGCACTCACCGCCAACCCCTCACTGCTCGTCATCGACCAGCCCACCAAGCGCGTCGACCTGCTCCAGCGCGACCCAATCCTCAGGCTGCTTCGCTCACTCGCCGACGAAGGGATCGCGATCCTCATGAGCGTCGAAGACAGCACCGGCCTGCTCGGCGCAAACCGCGCACTCTCACTCGAAGAAGGCCAACTACGCGGCCCAGCCAGCCGCGAGCTCGCACCGGTGGTGGCGCTGAGGCTGCGGGCCAGCGCACAGGGCCGAGAGCGGCCGACGGGTGCCGGCGATAGGGCTCACAGATAAATGTTCTAAACCGAGCCTATTCGCCTGCGGAGTTACGCTCTACACATGGGTGCACACGACCCCAGCGTGAGCAAGAGCGAGACAGACATGCTGCGTTCGCCGCTGACATGGGCGCTGCTGGGCCTGGTGATCGAACGCCCCAGCCACGGGTACGAGTTCGCGCAGCGCTTCAGACGTATATATGACGACACGCTCGGCCTGAACAACCCGAAAAACATCTACAGGCTGCTCGAGACGCTAATCGGACACGGGCTGATCGAGGAAACCAAGCCAAGCGCAAAGGATAAGCCTGCACGCAACCATCTGCCCAAGCCCCGCTACCGCGCCACCACCCACGGACAGCGCGCCTACGCAGACTGGCTCGTCGCCCAACTACGCCAAGAGTTCGATCAACATCGCCTGTTCGCCCGCCAGCTCGCAATGCTCGAGCCTGAGGACGCCCTGGACGTGCTCGAGCGCTACGAGCGCGAGTACCTCGGCGAAGAAGCCCAAGAGACACCAAGCCAGCCAAGCCACGAGGCTGGCATCGCCGAGGACCTCGCGCAAGAGGACGAGCGCCTCAAGCTCAGCACAACCCTCACATGGCTGCAATACGCCCGCCGCGAACTCACGCAGGCAATCCACGAACGAGGCTCATTCATCGCGGGCGATCGTGGCCCAGGGTTGGTGTTGGTGGAAGGGTGTGAGGGTGATGAGTCCCCAGTCGGCGGTGGTGAGCAGGAGGGCTCGGCTTCGGGGGAGGTGGGCGATCTCACCTGGGGTGAGGATGCGCTGGCGTTGGGTGTGGTAGCTGACGGTGTCAGAGTCGGTCGGGATTGAGAACCACTCCTCTGGTTGTGAGCGGCCGAGAGCCATGGAGGCCAGGCGCCGGTCGTATCCACCGAGGGAGGACCTTGGCGCACCGACGGCCGGGAGCGCTCCAGCATCTTCTCCGCCGCCGCACCCTGGACCCAGTCGCCGTCGGCAACCAGCTCTACTCTTCATGCTGCCGTTGGCGCCCAAGCCCTCGGTCGGGCCGCATTCAGCCCACAAGCACCAGCGTCGAGCCAGTGAGCGCCCTGCCGTGGCTCGGCGTGAAGCTCAGTTTAACGTGCGCGGCGAGCTGGTGGCCTGGGTGGTGGGCGAGCATGCGCTGCTCAGCCTTTGAGAGGGCGAGGGTGAGGGTGACTTCGCCGGCTTTGGATACGTGGGCCCTCGCGGCGGAGAGGCCGGCGGCCGTAGCCATGATGCTTCCCGCCGCAGGGACGTTGACGGTGATCGAGGCCTTCTTGGCCCTCTTGCCCTTCTTGCCTTTCTTGTGTTTCTTGGGGTGGTGCACGACGGTGAGCTGTGGTTTGCAGCCGGTGACGGTGATCTGTGTTTCTTGTTGGAGGGTCGCACCGTTTTGGGCGATGAAGGTGGTCGGCATCACGAGCTTGTCTGTGCAGAGGTTGCCATTAGGGGAGGCGAGCGCCGAGTAGGGCCCCTCGGGCAGCGTGAGCGTGGAGGAGCTGTAGGGGACGTCGGGAACCTGCGAGAAGGTCGAGGAGGTGATCCCTTCTTTTGAGATGAGCGTTTCGCCGTGGATCTGGATCGTCACGCCGTAGCCCGAGAGGACCATGATCAGTTCGGGGAACTTGGCGTTGCCGTTTGAGACGAAGTAGGCTGGACCTTCCAGGGAGACAGGAACGAGCGGCGTGGTCGCCTCGGCGTGGCCGATCAGCGAGGCGGCCGGGCAGGCAGCCGGGTTCGCGTCAAAGACGGCGGCGGTGCAGGCCTTCTGCAGCGTCGAGAGCCTGGCGGGAAGCTGCTTTGGCAGTTCGACTTTCACGCTGCGTGTGTTGGCATAGGTCGTGACCGCACCAGAGCCCGCAGGGGTGGGCGGGACCGTGATCTTCGCTTCTAGTGGGTCGTCCGTGAATGTTGCACCGGAAACCTCCTGGTTCAGGCGGCGATGAGTAGTCGGCGTTCTGCTTGGATGAGCCGGCGGTCGCGGTGGGGTCCGTTGCGGTAGCGGATGTGGTCGGCCATCGCCTTGGCGAGGGTCTCCCAGTTGGGGTAGTCGGCGTTCTTGACGACGAACTCGCCGATCGCCCAGAAATGGCACTCGATGCGGTTCAGAAAGCTCGCGTAGGTGGGCGTGAAGACGAGCTCGACGTTTGCTTTACTCGCCCACTCGCGGATCGCCGGAGTCTTGTGGGTGGAGAGGTTGTCCGCGACGAGGTAGATACGCAGCTTTGAGTCATAGCGCATCCTGATCTGGCGGTAGAAAGCGAGCACCTCTCCGCTGTTCTTGTGCTCCCGCAGACGGCCGTGCAGCCGGTCTGAGTGCACGTCGTAGGCGCCGAAGAGGTAGCGCACACCGTCGGGGCGTTTATAGGTTGCCCGCAGCCGCTCTGCCAGCTTCTGGGGCGCCCAGCCAGAGCCTTGGTGAGGGATCCGCTGAATCGGCCCCATCTCGTCGAAGCAGACCACTATCCCGTTCTCGGGCCTGGTTCTGTAGAGCGAGAGCACGCGCTCGGCCTTGGAGCGGAACTCTGGGTCCGGGCTCCACTTCCATGAGCGCGTGCGCTGGTGGGAGAGCCCCGCGTCGATCAGCACTTGGCGCAATGCCTCCCTGGAGAGCTCGACGCCGATCGTCGCCAGATGCGGGGCGAGCTTTGCAAGCGACCAGCGTGTGAGCGGGACACCTTGCGTGTCGGGGCGAGCGCGCGCGAGGGCAACGATCCGGTCGCGCTCTCGGGGTGTCGTCTTCTTGGGGCGCCCGCCCCGATAGTCAGGGTCAAGCGAACTGAACCCCTCTTCGTTGAAAGCATGAATCACCTTGCGCACATGCGACTCATCAGTGCGCATCAACCTCGCGATCTCAGGCGCGCTCATCAACGTCGCTGAGGCCAACACGATCATCGCTCGCTGACGCTTGGCCTGATACTTAGCGCGCTTAGAGATCGACTTCAGTCGCGATCCCTCCTCTGGGGAGAGCTCGCGCACGAACACCTCCGGCGGACGCATCACCACCTCCTGACTCGGGGACATGACTCCCAGTTCGCCAACGGAGGCCAGTTTCCGGTCAAACGTTCACGGACGACCCACTAGTGTTGTGTCTCGGTTTTAGGTGGTGATTGTGTTGAGGGTGGCGCGGCCGCGTTGGACCTTGGTGAGGATTTGCTCGGCGGTGGCGGTCCAGATGAAGGGCTCGGGGTTCTCGGTGCTGGCGGTGAGGTAGGTCTCGATCGCGGTGATGAGCTCGGGTACGGAGTGAAAGATTCCGCGGCGGATGGCCTTGTCGGTGAGCTTCCCAAACCAGCGCTCCACGAGGTTCAGCCACGAGCTCGATGTCGGTGTGAAGTGCAAATGAAAGCGTGGATGTTTGGCGAGCCATTTCTCCACGTTTTCGTGCTTGTGGGTGCAGTAGTTATCGAGGATCAGGTGGACCTGCAGACCCTTGGGGACCTCACGATCGATCGTGCGCAGGAACTTCAAGAACTCTGTGTGACGGTGGCGAGGCAAGCACTCACCGATCACGGCGCCGGTTAGGACGTCCAGCGCGGCGAACAGGGTGGTGGTGCCGTGACGCTTGTAGTCGTGGGTCATGGTGCCCGCCCTGCCCTTCTTCATCGGCAGGCTCGCCTGGGTGCGGTCCAACGCCTGGATCTGGCTCTTTTCGTCCATGCTCAGGACGATCGCCTTCTCCGGCGGGTTCAAATACAAGCCAACGACATCGACGAGCTTCTCCTCGAAACGCTTGTCGTTTGAGAGCTTGAACGTCCTGAGAGGCTGTCCGACCTTCTGTGTGTGAGTTGGGTTTGGTTTAGTTGGGTAGTCGGTCTCCGAAGTGGATCTTGAGGCCTCGTAGTGCTGCTGTCCAGTTGAATGCTTGTTGCCATTTGCCCTCGGCTCGCCGGATAGCGAGGTAGATAAGCTTGGTGGCGGCTTGCTCGTCGGGGAAGTGTCCTCTGGTCTTGATTGCCTTTCTGATTTGCCGGTTGAGGTTCTCGATGCTGTTTGTGGTGTAGACGGCTTTGCGTAGGTCGGCGGGGAACGCGAGGAACGGGGTGATGTTCTCCCACCGAGCTCGCCAGGACTCCGCGATCATGGGGTACTTCTCGCCCCACTTCTCGTCGAAGTCCTGCAAGGCCGCTTCGGCTGCCTCGACGTTCACGGCCCGGTAGATCGGCTTCAGGTCGCCGGCGACGCGCTTGCGCTCGGTGTAGGCGACGTAACGCATCGATGAGCGGATCTGGTGAACGATGCAGCTCTGAACCCATGCTTTCGGGAAGACTGCCTCGATCGCGTCGGGGAACCCGTTCAGCCCGTCGACGCAGCACACCAGGACGTCCTGGACGCCGCGCTGGTGCAGGTCGTTCAGGACAGCGAGCCAGAACTTCGCGCCCTCGGTGTCTTGCCACCAGATCCCGAGGACCTCGCGTTCGCCCTCGACGCTGACACCGATCGCGAGGTAGCAAGCCCGGTTTTGGACGGAGCGGTCTTCACGGACCTTGACCATCAGGCAGTCGAAATACGCGATCGCGTAGACCCGCTCCAAAGGCCGTGTGCGCCACGCCTGCACGTCCTCGAGAATCGCGTCGGTCACGCGGCTGATCGTGTCGCGGCCGACGTTCACGCCATAGAGATCGCGTAGGTGACTTTCGATGTCACGGACGCTCATCCCGCCCGCGTAGAGGCCGAGAATCTTCTCGCCCAGCCCCGCCAGCCGCGTCTGGCGCTTGCCGACGAGCTGCGGCTCGAACGTGCCGGCCCGATCCCTCGGGGTATTCACAGCGACCGGCCCGAGCTCACTCTGAACCGTCTTCGGGGTCGACCCATTGCGATGATTCCCGGCACCATCAGGGGGAGCCTGCCCGGGTGGATAGCCGAGATGCTCTGTTAGCTCCGCGCCAAGCGCGGTCTCAATCACACGGCCCGCCAGCTGGCTGAGGAAACCGCCGGGGCCCGTGATCTCCTCAGGCTCCAGGCCCTTCAACGCGTCCTGGAGCTCATCCGCGGGCAGCAACCCCGCCAAACGATCAACGACATCCTCGGCTACCGCCGGCGGCTCACCAACCGGCTTCGTGCTCGTCTTGGACTTCATGGTCTGCGTACTCATCAGGGGTCCTTTCCGGGCCGACACACAAGCCCGATCGCTCACCCCAACCACACACAGAAGACCGGACAGACCCCGTCCTGAACCTATGCGGCTGGATATTGCGCGCGGACCAGATCCGCTGCACCGTCGCCGGACTGACACCCTGCGCCTTGGCCATCGACCGGCAACTCCAGTGCGTCTCGCCCGCAGGCTTCTCGTGCAGCGTGGCGTGCACGATCTCCTGCACCTTCTGCGCCGGGATCGACGGCTTGCGCCCCCGGCCCGGACGTACCGCGCCGAACGCCTTCAGCCCGTCCTGGGAAAAACGCTCCCGCCATGCCTTGACGGTGCTCGGTGAAACCCCCACCCTCGCGCCGATATAGGTGTTGGGCTGACCATCGCCAGCCAACAGCAACGCCCGCGCACGCTGCACATCGCGATGCGAGCTAACCCCCGACTTTGCGAGCGCTTCAAGGACCTCTCGATGACTATCAGACAGTGGCAGTGCTGGTGTAGGTAGACGCATACACCACCCTACCACAAACCACAACTAATTGCAAGACACCACACTAGGCTCGCCCCGTTCGCCCTGGAGGTCTTCCCCTGCGTAGAAACAGTGAAGCCTGGCTTGAAGGCAAGGCTCCCGCAGTTGGTGACCTGGAAGGGGATCGACACCGGGGCGGACGCACCTTCGGCGCTTGAGATCGTGCCCGTGATCGCCATCTTTTCGCAGTTGGTCGGGTTGAACGTGAACCCCGGCCGGTTGATCGTGACGTTCACGTGCTTGATCTGCAAGGGGATCCCGTCGATGATTTGCGGTATCGCGTGTTCACCGGAGGGATCGGTCGCGACTGTAAGCGCGGCGGTGAGCGGGTTGACTTCCACCTTCGCCCTGACCACCACCGGCCTGCCTTCCTGCAGGTCGAAGGGTCCTGCCTTGGCGGGGTTGACGATCGAGAGCCCGAACGGGGCGCCATCGTATTTTTCGTGGTCCGCTCCCCGTGTTGGCGTTGACAGGTAGCTGGGTTGGGGTTGCCCGGACGTGATCGGAGCCGAAGGCCGTAGGCCGTAGGCGGAGATCTCGTCCGGGGCGCCTTCCAGCATGGGCCGCTCAACCGAAGGAGATTCCTGTTGAGCGAGAAGAAGCAGTACCGCAGCTGGACGGTCCAGCAGAAGCTCGAGATCGTGCTTGCCGGGTTGCGCGGTGACCGCTCGGTCGCCGAGGTCTGCCGGGAGCACCAGATTTCGGAGAACCTGTTCTATACGTGGCGCGAGAAGCTGCTGGAGGGCGGCTCCGAGCGCCTGGCGGGCAAGGAGGAGCGCACCGAGCTCGTGGAGCTGCGCAAGCGCGTGCGCGACTTGGAGCGGACGCTGGGTCGCAAGACCTATGAGCTCGAGATCCTGGGAAACGGGTTCCGGACGTGGGAGTGACGTTGCGCGTCGCCTACGCCCGTGAGCTCGTCGCTGCCGGGCATCGCCCGGCGGTCGTGGCGCGCATCCTGCAGATCAGCCGCCAGGCTGTCTACCGTGTCCCGCGTCCGCGGCGGGCGCCGGATGCGTCGCGGCGGGCACCGGTCGACGAGGTCGAACGGGCGATCGTCGAGGTCGCCGAGCAGAACCCAACCGACGGCTACCGGATCGTCACTGCCTGGGTGCAGCGCAAGCTTCACCGGGCGGTGAACCGCAAGCGCGTGCTGCGGGTGATGCGCGAGCGCAAGCTGATCCAGCGCCGTTCGCACGAGCCGCATCGCCGGCGTCCCGGGTTCTTCAAGGTCGAGCGGCCCGGCCAGCTATGGCATCTGGACATGACCTCGATCTGGGTCGCCGAGCACGGCTGGGTCTATCTGAACGCGATGATCGACTGCTGCACGCGAGAGATCGTCGGTTGGGAGCTCAGCCTGCGCTGCCGCGCCGTCGAGGCGATCGCGGTGATCGAAGGGGCCGTGCTCGAGCAGGGCATCATGCCCGGCACGCTCACCCTGGGCACAGACAACGGCTCGGCGTTCACCGCCCGCGCGACGCGGCTGGTGATCTCCGGGCTCGGCGTCCGCCACCGCCGCGGCGGCTACCGCGACCCCGAGAGCCAGGCGTTCATCGAGAGCTGGTTCCGCTACCTCAAGGAACGCTGCGTCTGGCGCCACGAGTTCGAGACCCTCGAGCAGGCCAGGGAGGTGATCGCCGCCTACATCGACCACTATCACGACCGGCCTCACAGCCGGCTCAACTACCGCACGCCGGCCGAAGTCCGTCAGACTTGGGACGACGCGCAAGAACCACTACAAAATACCGCGGCCTGAACTGTCAACACGGCCGGGGAGCGCTCCACCATCGTATTTTTCGGTTATGTAGGCTTTGCCGCCGGTCACCGTGAACGGGTCGTTGCCGAGGCCGACGCTGACGATCGTTTCCCCGATTTCGCTTTCCGGCCCACACGTGCCGGCGTTGGCCTGCGCTTCGCCGCACAGCTTTACGCCCGTGAGCAGACCCGAGGGAGCGATCGGCGCGGCGACGATCGAGTCAAAGACAAACTTCCTGAGGGGCGTGAGAGATGGCGCCGTGACGTCCCACACACGTCCGATTCACAAGGGGCGCACGTTGATCATGATCGAGACGGAGCTCACACGAGAGGACGGCGCACTGGTCGCGAAGGTCACACAGACCCAGACCTTCCACTACCCGCCCGCTGATACCCCTCTGCGACGGGCTTGAACCCGAAGAGATGCACCGTGATTGTTCAGCAGGTTGTGGAGGCGCTGGGTGCTCGTCCCCTGGGGGGTGCTGATTTCGGTGGCCACTACCGGCACCCATGTTGGCCACCAGGCGAGGAACCATCCCTTCGCGATGGTCGGGATCACGCGCTGGCCGTCTCCTAGCACCAGCGTGACCGCGGAGACATTGGCACCTACCTGGCCTGAGATGTCCGAGTAGGGATGTCCAAGTTGGGATGGTGTGCCGGGGGCGAACCTTTCTCGGCCGAGTTCTTCGACCTTGATCTGTCCTGCGGGCACAGCGGGAGGCTTGCCGCCAGCAAAGCCGCCGGCTCCTCCTGTAATGGACGCGCCCGAAGTGGCTGCCAGGCACGATGCGTCGGCGTTCCGATCGTGCGCCTGCAGCAGCGCAAGTGTGAACGGTCCGCGCGTGTCGGCGACCAACACATGCCACGGCGCGCGTCGCCCTCCAAACAACCTGCCTCGCCGTCCAAGCAACCCGCCTCGCGTCTGCGCAAGGCAGGCTTCTTCGGCAGCGGCAGTCTGCCCTTGTGTCGAGTGCGTCGGCGCAGCGGTCCAGCGGCTCCATTCTGCCGACGCACGCTGCGTGCCCGCTCCCAGACCGAGACCGATAACAAGGACGGTGATAGCGCCGGCACCCGCGATGCCCGCGAGGCTCCCCAGCGCGAACCGCACATGCAGCCGCGGCGCGCGGTGCGCCAGCTGGCGCACTCGAACACCTTGGTACTGCCGATGGAGTCGCCGGCTTGCTGCGACGAGTTCCACTTGCAACTGATCGTGATAGCTGGTTGACGGCTGCTCGTTCATTGCGACGGTGCTCCAATCTGCTGGCGCATGCGCGTAAGGCCCCTGCTGACGCGCTTGCGAATCGTGGTCTCATCCTGTCCAAGCTCGGAAGCGATCTCGGCGTACTCGCGCTCGTGCAAGATCCGCTGGACGATCGCCTCCCGCTCCTGCTCAGAGAGCAGCTCTAGAGCAGCGCTCGCGGGCCGCTCGGCGCCCGCGAGCCGGTCGATGCGTTCGAGGTCCGCATCCGTTACGGCTGTGTATGCAAGCCCAATCTCAGCCGTGGCCGAAGCCTCGACACGCGCTGAGCGATAGCTGTCGATGAGCTTGTGCCGCGCGATGCCCAAAAGCCAAGCGGTGCCATTTGGCACCCGCTTGGCGTGACCGCGATGCACTGCGAGCAGCGCCGTCGCGAAGGTCTCCGCGGCGAGATCGGCGGCCAGCTCCGGGCTGCCCACCCGGCGGCGTATGTAGGCCAGGACCTCGTCCACCCGACGCGCAAAGAGCTCGCCGAACGCCTCCGCATCCCCGGCGCGGGTGGCCTCTAGCAGCAGCTGGTCGGAGCGGCGATCGCGGCGCATGTACCCATTTCATCGTTTGGCGCGCGGATTTGTGACCGGATGGGGGCGCCGTGAGCGATTTCGCGAGCACCATCGTCGAGCTCATGAGCGCCCGATCGCCAAGGCGCTCGCAATCTCCCCTCGTCAGCTACAGCCTGTTGAGTTCGTCAATGAGCGCGCGGACTTGCCGCTCTATCTCGTCGCGGGTCGTGCGGACCTCGGCGAGAGGACGGCCCTTCGGGTCGGGAAGGTCCCAATCGACATAGCGCTTGCCGGGTATATATGGGCAGGCGTCGCCGCAGCCCATCGTCACGATGACATCGGCTTGCTGGGCCAACTCCGTCGTGAGTAGTTGCGGCTTGCGGTCGGCCAGGTCGATCTCCAGCTCGCGCATGACTTCCACGACCTCGGGGTGGACGTGCTCGCCCGGCGTGGTCCCTGCCGAGAGCGCGGTGTGTTGGCCTTCTGCGGCTCGCTCAAACAATGCCCGGCTCATTTGCGAGCGGCCGGCGTTGTGCAGGCAGACGAACAGCACAGTCGCCATTCATGCCTCCTGCGGCGCCGTGTGGTGCGGCATGACGACCTCCGCTGCGTCAGCCGGGGTCACGTCCGGGTAGAGCGCCCTGACTGCAAGAATCGCGCAGGCGCCTCCGACGAGCTGCGCGGCGATGAAGCCGGGCACGGACGCAGGCGCGATACCGGCGAAGGTGTTTGAGAACATGCGCCCTACGCTGACCGCGGGGTTGGCGAAGCTGGCCGAGCTCGTGAAGAAGTAGGCGGCGCCGATGTAGGCGCCAACAGCCGCGGGCGCGGTGTTCGCGCGCCTTGTGCGCGCGAGCGAGAAGATCACCAGCAGCAGGCCCGCCGTGGCGATGACCTCCGAGAACAGATGCGCGCCCGAGGCGCGATGGTGGGTGGAAATACTGATGGCCGCTAGGGAAAACATGCCGTTGGCCGTAATGGCGCCGAGGATGCAGCCGGCCATCTGTGCGGGTATGTAGGCGAGTGCGTCTTGCCAGCGGATGCCCCCGAAGCTCGCATCGGCGAGCGAGACAACCGGGTTGAAGTGGCCGCCCGATACGGGTCCAAACATGAGGATGATTGTGAACAGGCCGGCTGCGGTGGCGGCTGCGTTCTCGAATAGCTGTAGTCCGACATTGCCCGGCGAGAGGGTCTGCGCCGCGATCCCCGAGCCGATCACAAGCGCTGCCAGGAACGCCGAGCCAAGAAGCTCCGCGAGCAGGCGGCGGGCGAGCGGAGCGTCCATGCCCAGATCGTATTACATCGACGGACGTGAGTCTTATTGATATAAGTAGATTGATGCCTGTCGATTTGGAGCTATCCCCCAAGCAGAAGCGCGCTGCCGGTTCGCCTTGCTGCGAGCCCGTCGTCTACCCCGACGTACAGCGCGAGGAAGCCCTGCGCATGGCCGAGGTCGCCAAGGCACTCGGCGACCCGATCCGGCTGCAGCTCGTGGACGTGCTCCGCAAGCACGCCGGGAAGGTCTGCGTCTGCGAGCTGGTGCCGCTGTTCGACATCTCACAGTCCACGCTCTCCCACCACCTCGGCAAGCTGCGCACCGCCGGGATCGTGGACTCAGAGCGTCGCGGCTTGTGGGCCTACTATTACGTAATCCCCGACTCGCTCGAGGAGCTATCCGCATGGCTGAGCTGAATCGGCGGGGTCTATGAGAGGTAATCCTAGTTTCTCAACGAAAGGAACTGACATGGCGGCAGAGATGCCCGTTGCGGAGCTCCACGCCGGGTTCAGCAGCCCGGGGGCAACCCCGACAGATTGGGCGGAGGGACGCCGGCACATCGACGAGGCGGAAGTGTTCTGGCTCTCGACCGTGCGTCCCGATGGACGCCCACACGTCACCCCCCTGTTGGCCGTGTGGCACGACGACGCGATGTACTTTTGCACGGGTCCGGACGAGCGCAAGGCAAAGAACCTAGGGCAGAACCCACAGTGCATTCTCACCACGGGCCAGAACGGACTCGATGGTCTCGATGTCGTGGTCGAAGGACGCGCCGTCGAGGTCAGCGACACAGCGGAGCTCGGGCTTATTGCCAGCGCCTACGAGTCGAAGTATGGGGTGCGCTTCACAGCACCCGAGGGCACGTGGTTTGGTCTCAGCGACGCGATCCGCGCGGGTAAGGCACTCCTCTATCGGGTCACGCCCACGACCATTCTCGGCTTCGCCAAGGGCGAGCAGTTCAGCCAGACGCGATGGCGCTTTGCTTGATCGTGCGACGACGGATCGACCGCGCTCGACGAAACTTAGGGAGCCGGGGACCGCATGAATCGCCCCCGACCGAATCGTCCGCTGCGGAACACCACCGTCGTTGAGACGGCTCAGCTAACACCGCACATGGTCCGCATCATCGTGGAGGGGCCAGAGCTTGACGGTTTCGTCGTTGGGGAGTTCACCGACCACTACGTCAAGTGCCGATTCGGCGAGAGCACCCGCACATACACCGTCCGCGACTGGGACGCTGACAGGTTGCGGCTGACGCTCGATTTCGTCGTTCACGGCGAGGCGGGCATCGCGGGACCCTGGGCGGCCACCGCCCGTTCCGGCGACACGCTCACGCTCACCGGCCCCGGCGGCGGATACGCCCCGTCACCGGACGTTGACTGGCACCTGATGGTCGGCGACGAGGCCGTCATCCCAGCCATCGCCGTCTCGCTCGACCGGATCAAACCCGGAGTGCCAGTCTTTGTCATCCTCGAGGTCGGCGGTCCCGAGGACGAGCAGCCGCTCAGCTCGTCCGGCAATCTGCGCCCACAGTGGCTCCACCGTACCCTCGGCCCTGGCGAGGACCCCGATCTACAGTTGCAGGCCGTCCGCGCGCTCGATCTTCCCGAGGGTCGTGGTCAAGCGTTCGTCCACGGCGAGGCCGAGGCCGTCCTGCGCGTCCGCCGCCACCTCCTCCAAGACCGCGGCATCCAGCGAGACGACCTATCAGCCACCGGATACTGGAAGCTGAGGCGCACCGACGAGCAATGGCGTGCAGAGAAGCGCGACTGGATCACCCAAGCCGAAGCCGACGACGACGCAAAGGCGGCGGTCCCAGGTGGACCGTCTCGTCCTGGCGAGGACCGGGTGCATCCCCTATCGCGCGCCGAGACCTGCATTCGGCACACGGGATAAACGCCCGACGCGCTCTTTGTGATCAGCGATGGCGGCGTTCCTAGAGTCCGAGCGCGTGTACGCCGGTCTCGTCCCAGCCGAGATGGTGCGCGAGCTCGTGGCGAAGTGTGCGGGTGACTTCCAGCCGTAGGCGGCTCGGATCGTTGCCGTAGTCGTGCACCAATGTGTCGCGGAAGATCACGATGCGGTCCGGCAGAGCACTCCTCACCGGAGCGCCGATGACGTAGGAGCCCCGACCGCCGTAACCGACATAGAGGCCGTAGAGCGGCTGGAGCCGGCCGTTGACCCGCTGCACCGCGCCCTGATCGGAGACGACCACCGCGACATGGTCGAGGGCGTCCGCGAACTTTGGCGGCAGTTCATCGATCGCCTGACGGACCAACTCGATGAAGTCTTTCTCCTTGTGCGCTGGGTCCAAGCTCAGCGTGTTCCGGGCCTCTCCAGCGTGAGCATCGTCGGCGGAGCGCGATTCTTGGCCGACGCTGTCAACCCGGTCCTCGAGTGCGTCGAACTCCTGCTCTGACATCCTGGGCGAGTGCACCGGGGTCTGGTCGCTGGGCTCACCTCGCGCGAAAATCATGAGCCCGACGGCAACGACAGCCGGGAGGCCGACATACCAGGCGAGGAACGCCTCACGCCCGGGCAGTAGCAGGAGGAACGCCACTATCGCGTAGGCGATCGTCAGGAATAGCGCCGCCACGATCAGCATCCGGGGCAGCGGATACATCGTCAGCCAGATCAACTGGAGCCTCGCGAGAATGCTGTGGCGGGACTTTCGAGGAGGGGCCGGAACCCCCCGGCTACGCGGGCGACGGGTGATGCTCACCGGTGAGACCACATCGGTCGGCGTCGATCGCATCGGCGACGTAAGAATATTCAGCTCGCGGCGATTGCCGAGGCCCGTCGGATTCCTTGGTTGAGCCTGACGACGTCTGCTACAGAGAGCTGCCGTCGTCAAGACCGAGTTGCCACGGACGGAGCAGCTTCCTTGTGCGTACATTTATACGTACATCTGAGGGATTGCTATGAGCACGATTGGCGTACGCGACCTTGCCAAGCACGCAAGCGCGGTCATCAACAACATCGAGCAGAACAAAGAGCCCGCGCTGATCACACGCCGCGGGCGGCCGGTCGCCTATGTGCTCCCGGTCGACTCGGATGAGTTCGAGGACTTCGTGCTCACGCACCCGCCCCAGTTCGTCGAGGGGATGGCGGCGGCTGATAGTGAGCTAGTGGCCGGAGAGACCGTGTCGCTCACAGACGTGCGAGCGGAGCTCGAAACAGGCCAGCCCACAAACGATCGGTAGAGCCGTCGGCTAGATCTGATGTACCGCGTCGAGCTCTCCAAGCGCGCGCTGCGCGATCTACGCCACATCGACCACAAGAGCCGCCAGCGACTACTCAGCCTGCTCGAAAACGATCTCGCCGCCGAGCCGCAACCACCGAACCTCAACATCAAGTCACTGACAGGACGCGCGCCGTGATGCACCCGGCCCACAAAAACTCATGCAAATCGTTTATATCTCCGACCGCTCACAACCAGCAATGAGGCCGACCTCATATCGGGGCGATCGGTTCAGATGGGCTTTGCAATGCGCTTTTGGGTGCCTTGCAGACGTCCTGCAAACGTCGTACCGCCGTTAGACCAGGGGTTTCGCATGCCCCGACCCGACGTATGCCATAACGGACGCATGTGTGTTAGCCGATACGCTCGCGCTGCCGTTCGGCTTCACGATCCTCGATGCCAAGCCGCTCGCCGAGGCACAGGCCGCGACCGACAGGTTCCCCAGCATGCCTGAGCTTGCGCAGCAGGTGGACACGTTCTGGGGGGCGCATCGACGCGTTCCGACCGCGCGTCAAGGGCGCTCCGCTACAGCTGTTGACGATTCGTGGCATGTACATCCCGGCGTATCGCACGCTGTCCGAGCCGGTGCATGCCCACGCGGACGTCATGACGGCGTCTGCGTCGCCTTCCTCCTCTTCGGCGCGCTCGCGTGGGGCACCGGCACCGTCTGGTACGCCAAGCGCCGCGACCACTGGCCCTCGATCTTCACCCGCCTGCTCGGCCACCATGCCCGGCTGACGCAGACAGACCGCTGACGAACGCCACCGGCCGCGCAGCCGTTGGCAGCCCTATCGCTTCTTGGCCTTCGACGCCGCCGTGCCGTATTTCTTATGGGCCTGCCGCTCGCACTTGGCCCGCTTGCTCTTCGGCTTCTTCTCGCACGCTTTCAGCGCCTTTGAGAGCTTCTGCGCATTTGTCAGCAACTCGAGCTTGGCCGCCGTCTTGCCACCAGACTTCACACTCGGTGTCGATGCGGAAGAGGGGCCCCCCGACACTCCGGGCTGAGCGCCGCTGTTGGAACCCGCGGGCTGACCGGCGCCGGGCGAGGTCGACGTCGTGGTGCTGAGCGGTTGGACCCCGTCTTCGGTCGTGGTCAATGTCTGACCAGAGCTTTCCGTTGTGCCTGCAGTGCTCGTCGCGCTCACCGAGTAGGAGTAGGTATGCCCTGGCTGCAGGGTCACGCCCGCGCTGTTCAAGTCGAGGCTCACACTCTGATCGATGAAGGAGCCCAGCAGCAGCCCGCTGGGCAACGGGTAGCCGATCACATAGAGACAGTTACCCCTGCCCCCACAGATAGACGACAGCTGGAACTGGTAGAGCGCCGCAAGACCCTCGGTGTTGATCTGCGCTTCGAGCGTAGCGTCGGTCGGGGTGATGTTCGAGACGGACTCGCTTTCGATCGAGGGTCCGCTCGACGGGCCGTAGGTGAACTTATCACCCGGGCTTGCGATACTCACGCCCTGTGCCGTTTCCACCGTCACATCGACCGTACCGGCGGCATGCGGCGGGCTTTCGACGACCAGGATCCTGTAGGGCATGATTTCGCACTCTTTGTCACACTCTTCGTGGAGGATCTTGCCTTCCACAGTGCCAAAGTGCACTGACCGCGCGTTTTCGAGGGGTTCGCCGTAGATCGTGACCGTTGTGCCCCCGGATGTCGGCCCGCGGTTGGGTTCGAGGCTGCTGATCACGGGCGAGAGGCCAACTGTGAAAGTCGCTACCTTGCTTTGCACAGTGCCGTCGGCGTTGCTCGCAGCCAGCCGGTAGCGATAGGTTTCTCCCATTCTCAGGCCTGTCACTTCGGCTGGCGAAACCTGTTGCTGGGAGTCGCCGGTGATCGGCCCCATGTGGGCCGTCTGGGGCCAGCAGTTTTCCACTTCCACGCATTCAACTGCGTGTTCTGCGTGGTATTCGAAGTAGTAGGTCGTCGGCAGGCCGCCTGGGTTCAACTCGCCCTTCAGCTTGGCCCCACCTGGGATCACTTCAGCGGGTTCGGTCTGAACTTCGCTCGGCGGCGACGATGCCTGCGCAAACGCAGGCAGGCCCCACGCCAAGCCGCTCGCCGCGACGAACGCGGCGATGCCCATCGCCCAAGGCCTAACGTGGCGCCCGTATCGATCCGCGCCCATAGCAAGCAATCATAGCAAGCAATGCTACTCCCTACGCCATATGGGGGCTCGACAGCACCTCGTTGGCGTGCGCGACGACGCGCAGGATCAAGCGGCGTAGCGCTCGGCCCGAGCGGCGTGCAGGCAGATCGACCAGGCCAGGCGCCCGCCTCTCAGTCAGACGGCTCGGCGATCCAGGGGGCGCGGACGCCCAGGAGCTTGCCAAGACGCTCGAAGTGACGGTCGTAGTGCAGCACGTCCAAGCCTGAGCGCTGCGCAGCCACCGCGACGGTCAGGTCGGCCAGCGGCAGCCGGTGCGCCCCGTGGGACCCCTGCTCTGCGAGCTCTCGCATCGCCGAGAGCACGCCCCGCTGGACCGCTTGATCGACCGCGATCTCGCGCGATCCCTCCAGCGCGCGATCGACGGCGGCGATCCCGTCTGGGCCACGCGCGTCGACGATCAGCTCATACCGGACAGGCCAGCACCACGCCACATCGCCACGCTCAACCGCGGCCAGCAGCAGCTCACGCGCCTGCGGATCGCGCCGAGCGATCATCCACGCCGAGGTGTCCGCCAAGACCGGACCCTCGCCACCCCACAGGTCGACGCTCACGTGGTGGACGTCTGCGTGTTGAGCCGGTCTACCGCATCGAGATCGAGGTCGAACTCGCCGGCGTCCATTGCACTCAGCAGCGCCGCCGCCGCCTCGCGGCGCTCATGAGTAGCGCGCAACTCGGCGCTCGCACCCGCGACCGCGAGCCGGCGCACCAAGGTCGCATCGCCCTCACGCGTGCCGGTCACGGCGCGCACGCGCTCGAGTGCCCGGCCAAGATCCGGGTCTGCTGTCACAGCGATCCTTGGATGCTTGCTCGGCATGACAGCCATAGTGTAGCTCGCCGGAGTAACTCCTGGCGAGCGGCCGTCCAGACCGCCTGAACCTGGAGCCTCGTGCCAGCTGCACTGACCACCTCTCTCCAGATCCTCCGAGCTCGTCTCGATTGCCCCTCCCCCGCACACGCCCCCATCTCTCTGCGCCTTCCCGCACATCCATGCCGCGCCCGCTCAGACGCCCTCCCGGCGCTCCAACCCTCCGCCCTCCGCCACCATCCCTCCGCCCTCCGCCACCCTCCCTCCTCCCCGCAAGGCCCCCTGCCCCTCGCCTCCGCTCCGCGCTTCGCCTCGCGGCACACATTGGGCATAAAACGGCCGATTCGGCCTCACCAGCCACAGGTCAGGGCAGTGCCCGAAACGCAGAAACCCCCGCGTTAGCAGGGGTTTCTTTATCGGGGCGCCGAGATTCGAACTCGGGACCTCACCGACCCGAATTATGTGTAGCTGAGCCAGCATTACGCACAATCCCCTGCAAATCACCACCTTTGTGTGAACTACCTAGTGCCGCCAAGGGCCGGATATAAGAACGAATCAGGGGGGTTTAGGCATACAAATTGGCTGTATGCCCAAACGCAATCGGTGCCCTCGATCACTGCTTACGATCCTCTGCGCCCTCATCTACGAGTAGCGCCCGGATGCCAGCACAGCGTGCAGCCCGGCACGGTACAAAGCGTCCTCGGGCCACGGCGAGTGCTCAACCAGATCGAAAAGATCCTCCACCGAGGCGACACGCACACAACCGGCGTCATCCCGAGTAAGCCCGACAGCGTGGCCACGGTCACGCAGGGCAGCGAGGTCCTCGATTCCAGTTGCCTGAGAGCGCACCGTGAGCTGCCCCTGGCCGGCCTGCCAGCGCTCGCGGCGCTCGCCGCTGTGCGGCGCTTGTTCGATCCCGTCGGGCCACGCGTCGGCGCGCCACAGCCACTTGACCAGTTCCTCGTGTTGTTCTGGCGGTACGAGCGGTCAACACGCCCCGACCCTGGACGCTCGGGCGCACCGCTGAAGCTGCCGCTACCGGCCCCACCACGACGGCCAGGTCGCCGGTCTCATAAGCGGCGCGCAGCCCATCGCGGCAGCCTGGCCAGCAGTTGCCCAGCAGCGTTTGCAGTATCTCGGTCGGCGAGAGGTCAAGCTGCTCGCGCACCAGCTCTATGAGCTCGGGCTCGGGCTCGGGTAAGACCACATGAGCCCCGAGCTTCGCGTCGGCAGAGGTGACTCCCTTTGCCTCGTTGTCCACGCGGTCAGCGCCTCACTCTCCGAGAGGCTCCGACTGACATCGCTCAGACGGTGGCCTTGATATTCACCGGCGAGTAGTCGCCGTTGCGCTTGGCTGGCTGGCGCTTGATGCGGATATCGAGTTCGAGTCCAATCGCGTCGACCAAGTCGATGAGAGTGTCCAGCGTAGGATTGGAGCCCTCGCCGCGCAGCAGCCGCGAGATCGCCTCGGGCTTACGTTCCATCCGTCTGGCGATCTCGGCCTTCGGAATGTTCTCGCGCTCACGAGCGAGCTCGATGACCTGGAGCACCTCGGCGATGCTCTTGACCTTGGCCAGCTTCTTCTCGAAGCCGGCCTTGAAGGTGGGATCGGCGAGCTGGCCCTCGAGGAACTCATCGAATGCCTGGCCAGCGCGGGGGGTCTTTGCAGTTCTAGTAGCCATCGTCATCACCTGATCGGCCCCATCACCATAACATAAAAGTTCATGTCGCTCAAGTCTTTCGCCGCCCTTCCGGAACCCCAATGGGCAGCGCGATCCGTCGCGTGGCGAGGTAGTCCCCGCGGTATCGGAGAGCCTCGTCGTACACGCTCTCATCCATGACACTGCGCACCCGCTTGACCCCACCGCAGATGAGCGCGACCACCTTGGCATCGAGCCCATGCTCGGGCGCCTGGCTGTCGAGCACGCAGAACACCCGATACAGATGGCCATCGTGCTCGTCGCGCGCCTCGTGGAGTCCCTTCATCCCCCCGTGCATGACATGCCACATCTTGCTTGGCGGGAAACTTGGCGGAGGGGAGTCGCGCACCGCCACGAGGATGGCCAACAACATCTCCCGCACCGGTTGCGGGCAGTCGAGCAGGAACTCGCGAGCGGGCACCACACCCTTAGCAGTCTTGTAGAAGGCAAGCGACCACTTCGTGGCAGCCGATCTTGCGCCTGCGCTTCCTGCGGTGTCTCGTGCCTTGGCACGGCGCTTGTCCTTCTTGGACGGGCTCACATACCCAGCCTAATCCGAGGCGGTGACGCCGCGCCTCGGGCCTCGCAATACAAAATCGGCCGTATGCCAAAACGCGACCGATGCCGTCCTGGAGGATCAGCGGTGCGTCAGCTCACCCAGCGGCGCGGTCAGCTCTGCCGCTTCGCCCGGCTCGATGCCTTCGAGCCGGGATGAAAGCAGGCTCGTCAGGATCCCGACCTTCGCCGCGAGCTTGACGACTGGGTCCTCCATGACACCGCGGTAGAACTGAAGCTCGTTCTGGCTCGCGTTCGTGATTGAGAACGCCGTGATCAGCCCGACCGTCTCGAACAGGCGCCGGCTGCCCTTGCGCCAGTGCGCGATCAGCCCACGGTCGGCCCAGTATCTGACCTGACGCTCAGACATGCCCGTCAGCCGAGCGATCTCGCCGCTGCTCAGCGGGTAGCGATGCCCGGTCGCTGTGCTTGGATCGAGGACGACCTGTTGCTGGCGACGCTTCAGCCGCGGCCACAGCGCGCGCACGCGCGGGTCGCGCAGAACGCGAGCCTGGTCCAGGCGCTCCCCTAGCTCGGGCGGGACCTCCGCGGGGCGCACGCTCGCGCGGCGAGGTGCCGGCTGCTTCACGGCGCTGTTCTGTCGCGCCCTGGCCACGTCTGTATCCTAGCGCGGTAACTTACAAGTGGTTGTCAGTCCTCGTGGATGACCGGACGGCGCGTAGATTGATGGCATGAACATGGCCTACGAAGATCTGTTCGACATCGAGAAGCGCCCTGGTGCTGGCGTCGGGCTGTGGGCGCGGGCGGTCGAGATGCAGCTGGAGCGGGTCCGCGAGGCCAACTACAGCCACCGGCTGCACCACAGCCCCAACGAGCAGCAGAAGCGGGAGGACCCGGACGCCGAGCGTCGCCTGCACGCCGACGTGTACTTCCTCGCGCTGGCAATCAGGCGGGTCCTGCTGTTCCACGACGTGTTCGCAAAGCAGGTCGATGATGAGCGCCTACGTCGTTTGCGCGCGAAATTCGACGCCAACGCGCCGAAGGCCAAGGAGCTGCGGGACTTCTACGAGCACCTCGACGAGTACCTGCTCGACCGCCCGGCCAAGCACGTCAAGTTCGCGGGGCGCGCGGCACCGGTGCTCCTCTGCCGCTGGGACTGCGACAACGTGATCGTCCGCTTCGGTGAGCGCGAGATCGACGTAACGGCCAGGACGAGGGTCGCGTGCAGCACACCGGCACCGTGCTTGACGTCGAGGTGCGTGAGGTCGATTCGAACGACCCCTGAGCAGAGTTCTAGCCGGGACTTAGCTGCGGGAGGTCTCTTTACACTGCGAGGGCCATGTCGACACCTCCCGCAAGCACCAGCGAACCTGAGCACTCAGAGCTTCCTGTCGAGCAGCTGTTGCGCCGCGCGCGCCCACTGCCCGACCACGATGAAATGGTGATCGAAGATCTCAGCGAAGAGGAGGGCGAGGCCTTCCTTGCAGCCGTTCAGTCGTGACCCTCCGGCCCAGGCCTCGTTTCGCCAGGGCCGAACAGCAGCTTCGTGAGCTTCGTGATCTGTTCTCGAAAGGCTTCGTCGGCGAACCCAAGCAGAAAGGCGACAGCATCGAACGTGACCACCCTAGGTGTAACGCCGCTCTTGGTACCGATCAGGATCGAGACATAGAACAGCAGGCATCCGATCCCACCAACGACACCGCCCACGAAGGGCCGCGAGTAGTGCCAGTAGTTGTAGGCGGGGTTCCAGTCGGCGTTGTGAAAGAACACGCCGCCCAATCCCGCGAGCACTCCGCCGGTGGCACCGAACCAGACCACCTCGATCGGAATCTTGCCAAACGCCGGGAGGTCGTCCCGGAAGGCATGGTCGGTCTTGTAGACGACGAGCAGGGCGATCAGCAGTAGGAGATAGACAATCTCGACTACGAAGATGCGCATCGGCATCGGCTCAGGCGTGGGCACTGAATCCACCGGCTGGATGCTCATAGCTCAAAGAAACCTGATCTTCCTATCGGACGGAAAACCTGAGGCTGGCAGCCCATAAAATCGGCGCTCGATGGCAATCGAGCACTTCGCCTACTACGACCCCGACGCCGACATCGCCTGGTTCCCCACCGGCGGATCCAGCGATGTTGTCAGCGAGCGAGTCCCAGGCGGGCTGCGCGACTACGATCGCAGCACCCATCAGCTCGTCGCGATCGAGGTCTGGGACGCCAGCACCAGGCTCCCCAGGACCCTGCTCGAAGCGCTGCCGGCACCAGCCGCAGCACGCAGCGCAGCTGCCTGAGCACCCAGCGTGGCGGCCTTAGTGGACCGTTGCGGCCACCGCTCCTTTCCGCACCGTGGCCCTCATCGCGCAGCTCTTTCGAGGTTGGATCGCCCGCCGCGACCCCCGCGCCCACCATCCCAACCGCAGCGCGTGGTACACCAAAGGCATGTCTTCTGACCTCACAGCCCCCCTGGCCACCGCCCCACTGGCCGGCGCGATTTCCATCCTCGGCCTGCTCGCGCTGACAGCCTGGATCACCTGGCGCTTCGGCCCTACGCTCGCCCGCGTCACAGGCTGGTGCTCCTGGTGGGTAGCGTGGGCGTGCGGCAGCCAGGGCGGCTATGGCTACTGCATCGCCTTCCTCCTCTTCGGAGCACTGGCGTGGAGCACAGGCACCGTCTGGTACGCCAAGCGCCGCGGCCGCCGGCCCTCGGCGCTCTCGGCCAGGCTCTTCACCCGCCTGCTCGGCCACCATGCCCGGCCGACGCAGACAGACCGCTGACGAACCCAGCCGGCCCGCGCCAACAACATCGACAGCGACGGGAGACACTCGCGTCAGTGGTGCGGGTGCTGCTGCACGGCGTAGGGCAGATTCACAGAATGCCCATGATGGAGGGTTGAGAAGTGGCGCACCATCTGCTCGAGCACCGGGGTGATTCGCGCCTGCTCCTCATGGATCGCGATGCGCAAGATCGAGGCACCCGGCCCCCGGGACGAGAAGTATTACCGCGGCAGTGATGCCAACCACGAGGGTCTGAGCGCCCGGACCCTTCGCTGGCCGAGCAATGCCTCAAGCAGCCACATAGAACCAGGGTAGGGCGCGATCGGGATAGGTCGCGACAATCGGACCCACGGCAGGATGAACCGCTCCGACTTCTGGTCAAGGGTAGATATCGTCCCCAGCGACGCGCGCCCTGATGTGCGCCGCGCGGAGGCAGTCCCTGACCTGGATGTAGATCTCGGGGGCGTCTGGCGGATGCCAGCGCCGGGGGCGCCCGACGATCAGTTTCGTGTCGAGATCCTCAGCGCCCGGCGGTGACATGGGCATGTGCACGCACCCGAACGGGTTCAGCTTCGCGCGCCGCAGCGCCCTCGACGCTGGCACGAAGTCCTCGGAGCGAATGATCGTGTTCAGGTCACCTGGACCGTCTGGCTCCTCGTAGGACCACAGCTTGCCGGCAACCAACGCGTCCCATGGGCGACGCCGCCAGATGGAGAGCGAGAGCAACTGGCCTGGCCCCAGGGCAACGATGGCGCCAAACACGACTCGGACGAGATCGTGAAGGTCTCCCGCGATGTAGGCGCCCGCTACGAAGCCTCCGATCGCCAGGAGGGGGACCAAGACGAGCAGCGCCCCACCGGCTGCTACTCGCCACAGGCAGCGCCTGCCCTCGAATTCGCGCAGACGACCAAGCGCCGTGCGATACGAGTACACAGCGGCGACGGCTCCCGGCCAGACGGGGCTTGTGGTGACTGACATCCGAGAACAACGGTAGTGCCCGCGTAGCCCGCCTCTCGCCCTTTAGCTGCCGCGCCTCGCCACCGCCTCCTCACCAACGCGATCTCCAGACGTTGCGCAGGGTGTTGGCAGCCCTACCTCTTCTTGGCCTTCGACGCCGCTGTGCCGTATTTTCTGTGGGCCTGCTTCTCGCACGCCGCCCGTTTGCTCTTCACCTTCTTCTCGCAGGCGTTCAGCGCCTTTGAGAGCTTCTGCGCGTTCGTCAGCGACTCGAGCTTGGTCACCGTCTTGCCAACAGACTTCACACCCGGCGTCGAGGAAGAGGAGCTCACCGACACGCCGGGCTGATCGCCGCTGTTGGTGCTGGAGCCAGCGGACTCGCCGGTGCCGGACGGGGCCGAAGTCATGGCGCCGAGTGGCCCAGCCCCTTCTTCGGGCGTGGTGAAGCTCTCAGCAGAACCTTCTGTCGTGCCTGCGGTGCTGGTAGCACTCACCGAATAGGAGTAGGTGTCCCCTGGCCGCAGGGTAACACCCGCGCTGTTCAGGTCCAGGCTGACGCTCTGATCGATGAAGGAGCCGAGCAGCAGCCCGCTGGGCAACGGGTATTCGATCATGACCAGGCATGCGCCCCTTCCCCCACAGATAGACGACAGTTGGAACTGGTAGAGAGTGCTCAGGCCCTCGGTGTCGATCTGCGCTTCCAGGGTCGCGTCGGTTGGGGTGAGGTTCGAGACGGACTCGCTTTCGATCGAGGGTCCGCTCGACGGGCCGTAGGTGAACTTATCACCCGGGCTTGCGACACTCACGCCCTGTGCCGTTTCCACCGTCACATCGACCGTACCGGCCGCATGCGGCGGGCTTTCGACGACCAGCGTCGTGTAGGGCGCGATGTCGCACACCCCGCCACACTCTTCGTGGAGGATCTTTCCTTCCACGGTGCCAAAATGTACCGACCGCGCGTTTTCGAGGGGTTCGCCGTGGATGGTGAGCGTTGTGCCCCCCGATGTCGGCCCGTGGTTGGGTTCGAGGCTCCTGATCACGGGCGAGAAGCCAGCCGTGAAAGTCGCTACGTTGCTTTGCGCGGTGCCATCGGCGTTGCTCGCAACCAACCGGTAGCGATATGTTTCTCCAATTCTCAGGCCTGTCACTTCGGCTGGCGGGACCTGTTGCAGGGAGTCGCCGTTGATCGGCCCCATCTGGGCCGTCTGGGGCCAGCAGTCTTCCACTTCCACGCATTCGACTGCATCATCTGCGATGTATTCGAAGTAGTAGCTCGTCGGCAGGCCGTCCGGGTTCAGCTCGCCCTTCAGCCTGGCCCCACCCGGGATCACTTCAGCCGGTTCGGTCTGAACTTCGCTCGGCGGCGAGGATGCCTGCGCAAACGCAGGCAGTCCCCACGCCAAGCAGCTCGCCGCGACGAACGCGGCGATGCCCACCGCCCGCACCCTAACTTGGCGCTCGTATCGATACGCGCCCATAGCGAGCAATGCTACTCCCTACCTCGCCCGCGTCCTCGCTCAGCTACCTGCACCCGCGGGCGTCTTTACGCCCGCGGGTGCGGTGAGCACGATGCTCGCCAGCAGGATCCAGAGCAAGAAGCTGATCAAGGGAACGTAGAAACCCAGTGCTCCGCTGCCCGCGTTGAACGCGCCACTGTCACTGAACACACCACCGGCCGCGAGCCCGCCGCAGATCGCGGCGAGCACGGCCAGCCCGCCCAGCCAGCCCGGCAGGGCATGCGTATCGAACGAAAGCTTCGCGATCGCCGCGAAGAAAGCCGTGGTCACCAGCGCGACCGGTACCGCGAGCATGAACCCGAAGTCGTTCAGCGCTCTGACGAGTTCAGGGCTGGTCTGTCCAGGCCGCAAAGCCGCCACAGCGAACACCGCGAGCGCGATGATGAAGCCGGCGATAACGATCAGCCCGCTGCCGAACACGATCGCGCTCAGCCGTCCCTCACGGCCCTCCGCAGCGCGCAGGTGGCCGACAAGGCTGCCCAGGAACCACACAAAGAAGAAGAATCCAAAGCTCGCGATGAACAGCCCCACCTGGAGATCGCTCCGGTGCTGGACGTAGAACTGCTGGATGCGCGCCGGCGAGGAGTCAAAGGCCGGCGCGGTCGGGATGACCACGAACAACCCGATCACGATCAGCAACACGAATACGATCCCCGTCGCGGCCCCGCAGCGCTTCGCTTGGGCATCACTCATTTTGGTACCCCCTCTAGAGCGCCGCGACGGTGCCTCCCTGCATCGCACGCAGCGCAAATTGAGACTTATGAGACTTGCCCGCATCCTCGCACCACACGCCGGACAAGTCAACCCCCGCTGAGACATCTCAGACCCTCACTCAGACGGCTTGGCGATCCACGGTGTGCGCACGCCCAGCAGCTTGCCCAGACGCTCGAAGTGACGGTCGTAGTGCAGCACGTCCAAGCCTGAGCGCTGCGCCGCCACCGCGACCGTCAGGTCGGTCAGCGGCAGCCGGTGTGCTCCGTGGGACCCCTGCTCTGCAAGCTCTCGCATCACCGAGAGCACGCCGCGCTGGACTGCTTGATCGACCGCGATCTCGCGCGATCCCTCCAGCGCGCGATCAACGGAAGCGATCCCAGCTGAGCCACGCGCGTCGACTATCAGCTCATACCGGACAGGCCAGCACCACGCAACCTCGCCACGCTCAACCGCGGCCAGCAGCAGCTCACGCGCGCGGAGATCACGGCGGGCGACCATCCACGCCGAGGTATCCGCCAAGACCGGACCCTCGCCAGCCCACAGATAAACACTCACGCGCTGAACGTCTGCGTGTTCAGCCGGTCTACCGCATCCAGATCCAGCTCGAACTCGCCGCTGGCCATTGCGACCAGCAGCGCCTGCGCCGCCTCGCGGCGCTCATGAGTAGCGCGCAACTCGACGCTCGCACCAACGACCGCGAGCCGGCGCACCAAGGTCGCATCGCCCTCACGCGTGCCGGTCGCCGCGCGCACGCGCTCAAGCGCCCGGCCGAGATCAGGGTCTGCTGTCACAGCAATCCTTGGATGCTTGCTCGGCATGACAGCCATAGTGTAGCTCGCCGGGGTTACTCCTGACGAAACGGACGTCCAGATCCTCCGAGCTCGTCTCGATGGCCCCTCCCCCGGCGCTCCTCCCCTCACTCAGCGTTTCGCGCGCATCCATCCTCGCGCCCGCTCAGACGGCCCCACGGCGCAGCTTCGCCGCCACTACCGCGACACGACCAGTCGCACTCCTCCACCACGCGCAGCTTGACCTCGAGCACGGCATTCAGCGCATCGGCGATCGACGCGAGCTGGCCCACCGTGAGGCTCGCCAGGCTACTCGTTGCTCTTCTTCGTTTTGGTTGCCCTCGGCTCTACGAGATGGACGTTCTTGGTCTGCTTCGTGGCTGGGCTGGGAGCCGACTTGAGTATCGTCAAGGCGGCACTGAGACGCCCGTGAGCAGCGCGCAGAAGCGCACGCCCGGTCCCGTTGAGCGCGAGGCTGATGGTCGCGGTCCGGCCAGCCGGAATGGAGAACGGGGCCGTCCCGATGGTCTCCGTCGTGGTGCGGCTTTTCTTGCCCTTCTTGGTCCTGCTCGTGCCGGTGAGCGTCAGCTTGCCGGCACACGTCGCCGTGCCCGTGCAGGTCAGCTTCACGCCAACCTTGCCGCCGCGCTGAACCGTGACAATGGACCCGGCTAGCGAGACGCGACCGGAGGGCGCTGGTGGTTGCACCGACGTTGTTGTTGTCGTACTAGTAGTACTAGTGGTGATGGTAGTAGTAGTAGTAGTAGTAATAGGAGCCGGCTTGGCCGCTACGGTCAGCGTGTTGCTCGTCGCGCTTGCCGACCCTGCGATGTTGGTCGCGGTCACCTTGCAAGAGAGGCTGTGGCCTTCATCAGCCGCCTGAACCGTGTAGGTACTCTGCGTCTGACCCGGAATCAAGCTGCCTTCACGCAACCATTCATAGGTGAACGCCGGCGCTGGCGTTCCCGACCACGACCCATCAGAGCACGAGAGGATGCTCCCCACCATGGGCGTTCCGGAGATCGTGGGCAGCGCGGTGCTTTCGGGCTGGGTCGCGACTGGCTGCAGTTCGGCGTCGATGCCTGGAGCGACGCCTCCAGCAGCAACGGGCACTGCCTGCGCTTCAAAGGCCGAGGACTTACCATCGTAGTACTGGGTGAAGTAATCCAGGGCGCCGGGGAAGAAGGCGACCGTGTATTCACCGGCGACAAGCCCGACGATCGTGTATTCCCCTGTCGCGTCGGTCGTAGCGCAATATTCGAAGGCTTCTGTTTCGATTGTCGTGGACACGCAGACTTCGATGCCTTCGAGGGCCGCTTTCGACGGAGCTCCCGTCACGGTGCCGGTGATCTGCCCGCCCGGCTGCAGTTCCGCGTCTATGCCCGGAATGACACCTCCCGCAGCAACGGGCACCGCCTGCGCTTCGAAGGCCAAGGACTTACCGTCGTAGTACTGGCTCAGGTAGTTGAGCTTGCTTTCGGGCGGGAGCGAGAACTCGACCGTGTATTCACCGGCGACAAGCCCGATGATGGTGTATTCCCCTGTCGCGTCAGTCATAGCGCAGCGTTGGAAGCCTTCCTCGCTTGTCGTGGTCGCGCAGACTTCGATGCCTTCCAGTGCTGCTTTGGAGGGGGCGCCCGTGACCTTGCCGGTGATCTGCCCGGCTGGCTGCAGTTCCGCGTCTATGCCCGGAACGACGCCTCCCGCAGCAACAGGCACCGCCTGCGCTTCGAAGGCCAAGGACTTACCGTCGTAGTACTGGGTGGAGTAGTCCAGGGCGCCGGGGAAGAAGGCGACCGTGTATTCGCCGGCGGCGAGCCCGATGATCGTGTATTCCCCTTTCGCATTGGTCGAGGTGCATCGCTTGGAGCCGCCGGTTGTCGGGGAGGCGCAGACTTCGATGCGTTCGATCGCCGCTTTCGAGGAAGATGCCGTGACCTTGCCGGTGATCTGCCCGCCTGGCTGCAGTTCCGCGTCTATGCCCGGAACGACGCCTCCCGCAGCAATAGGCACCGCCTGCGCTTCGGAGAGCGATGACATGCCGTCGTAGTACTGGTCGAGATAGTTGAGCCCGCTTTTGGACGGGAGGGAGAACTCGACCGTGTATTCGCCAGCGACAAGCCCGATGATGGTGTATTCCCCTGTCGCGTCAGTCATAGCGCAGCGTTGGAAGCCTTCCTCGCTTGTCGTGGTCGCGCAGACTTCGATGCCTTCCAGTGCTGCTTTGGAGGGGGCGCCCGTGACCTTGCCGGTGATCTGCCCGGCTGGCTGCAGTTCCGCGTCTATGCCCGGAACGACGCCTCCCGCAGCAACAGGCACCGCCTGCGCTTCGGAGGCCGAGGACTCACCGTCGTAGTACTGGCTCAGATAATTGGGCTCGCTTTCGGCCGGGAGCGAGAACTCGACCGTGTATTCACCGGCGGCCAATCCGATGATCGTGTATTCACCTTTCGAGTTGGTCGTAGCGCAGCGTTCGAAGAATTCTTTGCTTGTCGTTGACGCGCAGACTTCGATGCCTTCCAGCGGCGCATTGGAGGGGGCGCCCGTGACCTCCCCGGTGATCTGCCCGGCCGGCTGCAGTTCCGCGTCTATGCCCGGAACGACGCCTCCCGCAGCAACAGGCACCGCCTGCGCTTCGGAGGCCGAGGACTCACCGTCGTAGTACTGGCTCAGATAGTTGAGCCCGCTTTCGGCCGGCAGCGAGAACTCGACCGTGTATTCGCCAGCGACAAGCCCTATGATCGTGTATTCCCCCGTCGAGTTGGTCGTAGCGCATTCTCCAAAGAGTTCTTCGCTCGTCGTTGACGCGCATACTTCGATCCCTTCGAGGGCCGCTTTGGAGGGGGCTCCCGTCACGCTGCCGCTGATCTGCCCAGTTTCGCCAGCCTGCGCGCTCGGGGAGAAGCCAAGCGCCAGAACGACCCCGAAAAGCGCGGCGAACACCACGGCAAGCTTTCGGTGGCCGAAACCCTCTGAATGTCCGCGCGACGAGAACAATGGCTCCACAACAACCCCGGCGATAGCCCGGTGTTTGCAGCAAGCTACCAGACCGCTCGAGGTGTGCGCTTCGTCGTTCCGGTAGCATCCCGACGGTCGCGATGTCATCGATCTGTCTATGCATGATTGTCAGGGACGAGGCGGGCGTGATTGGGCGCTGTGTGCAATCGGTCCGCGACCTGATCGATTCGTGGGTGATCTGCGATACGGGCTCGACCGACGACACGCAGCAGATCATCACAAATGAGCTGAGGGATATCCCCGGGGAGCTCTATGAGCGGCCATGGCATGACTTCGGAGAGAACCGCAGCGAACTGATGCAGCTTGCAGACGGCCGCGGCGACTACCTGCTCTTGCTCGACGCCGACATGACAGTCACCTTTGAGAAGTCAAAGCTCGGTAAGCTGTCTGCCGACTCATACCTGCTCCGCCATGACGAGCCCGTGGAGTACTGGATCAAGCGACTGGTCAGAAGTGATCGCCAGTGGCGCTACGTAGGGGCGACGCATGAGTACGTGACGACGTGCGGAACGGACCACACCGAGAGGCTCGACGCGATCCTCGTCACTCACCACGCCGACGGCGGAACGCGCGCGGAAAAGTTTGAGCGAGATCTGAGGCTGCTATCCAAGGAGTTACGCGACGATCCGACAAATTCCCGAGCAGTGTTCTATCTCGCCAACACCCACCGTGACCTCGGCCACCAGAGCGAGGCCATCGAGCTGTACCGCCGCCGCATCGCAATGGGCGGTTGGGAGGAGGAAATCTTCTACTCGATCTTTCAAGTCGGTGTCCTGAAGGCCGAACAGGGCGCCTGGCCGGCGGCGAGACGCAACCTCATGCGCGCATGGGAGTTCCGCCCGTCGCGGCTGGAGCCTCTGTATGAGCTGGTATCGCGCTTGCGCTCAAGACGCGAACACGAGGCTGCCCACCGGCTCGCACAACGTGGGCTGGAGCGCCCCCAGCCCGAGGACATCTTGTTCGTATGCCCATGGGTTTATCGCTGGGGCCTGCTCTTCGAGTATTCGATTGCTGCTTACTGGGTCGGCGAACCGCAGGCCGCGCTGGACGCCTGCAATCGGCTGCTCGCTATGTCTGACCTCCCCGACGCCTATCGACAGCAGACCGTCATCAATCGCAACTACTGTTTGCGGCGCCTCATCACTGAACAGCTGCAAACCGCTCCTGTCATAGCCGGCGCAAAGGGACAGCACGCGTGAGTAGACGCCTGGACCCGCTTTTTCTAGGATGGCCGCGCAGGCGGCTGAGCCGCGCGGGCGGGATCAAGGCGTCGATCGCGGCGGCGCTCGTTGCGCTGCCGCTGTGGGGCTCGACGCAGTCGGCGACCGCGATCGCCGACCGACTGCCGATAACGACGCCCCCAGCAAGGGTCCCCCAGCTTCGTCCGTGGAACAGCGACGGCCATAGGGCTCTTTCGGGTCCCCCCGGCCCCCATGGCCTTGCGCCAGAGCTCGGGCCAACGGGACCCACCGGAGATACAGCACCGTCAACGTGCCCCACGGGAACATCTGGCCCGTGTCCACCTACCGTGAAGTTGACCGTCAGCGCGGGCGTGTACTCCGCTTCGGGCAGCGGCTGGCGAGAAGGCGAAACGATCGACATCTATCTGGACACCGCCGAAGGCGCCCATTACATCGGCACCGCGACGGCCACCGAACCCCAGCAATACGGCGCGGGATATACGACGTGGGGCTTCGCCTCGACGCCAATCACCCCGTTCCTGAGGCTCCTGTACTGTAAGCCCTACGGCGTGACCACCAGGAACTATTGTGTTCGTTTCCCGGACACCGAGGATTATCCGGTAGTCGCGATGGGCGAGAACCAGACGCCTGGACCGACCTCCGCCGCCACGATCACCAAAATGACGGAGCAGGACGTCGAAGCCGGCTTTAGCCAAACGAACGACGAACAGGGCGAACGCAACTACAACTACTACGGCAGCTGCGAAGAGCAGGACTACCCGTTCAGCCCCCCGCCGCATCCCGCCACTGCTCCGAGCTCATCCGAACTCGAGAGCGGCCTGACCACCTCCGGATCGTCGATCACGAGAAAGAAGGGCGGTAAACCCCTCACACTCGCCAGTGTCAACTGGTACGGGGCGGAGGAGGCCGACTTCGTGCCGGGCGGACTGCAGTGCCAGCCGCTCGCGACCATCGCCGAAGAGATCCGCAGGCTCGGTTTCAACACAGTGCGCCTGCCTTGGTCGAATGCGATGTTCGAGATAGATCCGAAGGTCTGCACCGAAGCAGATCTCCATACGCTGGAACCTTGCATACCGCCGGAGGTACTTGCGGCCAACCCAGAACTCGCGAAAAGCGGCGAGTCGGCGCGCCAGATCTTCAAAGCCACGGTTGAAGCGCTCTCGAGGGCCCACCTGATGGTGATCCTCGATAACCACGGGACCGATGCGGCGTTCGAGCCGGTGGAAGCCCCTCACAATAACTCTGTAAAAGAAGTCGTGAGCCTCGATGGGCTGTGGTGGGGGGGCCAATACTGGGACAACCTATACGGCTTCGGCGCACAGCCTCAGCAGCGCACAAAACTCTGGGTCGAAGATTGGGAGAAGCTCGTGAACGAATTCAAGGAAGATCCGAGAGTCATCGGCGCAGATCTGCGCAACGAGCCAAGCGCAACGCCGTACAGCTGCGGGAGCGATGCCCTCTGCACGGCGAGATGGAGCGGCGGGTGGCGACAAGAATGTAGCTCGGATCTCCGCGAGGACTGGCCCTGCGCAGCAAGGGAAGCGGGCGACAAGATCCTCAAAGTGAAGAAACAGCTGCTGATCTTTGTCGAGGGCACCAACTCGGCGTTAGACCTCTCTGCAGTCGGCGAAACCCCTGAGTTGGAACTCGATCCGAAGAGCCAGCTGGTCTACTCGGCCCACACATATCCCTTTGATCACCAGACGAGCGAAAACTGGTATGAACAATGGGGGTACATCATGGACGAAGAAAACGCCCCCGTGTGGATCGGCGAGTTTGGAGCCGGCGCAGCAGGAATCACGGGCAATGGATGTCCGATATTTGTTTTTGGGCAGATGAGTCAAGACCAGTGGCTCAGCTGCCTTCACGAATACGTGACAGAAGTTGGCGCAAGCTGGTCGTGGTGGGCGATCAACGGGACGGCGTCCGACGGTGGCATCAACTTCAAAAAAGACCGCACGTATTACGAACCTGAGTCGTATGGGCTGCTGGCTCCATGCTGGTGTGACGAGGCCTCGACGACGCTGACCGAAGAGCTACAGCAGATGCAGGGGCCTTGACCGCCCGAGCGATAAACGGACGGACGAGACGGCCCTCAACGACCGATCGCGCGTCCGGGCGGGGGCGGGTCATCCTCGGGCTGAGGATCTTGATCTGCGCCTTGTCCAGGCTCGCCTGGGACGCCGGCACGGTCTAGATCTACCGTCTCCTGAGCTCGGCGGGGGCCGCCGCTCTTCCAGGGCGCCGGGCCCCAGGCCCCGCCAGTCAGTCACGCGCAGGGTGACCGATGACCAGGCGTTCGCCACCCACCTCTCGATGGGGGTGGTTCGTCGTGGACGATCTCGGCGCGCAGGTACGGCGAGCGGTAGAAGCCAGGCCAGGCTCCGAGCCACTCTTCGGGGTCAGGCTCGAAGCTGATCGTCTCGCCGGTGCGGACGCTCGGCACCATTCGCTCCAGGTCTACGACCTGCGGTTCGCGGCCTTCGATTCGCGGTGCCTCTCGCCCGCGCTGGGTGAGCGTCGCCACGCACTCCGATTGGCCGATCTCACTGCCCGGACGCCAGAACTCAACATGCACCATCGCGGTCTCCTCCGTCGATCACGCTAGATTCGCTGCCGCGCTTGCGGCGCGGCGGCGACGGTGGTCCCGCATGGCGCCGTTGCGACCACCACGGCGTGGAGATTACCCATGCCTTGAGTCCGCCGAGCCGAGACGACCTGATCCGGCGTCTGGAGAGCGCGATCACCGTGCAGCGCGGGCACAAGGCGGGAGAGGGCGAGACCCGCATCGGACTCGACCATCTGCTCCCCTCGCCCGCCCCCGCAGCCGGACGGGCGACTCGCTGGCGACTTGCGACGGCATATGAGCACCTCTATCCGCCGCCGACCGAGCGCGCGCCGCTGAAGGCGTGGCACATGGCCGACGGGCAGAAGGGACGCCGGCCGCTGGCGAGCGACCTTCGCAACGACAACCGCGTCGCGGCAATCCTCGCGTGGCACCCTCAACCGGGCGCGCCGAGCTCGGCGGCCACGCCACACCTCATCACGGCAGCAGCGATTCGCAAGGGCATCGAGGACCCGGCGCTGCGCGCCGAGTATTTCGTGGCGCTGTGGCTGCTCGTGTGCGTCACCGCCGCCATCGACCGCAAGACGGTCCGAGCAGGGCGGGTGGGTTTGGTCCTGGACAGCGGCATCGCGCTGAGCGCGAGCGAGCTTGCGGACTTCGGCTTTCGCCGTGGCCCCCAGAGCGACGCCTACCGGGGCGACTACTACATGCTGGGGACGTGAGCGCGCCAGATCTCCTCTGCCTTGCGCGCCCAGCGCGCGGGCAGCGCGGCACGCAGCTCGGCGAGGAACTCCTCCGGCGGGGCGGCGGTAGGCTCGGGGAGCTGCGCGAAGAACTCGTCGATCTTGGCGGTGGTCTGGCCGACCGCCTCGGGATGGTTCGACTCGGTCCACTCGAGGATGGCGCCCGCCACCTCCTCCAGCGACGCGCGCTGCGCGACGCGGGCGACCTGGAGGATCTCGCCGACTCGGAGGTGCTTGTCGCGGCGGCCCCATCGCTGCGGCTCGACGCCGGCAGCGCGAACCGCGCGGCTCATGCCGCCCGTGTCCAGTCCGATGAAGCCGGCTGCCTGCGAGAGCGTCGGTAGGGAGCGCAGGTGCTCCGAGCGCGTGCGGGCGGCTACGGCGGACATGGCAGTAGCGTAGCACAATAGACGCTGCTAACACAATTGCCGCAGTTATTGTAGCAATCGCAGCTATTACGCCGCGGCGAACGCGTCCGCAGCGCGATTGGCAACGCCACGGCGACGACTCGCCGTGGTCGCCAAAGGCCTCCGCCCGATCCGGCGCCCGGCTTGCGCACTTCTATATGCTTGCGACATGAAATGGCCAGGGTTCCTTGTCCGACGCCCAGCCGAATCCCGCGACGCCCAGACAGCGCGGGGCAGCCAAGAACTGCGCGAAGAGGCCAACGCCACCGAGGCGGCTACGCGAAATCCCGAGGTGCAGACGACGGAGCCCATAGAGCCGAGCGACCCCGGCCCGACGGAGCCAAGCGGCTGAGAACAGCTCCGCGTGCTCGGCGAAGTCGGCACGCCCTCTGCAGCAGCGCCTCTGGCAACTTGGCATCGCGCCAACAACAGCGACAGCGAGCGTTGACCACCTCGCGACGGCCCGGCTCTATTCAACTTCGCCAAGCGGCGCGACGTGGTATCCGAGACTCCAACGCCCTCGCGAGATCTCGCACGCATCGACGACGACGGGTGGAGTGGGTCTGATCATAGTTTTGTTCTAGCGCGCTCACTCCGAGTCATCAAAGCCTTCTGACCGCCCCGCCCACTGCTGCCACACCGGCGCCGGTAGCCGACGCTTGCCGTTGGCAGGCCAGCTTGGTGCGCACTCGGTCCCCTTCTCCCCGTGGAAACGGTGCAAGTTGCCATCGCCCATCCTTGCCGACGGCTGACCCGCGCTCCAAGGTCGCGTAGCTCCCTTCCCCTCGCCCTAGCTGTCCTGCCTACGTAGGTTGTGAACGCGGTTGATGGGTGGCTGGTTGGCGATCCCTGAGTGTGGTCTGCGCGTGTTGTAGTGCTCGAGCCAGTGTGGCAGGGCTTGGTTGCGGTGGTGGTGTGAGCGGTATGTGAGTCCGTAAGCCCACTCGCGGCGCATGGTCTGGTGGAAGCGCTCGATCTTGCCGTTGGTCTGGGGTCGGTAGGGCTTGGTGCGTAGGTGCTTGATCTCTCGAGCGGCGAGAAGGTCGCGCAGCGAACGGTTGCGGGTGTAGCTCCAGGCGTTGTCGCTCATCAGCCGCTTGGCGATGATGCCCTGTCCCTCAAACCACGCCAGGGCCCGGGCGACGAAGTTGGTGACGGTCTGCGCACGCTCGTCGCTGTGCAGCTCGACATAGGCCAGGCGCGTGTGGTCATCAACGATTGCGTGTGCGAAGTCATAGCCCACGCGTGTCCCTGGCTCCATCCAGTCACGGCTGCGCTGTGAGCGATCTCCAGTGACGCGATGCCCAGGACGCTCAAAGCGGGCATGGCGGGCCGTATCCATGTGCAGTAGTGGACCGTCCCGGGTTTCTTGGAGACGGTGATCTGACCTTGGTTTAGCGGAGTTGGGTTTCTGGAATCCTCCGGCGTTCAGCGAGGAGGAAGCAATGCCCAGCAGGTATCCAGTCGAGGTACGCAAGCAGGTTGTGGAGCTCGCTCGCTCCGGCACACGGGTAGCGCAGCTGTCCGAGACGTTCGGGATGAGCGAGGCCGTGATCTATGGCTGGCTGAAGCGGGAGCGCATCGATCGTGGTGAGGCGCCGGGGTTGAGCACCGAGGGGCAGATGGAGCTCGCTGCCGCGAAGAGACGGATCCGTCAGCTGGAGACCGAACTGGCGGTCTCCCGGAAGGTCAACGAGGTGTTCCTCGAGCAGAACCTTCCCCCAAAAGCCTCTACCCGGTGATTGCCTCCCTGACCGGGCAGGGATTCGACGTTCAGAGGGCCTGTCTGATGCTGGGTGTCGCTCCGTCGGGTTACTACGACTGGAAGGGGCGCCCGCCGTCAGCGAGGACGCTGCGGCACGCATGGCTTGCCGGCGAGATCGCACAGGTCCACAAGGACTCTGGCGGCACCTACGGCACGTTGCGCGTGACCGCGGAGCTCCGCTATGGCCGCGGCATCCATGTCGGCAAGGGCCAGGTGCACCTGCTGATGAGGCGCCTGGGGATCTACGGGCTACCGAAACGCCGTCTTCCCAGAGGCGCGAGGGTCGGCAAGCCCAGCTCGCTGGACCTCGTGCGCCGCCGTTTCAGAGCCGACGGGCCCGACCGGCTGTGGATGACCGACATCACAGAGCACCCGACGCGTGAGGGCAAGATCTACTGCTGCGCGGTCATCGACGCGTTCTCACGCATGGTCGTCGGCGGGTCTGTCCGGTCTTCTGTGTGTGGTTGGGGTGAGCGATCGGGCTTGTGTGTCGGCCCGGAAAGGACCCCTGATGAGTACGCAGACCATGAAGTCCAAGACGAGCACGAAGCCGGTTGGTGAGCCGCCGGCGGTAGCCGAGGATGTCGTTGATCGTTTGGCGGGGTTGCTGCCCGCGGATGAGCTCCAGGACGCGTTGAAGGGCCTGGAGCCTGAGGAGATCACGGGCCCCGGCGGTTTCCTCAGCCAGCTGGCGGGCCGTGTGATTGAGACCGCGCTTGGCGCGGAGCTAACAGAGCATCTCGGCTATCCACCCGGGCAGGCTCCCCCTGATGGTGCCGGGAATCATCGCAATGGGTCGACCCCGAAGACGGTTCAGAGTGAGCTCGGGCCGGTCGCTGTGAATACCCCGAGGGATCGGGCCGGCACGTTCGAGCCGCAGCTCGTCGGCAAGCGCCAGACGCGGCTGGCGGGGCTGGACGAGAAGATTCTCGGCCTCTACGCGGGCGGGATGAGCGTCCGTGACATCGAAAGTCACCTACGCGATCTCTATGGCGTGAACGTCGGCCGCGACACGATCAGCCGCGTGACCGACGCGATTCTCGAGGACGTGCAGGCGTGGCGCACACGGCCTTTGGAGCGGGTCTACGCGATCGCGTATTTCGACTGCCTGATGGTCAAGGTCCGTGAAGACCGCTCCGTCCAAAACCGGGCTTGCTACCTCGCGATCGGTGTCAGCGTCGAGGGCGAACGCGAGGTCCTCGGGATCTGGTGGCAAGACACCGAGGGCGCGAAGTTCTGGCTCGCTGTCCTGAACGACCTGCACCAGCGCGGCGTCCAGGACGTCCTGGTGTGCTGCGTCGACGGGCTGAACGGGTTCCCCGACGCGATCGAGGCAGTCTTCCCGAAAGCATGGGTTCAGAGCTGCATCGTTCACCAGATCCGCTCATCGATGCGTTACGTCGCCTACACCGAGCGCAAGCGCGTCGCCGGCGACCTGAAGCCGATCTACCGGGCCGTGAACGTCGAGGCAGCCGAAGCGGCCTTGCAGGACTTCGACGAGAAGTGGGGCGAGAAGTACCCCATGATCGCGGAGTCCTGGCGAGCTCGGTGGGAGAACATCACCCCGTTCCTCGCGTTCCCCGCCGACCTACGCAAAGCCGTCTACACCACAAACAGCATCGAGAACCTCAACCGGCAAATCAGAAAGGCAATCAAGACCAGAGGACACTTCCCCGACGAGCAAGCCGCCACCAAGCTTATCTACCTCGCTATCCGGCGAGCCGAGGGCAAATGGCAACAAGCATTCAACTGGACAGCAGCACTACGAGGCCTCAAGATCCACTTCGGAGACCGACTACCCAACTAAACCAAACCCAACTCACACACACAAAGGTCGGACAGCCTCTCGTCGGCTGGTCGATCGACAGCCGCCAAACCGGCCTGCTCGTCACGAACGCTCTCGGCATGGCCTTGAACCGCAGGGCACCAGGAGAGGGTGGAATCATTCACTCCGACCAGGGAGTGCAGTTCGCATCATGGGTCTTCAGTCAGAAGGTCACAAAAGCCGGCCTCGCACCATCTGTCGGTGCCGTCGGCGCCCCGTTCGACAATGCGATGGTCGAGGCGTTCTGGGCCCGCATGCAGGTCGAGCTGAACCGCAGAAGATGGAAGACAAGGGTCGAGCTCGCCACCGCGATCCACGACTACATCGAGATCTGGCACAACACCCGCAGACGCCACAGCGCCCTACAGATGCTCACACCCACCGAGTTCGAGAACCAACACCAACAACGAGAGACCGCCGCCTGATTCCAAACCCCCGACTCCAAGAAAGCCGGGTCAGATCAAGGCCTCCAAGATTCCCGGGGCGAACCAGTAGATCGCCCGGACACGGCCACTCGTAGCGACGCACCGCATCTCGGGGTGTTCTCGGTCTCCGTGAGAGACCGTGACGGCGGAGCACCTTCCAGACGGTCGAGTGTGGATGACCTGTCTGGCCCGCAATCAGGCGCGGACCCCAGCCAGTGCGCCTGCGCGCCTCACAGATCCGCTCCTGGCAAGCCTGATCAAGCAGCCTGGGAGAGTGATGAGGACGACTCGACCTATCCGCCGCCCACGCTAATGAATGACGCTTCTGCGCAGAAGCGTCGCAATATCGATGCCACCAACGATGCGCAGTTGCCGGCGAGACATTCAGCAACGCCGCAGCCTGACGAAACGTCAGCCCAGCTCCCACTGCCTCGCACAACGCCAGTCGTCCTGCCGGTCCGAGCTTCGCTCTACCGTGGATCTGCATCCGGGTCCTCCCAGAGTCGTGAGTTCTCGCAGACCCACAGCCTGGGAAGAGGCCCGGATGCCTCCTCAACCGTTCACAACGTATGTAGGCACGTCAACTAGCTAGGGCTCGGTTCCGCGCGTCCGCTCGCCGGCTCCCAGGTCGCTGTCAACCACCCGATCCCACAAGAGGGACCAGATGAGCACCCAAGCACCAGCGGTCAACAGCGTCGCCCTGGTCGGCCATCTGACCAGCGATCCGGAGCTTCGCTCCCTGCCCGACGGGCGCAGCGTCTGCGACATGCGCCTGGCTGTCAACGACCAGCCGGATCAGCCGCCGCTCTTCATCGATGTGGCGACCTTCGGTGCGAGCGCCGAGGCCTGTGCCAAGTACCTCGGCAAGGGCCGCGCGATCGCCGTCACAGGCCGGCTCGTCTACCGCGAGTGGGAGGCTCAGGACGCCACCAAGCGCTCCAAGCACTCCGTCATCGGCCGCGTGCGCTTCGGCGGGCGCCCCGACGACGCAGAGCCGGATGACGGCGCCGACCAGGCCTCCTGACCTCAGGCGTGGGGCTGTCGCCCTCAGGGCGACAGCCCCACCCGCGACTACCGCGCCACGACCAGCCGCTCATCCTCCACCACGCGCAGCACCGACCCCGGCCAGATTCCCCGATGCCGCGCACCCGGCGACGAAAGCAAAAGGCGGGATGCGCGATCCCGAGGGCATCGGCTCGCCCGCTACGGCGCCTGAGCAGCCTCCGCATGCTGGAGGAGTGCCGGCGACATCAGCGATTCGCCAACACTCTGCGGAATCCAAGCGCGTAGTCTGCGGCGCGACGCAACCAACGGAAAAGGCGGGAGAATGATTTTCATCACGACGTACAAGATCAAGCCGTTCCTCAGCAAGGCTGAAACCAAGGAGCTGCTGGACGTCTTCGCCAAGGAGGGCACAGGACCCGGCGTAATAGCGCACTACGTGGCGGCCGACAGCAGTCACGGCGTGGTGATCGCGGAAAATGATGAGCTGGAGACCGGCTACCGCAACATCCAGAACTACACGCAATGGGTCGAGTACGACACCAAGCCCATGCTCACCATCGAGCGGGCTGTGCCCCATATCGCCGACTCGCTTTCCTGACGTAAACGTAAGCGCGTTGATCTGGCCCGGCGTTGCCGACGCACGCCGGGCCACAGGTCCGCCCGCACCGGCTCGTCTGAGATGGCCGAACAAAAGGGGCGGGGCCGAGACGACGACAAAGCGCCGCCCGGGCCAGAGGTGAAGCACACCGCCCCCTGAACGATTAGAACGGGACGCATCCCTGCGTCCCACGCGAGAGTAGCCCGCCGACGATCATGCGGGTTTCCATTCTGTGATCCAGGTAGCCCTACGCGGGCTCCTTGATGACATGGGCGGGCATCGTCTGGTCGAGGCGCTGGCCGACCGGATAGCCGCCGACGCCGACTGAGCACTCAGCACGCCAAGTGGGGCATCCCGCAGTCCTCCTCAACCCCAAGCCGAGACGCTACCAGCGCTCCCGCGCGTCTCGGACGAGCCGGGGACGGTGTCCTGCAGCCTGTCAAGACAAACCATGTGCGGGACCGGGACGCAGGGGTGACGGCCTGAGCTGACGTCAATGCGACAGGGTTTCTAACAGGTTCGCGATAGGTCACTTGCGGTGCCTCACCGCAGCGAAGACTCCCGAGAACGTTCTGGCCTCCATACCGGTTGGTTCCGATTCCCAAAGCAGGACCCCATCCCCGCGCGTGTCTAACCGGACGACTGGGCGTCCCCCGGCAGGGGCGATCTCGAACGGCCTCTGCCACAAACCATTGGCGCCCGACACCGCCTGGATGGTGCCGTCGGAATGACCGTCGGTCGAGCGCTCCCACACCGCGAGCGCATCACCCTGAGGATCGATGGCGACGCTGGGGCTCGCTGCGGGGAGTCCGTTCCTCGGACAGTCTGCACCCGGAGGGCACGGAGCCGGTGGATTGTGCGCCCAGGATGAGTCGGAGAGCAGCGTTGGCGCCCCCCAGCGCCCGTTGGTGGCTGAGCCGAACGCCGCGTAGACGCGGTTACGCAGGCGTTCGTGGTGTTCCCAGACCAGAACTGCACGGCCGCTGGCATTCATTGCCATCCTCGCTCCCATTTCGGGCGCCGATTCCGCCTGTGATTCCGGGGTAGACACATTCACCGGCACTTGCCATCCACTGCCAGGCACACTGCCCACCGCAGACTGGATGAGACCTTCCGGGGCTTCCCACACCGCCAGCGCCTCGCCACCCAAATCGAGCCCCACGGGTGCGCCTCCTTCGCCAGCGATCGGAGTCGGAGCCTGCCACTGGGCTTGGCGCCCTGGCCTGACCGCATCCATCCGTGGCGCCGGCGCTCTTTGCTTTTCGATCAGATTGCCAGGGACCTCTTCTTCCCACGTCGCAACCGCCTCGCCGCGATTGTTGAGAGCCACGTTCGCATCGTCAGCGGCGTGGCCACCAGCCGACAGCTGCACCGCAGGCTCCCACGCGCCTGTCGGCCCAGGCAACGCAGCCGCCTGGATCGCGGTTTCCGCGGTGGTGCATCGGGCGGAAGAGCTGCTTGCGCAGCGCGGCGCTCAGCCGCTACCCCAGGGAATAACGCCGCACAAGCTCAGGCACACGTTCGCGTCGATCCTCATTGCGATCGGCAGGGACCCCATCGATGTGATGGCCCAGATTGGGCACACAGACCCAGCGTTCACGTTGCGCGTCTACTCGCACATGATGCGTCGCAGCCCGCAGGAGCGCGAGCGCCTCAAGGCGCTCGTAGAAGGCCACGTTTGGGCACACAAAAGGCATAAAACGCCCAATTCAGCCTCGCCAGCCACAGGTCAGGGCAACGCCTGGAACGCAGAAACCCCCGCGTTAGCAGGGGTTTCTTTTATCGGGGCGCCCGGATTCGAACCGGGGACCTCACCGACCCGAACGGTGCGCGCTACCAGGCTGCGCCACGCCCCGACGCTCCTGGTCAGTATCCCATACCGCTATCGTCGGCTCCTGGAACGATGGAAGTAGCCGTTGCCCAGATCATCGCCGAGCTCGATGGGCTGCTCCAGCCGCAGCGCTTCAAGGACCATGGCCCCAACGGGCTGCAAGTTCCCGGGCGCCCGCAGGTGAGCAGGATTGCAACAGGCGTGAGCGCCAATCTCGAGCTCTTCGAGCGCGCGAGAGACCAGGGGGTCGAGCTGTTGATCGTCCACCATGGGCTCTTCTGGGGATCTGGATTCGGTCTGATCGATCTCGCGCTCAAGCGTCGCTTGCAGATCCTCTTCGACACCGACATGGGCTTGGCCGCCTACCACCTGCCGCTGGACGCTCATCCAGTCCTCGGCAACAATGCGCTGCTCGCTCGCGCTCTGGGCGCCGACGAGCTGGAGCCGATCGCCATGCATCACGGAACGCCCATCGGATTCCTCGCGAGCTTCGCAAAGGAGATCCCCACCGGTGAGCTGGTGGCACGGGTCAGCACCATCACAGACCGGGAGCCGCTCCTGTTCGAGTACGGCCCGCCTGAGATCAAGCGCCTGGCGATCGTCTCTGGAGGGGGTACAGACTTCCTCTCTGATGCAATCGCCGTGGGAGCTGATGCCTTCCTGACAGGCGAGCCGACGGAGCGAGCGATGGCGCAGGCTCGGGAGGGCAAGATTCATTACATAGCGGCTGGCCATTACGCGACCGAGGTCTTCGGCGTCAAGCGCTTGGGAGAGCATCTGGCCCAGCGATTCGATCTGCAGCAAACCTTTCTGGATGTGCCCAACCCTGTGTAGTCAACGCATTTTGCGGGAATCTTTATGCGAGCGTCCGGCTGCGGCGCTATACGTAGCCAAGGCAAAATATGCATCGATAGGAGGATCATGGCCAATCATCTGACGCCGACCGAGCTGGCACGCGAAGCGGGCATCGAGCGCAGGGAAGTCCTCTCCAAGTGCTTGGAAGCTGGTGTCCCGATCTTCAAGGGACGGATCGACAAGAGCCTGTTCCTTGCCACCATCGGCGCCTCACAGCCGACAGGGCATCGAGTGGCGGCGCTCAAGGGCTGATCCGTCGCGGCCGGCGCTACCGCGCTCAGTGCCGAATGGCGTTCTGCATGAGCGCCAGATAACCGTGGGTGGCCAGTCCGCCCAATTCGCGCCCAAGGGTCTTTGGAGTCCATCGCTGTGGCGAGGCAAGCATGGTGCGCACGCCGCCTTCGCCGATGCTCAGGAGTGTCTGACCCACGAATTGGACTGTGCTGTCCAGCCGCGAAGCCGGAATCCGGTGCTCCAGCCAGCCTCGAGCAAGCAGTTCGATACCGGCGAGGTGTCGTTCACGTCCACGACGTACCCGTGCGTCGACCACAGCGTCCGCATCTCCGCCGCCCAGGAGCGTCATCCTGTAGGACGCGGGGCTGTCGCTGACAGCTTGGAGCAATGCCGTGTAAGCGGCCACCAGCGTCGCCTCGAGGTCCTCGCTCAGAGCCCCTGCTCTGAGCACCTCTCCCAGCTGCTCGAGCATGCGCTGCTCCTCGCGGTCCAGCAGCGCCATGAACAGCTCTGACTTACTGGGAAAGCACGAGTAGATGACCGGCTTGGTCACGCCGGCGGCTCGCGCGATCGCATTCATCGAAGTCCCTCTGTAGCCGCGCTCGATGAACAGCTCGAAGGCGACATCCAGGATCATGGGCCGTCTGCGCTCGGGCCCCAGATGTGCCGCCCTGAGTCGCGCGGGATGCTCGCTTGTGGGACGCTCGCTGGTGGTGCTCGCCATCTTCTTACTTATGGTAGCTTTTTCCTACTAGAGTATATTCTGGACTCAGACTGATGTCGGCCCCACTCCTCCAGCTTGGAGCGCGAGCTCCTAAGACATATCCTCTTGGGGTGCAAGGTTCGTCAGCTCCACCTGAGGAGGAGATAGACATGGAGGCAAGCATCGCGCCGCAGGCCACGGGGTCACAGACAATCGTCGATCTCATGTCTCGCGCCGCCACAGAATATGGCGAGAGCAGGGCCATCAGCTACAAGCGAGATGGGGCCTGGCAGGACGTCAGCTATGGGGAGCTGGCAACGATCGCCCAAGAGATCGGCCTTGGCCTGATCGACCTGGGGCTGCAAGCCGGCGAGCGTATTTGCATCCTCGCCAACACCCGGCCTGAGTGGTCCTATGCCGACATGGCCGCAACCCAGACAGGCGCAGTGGTAGTCCCGATCTACCAGACCAACTCGCCGCAGGAGTGCGAATGGGTCATCTCTGATTCCGACGCTTGCGCGATCATCTGCGAGAACGCCGAGCAGCTTGCCAAGATCGCTGCGATCAAGCAGAACGTGCCCCTGCTGCGCACCGTGATCGTCATGGACCCGCCTGCCGATGAGTCTTCGCTGGAGGCCATCACCCTCGAGGAGGTTCGCGAGCGCGGCCGCTCACGCGAGGCTGGCGAGCTGGAGGCACGCAGAGCGGCGGTGCGCCCAGAGGATGCCTTCACCTACATCTACACCTCCGGCACCACAGGGCCTCCCAAGGGCTGTGTGCTCAGCCATGGCAACTACCGCGCGATTGTGGACATGATCGGCGAGATAGGGCAAATCTCTGAGGAGGAGGTCATCTACCTCTATCTGCCGCTTGCCCACTCATTCGCCCTGCTCATTCAGCTCGTGGCGTTTCAACTCGGCGGCACCATCGCCTATTTCGGCGGCGACACGACCCAGATCGTCGCCGAGCTCATGGAGGTCAAACCCACCTACCTGCCCTCCGTGCCGCGTGTCTTCGAGAAGGTCTTCACGCTCGCCCAGAGCGCAATTGCCGCTCAATCCGAGGAGGAGCAGCAACAGGCGAAGGAGGCCGTCGCGCTGGGCTTCAAGGTGCACGAGCTCCTGGCACGTGGCGAGGAGATCCCTGCCGAGTTGCAAAAGCCCTTCGAAGAGGCCGACGAGAAACTGTTCAAGAACGTGCGAGCGATCTTTGGCGGGCAGGTGCGCCAGGCTGTCAGTGGAGCCGCTCCGATCGGGCGTGAGATCCTCGAATTCTTCTGGGCATGTGGCGTGCCCGTGTTCGAGGGCTACGGCATGACCGAGACCGCGACAGCGGCGACCGTCTGCACGATCGAGAACCATAAGTTCGGCACCGTCGGGCAACCGCTGCCTGGGGTCGAGCTGCGAATCGCCGACGATGGCGAGATCCTGATCAAGGGGCCCAACATCTTCCAGGGCTACCACAAGAACGCCGACGCTAGCTTCGGCGCGGTCGAAGATGGCTGGCTGCATACCGGCGACCTGGGATCGATCGACGAGGAAGGGTATCTCTCGATCACCGGGCGCAAGAAGGACATCATCATCACCGCGGGCGGCAAGAACCTCACGCCGGCAAACATCGAGAACGACCTCAAGCAGTGTCGCTGGATCTCGCAGGCGGTCATGCATGGCGACAAGCGTCCCTATCCGGTGGTTCTCATCACCCTGGATGAGGAGGAGATCCCGCGCTACGCCCAGGAACATGACCTGCCGACGGACATCCCCTCGCTTGCACAGGAGCCGGCCATCCTTGAGTTGATCAGTGCCGAGCTGGATCGGGTGAATGAGCGCTACGCCCAGGTCGAGCAGGTCAAGAAGTTCGCGATCCTCGACCACGACCTCAGCCAAGCGACCGGCGAGCTCACGCCCACGCTCAAGGTCAAGCGCAACATCGTCAACGAGAAGTACGCCTCCATCCTCGACGCCCTCTACGCGGGCTAGCATAGAGAGCGGGAATGCGATCTGATCCAAGCGATACCGGGGGGCTGTTCGTCGGTCGGCGGCCCGGTACGGCGCCGGTTCGCTTTCGCAATCTTCCCGAGCGGGGCAGCCTCGCCCGCCAGCGTGTTGACCGCGTGCTTTCGACCATCCTGTGTACGGCGATCTTCATAGTCAGCCTGGCCTGCTTTGGACCGATCCCGATCGCGTGCCTATGGGTCGGCTCACAGGCTGACTATTACTCCGGAAGCGTGGGCCTGGGCCTGCTCACCTCCTTCGCCGGGCTCTTTGGGCTGCTGTTCGGAGCGCTCATCGTCCTGCGCAAGCTCGACCACACCTGGATCCTCGTGCGGCGTGCCGCCGGTCACGATCAGCGCTCTGGCGTCCTTGGGCGCATCTTTGCGATCACGGCCGTGGTCGTCGCTCTTGGCTTCGCCTTCTGGTTCGTGGTGATTCACGGCCCCGGTGGCCTCGGAGCACCGGGCGAAAGCGGCACATGAGCCTCGGGATGCGCCAAGAGCCCGTGGTCTGCCACCTCGCGCCGCTCGTAACCGGCTAGCGACTCTGTGGGCCTGCGCGACTACTACCGCCAGTTCGAGGGCCTCTCGGAGGAGGAGGTCAACGGCGATCTGCGCGACGAAGCGGCCGAGCGTCGACGCAAGGCGCTGACCCGAGTCGAGACACTCGACCTCTCGCAGACCACCTGGCCCGAGCCGCCGCACCCGAACATCGTGAACACGATCACCTTCGTCGCCAGGCGCGGACTGCATCGATACCCACACATCCGGGGCACCGCCCTGCGCAACGAGCTCTCAGAGCGCACCGGCGTGCCGGCGGGCAGGCTGATCGTGGGCAACGGCGCGGCCGAGCTGCTCGCCGCAGCCACACGCGCGCTGATCGAACCAGGCCAGGTGCTCCTCACCTCATGGCCCTCCTACCCCCTCTTCCCGATCATGGCCCGCCGCGCCCATGGCCAAGCCGTCCCGGTCACAGGCGGAGTGGACGCCCTGCTCGAGGCGATCGGCCAGCACGACACAAGAGTGATCGCGCTCGCGAGCCCCAACGACCCTACTGGCGAGCTGCTGGAGACAGCCGAGCTCCAACGTCTGCTGCTCGGACTGCCAGAGGGCGTCGCGGTACTGCTCGACGAGTCGCTGATCGAGTTCTCAGACGCACAACCACAGGACTCATCGCTGGGGTTGCTGGAGGAACATCCCAAGCTGCTCATCTTCCGCAGCTTCTCCAAGGCATGGGGCCTCGCGGGCCTGCGCGTCGGCTATGCCCTCGGCGGACCCGGGTCTGAGGCGCTCCTCACAGAGCTCGAGCCCGACCTCGGCGTCAGCGAGGTATCCCAACACGCCGCGCTGGAGGCCCTGCGCAGCTGCTCAGAGCTCGTACAATCCGCCGTCAAGGCGCTCGCACAGGAACGCACAGAGCTCACCAACGCGTTGCGTCAACGCCACTTCGACGTGACCGACAGCCAGGCGAACTTCCTATGGGCCGCACACCACGCAGTCGACGGAGGCGAGCTCTCAGCACGCCTCGCCAGGTCGGGAGTACTCGTGGCCGACGGCGCCGCCCTGGGCGAGCCAAAGCACGTGCGAATCACAGTACGCGACAGTGCCAGCACCGAACGGCTACTACGCGCACTGGACACCTCCCTGCTCTGAGCTGGCGGTGCTGCTACTCGGAGGCGCCGGCTTGGCGCAGCAGCACGCTCGTGGTCCCTTCGAGGATCCTGCGCCAGCCGCCTGCGTGGTCTGACTCGGACTCGAATCGCTCCACCACGCTGCGCATCCGCTCAGGCGAGATCTCGAGCCCGTGGCGCTCGCAGATCTCCTGATAGCGCTCATATTCGCGAGCGATCTGGTAGGTGACCGTCTGAAAGCCATGCTTGGCGATCTCGATGCGAGAGGCGAAGTTCATCATCGGCGTCCTGAACATCAGCTCATCTCTCAGGTCGGGCTCGATCAACACGATGTCAACGCCTGGATAGCGATCTCCCCAGATGTCGACCATCTCGTGCAGGCGGCTGTGTGCGAGCAGCTTGAAGGCCTGATAGCCGATCTGCGGGAAGCCCATATCTGAGACCCTGCGGGCACGTACTCCACCAAGCGTGCGGATGCTCTGCTCGAAGTCGTTGACGTACGGGACGATCGGGTTGACAACCACGATCAGCTTGGCGCCGGCGTCCACCGCGATGTCGATGTTGGTGGTCGACACGATTCCACCATCGATGAGCTCGCGGCCATCCACGCGAACCGGCGCATAGAGCATCGGCAGCGCGCCAGATGCCCGCACAGCGGTGGAGATCGGCACATCGGCAAAGCCCTCGGAGCCGAACACCACCCGCTCGCCCGTATCGAGATCGGTCGCCGTGATGTACAGCTCTTGCTCGCAGTCCCTGAAGTCATCGCTACGGCCCCCATCGCCCAGCACGGAGCGCATGTAGCTCTCGATGCCACCGCCGCTGTAGAGGCCTGAGGGCAGTGCTTCGGCTAATCCCAACGCAACATCCATCAGCGACGCCTGGCCTCGCTGGGCGACGAGCTGGCGTGCCAGCGAGGCCAGATGCAGCGGGAACGTCGCGCTCTTGCGAACCAGCTCCCCCAGGTTCGGACGCAGCAGATCGCCAAGATCCGCGGAGCGGAAGGGTCGGGCACCTCCCTTCACGACGACCCGCATCATCTCCTCGGGCGTCACCCCGTTGGCGCAGAGTGCGGCGACAAAGGCACCGGCCGAGGTGCCAACGTAGACATCGAAGTTGTTGACGGTGCTGTTCACCGCGAGCAGGTCCAGCGCTCGCAGCGCCCCGATCTCATACACCCCGCCTGTGAAGCCGCCCCCGCCGAGTACCAGCGCCGTCTTGTCGGGACGGCGCCGGGGCTTGGGCCTGCGCGATCGAGCCACACCCGGCGCCGCTGCTCGGCCGGCTGGGGGCTTTGTCGACTTCGAGCCGCCTGCGCGCTGCTTCGCCGCTGCGCGCTTTGACGGTTCCAGCTTGACAACCTTGCCCATGTGGCTTCATTTTAGAGATGTGTGCCACGGCAGATGACCTCGACCACCACAAAGCTGCTGCGCGCACTCACCGTCCTCTGCGCGGCATGCGCTTGCACGGCTTTACCGGCCGAGGCTGATAGCTCAATCGCCGGCCTGCAGGCCGAGCTTGGCCACCAGATGAAGATCGCTGGTCAGCTCTCAGGCGCTTACGTCTATGACATCAGCGCCAAACAGGTCCTCTATGCGGATCGCTCCCAGGACATGAGGCCTCCGGCCTCGGTGGAGAAGCTCTACACGGCCACCACTTTGCTTGAGCGCATGGGTGCATCGGCGAGGCTGCAGACGGCCGTCCTGGGTGTCGGCAAGCTCGAAGCAGGAGGAGTCTGGCGGGGCAGCCTCTATCTGCGCGGCGGCGGCGATCCCACCTTCGGCAGCAGTGCGTTCATCAAGAGCTACTACGGCGGCGTGGGCGCCTCGGTCTCCTCGCTGGCCTCGACCCTCGTCAGGGCCGATGGCATCCACCACGTGACGGGCGCCATCGAGGGCGATGAGTCCTACTTCGACTCGCTGAGAGGCGATCCCTCCAGCGACTATGAGCCTGACCCGTTTCTGGAAGGCACACTCTCCGCACTCGCTTTCAACCGTGGCGAGACAGGCACTGAAAGGGGGCCACACGCACCCGCGGCGTATGCGGCGCGAGCCCTTTGGGCCGCGCTCAAGCAGGACGGCGTCACGATCGGCGCCGGCAGTGGGGCGGCGAGCACGCCGGCCGGCGCAACCCAGCTGGCGGCAGCCCAATCCCCCACGCTCACCCAGCTGCTCAGCCTGACGTTGCCCCCCTCTGACAACTTCTTCGCCGAGACGCTGCTCAAGGACCTGGGGGCCCGCTATGGCACCGGCGGCACCACTGCCGCGGGTGCGGCAGTGGTGCGAGAGACCATCCCCGCGCTGTTCGGCATTCACCCCAGGCTCGTCGACGGCTCAGGCCTCTCGCGCGAGGATGCAACCTCCCCCTACCAGGTGGTCGATCTGCTCAGCGAGCTCGCATCCACGCCCGTGGGAGAGACCTTACGCTCAGACCTCGCAGTGGCGGGACGCAGCGGCACACTGGATGAACGCATGCGCCACACGACCGCTGAAGGGCGCTGCCAAGCCAAGACGGGCACGCTCACTGGTGTCTCGAACCTCGCGGGCTACTGCGAATCCCAGAACGGCCATCTGCTTGCCTTCGCGTTCTTCACCGATGGGATCCCGACGCTTGAAGCCCACCTCATCCAGGACGACATGGCGATCGCACTGGCGCGCTACTGATCGAGCAGCGCCCTCAGGCCCGCCTCGTCGATCACCTTCACGCCCAAGCGCTCCGCCTTCTGGAGCTTGGAGCCGGCGCTCTCGCCGGCGACGAGGAAGTCCGTTTTCTTTGAGATCGAGCCACTCGCCTGGCCGCCGGCAGCCTGAATGCGCTCGGTCGCCTGCTCGCGTGTCCAGCTGGGCAGCGTGCCGGTCAGCACCAGGGTCTTGCCTGCGAGGACACCCTCTGAGGGTGGCGGGCCCTCTTCGGCGAAGCGCAGGCCGATCTCCCGCAGGTCGGCGATCAGGTCCAGCAGACGATGGTCCTCGAGCTGATGGCGGATCGTCTGCGCCATCTTGGCGCCGATGCCCGGCGTCTGGGTGATATCCAGCACCGAGGCGCCAAGCAGCTTGTCCACGTCTCTGAAGCGCAACGCGAGATTGCGCCCGGTGACCTCCCCCACCTCCTCGATCCCCAGCGCGAAGAGCACCTTCGCGAACGGGCGTGCCTTGGACGCCTCAATCGCGCTCAGCATGTTGCGTGCGGAGAGCTCGCCAATTCCCTCCAGGCCGATGAGCTGCTCCTCGGTCAGCCTGTAGTAGTCGGCGGCAGAGCGCAAGAGCCCATGCTGCTGGAAGAGCGCCACCTGCTTCTCCCCGATGCCGTCGATGTCCATGGCCCCGCGTGAGACGAAGTGCTTGAGCAGCTGCCATGTGCGCCCGGGACAGTCGCGGTTGGGGCACTTGGTGAAGATGGAGTCCCTGAGCTTGACGGTCTTGGTCGCACAGAAGGGACAATGCTCGGGTGGCCTCGGGGGATCCGGACGATCCTTGCCCTCCACGACGTGTGGCGCAGGCGAGATCACCTGCGGGATGACGTCCCCGGCCCGCAGCACGATCACATCCTCTCCTGGGCGGATGTCCTTGCGCGCAAGATCCTCCTCGTTGTGGAGCGTGGCGAGCTTGATCGTCACGCCACCGACCTCGACGGGCTCGAGGACGGCGTAGGGCCTCATGTCGCCGAACTTGCCGACGTTCCACATCACAGCGTTCAGCCTTGTCATCGCCGTCGTGGGCGGAAACTTCCAGGCGACCGCCCAGCGCGGGTCACGCCCCACCGCACCCAGCCGGCGCTGCAGCTCCAGGTCAGAGACCTTGATGACCACCCCGTCGATCTCGAAGTCGAGCTCGCCTCTGCGCCGCTGCCACTCCAGACACTGCTCGATCACCTTGTCCTCGTTGGAGAGCAGCTTGATGTCGGCGTTGACCCTGAACCCGTGCTCACGCAACCACTGCAATGCATCCCAGTGGGTGGCAAAGGAGAGGCCTTCGGTGACACCCACCTGGTAGCACCACATCGAGAGGGGCCGTTCCGCGGTGAGCTTGGGGTCGAGTTGGCGAATCGTGCCTGCCGCCGAGTTGCGTGGATTCATGAACGTCGAGAGTCCAGCCTCGGCCCGGCGCTCGTTCAGCGCCGTGAAGTCGTGCAGAGACATGTACAACTCGCCGCGCACCTCCAGCAGCGTCGGGACGTCCTGTACCTGGAGCGGAATCGATCCAATCGTCTTGAGATTGTGGGTGACGTCCTCCCCAATCTCGCCATTGCCACGAGTCGCCCCGCGCTCCAACGCTCCGTCACGGTAGAGCAGGCTGACAGCGAGCCCGTCCACCTTGGGCTCGACCACATACTGGAAGCTAGGCTCCTCGATCCCTTCGCGCGCCAGATGGGTCTTCATCCGCTCGACCCAGGCGCGCAGCTCCTCCTCGGTGCGCACATTGCTTAGGGAGAGCATGGGCTCGAGGTGCCTGACCTTCTCCAAGCGACCCACAGGCTCCCCTCCGACGCGTTGGGTGGGCGAGTCGGGGCTCAGCAGCTCTGGATATGTGGCCTCCAGGCCACGCAGCTCGTCCAGCAGGGCGTCGTATTGATCGTCGCCGATCTCAGGATCGTCGTGCACGTAGTAGCGCTCGGAGTGATGCGCGATCGTGCGCTGCAGCTCCTGCACGCGCGCGGAGGCCTTGGCCGGGGGCTTCATGGCGAGGCATCCTCAGGCGTGGGCTCGAGCAGGGCTTGCAGGTCCATGCTGTCGAGCGCCCGCAGGCCATTGCGATCGGTCAGATCGAAATGGATCGGCGTGACCGCCAGGAAGCCCGCCGCCACAGCCGCAAGATCGGTGCCCTGCTCATCGTGGAAGCCGGGCGTGTCGCCGTAGATCCAGTAGCGTCTGCGCGCCGGCGGGCCCTCCTCCTCCAGCTGCAGCTTGAGCTCGTCGCGATAGATGCGCTTGCCCAGCTTCGTAACTCTGACTCCCGCTGGGCTGCCGGCGGGGACGTTGACATTCAGCAGGGTCTTGGCGGGCAGCGGGAAGTCCTCCAAGCGCTCGATGAGACGAGCCACGAACCCTGTGGCCACCGCGAAGTGAAATCCGCCGTCCTCTCTGTAGTCGAGCGTCCGGGCTGAGGACTGCTGGGAGACCGCGATGCCAGGAAGTCCGAGCACCAATGCCTCCAACGCAGCGGCGACCGTGCCTGAATAGGTGATGTCATCACCCAGATTCGAGCCATGATTGATTCCTGCCACAACGATGTCGGCGTCGAAGCCATCGATCAGGCCAAGCCTCGCCAGGCGCACGCAATCGACTGGGGTCCCATCCGTCGCGTAGCCGACGGTGCCGTCGGGAAAGGAGACCTCCTGCACCCAGAGCGGGCGCCTGGTGGTGATCGACCGCGCCATCGCCGAGCGATTGCCGTCTGGCGCAATGACGGCAAGGCGCACATCCGGCAATGCAGCGAGCCCTAGGCGCAGCGCTTGCAGTCCCGCCGCTTCGATCCCATCGTCGTTGGTGAGCAGGACGTTCAGCATTCTCTGGCTCCCAGCATAGGAGCCGCCGTATAGCAGACAGATGCGAGCGCCAGACCGTGAGCCGGCGCGGTGGGACCTGCCTGAGCGCGGTCGGCGCCCTCGAGCAGCCTGGCGAAATTCTCGATCGTGCGCCTGCCTGAGCTCACCTCTAGCATCGTGCCCACGAGCACCCTGTTCATGTGTCTCATGAAAGTGTCCGCCGTGATCCAGAATGCGAGCAGATCCCCTTCCTGGCGCCACTGCGCGCTGAGGATCTCTCGCTCAAAGCGCGTGTGGCCGGTGTCGCTGGGGGTGAACGCTGTGAAGTCGTGGCGGCCTGGCAGCAGGTCCGCACAGGCGTGCAGCGCATCGACATCCAGCGCCGACGGCCACCACAGAGCGTGCCTGCGAGTGAAGACGGGTCGGGCGCGTCGCTCCAGAACCCGGTAGCAGTAGGTCCTGCTGGTTGCGTCCCGGCGGGCATCGAAGCCTGGTGGCGCCGGCTCCGCTGAGAGGACCGCGACATCGGCCGGCAACAGCGAGTTCAGACGCAGCGGATCAAGCGCCTCATGGCAGTAGCTGGCCACCTGTGCCCAGGCGTGAACGCCCTTGTCGGTCCGCCCGGCGACGGAGAGTGTGAGGGGCTCGCCGTGCACCGAGCGCTCGCCAAGGACCTGTCGCAGCGCGCCCTCCAGCACCTCCTGAACGGTGCGCAAGCCGGGTTGCCTTGCCCAGCCGGCAAAGTCGGTCCCGTCATATTCCAGCGTCAGCTTTGTGACCATCGGGCTCGCCTAAGCCCGCCCAGCGCGTCCCGAGCCGTCCAGCGCGATGCTAGACCAGCTCGATCAGCACCATCTCGGAGGCGTCTGAGCGACGCGGGCCAAGCTTGAGGATGCGCGTGTACCCACCGGGACGGTCTGCATAGCGGGGCGCGACCTCCTCGAAGAGCCTGTGCACCGCGAACTTGTCCTGGGCGAGCGCTGAGAGAGCCTGGCGACGGGCGTGCAGGTCTCCGCGCTTGGCGAGCGTGATCAGCTTCTCGACCTGCGGCTTGACGGCCTTGGCCTTCGCCTCGGTGGTCTGGATCCGCTCGTGCTCGAGGATCTCCTTGGTGAGATTCATCAGCAGCGCCTTGCGATGCGCGGAGTCCCTGCTGAGCTTGTTGCGTGTATTGCCGTGTCGCATCGATTCAACTCTCTTGCTTGGAAGATCGGAGCCAGTCTAGTCCTGACGCAGGCTCAGGCCGCGCGCATGCAACGTCTCGACCACCTCGTCGATCGACTTCTTGCCGAAGTTGGGGATCGCGTTGAGCTCGTTCTCGGACTTGGAGATGAGATCGCCCACGGTCTGGATGCCGGCGCGCTTGAGGCAGTTATACGAGCGCACACCCAGCTCGAGCTCCTCGATCAGGATGTTCCACTCCTCGCCCCCCAGCGCCGCCGGTGGACCGCCCACGCCGCCGACCACACCATGTCCGTCGATGAGCTGGCCGCCTGGCGAGGCCCGCAGCTCCTGCACACGATCGGCGTCGGTGAAGATCGCCAGCTGCGATATCAGCAGCTCAGCGGCCTCACGCAACGCCGCCTGGGGGTCGACCGAGCCATCGGTCTCGATGTTGAGCGCCAGCTTGTCGAAGTCAGTCTTCTGGCCGACACGCGCCTGATCGACGGCATAGGCCACGCGCCGCACTGGCGAGAAGATCGAGTCGATCGGGATCACGCCGATCGGCTGATCGGGAGACTTGTTCTCCTCCGCCGGCCGGTAGCCACGGCCACGGCCAATCGTTATGTAGAGCTCGAGCTTTGTCTTCTTCTCGAGCGTCGCGATATGGACCTCTGGATTGAGGATCTCGACGCCCGCGGGCAGGTCGATGTCCTTCGCCGTAATCTCACCTGGCCCCGTGACGACCAGCGGCGCCTCGACCTCGGTGGCGTCGGAGTGCATGCGGCAGACGATGTCCTTGAGATTCAGGACCACGTCGGTCACGTCCTCCTTGACGCCCGGGATGATGGAGAACTCGTGGGCCACGCCCTCGATTCGCACGCTCGTGACGGCTGCACCCGCCAGCGAGGAGAGCAGCACTCGTCGCAGCGAGTTCCCGAAGGTGTAGCCGAATCCGCGGTCGAGCGGCTCGATCGTGAACGTGCCGCGGTTCTCATCCACGGACTCGCTAGTGATCCGGGGGATTTGGAAGTCGAGCATCAGGATCCTCTGTGGTTTGGTGTCGCACCGTCGTCCTTGTGGACTCGGCTCTGAGGCACCGGCGCGTCTTGGCGGCCGGCGCGGGGTAAAGCTTCTACTTCGAGTACAGCTCGACGATGAGCTGCTCCTGCACCGGCGCAGCCACCTCCCGTCGCTCCGGCTTGCGCAGCACCTTGGCCGTCAAGGACTCATGATCGGCCTGCAGCCACGCTGGTATCTGCCCGGTCAACTCGGTCGCGTCCCGCACCACCTGTGTGGCGGTGGTCCCGGACTTGATCGCGATCACCTCTCCTGGCCTGACCTGATAGCTCGGGATGTTCACCCGGCGACCGTTGACAGTCCAGTGACCGTGTCTGATGAGCTGCCTTGCCTGGCGCCGCGATGCCGCAAAGCCAAGGCGAACAAGGACGTTGTCCAATCTGCACTCCAGCAGGGCAAGCAGATTCTCGCCCGTGATCCCTGGTTGCCGAGAGGCCTTTTCGTAGTAACCGTGGAACTGCTTCTCCAGCACACCGTAGTAGCGACGGGCCTTCTGCTTCTCGCGCAGCTGCAAGCGGTACTCGCTCTGCTTCTGGCGACCGCGGCCGTGCTCACCGGGCGGGTAGGAGCGCCGCTCGACGCCGCACTTGTCGGTGAGGCAGCGCTCGCCCTTGAGGAAGAGCTTCTGGCCCTCTCTGCGGCATTGCTTGCATTGTGGGCCTGTGTCTCGTGCCATTTAGCCTGTTCTCAGATCGAAGATTGCGTAGACGTTGAGCTGCTTGGTGTCCTACACGCGCCGCCGCTTGCGGGGACGGCAGCCGTTGTGAGCCTGAGGCGTGACGTCCTTGACGCCGGTGACCTCGAGTCCGGCGGCCTGCAGCGAGCGAATCGCGGTCTCACGCCCCGAGCCGGGGCCCTTCACGTAGACCTCCACCTTCTGCAGCCCCTGCTCCAAGCCCTTGCGGGCGGCCGCATCGGCGGTGACCTGGGCGGCGAAGGGCGTCGACTTGCGCGATCCCTTGAAGCCGGCGCCGCCTGCGGACTCCCAGGCGATCACGTTGCCTTGCGTATCGGTCAGCGAGACGATGGTGTTGTTGAAAGACGTCTTGATGTGGGCTTGGCCAACTGGAATGTTCTTCTTTGTCTTGCGCCTGCCTCTGGCGCGCTTGGGGCCGGCCACTACTTCTTACCTGCCCTCTTCTTGCCCGCGATCTGCATCCGCTTGGGTCCCTTCCGGGTGCGAGCGTTGGTCTTCGTCTTCTGGCCCCGCACTGGCAGGCCACGACGATGACGCACGCCGCGATAGCAGGCGATCTCCTGCAGGCGCTTGATGTCCTGCGAGCGCTCGCGCCGCAGATCGCCCTCGACGGTCAGCGATCGATCGATGGCGTCGCGTAGGCGGGAGACCTCCTCCTCGGTCAGATCGCGCACATATGTGTCAGGGCTCACGTCGACCTCGGCGAGGATCTTGTTCGACGTTGAGCGCCCGATGCCGAAGATGTAGGTGAGGCCGATCTCGGTGCGCTTGTTGAGCGGCAGATTGACGCCGGCGATGCGTGCCACTTAGCGGTTCACTCTCTTGATCATCCCTGGCGCTGCTTGTGGCGCTTGTTCTGGCATATCACCAGCACCGCGCCGTGGCGGCGGATGATTCTGCACTTCTCGCACATCGGCTTGACCGACGGTCTTACCTTCATGGTCCCTTTCGGCTGGTCCGGCGATCCGGCTCTGGCTGCCGGGACGGCAGCCGCTACCGACTCGTGGATGTGCTCGCAAGGCAAACCCCACCTGCGAGCAGGACAACCGATGGTAGCACCCTGGGCTGGGCCTTCGTCGGCTGACTCGGCGACGAACGCTCAGAGCGCACCGTCGGCGAGCTCGCCTCAGGCGCCGGCGGCGCCGCTTGAAGGGACCGGCGCAGTCTGCGGTGCGCTCTTGCCCCCCGAGCCTGAGTTGTCGGTCTTGGCACCCAGGTGCCATGGGGTGAGGACCCTTGGCCCCTGATCGGTGATCGCCACCGTGAACTCGAAGTGCGCGGCAAGCGAGGAGTCCTGGGAGAAGATCGCCCAGCCATCGCTCGCGACACGGACGGCGGGACGTCCAGCGGTGGTCATTGGCTCGATGGCGAGCACCATGCCCTCTTCGAGCAACGGGCCCTTGCCAGGTGTGCCGAAGTTCGGCACCTGCGGATCCTCATGCATGCTCCGGCCGACACCGTGGCCCACGAGCGAGCGCACGACCGACAGCCCGGCGTCCTCGCTCACGCGCTGAATCGCGCTTGAGACCTCACCCATCCTGTTCGACGCCTTGCATTGCACTACCCCGGCGAACAGCGCCTCTCTGGTGGCAGCCAGCAGGTTCTGGGCGGTGGGACTCACCTCGCCCACAGCGAAGGTTCGTGCGGCGTCTGCCACCCACCCGTCCAGCGTCACGCCGATGTCGATCGAGATGATGTCGCCGTCCTTCAGGCGATAGGCCCCAGGAATCCCGTGCACGATCATCGCGTTGGGGGATGCGCAGATCGAGCCCGGGAAGCCGCGAAAACCCTTGAATGTAGGGGTGGCGCCGCTGTCTCGAATAAAGCTCTCTGCGACTTCGTCGAGCTCCAAGGTGCTCACGCCGGGGGCGAGCTTGTCCTGGAGCAGCGCCATCGCCTCGACCAGGATCGTGCCAGAGGCCGCCATCTTGTCGATCTCGGCTGGGCTCTTACGGATGATCACCACGCCAGCTTAGCTCGGGAGCGCGAGTCCCAGTCAGGGAGCGTTGAGCGCTACAGACGTTCCTCCAGGCGCACGGTGGCAAGCGTCGCCCGGATGTGGCGGTGCACCTCGTCTGCGGGCCGAAGCCCATCGAAGCTGCGCAACAAGCCGGTCTGCTCGTAGTAGCCGATCAGAGGCTCAGTCTGAGTGTGGTATTCCTCCAAGCGTTTGCGGATCGTCGCCTCCAGGTCGTCGTCGCGCTGAATCAGGCGTGAGCCATCCTGATCGCAGACGCCCTCGTGCTTGGGCGGGTCGAACTCGACGTGATAGATGTGGCTGGGATTCTTGACGCAGACCCGCCTGCCCGCGAGCCGGCGGACCACCTCGTCATCGGGTACCTCGATGACCAGCGCCGCGGTGAGCTCGCGGGCGTGCTCGAGGAGCGCCTTGCTCAGGGCGTCGGCCTGGCTCTCGTTTCGGGGAAAGCCGTCCAGCAGGAAGCCGTCCTGCGCGTCGGGCTCCTCTATGCGCTTGGCGATCATGCCGACGATCACGCCATCGGGCACGAGCTCGCCCTTGTCCATGAAGCTCTTCGCCCCGCGCCCCAGCTCCGTGCCCTCGGCTACCTGGGCGCGCAACATGTCGCCAGTGGAGATGTGCGCAAGGCCGAAGTCCGCCCGCAGCCTCTCGGCTTGCGTGCCCTTGCCCGCTCCAGGCGGGCCGAGCAAGATGAGGTTGAGCTCGGACACCTCGGAGGAGCCTACCCACTGCGGCCAGTTATGGCTACTTCAGGAAGCCCTCATAGCTGCGCATCATCAGTTGGGCCTCCAGCTGCTTCATCGTTTCCAGTGCCACGCCGATGACGATCAGAATCGACGTGCCGCCGATCGCGAGGTTCGTATGCGTGCGTGCGATGAGGATCGTCGGCAGTGCCGCGACCAGCGCCAGGAACAGCGCGCCAGGCAGGGTCAGGCGCGCAAGGATCCGGTCCAGGAATTCAGCGGTGGGCCTGCCAGGTCGCACCCCTGGTATGAAGCCGCCGTACTTCTTGAGATTGTCTGCTTGGTCCACGGGGTTGAACGTCACCGCCGTATAGAAGTAGGTGAAGATGATGATGAAGATCGACTGGCCCACGACGAAGTGCCAGCCATCGGGAGAGAAGAAGTCCGAGAGCCGCGTACCGAAGTGACCCTTGATGAGCTGGCCGATGGTCGGCGGGATGATCATGATGCTCGCCGCGAAGATCACGGGGATCACGCCTGCCATGTTCACGCGCAGGGGCAGGTAGGTCTGGCCTCCCTCGCTCATGCGCCTGCCGATCACCCGCTTGGCGTACTGGACGGGTATGCGCCGCTGACCTTCCTGGACGAACACGATCCCCGCCACGACAGCAAGGACGATAAAGGGCATCATCACCTTGAAGACCTGGTCGTTGCTGGTCCACCACGATTGGATCCCCGTGGGCAGACGCGAGACGATCGAGGCGAAGATGAGCAGCGAGATGCCGTTGCCGATGCCCCGCTGGGTGATCAGCTCGCCGATCCACATCAGCAGCACACAGCCGGTCGTCAGGCAGACGACGATCAAGAAGATGTGCGGCAGGTCGAAGGTCGTGATGACCGATTCGCCCGCTGCGGTCTGCAGCGAGTGGAAGAGGAAGACGTAGCCGATCGACTGGGCGAAGGCGAGGCCCACCGTCAAGTAGCGGGTGTACTGGGTGATGCGTGCCTGGCCGACTTCCCCTTCCTTGGAGAGCTTCTCCAGTGAGGGCACCACCACCTGCAGCAGCTGCAGGATGATCGACGAGGTGACGTAGGGCATGATGCCCAGCGCAAACAGGGCGATCCGGGAAAGCCCGCCTGAGAAGAGGTTGAGCAGGCCCAGGATGTTCGAGCCGCCGAACTCCTTCTGGATGCTGTTCACGGCCGTGAGATTGACCCCGGGAACCGGCATGTGGGAGCCAAATCTGTAGATCAGCAGCATGCCCGCCGTGAAGCCGAGCTTCTTGCGGATGTCCGCGACCTGAAAGGCGCTGAGAATGGTCGAGAGCATTGGTTCTAGCGACGAGCGAGCAAGCTGAGCGCTCGATCACCGACAGCGTTCGATTCTAATCCTCGACGAGGTGACAGGAGCCACCTGCAGACTCGATGCGCTCGCGAGCGGTGGCGCTGAATGCGTGCGCATGTACGGTGAGCGCCTTGTTGAGCTCGCCCGAGGCGAGCACCTTCACGGGAATCTGCTTGCGCGTAGCGAGGCCCTTCGCCTTCATCAGCTCGATCGTCACCTCGCTGCCCGCCTCGAAGCGGGCCTCCAGATCTGAGATGTTGACCGGCTGTGTATGCGTTCGAAACGGCTCGAACGGCATCGACTTCTTCATGTGGGGCCCGCGCAGCTTGCGCATGCGCATGTGGATCGGCATCTGGCCGCCCTCGAAGCGTGCGCGTTCCTTGGCCCCTGAGCGCGAGCCATAGCCCTTCTGACCGCGGCCGGCAGTCTTGCCCGTTCCTGAGCCTTCTCCTCGCCCCACGCGCTTACGCGGCCGGCGGCTGCCATCAGCGGGCTTCAGCGAGTGCAGGCCGATGCGCTCGCTGCTCAAGATCCCTGCTCCTTGACCTCGACGAGATGACGCACGGCATGCACCATGCCCCTGGCTTGGGCGCAGTCCTTGACCTCGACGGTATGGCCGATCCGACGCAGGCCAAGCGAGCGTAGGGTGTCAAGTTGGCGCTCGTTGGACCCGTTGCTCGAGCGCCGCTGGGTGACGTTTAGCGTGCCCATCAGGAGGCCTGCTCCTGATCGGAGCCGGCGAGGTCGGCAACCACCGGCGCGACGACTCCATTTGGAGTGTCGGCCTGCACCTCGATATCGCCGCCCGCAAGAGGCTCGGCCGCCGCCGGCTCGGACGTCGCATCGTCGGGCGCAGCGACAGGCTCGGCCTCGCTCTTATCATCGGCTTGTCCGGGCTCTGGGACGCCATCGGTCTCGGCGGGTGCCTCGGAGCCGGCGGCTGGGACGTGCTCGGCAAGACCGAGCACATGGTTGATGGACAGACCCCTGAGCTTTGCGACCTCCTCGGGTGTGCGCAGGCCGCGCAGTCCCGCGACGGTCGCCTTGACGAGGTTGATGGGGTTTTGGGTGCCCAGGCTCTTGGAGAGGATGTCGTGAATGCCCGCCAGCTCGAGCACCGCGCGGACACCGCCGCCCGCGATCACACCCGTACCTGGAGCGGCCGGCTTCAACAGCACCCTGCCCGCCCCGAACACGCCGGTTGTCTGATGAGTGATGGTGCTGCCGTGCTTGGCGACCCGAAAGAGGTCCTTCTTTGCCCGCTCCACGCCCTTCTGGATCGCGAGGGGAACCTCATTGGCCTTGCCGTAACCGACTCCCACGACTTCGCGCTCGTCGCCCACGACAACCAGGGCGGTGAACGAGAAACGCCTGCCGCCCTTGACGACCTTGGCGACGCGATTGATCTCGACCACACGCTCCTGGAGATCCAGGCCGGCGGGGTTCACTGAGCGATTGATGGACATAGGAAGGTTCAGAGCGTAGCGGTATGAAGGCTCTAGACAGTCATCCCCGCCTCGCGCAGTGCCTCTGCGAACGCGCGGACGTGGCCGTGATACTGATAGCCGCCGCGGTCAAAGACGGCTACGGAGACACCTGCCTGCTTGGCACGCTCGGCGAGCAGCTTCCCAGCGCTTGGGGTGCGCTGCGCCGTGCCAAGCTTGCGCAGCTCCGGCTCAAACCAGCTCACCGCAGCCAGGGTGCGCCCCGAGGTGTCGTCGATCAGCTGCGCCGAGAGGCCCTTGTTGGAGCGAAAGACCGAGATTCGGGGCCTGGCGGCCGTACCTGAGACCTTCGCGCGTACGCGTCTGCGGCGTTTGAGGCGCCGCTGATCCTTGGTCAGGACGGTCATGCCCGCTTACCCACCTTGCGGGCCACGTACTCGCCCTCGTAGCGGATGCCCTTGCCCTTGTAGGGCTCTGGCGGGCGCTGCTTGCGGATGATCGCTGCGGTCTCGCCCACCAGCTGCTTGGAGATGCCCTTCACGACGATGCGCGTGGGCTGGGGCACTTCGAATTCGATGCCATCTGGCGCAGGGATCGGAACGGGGTGAGAGTAGCCGACCGCGAGCTCGAGATTCTTGCCCTTGAGTTGGGCCCTGTAACCCACCCCCTGGATCTCCAACCGCTTCTCATAGCCGGTGGTCACGCCCTGAACCATGTTCGCCACAAGCGAGCGGACCAAGCCGTGCAGAGCGCGATGTTCGCCCCGATCGGTCGGCCGCGATACGAGCAGCTGCTCGCCATCCTGGGCGACCTCTATGTCCAGGGGTACGCGCTCCATCAGCTCTCCCTTGGGGCCGTTGACGCGTACCGACTCGGGCTCGATCGCGACCGTCACACCGGCGGGCAAAGGGATTGGTTGTCTACCTATTCTTGACACGCGTCGTTACCAGATCTGGGCGAGAACCTCGCCCCCGATTCCGGCGGCCCGTGCTTCATGGCCGGTCATCATGCCGTGCGATGTGGAAACGATCGAGGTGCCCATTCCGCCGAGTACCTTGGGTATGCGCTTGGCGTCGACATAGGTGCGCCGCCCCGGCCTGGAGACACGCTTGAGGCCTGAGATCGCTGAGCGGCGGTCATCTGTGTACTTCAAGCGGATGCTGATCGCCTGTCCAGCAGCGCCGTCAGGTGCCGGGCCGATCGACCAGGACTCGATGTAGCCTTGCTCAGCGAGGATGCGTGCAAGCTCCGCCTTAACTTTGGAAGCGGGGATGTCCACCGTTTCGTGGGCAGCGTGGATCCCATTGCGGATACGCGTGAGAAAGTCGGCTATCGGATCGGTCATCGACATGGTTTGAGTTTCCCGCTGAGAAGGCCTACCAAGAGGACTTCGTCATCCCCGGTATCTGTCCATTGTGGGCGAGCTCGCGCAAGCAGATGCGGCATATCCCGAACTTGCGGTAGACCGCGCGAGGACGTCCACAGCGATTGCATCGAGTATATGCACGGGTCTTGTACTTCGGTGTGCGCGCCTGCTTGACGCGCAGCGAGGTCTTCGCCATCAGCTGCTGGCCTCCTGATCGGGGTCATTCTCGCCGTCGGTGTTTTGGGCGGCCTGGCCTTGCTCATCATCCTGGGAGATCTCAGCCTGCGCCTCGGGCTCCTCCTGGGGTGATTCCTCAGGCTCCGCCTGCGCCTCGGGCTCCTCCTGGGATGACTCCTCAGGCTCCGCCTGCGCCTCGAGCTCGGCTGCGGGCTCCACCTGGACGGGCTCTGCCTCGAGCTCTGGCTCCACGGATTGCTCGCCAGAGTCCTCGTCGAAGCCCGCTGGCCTGCCGTCGCGCGAGAAGGGCAGGCCCAAGCCCTCCAGCAACGCGAACGCCTCCGCATCGCTGCGAGCGGTCGTCGTGATCGTGATGTCCAGACCACGCACCTGGTCGATCGAGTCGTAGTCGATCTCAGGAAAGATGATCTGCTCGCGCACACCCATGGAGTAGTTGCCGCGTCCGTCGAAGGAACGCGGGTTCAAGCCGCGAAAATCGCGGATCCGGGGAATCGCTATCGAGGCGAGACGATCCAGGAACTCGTAGCTGCGCTCGCCCCGAAGCGTGACAGCGAGACCTACTGGCATGCCCTCGCGCAGCTTGAAAGCAGCAATCGACTTGCGAGCGCGGCGGACACTCGGGCGCTGGCCGGCAATCGTCGCCAGCTGATCCTGGGCGGCCTGGAGCGCCTTGTTGTCCTGCTTGGCCTCACCTGTGCCCATGTTGAGGATGATCTTCTCGATGCGAGGGACCTCCATCACCGAGGAGTAGCCAAAGCGATCGATCAGCCCTGGCCTGACCTCCTCCAGATAGCGGGTCTTCAAGCGTGCGGTAGTGGTGCTCGTGGACATGTTCGCTCAGTCGAGCCTTGTCCCAGATCGCTTGGCGACGCGAAAGCGCCTGCCATTCTCGCGCTCGACCCTGATGCGCGTGGGCTTGTCGTCCTTGGGGTCGATGAGCATCACGTTGGAAACATGAATCGGACCCTCCAGCTCGATCACGCCGCCGATCGTCTGGGCCCTCTGCGTATCACGGACCTGCTGGGGTCGCATGTGGCGCTTGACCATGTTCAGGCCCTCCACATAGACCCGTTCACGCTTGTGCTCGACTCGGAGCACCTTTCCGCGCTTGCCTCTGTCCTTGCCCGCCATGACCTGTACCTGATCCTCGGAGCGGATCCGCATGGCACGTTTCCCGGAGCTGTGCGTCTTGGAGGAGCCGGCCATCAGAGGACCTCAGGCGCGAGCGAGACGATCTTCATGAAGTTGCGGTCGCGTAATTCACGCGCGACCGGCCCGAATACACGGGTGCCGCGAGGATTGTTCTGCTCGTCGATCAAAACCGCTGCGTTGTCGTCGAAGGCGATGTATGTGCCGTCGTCTCGACCGAATGGCTTCTTGGTTCGAACCACCACCGCCGTGACGACATCGCCCTTCTTGACCGAGCCCTGTGGATTGGCCTGCTTCACGGTGGCGGTGATGACGTCGCCGACGAAGGCATAGCGCCGCCTCGAGCCGCCCTTCACCCGGATGCAGAGGATCTCGCGTGCGCCTGTGTTGTCAGCCACACGCAGACGTGTCTCATTCTGGATCAACTCAGCTCACCCCCACTCTCATCGTGCCCGCTCGAGCACATCCACGAGCTTCCAGCGCTTGATTCTGGAAAGCGGCCTGCTCTCGATGACGCGCACCACATCGCCCTCGTGAGCCTCATTGCCCTCGTCGTGGGCGTGCAGCTTGCTCGAGCTGCGAACCGTCTTCTCGTAGCGTCGATGCTGACGGGCGGTGTCGATACGCACCGTGATCGTCTTATCCGCCTTGCTGGAGACGACGATGCCCTGACGCACCCTACGGGCACCCTGCACCGAGGCATGCACGGGCGGCAGCGCCTCGGGCGTGGCCGCAGCGGTGACTCGCTTGGACGCCTTCTCGCGTTCCTGGGCGCGCCGACGACGACGGCTGAGCGCCTTGGCCTTGCGCAACGCCACGCGGTCGGCATGCCGCTCCTCGGCGGTGCGCGCAGCGCTTGGCTCACCCGTGTGCTTGGAGCGCTCCCGGCGCCGGCGCTCTTTGGGTGCAAGCTGCTCCTCGGGCTCGGCCTTGGAGGGAGCAGGCGTTGGAACGCTCGCCTGCGGGGCCTCAGGCTCGCTCTCAGCCGGCGGAGTCTCGGGCTCGGGCTCGCTCTCAGCTGACGGAGCCTCGGGCTCACTCTCAGCCGGCTGGCCCTCAGGCTCGCTCTCAGCCGGCGGGCTCTCGGGAGCCTGCGTCTCGGCACTGTTCTGAGCCGTCGCGTCCTCCACGGCCTCCTCCGGTGCGCTTGTCTCGTCGTTCTCTTTATCAGCCATCTGATCGATCTCGTTCTCTTCGAATGTCTACTTAGGAGCGGCAGCCGTCGACTGCGCCTGGGTGCCGCTGCCACCGCGTGTCAGGGCACGTTCGCGAGCAACGGTGAGCGCCCGTGCCAGCTCACGTTTGGTGCGACCCATTCCAGCGGTGTCCTCGAGCTCTCCGGTGGCGTTTCTGAAGCGCAGACCGAACAGGTCCTTGCGCAGCGTGGCGATCTGCTCCGCAAGTTCGGTGTCTGGAATGTCGCGCATATCCTTGGCTCTCATCGTCGAAGACCTCTCGTCAATCCTCGCGCTGGACGAACTTCGACCTGACGGGCAGCTTGTGGGCGGCAAGCCGGATCGCGTCCCGGGCCAGCGGCTCGGGGACGCCTGCGAGCTCGAACATGACTCGCCCTGGCTTGACCACGGCAACCCAGCCTTCGGGCGATCCCTTGCCAGAGCCCATGCGTGTCTCGGCAGGCTTCTTGGTGACAGGCTTGTCTGGGTAGACGTTGATCCAGACCTTGCCGCCACGCTTGATCTTGCGGGTCATCGCAATTCTGGCCGCCTCGATCTGGCGGTTGGTCAGCCAGCCGTGCTCAACGGCCTTGAGGCCGTACTCGCCGAACTGAACCTTCACCTGTCCGCGTGAGAGCCCCCGGCGACGGCCTCGATGCTGCTTGCGGTGCTTGACGCGCTTGGGTGAGAGCATCAGCGAGTCACCTCCGGTGAGCCACCTCTGCCACCATCGCGGCCACCACCATCACGGGGTGGACGACCGCCGCGTCCGCCACGGCCACCGCCGCCACCTGGACCGCCACCACGGCCACCTGGACCGCCACCACCTGGACCGCCTGAGCCGTCGCGGCGTCGGCCTCGACCTTCGCGTCCATCCCGGGCCCCTCTGTCAGAGCTTGGCCCTGCTGGGGCGGTCATATCGGTGAGATCGGCGCCCGTATAGCCGGCCGGCATGATCTCGCCCTTGTTCATCCAGCACTTCACGCCAATGCGGCCAAAGGTCGTCTTCGCCTCGTAGAAGCCGTAGTCGATATCCGCGCGCATCGTGTGCAGCGGCACGCGACCGTCCGAGTAGCTTTCGGTGCGGGCCATCTCGGCGCCGCCAAGCCTTCCTGACACCTGGACCTTCACGCCCTTTGCACCCGAGCGCATCGCGCTGGTGAGGGCGCGCTTCATCGCCCGCCGGAATGCGACTCTGTTCTGGAGCTGCTCGGCGATCGACTGCGCGACGAGCTTGGCGTCGAGCTCGGGGCGCTTGATCTCGAGGATGTTCACCTTGATCTGCTTCTTGGTCATGTTGTGCAGGTCGCGGCGCAGGGCATCGACTTCGGCGCCCGACTTGCCGATCACGATGCCTGGGCGAGCTGTGTGGATGTTGACCTCCAGCTCGTTGGCGTCCTTGCGGATCGTGATGTCCGAAAGCCCGGCATGGGAGAGCTTGCCGATGATGTGCTCGCGGATCTTGATGTCCTCGGCCAGGTACTGAGCGAAATCTCGCTCGTTGAACCAGTTGGACTTCCAGTCGTGGATATAGCCCACGCGCATCGACTCGGGATGAACCTTTTGACCCATGTCTTCTCTCTAACTCAGCTTTCCTGTCTCGATGCCCGGTCTCAGCGTCCCGGCGTCAATGTGATCGTCAGGTGGCTGGTGCGCTTGCGGATCGGTGTGGCCCGCCCCATCGCCCGTGGCCGGAAGCGCTTGATCGTGGGGCCTTCGTCTGCGTAGGCCTCCTGGATGATCAGGTCATCCTCGAGCAACTCATGGTTGGTCTCGGCGTTGGCCACCGCCGACTCGAGCAGCTTGCTCCAGTCACGCGCCACCTGACGTGGCGTGAAAGCGAGGATAGCGCGTGCCTCCGAGACAGACTTGCCGCGCAGATGCCCGCAGACCATGCGCGCCTTGCGTGCAGAGGTGCGCACGTAGCGTGCATGAGCTTTGACCACCTGGCCAGAGGGCTCACGAGCTGAACGGCGCCGAGCAGTGCTCACCTTGGTGCTCTTCTCGGCCTCCTGCTCTGCCTTTGGCTTCCTGGAGCGCGTCGCGGCCGGCTGCTTGGCCGCAGCCTGGCCCTCGGCCGGCACATCGGCGGCCTTGGCTGAAGAGGCAGGCGCCTTGCGGGCCTTGGCGGGCTTCTTGGCCTCTGGCTCGGCAGGCTTCTTGGCCTCGTCTGCCTCGGCAGGCTTCTTGGCCTCTGCCTCAGGCTCGGCAGGCTTCTTGGCCTCTGCCTCTGCCTTGGCAGGGGCCTTTGCCTTGGGGGTGCGCTTAGGCGTCTGCGCTTTTGCGTCCTTGTTCTCCTTGGGCGTCTGCTCGTCGGGCGCCTCAGGGGCCTTCTCGTCCTCGGCGCTCATCAGCGCACCCTGCCTGACCCGACGTGCCCACGAAAGACTCGTGTCGGGGCGAACTCGCCCAGCTTGTGGCCGACCATCGACTCGGTCACGTAGACGGGCACATGCCTGCGCCCGTCGTGGACGGCGAGCGTGTGACCCACCATCTCAGGGAAGATCGTGGATGCGCGAGACCAGGTCCGGATCATCTGTTTGCGGTTCTCGGCGTTCATCGCTTCGATCCGTGCCATCAGACGCTCTTCGACCCAAGGGCCCTTCTTGCTGGATCTGCTCATCGCTGCTTGCCCTTCCCGCGCCTGCGGCCACGCACCACGTAGCGATCTGACGCCTTGTTCTTCTTACGAGTGCGGTAGCCCAGAGTGGGCACGCCCCATGGGGTCACAGGATGACGCCCGGCGGTGGTCGAGCCCTCGCCGCCACCATGGGGGTGATCGACTGGATTCATCGCTGTGCCACGCGTCTGGGGACGGACCCCCATGTGGCGCTTGCGTCCCGCCTTGCCGACCTTGACGTTCTGATGATCGGCGTTGCCAACCACACCCACTGTCGCCCTGCACTCCGCGCGCACCAACCGCATCTCGCCGGAGGGAAGGCGCAGGGAGGCCATCTCGCCCTCCTTGGCCATCAGCTGAACGGAGGCGCCCGCCGAGCGTGCCATCTGGCCGCCGCGACCGGGTTGGAGCTCGACGTTGTGGACCACCGTGCCGACGGGCATGCGCGAGAGCGGCAGGCAGTTGCCCACCGCGATGTCTGCATCCTCGCCCGAGCCGACGCTCATGCCCACGTTCAGACGCTGGGGAGCCAGGATGTAGCGCTTCTCGCCATCGGCGTAGTGCAGAAGCGCGATGTACGCCGAGCGGTTGGGGTCGTACTCGATCGCCGCGACCTTGGCTGAGATGCCGTCCTTGCGCCGCTTGAAGTCGATCTTGCGATAGAGCCGCTTGGCTCCTCCGCCGCGGTGACGGGACGTCTTGCGCCCATGGGCGTTACGGCCGCCACTCTTCTTGAGACCTTCGACGAGCGTCCGCTCGGGCTTGGACTTCGTTATCTCAGCGAAGTCGGGATATGAGACGAATCGCCGACCGGGGCTGGTGGGTTTGGGCTTTCGAATCGCCATCGAAGCTCGACCTCTAGGAGTCCAGGCCCTCGAGACCCTGGAAGATCGCGATGCTCTCGCCTGGACGGACCTTGACGATCGCCTTCTTCCAAGCGCGCGTGCCACCCCGACTGGAGCCACGGCGCTTGGGCTTGGACTTGACGGTGAGCGTACGGACCTCAAGCACTTTGACATCGAAGAGCGCTTCGACGGCCTGCCTGATCTGGGTTCTGTGGGCGTCGGGATGTACGCGGAAGGTGTACTTGCCCACGGCGGAGAGTACGTAGCTCTTCTCGGAGACGACTGGCTTGATGATCACCTGAGAGTGCTCCATCAGGCCTGCTCCTCGCTTGTGGGCGGCGGCTTGGCCTTGCTCTTTGGCTTTGCCTTGCCTTGCGGCTCGCTTGCAGCGCTCGGCTCGCTTGCAACGTTCGCCGATCCACCTGCGCGCGCGGTGAGCGCATCCAAAGCCGCTTGCGAGATGACCAGCGAAGCCGCGCCGACCAGGTCCGTCACGCCGACGTTCTCGTGGGTGAGCACCGATACACGCTCGAGGTTGCGAAAGGACAGCGCGGCGTCGCGCTCCTGAGCGTCGAGTACCACGAGCGTGGACCGCGGCTGAGCCCAATCCTCGAGTAACTCGAGCGCCCTGCTCGTCTTGGGCGTCGTGAAGGAGGAGGCGTCGAGGATCGCGATCGAGTCTCTGCCAGCATGCAGCGACAGCGCACTGCGCAGCGCGGCGCGCTGCTCCTTACGGTTGACCTTGAAGGTGTAGGAGCGCGGATGGGGCCCGAATGTGACACCACCGCCGGTCCACAGCGGTGAGCGACTCGAGCCTGCACGAGCACGTCCGGTCCCCTTCTGGCGCCATGGCTTGGCGCCGCCGCCGGAGACCATCCCCCTGGTCTTGGTCGCTGCTGTGCCCTGTCGACGGGCCGCCTGCTCGGCTCTGACGCTCTGATGTACCAGGGGCCCCAGGAAGCGCGCGGAGAACGCGCCCTCGTCGAGCTTGACCTTGCCGGAAGCTCCAAGCAGCGGCGCGTCAGGCATCGCTGCGCACCTCCACCACGGCGCCAGAAGGACCGGGCACGGAGCCGCGTACAAGCAGCAGATTCTCCTTCGCGTCCACCGAGATGATCTCGAGGCCTGGCTGAGTGGCTCGTTTGTTGCCCATCTGGCCTGGACCACGGATGCCACGGAAAACCCGGGCAGGGTAGGCGGAGGCGCCAATCGAGCCGGGAGCGCGGACGTTGTGGGAGCCATGCGAGACGGGGCCTCGTTTGAAGCCATGGCGCTTGACGGTTCCCTGGAAGCCCTTGCCCTTCGAGATCCCTGAGATCTTCACGTGCGAGCCAACCTCGAAGGAATCGATCGTCACCGACTCGCCGACCTGCAGCTCTCCGGCCTCGCCCCGGAACTCCACGACATGGCGCATCGGAGGCGCATCCGCCTTCTTGAGGTGACCGAGCTGGGCCTTGGTCAGGTGCTTCTCCTTGGTCTGCCCGAACGCGAGCTGCACAGCTTCATAGCCGTCGCGCTCAGCGGTCCTGATCGCTGTCACGGGGCAGGGGCCAGCCTGGAGCACCGTCACACGCGCGACGCTTCCGTCCTCCTGGAAGACCTGGGTCATGCCCAGCTTCTTGGCAAGGATGGCCGACATCTCAGGTGGTCAGACGGATCTCGATGTCCACGCCGGCGGGCAGGTGGTCCAAGCGCTGCAGGGAGTCCACCGTCTTGGGTGTGGGCTGGTGAATATCGATCAGTCGCTTGTGGGTGCGCATCTCGAAATGCTCGCGCGAGTCCTTGTCCTTGAAGGGCGAGCGAATGACGCAATACACGTTCTTCTCGGTGGGCAGCGGCACGGGCCCAGAGACCGTCGCGCCAGTGCGCGTAGCCGTCTCCACGATCTCCTTTGCCGCTGACTCGATGGCAGAGGTGTCGTAGGCCTGGAGGCGGATCCTGATCTTGTTCTGGGTTGTGGGTGCCATTTGTGTGCTACTTGCCTTTGGTCATTTGAAGTTGGATCCGAGGGAGTCGCCCACCTCGGTTCTCCAGCCTGCGAGCCAAAGGCGGATTCCCACCGTGGGAATCCGCCCCTCACCACGCCAAGCTGGCGAGCAATTCGTCGTATCGGACTGCCAATTGATGCGACGCCGCCAAGCGGGCGGCGTCAGCAGTGCTACTCGATGATCTCTGTGACCACACCTGAGCCGACGGTGCGTCCGCCCTCTCGAATCGCGAAACGAAGACCCTGATCCATAGCGATCGGCTGGATCAACTCGATCTCCATCTGGACGTTGTCGCCGGGCATGACCATCTCGACGCCGTCGGGCAGTTTTGCCACGCCGGTGACGTCGGTCGTACGGAAATAGAACTGAGGCCTGTACCCAGAGAAGAACGGCGTATGCCTACCACCCTCCTCCTTCTTCAAGACATAGACCTCTGACTTGAACTTGGTGTGCGGATTGATGGAGCCAGGCTTACAGAGCACCTGTCCGCGCTCGATCTCCTCGCGCTTGGTGCCACGCAGCAGGCATCCAACGTTGTCGCCGGCCTGACCTTGGTCGAGGATCTTGCGGAACATCTCGACCCCTGTGACGACGGTTGTGGTGGTGTCATGCACACCCACGATCTCGACCGTGTCGCCGGTGTTGATGATGCCCTGCTCGATGCGTCCGGTCGCCACGGTCCCGCGGCCGGTGATCGAGAAGACATCCTCGACCGGCATCAGGAACGGCTTTTCGAGCTCGCGTACAGGCTCCGGGATGTATGTGTCCAGCGCCGCCGCAAGGTCGATGATCTTCTGCTTGTACGTCTCATCGCCCTCCAGCGCCTTCAACGCCGAGCCGGTGATGAACGGAATGTCATCGCCAGGGAAGTCGTACTCGGAGAGCAGCTCGCGAACCTCAACCTCAACCAGCTCCAGCAGCTCCTCGTCGTCGACCATGTCTCGCCTTGTTCAGGAACACCACGATGTAAGGAACCCCGACCTGGCGAGCGAGCAGGATGTGCTCGCGCGTCTGGGGCATCGGGCCATCGGCGGCTGAGACCACCAGAATCGCGCCATCCATCTGGGCGGCGCCCGTGATCATGTTCTTCACGTAGTCGGCATGCCCAGGGCAGTCGACGTGCGCATAGTGACGGTTCTCCGTCTGGTACTCGACGTGAGAGGTGGCGATGGTGATCCCGCGCTCCTTCTCCTCGGGAGCGTTGTCGATCTCCTCGAAGCTACGGGCTTCGCCGCCCATCTTCTCCGCCAGCACCGTTGTGATGGCAGCGGTCAGCGTCGTCTTCCCATGATCGATGTGACCAATGGTCCCGACGTTGACATGCGGCTTGTCGCGCTCGAACTTCTCCTTCGCCACTTTCGGTTCGCTCCTTGTCGACTTGTAGATCCGCCACTGGAGGGCGAACCGGGGAAATCTATCTGAATAAGGACTTTTTTGACTGCTGCTCTTGATTCTCGGTGCTTGTGCTGTTGGGCTGGCTCGCCATTCGGAGGAGCTAGGCGGGCACGGGCTCCCCTGTGCGCTGCTCGACGATCTTCTCCGAGATGTGCGAGGGAACCTCCTTGTAGCGCTCGAATTGCATGGTGTAGGTGGCCCGGCCCTGGGTATTGGAACGCAGGTCGGTTGCGTAGCCGAACATCTCTGAGAGCGGCACCTCAGCGTGGATCGCGTGGGCGTTGCCACGCTGCTCGGAGCCATGCAGATCTCCTCGCCGGCGCGAGAGGTCGCCCATCACCTCACCCATGAACTCCTCTGGGGTGACCACCTCGACGGCGAAGACGGGCTCCAGCAGCACTGGCTTGGCGCGCCTGGCCGCCTCCTTGAACGCGAGCGAGCCAGCCACCTTGAAGGCGATCTCCGAGGAGTCGACGTCGTGATACTTGCCATCCACGAGGGTCACGCGCACGTCAACCATCGGGTAGCCGGCCTTTACGCCATTCTGGAGCGCCTCCTCGATCCCCTTCTCGACCGCTGGAATGAACTCCGAGGGGATCGAACCGCCCTTGATCTTGTTGATGAAGTCAAATCCCTCGCCTGGTGCGGGCTCGATGTCGATGTAGACCACGCCGAACTGGCCTGAGCCGCCGGTCTGACGCACGAAGCGGCCTTCGACCTTCTCGGCGGTGCCCATGACGGTCTCACGGTATGAGACCTGCGGGCGCCCGACGTTGGCTTCCACGCCGAACTCACGCTTCATGCGATCGACGAGGATCTCCAAATGCAGCTCGCCCATGCCCGATATCTCGGTCTGGCCGGTCTCCTCGTTGGTTTTGACCTGGAAGGTCGGATCCTCCTCGGCGAGACGACCCAGGGCGATCGACATCTTCTCCTGATCGACCTTGGTCTTGGGCTCGACGGCAACCTTGATGACAGGCTCCGGGAAGTTGATCGTCTCGAGCCGAGTCGGCGCGTCCGGAGCGGAGAGCGTGTCGCCGGTGACGACCTGCTTGATACCCACGGCTGCGGCGATGTCGCCGGAGTAGACCTCAGTGACATCCTCGCGGTCGTTGGCGTGCATCATCAGGATGCGCCCGATCCGCTCGGTGCGCCCGGTGTTGACGTTGAGCACCTTGGAGCCGCTCTCGAGTTTGCCCGAGTAGACGCGGAAGTAGGTCAGCTTGCCCACATAGGGATCGGCCATGATCTTGAATGCGAGTGCGGTGAACGGTTCTGAGTCATCGCTGGCGCGCGTCACCTCGCGCTCCTCCTCGCTGCCCTTGATCAGTTCGGTGCCGATCACCGGGGGCACGTCCAACGGCGAGGGTAGATAGTCGATGACGGCATCCAACAGGGGCTGCACGCCCTTGTTCTTGAACGACGAGCCACAGAGGCAAGGGGTCATCGCGATCTCGAGCGTCGCTTTGCGGATCGCCCGCTTCAGGATCTCCGGCGGGATCTCGGACTCCTCCAGCATCAATTCCAGGAGCCCGTCGTCGTAGTGAGAGACCTCCTCGAGCAGATGCTCACGCGCCGCGGTCGCCCCGTCGAGCAGGCGCTCCGGGATATCGACGACTTCCTGTTCCTTGCCCAGCTCGTCTTTGTAGACGATCGCCTTCATGGCGACGAGGTCGATGACCCCCTCGAAATCGCCCTCGGAGCCGATGGGGAGCTGAATCGGCACGGGGTGTGCGCCGAGACGGTCGATGATCGTCTGGATGCCGTGCTCGAAGTCCGCACCGATGCGATCCATCTTGTTGATGTAGGCGATACGCGGAACCTTGTACTTGTCCGCCTGGCGCCAGACAGTCTCAGACTGGGGCTCGACGCCCGCCACCGAGTCGAACAGCGCGATCGCGCCGTCGAGCACTCGCAGCGAGCGCTCGACCTCGACAGTGAAGTCGACGTGGCCTGGCGTGTCGATGATGTTGATCCGGTGCTCGTCCCACTCGGTGGTCGTCGCTGCCGAGGTGATCGTGATGCCGCGCTCCTGCTCCTGTTCCATCCAGTCCATCGTCGCGGCGCCCTCGTGGACCTCGCCCATCTTGTAGGTGCGCCCCGTGTAGTAGAGGATGCGCTCGGTAGTCGTCGTCTTACCAGCATCGATGTGGGCCATGATGCCGATGTTGCGCGTCTTCTCGAGGGGAAACTTGCGGGGCATGGGCTTATGAAAGTCTCTCTTGGCGGATGCTCTGTCGGAGATGAGCCTGGCTGGCTGAGGGCAAAAAAATGGGGCCCCTCGGGCCCACGCGCGCTACAGGTCTTGCTCTGACCGGTTTTGCGTCGCTATCTGACCGAGATCTCCATTCGTTGCTCGACCCGTGGCTTGGCACACTCGCACGACTGCGCCATAACCCCAGACTCGAAGAGCGACTATAGCAGAGGCCAATGGGCTTTTTGGGCCGCTTGAAACGCGAAATGGACGCTCTTCAGCGCTAGTCGCAGACCTTGCTCTCAGGGTCGTCGTCGAACACCATGGAGAGCTTTTCGAGCACGTGAGTTGTGGCGCGAAGCTCATCGACCTCGACGCCATCAAGCGCCTGGGACCAGCGCGACTGCCAGGCCTCGCGCTTGGCCTGAACCTTGCGCCGGCCCTTGGGGGTCAGCCGGCAGACGACCAGACGCCGGTCGCTCTCTGAGCGGGAGCGCTCCACGTGACCCGAGGAGGCGAGATGGTCGAGCATCTGGGTCACGGTGGCGGGCATCAGCTGGGCCGCGGTGGCAAGCTCGCCAGCGGGCAGCTCGCCACGCTCGAAGAGCTCGATCAGCAGCTCGAATTGGGCGTGGCTGACGTCCGAGCCACCGAGATGCGTGTCGCGGCCCCTAAGCCTGCTCAGGCTTTTGAAGAGATGCCGAATGGCCTTGCCAAGCTCCATGAGCTCGACCTCGCGCCCCTGCGGGTCACTCGAGCCGATGTCAGGTGCACCGGCTGTCCTCAAAGTGCGGGGCATCGGCACTCGCCGCTCAGATCCCGATCGCCTCGACGGGCGCCTCGGAGGCACCACCGCCCCCGGCAACCGGACTGCTCTGGACGGTCCGCTCTGCGCGCAGCAGGAGCAGGCAGGGGATCAGCGAGAGCACCCCGATCGCCAGTGCCCACATGTAAGCGTGGTCGAATCCGAGCGCCTGCGCCGCCGGCGAGGCGCCATGTGGGATGGAGCGCTGCAGAACCACGGCGAGGACCGCGGTGCCGATCGCGCCGCCCAAGCGCATCACGACGTTGATCTGGGGGGTCGCATCGGAGATCTGCTCGGGTCGCATCGATCTGAAGGCCGCAGTCATTGCGGGCATGAAAGATAGTCCGATGCTCACGCCTCGCACCACGAGCACCAGCGAGATCGCGAGGATCGAGGTGTGCTCTCCGACGAGGGCCAGCGGAATCGTGCTCAGGGTCAGCAGCGAGACGCCGATGAGCGCAATGCGACCGCCGCCGAAGCGTTCGGTCAGACGACCCGCGATGGGCATCGCCACGAGCGCGCCTATCCCCTGGGGGCCGTTGAGCAGCCCGGTGTTGATCACGCTCTCGCCACGCACGTCCTGGTAGTAGAGCGGCACCAGGATCATCGCCCCGAAGAGGGCCGCTCCGAGACCGAAGGTGGCCAACGACGCCCCCGTGAATACGCGATTCTTGTAGAGGTTCAGATCGAGCAGCGGGCGCTCGGCGCGACGCGCGTGCAGGCTAAAGGCGAACGTGAGGAGCGCGCCCACAAGAACTGGAAGCAGGACCTTCATCGAGCCGACGCCTGCCCCTGTGCCCAGCTCGCTGAGGCCGTAGACGACGGCGGCGGAACCAGTGGGGAGAAGTGCCAGGCCCTTGAGATCGAGCGGCCCAGCCTCGCCTGAGTCGGTGTGAGGCAGCATCCGCCAACCCAAGACAAAGGCGATCACCCCGATGGGCACATTCACGAAGAAGATCCAAGACCAATGCAGGTTCTGGAGGATCACGCCACCTATCACAGGACCGAGGATGGGTGCGAGCATCGCAGGCATCGTGACGACGCCCATCACCTTGCCCATACGCTGGGGGCCGGCGACCTGGGCCATGATCATCTGGGCGACGGGCATGATCATGCCGCCACCGGCGCCCTGCAGCACACGGAAGAGCACCAGCGAGGTGAGCGAGTTCGACAGGCCACAGAGCGCCGAGCCAATGGTGAACACGACGAGCGAGGTCATGTAGACCCGCTTGGCCCCGAAGCGCCTTGCCGCCCACCCTGTGACCGGGATGACCGCGGCCAGCGAGAGCAGATAGCCCGTGATCACCCATTGGACCTGGGAGATCTGGCTGTGCAGGTCCTTGCCGAGCGTGCGCAGGGCGACGTTGACGATCGTCGTGTCGAGGATCGACATGATCATCCCGAGGATCACCACGCCAGAGATGACCCACACATGTCGCTCGATGCGCACCGACAGATCTGGATCGGAGTGCTCGCTGCTGAATTCGCGGCTGGATGAAGTACCTCGAGAAGACATTTGGTACCAAAAGATTAGGTACCTAAGGTTTCGTTGTCAAGGGCTTCTTGCGAGTCATAAGCTTAGTCACCCTGAGCCTGCTAGGAGACTACTCAAAACAAGCACCCGCCTACGACTGCACCCGCTCGGCGAGCCCCTCGGTGTTGCGGCCACTGCGCGCCGCCCTTGAAGGCTCGCCGGGCCCGCAGCTGGCGGACATAGGCGGCGGAACGGGCAACTACTCGGTCGCCCTGCGCGAGGATGGTTGGGTGCCGACGGTCATCGACCGCTCCCAACAGATGCTCACCTTCGCGGCCTCGAAGGGCCTGCAAACGCTCCTGGCAGACGCACAGAGCCTGCCGCTTGCATCGGAGAGCTTTGACGGCGCGATGCTCATCTCCATGCTCCATCACATCGAGGATCAGGCCAAGGGCCTAACGGAGGCGACACGCATCTTGCGTCCCGAAGGGCGCCTGGCGGTGATGGCCTTTACGAGGGAGGACGTCAGCGATCTCTGGTGCTTTGACTACTTCCCCAGCGCATGGCCTTGGATGAGAGACACGCACCCTCCGTTGCAGCAACTGCTAGGCCTGCTGCCTGGAGCGCGCCGCTTGCCGATCCGCTACGAGGATCTCCAGGATGCGTCGATGGCGGCGCTGCTCGGACATCCCGAGCTCCTGCTCGAGCACAGCTGGCGCAGCAAAACGAGCTTCTTCGAGCGCTTGGCGCGAGACCACCCTGACGAGCTGGAGGCTGGGCTAGCGCGACTTGCGTTGGATGTTCAGAAGCGACAGGCACCCACAGCGCCGGGAGGCGCGAGCATGATCGCCTGGCGCAAGCCTGGCGGTGTCTACCAGCGGTAGTGGGCGAAGGCCTTGTTGGCCTGCGCCATGCGGTAGATGTCGTCCTTGCGCTTGTAGGCGCCGCCCTGCTGGGACTGAGCATCCAGCAGCTCGTTGGCCAGACGCTGGGCCATCGTCTTCTCGCGCCGCTGGCGCGCGAACTCCACGAGCCAGCGCACCGCGAGCGTCCGAGCGCGTTTTGAAGGCACCTCCACTGGCACCTGATAGGTGGCACCACCCACTCTCCTGGAGCGCACCTCCAGGGAGGGCGTGAGGGCCTTGATCGAAGCTTCCAACGCCTCCACCGGGTCGCTGTCGCTGCGCTCGGCAATCAACGCCAGCGCGTCGTAGACGATCCGCTCGGCAACGGACTTCTTGCCGTCGAGCATCACCTTGTTGATGATCTGCTGGACAAGCTTGGAGCGGTGAACTGGGTCCGCCTCGAGCGGGCGGATCTGGGCGGCTGCGCGTCGAGGCATAACTACTTCTTCTTGACGCCGTACTGAGAGCGCGCCTTCTTGCGGTCGCTCACGCCGGCGGCATCGAGCGTGCCCCTGACGACCTTGTAGCGCACGCCTGGCAGATCCTTGACCCGTCCGCCCCTCACCAGCACCACCGAGTGCTCCTGGAGGTTGTGGCCCTCGCCGGGGATGTAGGCGGTCACCTCGATCGAGCCAGAGATACGTACGCGCGCGACCTTGCGCAGAGCTGAGTTCGGCTTCTTGGGGGTCACCGTGTACACCCTGGTGCACACCCCGCGCCGTTGCGGCGCGGCGACCTTCTTCTTGCGCCCCTTGCCCGACTTCAAGCCAGGCGTTGCGACCTTTTTCTTCGGGGCGACGCGACCCTTGCGTACTAGCTGGCTGGTGGTGGGCATCCGGGCGGTGATGGTAGCAGTGCCCGGACATGGGCGCCGTCGGCGCCGACTCAAGGCAGATGGCGGGCTCCAGGGAGAAGCCCTGAAAATCCCTAGGCGCTCGCCGCGAGACCGGCTGAACGAGCGGGAGCGGGCATCAGGGCACCGGCGACGATGACCATCACAAAGGCGAGTGACTGGCAGATGATCCCAAGCGCACTGCCTGGCATCGGATCGCCGAACACGACGATCCCTCCCGCTATGCCAGCGATGTTCGCGGCCGTCCCGGTGACGGCGATCACAGGCACAGCTTCGCCGTCTTGGAGCCCTCGCGCGGAAGCGTAGAAGGCGACGATCGAGGCCAGCAGCGCCACGGCGAACCAGGGGCTGAAGAGGACTCCGAGCGCTCCGTGGGTGCCCACGATGCCGGTCAGTGCCTTGATGGCTGTGTCTGAGACGCCGAAGAGAATGCCCGCAGCCGCTCCCAACATCACGCCGTGATGCTCGGCTTTCCCGCCCATGCGCGGACCCATGATCAAGAGCCCACCGAGCCCGAACAAGCCTGCCTCGAAGGAGATCATTGCTGCCTGGGAGAAATGCGAGTGCGCCCCGTGCATTGCGGGAAGGGTGATCGCAAGCATCACGAGCCCAGTCCCCGTCAGCCACAGGCCCACCCATTGACGCGGGCCTACCTCGAAGCCGAACAGCCGATCCGCCATGACAGCGATCAGCACGACGCCGGCCGCGAGGGCGACCTGGACGACTGACATGGGTATCAGGGCAAGCGCCGCTACGTGCAACGTCCAGCTCGCCAGCGCCACGAGCATGCCCAGCGTGAACCACTTGGAAGAGAAGAGCTCTCGAATGGAGCGCAACGGATGGCGCAGCTGCACAGCAGGGGCGTCGTTGGCACCCCTGTACTTGTAGAAGAAGCCGAGGTTCGCCATGAAAGCGCAGGCGATCGCGAGCAGTAGGCCTAGCGCAAGGGTCATCGGCTGAGTGTCAACAAGGTCAAAATGGGTCAGGGGGGGTCGGTTAGCGAGGGTCGCTACCCTCCGGCGGGACTGCATCGGCGGGCGCCATTGGTGGCTTTACCCTTCGCCCCAGGAATGAGCAGATTAGCTGCCCCAACCTGTGCGGGAACTAAAGAGCGGGACAGACCCCTGCTCATGGTGGATATCGACGGGGTGATCTCGCTGTTTGGCTTCGCCCCCATGGCCCACCCGGAGGGCTCGTTCCATTCGATCGACGGCATCCTGCACTTCCTTTCGGCCAGTGCGGGCAAGAACCTTCTGATCCTTGCCGAGGTCTTCGAGCTGGTGTGGGCCAGCGGTTGGGAGGAGAAGGCCAACGAATACCTGCCCAAATTGCTTGGATTGCCGGCGCCGCTGCCCTTCTTGCGCTTCGATCACTCGCCTGGGAGCACCAACGCGCACTGGAAGCTCGAGGCGATCGACGCATATGCACAGCTTGCGCCCCTCGCCTGGCTGGATGACGCCTTCAACGATGCCTGCCATGACTGGGCCCGTGCCCGGCAAGCACCTACCCTGCTCGTCCGCACTGAGCCCCAGCTAGGTCTGACCGAGACCGAGCTGGAGCAGCTGCTGGCCTGGGTCAGGCCTCTTTGAGGTCCTCGGGCACTTCGAGCTCGGCCAGCTCCTCGACGAAGCCAGGATCGCTGTCACCGGCGCCGATCTTCTCCAGGGAAGCGAGATCGGCGTCGAACTCCTGGCCATAACCCCCGCCAAGAGCACCGTCGTCGGAGAGTCCGAGCTCGGCGGCGATCTCCTCGTGATCGAGCAGATCGACGGTGTCCAGAGCCCTGGGCAGCGGTTCGGCCGGTTCGATCTCGATGCGCCTGTAGCGCTTGAGGCCGGTCGCCGCGGGGATGAGCTTGCCGATGATGACGTTCTCCTTGAGGCCGTTCAGACGATCGATCTTGCCCTCCAGGGCAGCGTCGGTGAGCACCTTGGTGGTCTCTTGGAAGGAGGCTGCCGAGAGGAAGGAATCGGTGTTCAGGGATGCCTTGGTGATGCCCAGGATGATGTCCTCATACTGAGCTGTTTCGCCCTTCTTGGCGACTATGCCCCCGTTGACCTTCGCGAATTCGAACCGGTCTACGAACTGCCCTGGCAAGTAGTCGGTGTCGCCCTTCTGGTCGACCCTGACCTTCTTCAGCATCTGCCTGACGATCAGCTCGATGTGCTTGTCGTTGATGTCCACGCCCTGCGACTTGTAGACCTCTTGGACCTCCTTGACGAGGTACTGCTCGGTCTCGGTACGCCCCCGGACCGCGAGCAGCTCGTGCGGATAGAGCGAGCCCTCGTTGAGCTGAGTGCCGGCGACGATCTTCTCGCCCGAGCCCACGAACAGACGCGTGCGCCGGGGGAAGGCGTGACGATGCTCCTCGCCGGCCTCGTCGGTGATGACGACCGTAAGGGCCTTCTCAGACTCCTCGATCGAGACAGTCCCGTCCTGCTCGGCGATCTTCGCGAGCCCCTTTGGCTTACGCGCCTCGAAGAGCTCGACGATGCGAGGCAGGCCGTGGGTGATGTCGGCTCCTGCGACCCCTCCTGTGTGGAAGGTCCGCATCGTGAGCTGGGTTCCCGGCTCTCCGATCGACTGCGCCGCGATGATCCCCACGGCATCGCCGATCTGGGCGAGCTGGCCGGTCGCCATCGCCCTGCCGTAGCAAGCTTGGCAAACCCCGCTCTGAGCCCGGCACTTGAGCACGGAACGCACAGCCAACATGGGATTGGAGCCGTTGGTCCGCTCATCCCCGAGCGCCTCGACGATCTCCGCGAACTCGGGCCGGCCGATTTCCTTGCCCTGCTCGACCAGCACTCGACCGCGTTTGGTCTTGATCGGCAGCGCCGCGACCCTACCCACGATCCCCTCGTTGGGATCGCCATTTGCCATGAACAACGCAAGCTCGATGTACTCCTCGGTGCCGCAGTCGACCTCACGGATGATCACATCCTGTGCCACGTCGACCAGGCGCCTGGTGAGGTAGCCGGAGTCAGCGGTTCGCAGCGCCGTATCGGCGAGTCCCTTGCGCGCTCCGTGGGTGGAGATGAAGTACTCCAGCACGGACAAGCCCTCCATGAAGTTGGACTTGATGGGCCGCTCGATGATCTCGCCCTTTGGATTGGCCATCAGCCCACGCATGCCGGCGAGCTGCCTGATCTGCTTGAAGGACCCACGGGCGCCCGAGTTGGCCATCATGAAGATGGGGTTGAGCGTGTCGAGGTTCTCGATCATCGCGTCCGCCACCTCGTCGGTGCAGGCGTTCCACTGCTCGACGACGGCCTCGTGGCGCTCCTCCTGGGTGATCAGGCCCGTGTCGTACTGGTCTGAGATCTCGGCCACCTGATGCTCGTAGCGCTCGAGGATCGTCTGCTTGCTCGGCGGCACGACCACATCGTTCTTGGAGATCGTGACGCCCGCCTGGGTCGCATAGGTGAAGCCGAGATCCTTGAAGGCATCGAGTACGAGCGAGATCGTCGTGGCGCCATAGGTCTGCACCAGCAGATCGATCAGCCTCGTGGTGTCGCGCTTCTTCATCGACTGATTCACGAACGCGTACTTGCTGGCGTCAAACTCGTTGCCTAGCGCCTCCGCGAGCGCGCGCTCGATGCGATCGTTGTAGATGATCCGTCCCACCGTCGTCAGCACATGGCCGCCCTCGCGCCCGAAGGGCCGGAACTCCGCGACATCGTGCAGGCCGACGACGCCTGCCTCGTAGGAGAGCTCAGACTCCTGAGCGGTGCGGAACACGTGCGGACGAGCCTCATTGGCGGGCCATTTCCCACTGGTCAGCCGCTCCTGCTGCTCAGAGAGCTCATCCGCTTCGGGTCCATAGGTCAGGTAGTAGGCGCCGAGGATCATGTCCTGGGTCGGCGTCGCCAGCGGCGCTCCATGTGCAGGCGAGAGGATGTTGTTGGAGGAGAGCATGAGGATGCGCGCCTCCGCCTGGGCCTCGGCAGATAGCGGCAGATGCACCGCCATCTGATCGCCGTCGAAGTCGGCGTTGAAGGCGTGGCAGACCAGCGGGTGAACTTGGATCGCCTTGCCCTCCACGAGCAGCGGTTCGAAGGCCTGGATGCCCAAGCGGTGCAGGGTCGGTGCGCGGTTGAGCAGCACGGGATGCTCGTGGATGACCTCCTCGAGCACATCCCAGACCTCGCCGATCATCGAGTCGACCATCTTCTTGGCGGCCTTGATGTTCTGTGCGGACTTGCGCTCGACCAGGCGGGCCATGATGAATGGCTTGAACAGCTCGAGCGCCATGATCTTGGGCAGGCCACACTGGTGCAATTTCAGGTACGGGCCGGAGACGATCACCGAGCGACCCGAGTAGTCCACGCGCTTGCCGAGCAGGTTCTGCCGGAAGCGGCCCTGCTTGCCCTTGAGCATGTCCGAGAGTGACTTGAGCGGCCGATTGCCCGGGCCCGTCACGGGACGGCCGCGCCGCCCGTTGTCAAACAGCGCGTCAACCGCCTCTTGGAGCATGCGCTTCTCGTTGTTGACGATGATCTCGGGCGCCCCGAGGTCCAGCAGGCGCTTGAGGCGGTTGTTGCGGTTGATGACGCGGCGATAGAGATCGTTGAGATCGGAGGTCGCAAAGCGTCCGCCATCGAGCTGGACCATCGGACGCAGCTCGGGCGGAATCACGGGGACTGCATCAAGGACCATCATCTCCGGCTTGTTGCCCGACTGGATGAAGGCGCTGACGACCTTGAGGCGCTTGACGGCCCGTGCCTGCTTCTGGCCCTTGCCGTTCTTGACCTGATCCTCGAGCTCCACCCGTTCGGCCTGCAGATCGACCTGCTCGAGCAGGTCGCGCACGGCTTCGGCACCCATGCCGCCACGGAAGTACTCGCCGAACCCATAGGTCGAGCCGAAGCGTTCCTTCAGCTCACGGAAGGTCGTCTCGTCGTGCTCGATCTGCTTGGACTCCATCGTCTTGAAGAGCTCCCAGACTTTGCGCATCCGCTCCGCTGCATCCTCGATATAGGCTTCGGTGTCGGAGATGTCGGCGTCAAAGGCCTTGCGCAGCTCCTTGACGAGCTTCTCACGCTCCTCGTCGGAGATCTTCGCGAGATTGATGTCAAGCGAGTCGGCCCAGAGATGGTCTTCGTCGTTAAAGCCACTCTGCTTGGCGCTCTGGAGATACTTCTCGCGGCGCCCGAGTGACTCTTTGAGCTCTAGGACCCGCTCCTCTCGCTCTGCGGTGTAGGAGTCAAGGACCTTGGCCACCTCCTTCTCCAGCGTGTCCAGATCCTTGGCGCGCGCCTCGTCGTCCACCCAGGTCACGATCGACGCGGCGAAGTACAGGACCTTCTCGAGCTCCTTGGGCGCCATGTCGAGCAGATAGCCGATCCTGCTGGGGACACCCTTGAAGAACCAGATGTGACTGACGGGCGCAGCGAGGTCGACGTGGCCCATGCGCTCGCGGCGAACCTTCGAGCGGGTTACCTCGACACCGCAGCGCTCGCAGACAATGCCCTTGTAACGGACTCGCTTGTACTTGCCGCAGTAGCACTCCCAGTCCTTGGTGGGACCGAAGATGCGCTCGCAGAAGAGGCCGTCCTTCTCGGGCTTGAGCGTGCGGTAGTTGATCGTCTCCGGCTTGGTCACCTCGCCGGAGCTCCAGCCACGGATCTGCTTGGAAGAGGCCAGCGAGATCTCGATGGCGTCAAAATTGTTTATGTCGATCACTGGTGAGCCCTTCTGCTGGGTGTGTGAACGATGTAACTGGGGGTTAGACCGTAGGTCGTAAGGGGGCGAAGCCCCCTTACGATCATTCGGAAAGCCCCTCTCCAGAATCCACGTCGGTCAAATCGTCAAGGTCTACGTCGTCGACGGTCGCGGCGAGCAGCTCCTCGACGCCGAGTACAGGCGTCTCGTCGGACTCCTCAGCCTGCTCGTCGCCCTCCTCTGCGGAGACTGCCTGCCCATCCTCGGCCTGTTCCTCGTCCTCCTCGATTGCGTTGGTCTCCCCGGTGGGAGCCCTCACGCCGGAGAGATCGATGCCGAGCTCCTCCGCGGCCCGCAGCAGATCGTCCTCTTCGTCTCCCATCTCGGCGCGCTGGCCCTCCTCGGAGACGACGTTGACGTCGAGCGCCAGTGATTGCATCTCCTTGAGCAGGACCTTGAAGGACTCGGGAATCGAGGGCTCCGCGATGTTCTCGCCCTTGACGATCGCCTCATAGGCCTTCACACGCCCAACGGTGTCATCGGACTTGATCGTGAGCATCTCTTGCAGCGTGTAGGCGGCGCCATATGCCTCGAGCGCCCAGACCTCCATCTCACCGAAGCGCTGCCCGCCGAACTGCGCCTTTCCACCTAGCGGTTGCTGGGTCACCAGTGAGTAGGGGCCCGTGGAGCGAGCGTGGATCTTGTCGTCGACGAGATGCAGGAGCTTGAGGATGTACATATATCCCACAGTCACCTGTTCCTCGAACGGCTTGCCGGTGCGGCCGTTGTAAAGGGTCATCTTGCCCGAGGCCTGCTCTCCCGGACGGCGGCTCTTGTCGACATCCATCCGGATCCGGCCCTTGTGCTCGTCCTGCCAGCGCACAAGCGCGTAATCGACGTCTTCGACGGTCGCTCCGTCGAAGACGGGAGTCGACACGTACACGCGGCCTGAGGCGTTGCCCTTGGCAGCGTCGCTGTGAGCATCCTTGTAGGCCTCTGAACCATCGTCATACCAGCCCTGGGCTGCGACCCATCCCAGGTGCGTCTCCAGAATTTGCCCGACGTTCATGCGCGAGGGCACTCCGAGCGGGTTGAGGATCACGTCCACGGGCGTGCCATCCTCGAGGAAGGGCATATCTTGCTCCTCGACGATCTTGGCGATCACACCCTTGTTGCCGTGACGCCCCGCGAGCTTGTCGCCCTCGGAGATCTTGCGCTTCTTGGCCACGAAGACACGCACGAGATCGTTGACGCCCGGCGGCAGGTCGTCGCCGGCGTCGCGGCTGAATGTCATGACGTCGATCACCACGCCACCCTCTCCATGAGGAACCTTGAGCGAGGTGTCACGCACCTCTCTGGCCTTCTCCTTGAAGATCGCCCTGATCAGCTTCTCCTCAGCGGTCAGCTCGGTCTCGCCCTTGGGCGTGACCTTGCCTACGAGCAGATCGCCAGAGCCAACCTCGGCGCCGACACGCACGATGCCCCGATCATCGAGGTTGCGCAGCGACTCCTCAGAGCGGTTGGGAATGTCACGCGTGATCTCCTCGTCGCCCAGCTTGGTCGTGCGAGCGTCGATCTCATACTCCTCGATGTGGATCGAGGTGAGCTCGTCATCCTTGACCAATCGCTTGGACAGGATGATCGCGTCCTCGAAGTTGTAGCCCTCCCAGGACATGAAGGCGACGAGCAGGTTCTTGCCCAGCGCCATCTCGCCCTTGTCGGTGGAGGAGCCGTCCGCGAGCACGTCACCGGCCTTGACCTTCTGGCCCGTGCTCACGCGAGGCTTCTGATGGATCAAAGTCCCCTGGTTGGAGCGCATGAACTTCTGGAGCTCGTACTCGTCCTTCTCACCGTCTGTGCCGGTCTCCACGATGATTTCGTTGGCGTCCACGTAAGCGACGGTCCCGGTCCTGCGCACGAGCAGCACATCGCCTGTATCGAGCGCTGCACGACGCTCAATACCAGTGCCCACCAGCGGCGCATCCGCCTTCAGCAGCGGCACCGCCTGGGCCTGCATGTTGGAGCCCATCAGCGCACGGTTGGCGTCGTCGTGCTCAAGGAACGGGATCATCGCCGTCGTCACCGACCAGATCTGCTCGGGCGAGACGTCGACCAGGTCAACGTCTTTCGGCCCGACCGTCACATACTGGCCCGCCTGGGTACGGCAGAGGATCTCTTTGCCCAGCAGCTTGCCCGTCTTGGCATCTAAAGGCGTGTTGGCCTGGGCGATGAGGAGCTCCTCTTCCTGCGTGGCGTCCAGGCGCACGACCTCCTCGGTAAGTACACCGTCCTTGACCACACGGTAAGGAGTCGTGACGAAGCCATACTCGGAGACCTCGGCGAAGGAGGACAGCGAACCGATCAGGCCGATGTTCGGTCCCTCGGGCGTCTCGATCGGGCACATGCGCCCGTAGTGCGTCGGATGCACGTCGCGCACCTCGATCGGCGCGCGCTCACGCGTCAGACCGCCGGCTCCCAGCGCAGACAAGCGCCGGCGGTGCCTGAGCCCCGCGAGCGAGTTGGTCTGGTCCATGAACTGCGAGAGCTGTGAGGAGCCGAAGAACTCCTTCAGCGCCGCGACCACCGGGCGGATGTTGATGATCGTCTGCGGCGTGATCGTGTCGGCGTCCTCCGTCGTCAGACGCTCGCGCACGACGCGCTCCATGCGGTAGAGGCCGATGCGGAACGCCTCCTGGATCAACTCGCCGACCGTGCGTAGGCGGCGGTTGCCGAAGTGCTCGTACTCGTCGAGATGCTCCTCGACGGGCTCGCGCGGCATGCTCACAGCCTCGGCGGCGTAGTCCTTGATCTCGAACTCCGGCTCCTCTGGCATGCCCAGCCGCTTGGGCAGAGACACCAGCTCGCGCACCAACGCGAGGATGTCGTCGTGCGTCAGCGTCCTGGTGTCGATGTCGATCTCGAGACTCAGGCGGGAGTTCAGCTTGTAACGGCCCACCCGGGTGAGGTCGTAGCGCTTGGGATCGAAGAAGAGCTGGTTGAGCAGAGCCCTGGCGTTCTCCACGCTGGGCGGCTCGCCTGGACGCTGCTTCTTGAAGAGCTCGATCAGCGCACCCTCTTCGGTGCGAGTGGCCTCCGTGTCGGCTTCGATGGTGTTGCGGATGTAGTGCGAGTTCTCGAAGAGGCGCAGGATCTCCTCATCCGCGGCATAGCCCATCGCGCGCAGCAGGACCGTCACGGGCAGCTTGCGCTTGCGGTCGATGCGGACATAGACCTTGCCGCGCTTGTCGATCTCCAGCTCGAGCCACGATCCGCGAGCGGGCATGAGATTGGCAATGAAGACCTGCTTCTCGCGATCCTTGGGCTCCATGAGGTAGGCGCCAGGCGAGCGCACGAGCTGGGTCACAACCACCCGCTCGGTGCCGTTGATGACGAATGTGCCGCGCTCTGTCATCCACGGGAAGTCGCCCATGAACACTGACTGCTCCCGGATCTCGCCGGTCTCCCGGTTGATGAAGGCGACAGTCACCGTCAGGGGACGGGCATAGGTGAGGTCCTTCTCTCGGCATTGCTCAAGCGAAGCAACCGGCTCATCGAAGATGAGCTCGCCGAACTGGACAGCGAGGTTGCCGGTGTAATCCTCGATCGGCGATATGTCGTCGATCGTCTCTCTCAACCCACCTTTCTGGGGTTCAGTCAGCCGCTCGAATGAGCGGCGCTGGATGTCGATCAGGTTGGGAACGTCAAGCGGCTTGGTCAGACGCGCGAAAGAACGGCGCGTCCGCAGAGCATCAGCAGCAGCCAATGGAACGACTCCTTCGAGGGGCGAGATACGGGCAGAGGAGCGCGCGCAAGACGCGCAAAAAACAAGATAGCACAGGCCATCGATGCCCTGAAGCGGGCAACCAGCGCTCACGGACCCCGTTCCCGAGAATCGCGTATGTGGCGCGACCTCGTGTACTCGGAACGGCTACGGCTATTGGCCAGCAGAGCGAACTCTACCGGAAAATTGGCATGACCGAGAGCTTTACTTCACCTCGACGCTCGCCCCAGCCTCCTCGAGCTCCTGCTTGAGCTTGTCCGCCTCCTCGCGCTCGATGCCCTCCTTGACGGGCTTCGGTGCCTCGTCGACAAGCGCCTTGGCCTCCTTCAGGCCCAGACCGGTGGCGGCACGCACCACCTTGATCACCTGGATCTTCTTGTCGCCCGCCGCGGTGAGCACCACATCGACGGTGCTGCTTTCTTCTTCGCCACCCGCGGCACCATCGCCGCCGGCGGCAGGCGCTGCCACAGGAGCGGCCACGGCCGCTGCCGAGACGCCGAACTCCTCCTCGAGCGCCTTGATGCGCTCAGCAAGCTCGAGCACCGAGATGCCCTTGAGCTCCTCGATCCAATCCTGGGTGCTGGTTGCCATCGATCAGTCCTCCTTGGTCGCTTCGGCGGGAGTCGGCTGTTCCTCAGCCGAAGCGTTCGCCTGGTTGTCGTCGTCTGCAGCAGGCTCCTTCGAAGCCTGCTGCGTCTTCTCGTTCTCGTCCTCCGCGCGCGCGCGTGGCGCTTGCTCGGGGACCTCTTGCTGCTCTTCCTCGGGCGCCTCAGCGGGCACCTCGGCGGCAGGCTCCTCGGGCGTCTCTGGCTCTGGGGCGTCGGCTTCGGATGTCTCAGCCCCGGGAGCCTCAGGAGTCTCGTCCGCCGCAGCCTCAGGAGTCTCAGCTGCCGCAGCCTCAGGAGTCTCGTCCGCCGCAGCCTCAGAAGTCTCAGCTGCCACAGCCTCGGGCGCCTCAGCTGCCGCCTCCTCAGGGAGCGGCGACTCGCCAGCAGGGATCGTGCCGGCTTCCTTGCGCTCGCGCACCTGACCGAGGGCGACGGCCAGGCCGTTTACGAGGGCATTCAGCGTACGGACCAGGCCGGTCACGGGCGATGCGACGATGCCTACGAGCTGTCCGTAGAGGACTTCGCGCGATGGGAGTCGTGAGATCGCCTGGACCTGATTGGCATCGAGCTCTTCGCCGTCCATCAGACCGCCCTTGAAGGGAAGCAGTTGCGTCGCGCGGGCGTAGTCTGCGATCGCCTTCGCTGCGAGCGCCGTGTCGCCACGTACGAAGGTAAGAGCGGTGGGACCTTGGAGCAGCTCCTTGAGCGAGCTCGCTCCGACCTGGTCGGCGGCCCGTTCGGTGAGAGAGTTCTTGACGACGCGGAAGCTTGCGTCGGCCTCGCGCAGCTTGGCGCGCAGCTCCGCCACCTGGGCAACGGAGATCCCCCGGTAGTCGACAGCCAGGACCGCGTCGGCACTCTCGATCTCGGTGACGAGCGCCTCGATGGTCGCCGCCTTCTGCTCTCGGTTCATCTGGTCCCTTGCTAAGCCGTGAATGACATGCGAACGCCCATATGCAGGGGGCGTCGAGAGCTGGCACGGAACCGGACTTTCGCTCGCTCCACCTGGGCCGGACTTGTCCGCTAAGCGGAGCCGGCGGTCTTGGGCAGTGCGCTTGGATCGCTGAGTGTAGTGGCTTGCCCACGAGGATGCCACCAGGCACCCGAGCTCACTCCCGCGGCGCACCCGTCGGCGGAGCTGCCGCTGAACTCATGGCGGATGAGGGTCGTGGCGAGCATGAGTAGTCCGGAGAGGGTCACCGCGCCGTAGAGCAAGCTGGCAGGCCACACCCCGACCACGGTGGGTGCCATGCGATCGAAAAGCAGATACGCGAGCGCCACACCAATCAGGCCGCGCCAGGGCAAACGCTCGCCTCGCGTCGCATCCCAGGCAAACAGCGTCAGCAGCAACCCTGCGTAGTAATAGGGCATCGTCTCGGCATCCAGCGTGCAACGCAGCAGCAGCACGATCGCCGTGAGCGCGAACGCGTCGTCGCGGCGCAACGGGAGTTTGCGCACCCACCCCAGCAACGTCGCGAGCGCGATGTCGAGCCCGACGATCAGCTCGTGCAGGCGACCGACGAGCAATGCGGGAAGTCGATGGCTGGCGCTCAGTGCTCCGGCGCCGAGACCGGCGTGGACGGCCTGAGACCCGAACAGCGGCCACCACCAGGAGAGCGCGGAGGTTGCGTGGTCGCGCTTGTGAGCGAGCGTGAGCTGATTATTGATGAATGCGCCCGGAGCGCCGATCATCTCGGGCAGCGTCAGCACCAGCGCCAGCGAGATCGAGCCACCCAGGGTTGCCAGCCGTCTGCGCTCCAGCACCAGCAGGACGGGAAGGACGATCACCACCGACCACTGCTTGCACGCGAGCGCGAGCCCCAGGAGCAGCATGGTCAGCAGCGAGCGTTGCCCACCGGCTGCGATCAGGGCGCCGATACAGAGACTGGCGGTGAGCAGCTCCTCGGGGTGACCCAGGTTGATCGCGGAGCTGGTCAGGGGGTTCAGGACGCACAGCACAACGATCAGCAACTGAGCCACCGGTCCGCTGCCGTGCGAACGAGCGATCCGGCCGAGCCACACACCGAGCAGTGCGACGGATCCCACGCATGGAAGCGCCCCCCATCGATAGATGCTCAGCTGCGTCGGATGACCGATGTAGGCCAGCGATGAGAAGGGCAGGCGCACCAGCAACGAGAGATCGCCCATCGCGGGATGGGCATGGGCAAATGCGGAGAAGTCGCCGCTCAGGAGCGCGTTCATCGCAGGAGCGGCGTCGTTGGGATAGTCGCCGAGCATGGTCGCCGTCAGGGCGGCGTGGGCAGCCAATGCCAGCGCGCCGCAGGCCAGCACGACATCGGTGATCCGCTCCTTGCGATCGGCCACCCTTCGTTTCTCGGCAGCCTCGGGGTTGAGCTTGACCGCTGCTCGGTAGCCGCGGCGCCCCGAGGGCTTCCAGAGCTGGCTGGAAAGCTCGCGACTTGCGGCTAGGAAGCGGAGGCGAGAGCGGGCTGTGAGCTCTGCTCGGCGACGATGTCCTTGGTGCGGCTCGGGTCGATCTTGACCCCGGGGCCCATCGTCGAGGACATTGTGATCGTGCGCAGATAACGACCCTTCGCTGCCGAGGGCTTGGCGCGAATGAGCTCTTCGATCACCGCGGCGTAGTTCTCGAGCAGGCGCTGATCGTCGAAGCTCGCCTTGCCGATGACCATGTGAACGATCGCTGTACGGTCGGTCCGATACTCGACCTTCCCGGACTTGGACTCTTCCACCGCTTTTGCCACATCCATGGTGACCGTGCCGATCTTCGGGTTGGGCATCTTGCCCGAGGGCCCGAGGATGCGACCCAGGCGACCGACGACCGACATCAGGTCGGGGGTGGCGATGGCGACGTCGAACTCGTCAAAGCCCTCCTCGATGCGCTTGGCCAGATCCTCCCCGCCAACCACGTCCGCTCCGGCCTGCTCGGCCTCCTTCGCCTTCTCGCCCTGAGCGAACACCGCGATCCGCACGTTCTTGCCCAAGCCGTTGGGGAGCGCGATCGTGCCGCGCAGCTGCTCGTCGGCGTGCCTGACGTTCAACCCCGTGCGCACGTGTATCTCCACGGACTCGTCGAATTTCGCGCTGGAGAGGCTTTTGACGAGGGCGACGGCCTGCAGCGGCTCGTACTCGCGCTCGCGATCGACCTTCTCGAGCGCTTGGTCGTGACGGCGCCCGTGGCTCATGGAGCGACCTCCACTCCCATCGAGCGTGCGGTACCGGCGATGATCTTCGCCGCCTGATCGACGTCGTTTGCGTTCAGATCGTCGAGCTTGCGCTCTGCGATCTCACGCAGCTGTGCCTGGGTGATGGTGCCGACCTTCGTGCGATTGGGCTCGCCTGAGCCCTTGCCGATGCGAAGGGCCTGCTTGATCAGTACCGCGGCGGGCGGAGTCTTGGTGATGAACGTGAACGAGCGGTCCTCATAGACGGTGATGACCACGGGGATGATCGTTCCCGTTTCGCTCTGGGTCTGGGCGTTGAACGCCTTGCAGAACTCCATGATGTTGATCCCGTGCTGGCCCAGGGCAGGACCGACCGGCGGCGCAGGACTTGCCTGGCCGGCATTCGCTTGGAGCTTGATCGTTGTCAGAACCTTCTTGGCCATCTCAGATCTTCTTTACCTGGTCGAAGCCGACCTCTACGGGCGTCTCGCGTCCAAAGATTGATACCAGCACCTTGAGCTTTGCGGCGTCATCGTTGATCTCGGATATCTCACCCGAGAAGTCTGAGAGCGGGCCCGAGACGACCTTGACAGTCTCGCCGATGGTGAACTGCGCGCGGGTGCGCGGAGCGGTGGCGATCTCCTTGTGGAGCAGCCGGTCGACCTCGCCCTGGGTCAGGGGCACGGGCTCGTTCGAGGCCCCCACGAAGCCCGTGACCCCGGGCGTGCCCTTCACAACCCCCCAGGAATCCTCGTTTAGCTCCATGTTGACCAGGACATATCCGGGCATCGTGCGCTTCTCTACGGTGATCTTCTGGTTGTCCTTCATCTCGGAGACCGACTCGGTGGGCACGACCACCTGACGCACCGCCCGCTGTTGGCCCAGCGAGACGACACGGTGCTCGAGATTCTGCTTCACCTTGTTCTCGTGGCCGGAGTACGTGTTTACGACATACCAACGAAACATTCAGGTTCCTGACGGCTGCAAGTGGGTTGACAAGGGAGGATGTGGCGCGGGAGCTTTGGTGAGGGTGATGGCGTGCTCAGAGGATGAAGTTGACGATCTTCTGAGCGACCCAGTCGGCGGCGCCCAGGTAGACCCCCGCGACGACCACGAAGCCGAGCACGACCGCCGTGGCTTGGAAGACCTCGTGCCGATCGGGCCACTGCACGCGCTGCAGCTCGGCCCAGCTTGCCCCCAGGAAGGCGATGATGCGATTGCCCTTGGGGCGGTGCGCCTCGACGGGAGCTGCCACGCGCGGCGAGCCGAGAGCGCCAGCGAGAGACGCTGCCTCGCCGCCGCCCTGGACTCCTTCCTGCACCTGAGCTTCGAAATCCTCGGGAGTGAGCTGTTGATCCTCGGGCAGAGGCACACCGCCGGCGCCTCGCACCAGGGCAGCGTCGAACTCGTCGACATCACCGGAGGCGTGGTCCAGCGATCCGGGCAGGTCGGAGCGGACCAGCTGGCCGGAGTGCTCCTCCTCAGGCGACGGCTTGACCTCCTCAGGCGGTGGCTTGACATCCTCAGGTGGGCGCTTGGCCGCTTCACGGGCGCGTCGCTGCCTTGCACGTTGTTTCCGGTCACGGGGCACAGCCGCGCTCCCGCGCTAGCGGGTCTCCCGATGGCTGGTGTGCTGACGACACCAGCGGCAGTACTTGCGCAGCGTGACACGATCGGGGTTGTTGCGCTTGCTCTTGTTGGTCTGGTAGTTACGATGCTTGCACTCCTCGCAGGCGAGGGTGATAGCGATTCGAACGTCTCCGCGGGCCATGTGTTTATCCCTGCGTTGTCGTTGACAGCTGACGGCCTTGGGCGAAAGAAAACCCCGCCCAGGCGCGAGGTTCAAGCAGTCTAGCGTGCTTGCGCTCCAGAGCGCCCTCAGCCCTTGACTGGACGCGGCGCAGCGGCGATGCTCGGGGCCACAGCAACCATCCAGGAGGCCCCAGAGCACCATGCATCTGCCAGAGCCGATTCCCCCAACAGCCCATGACGAGACCTTCGCGGGCGTCACCTACCACGTTCGTGGCGAACTGGTGCCCGAGCTGCAGGTTGAGGTAACCGATGGGGCCAGCGTGATGTTCGAGCACCACGTGCTCCTCTGGAAGCAGACCCAGGTGGAGGTGGAGCTGCGCAAGCTGCCGGGGGCTGTCAAGCGCAAGATCGCAGGCATGGAGTTCTTCGTCACCAAGACCGCCGGCACCGGCAGGATCGCCTTCTCGAGGGATTCGCCTGGGCAGTGCGTGCCGCTGCACCTGCGACAGGGCGAGGGGCTGGATGTGCGAGAGCACCAATTCGTGGCAGCCACCGACAATCTTGACTACACCTTTGAACGCATCAAGGGCGTCCAGAACATGCTCCTCGGCGGATCGGGGATCTTCATGGACAAGTTCAGAGCTACCAATGGCGATGCGCTGGTGTGGCTGCATGGGCATGGCAATGTCTTCCTCGTCTCGCTCGACGAGGGCGAGCAACTCGATGTGGAGGCGGGCGGGTGGCTCTTCAAGGATCCGACTGTCAAGCTCGAGGCGATCACCATGGGCTTGAAGTCGGGCATGTTCGGTGGGGGCGGCAAGCTGACCTGGAATCGCTTCACGGGTCCGGGCAGGCTTGCGATTCAGACGCTCTTCATCGCGCCGCTTGAGGGCGAGGGCACGGGAGGCACTGCCGCCCCGGCCGCGAGCGGAGGGCTTGCGGGAGCGATCATCGGCGGGCTCACGGGCAACTGAGCATCGGCGGGCTCACGCCAGCTGAGCGTCGCGGGCTCGCAAGCGGCTGAGCTCACGCTCACTCGAAAGCGGCGATCACCGCCACGACGACGTAGATCGCCACGAGCGCCCAGCCCTCGAAGGCGACGGCTTCGCCGTCTCCTGTCACCTGCCAGACGACGAGCGCCGTGAGGGTGAGCGCCCCCACGTAGACGGGAGCGAGCGCGAATGTCAGCGCCGAGGAGAGCAGCAGGGAGATCAGCACCAGCAGCGGGAAGACGAATGCCGCGATCTGGGCGACGGATCCCTTCACGATCGAGATCGCGAGCTCTGAGCGCCCGCGCCAGGCCAGCACGATCCCACCGGCATGCTCCACGGCGTTGCCGGCGATCGCGACAATCACGAGCCCAGCAAACGCCTGGGAGAGATGGAGCGTGTGGATCGCCGGGGTGAGCGCGTTCACGAACCAGTCCGAGACGAAGGCAGAGGCACCGCCAGCTGTGACCAGTAGCGCCAGCGACAGCCGCATGGAGATACGCGCGGTCGCTGTCGGATCCACCGTGGCGATCTCGTCGGGCGCATTGGCTGCTTGGTGCCCGCCCTGGGCAGTACCCGAGCGCACGTAGGGGACCGCCCATGCGAAATAGACCACGAGCAGACAGCAGGCACCGACGATCGATATCGCTTGCACATGGTGGCTCGCGCGATCATGAGCACCGAGCGAGAGCCCGAGCAGGGCGATGATGAAGGCGGTCACGAGCAAGAGGGTGGCCGTGTCGTTTGGAAGCCGGCTCCCGAAACGCATCACGCCATCACGAGAGCGAGCCGCGCCGACCACGATCACCAAGCCGAGGACGAGCAGCGCATTGGCGAGGATCGAGCCGACGATCGCGGTCTGGGCGATGACCGTCTCGCCTCTTTGCAAGGCGAAGATGACGACGAACAGCTCGGGCAGATTGCCCAGCGTCGCTTGCAGGGTGCCCGTGAGCGCGGGGCCGAGGTGATCGCCCACCTGCTCGGCGCAGAAGGCGACGAGCCAGGCCAGGCCGCCGAGCGCGAGCGTCGCGATCAGGAAGCGCGGCAGCGAGGGCCACGCCTCGTGGTCGGCGATGCCGGCGAGCGCCGAGGCCAGGGCGACGAGGGCCAGCAGGATGCGCTTGGGCTTGCTCAGAGACGCCATCGCGTCTGCCGACGATAGTGAGCGGACCCGGCGGAGCGGGCGTGCGAGCTCAGTGCTGGGTGAGCACTCTGTCGATCAGGCCGTACTCGACAGCCTGCTCGGCGGTGAAGAAGCGGTCGCGCTCCATGTCCGAGCGCACCTGCTCGGTCTCCTTGCCCGTGGCCTCGGCGTAGATTTCGTCGATCCGCTCACGCATGGCGAGGATCTCGCGGGCATGGATCTCGATGTCGGTGGATTGGCCTTCGAAGCCCGCCGAGGGCTGGTGGATCAGGATCCTGCTGTTGGGCAGCGCCGCGCGCTTGCCCTTGGTGCCACCCGCGAGCAGCAACGAGCCCATCGACATCGCCACACCCACGCACATCGTGTGTATGTCCGGCTTGACGAACCTCATCGTGTCGTAGATGGCGAGCCCTGAGTAGATGCTCCCGCCGGGTGAGTTGATGTAGAGCGAGATGTCCTTGTCGGGGTCGCTGCTCTCGAGATGCAGGAGCTGGGCCACGACCAGGTTGGCGACCTGGTCTTCGATCGGTGTGCCAAGGAAGATGATCCGCTCGTTGAGCAGCCTCGAGTAGATGTCGAACTCGCGCTCGCCGCGGGCGGTGCGCTCTATGACCATTGGAATCAGCGGCATGTTCTCCCTACCCTAGCTGCCAGGCTCGGCAAGCCACCGCAGCAGCGCCGCGCGAGCGAAGCGCCACTGCCCTCCAAGCTCGCGTCCGGGCAGCTCGCCTGAGCTCGCAAGTCCGAGCACCAGCTTCTCCTCGACGCGCAGCAGCTCGGCCGCTTCTTGCACGGTGAGCACCTCTGGCTCTCTGGCGGGCCTGAAGGAATGATGTCCGACGGCGAGCCCCTCGCCCTCCAGCGCTTCAATCGTGACCTTGCGGCCGGCACCGGCGACGCCCATGCCGGCACCCAGCACCGCAAGGGACTCTGGCGAGTCTGGATTCACGTAGCGATCCACGAGCTCGGAGACGAGGTTCTGCTTTGGCATCTTCAACTCGAATGCGGCCCTGTCCAGCCGCTCGGCGTGCTCTGTGGGGATCCTCACGAACAGCGCGGCGGTTGGTGGCGAAGCACTACGCGGGCTACGGCGCTGGGCGGCGGTTGGGAGTGGCATGGGAGCTCCAGACTCTTTTGCGATATCAGGCTGATATCAAGATAGCACCAAGCAGAGTGCGAGGTCTCCCTCCTATCGCCTATCGGTATCGCGACAGGCTCACAGGTTCACGCTGCGCATCCCCTGCTCGTCGTAGCGATCCCCAGCGGCCTTGGGAATCGCATCGGCTATCTGCTGAGCCTCCTCTGCGCTCAGCTGGATCGTCGAGGCGGCCAGATTCTCTTCCAGATAGCGGCGGCGCTTGGTACCGGGGATCGGCACGATGTCCGCTCCTCTGCTCAGCACCCAGGCGAGCGCGAGTTGGGCGGGCGTAACGCCCTTGCCCTCGGCGAGCTCCTTCACGCGGGCGGCGAGCGAGAGATTGTGCTCCAGGTTATCGCCGCTGAACCGAGGGCCATACCGGCGGAAGTCACCCTCATCGAGCTCCTCGGGGGAGCTGAAACGCCCGGAGAGGAAGCCCCTGCCAAGGGGCGAGTAGGCCACCAGCGCGATCCCCAACTCTCGCAACGTTCCCAGCACATCATCCTCGAGCTCTCGCGTCCAGAGCGAGTACTCGCTCTGGAGCGCCGCTATCGGGTGTACGGCATGGGCACGGCGGATCGTCTCAGTGCCGGCCTCTGAGAGGCCGAGATGACGCACCTTCCCCTCGACGACCAACTGGGCCATGGCCCCCACGGTCTCCTCGATCGGGGTCTTGGGATCGACACGATGCTGGTAGTAGAGGTCGATGTGATCGACTCCCAGACGCTGCAGCGAGGCCTCGCACGCCTCACGCACATAGCTTGGGCTCCCGTCGACTGCCCGGCGAGGCGGCGGACCTGGATCGAGCTTGATCCCGAACTTCGTGGCCAGAAAGACATCGTCCCGGCGCTCAGCGAGCGCGCGACCCACCAGCCGCTCGTTGGTGTGGGGGCCGTACATGTCGGAGGTGTCCAAGAGGTTGCAGCCAAGATCCAGGGCCCTGTGGATTGTCGCCAGGGACTCCTCTTCGTCGGTGGTGCCGTAGAAGGCGGACATCCCCATGCATCCCAACCCGATCTCAGAGACCTCTGGACCACCTGCTCCAAGCGTGCGCATCCTCATCTGGCCATTCCTTTCTCTTGGCTTCCTGCCGACATAATGCTTCAAGACGTGTTTCCGCTGAACCTACCCAACCTCCTCACGGTGCTCCGCATCATGCTGGTGCCCGTGCTCGTCGTCGCCCTGCTGGGCAACACGCCCTCAGGCGACGTCTTTGCCGCCATCGTCTTCGCGCTCGCCTCGCTCACGGACTTCGCCGACGGCTATCTGGCGCGCTCCAGACGCACGATAACGACCTTTGGCAAGCTCATGGACCCGCTGGCGGACAAGCTGCTGATCGTCGCTGCCCTGATCTCGCTGGTCTCGCTGCACAGGCTCGCCGCCTGGGTGGCGATGGTGATCATCACGCGTGAGCTCGCGGTCACAGCACTGCGGATGGGAGCCACCCAGGCGGGTGTCGTGATGGGCGCCTCGATGATGGGCAAGCTCAAGACCTGCGTCCAGATTGCGGCGATCCTCGCCGTGATCGCCTTGCATCATCAACCTTGGGTCTCGGTGCTGGTCTATCTTGCGGTGCTGATCACGGTCATCTCGGGCCTGGACTACTTCTTCGGGTTGCGCAGGCGGCTGCAGAGCCAGGCCGCCACCCAGCCCGCCGACTGAGAGCCTACGGGCTCTCGAGGGAGCCTCAGGCGAGCGTGGTGGCTTCGCCGAGCCACTCATCCAGTGTGGTGTGGCGTGGCGCCAACGTTCCAGCTTGCACCTCGGAGCGCAGCTCGGAGATCAGCCCGTGGCGTTCGGCGACGACGTCGTGCTGGTGGATCGTCTCCAGGTTCTCCTGGCGGGCGCAGATGAAGCTCTTGCCATCCAACTCGGGAAAGCGCTCGACCACGGCGGCGATCATCTCGCGCACGCAATCCTCCACGAAGCGAGGCCGGCGATGGGCCTTTTCCACAACCTCCACCTCATCGGAGCGCTTCATCAGCTCGTAGATCTCCGAGGACATCGAGCCCTCCACGATCGCGAGCAACGCCTTCGCGTCGATCTCGGCGTCGCACTCCTCGATGCAGCCGATGTGAAGCGTCCCCAAGCCACGCTGGTTGTGCGTTGCCACCGGAACGTGCTCGAAGATCCGCTGCACCTGCTCCTCGGAGAATCCGTCCAGCATCAGACGATCTCTTGCTCGGACTGCGATCAGCTCCTGGGCGCAGGGGCATGCGGTCATGCCCGTAGCGGAGACCCCCACCATGCGCCGCGTGCCATGGGCGAAGGCGACCGCCCGGCCATGGAGCGTGTAGATCTCCTGAGTCTGCACCCCCGAGACGGGAGCCGGCTTGTGCTCTGGATAGCGGGCCTCGATCGTCACCTCGGCGCGCGTCGCGCCCTGGCGCTCGCGCACGAGCTCGGCGATGTGCTGGGCAAGCGTCTCCGCTCTGAAGGGCGACTCGCTGAGGACGACCGCGCCGATCGCCTCGTTGACGACCTCCTCGAAGCGGGACATGTGGGCACCCTTCTGAGCGGAATGCAGATCGACGAAGCATTGGAGGCGCGCGAGGAAGAGCTCATCGCGGATCCTCACGACCTTCTCGACCCCGCGCACCCCCACGCGGGAGAGCCCGACGGGCACCGAGGGCGCCCGCGCCTGGACGTCATCGGCGGGCACCTGGGAGAGCGAAGCGTTGGGCTTCTTCGTGGTCTGCACCCCGTCGAGAAGCCTAGCGAGCCGAGCAGGGCGAGGATTTGGTATCACTCCGCACCTGCCACGAAGTCACAGGGAGAACGGAGTGGAGGCCATGCCGATGGGGAATCCGGTGGGCGCGAAGGCGCTCGGCGATATCGAGGAGCTCAAATCAATGCTCGCAGAGGGCCATGAGCGCGGCTTTCTGACATCGAAGGCACTCCTGGGCGCCGTGGAGGAGGCTGAGCTGAACAGCGACCAGGCCGACGATCTGCTGAGCTATCTGGAGGAGCACGGCATCGAGGTCCTCGGGGCGGGTGAGCAGACGCAGGGGCTCGAGCACGAGATCTCCGGGAGCCAGGCGACCGCGGCGCAGGACGAGGAGGAAGAGCAGCGACCAGACGCACTGGAGGACGAACCGAGGGAGGATCTCTCCGGAGAGGATGCCCCAGCCAGTCTGCTGGATGAGCGTCTGCAGAACCTCAAGAAGGCCCACGAGGAGCTCGGCGTGGAACCCAGCCTGGACTCGCTGCGTCTGTACTTGCGCTCGATCGGGCGGGTCCCGCTGCTCAACGCCGCCGAGGAGGTCTGCCTGGCCAAGCGCATCGAGCGCGGTGACATGGCCGCCAAGCAGCATATGGTGGAGGCCAACCTGCGCTTGGTGGTCTCTATCGCAAAGGGCTACCTGGGCCGGGGACTCACATTCCTCGACCTCATCCAGGAGGGCTCGCTGGGTCTCATCAGGGCCGTGGAGAAGTTCGACTATCGCAGGGGATACAAGTTCTCCACCTACGCAACCTGGTGGATTCGCCAGGCGGTGACCAGGGCGATCGCGGACAAGGGCCGCACGATCAGGATCCCCGTCCACATGGTCGAGCGACTCAACACCGTGATCCATACCGAGCGGCAGCTGCTGCAGCGCTTGGGCAGGGAGCCGAGTCCAGCCGAGATCGCCAAGGAGCTGGGATGCACTCCACAGGAGGTGCGTGAGATCCAGCGCATCGCCCAGCAGCCCGTCTCGCTGGAGAAACCGGTTGGCGAGGAGCAGGATTCGGCCCTGGCAGACTTCGTGGAGGACGTTGGGGCGGCCTCACCCTTCGAGATGGCATCTGACTCGCTGCGCAGGCAGAACGTCGTGCGGGTGCTTGCTTCGCTGCCTACCCGTGAGCGTGAGGTGATCGAGATGCGCTACGGCCTCACAGGGGGCCGCTCGCGTACGCTCGAGGAGGTCGGGTGCGCCTTCAACATCACCAGAGAGCGTGTGCGGCAGATCGAGAACAGGACGCTCAAGAAGCTGCAGACCTTGCCTGAGGCCCAGCAGCTGCGCAGCGTCCTCTAGCTCCAAAGCCCTACAATCGAGCGCGCTCCCTCGCTCATCGTCGAGGCATCTAGGTGGGGTGTCCGAGTGGTTAAAGGAGACGGGCTGTAAACCCGTTGGCTCTGCCTACGCAGGTTCGAATCCTGCCCCCACCACTTCTGCGACCATGTTCCGACCCCGCACCGACCATGACCGGCGACGGCAGGCCAATCAGGACCTACCTAGTCGGTCCACCAATCGCCAACAGGCACGCCGTCGCCCTCCTCGGGGCGATCTGAGCCCACGGCTAGGAACTCCAGCCCGTCTGGACCGCCTTCGAACGCCCTGACCACGTGGGGCGCCACGCGCAGGATGTCCCATTGGCGCAGCTCCAGGATCTCCTCGTCGAGCTTGACCTTGCCAGAGCCTGAGATGACCACATAGGCCTCCTCCTGCTCGCGGTGGCTGTGGCCCATCTGGGAGCGGAAGTTGGGTCCGTAGCGGAAGTAGCTGACGCCGAGATGCTCGGAGTCGAGATGTTTGCGCCCGAAACGCGCCTCTATGTCGGGCATCTGCTCGCCGGTCGCGTCCTCTATCTCCATGATGTTCTTGATCGTGAAATCGCTCATCCTGGAGACTCTACTCGTGACTCGTCGGACTGCTCGTTGCTCTCCGAGCCGCCCACCGGCGACGGGGGTCGACCGCCAAGCAGGCGCTGAGCGAGCTCCTCGGCATCTGGAGCGCTCACCAGGACACGCTTGAGCGGATGATGGTTGGCGACCGAGAACGACAGCGCGGGCACCCCTCGCCGCACGAAATAGGCCTCGTCCAGGCGAATGGATCGCGCCACGTAGTAGATCCATGGCAGCCTCAGGCCGACCTTCATGCTCATCCGCATGACCTCTTTCATCGGATCTCGCACCACGGTGACGTCGCTCACCTCGGCACGTGAGACCCGCACATCGCGAATCAGGCCGAGCACCTTCTCCCAGCGGGACAGCAGGACCTCGACAGATTGGTCTGTGATCACCAGGCGCACGCGCTAAAGGGTAGAGCCCTGGCGCTTGGGGTATCCAAGTGGGATCATCGTGAGCAACCATCAGAAAGGAGTTCCAGTCATGGAGTCCTCCGTCTCCACCCGCGTCCTCGTGGTGGCCCACAAGACCGCCGCCACGCAGCCGCTCCTCAATGCGGTGCGGGAGCGCGCCGAACGCGGGCCTTGCATGTTCACCCTGCTCGTGCCCAACACTACTCACGGCCTGCACAAGGTCGTCGACCCTCAGGATCAGGGAGCAGGAGAGGCACAGGTCGTTATCGACCACGCGTTGCCGCTCTTGCGTGAAGCCTCGATGATGCCAGTGGAGGGGCTCGTCGGAGATCCCGACCCGATGGCGGCGGTCCACGACGCCGTCAATCTCCACGGTCCGTTCGAGGAGGCAATCGTCTCGACGCTCAGCGCAGCCGTATCTCGCTGGCTGAAGCTCGATCTGCCCAGCAAGATCGCGGGCATGGGTCTCGCCGTCACGACGGTCACCCCAAGCACCCATGCTGAGGCGGAGGTCGTCGCGGGGTGAACTCAGGCGGAGCCTGCGCCCATTAGTTGAGCTACACCGAAGCGGCCGGAGAGCCCGCCGGGGTCGCGGCGCCTGGCAAGCCGACTCTTGTCTGTAGACCATCCGTCTGCACTCGGAAACAGTTCCTTGCCGTGGATGCCGCGCGCAAGCAGTTCGCCGAGAACCTACGTCGTCAGCGCCTGCGCGCTGGACTCTCTCAAGAGGCGCTCGCTGAGATCTGCGATCTGCACCGCACGGAGATCAGCCTCTTGGAGCGCTGCAAGCGCTCCCCAAGACTGGAAACGCTCGTCACCCTTTCCAGGGGCTTGAAGCTCTCCTCACCGGCAGAGCTCTTGGACGGGATCCGTTGAGCACCGCCCTCGCAGCCGCGCCTCTGCCCTGCTCCTGAGAGCTGGAGCCTCAGGTCATCGCTATCTGATCGAAGCGCACAGCCGCGCGAGTTGCGAAGACGAAGTCCCCGCAACGGTGGATCAGACCCGCTCGATGCAGACTGTCCAGCCCATCGACCGCCTGCACCCGGGCATCCCCCAGCTCGCGCAGGATCTCCTCCACCGACCAGGGTGAGCGTGACTCTGGATCGAGCAAAAGACCGAGGATCGCCCGCTCGAATCGAACCTCGTCCTCTGGTATCGCTTCTCTCTGCCTTTCAGTCATGGCAAGCGAAGCTACTGCTCGCTGCGGATGCCCCAGTCGAACGTACGTTCGACCACCCTCCCGGCTGCAAAGCCTTGCGCTAGACGTCTAGGATGGGCACTTCTCGGGAGCGCTACAGTCCTCCCCGCGCCCAGTTAGCTCAGTTGGTAGAGCACTTCCATGGTAAGGAAGGGGTCTCCGGTTCGAGTCCGGAACTGGGCTCTGTCTGTGACCCGCCCGGGTCGCCCGAACGTAGTTGTTCTGAGTCAGGATGGTTGTGCTGCGCATCTGGGAGCGGATCGCACGCGAAGCCCACTGACGCACCTTCATCGCCCAGACCCGGCCGCGGTGATCTCGTCTGCCGCGTGATTGGCGCCATCCTCAGTGGCGAGGCTTGCTTGCATCCGCTGGGCTGCCTCCCGGTAGTCCGGCTGCTCGAGGACCCGTTGAATGGCTCGCGCGAGCTTGCGCGCGGTCAGGCCGGTTGGGCGTAGCGTGACGGCGGCGCCCGTGGCCGCGGCGCGGATCGCGACGTCACGCTGGTCGCGTGCGAACGGCACGCAGAGGAGTGGCACCCCGTGGGTGAGTGCGGCCATGACGCTGCCGTGGCCGCTGTGGGTGATCATGAGCGCCGCGCGATCGAGCAGCGCGCCATGCGGAACGTAGGGGCACACAATGACGTTCTCTGGCAGAGGGCAAAGCTCAGTGACGTCATACCCTGCGCCTGTCGTCACGACAGCCTGGACGGGCAAGCGGCCGAGCGCGTCGATCAAAACCTGGAGGTAGCGCTCAGCGGCCTGGTATGTGGTGCTGAGCGACGCCAGGACGAGTGGAGCCTGGGAGGGCCCTGGTAAGTCCAGTGGCGTATCGACGGGTGCTTCCCAGGAGGCGGGCCCGACGTACCGCACGTTCTCAGGGAGTTGGTCTGCGGAGAAGTCGAATGTGGGACTTGACAGAATCAGCAGCCGCTGCGCGTGAAACCATTGATCGTAGATACGCGCGACGGGGGCGAGCTGATAGCGGGCGCGTGAATCGTTCAATACATGGAGCCAGCGGCGCAGAAGCCGGTCCCGTGCACCTCGCAGAAACGCGTCTCGCCAGCGCCCCGGTAGGCCATGAGCGGGCCGCAGGCCATAGGGAATCGGTGGCAGCCCATCAAGCGGCACCACCGCTACCGTGTGGACGAGGGCGACGCTGGGAATGTGGCACGCCTCCGCGCCCACGAAGGCGCCGAGCAGCATGAAGTCACAGGCGACCACATCGGTGGGAGTGGCCTGGAGGTTGTCGACCACATCCGCTGCATGAGCAGCCGCTGGACCACACATGACGTTGAAGAGCGCGTGTACGGCGCCGATCGGCGTCCGTGCCTCCCAGTCACGCAGCTGGTCGGTCTCTCGCCGAGCCGATCCGAAGTCGGGCGCTCGCTGAAACGCTTCACAGGCAAAGCCATCCCTGGTCAGCTGACTCTCGAGCGAGCGCGCTGCGAGAAACCTCACGGCGTGGCCCCGTTCCCGCAGCCGGTGTGCAACCGCCACCGCCGGGGGCACGCCGCCACCGCAGTCGGTCTGCACGAACAGGACGTTGAGGCGCCGTGTCATTTCGATCCGCTTGCAAGCAGCTCGCGGGCTTCGGGGTTTGACTCCAGCGTGCGGATCAGCATCGAGAGGACGTTGCCGAGCAGGGCATCGGGCACGGTGTCAGGGTCGGTGAGCTTTAGCATCGCCAGGCCGACTCCGAGTCCGAGCGCCACGTTGGCGAACTGCTCGGCGGCCCCGGGCGGAGGTTGCACGCCGCCCTCGGCAGCGCTGGCGCTGGCAAAGCCGGTGAAGGTTGCGTGCAGCTCGCGCAGCGCTCTGGCCAGACGCAGGCGCAGTTGCTCGTCGCGCTGAGCGAGCGTCCACAGCTCGACGAACAGGCGGAAGCGGTCGGGGTGCTCGTGCAGGCGCACCATCCAGTTCTCGCTGCCGGCGAGCGGACGCTCCCAGGTGGCGCGATCGCCGTCGAACAGAGTGAGCTGCTCGGCAATCGCTCCAGCGAGGTACTCCTCCATGAGCGCGGTCAGGAGGTTCTCCTTGCTGCCGAAGTGGTCGTAGACCGCGCCCTTGGTCAGGTGAGCCTGCGCGGCAACCTCGTCGAGGGTCGCCCCGCCGAAGCCGCGGAGCGCATAGACCTCGGCGGCGGCCTGCAACAGCCGCGCCCTGGTCTCGGCCTTACGTGCGCTGCGATCGAAATGTCCCCGTGGCATCAGCTTGACACATACTTTCTAGTAGATATACTCATAAGTATACTCTAGCGTAAGGAGCACACGCCGTGAACAGTCAGTTGCCTCCTGGTCCCCGCATGCCGGTTGCTTTGCAGACGCTTGGGCAGTGGAGTCGCCCCACCGCCTTCCTGGAGCGTGCCCGGGCGCGCTACGGCCCGCGCTTCACCATCCGGTTGCTCGGCCAGCCGCCGTTTGTGATGCTGAGCGACCCTGAGGACATCAAGCAGCTCTTCCAGACGGCCCCCGATGTCGTGCACCCCGGAGCGGGGGCGCGGATCCTCGAACCGATCGTGGGCCGCCACTCGGTGATCCTGCTCGACGAGGACTCCCACATGGAGCAGCGCAAGCTCATGCTGCCGGCGTTCCATGGCGAGCGGATGCAGGGACTGGCCGATCTGATGAGCGAGTCGGCGCAGCGCGAGCTCGACACCTGGCCGCGCGAGCAGCCCATCCAACTTCATCCACGGCTGCAGGGGCTGACGCTCGAGATCATCCTGCGGATAGTCTTTGGGCTGGAGCAGGGCGCCCAGCTGGATGCGCTACGAAGCGACGAGATCCTCGCATTCGCCACCAGCCCGCTGTCGCTGCTGCCACCACCGCCGGATCGGCTGATCAGCAGCCCGCTGATGGCGTGGATGGGGCCAATTCGGACCGATGGCCCGCCTGCAGCAGGTCGACGAGCTCGATCTTCGAGCTGATCGCCGAGCGTCGAGGCACCGGCGAGCAGGGCGATGACGTGCTCGCCATGCTGCTGGGCGCCCGTCACGAGGACGGCTCGGCGATGAATCCGCAAGAGCTGCGCGACGAGCTGATGACGGCCCTGGTTGCCGGCCACGAGACAACGGCCTCCCAGCTCGCCTGGGCGTTCGAGCGGCTCGCGCGCGAGCCCGCCGTCCTGCGAAAGCTCTACGAGGAGCTGACGGGGAAGTGAGCGAGGAGTATCTGAGCGCCGTCGTGAATGAGATCCTGCGCCAAAGCGGTCCTGCCCTACGCCCAGGTCGCCATGGTCAAGCAGCCTGTCGAGATCGGCGGCGTCCTCTACCCGCCAGGGGTGGCGCGCGTCCGCGACGCCCACCTGCTTCACCACGACCCCGCGATCTACCCTGAGCCACATGCCTTCCGGCCCGAGCGGTTCCTGGAGAGCCTGGGTGGGCGGGCACCTAATACATACACCTGGATTCCCTTTGGAGGCGGTCGGCGGCGCTGTCTGGGCGCAAGCTTCGCGCAGCTCGAGATGAAGCTGGTCCTGCGCGCCGTGCTCGAGCGCTGCGCGCTGACGCCCGCAGGCAACCGGGCGGAGGCCACGCGTAGACGCAGCATCACGATCAGCCCGGCTCGCGGAGGCACGGTCGTACTCCATGACCGGACTCCGACCGCGAGGACACCCCTTGCCGGGACAGATGACAGGCTCATCGCCGCGACGACATCTACGTAGGTTGATCCTCGTCAAGTGATCGGTCCCACCAGCCGATAATGGACGATGTCCATCGAGCCTGGGGCCAACTTGGATCCAGTGGCTGTGAGTGCCGAAGATGCCGCGGTGGCTGGCTCTCCACGAGCTGCCTGGAGCCAGAATCCTGATCTTCGATCGGGAGCTTCGCTTCATCCTCACCGCCGGTGAGACGCTCGAGCACCACACGGGTGGGGAGTCGCCCATCCGCAATGGGGGAGCGTTCGTCGGAGATGCCTTCCCGGAAAGCTTGTGGAAGCTGATCGAGCCGCTGTGCCGCTCGGCGCTTGATGGTGAGACCCGCTCGCGGGAGATGTACGCCGATGAGCGCCGGACCCTGATGGTCAACGTCGGACCGCTGCGCCTGGAGGGCCCAGTGGATCGCTCAGGCCAGGCCTCTGATATCGCCGGCGGGGTGGCTGTGATTCTTGATATCACCGCGCGCAGAGCATTGGCCGGGGGGCGGCAGAGCTCTCCCATGGGAGCTTTGAGCAGGTCTTCGAACGGGCCCCGATCGGGATGGGACTGCTGGATCTTGACGGTCGCTGGACGCTTGTCAATCGAGCTCTGTGCGAGATCACCGGCTACACGACCGAGGAACTCATCGGCAGGCGTTTCGCCGAGATCACCCATCCCGAGGACGTCGACAACGACGTCGGCGCAGTAAGCCATCTACTGGCGGGAGTCATTCCCGCGTTTCAGATCGAGAAGCGCTACTTCAACGCCGCCGGCGAGACGCTGTCGGCGATTCTCTCGATCTCGCTCGTGCGCGACGCCAGGCCGCGCCTGTGCACTTCATCGCTCAGCTGCAGGACATCTCCGAGCGCAAGCGCCTCGAGGAGCAGTTGCGCCATCTCGCTGACCACGACCCCCTCACCGGCCTTCGCAACCGCAGGCTCTTCGAGCACGACCTCAAGCTGCAGCTGGCGCGCTGCCGACGCTACGGCGAGCGCGCCGCCGTGATGGTGGTGGATCTCGACGCCTTCAAGCAGATCAACGACCTCCACGGTCACCAGGCCGGCGATGAGGCGCTCAAGGCCGTCGCGACGGCACTCACCCGACGCCTGCGGGAAACTGACCTGGTAGCTCGTCTGGGGGGAGACGAGTTTGCGGTGCTGTTGCCGCACGCCGACGAGGAGGGCACCGCCCTGGTCGCGGAGAGCCTCGCCCATGCGATCGCCGCGTGCAGCGTCGATGTCGGCGACAGCGTGGTTCACCCCGCCGGCAGCGTCGGGGTCGCCATGATCGATCGACAGACCGCCAGCGATGAACAGGCGCTCGCCGAAGCAGACAGGGCCATGTACGCCGCCAAGCAAGCCAAGGCCACAGCCCCGCACATCTGACCCCGCCGCGACGCCGATCGTGAGAGCATGGTGGCGATGAGCGACTTCCTGGTCAAGCGCGAGGAGCTCCGCGAGCTCCGGATCGCCGAGTCCGAGGTGCCCGAGCTCGAGCCTGGCCAGGCGCTGCTCAGGGTCGCCAGCTTCGGGCTCAGCGCCAACAACGTCACTTACGCGGTGTTCGGCCAGATCATGTCCTATTGGGACTTCTTTCCGGCTGAGCAGGGATGGGGCCGCGTCCCGGTGTGGGGCTTCGCCGAGGTGCAGCAGAGCGAGGCTCAGGGTGTCGAGCCAGGCACGCGTCTGTACGGTATCTGCCCCCTTCCTCATACCTCGTCGTGACACCTGCCCAGGCCGGTGCAGATGGGTTCGTCGACGGCTCGCCGCATCGCTTGGCGTTGCCATCGACCTACCAGCGCGACCGTGGCGACCAGCGCCGATCCCTTTATCGGGAGGACACCGAGGAGCTGCAGATGCTCTTGCGCCCGCTGTTCTTCACCTCGTTTCTGATCGACGACCAGCTCTCAGACGACGGGCTGTGTGCGCGTGGGCCGATCGTGATCTCCAGCGCTTCGAGCAAGACCGCGATCCCGCCGCGGCCTTCCTTTTGGCCCAGCGTGAGGGAGTCGAGCTGTCGGGCTGACCTCGGCGCGGAATGCTGAGTTCGTCGAAGGCCTCGGGGTCTACGGCCTCACCATCACCTATGACGCGATTGAATCGCTCGAGCGGGGGCCCGCTACGTTCGTCGATATCGCGGGGGACGGTGCTGTACGTCTGGCTGTCCATTCTCATTATGGTGAGGATCTCGTCCACAGCATGGCGGTGGGGGTCACGCATTGGGAGGAGCTTGGCGCTCGCCAGGACGAGTTGCCCGGCCCGTCACCGACCTTCTTCTTTGCCCCGACCGCGTCAGCAAACGCTCCAAGGACTGGGGCCGCTCAGAGCTGCAGAGGAGGGTCTCCGACGCCTGGCACCCGTTCTGCGAGTGGACGGACGGCCGGCTCGAAGTTGTCCGGGACCGAGGCTTTGAAGCGGTTCAGCGCGTCTACCTCGACGTGCTCGAGGGCGGCGTCGATCCCAAGACCGCCAACGTGCTCTCGCTCGATTAGACCTATGGCCAGGATCGTTGTATTGGGTGGCGGGGTGTGCGGGCTGGCGAGCGGGGTGCTGCTGGCGCGCGACGGGCACGAGGTCACGGTGCTCGAGCGCGACGCGGCGCCCGTGCCCGAGTCTGTCGAGGAGGCGTGGGAAGAGTGGCGGCGCGAGGGCGTCATCCAGTTCCGTCAGGCCCACTATCTACTGCCTGCGGGACGCGCCGTGCTCGAGCAGGCGCTGCCGGACGCTGTGGTGTCGTGTCGGCGGGCGCTGCGCGCGTCGATGCGCTCAGACAGTTGCTCCTCCCTGGCCGATCTCATGCGCCCGGCCGGCGATGAACGGTTCGTGACGTTCACCGCTCGCCGCTCGACCATCGAGCAGGTTCTGGCAAAGGCGGCAGAGGGCGAGCCCGGCGTGGAGGTGCGTCGAGGGTGTGAAGTCAAGGAGCTGGTCATGCGGTCGGGCAACGGCACGCCGCACGTGACCGGCGTGCGTATCGACTCGGACCAGACGCTGAACGCCGACCTCGTTGTGGACGCGATGGGCAGGCGCTCGCAGCTGCCGCGCTGGTGCACCGACGCGAATATCGGGCCCGTGCACGAGGAGTCCGAGGATTGCGGCTTCATCTACTACACCCGGTTCTTCCGCTCAGCGAACGGGACGACCCCGGAGTTTCGGGCCCCGCTGGTCTCGCCGATCGGGACGTTCTCGATCGGCACGTTCCCCGCCGACAACGGCATCTGGTCGGTGACCACGATGATCTCGAGCGGGGACCAACCCCTGAAGCGCATGCGCGATCACGACCCGTGGAGCGCTGTCGTGGAGGCGTGCCCGTTGCACGCGCACTGGCTGGAGAGCGAGCCGATCAGCGGCGTCCTGGCGATGGGCGGGGTGATCGACCGCTACCGCCGTCTGCTGCACGACGGGCGGCCCTTGCTCACCGGCATTGTGTTGCTGGGTGACGCCTGGGCGTGCACGAACCCCTCGCTCGGTCGCGGGATCTCGCTCGGACTGCTGCACGCCAAGTGCCTGCGCGAGGCTGTCAGCTGCCATCTGGAAGATCCACTCGGAGTTCGCCCAGACCTGGGATGCCCTCACTGAGACGAAGCTGACGCCGTGGTATCGGGAGACCGTTCTGGAGGACCGCGCGCGGCTGCACGAGATCGAGGCGCTGCGCAACGGCCTCGAGCCCACACATCCGAGTGAGTCCTCGTCGGCCCTTCGGCAAGCGCTGCTCGCTGCGATGCCTCACGATCCCGAGCTCTTCAAGGCCTTCATGGAGTCCCGCTGCGGCCTGACGCCATTGGGTGAGACCTTCGCGAAGGCCGG
>CAVTGW010000004.1:0-46115 GCA_963734425.1 uncultured Solirubrobacterales bacterium
TCCTCTGATGACATCGAGCGCTCCCCAGACCACATCGAAACCTGGGGCCCAAGGCTGTTTCAGCTCCTGATGCTCGCCCGTGCATCTGCGCTGATCGCCGTCCCGATGGCGCTGGCCACCTTCGTTGCGGCAGCTCCCACCAATGCCCTGGCCTTCTCGGGTGGCGCAAGCGCGCCAACTCCCGGACCTACCACGACGCCCTCGAAGCAGACCAAGCCCACGAAGCCCGCCGGGTCCACGAAGACCCGCTGGGTCCACGAAGCCCGCCGGGTCCACGAAGCCCGCTGGGTCCACGAAGCCCGCCGGGTCCACCAAGCCCACGAAGGGCGCGAACACAAAGCGGCACCTCAAGCATGCTCTCCCGACCGATGTCACTCGCGCGTTGGTCGGTTATGACGCGATGCAGAAGTACTTCTACGTCCCGGGCACCGGTCTGTACAAGGGCGAACCGAACCTATTCCTATCTGTGGTCCTTCTCCCAAGCGCTGGCGGCGACCGTGAGCATCGGGCGCATTCCTGGTGAGAGCGCCAAGTTCAAGCGTGAAATGCACGTTCGGCTCGTCGGCTTGCAGCACTATTGGGGTCTCAGCGATCCAGGGCTCGTCGGGCAGTGCGAGCGGGCCGACGACGAGCTCGGGCGAAGCGTCGGGGGGCTCGGGCGAAGTCGACGCCGGTGACGGTGGAGTCCGCCGCGGGCGGAGGCGGGAGCCGCGGCGGGCAGCGGCCGAAGTGCCTGGAGCCGGCGCCGGGCACGCCCCAGACGCCAATCGAGCATGCTGCCCTCCTACAACGGCAGCATCATCCTTGAAGACGGCACGGGAAACACGAGCTACTACGACGACAACGAGTGGGTGGGAATCGAGCTGGTCCGTCTCTATGAGCTCTATCGCGAACCGTCCACGCTCACGACCGCCGAGCGGATCATGGCTTTCGTGATGGCGGGCTGGACGGGCAGTCAACCGCTGGTCTGTCAGGGGGGGATGCCCTTTTCCACCTTCACCGACCAGGAACGCAACACGGTGACGACCGCACCGGCGAGCGAGCTGGGGGTGCTGCTCTACAGGCTCACCCACAACGCCGAATACCTGCAGTTTGCGGAGATTGCCTACGAATGGGTCAGGAGCTGCCTCTCGCAGCCAAGCGGTCTGTATGCCGATCATATCGGCATACATGGCAAGCGTCACCACCACGACCTGGAGCTACAACCAGGGGACGATGATCGGGGCGGGCACGTTGCTCTACCAGGTCACTGGGCAACGGAGCTTTCTTTCCCAGGCTCGCGCGACCGCAGCGGCGGCGCTAGAACATTTCACGCCGGCCGTCCTTGGTAGCGAAAATCCGTTCTTCGTCTCCGTCTACTTCCGCAACCTGCTCTATCTCGACTCTGTCACCCACGATCCACCGGGTCCGAAGATCGCACAGGGCTTCGTCGAATACGCATGGCAGCACCTGCGCGTTGAAGGACGACATCTTCGTATTCGGCGCTCCGGCCTCCTCGCAGCTGCTCTACCAGGCCGCGGTCGTCCAGATCTACGCGCTGCTCTCGAGCCGGCCAGCAGCTATTTCTGAGCCGGCGACAGCTACTTCTGGAGCTGCAGGTGCTTACGCTCGATATAGCCGCTCGGCTGGAACTGCAGCGCGCGCTTGCGAAGGCGCTTGCGGTGGCGCTTGATCGCTCGCAAGAGAAGCCTGCGAGCCTTGCGGTCGTCGGCGAACAGCTCCGCGTTGGCCTGCACGCGATCGGCGAGCAGCACGAGGTCGTGCTCCTTGCCCAGGAGTTCCCCGAGCCGATCGGCATCGCGGCCGATACGGCGTATCCGCTTGGGGCGTCCGTCGTGGGTTAGCATCTCCGCTCCATAACGCAGATCCTTCACACGCTTGCGCAGCTCGTGTGTGGCGCTGGCATGGCTGCTCTTGCGAGCGCCGCGCAACCGCCTGCGCCCCTGTCTGTATAGGCGATCCAATGCAAGTCCGCTCATGCGAAGGCCCAGCGGGTCGGCTCCCTTGATCTGAGCCTGGTCCTCGGCGTCGCCCAGCGCGAGGCTCCATGCGCTCACCCTCGTGCGCACCGCTCGCAGCTCGCTCAGAGCCTGGCTCGCGCGAGCCTGAGATCGAGTCGGAGAGCATCTCTGTCGTGACGCGGTGGCGCTCCAGCTCGAGCATCGAACGGAAGGCGGAGCATCGAGCGCTTCGCAGCCCGCTTGCGGGGCAGCTCGTCGAGCAGCTCATCGAGTGTGTCCAACGCGACCTGAGCATCACGCGCGCCCGCGAGCTGCCTTGCGGCCGTGCGCAGCGCCATGTTCTCGCGCCCGAAATTGCGCTTGCCGAGTCGCTTGCGCAAGAGCCGCATCACCGCCCTCGTGCGCTTGATCGCCTTGCGCGCTTCGTGCATCGAGCGCTCGAGGTTGTGCTCGGTCACGCCTTCCAGCTGCTCGATCGCGACGTCGAGCTGGGCGATGGCGGTGCGCTGCAGTCCGGCAAGGATCTCCTCGCCCGGTCGCAGCCCTGGCTTGCGGTCCTGGCGCTTGCGGACCGTCGCGACGCGGTGCTCGAGCTCCACGATCGCGAGGGCGACTCCAACTCCAACTCCCGCGACGGCGACGGCGCGGAGCAGGGGCGCGACAATTGAGCGGTGCCCAAGCTTCCGCCTGCGCGATGGTGGACGGTAAGGACCGCGGCCAACCGCAAGCCTTCGACCTATCGCTGTCCAATCTGCGGTCATCTGCTGCCCGCGCTCAGCGAGCATCTCCTAATCGCGCCGGAGGGAGACACCAGGCGTCGCAGGCACGCCCACACCGAGTGCGTGCTCGCCGCCCGCAAGCGCGGGCAGCTGCTGCTCGAGGAAGACTGGCGGAGAACCCAGCCGCGCAGGCCTCCGTGGTGGAGGCGCCTGCGCGGAGGTGGGCGCTGAAGCTCAGCTGCCCCACACGTGCACGTACTCGGGCTCGATCTTGATGATGACCCGCTGTTCGCCGGGCTGGCGAAACGGATAGCTGTCCTTGTCCAGGTACTTCTTCGCCAGCGCATCGATGTGCTCGTCGGCGCCGTCGTGGGTTCGCTCTGCAACGCGACCCCTGATCGAGAGGTACTCATAGGGGTTCTCCATGCTCTGGATGGTGAGCGTCACCCTTGGGTCGCGTTCGAGGTTGCGCGGCCAGGCGCGGCCCTCCGCGGAGTTCACGGCAGGCAGCCCGTCCCGGATGTCCACCCACGTCGGCGCGGCATGGACCGACCCGTCCTCACGGATCGTGGATACGGTGCAGAAGTTCTTGGCCTGCAGAAGCTCCTCCGCGCGGCCGTCGATCGATGGGCTCATGTGATCCCTTTCGTGTTAGCGTGCTCAGATGGGACAGCAAGCACCAATCTACCCGCACGCGCCCGCAGTGACGCGAAGTCGGCGAGGACTTGGCGACGCGAAGCTAGCGGCGACTTGGAGCCGTCTTTGATTCGACGGGAGGGATCGGGTCCAGCGGGACCAGCTTGCCGTCGTTGAGTTCGAAGCGGACATCCGCTTCGCCACCCGTCCCGCAGCAGAGGGGCTCGCCAGGCTTGTAGAGCGGGTATCCGAGGGTGACCTGGGTGTCACCCTGGCTGATGACCTTCACGCCCGCGCTGGGCGCACTGGAGTCGGTGCCTAAGTACTTGCCGTCGACAAAGAAGAAGGCCCGCTGTTCGTAGCCGTCGGCAGAGCCTGTGCGGGTGCCGACAAGCACTCTCAAGGTCTGGTCGGGGTGATAGTCGGAGGTGCTGTTGGCGGTGTAGCCGGCTCCTTGGAGGACGCCCAGCGCACTCTTCAGAGCGCCTTCGTGGCTTTCTGGTTGGACGAACGCCGGCGCCGGGGCGGTGTGAGCGCCGCTGGCCTGGGTGCCGCCATTGGGTGCAACGGTGCCCTGGGCGGTCGAGGTCGTGGTGCTCGTGGTGCTCGATTTCGTCGAGCTCGTGGTTGAGCTCGACGTCGATGTGGTGTGGGAGTGCGGGGTCGAGGAGACATACACGGTCTTGGTTGAGCTGCCGCAGCCGCTGAGGAACGCCGCTGTGCTTGCGAGCACGACCAGCCCGGCGCAGAGCGATCGCGCTCTCGATCGGAGCGGGTGCTGCCACACGGGGGCGGTGTGCATTGGCTCCAGGATATTCCGGTCGGGGACGACCGTCGTCAAGAGATGTTGCAGGTGTGGTGGTTGGGGTACTTGACAAGGTTCCTTAGTGACTGCTAAGTTCACAATAGTTAGCACTCACTAATGAAAGAGAAATAGCATGACCGACAGGCGCAAGGGCATCAGCAGCAGGCGCAAGAACAACTGGACATTGGGCATCGTCTCCGTGGCGCTCTTCATGGTGGTGCTCGATAATCTCGTCGTCTCGATCGCGCTACCGTCGATCAAGCGCGATCTGGGGGCCTCGATCCAATCGCTGGAGTGGACCGTCAACGCGTATGTCCTCGCCTATGCAGTGCTGCTGCTCACAGGGGCGGCATTGGGCGATAGGTTCGGCAGGAGGCGCACCTTCATCGCGGGCCTTGCCCTGTTCACGGTCGCTTCCGCCTCCGCCGCGCTCGCTCCGAACAGCGGCTTGCTCGTAGCGGCGCGGGCGCTGCAGGGGATGGGTGCCGCGATGGTCACCCCGCTGACGCTCACGATGCTGGCCGGCGCCTTTCCCGCCGAGCGCCGCGGAATGGCCCTTGGCGTCTGGTCGGGCATCTCAGGCGCCGCGGTGGCGCTGGGCCCGCTCGTGGGTGGAGCGGTCGTCCAGGGCATCTCGTGGCATTGGATCTTCTGGATCAACGTCCCCATCGGCCTGATCCTGCTTCCGCTGGCGGCTACACGTCTGGATGAAAGTCGGGGGCCAAACGGCTCGCTCGACCTGCCAGGGCTCGGGCTTGCCTCAACCGGCGCGCTCGGGGTCGTCTTCGGGCTCGTGCGCGCCCAATCGCTTGGCTGGACATCTACCACCGTGCTCGCCTCGCTCATCGCCGGGGCCGCTCTGATCGCTCTGTTCGTCCTCTGGGAGCGCCGAGCGCCGGAGCCGATGCTGCCGATGTCGTTCTTCTCCAAGCGCTCGTTCGCCGTGACCAACTTCGCCTCGCTGACGATGTACTTCGGGATGTTCGGGTCGATCTTCTTCCTCTCCCAGTTCATGCAAGACGTGCTTCACAACAGCCCATTGCAGGCGGGCCTCAAGATCCTGGTCTGGACGGGCGCCACGATGGTGACTGCCCCGCTCGCCGGGATCTACTCGCAGCGCCTGGGCAGTAGGCCCTTCATGATCGCGGGGCTCTCCCTGCAGGCCGGCGCGCTTGCCTGGCTTGCGAGCATCCTCAGCACGCATCTCGCCTATGGCGAGATGCTCGTGCCTTTCGTGATGGCCGGTGCCGGCATGGCGCTCGTGTTCGCGCCGTCGGCAGGCGCGGTGCTCTCCTCCGTGCGCGCCGATCAAGCGGGTCAGGCCTCAGGCGCCACAAACGCCATTCGCGAGGCGGGCGGCGTGCTCGGCGTCGCGGTGCTCGCCTCCATCTTCACGGGCGCCGGTGGCTATGGCTCGCCGCAGATGTTCGTGAATGGCCTCGTCCCCGCTCTATGGGTGGGTGTGGCGATGCTGAGCGCAGGTGCGCTGGCGGTGCTGGTGCTGCCCTTCAAGACGACCGACACTTCAACGCTGGAGGCCCAGCTTGCAGCCTCCGAGCGTACGAGTGCACACAGTGTCCGGGTCGCCGGGGCGAGTGCGGAGCTCGGCCAGGTCGCCGTCGCGAGCGGGGAGCTGTAAGTTGATCAGAGGTGAGCACGGTGGTGCAAACAGCTGAGCTGAGCGTTCGCAGGCGGATCCCCGCAGCGGAGCGCAGGGAGGCGCTGATCTCCGCGGCCGTCCAAGAGTTTGCCCACGGTGGCCTGTATGGCACTCCCGTCGAGCGCATCGCCAAGCGCGTGGGCATCGCTCAGCCGTACGTCTTCACGCTGTTCAAAAGCAAGCGCGAGCTGTTTCTCGCTGCGCTGGAGCGCAGCTTCGAGCTGATCGCCGAGACGTTCGAGCAGGCGGCGGCCGACTACCGCGACGGACGGGCGCCGGCCGAGTGCCAGGATGCCCTGGAGGCGATGGGCCATGCCTACAAAGAGCTGCTCGCCTCCAACAGGGACTGTCTCATGCTCCAGCATCAGTCCTATGCGGCGTGCGACGACGAGGTGGTGCGCACCTGTGTGCGGCGCCGCTACGCCCAGCTGGTCGCGATGGCGGGCGAGCTTTCAGGCGCCGACGAGGAGCGTCTGGATGACTTCTTCCGTCACGGGATGGCGCTCAACGTCGCGGCCGCCCTGGGCGTAGAGGACCTCTCCAGCAACTGCAGCTGGGTCAAGGCGGAGCTTCGCTGATCGCAGATGCCGGCGCCCTCAACATCCTCCAAGGCTGCTGGATCGGCAACCTCGCCGGCGGGGAGATCCCGCCGCCTCACGCGCGAGCGGGCTCGCACGGCGGCGCTGGTGATACTGGCGGTGCTGATCACCCTGTTCGCCGTCCTGAACGTCAAAGACGTCGAGGTCGACTGGATCTTCGGCTCTGGGCACGCACCGCTGATCGTCGTGATCGTCCTCTCATTGCTCGTTGGCGCCGTGATCGCCCGCGCAGCCGGTCGCGCCGGCCGGCGCTCTTGAAGCGCTCGCTCAGACCCTGAGGAGGCGCTTTCGAGAGGGCGCCTATTTGAGGATCACCCTCAGGGCGAAGATCGCAACGCCCATCGCCGCTCCGATGGAGGCGTCCATCAGGAGCTCCCTGCCCCTGGCGCCTGTGCGGATGCCTGCCGCGAGCTCGAAGAGCACCAGGCAGGCCACGCAGGTCCACAGGGCCGCGAGTACGGCGGTGCTCGTTGCCCCGCCCAGGAGCCATACGATCGGCAGGGCGAGCAATGGGACTCCCGCACCGCGCACGATGCTCCAGTCATGGGTCAGCGTTTGCCACAAGCCCCCTGCGCTCAGACGCTCGCCGCTCTCCAGACGCCGCCCCAGGGCATCGGCATAGGTGTGGGCGAACCAGTAGAGCGCCAGCGCGAGCACCGTTGAGCCGGCAAGCTCGGCGAAGCTCTCGGTGTGGTCACTCTCAGCCGCCAGCAGCGATCCGATCGTCAACAGGCCGAACACCGAGCCCGCCGGGTTCGTCTCCGGTACGAGTCGGCCGATCACGCGCCAGGAGATCGCCTGCCAGGTCGCCTCGCGCCGGCGCGCCTTGCGTTGCAGGTCGCTGTATAGGGGAGAGGGCATGTCTCTGTGACCCAGCTGTGTCCGTGTACGCTGACGCGCCTGATCTAGGGTACGCTCACAGTCGATGGGTGAGCGAAGCAGATACGCACCTGGGACCTTCAGCTGGGTGGACCTGTCGAGTACCGACCAGCCCGCGGCGAAGGAGTTCTACAGCAGCCTCTTCGGCTGGGAGGCGCAGGACAGCCCGGTCGGCGAGGGTGTCTATTACTCGATGATGCTGACCGACGGCAAGTACGTCTGCGCGATCGCGCCGCAGCCCCAGCAGCAGCGCGAGGCGGGCATGCCGGCCATGTGGAACTCGTATATCACCGTGGCGAGCGCCGATGAGGCCGCGGAGCGCGCCAAGGAGCTCGGCGCGAACGTCCATGCGCCTCCCTTCGATGTGATGCAGGCGGGCAGGATGGCCGTGATCCAGGATCCGCAGGGCGCCTTCTTCATGGTTTGGGAGCCGCGCGAGAACATCGGCGCCCAGCTTGTCAACGCTCCTGGAGCACTCGTCTGGAATGAGCTCTCCTCGTATGACCTCGAGGCTTCGAGTGCCTTCTACAACGACCTGTTCGGCTGGCAGGTCGCGCCCTTCGAGGGCAGTCCCGAACCGTACCTCTCGATCAAGAACGGCGATGTCAATAACGGCGGCATGCGCGAGCCCAGCGAGCCGGGAACACCGCCCCACTGGCTCGTCTACTTCGGCGTTGAGGAGATCGAGGCTGGACTTGCCAAGGTCTCCGAGCTTGGCGGCACGATCCTGGCAGGCCCCATCGATATCCAGATCGCCAAGATCGCGGTGGTCATGGATCCACAGGGCGCGGTCTTCGCGCTCTATGCGGGTGCGCTCGAGCCCTGATATGACCGACCCTCTTTACACCGCGCAGGCTCATGTGAAAGGCGGCCGTGGGAACGGTCACGGGCGCACTTCAGACGGCATGCTGGAGGTCGACCTGCGGCTCCCTGAGGAGATGGGCGGCCAGGGCGATGGCACCAATCCCGAGGAGCTGTTCGCGATCGGCTATGCCGCCTGCTTTGAAGGGGCGCTTGGAGCCGCGGCGCGCCGCTCCAAGGATGAGCTGGGCGATGTCGCGATCGACTCCAAGGTGATGCTCCTCACCACCGAGGATCGTGGCTTCAAGCTCGCCGTCGAGCTCGACGTGCATCTGCCTGGCATCGACGATCCAAGCAAGGCCCTCGAGCTGGTGGCGGCAGCTCATCAGATCTGTCCTTACTCGAATGCCACCCGCGGCAACATCGAGGTCACGCTGCTTGCAAACGGCCAGCCCGTCGGCTGAGCGCTTGCCCCGGGAGCGGGCATCGCCCCGGGGAACCTTGCGGTCTTGAGCATGAGCGCAAGAGTGGCGGTGGTAGGCCACGTCGAGTGGGTCCAGTTCGCCCGCGTCGAGAAGGTGCCCCAAGCGGGGGAGATCGTGCATGCCCGGGAGGCGTTCGAGGAGCCCGCGGGTGGCGGCGCAGTCGCGGCTGTGCAGCTCGCCAGGCTGGCTGACGGCGCCACGTTCCTCACAGCGCTAGGCGACGACGAGGATGGACACAACTCGCTGAGCAGGCTGCGTGAGCTCGGCCTGGGCATCCTGGTCGACTGGCGCGAGGCTCCCACCAGGCGAGCAATGGTGCTACTCGACGATGCGGGAGAGCGCACAATCGTGACTGTCGGCGAGCGTCTGGAGCCGGCCGGAGAGAAGCGGTCTTTGCGCTGGGATGAGCTAGGGGAGATGGATGGGGTGTACTTCACCGCCGGGGACATCCCAGCGCTCCGGGCAGCACGGGCCGCGAGGGTGTTGGTTGCGAGCCCGCGAGCGGGCCATGCACTGGGAGCGGGCGTCGAGCTGGACGCGCTGGTGCTGAGTGGGGACGATGCGACCGAGCGACGTGAAGCAGTCTCCTCGCCAAGTAAAGCGAAGCTGTTGGTCTTCACCGAAGGCGAGCGCGGCGGCACCTACAGCTCCAGCGATGGGACGAGCGGCTCGTGGCAGGGTGTCACGCCCGATGGCGAGCGGGTCGACTCCTATGGCTGCGGAGACTCGTTTGCGGCAGGCCTCACCTATGGTCTTGCGGCGCAGCTCTCGCTTGCCGACGCTCTGGCGCTGGGCGCGCGCTGTGGCGCGGAATGCTCGACCAGACGCGGCCCCTACCAGCCTCTGCGCCCGTAGGGTCTCTCTACCTTAGGGTACCCTAACTAGAGCATCCGAGGTGTGCTAGTCTCCGCGCGCCGAACACCAAGTCAGCAGGTCGGAATTAGTGGAGATCGTTCGATGGCGAGCACCAAGGCAACCAGCGAGCATGACAAGCGCCCCGTAGTTGGGCGCAAGGGCGAGCGGACCGCCTTCTATGTGTGGACGGCGGTGGTGCTCGCGGTGAGCGTGACCGCAGTCGTGCTTGGCTGGCACGCCAAGGGCGGCACCGCCGATCCGACGGCGCTCCCGCCAGGGCATCGCCTGAGTCATACGACGGTGGTGATCAACAGCGCGATCCTGGTGCTGCGCGAGGGCCTGGAGACGATCCTGGTGCTGGCGGCGGTCATGGCCAGCTTCCTGGGCGCCAACCAGGTCTACCGCCGCCCCGTGGCTGCGGGCGGAGCGACCGCGCTCGGGGCGGGGATCGCCACCTGGTTCTTCGTCGTCTGGCTGATCGGTCGCTTCCACGGCGGCGAGTTCGACGTGCAGGCGGCGACAGGCCTGCCGTCGCTGATCGTGCTGCTCATAGTGATGAACTGGTTCTTTCACAAGGTCTATTGGACGGGCTGGATCTCCAACCACCACAAGCGCAGACGCGGACTGCTCTCCGCCGACCCGGAGACCAACAAGCGCCGCATGCTGCTTGGCCTGGCGCTGCTCGGCTTCACCTCGGTCTACCGCGAGTGCTTCGAGGTCGTGATCTTCCTGCAGAACCTCAGAGAGCTCTACGGCTCGAGTGTCGTGCTCGAGGGTGTGGTCATCGGCTGCCTGTTCACCGCTGCCGCCGGGGTGCTCACCTTCGGACTGCACCAGCGCTTGCCATACAAGCGGCTGCTGATCATCACCGGTGTGATGCTGCTCTCCGTGCTGCTCGTCTCTGTCGGCGAGGAGGTCAACGAGATGCAGCTCGCCGGCTGGATCGGCACCACCGAAATCCATTGGCTGCATCTACCCGGCTGGATGGGCACCTGGTTCAGCCTGTTCAACAACTGGGAGACGTTCATCGGCCAGGCCATAGCGCTGCTGCTCGTCCTCGGATCTTACGTCGGGGCTCAGTATCTGCGGGTTTGGCGGCCTCGTCGGCGAGGCCTGCAGGCCGCCCAGCGCGCGGAAGAGCTGCCCGTGCAGCCCGCGGACATCGCCACGGGCTCGGACATGGCCAAGGGCGATCCGCTGGCGGGCGTGTTCGCCTAGCCTCAGGTGGCTGCCAGCGCTTCGATCGCGTCTGCCGCGGCCGCGGAGCCTCCCGCCGCCGCATATGCGCGGCTGACTCGCTGAGCACCAGCACGGCGCCCCATTGCGACGCGGATGGCCTCGGTGAGCCGATCGCTGCTCAGACGACGGGGGGTAAGACGGACTCCGGCCTTGGCAACCTCCACGCGCCATGCGGTCTCCATCTGGTCTCGTCCGAAGGGCACAACAACGACCGGAACCTCAGCCGCAAGGGCCTTTTGGGTGATGCCCATGCCGCCGTGGCAGACCACACACGCGGCGCGCTGCAGGACCGCCTCGTGGGAGACGAAGCTCACGACCCTGCTGCCAGTGGGTACGTCGAATGCCTGAGGGTCGTGCGCTGCTGCAGTGCCGACCACCGACATGCCGATCCTTGGCAATGCTTCAAGGGCGACGTGAAGCAGGCGCTTGTCACTCTGACGCTCAGTCGAGCAGGTGACGAGCACCAGTGGATCCGCCAGCTCAGCCAGCCATGCAGGCGCAGGTTCCGGCGGCGACCAGTTCATGGGACCGACGAGGCGCACGTTCTCGGGCCAGTCGCTGCGCGGGTACTCAAAGCCCTCGGCGGTGAGCGCAAGCAGGAGGGGCGGCTGTCCGAGCAGATCGATGTAGTGATCGAGACGGTGGAGGCCATGCCGAGCGCGCAGCGCATTGACGGCCGGCATGGTCGCTCGGTCGAAGCTCCTGTTTACGAGTGCTCGCACGATTGCATCTCGGGCCTTCCCGAGCGGGCCACCCAGTGGAGCCAGGCCTGGCCCGTAGGCTGGGGTGTCGCGGGAGGGCAGTGGCAGTAGGTATGGCGAGTACATCGCCCACGGAAGCCTTGACGTCTCGGCCACGATTGCGGCCCCCCAGCAGTTGATGTCGATGAGGAGAACGTCTGGGTTGTGATGGTCGATCGCCCGCTCGAGGTCAGGCGCTTCTCGAGTAGCGCGCTCGGTAAGGGTCCTCATGACTGAGCGGATCGCACTGGGTGGCAAGCGCTCTCGCCAATCCTGGAGCTGGTTGCGCTCCACGACAGGGTCGATCGCCGAGCCCTGGATGCCCAGCGGCGTCAGATGTTCGAGCTCGCTGGACAGTGTGCACAGCGCAGCTTGGTGGCCACGCTGGGTGAGCAGCGCCATGATCGGCACGATCGGGTACAGATGCCCACGAGCAGGCGAGGTGTAGGCCAGGACCTTCATTCATCCTCCACGAGCAGACGCTCGATGACCTTGGTCAAGGTTGCGCGCACCTCTGAGCGGTCGAACCCGAGGTCGTGCGAGAGAAGCCACCAGGTGTGCACATCGCAGAGAGCGATCAGCGCCGCACGGCTGCGCACCCGGGCCTCCCCATCCAACTTTTCCAGCTGTGGCCCGAATGCGTAGTCGACCCAGTTGTAATGAAGCTGGCGTGCTGCCTGTGAGAGGTCGGCGAGATCGGGGGGGCCACTGTTCAGCCAGGCGCCGATGCGTAGTGAGTGCTCGCCCCAGGCATCGTAATGCTCGAGCACGTTCTCGACCGAGCCCTCGATGTCACCTACGGGGGCGCCCCAACGTTGATTGAGGGCCTCCTGGCCGCGCTGTGCCATCGCCTGCATGAGCAGGCCGTCCTTGGAGCCGAAGTGACGCAGCAATGTCTGCTTGGTGACTTTCGCCTTGGCGGCCAGCATCTCCAGCGACGCTTTCTCCCATCGGTCCGAGAAGAACTCATCGATGGCGGCGTCGATCAATGCTTCCCGTGTGCGTTGCTGAGCCTGCGCTCGCGCGACCTGGTTGTAGGGGCGGCGAGCCTTCTCGGAGGGGCGATTACTCGTCTCGGCCATCAGGCCAGCGTAATCACCGACGCCTACTTCAGTCCTGCAGCGCGAGGGCTGCAGGCACGCAGGCGGCGATATAGCCGGGGAGTGCGAGGATCACGAGCGCGGTGGCGGTCACGAGCGAGAGGCTGGCAAGCGCCGTCAGCGCGGTGACGGAGTAGACGACAGGGAAGTTGACCACGTCGACGAGGAGGTGGTCAGCCAGCTGCTGGCCATAGAGCCCGAAGATCGCACCAGTCAGGCAGCCGACGCCCACGAGCAGCAGGCTCTCGAGCAGGATCGTTCGCCACAGCTGGGCTCTGGGGAGACCCTCGAGCTTGAGCTTGGCCAGCCGTGGGCGACGCTGCCAGACCATGGCGCCCATTGCGGCGGCCATCGCAAGCACCGCGGCGATCGGGATCACGGTGGCGATCTGGGTGAGCCGAGCCAGTGCCTGGCGGTTGAGCGCGCCCTGTTCGTCGACGTGCTGTGCGGCGGTCTGCACTGCCAACCCCGAATGGGCTCCCAGCGCGCGTTCGATCTCGTGCACGCCCTGTGCAGGTGGCACGCCAGGGGCGAGCAGGATGTTGTAGGCACTCACGTCCTGGCTGCCCCACGCGCGCGCGTAGTCGGAGGCGTTCATGACGATCGCGCCGGGCGCCCAGGTGAGGTTGGTGGACAGCGCGGCGATGCGGAACGTCCTTGGGTCAGGGGTTGGCAGCCTGAACGCCTGGCCGATGCGTAGGTGGTGTTCGGAGGCGAGCGCTCGTGAGAGGACGATCCACCCACCGGCGCGCACCCGTTCGCGTGCCTGGCGCAGGTTGCCCTGCACCAGCTGGTCCGCTGGCAGCAGCGGGGTTGCCTGGCTGGACGGGGCGATGACGAGCACGCGGCGCCGGCCGTAGTCGAGCAGCCCGCTGCGGTAGGGGCGCACCGCTCGCACGCCTGGCAGGCGCTCGAGCTGGGCTTGCTGCACCGGGGAGAAGGGCGCTGTCTTGAGCAGGTTGTAGGCACCGGCAGGGGAGACCCAGACAGCGGTGAACGCGTTCATGTCGTGGGCTGCGTTTTCGAGGCCCGCGAGCAGGTCGCCGTGAGCGCCCTGGATCGCGACGCTGCCGAAGACCGCGATTGCACCGGTCGCTGCGATTGCGACGGCTCGCGCGCGAGCGGCGTTCAGCTCCATCGCAGCGACGTGCGGCACTGGGCTGGTGATCGTCGAAGCGAGTCGCTTGACGAGTGTGAGCGTTGTGCTGAGCACGATCGGCAGCTCCAGCAACAGCGCCGCGACGAGCAGGAACATTCCGGGGATTGCCTCTTGCGGCGCCACGAGCAGGATCGCCGTGGCCGCAGCGAGACATGCCAGGCCGGCCAGCGCCCGTCTGCCCCCGGCGCCGGCGGCACTCGAACCCTCCCGTGGGCTGATCGCGGCCAGCGGATCGCGGGAGAGGATGTCACGCAACGGGCTGAGCACGGCGACGATCGCAGCGAACATCCCACCACCAGCGGCGAGCGCGACGCTCTGCCAGCTCACGACACGCTCGGAGCCGACCGCGAAAGCCAGCGACAGGAAGGCGGCGTTGGAGTGGAAGAGGTGGATCGAGAGCTCCTCACCCAACGCCAACCCGAGCGCGCACGCGATCAAGCCCAGGACGAGGGCATCGAGGAGCAGCACGCCGATCACGGTCCTGGGTGTATATCCGTCGCGGCGCAGATCAGCGATCAGTCGTCGGCGCTGGGGAACGGTGAGCAGCATCGCATTGAACGCGAACAGGAACCCCACGAGCGCGCTGATCGCCGCGAACAGCGCGGTTGACTTGTTGCTCGCCGTCGAGGCCTCCGAGAAGAGCTGTTCGTCATAGCTGACGGACTCGACATTCAGGCGGCCGCCTGCAAGCGCCCTCAGTGCGGATCGCACCCGAGCTTCCGAGCCGGCGACGGGCTGCACGAGGATCCGGCTCACACGCGAACGCAGGCCCGCCATTTCCTGTGCAAATGCAAGTGGCGCAAGCGCGATCGGGCTTCCGATCAACTGCCCGATCTGCCGTTCGTAAAGCTGGGTGTAAAGGGGGGCCTCGGCGGTGCGTCCCGCCAGTTGAAAGTCAACCTTCTGACCGAACTTGCTCACGCCGATCGTCTTTGAGAGTGGCGCCGGCAGCACCACCGCGCCAAAGCCCGCGAAGGGCGTTAGTTCGGGGTGGCGCACGAGCGAGCCGCCCAGCTCGGAGAGGCTCGAGTCGGCGCCGAGGAGCACGACTGACTCATCTCCCCTGGGGCCACTTGCGTTCGCATCGACTTCCAGAAGCGGCGCCGCGACCTTCACGCCCGAGATGTGGCGCACGAGCCCCAGTGTGCTTTGGGGGAAGCCCTGGGGATCGCGCGCCAGCAGCTGCAGGGTCGCGTGCCCGACGATCCCGCGTGTGAGTTGGGCCACGGAGCTCTGCAGGCTCGTGTTCGAGACCTGCGAAGCGAACAGCAGCGCAACCCCTGCGGCGATTCCCAGCACTGCGCAGCACTCCTGCAAAAATCGCGCCCGCAGACGCACACGGTAGAGACGGATGGCATTCGATACCTTCACAGCTTCGCGCTCTCACCCGTTACAGAGAGCCCAATTGCCGGACTGTGCACATATGCCGGATCGGTCTCGTAGTCTGAGAGCTTGCCATCGCGCAGGCCGAATACCCGGTCGGCATAAAGCGCTGCCATGGGGTCGTGGCTGACGAGCACGATTGCGACGCCACGCTCGCGGCACAGCTCCCTCAGCAACTCGAGCACTTCGCGGCCGCGCTGGGTATCGAGGCTCCCAGTCGGCTCATCGGCAAGCAGCAGGCTGGGCTCGGTGGAGAGTGCTCTGGCGATCATCACGCGCTGGCGCTCACCCATTGAGAGTGTCTCCGCGCGGTGCTGCAGGCGCTCACCCAAACCGAGGCGCTCGAGCAGGGGTGTGATCTCGCGCTGTGCCTCGCGCCAGCGCATCGCGCTCAACAGCTTCAGGACCGCGTTGTCGATCGCGCTGACACCAGGCAGCAGATCAAAGTTCTGGCGGATGAAGCCCAATTCGGAGAGCCTGAAGTGCGAGGCTTCGCGCTCCGAGAGCGAGGACACATCGCGCCCGCCGATCAGAACTGTGCCGGTTGTGGGTTTCAGCAACGTCGCGACCATCAGCAGCAGCGTCGTCTTACCCGAACCGCTCGGTCCATACAGAGCGACCATCTCGCCGGCCGAGACCGTCAGCGATACACCATCCACGGCACGTACCGTTTCCCCGCCGACGGCGGGGTAGTGCTTCACGAGATCACGCAGCTCGACCATTCGAGACCTCAGCCGATCCTTGTCAATCCGAGACCTTGCCACTCAAATGCACCGTGACAGCGTCATTTGATCGTTGAACCGTGCCGCTGATGCGCAGCCCGGACCCGTGCGCGTGCTCGTAACTTCCGGTTCCGCGACTGATCGACATGGTCCCGGAGAATTCGGCCGTTTCGCTGCCGTTGTGGTAGGTCGCCGTTCCATGGCCCGAGATCGAGCCTTCTTTGCGTATGATCGTGACCTGAGCGGTCGCGCGGCTGGTGGACACGAGGGTCAGGTCGACATCGATCACGCCTGTGAACGTGCCCGAGGCCGATCCCGCCTCGTTGAGGGTGAATTCGTGTTTGCTCCTGACATGCAGATGGCCGGTCTCGTTCAGAGAGATCGTCCTCGCGGCCAGGGCTTTCTGGGAGGTAGTTCTTGCGGTCACGGCCGACCTCGATGTCACCGGACAGGCGGTCTTGATGAGCGTGCTGCCAGTGGAACCGTTGGCGTAGGTGAATTCAGCAGCGAAGGGGAAGCCTTCCGCAGGGCAACTCGACGGCGCGACGACCGTGTTCGCATCACGCATATGGCGGCGCCCAAACGTTCCGACCGAAAGTGACACAGCGACCAGCGAGGCATCAGGCTCGAGTGGCACCGTGGAAATCGGCGGGACGCTCACCACCATTTCTTCCCCATAAGGCGCTCGAGAGGGGCGTACCGTCCCGGTGAGCACGACCCGCTGGTCGCTCGGCACGTAGCCCTGGCCGAGGATGTAGATCGTCGCTGCGCCATTCTTCGGCGGTCCCAGGAAGGCATACATAGAGACGTGCTCGGTAACCGGCACCACTCCGACGGACACCTCCGCGAGCGCATGTCCGGTGCCAATCAGGGACTGCTTCGGACAGCCGCTCGCGCCGTTGGCGCGCAGGCGGGCCAGGTTGCAGGCGCGCAGCCTTGGGATGTCGAGATGCAGTCCGGCTGGGAAGCGCACAGCCACCCGGCGCAGCGGAGACGGTACCCCCATTTCGCCCCCCGAGTACTGGATCGCGAGGGTGAGGGCGCCCTTTGCACCGAGCCGGTTGGGCGACAGCGACGGCGAAAGTGTCGCTACGGTCAGCGCGGGTTCAGTGACGGGGGTCTGAGCCGTTGCGGCAGTGGAGGTCTGCGCCGAAGCGGACACGGCCAGCAGCGCGCAGACGGCGAGGAAACCGAGGACCGCAAGAGCCACGCCGGCTGTGATGGCGGCGTCGGCGAGACGAGGACCCAGACGCCGGCGAGATGTCGGGGTACCGGTTTTCACGATACCGACAGTAACACGAACTGCCTGGAGTCGTCAACCTCCCTGCTAATCGACGATTCGTCTAGATAAATGCACGATTTAGACAGTCACGGGTATTCAGGCTCGATGAGGCAGGGAGCCCATGGGCACGCCCGGGTGTCGACGAGATCGCAATGCCAGACAGCGAAGCCCCTCAACCCAACATCGAGCCTGACGGCGCTTCCAGCGCTGCCGAGCCCGATGCTGCTCCCGGCGCTTCGGTCGCGGTGCCCGAGAACGCCCTGCCTGAGCAGCCAGGCCAGGGCCCATCGACATCCGTCATCGCACAGCAGAGCAGCGAGGACGGCTCAGGGTTGACGAAGCGACTGACCAGTCGCAGGAGCATGTGGGCCATGGCGGCACTGCTGTGTATCGCAGCGGGGACCGTCGGCTCGTTGCTCGGAGCGCACGCGGTGGCGCGCAGCGATGCGGCCAAAGCACGATCGACCTTCAAGCAAAGCTCGGCAGGGATCGCCTCCTCGGTGAAGGGAGCCATCCAGCATGAGGAAGACCTCCTCATCAGCGCGAGCACCTTCTTCGCGGGAAATCCAAAGGCGACGCCGGCCGAATTCAAGGCGTGGACGAAATGGGTGAATGCGCTGGGCCGTTACCCCGAACTCAAGACGCTCGGGCTCGTCGCGCTGGTGCGAGCGCCAGAACTGCCGAAGTTCGAGGAGCGGATCACGGGCCACGTGTTGAAGCCACAGGAAAAGAGCTCTGCGTCAACCGGTGTGGCGCCGGCCCACGGTGGAGCCTTCAAGATAGTGCCCTCTGGTAAGCGCCCCTATTACTGCTTCGCCTCGGGTGGACTGTCCAGGGGCCCTGCCACCACTCCGCCGGCGGGCCTGGACTACTGCGCGGTCGCGCCGGCACTGCTGGCGTCTCGTGACTCGGGAGTGAGCAGCTATGCGCCTGTCTCGGCCGGGCAGGCCAATGGCTTGCGAGTCGTGGCGCCGGTCTATCGAGGCTTTGTGGCACCGTCCAACACGATGGCCCGCCTGGGCGCTGGGGTGGGGTGGCTGAGCGCATTGTTGGTGCCCAAGGTCTCCCTGCAGGCGGCTCTGCAGGATTACCCGGACTATGCGGTGGTCCTGCGCTATCGGCCCAGGACCTCACATGTCGTATTCACCAGCGGCACGCCGGCGCCCGGGGCGCAGCGTAGGACCGTCAACCTGCAGGACGGATGGACCGTCGAGAGCTTCGGACCTCAGATCAATGCAGGGGTGCTCGCCGACGGGCACTCACTCGCGGTGTTGGTGGCGGGGATCCTGATGAGCTTGATGCTCGGCTTGCTGGTCTTCCTGATTGGCGGCGGCCGTGCGCCGGTGATGGTGGTGGAAAGGAAAGAGCTGCCCCACGACGACCTCTACGACGCCCTGACCGGGCTTCCCAACCGCGCACTCATCTTGGACCGCACCGAGCGCATGCTCGCACGCGCGGGACGTCAGTCCGGCCTGGTGGTGGGCGCATTGTTCATCGATGTCGACTGGTTCAAAGATGTCAACGAGAAGCTGGGAGAGGGCGCCGGCGATCAGCTGCTGAGAATCGTCTCTGAGCGGCTGGAGACGGTGATACGCGATGGAGACACCGTGGGTCGTCTCGAGGGTGACGAGTTCTTGGTGCTGGTCGAATCAGCGGCTCGTGGAGTGCGGCTCGACTCGCTGGCCCGACGGGTGATCGAGGCTCTGAACACGCCCGTCGAGCTCGAAGGCTTCGGCCCCAGCGTCTCCCTGACCGCGAGCATCGGTGTCGCCTTCGGCCGGTACGCGACTCCCGAGGAGCTCATGCGCGACGCGCGCCTGGCGCTCCAGACCACCAAGGAGTCGGGCAAGAACGGCTACACGCTCTTCAACGCGAACATGCGCTCGGTGATCGAGGATCGCGGGGTGCTGGAGGTAGAACTTGACACCGCGATGCAGGAGAAGCAGTTCTTCCTGCTCTACCAGCCGATTTACGATCTGAGGACGCGCAAGGTGGTGGCGCTCGAGGCGCTCATCCGCTGGCAGCATCCCACCAAGGGTGTTCTGGCGCCCGTGGACTTCATCCCGTTGGCCGAGGAGACCGGGCTGATCGTGCCGATTGGCCGCTTGGTGCTCGAGGAGGCCTGCAGTCGAGCCGCCGCGTGGAACGTCGCTGGGCATCGGGTGGGCATCTCGATCAATCTGTCTTCCGGTCAGCTGCACCGCGACGGGTGTGTCACAGACGTCCGGCGGGCACTCCAGCAATCGGGCCTGGAGCCCTCGCTGCTCACGCTCGAGATCGACGAGGCCACGGTGCTGGGCGACATCCCGGCAGCCGCCGAGCGCATCCGCGAACTCAAGCAACTGGGCGCGCGCATCGCGATCGACGACTTCGGCACCGGGTACGCCTACAACGCCGACCTCAAGCAGATGCCATTGGACTTCCTGAAGGTGGACAGGAGCTCCCTTGCGGCCTCTGAAGACGAGGCCTACCGCAACTGGTTGCTGCAGGCCATCCTCGTCTTTGGCCGGGACCTGTCGCTGACGGTGATCGCCAATGGGATCGAGACCTCCGAGCAACTGGCGGCCCTCCAGGCAATGGGCTGCGCGATGGTGCAGGGAGCGTTGCTGGGTATGCCTACCCGGTCGGACGAGGTTGAGAGCCTCTTCTATGGAGCTTTCCCGGCGCCGCCCGCTGATCCAGAGGTGCCTGCTGGGCAGGTTGCGCCCGCCAGTCAGGCGACCCCCGTAGGTCAGGTTGCACCTACGAGTCAGGCCGCCCCCGTAGGTCAGGGTGCGCCTACGAGTCAGGCCGCCCCCATAGGTCAGGGTGCACCAGCGGGTCAGGTGCCGCCTGCAAGTCAGGCAGCCCCCGGAGACCAAGTTGCACCTGCAGGCCAGGTTGCGCCTGCAAGTCAGGCAGCCCCCGGAGACCAAGTTGCGCCTGCAGGCCAGGTTGCGCCTGCCAGTCAGGCAGCGCCCGAGAATCACCAGCCTGTATCCGGGTAGTTTTCCTACCTCTCGGCCAGTGCAGCCAGCGGCCGAGGTGGGCCGGACGCGACCTGCTCAACTGCCACCCGCACGCCGTGCTTGGGCGCAAGGGTGATCCCGCGCAGGACCACCGGGTCGGGGCGGTCGCGCAGGAGTCGAAGCGTCACCTGGGGCACTGCGATGCGCAGTACCTCGGCCATCTCGGCGTGGGCGAGCGCGGCGCCGATGCAGCGCCTGATGCCGCCGCCGAAGGGCAGCCATGTGTAGGACTCGGCGTCCTCCTCGACGAACCGCTCGGGCCGGAACTCCTGCGCGCGCGGGTAGAGGTCCTCGCGTTGTTGGATGAGCGCGATCGCGGGATAGACCTTCACGCCTGCGGGGAGCTCCCAGCCGGCGACGGTCCGGGGCACGGTGAGGGTGCGCTCGGCGGCATCGATCACCGGCCGCAGTCTCAGAGTCTCCTTGACGACAGCATCGAGATAGGCATCGTTATCTCCGGCCGCAAGCTCTTCGCGCAGGCGGGCGAGCACCGGCGGGTTGCACAGCAGCAACTCGAAGGCAAAGGCGAGGGCGGTCGCGGTCGTCTCGTGGCCGGCGCCCAGCATCGTGAACAGCTCATCGCGCAGCTCCGCATCGGTCATCCCGCGACCCTGCTCGTCACGCGCGCGCAGCAGCAGTGAGAGCACGTCGGAGCGCTCGTCGAGATCCGACTCATTGCGGCGGCGCTCGATTTCTTCGAACAGCAACGCGTCCGCCGCGTGCATGCGCCGCATGAACCGTCCGCCCGGGCTCAGCGGCCCGAGGTTCGTACGCGCCGCTTTGGAGAGCATGAAGATCGGGCTGCTGTCGATCACCGCGACCAGCCCCTCGCGCAGGCGCTCGACTCGCTCTGGTTGGGTGACGCCAAATACCGCTCTGCAGATCACCTCGAATGTGAGCGAACGCATCCGCTGGCGCAGCACGAGCTCCGAGCCCGGGCGCCAGCTCGAGATCTCCCGTTCGGTGACGTCGCGGATGACCTCGCGGAACGCTGCCACCCGCGAGCCTCCGAACGGCGGCAGCAAGAGCTTTCGCTGGCGCAGATGCTCAGGCCCATCGAGGATGAGCACGGAATGCGGTCCGAGGATCGGCTCCATGAACGAGTTCGCCTCCCCGGCGCGCAGGTCGCTCTGATCGCCGGTGAAGAGCTCGCGGATCGCGTTGGGATCGACGACATAGACGCCAACCCCGAAGCCAATCATCCGCACCGTGAAAACATCGCCATAGCGCACGTGCCATTGGCGCAGTACGTCAAGCGGCCTGCGGGCGAAGCGCAAGGCGGTGAGCGCCGCCGGTCCGCGAGGGCCTGGCGGCAGCGCCACATCGGGGCCATCGCTCATCGAGCTCATTGTTGCGCACACTCGCATTGCACGCGCTCATATCTACGTCCATCCGTGGAGGATGAGGGTTAACGAGTAGCCGGTTCAGCCGAAGAAAGCGCTCAGCGGCACTGGATCAAGGAGGTCGGGAAGACGCATGAGCTCTCTACTCCATCGACGCGCCTGGCGTCCCGCTTCTGCGTCGTGCGCGACGCTCGCGGTGTTGGTCCTCGGCGTCCTGCCGAGTCCCGCGCAGGCGAATGGGCCGCTGTTGAGCATGTCGCTGCCGGACCTGAGCGTGTCGCTGCCGGGTCTCTCCTCCTCGGAAGCCCCCTTGGTCAGCGTATCGGTGCCGAACTCGTCCTCGGAAGCTCCCTCTCTCAGCGTGTCGATACCAGGTGTGCAGGTCGGTGGGGTCTCGACTCCTCCGATCGGCGTAACGACTGGTAAAGCCTCAACGCCGGCAGGCGAATCGTCTGGGCCCCCAGGCGGATCGTCGGGGCCCACCGGGGAAGCGTCCGCGCCCGCGGGCGGCTCCACTCCGCCCGCCGAAGCACAGCCCCCGCGGACGGCCTCGGGTGGGGAAGGCTCGGCGCAGGCTCCGGTGTCCAAAGCAACTGCGGCGGCAGGGTCCACAGCGGGAGCATCGGGCGCGTCTCAAACCAGCGGGGACGTGGGGGAGAGCACACGATCCGGGATCGCCGCGGCGAGCGTCACGCGCCGAACGCACCGGGCGCTCGCCCGGCGGGGACCTTCAGCCAGACGCTCGCTGGTGCCCTCTCGGCCGCATGCCGGCACCGCGCCGACAACCGTGGCCCAGGATCGGGCGCTCGTGCCACGCCGTGGGCGCACCTCCGCGAAGCACCGTCAGGGCAATCCGCTCGTGCGCATCGGTGAAGGCATCCCACTCCCGCTTCCGGTCCCGAACTGGAGCAAGCCGATCATCGCTGGGCTGCTCCTGCTCGCGATCTGGCTCGGTATTCGCTCGCGCCTGATCTTTCTGCGTGCCCGGCGCCTGGAGCGCCAGCGCTCAGTGCTGCTGGGGGATCTGGAGGTGATGCAAGCGGCGCTCGTGCCGGCGGTGCCCGCCCATCTGGGTGGGCTGGCGGTCTCGGTCGCATACCGACCCGCCGAAGGTCCAGCCGCTGGCGGCGACTTCTACGACGTGTTCGTGCCTGCTCCGGGCAAGGTGGCCGTGATCCTCGGAGACGTCTCCGGACACGGGCGCGAAGCGCTCGATCACGCGGTGCTGACGCGCTACACGCTGCGGGCCTATATCCAGGCCGGGATGGAGCCGCGTGCGGCGCTCGCGCTCGCGGGCGCAACCCTGTCCGATCCGGGCGGCGAGCATTTCGCCACGGTCGCGGCGGGCGTCTATGACAGCGGGCTCGGCGAGCTCACATTCGCGCTGGCGGGCCACCATCCACCGATCGTGCGCGGATTCAACGGGCTCGAGCCCGTGATCGATTGCTCGTCCCCGCCGATTGGCTGGGGCATGCAGACAGGGCTTCGCCAGACGATCATCTCGCTGCCCGCGGGTTCGGAGGTGTGCTTCTTCAGCGACGGTCTCGTCGAGGCGCGCACTCAGGATGGGCTGCTCGGGCGCGAGCGCCTGGCTGGGCTGCTCGCCACGCTCGATCCGGCTCCCAGGGGGACCGATCTGCTCGACCGGGTGCAGGCCTGCTCGCAGAGCACGCCTGATGACATGGCTGCGTGCCTCCTGGCGCCCGAGATCGGCGCCGATCGCCCCTGCACGTGGGTGGAGGAGCTGGAAGTTGGCGCCAGCGCGGCGAGCGACCCACGTGTAAGACGCTTCCTCGCGGCATGTGAGGTGCCCGAGCTTGAGGCCAAGCGGGCGCTGGGGCGTGCGAGCGAGATCGCATTTACACATGGGACGGCCCTGCTGCGTGTGGAGCGGGCCCTCTCCGGCCTCGAGGTCGAGGTGCGCCCGGGCGCCGTTCCCATGCTCCCAGCCCCGCCGTTGCCGCTTGGAGCCGAGCAGATGGCAGGAGGAGCGGGGAGGATGGCGGGAGCTATCTGATGGTGAACGCGATCCGGCTGCGGCGCGTGACCGTGCTGAGCGCCGCCGAGCCGCTGTGGCCGGAGGTCATCTGTGCCGGCTCTTGGCGAACTCTTCGAGCTGCTCGCGGGCGTAGTGGATCCATGTGAGCTTGGCCCCGACGGTGAGGCGGTTCTCCTCGTCAATCAGGCGGTGGAGTGTGGCGAGCGTGTCGGGGGTGGTGTCAGGCGCGTCGGGGGTGGTGTCCACCTCGCGGGCGATCGGCGTGCGCATGCCCTGCGCCAGCCACTCCTGCTCACAGTGCTCGACGACCTCGATCATCTGCTCGGGCTGGCGGGTGAGGGCCGAGAGCGCGAGGATGAACAACTGGCGCTGTTGGCGCTCTTCGCCGATATAGCCGATCAGCCACGCCCGGTACTCCGCGATCCCCTTGGCGGTCGCGCGGTAGGAGGGCTTGGAGGGTCCGGATGGCTCGGAGGGGGATGGTTCGGAGGGCTCGGAATCTGCCGACTCGTGGGCGTCTGGGATCCGCTCGATCAGCGAGCGGTTGGCCAGGTCCTTGATTGCCCGGTAGGCGTGCCTGGTGTCGCTCAGCGGCAGCGTGGGGCCGTAGCGGCGCTCCAGGCGCTGCGCGAGCTCATAGGCGTGACTGGGGCGCTCGATCACCAGGCCCAGCAGCGCCCACTTCACGGGTGAGCGCATCGGCGCCTTTTCACGTCCGGCGCTGCCTTCATGGTTGTCTTGCGCTTGCACTGCACAGGAGAGTGACACGCTGTGCGGCGAGATATAGGGGCAGCCTTAGAACGTTCTAAGGCTTGTCAGTGGTCGCCTTAGAACGTTCTAAGACGGGCACCTTGCGCGGCTCCTGTTCGTCCCCCATGATCGCTCACAGCGGCCGGCGCTCCTGTCGCTCCTGTGTGAGCCATGTGAGCGTTTCAGATACCAAGCCGGCGATTGCTGGGCTGGATTGAGTGAATTGAGCGGAGAGCGAGAGGAGAGGAGAGGGCCTTGGAGTCAGGGTGGAAGGCGAGAGCGTTGAGGATGGGGAGCAAGACGAGGAGCGAGATGGCTTTGATATTTGGGTCAACCCAGGATGCGCCGCGGCTCTCCGCGACAGACAAGGCTTGCACGTCGCTCTCCTACCCCGAGGTGGCGTGTAAGAGATCGCCTACGCCAGGACCCCTCCCCGGCGTTGGCGCCTCTCAAGCGAGCGCCGCGGCCCACCCTCTCCGGGTCGCGGCGCTCCATTACACCGCCGTCGGCAAGCGTGGCTCATCGCTACGAGCTCACGTGGGGCCTAGCACCGCGCACGCGGGCAACGAGGAACTTGGTGGCGCGATGCGCCTGAACAGGGTGAAAAAAGGAATGGGAGAAACGTGATGTTTCGAGCAATACGTAGCCGACTCACCTACAGCAACATCGCCGCGACGCTCGCGCTGGTCTTCGCGATGAGCGGCGGCGCCTACGCTGTGGGCAGCCACGGCAGCGCTACGCCCCTCAAGGCGAGCGCCCCAGATGCGCACGGTACCTCGCTCTCCACCGCCGCCAAGAGCAAAGCCAAGCCCAAGGCCAAGACTGGCCCGAGGGGCCCCGCTGGACCGGCTGGGAAGGAAGGGTTGGCTGGTAAAGAAGGCGCTGCGGGCAAAGAAGGCCCCGTGGGTAAAGAAGGCGCTGCCGGTAAGGAAGGCTCCGCCGGCAAAGAAGGCTCCGCCGGCACGAGCCTCACCAGCACAGCGATCGCGGCGAACCCGAAAAACGCCAATTGCAAGGCCGGCGGCTCGGAATTCAAGGCGGCGAGCGCCACGACCTACGCCTGCAACGGTGAACCGGGCAAAGAAGGCACCTTCGGCGGGCAGACGCTCCCGGCAGGCAAGACCCTCAGGGGCGCATGGGCTGCCGCCTCCTACGCCGAAGGCGCGACCATTCCCGGGTACGGCTCGGCGAAGACCGCCGTCAGCTTCGCGCTGCCGACATCCTTCCGGATAGAAGGTGACAACGCCAACTACATCGGTCCCACCGAAGGCGAAAACGAAGAACCCTCGAAGTGGGCGCCGGCCATCAAAGAAGGCAAGTGCAAAGGCACCGCCGAAAAGCCCGTCGCCGCGGAAGGCGACCTCTGCGTCTTTGGATCGGAAGTGTCAGGCCTCGTCGCATCCCCCACTGCTTCCGTCGTCGGTGACGACGAAAGCAGCTATGGCTTCTATGTCGAAGGTATCAGCTTTGAAAAGGGCGCCCTGTGGATGAAGGGCACCTGGGCAGTGACCGGGGAATAGCGGAGCCCCGCCGCTCGTGGGCAATGGGAGATCAAGAAAGGTCTGTATGAGAATGAAGAATCGACATGGATCGCTCATCGCCAATCCGCGGCGGCGCGTCGCCGCGGCCCTGGCTTCCGCTGTGGTTGGAGCGCTGCTGCTGGCGGGCGCACCGCTGGCGCCCCCGGCGCTTGGCGCCGCGGTCGCCGCACCGCCGCGCCTCGCCCCGCAGAACGGGAAATTCCTCTCGACCGCGCTGGCCGCGCCTCAGGAGACTGAACAGGAACAGATAGCTGGACTGGAAATCCGCAACGTGAGGACAGTCTCGGCATATATGACGACGTCTATTGACCCGGAGGGCTTGGAAACCGAATGGCGCTGGGAATACGCGCAGTCCGCGGAAGGCCCTTGGAGCCCGGTGCCGGGCGGGGGGGGGACCATCTCGCAGGCGCGAGCGGAAGCGCAGCGCGAATCCTTTGGAGTTGGAGTGCGTTTGAGCGGACTGAGCGCCGCAACGACCTACTACGTGCGCATCCACGAGAAGAACGCCGCCGGCAGCTTCACCAGTCTTTCGGTCAGCTTCACCACGGAAGGCCCGCCGAGTGTTGCCCTAGGCGCCCACGGCCTGGTCGGCGAAACGCCGAGGCTGCTCGGCACGGTCACCCTGCACAGCACGACCACTACCGCGGAACAGCTCATCACGGTCGAAGGCGCGCCGAACGGCGGGACGTTCACACTCACATTCGACGGCCAGAGCACCGGTTGGACCGGGATCGCAACGACGACCGAAGGGTCCGATGAAGTGAGCGCGATCGTGCCCGTGAGCGGCACCGCGGTGCGTGGAGAGCTCGTGTCGGGCCCGGGCATTCCCCCCGGCACGACCGTCGTCGAACCGAGAGGCCCACAAAGTGAAAGGCTGGTGCTCTCGCAGGCGGCGAGCGCGAGCGCGACCGGGGTGAGTCTCACCGCGCAGCTCCCATACAACGCTGGCTCCGAAACCGTGCGACACGCTCTTGAGTACCTGCCCGCCGGCCCCGAACTCGGCGTGGAAGGCCCCGAGGGCGGCCCTTACACCGTCTGGTTCATCGGGAGTGACTCCGAAGTAAGCGAGCCGCCGATCGAATGTGCTGCCTTCGGCCTGGAACCCCCTACAGCGACGTGTTCTTTCACGACCACCCAGCAGGGCGGCGAAGCGTACGGAACGCACTCCCGCTTCCAGTATGTCAGCGAAAAGAGCTTTCTCGAACACGGCTGGGCGGACGCGGAAGAAAGCCCGGAACTCGGGGCGGGCCCCGTCGGCTACAGCCTGCCCGGCGCAAGCGCCGGCGAAAGCTACCACTACCGGATCGTGGCTCAGACCAACGCGCCCGGCACCTCGCTTGTGGAAAGTCCCGAAGAGACGCTGAAGGTGCCCGTCCCGCCGCCCGCGGTCAAAGAAGCCTGCGCAAACGAAGCGTTCCGCACCGGTCTCTCGGCACACCTTCCCGACTGCCGCGCCTACGAGCAGCTCACGCCGGTCGATAAGGAAGGCGCGCAGGAACCCTTCGTCTACGGCGCAGAACTCAGCGCGTGGACGCTCGCCGGTGAAGACGGCAACCACCTGGTGCTGGGTGCAGAAGGGGTAGACTGGGGCAGCGGCCCCACCGCCGGGCAGAGTCCCTACCTGTTCTCGCGCGAAGACGGGAAATGGGGGATGCGGGCCACCCTGACACAGCCCGAATCGGGCGTCCATCGTGACTACGCCCAGGTGTTCAGCTCGAACCTTACCCAGGTCGCGTTCGAAAGCGAATACCAGACCTCATACGCGGGCCGCTCTGCCGAATTGGAATACAAGGTTGGCCCGGTCGGCGGCCCGTACACCACCGCGGCGTCGGTGCCGCGCAACGGAGCTGAATTTGGAGAAAACGGATGGGTTGACGGGGACGCCGGCCTCTCAAAGCTAGTGCTGGCTGTCAAGGACAGGACGCTGCTCGGGGGAGAACCAACGGGCACCAAAAGCGGCACCGACCTGTATGAATACACGGCGCAGGGGGGCCTTGCGCAACTGAACGTCAGCGGCGAACCAGCCGCCACGATCGGTGCTTGTGGTGCAGAACTCGTCAGGGGCAAAGAAGACGACGACGGCGCGGAAGGGATTGGCCTCAGGAGCAGCCCACGCAGCATCTCCGCCGACGGCTCACGAATTTTCTTCACCGCGGTCCCGGGGAGAAAGTGCAACGAAGAAACGCCAAATCTATACGAGCGCGTCGATGGCTCTGAAACCGTCGACATCGGCGCCTGGCGGTTTCTCGCCGCCAACGCGGATGGCACCACGCTACTGCTTCAAGCTGAAAGCGGCGCTCACGAAACGGTCCTCTACGACACCGAATCGAAGTCCACGACACCGCTGCCAGGCATGCCGGTTTTCGCAAGATCAGACTACGAAGTGTTCGTATCCGCGGATCTCAGCGTTGCCTACTATCAATCTGGCGGTGGGCTGTACCGCTACGAATTCGCCGCCGGCAAGCCGGAATTTTTGATGGCGGCGGATCCCACGGGCATGACGATCACTCCCAACGGCAACGAGGTGTACCTGGAAGGCGGCGGCGTCGGCGGCATGCCGGCCAAAGGGATCTACCGTTACGACAGCACCGAAAACGTGGTGCAGTGCATCTCGTGCGCCTCGCCCTTTGACCCGGAACCCAAGCAGCCAGCGTTCCTACACGGCGTCGACGGCTACCCCTTACTCAATGGGGGTGCGCTCTCGAAGAGCTCGATAGCGGCCGACGGCGACTATGCGTTCTTCACGACCCCTGCGGCACTCGTGCCGCAGGACGTCGACGGCGAAATCCCAATCGAAGGCGCAGTCGAAGGACTTGAAAAAGGAACCGAATTCGGCGACGTAGCGAACCAAACCTCGCCGTCAAGCGACATTTATGAGTGGCGTCGGGCCGGCGTGAATGGCTGCGCGCAGGTGCAGGGCTGCGTTGCTCTGATCACAAACGGTCGCGGCGGCTACAAGAATCTGCTCATCGGCACCGCCGAAGACGGCCGCGACGTGTTCGTCTACACCCGCGAAAAACTGCTGCCCCAGGACAACGACGAGGCGGGCGACATCTACGACGCCCGGATCGACGGTGGGTTCCCACCGCCACCGACAGCACCGACCGAATGCGAAGGCGACGCGTGCTCGACGCCGGCCGGTGCGCCCGAAGACTCAACGCCCCCGAGCATGACATTCGACGGCGCGGGCAATGTCATGACGTCCACCGGCAGCAACGGATCGGGCTCCACAGCTAAATCCAAGTGCGCCAAGGATGAGAAGCTCACGCACGGCCGTTGCGTCAAGCGCAAAACCAAAGGCAAAGCCAGGAAGGCGCGCAGGGCTGCGCGCAGAGCCGCCAGAGCCAAGAGCCCGGCAAGGAGGGTGAAGTGATGAGACTCAAGGACTCGGTCGTGCCGCTGCTCGCGGGGTGTCTCCTGCTGGCGGGGCTGCTGCCTGGGGCAGCCTGGGCGAAGCCCAGCGAACATCCGTTTGAAATAGTCCCGGGCTCGTTTCACTTCACCCTTTCCGGTGACCAGGCCGGCGCGCACGCCGACTGGGTAACCTCGCTGCAGTTCGCCCACGAAGAAAGCGGCGCGACGTACAACGACGCGCGTGAAATCGTCGTTGAACTGCCGGCCGGCTTCGTCGCGAGCAACACTGCGGTTCCGACGTGCACGCAGGCGCAGCTGTTCACCGAAAGTACCCTGCCCGGCTCAGAAGGCCTGCCGGCCTGTCCGGTCGCCAGCCAACTGGGCGATCTCAGCACCGAAATCGTGATCGGCTCCGAACAGGTACGGCAGACGACCCCGGTCTACAACATGGAAGTGACGAGCTTCGGCACGACGGCCGAGCTCGGTTATATAATCGGGCCGTTCATCGGACTGCTGCAGATTCAGGTCCGTCCCCAGGATGAGGGCCTGACGGCCCGTACACCGAACATCGCGCCCGTTGGCGAAGTGCACAACATCAGCGTGACGATCTGGGGCGTTCCGGCCTCCAGCGAAAACAACGCGATGCGTGGCGCCCTGTGCACAGGCGACGAAAAGGAACCCGAGACGTGCAAGTACGAGTTCGGCGGCCCCCAGCAGGCACGGGTTCCCGTCAAGCCGTTCCTGTCCAACCCCACAAGCTGTGGAACCTTCCACGCGTCGCTGACGGCCCTCTCTTGGGAGGATCCATACAGCCCGAGCGAAGCCCACACAGAAGTGGGCCCGATCGACGAATGCAACCGCCCGCCTTTCGAACCCGCCATCGAAGTGAACCCGAGCACGCTCTCGGCGGAATCCCCGACCGGTCTCGCCGTCTCCCTCGTCGTACCACAACAGTGGGGAAACCCGTTTACGCTCTCGACCGCCCACGTCCAGGACACGAAGGTCACGTTGCCCGAAGGCGTCACGATCAACCCGTCTGCGGGCTCGGGACTGGGCGCCTGCACGCCCCAGCAGTATGCCGCGGAGACGAGCTCCTCGCTGCCCGGCGAAGCGTGTCCGCCGCAATCGAAGCTCGGCTCGATCCTGATCGAAACGCCACTCCTTGACGAAACGATCCCGGGCGCGATCTACCTCGCCACCCCATATGAAAACCCGTTCTCAGAACCCGGCCACCCGAATGGGTCCCTGCTCGCGCTGTACGTCGTCGCGAAGGACCCCGAACGCGGGCTGCTGATAAAAGTTGCCGGCAAGATCGAACCGAACCCCGAAACGGGCCAGCTCGTAACCACGTTCCTCGACACCCCCCAACAACCATTCAGCCGCTTTACCCTGAAGTTCCGTCCCGGTGCGACCGCGCCGCTCGTCAGCCCGCCTGCGTGTGGCACCTACACCACTCAGGGCGAACTGACACCGTGGTCTGAACCGCTGGAACCGCGGCTCGTATCGAGCACGTTCACGATCACCCAAGGCATCCACGAAGGAGCATGCCCAACCGGGGGGGTACCACCCTTCAAACCGCACGTCATCTCGGGCACTGCCAACAACGACGCGGGCTCCTACAGCCCGTTCTATCTGCGGATCGGCCGCGAAGACGGCGAACAGGAGCTCACCAAATTCACGACCGTCCTGCCGCCCGGCCTTACCGGGAACCTGACCGGCATCCCGTTCTGTTCGGACGCGGACATCGAAGCCGCAAAGCAGCTCACGGGCGCCGAAGAGGAAGCGCACCCCTCGTGTCCGGCCGCAAGTCAGATCGGCCACACGGTCGTCGAAGCCGGCGTCGGCACCGTGCTTGCGCAGACTCCCGGCAAGATCTACCTCGCCGGCCCATACAACGGCGCGCCCCTGTCGGTCGTCTCGATCACCTCGGCCGACGTCGGCCCGTTCGACCTCGGGACCGTCGTGATCCGCTTCGCGCTCGACATCAATCCGATCACCGCACAGGTCGAAGTCAGTGGCGCCCAGTCAGACCCGATCCCGCACATCATCAGGGGAATCGTCGTGCACGTCCGCGACATCCGCGCCTACTTCAACCGCGAAAAGTTCATCCTGAACCCCACCAACTGCGAAGCGTCCACGATCTCGGAGACGATCACCGGCGCGGGCGCGGACCCGGCGAACCCAGCAGACCAGATGACCGTTGGTGCGAGCGCTCCCTTCGAGGCCGCCGACTGCTCAAGCCTCCAGTTCCACCCCGACTTCACGGTCTCAACCCAGGGCAAAACCTCGGGCGGGGACGGTGCAAGCCTCACCGCCAAGCTCACCTACCCCAACGCGCCGCAGGGCACCCAGACCAACATCAAATCCGTCAGGGTCGAACTGCCAAAGCAGTTGCCCTCCAGGCTGACCACGCTGCAGAAGGCGTGCACGGCGAAGGTCTTCGACGTCAACCCTGCCAACTGCCCTGCGGCATCGCTGATCGGGCACGCCACCGCGACCACACCGCTGATCCCCGTCCCCCTCGCCGGCCCGGCGTACTTCGTCTCCAACGGCACCGCCAAGTTCCCCGAACTGATCATGGTGCTGCAGGGCTACGGCTTCACGATCGACCTGCACGGCGAAACGTTCATCAGCAAAACCGGGGTCACGAGCACCACCTTCTCCAACGTGCCCGACCAGCCGATCGGCGCTTTCGAACTCACCCTCCCCGAGGGCCCCGACTCCGCCCTCACAGCCGTCGGCAGCCTCTGCAAGACAGCACTGCAGATGCCCACCACCTTCGACGCCCAGAACGGGCAGCAGAGAAACCAGACCACCAAGGTCGCCGTGACCGGCTGCCCGAAGGCCAAAGGGGCGACGCACAAAAAGAAGAAGAAAGACAAGAAGGGCAAGCACAATGGCAACAGGTCAAAGACGAAAAAGAAGTCCTAGACCCGCACCTGCGGCAAAGCGAGATCGAACCACAGTTGCCTGGGAAGGTTCGCATCCTCAAGGCTTCGGTGCGGCCATCAGCTCGGCTCGGTTGTGGGAGCGCGCGAGGCGTCCCCGTCGCCAAGCTTGGCGCGCGCCTGGTCGATCGCCTCGATCACCTTGCTGTAGGGGGAGGTCAGCTCGTGGCAGCTCGCTAAGGCCATCGAGTCAGTGGTCCGTCTCGCTCTGCTCGAGGGGTTCGCTCAAGGCGTCCTGCTGACACTATGGCTCGCCCAGCCCGCGTTGTGGCCGGTCACACCTACCGGTCTACGGGCGAGGGGCGGCCGTGCCTCCCGCTACCCGCCTATCGTCGGACTGAGCGCCGGGCCGCTCGACTCTCCCGTCCCAAGCTCGGCGTAGCGTTTTGGCATGCTCCAAATCAGCAGTTGCCATCATGGTTGACCCCGTGAGCGTTACGTGAGCGCTGACTACACGCGACTGATTGATCGCGCTCGCCGAGTATTCCTGCACGTCGAGTTCACAACGGAGCGACGCGTGGTCGTCGACTACTCGATTGTGCTGCTCATCGAGATAGATGACCATCCGGAGACGGTGCGACTCTTACGACGGGGCTCATGGCAAGAACGAGCTGCACCGATATGACAAGCAGGGCGGGAAGGAGTCCGCCGAGGTCTTCCACCACGGTACCCTTGGAGAAGGTACGAGGGTCGCGATCGCAGAGGCCAAGCTCGGATACGAAGCCATTATCGAGTCCTGGGAGACGCAATGAGCGCACACGAGAGCAGATCACCCGCAGCGAAAGTCATGGATGAAGCGATCGAGCTTGCGATCGAAGAACGCTCTCCCTACCCTGAGAAGGCCGCGTTCATCGACGCCGACGAGCCATACGCCGGAGCCGAGATTCGCCGAGCCGCCGACGAAGGAAGAGCCGTAGTGCTGGTCGCTGCTGACGGTTCCATCCGAACGTTGCTGCCCGAGCTCAGCGCTCGCTAGCGCGCTGCCCGTCGGGCCTAGAGCACAAACGGAATCAGCATCTTGGTCTTCGCTCTGTAGCTCGAGTATGTGGTCGGAAATGAAGCCCTCATCAGGCCTTCCTCCACCTTGGCGCTGTAGATGAAATATGCCCCCATGACTCCGAGGGCGATCAGCCAATAGAGGTAGGTTGCCAGCGCCGTGCCCAACATGGCCAGCAAGATGCCTGAATAAATCGGGTGCCTGACAAGGCGATAAGGGCCCGAGGTGACAAGCTCAGGCTCATCCTTCTGTGTCATCGGCATCCCCCAATTGCGACCAAGGTGAAATCTCGCCCACACCGCCAAGCCCAGGCCAGCCAGGAACAAGACCGACCCCACCACCTGCAAGATCTGATCGTGGACGGCCAGACCGCTCCCGCTCACCTTGAATATGCGTGAGAGCAAGAACACCAAGATGACGATGAGCAGTCCCGGTGGCCTGATGCGCCTGGTCCTGGTGCCTTCCTTGGCCCCTGCGGCCGCGATGAGCCAGTAGACCCAGAAGGCCACCCAGAGGACCAAGATGGCGGTCTTCATCGCGCTCGTCATGGGGAGCGCCGCACAATCAGCGAGGCTACCTCTTTGCCTTCTTTGCCTTCTGCTGCGCCAGGTGAACGCTCATGCTCTGTATCGAGCCCGGCGCTGGAGATGTCTGCGAGATGGTGAGCGTGGCGCCCAGATGGCCGTGCGCGGCGTCCAGCAGCTTGCGGCCGGCCCCGCTGAGCGCGAGCTTCACGGTCACGGTCTGGCCCGCCTGGATGGAGAAGCTGCTCGTCGCGACGGTCTGTGTCTTGACGTGCTTGCGCTTGCCCTTCTTGGCGGTGGTCTTTGCCACCAGCGTCAGCTTGCCGGCGCAGCCGGCATTGCCCGTGCAGGTGAGCTTGACCGCGGCCTTGCCGGCGCTCTGAACCTCGATCGTGGTCCCGTCGAGTGACAGCTTGCCGGCGGCTGCTGTTTGGGGTGGGGGCGAGGATGTGGAGGTGGAGGTCGTGGTTGTGGTGGTCTGCGTGGTGGCGGCCGAGAGCGCGACGCCGAACACGGTCCCTGTCATCTGCGTGAGGTTGGGGCTCGTTGTTTCGTTGATGGTGACCGTGATGCACGGTGGGCTGCCCGACGGCGCGGTCTCGTCGGAGGCGGCTTGCCATTCACCGTGGCCGTCGTTGGCTGTCGTATTCCACCAGGAGACGCTGCTCCCGCCGTTCAGTTCACAGTCGGTGAAGCTGAGGCTCGTGAAGGTGGCGCCCGGAGCGAGGAAGACGTCGAAGTAGCTGCCACTGCTCTGGAAGGCTGGGGCGCCCACGGGGTCGGAGCTGTACTGCCCCACGACGACGCTGCCGGTGCCGCCGCTGGCGGTCGCCGCCAGCGGACCGTCGCTGGCCTGCGCCGGCGTGGATGGCGTGCTCGTGCTGCCGGCCCCCGAGTTGGCCAGCGAGTATTCAAAGGCGCTGTCGAAAACGACCGCCGCCGGTTCACCCAGCTTCATTTCCACGGGCTGCGGGTCCTGGCTCTTGACGATGTAGAAGGTGGTGATGTTCCCGTGTGTGATGGGGAACCTGGGTTCCAACGACACCGCGTAGGTGCCCAGCGCCAGCGACTTGGTGCAGCTGGCCGGTACGCCGGATTTCGTCAGGGGTGGTTCGCCTTTCGTGTTGGCCGGTTCTTTCGCGCTGACCGATTCTTCGCCGCCCTGCACTTCGCAGGTGATCGCTTTGCCGGATGTGCCGCCGGTTGGGGTGATCGTCACGAGCGCGCCGTTGATCAGCTGGTTGAGCCACGCCGGCCCGGAGGTTTCCGGCCCTTCCAGGTACACGGTCAGCGTGGGCTCGCTGACGGTCTTGAAGGTCCGAGACGGTCTTTCGCCCAGCTTCAGTTCGACGTGCTGAGGGTCTTCGCCTGTGATGTAGACGTAGACCTCGTTGCCTTCGGCGTCCAGCCCGGTGGGGATCGCCTGTTCGACCGAGACCGAATAGTGGCCCGGCGCAAGCGGTTCGGTGCAGCCGGCCAGTTTGCCGCCCGCTTCGCCATGTTCGACATTGCATTTGACCGCTGCGCCGGTGGTGCCTTCCACCGGGGTGATCGTCGCGACCGCGCCGTTGACCATCTGGTTCTCGAAGGTTGAGCTGACGTCGGGCCCTTCCACATTCACGGTCAGCTCGGGTTCGTAAGCGGTGTTGAAGCTGGGTTCGGCTTTTTGGCCTGCTGTGAGTTTGACGATCTGGGGGTCTTCGCTGGTGACCCAGGCATTGGCCCCGTACAGGTCTTCGGTCAGCGCGATCTTCGGACCGACCGACACTGCGTAGGTGCCGGGGTTCAGCTGTTCGGTGCAGCTGGCCTGCGACCCGCCCACGACGTTCGTTTTTTCGCCTCCTTGGACCTCGCAGTGGTCCGTTTCGCCGATGGTGCCTTCTGTCGGGGTGATCGTCACCTGCGCTCCATCGACCAGCTGGTTGAGCCAGATCAAGCTCGGGCCAACCTGTTCGGAGGGCACTTCCGGGCCGCCAACCTTCGCGGTGATGGTGGCCGGTGGCGCCAGCTCGAAGGTGATCGCGAAGGGCTCGCTCCATTCGGGCAGCAGCACGTGGCACACCGGCGCTTCCGATGTGCCGCTTACCGAGTGACAGCCTTTGACGCCGGTGACGGTGTAGTGCCCGGGCGGGGTCAGCGTGATCGTGTCTTCGACTTCGGTCGAGATTTCGATGGTGCCCTCCTCGGCGAGCAGCAGGCATTCGCCGGCGCTTTCGGTGGTACATGCTTCGGCGGCCGAGTCGGGCAGTTCGGGGTAGCCTCCCCCGCAACCCTCCGCGCTGCCCGATTTGAAGGGGATGCACGGCGGCGGCGAAGTGACGCCGCCTTTCGCGGCGAGGCCCTGGGTGATGTTCGCCGTGGCGCCGGTGACCGGCGTGGAGCTCAGGCCCGGCACTTCGGCGTGGACTTCGAGTAGGGCGCTGTTGACGTAGAAGCATTTGTCGCACGGCTTCTTCACCGCGCTCAGTTCGTCCGAGGTGGCTTTGAAGCCTTCGTATTGCGCTTCGAGTACGCCCGGGGAGCTCGTCACCTCTTTCGCTGTCAGCCCGATCTGGTTGCCGCCGCTGACACCGTTGAGGCTTATCGCGCCGGAAGGCTGCGGTTCGGTGGACCACTTGACGCTGGGGGCCGATCCGCCCGCGGGCAGCGGGCCCGCGGAGCCGTCGCTGTACTCGGCGTCGATCGTCACCGCCGTCGTGGCGCTGACGTAGATCTCAGAGGAGTCCACGAGGTTGGAGGAGTTGATCGAGATGCCCTCCAGGGTGCAGCCATGCTGGGAGGGCTCGGCGACGCAGGTGGCCTTGACGTTGAAGGGCGTCGTCGCTGTGGGGTAGCCGGCGGCCGCGATGACCGCTTCGCCGATCGTCGTGCCTTCCGGCACCGTGATCTGGCAGGTCGTGTCCGCGTTGTTGAGGATCGCGCCCAGGCCGTCTGTCTTGCATTCGGCGCTCGCCGTCGCTTTGCCAGTGTCGGGGGCGGGGGTGAAGCTGATCTTCAGTGGTTCGACGCCGGGCTCGCCCAGGTCGCCCTCGAACCCTTCGCCGCTGATCGTGATCACCGTGCCCGCATGGCCCGTCGCCGGCGACAGTTCGAGCGACGGCGGCGCGATCAGCTCGAAGGGCACGGTGTAGGTGTGCGCTCCCACTGTGATTTCGACGGGCACCTGTTCGTTAACACTGTAACTGTGCGGGACGGTGAAGGTACAGGCGGCTGCGTTTTCCAGCCGCGAGAGCTCGCCGTTCAGGCCGGTAACGCAATCGCCGACGGGGGTGACCCTGGTGCCATCGAAGCTCAACGCCACTTCCTTCGACGGTTCGGCTCCTTCCAGCAGGATCGTCGCACTCTCTTCGCTGTAGCCCACGTCATAGCCACTGGGGGTGAACAGGTAGGCGCGGACCATCCCCTCGGTTTCGCTCGCGAGGGTCAGACCCGCGGTTTCATCGACCACGCTCACCCCGATCACGGTGCTGGTGAGGCAGTAGCCCTCATTGCAAGAGACGGTGTATTCGACCTTGCCTTCTTCGTTCGTCTTCTGCGGTGACGGGGGGTCGATCCCCACGGTTTCATTCGGTACTCCCGTGAGGTCGAGGCCCACTTCGTCGCCCTCGATCGGGTGGCCTTCGGCATCCTTCACGGTGACAGAGACCGTGAATGACGCGGCCCCGTTGGCGTTGAGCACCGCTGGATTGGGGCTGATGGTGACGACTGATTCTTTCAGGGAGGGCACTTCGTCGATGGCAAGCTGCGATTCGACCGAGCCGAGGCCAGCGTCCGTCGGACTGGTCGCCTTCAGCACGTAGCCCGAGCCGACCTGATCGATCGAGCAGCTGAATTCGGCCACGCCCGCGGACACGGTGGCGCTGGAAGGTGGCGAGCATTCCAGTTTGCCGCCCGGTCCCGACGCAAGCGCGAGGGCAACCGTGTCGGTGTCATCGGAAGTCACGACGTTGCCATAGCTGTCGAGGACCGAGACGTGCACCGGGAACTGGTGCGCTCTGCTGGCCGTGGGGCGGGGGTCGTCGGTGACGAATGCGAGCCGTACGGGGCTGCCTGCCTGGACTTCGAAGCTGTTGGAGAAGGCGTCTTCAGAGCCGACGTTCGAGTATGCGTAGAACCGATATTCCGTGCCGGCCTTTTCGAACGAGCAGCTGAACGTCGCGATGCCTTTGACGACGGTTTGCGAAAACGAAGCGCACTGGGGCTGGCCTGGGCCCGCGTAGGGCCCGATGTCGACGCCGTTGGTGTCGTCAGAGGTCACGACTTCGCCCGCTTTGTCCTCGACGGCGACTTCGACGGTGAATTTCTCACCGGCGGTGACGCTCACGGGCGGCTGCGTGATAAACGCGATCTTCGTGGCAGGTTCCAGCGCCGCTGCCGGAGCGGCGCTCAGCAGCGGCAACGCGCCACAAGCAAGGGCGACTGCAGCCGCGCCGAGCAGACCTCGGCCAGCCCGAGCCGTCCCCAGCGCACGATCGGCCATGCGCACAGGCTACCTGTTTTGCGGATGCAGGAGGAAGGGCCCTAACACAGTACCCGCGCCGCGGCCGGTCACACTGAGCGATCTGCGCTCGCGTGCGCTTGTGCCTCCCGGCGTTGCAATCGATGCCAGGTCGGCCTGATGTCGCCCAGCCAGCGGGAGAGTGCCACCTCCGTGTCCGGCGTGCTGGAGAGCAGCTCCCACTCCTGGCCAAAATGCCGCATCAGCTCATCCGCGGTGACGCCGCGTGGACCCATGCCGCGGGCGCGGGGCTGAAAGGCGAACATCAGCAGTACGGCCCCTGGGCTCGTCACGGCGCTCACGCCCCGTGCGCACCGGTCCCGCTGGTCGTTTGTGAAGTCGTGAAAGCAGCCACGATCGAGCACGAAGTCAAAGTCATCGCCAATGCCAAGCTGCTCGAGCCCACAGACGTCTCCCTGCACCCAGTTGACCTGCACTCCCGCAGCCTGCCCGCGCGCTCGCGCCCTGCTCAGCGCCTGGTCAATGCCGTCGACCGCTGTCACCGTCCAGCCCTGCCGCGCCAGATATACGGCATCCCCGCCTGTGCCACAGCCGATATCGAGCGCGCGCCCCGCAGGCGCAGCCCACCCATCCATGAGGCTTCTCAGATGCTGCGGAGCCTCGTCATGATCCCATGGGGTGATGCCTAGTCGGTAGAGGATGCTGTAACGCTGAGCCACCAACCAGCAGTATCGCGCCAACCGCTCAGCGGCGCCTTGTGCACGGCTGCATCAGCCGAGCAGCCGCAACAGCTCCTCGCGGTCAGGGCCTGGTATCAGCACGCGCTCATGCTCCCTCGCCAGCTCGAGGATGCGCTCGGGCACGCCGGCCTTCGCGAAGGTCTCACCCAATGGCGTCAGGCCGCAGCGGGACTCCATGAAGGCCTTGAAGAGCTCGGGATCGTGAGGCATCGCAGCGAGCAGCGCTCCCCGAAGGGCCGACGAGGACTCACTCGGATGTGTGGGCTCGAGGCCGTTGCGCAGCGCCTCGATCTCGTGCAGCCGCGCGCGGTCCTCCAGAACGGTCTCCCGATACCACGGCGTCAGCTTCGTCTCAGTGAGGGCATCCCAGGTCTGGGCGAACTCCAGTGGATCTTCCAGATGGCAGCTGACAGCCTCGCGCAGGCACTTGGCGTGCAGCAGTCCGAGCGAGATCCCGCGACCGAGCGAGGGGTTCGTGCACGCCCAGGCGTCACCCAGCAACACAATGCCGGTGAGCAAGGGCCGCCCGTCGTGCAGCAGACGGCGGTAGCGGTCGATCACCCCGCCCATCGCCAGGACGCCGCTGATCGGCTCGCTCTCCAGCCAGTGCGCGTGCAACGGGCACGCCTCCACGACAGCGCTCCACGGGTCGTGATCGCGCATGCGCTTCAGGGGTTGGTCCCCGCTCGAGATCATCGTGGTCACCGACCAGATGCCGTTGTCGGCGGGGAACGTGCCGATCGAGAACGTCCCGATCGGCGAGACCAGCGGGGCCCGAAACTCCGGGGTCGTCCCGTTCGCTGAGCGGAAGAACCGGGTGTAGTAGATGAAGCCGCAATCCTCGGACTCCTCGTGCACGGGCCCGATATTCGCGTCGGTGCACCAGCGCGGCAGCTGCGAGCGCCTGCCCATCGCGTCCACAACGAGGTCGGCGTTCAGCGTCTGGTCCGAGTCGATACGCACGCCGGTCACGTGCGGCGTGCCGTTGCCCGACCGCATGACCAGCTCCTTGACTTCACACCCTCGACGCACCTCCACGCCGGGCTCGCCCTCTGCCGCCTTTGCCAGAACCTGCTCGATGGTCGAGCGGCGAGCGGTGAACGTCACGAACCGTTCATCGCCGGCCGGGCGCATGAGATCGGCCAGGGAGGGAGGCAACTGTCTGAGCGCATCGACGCGCGCAGCGCCCGCCGACACGAGCGCCGCAAAGACGTCCGGCAGCGCCTGCTCGAGCACGGCGCGTCCCGCAGGCAGTAGATAGTGGGCCTGACGGAACTGGATGACGCCCTCGCGCCGCCACTCTTCCCACGCCTCCTCGACAGACTCGGGCACGGGCGCCGCGTCGCGCTCGAGCACCGTGACCTCGTGCCCGTCGCGCGCCAGCAGCACCCCGCTCGCCAGCCCGCACACCCCGCCACCCAATACAACGATCCTGGCCATAGGTCTAATCGAGCGAGAGCACGTTGGCGGTCTTGGGATCGACGCCGCCCTCGAGCACGTCGAGGTAGACGCGCTGAACCGCTTCAAAGCCTCGGTCCCGGACAACTTCGAGCCGGCCGTCCGTCCACTCGCAGAACGGGTGCCAGGCGTCGGAGACCCTCCTCTGCAGCTCTGAGCGGCCCCAGTCCTTGGAGCGTTTGCTGACGCGGTTGGGGGCAAAGAAGAAGGTCGGTGACGGGCCGGGCAACTCGTCCTGGCGAGCGCCAAGCTCCTCCCAATGCGTGACCCCCACCGCCATGCTGTGGACGAGATCCTCACCATAATGAGAATGGACAGCCAGACGTACAGCACCGTCCCCCGCGATATCGACGAACGTAGCGGGCCCCCGCTCGAGCGATTCAATCGCGTCATAGGTGATGGTGAGGCCGTAGACCCCGAGGCCTTCGACGAACTCAGCATTCCGCGCCGAGGTCAGCCCGACCAGCTCGACTCCCTCACGCTGGGCCAAAAGGAAGGCCGCGGCGATCGCGGTCTTGCTCGAAGCGCTGGAGATCACGATCGGCCCACGCGCACACAGCCCGTCGTCTGAGAGCTGGTCGTCGATCAGAAACGAGGTGAAGAACAGCGGGCGCAAGAGCATCTGCAGCTCCTCGGTGTCCTCCCGATAGAAGGGATCGGCGCTGGTCGCCAGGTAGCGCTGGTAGGTCGATGGCAACGCCAAGCGATGCGGCGAGCCGTCGACGAACCCATCTGCACCGGCCTGGGCAGGTGTCACGACGAGGTATGAGGAAGGGGGCAGATATCCGTACAGACGCGTGCCTGGCTCGACACCCTGAGCCTCGCTCTGCTGCACCTCGGCGAAGCCCCACACCGGGACGCGGCCCCATCCCTGCTCAGCCGGAAAGAAGTCCCAATAGGACATGATCTGGCCGAACACCGCATAAGTGACGTTGTTGGCGCTGAGCCCGAAGCTGGCGACCCTGAGCAGCGCCTGGCCAGGCTCGAGCTCGGGCACCTCGGACTCGGCGATCCGGGACTCGCGGAGCTCCTCGCGCTTGACCAGGAAGTCGCTCATCGCCACCATGCTCTCACGATCGGCGTCGCGGCGGGGTCAGATGTGCGGGGCTGTGGCCTTGGCTTGCTTGGCGGCGTACATGGCCCTGTCTGCTTCGGCGAGCGCCTGTTCATCGCTGGCGGTCTGTCGATCGATCATGGCGACCCCGACGCTGCCGGCGGGGTGAACCACGCTGTCGCCGACATCGACGCTGCACGCGGCGATCGCATGGGCGAGGCTCTCCGCGACCAGGGCGGTGCCCTCCTCGTCGGCGTGCGGCAACAGCACCGCAAACTCGTCTCCCCCCAGACGAGCTACCAGGTCAGTTTCCCGCAGGCGTCGGGTGAGTGCCGTCGCGACGGCCTTGAGCGCCTCATCGCCGGCCTGGTGACCGTGGAGGTCGTTGATCTGCTTGAAGGCGTCGAGATCCACCACCATCACGGCGGCGCGCTCGCCGTAGCGTCGGCAGCGCGCCAGCTGCAGCTTGAGGTCGTGCTCGAAGAGCCTGCGGTTGCGAAGGCCGGTGAGGGGGTCGTGGTCAGCGAGATGGCGCAGGTGCTCCTCGAGGAGCTTGCGCTCGGAGATGTCCTGCAGCTGAGCGATGAAGTGCACAGGCGCGAGTTCAAGGTCACGCACGAGCGAGATGGAGAGAATCGCCGACATCGCCTCGCCGGCGGCGTTGAAGTAGCGCTTCTCGGCCTGAAACGCGGGAATGGCGCCGGCCAGCAACTGGGCTTGCTGCGCCGCGTCGTTGTGTACGTCATCGGGATGCGTGATCTCGGCGAAACGCCTGCCGATGAGTTCCTCGGTCGTGTAGCCGGTGATCTCGCACAGAGCTCGATTGACAAGCGTCCAGCGACCGTCAAGATCCAGCAGTCCCATCCCGATCGGGGCCCGTTCGAAGACCTGCTCAAAGCTCCCATGGGAGAGCTTTGCACCCCCGGCCAATGCTCTGCGCGCGGTGATATCAAGAATCACAGCCACCCCGCCGGCGATATCAGAGGCCTGGCCTGAGCGATCCACTGGGCCCTCCAGGCGCAGCGGTCCCACGTTGACCATCAGGGTCCGGCGCTCATCGGCGATCTCCCGCGAGCGGGTCTCACCATCAAGGGCCGAGCGGCACAGCGGCTCAATCAGCTTCCACAAGCTTTCCGGGAAGGCATCTCCGACGAACGCTCCCCCATTGCGGATGGGCGACTCCCCACCCGTGTGGTGCTCGAGCGTCTCACCGGCGGTGAGGATGAAGCGAAGCTCCCGATCGAAGATCAGGATTCTGGCTCCAGGCAGCTCGTGGAGAGCAGCCACCGCGGCATCTTCGGCACTCACAGCCACTGGATCCAAGTTGGCCCCAGGCTCGATGGACATCGTCCATTTATCGGCTGGTGGGACCGATCACTTGACGAGGATCAACCTACGTAGATGTCGTCGCGGCGATGAGCCTGTCATCTGTCCCGGCAAGGGGTGTCCTCGCGGTCGGAGTCCGGTCATGGAGTACGACCGTGCCTCCGCGAGCCGGGCTGATCGTGATGCTGCGTCTACGCGTGGCCTCCGCCCGGTTGCCTGCGGGCGTCAGCGCGCAGCGCTCGAGCACGGCGCGCAGGACCAGCTTCATCTCGAGCTGCGCGAAGCTTGCGCCCAGACAGCGCCGCCGACCGCCTCCAAAGGGAATCCAGGTGTATGTATTAGGTGCCCGCCCACCCAGGCTCTCCAGGAACCGCTCGGGCCGGAAGGCATGTGGCTCAGGGTAGATCGCGGGGTCGTGGTGAAGCAGGTGGGCGTTGGCGACGAGCGCCACCCCTGGCGGGTAGAGGACGCCGCCGATCTCGACAGGCTGCTTGACCATGGCGACCTGGGCGTAGGGCAGGACCGGCTTGTGGCGCAGGATCTCATTCACGACGGCGCTCAGATACTCCTCGCTCACTTCCCCGTCGAGCTCCTCGTAGAGCTTTCGCAGGACGGCGGGCTCGCGCGCGAGCCGCTCGAACGCCCAGGCGAGCTGGGAGGCCGTTGTCTCGTGGCCGGCAACCAGGGCCGTCATCAGCTCGTCGCGCAGCTCTTGCGGATTCATCGCCGAGCCGTCCTCGTGACGGGCGCCCAGCAGCATGGCGAGCACGTCATCGCCCTGCTCGCCGGTGCCTCGACGCTCGGCGATCAGCTCGAAGATCAGCTCGTCGACCTGCTGCAGGCGGGCCATCGGTCCGAATCTGGCCCCCATCCACGCCATCAGCGGGCTGCTGATCAGCCGATCCGGCGGTGGTGGCAGCAGCGACAGCGGGCTGGTGGCGAATGCGAGGATCTCGCTGAGCAGCTTGCGTAGCGCATCCAGCTGGGCGCCCTGCTCCAGGCCAAAGACTGTCCGCAGGATGATCTCGAGCGTCAGCCCCTGCAGCCGTGGATGAAGTTGGATGGGCTGCTCGCGCGGCCAGGTGTCGAGCTCGCGCTGCGCGAGCTCGCTCATCAGATCGGCCAGTCCCTGCATCCGCTCGCCATGGAACGCCGGCAGCATGAGCTTGCGCTGCTCCATGTGGGAGTCCTCGTCGAGCAGGATCACCGAGTGGCGGCCCACGATCGGTTCGAGGATCCGCGCCCCCGCTCCGGGGTGCACGACATCGGGGGCCGTCTGGAAGAGCTGCTTGATGTCCTCAGGGTCGCTCAGCATCACAAACGGCGGCTGGCCGAGCAACCGGATGGTGAAGCGCGGGCCGTAGCGCGCCCGGGCACGCTCCAGGAAGGCGGTGGGGCGACTCCACTGCCCAAGCGTCTGCAAAGCAACCGGCATGCGGGGACCAGGAGGCAACTGACTGTTCACGGCGTGTGCTCCTTACGCTAGAGTATACTTATGAGTATATCTACTAGAAAGTATGTGTCAAGCTGATGCCACGGGGACATTTCGATCGCAGCGCACGTAAGGCCGAGACCAGGGCGCGGCTGTTGCAGGCCGCCGCCGAGGTCTATGCGCTCCGCGGCTTCGGCGGGGCGACCCTCGACGAGGTTGCCGCGCAGGCTCACCTGACCAAGGGCGCGGTCTACGACCACTTCGGCAGCAAGGAGAACCTCCTGACCGCGCTCATGGAGGAGTACCTCGCTGGAGCGATTGCCGAGCAGCTCACTCTGTTTGACGGCGATCGCGCCACCTGGGAGCGTCCGCTCGCCGGCAGCGAGAACTGGATGGTGCGCCTGCACGAGCACCCCGACCGCTTCCGCCTGTTCGTCGAGCTGTGGACGCTCGCTCAGCGCGACGAGCAACTGCGCCTGCGTCTGGCCAGAGCGCTGCGCGAGCTGCACGCAACCTTCACCGGCTTTGCCAGCGCCAGCGCTGCCGAGGGCGGCGTGCAACCTCCGCCCGGGGCCGCCGAGCAGTTCGCCAACGTGGCGCTCGGACTCGGAGTCGGCCTGGCGATGCTAAAGCTCACCGACCCTGACACCGTGCCCGATGCCCTGCTCGGCAACGTCCTCTCGATGCTGATCCGCACGCTGGAGTCAAACCCCGAAGCCCGCGAGCTGCTTGCAAGCGGATCGAAATGACACGGCGCCTCAACGTCCTGTTCGTGCAGACCGACTGCGGTGGCGGCGTGCCCCCGGCGGTGGCGGTTGCACACCGGCTGCGGGAACGGGGCCACGCCGTGAGGTTTCTCGCAGCGCGCTCGCTCGAGAGTCAGCTGACCAGGGATGGCTTTGCCTGTGAAGCGTTTCAGCGAGCGCCCGACTTCGGATCGGCTCGGCGAGAGACCGACCAGCTGCGTGACTGGGAGGCACGGACGCCGATCGGCGCCGTACACGCGCTCTTCAACGTCATGTGTGGTCCAGCGGCTGCTCATGCAGCGGATGTGGTCGACAACCTCCAGGCCACTCCCACCGATGTGGTCGCCTGTGACTTCATGCTGCTCGGCGCCTTCGTGGGCGCGGAGGCGTGCCACATTCCCAGCGTCGCCCTCGTCCACACGGTAGCGGTGGTGCCGCTTGATGGGCTGCCACCGATTCCCTATGGCCTGCGGCCCGCTCATGGCCTACCGGGGCGCTGGCGAGACGCGTTTCTGCGAGGTGCACGGGACCGGCTTCTGCGCCGCTGGCTCCATGTATTGAACGATTCACGCGCCCGCTATCAGCTCGCCCCCGTCGCGCGTATCTACGATCAATGGTTTCACGCGCAGCGGCTGCTGATTCTGTCAAGTCCCACATTCGACTTCTCCGCAGACCAACTCCCTGAGAACGTGCGGTACGTCGGGCCCGCCTCCTGGGAAGCACCCGTCGATACGCCACTGGACTTACCAGGGCCCTCCCAGGCTCCACTCGTCCTGGCGTCGCTCAGCACCACATACCAGGCCGCTGAGCGCTACCTCCAGGTTTTGATCGACGCGCTCGGCCGCTTGCCCGTCCAGGCTGTCGTGACGACAGGCGCAGGGTATGACGTCACTGAGCTTTGCCCTCTGCCAGAGAACGTCATTGTGTGCCCCTACGTTCCGCATGGCGCGCTGCTCGATCGCGCGGCGCTCATGATCACCCACAGCGGCCACGGCAGCGTCATGGCCGCACTCACCCACGGGGTGCCACTCCTCTGCGTGCCGTTCGCACGCGACCAGCGTGACGTCGCGATCCGCGCCGCGGCCACGGGCGCCGCCGTCACGCTACGCCCAACCGGCCTGACCGCGCGCAAGCTCGCGCGAGCCATTCAACGGGTCCTCGAGCAGCCGGACTACCGGGAGGCAGCCCAGCGGATGCAAGCAAGCCTCGCCACTGAGGATGGCGCCAATCACGCGGCAGACGAGATCACCGCGGCCGGGTCTGGGCGATGAAGGTGCGTCAGTGGGCTTCGCGTGCGATCCGCTCCCAGATGCGCAGCACAACCATCCTGACTCAGAACAACTACGTTCGGGCGACCCGGGCGGGTCACAGACAGAGCCCAGTTCCGGACTCGAACCGGAGACCCCTTCCT
>CAVTGW010000005.1:0-43268 GCA_963734425.1 uncultured Solirubrobacterales bacterium
GCGCCCGAGTGGACTCGAACCACCACGGAGAACAATCTCCACAAGGCCCTCAACCTTGCGCGTCTACCAAATTCCGCCACGGGCGCAGAGGTGGGCGAGTATAGCCAGGTGGGGTCTACGCGGCTGGGGCGGATAAGGCGCCACGCGCGCGTGCGTGGCCCACCAATGTGGACCGATGTAGGCACAGACGATCGACCTTGTTTGGTGCTGATCCTTGCATCCGTCCACACGCAGCGCTACTGTGCGAACACATGTTCGTTCCATCTTGCCATCCAGCTCTACAGGGAGCCCATCAACCATGGACCTGACGAAGCGTCAGCAGGAGATCTTCGACTTCATCCGCAAGTACTCGGCCAAGTACGGATATCCGCCGACCGTGCGAGACATCGGCAAGGCGGTGGGGCTTGCCTCCTCATCGACGGTCCATGCGCATCTCGCCAATCTGGAGAAGATCGGCCTGCTGAGGCGCGATCCGTCCAAGCCGCGCGCGATTGAGCTGCTCGACCGCGCGGTGGGGAGCGCCGTCGACAGCGTGCGAAGCATCGTAAGTCCAGAGGCGCTTCCCCTTGTCGGCTCGGTGGCGGCCGGCCAGCCAGTGCTGGCCGAGGAGAACATCGAGGAGTACGTGGCCGTCCCTGGCTTGGCAGGCGGTGAAGACGGCGAGTATCTGCTGCGGATCAGAGGCGACTCGATGAAGGAAGCGGGCATTCTCGAAGGGGACTTCGTCGTCGTGCGCCCGCAGGAGACTGCGCATGACGGCGACATCGTGGTTGCGCTGCTCGGGGAGGATGCGACCGTCAAGCGCTTCTATCGGGAGGCCGATCACGTACGTCTGCAGCCCGAGAACGAGGCGATGGAGCCCATCCGCAGCAAGGAGGTCAAGGTGCTCGGACAGGTGGTCGGGCTGTTGCGAAAGGTCTGACGTCCTTCACAAGTCCCGAGAACCACGCTAACTTTGTATGTGCAGGCTAGGCGGCCGCGGAGGCGTTGATTGTCTTCGAGGAAAGTCCGGACATCACAGGGCAGGGTGGTCTACAGAAAGACCCGGGGAAACCCGCGGGAAAGTGCCACAGAAACAAACCGCCTATGCCAGCCGTCCCACGTGAACGGCTGGCAGGCAAGGGTGAAATGGTGCGGTAAGAGCGCACCAGCGTCGCGGTGACGCGGCGGCTGGGTAAACCCCACTCGATGCAAGACCAAACCGGACCGTTTGCAGGCTGCCCGCCAAGGTCCAGGTAGGTCGCTTAGATGGATGGTCGTCCACGACAGAATCCGGCTTATCGGCTTGCTAAGGGAAACCCCCGTTTTGCGGGGGTTTCCTATTTGTCGGGACTATTTTTTGGGCGAATCTACGCGCTAGGGCTCGGCTTAACCGCGCTCCAGAACTGGTCGTTTTGCAGGGATTTTGTCCTTAACAGGTGCAGTAGCTCGGTTATTTGTGGCTAAGAAGGCCGGCAAGGAGGCCGATCTCTATGGAATCGCTCGGCACAGGCGCCCGTAAACATCCCGGCAGCGCTCCATGCCGCGACACCCAAATACCAGGTGCTGTGGACACTCGCACTAGGACGTGCGGCTGGGTGTCGCGTGCGCGGCTTGCTCTGTCCCGGTGCGAGGGGATGAGGTGGCGTCAATGCCGCCACAAAGCATCCGAGCGCATCTCGAGCGGTGATCTTCACTCCCGACGGGCCCGTTGCTCCTATGTCAAGCGATGTCCACTCGTTGCGGGGTTTGGCTCGGTCGTGGTGCGACGTAGGAGCTGTAGGTCATCCCAGCGGTAGTGGGCCTCCCGGACGTGCTCTGGAGCCCAGGAGGCTGGTGCCGTCGAGAGGTACGCGGCGCCGAGGCGCTCGTACAGCCCGCGTGCTCGGCGGTTCTGCTCGACGACTGTCAGCGTCATCGTGCGGTGGCCACGCTCGATGAGTTCATCGCCGAGACGGCCAAGCATCGCGCGGCCAACGCCCGAGCCGCGTTCGTCAGGGATCACGTGCAAGGAGTCGAGATATGGCTCGTCGTGGCCCTCGGTTAGACAGAGCGCGAACCCGATTAGCCGGCCTTGAGCCCGCGCGGCGATTGCCACGTTTGACTCGTCGGTGAGTACGTCCGCAATCTCGGCAGCGATCTGCCGCTCATCAAGTAGCGGCTCCAGAGTGTGCGCCGGGAGCCACGCTCCATAGGTCGTGCGCCAGCCCTCTGCCTTCACGGAGGCGATCGCGTCAACATCCGCGCTGCTCGGGCGGCTCATCGAAACGGAGGCACTCACATCTTCAGTGTGACCGGTCCGCAGCCCACGTTCCGGTCATCGGCGCTCTACGCTTGCACTTAGACGGACCAGTAGACATGCCGATCCCGACCGTGCGCGCGGAGTCGCCTGAGGAGGCCCTCCAACCACTGCTCGACGAACATCCCGACGGGGCCCTCGCAGACCACTCACGGCCGCCGCCCAGCGCACCTGATCACCGCCCCAGGGTCATACGAGGACCTTACTATTGTGACCACATGGTGACCACATGAAGAGTGTTGGTGTCAGGGAGTTTCGCGATCGCGCTACGACCTATCTATCGGGGCCGGAGCCGGTAGCGGTCAGCAAGCATGGGCATGTGATCGGCTTCTACATCCCCGTCGAGCGTGACGAGGATGATGTTCGACGCGCCGTCGCTCAGCTGGGCGAGACGGTCGAGCGTGTGCTGAAGGAGACCGGCATGGGCGAGGAGGAGTTGGCCGGTCTGCTCGACCTGCGCCGGGCGCTACCCGAGTGATCGTCGCTGACGCCAGCGTGCTCGTTGGCGAGCTGCTGCGCAGACGGGGACGGGAGCTTCTGCTTGACCCCGACCTGCGTCTCTTGGTGACCGAGCACCAATGGAGGAGACCGAGCACGAGCTATCCCGGCGTCTAAACATCCTGGAGTCGCAGGGACGACTCACCGCCGAGCAACATATTGCGCTGCAGCAAAGCATTGGCAACCTGGTCGAGACGCGTGCGATCGAGGTCGTTCCGCGCGATACGTATATATCCCTGAGCAGGTGGCTACCGAGCGCGTACCGCGCGATCAACGCGATTGGCCCACCGTCGCGCTGGCGATGGTGATCAATGCCGGCATCCTGACCGGCGACAATGATTTCCTGGGCTGCGGATGCCCTACCTGGACCGTCGAGACGCTGCGAGCCGAGCTCAGGCGGCGAGGGCCGCAGCTGCCGTAGCTGACGCCGGAGCAGCACCTGCGGTGGCCTTGTGGATGCGGGAGATCGAGCCCGCGGTTGCGTCGTCGCGCCGGCTCGACGATTCCGTCTTGGTGCTCGGATAGAAATTGCATGTCGTCTATGCGTCAGAACGCTACTCGTCCGAGGCGGCACTGTCGAGCCCGTCGGTTGAGGCAACTGCTTCGCGATCGGAGCGGGGGTGTGGCGGCGCCACCTGGCCTGGTTCAGAGTCTCGATGGTGGATGCTGCCTCGGTACGAGTAAGTTAGACACCGTGGTCGAGAGCTCCATGCGCCTGTATGGATCGCGCTATCGCACCCGGTCCTCGGCGTGCGGGGGATGCTCGAGCGAAAGGGGCTCACATACAGCTACGTCGAGCTGCTCGGCGGTGGCCACCCGCTGGCCCTTTTCGCGCTCCGGTTCACCCGGGCCACGGTGCCCGCGATGCGCCTTCGGGATGGCCGTCGGGTGCAGGGCTCGCTCGCGATCGCCAAGGCGCTTGAGGAGCTCGTCCCGACGCCATCTCTTTACCCGAGCGAGCCTGCAGCTCGTGCTGCTGCCCAGGAGGCCGAGCGCTGGGGCGAGGCGGTCCTGCAACCGGTGCCACGGCGCCTGATCCGTTGGGGCCTTCGACACCATCTGGCTCAGCGCCGCTGGTTCGCCGATGTCGCGAGCCCCCTGCCTGCACCGGCGCTGATGGGCATCCTGCTCACACCGGTGGTGCCAGTCTTCGTGCGGCAGGCTGGGGCGAGCGACGAGCGGGTGCAACGTGATCTCGCCGAGCTGCCCGGACTGCTCGACAGGGTTGACAGCCTGCTCGAGGGCGGCGTCATCGGGGGCGAGGAGTTCGGGGCAGCTGACTTTCAGATCGGTTCCTCGGTGCGAGTGCTTATCGCGATGCAAGACGTAAGCCGCCTCGTGGCTGGACGTCCGGCGGAGTCCTTCGCGCGCAGGGTCGTGCCTGACTATCCCGAGGTGCCCGCCGCGCTGCCAGCGGATTGGCTACCCGCGGTCGGCTGATAAGCAGCGACTACGGCGGAGCCTTGCTTTCGGGCGACCGCGTGCAACTCGCCGGGATCAGGGAGCGACCTGCTTTCTGTGCTAGATGATTGATTCCACGGCTCTCTAAGCGCAGTAGTCGACCAGCGCCCGGCTTGGCCGTCCCAGTTGGTGGTTTAGAGATATCGCAGCGGCGAGGGTGAGCAGCCGCTGCAGGATGCGCTCTCTGAGCCCGGCGAGCGTTCGAGCGCCATGGCGCTCCAGGGTGAGGGTCCCCTTGCAGCTCCAGAAGATCGACTCGATCCGCTGGCGGATCGGCGCCAGGTGCGGTCCTCGGCCCGGCTCGTCCTTTCGCCTTGGCCGCAAGATCGTCGCGCCCAGCTCACTGACGGCCTGGGCGAATGCCCTGCCGGCGTAGCCCTTGTCGCCTATCAATGTCTCGCCGCCTGTGCGGCGAGTGCGGGCCAAGAGCTCCAGCGCGACGTCACGCTCATCGCGTTTGGGCGAGGCCACCGCGATCGCTCTGGGTGTGCCGTCGGGGGCAAAGATCGCGTGCAGGCGAAAGCCCCAGAAGAACCGTGAATGGCTGCGGCAATAGCCGTAATCCGCTGTGGCGCCCAGCTGAGAGCGCTTGACGGTCTCGCGGCTTCTGGCGCACTCCACCGGAGTGCTGTCAACGAGCATAAGATCGTCGTAGAACCCCGGGCTCTGGGACGCGAACACACTCATCAGCCACTCAAGCGTCTCGGTGAGCCGGCGGCGGCGCTTGAAGTAACCAGGCTGAGCAGGGAGCTTCGGAAACAGATGGCGCAGATGCTTGGAAGCGACCGCCAGAAAGCGCCGGTCAGAGGGTATGCCCATGATCGCCTGTGCGACACACAGCGTGACGACCTCCGCGTCTGTGACGCTTCGCTTGGCGTTCTTCGATCGCCCAGGCAGGAGATCGTCGGCCGTGATGTAAACGGCAGTGAGCAGCAGGTCGAGGTCGGCGTCCATCGAGGCCCCCTTCGGGTCGTCGGCTGGCTATTGAGTACCGCCGACTTCGACCCCGCTGCTTATAAATCCTCGATATCCACAGGCTTTGCCGTGGAATCAATCATCTAGGGGAGCCAGCCCCCCGGGGCGGCGAGAATCTCTCGTGGCGGCGAAGCAGGCGCGGGCGATGTGGACTGGACGCGCCTGCCTGTGCTCAGATGCAGCATGCTGCTGCAGCGTTTGCCGCAATGTCGGGGTCGACCAGGGGTGCGCGACTCGCCGGCACCGGCCCGCGCTGCGACCTCCCGTGTGGGCTTTCGAGGGCGTCGCCGCACACCTTCGTTCGTTTAGGGCGGCGGCGCATGGCCTAGCGTCGTCCGCGGTTTGCGTCAGGGCTTGATGCGAGGGGCGATCTCGGCGGCTGCGAGCTCTATTTGCCGCGGCTCGTCGCCCAGCATCCAGAGGTACACACGCTGACACCCGCTGCTCGCATAGCGTGAGAGAAGCTCCGCGCACGTCTCGGCGGAGCCCACGCAGACGCGCTCGCGGAGCTCGTCGACGGGGCGGTTCAGCAACGGGGCGAGCACATCCGCGAGGATGCGTTCGCGCTCGGACTGGCTCTCTGTTATCCAAGTCCACATCGTTGCGAGTGCGTTCGGGAACTGCTCAGCGTGCCGGCCCTGGCGGCGAAGCTCGTCGCCCAGCAGCGCATTGGCGCAGGCAAATTGGTCGGGAGTGGTGTTGTACGCAGATGCCAGCCAGCCGTCGCCCAAGCGGGCTACGCGGCGCAGTCCCGCCGCCGATCCCCAGCTTCCGATCCATAGTGGAATGCCGCCGTCTTGCACAGGCGCTGGCCTCAACGCAAGATCATGTGCGGTGAAGTACCGCGTGTCGTCGGGCGGGCTCTCTTGACGAAGCAGCGCCCGCAGAATCCGTACCGACTCATCGAAGCGCTTCCATCGCTCATGGAATGGGATCCCGAGGGCGTCGTAGTCGCGTTCGGAGGATCCCGGACCGACCCCAGCGATCACTCGTCCGCCGGACAGGACGTCCAGCGCCACGAGCGTCTTTGCCAGCGGCACGGGGCCGCGCAGCGCCGCCAGCGCGATCGTCGTCGCCAGCGTCATCTCGCCCGAGCGGTCGATCACCGCCGCCAGGGCCGTCGGACCGTCCAGCCAGGGGGTGGAGAACACAAAATGATCATTGGCCGAGACGGCCACGAATCCCGACTGCGCCGCCGCGTCGACCGCTGCCTGGAGGCGGCCCAGGGACTGTCCTTCATCCCGGAAGTCCATTAGAGGCAGATGCACGCCAAGCTCCACGCTGTCGATGCTCCCACAGACCTGAACTCCGCGAACGCTGCCGTCTACAGCGAAAGCTCCGCAGCGACAACGCTGCCTCGCGAGACTGATCATTTGGAACGAGAGGAGCAGCTTCACCGACGAGGGTCGAGAGTTGCGCCGAATCGGGAAAGCGGGTGTCTGCCCGAACGGGTCGCGAAACCCGCTCCTCGCCAAAAGCAGGCACGCGAGCCCCGCCCCGGCGGGGCTTTCCTATGGTTGGGACCAAGTGTCCGAGGTTCTGTGGTAGCTTAACCAAATGATCATTTGGTTTGACCGGGACGCCAATGGGCGGCTGCCCGGCAGCGGTCGTTTGCTACAGCTGACGTCCATCGGCCACGCCGCTGTGGGCGTTGCGCTCTACCGCGAGGAGCTGCGTGCCATCGCGCGCGAGCGCGTGGTGGGAGCGGTTCCCTACAAGGGCTCGAAGGCGACGGCCTTCTGGTTTGTGATGTCAGCGCCATCGTGGTGGCTGGTCGGGCATCTGGTGGGTGCCGCGGAAGAGGCAGGCGATGAGAATGCGCTACGTGTCGCCAGCCGAGTTGCTCTGGCGATCGCGTCGGTGGGCGTCATGTGCACGCCCGTCTCAGGCTTCTGGGGGCTCCTGCTCATCTCACTCCGGGGCCGACGTCAGGCACGGAGGGTCTGCTCGTGAGACCGGGGAGATGGCTGCGGTGGCTCAACGTGAGTCACGCCGTCATCGGGATCGTCGCTTATCGCCGGGAGTTTCTCGGGATGGCCTCAGATGGCGTCGCCGGGAGCGTCTCCTACCGCGGTGAGCGGGCCGGCGCGCTGTGGTTCGTTGGGTCGGCTCTGCCTGGGTGGATGGTCGGCCGACTCGTGGACGTCGCGGCACAGGCAGGAGATCGGGAGGCCGTTCGTCTGGCTGGGTTGCTCGGACTCGCCGGCGGCGTGGGCCGTGCAGTCGTCATGCCGACAGTCGGCGCCTGGTTGCAAGTAGTTGTCTGTGCGCGACTGGTTTTGGATGCGCGGCTCATAGAGGCTCGTCCCGGACTTTCGCACTCAAACTGAGTCCCGCTCAGCTCAAGGCCGGCCCGTCGGCGAGACACTCCCGGGACGGCTGGGCGGTACAACTCAGACGACTGCTGGAACCTGCTCGCGTTGAAAGTCCGCGAGTACCGAGAGCATCGCCTGCGAGTCGCAGGGGATCATCGACGGCCACTCCTTGGCCGGGTGCTCGTCCAGTGTCTTTAGTCCGTTGCCTGTGATCACCGCCACGACGACCTCATCGGGGCCGAAGCGTCCCGCTGCTGCGAGCTTGCTCAGGACCGAGATGGTCGTGCCGCCGGCCGGCTCGGTGAGCAGGCCCTCGGTCTCCGCGAGCAGGTCGATACCAGCGAAGATCTCCTGGTCAAGCACGGCCAGTGCGGTGCCGCCTCTGCTCAGGACAGCGTCTATCACCAGGTAGCCGTCACCAGGCGTGCCGATCGCGAGCGAGTAGGCGGCCGTCTCGGGCTTGCAGGCGTGGATCTCAGCGTCCTCGTCGAGGATCGCGCTGGCGATCGGGTTGCATCCCGCGGGCTGGGCGATATGAAGCTTGGTGGAAGATGTCTCGGAGAGCTGCACCTTCTCGAGCTCCTTCAAACCCTTGTGCACACGCGAAGAAAGCGTCCCGCCGGCGGCGGGTAGCACGATGTGATCAGGCGAGCGCCACTCGAGCTCCTCAACGATCTCAAACGCGACCGTCTTGGCGCCATCGGCGTAGAAGGGGCGCAGCGTGATGTTGGCGAACTCCAAGCCTGTCTCGGCGGCAAGGGCGCGGCACTCTTTGTTGGCTTCGTCGTAGTTCCCCGAGACCTGGCAGACCTTCGCGCCCAGTGCGCGGCAGGCGCGCGCCTTGGTCTCCTCCAAGCGGTCCGGGTAGAAGACATACGAAGCGCCGAGGCCCGCCTTCGCCGCGAGCGAAGCGACAGCCGTGCCCACGTTGCCGGTGGAGACACAGCCGATCTCCTGCTGGCCCAGCTCGAGTAGGCGCGCGATCGACATCGAGACCACACGGTCCTTGTAAGAGAGGCTGGGGCGCGAGGTGCTGTCATCCTTCAAGTAGAGGTTGCGAAGTCCCAGCCGCTCCCCGAGCACGTCGGCCTTGATCAGCGGCGTGCAGCCCGAATGTTGACCCACCCTCGCCTGGGCGCGCGCGTCAACGATCGGCAGCAGCTCCTGGAAGCGCCAGATGTTCTTGGGGCGCGCTGCGAACGGCACTTCTCCCAGGCGTGTGCGAGCCAGCTCGTAGTCATAGTCGACGTCCAAGCCCTTGTCACACTCGGGACATGCAAAGACTTTTTCGGTGAGCGGAAAGCTCAGGTCACACCTGCGGCACACAAGCGCGGTCGCGCACGAACGCGTGGCGGAAGTCTGCCCCTCGTGATCTTGCGCAGATGTGGTGCTCATCGGCCTCACCCTCCTCGAGACGGTCGGGCAGCAGTACGGAGCGTAGCTCGTCGAGAGGCGCTCTCCCGCCCCCTGTGATCACTAACCATCCAACACCCCAGGAAGCTCGCTCGGCCAGGGCGGGTCGATCCCAGGCTCACCGTGCCCGGAGGCGAGCCACAGCTCCTCGCCGATATGCGGTGCAAAGGGGGCGATCATCTGGGCGAGCAGGGCCAGCGCGGCGATGAGCGCCTCCAGATCCTCCTTGCTGAGCTCCTCCCGGCGAGAGAGCACCCGTGACTCATAGTCCTTGATGCGATCGAACAGCCGCATCGTGTTGCGCACCGCACTGTGCATCTCCAGGCTCTCCATGTCGGCGCTGGTGCGCTCGATCGCCGCAAGGCACCACTTCCCAAGCCGACTTCTCAAGTGATCGGTACTGTCTTTGCCGGACTCGTCGAGCGCCGGCACAAGCTCGCTCGCCTCCCTGGCCGCAAACTTCGCCTGGGAGTACTCCCACAGCTGGTTGAGGAATCTGTGGCAGTGGGATACAGCGCTGTCGGTCCAGTTCAGGGAGCGTTGTGGCCGGGCGGCGTAGAGCACCGCGAGGCGAACAGTGTCCGCGCCGTAGCGCTCCAGGAGCTCGTCGGGGTCGACCACGTTGCCCAGGTGCTTGCTCATCTTGCGCCCATCGCGGATCACCATCTCGTGCATGAGGGCGCCCGCGAACGGCTCACCCTGGGTCATGAACGAGAGCGGCCCGATGTCGCGCAGGGCCTTCGTGGTGACGCGCTGGTCGAACATGAAGTTGCCACTGTCAGAGCCCGCAACGAGCCGCTCGGAGGGCAGCCACGTGGGCAGGTCTGGGAGCGCGAATATCTCCTCCATACTGCACTCGCGCGATGCTGCAGGCACGCACGCGGGGATCCACAGCCATAGAGCGTCGAAGTGGCAGTCCAGCGTGTCGGTCTCGCGGCGGGCGTCACCATCGCAGCCTGGGCACTTGACGGAGAAGAACTCGGGAGACTCAGCGAGTGGGTTGCCGGCACCGGTTGGTTTGAGATCCAGCGGCAGCAGCACGGGCAACTGCTCGTGCGGGACGGGTACCGTGCCACAGCGATCGCAGTAGACGATGGGGATGGGTGTTCCCCAGGAGCGCTGTCTGGAGATCGAAAAGTCAAAGGCCTTGTAACGCACCGCGGGGCGAACCTCCACCTGGGCCGGCGACGCTTGCTGGGCGCTCGGCGGAGCCTCGCCGGACCCTGCTGTGGTGTTCTCAGCTCCCTGCACCAGCCCGAGGCGACCCGCGATCACATCATCGGTGCGGTCCTGGCTGGGGATCCCGAGCACGGCGGTCACGCCGAAGCGAGAGTCGACAAGCGGCGATACGAGCACCGGCAACTCGAACGAGTCGGCTGCGATGACGGTGCGCTTGGTGTCGATCAGTGGCACGGCGTCCGCCTCGCGGGCATCGCGCTCCCAGCCCCCGGCGCGCATCTCCTCGAGGTCGTCTTGGATCGTGGGGTCCGATGCCCAAAGGTGGATGTCCCGGTGGCGGGGGGAGATGAGCACGAAGCGAGCATCGGCGATGTTCTCGCCATATGGTGTAAAGAGGGTGAGAACCTCGCCGTCGGGTGCGTGCAGGTCGAGCTCGAACTCCGTCGACGCGACCGAGCACGTAGCGCTGTGACGCCAGCGCGATCTCATCCCAGTGCTCGAGCTCGTCGATGCGGGCGTCGTTCTCCTCCAGATAGGCACTGATCTTCAAGTACCACTGGGGACGGCGCACGAGCTTCACGGGGCCGTGGCAGCGCCAGCAGCGCCCGTCCTCCACCTGGATCGAGGCGAGCGTGGTGCCGCACTGCTCGCACCAGTCGACGCTGCCCGTGCCCTGGTAGATCAGGCCGGCCTCGAGCAGCGTGAGGAACAGCCATTGCGACCAGCGGTACATGACGGCATCGGAGCTGAGGAAGGTCCGCTCCCAGTCAAACGAGAAGCCCAGCCGTTGTAGCTGGCCCATCATGTGTGAGGCGCAGCGGCTGACCCAGGCGCCGGGGGACTCGCCGTTTGCGATCGCGCCGAGCTCGGCGGGCAGGCCGAAAGCGTCGAATCCGAAAGCGAAGAGCACCGCGTCTCCGCGCGCCCGGCGGAAGCGGGCATAGGCGTCGCCGATCGAGTAGCTGCGGACGTGGCCGATGTGGATGTTGCCCGAGGTGAATGGGGCAGAGGGCTTGATGTAGGTGCGCGGCTGGCGCTCAGCTGGATCGGGGGTGGCGAACGCCGCGCGTGCGTCCCAAGCCGCCTGACGGCGCGACTCGATCTCCTTGGGGTCGTAGCGGTGTGGTGCTCCGCTGGCTGTGGTGCTTTGCATGGTGGGATGCTGGGTCGTGATGGTGTTCAGCGATGGCCCCGAACGATGTAGACGGCTGCCCCGTAACGGAGTCAAGCTTGGAGCGCAGGTCGATAGACCGCTGCTCCTGAGCCCGGTCCCGGCAGAGCCTAGTGTCGAGAACCGATGAACCTTCAGGACAAGGACGGCGGACGCGCAAGAGGTGCGCGCCGAGAGCTCAGACGATTTGTTCCTCAGGTTCTCGTGAACAGTGCATCGCGGTGTGTCCTCGATAGCAGGGAGATCGTCGCTGATCAGCCCTTGGACACGATTATAGAAGCCGGCTGGAGGGGCTGAGCGGCAGGCCCGTTGCTATGCTCAGACTCACTTGGCGCACGCCCTCAGAATCCACCCTTTGGCAGCACGTTGCTGCCCCCTTGGCCCCGCCCTGCGCGGGGTCTTTTCGTCCGCGGCTGATGAGAGGATCTTCAGATGGAAGTAGAGATTGGACGCGGCAAGCAGGGCCGCAGGGCTTATGGCTTCGACGACATCGCGATCGTGCCTTCGAGACGCACGCGGGACCCTGACGACATCGACATCTCCTGGAAGCTCGGGCCCTACCAGTTCGAGCTGCCGCTGCTCGCAGCAGCGATGGACGGAGTCGTATCGCCGCAGACGGCGGGCATCATCGGCAAGCTGGGTGGCCTGGCGGTGCTCAATCTGGAGGGCATCTTCACACGCTATGAGGACGCCGAGGAGCAGCTCGAGCGGATCGCCGCGCTGCCGAAGGAGATCGCGACGCGGGAGATGCAGGAGATCTACTCCCAGCCGGTCAAGCCGGAGCTGATCGCCAGGCGGATCGCCGAGATCAAGGAGCAGAAGGTCGTGGTCGCGGCCTCCTTGACGCCTCAGCGGGTGCGTGACCACTACGAGGCGGCACTGGAGGCGGGACTCGACGTGCTCGTGATTCAGGGGACCGTCGTATCGGGCGAACATGTCTCAACGATCTCTGAGCCGCTGAATCTCAAGGAGTTCATTCCGGCGCTCGAGGTCCCGGTCGTCGTCGGCGGGTGCGCCTCCTACCACACAGGTCTTCACCTGATGAGGACCGGCGCGGCGGGCGTGCTGGTGGGGGTGGGCCCGGGCGCAGCCTGCACCACCAGGGGCGTGCTCGGTATAGGTGTGCCACAGGCGACGGCCATCGCGGATGTCGCACACGCCCGCTCGACCCACATGCTCGAGACAGGCGAGTATTGCCAGGTGATCGCCGACGGAGGGATGCGCAACGGGGGAGATGTCTCCAAGGCGATCGCCTTAGGCGCCGATGCGGTGATGATCGGCTCGCCGCTGGCCAGGGCCCACGAAGCTCCGGGGAAGGGCTTTCACTGGGGGATGGCGACTTTCCATCCCACGCTGCCCAGAGGCGCCAGGGTTGCCACGACACGCAACGGGACGCTCGAGGAGATCCTCGTCGGTCCTGCCAGGGAGAATGACGGAACCTTCAATCTCTTCGGTGGTTTGAGGACCTCGATGGCCACCTGTGGGCACAAGGATCTCGCGGAGTTCAACCGTGCCGAGGTTGTTATCGCCCCCTCCTTGCAGACTGAGGGCAAGCAGCTCCAGCGAGACCAGTCGGTCGGGATGGGCTCAAACGGAAAGGCCGCCGCAGCACTCGTCGATGAGTGAGTCTGACGTCCTGTCTCCTGGCGCATCGGGGGACACGATCGCCGCGGGGACTGTCGGGAGCTCGGAGGTGGTGGTCCTCGACTACGGGGGCCAGTACTCCCAGCTGATCGCCAGGCGGATCAGGGAGTGTGGTGTCTTCTCCGAGCTGCTGCCCCATCACGTGGCGCTTGGAGAGGTTGTCAGTCGCAAACCCAAGGGGATCGTCCTCTCTGGTGGGCCTGCATCGGTCTATGCCGAGGGAGCGCCACACCTGGACAAGGGCCTGCTCGACCTCGGGGTTCCTGTGCTTGGGATCTGCTACGGCATGCAGCTGCTCGTCCATGAGCTGGGCGGGCGTGTCGAGGAGGCACAGGTCGGCGAGTTCGGCCGCTCCGAGCTGACGGTCGCCGAGCCGGGGGTCCTGCTCCAGGGCATGCCCTCTGAGCAGACATGCTGGATGTCACACAGGGATACCGTCTTTGAGCCTCCGCCGGGCTTCATCGCGCTGGCGTCCTCCACAGGCTCACCGGTGGCCGCCGTGCAGGACGCCGAGCGGGGGATCTATGGGATCCAGTTTCACCCGGAGGTGGTCCACACTCCCTATGGGCAGGAGATCTTGATCAAGTTCCTCACGGACGTCTGTGAATGTGAGCGCACCTGGACGGCGGCATCGATCGTCGAGGATCAGATCGAGCGCATCAAGCGCCAGGTGGGAACGGGCAATGTGATCTGTGGGCTTTCGGGTGGCGTTGACTCATCGGTCGCGGCGCTGCTGGTGCACAGGGCGATCGGCGAGCAGCTCACGTGTGTGTTCGTGGATCACGGGCTGATGCGCAAGGACGAGGGCGAACAGGTGATCAGCGCTTTCAGGGACACCTTCAAGGTGCCGCTTGTGGCCGTGGATGCCGAGGATCGCTTCCTGGCAAAGCTCGCGGGCGTGACCGAGCCGGAGGCCAAGCGCAAGGCCATCGGAGAGGAGTTCATCAGGGTCTTCGAGGAGGAGGCCGCCAAGCTCGCGCAGGACGGCGAGGGCGCAAAGTATCTGGTGCAGGGGACGCTCTACTCGGATGTGATCGAGTCGGGCGGGGGCACGGGAGCGGCCACCATCAAGAGCCACCACAACGTCGGCGGGCTGCCCGACGATCTCAGCTTCGAGCTCGTCGAGCCGCTCAGAGCGCTCTTCAAGGACGAGGTGCGCGCGGTCGGAGCGGAGCTGGGCTTGCCGGAGCGGCTCGTCTGGCGCCAGCCCTTCCCTGGTCCCGGGCTCGCGATCAGGATCGTGGGCGGCGAAGCCACCAAGGAGCGCCTGCACGTATTGCGTGAGGCCGATCACATCCTCCAGGAGGAGATCCGCAAGGCGGGGCTCTACCGAGAGCTGTGGCAGTCCTTCTGCGTCCTGCCCGATGTGCGGACCGTCGGGGTGCAGGGAGATGAGCGGACCTACGGCTACGTCGTCGTGATCCGCGCCGTGACCAGCGACGATGCGATGACGGCCGACTGGGCCAGACTGCCCTACGACCTGCTGGAGACGATCGCCTCGCGCATGATCAACGAGCTGCGCGAGGTCAACAGGGTGGTCCTCGACATCACGAGCAAGCCCCCTGGCACGATCGAGTGGGAGTAAAGGGCTATGATGTCTGCCGCGCCGCGCGAATTCGCGTGGCCTTTTTACGTGACCATGAAGACCTACGTAGCCAAGCCCAGCGATCGCGAGCGCAACTGGCTGTTGGTGGATGCCAACGGTAAGACGCTCGGCAGGCTGTCGACCCAGATCGCCGATCTGCTCAGAGGCAAGCGCAAGCCCACCTACACCCCGCACATCGACACCGGCAACTTCGTCGTGGTCGTGAACGCCGAGAAGGTCGCGGTAACGGGCAACAAGCGCAAGGCCAAGCTCTACTACCGCCATTCGGGTTACCCAGGTGGTCTGAAGTCACGCACCTTCGAGGAGATGATCGAGCGCCGTCCCGAGGAGATCATCAGGCTTGCGGTCAAGGGGATGATGCCCAGGAACAGGCTGGCCAGGAAGCAGCTCACCAAGCTCAAGATCTACGCCGGCCCTGAGCACCCGCATGAAGCGCAGAAGCCGCAATCATTGGAGATAGAGGCATGAGCATGGCCGACGAGGAGTCCACGGAGCAGACACCCGAGGAGTCAGAAGCTGCTGGGATTGAGGAGTCACAGGCTGAGCCAGAGGCCGCCGGCACAGAGGATGAGCCGGCGGTGGAGCAGGAGCCTGTCGCCGTCGCCTCGGAAGAGCCTGTGGAGCCGGAGATAGTGGTCGAGCTAGAGGCGACGGACGCCGAGCTGGAGGCAGAAGTTGAGCTGGAGGCAGAGGCAGAGGCAGAGGTAGTGGTCGAGCTGGAGGCAGAGATTGAGGCAGTCACCGAGCTGGAGGCAGTCACCGAGCTCCAGACAGCAGATGCCGCAGACGATGAGGACGCGGAGGACGACCAGGAGGACGAGCCCGCACCACGGGTCAAGCCCGAGGTGCCGGGGGCCCATCTGGAGGTTGACATCGTCCCTGAGGGGGCCGATCCGCTGGGACGCGAGCTATTGGACGATCCCTACGCGATCGACGAGGAGGATCGTGCTGAGGGTGAGCAGGCGCTGGAGGAGGCCGAGGAGCTCGTGGAGCCGATCGCGACCGCTGCGATCGACCTCGCCGCCGGCGCGAGATACCGCGCGACAGGAAAGCGTAAGACGGCCATAGCCAGGGTCACGCTCAAGCCGGGCACTGGCACATATCTCGTGAATGGACGCGCGCTGGAGGAGCACTTTCCCAGGATCACCCTGCAGCGCAACATCCGTCAACCCTTGGAGACGGTCGGCTTTCAGGAGCGCATGGACGTGGTCGCAAGATTGCATGGAGGAGGTGTCTCCTCGCAGGCGGGTGCGCTTCGTCATGGAGTCTCCAGGGCGCTGCTGGAGGCGGATCCCAACCTGCGCGGCGAGCTCAAGCGTCGTGGCTTCCTGACACGCGACTCGCGTGCAAAGGAGCGCAAGAAGGCAGGCCTGAAGAAGGCGCGTAAGCGTCCGCAGTTCTCCAAGCGCTAGGGAGGCGACATGGCCCGCAAGCTGTTCGGCACCGACGGTGTTAGGGGTGTCGCAGGCGAGTTCCTGACGGCCGAGCTGGCGCTTTCCCTGGCCAAGGCGGCAACTGTGCAGGCCGCAGCGCCACGTCCCCAGGTGTTGATCGTTCGCGATACGCGCGAGTCGGGTCAGATGCTTCAGGCCGCGGTCGCGGCAGGGGTCAGCGCCGCAGGTGGAGATGCGTTGCTCGGCGGGGTGCTGCCCACACCGGCGGCCCCATTGCTGATGGGTCGCTACGGGTTTGAGCTGGGCGTCGTGATCTCGGCCTCGCACAACCCCTATAGGGACAATGGCATCAAGTTCTTTGGCGGCGACGGCTTCAAGCTCTCTGACGAGGCCGAGCTCGAGATCGAGCACGAGCTCGAGCGTGCCCATGACTCGGGCTCACCGGCGCCTGAGTCCATCGGGCAGGTGCGTGAGCTGAGGGGTGCACAGGAGGACTATCTCAGGGAGCTTCACACTCGCTTTCAGGCGCTTGACCTGCAGCGCCTGCACATCGCGCTGGATTGCGCCAACGGCGCAACCTCGCTCCTCGCGCCCGAGATCTTCAGGCGTCTGGGAGCGAAGATAACGGTCATCGCCGATGAGCCGGATGGGCGCAACATCAACGATGGCTGCGGCTCAACGGAGATCGCTCGCTTGGCGGGTCTGGTGAAGGAGGGCGGCCACGACCTGGGCTTCGCATTCGACGGCGACGGCGATCGCGTGCTCGCTGTCGATCGCACCGGCACGGTCGTGGACGGTGACGAGCTGATGGCGCTTGCGGCGCGCCACCTGCATCGCCAGCAGAGGCTTGGCGGCGGAGGCGTTGCGGTGACCGTGATGACCAACTACGGCTTCCACGCCGCGATGGCGCGGGAGCAGATCGAGGTCGTGAGCACCAGCGTGGGGGATCGCTATGTGCTCGAGGAGCTGCGCGCGCGTGGCTGGGTGTTGGGCGGCGAGCAATCCGGGCACATCATCGAAATGGCGTTCAACCGCTCGGGCGATGGCATCGCCAGCGCCCTGCTCACGCTGGAGGCGCTCGCGGGAGCCGATCTGGCTGAGCGCGACGCGATGGAGAAGCTCCCCCAGAGGCTCGTCAACGTGCGCGTTCGCGACAGAGAGGCGCTGCTGGGCGCCAATGAGGTCAATGAGGCGGTCAAGGAGGCGGATGAGGCGCTCGCCGGGCGCGGGAGGGTCCTCGTGCGCCCGAGTGGCACCGAGCCGCTGGTCCGAGTAATGGTCGAGGCGCCCAGCGAGGAGGAGGCGGAAGAGGTCTGCTCGCGCCTCGTCGCGTTGGTGGAACGCGAGTTGGGCTAGGCGGACGCCTGCCTATCCGTCTAGGGCCCTTACCCCATACCTAAGCAACTCTGCGCGAGCTTGCGCTGACGGTCCGCAAGAAGACCTGCGCAGAAGAGATTTACCGAGCCTGGAGCGCTATGGTCAGTCGCCGTGTGTGGCATCGTCGGCTACGTCGGTAAGAGGCCCGCCCGCGAGCTGTTGCTCGCGGGTCTCAAGAAGCTGGAATACAGGGGCTATGACTCCGCGGGCATATCGGTGATCGCGGACGGTCGAATCGACGCCGTCCGGACCGTGGGCAAACTGGATGTGCTCGAGCGCAAGCTCGCCGCCGCTCCCGCGGGTAGGCCCGGCGAAATCGATGGCCCGGGGTCGGCGGTTGGGCTTGCGACGCTGGCGCCCACCATCGGTATCGGCCACACTCGTTGGGCGACCCACGGCCGCGTCAGCGAGGAGAATGCCCATCCGCACTTCGACAGCGGCGATCGCGTGCATGTCGTCGTGAACGGCATCATCGAGAACTACATGGCCCTCAAGGAGCGCCTCGCCGCCAACGGCGGCGTCTTCACCTCGGAGACCGACGCCGAGGTCGTCGCTCATCTGATCGCCCAGCGCTACGAGGGAGATCTGGTCGAGGCCGTGAGAGCCGCTCATGCCGAGCTGGAGGGTCACTACGCCTTCGTCGCGATGAGCCTGGACGAGCCGGATCTGCTGGTGGCCGTGAGGCGCGAGTGCCCGCTGGTTGTGGGTCGCGGCGATGAGGAGCAGTTCGTCGCCTCGGCGGTTCCAGCCTTCTTGGCACACACGCGCGAGATCCAGTACGTCGAGAATGGCGAGGTGGTGGTCCTCAGCTCCGAGGGCGTGACGATCAGCAACGCACTCGGCGAGGACGTAGAGCGTCCGGTCGAAACCGTCGATTGGGACGAGGAGACGGCGGAGAAGGGTGGCTTTGAGACCTTCACGCTCAAGGAGATCCACGAACAGGCTGATGCCGTCGCCGAGACGATCGCCGACCGCACCACTAGGCGCACAGGTGTCGATCTCGACGAGGAGGGCGCCTTCGACGAGGCGCTGCTCGATGGTGTGCAGCGGATCGTGATCGTCGCCTGCGGAACTGCCTACCACGCTGGTCTGATCGGTCGCTACGCGATCGAGGAGTGGGCCCGCCTGCCCGTCGAAATGGACATCGCCTCCGAGTACCGCTATCGCAACCCCGTCGTGGGCCCTGGCGATCTGGTGATAGGCATCTCCCAGTCCGGTGAGACGGCCGACACGCTCGCGGCGATGCGCAGCGCTCACGAGCGTGGGGCGAGGGTCCTCGCAATCACCAACGTGATGGGCTCTCAGGCGACGCGCGAGGCGGATGGCGTACTGTTCACAAGGGCGGGACTGGAGATCGGCGTCGCCGCGACCAAGACATTTGTCTGTCAGGTGGCGGTCATCTACCTGCTGGCGCTGCGCCTCGCCGAGCTGCGAGGCACACTGCCCCAGGAGCGCCTCGCCGAGCTGGTGAGCGAGCTCAAGCGTCTGCCGCGCTGCATCGTCGCGCTCACGGGCTCGGGCTCCAGCGCGGTGATGGGTGTGGGCGCCGGCGCAGGCTCAACCTCTGGGGCTCCCCACGATGGACAGGCCAAGACGGCGATGGGCAAGCAGGTGGAGGAGGTCGCCAGTCAGTATTGGCAGGCGGACTTCTTCCTCTATCTCGGTCGCCATGTCGGCCTGCCTGTTGCCCTCGAGGGTGCGCTCAAGCTCAAGGAGATCTCCTACATCGCGACCGACGCCTATGCGGCTGGGGAGATGAAGCACGGTCCGATCGCGCTGCTCGACGAGGCCACGCCCGTGGTGTGCGTGGCGACGGACTCGCCCGTGCTCGAGAAGATCGCTTCCAACATGCAGGAGGTGCGAGCCAGAGGCGCCCATGTGATCGCCCTGATCACCGAGGGCAACGAGGAGATCGCCAAGCAGGTGGAGATCGCGATCGAGGTGCCCAAGATCGATTGGATGCTGCAGCCGATCCTCGCAGTCATCCCGTTGCAACTGCTCGCCTATGAGATCGCGCGCAGACGAGGGTTGAACGTCGATCAGCCCCGCAACCTGGCCAAGACGGTCACGGTCGAGTAACTCACTCTAGGATCGCTCCATGGGAAAGCTTCCCGATTGGTGCGATCCGCTGCCCGACGCGCAGATGATGCGGGCGCTCGACGGCTGGGCGATCGAGACGCATCAGGTGCCCTCGCTGGAGCTCATGGAGCGTGCGGGCGCAGGCGTTGCGAGGGCGGTCGAAGCGATCGACGGGGACGGCCGCATCCTCGTCGTCTGCGGCAAGGGCAACAACGGCGGCGATGGCCTTGTCGCGGCGCGCCTTCTGCGTGAGGGGGGCAGGGCGGTAACGGTCGTGCTAGCAGCATCAGAGAGTGATCTGGAAGGAGATGCCCGCGAGAATCTCCTGCGCCTGCCCGGCGAGCCGCCGGCCGCGCTCGAGCATGGCCCTGGTGGCGCGCAGGAGGGCGTGTGCGTCGTGGTCGACGCCCTCTTGGGCACAGGCTCCGCAGGGGCGCCGCAGGGACAGATCGCCGAGGCGATCGAGCTCGTCAACCGCTCGGGCTTGCCCGTGCTCGGAGTCGATGTCCCCAGTGGTGTGGATGCCTCGACAGGCACTATCGCGGGTGTGGCGGTTCGCGCGGCGAGGACGGTCACGTTCCATCGTGCCAAGCCCGGACTCTGGATCAACCCGGGCAAGTCTCATGCAGGGGTCGTTGAGGCAATCGATATCGGTATCCCTCGTGGCGCGCCGCTGCAGGCGAGCGTCGGCCTACTGAGGAGGGCCGTCGCTCAGACGTTGCCTGGCAGGGGAGCTTCCTCGACCAAGTTCACCAGCGGCCATGTGCTCGTGGTGGGAGGTTCCGTCGGTCTCAGCGGAGCGCCGCGGATGGCTGCCCAGGCGGCGATGCGTACCGGCGCTGGCTACCTCACCGCGTGCGTTCCCGCCTCGCTACAGACGGTGCTCTCCTGCTCCTGGCCCGAGCTGATGAGCAAGGCGCTGCCCGATCGAGAGGGCCAGCTGAGCGAGGATGGCATCGAGATCGCGCTGCAGATGCTGGAGCCTGGCGGCGCGCTGGCGCTGGGGCCAGGCTTGGGGCGCAGTCAGGGGGCGCAGGAGTTCGCGCGTGGGCTGGCTCGGAGCTCATCGATCCCGATGGTGTTGGATGCCGATGGATTGAACGCCCATGCCGGCCGTCTGGAGGATCTGATCGCCAGGAAAGCTCCTACGGTGCTCACCCCGCATGCCGGGGAGATGGGGCGCCTGCTTGGCTGCGATAGCGCCGAGGTGGAGCGCGAGCGCCTGAGCAGTGTGCGCCGCGCGGCGCAGCTCTCGGGGGCGGTCGTGGTGCTCAAGGGCGATGACACGCTGATCGCCGATCCGCAGGGCGCCGTCGCGATCAGCGAAGGGAGGGCTCCGGCGCTCGCGACGGCAGGTACGGGCGACGTGCTCACCGGTGTGATCGCTGCGCTGCTCTCACAGGGCCTCGAGCCCTTCACTGCTGCGGCTGCGGGCGTGTGGATTCACGCGGAGGCGGGCCGTCGCGCGGCGCTCTCGTGCGGCGGCGCCGAGGGCGTGATCGCCTCCGATGTCATCGCGGCGCTGCCGGGCGCCCGAGCGAGCGGAGCCACACTGTGAGCGCTCCACTTCAAGCTCAGACAGGCGCACTGCGTCGCGTGCAGGCGACGGTCGATCTCAGCGCCATTGAGCACAACGCGCGGCGTCTGCGCTCGGAGCTGGCCGCGGGCGGTGCGGGGGATGGAGCGGCGCTCTGTGCGGTCGTCAAGGCCAACGGCTACGGCCATGGTGCGGTCCAGGCGGCCCAGGCCGCGCTCGCGGGAGGAGCCAGCTGGCTGGCGGTCGCCGGTTCCAGAGAGGCCGTGGAGCTGCGCCAATCCGGTTTGCGGGACGTGCCTGTGCTCGTGATGGGCGTACTCAGCGAGCTCGAGCTCGAGGAGGCCCTCGCAGCCAAGGCCGACGTCGTCGTCTGGCATCCGCGCGACGTGGATGCGGTGGCGGCGGCGGGCGGTGGCAGGGTCCACGTCAAGCTCGACAGCGGCATGGGGAGGTTGGGTACACGCGATCCCGGCGAGGCGGCGGAGGTCATCGCGCTTGCCGAGAAGACCGAGGGGGTGCGTCTCGCCGGCCTCATGACCCACTTCGCCACCGCCGATGAGTACGCAGACGATGGGTTCTTCGCCGGCCAGCTCGACAGCTTCGGTCGGTGGGCGGCGCAGGTCAAGTCGGAGCACCCGGACGTTGTCGTGCACGCCGCCAACAGCGCCGCTCTACTGCGCGAGCCCAGCTCGCACTTCGACATGGTGCGCTGTGGGATCGCCCTCTATGGGATCGACCCCTTTGGCAAGGATCCCGAGGATCACGGCCTGCGACCGGCATTGACGCTCTGCTCGCGTGTGGCGGAGGTCAAGGAATTTGAAGCCGGCCAGAGCGCCGGCTATGGGCGGCGCTTCGTGGCGGCGCGCGACACGAATCTCGCAGTGCTTCCGATCGGCTACGGCGACGGCTGGCGTCGCGCTCTCTCCGATCACGGGGAGGTCCTGATCGGCGGCGTGCGCCGCCCGCTGGTTGGCACCGTGAGCATGGACAATCTGACGATCGATCTCGGTCCTGAGCCCGATGCCCGGGCACTGCTTGGTTGCGAGGCGGTCCTGATCGGCGCCCAGGGATCTGAGCGGATCCTCGCCGAGGAGGTCGCGAATCGTCTCGGGACGATCGGCTATGAGGTGACCTGTGCGCTCACCGCCAGGGTGCCTCGCATCTACCACGGCGCAGGCACGTCCTTGCCCACGGATGGCCTCCTCGCGACTCCCACAGCAGAGCGTCCATGAGCGGCGCACCAGAGGCGGTCCGTGTGGCGCTCGCCGATCGCAGCGCCTGGGTGGTGGGGGGCGCGGTGCGCGATCGAGCGCTCGGCCGCCACAGCATCGAGGATCTCGATGTCGTCATCGATGGCGATCCCGCCGAGGCTGCCAGAGAGGTTGCGAGGGTGGCGCGTCGAGGCGGCGTGGAGGCGGCCTGCTTTGCTCTCTCTGAGACCTTTGGCGCATGGCGGGTCCTCGCGCGCGATGGCTCCTGGCAGGTTGACCTCGAGCCGCTGAGGGGTGACTCGCTGGAGGCCGACCTGGCGCTGCGTGACTTCACGATCGACGCGATCGCCGAGCCGGTTGCAGGTGGATCGCCGATCGATCCGCTCGGCGGTCTGCGGGATCTCGAGCTCGGGCGCCTACGCATGGCAGGGCCGAGGGCATTCCTCGATGATCCGCTGCGCATCCTGCGTCTGGTGCGCATCTCGGTCGAGCTTGGCCTGGAGGCGGACCCTGAGACAAGGATGCGAGCGGGCGAGGCGCTGAGCGGACTGGGAGAGGTCTCGGCAGAGCGGGTATTCGTCGAGCTGTGCCGGATCCTCAACGCCGACCGGGCCGTGGAAGGTCTTGCGCTCCTGAGCGATCTGGGCGCCGGTGCGATCGTGCTGCCAGAGATCGAGGCGCTACGCGGTGTGGGCCAGAGCCGCTTCCATCACCTCGATGTTCACGGCCACACGATGGAGGTGCTCACTGAGGTCATTGCGCTACAAGCCGATCCAGGGGCGAGCTTCGGGACTGAGCGTGGCGAGGAGCTCGCTGCGTTGCTCTCGGAGCCGCTGGCCGACGGCATGAGCAGAGGTGGCGCGCTGCGCTGGGGGGCACTGCTGCACGATGTCGCCAAGCCGCTCACACGCGCGGTCAGGCCGCTGGACAGGCGGGTCACGTTCATCGGCCACGACCGGGTGGGCGCAGAGCTGGCGAGGAGCATCCTTGGCAGGTTGCGGGCGAGCGAGCGGCTGCGCGCGCATGTTGGGGCGCTGGTTCGTCACCATCTGCGGCTGGGCTTTCTCGTCCATGAGCCCCAGCCGCTTGCACGCAGAACGGTCTTCGCCTACCTGCGTGCATGCGAGCCGGTGCAGGTCGACGTCACGCTGCTCTCCTGCGCCGATCGGCGCGCCACCAGGGGAGATCGCGCGCAGGAGGCGATCGGCAAGCATCTGGGTCTCGCCGGCGAGATGCTTGTCGATGGGCTGCGCTGGCGTGCGCATGGACCGCCACCACCACTGCTGCGGGGAGATGAGCTTGCGGGCGCGCTGGACCTGGAGCCTGGACCTTTGATAGGCGAGCTGCTCGAGCTGCTCGAGCAAGCGCAGTATGCAGGCGAGGTCCAGACCCGCGAGCAGGCCCTGGCTCTTGCGCGTGCATCGGCGCAATAGGCCGAATAGGCTGTCCCACGAGTGAGTCGCGACCCAGATTGCATCTTCTGCAAGATCCTCGCCGGTGAGCTGCCGGCGACGCTCGTCGGCGAGGACGAGCGAACGATCTCCTTCATGGATATCAACCCAGCCACCAGGGGCCATGCCCTTGTCATCCCGCGGACACATACGCAGGACCTGCTGAGCATCGAGCCAGAGGATCTCAGCGCGGTGACCCTCGCCGCACAGCGACTCGCGCGCAGAGCCGAGCAGCACCTGGGGGCCGACGGCGTGAACCTGATCAACGCCTGTGGGGCCAGCGCATGGCAGACGGTCTTTCATTTCCACATGCACGTGGTTCCGCGCTACGTCGATGACCCTCTGCGGCTGCCCTGGATCCCCACTCCAGGCGACCCTGAAGAGATCGCCACCGCCGCGCAGGAACTCGGTTGCCCGTAACGAACCGCTACCCAAAGCCCCTTTTGGTGTTGAATGGCCAGATGCTAAGACGCATAACGACAGCGACTCTCGTTGGCAGCGCACTCCTGCTGATGATGCCTGGAGTCTCATCGGCGACGCTGACCGAAGTCGGTGTGATCGGGCAGACCACGCCCGCGACGGTGCCAAGCTGCCCTGGCGGTAGTCCGACCAGCACGAGCAGCTCCACCAAGCACAAGACCAAGAGCGCTCCAAGCACGAGCAACACCATCACCACCACGACCAGCACGAGCTCCACCACCAACAGCGCCACGAGCTCCTGCCTGGCCGTGAGCCGCACCACCGGCTTTCAGGTCAAGGTGGGCTCCAATCGGAGTCTTGTCACCGTGCCCAGGAAGGGCACGATCGTGGCGTGGACGATCATGCTCGGCAAGCCCAACGCGAGCCAGATCAAGTTCTTCAACGAAAACGAGGGCGGGGCCGCATCGGCGGCCATCTCGATCCTCAGCCCGCAACGCAAGCCCAACCTCACCTACAAGCTGGTCGCTCAGAGCCCCGTCGTGCAGCTGCAGCCCTACTTCGGCAAGACCGCTCAGTTTCCGCTCGCCACCACGCTGAACGTCACGAAGGGCGAGATCATCGCGCTCACGGTACCGACGTGGGCGCCTTCGCTTGCACTCGGCTTCACCAACGCGACCTCGTGGCGCGCGAGCAGGCAGAAGGGCAAGTGCTCGGAAACGGGCTCACTCACCACGCAGACGCTGATAGGCACCCCCGTCCAGTACTACTGCCTCTATCAGATGGCGCGTCTGACCTACAGCGCCACACTGATCTCCACGCCCTGAGGCTACGAGGCCAGTCTGAGGCCGGGTAACTACGGCGCGCTTGCGCCCCCTGTGGGGCTGCTCGGCCCAGTCGCTTTGGTGGTGCCTTTGGCTGCTTCACTGCCGGTTTCTGTTTTGCCGGCGGCGGTTTCGCCGGTTGCGGACGTTCCACCGGCTGCGCTGCTGGCGGGGCTGTTCGTGCCAGTTTCGCTGGCTGGCGTGCCCGCTTCGCTGGATTCGCCGCCGGCTTCAGAGCTCGGTTCGGTGCTCGATGAGCTGGCGGAGGATGAGGTGGAGCTGGTCGTCGTTGAGGACGAGCTGGACTGGGCTGCTTCTTTTTCGGCGGAGGTGTCGTTGGGAGGGGTGATGTCCGGGGTGCTCTTGGGCGCCACGTCGGAAACGTGAGCCCCGCCACATGCGGTGAGCGTCAAGGGGCAGAGCACCAGTGCGAAGGTGCTCGCGGCTGCGGCGACTCGCGCGCGGGAAGCGAGCGACCGTCGCACCATGCTCACGAGCGCAGCGGCCCCATGCGTCGACCGCATGTGGGACAGTCGTTCAGGTCCTTCTGGGCGAGCTGGTCGCACCATGGACAGAAACGCAGGTTCTCGACGGCCCACGGCAGCTTCGAGGTCGATGGGGCGAGGGGCAGCAGCTTGCCGATCACTTCCATCTTCTCGCCCGACTCGCGGTCGACGTAGATCCGCTCAGGCTCAGCCTCCGCGATGATCTCCCGGCCGCTGGAAGGGTTGCGCAAGCGATATCTCTGCTGGGCGCTCACTGGCTGGACTCTATCGGAGCGATCGGGCGGGCGGAGAGAGATGGGGCAGAGAAAGGGTGCGGCGCCTCAGGGATAGGCTGGCATCCACATGCGAGTCCTGATCTTTCATGGTTACCTGCTTGGCGGCACGGGCTCCAACGTCTACAACGCCTGCCTCACGCGAGCGCTGGTGGAGTTGGGTCACGAGGTGCATCTCCTCAGCCAGGAGCGCCACCCCGAGCGCTATCCCTTCATCGAGGCTATGGGCGATTGGGAGGGCGGCGAGCTGCGGGTGCGTCGGGTTGGTGAGGGCCCGGTGCGTGAAGCAGGCGAGGGCCCGGTGCGCTGCACCGCCTACAGGCCAGACATCCGCGGTCTGCTGCCCGTCTACGTCCATGACCGCTATGAGGGCATCGAGGCTCGAACGTTCTCAGACTGCAGCGACGAGGAGATCGACGGCTATATCGGAGCCAACGTCGCCGCGGTAGGAGATGTGATCGCGCTCGCCAGGCCGCAGATCGCGCTGGCCAACCATCTTGTCATGGGGCCGGTAATTCTCGCTCGCGCCCTCGAAGGGTGGGTGCCCTACGTGGTCAAGGTGCATGGAAGCGCGCTGGAGTACACGGTCAAGCCCGAGAAGCATCGATTTCTGGGCTTTGCTCGAGAGGGATTGACGGGAGCAGCGGGGGTGCTCGTCGGCTCCACGCACACCGCGAGGAGCCTCTGGCAGGCGCTGGAAGATCGGACACTTGCAGCCAAGACGCGGCTTGGCCCACCCGGGGTCGACGTGCACGAGTTCCGGCCTCGCGCGCGGCCAGAGGCAGATGCGGGGCTGAAGGCGTTGACTCAGCGGCTGGCCGAGCGTCCCCTCAGCGCCGGCGGGCGAGACGATGCCTTCACCCGCGACGAGCATCTCGCCGCGGCGGCGTTGGCGAAGCTCGATCTCGAGCGGGACAGGATCGTCGTCTATGTCGGCAAGCTGATCGCCAACAAGGGCTTGGATCTGCTGGCGGCGGCCTGGCCGCTGGTGCTTGCCCAGGTGCCCGACGCCCGGTTGGTGGTGGTGGGCTTCGGAGCGTTGCGGGAGCCGCTCGAAGGCTTCCTAGGCGATCTGGCCGCCGGTGAGATCGATGCGATCCGGGACTTCGCGAGCAGCGGCCGGGCGCTGGAGGGAGGCGCAGGGTCGTTCACGCACCTGCTCGCCTTTCTCGACGCTCTCGCCGGGCAGGGGGCAGGCTCGGAGCTGGAGTCCTATCTGCGGGCAGCCACTCTGCTGTCTGAGCGTGTCCTGTTCACCGGTCGCCTGGACCACGAGGAGCTCGTCGACCTGCTGCCCGTCTGTGAGGCCCTGATCGTGCCCAGCACCTTTCCAGAGGCCTTTGGCATGGTCTCGGTGGAGGGCGCCGCATGTGGCGCCTTCCCCGTGAGCGCCGCCCATTCGGGGTTGCTCGAGGTCAGCGATATCTTGCGTGACGCCGTTCCCAGGCAGGCGGCGCACTGGCTCTCGTTCCCGATCGACGACGACGCGGTGAGCGCCTTGTCACAGCGGGTGATCGGCTGGTTGGGCGCCGCGCCCATCCTTCGCGCTCAGACCAGGGAGGCGCTCGTGCGCACGGTGCGTGAGCGCTGGTCCTGGGAGAGTGTGGCGGAGGGGGTGATCGCCGCCGCCCAGGGCGAACTGGAGCGTCTTGGGAGACCGTGACCGCCTCTGGCGAGTCGCACTACATCCCGGCCACCCAACGTGATGAGTGGACCTGCTGAATGCCCGGCGGTTCGGATAGAGTTCCGCGCGCTGATGCCCAATCTGTCCATCTCGACGGAGGGTTCCATGGGGAGTCCAAGTGATGTGGCGAGCTCGCGTCCTGCTGGCGCGCTCGCGCTCAGGACGCGCCGCACAGGAGCGCTTCTCGCCCTCTGCGGCCTGGCGTTCGTCGTCTGCGGCTGCTCCTCGGTCAAGCAGGGAGAGAATGCGGACCTGATCACGGGCAAGCAGCTGTTTGTCGCCAAGTGCGGGTCCTGCCACACGTTGGCCAGGGCGGAAACCAAGGGGATCGTGGGCCCCGATCTCGACAACGCCTTCCGCGCTGACGTCGAACTGGGCCTGCAGCGCAATGCGATTCGCGGCGTCGTGCAAGGCCAGGTCGAAAATCCCAATCCCAACGGCGTCATGCCCCACGGCTTGGCGAGTGGCGCCCAGCTCAATGACATCGCCTCCTATGTCGCCGAATCGGTCGACCGCAAAGGGTCTGACACGGGCCTGCTCGCAAGCGCCGTGAAAGCCGCCGGAGAAGGCAAGCCGGTGGTCGAGAAGGCGGGCAAGCTCGCTATCGAAGCCAATCCTCAGGGCCAGCTCGCCTACACCACCAAAAAGGCCATCGCCACACCCGGTGCGGTGACGATCTCGATGACGAACATGTCCGGCGTCATGCACAACGTCGCGATCGAATCGGGCTCGGGTGGAGCGAGCGGGAGCGGCCCCGTGCTCGCGCACACCGAATTCCAGACGAAAGGCACGGTCTCTGTGACGGTCAACCTCAAACCGGGCACATACACCTTCTTCTGCCAAGCGCCAGGGCACCGCGCCGCCGGCATGTATGGCACGTTGACGGTGAAATAGCACCGCCGTTGCGATCTGCTCGACCTCGGCGCTGCTCAGAGCAGAGCGCGCAGCACCACGACGGCGATGCCGATGGCGGCGAGCAGGGCGATACCCCACAGGAGGAAGCGAAATGCCTCCTCCTCTGAGCGCAACGGGTTGATCACAGGGTGCTCTAGAGGACGTAGACCGTGAGGTAGACCACGATCCACATGATGTCGACGAAGTGCCAGTAGATGCCAGGCACCTCGACCCCGCGGTGCTCCTCCGGGGAGTAATGCCCCCTGAAGGACCTGATCGTCGCGAACAGCAGCAGCATCAGGCCGATCGTCACGTGTGCGCCGTGCAGGCCCGTCAGCGAGTAGAAGATCGTCTGCTGGGCGTGGTCCTGGGGGGCGAAGCCGATGTTGGCGTACTCGTTGATCTGGATGAAGAGGAACGTAGCGCCGAGCAGGAAGGTGGTGAGGATGCCCGCCTTCAGCCCGAACCGGTTACCTCGCTTGGCCGAGGTCTGCGCCCAGTGCATCGTGAATGATGAGGAGACGAGAATGCACGTGTTGAAGAGCGTCGGGATGACGGGCAGATGCGTCCCAGGTGCGGGCCATGGGTCGTTCTGGACCACGCGGATGAAGAAGTAGGCGGTGAAGAACGCCCCGAAGACCATGATCTCGGAGATGATGAAGAGCATCATCCCGAGCAACTGTGGCTCCACGCGCGAGCTACGGTTCGCGGGCGGCGGCCCGTGATGGGCGTGCTCCTCGTGACCTACTCCACCTGCGATGCTCGCTGCCTCCATCGTGCTCCTCAGCCGGCGGCCGCAGCCGCGTTGGTGGTTTCCCGGACGTCGACCACCACGTGCTCGACGGGGACCGAAGCGGCGCTGCGCACACGCCCAAGCAGATCTGAGCGCATCCAGCCGGAGCGCTCGTTGGGCAGGGTCGAGATGACGATGTCGTCCACCCTGAAGAGCGCGAGCGCGTTCATCGTCGCCGTATAGGGGTCTGGGTCTCCGATCATCCCGGCGCCAAAGAGGCCGGCCGCCTGCAGCTGGCCCAGCATCGACTCAAGACGCCCCCGGGCCTCCCTTGGCGAGGACCCGCTGCCATCCTGCTGGGGCACGACGGCGATGAAGAGGTGCCTGACGCCAACGGTGGCCTTCGCCTTCAGGTGGTCGAGCAACTCACCGCCGCCCGAGGTCTTGTTGGCGACCACAAGGGTGACCTTGAATGGCAGGCCTTCGCGGTCGAGGTCGCTCACGATGTGCTCCACCGGCAATCCAGAGGCGTTTTCGATGCGCTCGATCAGATCTCGGCGCAACCACCCGGAGTGAGGCGCTGGGAGCGTGGAGAGGATCACGCAATCTGGCCGGCGCTCTGCGATCGCGTCCATCGCGGCGGAGAAGGGATCGGCGTCGCCCACCTCGCCGGTGCCCTCGATGTTCTCGGCGCCGATCACCGAGAGCGCCAGATCGACCCGCACCTGAGCGGCGTCGCGCACCGCCTCGTCATAGATTACGAGACCCGCGGAGGGCTTGCTCTGGGGCACGACCAGCCGGAAGTGGACCTCCCCTTCGGCGGCATGCGCCCGCACGCGCTCCAGCAGCTTCTCGCCGCCCAGCGTCTGGTTGGCTATGACCAGGATTTCCTTCATTGGATGCTCGGGTGGGTCACGCTGCCGGCGGTTTGGGTGAGCACCTCGGAGGGGAGCGGGGCGGGCGCGAAGATGCCATGAACCGCTCCAGGAACCCCATACTCATAAGGTCCGCCAACGACGGTGGGGATGCGATCGAAGTTGAAAATCGGCGGCGGCGAGGAGACCTGCCACTCCAGCGTGAGGGCGCGGTATGGGTTGCCCTCCGCCTTTGGCCCGCCACGCCAGCTCGTGATGATGTTGTAGACGAAGATGAGCGTGCTCAGCCCGAGGAACCAGCTCGCGATCGAGATCATGAGGTTCATGCTGGCGAACCGCGCTTCGTAGGTGGCCACCCTGCGGGGCATACCCTCCAGGCCGAGCACGTGCATGGGGCCGAAGGTCAGGTTGAAGAAGACAAACGTGCACCAGAAGTGCAGCTTGCCCAGGCGCTCGTCGTACATCCGGCCGGTCATCTTCGGGAACCAGTAGTAGACGCCCGCGAAGATGGTCATCAGGGAGCCGCCGAACAGCACATAGTGGAGGTGGGCGACGATGAAGTAGCTGGCGGAGACGTGGATGTCGAAGGGGACCATCGCGAGCATGATGCCGCTGATGCCGCCGAGTGTGAAGGTGATGAGGAAGCCGAGCGCGAACAGCATCGCCGTGTCGAGATGGAGCACTCCTCGATAGAGCGTCGCCAGCCAGGAGAAGACCTTGATCCCGGTGGGCACGGCGATGATCGCGGTGGTGATCGCCATCGGGATGCGGATCCAGGCGGGCATCCCAGAGGTGAACATGTGGTGCGCCCATACGGTGAAGCCGAGCACCACGATCGCGAGCAGCGAGAAGGCCATCATGCGATAGCCGAAGATCGGCTTGCGCGACTTGACGGCGATGATCTCGCTGATGATCCCGAAGCCGGGCAGGATCATGATGTAGACCGCCGGATGGGAGTAGAACCAGAAGATGTGCTGGTACATCAGCACGTTGCCGCCCTTGTTGGCATCGAAGAAGTTGAAGCCCAGCGCTCGTTCGAGGATCACGAAGAGCTGCGAGGCGGCGATGAAGGGCGTGGCGATGACTACCAGCAGCGAGGTCGAGAAGTTGGCCCACACCAGCAGCGGCATGCGGAAGAAGCTCATTCCCGGGGCCCGCATCGTGATAATGGTGACGAGGAAATTCAGCGCGGTCGCGATCGAGGAGGCCCCCGCGAACTGGACGCCCAGCGAGAAGAAGTTCTGTCCTATCGGCGCGGCGCCCGAGAGCGGCGCGTAGGCGGTCCAGCCGTCCGCGAACGAGCCGCCCGGGGCCAGGAAGCTCAGGAGCATGATGACGCCCCCGAGCGGCAGCATCCAGAAGGAGAGCGCGTTCAGGCGCGGGAACGCCATGTCGGGGGCGCCGATCATCAGGGGCAGCACGAAGTTCGCGAGCCCAGCGAACACAGGGATCACGAAGAAGAAGATGAGGATCGACGCGTGGACCGAGAAGAGCCCGTTGTAGGTGTTGGCGCTGACGAACTGCGCACCTGGCTGGGCGAGCTCGGCGCGCATCAGCATCGCGATCAGACCGCCGACCATCAGGAAGAAGAACGAGGTCACCACGTACTGGATCCCAATGACCTTGTGGTCGGTGTTGACCTTGAAGTAGTCCTTCCAGGTGTGCGCTCCGTGGTTTGAGTGCTCCTCAGCGCGCGTGGGCTTACCGGAGGCCCAGTAGAACCAGTAGTCGAAGAGCCCAAAGCCGACAAGGAAGAAGAGCGGGCAGGCGACCAGCGAGACCGTGAGGATCGCGTCGGCGCTGATGTAGTGATGGAAGGTCGCGTGCCCTGTCGCCATGCGGACGACCCAGGTGATCGCTGTGGCGAAGGCCATGCCGATCACAACTCCGAGCCCGGCACGGTAGAAGCCGGGGGCGCGCAACTTGGCGATCATGACGTCTCTCCCATCGATCTCATGAGCTGTGCTCCTGACTCTTCAGCCACGCCTGGAATTTTTCAGGCGTGACGACGTGGATGGTGGAGCGCATCAATGAATGACCCACCCCGCAGAGCAGATTACAGACCACCGGATAGCTGCCAAGCCGGTCGGGATTGGCGAGGTAGTGGGTCGTGATGCCCGGTACCGCATCGATCTGCAGGCGGAACGCCGGTATCCAGAACGCGTGGATGACGTCCTTGGAGCGGATCTGGAAGTAGACGGACTCGCCGTCGGGCACGTAGAGCTGATCGCTTGAGATCGGCGCGCCGCCGGTGACCGATGGCGGATATTTGTAGCTCCAGAAGAACTGCTGGCCCGTCACTTCCACCTTGACCTCTGGGCCGGGGGGCCGCGTTTCGTTGTCGTGCAGGACCACGAAGGAGTAGGCCACGAGGCCCAGGAGCAGCAGCGCCGGCACGGTGGTCCAGATGATCTCAAGACGGGTATTGCCGTGGATCGGAGGACCGTCCTTGAGCTCCTCGCCCGGCTTCATCCTGAACTGCCAGACGGAGTAGAGGATGACAGTCACGACGATCACGAAGATCGGGATCGAGGCGATCACGAGGACGTGGTAGAGACGGTCGGTGTTGCGGGCCTGCGTGGAGGCAGCTGGCGGGAACCAGTGGATGACGTAGCTCAACGCTATGCCGATCCCGGTCGCGATCACGGCCAGCACCGCGGTCAAGATGAGTGGCCGTCTACTGGGCATCGGTGCCTGAGATCGCCGGGGTCACGTCGAGCGGTGACGTCGAGCTATATGAGTCCGCGAGCGCATCCATCCCAAGCGCGAATCCTATTGCGTTCGGCAGATGAAGGGCGTATCGATCGAGGCGCGCTTGGGATGCCGGCTCAGCGGGAATACCTTGAGGCAATCGTTGCAAGTCTCGGGAGTTCTCAGACACACTCAAGGACATGGGGCTCCGCGAGGCTCAGCAGACCAAAGGTGAAGAAGGGAGCCTTATGCATGTGCGAGAAGGTATGAGCGAGCTGGCCCTCACGGTTGGCCCTCACCACACGTTACGCGCCACCTCGAGGTTGATGGCCGAGCGCGGCGTGGGAGCGGCGGTCGTGATCGATCCAGAGGCCAACGGCCCCGGCATCATCACCGAGCGGGATGTCCTGATGTCCGTAGGCGCCGGTGAGGATCCTGATCGCGAGCTGGTGGCAGAGCACCTCACGCCCGATGCCGTCTTCGCGGCGCCGGATTGGTCTCTGGAGCACGCGGCGGGCGCGATGGTGCGCGGCGGTTTTCGTCATCTGATCGTGCTGGATGGCGGAGAGGTCGTGGGCGTCCTCTCCGTTCGCGATGTGGTGCGCCTATGGACCAGCGAGGGCGCAAGCTGCTCGGTGCCAGCCAGCTTCTAGCGCTGCTCAGCCCAACGGGAGGTGGTCCATGTCGCGACGCGTGTCCTTGATCCAGCGGATCACGCATACGACGGTGAGGATGACCCCGGCGATCGTCAGCTCGATGAAGCTGGTGATGCCCACCAGCGCTAGCGTGATCCCCACGGCCGTCAGCACCGGTAGCAGGCTTGGGCCGGGCAGATGGATCTCCTCGCCCACGGGCGGGATCTCTGGGTCGAGCGGACTCATGAGACGTAGAGGGCTGCCACCACAAAGGTCAGGCCGAACATGAACATGCAGATCGCCCCAACGACGATCCCGGTCCGGATGTTCTTGCGTGCGAGCCTGCGGTTCATCAGGAGCGAAAGGCTACAGCTTCACGTCGATGACCATCGCACAGAAGAGCAGCGCGAGGTAGGCGAGCGAGAACAGATAAAGATGCAGAGCTGCCCGCCTGTCAGCTCGGCGGTACAGATGCACTGCGCCGCCGATGAAGCCGAGACCGAGCACCAGGGAGGCGGCGAGATAGAAGCCTCCCAGGCCGCCCTCACAGAACGGTAGCTGCGTGATGGCATAGAGAAGCACCGTGTAGAGGAGGATCTGGCGGCGGGTCTCCGCCTCGCCACGCACGACCGGCAGCATCGGCACGCCCACCTTCTTGTACTCGTCCTTCATCAGCAGCGACAGCGCCCAGAAGTGCGGTGGCGTCCAGAAGAAGACGATGAAGAAGAGCAGGATCGCCAGGCCGCTCACCGATCCCCTCACAGCCGCCCAGCCGACGAGCGGCGGGATCGCTCCCGCGGCGCCGCCGATCACGATGTTCTGGGGCGTCCGGCGCTTCAGCCAGACCGTGTATACGAGCACGTAGCCGAGGAAGCCGGCCAGCGCCAGGCTCGCCGCGAGCACGTTCACGGTGAGCGAGAGCTCGAGGAAGGAGAGGCATGCCAGCGTGCAGCCGAACGCCAGTGCCGCGCGCGGTGCCACACGCCCGGACGGCACGGGGCGGTTGGCGGTGCGCGCCATCTGAGCGTCGATGTCGCGGTCGAACCAGTGATTGACCGCCCCGGCGCCGCCCGCCGAGAGGTAGCCGCCCAGACAGGTGAGCCCCACGAGCAGCGGCGCCGGATCGCCGGCTATGTACATGGAGGCGATCGTCGTCAACAGCAGCAGCGACTGGACCTTGGGCTTGGTCAGCTCGACGTAGTCGGCCAGCACCTGACGCGCTCGTGGCGCCGGGACCACTCCTTCCAAGGCGGGTAGGGCGCCTGCCCGTGGGCTTGCCATCAGAGCGGGCTGCTGAGCGCAGTGGCTGTTCGCATCGGAGCCATCTTCCTACACGCCCAGCTGGGTGACCCCCGATGGGACCGTCGCGGTGCCGGAGACGGGCTCGCTGGAGGTGCGTCGCTCGATCTCCCGGCGCAGGTCCTTCATCGGTTCGGCGGAGCGCACAAGCGGGACCACGTCGAAGTTGTTGGCCGGCGGGGGTGAGGTCGTGAACCACTCGAGCGTGTTCGCCTTCCAAGGGTCCGGTCCGGCGATCACACCGACCTTCAGGCTGCGCAGCACGTTGACGACGGTCACGAGCACTCCGCTGGCGAGGATGAATGAGCCGACCGTGGAGATCAGGTTGTAGAGAGCGAGGTGCCCGACGTTGGCGTACTCGTAGACGCGCCTGGGCATCCCGTCCAAGCCGATCACGTGCTGGATCCCGAAGGTCGCCAGGACGCCCCAGTACATCAGCCAGAAGCTCAGTTTGCCCAGGCTCTCGCTGAACATCCGTCCGGTGATCTTGGGAAACCAGTAGTAGATGGCGGCGAAGATCGTGAAGACAGAGCCTCCCACCAGCACGAAATGCAGGTGGGCCACCACGAAGTAGGTTTCGTTGAGATCCCAGTCAACGGGGAAGAGCGCCAGCATCACACCCGAGATGCCGCCGATGACGAACAGCGAGATGAAGCCCGCGCAGAACAGCAGCGGCGTCTTGAATTCCACTGTCCCCCGCCACACCGTCGCGATCCAATTGAAGATCTTCACGCCGGTGGGCACGGCGATGAAGAGCGAGCTGAGCATCGCGAAGATCACGATGGCTTCCGGGATCGGAGCGGTGAACATGTGATGGGCCCAGACGAAAAAGGCAAGGAAGCCGATCGCCACGGTCGAGGTGGCGACCGCCACGTAGCCGAAGATCGGCTTGCGCGAGAAGACGGGAATGATCTCGGAGACGACCCCGAAGCCGGGCAGGATCAGGATGTAGACCTCGGGGTGGCCGAAGAACCAGAAGAGGTTCTGCCACAGCAGCGGTGAACCGCCCTCGGCCTGGTCGAAGAAGTGGGTTCCGAAGTGCCTTTCGGTCAGCAACAGCGTGGCGGCGGCCGCGATCACCGGCATGGCGAAGATGATCAGCACCGAGTAGGTGAGCATCGCCCACACGAACAGCGGCAGCCTGCCCCAGCTCATGCCCCGAGCGCGCATGTTCGCCACCGTGGCATAGAAGTTGATCGCGCCCAGGATCGAGGAGAGTCCGGTGAGATGGATCAGATAGATCCACGCGTCCTGGCCATTGCCAGGCGAGAAGATGGCATTCGAGAGCGGCGGGTAGCTCGTCCAGCCCGCTTCGGGCGGATTCCAGAAGATCGACGCATAGAAGACGATGCCGCCCCCCAGCAGCAGCCAGAAGGAGAGCGCGTTCAGGCGCGGGAAGGCCATATCCCGCGCGCCGATCATCAACGGCAGGAAGTAGTTGGCCAGGCCCGCCATCATCGGCACGACGAACAGGAAGATCATCGTGGTCCCGTGCATCGTGAAGAGCTGGTTGTAGGTCTGGGGGGTGACCAGCGTGTTTTCCGGTGCGCCGAGCTGCAGGCGCATCATCAAGGCCTCCGTGCCTCCCAGCAGGAAGAAGATGAAGGTCGTGACCATGTACATGATCCCGATCCGCTTGTGATCGGTGGTCGTGATCCAGCTCGTCCAGCCCTGCTCCTCACGCTCCACGCTGTGGGCGACGATTTGGGGGGCGGGGGCTACATAGGTGGCCATGGCTGCAAGTCTCCTTAGGGGTTCTCGACCTGTCCGGCGCCGGTCTGGCGATTCAGCTGTTCGCGGGCATGCTCAGCATCTACGTCGGCTTCGGCGAGCTCCTTCTTCTGGTTGGCGAGCCAGGCTTCGAACTGCGCAGGAGGCACGGCCTTGACCGCCGCGATCATGCGCGCATGCCCGCGACCGCACAGGATGGCGCACTGGCCGCGGTAGATCCCCGGCTTGCTGATCTTGAACCACGTGTAGTTGTGATAGCCCGGGACCGCCTGGAACTTGCCGCCGAGTTCGGGTATCCACCAGGAGTGCACGAACGTCGTCGGAGACGATGTTCAGCGTGACGGTCGTGTTGGTGGGCACCACCATCTCCTCGTACGAGTACGGAGCCCCCAGACCGTCAGCATTTTCGGCGCCTGGATAGATGTACTGCCAGATGTACTGACGCCCGACGACGGTGATTTCCAGGGATTTGCCGTTGGGTGGCAGCCGCTTGTCGGCGCTGGCATAGAGCTTCCCTTCGCCTGTTTCGCCGACCAGGGCGGCACCGCCCGGTCCGGAGTTCTGCGGATCCTCGATCGAGCCGAGCTTGATGAAGGTGATGACCGCCAGGACGATCAGGATCAGGGCGGCAGCGGCGGTCCAGCTGAGCTCCAAGGTGGTGTTGCCCCGGATCTGAGCGGCCACCGCGCCCTTGCGCGCGCGGAATCTGTAGAGCGCATAACCGAGTGCCCCCTCGACCAGCACGAAGACGACGAGCGCGACGTAGAGCGCGATCTTGTAGAGGCTGTTGATCGAGTCGGCGTTGGGCGAGGCGCCCGGCTCGGGCGTGAAGAAAGCGAGCGTTGCGGGGAGCAGGTGGCCCAAGGCGGCGGGGATTCTATTCACGCCCAACGTGAAAACGCGGCAAGGTCACCGTTTGCGTTCCCGGGAGGCGTATCTGAGGCGCCGATCAGGCTCCTTTGAACTGTGTCTTGCGCTTCTGCCCGAAGGCCGTGACTCCCTCTACGAAGTCATCGCTTCCCGCCAGCTCGCCCTGGATGCGCGCCTCCATCTCGAGCTGCTCGGACATGCGGGAGTAGAGCCAGTTGTTGAGCTGGCGCTTGGTGCCCGCATATGAGCGCGTAGGGCCGCCCGCCAGCCGTCTCAACAGGGCGCTCGTCTCATCTTGCAGGAGCTCGTCAGGCACCACGCGATTGATCAGGCCCCATGCCAATGCCTGCTCGGCTCCGATCCGCTCGCCGAGCATCGCCATCTCAGCGGCTCTTGCCATCCCCACCCTGCTGGGCACCAGCAGCGAGGAGCCGCCGTCAGCGACGAGGCCTATGTTCACGAAGGCCAACAGGAAGTAGGCGCTTGCGGAGGCGACGATCAGGTCGCAGCAGAGGGCGAGCGAGCATCCGATGCCTGCGGCGGGGCCACCGACGGCTGCCACGACGGGCTTTGGCATCTCCCGGACGGCGTGGATGATCGGGTGGTAGCGCTCGGTCAACATACGGTAGACATCGGGGCGTCCCTCCGGCGTGCGCTCGGCGCTGCCGAAGTCCTTGAGATCGGCTCCCGAGGAGAAGGCCCTGCCGGCGCCGGTGATCATCACCGCGCGCACCCCCTCATCCTCCGCGACCTCGGTCAGGGCCGCGAGCAGATCTTCTCCGAACTGCCTGTTCCAGGCATTGAGAGCCTGCGGTCTGTTCAGCTGCACCGTGGCGGCCCCGTCGGCGGATATCGCAAGGTTGACGGTCTCCAGCTCGCGGGTTCGCAAAGTCGTGCTCGTGGTGGCGGCGTTGGTGGTGGCGTCGGTCATCGCTCTTCCTCTCGTCGATGCCAGATTCACGCGCTCAGCTCCTCCGGCTGGGTTCGAACGACCGAATGCTACGGCCCACGGCTGGAGTTGGGGCGATTGCATCGATCGGCGCGCTAGCGTCTAGCCGATGAAGCGACCCGTGATCGGTATCTGCACGGCCCTGGAGCGGGCGAGTTGGGGCATGTGGGACCAGGAGGCGGTGCTGCTCTCGCGCAGCTATGTGGAAGCGGTCCAGAGAGCGGGTGGGTTGGTCCTCATGCTTCCGCCAGACGCCACGCTGGAGCGCGATCCAGGTGAACTGCTCGACATTCTCGACGGCCTGATGCTCGCCGGCGGTGCCGACATAGATCCCGCAACCTACGGCGAGTTGCCCCATCCGGAGACCCAGGATGTCGTGCCCGAACGCGATGCATTCGAAGCGGCGCTGGTGAGGATGGCGATCGAGCGGGACATGCCCGTGCTGGGGATCTGCAGGGGCATGCAGATGATCAACGTTGCCTTGGGCGGGACGCTGCTCCAACACCTCCCCGAGCGTTTCGGCCATCACGAGCATCTGCGTGTGGCTGGCACCTTCGACGGGGCTGACCACGATGTCGAGCTGGTGGAGGGAACGCTCGTCGCGCGGGCGGCAGGGGAGACCCATCATGCGACCAAGTCCCACCACCACCAGGGGGTGGATCGCATCGGTCAGGGGCTGCTGGTCACCGGCAACTCGACGATGGACGGTTTGCCCGAGGCGATCGAGCTGCCGGACAAGCGCTTTGTGCTCGGTGTTCAGTGGCATCCGGAGGCCGATGCGGCGAGCCCGATCGTGGGGGTGCTCGTCGCTGAGGCGGCGGACTACGCATCGCGGCGCATATCTCCAGAGCTTCCGAGCGCGCGCCTATACTGACCGCCTAGTGCGGGGGTCCGGCAGCGCCATCAGAGCTACTGCGTGGGCGATGGTTGCTGTGGGCGTTGCGGCGCCCCTGGTGCGCAGGCGCCTCAAGGGCCCGGCGATCATCGCTCAGGCCGCAGCCTTCGGCGCACCGCTCGGGCTGAGCGTTGCGATGCCTCGCTCCAGAACACGAGATGTGGCTGTGTGCGCTCTGCAGATGTGGGCCTACGTGGGGGCCTACAAGGCACCTCACGATGACCCTGAGCTTCAGGAGGCGCGCGTCTACGTCGACTACCCGATCGCGATAGACAGGGCACTCGGCCTAGGAGAGCTGCCTACGCTGCGTCTCCAGCGGGCGCTGGCAAGCGAGCAAGAGTGGTACGTGCGCGATCGGGTGCTCGTCTGGACGCACTGGATGTGGTTCATGAGCCCTCACACCGCTCTCGCTTACATCCTGTGGCGTCACCCAAGCCGCTTTCCCAGAGCCGCATTGATGAGCTATGCGGTCTTCGATCTGGGGGCATGCTTCTACTGGCTCGCCCCCACGGCTCCACCCTGGTATGCCGCTAGCGTCGAGGGCCGAGAGCAGGCCGGGGGAGCGGAGACGAGGCGAATGATGGCGGAGTATGGGGAGTTCTTCTGGCGAGACCGCTGGGGGCCGCTCTACAGTGTCCTTGGAGGCAATCCATTGGCTGCGATGCCCTCGCTGCACTTCGCAACTTCATTGATGGCGGCAATGCTGCTCGGCGAGACGGGCCCGCTGGCGGGCGCTGTCGGCTGGAGTTATGCGCTCACGCTCGGCTTCGCACTTGTCTATCTGGGCGAGCACTATGTGATCGACCTGATCGCCGGGGCGGCACTGACGGCAGCGGTTCGTCGCAGCGGTCCCGGCGCAGCACCGCTGTTCAGGCGTCTCTCGCGCGCGGTCTCGGCGCTGGAGGCGAGGGCGCATCCGAGGGGTGCAGGAGCGTGAACTGAGCGACATGGCGGAGGCGATTGAGCGACGGGCAGGAGCCGATGGGATGGTTGGGGGGCAGAAGTTGGCACCCGCCCGGCCAGGATCATCGGTGCACGGTGGAGCTGCCCACCACGACGAGGAGATGCCTCGGACCGAGCTCACGCGCAAGCGGGCGATCGCGTTTGCCCTCTTCATGCTCTCGGCCATTGGCTTTCTGTACTTCGTACTGCCTAAGCTTGCAGGTGCAGGCAAGACGGTCCACAGGCTCGAGGGCGGCGACACCTGGTGGATCGCGATCGGCGTCTGCTTGGAGATCCTCTCCTTCGCGGGCTATGTGGTGCTGTTCAGGGCGGTCTTCGTCCGCGAGCACGAGCAGGAGCGCCTTGGGTTGCGTGAGAGCTATCTGATAACGATGGCCGGTCTGGCAGCGACGCGTCTATTCGCGACAGCGGGTGCCGGGGGAGTGGTGCTGACCGCCTGGGCCCTGCGCCGCTCGGGCATGGAGGCGCGGCTGGTCGCATGCCGGATGGTGGCGTTCATGGTGCTGCTCTACCTGGTCTATGTGGGCTCGGTCCTGATCGACGGGATCGGGCTCGGAACCGGTGTGTTCTCCGGCGCAGGCTCGTTTGCGATCACGTTCGTTCCCGCGATCATCGCGGCGATCCTGCTCGTCGCGGCCGGCGCCATGGCGCTTGTCCCGGGAGACATCGAGCGGCGACTAGGCCCGTGGTCGGCAGGGTCCGGGCGGGTTGCTGCGCTGGTGAGGCGAATGGCGACGGTCCCGGCGCTCGCCGCAAGTGGAATCCGCACCGCGATCGTGCTGCTGCGCTCGAAGGCTCCAGGCCTGCTCGGTGCACTCGCGTGGTGGGGCTTTGACATATGCGTGCTGTGGGCGTGCTTTCACGCGTTCGGCTCCTCGCCACCATTCCCCGTGATCTGGATGGCCTACTTCGTGGGTATGCTTGGCAATCTGCTGCCGCTGCCCGGAGGTCTGGGTGGTGTCGAGGGCGGGATGATCGGTGCATTCGCGGCGTTCGGCGTCGACCTGAACCTCGCGGTCCCGGCTGTTCTGGCCTATCGGGCGATCTCGTTCTGGCTGCCAACCTTCCCTGGGGCGATCGCTTACTTCCAGCTGCGCAGAACCGTCGCTCGCTGGCGCGATGAGACCCCTCCAGAGCACGTCTCCGCCCCATTGCGCGAGAGCACCATCAAGACGGCCGAGTCCCTGCGCCACGCCTGAGCGCAGCCCGCCCGCCGCTGCGCTACACTATACAAAGTAAAGTAATAGGAGATCAGATGGCAGATATCGAGGACGTAATCATCGTTGGCAGCGGTCCTGCCGGCTACACAGCGGCGCTTTATACCGCGCGGGCGAACCTGACTCCACTGGTCGTCGAGGGCTTTGCCTGGGGCGGGCTCCTGCAGCAGACGACGGACGTCGAGAACTACCCAGGCTTCCCCGAGGGCATGATGGGTCCCGAGTTGATGCAGCGTTTCAGAGACCAGGCTGAGCGCTTCGGTGCACGCCTGCTGACAGACGAGGCCGAGCGTCTCGAGCTCGGGAGCGAGCCGGGCGATGTGCATCGCGTCTGGGTCGGCGGCGAGGAGCATCAGGCACGAACTGTGATCCTCGCGATGGGGCCGAGCACAAGAAGCTTGGGATCCCGGGCGAGGAGGAGCTGAGCGGACGTGGCGTGAGCTACTGCGCCACCTGCGACGCCGCTTTCTTCCGCGATGCGCCGACGCTCATCGTCGGTGGCGGCGACTCGGCGATGGAGGAGGCGATCTTCCTCTCGAAGTTCGCCAGCAAGGTCGCGATCGTCCATCGTCGCGAGGACTTCCACGGCTTCCAAGATCATGCTGGAGCGGGCTAGGGCTCAGGCGAACATCGAGCTGCTTACGCCCTACACCGTCGAGCGCTTCGAGCCAGGCGAGAGCGGCGCGCTTGCGCGCGCGGTGCTCGTCAACACGCAGACCGGCGAGCAGCGCCAGCTGGAGATTCTCAGGCGCGTTCATCGCGATCGGCCATGAGCCCCAGTCAGGGCTGGTGCAGGGCCAGATCGATGTCGACGAAGACGGGTATGTCGTGACCGAGGGACGTTCGACACGCACCAAGCGGCCAGGTGTCTTCGCGGCTGGTGATCTGGTGGACCACACCTACCGACAGGCGATCACCGCTGCCGGCTCGGGCTGCCAGGCGGCGCTCGACGCCGAGTGGTACCTGCGCGACACGCCTGAGATTCCGACGCCCGCGGGGATGCCTAGGGGCGATCTCGCCGAGGCGCAGTGGGCGCCGTTGGCAGTCGCACAGCCAAGCGCCGGCGAGGCCTCCTAGTGTTGTGTCTCGGTTTTAGGTGGTGATTGTGTTGAGGGTGGCGCGGCCGCGTTGGACCTTGGTGAGGATTTGCTCGGCGGTGGCGGTCCAGATGAAGGGCTCGGGGTTCTCGTTGCTGGCGGTGAGGTAGGTCTCGATCGCGGTGATGAGCTCGGGTACGGAGTGAAAGATTCCGCGGCGGATGGCCTTGTCGGTGAGCTTCCCAAACCAGCGCTCCACGAGGTTCAGCCACGAGCTCGATGTCGGTGTGAAGTGCAAATGAAAGCGTGGATGTTTGGCGAGCCATTTCTCCACGTTTTCGTGCTTGTGGGTGCAGTAGTTATCGAGGATCAGGTGGACCTGCAGACCCTTGGGGACCTCACGATCGATCGTGCGCAGGAACTTCAAGAACTCTGTGTGACGGTGGCGAGGCAAGCACTCACCGATCACGGCGCCGGTTAGGACGTCCAGCGCGGCGAACAGGGTGGTGGTGCCGTGACGCTTGTAGTCGTGGGTCATGGTGCCCGCCCTGCCCTTCTTCATCGGCAGGCTCGCCTGGGTGCGGTCCAACGCCTGGATCTGGCTCTTTTCGTCCATGCTCAGGACGATCGCCTTCTCCGGCGGGTTCAAACACAAGCCAACGACATCGACGAGCTTCTCCTCGAAACGCTTGTCGTTTGAGAGCTTGAACGTCCTGAACCTATGCGGCTGGATATTGCGCGCGGACCAGATCCGCTGCACCGTCGCCGGACTGACACCCTGCGCCTTGGCCATCGACCGGCAACTCCAGTGCGTCTCGCCCGCAGGCTTCTCGTGCAGCGTGGCGTGCACGATCTCCTGCACCTTCTGCGCCGGGATCGAGCGGCTTGCGCCCCCGGCCCGGACGTACCGCGCCGAACGCCTTCAGCCCGTCCTGGGAAAAACGCTCCGCCATGCCTTGACGGTGCTCGGTGAAACCCCCACCCTCGCGCCGATATAGGTGTTGGGCTGACCATCGCCAGCCAACAGCAACGCCCGCGCACGCTGCACATCGCGATGCGAGCTAACCCCCGACTTTGCGAGCGCTTCAAGGACCTCTCGATGACTATCAGACAGTGGCAGTGCTGGTGTAGGTAGACGCATACACCGCCCTACCACAAACCACAACTAATTGCAAGACACCACACTA
>CAVTGW010000006.1:0-304636 GCA_963734425.1 uncultured Solirubrobacterales bacterium
CTCGGGCGAGATGACGCTGGCGACGACGATCGCGCTGGCGGCGCTGCGCGGCCCCGTGCCGCTGGCAAAGACGCTGGTGGCGCTGGACGTCCTGTCCGGCGGACGAGTGATCGCTGGGGTCGGTCCGGAGTCCCCGAACGCGACTACGACGCCCTCGGGATCCCATTTCATGAGCGATGGAAGCGCTTCGATGAGTCGGTACGGATTCTGCGGGCGCTGCTTCGTCAAGAGAGCCCGCCCGACGACACGCGGTACTTCACCGCACATGATCTTGCGTTGAGGCCAGCGCCTGTGCAAGACGGCGGCATTCCACTATGGATCGGAAGCTGGGGATCGGCGGCGGGACTGCGCCGCGTAGCCCGCTTGGCTACGGCTGGCTGGCATCTGCGTACAACACCACTCCCGACCAATTTGCCTGCGCCAATGCGCTGCTGGGCGACGAGCTTCGCCGCCAGGGCCGGCACGCTGAGCAGTTCCCGAACGCACTCGCAACGATGTGGACTTGGATAACAGAGAGCCAGTCCGAGCGCGAACGCATCCTCGCGGATGTGCTCGCCCCGTTGCTGAACCGCCCCGTCGACGAGCTCCGCGAGCGCGTCTGCGTGGGCTCCGCCGAGACGTGCGCGGAGCTTCTCTCACGCTATGCGAGCAGCGGGTGTCAGCGTGTGTACCTCTGGATGCTGGGCGACGAGCCGCGGCAAATAGAGCTCGCAGCCGCCGAGATCGCCCCTCGCATCAAGCCCTGACGCAAACCGCGGACGACGCTAGGCCATGCGCCGCCGCCCTAAACGAACGAAGGTGTGCGGCGACGCCCTCGAAAGCCCACACGGGAGGTCGCAGCGCGGGCCGGTGCCGGCGAGTCGCGCACCCCTGGTCGACCCCGACATTGCGGCAACGCTGCAGCAGCATGCTGCATCTGAGCACAGGCAGGCGCGTCCAGTCCACATCGCCCGCGCCTGCTTCGCCGCCACGAGACAATTCCGCCGCCCCGGGGGGCTGGCTCCCCTAGATGATTGATTCCACGGCAAAGCCTGTGGATATCGAGGATTTATAAGCAGCGGGGTCGAAGTCGGCGGTACTCAATAGCCAGCCGACGACCCGAAGGGGGCCTCGATGGACGCCGACCTCGACCTGCTGCTCACTGCCGTTTACATCACGGCCGACGATCTCCTGCCTGGGCGATCGAAGAACGCCAAGCGAAGCGTCACAGACGCGGAGGTCGTCACGCTGTGTGTCGCACAGGCGATCATGGGCATACCCTCTGACCGGCGCTTTCTGGCGGTCGCTTCCAAGCATCTGCGCCATCTGTTTCCGAAGCTCCTGCTCAGCCTGTTACTTCAAGGCCGCCGCCGGCTCACCGAGACGCTTGAGCTGGCTGATGAAGTGTGTTCGTGTCCGAGAGCCCGGGGTTCAACGACGATCCTACGCCGATGAGCACCTCTCCGGTGGGAGTGCGCCAGAGCGGCGAGACCGTTGAAGCGCTTCAGCTGGGCGACGCAGGATTACGGCGATCGCCGCAGCCATTCACGGTTCTTCTGGGGCCTTCGCCGGCACGCGATCTTTGCCCCGATGCACACCGAGGAAGCGATTCCGCGGTGGCCTGCCGAAACGCGATGAGCGTGACGTCGCGCTGGAGCTTTGGACCTGCACTCGCCGCACAGGCGGCGAGACATTGATAGGCGATAAGGGCTACGCTGGGAGGGCATTCGCCGGGGCCGTCAGCGGCTGGCGCGACGATCTTGTCGGCCAAGGCGAAGGTACGAGCCGGCCGAGGACTGCACCTGGCGCTGATCTGCTCAGCGGATCGAGTCGATCTTCTGGAGCTGGAAGGGGACCCTCGACCCTGGAGCGCGATGGCGCTCGAACGCTCGCCGGGTCGAGAGAGCGCATCCTGCAGCGGTCTGCTGACCCTCGCCGCTGCGATATCTTGAAATCACCAACTGGGACGGCCAAGCGGGCGCTGGTCGACTACCGCGCTTAGAGAGCCGTGGGATCAATCGATCTGCACAGAAGTAGGTCGCTCCCTGATCCGGCGAGTTGCACGCGGTGTCCGAAAGCAAGGCTCCGCCGCAGTCGCTGCTTATTGAGCCGACCGTGGGTAGCGAATCCGCTGGCAGCGCGGCGGGCACCTCGGGAGAGTCAGGCACGACCCTGCGCGCGAAGGACTCCGCCGGACGTCCAGCCACGAGGCGGCTTACGTCTTGCATCGCGATAAGCACTCGCACCGAGGAACCGATCTGAAAGTCAGCTGCCCCGAACTCCTCGCCCCCGATGACGCCGCCCTCGAGCAGGCTGTCAACCCTGTCGAGCAGTCCGGGCAGCTCGGCGAGATCACGTTGCACCCGCTCGTCGCTCGCCCCAGCCTGCCGCACGAAGACTGGCACCACCGGTGTGAGCAGGATGCCCATCAGCGCCGGTGCAGGCAGGGGCTCGCGACATCGGCGAACCAGCGGCGCTGAGCCAGATGGTGTCGAAGGCCCCAACGGATCAGGCGCCGTGGCACCGGTTGCAGGACCGCCTCGCCCCAGCGCTCGGCCTCCTGGGTACAGCAGCACGAGCTGCAGGCTCGCTCGGGTAAAGAGATGGCGTCGGGACGAGCTCCTCAAGCGCCTTGGCGATCGCGAGCGAGCCCTGCACCCGACGGCCATCCCGAAGGCGCATCGCGGGCACCGTGGCCCGGGTGAACCGGAGCGCGAAAAGGGCCAGCGGGTGGCCACCGCCGAGCAGCTCGACGTAGCCGTACGTGAGCCCCTTTCGCTCGAGCATCCCCCGCACGCCGAGGACCGGGTGCGATAGCGCGATCCATACAGGCGCATGGAGCTCTCGACCACGGTGTCTAACTTACTCGTACCGAGGCAGCATCCACCATCGAGACTCTGAACCAGGCCAGGTGGCGCCGCCACACCCCCGCTCCGATCGCGAAGCAGTTGCCTCAACCGACGGGCTCGACAGTGCCGCCTCGGACGAGTAGCGTTCTGACGCATAGACGACATGCAATTTCTATCCGAGCACCAAGACGGAATCGTCGAGCCGGCGCGACGACGCAACCGCGGGCTCGATCTCCCGCATCCACAAGGCCACCGCAGGTGCTGCTCCGGCGTCAGCTACGGCAGCTGCGGCCCTCGCCGCCTGAGCTCGGCTCGCAGCGTCTCGACGGTCCAGGTAGGGCATCCGCAGCCCAGGAAATCATTGTCGCCGGTCAGGATGCCGGCATTGATCACCATCGCCAGCGCGACGGTGGGCCAATCGCGTTGATCGCGCGGTACGCGCTCGGTAGCCACCTGCTCAGGGATATATACGTATCGCGCGGAACGACCTCGATCGCACGCGTCTCGACCAGGTCGCCAATGCTTTGCTGCAGCGCAATATGTTGCTCGGCGGTGAGTCGTCCCTGCGACTCCAGGATGTTTAGACGCCGGGATAGCTCGTGCTCGGTCTCCTCCATTGGTGCTCGGTCACCAAGAGACGCAGGTCGGGGTCAAGCAGAAGCTCCCGTCCCCGTCTGCGCAGCAGCTCGCCAACGAGCACGCTGGCGTCAGCGACGATCACTCGGGTAGCGCCCGGCGCAGGTCGAGCAGACCGGCCAACTCCTCCTCGCCCATGCCGGTCTCCTTCAGCACACGCTCGACCGTCTCGCCCAGCTGAGCGACGGCGCGTCGAACATCATCCTCGTCACGCTCGACGGGGATGTAGAAGCCGATCACATGCCCATGCTTGCTGACCGCTACCGGCTCCGGCCCCGATAGATAGGTCGTAGCGCGATCGCGAAACTCCCTGACACCAACACTCTTCATGTGGTCACCATGTGGTCACAATAGTAAGGTCCTCGTATGACCCTGGGGCGGTGATCAGGTGCGCTGGGCGGCGGCCGTGAGTGGTCTGCGAGGGCCCCGTCGGGATGTTCGTCGAGCAGTGGTTGGAGGGCCTCCTCAGGCGACTCCGCGCGCACGGTCGGGATCGGCATGTCTACTGGTCCGTCTAAGTGCAAGCGTAGAGCGCCGATGACCGGAACGTGGGCTGCGGACCGGTCACACTGAAGATGTGAGTGCCTCCGTTTCGATGAGCCGCCCGAGCAGCGCGGATGTTGACGCGATCGCCTCCGTGAAGGCAGAGGGCTGGCGCACGACCTATGGAGCGTGGCTCCCGGCGCACACTCTGGAGCCGCTACTTGATGAGCGGCAGATCGCTGCCGAGATTGCGGACGTACTCACCGACGAGTCAAACGTGGCAATCGCCGCGCGGGCTCAAGGCCGGCTAATCGGGTTCGCGCTCTGTCTAACCGAGGGCCACGACGAGCCATATCTCGACTCCTTGCACGTGATCCCTGACGAACGCGGCTCGGGCGTTGGCCGCGCGATGCTTGGCCGTCTCGGCGATGAACTCATCGAGCGTGGCCACCGCACGATGACGCTGACAGTCGTCGAGCAGAACCGCCGAGCACGCGGGCTGTACGAGCGCCTCGGCGCCGCGTACCTCTCGACGGCACCAGCCTCCTGGGCTCCAGAGCACGTCCGGGAGGCCCACTGACCGCTGGGATGACCTACAGCTCCTACGTCGCACCACGACCGAGCCAAACCCCGCAACGAGTGGACATCGCTTGACATAGGAGCAACGGGCCCGTCGGGAGTGAAGATCACCGCTCGAGATGCGCTCGGATGCTTTGTGGCGGCATTGACGCCACCTCATCCCCTCGCACCGGGACAGAGCAAGCCGCGCACGCGACACCCAGCCGCACGTCCTAGTGCGAGTGTCCACAGCACCTGGTATTTGGGTGTCGCGGCATGGAGCGCTGCCGGGATGTTTACGGGCGCCTGTGCCGAGCGATTCCATAGAGATCGGCCTCCTTGCCGGCCTTCTTAGCCACAAATAACCGAGCTACTGCACCTGTTAAGGACAAAATCCCTGCAAAACGACCAGTTCTGGAGCGCGGTTAAGCCGAGCCCTAGCGCGTAGATTCGCCCAAAAAATAGTCCCGACAAATAGGAAACCCCCGCAAAACGGGGGTTTCCCTTAGCAAGCCGATAAGCCGGATTCTGTCGTGGACGACCATCCATCTAAGCGACCTACCTGGACCTTGGCGGGCAGCCTGCAAACGGTCCGGTTTGGTCTTGCATCGAGTGGGGTTTACCCAGCCGCCGCGTCACCGCGACGCTGGTGCGCTCTTACCGCACCATTTCACCCTTGCCTGCCAGCCGTTCACGTGGGACGGCTGGCATAGGCGGTTTGTTTCTGTGGCACTTTCCCGCGGGTTTCCCCGGGTCTTTCTGTAGACCACCCTGCCCTGTGATGTCCGGACTTTCCTCGAAGACAATCAACGCCTCCGCGGCCGCCTAGCCTGCACGTACAAAGTTAGCGTGGTTCTCGGGACTTGTGAAGGACGTCAGACCTTTCGCAACAGCCCGACCACCTGTCCGAGCACCTTGACCTCCTTGCTGCGGATGGGCTCCATCGCCTCGTTCTCGGGCTGCAGACGTACGTGATCGGCCTCCCGATAGAAGCGCTTGACGGTCGCATCCTCCCCGAGCAGCGCAACCACGATGTCGCCGTCATGCGCAGTCTCCTGCGGGCGCACGACGACGAAGTCCCCTTCGAGAATGCCCGCTTCCTTCATCGAGTCGCCTCTGATCCGCAGCAGATACTCGCCGTCTTCACCGCCTGCCAAGCCAGGGACGGCCACGTACTCCTCGATGTTCTCCTCGGCCAGCACTGGCTGGCCGGCCGCCACCGAGCCGACAAGGGGAAGCGCCTCTGGACTTACGATGCTTCGCACGCTGTCGACGGCGCTCCCCACCGCGCGGTCGAGCAGCTCAATCGCGCGCGGCTTGGACGGATCGCGCCTCAGCAGGCCGATCTTCTCCAGATTGGCGAGATGCGCATGGACCGTCGATGAGGAGGCAAGCCCCACCGCCTTGCCGATGTCTCGCACGGTCGGCGGATATCCGTACTTGGCCGAGTACTTGCGGATGAAGTCGAAGATCTCCTGCTGACGCTTCGTCAGGTCCATGGTTGATGGGCTCCCTGTAGAGCTGGATGGCAAGATGGAACGAACATGTGTTCGCACAGTAGCGCTGCGTGTGGACGGATGCAAGGATCAGCACCAAACAAGGTCGATCGTCTGTGCCTACATCGGTCCACATTGGTGGGCCACGCACGCGCGCGTGGCGCCTTATCCGCCCCAGCCGCGTAGACCCCACCTGGCTATACTCGCCCACCTCTGCGCCCGTGGCGGAATTTGGTAGACGCGCAAGGTTGAGGGCCTTGTGGGGAGTTTTCCCCGTGGTGGTTCGAGTCCACTCGGGCGCATCGAATTAGCTGCAAACAAGAGGTTTTTGGGAGCTTGTGATCGGTTTGTGATCGCGTACTCGTGTACGTGACACGAGTCGTGACACACATCCGAACAATTTGCCGAACGTGTGGGCCCGAGCCGGCAGGCTGGCGAGAGCCCATCGCCTCTGATACCCAGGCGAGCCGCCGCCCGCAGCGCGGCGTGCGTGGATCATGCCCGGGCGGCGCGGGCAACGAGGCCGTCGAGGAACGTGTCGGTGGCAAAGCGGAATCGCTCGTCGCCGGCTCCGGCGGTGAGCTCCGAGGCGTGGCCTACGAGCAGCGGAAAGCGCGTGGCGGAAAGTCCGGCGAAAGTGTCACGGATCCGGAAGATGTCGACGTCGGCGCCGTCCCCGGCGGCGCGGCGGACGTCGGCCTCGGTGGCCGTCGCAGTCACGATCAGCATCAGGATGTCGACGGCCCATGAGGCGTCCTGAGAGGTGATGCCGCCTGCGAGCAGGATCCCGAGCAGGCTCTCCGCCCCGGCAAGGGCGTTCTCGGTGGTCGGCGGCTCACCCGTCAGCACCGACGCCAGCCCGGGATGCGCCTCCAGCGCGTCGCGCAATCCGCGCATCAGGTCGTGGACCTGCTCGCGCCAGTGCTCCGGGTCGGGGGCGATCGGCGGAACTGTCCCCGCGACGCGGTCCATCATCGCGCGCAGCAGCTCGTCGCGATTGCGCACGTAGACATAGAGCGAGGCGGCGCCGGTGTCGAGCTCGGCCGCGACCCGCCGCATCGTCACCGCATCCAACCCCTCGGTGCGCGTGATCGCGAGGGCAGCATCGATGATGGCGTCCTCGCTCAGCGGGGCCTTGGCCGGACGATCACGGGTCGAGCGCGGGCGGGTCGGGACGTCCATGTTCGGACATCCTACTTGACGCGAACACCGTTTGTGACGTACAGTGTTCGGAGCGAACGCTGTTCGCACATTAGGGAGCCCGCCGATGCCCGAAACGATCACCTCACCCCACCCCGCCGCAGCGACCCAGCCCGTCGCGCGCAACCCACTGCGCTGGCTGGTGTTCGCGGTGGTCCTCGCGGCGAACGTGATGGACCTGATGGACGCCACGATCGTCAACGTCGCCGGTCCGTCGATCCGGCACGCTCTCGGCGGCAGCGCCTCCACGTTGCTGTGGCTGAGCGCCGGCTACACGCTCGCGTTCGCCGTGTTCTTGATCACCGGCGCTCGTCTCGGTGACATGTTCGGCCGCCGCCGATTGTTCCTGATCGGCTCCGCCGGGTTCACCGTGATGTCCGCCGCCTGCGCATCCGCGCCCTCACCGTCGGTGCTGATCGGCTTCCGGGTGCTGCAGGGCGCCTTTGGAGCGCTGATGATCCCCCAGGGATTCGGGATGCTCAAGGAGTGCTTCGCCGAGGACGAGATGAGCAAGGTGTTCGGCGCCTTTGGGCCGATGATGGGACTGTCCATGCTTGCCGCACCGATCCTCGCCGGCGCCCTGGTCGAGGCGAATCTGTGGGGAATCGGATGGCGGCTGGTATTCCTGATCAACGTTCCGATCGGCATCGCCACATTCGCCGGGGCCGTCCGAGTCCTGCCGCGAACCGTCGCCCATCCCGGAATCCGGCTAGACACCGTCGGGATGATCCTCGTCGGACTCGCGCTGACCGCGATCCTCTACCCGCTGATCCAGGGACGCGCGGCCGGCTGGCCAGCCTGGACATTCATCATGCTTGGCGCCGGGGCGGCACTGCTCGGCGCGTTCGTAATCTGGGAGAGCCATCACCGCGGCGATCCTCTGATCGCGCCAGGACTGCTGGCCAACCGGACCTACACCAGCGGAATCCTCGTCGCGCTCGCCTTCTTCGGCGCCTTCGGCGGGCTGCTGCTCTGCGTCTCGCTGTTCGGCCAGCTGGGCGAGGGTTTCTCCCCGATCCACGCGGGCCTGACGCTGTTGGCGATGGTCGTCGGGATGATCGTCGGGATGGGCGTGGGGACGGCGCTCGTCGCACGCCTCGGCCGTCACCTGCTGCACGTTGGCGTCGTGGCCGTCGGTGCGGGTGCCGTCGTTCTGGCCCTCATCGTCGCCGGCGCGCATACGGCCTCGACGCTGGACCTCGCTCCCGGCCTGTTCCTGATCGGTGCTGGCGCCGGGCTGTCGATGGGACAGCTGTTCGACTTCATCCTCGCCGCCGTCGGGATGGACGACGTCGGCTCTGCCTCCGGAGTGCTCGAGGCGGTGCAGCAACTCTCGAGCGCGATCGGCGTCGCCGCCCTGGGAACGATCTTCTTCTCAGCCTTCGCCAGCCGTCCGCCGACGCACGCACTCGCGATCACGGCCTGGGCGTGCCTGGTCCCGGTCGCCGCCGCCTTCGCGCTGATCTTCCGACTGCCGATGCAGGCCCGCGCACTGATCGCCTGACAGCCGCCGCGCCGCTTCCTCTGCCTCGCCGCCGCGATCACCCTCAACCAAGCAACTTGGCCGACCGAGCCGTGCGCTCGCCAACTACTGCGGCGACGCCGTGGGCGGCAATGGGCGTTATCGCCGGCGACGACGCATCGGTGGTGGTGGGCTCTCTCAGCTCGATCACTTCGAGTAGGACTCGATCATCTCAACCACAGTCCCTTCGGCTTGGGGGCGGCTGAGCTGCATGTCGAGTCGCAGGAGCTTCCACACGAGCACGTCCGTGGCGATGACGACGGCCGTGAGCCGGCGCTCTCTGGATGCGCGCCGCAGGCCGGCGAGCAGCGGCTGGAAGACCCTGCTCGCCCAATCGCGGTGGTAGTCCCTGCCCTTGTCGGTGAGGTAGCGGACCGCGGGGATGCGGTCCTCCTGGGAGAGCATGCGCAGAATCGCCGTTCCGTGCGCCTCGTAGTGATCGAACACGTTGGCGACGGCCTCGGGGAAGCGGCCCACGAGAGCCGCGTCGCGGCGCGACTTCTCGCTCATCGCCCACCATCTGTACGCCGCTGTGAGCAACTCGTCCTTGGAGTGAAAGCGCGCGAGGAGCGTCTGTTCGGTGACGAGCGCGTCGGCGGCGATCTCGCGCAGGCGAACCTCCTCATACGGTCGAGTGCCAAAGTGCTTCCACGCCGCGGCGAGCAGCCGCTCGCCGGTCGCGGCGACCGCATCGGCGCGGGCGGTCATCCGATAGGTGCGTTCCTTGCGCGGGGCACTTGACTCTTTCATCTTGGTCATACTAAGATGAAGTATATGCGAGTGTTCCAGACGCTCATCGCGTTCAGCGGCAACGCTCCACCGCAACTCGCGCTCACACGTGAGCTCGTCGACCGCGGTCACGAGGTGCGGGTCCTCGCCCACCGCGCCGCGCGCGAGCGGATCGAGAGCACTGGGGCAGAGTTCGTCGAGTACCGGCGGGCGATGCCCGACCTCGACCTCACGCGCCCGGAGACCGACTCTGTACGTGACTGGGAGGCGCGCACGCAGCTTGGCGCCGCGAAGCGATTGCGCGACGGCGTAATCGCGCCGATGCCCGATGGGGCACGCGATGTGATCGAGGTGCTCGAGGGCTGGAGCGCCGACGTGGTCGTGTTCGACTGGCTCATACCGGCTGCCGCGATCGCCGCTGAGCTCGCTGGTGTGCCAGCCGCCGCGCTCGTTCACTGCCCCTATCCACTACCGGCTCGCGGCGCACCCCCGCTGTTCAGTGGCCTGTCGCCGATGACGGGTCCGTTGGGTGCCGCGCGCGATCGCCTGTTCGATCGCATGACCCGCCGCTTCTGGGCGCCCGCACTGCCCGTGCTGAACGGTGTCCGTGCCGAACATGGGCTCGCGCCGCTGAAAGAATACGGTGACCAGGTTCTCGGTGCGCAGGCCATCTACGTGATGACCGCGCCAGAGCTCGACTTCTCGAGCAAAGCCCAGCTCCCAGCGAACGTCCACTACGTGGGCCCCGCTTTCGAGCCGTTCCAGAAGGACTGGGAGTCGCCGTGGCCCGAGGAGAACACCGATCCGCTCGTGCTGCTCAGCTTCAGCACCAGCTACATGGATCAGGGCGCGCTCGCGCAGCGAGCGCTTGACGCCGTCGCCGGGCTGCCGGTCCGGGCGCTGCTGACAGCGGGCCCCGCGCTCGACGCCAGTCGCCTGCGCATCCCCACCAACGCGCGCACCGTGGCTTTCGTGCCACATCGAACCGTGCTCCCGCACGCGTCGCTCATGGTCACCCATGCGGGATGGCAGACGGTCAACGCGGCGCTCGCCGACGGTGTTCCGCTCGTCTGCATCCCCGATGCGCGCGACCAGCCCGATAACGCCGCCCGCGTTCTGTTCGTGAACGCCGGCGTGAGGGTCAGCAAGAAGAGCTCCCCCAGCAAGTTACGCAGCGTGATCGCCAGCGCCCTGGAAGACCGGTCGATCAAGCAGGGTGCCCGCGCGATGGCCGACGCCCTCGCCCGCAGCGACGGCGCCACCGTCATGGCCGACGCGCTGGAGCGCCTCCCTGTAAGCAACGTCGTGAAAGCAACTACACCCCACGGATCACCCGCAGCAGGCTGAGAAGCTGCTCGACCGGCATCGCCCCGCCGGATGACGCCGCACGAGTGAGTCGTTCAGCTTCGCTATGCATCTGTCGCCGAATGGATCGGCGGTTTGATCGTGCGCAACACGACCTACACCGACATCGACGAGGCCCGCGCTGACGCCGAACGCCTCGCCCAAGCGCAAGGGTAGGGGATGTCGGCGGTGAGGCGGCGTCGAGCCGGGGCGCTACGTTGCCGTCAGACGGCCGCCGGGACGGGGACGACATCGGCAAACTTCACCGTGTCGATGAACTGCCGGAAACACGCGAGCTTGCCGTCACGGATATCCCAGCTCAGCGATTGGCGAGCGTTGCATATGGCCTCAGCGGCCTGCGACGATCACCGGCTTGCCCCCGGAGACGAACACAGTCATCCGGCTCTGCCCAGCGAGGTAGTACTGCCACTCGTCGGTGGTCGGGTGCCAGTGCAGCTCGCGAATCGCGCCCGGCTCGACCTCGACCAGCGCCGCCGCGATGCGCTTTGAGATGGTGAAGTTGCTGGAGTCGGTGACTCTTACCTGGCCGCCGGGGAGCTTAGTCGGCTCCTAAGCGTGCATGTGCCAGGTGTAGGAGATCGGCGGCTGGGCGACCGTCAGAGAGACCGCATGAGCTGGTAGCGGCCCGGTGCGATGCGCCGGAAACATGGCTCGCCACCACGAGCACCACTCGACAGGCAACTGTTGACCGAATCTCTGGACACCGGATGGCCGAGCAGATCTTCAACGGCCGTGAGCACCTCCTCGACACCCATCGGACGGCCAGCCGCTACCAAAGCCTTGACGACAGCCCTCTGCACCACATCATGCGCTGGCGCTTCCAGGCGCACGGGCTCAGAGCGCCCGCCACAGAGGCAAAGCGAGGCCACCTGCGGGTGTATCCACCCGTGACCGGCCACTTCGGCCGAGCGCCGGGATGGCGAGATCTACCCCACCAGCACCATGGTGGAGCCTGAGAGCCGTTGACCGCTCTTGGAGGTGAAGTGCAGCTGTATGTGTGCGGCGAGCTGGTCGCCGTGGTGGCGGGCGAGCATGCGCTGCTCCTGGCTCGTAAGCGCGAGCGTGACAGTCACCTCACCGGCCTTGCCGGCATGGATGCTCGCACTGGAGAGGCCCGCAGCGCTAGCGGTGAGCTTCCCGGCAGCAGGCACGGTGACGGTGATTGACGCCTTCTTGCCTTTGGCCTTCTTCTTGTGCTTGACGACCTTGATCGTCTTTTTGCAGTCGGTGACTGTGATCGGCGTGGACTGGTGGATCACGTCGCCATCCTGTGCGAGAAATTCTGTGGGCATCACTGGTTTGGAGCCGCAGAGCTGGCCGTTGGCGGCGAGTGCCGAATCCGGCCCCTCGGGGAGCGTTAGTTCGAACGTGCCGACGGGCACGTCGGGCACCGTGGAGAACGTGGAGCTCGTGATCCCGGTTTTGGAGATGAACGTTTCGCCGTGCAGGTCGACGGTCACGCCCTGATAGCCGGTGAGCACGACGATCAGTTCGGGGAACTTCGCCGAGCCGTTGGATACGAAGTAGGCGGGGCCTTCCAGGTCCCCGGGCAGCAGCGGCGTGGTTGCCTTGGCGAAGCCGATCCTCGAGGCAGCTGGACAGTTGGCGGGGTTGGATTTGAACGTGCTCTCGGTGCAGGCTTTCTGCAGCGTGGAGAGCCTGGAGGGCAGCTGCTTTGGTAGTTCGACCTTGACCTTGGCGATGTTCGCGAGCCCGGTCGCGAGTACCGAGTGGCCGCCAACGTTCGGGTAGGAGAGCTTCGCGGTGAGGCTCGCGCCGTCGGCACGGGAGGTCTTGCCTTCGGTCGCTACCGCGAACTGCGGTTTGAAGCCTAGCGCAGCGCAGTCGGTGACCTGGAAGGGCTCTGAGAGCTGATCGGCTGAGTCTTCGGTCGAGAGCAATGTCCCGGTGATAGCCATCGAGTTGCAGTTGGTGGGGTTGAACGTGAAGTCTTCGAGGTGGTTGATCGTGACGTTCACGTGCTTGATCTGCAGCGGGATCCCTTCGATGATCGTCGGGATCGAGTATTCGCTGCCCGGCGGGTTGCTCGTGATCGTCAACGCGGCCGTGATCGGGTTGACTTCGATCTTCGCACGGACGACGAGACAGTCGCACGCCGGTTTGTGGGTTGGCGTGTCCTCGAGATCGAATGGCCCGGCCTTGGCAGGGTTGACGATCGACAGGCCAAAGGGAGCGCCCTTATAGGACCCGGTGATATAGACCTTGCCGCCCTTGACCGTGAAGGGGTTGCCACCGACACCCACCGACACGGTCGTTTCGCCGATCAGGCTGTCTTCCGGACAGATCCCTTCGTCGGCCTGCGGTTCGGGGCACAGCTTGACATTCGAGAGCGTCCCCGATAGGCCCGGCGGCAGGCGCAGTTCGATCGATGAGAGGTTCTGGTTACCGTCTTCCCTGGACATCGTCATCGTGAACGGGGTGAACGCACCGGCCTGGATATTCAGGCTGCCTGTCGTAAGTTCAGGCTTGAACGGCAACGGACTGTTGCACGGCGTGTGGTTCGGGCCGCTGTTGATTTCGAACGTCGAATCCGAGCCCACCGGCGGGTTACCCGACCACGGCGCTATCAACGCGATCGTCGTATAGCTCCCGCACAGAACCGGGGTGTCAAGCGGCGCCCTCGACCCACCGAAGAAATGCAAGACAAGATCTTCGAACGGAAGCTGCGGCGTATTGTCGAACGTCGCCACCAGCTGGCCTGTCACAGGATCTGGCTTGACTTCGCCCGCTACCTTGATACGCACACCTGAGACCGGATCATACACGACGATGTACATCGCTACCAGGCTCCCAAACGGGTTGGCGTTCTGTTCGGCCAGGTACGCGGCGCCTGAGAGCGGGTTCGGCAGTAGCGGCGTTTTGACTTCGACGGTCCCGATCTTCGCGGATTCAGGACACGTTTGTTCTTCCGAGCTTTCCAACGCAACAGCCGCCTGCGAGCACGCGGACAGTCCGTCCCCGCCAGCTGGATTGATCCCCACACCCGCAGGCAGGGTCACCAACGTATCCTTCACCGAAGACTCCGCAAGACCACCTGGATTCAAACTCGCATCCTGAGGAATATGCTCATCCACGCTCACCCCCGTCGGCGTACTAGCAGCCTGCCCATCCGGCGCAACTATGATCGACGGTTCAAAATTGAGACGGTTACACCCGTCCAGCCCGTACGGTTCACCTGACGGATACTGAGAAGTATATTCCTTGGGAGGGCTGTACTGACCGATGTGCTCCCACGAGTCGCCTTCCACTGTCGTACGCAACGGACCCGTACACGACGTCGGCATGATCACAAACGGCTTGACCGTTTCCTGCACCGGACATTCCGGTTCCGCCAGTCCCCCACCGGCGAACGTGAACGTATCAAGACACGTGCCGCGTTGGCTGGCGTGCGGCGCATCGGCCGGCACACCCCAGAACGTGACCTGCGTCCCAATGAAATACGCGCCGGCGTTGATGTCGGGGACCGTCACAATCACGCCATAATCGCCTCCCGTACGCACAGACGTGTTGAGGATCACCGGTCCCGCCGCTGTCTGGAACCCGAAGCGGGCGGGCTCGCCGACCGCCGGTTCAAGACTGTACAACGGTTTCGTCACCGCATACGGTATATGGGACGTCTGTGCAGCTTTTTTGAGGATCGATGTCGAGACGCCGATAACCGTGTCATTCGGACAATCCTTTGCCTCATTGTGCAGGAATACATAAATACTGCACTTCGGCAGCGGCGCGGGATTGCCCACCAGACCAGGCGGCAAGTCAAAACGCAGGTCCTTCGTGAGCTCGATCGGCTTCACTTCCGGCAGGATTTCGCCTTCGCCGACGCTACCAAACCCTTCTACCGCGACGGGTTCTGTCTTTGTGTTAAACGTCAGCGTCGTCGTCAGCTGAAACGGGTGCGATCCGGCCTGCGTATCGGGCACACCGCCTTCTTCTTCGGGCGTCACTTCATAGTTTTCCGCACCATACGCCGGCGGCGCTTCTCCGAGCTCGAGCGCACGGCGCGACACGACTGGCGGGGCGCCCCCGCCCGACACGTCGACTTCGCTCACGCCGCTACCGGAACCGGGCGTCACTTTCACACCAATCACGACAATCAGGCGTTCATAGGCCAACAAGAAGAGGCCATAGGTGCACGACACAGTCTGCGCTTCTATCGCACATTCCATAGACTTGCCGATTTCTTCGGCGAGTGGCCCACCGCCACCGCTGTAGACGTTGAGCGGGGTGATGCCCGCGGGCAATTTGTCCACGATGCTTATAGCGTGTTCGTTCCCATCCACGAACATGTCGCCAAGATCGCTTACTTCCACGATCAGCGTGCTTTCTCCACCCGCCTGCGTCGCGGGGGCGGATATCGTGTTGACATGCCACCACGGCATCGCCGCGAACGCCTGACCCGTGCACGCCATCGCCGACACGCACACGACCAAGCCGGCGAGCAGAAGACCCTTTCTCAGCATATTCTTCGCTAGGACATTCATCGCGATCACCTGTGAGCCTTCGCGCCGGCGGTGCGGGACGCCCTGACGCCCTTCGTCTTCTTCTTATGTTTCTTCTTCCTTTTCTTGGCCGCCTTGCCCCTTGGTTTGCCGGTCTTGTGCTTGACCGTGCTCGGTTTCGCTGCTTCCATCACGTTGCCGACACCGTTGAACGTGGCGCTCGGAGGAGCTCCGAAGATCTCCGGTTGCGGGGAGGGGGCTGCCTTGCACGAATCGCCAGACGTGCACGGCGGCGAGGACACCGGCGCTACCCTGCACGGCGCCTGCTCAGAGCACACATGCGCGTCATACACATCGTAAGAATCGTCGTAGTCTTCGCTCACGAGTTTGGCGCTCGTCACAAAGAACACGTCATCCCCATTTTCGCTCGCGTCATAAAACACCGATTCCGCGTTAGAGGTACCAGACGAGATCAAGCTCACACAACCCTTCGAACGCGCGCTGTATGACGACGATTCAGTCGTACACGTGTCGCTTGCCGGCGCTTCGCCACCGGCCGGCGGCTCGTACTCATACACATCCTCCAACCCGTTCGTAGCCTGGGGGACGAGCGCATCGGGGCTATTGAAGAACAGACGGCCGCCGCTCGACAGGTAGCGCGGCTGATACTCGGCGCCCCCGTCGTCATATTCGTCCCAGCCGGGAATATTCCCAGCAAGCCAATGTTCTTCGTTAGAAGCACTCCAGATGCTGGGCCGATCGACCAGCAGATCCCCACCGAAGCCTTCACCTCCGGCTCGGTCGAACACACCCAGCGGTCGCGCACCGGTTGGATTACACGACGCACACACGAGCCTGGTCGCCGCTGCGTCGTACAGGTACACCTCCTCGTCCGGCTGCCCGCTGATGACGTCATGGTTGTTATAACCCGTCAACGACCGCTCCGACATGAAGGCAAAGTAGTGACCGTTTGGCGATACACGCGACGCGATGTTGGGCAAATCCGTCGACTGATAGGTGCCGCTGGTAAACCAGCTCGCTTCATCCGCGCCGGAAAGCGACGCGATGAACCTTGGTGCTTCCCACACACCGCCATTATCGTGCACGACATAGAGGTTGCAGGTAGCGGTTGGAGGAGTTTCCCGATTGATGAGCGCCTGGTTAACACAATGTCCGGGTGTAGCCGCTTCTCCATCGGCGTTAGGGATAGCGCTGAGCACTCCGTCTGCCACGAAATACACGTATGACCCGTCTTCGCTCACCACCGCTAGTTGTTGCACACCGGCACTGCTTTCACCGGTACCGTGATCCGCCGTCAGGTCGGTCGCCGCGCCGGTCGGATAGTAGTATTCATACAAATCTCCGTCTTCTCGATAGAAGATCCGGGTGCCTTCGCTGTTCATTCCCTGGAACACCGCCGCGTTGCCGACCCGAACGGTCTTTTTTGCGACCATGTCACGCACGTTCAAACCGTCCCCCTCCCAGGCAATTCTTTGGCCGTTGCTCGATATCGCGCGCCCGGCCGCCCCGACCGGGGAGCCTTCGGCTATGCCCGACTCACCCGCAAGCTCGCCTTCCGTGCTCGAGCCGTCAGACAGGATGCTGACTAGCTGGATCTTGCCCGCGCTCCACTCATACAGGTTCCTGGCTTCGCCTCCGCTGAGGCCGAGCGCTTCGGGCGTCAACGCCAGCGGAGACTCGAACACAACGTGACTCAGGTCGGGAGTCGCGCCGGAAACATATAGCTGATATTCACGTTCGTCTTCTTCGAGGCCGTGTCCGCTTCCACCGTATTTGGTGCCGGGCGGTACGTTGAGTTCAGATACCAGCGGCAGATAGCTCCCGTTCGAATTCTGGCGCAGGTACAGCGTCTTTTCATTTACGTCCGGCGCCAGCAGGTCTCGCGAGGCCAGCACCATTTGGGACAAATCTTCCGAGGCCAACACATAACCTTCACTAATTTTGTCTACAAGCCGGTCGGCTTTTCCTTCGGGCTGAGGACGCGCCGGCAGTGTCACATCCAGGGAAGTCCAGCCTTCGGGTTCGCGCCGCGACAGGACCTCCGTCCTTCCCTCGAGCAGCGTGCCCGTCCCCAGCGGGTCTCCTCCGACGTGCGGCCCCGACGCGGAGTAGACGATCGCACCACCGGCGTTCGCGGCCTGTGTCAGCTCCCCATTGTTCATCGGTTCGATCACCGCGCCGTCTTTGTTTGCCGGCGAGACAAGTTCCCACTGGCGCCCGTCGGGAAGTGCGGATTCCCCCTTGGCGGGCTGCGTGGTAAACGTATGATCGGAGGTTTCGAAAGTCCCGAATTCGTTGATCAGCACAACCCGGTAATGATAGGTAGTGCCAGGTTCCAGTTCCTGAAGGTGGTGCGGAATTAGAACGTAGTTTGCGCCTTCGCCCACGTTACCTGACAGGGTATACCCATAAGACTGGCTCGTGCCGTATTCGATCCTATATTCGGTCCGCGTACCAAACGGATTCACGTTCGCAGACAGCGTCGCGCTTGTGGCATATACCCCGGTCGCCCACGGGCCTTCCACAAAGGCCGTTTCGAACGTCTGATCTGGACCGGTCACCGTGCCCTGTGAGCTTGTCACGACGATACGGTAGTGATAGACGGCTGGCGGGAGTTGCGTGGCGGTCGCAGTCGCCAGCTGCGCTTCAAAGGACGAACCGGCCGACGTAGGCGCGGTACTGACAGCATCGGCATAGCCACTTGCCTCATACTGCGCCAGATCGACGTATTCGAAATGGTACGTGGTTTCGGTGCCCTCGGGGTTCACGAGCGCTTCGAAGGTTGCCGTCCCATGCAATCCTGCTGTCGCGGTCTCGCTACCCGATTCCAGCGACGGACCCGGAGGCGGCGGCGTCAAAACCCATACGCTGCTAAATGCGGATACGTACAACTCGTCCGATGTTTCGGAGAAGACGATCCCGGCCGTACCTCCAGCCGTTTTTTGGCCGAAGCTTGCCAGCTGCTTACCCGAAGAGGAGTCGTACTCAAGAACATGGAAGCCTTCACCGGAATCGGCGACGAACAGATCGCCGGTCGGATCTACCGTAATGGCCTCGACCGACGTGCTACCCGCGTCGAACTGCGTCGCCTTTTCGACCCCATCCGGTTCAAACTCGCGGACACTCGAGACTTCCTGATCGGCCACGAACATGTCGCCAGACGAGTCGACCGCCAGCGCCGTCACCTTGCCTTCGCTCGACAGTCCCGCAAGCGAAATGTTTTCCTTCCAAGAACCAGACGGTTCGAAGACCTGCACACGCGCCTTGTCGCCCACATATACAGCACCGCCAGGACCAACAGCGATATAGCTATGCTCGTATGCCCATTCGAATTCGCCATTCCCGGAGCCTTCCGTACCACGTGTGCACGCTTCGCCAGACACACACACGTCCCCGCCCGTCGTTTCGTTGACGTGACCGCCAAAGGTGAGCAGGAAGTTACCGGAGGGCCCAAACTTCTGCACACGATGACTACAGAAGTCGACGACATACACGTCGTTATAGGAGCTGCTCAACGGTTCGTTATCAACCGCCGCAGCCTGAGCGCCACACGTTTCCGCAAACTGGCCCGCGTTAGGACCACCTTCACCTCCCCTGCATCCCGTCGCCGTCGTGCACGTCTGCAATTCTTCGAGGGCATTCGTCTGATTCACCTTCCAGCCCCACGCAAACTGAAAATTGCCCGAGCCGTCGAACTTCGATACGCGGTTGTTATAGAACTCAGGCACATAGAGATCGCCCGTTTCCCGATCGAGCCCCAAACCGAGTGCCTGGTTCAGCTCCCCCGCCCCTTGACCCGCTGTCCCGAACTGCGTAACAGCCGCAGTTGCGGGGACCCCGCCCGCCGCGAGCATGCCGGCCAAGGTGCACAGACAAGCCAGCGTCGCCATGATCGGCCTACGGGCGTTCATCAAGACGTCGCCTCCTTGTCGGGCTACGGGAAGAAAGTGGGCGCCGCGGCCCAGGGTGAGGGCCGCGGCACCCGGATGAGACCGGCCCGGGGAGGGGTCCAGGACCGGAGCCTCTTCGAACGCCGCCACCGGAGAGGTATGGGGCAACGACGCTCGAACAGAGCCCGACGAACCGCACAGATGGACATCCCCATCGCTCATGGAAGCGATCATGCACGGCCCGGCAACACCTGACAACAGGGGTCACACATAAATGTTCTAATCTGACCCTACTCGCGGTTGGAGTTACGCTTTTGCATGTGGGTGAAAGCGAACGAGATATGAGCAGGAGTGAGGTGGCCACCATGCGCTCGCCGCTCGTGTGGACGCTCCTAGGTGTGGTGATCGAACATCCCGGCCACGGCTATGAGCTAGCGCAACGCTTCAAGCGGGTCTACGACGACACGCTCATGTTGAGCGATCGCAAAAACATCTACCGGCTGCTCGAGACGCTAATCGGACACGAACTGATCGAGCAGACAGCGCCAGACGCAAACCAGGCGCCCGCGCCCAACCGCCTGCCCAAGCCCCACTATCGCGCCACCGCCCACGGCAAGCGCACCTACGAAGAGTGGCTCGTCGCCCAGCTGCACCAAGAGTTCGATCAGCAGCGCATGTTCGCCCGCCAGCTGGCTATGCTCGCACCCGAGGCCGCCCTGGAAGTGCTCGAGCGCTATGAGCGCGAGTACCTCGACGAGAGCGAAGAGCGACCAAGCGAAGCGAGCGAGCAGGAGGACATCGCCGAGGTTGCCGAGCACCTCGCACGCGAGGATATGCGCCTCAAGCTGGGCGCCACGATCTCCTGGCTGCGATACGCCCGCCGCGAGCTGAAGCAGACAATCCAAGAACGCGCCCAAAAGCCGTGAGCCTGCTCGAGCTCCAGCACATCAGCAAGCGCTACCGGCACGGAGCTCGTCAGCAAACCGCCCTACAAGACGTCTCACTGGAACTCCACCAAGGCGAACTGGTCGGCATCCTGGGCATGCGCGGCTCAGGACGCTCCACCCTACTGCGCATCGCCGCCGGCATCGAGCCCCCAGACGAAGGCCAAGTACGCCTGAACGGACACAAGCTCACCGCCTACCCAGACGCGCTGGGCGAAAAGATCGGCTACTGCCACCCAGCCCTCGCCGGCCCGGGCTCGCTGCGCCGCGGCGCCAGTGCAGCACCCGTGCCGGTCGGTCTGATGGTCGCCCAACTGGCACGCGGAATACCCACACACACGGCCAAAGCCCGCGCACTGCAAGCGCTGGAGCGCACAGGCGCCCAAGAGTGCACCAAGCTCTCCAACGGCGAACTGGACCGCGCCGAGGCCGTCAGGGTCACGATCGCGCAGGCACTCACCGCCAACCCCGCGCTGCTCCTCATCGACCAGCCCACCAAGGGCGTGGACCTGCTGCAGCGCGACCCGATCCTCGCGCTGCTGCGCTCACTCGCCGACGAAGGAATTGCGATCCTGATGAGCGTCGAAGACGGCACCGGCCTACTCGGCACAGACCGCGCACTCACACTCGACGAAGGCCAGCTACGCGGCCCAGCCAGCCCCGGGCTCGCGCCAGTCGTGGCGCTGCCGCTGCGCGCAAGCGCGTAGGCACAACCCCGAAGGGGCGCTATGCGCCGGATCGAGTCGCCACGAAGACCGGAATGATCCGGCTTGTCTTCATCTGGTAGTCCGCATAGCTGGGATAGGCCTCGACGGCGCGCTCCCACCACAACGTTCGTTCGTCGCCCTGAACCTCACGCGCGACGAAGTCGTTCGCCACCGCGCCGTCCTGGATCATCAACGCGGTCGGGTCGGCAATCAGGTTGCCATACCAAGTCGGGTTGGTCGGAGCGCCTCCCAAGGAAGCAACGAGGCCGTACTCGCCGTCGTGCTCGACACGCATGAGCGGGAACTTGCGGATCTTCCCGCTCTTTCGTCCCCGGGTCGTGATGAGGACCACGGGGAGGCCGGTGTCCCGGAGGGTGTTAGCACGCTGACCGTTGCTCGCCTCATACTCTTCGACTTGTTCGCGCACCCAGTCCCACGGGCTCGGCTCGTACTCACCTTGTAGTGGCATTTCCCACTCCTTTAGAGGGTCAGTTTCGAAGCGCGTCAGTAGCGACCGCGTCCAGCTTGCCACGACGAGCAACCTCGGCCTGCTCGCGGCTGTCACGCGAGGAGATCAGGACGATGGTCAGTATCGCGCCCACGATCGCGAAGCCTGCGCCGACGAGAAATGCACGATCGAATCCTTTCGCGAGAGCAACGGATGAGTTATGCACACCGGCGCCAAGCAGACTCTGAGTGCGGCTGTTGGCGACAGTCGCGAGAATCGCCAGGCCGAGCGCGCCACCCACCTGCTGGGAGGCGTTGATGAGTCCCGAGGCCAAGCCGGCCTCGTGGGGCTTAGTCCCCGTCACCGCGCCGATCGTCACCGAAACGAAGGAGAATCCGAGGCCGAAGGCCGCGAGCAGCGATGGCCCCAGCACATCGGCGGCGAAGGAGCCGCCGGGAGCTGGGACGCGTGAGAACCACGTCAGAGCGCCCGCGATCAGCAGCAGACCTCCAATCAGGACCGGCTTGAAGCCGATGTGTGTCACGAGCTGCGAGCCGACGCCGGCCGAGACGATGATGCCCACAGCCAGCGGCAGGTAGGAGATCCCAGTTTTGATCGGTGAGAAGTGCAGGACGTCCTGTAGGTAGAGCGAGATGAAGAAGAACATCGAGAACAGTGACATACCGATCAGCAGGCCGACAATGTCAGACCCCCGGAGCGTTCGTAGCCGGAAGATCGAAAATGGCACCAGTGGGTGGCGCTGGCGGCGCTCTATCACGACGAATGCCGCGAGCAGCATGCCCGAGCCGGCGAGCCGTAGCACGGTGCCCGTCGAGCCCCAGCCGACGTTGACCGCGTTGACCACTGCGTAGACGAGCAACGCGAGGCCGGCGGTAACCGTCACGGCACCGGGAATGTCAAAGCCTTCCGTGCCATCTTCGGCATGGCTCTCGAGTAGCAGCCGGGTAGCCAGTGCCGCCGCGGCGATACCGATCGGGACGTTCACGAACAGTACCCAGCGCCAGCTCAGTCCGCTCGTGAGGATGCCGCCCAGCAGAACGCCTGCGGCGCCGCCCGCGCCCGCAACGGCGCCCCAGACGCCGAGTGCGCGGTTGCGCTCCGCACCTTCCGCGAACGTGGTTGTGATGATCGACAGCGCGGCCGGCGAGACGATCGCCGCGCCGAGGCCCTGGATCGCACGCGCGGCGAGCAGCCATGCCTCGGACTGGGCCAGGCCGCCACCGAGCGAGGCGAGCGAGAACGCGACCAGGCCAATCATGAACATGCGCCTGCGCCCGAGCAGGTCGGCGAGCCGTCCGCCGAGCAGCAGGAAACCTCCGAACGTGAGCGTGTATGCGTTTACGACCCATGAGAGGTCATCCCGGGAGAAGTGCAGGTGGGCACCTATCGAGGGGAGCGCGACATTGACTATCGACGCGTCGATCACGACCACGAACTGCGCCATCGCCAACAGCAACAGCGCGAGATTCTTGCCGCGCTGGGAGCTGAGGTCGGGGGCTGCCCTGCGCGAACGCGAAGCCTTCACTTGCTGCTCCGCAGACTGGGTCGTGGTCGTAGTCATGCTGATCCTCTCTTGGGTCTAGCGCCGATATGATGCGGAAGCGGAAGTACGGTTCCTCTTGCTTTACGCATCATACGGAGCTAGGATTCCGTTTGTCAAGGCCCATGTCCACAGACCAAAGAACACAGCGAGCCGACGCCCGGCGCAATCGTGAGCGGATCATGTGCTCGAGCCGCGAGCTGTTTGCCCGCCAAGGGCCACTCGCGCAGATGGACGAGATCGCCGCACATGCCGGCGTAGGCATCGGCACCGTCTACCGCCACTTCCCCACCAAGGAGGCGCTGCTGACCGCGATGGTTCGCGACCGCTTCCAGGAGTTCGCCGAGATCGCGAGCCGTGCCGAGGACATCCACGATCCGCTCGAGGCACTCCAGAGCACCATGCGCAACTCCGCCGAAGCAGTCGCGGGCGACATGGGGTTCCAGCTGGCGATGATGGGCTCAAACGAGCTCGAGTGGGAGGGCATCGAGGAGCAGAAGGCCGCCCTCGAGGAGGTAGTCACGCGGATCATTCGCCGTGCTGTAGCTGCCGGCGTCATCCGCGACGATTTCACGTTTGATGACTTCGGGATGGTGATGTGTGGCATCACATCCACGATGTATTACAAGCCAGGCAGCGCGAACTGGCGTCACCATCTCGAGCTCATCCTCCACGGCGTCTGCCGTCCAGCACGCGAGCTCGGCCCAACAGATCACCTAGCCCGCTAGGGCCGCGGGCATTAGTGGAGGATCGTGCTGCGCAGTGTCGCGCTTTGGCTTAGACCGGCAGGGTGGCCGCTTCTGTCCGATGCGGTGCGTCGTCGGACCCAACCGCCCTACAGGCACACGAGACTGCCATGCAGCCTCACGCTGTCACCTGGCGTTTAGTGAAACAGCACCATCACCGAGCTGGTGAGCGTTTCACCGTGGCTTGGGGTGAAGGTCAGTTTGACGTGGGCGGCGAGCATGCGGCCGTGATGGCTTACGAGCATGTGCTGCTCGTACTTTGAGAGCGAAAGCTCGACAGTCACCTCGCCTGCTTTGCTCGCGCTCTGCATTACGCCGGACAGACCAGCGCCGCCCGCCACGAGCTTTCCCGCCGAGGGCACTCTGACCGTAATACTCGCCTTTTTGCCTTTGGCCTTCTTCTTGTGCTTCACGACCCGGATCGTCTTTTTGCAGCCGCTGACCGAGATCGCGGTGCTCTGATGGATCACAACGCCGCTCTGGGCGAGGAATTCCGTGGGCATCGCCAGGCTGGCGGCGCAGAGGTCTCCGTTCGCGGCGAGTGCTGAGTTCGGTCCCTCGGGGAGCGTCAGTTCGAAGGTGCCCACGGGGACGTCGGGGACGCTGGCGAAGGTGGAGCTGGTGATCCCGGCTTTGGAGATGAACGTTTCGCCGTGCAGGTCGACGGTCACGCCCTGGTAGCCGGAGAGCACGACGATCAATTCGGGGAACTTCGCCGAGCCGTTAGAGACGAAATAGGCAGGGCCTTCCAGGCTCCCCGGCAGCAGCGGCGTGGTCGCTTTCGCGAACCCGATTTTCGAAGCCGACGGACAGGCAGCGGGGTTGGCGTCGAAGACCTTCGCGGTACACGCCTTCTGCAACGTGGAGAGCCGCGAGGGCAGTTGCTTTGGCAGTTCGACCTTGACCCTGGCGATGTTCGCCTGGCCGGAGGAGAGGACCGAGTGCCCGCCCACGTTGGGGTATGTCAACTTGGCCGTCAGGCTTGCCCCGTTCGCCCTCGAGGTCTTGGCCTGGGTCGAGACCGCGAATCCCGGTTTGAAAGAGAGAGCCGCACAGTTGGTGACCTGGAAAGGCAACGAGAGCTGATCGGAGGAGCTTTCGGTCGAGAGCAACGTCCCAGTGATCGCCATCTTGTTGCAGTCGGTGGGGTTGAACGTGAAGTCTTCGAGGTGGTTGATCGTCACGTTGACGTGCCTGATCTCCAGCGGGATGCCTTCGATGATCGTCGGGATCGAGTATTCAGTGCCCGGCGGGTTGGACGTGATCGTCAGCGCCGCGGTGAGGGGGTCGACTTCGATCTTGGCCCTGACGACCAGGCAGTCGCAGGTCGGGTGTTTGGCCGGCGTGTCCTCCACGTCGAACGGCCCCGCCTTTGCGGGGTTCACGATCGACAGTCCGAACGGGGCGCCCTCGTACTTTTCGGTGATGTAGACCTTCCCGCCCTTGACCGTGAAGGGATCGCCACCCAGGCCGACCGACACGGTCGTTTCGCCGATCAGGGTGTCTTCCGGGCAGGTGCCTTCGTTGGCCTGCGCTTCGGGGCAGAGCTTGACGTTGGCCAGCGTGCCCGAGAGACCCGGCGGCATGTGCAGTTCGATCGATGAGAGGTTCTGCTGACCGTCTTCGCGGCTCATCGTCATCGTAAAGGGAGTGAACCCGCCCGCCTGGTTGCTCGTCGTGCCCGCCGTCAGCGACGGTTCGAACGGCAGACTCGCACCCGGACACGGACTACCACCCGGACCGTGTTCGATGTCAAACGATGAGGAAGCGGTCACCGGCCCGTTGCCATCCCACGGAGTGAACACGGCCTGGGTCGTATACTTGCCGCAACGCGACGGTGTGCTAAGCGGCGCGCGTTCCCCGCCGAAGAAGTGCAGCTGCAGGTCTTCGAAAGGCAGATCGGGCGTGTTCTTGAAGGTCGTGATGATCTGGCCCGATTCGGTGAGGCTCACTTCGCCGGCCAGCTTGATGACGCTGCCCGAGACGGGGTCTTCGGCGACCAGATACATCGCGATCAGGCCGTTGAACGGGTTGGCGTTCTGACTCGCCAGGTAGACCGCGCCTTCCAGTTCGTGTTCGAGCAGCGGTGTCTTGATCTTGACCGTGCCGATCTTCGAGCCGTCAGGACAGAAGCTCGTGCCCGGCTGCAGCGCTTCGAGCACGGTGGGCGTGAACGTGTTCCACTTCACGCCAGGTTCGAATTCCGGGTTGAATTCCGAGAAGCCCGTGAAACCGGCGAGGCCCTCCGAGCACGCCTGCAGGCCGTCGGCGCCCGAGGGGTCGATCGATACGCCCTGCGGCAGCGTGACCGTGGTGTCCCTGAGCGAGGACTCCGCAAGCCCGGCCGGGTTTGAGGCAGCGCCCTGGGGCACGTGCACGTCGACCGTCAGTCCGGAGGAGCTGCTCGCATCCGTGGTATCGGGAGAGACCGAGATCGTCGGCGGGAAGATCAACTTCGAGCAGCCTGTCAGGGACACCGGCGCCCCCGCGGAGTTGCGCGTGAGCGCTTCGGCGTGGGCCCAGTGGCCGGGTTCCTCGTAGGAGTCCACAGAGACCGTAGTGCGCAGCGGGCCGTTGCAGCCGGTCGGCAGGGTCAGGAAAGCTTTGCTGCGGGCGAGTTCGCTTTCGAATTCCCCGCCGTTGCCGGTGGACGTACAGGAGCTGTTCGTGTATTTGCCGCTGCCCGCCTGGACCCGTGCGCACGGCGTGAGCACGCCCTTGATCGTGAGCTGGGTGCGCAGCACCGGCGCTTCCGGCGGGGCGCCGATCACCGCCGCCTGGACGGGGTAGTCGCCACCGGCGAGCAGGCTGCTGCTTATGAAGATCTGCGTGCCCGCGTACTCGATGCCGAACTGCACCGCGTCGCCGTGCGGCGGCACCATGTTGTAGACCGGTTCGATGAATTTGTCGTAGCCGAATACGTGCGTGTCCCAGTTGACCTCGAATATGCCGAGCAGCGATTCCGGCGGGCAGCCTCCGCCTCCGCTCGCTTGATTTTCTCTTCCTTCGAGCAGCTCATCCAGCGTGCACTTCTTCGGCGTGGCGTTCGGGTCCCCGACCAGCCCCGGCGGCAGATCGACGGCGAGATCCCTGAGCGTGCCGTCGGGCTCGCGCAGGTAGATGGAGTCGGCGTTCGATTCCGCGGGAATGAAGTGGGAGTTGAATTCCATGTTGTTGCGCATTTCGTAGGGGTGCGAGCCGGCCTGCGTGTCGGCGGAGCCGTCTTCGTTCACGAAGGAGAGTTCGAAGCTCTTCAGGCCGAAGCCGGGCCCTTCGGTCGCGAGCAGCCCCGCGCTCTGGCTCGAGCCCGCAGCGTTGGCCGCGACGATGCGGAAGCGATAGAGCAGGCCGGCCTGCAGTCCCGTTATGCCCAGGGAGACCGCAACCGGGCTGCTATCGGCTCCGATCCCGGTCGCTCCGGGTTCACAGGGCGAGCTGTGTTCGTAGTGTTCGCCTGCCACCTGCCCGAACTCGTCGGCCATCCCGTATTCGATCTCGCAGGAGCTGAGCGCTTCGCCACGGGGGTTCACCGTGCCGTTCAGCGTGGCGCTTTCCTTGGTGATGTTCGTGGGCGAACCGGCGCTCACCGCGGGGGCGTCACTGCCGAAGACGTCCACCTTGCCGTTGGTCGGGTCAGAGACGTAGATCTCGCCGGTCGAGCCGTCGACCGCGATCCCACCCTGGCCGGAGGAGCCCGAGAGCTGCCCTTCACCGAAGCGCGCGACGAGTGTGCCCGCGCCGTAGTTCTGGAACGAGCTCGGAACGGCCTTGCTGCCGTTGATCGCGCCGTTGTCCCACTCGGCGACAGTGGACTGCTCGTCTGTGTAGACGTGGCCGCTCGCCGGATCGGCGGCGATCGCCACATCGCCCGATTCATAGTTGTCGATCAGACCGAGCCCTGCCAGCTGCTGGCCGAGCTTCGCCGTGCACGAGCAGAGGCCCCCTCCTCCCTGCCTGAAGATCATGTAGTCATCGCCCGTCGGCCCGATCGCGAAGCCGTCGCCGGGCCGACTGTCGGGTACGCCGGTGAGGTGTCCAGAGGGTTCCTGGTCGTGCTGTTGCGCGATCAGATGGTTCGCGGCGGAGTCGTCGAACTCCTCGACCGACACGCCCGTCGTGAAGCGCACCTGCGCTGTGACGCTGCTGACGACGGCGCGTACGATGCCATTCGGGTCGACGGCGATGCCAAGCAGTTCGTGTTCGGCGGAGCCCGTTGCCGCTTCGAAGCCCGCTATCTGACTGAGGTATTCGCCGTCAGGGCCGAACTTGTCGATCACGCCATGCCCGGCGTCCATCACGTAGAGGTCGCCACGGGAGGGATCAGAGGAGTTGGTCGAGTTATCGACGGCGATCGCCGCCGGGGTGTCTTCTTCCGTCGGCGGGAAAGCAAAAGAGCCCGCGGGCGTGCCCGTGCCCGTGAGCTGGTTGCTCGTGAGTGCGGAGAAATCAACCGGGTCTCCGTTTGCGTCAAACCTGTAGACCGTGTCCGTGCCGATGTCGGCGACATACACATCGCCGGTTGTTTCGTCGATTGCGATCCCGTTCGGGTTCGAGAACGGTTCGGTGGCCGTGCGCCCGAATTCGCTCAGGAACGGGTGTGCTTCGCCGGCCGCCAGCACCGGTGCACTGCCCGCCATCAGCCCAAGCCCGCTCACGACGGCAATCGCGACGCCCAACCGTGCCGCCCGGTGTCCGATCCCCTCAAAGAGAGCGCTCCTCATGATCACTTACCCCCCTTTTGGGACTTGGCTTTCAGCTTGTTGGCCCTGCGGCGCTTGGCTTCGCAGAGCGCGCGCTTGTGCTTGTTGTGCATGTGCACGCACGGGTTGGGCTTCGTCTTCTTCTTCGTCTTCGGTTTGGCCTTCGTCTTCGCTTTGGCTTCGGGTTCGGGTGTGAGGTTCCCCACGCCGGAGAAGGTCTGGCTCGACGGCGCCCCGTAGATCGAGGGCTGCGGCGAGACCGGCGTGCGGCAGGCATCGGCAGTCGTGCAGGCCGGCGGCGAGGCGGTTTCTGGGAATCCGCCGTCGACGCGCGCGTCGTAGAGCGCGTTCATTCCTTCCTGGGTGTCCTGCGGCACGAGCGCCTGCGTGGAGACGAAGAAGACGTCGTCGCCGCTTTCGCTCGCGTCGGTGAAGCCCGATCCTCGGGCGTTCGTCCCGGAGGAGATCAGGTAGAGGTGGCCGTCCTCGTACTCGTAGACGTCGGTCTGGCCGTTGGTGTCGGAGGGCACGAGCGCTTCGCTCGTGTCGAAGAAGAGGCGGCCGCCGTTTGAGAGGTAGCGGGAGCTGAACCTACCTCCGATAGCCAGCGAGTCCGCACCACCGTTGTAGGCCGCCGGAGGTTGTTCGCCGCTCGGATTGCACGAGGCGCAGGCGAGCTCGTTCGACGCCGCGTCGTAGAGGAAGAGCTCGTTGGCGGGGGGGCCCTGCGCCGCATGGTTGTCATAGCCGGTGAGGCTCTTTTCCGCGCCGAAGACGAACCAGGTGCCGTCGGGCGAGGCCTGTCCCGCGCCGTTGAGGGTTCCGTAGCCTTCATAGGGCCCGGACGCGATGAACGTCGTGGTGCCGGCGCTCCACAGGTACAGGTTGTTCTGCCCGGCCTGCGCTTTTTCGACGACGACGTTGCCTTCGCTGTTCGTGTATTCCCTCGTGTTGCTCGCCAGCACGCCCCTGGCGACGAAGTACACATGCGAATTGTCCGTGGCGCCGAGCGGCGAGACGCGGATGACGTCGGCGTGTTCGCCGCCTTGGGCGACGGTCAGGTCGCTGAGGACACACTTGCTCGCGCCTTCGGGCAGCGCGCACTCGTAGAGGTCCGGTTCACCCGTTTCGGCGGTCGAGTCGGCCGTGAGCCTGTGATCGTCGGTGAAGAAGATCTCCGTGCCGTCGGCGCTTGCCGCCTGGAAGACGCCGCCGCCGCTCGAGCCGCCGCCCTGCGATTCGTCGACCTGAACGGTGCGTTCGCCGCCGATCCGCACGTAAAGACTCCCGCCGGAGATGAAGAGGATGTGCGAGCCTTCGGCGGAGATCGCGTTTGTGCCGGAGATCAGTTCCGGCAGCGATCCTTGCGCCGGGGTGCCGTCCGGCAGCACCGTCAACAGCATGATGGCGCCTTCGTCCCATTCGTAGAGGTTTTCGACGCCGTATTGGGCGCCCTGCGCCAGCGGCGCTTCCTCGCTGAAGACCACGTGGCTGAGGTCGGCGGAGGCACCCACCATGAAGGCGTCCGCGGGGGTCACGCCCGGCGGCGGCGCGTTGATCAGGCGGTAGGTGAGGGTCGCGTTGTCACGCAGCAGCAGGTTCTGGTAGCCCACCGGTTCGCCCGGCACGACCTGCAACCCTTCGGCGTTGCAGGTCGGGCCGTTGCCGATCCCACCGCTGGTGGGCTCGCTGGCGCGGTCGCCATGGCCGTATTCGATCACGCTCTCTGAGAATTCGGCCGAGAAGATCGATTCAGGGCCTCGCGAGTCACACGTCGTTTCCGAGTAGGATTCGAGCGGGCGCAGATCCTCCGGGCTCCATCCGCCGGCGCCGCGCGTGGCGAGGTATTCGTGGTAGCCCCCCGACGGGGCGCCTGGCAGCGGATCGTTCACCAGGAACGACACCGCGTCGCCGTCGGCTGCGGCTTCCCCTCCGCCGCTGACCTCCACCGAGTTGCTCGTCGGCGCCATCACGAGCTCGTACGCCCGGCAGTCGGGAAGGCGCGCGGAGAAGCTGCCCCGGGTTTCTTCGTTGGGGCAGGCGGCCTGTGCGGCGGTCAGTGTCGTGAAGGTCTGATCGGCGCCGTAGGCCGTGCCGAGTTCGTTGGTGACCACCACGCGATAGTGGTAGGTGGTGCCGGGCTCCAGGCCGCTCGCCGCGGCCCACGCGGTATGTGTATTGAGCCCTTCGCCGGCGCTCCCTTCCGGGAAGGGCACCGCGCTGCCGTAGGCGCTCGTCGTGCCGTATTCGAAGCGGAAGGTCGTCGGGATCCCACCGGGCTTCACGAGCGCGCCGAGCTTGGCTTCGGAGGTGTCGACTTCGGCGGCGAGCTCCTTGATGACGCTCGGAGCGGTCGGTGCCCCGAAGACCCACACCAGCCGGTTGCTGGCGTCGGACACGTAGACGCGGCCGCTGGATTCGTTGACCGCGACCAGTGGTGGCAAAGCGGTCCCCTGTTCGCCCGATCCGAAGGAGCCGGCACCGAGATCTGCGAGCTTGGCGCCGGTCGGGCCGTACTCCACCAGGTGGGGGCATTCTCCGCTTTCGCCTCCGATCTTGCCGCAGAAGTCTTCGTTGTTGGTGACCATCGCGAGCACGTCGCCGTGGCCGTCGAGCTCGACCGACTTCACGCCTTCGCTGCTGATTTCGCCGATCGGGACGTCGGCGACGCTCAGCTCCTCGATGCGGTTATCGCCCTTGTCGGCCACCCAGAGGTTCCCCGAGGCGTCGACCGCGACGCCGGTCGGTCTTTTCAGCGCTCCGGGGCCCGAGCCACCTGTGAAGGTCTGCAGCAGCGTCCCTTCCGGGCTGTACTCGAGCACCTCGTTTTCCACGGTGTTGGGCAGATATATGTTGCCGGCCGCGTCGGCCGCGATCTGGGGCGGGTTTTCAAGGAATTCAAAGAGTCCCCCGGGTCCTTCAGTCAAGCTCACCGGGAACGAATTGATCGGCGCGCCGCTGCTCGGGTCATACGTCGTGATGCTGCCCTCGATGCTGAGGGCGTACAGGTCGCCGTTGGACGGGTTCACCGCGAGGCTGGCGGTGAGGTCGTTTTCTCCGAACGGCGACGGTTGGATCACCTGACCGGAGGGTTCGAACTTCTCGAACGGGGGCCCTTCCGGGTTGAAGAAGCCCGCGACGTAGATATCGCCGCTGAAAGTCAGGCCAGAGTTGTCGACCGCCACGCCGATCGCATCGTTGGTCACCGCGTTGAAGCTGCCGTAGGAGATGAGCGTGGGAGCTTCGGCCTGCGCCACCCCGCCAAAGAGCGAGAGCATGCAGACCACGCTCAGCGCAAGCACGGAAAGCGTGTGACGCAGCAAGCGCGCACCCGCATCAGTGCGACCTGCAACGCCTGCATCGCGCAGCCCGACCAGACTCCTCAACACTCTGCTCCCTCTCCAAACCATGAAGTTCCTTTCCCTGGCCGCTTGCTCGAAATCTGCATTTCCTAGGTGGGTGCCGCAGCCCAGGGTTAGGGCTGCGGCACCCGGATGAGACCGGCCCGGGGAGGGGTCCAGGACCGGAGCCTCTTCGAACGCCGCCACCGGAGAGGTATGGGGCACCGACGCTCGAACAGGCCCCCACAGGGAAGCCTCACATGGCTTGCCCAGCAGATCGCGATTTGCGCAAGACACGTACTCCTCTCCAGATCTCATGTGCGGCGATGATGCGGCTCAGGGTGAGCGGGCACAAGTCTTTAAGGTGAAAGGTCTAATGTGTAACTAGTCTCTGGCGGGTCTAGGCTGTCTCACGCAATGAACGACAGCGTTGCCAAAGACAGCCAGGCCGCTCGCTTGCGCTCGACACTTGCCTGGCCGCTACTGGGGCTGCTGGTCTCACGCCCGAGCTATGGCTATGAGCTCGCGCAGCGCTTCCGGCGAACCTTCGGCGATGAGGTCGTACTCAGCGGCAACGTGATGATCTACAGGACGCTCGAGATGCTGAGCAGCCGGGCGCTGATCGAGGCCCTCCCGCCAGATCCCGGCGAGGCCGATGCGGGCCGCCAACCCAAGGTCTGCTACCGCGCGACGGCCGAGGGAGTGCGCGCCTACCAGCAGTGGCTGATCGGCGAGGCCGCCGAGCAGCATCGCCGATCACTGATGTTTGCCCGCCAGCTGGTCATGCTCAAGCCCGCGGAGGCCCTGGACGTCATCGATCTCTACGAGCGTGAGTGCCTGGAGGAGGCCGAACGGGCCACAGCCACCGATGCCGAGCAGGTGGTACCCGGCGAGCGAAACGACCTCACGCGAAGACTCGAAGCAGAGGATGAGCGCGTCACGCTCGGCGTCAAGCTCTCCTGGATCGAGTACGCCCGGCGCGAGCTCATGAAAGTAATCGAGGAGCGCAAGAGCGACAAATGAGCCTGCTCGCGCTGGAGCACGTCAGCAAGAGCTACCGGCAGGGCGCGCACGAGCTGAACGCGCTGCAAGACGTCTGCCTGCAGCTGGACGGCGGCGAACTGGTCGCCATCTGGGGCCTGCGACGCTCCGGACGCTCCACCCTGCTGCGCCTCGCCGCCGGCATCGAAGCACCAGACGCCGGCACCGTGCGCTTCGCCGGACACGACCTGGTGACCCAGGCTGGAAGCGCACTAGTCAACGGGATCGCATACTGCCACCCCCCACTCCACGCAGCAGAGGCTCATGTCGTGCTCGACGCGGTCATCGCGGTATTGCTGGCACGCGGCGAGCGGCCAGCTGCCGCGAAGACGCTTGCCGAAGGAGCGCTCGAGCGCGCCGGAGCGCGGCACTGCGCAGAGCTGCAGCCACACGAGCTCGACAGCACGGAGACCATACGCGTGGCGATCGCCCGAGCGCTCGCCAAAGCACCATCGCTGCTGCTGATCGACGAGCCCACCAAGGGCGTAGACCTGCTGCACCGCGACGGCATCCTGGCGCTGTTGCGCTCAATCGCCAAAGACGGCACCGCGGTCCTGACCACCGTCGGCGAGAGCACCGGGCTGTTCGGCGCCGACCGCGCGCTCTCGCTCAGCGACGGCGAGATGCACGGCCACGTGATCCCAGAGCTCGCGCCAGTAGTCCGACTGCACCAACGCGCGACCGCCTGAGCCGCGCCCCTCCTCAGGATGCCTCTCCAAGGCTGCTCACGTCGATGTCGTAGTGGGTGGCGAATCCCTGGCGTCCCGCTGTGGTGAGCCGCAGCGCACGAGGCACATTGCGCGGAGTGACCCAGTTGCGGGTGCGAAAGCTTCCAAGGAGCGCAGCTCCCAGGGCACCGGCAAGGTGATGGCGGCGCTCGGTCCAGTCCAGACAGGCGCGCGCGAGCGGACGCCGACCCAGACGGAGGGTCTCGGTCTCGATGCCAAGCGATTGCAGGCGCCTGGCGCCTGCGGGGGTGAGCGCGATCCCCGCTGAGCTGACATGCAACGTGCCATCGGCTACCAGCCGGTCATAGAGCGCGGTCGCGATCGTCCCCGCGAGATGGTCGTAACAGGTACGGGCAAAGCGCAGATCGAAGCCGACGCTCGCTGCCCGGGACGCGACGGGTGCCCGTACGGGTGTGAACGCCATCATGCTCTCCAGCAGCGCAGCGACCCTGGGGTCAGCGAGCCGGTAGTAGCGATGCCGGCCCTGTGCCTCGACCGCCAACAGACCACCGTCACTCAGACGACCAAGATGCTGACTGGCGGTGGAAGGAGCGATCTTCGCCAGGCGCGCAAGCTCGCCGGCCGTGCGCGCACGCCGGTCCATCAGCGCCTGCAGCATCGTGGAACGCGAACCATCTGCCAACAGCCCAGCTATGTCGGTGATGTCCGTTGCGTCCTTCATACCGGAGCGCCTCATCCTAGCGATGCATATTTCGGTGCTCAGCGAAACGACAAGGGCGAGACTTGCCTGATATGCCGTCCAGCAAACGCGACACCGAGACGCCTACAACCCATCTCGCCGGAGAGCATCAGAGCATTTGGCCGAGCATCCTCTACTTCGGCACACCGGTGGCGCTCGTCACGACTTTGAACCTGGACGGGACACCGAACATCGGACCGATGTCCTCAGCTTGGGCGCTCGGCTACAGCGTCGTCATGGGCTGGGAGAGCACAGCCCATACCCTCGTCAACCTGCAGCGCGAGCGCGAGTGCGTGATCAACCTGCCCGGGCCAGAGCTCGTCGAGCAGGTGGAGGCACTGGCGCCGCTAACCGGGCGCAACCCGCCGGCGCCGCACAAGGCCGACACCTTTCGCTTCGAGCCACACAAGTTCGAGGCCGCCGGCCTGAGCGCCATAGACGCCAAGACCGTCAGAGCACCACGGATCGCGCAGTGCCCGCTGCAACTCGAGGCGAAGGTCACCGCGATCCACGAGCCCGCCACCCGCCCGGATGGCGAGTACTTCCGGATCGTCGAGACCCACATCCAGCAGGTTCACGCGCACCCGAGCATCGTCAAGCCCGAGACCAACCACATAGACCCACAGCGCTGGAGTCCCCTGCTCTACGTGTTCCGGCACTACTTCGCCACCGGTGAAGAGCTCACGCGGAGCTTCCGCGCCCAAGACTGATCACACACGGCGAGAGGTATCGAGCTCGATCGCAAGCGCGACCCCCGTCTCGAACCAGGTGGCGTGGAGCTCCTGGATCTTGGCCCTGGTGGGACGTCCAGGCCGATGAAAGAGGCACTCGCCGTAGTCGAAGGAGTTGACTCGCCCGACGTAAGTGTTCTCGGCGGCCACCAGCTCGGCGGGCTCGGACAGCTCGCGGGCGACGCCGGCGTACCGGCCGCCGGGAATCCGTAGGCGCACGTTCGGGTCGGCCCGGATATTGAGCATCCAGGCCGAGACTCCCTCTGTGGCGAAGGGCCTGATCATGACGACGTACGCGCGGTCGCCTTCGACGATCGCCCGCACGCACAGGTGCCTGCGCTTGGCGCTCCTGCGCCCAGTGGTTGTCAGGACGCCGAAGCCCCTGGGTGGCAGAACCTCGAAGCGCGGGCGCATCAGCGCACTGAGGATCTTTCCTCCAAGTCGGACACGCGCCGGCCGGTTGTTCCCCCCGGCGAGCAACAACAGCCGTTTACGCTCGATGGCGAGAATGCCGTTCTCGTCGTAGTGCCGGGTGGCGCCGCGTTGGTCAGGCCGGGCATCGCGCTGGCCAGCTGCACTCACGGCTTCTTCCGTCGCCTCTTCTTTGGCGAGCTATCGCAGATCGACTGCCAGAAGCGGATGGACTCGCGGGTGTGTCCGATGCCAGACTCCAGCGCCAACACCGCCCCTCGGGGCGCGAGGTCGACCGCCACTTCATGCAGCGCCTCCCACCTGCGCAGTCGCTCTTGGTGGATCTCGAGCTGCCTGGGGGCCAGCTTGGCAGGGTCAGCACCGATCCAGAGCTTGAGTAAAGCCTCGTCGCGTACTTCTCGTACTTCTCTGTGTTCGTCGGACGGCTCGTTGCGCCACTCCTCGAGTGCCTGGCTGCCAAGCTTGGTGATCCGATAGATCTTGCGTCGTCGGCCGCCCTCTTCGCGTTCCTCGTTGAGCAGCCCCTCGGCCGCCAGGCGCGCGCACTCCTTGTAGAGCTGGGCGTGCGGGACCGTCCAGAAGTTCATGGTGCTGTGCCTGGCGATCTGCTTGAGCTCGTAGGGCGTCGCGGATGGCAGCAGCTCAAGCATGCCCAGCACGATGTAGGAGGTCTCACTAAGGCGGGTGGTGGACATCGTCAGGCGGTAGTTGACACCGCCCGGAGCTTAGCGTATGGTCTAGACCGTCTCTGATATACGATTATCAATATACGATCTACCGTAGACTTTAAACCCCCTTACGCTACCGGCCTCCCCTTACCTGCGACCCCTTCCATGCGCCCCTCCATCGTCCTCGCCGCGCTCACCTGGGTTCTCCTCTCAGCTCCCATGGCCAGCGCGGCGGGGGCAGAAGCCAAGCAGCCGTGCCCCAACGAAGCGGTGCGCATCCAGGAGCCGTTCGGCTTGGCGCTCACTGACTGCCGTGCCTACGAGCAGGTCTCCCCTGTCGAAAAGAACCTCGCGGATGCCCTGGGCGCGATCACCAGTGTCAGGAGCGCCCCGGACGGCGAAGCGGTGACGTACGGCTCGCTGGAGCCCTTTCCGCTCCAGGGAAGCGCGAGTGAAGGCTCCTCGCAGCTGTTCGACACCTACCTGAGCGTGCGTGGCTCAGAAACGTGGCCGGCGGAGAGCCTGGACCCGCCTGTCTCGCCGGGCGGCAGCGCCCAGCCGCTGGGTGTAAGCGAAGACCTGCTTTACACCTTCGAGCGCTCCGACGATCAGCCGCCGCTCTCGCCAGAAGGGACAGAAGGCCGCGAAGCGGTCTACATGCGCGAGAACGCCACCGGTGCTGAGCGTCTGCTCTTCCAGCTGCCTGCAGGCGAACACGTGAGCTTCTTCCTCCTCGCCGACGCGGCGGGCGACAGCCGCATCTTCTTCGAATCCGCCAACCGACTCTCCCCAAAGGCGGCGCCCGGTACGCGAAACCTCTACGAATGGCATGAAGAGGAGCTCAGCCTCGTAGATCTGCTCCCGAACGGCTCCGCTCCCTCTGCCGGAGCCGGCGCGGGGCAGCGCGGCCCGGGCGCCGTCGAAGAAGGCGCGTCCTACTTCACCCAGAACGCGGTCTCCCAGGACGGCTCGCAGGTCTACTTCACCGACCTGGGCACGGGGCTGCTCTACGTGCGCCACCAGCAGCCCGGCGGCGAAGGCGAAACGATCGAGCTCTCTAGCCAGCCGGCGGCATGGCAGGCAGCCACGCCGGACGGATCGCAGGCCTTCTACACCCAGGCAGGCGTCCTCTATGACTTCCAGGCCGGCAAAAGCGCGGCGTTGAGCCCACCGGGAGGCGAAGTGCTGGGCGTGCTCGGAGTCTCAGAAGATGGCTCCTACGTCTACTTCGCCTCCTCCGGCGCTCTCGCTCAGGGCGCGGTGGCTGGCGCACAGAACATCTACCTCTCACACGAAGGCGCGATCTCACTCGTCAGCACGGCTGGGGAAGCGGACGACTGGACGCCCGACACGCTGCCCTACGCAAACCCCGACGAAGGCGCAAGGAGCGCCCGGGTCAGCGCCGACGGCAGCACGCTGATGTTCACCTCGAGGACACCGATTGCGGGCTATGACAACCACGGCGAAGGATCGACCTGCGAACAGGAAGGCGCAGAAGCCGCCTGCAACGAGATCTACCTCTACGACGCCACCGAAGGCACGCTTGCGTGCGTGTCGTGCAATCCCGCGGGGACGCCTGCGACCCGCGAAGCTCTGCTGTATCACCTCGAGAACGATGGGATCATCGCGCCCGCGCCGCTCTATCCCTCAGACCTCCCCCGCAACCTCTCCGCCGACGGCACCGAGGTCTTCTTCGAGACCGAAGAAGCGCTGCTCCCGACCGACACAAACGGCCAGATGGACGTCTACGAGTGGGAGCACCAGGGATCCGGCAACTGCCCGGCGAACGAAGCCGGCACGGACTGCCTGTACCTCATCTCCACAGGGGTGAGCGAAGAACCATCCTACTTCGCCGAAGCGGGCGCCAACGGCGCCGACGTGTTCCTGTTCACCAGACAGCCACTGGTGAGCCAGGACGAAGACGAGCTCGTGGACCTCTACGACGCGCGAGTAGACGGCGGCATGCCCGCACAGAACACATCGGCCTCCACCTCCGAATGCTCTCAGGAAAGCTGCCACCCCCCGCAGCCCCCAGCGACCGAAGTCGGCCCTCCCATCAGCCAGACCTTCGTCGGTCCCGGCAACCTCGCCCCCCAACCGGCCCCTACACCCGCTCCCGCTATGCGCGCTCCCAAGAAGGCCAAGAAGGCCCACAAGCAGCACAAGCCCAAACACGGCAAGCCAAAGCACAGGCACGTCACCGGCGCCAAACGACCCCCCAAACACGCCGGCAAGACCTCAAAGCGGAAACGGAGGGCGGGGTGATCTTCGGCTCGCATCGCACCTCGGCGGCAGCTGCCGCAAGGACGCTCACCGTGAGCGTCATGCTGGCGCTCACCCTTGGCGTGCTCGCCCCCCGCGCGCAGGCCTCCTTCGGCGTACAGAGCATCGAAGTGGCGGCTGAGAGCCAGAACGGCAGCGCCGCCACGCAGGCGGGCTTGCGCCCCTATGAGTTGACGATTGCGATGACGCTGCAGCGTAAATCGCTCACTCAGCTCCAGCGCGAAGACGGCCTCGGCGACGCGGGCCCGCTGGGTGAAGAAATCGCAGAAGGCGATCCCAAGGACGTTGAAACGACGCTGCCCGCGGGCATGATGGTCGACCTGCTGGGGGTCCCCCGGTGCACCGAACAGCAGCTTGCGCGCCAGGCGTGCCAGGCCTCAAGTCAGGTCGGCGACGTCGCTGTCGACTCGCCGCTCCCCCTGCTTGCCGCGATCGGCCAGACCCCGGTGTTCAACATCGCGCCCTCCTCGCCGAACGTCGCGGGCGCACTGGGCTTCACGTTTGGGGGCATCGGCTTGATCGCGCACCTGATCGGAAGCGATCACGCCGGCGGCGACTACGGCATCTCGGCGCTCGTGCCGGGCATCTCCCAGGTCGCCGACGCCGACGGCATCACGCTGACGCTGTGGGGGCAACCGTCAGCGCCGAGCCACTGCCACCAGACCGCCACGGACGGCCCCTGCATCGGGGTGCCGGAGGTTCAGGAAGCGTTCTTGACGATGCCAACCTCATGCCCGGCTGACACGACGCCGGCCGAAATGAGCGAATCCTCCGTGTCGACGCGCGCCGACTCCTGGCAGGAACCCGGCATCTGGACGCCGCTTGCGTACTCCGCGCCGCTGCCGCCGCAGACCGGCTGCGAACGGCTGAGCTTCACACCATCTATCGAAGTGACACCCGAAACGACCACGGTCGACGAACCGACGGGAGTGAGCATCGCCTTGAAGCTCCCGCAGAGCGAGGCCGCCGGCACGCTGGCGGAGTCCACCATGCGCGAAGCGCTGATCACACTACCCTCGGGCCTTGCGATCTCCCCCTCGGCGGTCAGCGGCCTGGGCGCATGCAGCGAAGCGCAGATTGACCTGGACAGCGCAGCGCCGGCCGCCTGCCCCGAGGACTCCAGGATCGGCTCGGTGGAAGCTCGCACACCACTGCTCGACCACGCCGTGTACGGCTCGGTGTATGTCGCCCAGCAGGGCAACGCAGGGTCAACGCAGGGATCGAACCCGTTCGACTCGCTGCTCGCTATGTATCTCGTGGTCGAAGGCAGCGGCGTCCAGATCAAGGTCGCCGGCGCAGTGAGCATCAACCAGGCGACCGGGCAGCTGACCGCGCGCTTCGCGGGCCTCCCGCAGGTCCCCTACAGCGAACTCACACTCCACTTCTTCGGCGGACCCCGCGCGGCGCTGGTGCCGCTGGCGTGCGGCAGCTACACGACGACCTCGATGCTGACACCGTGGTCGGCGCCGCAGTCAGGCCCGCCGGCCACCCCGCAGAACACCTTCCAGGTCAGCTCGGGCTGCGCCACGGGCGCGTTCGTGCCCATGGTCGTGGGCGGCACCACCAACAACCAGGCGGGGGGCTACGGCCCGCTTGAGGAGTCAGTCTCCCGCCGCGACGGCGAACAGGAATTCACCGCAGTTCAGGAGCGGATGCCCAAGGGCCTTGTCGCCGACATCTCGCACGTGCAGCTGTGTGCTGAACCCCAAGCCCAGCAGGGAACGTGCGGCCCCGAAAGCCAGATCGGCGAGATCTCGGCCGCCACAGGCCCGGGACCGGACCCCCTGCGCGTCAGCGGCCGCATCTACTTCACGGGCCCCTATGACGGAGCTCCCTTTGGCATCGTGGTCGTCGTCCCTGCCCGCGCCGGTCCGTTCAACCTCGGCAACGTGGTCGTGAGACTCGCGCTCAGCATCGACCCCAAGACCGCGGAAGCTGTCGTGACGACCGTGGGCCCGCTGCCGCGCATCTTCCAGGGCGTTCCGCTGCAGATCAAAGGAGCGACCGTCACGATCGACAGGCCCGAATTCATCTTCAACCCCACCAGTTGCGGACACAAGACCATCACCACCTCGATCGCCGGCTCGCTCGGCACCGTGACAACCGTCCAAGTGCCGTTCCAGGCGAGCGGCTGTGCGGGCCTGGAATTCAAACCCCACCTCGCGGTATACGCCACGGGCCAGAACACCAAGCAGAACGGCGTGGGCGTCGATGTGAAGCTCACGGTCCCGCAGGCGCCCGCGACCGCCCAGGCCGGAGAGGCGACGGGCGGACAGGCGAACTTCGCCAAGGTCCGGGTCGAACTGCCAAGCCAGCTGCCCGCAAGGCTGACAACGATCCAGAAAGCGTGCCCCTCCAAGATCTTCGAAGCCAACCCCGCGCAGTGCCCGGCGGCGTCGATCGTAGCCGTCGCCAGAGCGAGCACCCCCATCCTGCCGGTGCAGTTCGGCGGACCCGCGTACTTCGTGTCATTTGGAAACGCGAAGTTTCCCGAACTGGTCGTCGTGATCCAGGGCGACGGCATCGTCGCGCAGTTGCACGGTGAAACGTTCATATCCAAACAGGGCGTCACCAGCGCGACCTTCCCGGAGATTCCCGACGTCCCCGTCTCGAGCTTCGAGCTGTACTTCCCCCCAGGCCCGCAGTCGGCTCTGACCACGACCAGCGCTCTCTGCAACGACGGCGCCCTGACCCTGCCGACCTCGCTCGTGGCCCAGAACGGCATCGAACTGAACCAGCGGCTCAAAATCGAGGTGACCGGCTGTGCGAAGGCGAGCGCGAAGAAGGCAAAGGGCGCGAAGAGAGCGAAGCAGGCGCGGCGCGCCCATAGCGCAAGCACGTCGCCCGCGGGGGCGCCGTTGGTCAGCACCGGCCCCGCGAGCGCCGTAAGCGACACCGAAGCCACGCTGTCGGGCACCGTGCAGCGCGAGGGCGCCACCTGCAGCTACGCCTTCGAACTCGGGACGACGTCCGCATACGGCACGACGATCGCGGGCACGCTCTCGAGCACCGCCCCCGAAACGCAGACCGTGACGCTCGCCATGGAGAACCTCGCGCCTGCGACCACCTACCACTACCGGCTGGTCGCTACCAACGCGCGCAGCATGGGCCAGGGCGCCGACGAAACGTTCACGACACCCGGGCCAAGCACCTCGCTTGCCGTGCCGCCCGCACCACCGCTCCTGGCCGTCCCGGCCGTCGCCTTCCCAGTCGAGCCGCCAGCCGAACCCTCCTCCCCCTCCCCCACCTCGACTGCCGGCAAAGCGAAGCCAAAGAAGCACGACAAGCAGCACAAGAAGCACGCCGCCGGGCGTCGCCGCAAACCGAACAGCCGCCGGGGGCGCTGACGGAGAATGAGTGAGACCCGGCACCAGCAGTTGCTCACCGACCTCCAGGACGCCGTCAGACGAACCGAATTCCTCGTGACGCAGGCATGTGCCGGGCGCACGGATTGGCGCGAGCGCGTCAGAGCGGGCATCACGGCCGTGCTCGAGCTCTTCGAAGAGGAGCCGCACACCGCCTGGCTCTTCATGGTTCACTCGCTCGCCCCCGACCCTCGCCTGCTCGCCTACCGCAGGCAGGTCCAGCTCGCGATCCTCGCTGCGATCTACGCCCGCCGTGAGGAGACGTTCGGGCTGCGCTTGGCGCCGCTGCAGGCGCCCGGCGAGCTCTTCGGCTTCGTGGCTGAGACGATGGTCGAGGGCATGCTCGCCGTCGTCCGCGCGCGCCTGATCGAACATGATCGGAGGCCGTTGCTCGAGCTCACTAGCCTGCTCGTCAGCATGGCAGTCGCGCCCCTCCTGGGCCCGGAGCTCGCCCGTATCGAGCTGGAACGCCCAAGCCTCCCTTGCGGGAGCTATGCGCAATTCTGAGAGATCATGCCTGATCCTGCTCGTGCGTCACGACGGTGAGCGTCGTGGTTTGCCGTACGCGAAAACCAAGCTCCTCGTATAGGCGAATCGCTCCGGTGTTGGTACTGAGGACGTGCAGGAATACGCGTTGGGACCGAAGCTGGATGCCCGCTATCAAAGCGCCGACGAGCCGCGATGCCAGCCCCTGACCGCGATGGTCTGGCTTGGTGCACACGGCACTGATCTCAGTCCAACCGTCCAGCTGAAGCCGCTCGCCGGCCATCGCGACGAGTGCTCCGTCGCAGCGGATCCCCAGGTAGTCGCCAAGCTCGATGGTTCTGGGCAGAAACGGCCCTGGTTCGGTCTGGGCGACGAGCTCGAGCATCTCAGGCACATCGGCAGCGCTCAGCGGAATCGCGTCCGGGCAATCGACCCCGGTGACCCGCTCGCCGATCATCTGCACCAGATCGAAGGAATCGACCGCCCGCCAAGCGTCAGGCAGCTCGGCACCGTCGTTCCGGACGGCAGCGAAGGTACCCGGTGATAGGAGACTGGCGGCGTCCCGCCAATCCTGTGCCGAGGGCGAGGAGGGCAGACCTAGGAACGGCGCGACGTCGACCTGATATCGGCGCGCGCGCCCATGCACCTGCGCAAACCGCCCATGAGCCCCACACAGCGCCGCGTACACCGGATTGTCAAGCACAGCTTCGTCAGTCGGAACCATGTCACATCAAATATCATCAGCGCGTGAAACATGCGCTCTCCTGGAGTGGTGGCAAGGACTCGGCGCTGACGCTCTGGACACTGCGCAGCGAAGGGATGGAGCCCGAGGCCCTGATCACCACCGTTACCGATGTCCATGACCGCATCAGCATGCACGGTGTTCGCCGCGAGCTTCTCGTGAGCCAATCCGACGCGGTGGGCATCCCGCTCGTCGAGGTTCGCATCCCGCCGGCGTGTGTCAACGAGGTCTATGAAGCACAGATGGCTCAGGCGTTCGCCTCGCAGCCCCTTTCAGGCGTGGAGGCCGTCGCCTTCGGCGACCTGTTTCTCGAAGATGTCCGTGCCTACCGCGAGGCGCGACTCACAGCAGCCGGCAAGTGCGGCCTCTTCCCCCTGTGGCGACGCGACACCAGCGTCCTGGCACGAGAGTTCATCGCCGCCGGCTTTCAAGCATTCATCGTCAGCCTGGATCCGCGCGCGCTCGACGCCTCTTTCGCGGGGCGGCCATATAACGAGCAGCTGCTCGCCGACCTCCCTGAGACGGTCGATCCATGTGGTGAGAACGGCGAGTTCCACACCTTCGTCCATGCCGGGCCGATCTTTACCGAGCCAATCGCGTGCGAAACCGGCGAGGTCGTGGAACGCGACGGCTTCGTCTTCTGCGACCTCATACCTGCGTAAGCCCCTCCTGCCCTCCCCCTGGTACGTGATCGAGCCCGAGCACACCGGCGGCTGCGCGCGCCGCGAGCAGCTCATCGTGCGGTGCCTGCCCGGCGAGTCCGATGACCGTGCCCTCCATGGCGCCGACGAAGGCGAGCGCCACGGTTCTGGCCGGCGGGCCGCCTGGGATCGTCCCGGCTCTGCGCCCCGCGCTGATGAGACGGGCGCAGCGCTTGAGGAGCGACTCAGAGACCCGCTCGAGCTGACGCCCGACGGGATGATCCTGACCGCTGAACTCGAGCCTCAAGGCGATCACCACGCGAGCCACGTCTCGCCGGCAGTAGACGGCGTGACCGCGGGCCAGGGCGATCAGTGCAAGCACTGGATCGGACTCCCGTTCGACCAGTCGGCCAACCTCGTGCCTCCAGGTCTCATCCACCCACTCGATCACCGCCAAGGCAAGATCCTCCTTGTCCTTGAACTGGTGATAGAGCGCCCCGCGGGTGTAGCCGGCCTCGCTGGCCACCTGCTCCAAGATGAGGTTGCCGTAGCCGTAGCGGGAGAGTCCCCTCGCGGCCGACTCGAGCAAAGCGCTGCGCGTGCGAGCGCTGCGCTGCGCCTGCGTCGAGCGGCGATCGCTCGCCGTCCTGGGCTTGGTCGATCGTCGTGTCACGCCCGTATCAGCTAGTACATGCATGTATGTATGTATGTTATCTTCGCTTGGCCATGAGGCTCCCGAACAGTGCGCATGAATCACAGCCTTGGCGTATCTACGAGGTCGCTCCAGACTTCAGGCTGGAGGATGTATGGGAGCTTCCGGCGCAGGGCGGCGTTGATGACTTTGCAACGTTGCTCGAGGTGATGGCCTCCCTCGATCCGGCCAAGGGGGAATCGTTTGCGACCCGTGCCCTTTTCAGTATTCGTTATCGCGTCGGCGGCTGGTTCGGCTGGGATGAGCCAAATAGCGCCCTCCCCGTCCCAGAGAGCGCTGAAACGACCCTGAGCGCTCGGCTCCCCAGCGATCTGCGCAATACCGCAACGAGAGGGCCGGATCTCAGCTCGAATGGCTTCCTGCCCCTCTACCGCACCGATGTGGAGTGGGCGGCTGAGATTTCAAACAAGACGGTCCACGCCGTGATGCACCTGGCCTGGGTCGAGAAGGGAGAAGGTCGCTATCAGGGACAGATGGGTGTGTACGTCAAGCCGCGCGGCAGGTTCGGCACCGGATACATGGCCCTGATAGCGCCATTCCGCCATCTCCTTGTATACCCCGCCATTATGCGACAGGTCGAAAAGGCCTGGAACGCGCGCACCGAGTAGCACTCGTAAGTCAAGCGTCACAGCGGGCAATCAAGAACGTTCCCGCCTGTACCTGTCCGGTGGCGACCACGTCCAGGCCGCGCCGTTCCAACCGATGTCGAAGCGTTGGTTCGTGGACGTGGGATGGGGTGGCTGGTCCGAAGCTGTCTGCGACGATGATGTGGCCGCCGGAGCGCAGCACGCGAGCGACGACGCCGACGAACGGCGGGATGTTGAGATGGACCACGAGGTCAAACGTGTTCTCGGGATAGGTGAGTGAGGCGGCATCTGCCACCGCAAAGCTGAGCCTGTCCGTGAGGTCGGCGGGCGTGTTGGCACGGGCGGCAGCGATCATCGTCTCAGCCAGGTCGATGCCGACTACGGTGGCTTCGGGGAAGCGTCTGGCGAGCATGCGGGCGCCGGCGCCGGTCCCGGTACCCAGCTCGAGGATCGCTCGGGGCGCCGGCTCGATCTGGTCGCATGCGGCGACGAGCGGGGCGATGTGGTCGGCGGAGTCCGGCTTGATCTGCTCGTCCCATCCTCTGCCCATGCGATTCCAGACACGCCGGGCCGGCAGGCGCAGGAGTGGCCACAGACGGGGAGCGCTGACCATCAACCACGATATGCCTCGGCTGGACAGCCGCACCGGAAGCGACGGTATGACACGCTGGGAGAGGTAGCGCTCCACCGCCTGCGATTGATCCTCGGGCGCAGTCCGACCGCTCACCTGGCCGCCTCGCGCTCACCCGTCTTGCCGGGCGTTGCCCAGCCTCGCAGCGCGTGCTCGGCGTGATGGCGGATCTCTGCGAGCAGCGTGCCAACATGATCGTCATAGAGGCGGTAGTGCACCGACTGCCCCTCCCGGCGAGCCGCCACGAGCTTCAGGTGGCGCAGAATCCGAAGCTGTTGGGAGACCCCAGCCGTCGTCGCCTCGGTAACGGCCGCGAGCTCTCCGACGGTGCGCTCTTCACCCATAAGCGCATAGAGCAACCGGACTCGCGAGCCGGCCGCAAATGCCTGCATCGTCTCGGTGATCGATTCAAGCACGGCAGCGTCGGGCAGGGCCCCCGCTTGATGGCTCGCATGAACGCCACTCTTCGGCACCCAATAGTTATACCATATAGATCTGTAACTGCATGACTATGCAGATATATACTCGACCGGACCGTCTCATCGACCTGATCGTCCCATCGACCGGACCGTCCCCTTCCTGTGACCGAACGCCCCCACGACCACACCCACGGCGCGGATAGCGACCACTCCCACGGGCTCATACACGACAGCATCAAGCGCTCCAAAGATGGCATCCGCGCCGTCTCGCTGTCCCTGGCGGTACTCGGGCTCGCCGCCTTCGCCCAGACGGCCGTGTTCATCGCCAGCGGCAGCATCGCCCTGCTGGCCGACCTGATTCACAACTTTGGGGATGCCCTCACCGCCGTCCCGCTCGGGATCGCCTTCGCTCTGCGCTCGCAGGTGGCGGAGCGACGCGCCGGCCTGGCCGTCGTGGCCGCCATCTTCATCAGCGCCTGCGTGGCCGGCGTCGAGGCAGTGGAGCGCCTGATTCACCCCTCGGCCCCCACCCACCTCGCGGTGCTTGGGCTCGCCGGGGCGATCGGATACCTCGGCAACTTCATCGCGGCCCGCATCCGCCTCGGCGCGGGGCGTCGGCTCCAGAGCCCAGCGCTGATCGCCGATGGGCATCACGCCAAAGCCGATGCCTATGTGAGCCTTGCCGTGATCGCCTCCGCGATCGTCGTGGCACTCGGAGCCCCGATCGCCGATCCAATCATCGGCCTTGCGATCACGCTCGTCATCTTGCGCATCACCTGGCAATCATGGAGGACCGTAAGCGGACATCACACCCACTGATCGACCATAGTCTACGTTCGTCGTGAGCGCCGACTCTCAACAAATCCATCCCGTCGATTCCCTTGGCGTGGTCGCGGAGGCCATGGCGCGCGCAGATGAGACGTTGAGCCTGGCCGCGCGGCATCTCGATGCATCTCTAGTCGACGTGCTGGGTATTCTCGGCTTCGACAGGGAGTACGTCTCGGCGCGGGGTTCGTATCTCTATGACGCCGGCGGTCGCGCCTATCTGGACTTCCACACAGGCGAGGGGTTCGCCGGCTTGGGCCACAACCACCCCGACGTGCGCGAGGTCCTGCAGGCCACGCTCGCTTCGGACCTCGTCGACGGCGTGCAGATTCACCACTCGCCGTTGGCCGGCATGCTCGCCGAGGCGCTGTCGCAGCGTCTGCCACAGGGACTCGACGCCGTGTTCTTCGCGAGCACGGGCGCCGAGGCCGTGGACTCGGCGATGAAGTTCGCGCGCGCGGCGACGGGTAGGCCGCGATTGATCTCCTGCGAGAGCAGCTTTCACGGCGTCACGCTTGGGCCGCTCTCGCTGGTCGGTGACGAGTTCTTCAAGGAGGGCTTCGGCCCACTGCTGCCTGGCTGTGGGCGCGTTCCGTTCGGCGACCTCGCATGCTTGGAGACCGAGCTGCGCGCGAAGGATGTCGCCGCCTTCATCGTCGAGCCGATCCAGGGCCGGATGGTGACCCTCCCCCCAGAGGGCTATCTGCAGGGCGCGCAGGAGCTGTGTAGGCGCTACGGAACGATGTTCGTCGTTGATGAGATCCAGACCGGCCTGGGGCGCACCGGAAAGTGGTTCGCACTCGAGCACTGGGTGCTGGAACCGGACTTCGTGCTTGTCGGCAAGACGCTCAGCGGAGGCTACATGCCGGTCGCAGCGATGGTCACCAGGCGCGAGATCTACCAGAAGGCCGTGGGAACGCTCGAGCGCTGCTATGTGCATCAGTCGACGTTCGGGCGCAATCGGCTGTCCATGGCGGCGGGTCTGGCCACCCTGCGCATCATCGAGCGCGATCGCCTCCTCGAGCACGCAACCCACGTGGGCGCGGTGCTGCGCGACGGTCTCGCAGAGCTCCAGCAGCGCTACGAGATGATCAAGGAGATTCGCGCAAGCGGGCTGATGCTCGGGATCGAGCTCGGCGCGCCGAGCACCCCCGTCGCCAGGCTGCACTGGCGCTTGATCCACATGGCGAGCGAGGGACTCTTTCCTCAGCTGATCGTGATCCCACTGCATCGTGACCACGGCGTGATCACCATGGCGGCCGGTAAGAACGACGTGATCAAGCTGCTGCCGCCGCTGACGCTCTCCGAGAGCGAGGCGCGCAGCTTCCTTGGCGCGCTCGACAGCGTGCTCGCCGAGTGTCATGGCAGTTCGAGTAAGAACCTGGCGGTCGTGCGCGATATCGCAACCATGACAGCTCCGGCGCCGGGCACACACGAAGCTCAAATGAGCGAGGGCCTCTGCCTGATCACGGGTGCAACAGGGTTCATCGGCGGGCGCCTGGCGCAGCGATTGGTGGGAGAGGGCTATCCGGTGCGCTGCCTTGTACGTAGCGGCAGCGACACCTCGCTGCTCGACGAGCTCGACGTCCAGATCGCTGTTGGCGACCTCACCGCGGCGCCGTCACTCGTGCGCGCGGTGGATGGCGCTCACCACGTGTTCCACTGCGGCGCTTTGGTAACAGACTGGGCCACCACGGAGGAGATAATTCACACCAACGTCCAAGGTACGCGCAATCTGCTCGAAGCGTCCGTCGGCGCGGCAGTCAAGCGCTTTATTCATGTCAGCACCACGGACGTCTATGGCTATCCCAACGGCGTGGCGATCGACGAGACGTACGTTGGCACGCGGTTTCAGAACTGGTATGCGCAGACGAAGCGCGAGGCCGAGGCTGAGGTCCGTCGCGTGGAAAGGGCAGACACGCTGGAGGCGGTCATCCTACGCCCGGCCACCGTCTATGGACCCGGCTCGACCGATGTCATCGGTGAGATCGCGCAAGCGATCCAGGGTGGCTACATGCTCCTGGTCGACGGCGGTCGCGCGGTCGCGGGCCTGTGCTATGTCGAGAACCTGATCGATGCCGCGATCCTTGCACTCACACACCAGGCCGCGCCCGGCAACGCTTTCAACGTCAGCGACGGCCTTCCCATCACCTGGAGGCAGCTCACCGACGGCCTGGCCGAGGGCCTGGGCTGCTCGAAGGTCCGCTGGAGCCTCCCCTATGGGCTGGCCAATAGTGTCGGTTTCTCGCTCGAGCACGCCTACCGGCTGTTGCGCAGGGCCACCGGTCTGACCACCCCACCCCTGCTCTCTCGCCAAGCCGTGCAGATGCTGGGCAACGACCAGAATTTCAGTAATCGCAAGCTACGAGAGATGCTGGGCTGGGAGCCGCGGGTCGATTATGCGACCGGCCTCGAGGCGACCCTCGCCTGGTTGAAGGCCGGAAATGGTTAACACATATTGGGAGACAACTCCGGGCGCTCCCGCAGATCGGTCCACCCCGCCGGCCGCAACGCCCGCTGACCGAGTCCCAGGCCCAGATAAGTCAGGCGATACCTGGTATGGCCAGGCCATGATCGGTAGCGAAATCCCGAGCGTCACGCAGCGTCTGGACGGTCACATTGTTGAGCTCAGCGATGGCGTCGAAGATGCGGGTGGCTTCGGTGGCTGGATAGTCGTGCGTGAGATCGTTGCGGGTGTCGTTGATCCATAGGAGCTCGGCAGCACGAGTGAGTTTCAGCCCTTCGTAGACAACCGGCATCGCTGGTCCTGCGCGCCTGTAGCCATGAGCCAGCCCGTAGATGTTGCGCAGCACCTCGTTGAGAGAATTCATCGCATCGTCAAAGGCCGCCGTTGCGCGATTGGCAAGATCGCGCTCAGCTGGCGTGGACCCGTCGAAGCTGCGACGGAAGCTGGCGCGATCGTAGGTGGGAAACTGCTGCTTGGCATAAGCCAGATCTGGAATCTGCCGAGTCAACAGCAGATGGGCCTGCGCGAGTATCCTCTGCTCCAGCTTCGCGCGATCCGCCTGCTCCTCAGATGACGGCGTACCTGCCGGCGGCTGGATCGAGGGCGGCGTGGCAGAAGGCCCACCGGACGGCGGCGTGCTCATGCCGCCCGCACAAGCGTTTCCCAGGCGGCGGCCATCTCACGTTCACATGCTGCCGCGTGGGCCCGCGCCTTGCGCGGAAGACCGGCAAGGCTGCGCCTCAGCGAAGCCCAGACCTCGCCACGATCTGTCAACGGACGCCCATGATCGACGATCTCGAGTGCGAACCGTGGATCGGCTAACCCGTCTTCCAGACGAATCACGTGCACCGGGCGGCCAACAGCGCGCCCCACACGCCGCTCCAACGCCGGCACCCATGTGCTCTCGTCGCCGCGCAACTTCACGGCTAGATCCACATCGGAATCCACGCGGTCGGTGCCCTTGGCGACAGACCCGAACAGAATCGCCGCCTCCACACCAGGCTCAGTCCGAAGCGCCGCGACCAGAGCCTGCAACAGCACCCAATGGCTCAACACGTAGGCGCGCTCCTCGCCGGAGATCTCGAGCCTGTTTGGCGATTGGCGAGCGCCATGCAGAAGCTCCCGAGACACCGCCCGACGCAGAGTCCGGTCACTTACACCCAGCTCGCAGGCAAGCTCAAGCGTCGCGCTCATCTGTCCAAACGTTATCGGCTCGTCTGTCCAAAAGCAATCGGCAACAGCGTCAGGCTGCCCGGGGCCGGAAAGCACTGCTCCCTCGTGGGCAGCCTCGCCACCGCCTGCTCGACCACCAGATGCTGGACCACGCGCGAGGAGACGGGGCTATAGAGATCCGAGACCTGCGCAGCGACCTGGTTCACAGCCGCGCGAGTGCCCACCAGCGCCACGCTTGGGAGCTTGGGGGCACCCCGGCAGATGGCCATACTTGGGCGATAGTAACGGACGACCGGCCCGTCGTTACGCCCTTCCGCGACGACGATCGGGGTGGATGGGGCGATCGAGCTGAGCAGGCCCTTCCAATCTTCGCGCTGCAGGCCGGCGTCCAGAGCCACCGCCGCGGCGATCGCGATGAAGGTCGCACACACCAGGCCGACCGTCCAAATGCCCTTGCGTCCCACCGCGGCTGCCGCCAGACCGATGACCACCGCACACGCCGGCCACGCGCCGATGACGTTCCGGGGCGCCAGATAGTTGTGTCCCAGCACGCCGAGCACAACGGGTGCGACGAGCACGAAGGCGCCAACCGCGGCCACCGGGTTGCGCAGAACGCTCGAGCGTGCTCTCACCCCAAAGCCGACGAGTGCCAGCAGGAGCAGCCCAAGCACGGGTATGAGAATTCGGTGAATGATGGGGGTCCACGTATGTCCTGCCAAGAACTCCTGGCCGGTCGCCAGGATCTGGTCCCGCAACGAGAACTCAGACATCCAGGGACGGGGAACGTGATCGCGCTGGTATAGGAGAAGCGGCAGCAGGGCGAGAAAGACGGCGCCTGCGATGGCCGTCGACGCGAAGGCCAACCGCTTTCGGCGACAGTGCCATGCCAGCCAGATGGCCTCACCGAGTACGGCGAAGATGGCAAAGTAGTGCGTCGCCAGCGCCAGGGCCGAGCATATGGTCCAGCCGACGAACGCCCAGGTCGACTCCTCCTCTGAGATTGCGCGCAGGAAGAACCACAGACCGAGCGTGGAGAGAAACGCCAGCAGTGCGTATGCCCGCGCCTCCTGGGAGTACCAGATCAGGAACGGGCTGCAGGCGGCGAGCGCCGCGGCGGCAACCGCCGCCGTTCTCGTTCCCAGTCGCCTTGTGACCGCGTAGATCGCAACCACGGTGCCGGCGCCGAGCAGCGCAGAGGGCAGTCGCAGCGCAAACGCGGAGTGTCCAGCCACGGCGGCCCAGAACCACTCCAGGAGGTAGTACAGCGGCGGGGTGGACTCGGTGTGGCGCACACTCGAGATGACGCCAGAGAAAGGACCAGCGACGATCTGGGCGGTGAAGCCCTCGTCGGCCCAAAGACTCTGGCCGGCCAACGTGGACACTCGAACTGCGAGCGCGATGAGGAAGACGCCCACGAGGATCGCGTCCCAACGATGGCGTGGCAGGCGCGACATCGGCTGCGATGCTAACGCGACACCGTGCGGCATCGCAGTTGAGTGGAGGAGATCCGCGGCGCTGCCGATGGGCTGACGCGTACAGACGGCCCGGTGTAGCCTGAGCAGTCGAGCATGAGCAGGCTCTTCGCACTCATGGCATGCGCGGCCGCCGTCCTTGCCTGCGGCGTGACCGTTGCGGCGCTCGAAGCCAGTGGTGCCACCGGTTCCTCGACGCAGGGCTCGAGCCTGGAGGCGTGGGGCGAAGATGACGTCGGCCAGGTAGGTGATGGCATGCCCGTCGGCGAACCGGTCCGCTCGCCCGTTGCCGTGAGCAACATCCAATGTGCGGTTTCAGCGGCTGTCAACGCCGAGGACAGCTATGCGGTGCTTGCCAACGGCGAAGTCGAGGCATGGGGCGAAGACAGCATCGCGCCCGATGTCGGCGACCTCGGCGACGGCGGCGCACGGGAACCGTACAGCCTCGTGCCGGTGGGGGTGGCCCCCTTCACAACGGCGACGCAGGTCTCGGCAGACATCCCGGATACTTACGTGCTGCTCGCCAATGGCAAGATCTTCGGCTGGGGCGATGATCGCTACGGTGAGCTCGGCAACGGCGAAGATCTTGCCGGCGGCTCCACCACGCCGGTGCAGGTCGCCAAATCCCTCAGCGACGTCAAGGCGATTGCGGCCTCCGTCTATGGGACGCTGGCGCTGCGCGCAAACGGGGAGGTCGACTCGTGGGGCGATGAAATCGGCGCGGAGGCGCTTGGGCGAAGCGGGCCCAGCAACACACCTGGCCCGGTCGAGCGCGAAGCATCGGGTGAACCGCTGGAAGGCGTGAGCGCAGTCGCCGCGGGGGTTGATTTCGGGCTGGCGCTCGTCAGCGGAGAGGTGAAGGCTTGGGGAGCCGGCGATCCGCCCGAGTCGACGACCGTGCTGGGCGCCGGCGAAAAAGCGATACCAGGCAAGGTCCCTGTCACCGTGGGCGGCGAAAAACCGCTGAAAGAAGTCACCGCGATCGCCGCCGGCTCCAACTTCGGCCTCGCGCTCGTCAAAGGCGCTGTCTGGGCGTGGGGAGCGAACCAGCTCGGCGAGCTCGGCCAGGGAACGACATCGGAAGGCTCCTACCTTCCCGTAGCGGTCACCGGGCTCCCGGCGAACATCGTGGCGATCGCCGCCACCGAGCTGACCGGCTTCGCACTGGACTCCGAAGGCCACGTGTGGGCCTGGGGCAACAACACCCAAGGTGAGCTTGGCATTGGATCCTCGGAAACGCACAGCGCGACCCCGGTAGAGATCAGCTCTCTGGGTGCCGGCAACAGGGGCCTCTCAGGTGGCAACGAGGCCCAGCACGAGGTTGTGGTGGGACCGACCTCTGCAAGCTGTGAATCGGGCACCCAGACGACCTCCACACCGAGCACCTCCACGTCGCAGAGCGCATCCTCTGCGACATCCACGTCCGCCTCCACACAGACGACCACAACGCAGTCCACCACGACGCAGACTCAGCAAACGCCACCGGGCCAGCTCACAGGCCCGACCGTCGCGCAGCTTGCGCTGGAATGCAGCTCCCGAAAGCTCTCATTGACCGACGTGACCGAGCGCGATGGGCACGTCGCGCTCGACGGCGTCGCCGCAACGAGCCTCCTCGGCAAGCAGGTCCAGATCGTCTTCGACGGCAAGCAGAAGGTCGCGAGCGTGACGGTCTCGAGTGACGGCCTCTTCAGCACGACCGCGCCGCTGCCGCCGCCCAAGCTGCGCACCAGCAACAGCGCCCGCTACCAAGCAAATGCCGGTGGCCTGCAGTCGCTCGACCTGAAGCTCTCCAGGCGCCTGATCCTCGACCCGCCGAGCGCCTCGGGCGGCCATGTCAAGCTCACCGGGCAGGTCACACTGCCGCTCGCCAAGCCGATCAAGCCGGTCCTCGTCCAGCAACAACTCAGCTGCACCAAGACAAAGATCGTCGACAGGTTCAAGCCGAGCGCGAGCGGCCGCTTCACGATCACCATCCCCGCCCCGAGCGGCCAGCAGGCAGCGATCTACCGGCTCTCCACCCAGGTCCGCGGCTCGACTCACAGCAGTCAGGATTTCGGGACCTTCAGCCTGCCGTTGCCCGTGCAGCTGGGCTGAGGGCCAGCGCATGTAACACCGTCGGGAGGCAACGGCGTCGGGTGTCCGCACCGCGGCTATGGTGGCCGGCCGTCTCGCGCGAGCGCCGGGACGGAGCGCTAAGCTCGGAGCATGCCCACGCTCGTGCTCGACCCTTCTCAGCCCGAGATGCAGGCGCTGGCAGAGCGGCGCCGCAGTTCGGGGCTGGATCGTCTCGATGAGGTATGGGATGGTGTGCTGCACATGGTCCCAGCACCCAGCCATAAGCATGCTGCCCTCGGCGCGCAGGTGAAGGCTCTGCTCAGGCAGCCCGCAGCCGCCAAAGGACTCGTGGTAACCGACGAGTTCAACCTTGGTCACTCCGAGCGTGACTTCAGGGTTCCAGATGGCGGGCTGCACAGGCCCGATGCTGCGGAGATGTGGCACCCCACCGCTGCGCTGGTGCTGGAGATCCTCTCACCCGAGGATGAGACCTGGCAGAAGCTCTCCTTCTACGCTGAGCACCAAGTCGACGAGTTGCTGATAATCGACCCACAGGAGCGCGTCATCCACTGGCTCGCTCTCACCGGGGGCGAATACCAATCAACCCAGCAAAGCAAACTCATCGATCTCCCCACAGCCAAGCTGGCTGAGAAGATCGACTGGCCGTAGCGCCTTGGGCTGAGCCGCCCGTCAGACCAGGGATGTCTGTCGTCTGTGACGATAGCTTGGCGTTGGTCGCGGTGGCGCTTGACCGCCGGCAGCTGGTATGATGTCTTCGCTCATACTCCTGGCCATTTGCCATGATCCGCCGCACAATCACCCTCCCCGAGACAATTGACGCCGCCGTTCGTGAGATCTCAGGCGAGGATGAGTCCTTCTCAGCTGCGGTGACGCGCCTCATCGAAGCGGGGGTCCGCTCGCAGGGGATCTCGAAGCGTCCGCGATACATAGCCTCAGGCGAGGGGCCGGACGATCTGGGACGTCGAGCGGAGCAGTATCTCGGAGAGCTCGCGACAAGCGAGTGAAGGTCCTCGCCGATACGGGACCATTGGTCGCGGCCGCAAACAGACGAGACCGAGCACACAAGCTGTCGGCGGCGCTCGTCACCGAGTTGGCCCGCGATCTCATAGTGCCGGAGCCAGTCATGGTCGAGGTTGACCAGCTCTTGCGGGCACGCGTTGGGGCATTCGCGGCTCGGCTGTTCCTCTCTGCGGTTGCAGATGGTGAGCACTCGCCGGTGTTCCTGACCATTGATCTCCTGCGACGTGCGATCGCGATCGACAAGCGGTACGCCGATCTGGGGCTTGGGCTGGCAGACGCGTCGGTCATGGCGTACGCCGAACGTCACGACCTGCCGATCCTCACCTTCGACTTCGAGCACTTCCGCGCCGCCCCGCCACCGGGCGGATACTGGAGACTCGTGATCGATGAGGCCCGCTACCGTAAGGAGTGCGACCGCTGAGCCGATCAGCGCGTTAGCCGAGCATCACCATCACGCTGCTGGAGAGTGCACTGCCGTGGTCGGGGGTGAACCTGAGCTCGATGTCAGCGGCGAGCTTGCGGCCGTGGTGCCGGGCAAGGAAGGCTCCCTCTTGCTTGGTGAGCGCCAGGTTCACGGTAACGCTGCCCGCCCCGCTTGCTTTGGCGCTTGCGCCTGAGAGGCCTGTGCCGCTGGCGGTGAGCTTCCCGGCGGACGGCACGCGGACGGTGATGGCAGCCTTTTTGCCTTTGGCCTTCTTCTTGTGCTTGACGACCCTGATCGTCTTTTTGCAGCCGCTGACCGAGACCGGTGTGCTCTTGTGGATCACGACGCCGCTCTGGGCGAGGAATTCGGTGGGCATCACCAGTTTGGCGGAGCAGAGGTTGCCGTTGGCCGCTAGCGCGGAGTCCGGTCCCTCGGGGAGCGTCAGTTCGAAGGTCCCGACGGGTACGTCGGGGACGGTGGCGAAGGTGGAGCTTGTGATCCCGGCTTTGCTGATGAACGTTTCGCCATGCAGATCGACGGTCACGCCCTCATAGCCGGTGAGCACAACGATCAGTTCGGGGAACTTCGCAGAGCCGTTGGAAACGAAGTAGGCAGGGCCTTCCAGGGTCCCGGGCAGCAGCGGCGTGGTCGCTTTCGCGAACCCGATTTTCGAGGCCGGCGGACAGGCGGCGGGGTTTGCGTCGAAGACCTTGGCGGTGCACGCCTTTTGCAGGGTGGAGAGCCTGGAGGGCAGCTGCTTTGGCAGTTCGACCTTTACCCTGGCGATGTTGGCCTGCCCTGAGGCGAGGATCGAGTGCCCACCGACATTGGGATAGGTCAGCTTCGCGGTCAGGCTTGCCCCGTTCGCCCTGGAGGTCTTGGCTTGGGTTGAGACCGCGAATCCTGGTTTGAAGGAGAGCGCCGCGCAGTCGGTGGCCTGGAAGGGCACCGAGATCTGATCGCTCGAGTCTTCGGTCGAGAGCAACGTCCCGGTGATCGCCATCGGGTTGCAGTTGGTGGGGTTGAAGACGAAGTCTTCGAGATGGTTGATCGTGACGTTGACGTGCCTGATCTCGAGTGGGATCCCTTCGATGATCGTCGGGATCGAATATTCGCTGCCCGGCGGGTTGGACGTGATCGTCAACGCCGCGGTGATCGGGTTGACTTCGATCTTCGCCCTGACGACCAGACAGTCGCACGCGGGATGATGGCTGGCGGTGTTCTCGAGGTCGAATGGTCCGGCTTTGGCGGGGTTGACGATCGACAGGCCGAATGGGGCGCCCTTGTATTTTTCGGTGATGTAGACCTTGCCGCCCTTGACCGTGAACGGATCGTTGCCGATGCCCACCGACACGGTCGTTTCGCCGATCAGCGTGTCTTCCGGGCAGGTCCCTTCATTGGCCTGCGCTTCAGGGCAGAGCTTCACGTTGGAGAGCGTTCCCGAGAGCCCTGGAGGCATGTGCAGTTCGATCGATGAGAGGTTCTGCTGGCCGTCTTCGCGGCTCATCGTCATCGTGAAGGGCGTGAACCCACCCGCCTGGATGCTCGTCGTGCCCGCCGTCAGCGATGGGTTGAACGGTAGGCTCGCGCCAGGGCACGGGCTCCCGTTCGGGCCGTGTTCGATGCTGAACGAGGATTCCGAAGCCACAGGACCATTCCCGTCCCACGGCGTGAACACGGCCTTCGTCGTGTACGTACCGCAACGGGCGGGCGTCGTCAATGGCGCGCGTTCGCCGCCGAAGAAATGCAATTCGAGGTTTTCAAACGGAAGGTCGGGCGTGTTCTTAAACGTCGTGATGACCTGTCCCGTGTCCGGGTTCAACGACACTTCGCCTGTGAGCTTGATCAAGCTCCCCGAGTAGGGATCTTCCGCGACTATGTACATTGCGACGAGACTCCCGAACGGGTTGTTATTCTGTGACGCCAAGTAGACGGCTCCTTCCACTTCGTGTTCCAAGAGCGGCGTCTTTATTTTCACGGTCCCGATCTTCGAACCGTTCGGGCAGAAGTTCACGCCCGGCTGAAGCACGCTCGGCAGTTCCGGAGTGAACGTGCTCCACTTCACGCCCGGTTCGTATTCGGCGTTCAGTTCTTCCTGGCCCTTGTAGCCGATCTGATCGCCGGGACTACCCAGGGCGCCTTCCGGCAACGTGCCGGCGTCAGACGTACACGCTTCGAGACCGTCGCCACCTGCTGGGTTGATCGCGACCCCTTCGGGCAATGTCACCGTCGTGTCCCGCAGCGAGGACTCCGCCAGTCCTTCTGGGTTGAACGCCGCGGTCTGCGGCACATGCACCGCCACCGTCAGGCCTGAGGAGGTGCTTGCGGCATCGCTGTCTGGCGCAACCGCGATTTCCGGGAGAAATACGAGCTTCGAGCAGCCCGTGAGCGCAACGGGCGCACCGTTGGCGTTGCGCGTGACCGAGCCTGTCTTCGCCCACTGGCCCGGTTGCTCCCACGAGTCGGCTTCCATCGTCGAACGCAAGGGACCGTGGCAGCCGGTCGGCATTGTCAGGAACGGTTTGGCGCGGCCCGGTATCTTTTCGAATTCGCGTGAGCCCCCGATTTCGGTTGTGTTGCATTCTTTACTGCCGTACTTGCCGTTTCCACGTTCCACGCGTATGCAGGGGGTCACCACACCGCGCAGCACCAGCCTGCTCCTGATCACGGGTGCCGAACCCGGCGCATCCGTCACCGTCGCCTGCACGGGGTAGTCACCACCGGCGACCGCCCTGTTATTGATGAACAGCAGGGGAACGAAGAAGTTGGTGCCGAGCTGCAGAGCCACGCCGTGCACGGGCGCCATCGCAAAGACATCGCTGCTGAAGAAGCTCGTACGAGGCTGCGCTTCTGACCAGTTCAGGGCCAGCAGGCCCAGGAGCGATTCAGGTGGGCAGTTCCCGAAACCTTTACGCAATTCTACGCCGGTGCACTTCTTGGGTGTCGCATTGGGGTCGCCGACCAAGCCCGGGGGCAGATCGACCTTGAGATCCCGCAAGACGCCGTCGGGCTCACGCACGTACGGTGAATCGGCATCCGATTCCATGCGCTTGAAATGCGAGTTCATTTCGAAGGCGTCGACGAACTGGTACGGGTGCGAGCCCGCCTGCGTGTCCGGCGTGCCGTCTTCGTTCAGGAAGCTGACTTCAAAGCTCTTGATCCCGAAGCCGACGCCCTGCGTCGCGATCAGAGCGCTGCCCTCTCCCGCGCCGTCGGCGCCGGTCACAACCAGGCGGAAATGGTAGAGTTCGCCGGGCCTGAGGCCTTCGAGCCGTGCTGAGACTGCCACTGGGCCGCTGCCCGACCCGATCTGCGCCGGCGTCTGCTCGCAGGGCACGCTGAGGTCGTAGGGGCCAGAGCCGAATTCGTTGGTGAGGCCATACTCGAACTCGCATTCGTTGACGGCGACGCCACGCGGATCGACCATGCCGCTCAGGCTCGCGGCTTCCTCGGTCACACTCGTCGGTTCACTTACTGTCACGGCCGGGGCGCCACTGCCGAAGACGTTGACCTCGCCGTTTGCGGGGCTCGAGACGTACACGTCCCCTGTCGCGCCATCGACGGCGATCCCGCCCTGGCCCGAAGTCCCCGAAAGTTCAAGCGAGCCGAAGCGCGCGACGAGCGTCCCAGCGGCCAGCGCGCCGGCTTTTTCGCCGCTGTCGCGGTTCATCGCGCCCGTGTCCCACTCGGCCACGGAGGACTGATCGTCGGCGTCGAGGTGGTCCGTCGCGGGGTCGACCGCCACCGCGACATCGCCCGCTTCGCCACCGTCGACGCGGCCGAGCGCGGAGAGCTGCTGCCCGAACTTGACCGTACACGAGCATGACGGTTCATACATCGGGTAGTCATCGCCAGTGACGGAGACGGCGAAGCCGTGGGCCTCGGGTGATTCGGGCAATCCCGTTGCGTTTACTTTGAAAAATGATTCCTTTTCCTGACGAGCAACGAGATGATTCGCGACTGCGCTGTCGAACTCGTCAATCAGCAGCCTGCCGGCATAAGTGTTGAGATAGACGTGCACGGTCCCATTTGCGTCGACGCCCAGCCCCATCAGTTCGTCTTGGGCCGAGCCAGTGGCCGGCGGGAAGCCGCCGATCTGGCTCAGGTACTGCCCTTCGGGGCTGAACTTGTCGATCACGCCGTGACCCCCATCCATCACGTAGAGGTCGCCGGCCGAGGGGTCGAGTTCTTCACAGGCTTTGCCGGTGAGCGCCGGGGTGTGCTGCACGCACGCGTTATCGACCGCGATCGCCGCGGGATCGCCGTACAGCGAGGGAAACGAGAACGACGCGGCCGGCGTCGCGGCGCCGGTGAGTACATTGGTCCCGGCGCCGGAGCCTGCGGTGAAGTCGATCGGTGTGCCACTTCCGTCGAACTTGTACACCGTGTCGGTGCCGATGTCGGCGACGTACACGTCGCCGGTCGCTTCGTTGATCGCGATCCCGTTGGGGTTCGAGAAGGCTTCGGTCGCATTGCGGCCAAATGCATGTAGGAACGGGTGCGCTTCACCGGCGAGCGCCGGGGAGGCGCCCGCTCCCAGCGCCACGATCACAGCGACCGCGAGCGAGAGTGCTGTAGGGATTCTCCTGGAGCGCGTCATCACTTACCCCTCCTCTTGGCTCGGGCGGACTTCTTGGCCTTCTTCGCCTTCTTCCTCACACACTTGCCTTTCTTCTTGACAAAGCCCTTCTTGCACTTCACGGGCTTCGCCTTGGGCTTCACCTTCGGCTTGACTTCCGGCGAGGCGAGATTCCCCGCACCAATGAACGTCTGGCTCGAGGGCGCCCCATAAAGCGAGGGCTGCGGCGTTGCCGAGGCACGGCAGGCATCGGCCGTCGTGCACGCCGGCGGGGAGGACAGTTCGGCGAAGCCACCCGCGACACGCGCGTCGTAGATGACGATCTGTCCTTCCTGGTTATCCTGCGGCACGAGCGCCTGGCTGGACCTGAAGAACACGTCATCGCCGCTTTCGCTCACACCCTCCAGGTTCGAGTCGGCGGAGCTCGTGCCGCTTGAGATCAGGTAGAGGTGGCCGCCCTCGTACTCGTAGACGTCGCGCTGGCCGTTCGTATCGGAGGGCACGAGCGCATCGCGCGTTTCGAAGAACACCTGGCCGGCGTCCGTGAGGAGGTGTTGCGTGAGCGTCCGGAAAGCTTCTTCGTTGTCTTGGGATTCCTGCCCGGGGGCGCCTCCTACCTTCGCAATGCCCCCTCCTTCGACCAAAACGTAGCCTTTGCCTCCTTGTTCCACCTGGGTGGGCGCATCGTATCCCGCAACCGGAGGTTCGCCCGTGGGGTTGCAAGAGGCGCAGGCGAGCTGCCCCGTGGCGGCGCTGTACAGGAATAGCTCGGTGGCGGTTTCGCTGACCACGAGCGGCGGTTCGCCCGGCGGCTCGACGTTGTCATATCCGGTCAGGCTCTGCTTGGATAGGAAGGAGAGCCACCTGCCGTCGGGGGAGGTCTGCCAGCCGCCTTTCCGCGAGTAGAAGTAGACGCCGCCGGTGGAGATGAACGTCGTCTTTTCGCCGTTCCACAGATACAGGTTTTCCTTCCCGGCCTGCGCGCCTTCGACGACGGTCTTGCCTTCGCTGTCCATGAATTCCCTCGTGTTGGATGCCAGCACACCGTTGGCGACGAAGTAGACGTAGGAGCTGTCATGGCTGCCGAGCGGCGCTACTTCGAGCACGTCGGCGTGTTCGCCCGCCTTGGCGACGGTCAGGTCGGCCAGTTCGCATTTGCTAGCGCCTGCAGGCAGCGTGCACTCGTACAGGTCAGGTTCGCCCGCGGCCGCGGTCGAGTTGGCCGTGAGCTTGCTTTCGTCGAGGAAGAAAATTTTCGAACCGTCGGCGGTGGCGGCCTGCAAGGAGCCGCCACCACTCGGGCCCGGCCCACCCTGCTGTTCGTCGACCTGGACGGTGCGCTGTCCGTCGATGCGGTCATACAGGGCGCCGCCGTAGGTGAAGAGGACATGCGAGCCGTCGCTCGAGACGACAGCTTCGTATGCGGGCGTTTTTGCTCTTGCCGCAAGCGATCCGGGAACCGCCGTGCCGTCTGGCAGCCAGGTCACCAGCCGCACCGTCCCTTCGTCCCATTCATAGAGGTTTTCCACGCCGTACTGTGCGCCTTGCGCCAGCGGCGAAGTCTCCGTGAAGATCACGTGGCTGAGATCGGCGGAGGCCGCCTGGAAGTGCGCGTCGGACGGCGTCACCCCCGGCGGCGGGACGTTGACAAGCTGGTAGGTGCCGGTCGCGTTGTCGCGCTCCAGCAGGTTTTCGTAGCCCACCGGTTCCCCGCTCACGACCTGGCGGCCTTCGGGATTGCACGATTCCGCGTCTTCGAGGGGCTGGCTGGCGCGTGACGCTCCGCCGATTTGCATGACGTCCTTGGTGAGCTGATCCGAGTAGGCGTGCACGTGCTGGAATTCCGGGCAGCCCACCGCGTTATAGGATTCGAGCGGCATGATGTCTTCGGAGATCCAGCCACCCGCCCCACGGCTCGCCACGTAATATTCGCCGGCCGTGGGCGTGGCCGGCCGCGGTTCCTGGACGCGGAGGGTGACCGCTTCGCCGTTTGCCGCGGCTGTGCTCGAGTACGCCTGTTCGGGCGGAGCATCGAACTGGGATGAGGTCTCGACCGGCGGCGTCACCAGCTCGTAGGCGCGGCAGTCGGGTAACCTCGCAGCGAAGCCGCCGCGCAGCGCTTCGTTGGGACACGCCGCCTGTTCGGCACTCAGCGTGGTGAATGTCTGGTCGGAGCCATAGATCGTTCCCAGTTCGCTGCTCGCCACAACGCGGTAGTGGTAGGTGCTCCCGGGCTCCAGGCCGCTGGCGGACGCCCAGACGGCGCGCGCGGTGATGCCTTCGCCGACGCTGCCTTCCGGTAGGGGCGTCGAGCTGCCATAGGCGCCGGTGGGGCCGTATTCGAAACGATAGTTCGTCTGGATGCCGCCGGGGTCCACAAGCGCTCCCAGCCTCGCCCCGGAGGCGCCGACTTCGGCGGTGAACTCCCTTTCAACCGCAGGCGCGGTGGGCGCCCCAAACACCCAGACGGTTTCTTTGGCGCCGTCGACCACGTATACACGCCCGTTCGCTTCATTCGCCGCGACCATGCTGAAGAAGAGCGCGCCCGAACCAGATTCGGGGAGGCCGAGATGGCCGGCCCCGACATCGGCGAGCTGTCCGCCTTCGGAGCCGTACTCGATGAGATGCAGGCAGGGCGAGCCGATTTCGCCGCAGGGGTCCGCGCCGTTGTCGACGAGCGCGAACACGTCCCCATGTGCGTCGAGCGCCACCGACCCCACGCCTTCGCTCTCGATTTCCACGGGCTTGCCGTTCACTTCCACAGGCGCGCCGCTGGAATCGAGCTCGACGATCTTGTTTTCGCCGGAATCGGCCACCCATAGGTTGCCGGAGGAGTTGATCGCAACTCCGGTCGGTTCCTTGAGCGGGCCTGAGCCGGAGCCCGTGAAGGTCTTGAGCAGCGTGCCCGTTGGGCTGTACTCGAGCACCTCGTTTTCCGGCACGACCGGCACGTACACGTTGCCGGCCGAGTCGGCCGCGATCTGCACGTCTGTCACGAGCCCGCTGACATTGCGTGAGGCCGGCACTTCAAAAGACGACAGCAGCGCGCCTGTGTTGGGGTCGTAGACGAAGATCATCGCGGGCGTGAACAGAGCTTCTTCGCCGAGCACGTACACGTCGCCACTCACCGGGCTCACCGCGACACCCGAGTAGTGAGCAGACCCAAACGGCGAGGGCGGCGAGAGCAGTGTGCCCGAAGGATCGAGCTTGACCACGGTCGAGGGGCCAAGGCTCCCTTCCGGTAGAAGACTCGACACGAACAGGTCGCCGGAACCTTCCACGGCCACGCCAGCCGCATGCACCTCGTGCGTGCTGAACACTCCGTAAGAGATGAGCTTGGGAGGTTCGGCCTGCGCGACGCTCGCAAACAGCGCAAGGACGAAGGCAACGCTCAGTGCGAGCACGGACAGCGTGTGGCGCGACAGACGCGCACTCCCGTCAGCGCGACCCGCGACGCTCACACCGCATACCCCGACCAGACTCCTCATCACGCGACTTCCTCTCCAAAACATGAAGTTCCTTTCCCTGGCCGCTCGCTCGACATCCGCATTTCCTAGGTGGGTGCCGCAGCCCAGGGTTAGGGCTAGGGCTGCGGCACCCGGATGAGACCGGCCCGGGGAGGGGTCCAGGACCGGAGCCTCTTCGAACGCCGCCACCGGAGAGGTATGGGGCACCGACGCTCGAACAGACCCGGCACGAATACTGATCCTGCCCTTCCCACCCTTCCCAAAGCCCTGCCTCACGTTTTTCACCTTTCCGCGGCAGGCCGAACGGCCTCTCCCGCTTTCGGTGAGCGATGATGGCGGGGGTCAGGGGACGTTTCTAGTCAAAACAAGATGGTTCTAGTTTTTGACTATTCAAGCGGCAGGGAACCCAGGACAATCGCCTGGCTATGGACGATCGCTTGACTATGGCTGCGGACGTAGGTGGCGCAAGCGGTGCGCCCGCGATGCGATCGATGGTGAGCTGGGCGCTGCTCGGGATCGTGATCGAACGGCCCAGCTACGGCTACGAGCTGGCGGTGCGCTTCGAGCACGCCTTCGCCGAGTCGCTTGAAGTCTCGAGCCGCTCCCACATCTACTCTGCGCTGGACTCGCTGACGCGCAGAGGCCTGATCGAGATCGAAGAGGAGACCGGCGAGGAGGCCGGCGGCGCAGAGACCACAAGCGGTGGCCGGCATCCCAAGGCCCACTACCGCGCTACTGCTGAGGGCGTGCACAGCCACCGCGAGTGGCTCGTCAGTCAGCTCAAGGCCGAGCACCAGCGCTCGCGGCTCTTCGGCATCCAGCTTGCGATGCTCGATCCCCACGCCGCGCTTGCAGTGATCGATCGCTACGAGCAGACCACGTTGCGCAAGGGGACGCAGGAACGCAGTGCCCCCAGGAGCAGCGCCGGCGAGGACACCACAGGCGGGGACTCCGAGGAGCTGGCACAAAGGCTGGTGGCCGAGGAGGAGCGTCTGGCGGTGGACGCGCGGCTCACATGGGTCGAATACGCGCGCCGCGAACTGCGCGCGCTCACCAAAGGCGACCCCCCGAGCAGATGAGCACGCTCGAGCTCGAGCGGGTGGGGCGGCGCTACGGCAAAGGCGCCGGCCAGCGGATCGTGCTGCGCGAGGTCACGCTCTCGGTGCATCCGGGCGAACTGGTCGCGATCTGGGGGCTGCGCCGCAGCGGACGCACAACGCTCATGCGGGTCGCCGCGGGCGTCGAGCCCGCCAGCAGCGGCGTGGTACGCCTGCACGGACACGACCTGGCCAACGATGGCGCGAGCGCCCTGGGCAGTGAGATCGGCTACTTCCAGCGCCTGCCACGTGACCTCGAAGCCAAACGCAGCGCCTTGGACGGGCTGATCTTCACGCAGCTCGCTCGTGGCATCCAACCACGCCAAGCGCGCGCCCGGGCGCTCGAGGCGCTCGAGCGCGCCGGTGCAAGCGAATGCGCCGCGAGCTGGCCCGGCGATCTGCGCAGCGCCGAACAGACACGGGTGATGCTCGCGCGAGCGCTCACCTCCGAGCCCTCCCTGCTCGTGATCGACGACCCCGTCCGAGACGTCGACCTGCTCGAGCGCGACACCATCCTCGCGCTGCTGCGCTCGATCGCCAACGAAGGCATCGCGGTACTGATGAGCGCCGCCATAGCCACAGGCCTGCAAGGAGCCGACCGGGCGCTCACCCTCGCCGAAGGCGAGCTGCACGGCAGCATCGAGCCCGAGCTCGCCGAAGTGCTGCCGCTACGCCGCCAGCGCACCGCGTAGACGCCTGGCTCTATAGTCCGTAGCCATATGGCTCTATAATCTAGAGCCATGGCCAATCCGTTTCGATACAGCAGTCCTGTCGAGCCACAGGACCTGATCAACCGAGAGCAGGAGCTGGCCCAGTTGCTCGATCTCGCCGAGGGGGCTCACAACAGCCGCCTCGTCGCCCCTCGCCGCCATGGCAAGAGCTCGCTCCTGCGGGCGCTGCCCGCGAAGGCTGAGAACGTTGGGATGGTCCCAGTGTACGTAAACTTTTTCGGGGTTCTCACGGCGGCGGACATCGCGCAGCGGATCGAGCTCGCGTATGCCGAGCAGCTTCGCGGTCCGCTGGCGCGCTGGTTCGACGGCGTCAGAGCGACGTTGCGGGTTGGTGGTGGACCGCTGCCAGCAAGCGCCGAGATCACCGCCGACGCTCGTGTCCAGCAGCCCATGCTCGAGCGCCTTGCTTTGCCCCGGCGTCTCTTTGACAAGCATGGCAAGCGCTGCTTGATCGCATTCGACGAGTTTCAGGACGCTCTGACCGTCCATGACCGTATGGACGCCGTGATCCGCAGCGAGATCGAGCGCCACGGTGACGCCGCCAGCTATGTGTTCGCCGGGTCTCACGTCGGCATGATGCGGGAGCTCTTCAGCGACAAGCGCCGTGCTTTTTATGCCCAGGCACGTCAGATCGATCTGCATCCGCTGCGCCAGAACGATGTCGCAGCGTTCATCGACGCTCGGTTTAGGGAGAGCGGAAAGCAGGTCGGAGCGGGGCTCACACCGCTGCTCGAACTTGCCGCGGGACATCCGCAGCGCTCGATGCTGCTTGCCCATTTTCTGTGGGAGGAGACCCCGGCTCGCGCGGAAGCCAACGGAGAGACGTGGATGAGCACGCTCGCGCGCGTGCTCGAGGTCGAGGCCGCCGAGGAGCTGCGTGCCGCGTGGAGCGCTTTGAACGCCGGTGAGCGCCGTGCGCTGCTCGCGATCGCAACCGGCCACTCACCCTACTCGCGATCGACCCAGCGCCAAGTCGGAGGATCGCGCGGCGGCGGCATGGAGCATGCCATTCGCTCGCTCTTGGACGCAGGAGAACTGGCCGAGGATCCGCTTGTGCAGACCGGATACAGGGTCACGGATCCCCTATTCGCATACTGGGTCAGGGCGGGCAGGCACAGCGCTTGAGCCTCAATCTGGACGCTTCGCCCTCCGCTCAGACGCAGCGCCGCGATATAATGCTTGCTGGCAAGCAAGTAAAGGAAGGTCGGCCATCCCCACCACCCAGCTGGATCGCGAGGCGCTCGCCGTGGACGACGGCGATACAGCGGCGCGCCTGCGCCTGGCGATCGCGCGACTCTCACGGCGGCTGCGGCCCACGCTCGCCGGCTCGGACCTCACCCCCTCGCAGATATCGGTCCTGTTCACGATCGTGCGCCACGGTCCGGTGGGACTCACGGAGCTGGCCGAGAGCGAGGAGATCAACCCCACCATGCTCTCCCGGATCACGGCGCAGCTCTGCAGCCGCGGTTTGATCGTGCGTAGCGCCGATCCGCTGGACAGACGCGCGGCGCTCGTGCAGGCCACCCCAGCGGGCAGGCGCAGGCGAGAGCTCATCCAGAAGGAGCGCACCAAGGCACTCGCTCGTCACATGGGCGAGCTCACCGACGAGCAGCGCCTGCTGTTGCGTGACGCGCTGCCGGCACTCGAAGCCCTTGCCGAGCAGCTCCCAAGCGTGCGTCCATGACACGCCTGCTTGGCGCCGGCCGGGTCACCTTCCAAGCCCTCTCGATCCCCAACTACCGGCGCTACTGCGCCGGTCAGGCGATCTCGCTCGTGGGCACGTGGATGCAGATGGCCGCACAGGCCTGGCTGGTGCTCACGCTCACCCATTCGAGCACCGCCCTGGGGCTGATCATCGCCCTGCAGACCCTGCCGATCCTGCTGTTCGGGCCTTACGGCGGAGTCGTCGCCGACCGCGTGGACAAGCGCAGGCTGATGGTGGTGCTGCAGAGCCTCATGGGCCTCCAGGCGCTGATCCTCGGCATCCTCACGGTGACCGGCTCGATCGAGGTGTGGGAGGTGGGCGTCCTCGCCGCGCTGCTGGGGTTCAACAGCGCCTTCGAGAACCCCGCACGCCAGTCGTTCATGCTCGAGATGGTCGGCCCCGAGAGCCTGCGCAACGCGGTGAGCCTCAACTCCGTGCTCGTAAATGTCGCGCGGAGCGTCGGACCAGCCGTGGCAGGGATCCTGATCGCGACCGTCGGCGAGGGCGTCTGCTTCCTGTTCAACGCGGCGAGCTTCGGGGCGGTGATCGCCTCGTTGCTGACGCTCGATCGGACGGCGCTGCGCCCGACCCCGCCGACGATCAGGGCACCGGGTCAGCTGCGCGAGGGCCTGCGCTACGTGAGAGACACTCCCCAGCTGGCCGTTCCGCTGTTGATGATGGCGCTGGCGGGCTGCCTGGCCTACGAGTTCCAGGTCTCGCTGCCGGTCATGGCCAGCCAGGGATTGCACGTCGGCGCCGCCGGCTATGGCTTCATGACCGCGGCGATGGGAGTCGGGGCGGTCGTCGGAGGCCTGCTCGTGGCCGCACGCGGACGGACGGGCCTGCCGACGCTCGTGCTCGCGGCGGCGGCGTTCGGGGCGCTGCTGCTGCTCGCGGCACTCGCACAGAGCCTGCCCGTCGAGCTCGCCCTGCTGGCGCTCGTCGGTTGGGCGAGCATCTCCTTCATGGCGACTGGCAACTCGACGTTGCAGCTCGGCGCCACGCCGTCCATGCGCGGGCGCGTGATGTCGCTGTGGTTCGTCGCCTTTCAGGGCTCCACGCCGATCGGCGGTCCGATCGTCGGGCTGGTGATCGCCCAGGCAGGGCCTCGCGCGGGGCTGGGCATGGGCGGGATCACCTGCCTGCTGGTGGCGGCACTGGGCCTGCTCGCTCTGCGCCGGCTCGCCCCTCGAGCCTCGGCGCCCGGGCCCGGTCAGCCTCGTCCCGCGCAACCCTGAACGGCGAGCCCGCGCCTGGGACTCGCTCCCACGCCACAAGGGCTCCCAGCGCAAGCGCGACAGGTACCGTCGCCGGCAGCTCATCGACCACGAAGAACAGCAGGTCGAATACCAACGCCAGCCCAACCACGAGAGCCGCGGAGGACCACTGAACACCCCGCGAGCGCGTGACCGCCAGCAGCCCGCCGAACACGCCGGCCACAAAGAGATCCCCGTAGCCCATCACCGCCGAGCCGAGGACCGCGGCCTGCAGCCTCGGCAGGCCCGCGACCGGATGGGCGGCGTTGAGCGCGTTGTTGGGAGCCTGCAACAGGTCGCTTCCCACCAAGATCGTGTCGACTATCGCCATCGCGACGATCCCCAGCGCAAGCCACCGCGCAGGTGTCACCGCCGCGAGCAGCACGCCCAGCGCGACGCAGCTGAGGCCGGAGAGCGCAACGGCTGCCGCCTCGCCGCCCAGGCCGGCTCGATCGACCCAGGCGAGCACGAACAGCGGCGCCGCCACCAGCGCGAGCCACGGCCGCCTGCCGCGCGCCAGCCAGCCGAGCGCGAGCGCCGCTCCGACCGGGACGCCGCCAAGGGCCAGGTAGGTCAGGGCTTTGGCGCTGCCCCGTTCGGCGAAGCTCCCAACCAGTACAAAGAGGAGCACCGACGCGGGCGGGATCGTCCCCCACCAACGGCTCTTCAAGCGACCAAGGCTCTTCCAGCGCCCGAAGCTCCAGGTGCCCGCGAGCGCCACGATCACGCCCTGTGTCAGCGAGAGCAGCCCGATGGATAGCCAGAAGGGGAGCACGAGCCCTCAACATAGATCTCCTCACCGACCCCATGCGGTAGAAGAGGGACATGCAGGCTTCCGAGAAGAGCGATACGCGGTCTTCTGATCAGACGCCATCGCACGGGTACGCGGGCACGCGCTGGCAGGCTCTGGGCGGAGTATTGATCACTCTGCTCGTCCTCGCCGCGGTGCTCATCGCCATCTTCTCGGGCGGGAGCGTCACCCAGCTGCGACCGGGCAGGCCGGTCCCAAGCGAACACGAGGTGCACAAGATGCTCGCGGGCATCCCCCAACGGGACCAGGAGCTCGGCGACCCTCGCGCACCACTGGAGCTGCTGGAGTTCGGCGACCTGCAATGCCCAGCCTGTGCGCATTTCGCCCTGGGAGCGCTGCCAGGCATCATCTCGCGCTATGTGCGCAGCGGCAAGCTGATGATCGTCTTCGAGCCGCTGCACTTCATCGGCGGCGACTCGCTGCGCGCCGCGCAGATGGCGCTCGCCCTCGGCGAGCAGGATCACCTCTGGGATTTCACCGAGCTCATGTACCGCAATCAGGGGGTCGAGAACAGCTCCTACGTCACCGACACATACCTCGCCGCGCTCGCATCCGCGATCCCTGCTGTCAACGTCAATGAGGCCATGAAAGTCCGAAGCTCCCCTCGCATCCGAGACCTTCTCGAACGCGCGAGCGCCCTGGCTCATAAGTTCCACATCCAGTACACACCCTCCTTCCTGCTCTCAGCACACGGTGGGGTAATGCACCTGCTGCAACCAGCGCACTTCTCCGAAAGCTCGTCCTTCATAGAGCCGTTGGATCACGCGCTCGCACAGAGCAGCCGATGACGCCCCCAGAGCGCCCCTCCTCAGATGAGAGCGAGCGCTTGGCGAGCGTCAAGCGCCATCGCATCCTGTTCGGCCTCAGCGCGGTGGCACTCATCGTGTTGGTCATAGCGCTCACAGGCTCGATCTCATCCCATGGTGGAGGGCATGCTCGAGCCATCGCTCGCCACCTCCCTCCCTTCCCTCGCCCCCTCTCACGAGTCGAGCATCGAAGGCTCCAGCGCCGCGCCGAAGACGAGGCAATCGACTCGGTGCTCGCATACACCCCGGCGGTCACCGAGGGTGGCCCGAAGGGCAACGAGCTCGCGCTCACCTTCGACGACGGGCCGGGACCGTACACCCAGCAGCTGGTCGCGGTGCTCAACAGGCTCCACGTGCACGCCACTTTCTTTGCCATCGGCGAGCAGGAGCAGTACTTCTCGGCCGGCACGGTCGCCGAGTTGCGCTCTGGCGACGTCGTCGGTGACCACACCGAGACGCATCCGATGATGGCCCAGCTCTCAGCTCACAAGCAGTACGAAGAGCTCCTGGAGCCGATCCTCCGCATCGAGCTCCTGGGCGGACCGGCGCCACGCCTGTTCCGCCCACCCTACGGCTCCTTCGACGCCACGACCCTGCACGAGCTGCATCGCCTGCACCTGCTCATGATCCTCTGGTCCACCGACACCTCTGACTACACATTGCCCGGGACCAAGGCCATCGTGCAACGCGCGCTTGCCGGCGCCCACCCAGGGGCGATCATCCTCATGCACGACGGCGGCGGCGACCGCTCGCAGACGATCGCCGCCCTTCCCGCGATCGTGCGCGGCCTGCGCAGGCGAGGCCTGCAACCGGTGACGATCCCGCGGCTGCTGCACGACGACCCGCCACCGCATGGCCAGCCGCTGCCGACGAGCCTCGCGGGCGACTGATCCAAGCGGAGCGTCCCGGCGAGCCCTACGATGGCCTCAATGAACGCGCCAAGCGCAACGCAGGCGCCCCCGATCCTGCACCTCTCCTCGGTGGTCGGCAGTCCCCTGTGTGACTCCGACGGGGAGCGGCTGGGCAAGGTAGAGGACGTGATCGTCAGGCTCGGCGGGATTGGCTACCCGCCGCTCACGGGGTTCCTCGTCACCGTCGCGCGCCGCACCTCCTACCTGGGTTTCGATCGTGTCTCTGAGATCGGCGCCGACGGCGTGGTGCTGCGCAAGGCCAAGCTCGACCTGCGCCGCTTCGAGCGTCGCGAGGAGGAGGTGCTGCTGAGACGCGACGTACTCGATCACCAGCTGATCAACGTCGACGGCGCGCGCTTGGTGCGGGCCAACGAGATCGAGCTCGCGCACGTGGCCGGCTCTTGGCGCGTCGTGGGCGTAGACACCGGCGCGCGAGGCGGCGTGAGAAGACTTCTGCCAAAGCAACTGGGTAGACGTATCGCAACCGGCGAGTTCCTGGATTGGGCGAGCGTGGAGCCCTTCGTTGGTCACGTCCCCACCGTGCGCCTGCGCGTCCCGCATCCAAAGCTCGCCAAGCTCCATCCCGCACAGATCGCCGACCTCGTCGAGGCCGCCTCAAAGCGCGAGGGCGAGGAGATCATCAAGGCGGTCGGCGACGGCGACCGTGAGCTGGAGGCAGATGTCTTCGAGGAGCTCGATGACCAGCACCAGCGTGAGTTTCTGGAGGACCGCCCAGACGCTCAGGTGGCGGCCATCCTCGCTCGCATGGCGCCAGATGACGCAGCCGACGTGATCGGCGAGCTCGACGAGCAGCGCCGGGAGCCGGTGCTGGCGCTGTTGCCCGTGAGCCGCAGGATCAAGGTCAGGGCGCTGCTCGGCTACGACCCAGCCGAGGCTGGCGGCCTGATGAGTCCCGAGTTCATCCTGCTTGGTGTGCAGGAGTTGGTTCGCGACGCGCTGGCGGCGACCCGCGCCAGCGACATCTCCCCCGAGCTCCTGACCACGGTGTTCGTGAACGATGCCGAGGGGACCCTCGCCGGCAGCGTCGCGCTCGCCTCGCTGCTGCGCGCCGCTCCCGAGGATCGCCTGAGCAAGCTGGTCAAGCACGACCTGCCGACGCTCCGTCCCGACGCGCCCTTCGAAGAAGTCGCGAGGCTGATGGCCGATTACAACCTCACCTGCGCTCCGGTGATTGATCAGCACAAGCACATGGTCGGAGTGGTGACCGTCGACGATGTCCTGGAGGCGATGCTCCCCCGCGGCTGGCGCCGGCGATTCGGCTTGTTGGGCGAGGACTGACTCGGCCATTAGACTGGCCTCATGAGCAATCCGGGTGGACAGTTCGATGCGGGTCCGAGTACCTGCACCCATGCGTCGTGTCCAGTCGGCCGTCCGTGGCCGACCCCGGCTGCCTGCTCGACTCAGGTCTCGTAGAACACGCATCTTCGCCTTCCTCGGGCTGCTCGGCCCGGGCCTGATCGCCGCCAACGCGGGCAACGACGCCGGCGGGATCGCCACCTACTCATCGGTGGGGGCGAAGTATGGCTACGACCTGCTGTGGATGTTGATCCTCATCACTGTCTCGCTGGCGATCGTGCAGATGCTCGCGGCTCGCATGGGGGTGGTCACCGGCAAGGGCCTGGCTGAGCTGGTGCGCGAGGAGTACGGGATCCGCTGGTCGGTGCTGGCGACCAGTGCGGTGCTGATCGCCAATATGGGCATCTGCATCTCCGATTTCGTGGGTGTCGGCGCGGCACTCGGCCTGGCAGGAGTACCGGCTCAGATCTCGGTGCCACTGGCGGCGTTGGCGATCTGGACGATCATCGTGCGCGGCTCCTACCGCTCCGCAGAGAAGATCTTCATCTGGCTGACGATTCCCTTCTTCGCTTACCCGATAGCGGCGATCCTCGCCCATCCGCATTGGGGAGACGTTGGCAAAGCGATTATCGAGCCTCAGTTTCATGCCGGCTCGGCCTACATCCTGCTGTTCATCGCCACGACGGGGACGACGATCACGCCCTACATGCAGCTCTACCTGCAATCCGCTGTGGTCGAGCGTGGCGTCCGCGAGGACGAGCTGAAGAATGAGGAACGCGAGGCAATCTCGGGTGCGATCTTCGCCGATGTCATCGCCGCCTTCGTCATCATCGCGACGGGCGCAACGCTCTACAAGCATGGCATCCATTCGATCAGCTCCGCGGCGCAGGCCGCCAAGGCGCTCAGCCCGTTCGCGGGACACTACGCCGAGCTGCTCTTCGGCGTGGGACTACTGGGAGCCAGCCTGCTCGCAGCGGCAATCCTGCCGATCGCGACCTCATATGTGGTCTCCGAGTCCTTCGGCTACGAGAAGGGCATCGGACGGCGCCGCGAGGACGCACCGGTATTCGTAGGCATGATCACCGCCATGATCGTCCTGGCCACGATCGTGGCGATCATCCCGGGCGTGCCGGTCATCTCCCTGCTGGTCGGTGTCCAGGTCGTCAACGGCCTGCTGCTGCCGATCAACCTCTACTTCATCTGGAGACTGTCTCGCTCGGCGCGCGTGATGGGCGAGCGCCGCAGTCGTGGCCTACTCGACGGTGCCGCTGCGATTACGGTCGTGCTGACCTCCACACTCTCGCTGGTGCTCGTCGCCGTCACGATCGCCGGGCTGTAGGAAGCACCCTCAGCACACGACGCGCGGCGCCCGGGAGATCCAGCTCAGCCGCCGGCTCTGCTCTGGCCGAGCTTTGCGCTTCGCCCGCACAGCAGCGTCGCTCCGAGCGCCCCTCCCAGGTCGCCCAGCGCCGCCAAGCGCAAGTCGGGAGGCTCCTCGTCATTGAAGAGATGCGGCCCCATTGCCGCCGCGATGCGCTTCGCCATCTCATCGCCGAACCGGGTGCCCAGCCCACCGCCGAGCACGACGAGCTCGACATCGAGCAGGTTGACGGCCGATGCGATGCCTGCACCCAGCGCCTCCACGGCCCGGTCGATCAGCTCGGTGGCAAGCTTGTCTTTGTGCTCCAGCGCGCTCGCCCAGACGCTGCTGCTCAGAGCTTCGTGACCCTTCTTGCGCATGATCTGCAACAGCTTGGTCTTCTCGCCTTTCTTGATCGCGCGCAGCGCCCTGGCTTCCATCGCGCGCCGCCCCGAATAAGCCTCCACACAGCCGCGCCTGCCACACGGACAACGGGCGCCGCCGAGCTTGATCACCGTGTGGCCGATCTCGCCCGCGCCGCCACGACCGTGCCATGGCTTGCCGTCGAGCACCAGCCCCCCGCCCACGCCCGTGCCCCAGAAGACGCCGAGCAGCGAGTGGGCCTTGCGACCCGCTCCGAGCTCGAACTCCGCCCTCGTGGCCACACTGACGTCGTTGCCGATCTGGACCTTGGCGCCAAGCTGCTCTGAGAGGGCAGCGGCGACCGGAAATGGAGCCTCCCATTCAGGGAGGTTGCCGGCTTTGGCGACGGTGCCCGCGCTCGCGTCAACCTCGCCGGGCGAACCAAGGCCGATGCCGTCGAGCTGCTCGGTCCCGACTCCGGCCTGCTCGGCGGCCTCGCGCATGCTCGCGACCATCGCCTCCACCACCGCCTGCGGCCCGCCGCTGTGAGGCGTGGCGCCGCGGGCTTCGCCGATGACCCTGTGCGCGGTGCCACGCGTTACGATCGCCTGGATCTTCGTCCCACCGAGATCGATCCCGCCAAAGGTGGCCATCGAGGTTGATCATCGCAGAGAGAACGCAGCGAGCGCTGCGAGCCTCTGTACAGTCCTGCAGACGGTTTAGCGCCCCTTGCGGCGTTTATTAGCTCCTCCTTATGGATTCACGGGAGCATGTGGCAGAGCCTGATGACCGAGCACGTGCGCGTATCCCCGCTGGTCTACGTGCTGGGCATCCTTTGTATAGGCGCGATCGTCGCCGCTGTGCTCGTCGTCGGATCGCCCTCGCTGTCGGCGGACGTACAGAGTCGCACCGTGACAGCCCAGCAGGGCGTCGTCCAGTCCACCGTCTCTGGCTCCGGGACGCTTGCACCGGCTACGAAAGTCGGTGTCAATTTCGCCACGAGCGGGGCGCTCAAGCAGCTCTTCGTGGGCGTCGGCGACTACGTCACGACCGGCCGGCTGCTGGCCGAAATCGACCCGACCAGCGCCGAATCGAGCCTGCGCTCCGCGGAAATGAGCTTGACGACCGAGGAAGCCGCGTATCAGGCGGCGGTCGAAGGGCTCACGCCTGTGGAGGTGCGCGAGGACGAAATCACCGCAAGGCAGTCCCGAGCGTCGGTGCAGTCCGCAAAGCAGTCGCTCAGGCAGTCAGAAGAAACCTCGAGGTCAGACGAAGCCGCCGCCCGCGCCTCGGTGGCCCAGTCCGAACAGAGCCTGAAGGCGGCCGAACAGTCGGTCAAGCTGGAAGCGATCAGCCAACAGGATGGGGTCAACGAGGCGATCAGCCAGCGCAGCTCCGATGAAAAGGCGCTCACCGAAGCCCAGGCTCAACTGGAAGAAGCCAAGACTCAGCTCGCCGGCGAAAAGAGTCAGCCCACTCCCAACCAGTCGAAGATCAGCGCGGCTGAATCGAAGCTCGGTTCCGCCGAATCGGCGGTCAAGTCCGCCCAGTCCAAGGTGACGCAGGACAGCAACTCGATTCTCAGCGCCCAGAACAACCAAGCCGCCGTCACGCTCAAGGGCCAGCAGTCGATCGAGAGCGCCCGCAACTCAGTCGCCAACGACAAGCAGAGTCAGCTCGCCACCAAGCTCAAGGACCACCAGTCGATCGCGCAGGCACGGACGAGTGTCGTCGACGCCGAACAGTCCCTGCAGGCAACACTCGTCTCCAATGAAGCCAAGGCGGCACCACCGACGAACTCGACCGTGGTGAGCGCCGAGAACAGCGTCAAGAGCGCACAGCTTACGGTCGAAAACGCACGCAAGACGCTCGCGGAGACCAAGCTGTACGCGCCCTCCGAAGGCGTGGTCGCGTCGATTAACAGCTCGGTCGGTGAAGCCGTCTCGGGCAACAGCAGCTCCTCATCCTCCTCATCCGGCGAAACGAGCGCCAGTGGCACCACGAGCAGTGGCGGGACTCACAGCACTGCCGCAAGCGCGAGCGACGGGGCCGTAAGCAGCGGGGCAAGCAGCAGCGACACAGGCTCGGCAAGCGCCGGGAAACGCGGTAGCGGCGCCGGAGCCACGACCGGCGCCGGCAACACAACCGGCGCCAGTGCCACAACCGGCGCCACCGGCAACAGCTCCAGCGGGCTGGGCGGCACCGGTGGCACGGCCGGGGCCAACAGCTCCAGCGGGCTCGGCACCAGTGGCGCAGGCGGCAGCGATGGTGGCGCAATCAGCGGCGCCACCGAGACGAACACCGCAGACGACGGCGGTGGCACCTTTCACGACATCGCCGACACCACGGGCGCCGCCGGCAGCGGGACCAGCGCCGCCACCGGTGCAAGCAGCGAAAGCAGCACCAGCAGCAGCAGCAGCTCGTTCATCGAACTGACCGACCTGCGGGGATACCAGCTGGTGGTGCCGCTGAGCGAGTCTGAAATCGTCCATGTGCACCCTGGGCAGATCGCCACTGTGACGGTCGAAGCGCTCGAAGGCCGCAAGTTCGCCGCTCATGTCGTGAGCGTGGCGGTCCTCTCGACGAGCAATAGCGGGGTGGTGAGCTATGACGTCACCTTCCAGCTGGACCAGACGGAATCCGCCCTGAAGCCCGGCATGAGCGCGTCGGCTGAAATCGTCGTCAGCCAAGCCGAAGGCGTGAACGTTCCGACCAGCGCGATCTCTGGGGGAGCGGTGACGGTCGTCAAGAACGGCAAGCGGGTCCGCCGGTCGGTTGTGACGGGACTGGCGGGCAACAACACCACGATCATCCTCAGCGGCCTGCACGCAGGAGAAGAGGTGGCGCTGCCGGTGGCGAGCACCAGTAGCGCCACCAGCCTCACCTCCAGACTGGCCGGACGCACCGGAGGCGCTCTGGGCGGCGGAGCCCTTGGCGGAGGCGGCGGTCTCGCCGGCGCGGGCGGAGGCGCCTTCTTCCGAGGCGGCTGAGCATGAGATCACGAAGGCAGCACGACCCAGCGAGCCCGCCACCACAGGCGCGCACTCCACGCAAGCGGCCCGTTATCACCTGGGGCACACAGCGTGAGCGGGGCGGGGTCGACGAGCGCCTCCCCTCTGGGCACACCCGTCGCACTGGCGCGCCGGTCATCCAGGTGCACGAGGTCACAAAGACCTACGACCTGGGTCAGATCAAGGTGCGCGCCCTGCGTGAGGTCTCGCTGTCGATCGGGCGCGGTGACTTCGTCGCGATCATGGGCAGCTCCGGCAGCGGCAAGAGCACGCTGATGAACATCCTCGGGTGCCTGGACATCCCCACGAGCGGCCGCTATCTGATCGACGGGCTGGACGTCCGCCATATGGACGAGGACGATCTCTCCGACCTGCGCAATCGCAAGATCGGATTCATCTTCCAGAGCTTCAACCTCGTGCCCCGCACAAGCGCTATCGCCAACGTAGAGCTGCCGCTTGCGTACGCGGGCTTGGGCCGCCAGCAGCGCCGTAGGCGCGCCGAGGCGGCGCTTGCGTCGGTGGGGATGGCCAACCGGCTGCATCACCAGTCTTCCGAGCTCTCCGGCGGCCAGCAGCAGCGTGTCGCGGTCGCCCGGGCGATCGTCACGAACCCCTCGCTGATCCTCGCCGACGAGCCCACCGGCAACCTGGACTCGCACTCCACCGAGGACGTCCTGGAGATCTTCTCCAACCTGAACGCAGAAGGCCGGACCGTGGTATTGATCACCCACGAGCCCGACGTCGCCGAGCAGACCAAGCGCGTGATCCGCCTCAGCGATGGCGAGGTCGCCGAAGACAGCCGCATGCTCGGTGTAAACGACCCGCCGCCGGCGCTGCACAGCCAGAAGTCTGCGCACTCAGGCGCGCTCGCCACGTCCCAACAGCCACCCGGCGCGCTCGCGACACAGGCCTCAAGCACGGTGCGGGCGCAGCCATGATCGGCCGCGAGACGCTGCGCATCGCCTGGGGCGGGATCACCGCCAACAAGCTGCGCTCGGGCCTGACGATTCTCGGAATGACGATCGGCGTGGCGTCGGTGATCATCCTGGTCGCCGTCGGCAACGGCTCCTCAAAGGCGGTGCAGTCGCGCATCCAGAGCCTCGGCACGAATGTGCTTGTGATCATGCCGACGGGCGGCTTTCGTGGCGGCGCGCGCGCAAGCGCCGCCACCAGCATCTCGCTGACCAGGGCAGACGCCGAAGCACTCCAGAGCAAAAGCCTCGCCCCGGACGTCAAGAGCGCCTCTCCGGTCGTGAACGCCGCGGATGTGAAGCTCGTCTACGGCAACTCGAGCTTTGAACCCAGCTCGTTCGTCGGCACCACCCCCGCCTATATCACTGCCCACAGCTACAAAATCGCCGAAGGCACCTCTCTCACCGGCGAAGACGTCAGCAAGCACCAGCGCGTGGCGGTGATCGGTCAGACGGTCGTCGAAGAACTGTTCGCCGGCCAGAGCGCCGTCGGGCAGAACATCAAGGTCAACGGCTCGAACTTCGAGGTCGTCGGGGTGCTCGCCTCCAAGGGCTCAAACGGCACCACCAACGAGGACGACGTCGTGATGGCCCCGATCACGACCGTTCAAGACTCCCTCAGCGGCCCGGGGCCGATCGACTCGATCACCGTCGAGGCGACCTCCGAAGCGACACTCAACGACGCCGAATCAGAGGTCTCTCAGGTCCTCGAGGAACGCCACAAAGTCAAGGACACCGCAGAACCAGGCTTCAGCGTCCTCAATCAGGGCTCGCTGCTTGAAACCTCCAGCTCCACCTCAAGCGTCTTCACCACGCTGCTCGGCGAGGTCGCCGCGATCTCGCTACTGGTGGGCGGCATCGGGGTGATGAACATCATGCTCGTCTCCGTAACCGAGCGCACCCGCGAGATCGGCATCCGCAAGGCCGTCGGCGCGCGCCGTTCTGACATCCTCACCCAGTTCCTCACCGAGGCAGTGCTCGTCTCGCTGATCGGCGGCTTCACGGGCGTGCTGCTCGGCGTGCTCGGCTCCCAGTTTGAAATCGCAGGGGTGCACCCCGTGATCGCCACCTACTCCATCTTCCTCGCCTTCGGCGCCGCCCTCTTCACCGGCCTCTTCTTCGGCACCTATCCCGCCGGGCGTGCCGCCCGCATGCGCCCGATCGAGGCTCTGCGCTTTGAGTGAGTCGTCCACCCCCAACGAGGAGCCCGTAGAGGAGCCCGTCATGCCCGATACACAGACCGCCATCCACGACGAAGAAGGCCAGTGGACGGACGAGCCCCTGGACGAGCTCCCACCCCGGCCGCGCAGGCGCCTGTTTGCGGTGGGCGGGAATCCCATTCCCCTGGCCCTGCTGGGCGTACTGCTGATCGCCTGCGGTTTCATCGGTGGTGTGCTGGTCGAGAAGGGCCAGAGCGGATCGAGCTCCACTGCAGGCACTAGCAGCACCTCCGGCCTGGCGGCGAGACTGGCCGCGCTGCGCGGAGGCACCTCGAGCTCGGGGACAAGCGCAGCCAGATCCCTCGGCGGGGGCTCGGGCTTTGCCGGACGCTTTGGCGGGGGCGCCGGTGCCTCTGGCGCCGGGGCGACGGTCGGTCAGGTCTCCTACGTCGATGGGAGCACGCTGTATGTGGAAAGCACCGAGGGCAACACCGTCAAGGTCCAGACGTCCCCGGCCTCGACCGTCTCCAAGACCGTGAAAGCAAGCGTTCACGGCATTCATCCTGGCGAAACAGTGATCGTCCAGGGCACAGCCGGCGCCAAGGGCACCGTTAACGCCACATCGATCAGTATCAGCTCCGGCACCGGTGCGAGCAGTGGCGTGGCCGGGCTCTTCGGGCTGGGTCGGAGCCGCTCCGCAAGTGGCGGCGAAGCGAGTAGCTCGAGTGGCTCAACCGGCGCTGGAAGCGGCGGCCCGGTCCTCTTCGGCCCTGGTGGCTAGCAGGAATTCAATCTCTCAACAAAGGACATCAATGCATCTGATTGACAAGCACGCTCCTCGTGCGGCGCCGGCGATCATCTCGCTCGTGCTGCTTGTTTGCAGCGTCGGCCTCGCTGCCTGCGGCGGCTCCTCGAAACCGGCGAAAACCGCCAGCAGCAGCACCTCGGCCTCGCAGTCATCGTCACCGTCAACCACCACCGGCGCCGGCAGAAGCGGTGGGTTCGCCGGCAGAAGCGGTGGGTTCGCGACCATACGCGCCTGCCTACAGAAGAACGGGATCACGCTCCCACAGCGCCCCCGGGGCGCTACCGGCGCCCCTCCCGGCGCGGGCGCTTCCGGCGGCGAAGTACGCCACAGAGGCGGGTTCCCCCTCGGCGGCGGTGCGCTGCCCAAGGGTGTCACAGCGGCGCATTTCAGAGAAGCGCTGCAGAAGTGCAATGGTGGACGCTTCGGTGCCGGTGGATTCGCCGGCAGATTCGGTCGTCGTGGAGCGCAAACGCAGAGCCCCGCCTTCAAGCAGTCGCTGTCGAAGTTCGTCGCCTGCGCTCGCGAAAACGGGGTGTCGCTGCCAACGCCCAACAGCTCGGGCAGTGGACCCGTGTTCGACACCAAGGGCATCAACACTCGCAGCACCAAGTTCAGAGCAGCCGTGGCAAAGTGCCGCAGCCTCCTGGCGAATGTGATCGGCGGCGGTGGCCCGCGCGGTGCACCAGGCGGTGGGCCTGCCACGGGGGCTGGAGCACCCGCGGGCACTCCCTAGCGCCCGCCTCTATGGCAGCGGATTCATCCCCAGGTCGCGATTGCTCGGTGCGGCCTGGGGATCGCGAATCGCCGCGTCACTCGGCTTGCGCGAGATGGTGGGGTTGGGCAGCGACCCGATGCGATCGATCAGAGCGCTCCACTGTGCCGGTGTGATGTCGCCGCTGAGCACCTCTGGCGCGGGAGCGGTAGGCCCAGCCCCCACCGAATGGGCGGCTCTCGCGGTTGCCGCAACGTTCAACGGGACCGGCGGGCCGGCGGGCGCGAAAGCGAGTTCGATCGAGTCCCAGCGCTCACGACTGGCAAGCGTGCTGGGAGAGCCCGGGTAATCCATGAGGCTGACGATCCGTGACGGGGCGAACTTGCTGGGCAGCGTGAGCAGCGTACGGATCGTGAGGTCGGTGACGCTCCCAGGACCCTGATGCCCCGCAATCGCCACACCGTTGACGCTGAGGATCTCGATCGTATCGGGAGCGCGCGTTGGCGTCCGGGCGCTGTCATCGACGCCGTCCTGGGATCCACAGCTCAGCTCCCCGACCGTGGGCTTGAGCCCGCTGCGGGAGAGAAATGCGAGCGCCGCCAGCACCCGCTTGTCCACCGCACCTGACTCGACGTCCTGGCGTGCACAGCCCTCCAGGCTGATGCCGGGATCCGCGAGCACGGCGCGCGCTAGTTCATCCTTGGAGAGCAGGAACACGTCGGCTGCGGTCGCTCCCAGCAGACCTGCCTCGTCTTTGGCTCCGCGGGGGTGCAGCGCTGAGTCGAGGTCGCGCCAGCTCTCGATGACCGGACGCGGATCGATCGTTTCAAGGTCGTTGGCCGGACGTACGGCAAAGCGCAGTTCGGCAAGCGGTGAGCCTGGATTGGACGCGAGATGCCCGAGGATGGTCCCTTGGGAGACGACCGCGCCAATACGCAGCGGCAGATTGCCGTGAGTCGTCCCATTGCCCTGCTTGGCGCGAGCCATCGCCGCGCGTGCGTATGGATTGTCGGGGTCGGCGAACAGCCTGACCTTGCCGCCGCTGGGAGCGGTCGCATAGCGGCCTGTGCCCGCCATGCCGTCACGACCGGTGCCGGCGCTTGACTTGGTGGGCGTCTTGACCTGCAGTGTCAGCGGTGGATGAGCTCCGGCGCTGGCTGCTTTCGTGGGCGCCGGATCATCTGCCGAGGCCAGCCCTGCGAGCGCGGCACGCGGCACACGGGTGCCTGCCTGCGGTGAGTTCCGATAGCTGGGCGCGATGCTCCCCAGTCCGGCGTAGGTGAACAGATCCCCGTAGACATCCTGCAGCATCAGGTACCTGCCCAGCCGATGCGAGCGCCCGAGACCGACAACGCGGCCATCCTGCACAGCGATCACGGCTGCGCCTTTGGCCCCGGTCAGATCCACGAGCTGCTGTGGCGTCTTGCTCGCCTTGCGCTCGACACGCGCCGCGCTTGCAGCAGGGGCGGGCGCCGGCACCGAGCCGGGGAGCGATGTCGCGTTGGCTGTCGCATCCGAGGAGCCCGCAGCACTGGAGGGCGACGGAAGCGAGGTGCCCGGCATCAGCGAGACGCCGGGAGCGAACGAGTCGCCGATGACATGCGCTCCCGTCACGGGCAGCACTCCCTCCGCAAGCCCGGTCAGCGTCGCGAGCACCGAGCTCGGGTAGTCGGCGATCAGCTTGGCGCGCAGGATCACCGATTCGACGTAGGCCTGGGAATGGTTGTAGGCGAAGATCGCGCTCTGCAGATCGTGGGAGGCGCCGGCGGCGCGTAGATAGCGCGCGGCCGCGAAGATAGCGTCGACCGGGTTGTAAGGATCCGCGTATCCAGCACCGTCGACGTCGACGCCGTACTGCAGCCAGGTGCTGGGCATGAACTGCATCCAGCCGACGGCTCCGGCGGTGGAAAGGGACAGGTCGTTGCCGTAGTCGGTCTCCACTTCATTGATTGCCGCGAGGATCTGCCACGGGACCCCGTACTGGATGGCCGCCGCCTGGTAGACGGGCAGCAGGAAGAGCGGGATGCGGTAGAAGGAGAGGGCCTGCGCCGAGACTTGGGAGTTGCCGAGCAGCGCGGCGAGAGCTTCGGACTGGGCGGCCACCAGCTGCGGCGGCAGGGCCACGTTGCTCGCGACGTTGGCCGGTTCATTGCCGGTTTGCTTGCCGGCACCACTTGTTGCGGAGGCCGTCTCGGATTCCTGCGAGCGCTCGCGACCCCGGCTCCCCGATGCGGTGCTGAGCTGCCGGCGTTGCAGGGCGATGACGGGGGGCTGCTCGACGACCGGCGTCTCGCTTGGCGCGGCGGTGCTCGGCTCGGGCGCGCTGGAGCTGGGAGCGGGCGCGGCGCTGGAAGTGCTCGTCGTCGTCGATTCGGTGCCTGTGGCCGCGGTCGTTGTCGTTGTCGTCGTCGTCGTTGTCGAGGTGGTCTCTTCGGCGGAGCCTGTTTCCTGGCCCTGGGAAGTCGTATCGGTGCTCGTCACCTCGGGCAGCGGCTTGCGACCCTTCGTCGGCGAAGCTTCCGGGTGGCCGTCCGAGGCGCCGGCGACGCCCACCGATGGAGCACCAAGGCCGGCCGCACCCAGTCCTCCTCCGGCCAGCACAGAGAGCATCACGCGCCGCCCCCAGCGACGCGGACGGCTCACTCGAGACCTCCGTGAGCTGCGCAAGCGATCTGATGCCCCCTGCTTCGTGGTCGTATGTGCCGCCCACGATCGCGGGGGACGTGTTCAAAACGATTCATACAGTCAGCTGAGCATGGCCGGGTAAAGGATTCGTAATCGACGTCTTGTGCCGTCCGCTGGCCAGCTGAGACAGGTAGAGATCCGCCTCCATTACTGGCAGAGCGGCTGGACCTTACCGATCCAGCAGGCGGAAGCCCCCCAATTAGCCGAATAGCGCAGTGCTTCGAGCAAGAGATGCAGGATCGCTTGCATGCACACGCCTATCGAGCGCGCCCAGCCCCGTGCGGGAGCCACAAGCCCGCGACGGGGACATCCGGCGCCCGCGACGGGGACACCTCGAGCCCACGACGGGCCACCCGAGCGCCCGAGCGGTTACCGACGAGTATCTGGGCTTGCACCGCGTGGCTGCCCGCGGGCGCTCCGATCGCTGCGCTCGGCGGTTATAGTCTGCGAGCAATCAACCCCACAGCGGCGGGAGCCATCTCACCCGGTACGGCAGGTGCCGTTCCAGGGGCCCCGACCTCCGCGAACTTTCAAAAGAGAATGGAGAGAGGGAGAGAGCCTATGTACAAAGTCAGAATTCCAGTTCTAGCCGCGGTGATCGGATGCGTTTCGCTGATCGGCGCCATGTCGGCGCAGGCCGCAGAGACGGTGACGCTCAAAGCCGAATTCTCGCCGGAGAAGCTCGGCGCGCCGACCAACGCCCATGGCACCGGCACCTTCACCAACAGCACGGGCAAGGTGCCCTCGCCGATCACCAAATTTGAGCTCTTTGGGCCGGCCGGCCTCACTCTGAACGTCGTCGGCACGGGCGAATGCACCGAAAAGGTGATCCTCGAAACCGGCGGGAAGGGCTGCCCGAAGGACTCGGTCGCGGGCGCCGGTGGCGGACTCGGCGTCTTCGAACTCGCGGGCACCGAAATCCAGGAGAAGTTCACGCTCAACTTCTACCGCGGGCCCGATGAAAACGGAAAGACGGCCTTTCTGCTCTACGTCAACGCCGTCTCGCCGGTCTCGGTGCAGCTGGCGCTCAAAGCGCAGGTCGTCGCCGGCCCCGCTCCCTACGGGCTTGGCCTGAACATCGAAGTTCCGCTGATCCCGACGCTTCCCGAAGCCTCGAACGCGTCGGTGAAAGAAGGCTTCATCACGCTGGGCGCGACGGGCGTCACCTACATCAAAACGGTCAAAGGCAAAAAGAAGCTGGAGCACGTCAAGGGCCTGGTCCTACCGAAGAAGTGCCCGAAGAGCGGCTTCCCGGTCGAGGCGACGTTCAGCTTCGAAGACGGCTCGACGGTCCCCGCCAAGACGACGGTGCCCTGCAAGAAATAGCAACAGAGACGAGGCGAGGTCCCGCATCCGATGTCCTTTCCAGGAACGGGACCTCGCTCTAAGCCGCACACGGGTCGCCGGTTGAGCAGGCCACGCCTCATGGCTGGCCTGCTCACGGCGCTCCTCCTGGGCGTCTCACCGACGCTCGCCGGAGCGATCCAGAGCACGACGATCGTCGAAGAAAGGCCGCCGGTCGAACCCACCACCGCGACGATGTCCCCGTCCTTCTCCCCGGATCGGCTGGGAGCTAATGCGAACTTCACGCTCAAATTCCATTTCAGCGGCGGCGAAGACGGGATTCCCGAAGCGATCAGCAAGTCGGTGTTGCACCTGCCTGTGGGCCTACAGCTGAGCGACAATCACATTGCCACCTGCACACGGGCCAAGCTCGTGGCCCACGGCGCCAAAGGCTGCGCCGCCGACTCTCAGATCGGCCATGGCGATGCGCTCGCCTCGATCCAGCTGGGAGCGGTGCCCGAGAGCGAGGAAGCCACGCTGTCGGCCTTCATCGGCCCGATCGAGAACGGCAATCCGACGATCGAGATCCTAGCCGAAGGGTACACGCCGCTCGAAAGGCGGATCATCCTGACGGGGACCGTGCTTCCCGACAGCGCGCCGTACGGGAACAAGCTTGTGATCACCGTACCCGCCATCCCCACGATTCCGCTGGAGCCCAACGCCTCGACGATCTCCTTCTCGTTGACGATCGGCTCGCCCAAGCACTCAAAGGCGCACGCCGCCGCCACCGTGTCGATCCCCAAACACTGTCCCGCGGGCGGCTTCCCGTTCCTCGACGAATTCACTTTCGCCAGCGGCGCGAGCACGCAGGCGCACACGACCTCGCCCTGCCCGTAGCGGCCTGGCTGTACCCTTCAGCGAATGGAAACGATCCTCTCGGTGCTGCAGGTCGCCATCTCGGTGGTCCTGATCTTCCTGGTGCTGATGCACTCGGGCAAGGACACGGGGCTGTCGGGCGCGTTCGGTGTGGGCACCGGCACCGGCCCGCTGGGTGGCGGCTCGATGGTCGAGCGCAACCTGAACCGCTGGACCTTCTTCTTCGCGATCCTGTTCGTCCTGAACACGATCGTGCTGCTCAAGAAGCCCTGGGCTTAGCTCGCATCCTCGAAGTCCCGGCCCACATCCTCCGGGTCCCGGCTCTCACCCTCCGGCATCGGCGGACGCAGCTTGTCCAGGATCTCGATCGCCTCTGAGCGCAGCGTGCGATCAAGCGTCTCGTAGTCCGCCTGCGAGAGCTTGCCGGTGCGATAGTCGAGCTCCATGTCGCGGATCTCGCGGTACTTCGACTCGCGGGCGGCCTCAAGCTCGGCGCGCGTGGAGGCCCCCTCAAGCTCTGGCTTGCGTGCCGAGCGCAGCGGCGCGCTGACGAGTGCGATCACGACCGCAAGCAGCGCAACGGTGAGGATCGCGACCAGGAGGTCCACTCAGGCGCGGGCGAGGCCAGGTGAGGTACGGCTGCGCACGCGAGCCGCCACGCGTCGACGTACCGTGCTGGGCGCGGGCCAGATCGCCAGCAGCCCACCGCCGCCCACGATCAGGCCGCCGATCCAGATCCACATGACCAGTGGCGAGACGATCAGGTTGAATTCCGCCGGCGGAGGATCCTTGAGGTAGGAGCTCGCCAGATACCCGATCACCGCCATCGACTCTTCGGGCCGTCCTGCCGGGATCGCCCGATCGCCGAGCGCGATGATCGCCTGCAGCCGCGGAACTTCGATGTTCGGTGCAATCGCGCTCCACACGTCGCGGGTGAACCCGGCGTTCACGCTCACGTGACTGACGGATTGACCACCGATCAGATGATCGACCGATCCCTGGGCCGGTTCGCCGGAGTCATAGAAGCCCTCGCTTGGGCGCAGCGTCGTCACGTAGCGCCCTTTCTTCGTGACCCGCATCACAGCGCCAAGGCTGAGCGTTGCACCCGTGTGGGCAGTGTCTTTGCGCGGCGTCAGCGTGGCGGTGGCACGCATGTAGCGCATCGAGTAGCTGCCCACTTTCACCGACTGCCCCGGCGAGAGCCAGATCTCGGTGCGGTGCTGGAAGGAGGAGGAGGCGGCCACACCGACGAGCAGAACCGCTATGCCGACGTGCACCGTATAGCCGCCATAACGCCGCCGGTTGCGCCGCAGCAGCGCCAGCAGAGCGACGGGCATGCGCTCGCTCACGACAGCCTGGCGCACCCGTGTTCCACGCCACAGCTCCTGGCCCACGCTGCCCAGCACGAAGGCTGCGCAGCAGAACATCGCGATCGCAAACGGTTTCTCGTGCACTCCCAGCCCGAACATGACCACGAGCAGCGTGATCAGCGCCGCTATCGCCGGCACGGTGAGATTGCGCCTGGCCACCGCGATACTCGAGCGACGCCAGGCGATCACCGGACCGACCCCCGCGAGCAGCACGAGCACCAGCGCGAGCGGCACCGTGTAGCGATCGAACCACGGCCCAGCGACCGACTCCTTCTGGCCGGAGATCGCTTCGGAGATGAGCGGGAAGTACGTGCCCCAGAAGATGACGAAGCACAGCCCGACGAGCACCACGTTGTTGAGCATGAAGATCGACTCCCTGCAGAAGAGCGAGTCGAGGTGGTGCTCGGATCGCAACATGTCGCGGCGCGTCACGACCAGATAGATCGAGCCTGCGATCAGGACTGCGATCAGCACGACGAACGGCACGCCCAGCGTCGCTCCGCCGAAGGCGTGGATCGAGCTCAGAACGCCGCTGCGCACCAGGAAGGTGCCCATGATCGCCAGCGTCCCCGTCGCCAGCACCAGCGATGCGTTCCAGACCTTCAGCATCCCCCGCTTCTCCTGGATCATCAGCGAGTGCAGGAAGGCGGTGCCGGTCAGCCAGGGCATCAGCGAGGCGTTCTCGACAGGGTCCCAACCCCAGTAGCCGCCCCAGCCGAGCTCCGAGTAGGACCAGCGTGCGCCCAACAGAATGCCGATGCCCAGGAACAGCCAGGCCGCGAGCGCGAAGCGTCGGGTGGCCCTGATCCACTCCGCATCCACGCGCCGTGCGATCAGCGCCGCCATGCCGAAGGCGAGCGGCACCGTGCACAGGGTGTAGCCCGAGTAGAGCATCGGCGGGTGGATCATCATCGTCGGGAAGCGCAGCAGCGGATCGAGCCCGGCGCCTTCGGCCGGAGCCGGGTTGGTGGTCGCGAAGGGATTGGCGTAGAAGACCATCAGCGAGATGAAGAACCCGCCGAAGCCGAGCAGAATCGCAGTCGCATAGGGCACGATCTCCCGCAGACGCTGGCGTGTGAGGAACAGCACGAGACTCGACCACAGCGAGAGCAGCCAGGCCCACAGCAGCAGCGAGCCTTCCTGGGAGGACCACACAGCGGCGGCTCTGTAGAAGCCGGGGGTGGTCCTGCTCGAGGTGCTGGCCACCGTGTTGAAGGCGAAGTCGTTGCTCAGAAACGCAACCTCGAGCACCACAAAGGCGACGGTGAGGATCAGGGCCAGCCCGTACACGCTGCGCCGCCCGGACTCCGACCACTCGCGTTTGCCCGTCCGCACGCCATACAGGCACGCGCCGATGCCGTACACGCAGATCGCCAGCGCCAACAGCAGGCATACGCGTCCCAGGGCGGCCATCAGCGGCTACCGCCTCGGGGGGATGGATGCGCTCCGCCGGAGGGCACTCAGTCGTTCTGCTTCTCGCTGGGCGGCGCCACCTGGTACTTGGACGGGCACTTGGTGGTCAGCGAGTTGCGTTCGCCTACATAGGAATCGCCCTGCTTCTGCACATTCACGATGATCTCTCGGCCTTCGCGGAAGGGATCGGGGACTGTTCCGGTGTAGGCCACTGGAATCGAGGTGCCTCCAGTCAGGTCGGCCACGCTGAAGTGCAGGACCTCGCCATCGCGTTTGACCGAGTGCTCGACGACCTTGCCGGTCAGCACATAGTTCTGGCCGGGCTGCGCCTCGCGCACCAGCTGGCTGGGGTTCAAAGCAGGGCTTGCGGCGCTGAAGCTGGTGTAGATCAGAGCGCCAGCCAGCAACACGGCCGCACTCAGGGCCACCACCAGTCGCGCCCTTCGCTTACGCGCGGGATCCATCGCCCCGAAGTATCTCAGAGTCAGAGACGGCGAGCCGCCGTATCGCACCGGGCCGCCAGACCAAGTTCGGCTGAGCCGACGAACCAGAACGTCTGGCTGTCAATCGCCAGGGAAACTCATCTCGAAAGCGAAACATCCCGAAGCGAGGAGAGTTCACATAGCTAGAGAGATATGAAAGCCAGACTCTTGCATTCCCGGTCCCAGGCCTCCGAGACAAGCACCGGCTCGCGTGCGGTGACCCGAGCGCGCCGGCTCAAGGCTGCTCGCATCGGCGCCGTTGCGCCCGTCCGCGAGGCCGGCGAGGCACGTCCGGCCCTTACGCTCGTCTCGCCGGCGCAGGAGAGCGGATCCCCGGCCCAGCACACACCTCCCGAGAGCCGTGTGCGATCCGCTGGCGGCCCGCAGGATCTCGCCTCCTACAACTGCCAATGTGGCCTGGTGTTCGCGGCAGAGGTCTCCACCACCGTGCGCTGCCCTCACTGCGGCACCGCGCAGGCCTGGTGAGGGCTACCTGCGCCTGACGGCGTGCGCGCGCGGGCACGGAACCGTGCTCGAGGCGCTGACGTGAGATCCTTCGCTGAACGTGAAGTCGGCCGAGAACGGAAAGCCGCCGCCGGGACACTTTTCCGGCAGCGCTATCCCGACGGGATGGAAGGCCTGCAGTTTGCCGCCGTGGAGGTGCCTGTAGTAGGTCAGGTGCTCGGGCCCGAGCGACGCGGCGACTCGCACAATTGAGACGTTCGGACCGTTGGGAACGCTTGGGATCGGTGGTATCGCCGTGCTCAAGTCCGCGCCGAAGCCTCCCGCTCCAGGTTCTGGCAGCAGCTCCCCGGTGAAGATCAGTTGGGCGAACACGGGCTCCTGGCCGTTGGCGTAGAAGAGCACCACCATGTTGCCTTTCTCCGGCGGGCCCATGAAGGCTTCGATCGTCGGCAGCTCTCGGCCGGAGCCCGTTCCGAACGGCACTTCCACGAACGCGGTGCCCGATCCCAGGCGCGAGTTCGGCGGACAGCCTTTGGCTCCGTCCTGGGCGAGCGTCTGAGGCGTGCATACGGCCAATCCCAGGGTCGTCACCGTGTAGTTCATCCCGCCGGGCATGTGCAGGTCGATCTGGGAGAGCGGCGGCGGCGCCAGGCCCTCGGTGCTGCTGAGTTCAAAGCTGAACCCGATCGTGGTGCTCGCGCCGAGCCTGTCGGGCGAGAAGGACGTATGCAGGGTGGCGGTGAGCTGCGCGCCTGCAGTGGCGGGCAGACATGCACACAGCACCAGTCCAATGCACAGCAGCGGCAAGCTGAGGACCTTCATCCGCATAAGCAACAGATGATACAACCAAATCCGGCGGCCTGGCAAGACCCATACAAGAGCGGCTCAACCCAGATCATGGCTCCTGGCTGGGGACCGATGTGGCGAGCAGGCTGAGGGCGAAGCCTTCCCGTGCTCTGTTCAGCACCGCCTCGAACTCCGGGTCGGTGAGGCCCATGTTGCTTGGTCCCAGGTGGCTGCACATCACACCGTCCCATGCTGCCCAGAGGAACCTCGCGGTGCTCTCGGGGTCCACGGGTCGTCCGATGCCTTCGTCGATCATCAGCTGGATCTCGTCGGCCATACGCTTGGTTTCGTCCTTGATGCGCTGCGCGACCCTTGCGGTCGCTGTCGGTGTCAGCTCCGCTCCGGGGCGGTCCGGTGGCGGGAAGCGAAACAGCTGGAAGTAGCCGGGATGCTCGCGCGCGAAGCGTAGGTAGCCCTCGGCCAGGCCGAACAGCCGTTCAGCGGGGAGGTTGCCCGCGTAGAAGCCCTCGTCGCCGTACTGCTTGTCAAGCTCCAGCGCCCGCTCGATCAGGGCACCGTAGACGCCCTCCTTGCTGCCGAAGTGCGCGTAGATCGAGCCAACCGCCACGTCGGCCTCCTCGGCCAGATCCTCCATCGTCGTCGCCGAGTACCCGCGGCTGATGAAGAGTCGCTCGGCGGCGTCCCTGATTGCGGTCGCGGTGCGCGCCTTACGACGCTCTGAGCGTGAGCCCTCGCGGTCCTTTGCCTTGCCGGATGCCTGGTCGGCTGGGGTCATTTGCAATATTCTAGCATTAGTGTAGTCTCATTCTAGTTCTGTAAGTTCATTTCAGAAAGAGGCGGGCCCTGGGCCTGGGGCTACCGATGCAACCCGCCCTTGACTTCGTAATAGTTTCGATATAGAATTCGTAATAACTTCGTAAGCCTTAGAAAGGCCGTCAGATGTCATCGAACGCTCATCGCTACCGTGAGTTCTTGCTGGTCCTGCTGGCGCTCTGCGCGAAGCGTCCGGTGGGCCGCAGCGATCTTGCGGCTGGGCTCACGCGCCGTGTGGGCTACAACTATCGGCCCTCGCCGGAGCGGATCGAGTGCGCGATCCAGGCGCTAGTGGCTGAGGGCCTGATTGAGAGCGAGGCGCGCGGCGGCGGAGTCTCCTACAGGACTACAGCATCCGGGGTCAAGGCATTGGATGAGCGCGCCGAGACGCGGATCGACACGTTCCTGTTCACCGACGTGGTCGGGTCGACAGCGTTGCTCGATCGTCTCGGTGACCACGTGGCGCACGCCTTTCGCCGCCGGCATTTCGCGCTGCTGCGCACGGCGATCGGAGCGCACGACGGTACCGAGGTCAAGAGCCTCGGCGACGGGTTGATGGTGGCATTCACCGACGCTCGCTCGGCCGTCGCGTGCGCCGTCGCGATGCAGCGCGCGGTGGCGGTCTGCGGGGATCCGATGACCTTGCGGATCGGGATCGACGTGGGTGAGGCCGTGCGCGAGGAGGACGACTTCTTCGGCAGACCGGTGATCGTCGCGCGACGCCTTTGCGACGTGGCGCAGGGCGGGCAGATTGTCGTGTCCGAGACGGTGCGCAAGCTCGCCGGTTCCCCGAGCGCTCATGCGCTCGAGCCCCTCGGTGCGCTCGCGCTGAAGGGACTCAACGATCCGGTGAGCGCTACCGCGCTGCGCCCTGTAGCAGCCGGATCAACCGCGCGAGACTCGCTTTCAAAAGAGCAGCAGTGGCCAGAGCACACCAAACGATCCGCCGCCGAGATCATCGGCGTAGCGGTGGCCTAGGGAGCGGTTGCGTTGCCCAGGAGATTCTTCCGACATGGCGAGCTCCCGCTCGTCCTGCTCGCGCTTCTCGCCGAGCGCCCGAGGCACGGCTACGAGATCATGGCCGAGCTGAAGCGTCTCTTCGGCCCCCGCTATCGCCCCTCGCCTGGCAGCGTTTACCCCGCGATCGAGGCGCTCCATGCGGAGGGGCTGATCGACGGTCAGGCGCAGGACGGAAGGACCACGTATCGCCTCAGCGCGGCCGGCGAGCAGGCGATCGAGGCACGCCGCGACACACTTGCAGCGCTCGAGCTTCGCACCGGCACGCGGTTTGGCGATGCAGACTCGATCGAGCTGCTGCTGGCGCGCCTCAGGGCCCGGCTTGCGCCGCTCTCGGGCCGAGTGGACCCACAAGCTGTAGCAGCCATCCTCGAACGAGCGGCAGACGACATCGAGAGTCTCGATCGGCTCCCAATAACCAAGGAGGCAAACTGATGACTGATGCATTCGAGCGCGCCGCCGAGCGCGCGGAAACCGAGTCCCGACAGCGCCGGCGCGAGCGCTGGGCACATGGCCAGCGAAAGGCATTCCGGATCCACGCGACGGTCTTCGTCGCAGTCCAAATCCTGATCGTCGCGGTGTGGGTCCTGCAGTGGCAGCTGGGAGGGACGACATATCCCTGGTTCATCTACCCGCTGCTCGCATGGGGTGTTGCGCTCGCCGCCCACTACGCCACGGCCCACGACAGCTTCAAGGACAGACAACGATCCCCATGAGCATCCAAGCGCAGCTCGCAGGCACCGAAATCGAGCACGACAGCGCAAGCCTCCACAAGCAACAGCAACCGAACAGGCAGGAGTAACAGATGAGTGAGAGCTCAGCAACCATTGATCGCGACGCACCGTCCAGGCAGGTCCCCGCCCCGGGGCTGCGCTACGCAACCACGGAGGATGTTCCACGTCTGAAGTCCATGCTGGCAGAGGCGTTCTTCGATGACCCGGTATTCGGCTGGCTGATACCAAACGACACCAAGAGGCAAGCGCGGTTGCGTCGCTACTTTGGGATCAATCTGCGCTACCTAACGTTGCCGCGCGGGCGCGTATGGACGCGGAGTGATCTCACAGGCGCCGCGCTGAGCCTGCCGCCCGGTAAGTGGCGCGTGCCCCCGCAAGTCACCCTGCTTCAAGGCAGCGCATTCGGCATCCACGTGGCCAGGGCCGCAAGGTTGGGAGCCGCGATGGAGTGGCGTCACATGCGCCACGTGCGGGGCCCCCACTACTACGTGCGCGACATCGGCGTGCACCCGGCGACGCAGGGACAAGGACTCGGCAGCGCGCTGATGCGCCCCACGCTAGACCGCTGCGACCGCGAGTGCCTACCCGCCTATATCGAGGCATCGAACGAGCGGAGCGCCGCTCTGTACGAGCGCCTCGGCTTCCAGCTAACCGGCGAGCTGCGCGTTGGCGGCAGCCCCCCGCTGCTACTCATGCTGCGCCCGCCTCACCCCAAAGAGGCGATGCCATGAACACCTGCGTGGTGGGGGCTGGGCCTGCGGGTCTGGCGATGACGCGGGCGCTGGTGCGCTACGGCCTGGACTTTGACTGCTTCGAGCGCCACGAGGACGTAGGCGGTATTTGGGACCAGTCCAACCCGGGCTCGCCGATGTATGACTCTGCACATCTCATTACCTCGCGGGGACTGTCGGGGTTCCACGGCTACCCGATGCCCGAGGAGATGCCCGACTACCCCCACCACTCTCAGGTACTGGCCTACCTCAGAGACTTCGCGGCCACCTACGGCCTGCGCGAGCGGATCAGCACCTCGACCGAGGTCGAACGAGCGCAGCCAGACCCACACAACGGCTGGCGAGTGACCCTGAAGGGCGGCGAGACACGCCACTACGAGAACCTGATCTGCGCCAACGGCACCACCTGGTCACCAAGCCGCCCCAAGTTGGAGGGAAAGTTCTCAGGCGAGCTGATCCACTCAAGCGAATACAACTCCACCGACACGCTCTCCGGCAGACGAGTACTGATCATCGGGGCGGGCAACTCCGGGATCGACATAGCCTGCGACGCCGCGCAGGCCGCCGACGCTGCCTGGATCAGCATGAGGCGCGGCTATCACTTCATCCCCAAGCACATGTTCGGGACCCCCGTCGACGTTCTCGCCGCGGTCAGACCCCAGCCGCCGATGCGCGTCGCCCAGCAGATCATGCCAGCGCTGATCCGACTACAGATCGGCCGCCAAGAGCGCTACGGACTACCCAAGCCCGACCACAAGCTATTCGAGACCCACCCCATCATCAACGACCAAATCCTCCACCACCTCAGCCACGGCGACATCGCCGTCAAGCCCGACGTGCAACGGCTCGACGGCGACGAGGTTCTGTTCACCGACGGCAGCCACGAGCCGATCGACCTGATCGTGCTCGCCACCGGCTATCGCTTTGCGATCCCCTACATGGACAGCGGACTGTTCGACTGGAAAGGCTGGAGCGCTCCCCGGCCGTATTGACAGTTCAGGCCGCGGTATTTTGTAGTGGTTCTTGCGCGTCGTCCCAAGTCTGACGGACTTCGGCCGGCGTGCGGTAGTTGAGCCGGCTGTGAGGCCGGTCGTGATAGTGGTCGATGTAGGCGGCGATCACCTCCCTGGCCTGCTCGAGGGTCTCGAACTCGTGGCGCCAGACGCAGCGTTCCTTCAGGTAGCGGAACCAGCTCTCGATGAACGCCTGGCTCTCGGGGTCACGGTAGCCGCCGCGGCGGTGGCGGACGCCGAGCCCGGAGATCACCAGCCGCGTCGCGCGGGCGGTGAACGCCGAGCCGTTGTCTGTGCCCAGGGTGAGTGTGCCGGGCATGATGCCCTGCTCGAGGGTCTGTCCGGTCTTCTGTGTGTGAGTTGGGTTTGGTTTAGTTGGGTAGTCGGTCTCCGAAGTGGATCTTGAGGCCTCGTAGTGCTGCTGTCCAGTTGAATGCTTGTTGCCATTTGCCCTCGGCTCGCCGGATAGCGAGGTAGATAAGCTTGGTGGCGGCTTGCTCGTCGGGGAAGTGTCCTCTGGTCTTGATTGCCTTTCTGATTTGCCGGTTGAGGTTCTCGATGCTGTTTGTGGTGTAGACGGCTTTGCGTAGGTCGGCGGGGAACGCGAGGAACGGGGTGATGTTCTCCCACCGAGCTCGCCAGGACTCCGCGATCATGGGGTACTTCTCGCCCCACTTCTCGTCGAAGTCCTGCAAGGCCGCTTCGGCTGCCTCGACGTTCACGGCCCGGTAGATCGGCTTCAGGTCGCCGGCGACGCGCTTGCGCTCGGTGTAGGCGACGTAACGCATCGATGAGCGGATCTGGTGAACGATGCAGCTCTGAACCCAGCTTTCGGGAAGACTGCCTCGATCGCGTCGGGGAACCCGTTCAGCCCGTCGACGCAGCACACCAGGACGTCCTGGACGCCGCGCTGGTGCAGGTCGTTCAGGACAGCGAGCCAGAACTTCGCGCCCTCGGTGTCTTGCCACCAGATCCCGAGGACCTCGCGTTCGCCCTCGACGCTGACACCGATCGCGAGGTAGCAAGCCCGGTTTTGGACGGAGCGGTCTTCACGGACCTTGACCATCAGGCAGTCGAAATACGCGATCGCGTAGACCCGCTCCAAAGGCCGTGTGCGCCACGCCTGCACGTCCTCGAGAATCGCGTCGGTCACGCGGCTGATCGTGTCGCGGCCGACGTTCACGCCATAGAGATCGCGTAGGTGACTTTCGATGTCACGGACGCTCATCCCGCCCGCGTAGAGGCCGAGAATCTTCTCGTCCAGCCCCGCCAGCCGCGTCTGGCGCTTGCCGACGAGCTGCGGCTCGAACGTGCCGGCCCGATCCCTCGGGGTATTCACAGCGACCGGCCCGAGCTCACTCTGAACCGTCTTCGGGGTCGACCCATTGCGATGATTCCCGGCACCATCAGGGGGAGCCTGCCCGGGTGGATAGCCGAGATGCTCTGTTAGCTCCGCGCCAAGCGCGGTCTCAATCACACGGCCCGCCAGCTGGCTGAGGAAACCGCCGGGGCCCGTGATCTCCTCAGGCTCCAGGCCCTTCAACGCGTCCTGGAGCTCATCCGCGGGCAGCAACCCCGCCAAACGATCAACGACATCCTCGGCTACCGCCGGCGGCTGATCTGACCTTGGTTTAGCGGAGTTGGGTTTCTGGAATCCTCCGGCGTTCAGCGAGGAGGAAGCAATGCCCAGCAGGTATCCAGTCGAGGTACGCAAGCAGGTTGTGGAGCTCGCTCGCTCCGGCACACGGGTAGCGCAGCTGTCCGAGACGTTCGGGATGAGCGAGGCCGTGATCTATGGCTGGCTGAAGCGGGAGCGCATCGATCGTGGTGAGGCGCCGGGGTTGAGCACCGAGGGGCAGATGGAGCTCGCTGCCGCGAAGAGACGGATCCGTCAGCTGGAGACCGAACTGGCGGTCTCCCGGAAGGTCAACGAGGTGTTCCTCGAGCAGAACCTTCCCCAAAAGCCTCTACCCGGTGATTGCCTCCCTGACCGGGCAGGGATTCGACGTTCAGAGGGCCTGTCTGATGCTGGGTGTCGCTCCGTCGGGTTACTACGACTGGAAGGGGCGCCCGCCGTCGCGAGGACGCTGCGGCACGCATGGCTTGCCGGCGAGATCGCACAGGTCCACAAGGACTCTGGCGGCACCTACGGCACGTTGCGCGTGACCGCGGAGCTCCGCTACGGCCGCGGCATCCATGTCGGCAAGGGCCAGGTGCACCTGCTGATGAGGCGCCTGGGGATCTACGGGCTACCGAAACGCCGTCTTCCCAGAGGCGCGAGGGTCGGCAAGCCCAGCTCGCTGGACCTCGTGCGCCGCCGTTTCAGAGCCGACGGGCCCGACCGGCTGTGGATGACCGACATCACAGAGCACCCGACGCGTGAGGGCAAGATCTACTGCTGCGCGGTCATCGACGCGTTCTCACGCATGGTCGTCGGCTGGTCGATCGACAGCCGCCAGACCGGCCTGCTCGGTCACGAACGCTCTCGGCATGGCCTTGAACCGCAGGGCACCAGGCGAGGGTGGAATCATTCACTCCGACCAGGGAGTGCAGTTCGCATCACTGGGCCTTCAGCCAGAAGGTCACAAACGCCGGCCTCGCACCATCTGTCGGTGCCGTCGGCGCCCCGTTCGACAATGCGATGGTCGAGGCGTTCTGGGCCCGCATGCAGGTCGAGCTCCTGAACCGCAGAAGATGGAAGACACGCGTCGAGCTCGCCACCGCGATCCACGACTACATCGAGAGCTGGCACAACACCCGAAGACGCCACAGCGCTCTCAACATGCTCACACCCACCGAATACGAGAACCAACACCAACAACAACAGATCGCCGCCTGATTCCAAACTCGCGACTCCAAGAAACCCGAGCCAGATCAAAAGTGTCCACGAAAGCGGGGCCACTCCACATCTCTGGAAACTCGACAATTAGACTAGACAACGCCCTCAGGTCGGCAACCCCCGCCAGCGCGACTCGTGCGACCAGAGCTCACCGGCTCTGACGGCTGACTGGCTGGTTTCAGCGACAGCTAGTCGCCGTGGCGAGCGCGGCGCATACATCGGCCATCTTCGCTGCGCCAAGCGTGGTGATGGGCTCGGTCAGGAATGCCTTTTCGGCCGAGAAGGTGTTGTCGAGGGCAAGTGCGCACTCGATCGGCATCCCATCCGCGATTCCGATCTCGACCTCCGTCGGGAGGTCGCGGACGGTGCTGGTGGCGGGGACCGCGATCACGTCGAACAGGCGGTCGATCGCCTCGTCGCGGGTGAGGATCAGGACCGGCCGTCGCTTGCTGTCTGGCGGGTCGTGCCACCAGACCTCGCCGCGTCTCACGAGCGCCGGTGCTCCTCCCACGAAAAGCCGGCCTTCGCCTCCTCCTCGTCCAGTCGGCGCAGCATCGCCGAGGAAGCGCGTGCGCTGAACTCATCGAGGTCGCCCCACTCGTCGACGGTGCGGTCGGCGTGCTCACGCTCGACCGCGCGCAGTGCAACTGCGGCGTCATGCTCGCTCCAAGCGGTCGCCTCCCGCAGCAACTGCTCCTTCGCCGTCATATGGCTAATTGTAGTCGCCGCTCCAGCAGTTCTGCGGCGTCTGTGCACAAGGCGCGAGATGCCGGTGACCTGGGGCGTCTGATTTCGCGCGCCCCAAGCCGGGCTTGTTCTCGCCCACCGAGACCGCGAAAAAGATGCCCCTGTACAGCTAACTTATGTGCATCCCGCTGATCGCGCGTGAGATCACGAGCTGCTGGATCTCCGCAGTTCCCTCGAAGATGTCGTAGATCTTGGCGTCCCTGTGCCAGCGCTCGACCGGGAACTCGCGCGTATAGCCGTTGCCGCCGAGGATCTGGATGGCGCGCTCGGTCACCCACACGGCGACCTCTCCGGCCTTGAGCTTGCTCATCGAGCCCTCGGCGTTCTCGAAGGGCACCTGGTTGCGGCCCATCCAGGACGCGCGCCAGACGAGCAGCCGGGAGGCGTCGATCTCGAGCTTCATGCGCGCGAGCGTGAACGCGACGGCCTGGTTCTCGATGATCTTCCTACCGAACTGCTCGCGCTCCTTGGCGTACTCCAGGGCGTACTCGTAGGCGGCCCTGGCGATACCCAGCGCCTGCGCGCCAACGGTGGGACGCGACGCCTCGAAGGTGGCCATCGAGGCGTTGGACTTGCTCTTCTTGCCCGCGCGCACCCGGGCGATGCGTTCGTCGAGCTTCTCCTTGCCGCCGAGCACGTACTCCGCCGGAACGCGACAGTCGTCGAGAAACACGTCGGCGGTGTGAGAGGCGCGCAGTCCGTGCTTGGAGACCTTGGCGCCCTGGGAAATCCCCTTCGCCTCGCTCATCGGCACGATGAATGCGGCGTGACCGCGAGAGCCGAGCTCGCGATCGACCGAGGCGATGATGACGTGGACGTCGGAGATGCCGCCATTCGTCGCCCACGCCTTCTGGCCGTTGATCACCCACTCGTTGCTGGCCTCGTCGAACTTCGCGTTGGTCCGCACTGCGCTCACGTCGGAGCCGGCATTGGGCTCGCTCGAGCAGAAGGCAGCCACCTTCAGATCCTCGGGCGTGCCGAAACAGCGCGGGATCCACTCACCGATCTGCTCGCCAGAGCCCTGTCCGAAGATCGCCGCGACCGCGAGCGAGGTGCCCATGATCGCCATGCCGATGCCCGCATCGCCCCAGAACAGCTCCTCGTTGACGATCGGCAGTCCCAATCCCGATGGGTCGCCGAAGAACTGGGCAAGCCCTTCGAACCCGTAGAGGCCGATCTTCGCGGCCTCTTGGATGACCGGCCATGGGGTCTCCTCGCGCTCATCCCATTCATGCGCGGCGGGGCGCATCACGTCCGCGGCAAAGCCGTGCACCCAGTCGCGGATGTCCTTCTGATCCTGAGTCAGCGCCATCGAGAAGGTCGTCTGGAGATCGGAAGTGCTGTTGAGCGCCTCGACGGCGGCCTCAGCGGCCTCTGTGGCCTCGGATGCATCGGAGCTGACGACAGAAGAGGAAGCGGACATGGAGCGACGATCTCCTTACTGGCAGGCGCAAGAGCTGGGCTGGCGCGGGGGATTGCGGGGACGGGGATTGCGCGATGACTGCGCGAGATGAGCCAGTCACAGGGTAGCCCACTGTGGCCCTTCGCGCCGAGGCTCACCATCAAAATGCGTGAATCTCTATGAGCTTTGTGCTATTTATGGGTCGCCCTCAGAAGCTCATGTTCCCCATGCAGAAGGTGGTTATGGCTCGCAAACTCACGCTCCGCCCCATTCTTGCCGGACTCGCTGTTGCGGCCTGCCTGCCGGCGCTTGCCGCCTGCGGCTCCTCCAAATCCTCGAGCTCCTCGAGTTCCAAGCATCTGACGCTTGTCGCTTATTCGACGCCCGAGTCCGCCTTCGCGGTGCTGATCCACGCCTTTGAAGCCACCGCCGCTGGTAAGGGCGTGTCGTTCACCCAGTCCTATGGCCCCTCCGGCGAACAGAGCCGGGCGGTCGCCAATGGGCTGCCCGCCAGCGTGGTGAACCTCTCCACCGAACCGGACGTGACCAAGCTCGTCGAAGCTGGGCTCGTCTCGCCGAGCTGGAATCAGAACTCGACACACGGCTTCGTCACCGACTCCGTCGCCGTGATCATCGTGCGCAAGGGCAATCCCAAGCACATCACGGGCTGGGGAGATCTGGTCAAGCCCGGAGTCCAGGTACTCACACCCAACCCGTTCACCTCGGGCAGCGCGCGCTGGAACATCATGGCCGCCTATGGCGCCGAGCTCAAGGAAGGTAAGACGCCCGCGCAGGCACAGGCATATCTGCAGGAACTCTTCCACCACGTCGTGAGCCAGGACAGCTCCGCCCGCAACGCCCTGCAGACGTTCCTGGCCGGTCGAGGAGACGCCCTGATCGACTACGAGGACGAGGCGATCGCCGATCAGCGCAAGGGCTCGGCGATCGAATACGTGATCCCCAAGGACACGATCCTGATCCAGAACCCGATCGCCGTTGTCGGCAGCAATCCGGTGGCCAAGAGCTTCGTCAGCTTCCTGCTCTCCCCTGCGGGCCAGCAGATCTGGGCTGCACAGGGCTATCGGCCGGTACTTCCCGGCCTGGTCGACGCCAAGAAGTTTCCAACCCCTACGGGCCTCTTTACGATCCAGTCGCTCGGAGGCTGGAAGGCGGTCACGAAGCAGTTCTTCGCTCCGACCGAAGGGATCGTCACCAAGATCGAGGAATCCCTAGGGGTATCAACTGCGAAATAGCCGGGGAGTCTGGTCGGGCGCGCTCGGCGGAGGCCTGCTCGGGGTCTACCTCTCATTGCTGGTGCTGCTGCCGGTGGCGGCCCTGCTCGCGCAGGCGTCACATGGCGGACCGCATGCGTTCTGGACTGAGGTATCCAGCCCGGAGGCGGTCGCGGCGATCAAGCTCACGCTCGTGATCTCGGCGATCGTGGTTCTCGTCAACGCGGTCTTCGGCACGATCATCGCATGGGTGCTCGTGCGCGACGAGTTTCCAGGCAGGCGGCTGGTGAACTCGCTGGTCGACCTGCCGTTCGCCCTGCCGACCGTGGTGGCCGGTGTCGTGCTGCTCGCCCTGTACGGCAAGAACAGTCCCGTCGGGATCAACATCGCCTTCACCCGCGCGGCGATCGGCCTTGCGCTGCTGTTCGTGACCTTGCCGTTCGTGGTGCGCTCGGTGCAGCCCGTGCTGCTCGAGCTGGATGCTTCCATGGAGCAGGCGGCGGCCTCGCTGGGAGCGGGCCCGTTGACCATCTTCCGCCGGGTGGTGCTGCCGACCCTGACGCCGGCGATCCTCTCCGGCGCGGGGCTCAGCTTCGCGCGGGCGGTCGGCGAGTTCGGCTCGGTCGTGCTGATATCGGGCAACCTGCCGTTCAAGACAGAAGTCGGCGCTGTTTACATATTCAGCCAGGTACAGAACGAAAATCTGCCTGGAGCCGCCGCGGTCTCGATCGTCCTGCTGCTCAGCGCGCTGCTGGTGCTCGGCGCTTTCACGCTGCTGGCACACCGGAGGTCCAGGCATGTCATCTAGTCGTGCACGGACCCTCCTGGTGCGGACAATCGCGCTTGGGTATCTCGCGCTGCTGCTGCTCGGCCCTGTGCTCATGATCTTCTATCGCACGTTCGAAAAAGGCCTCGAGCCCGTGTGGAGGGCGGCGACGGCGCCAAACGCCGAGCACGCCTTCTGGCTCTCGATCGAGCTGGTCGCGATCGCGGTGCCCCTGAATACGATCTTCGGAATCGGCATGGCGCTGCTGGTCGAGCGCCGCCGGTTTCGGGGGCGGGGGCTGCTGAACCTGCTCATAGACCTGCCATTCGCAATCTCCCCCGTGATCGTCGGACTCTCGCTGGTACTCGTCTATGGCCGCAACGGCTGGTTTGGTGGGTGGCTTGCCGATCAGGGCATCAGGGTCATCTTCTCGGTGCCGGGAATGGTCCTGGCGACCGCGTTCGTCTCACTGCCCTTCGTCGCCCGCGAGACGATCCCCGTGCTGCGCGAGCTGGGCACCGACGCCGAGCAGGCGGCGCTGACGCTGGGGGCCAACAGCTGGCAGACCTTCCGCAGGATCACGCTGCCTGGCATCCGCTGGGCGATCGTCTATGGCGTGGTGCTCACCACCGCGAGAGCGCTTGGAGAGTTCGGCGCCGTCAGCATCGTCTCGGGGCGCCTTGAGGGCCAGACCGAAACCTTGCCCCTCTACGTCCAGAATCGCATCGAGAACTTCGACACGACCGGGGCGTACACTGCCGCCGTGATCCTGGCACTGCTGGCACTGGGCACCCTGCTCGCGATGAACCTGCTCACTCGCCGGACCCGTAGACGGCCTGCCGGCGTCACGGTGGAGCCGAAGGGAGCCTGAGATGGCCATCGAGGTCAAGGAGGTCTCCAAGCGCTTTGGCTCCTTCGCCGCGCTTGAGAGCGTCAACGTGCTGGTGGAGGACGGCTCGCTCACCGCCCTGCTCGGCCCGAGCGGCAGCGGCAAGTCCACACTTTTGCGGGTGATCGCGGGACTCGAGACGCCCGACAGCGGCACCGTGCTGATCGGCGGCCACGAGATGACCGACTCGCCCGCGCGCAGTCGTGGCGTGGGCTTCGTCTTCCAGCACTATGCGCCGTTCAAGCACATGACCGTCCACGACAACGTCGCCTTCGGCCTGAGCGTTCGCAAACGCCCGAAGCCCGAGATCCGCGCGCGCGTTGAGGAATTGCTTGGGCTGGTGCGTCTGGAGGGCCTGGGCGAGCGCTACCCCTCCCAGCTCTCAGGCGGCCAGCTGCAGCGGATGGCGCTGGCACGCGCGCTGGCCACCCAACCGAGCGTGCTGCTGCTCGATGAGCCGTTCGGAGCGCTCGACGCCCAGGTGCGCGGCGAGCTGCGGGAGTGGCTGCGACGCCTGCACGACGAGATCCATGTGACCACGATCTTCGTGACTCACGACCAGGAGGAGGCGATGGAAGTCGCCGGTCAGATCGTGGTCATGAACGCGGGACGGATCGAGCAGACGGGCTCGCCGCGCGAGCTCTACGAGCACCCCAGCAACGAGTTCGTCATGTCCTTCATCGGACCGGTCAACCGCCTCGGCGATGCGCTCATGCGCCCGCATGACATCCAGATCCTCCCGTTCCCAGACAGTACCTCCACCGAGGCGCTCGTGCGCAGGGTCGCGCATCTGGGCTTCGAGGTCCGCGTGGAGCTGACGCTGGAGGACGGACGAGATGTCTGGGCGCAGGTGACGCGCGAGCTTGCGAGTGAGCTCGAGCTCGAGCAGGGTCAGATCCTCGCCGTCAGGCTGCCCGCTCCGCGCATGTTCGCCTGAGCGAAGCCCGAGCGCGGAGACGCTCAGCGCATTTGCCAGGCGTCCTCGTCGCGTGTCAATGCGAGCACCTCCTTTGGCAGCTTGCCAGCCGCCACGTCGGCGACAGTCACCCGCTCCAGGACAGCGCGCAGGTTGGCGCGCAGTGCGATCCAGACCTGCTGCAACTCCTTTGCCGATCCCTCGTATTCGACCTCTTCGGGGCGCTGTCCACGCACCCCGACGAGCGGCCCCTCCACAGCACGGATCACCTCGGCGAGGGTGAGCTGAGCGGCTGGTCGCGCCAGCCAGTAGCCGCCTTCTGGTCCGCGCTGGCTGCGAACGATCCCGGAGGAGCGCAGCTGGGTCAGGATGTTCTCCAGGAAGGACACGGGAATCGCCTGGGCCTTGGCGAGCTCGTCGACCTTGCGGGGCGCATCGCCGCTGCCGGCGGCGAGCTCGATGACGGCCCTGACGGCGTAGTCGGCCTTGGCGGTGACATGCATTGGGGTTGATTCTCTCGGAAACCGCTGCAAAGGGCGGCGAGGCCACCTCACAGCGACCCGGCTGCACCGGCATACGGTTCAGTTTCCTAGCACCACTGGGCCGTTGGGGCCCTGGTAGGTCACGGACGCGAGGCCGCCATGGATGGTGGCCATATAGACGTTTTCGTGGACCGGGACCACGACGGTCCCCTTGTGGATGATCGCGAGCGTCACTTCGCTCACGCCGTCGGGAACGACCCCCGCGACTGAGCTAATGCCTGGATATGCGCCCGCCGCTCCGGTCAACACCGGAAAGCCGCCTGAGCTCACACTCGCATCGGGCTGGCATGTCCCGCCTCCACCTGCAGGCGGGTTGTCGAAGATGAAGCAGATCATCCCGTTGCCCGGAACGATCCAGGCCGCGGCGCCAGCGCTGAATCCCTGCGCGCGCCTCGCGAGCGTCACGTTCGCGCCGTTGGCGGCTGCGGGAGAGTCAAGGAATACATGGGCTTCGGCCGGCGGTAGGGCATCGGCGGGCGTCCGCGGGCGACGCAGAATCCCCAGGAACGCACTCTGATCGGATGACACCGCGCTCTCGGGCTGTACCCGCTGTCCTTCCACCCACGCTTGGGGATTGATCGCCCTTTCACCTAGTGAGTCCGCCACCGCGACCCCCCCTGCGACGCCCGAAATTCCGATCAGCGCCGCGACCACGATCAGGTGCCGGCGCAGCCAGCTGGCTGCTCGCTTGGGCACAGGCGACACGCGCCTGGCCTGCCCGGTCTGGGCAGTCCGCCACAGCCCCAGCTCTGCCTGCTCCAGTTGATCGCCGATCCGGTCGAGCACGTCAGTCATTGCAAGCCTCCAATCCGGCATTGCGAAGCGTTTTCAGGGCGCGGCTCACGCGCATCCGTACGACCGCCGGCGAGCAGCGAAGCTCCTGGGCGATATCGATGTAGCGGCGCTCCTCGAGGACCCGGGCACACAGGGCGTCGAACTGCTCCGGCGGAAGCGCCTGCAGCAGATGCACGTGCAGATCGGTCGAGTCGAGGACCTGGGTGATCCGTTCGATGTCCTCGTCATCGAGCTCGACACGCTCCAGCGCCAGGCGCTGGCGGGCGGCAGCCTCGACCTGGCCGCGGCGATAGCTGTCCACGCATAAGTGATGTGCGATCGTGAATAGCCATGCAACCGGCTGCCGGGGCAGCTCACGCGAGCGATCCTGCACGACCAGCAACGCCGCCGCAAATGTCTCCGCGGTCAGGTCAGCCGCAAGCTCGGGCTCGCGAACCCGAGCACCGTGAAACGCGAGAACCGCCGCACGATGACGACGGTAGAACTCGCCAAACCCATGCCCAACGGCACGGCTGGCCGACAACAGCTCACCATCGCCACGAGCATCCGGATCACGCGCCATACCCATATAGACGCATGAGGGCCCCAAAACGCAACCAACCGAGCCGCGCCACGCTACAGCGCGCCAGCGACGTCGTGGTCGTAGATGTAGACGTTGACGTTGCCGAAGACCGCCTGGGTGACGAACGTGCCAAAGGGATCGGGGATCGGCACGTTGCCCAGGTTGGTGAGGTCTGTGAGCAGGAAGGTGACGTGGGAGCCGGTGGGCGCATACCAGCTGGATATCTGGTTCAGGCGCATCGGACAGACTCCGAGGGAGAGGGTGCATCGTTCCAGCGGATAGGCATGGATGTGCAGGTGCGTTCCCCAGGACACATCGGCTGCGTCCCAGTAGGGCGCATAGCCATTCCTCGCGCCGTGGGCGAGCAGGTACCGCTCGATTTCGGCGACGGTCTTGCTGGTCGGGTAGGTGTTGGGCGGGCCGGTGATGCGGTCGATGTCGAAGTAGAGCCCCAGCCCGACGAAGAGCGTGATCGCGACGGCCAGGACGCCGTGCGCGAGACCTCGCTCGATCGGGGCGAGCGCGGGCAGCAAAGCGGCGACGGCGACGAAGTCGCAGGCGATGTAGCGAGCGGAGGAGGCGTCTATCGGGGTGCTGGTCAAGACGAACCCGCCCGTCAGGCAGACCAGCACGAGCGCCCAGAAGATGATGTAGGCAGTGGCGGCGGTGGAGCGCGAAGACTCCTCCTCGGGTGCGATGCAGAGGGTGGGCGCGCGCTGCCACAGCCAGCGGGCGACGGCGGCCAGAGCAGCGAATCCCAGCACTCCGGCGACGAAGGTCAAGAAGTTTGTGCCGGTGGCCGAGGCTCCGAAGAACTCGCCGCCGGCGAGGCTCGCGAAGGCGCTGAGGAAGATTTCGATATTCGAAGCCAGGTGCCCCAGCGAGACGAAGGACACGGTGTAGGGCGCCGCGATCACCCGGTCGTGGCGCATTGCGGCCGCGGCCAGCTCGCCGCCGACCACAGCTACTGTGCACACCGCGAGCGTGAACAAGGCCAGGCGACGCTCGCGAACCCGCCCGCTCCCGGCCGCGATCGTGCTCCGAGCCCACATGCCCACACCGGTGAGCAGAAACGGGACGATCGCCGCGATGTACATGGTCTTATCCGAGGCCACTCCCAGCGCGGTGAAGCAGCCGACCAGCACAGCCAGCAGGCCGATCGCCCAGGGCGCCAGCCGCTCGGCGCGCAACACGATCACCAGGCCGGCCAGCAGCACGCAGGCGTGGACGACGAGCGCTCCGTGGAAGTCGAGCGTGAACAGGACGGTTCGCATCTCCACGCTGGTGCTCGCCAGCAGAGCCCCCACCAGCAGCCCTCGGGTGCGGCCGAAGCACACCCATGCACAGGCGATCAGCAGTCCGTAGCCGAAGGCCGAGAACGCGATGGGCGCCGCCTCCCAGATCTGCCGGTAGGCGGGCAGGCCGTGCGTCAGTTCCATGAACCACAGCGACTCGTACCACGGGTACTGGCCGAGCAGGACCGTTCGATCAGCGGGGGCGTGGCCGATCAGGGCGCCGATGACCGGCGCAGAGGCCACATCGCCGTTGGCGTAGAGCGCTCCGATGATCTGCTGAATGTGCGCGAGGACAAGCAGGAGGCTGATCCCGCCCAACACCACCGGTGCCCAGAGTGCCAGACGCCTGACCATCACTCCGCGGTCGCGCACGGCCACCTCACCCCCATAGCGTGCAGATCGGCAGTGCGAAGATCCGCTCGGCGAGTTGGAACGGACGCGGGCCAGTGTGTAGCACCGCGCCGGCGAGAAACCGGTCTCCAAGCCGGTCGCGCATCCAAACGAGGTGCGCGGCATCGGAGGGCCGCGGGGCCGCGGTGGCCTTGATCTCGATGGCGACGACGTCGTTTGCTGGCAGTTCGGCGATCAAGTCCACCTCGTGTCCGCCATCCCTGGCGCGCAGGTGATGCAGGCGCGGCCGCGAGGGGCTGAGCTCGACCTCAGGTCTGATTTGAGCGACAACGAACGTATCGAGAATGCGACCGAGCAGATCGCCGTCGCGGAGCACGGCCGCCTCGTCGAGGCGTAGCGCCGCTCCGATCAGCGATGGGTCCACGAGATAGCGCTTGCCGGTCTTGACAAGACGCGAGAGCCTGTTGCTCATCCAGGCTGGCATCGTGTCGAGCACGAGGAGGTTTGTGAGCAGGCGCTCGTAGGAGATCGCGGTCTTGCGGTCGATCCCAGCCGCGTCGTAAAGGGTCTTGCTCTCGGCCATCCCAGCGGAGCTGAGCGCAAGAGCCTCGAAGTAGCGGCGCAAGAGACGGGGATCACGGTGACCGTCGAGCCTCTCGATGTCTCTGGTCAGAAGCTGGTCGACATAGCCCTCCAGCCACGCACGCCGGTTGGAGCCGGAGAGCTGCAGCACCGCTTCAGGAAAGCCGCCGCGCAGCGCGAGTTCTACATAGCCCAGCAGGTCCGGCTGGTCCGTCGATGGCGTGAGTGCGTCCATGTTGGCGTGGGCGAGCCTGTCAATGAACGGCTGGCCCTGCGGCCGGCCGTTCATCTCGCGGACAGTCAGCCCGTACATCTGTACGCGCACGAGCCTCCCGGTGCCCGGCCATGCCTGTGTGTCGAGATCAGCGTGCATGCTCCCGGTCAGCAGAAAACGCCCGGCACCGGTCTCGTCGTCAACAGCCCGCTTGACCGCGCCAAGCACGCCAGGGACCGCCTGCCACTCGTCGAGCAGCACGGGTGTCGCCAGCGCGCGCAGCGCGACGTCTGGATCGGCGCGGAACGCTCCCGCCTCGGCCTCCCTGTCCAGGCGCACGACGGTGCGTGCATGACGGCGCGCGGTCGTCGTCTTTCCAGTGGCGCGAGGACCGACGATCAGCAGTGCAGGCAGCTCCGCGAAGAGTTCCTCCAGGCGCGTGTCGGCCAAGCGGGGAACGTAATGGGCAGAGGGCACAGGTGCACGATACCGCTCTTGCGAGCTTCTCATTCCCGCTTTCGCGCCCAATTCATTCCCGCTTTCGCGGTTTGCCGATCCCGATTTCGCGTCATGGCCACCGAACTGGCCACTCCAACCCCGGCAGCATCCACTCGATTGCTCGATGAGAGGTGGGAGACAACGTGGCCTCGCGCCAGTACGGCCGGCCGGGCCGGTCTCAGCGCGGACTGGCCGAGTCAGCGATCTCCTGGCACATAGAGCCTCGCCTGGCCCAGCGACACCTGGCCGGCGAACTCAGGGCAGGAGCAGCATCACCGAGCCGGTGAGCGTCATGCCGTTCTTCGGGATGAAGGTCAGTCTGATGTGGGTGGCGAGCATACGGCCGCGGTGACGAGCCAGAAAGGCTCGCCCCTTTGTGGAGAGGGAGAGCTCGATCGTCGCGTTCCCCGCCTTGCTTGGCCTCTCGGTCGCACTGGAGAGGCCCGTGCCGCCCGCAACGAGCTTTCCGGCCGAGGGCACGCTGACCACCACAGTTGCCTTCTTACCCTTGGTCTTGTGGCGCACGACCTTGATTGTCTTCTTGCAGCCCGTGACGGAGATCGGGGTGCTCACGTTGACTTCGGCGCCGTTTTGGGCCTTGATTTCGGTCGGAATCGACAGTTTCGAGCCGCAGAGGTTGCCATTGGCCGCCAGGGCGGAGTCCGGACCCTCGGGCAGGTTCGCTTCGAAGGTGCCAACCGGAGCGTCGGGAACGGTGGCGAAGGTGGAGCTCGTAATGCCTTCTTTGTTGATGAACGTTTCGCCGTGCAGGTCGATCGTGACGCCGTAGCCCTGCAGCACGACGATTACTTCAGGGAACTTCGCGCCGCCGTGGGAGACGAAGTACATCGGGCCTTCCAGCGCCACAGGGATCAGCGGGGTGGTCGCATGGGCCGCGCCGATCTTCGAGGCGGCGGGGCAGGACGCGGGGTTGGCTTCGAACACAGCCGCCGGGCAGGCCTTCTGCAGCGTCGAGAGCCTGGACGGCAGCTGCTTGGGCAGATCCAGCTTGAACTTGGCGATGTTGGTGTCGTATGGACCCGCCGTGTAGGTGAGCTTCACATGCAGACTCGCGCCTTCGCTGCGCGATGTCTTTCCAGACGTCGAAGCGGACACGTGCGGCTGGAAGGACAGCACCGCGCAGTTGGTCGCCTGGAAGGGCACAGACAGCTGATCGCTTGATCCTTCGGTTGAGAACAGCGTGCCCGTGATCGCAAGCTTTTCGCAGTTCGTCGGGTTGAACGTGAAGTTCGGCCGGTTGATCGTGACGTTCACGTGCTTGATCTCCAGCGGTATGCCTTCGATGATCGTCGGGATCTTGTAGTTGCCGCTGTCATCGCTGGTGATCGTCAGACCCGCCGTGACGGGGTTCACTTCGATCTTCGCCCTGACGACCAGGCAGTCACAGGCAGGGCTGTGCGCCGCGGTTTTCTCCAGGTCAAACGGCCCCGCCTTCGCGGGGTTCACGATCGACAGGCCGAACGGCGCGCCCTCATAAGGCCCAGTGATGTACACCTTGCCGCCCTTCACAGTGAACGGGTTCCCGCCCAGGCCGACGCTGACCGTCGTTTCCCCGACCAGACTTTCAGGGCCACACGTCCCTTCGTCCGCCTGCGGTTCACCGCACAGCTTGACGGTCGAGAGCGTCCCCGAAAGCCCGGGCGGCATGTGCAGCTGGATCGCCTGCAGATTTTGTTCGCCATCTTCACGCGACATAGTCATCGTGAACGGCGTAAACCCACCGGCCTGGATGCTCGTCGTACCTGCCGCCAACGACGGCGCAAACGACAGCGGACTCGAGCAGGGCGTACCGTTCGGGCCGGACGTGATCTTGAATTCCGAGGACGCCTGCACCGGAGGATTGCCAGACCACGGCGAGATCGAAGCCGTAGTCGTATAGCCGCCACACACCGCGGGAGTCCCCAAGGGGGCTCTCGACCCGCCGAAGAAGTGGATCGCGAGACTTTCAAAGGGCAGCTGGGGGGTTTCATCGAATGTCGATGTCAGCTGACCCGTCACAAGGTCGGGCGTGACCTGCCCGGCGAGCTTCACGCGAACGCCGGAGACAGGGTCATAGACGACGAGATAGAGCGCGACGAGACTGCCGAACGGGTTGGCACTCTGCTGAGCCAGGTACGCGGCTCCCACCAATGGATTTGGAAGCAAGGGCGTGTGGACTTCCACCGTCCCGATCTTCGACGATTCCGGACACGTCTGAGCGGCGGGACTGTCGAGGGCCACTTCGCTTTCGCTGCACGCGAGCAGGCCGTCCGCGCCGGATGGATTCAGCGAGACGCCGGCGGGCAAGGTGACGGTCGTGTTCTTCACCGTGGACTCGGCCAGGCCTTCGGGGTTGAGGCTCGCTTCCTGCGGGACGTGCACACCCACGGTCAAACCCGTCGGAGTGCTGGCCTGCTGGCCGTCGGGCGCGACGCTGATCGTAGGTTCGAAGTTCAATTGATTGCAGCCGTCCTCCCCGGTCGGTTCTTCTTCGCTGTTCTGGAAGGTGTATTCCTTGGTTGTGAACTGGCCGATCTGATTCCACGGATCCGCTTCGACGGAGGTATGCAGCGGGCCGGTGCAAGAGGTGGGCATGATCAACAGCGGCTGGGGTTTTTCGTTGACTGGGCAGGATTCTTCCGGATCGCCTTCCTGGACTGCCGTGGACAGTAGGCAGTCGTAGTTGCGCGATTTGTCGTGTCGCGTGTCGCCGGGAACACCCCAGAAGGTGACCACGGTGCCGATGAACGCGAGGGTCTGGGTGATGTTAGGCACCGTGACCACGACGCCGTAGTCACCGCCCGTGCGCACCGAGGTGTCGAGGATCACCGGCCCGACGGGTGTCGGGAACCCGAACTTCGCCGGCTCGCCGACCGACGGTTCGAGAATGTAGAGAGGCTCGCTGATCGCACGCGGATTGGTTCCGTTGCCTTGAAAGGGAGTCGTGATCGGTGTCGCCACGCCCACGACCGTATTGTCTGGACATAGCTTCTTCGCTTTGCTCCCAAAGAACTGCAGGAACAGGTGCAGGCTGCACTTTGGCAGAGGAGTAGGGTTGCCCACGAGCCCCGCGGGCAGGTTGAAGTGCAGGTCCTTGGTGAATGCCATGGGCTGCACTTCTGGGCTCCACACCTGTTCTGAGAGTTTTGCGACTTCTTCGATCTTCACGGCCTGCGTGTTGAACATCAGCGTCGAGGTCAGCTGGAAAGGATGGGAGCCTGCCTGGGTGGCAACCACACCATTTTCTTCTTCGGGGGTGACTTCATAGGTCTGCACCCCGTACGGCGGTGCGGGCGCTTCCACCTCGAGTGGCCGATGCGAGCTTGATGAGAGGCTGCCGCCGCCGGAGACGGTGACTTCGTTGACTCCTTGGCCAGATCCGGGGGCGACGGTCGCTCTGATCTCCAGGATCGCCTGTTCATAGGAACGCACCGGGGCGACATATTTACATTCGACGGTCTGCCCCGAGACCGAGCAGAGCTTCGGCGGTTTGAACCCGAACTTTTCGAACTCCCTGAAAAGTTCTTCAGTGCCTTCCTGCGCGTACCAGTTCAGCGACTCGCCGCCGCCTCCTCCATGTGCTTCGAGCACGGTTATGCCGGCCGGCAGCTTGTCGACGATCGTGACCCAGCCTTTGGCTTCTCCCGTGAAGAGCGCTTCTTCCTCGTGTTCTTTGAAGGTTCCGGAGGTCGGGGCATCGCCAACGTTGTCTGCGATCACATCGATCCTCGCTTCGGTTCCGTCGGGAGCGGCGGGTGCCGATATGGTCGCCACGTGCCACCACGGCTGCGCGGCCGACGCCTGCCCGGCGGCAAGCAGCGCCACCAGCGCCGTCGTAAGCGTCGTGGCCAATGCGATACGCGCGATCGCTCGCAAGATCCTCATCATTTGCCCCTTCCCCTCGACTTGGCCGCAGCGCGCTTACTCCCGCGCTTTCGCTTCTTGTGCACAGCAGCCTTCTTCACACACTTTCCGCGCTTGCGAACCTTGCCCTTCGCGCAGCTCTTCGGCGTGGTGTTCGTCACGACTTTCGGCTGTGGCACCACGTTGCCGGCGCCGTTGAAGGTCTGACTCGGCGGGGGCCCGAACAGCGTGGGCTGCGGCGACGGCGCCGCCTTGCAGGAGTCTCCGCTCGTGCATTCCGGCGACGAGACCGGTTCGGCGCGGCACGGTACGGCTTCCGTGCAAACGTGGGCGTCATAGACGTCCTGGGCGGTGTCATAGTCCGCAACGACCAGTTTGGCCGCGGTGATGAAGAACGCGTCATTGCCGCTTTCGCTCGCGTCCAGGAACGTGGATTCCGCCGAGGACTGTCCCGAGGAGATCAGATTCACGCAGCCGCCCTCCGCTTCGCTGAACGTCGGGCTCACGCTCGTGCAACTCCCAACGCCGGGCGGCTCGTACTCGTAGACGTCCGCGAGGCCATTGGTGTCCTGCGGCACCAGTGCGTCGCTGCTGTTGAAGAAGAGCCGCCCGTCGTTTGAGAGGTAGTCGGTCTGATGGAACGCCGCGTACCAGTTCGTGTGCCAGTCCGGCGCGATCGTCGCAGCCAGCCAATGGCGGCCTTCGCCGCCTTCGGGCACCCACGCTCCGCTCTGATCCATGAGGAGTTCTCCTCCCTGATGGTCGAACACGCCTATCGGGCGTGCGCCCGTGGGGTTGCACGACGCGCACACGAGATGGTTCGTCGCGGCGTCGTAAAGGTAGACCTCCTCATCGGGCTGCCCGCTGCGCGCGTCGCGGTTGTCATAGCCCGTCAGCGAGCGCTCTGACATGAACGCCAGGTAGCCGCCGTTCAGCGTCACCCGAGAGGTGATGTTCCTGACTTCGCTGCTGCGCGAATAGGTCCAGTCGGGCTGATCTTCGCTGGAGAGCGTCGCGATGAACGTGGTCTGCCATTCGCTCCCGTCGTAGTGCATCACGTAGAGGTTGTCCTGCCCTTGGCTCGCCCCGCTCGCGAGCACTCCCTTGGCGACGAAGTAGACGTAGGAGCCGTCTTCGCTGATCCCGATGACCGGATTCTGCACACCGGCGCTCAGTTCCCCGTCGAGATGATCGGCGGTGAGGTTGGTGGTCGCTCCGGTAGCGGGATCGAACACGTACAGTTCGCCTTCCTGTTCCCCGCCCTGCTTTTCAAGGTAGAAGAGCCTCGAACCATCCCTGCTCATCGTCTCAAACACTGACTTCCCGTTGGGACGGCCGAACGGCACAGTCTTGTGTTCGACCATGTCGCGCACATACCAGGTGCCAACCCCCAACTGGCCGTATCTGAATACGATCCAGCGCCCGTCGCTCGACATCGCCCAGGGATTGGGGTAGGCGCCGCCGCCTTCGAAGCCTGTGCCGAAGGATGCTCCCACCTCTGCTTCTTCGCGTTTGGTTGCCTGGTTGGGAACGATGTTGACCAGTTGGAGATGCCCACTGCTCCACTCGTACAGGTTCGATTTCTCTTCGTCTCCTGCGCCATGTTCGGTGACCGCTTCCGGGGTCAGAGGCGCCCAATCAGAGAAGAGGATATGGCTGAGATCGGGGGTCGACGCTTGGAATGACATGTTTTCCCAAGTGCTCGCATATCCGCCTGGATCCCATTTGGTTCCAGGCGGTACATCTGCCGCACTAACCAGCGGGGCATATGTTTCATCGATGTCGTTGCGCAGGTATAGCGTAGGTTCCGTCGCTTCCGGGGACTGCTGCGTGTGGCCGAGGCCAAATCGCGGTTCCAATACACCCAGCGAGAGATTCGGGGTGAAGGTCATGAAGGCTTCGGCGGCGCCGAACAGGGCGAGCGCCGATTGTCCTTCCGGCGTGAGTGTCTGCGTCGGCGAGATGTCATGTGTGCGCCAGCCTCCGGCTTCGCGCCTGGAGAGGAGAGTGGCACCGGCGATAGCTTCGGCATTGTTGCCGACGTGCCCCACGATGCCTTCCCCGATCGCTTCGCTTGCGGCGTACACGATCCCGCTGCCGTCACTCGCGGCCTGGACGTGTTCGATGTTTTCGATCAGCGCCCCGCCTTTGTCGGGTGGCGAGACGAGTTCCCACGACCTGCCGTCCGGCAGCGCGAGTTCCGCGCTCGCCAGTTGGGTGGTGAAGGTCCGATCCGCGCCTTCGACGTTGCCAACTTCACTTTCAGTCACGATGCGGTAGTGATACGTGGTGGACGGCGCGAGTTCTTGGATGTGGTGTTCGATCAGTACGGAGCCCATGCCTTCGCCCACGCTTCCTGTCAAGACGTGGTCGTAGGGGACGCCGGTGCCGTATTCGAGGCGGAAGCTCGTGCTGGCCCCCAACGGATTGATCCTCGCCGAGAGCGTCGCGCTCGTCGCCGTCACGCGCGCGGCCCAGGGACCTTCGATTTCGGCCGCCGGGATCTCTTCGAAGCTATCATCCGGCCCGGCATTCGTGCCTTGTGAGTTCTTGCCCACGACCCGCCAGTGATAGGTCAGGCCCGGAACGAGCGCCTTCTGGGGCAGGTGGACCACCACGTGCTGATCTTCGAAGCTCGAGCTGATCGATTCGGGCGCTGTGCTCGTTGCGCTCGCGTATCCGCTCGCCTTGAAATTCGCTTCATCGACATATTCGAACTTAACTTCGCTGGTTTCGCCCTCGGGATTGACCGTCGCTTGGAGCGTCGCCGCGCCCCGCAGTTCGGGAGTCGCCTGCTCGCTGCCCGGCTCCGCCAGTGGGCCCGGAGACGGAACCGTGAACGCCCAGACCCCGTCATGGCCGTCTTCGGTGGTTTCCTGATCGGTCCCGTAGGTCAAGAGCTCTTTGAGCGCTTCGTCGTACGCCAGCGCTCCGGTGACGCTGATCAGAGTGTGCCCGCCAAAGATCTCGAGCTGCTGACCGGATGGGCTGAACTCCTTGAAATCGCACGCACAAGGTTCGGAGTATTTGGCTCTGTTCTCGGAGATGTAGAGATCTCCCGAGGAGTCGAGCGCTATCGAATCGACCGTTTCGCTGCCTTCGTCGAACTTCGTGGGTGATTCGAGGTACAGAGGGGGTTCGAACTCGCGTACGCCGGGCACACCTTCGTCCTTCACGAACACGTCGCCGAGGGAGTTCACCGCCAGTCCCGTGACTTTGCCTTCGCTCGAGAGCGCGGAGAGGGAGATGTTTTCCTTCCAAGCACCAGACGGTTCGAAGATCTCCACGCGCGCCTTGTCGCCCACGTACACGTCGCCCCCGGGACCCACCGCGATGTAGGCTTTTTCATAGACCTCGTTGAATTCGCCGTCGCCCGTCCCTTCCGTGCCCCTCAGGCATTCTTCGCCTGCGACACACACATTCGTGCCGTTCTTGTTCACATGGCCGCCGAACATCAGCAGGAATTTCCCGGACGAGTCGAACTCCTGGACGCGGTAGTTGCAGAAGTCATCGACGTATACATCGCCGTTGCTCTGATCGACCGCAACACCGTTCTGCAGGCAGAACGCGCCGGCGCCTTCCCCGCTTTCCTGCCCCCGCCGGCACGAGGTCGTGCACGTCTGGAATTCGTTGGCGCCGGTGGCCACGCCCCAGCCCCAGGCCATCAGGAATTTTCCGGATGAGTCGAACTTGTCGATCCGGTTGTTGTTTGTGTCGCTGACGTATATGTCGCCGCTTGTGGAGTCGACCGCCATGCCGGCCGCGCCGTAGTCGATCTGCCCTGCTTCTTCGCCGAGGGGACCGAACTGGAAGGACCCCCCTGCAGCCCAGGCAGGTCCCGTAGTAGCACCGAGGCACAGAGCCAGCGCACAGAGCGAGGCCAGGGTCGCCAGGGTCAGCCTACGAGCGTTTAGGATCTTTGGTGTTGGGACGTGAGGAAAACTCGGCCCGTGTATGAGCCCTCCCTGGGGCAATGGTTTGGTGGTGCTCATGCCAGTTTCTCCTCAGTGGACTTGTGTTCAGATTGGTGGGCGTCGCGGCCCGAGGTGCGGGCCGCGACGCCCAGACGAGTCCGATCCGGGGAGGGGTCCTGGACCGGAGCCTCTTCGAACGCCACCACCGGAGAGGTATGGGGCAGCGACGCTCGAACAGACCCCGACTCGTAACGACCGGACACAGCAGCCACCCCCTGATTGCTCATCACACATGTATCGCCCTGAGGCGAGTCGGCCTCTCCACATCTCATCGTGTGGCGATCATGCTCTGCGTGCTGTGCCCCAACAAGTCTTGAAGAGAAAAGTTCTAAAAGATAAGTAGTCCCTGGCGGGTTTACGCTGTTTGTGCGATGAGCGAACACGCCGCCAAAGACGGTCAGGTCGCGGAGTTGCGCTCGACCCTCGGCTGGCCGCTCCTTGGACTGGTGATCGAGCGCCCGAGCTACGGCTATGAGCTGGCGCGTCGCTTCGAGCGCACCTTCGGCGAGGAGATCGCGGTGAGCGGCGACGTGAGGATCTACAAGACGCTGGAGATGCTGAGCAGCCGGGGATTGATAGAGGAACTCCCACCAGAGCCCACCGAGTCCGACGCATCCCGCCAACCCCGGATCTCCTACCGTGCGACAGCGGAGGGAGTGCGTGCCTACAAGGAGTGGCTGATCGGCGAAGCCGCCGAGCAGCAACGCCGATCGCTGATGTTCGCCCGCCAGCTGGTGATGCTCCAGCCCGAGGCGGCCCTGGCGGTCATCGATCAATATGAGAGCGAGTGCCTGGAGGAGGCCGAACAGGCCAAGCTCGCCGACGCTGAGCAGCCATCGGCAGGCGAACGTAACCGTCTCACACGAAGACTCGAACAGGAGGACGAGCGCGTCACGCTCGGCGTCAAGCTCTCCTGGATCGAATACGCCCGCAGAGAGCTCAACTCGGTCATCGAGGAGCGCGACCAGGAGCAATGAGCCTGCTCGAGCTCCAGCACCTCAGCAAGCGCTACCACCACGGAGCGCACGAGCTGAACGCACTGCGAGACGTCTCGCTCGAGCTCGACATGGGCGAACTCGTGGCCGTTTGGGGGCTGCGACGCTCCGGACGCTCTACGTTGCTGCGCCTCGCCGCTGGCATCGAAGCACCGGACACGGGCGTGGTGCGCTTCGCCGGACACGATCTCGCCACCAAGGCAGGCGCCGCTCTGACTGACGGAATCGCATACTGCCGCCCCCCACTCCACTTCACGGACGGCCCAGTCGTGCTCGACGAGATCATCGCCGGGTCGCTCGCACGGGGCGAGACACCGTTTGCGGCCAGAACGCTTGCGCAAGCGGCACTGGAGCGCACTGGCGTCGAGCGCTGCGCCACGCTGGCGCCACGCGAGCTCGACAGCACCGAGACCGTCCGGGTAGCAATCGCACAGGGTCTCGCCAAAGCACCGTCGCTGCTGCTGATCGACGAGCCCACCAAGGGCGTCGACCTGCTCGACCGCGACGGGATCCTGGCGCTGCTGCGCTCGCTCGCGCGCGAGGGCATCGCCGTCCTGACAACCGTCAGCGAGAGCACAGGCCTCTTTGGCGCCGACCGCGCCCTGTCGCTGAGCGACGGCGAGATGCACGGCCATGTGACCCCAGAGCTCGCACCCGTGGTACGCCTGCCCCAGCGCGCAATCGCCTGATACACATGGCATTCAGGGCGCGGGCGGCAGTGGGCCTGGTTTTTGAGCCGCGTAGCGCCTAGATGATTGATTCCACGGCAAAGCCTGTGGATATCGAGGATTTATAAGCAGCGGGGTCGAAGTCGGCGGTACTCAATAGCCAGCCGACGACCCGAAGGGGGCCTCGATGGACGCCGACCTCGACCTGCTGCTCACTGCCGTTTACATCACGGCCGACGATCTCCTGCCTGGGCGATCGAAGAACGCCAAGCGAAGCGTCACAGACGCGGAGGTCGTCACGCTGTGTGTCGCACAGGCGATCATGGGCATACCCTCTGACCGGCGCTTTCTGGCGGTCGCTTCCAAGCATCTGCGCCATCTGTTTCCGAAGCTCCCTGCTCAGCCTGGTTACTTCAAGCGCCGCCGCCGGCTCACCGAGACGCTTGAGTGGCTGATGAGTGTGTTCGCGTCCCAGAGCCCGGGGTTCTACGACGATCTTATGCTCGTTGACAGCACTCCGGTGGAGTGCGCCAGAAGCCGCGAGACCGTCAAGCGCTCTCAGCTGGGCGACGCAGCGGATTACGGCTATTGCCGCAGCCATTCACGGTTCTTCTGGGGCTTTCGCCTGCACGCGATCTTTGCCCCCGACGGCACACCCAGAGCGATCGCGGTGGCCTCGCCCAAACGCGATGAGCGTGACGTCGCGCTGGAGCTCTTGGCCCGCACTCGCCGCACAGGCGGCGAGACATTGATAGGCGACAAGGGCTACGCCGGCAGGGCATTCGCCCAGGCCGTCAGTGAGCTGGGCGCGACGATCTTGCGGCCAAGGCGAAAGGACGAGCCGGGCCGAGGACCGCACCTGGCGCCGATCCGCCAGCGGATCGAGTCGATCTTCTGGAGCTGCAAGGGGACCCTCACCCTGGAGCGCCATGGCGCTCGAACGCTCGCCGGGCTCAGAGAGCGCATCCTGCAGCGGCTGCTCACCCTCGCCGCTGCGATATCTCTAAACCACCAACTGGGACGGCCAAGCCGGGCGCTGGTCGACTACTGCGCTTAGAGAGCCGTGGAATCAATCATCTAGTGGTCACAGAGGAGCTGGAGCATGTCTCCCAACCGCTTGGCCTTCGGTGAGCGACCGCTGTCGATCGGGTCTAGCGACTTATAACGAGTTATAAGCCACCCGATATAACCATCTTCGCCATGCGCGTACGCATGCACCCACACACTCGACGCTCGCCCGCCCGTGCCGGCGTTCTCGGCGCGCTGCTACTCCTCTGCCTCGCGCTCGCCGGCCTGCTCGCCGCGGGCCTATCGACGGCGAGCACCGGGGCGAGCGGCCGTAACGCTTCGTTTCGCTTCGGGCTCGCCGACTATGAACCGCGCACCTTCTCCGATCCGCGAGTCGCAGAGCTCGGCATCCACCTCGCCCGCGACGTGGTGCCGTGGAACGTTGCGCTGGTACCACGCGACCTCGCGAACGTCACGGCATGGCTGGACGCTGTCAGGAACACCCACCAGATCACGCCGATGATCACCTTTCAACACGCGGACACCAACGATCGCGCGCCCACGCCTGCGCAGTTCCTGGCCGCGTTCTTGCGTTTCCGCAAGCTGTTTCCGTGGGTCAAGGAGTTCGTCCCCTGGGACGAGGCCACTCACGCCTCCCAGCCGACCGAGCATCGTCCGTGGCTGGCGGCGCAGTACTACAACGTGCTGGCAGCACACTGCCGCGGGTGTGAGGTGACCGCGCCGGACATCCTGGACTCAGACGGCAACGTCGAGGCGTGGGTCGATGAGTTTCTCCAAAAGGCCCATCCCTATCCGAGGATCTGGCCGTTCAACCCTTACCAGAGTGCCAGCACCGGCAAATCAGTCCTGGTCAAGCGGTTCCTGGCGGCGACTCGCGGACAGGTCTGGTTCAGTGAGGTCGGGGGCGTCGTGTGGTGGCGCTTCAAAGGCCGACTGATCTATCACGGCGTCGAGTACGCGGCCAGGGTGGCCAGGAACATTTTCTCACTCGCGCAGCTGAGCCCGCGGATCACGCGGATCTACTACTACCACTGGCGCTCCCCCGGCACCCCACAGAGCGCCAGGAAAGCCACCTGGGATGCCGGGCTCGTGAGCTCGCTCGGCGCCGCCCGTCCGGCGCTGCTGGTTATCGCCAAAGAGCTCCATCGCAACATCCAGAGCTCGATCCCGAAGATCTACTGAGCCCCGATGCGGCCGAGGGGCGCTCCCGCGGCGGCGACTTCGAGGGTCGCCGTGCGCCGCCCGCGCCAGGAGATCGTCACCGGGCACGCTCGTCCCGAGGCGCTCACCACGCAGGCTCCCAGCGTTCTCGTGGAGTGCGGCGCCGACAGACGCGGGCTCCCGGCGGCGAGCCACACCGTCGTGCTCAGCGAATCCTTCGCGGGCATGCTCATGCTCAACCGCAGACCGCGCGCGGTCGTGTGCAGCGTCCATGTGGCCCCCGCCACCACGCGACCGTCCCTGCGCCTGTAGAGGCCGCTCAGAACAGCGCCGCCAACCGTACCCAGCGTTCGCTCGAAGGTCGGAGTCGCGATGCCCCCGTGTGTGAGTCTCAGCGTCCACACGCTCGAGGGGCCGTGCTGGATCGGGCGTAGCGCCAGCAGGTCGCGCCAGCCCTCGGTGCTATCAACCTTGATCGCCACGAGTCCCTGTGCAGCGCGTGGATCGCCGCTGGTGGAGCGCCCGCTGAGCTCCCACCATACGCCGCCGGCGCGGCCCCACACCAGGCCGCTGGAGGCAAGATCGTCGACGAGCAGGCTCGCCTTGTCGGCCGGCAGCGACGCACGCGCCGTCTGCGCGGACGGCCAGCGATTAAGCGCTTCGGAGAGCAGCCACAGCGTCAAGCCCTCGTACTGATTCAAGGCTGCGTAGCTGTCCATGATCGACGGGCTCCAATCCAGATCCAGGCCGGGCACGATTGGCAGCAGGCCGCTCGGCTGCAGCGGATAGGCGCTCAGCAGGTAGGCGACTGCTCGGTCGGCGTAGGCGCCCCACTCGGGCGCGTTGGCCGGTTCCACCGCCGCTCGCCGGGCCCCCAGTGCGCCCCCAGCCGCCTGCACCCACGACTGATCGAGCGAGCGGCCCGCCAGCGAGATCTGGCCGTCGGGGGCCATCATGTCAAGCGCATAGCGGTCGGTCTGGCTGCGCAGCCGCGCCAGCGCCGGGCTGATCGCGCTCGGGTCCGCTTCGTCGATCTGCTCGAGCATGTAGGCGGAGAACAGCTCGTACGCGGAGGGCTCGGCACCGGGATCGGAGAGCTCGCGCGCCGGTCCCCCCAGGCCGGAGGAGATGAGCGGCCGGCCCGCCCGCTTCTTGCTGTTCTTGCTCGGCCTGCGTGCGGCTGCGCTAGCCCGGCGCTCGTCCGCGTCTCCGGAGGGCTTCACCTTGGGAGCGCTCGTCACCGAGCTCAGCAGCCGCGCGCCCGCGTTGGCGAGCGCCAGCCTGAGGTCGCGCTTGATCTCGGCCGCGACCGCAGCGCTTTCGCTTGCCAGCGAGCCGGGTTCGCCGGTGACGCCGTCGGCCAGCAGCTGCGCGGCGCCCGCCGACCACACCAGGCGCCAGTTGCTGTAGCAGCCGGAGTCGGTCAGGCAGTCGCCCCCCGTCGGCTGTCCGATCCGACCAGCCAGCAGCATCAGCCCCCCGGCGACCTTTTCCCAAGCATCAGGGGGAAAATCGCCACCCTGGCCGTCGTGGATCACGGCGGCGATCGCAAACAGGTTGAACGGATCGCTGGGCACCGGCAATCTGGGCACCGCTTCGAGGATCCGCACGCCGGCCGCTTCCAGCCCTTCGTCGCCGGTGCGGTGGGCCACCTTCAGCATCACGTCCGCGAGCAGGATCACACCGTAGTTATCGCCGGTGTCCTGCGGGTTCAGCGGGTCTTTCAGACCCCCTTCCGAGGTCGTGTAGGGCACCCACGCGCGCGCCACACGGGCGATGTAGCTTTCGAGCCGGCTCGCGCTGACAGGCCGCGGCTCGGCGGCCCGGCCCCACGCGATCTGCGGGCCCACGAGTGCCAGGAGCAGCGCTAGCGCGCCGACCGACACCAGGCGGGCGCACGGCGAGGACGTGCGAGTGCGTGTGAGCCTGTATCGCCGGAGGTCCATTTGCTGTATCGCCCCCGCGGCGGCAAGGTGCGCGCAGGCCGCTCCTCACACTCTAGGGTACGAGTCGATGACTCGTACCCCTAAACGCCTGATCGCGCTCGTGCTTTCCACGCTCGCGCTCTCGCTCGCCGCACTGGCGGGCGTGGCGTGCGCGCCGGCCGCGACCGGTCATGCCGGCAAGCGCGCTCACACGGCCTCCAGCTATCTCACCGGGATCGGCAATCAGCAGGCGCAGATGTTCGCCAACCCCCTGTGGCGCCAGCTGCACACGAAGATCGTGCGCTACGTCGCTCCCTATGACACCGTCGCGCATCCCTATTCGCTGAGCCAGGCGACCACGTTCATCCACGCCGCCGAAGCCGAGCACCAGCAGGTGCTCGTTGCCTTCTACCACTCCGAGTACTCGCCCACGGAGCTCCCCAGCGTCACCACCTACCAGCGTGACGTGCAGAAGTTCGTGAAGCTCTTTCCCCACGTCAGGCAGTACGAGTCATGGGATGAGTCCAACCGGGGCAACGTGCTCCATGCATTCTCCAGCCCCTCGGCGGTAGCAACGGCGAAGTACTACCAGGCCCTGATCCGCGTCTGCAGGGGCTGCACGGTCATCGGCCTGGACGTGCTGGACGCGCAGTACATCGGCCCCACCCTGCAATACATCTCGGAATTCAAGCGCGAGATCTACCGCCTGGAGACGGTCATGCCGCAGATCTGGGGACTGCACAACTACTCCGACATCAATCGCCTGGAAAGCTGGCGGACACGCGATCTGGTGGCCGCTCTCGGCGGCCAGGTGTGGCTGACGGAGACCGGCGGGCTCGTGCAGTTCGGCGGGCAGTTCCCGAACAGGCACGGCTCGGGTCTGACACGGGCGGCGAAGGTGCTCAGGTTCATGTTCGCCATCGCGGGCTCACATTCACAGATAAAGCGCCTGTATATCTATGACTGGAGCCCGGGGACCCGCTCGACCGCCTTCGACGCGGGGCTGACGAACGCACACGAACAGCCGCGCGCGGGCTATGTCGTCGTGTGCCGCCAGCTGCACGCGGCCCACTGCAATATGAAAACCGCCGACAACTGAAGCCCAGAACGCGTCAGCGAGTGGCGAGCACCAGGGGCGCTCGCTGACGGTGAGCCCGGTAGGCGGCGTTCAGGGCCGCGACTGCCAAGGCGTAGGACTGCGCGGGGCGATGCCCGCCAAAGGTGACCGCGAGCGATCCTGAGTCGGCGGGCAGGGCGATCGTCGAGCCGCTCACTTCTCTCCCTGCGATGCGCGGGTGCCGTGCCCACGCCGGCAGCGTCCAGGTCAGCGCGGTGCCCGCGGTCAGGGCCCCCTTCCAGGTCAAGGTCTCACCGCGACTGGTCGAGCGCTCGGTGAATGAGATCGTGCCCCGGTCGGTGGGCGCGCCGGTGACGGTGATGTGCTGGCCGGGCCCAAGCCAGGCGGGGCTCGCGCCGGTCAGCAGATTCACGCCGCCTCCGGCGGCTTCAGCCACGAGCATGTTGCGCAGAAGCGCCACATAGTCGCCCGCGAACGTGCCATGCGGGGACATGTCGACGGGCGAGCCGCGGTAGCCGAAGGGGGCGATATCCCACTCCCAGCCGTTGTCGGTGGAGGTGGTGTGAGCCAGCTCCGAGTACAGGCCTTCGACAGCGCCTGCCCCATCCCCGGCCTCCAGCTCGGTCTGGAAGATGCTGAAGCCGAGATAGTCGTGCAGGCTGTGGCCGTTGTCGTAGGTGGAGAGACCCTGGACCATGTGAGTGCGCGCCCAGGCGACCGTGGCCTGGACCGCGGGGGAGCTTGCAGGCAGAACCTGGACGGGGTAGGCGGCGTAGTAGTTGCCCCAGTCCTGGCCGCCGGCGGTGTCGAGTACTGGCGGGATATGACCGGCACGCTTGACGGCGAGGGAGATCGCCCGGTCCAGGGATGCTTCGAAGCGCTCATCGACCGCTCGCCAGGCCTCAGCCAGATCTTCGCGCCCGGCAAGAGTGGCATCGGCGATCGCCGAGCGCAGCCCCGCAGCCGCCCACAGATCGTCGCCGGTGATGTGCCCATAGGCCAGCTCGTCGTCGCCAGGGTTGCCGGGGGGCAGCAGCCCGAGCGGATCGGTCGCCGTGGCCTGCGAGAGCCAGTCGATCGCCGCTTCCATGCGGCCAAGCTGTGCTGAGGCATATGCGGGGTCCTGTGTCAGCTGAGCATGCTGGTCAAGCGCCCACAGCGCCTGGCCGAGTCCGTCGTATTGATCGACGCGGCTGATGAACAGCCCGTCGGATTGCTGAAAGGTGTCAAGGAAGGCCAGGTTCTGCGCCGCCTGCACGTGGAGGTCGGCCAGGTCGAGCGCGTTTGTCTCGATCGCACCGTCACGCAGCCAGAATGCCTGGTACTGGAGCTTGTTGGTGCCCTGGACCCAGCCTGCAGGGGTCTGGTAGCGAGACTCGAGCATCTCCACGATCGCTGCGCGGTAGGTGTCGAGGACCTTGGCCTCAGGCACGCTTATCCTCATCATGCCCGCCTCTTCGGCATCCCACATGCGCTGTAGTTCGGCACGTGCGGCGAGCAAGGGCTCGCTGTCGAGCGCAGCATCGGCACCGGCGCCTGCCGCCGGGGGGCTCAGCGGGATCTGCCAGGTGAAGGCAACGCGCCCATGCGCGTTGATGAGAGCTCTGAAAAGCCGCCCGTCATGGCATCTGGTGAATGGACTGCCCCCTGGAGTGCCGATCGCCTGGCTCGAAGCAGCGGGACCGCGAGCCAGCAACAGGCCGGATCGCACGAGGTCCCGGCCGGCGGTGGTGTAGTGAAAAGTCGGGGAGAAGGCCTGGCCCGGCTGGTCGTAGAATCCAGCCTGCTGGCTCCTGGCGGGTCGCTCGTAGCGATAGGCGCCGGTCATCACGCCATGGGGGCCGCGGATCTGCGGTCCACGGGTGTAAGCGACGCACATCGCCACCTGAGCGCTACGTGGCCTGTCAGCTTCGTTGGTGACGGTCACCGTGTCGTAGGCGACCGGCCGTCCGGCGACCGCGACCGCAAAGACCGTCTGCGTGTAGCGCACCGGCCCGTCTGACAGCGTGCTCGACAGCAGCGGCAGGGCAGGATCAGGGAGCGTTCGGGTCGGCTGATTCCAGCGCACCAGCCGGCGGCCGAAGCGCAGCTCGTACTCCGCCCAGCCGGTGTAGATGTCACCCTCGGGCGTTATCTCGGCGCCGGCGATCATGCCGGGCACCGCAATCTGATCGGTGGGCGCCGCCAGAAAGCCGGTCGTGGGCTCAGCGGTGCTCGCGACCGACGCAGTGGGAGCCAGGGCCACAAGTCCCGCAGCGGTGGCCGCCCAGACAGAGAACCAGCCACGCATCGACATCGCGCATCGGATCCTAGCGGCGGCGAACCGGACGCAAGGCAGGTTCACCTGCGGCGTATGCCGCGAGGCCGGCTCTGGTCCGTAGCGCGGATTATCCTGCCCTGATGGCGAAGACCACCGCGACGCGAGCAGACGCACTACCGGCCGACTACGGCGCATTCCTTGCCGAGGTCAAGGCGTGCGTAAGCACCGCCCGCACCCGCGCGGTGCTCGCGGCCAACAGCGCGTTGATTGAGCTCTACTGGGAGATCGGCCGGGGCATCCTCGCGCGAGAGCGGGGCGAGGGCTGGGGCAGCAAGGTCATCGTCCGCCTGGCATCCGATCTCCACCGGGAGTTTCCCGACATGACAGGGCTGTCCGTGCGCAACCTTCGCTACATGCGAGCATTTGCAGACGCGTGGCCCGGCGATGGCCCGGGCGGTTCTCCAATTGTGCAACGGCCCGTTGCACAACTTCCGTGGGGACACAACATTGCGCTGATTGACAAGCTGGACGACATTGACACTCGTCTCTGGTACGCAGCTGAGGCCATCGAGAACGGGTGGTCGCGCAAGGTGCTGGAGGCACAGATCGGGACCGCCCTTCGAGCGCGCCGAGGTGGTGCGCTGACGAGCTTTGACCACGCCCTCCCTGCGCCGGACTCTGAGCTCGTTCGCGACGCCATCAAGGATCCCTACCACTTCGAGTTCCTCGGCCTGTCCGCTGAGGCGAAGGAGCGCGACCTCGAGCTCGCGCTCCTGAACGACGTGCAGTCCTTCCTGATGGAGATGGGACGAGGCTTCGCTCTCGTTGGTCGCCAATTTCCGCTGAAGGTGCATGACACGGAGACCGGCGAGGAGCAGGAGTTCTTCCTCGACCTGCTCTTCTACAACTATGTGCTGCGCCGGTTCGTGGTCATCGACCTCAAGATCGAGGACTTCAAGCCTGAGTTCGCGGGGAAGATGAACTTTTACCTCAATGCCGTCGACGAGCTGCAACGCCAGCCAGGCGACGAGCAGTCGATCGGCCTGGTGCTCTGCCCGGGCCGCAACAGGACCGTGACTGAATGGGCATTGCGCGGCATCGATACGCCTGTTGCGGTCGCTCGCTACATCACAGGAGACGTCACCCTGACCGAGACAGCGCCCGCCGAGCTCAAGCCGGCCCTGCCTGACCTGCCCGAGCTGGCCAGCGAGCTGTCGGGGATCGTAAAAGCCGCCGATACGATCTACGACGACGACCCTTCAAGGCTAGGCGGGGGCTGACGTAGACGTGCATTTGTGCAATAGGCCGTTGCACAAATGATGTTTCGCACAACCTAGTGCCAAGATCCTTTCGAGTGGCGAAGGAGGGTCTGCTCGCGCTGAGCGTTGGCGTCGGGCTCGGCGTGCTCGCCCTCGCAGTCGAGCGCGAGTGCCGGACGGTATAGGATTGGCGGTCAAGCGATGGAAAAGGCGCACCAGGACCTGGAGTTGCGTGCTCGCGAGAGCTCCAGTGCCAAAACGCCCTACATCGTTGTCGACGTCTTCACCAACCTGCCGCTCGAGGGCAATCAGCTCGCGGTGTTTCCCGATGCACTCGATCTCTCCTCGGAGCAGATGCAGCGGCTGGCGCGCGAGATGAACTTCTCCGAGACCATCTTTGTCCTCCCCGCCGAGGGCGGTGGCGATGCGCGGGTGCGGATCTTCACTGTCCGCCACGAGCTGCCCTTCGCCGGGCACCCGGTGCTGGGCTGCGCATTCGTACTGGGCGAGCTGCGTAACCAGGAGACGGTAGCACTCGAGACAGGGCTCGGATTGATTCCGGTCAAGCTGGAGCGCAAGAACGGTCGGATCGTCGCCGGGCGCATGCAGCAGGCCGTTCCGAGCTGGAGTCCCTACGAGCGGGAGCGAGAGCTTCTTAGGGCGCTGGGTATTGAGCGTTCCGGCCTTCCGGTCGAGGCCTACCAGAACGGCCCGTTCCACATCTTCGTCGAGCTTGAGAACGAGGAGACCGTTGCTTCACTTGCGCCGAACTTTGCAGCGCTCGCTGCCCTCGGCGATATTGCCGCAAACTGCTTCGCTGGCGCAGGTAAGACATGGAAGACGCGCATGTTCGCTCCCGGTGGTGGGGTCTTCGAGGACCCCGCGACAGGGTCGGCGGCGGGGCCGCTCGCGATCCATCTCGCCCGCCACGGACGAATCTCTTTCGGTGAGCAGATCGAGATCCACCAGGGCGCCGAGATCGGACGTCCCTCCCTCCTTAACGCCCGCGTCGAGGGATCGGCACAGGAGGTCAAGCGGGTGGAGGTTGGCGGCTCCGCGGTGATCGTCGCGAGCGGGGAGTTCCGAGTCTTCTGAGGTGGACCGGCCGTCGCGGGCGGCGGTCCTCTTCGATCATCGTGATGACTCACCGGGTCGCTGCTCAGGGTTGGGCTTCCAGGCGCAGCGAACGACGACTGTCACTCGGCGATCCGCGGGCTGGTATCGCATCACAGCTCTAGCAGGAAGCGCAGCACGCGGGCGATCTCGAAGGAAACCTCCTCACCAGCCGAGCCCAGCCGGGCGATGAGCCGGCGCTCTGAGACGGACTTGATGTCCTCACACTTTGCGTAGCAGACCTCATCGAGGCCCGAGATGTGAGGGTCGATCTCCACATGAGAAGGCAGACCTCGATGAGCAGTCGTGATGGGCACCACGATCACGACGCCGGCGGGACCTTCGTTCAAGAGATCTGCAGAGACCACGACCGCGGGCCGCCTGCCTGACTGCTCTCGGCCAACGGGGTCGCCAAAATCGACCAGCCACAGCTCCCCAAAGTGGGCGCCGCTCACGAGGAGTGATCGTGCAGCGCAGCTCCCTCGGCCATCCGTTCTGCCTCGATCGCGCGCCACGTGTCTGGGTTGGCACGCAGCTCTTGATAGCGGGCAGAGAGCTGGTCGAAGAAGAAGCGCCTCTCCAGCGCGTCGGCGGCCTCCTCGAGCAACCGGCTCATGGGCCGGCCGGTCGCCTTTGCCAGCTTCGCAAAGCGGTCTCGGGTTGGCTGACTCACCCTGATAGTCGTCGTGCTCACCCTTAGAAGTCTACCATCTAGGCTACTGATATGTCTACAGCCGCGCCGGCCTATCGCGCACTATGGGTCCCAGTCTTGAGCCTCCTTGGTGGGAGACTATGACGCCCACGCCCGCACGCCGGTCTGGGTGACCGGCCGCCGCGCGGGCTGAGCGAGACGAAGCGCGCAGGCACAACACCAGACGTAAGGCCAGGCGCCATCAGGCGCCATTGATGTCACTTCTTCTTGGCTTTTTTGGCCTTGGCGCCGTGCTTCTTGCCTTTCTTGTTTTTCCCCTTCTTGTCCTGCTTTTTCTCGTGCTTCTTGGTGGCCGTTTTGCCCTTGGGGCAGCCAGTGACGGTGATCTTGGTGGTTTGGTTGATTTCGGCGCCGTTCTGGGCGACGATCTGGGTCGGCAGCTGCAGGTTTGTCTTGCAGAGGCTGCCGACGGAGGTGAGGGCGGAGTAGGGACCCTCGGGCAGGGTCAGTTCGAAGCTGGAGAAGGGTTGGTCGGGAACAGCGGCGAAGGTCGTCGAGGTGACGCCCGCTTTGGAGATGAACGTTTCGCCGTGCAGGTCGATCGTGAACCCGTAGCCCTGCAGCACGATGATCAGTTCTGGGAACTTGGCGGTACCGTTTGAGACGAAGTAGGCCGGTCCCTGCAGAGGTTCTGGCAGGATCGGCGTGGCCACGTAGGCGTGGCCGATCAGCGAGGGGCCGGGGCAGCCTGCGGGATTGGCCGCGAACGTGGATGCCTTGCACGCCTTCTGCAGCGTTGTCAGGCGCGAGGGCAGTTGCTTTGGCAGTTCGACCTTGACCGACGCGATGTCGGCCTGGGTGCCCTGCGGCGCGTTTGGATAGGTCACGCTGGCGGTGAGGCTCGCGCCGTTGGCACCCGAAGTCTTGGCCTGGGTGGAGACCGCGAGCCCCGGTTTGAACTGCAGGCTCGAGCAGTCCGCGGCCTCGAAATGCGTGCTCACGCCGACTGTTTCCTGGTCCGCGGGCACCGCGGGGTTCGCGCCAGCGCCTGTGATCGTGTTGGTGATATTCATCGCATCGCAGTTGGTGGGATTGAGGATGAAGTCCGGTCTGGTGATGTAGACGCGAATGTCTTTGACGTGCACGACGATCCCGTCGATGATGTGCGGGATGGGGTCAGACCCGTTGGAGTCGATTTCGACTTGTGCGGTGATGGGGTTGATTCGCAGGGCGAAGCGAATCACGACTGTCCCGAGGTCAAAGGGGCCGACCGTCGCGCTCGTAATCGAGACGATCGATAGTGCCGCGCCGTGATAGGGGCCGGCGAGGTAGACTTTTCCTGGTGTCTGTGCAAGGACGGTGCCGACGCCTGCGCCGACGATTGTGTGTCCGATTTCGCTTGCCGCGGGACATGATGGGTCGTTGATCTCTTGTGCTCCCGTGGCGTTACGCGCCGCTTCGATCTGTGCTTCTGAGCAAAAGGGGATTCCGGAAAGGTTCCCGCTCAGGCCTGGCGGCAGGATTGTCGTGAATTTGGTGAGCTCCTGTTCGCCGTCTTCGCGGATGATCCGCAGATAGAAAGGGCTATAGGAGCCCGCGTCGTTGTTTTGGGTTCCGGAGATGACTTGTGGTTTGAATGGTGGGACACCGCCGGAGGGACAGGCTCCTTCGCGGACACCCTCGGTGACCTGGAAGGGTTCGCTGCTGAGCGACAGTGGTTCGCTGGGTGCCGACCATGGCGTCAATGCCGCGGCAGCCGCGTAGGCACCGCAGGTCGCGGGACTCACGAGTGGTGCCGTAGAGCCGGGCCGGAACTTCAACACGAATTTGCTGAAAGGCTGCTGAGGGGTGTTGTCGAATGTCGTTGTGAGCTGCCCGGTGATGGGATTCGGTTCGATCTTTCCCGGGACTTTGACGATAATCCCGCGGTCCGGCACCTTCGCCACGATGTACAAGCTCAACAGCGCATTGAACGGATTATCGTAGGGCGTGGCGACGTATACCGCTCCTTCGATTTTCTCGTTGAGAATCGGCGTTTCTATTTGTATCGAGCCGATCTTCGATTCCGGCGGACATCCTTCTCCTGGTAGCGACTCCGCTGTTTCCGCTTCGTATTGGGCCGGGCTGCACGCGCCGAGCCCTGACCCGGCGGACGGGTTGATCGTCATACCTTCCGGTAGCGTAACTGTCGTATCCCTCAGGTTAGCTGTCGCTACGGAGAACGGGTTTTCCCAGCTCTGCGGCACATTCAGGGATACTGTCAATCCTGTCGGCGATTCCGCGGAACGCGTCGACGGTTGCGCTTCGATTGTTGGATCGAATGGTACGCGTTCGCATTCGCCGATCGGACCGACCACCGTGGATTGCCTAGACCATTTTTCTGGTTCCTCCCACGAGTCTGCTTCCATCGTGGCGGTGAACGATTCGCAACTGGTGGGGTCTGAAAGGAATGGCTTGACTGGGATGTGGGCTTCCTGGGGACCTCCGTACAGGTTCTTGCATAATGCCGGGACTTCGAACTCCTCGCCGCATGTTTCGCCGCGTTGTGCGTCGTGTTCGTGGGCGGCGGGATCGCCCCACACGATCACCTTGATGTTGCGGATTTCTCGTTGCGGGATGTTAGGTGTTGTCACCGTCAAGCCGGAATCGCCGGGGCGCACGCTCACATCCAGCAGCTGCGTGATGATCACGGTCTTGAACCCCAATTGCGCCGCGACACCAAAACTGGAGGTTTCCATGTTGTACACCGGTGCGGTGATCTGCCCCGGTGGCGCTCCAGGACGGATGTTGCTTACTTCGAAGCTCACCTGCCCCACCTGGCTCGCAATCGGGCATGCCGGCAGCTGAGAAATACCTTGCGCATGGCTCAAAAGCTGCGCCGGTGTACACGTCGGGACGGCAGTGCTGCTGGCCACGAACCCGGCTGGCAGGTTCACCACGATCGTCCGCACATCGTTGTGTGTTTCCCCATTTGGCTGGTGGGCAAAATCGAACGATGTCGTGAGATTCTCGTGGAAGCCCGCCTGCACGCTCGAAGGCGTGACCTGAAAGCTCCCGGGTACGATTTCAAAGGGTTCGCTGCTCGGCACCGCAAGTGCGCGCGGCGCGAAGGTGCCCGCCACCAGCAGGCCGACGAGGAGGGCCCCGGAAGGGACGATCCCAAGCCGCCTCATTTCATCCTCCTAGAATGCTCCCGAGCCTTATCGCTGCGCCCAGGTAAGCGTCTCGCCCTCTTGCGCTTCGCGCCCTTACGCTTTTTCTTATTCGCGTGCTTCTTCTTCGGTTTGTGTTCCTTTGGCGTCATGCCAGGTTTACTCGGGGGTGCGCTGATCATGTTACCGACGCCGTTGAACGTCGCGCTCGCAGGTGTTGTGTCGTTCGGTGCGCTGGCCGGTGTCGAGCACGCATCGCCTTCGCATTCCACCGGGCGCGGTGGCGGGCCGGGAAGCCCGCCACCGATGCGCGCATCGTAGATATCGCCCGCCGTATCTTTATCCTGCGCCACCAGCTGCGAGCTGGTGTAGAAGAACACGTCACGACCTTCTTCGGCGGAGCCCAGCAGGATGGTCAAATATCCTCCCCGGCCAGAGCTGATTAACGCCAGGCAGCCCTGAACATGGGCGCAGCCATCGGTCCCATCACGACGCCATTCATAAACATCGCTTGACGGCGACCAATTTTCCAGGTTCGTGCTGTCTTCAGCGCTCAATATGCGGTTGGGCGGTACTTCGCCGTCGACATCGGCCGCAACGAGTGCCGCCGGTGTTTCAAAGAACGCGCGCGAACCGTCACCGGAGACAAACACGTCGGCCGGCCGCCCCAGATCCCGGAATATCAAGGTGCTGCCAAAAGAGGCCGTCAACTTCGGTTCGGAATCAAACGGTGAGGCGCATGAAATGCACTCCACGGTGTGTTCGACACTGTCATAGCGATATATCTGCCACGTCGGCTCTTCGCCGGCGGCCTTACTTGAGCTCCAACCCCCAGCGGGCGCGATCGCGCCACCGGGGACACCCCCGACCACTTTCGAGGAAAAATAGAAGTAGCGCCCATCGGGGCTGACTTGGGGGTCGAACCCATCTTCGTCATCCGCTTGATCGACGAAGCTGAGGGTTTTGCTCTGAATGTCGTAGCGGTAAATGTCGAGCGCGTTGCTGACACCGCGAAAGCCAACTTCGCTGGAGGGAGCGGGCGCTTCTGTGCCGGGCAGCGGTTCGTCCAAAGCGAAGTAGAACGCGTCGAAATTCCTGGAGAGAAAAACCCCGCCCCCTACTCGCGCATGCGTGGAAAACAGCAGTTCGGGCGCCGACCCGATTTCCTCCACGAAGAATTCATTGCTGTCACCCGTGGTCTTTTCGACCAGCAGCCTCGATCCATCCGAGCTCGCCCCCACAAAAGTGTAGGGTCCGATATCGACGGTCTTCTCCCCACCTTCGCGCACGTATAATTGCGATGGTTCTGAGCAGTCCGAACCAGGAACCTCTTCGAAGAACACACGTGAGCCATCAGCCGAGACTGAATTCCAGCTTCCGCCGCTCGCCTGCGCACTGCTGCCATTGCCTTCGACGATGTGGGCGCCGCAGCTGCCGAGCTTTTTGCCTTCGCTGTTCACGTTGACCTGGCGAAGGGCTCCACCCGAATATTCATACAGGTCGCTGCCATTTACTGTACCCGTTGGCGACCCGAGCAGGCTGTGATCGGATGTTTGGAGGATCAACGTCGAGAAGTCCGCCGAAGCGCCCACCAGATCGCCTTCGAGCTGGCGAGGGACCGACACGATCGTGGTGTACGGGCCACCGGGTGGACCCGTCTTCAACGCCACATCCTTCGACTCGTTGCTGGCGGATGTCTCAATGCCGCTTACAAACGCGACCTGCGTGAGGTCGGGGCTGAAGACCATCGGTGACATCTCGCTGACACCGGCTTCCGGCTGAGCCGAACCGGCCGTCACCTGCCAGCCATTCTGCGGGTCGCGCGACAAGAAATACGGGCTCTGGCCAGAGTTAGCACTCAAGCCCCACGTCACGGCTGGGTTTTCAACCATCACGTGGTCGCCGTCTTCTCCGACCAACGCCCTCGGAATGGGTTCATTCCCGTAATCAAATAGTTCCTGGGCGCCTTCCTTTTCGACCGGGGTCACCTGCTCATAAGCACGACAGGCGGGCAGGCTCGCCGACGGGCCCGTGCGAAAAGCTTCATTGGGACACGTCGCCGGTGATTCCACAGCGGACGCCGCGGGAACCGTCAGTGTCTGTTCGGCACCATGTTCGACGGGATTGCCGGGGAATGTGCTCGCCGCGACGATCCGATAATGATACGTTTCCCCAGGGGTAACACCGGCAAGATCCGCGCCCGCGAACTTCGCCGCGACTCCCGCGCCGACATCGACTTCAGGAGTCAAAACAGCCTTCGCGAAACCACCTTCGCTACCCGGCCTTTCAAACTGAGCCTGCGAAACATATTCAAAATGATAACGAGCATCGTATCCTTCGCCACCTTGCTGAAGCACGGCAACGGCAACCGAGCCCGACGGCGTCAGGCCCGAAGCATTGGCCACGATCAATGGCTCGCTCACTTCACCGCCATTGCCGCGATTGAAGTCCACGTTGTACGGGCCTCCAGGAACACCGTTAACGGACACTTCTTCACTGGGGAGCGCCGCGAGCGCATTCAACGCCCCTTCCAGACCGTTCGTCCCTTGCGCCGGAGCGTCAAATGCTATCGGAGCAGTGGTTTTTCCCTTGAATGTCAGGGTGAACGTGCCACCGGTCGGAGCGCCTTCGATCGAGATCTCCTGTTCCTCGCTGGTGAGTGCGCTGTTTGGATTTACCGCGCCGAGAACACGCACCGATTCCCCGTGCAAAGCGTGGGTCACAAACGTACTGGCCGTCGGCGGCCCCTCGGTCTGGAAGCTTTCTGGCTTCCCGGTGTAGTCCCCGGCTGAGCTCGAGGCGAACAGCCTCACATAATACCTGCTCGCAGGTTGCAAACCCGTTACACGGCCGCCCACGCTGGGACCTTGTTCTATGGGTAGAGCTTCAGCCTGCGCCTGCGAGAACGTACCTTCAGCGCCTGCCACGGGCAGCCAGGGACCAGCTTCCGAAGTCGCGTCTTCAAAACGCCAATGCGTTTCGAGATGATGAGGCGAAACGTTCGCAACGAAAGCAGCCGTTGTCCCCGTGACATTGTGAATGTAAAGAGAGGAAACCTGTGGCCTGTTGGTCGGAGTTACTATCGATGCGAGCCGTTCGACCGTGCCTTGGCTGTTCGTAGCCCTGACGCGCGTGTAATACGTTGTTTCGGGGGTGAGACCAGTCACTTCTGTGGTCGGTGTCGCGAATTCTTCGGCGACGCTGATCGTACCCGTCGCCATACCCGTGGTGAATGGCTTCCATGAACCTGCGTTTTCTGGTTCGGTCGTATATTCAAAACTGTATTTCGTTTCAGCGCCATCGCTCTCGATCGTTCCAAGAGCGAGAGCAGAAGTAGGGCTGGTCGTGCCTGCTTCGAAGCGGCGTTCACCCAAATAGCTGCCGATTTCGGGCTTTCCCACCGCGGTCGTCCTGAATTCAACCGTCTTTTCAGAACTGCCGTCTTCCGTTTCCGCGTGAAAGCGGGCGTAGTAAGTAGTTTCAGGAGTCAGGTGGCGAAGCACACCCTCAGCGAATTCTCCTTCTTCCGCAGAGTCGCCCAACCCAAGAGATATCTTGACACTGACCGAGAATCCTTCTACTTCTGCTTCCACGATTTTGATGCCGGTCGTACCACCCCCTGCCATTGTCCACGGGCCACTGGGACTGGTAGCGTATTCTCCATACCATTTGAGCTGTAGTCCACTATCGTGTCCTTGGGGATTATCGGTGGTTTGCACTTCCACCGCTATGTACGCTCGCGTGGCATAGACGCTTTCCTCAGAGAGTTCGCTCGAGAACACGGGAGGCCCACCCGAGAGGAGCAGCGGCGTCACGGCACCCGTGAGGACAGAGTCAGGGCCCGACGAAGCAGACGCGAGAGCGGGAGCGACCATGAGCGAGCAGACCAACACGAGCGCGACCGTGATACATCCCGCAAGAGACCTCGCAAGCGACCTTGGATGAATCACGTTCGCGCCTTTCTCAGGGGAATGCCGCATGTCGCCAAACCCGCACCGATCATTCGGCCGTTACCGCCCACGTGCCGCTGATTCGTACCAGGCCGGCATTTTCGGCTTTCACCGCAAAGCCGAAGCCTGTCGCGTCGGCCGATTCGGGAGTGCTCCCGCCAGAAAGAGCGCATTCGAGCAATCTTTCAGATGCTCCCGTGGCGCAGACCTTCGTCCCGGCGGGCCCGGACTTGACATCGCCTTCTTCACGTGCAAATACACAGAGATTCCCCGGTTCGGCACCAGGTTCCGTCACGTTGCCGGTACATCCCTGCGGAGCAACCGGAAACACTTTTTCTTCTTCTTCTTTTTCGGTCGGAGCCGAAATTATGTGCACCGCGGCGGGCGCGCTCGCAAGCGGTATCCCAAAACTGACGGCACCGGCTAAAAATTCTTGTCCTCCTCCAGTGGTGGGCACGGAGGTCCACAAGCCCCAATCGCCCTTGAGCGTTTCGCCGCTGGGAAGGACCTTGGTGAAGCCGGTCGTTCCGTTTGCACCAGCTTTGCCTTCGTGGCCTTCTTTGCCTTCCGGGCCCTGCGCACCCGTTTCACCCTTGGCGCCGGTCGCTCCCGCGGGACCCTGGGCTCCCGCCGCGCCAACCAGTCCCGCGGGGCCAGCGGGCCCCGTCGCACCAGTCGCGCCCTTGGGGCCAGCGGGACCCCGGGCACCCGTCTTGGTTTTATCCTTGGCTTTGCTCTTCGCTACCGTCGCGACCATGGAGCCGTCTGACGTACTCCCTTTGGAGACGGCGCCGTGGCTGCCCACGGCATAAGCGCCGCCTGACATTGCGAACACCAGCGCGAGCGTCGCTGCGATGTTGCTGTAGGTGAGGCGGCTGCGTATCGCTTGAAGCATCACGTTCCTCCGATTCGTTTATCCGGTGTGTTCAGGCGCAACGCGCCACCTAAGCCTTGGTAATGGAACGCCGCGGCCCGGAGAGGGTGGGCCGCGGCGTTCGCTTGAGAGGCGCCGGCGCCGGGGAGGGGTCCTAGCGCGGGCGATCCCTTACACGCCCCTCGGGGTAAGAGCGACGTGCAAGCCTTAAGTGCCGCGGCCAAGCGCGGCGCGTCTTGGTTTGACCCATACATCGAAGCCACCTCGCTCCTCATCTTTCGCACTGCTCTCCTCACTCTCCTCTTTATCTCCCCACAGGGCTCTTTATCTCCCCACAGGGCTTGCCTATGGGCGTTCCACAGACCAGCTGTGAAAGTGCTGTTGCAGAAGGCGGCAACGCCTCTGGAAGCGATGATGGTGGCCAACTGAGGACCGCACAAGGTGTATGACTTAGAACGTTCTATGTCATCACTTGACCTGGCGCCCCAGAGTGTCACTCTCTCCAGTAGTGGGACCGCAGCACAATCCACCAGACCAGGGCGGGCGTGAACGGGCGTCGATGCATTCACGTGTTCGCTGGGCGCTGCTTGGTCTGGTGATCGAGCGCCCCAGCCATGCATACGATCTTGCACAGCGCTTCGAGCGCCGCTACGGCTCGGTGCTGACACTGAGCGACCGCCGCCACGCCTACGCCGCACTGCGCACGCTCGGCGAGCGGGAGCTGATCGAGCAGATCCCAGGCACTGAGGGCGAGGGACCGCATCCCAAGCCCTCCTACCGAGCCACCGCCAAGGGGGTCGCTGAATACCGGGAGTGGCTGATCGGCCAGGTCGGCGAGGACCGCCGCCAGCACGAGCTGTTCGTCCTGGCGCTCTCAGCATTGACCCGCCAGCCCGAGCAGATGATCGAGGTCGTGGGACTCTGCGAGCAGGAGTGGCTGAAGGAAGGCAAGGCCAACCCCATCTCACAGAAGCAGAAGGACGAGCCGGCCGATACGGACGAGACGCCTGACTGGCTCGCGCCGCTGCTCGATCGCCTCATCGAAGAGGAGAACCGCCTGACGGTGGGCGCCAAGCTCGAGTGGGTGCAGTACGCGCGCGAGCAGCTCGGCGATTTCGCGAAAGGCAAGCCGAGTGCGGCCGCACGGCCGCGACCCGACGAGAAGACCGAGCGCAGATGACCCTGCTCGCGCTCGAGCACGTCCACAAGCGCTACGGCGCGGGATGGTTCGAGCGCGAGGTGCTGCGGAACGTGATGCTGCAGATCGAGCAAGGCGAGCTCGCGGTCGTATGGGGCATGCGCGCCTCGGGGCGCTCCACGCTCCTGAGGATCGCCACGGGCATCGAGCCACCCGACAGCGGCATCGTGCGCTTCGAAGGCCACGACCTCGCACACCACGGCGAGCGGCTGCTCGGCGAGCAGATCGGCTACTGCCAGCGCACGCTGCGCTTCACTGAAGGCGAGCGTGCCCTGGAGTACGTCATGGTCGGGCCGCTCGCACGCCGCTTCTCCCCCACCAATGCGCGCGTCCGGGCACTGCGAGCGCTGGAGCGCGTAGGCGCCGAGCGCTGCGCGAAGCTGCGAGCACACGAGCTCTCAAGCGCCGAGGCCGTGCGCGTCGCGCTCGCCCGCACGCTCGCACTGCAGCCACAACTGATCGTGATCGACGAGCCCGTCAAGGGCGTCGAGCTGAGCGAGCGGGATTCAATCCTCGCACTGCTGCGCTCGCTCGCCGACGAAGGGATCACGGTACTCGCGAGCACAGGCGAGTCCACGGGGCTCTCCGAAGCCGACGCAGCGCTGACCATCGGCGCCGGCGAGCTGCACAGCGTCAGAGCCCACCTGGCACCGGTGCTGGCGCTGCACCCCACGCCACGGCGCGTAAGCGCGTAGGGGGTGAGGCGCCCCGACAGCGGAAATTGGCTCAGGTGTAGTCGAACATGCTGGCGAGCTGCTCTCTGACCGTTGCCGGCATCACCGGCTTGTCCAAAGACGCAGCGACACTGGCTACCGTGTCGGCCACTAAAACGGTATAGGCCACCAGGTTCGCTCTTCAGGCTGGTTGCAGCTTGCCCTCGGCCAGATCTTTCAGACCCTGGCGTACGCTCTGACTTGAACGGTCGGTCATATCTTCCACGTATCGAACCACCCCCTCCAGCCACTCACGATCCTCGCCTCTGGTACGCAGCTCACGCACCGCGCGGCCAGCACGTCTTAGACTGTCGTGCTCGATCAGCACCGGCTTAGAGCCCGGTAGGACGACCAGCGCACCACGTTTTGCCCAAAGCCGGACAGTGGGCTCGGACACACCGAGATACTCCGCTGCCTGGGCCACCGGGACGCCCTGAGCGGCATTCGGGGCGGCCCGCTTGAGCTGTGTACCCATTGCCTTGAGTTGCTCCGCCAGCTCTCCCGCGCGCTGGGGATCCCTGATCTCGCTGAGCTCGTCAACCACGTCGTCCAAGCCAATCAGGAACGACGCGAGAGCACGATCATGCTTGGTAGCCATTCCCACATACTATCGCATGGCGTTCGGTTTTTTGCCCCTTTCTCAAAAGCCTCGCCCGCAAGATATTCTCCGGGGGTGTCGGGCAAGTGTTGCGGCGCCATCGCCGCCCTCACGGTCGCTCTGGTGGCGTGCGCGGTGGCGCCGGCGGTGGCGTCCAAGTCGGCGTACCCGCCGTGCTTTGGTGCGGCATCGCGTGACCCTGTCCATCGGTGTGAGAACCCCAAGCTGAGCCTCATGGTGGTGCCCTCACCCAACGAAGCGCTGATCCTGCCCAACGCCCCCTGCACGCCGATCGAAGCGCCGATCAGCGTGTGCACCTTCGGTGTCCCGCCCGCGCAGGCCACCCGCACCGTCGCTCTGGTCGGTGACAGCCACGCCGCGCACTGGCGCGCCGCCCTCGAGGTTGTGGCGAAGCGGCTGCGGTGGTATGGCATATCCATCACACGGTCCAGCTGCCCGTTCACGCAGGGGATCACGATCGCTCCGGAACCGAAGCGCTCAGAATGCCTGGAATGGAATCGGGGCGTGCTGCGGTGGTTCGCCGGGCATCCCGAAGTGAGCACGATGTTCATCTCAGATCACCCCGGGCCCGTTGAAGCCCTGCCGGGCCAGAGCCTCATGGCAGCCTGGGTCGCCGGGATCACCTCCGCGTGGGATGCGCTGCCCGCGACGGTCGCGCACATCGTCGTGATCCGGGATGACCCATTCATCAACGAAGACACCCTCCCCTGCGTGGAACGCGCCATCGCGCAGCACGAGGATGCCGGCATCAGGTGTGAGGTGCCCCGCAGCCAGGCCATACACCGAGATCCCGACGTGGTGGCGGCAGAAGAACTGCACTCGTCGCGCGTCCAGGTCGTTGACCTGACTCACTTCTTCTGTGGCAGCCGTTGGTGCTACCCGGTCATCGGCGGCGCCCTCGTCTACCGCGATGACTTCGATCATTTGACGAGTGTCTTCTCCACGACACTCGGGCCATTCCTACTCGAAAAGATCGAAGGGTTGATGGCATCGTGGCACGAAACCGAGATGTCGCAGTGACTTCGACCTCGTGTGATTTCGGTCGCTACGTGTCCTGCTGGTAGGTGTGCACCACTTCTTCCTTGCGATGACGGCAGGTCACGCGCGCGTCGATCTCGGTCGGAATCGAGTTGCGGTGTTCGCTGCAGCTGAAGCCCAGGACGCCCCCCGAACAACGACCAGCCGCGCCATGACGGACACGACAGCGATAGTAGGCGAGCTCGACCTTGCGACCCGTCGAGCAGCTCGTGCCCTTGACCGACAGCGACGTGAAGTAGCCGGTGCCCGGATACTGCGGGGAGGAGCAGGTGCGTGCCGCGTGCGCGAGCGGGCGGGCGGCAGCGTTGCCACTAACCATGACAAGTGCTACCACGAGACTTGCTGCACACGATGCGAGCAATCGTGGGAGCAACGAGCGGGTGTGCGTGATCATCTGTCTCCCATCGGAAGTGGCGGTGGCCGGACATCCTAGTGTCTGGAACTCCGCTCAGTAGGTGTAGTTGTGCCCGATCGCTTCCAGGACGTAGCGCGCCAGCAGGCTCGAGCCCGCTTCATTGAGATGGATGCCGTCGGCCTCCCTCACGATCGTCTGTTTGCCGGCGATGCTCATCGCGTCGCGATAGACGAAGCCTGGTGTGAAGATCGGCACGGTGTTGATGATCTGGATCTGCGAGACCCACGGCTGCGCCGCGACGTCGATCGCCGCGTTGACGACCCGGGCGATGCGCGCGCGGGCAGGGTCACGAGGCGCAGGGAGCGTGAGCCAGTAGACATGGGCGGCTCCGTCCTGGCGGTAGGTGTTCATGATCTGCCGTACCCGGTCGGCGTAGATCGCGCCCCAGCGCGCGCCGCAACAGGAGACTTCGCGGCCTTCGGGGCCTTCCATGGGAAAGCCGTCGTTGGCGCCGATGAAGACGACGATCGCTTCGGGGTGGTCTTCCTTGACCTGATGCGCGGAGAGCCTGCCCCAGTTCACGACGAAGGTTGTCGAGATCCCTGTGCCGATGTGCGGTTCCTGGACGACGTGGACATGCTTGGGGATGAGCGCGTCGGCGAGGTCGCTGTCAAGCGGCTGGGACATCGAGTCCCCCGTGACCAGCAGCGTGTGCAGCGGTTTGCGTGGCGGCGCCGGTTCGCCGATCGCCGCGGGTTCAAACGCGGTCGGGCTCACCGGCGGGACCGCATCGGACGCCGCGAGCGCCTTCGGGTCAGCGAAGCCTCCCGCGCCGGAGAGGTTCGGTTCCGGGTTCAGCCAACTCGTCGCGCCGCTGGCAACACCCACGAACGGGAGCTGCCTGGCGATCCAATCGCTGGGGCGGCCCACTGCCAGGACGGCGTCGCGGCCGATCCCGGGGTTCATCTCTTCGCCTGCCTTGCGCACCGACGGTCCCTCGAAGAGGATCAGGACGAACGCGGTGAGGAGCACCGCGATCACGCCTTCGCGGGCACGAAAGCGCCGCAGGCCGGCACGGTCGAAGCGGTTCATCAGGTTGTCGTCGCGGGGCTCTGCCATGGCTAGAAGCGGAAGTAGATGAACGGGGCCACGCCCTGGCTGGGCACGGTCGCGCTTACGAACGCGATGACGAGCGCCAGGCCGGCGCCGAGCAGGAGCGGGCGTGCGGACTCCACGCGCACCTGCAGGCGTTCGAGCCAGTCGGTTGGGAGCAGTTGCAAGCCGACGGTCGCGACGATCGCGCAGAGCACCGGGGCCGTCCAGAGCGTTGGGGTGGAGAACACCGTCAAGCGGGATAGAAGCGTACCGACGTCGGTCAGGCTCTGAGCCCGGAACAGGACCCAGCCAAAGACGATCAGGTTGAAGGTGATGAGCCAGCGAAACCAGCCGGGCAACTTCACGCGCCCACCCCACGCGTGCTCGGCGACGAGGCCCAGGCCGTTGAAGGCTCCCCAGAGCACGAACGTCCACGCGGCGCCGTGCCACAGGCCGCCCAGGACCATCGTGATCATGAGGTTGCGGTAGGTCATCAGCGTCCCCTTGCGGTTGCCGCCGAGCGGGATGTAGAGGTCGTCGCGCAGGAAGCGCGAGAGCGTCATGTGCCAGCGCCGCCAGAAGTCGCGAAACCCGGTCGCGCGGTAGGGGCTGCGGAAGTTCTGCGGGAAGACGTATCCCAGCAGCAGGGCGAGGCCAATCGCCATGTCGGTGTAGCCGGAGAAGTCGCAGTAGATCTCCGCGGCGAAGCCGTAGGCGGCGAGGACGACGTCCAGGGCTCCGTAGCCTCGCGGCACCGCAAAGACGGGTTCCACGAGCACCCGGGCAAGGTAGTCGGCGATCACGACCTTCTTCACGAGGCCGAGCGCGATCAGGGACAGGCCCGAGCTGACCGCGACCCGGTCGGGATTGCGTGGACTGCTCAGCTGCGGCAGGAACTCCCTGGCGCGCACGATCGGCCCGGCGATCAGGTGGGGGAAGAAGGACAGATAGACGGCGAAGTCGAGGCCGCTCGCGGGCTCGACGTGACGGCGCTTCACGTCGAGCGACATAGGAGATCGCCTGGAAGGTGAAGAAGCTGATCCCCACGGGCAGGGCGATCGTCAGCAACGGCAAGCCGGGCGAGAGCCCGACGCCGCCGAGGACGTTCGCCCACTGCTGAACGAAGAACGAGTAGTACTTGAAGACGCCGAGCAGGCCGAGATCGAACGCCACGGCGCCCGCCACGATCAGGCGACGGCGTCGCTCCTCGTCGGTGCGATGCAGCAATACGGCCGCTATCTGGTTGGCGATGGTGACGGCGGCGAGTAGGAAGATGAACTTCCAGCCGGCCGAGGCGTAGAAGATGTAGCTCGCGAGGAGGATGAACGGCTTCCAGAGCCTGGGTCTGGACATCAGCGCCCACGAGATCGTCAGAACGATCGGAAAGAAGATCGCGAACTGGACGGTTGGGAAGAGCAACTTCTCGGCGGCTCCGCGTCAGTGCCGGCGAGCCATCGGTCGGTCGAGAGCTTCGGGTCGCATCGGCGGGCACGGTATAGCTTGAGTGCCCATCGGGATCGCACCAGCTAGGCTCGGTCCTCGATGGGAGCCCAACCTTTCGGTTTCGAGTCGACCGCTGCGGAGGTCATCGCGGGCATCGACTTGAGCAGCAAGCGCGCTGTCGTGACCGGCGCCTCTTCTGGGATCGGCGTCGAGACCGCAAGGGCGCTCGCGGGAGCGGGTGCGGCTGTCACCTTAGCGGTGCGCAATCTCGAGGCTGGAGAGGACACCGCCCGGGACATCATTGCCGGCACCGCCAACAGCCAGGTCTTCGCTGCACCGCTTGACCTCGCTGACCGGGACTCCATCGCGGCGTTCATCGGCGCGTGGGATGGCCCGCTGCACATCCTCGTCAACAACGCGGGCGTGATGGCCACGCCACTGATGCGCACGCCGGAGGGCTGGGAGCTGCAATTCGCGACTAACCATCTCGGCCACTTCGCCCTGGCCACCGGACTGCACGATGCGCTTGCCGAGGCGCGCGGCGCACGCGTGGTGTCGGTGAGCTCGGCTGGGCACCGGTTCTCCCAGGTCGTCTTCGAGGACATTCACTTCCAGCGGCGCGCCTACGACCCCTGGCTCGCCTACGGCCAGTCCAAGACGGCCAACATCCTGTTCGCCGTCGAGGCGACCAAGCGCTGGGCGAGCGATGGCATCACGGTGAACGCGCTCATGCCCGGACTGATCCAAACGAACCTCTCTCGCCATCTCCCTCAGGAGGACCTCGACGAGCTGATTGCCAGGATCGAGACGACGCGGGCGTGGAAGACGCCCGAGCAGGGTGCGGCCACCTCCGTGCTGCTCGCGACATCCCCGCGGCTGGAGGGCATCGGCGGGCGCTACTTCGAGGACTGCAACGAGGCGCCCGTGTTCGAGGCGCCCGGGGTCCGAGGCGTCGCGGCATACGCACTCGATCCCGAGGCGGCAGAGCGGCTCTGGCAGGTGTCAGTCGAGACCCTGGCCTGAGCGCTGCGCAGCTGACCTTGCTGGATGTCAGCGCGTAGAGCCCTCGTCGGTCTTTACGCCCGCGCGCGCGGTGAGCACGATGCTCGCGAGCAGGATCCAGAGCAGGAAGCTGAGCACGGGGACATAGAAGCCCAGTGCCCCGTTGCCGGAGTTGAACGCGCCGCTGTCGCTGAAGACACCTCCGACCGCGAGTCCGCTGCCGATCGCGGCGAGCACCGCGAGCCAGCTGAGCCAGCCAGGCAGGGCGCCCGTCTTGAGCGAGAGCTTTGCGATCGCCGCGAAGAAGGCGCTCGCCACCAGCGCGATCGGGACCGCGAGCAGGAAGCCGAAGTCGTTCAGCGTCCTGATGAGTTCGGCGCTCGTCTGCTCAGGCCGGAAGGCGGCCGCGGCGAATACCCCAAGCGTGATGATGAAGTCCCCGATGAAGACAAGTCCGCTGCCGAACACGATCGCGCTCAGCCGTCCCTTCGGTCCCTCTGCACTGCGTAGGTGGCTGACAAGGCTGCCGAGGAACCACACAAAGAAGAAGAATCCGAAGCTCGCGATGAACAGCCCCGCGTGGAGATCGCTCCGGTGCTGGACGTAGAACTGCTGGATGCGCGCCGCCGAGGAGTCAAAGGCTGGCCCGCTGGGGATGACCACGAACAACCCGATCGCGATCAGCAACACGAATACGATTCCCGTAGCGGCCCCGGCGCGCTCGGCTTGGGCGTCACTCATTTTGGCACCTCCGTTGTAGAGCGCCGCGACCGCGCCTCCCTGCGTCCCACGCTGCGCGAATAGTGAGAATTGCCGCAATCCTCGCGGCGCACGCGAGCCAAGTCAACCCCCCGGCCGGCAGTTCTCTCGGATGGCGTGCGCCTCAGTCCGCTCGCGCCGACGAGCCATACTGGAAGGAGCGCTATGTCTCAGTTCGGAAAGCTCACGGCGTCCACATCGCAGCTCGCCAATAAGCGCGGCCTCTACCTCGGCCGGCGCTCAACCAAGGTCCACGTGGCCCTCTATCGCCGTACAGGCGGAAGAATAAGCGGCCACCTCCCCGGCTGGCCCGAGGCCCGGATACTTCTGGTCAACCACACCGGTGCCAAGAGCGGCACCAAACGGAAATCTCCACTGATGTACCACGAGGACGGCGATGCCATTGTCGTAGCAGCTACGAAGGGCGGCCAGCCGACGCATCCCGCGTGGTTCCACAATCTCAAAGCGAACCCGGACACCGAGGTTCAGATCGGCTCCGACGTCCGCGAGGTCCGAGCCCGTGTCGCAACCGACAAGGAGCGCGATCGCCTTTGGGCGCAATTCGTGGCGGTCTACCCCGGGTACGAATTCTTCAAGCGCAACGCGAAGGGCCGCAAGATCCCAATCGTGATCCTCGACCCTCGTTAGGCGCTAGCCGAGCGCGGCGGCTAGGTCGCCCGCCTCGACTCGCACCGCGTGCGGGAGCGTGATCGTGAAGTGCCCGTCGTGCTCGACGATGCGCCGGGCGTTGATGATCGTCACGCCGATCACCTCGCCATCCGCGTCATAGCGGACGCCGTGTCCCTCGGGCGTCAGTGCAGCCTCAGAAGCGGAGCTGGTCTTCCCGCGCGCCAAATAGAGCACGTCGCCGTCCGCGTCGTAGTTGGCGCGGTCAAATATGAGGTCATCGATCTTTACGTTCATGGTTCCCATCCGCTTGGTGATCGTCCGTGTCCGTAGCCCAGGGCGGTCACGATCCGCGCGGGCTCACTCCCAAAGTCTAGGACCACCATCAACCATCGGCTCGGGCCCACGTCCCGCTTGAAGAACCGCTCCCTACGAGGCCAACCGTCGTGTTCCCGGTGATCCGGCGAGGCGACTACGTCAAGAACAACGCGAAGATACGGCTCAAGCTCGGCATGACCGCTCTGCGGATCGAGAATGTGCAGGAGCCAGGTGTCCTCGAACAGCACGACGCGAACGCCCTCCGGGGTCGCTGTCTCACCCAGAATCCGCCGATCCGTCATGGCTCATCCGCCGTCAGAAATGCGGACGTTCCCGCGCGCAACCAGGGCCGGTCATGATCTTGGAGAGAGAACATCGCGGTGCGAGGTTACCCCTGCGCTTGGATCGCCGCCAGGCACAGCGCGTCATGCTGCCGCGACTCGCTGAATCTGGCTTGAGTGTCAAGCGGCGGACGGGGGTCGAACCCGCGACCTTCGGCTTGGGAAGCCAACGCTCTACCAGCTGAGCTACCGCCGCATCGGCGAGATACTACGACGCCGGGCACTAACCTTGCCAGGCGTGAGACGGTTGCTCATACCGATGTGCAGCGCGCTCGCCGGCGCGGCGCTGATTGGCCTGCTCGTCTATGGCCTGAGCGCCCAGGGAGCCAATCGCAGCCTCGACGAAGCGCTGAGGCGCCACCACCAGCCAGCGGCGCCCGAAGCGCATCGCCTGCTGCCCTCCCTCACCGGCCACGGCGAGCGCTCGCTCGCCGACTTCGCCGGCAAGGTCGTAATTCTCAACTTCTGGGCGTCCTGGTGCCCACCATGCCAGAACGAGGCGCCCGAGTTGGAGCGCATCCAGAAGCGGCTCGTACGCCACGACGCCACTGTGCTGGGCGTCACCTACGAGGACACCACCTCCGACTCGTTGAAATTCATCCACGAATACGGCCTGACCTATCCGGTTCTCCGCGACGTCACCGGAAGCTTCGCCCACTCCTACGGCACCAACCTGCTGCCTGAGAGCTTCGTCATCGATCGCACGGGCCACGTCGCCGCGCTCGAACGCAACGAAGTCAACGAAGCCTTCCTCGAGCGGGCCCTCAAACTGGCGGAAAGCACGTGAGGGCGCACTTGCGAGCCCAGGCGCTGGTGGCGAGCGCGCTCCTGGCAGCGGCGCTGGGCTTCACCCCCAGCGGGCTCCTCGCGAGCGCCTCGGCCATCGAGCCGCGCACCACACTGCCGGCAATCGAAAGCCAGGTGATGTGCGCGACCTGCAAAATCCCGCTGCAGGTGGCCCAGTCCCCGCAGGCCGACCGTGAGCGGGCGTTCATCGAGGCGCTGATCGCCCAGGGCCGCACCGAGGCCCAGATCAAGCGGGCGCTTGTCTTCCAGTACGGCAGGTCGGTGCTTGCCACGCCGAGCAGCATCTTCGCCTACCTCGTGCCGATCCTCGTCGTGCTGGCGCTGTTGGCAGCCCTTGGGCTGCTGGTGCTTCGCTGGCGGCGGCATGGTCGCGTGCTCGATGAGGAGGCCCCGGCGCCCGCCATCGGCTCGACTGACGCGATGCGTCTGGAGGAGGACATGGCACAGCATCCCTCCTGAGGAGCCTTTACATCTCGTCGGGCGCGCTCACACCGAGTATCTCCAGCGAGCGGCCGATCGCTCGCTGGGCCACCACGCACAGGGCGATGCGCATCGACTCGACGCTCTCGGGCTGAGCACCGACGACATGGCAGTCGCGGTAGAAGGCCGTGAAGTCCTGCGCCAGCTCCAGTGCATAGGCGCTGATGCGATGGGGAGCGCGTCGCAGCGCGGCCTCCTCCAGCTCGTGGGGAAAGGCCAGCAGCCGCTTGATCAGCTCCCGCTCGGCCTGATGCAACTCGACCTCGGCCGTCGTCGTCAGCGCCTGCGCGACACGCTCCTCGCCCAGCTTCGCGAGCATCGAGGCGATCCGGGCGTGCGCATATTGGACGTAATAGACGGGGTTGTCGCTGGAGTGCTCCTTGGCGAGGTCGAGGTCGAGCTCGATCGTGGTGTCGTGGGAGCGGGAGAGCAAAAACCAGCGCGAGGCATCCACCCCGATCTCCTCGACGAGCTCGTCGAGCGTGACGAACTCGCCGGCGCGCTTTGACATCTGCGCGCGCTCACCGCGGCGCACGAGATGGACGAGCTGCATGATGATCAGCTCGAGGCTCTCAGGATCCCCGCCGAGCGCCTGGAAGGCGGCCTGCATCCGGCGCACGTATCCATGGTGGTCGGCGCCCCACACATCGATCAGGCGATCGAAGCCGAGCTCGCGCTTGGCGAGGTGATAGGCGATGTCGGAGGCGAAGTAGGTGTGCTCGCCGCTGGAGCGCACCAGCACGCGATTCTTGTCATCTCCGTGATCGGTCGTGCGCAGCCACAGAGCGCCCTCGCTGTGGTAGGTGCGCCCCTGCTGATCCAGCAGCGAGAGTGCGTGCTGCACCGGGGTGGGATCGCCCGCGTGCACGGAGCTCTCGTACTGCCAGCGGTCGAAGCTCACACGAAAGCTCTGCAGCGACGCCGACATCTTTGTGACCATGATCCCCACCGCCGCCCTGCCAAGCTCCAGGGGATCGGCCGAGGCCGCCGGCGTGGCACAGGCGCCGCTCTGCTCCAGCTCCGCGACCAGCGGTTGCACATAGTCGCCCTGGTAGCCGTCCTCGGGCACGGGCTCACCGCGTGCGATCGCGCTGATCGACTCGCCGAGCTTGTGCACCTGAGAGCCCGCGTCATTTACATAGAACTCGCGCTCCACCTCGTGGCCGCTGAAGGCGAGCAGCCGCGCGAGCGAGTCGCCATAGGCGGCGTTGCGAGCATGCCCGACATGCATCGGACCGGTCGGGTTGGCGCTGACGAACTCGATCAGGATGCGCTGCGGCGAGCCGGCCTCACCGCCTCCGAATCGCTCGCCGGCACCGAGCACCCCCTCGAGCGCCCGGCGATGCCACCCGTCGCTGAGGAAGAGATTGACGAAGCCCGGGCCGGCCACCTCCACGCGCTCCAGATCCTCACCCAGCCGCTCCCGCAGACCTGCCCCCAATCGCTCGGCGAGCTCCCGCGCTGCCGAGTCGGTGAGCGGCGCCAGCAACAGGGCGGCGTTGGTCGAATAGTCGCCGAGCTCCAGGCGCGGAGGACGCTCGAGGGTGATCCCCTCGCGCTCGCCGTTGCGCCCGCGGTGACCTTCGCGCCCGCCGACCAGCTCCCGCGCGACCGCGAGCATCTCCTCGCGCAGATCGGCGAACGGGTTCAGCTTATGGGCGCTTTTAGTAGTGATAGGGCTCTCCTGCCAGGATCTTATGCGCCCGGAAGAGCTGCTCGAGCAGCACGACCTGGGCGAGCTGGTGGGCGAACGTCATCGCTCCCAGCGAGAGCCGATGATCCACACGCTCGAGCGCCGGCGGCCCGAAGGCGCCCCCCACCACGAACACCAGGTCCCGACCCTCCAGACGGCGCTCCTGCAGGAAGGCGCTGAAGGCCAGGCTCTCATAGGTAGTGCCCTCGGCGGCCAGCAATGAGACGAACGCCTCCTTGGGGACCCGCTTTGCCAGCGCGCTCGCGTCGCGCACCTCGACCAGCTCCAGACGCACGTGCCTGGAGAGCAGCTTGCGATAGTGAGCCACATCGTCGGCGTAAGGCGCCCGCAGGCGACCCTCGCTGAGCACGATCACGCGCAACGGGAGCCTCTCGTGAAAGCGGCGTCGGCCACAGGTTGCGATACCGCCGCGGCCACAGCTTGCGATACTAGCCAGGTGAACGATCAAGACCAAGGCGCCGAGCGCCACATAAACATCCACCTCTCACCCGAGATCATGGGCGGCGTCTACGCGAACTTTGCGAACGTCAGCCACTCCGACTACGAGTTCACCGTCACCTTCGCCCGCGTCGACCACGAGGTCGAGTCCGAGGAGGTCCCTGGAGTGGTCGTCTCCCGCGTGAACCTCTCGCCGCGATTCATGCGGGAGCTGATCGACGCGATGGAAGACAACTACTCCAAGTGGCGTACCCGGGAGGGCATCAAGAACCTGCCCGAGTACGGCGGCGAGGGAGCCGAAGAGGAGGAGAGCTAGGCCGCCGGCGAGATGCATGAAGGTCGCCGTCGTCTCAGACATCCATGCCAACAGGCACGCGTTCGAAGCGGTGCTCGACGCGGTTGCGCAGAGCGACGCGTCCGAGCTGTGGTGCCTGGGTGACCTGGTCGGCTACGGCGCCGATCCCGACGCCTGCGTAGAGCTCGCGCGCGAGCACGTTTCGGTCTGCCTCGCCGGCAACCACGATCTCGCCGTGGTTGGCGAGCTGCCGCTGGACGAATTTTCCCGCGGCGCGAGCCTGGCCGCAGGCTGGACCAGGGAGGTGATGCGCCCTGACAATCTCTCCTGGCTCGCCGAGCTTCGCCCACTGGCGCTGGAGGGGTCGATCGGCCTCTACCACGCCAGCCCCAGGGACCCCGTCTGGGAGTACGTGCTCTCAGCATTGCTCGCGGAGCTCTGTTTCGAGCGCCAGGAGCGGCGCGTCTGCCTGATCGGGCACTCGCACGTGGCGCTCTCGTTCGTGCGCATGGAGGGAGAGCTCGCCACCGGCGAGCCCCGCCGTGGCGGCGTAGAGCTCCAGATCGCATCGGGCGAGTGGCTGCTGAACCCCGGCAGCGTCGGCCAGCCGCGAGACGGCGACCCGCGCGCCGCGTGGCTGCTCCTGGATCTCGAGCACTGGAGCGTCTCCTACCAGCGCACCAAGTACGACATCGCCGGGGCCGGCGCGGCCATCCGCGCGGCCCGGCTGCCAGACTCGCTGGCGGAGCGCTTGGAGTACGGTCAGTAGCGATGAGCCTCCCTGGACGAGTCCTGCTCGTGGCCCTGCTAGGCGTCCTCGCCCTGACCCTCGCCTCATGTGGAAGCTCGGGCAAGCAGCTGATCCCCGCACGCGACGCCGGACCGCTGCGGGGCGACTTTAAAGCCGTGAAGAGCGCAGCCCTGGCCGGCGATGGCAACTGCTCGGCGACGGCCGGCCTGATCCGCAAGACCGAACGAGACTTCAAAGCGCTACCCCTGAGCGTCGATCCGGGGCTACGCGCAAAGCTCGCCGAAGGTATCGCCAATCTTCACTCCGAGGCGCTGCTGCTCTGCGCCGAACAGCTTCCTGCGGCGACCACGACAACCAGCATGACCCACTCCCCGAGCACCTCGACGACCACGACCACCAAGACAACGACGTCCTTGACTCCAGCGAGCGAAACGAGCACGAGCACGAGCAGCTCGAGTACGACCAGCGAACTCCCTCCAGGCGGCGGTGCCCAGGCGCCGGGAGCGGGCGGGGAAGCAGGCACGGGGACCAACCCTGTGAGCCCGGAAGCCGAAGCGCACAAAGGTGAAGCTCCAGGAACCGGAGGAACCGGTCAAGGGGGTGTCGGGCAGGGCGTCGGGCAGGGTGGGGAACAGTGAGCGAGGTGCTGATTGCCGGGCGCTACCGGCTGGAGAGCAGGCTCGGCTTCGGCGGGATGTCCACGGTTCACCTCGCCTTCGACCAGCGCCTGGAGCGCCAGGTGGCGGTCAAGCTGCTGGCGGAGCATCTGGCCGAGGACCCCACCTTTGTCTCGCGCTTCCAGCGGGAGGCGCAGGCGGCCGCAAGGCTGGTCCATCCGAACATCGTCCAGGTCTTCGACTCGGGCCTGGACGAGCGCACTGCTCAGCACTTCATCGTGATGGAGTACATCGAGGGGGAATCGTGCGCGGAGATCCTGCGCGACGACGGCTGGCTGGAGGTCACAGAGGCCATCGCGATCGTTCAGCAGGCCTGTGAGGGCCTGTACTACGCCCACCGCCACGGCGTCGTGCACAGGGACGTCAAGCCGGGCAATCTCCTGCGCTCGCGCGAGCACGAGGTCAAGCTCGCCGACTTCGGCATCGCCAAGGCCACCGAGCAGTCGAGCATCACCCAGGTTGGCTCCGTGCTCGGTACCGCCGCCTACCTCGCACCCGAGCAGGCTCGCGGCGAGGAGGCTGGGCCTCGTGCCGACCTCTATGCGCTGGGCGTTGTCGCGTATCAGCTGATCTCCGGGCGCCTGCCCTACGAGGCGAGCTCGCTGACCGAGCTCGCCCTCAAGCAGCAGCGCGAAGAGCCCGCCACTCTGGACACGATCGTCGCGGCGGTGAACCGCGAGCTCGCCGAGGCCGTCGCGATCTCGCTCGCGCTCGATCCACTAGATCGCTTCCAGGACGCGCGCGCGATGGGCAGAGCCGTGAGCGATGCAGCGCGGGGCATCGCTCCAGATGCAGCGCTGCGCGAGCGAGCGGCAGGCCACGAGACCCAGGTGACGAGCCTGCTGGCAAGCACCGGTGGCCAGGGCAAGCGAGGCTCACCCGCGCAACGCACCCAGGCGCTGACGCCGCGCCGGCCGAGGCCGGGCCCGCCCCGCGCGGCCAGCCCCACAGCCGGGTCCTCTCCGGTATCCAAGCAGCGCCATAGAGGCCGCAGGCTGCTCGTGCTGGTACTCGTCGTGCTCGCGCTGGCGGGCGTCGTCACCGGGGTCGTGCTGGCCACCGCTCCACCGCCGACCAGGGTGGTGCTCTTCAGAGTCGCCTACAAAGACGTCCAGCAATCATCTGAAGCGCTCAGCCAGCTCGTCACCGAAAACACGAAGTAGGGGCCGCGCCCGCACGCAGGGCATCGGCATGCTCGCCCAGGCGACCCTGCAGGATCGCCTCTCTGAGACCTGCCATCAGATCTGCGATGAACCTGAGGTTGTGGGCGGTGATGAGCCTCATCCCGGTGAGCTCTCCAGCTCTGGCTAGATAGCTCAGATAGGCCCGCGAGAATCCCCCGGAGCAGGCTTGACAGCCACAGCCCTCCTGCAACGGCTCCTGGGCCTCACGCCACCGCGCCTTGGTCAGGTCCACCCGCCAACGATGCTCCGGGTCACTGACCAGCGCCGTGCCGTGCCTGCCCAGGCGGGTGGGCATCGCGCAGTCAAAGGTGTCGATCCCCAGCTGCACGCCCGCGATCAGATCATCGACCTCGCCGATCCCCAGCAGATGCCTGGGTCGGTTTGCATGAACGCCTTCCAACTCTTGCACGGCGAAGCTCACCACCTCGTACATCTGTGCCTTCTCCGCTCCCAGCGATCCGCCGATGGCGATGCCGTCGCAGCGGCTGGAGGCAACCGCCTGCGCGGAGGCACGTCGCAGGTCCTCGTAGACCCCACCCTGGACGATCCCGTATACCAGCTGATCCTCAGGCCCTTGCTCGGCGTGCCAGTCCAGGCAGCGCGCCAGCCAGCGATGGGTCCGCTCGGTCGAGCGGGCGGTGTAGTCGCGCTCGACGTGGAAGGGGGTGCACTCATCGAATACGAGTGCGATGTCGGAGTGCAACGCGCCTTGCACCACCATCGAGCCCTCGGGCGAGAGAAAGCGCTCCTGGCCGTCCAGATAGGAACGGAAGCGCACACCCTCCTCGCCGATCGCGAGAATCGAGCCGGTCAGCTCACGCTCGGGTGCCACGGAGCCCACCGTGCCGGGCTGCTCCTCAGCGGGCACCCCAACCGCCCCGCGGTTGCGTCCCTTGATCTCATCGGCGACCCGGCCATGGCCCATCGAGAAGACCTGAAAACCCCCTGAGTCGGTGATGATTGGGCTCTCCCAGCGCATGAAGCTATGCAGTCCACCAAGCGCTGCGATCAACTCATGGCCGGGGTTGAGCATCAGGTGGAACGTGTTGCCCAACACCAGCTCATACCCCAGCTGGCTGACCTCAGCGGGCAGGAGGCCCTTGACGGTCGCCTTGCTCGCAAGCGGCACGAACGCGGGTGTGGATACCTCTCCGTGGGCGGTGAGCAACCGCCCGGCGCGGGCATGTGAGCCCGGATCGCGGGCGAGCACATCGAAGGGAGCCATCGCTGCGCCATCCTAAGGAGGAGAACCCATGCTCGCCTCCATCATCAACGTCAACCACGTCGGCTATCCGCTGCTCTTCGTGCTCGTCATGTCCGAGTCCATGGGCGTGCCCGTGCCGGGAGAGACCTCGCTGATCGCCGGTGCGCTGCTCGCGAGCAGGGGAGAACTGCAGATCGAGGCGGTGATCGCGCTCGCGGCGGCGGGCGCGATCGTGGGCGACAACATCGGCTATCTCATCGGGCGCAAGGGTGGACGCTGGCTGCTGGAACGGCCTGGCGCCTTCCAGGAGAAGCGCCTGGAAACCTTGACGATCGGAGAGGACTTCTTTGAGCGGCATGGCCCCAAGGCGGTCTTCTTCGGGCGTTTCGTGCTCGGCCTGCGCGTATGGGCCTCCTGGCTGGCTGGCGCCACGCGCATGCGCTGGCCTTCATTCCTCTTCTGGAATGCGTGCGGAGGAATCTGCTGGGCGACGGCAATCGGCCTGCTCGCCTACTTCCTGGGCCATGCAGCCGGCAACGCGGTCCAGACCTTCGGCATCTTTGGCCTCGTCGCGGCGTTGGTGGCCGTGCTGAGCCTGTACATCACCCATCGCCGCTACAGACGCCGGCCCTGAGGAGCTTGGCTCAGCAGTCGCGCTGGACGCGCAGCCCGACGGCGCAAGGGGCTATGCGCTCCCAGAGCTGGGCCAGCGCGCTCAGCTCCACGCTCGAGAAGCGCGAGAGGAAATGTTCCCTCACGACCGCCAGATGAGTGCCGCGGGCGGCGCGCAACCGCTCATGGCCCTGGTCGGTCAGGCATGCGTAGGCGCCGCGAGCGTCGTGTTTGCAGGAGCAGCGCTCGAGCAGGCCCTCCTTCTCCAGACGGTCGACCAGCCGCGTCAGGCCGCTGCGCGACATCTGCGCCTGATCGGCGAGGTCGCACATCCGCATGCGCCCTTGGTCGGCTTCCTCGAGGTGGTGGAGGACCTCATAGGAGGTCATCGGCAGGCCATGCTGCTTGTCGAGCTCAGCGTCGACGAGCTTGGCCAGCGAAGCGTGCGCTCGCAACAGGCCGCGCCAGGCGCGCAGCTCCTCCTCGCTGAGCTCCTCCTGAGCGCGACAGGGCGCGCTCTCGGTGGCAGCGAAGGGCACCCGCCGAGCGCCCACGTCCAACGGCTCGTTGCGGGGAAGCTCCAGCTCTCGTGGAGCGATCTTGACGACGGTCGCGGTGGACATGGTGTCGATCAGTGCTCGCCAGGGTCCTACTCGATTGAGACTGCTAGACCGAACATAGCAGCGAATGCCCGTGAAATCGGCTTCATCTGCGCGTCGCCTTCCACGCCCACCACATCATCAGCGGCTGCAGGGGCAGCCTTGCATAGAGCGCCCAGCGGGGAATGCGAGGGAAGCGCTCGGGAGAGACAGCCATGTGGAGGTTTGCGGGAAAGACGGCTGCCAGCAGTGCGACGATGCCCGCGCCGGCTCCTCGGCGGGTCGCGGGCAACAGCACGCCCAGGCCACCGGCGATCTCCGCCCAGCCGCTGATCTGGACCAGCAGCTTCGCTTGGCTCTGCATGCTGGGCGGCACGATCTGCTCGTAGGATCGGGGCTTGACGAAGTGATTGATCCCAGTCACGAGGAAGAACGCGCTGAGCAGCGTCCGCGAGCGCCTCCCCTCCCCGCTTTCGCTCGCCATGGCGCTCACGCGTCCCTCTCGATCGGCGGATGGCCGCTCATGCGCCGCCCTCGATCAGCGAGCGGCCGGTCATCTCCTTAGGCTGCTCGATCCCAAGCAGCTCCAGCACGGTGGGGGCGACATCGGCCAGCACCCCGCCCGCCTGACGCAGGGCGAGGCCCGTGGTCGTGACGATCAGCGGCACAGGGTTCAGGGAATGGGCGGTGTTGGGGCTTCCGTCTGGCTCGAGCATGTGATCTGAGTTTCCGTGGTCGGCCGTCACGACACAGGTTCCGCCGCCGGCGTGTACGGCGCTGAGCACCTTCGCCAAGCAGCGGTCCACCGTCTCGACGGCACGCACCGCCGCCTCGATGACGCCGGTATGGCCAACCATGTCGGCGTTCGCGAAGTTGATGATGCCGAACTCGGGCAGATCCTGCGCCCATGCGCTCACGAATGCGCCCGCCGCCTCGATGGCGCTCATCTCGGGCTTGTGATCGTATGTGGGCACGTCACGGGGGGAGGCCACCAGCTCGCGCCGCTCGCCCTCCTGAGGCGCCTCCTCACCGCCGTTGAAGAAATAGGTGACGTGGGCGTACTTCTCGGTCTCGGCGACATGCAGCTGCCTTGCCCCGTGGCGCGCGATCACCCGCGAGAGCGTGCTCTGGGGCCGCTGCGGGCCGAAGAGCACCGGATAGGACCAGCTCTCGTCGTATTCGGCGAGCGTGGTCCAGCGCCTGACGGGCCCCTCGCTGCGACCCACCCAGCCAGGCAGCTGCTCATCGCCTTCGCCAAACCCCGGCTCGGCCAGTGCCCTTGTGAGCTGGCGCATGCGGTCTGGCCTGAAGTTGAAGCACACGACGCTGTCGGTTGCTTTGATGCGGGCCTCCGGCCCGACGAGTGTGGGCTCGATGAACTCGTCGCTCTCGTTGCGCTCGTAGGCGGCCTGGACCGCGGCGGCGCCGCTGTCGGCGTGATAGGGAGCCCTGCCCGCAACCAGCAGGTCGTAGGCGCGCTGCGTGCGCTCCCAGCGCCGGTCGCGGTCCATCGCCCAGTAGCGGCCCATGACCGATCCGACCCGCGCGGCGCTCTGGTCGATCGCGGCGATGAAGTCCGCGCCGGAGTGCGGCAGCGTGTCGCGCCCGTCGGTGAAGGCGTGCACGATCAGGTCCGCTGCGGGGGCGAGCTGGGCTCCGAGCGCGATCAGCGCCTGGAGGTGCTCGATCGAGGAGTGGACCCCACCGTCGGAGACGAGTCCCAGCAGATGGATCCGCTCAGCATCTGCGAACGCCGCTCGCAGAGCCTCGTTCTCCGCCAGCGAGCCGTCGGCGACGGCGTCGTCGATGCGCACGAGATCCTGCTTGACGATTGCTCCCGCCCCGAGGTTGAGGTGGCCCACCTCGGAGTTGCCCATCTGGCCTTCGGGCAGGCCCACCGCGCGTCCGCACGCGGTCAGCGTCGTATGCGGATAGGTGGCCCAGAGCTCATCGAAGACAGGCGTGTCGGCCAGCGAGATCGCATTGCCCGGTCCCGGGTCGGCCAGGCCCCAACCATCGAGCACGACAAGGCACAGCCGCGCCACGGGCAGGCTTCCAGGCCCGGCCGGCAGCGCACTCACGGCAGGCCCTTCATCGCAGGCCTTCATGCATAGCCCCTTCGGCCGGCCTCCACAGCAGACCTCATCTGGCCCTGGCGGCCACACTCGCCTCCACGATCGAGGCGAACGCCTCGACATCCAGCGAGGCGCCGCCGACGAGCGCGCCATCGACATCAGGGAGCCCGAGCAGCTCCAGCGCGTTCTCTGGCTTGACCGATCCGCCGTAGAGGATCCGCACGCCGTCGCCGGCATGCTCGGCTCGGTCGTTGACCAGCGCCCTGACAAACGCCATCGCCTCTTGAGCCTGTTCGGGCGTGGCGACCTTGCCGGTGCCGATCGCCCAGATCGGCTCATACGCGATCACGACCTCGGCCAGTCGCTCGTCAGGCACGCCGGCCAGGTCCTCGCGGATCTGCTGTCGCAGCTTGCGCTCGGTCTCGCCCGCTTCGCGCTCCTGCTCGCTCTCGCCGACGCACAGGATCGGCACGAGACCGGCTCCCAGCGCCGCCGGCAGCTTCAGGGCGAGTGCCTTGTCGGTCTCACCGAACAGCTCCCTGCGCTCGGAATGCCCCAGCACGACGCCCTGGACGCCGGCATCCAGCAGCATCTCGGCCGAGATCTCGCCGGTGAAGGGCCCCTCGCTCTGCTGATGCATGTTCTGCGCGTACACATCCACCCTGGAGCCCCTGGCGCTGTCCGCCATCGCGCGCAGGTCGGTGAAGGGCACGCAGATCGCGACCTCCACATCGCCCACGGCAGAGACCTTGGGCAGCAGCGCCTGCAGATACTCCTCGGCCTCATGCTCGGTCTTGTGCATCTTCCAGTTGCCCGCGATCAGCGCTGTCCTTGCCATCACGCCACCCCCACGCCGCCCAGAGCGGCAACGCCGGGCAGCTCGCGGCCCTCCACGAGCTCCAGCGTCGCGCCACCGCCGGTGGAGAGATGATCGACGGAGCCCTCGAGCCCGAAGCGACTCAGGGCGGCGGCGGAGTCGCCGCCACCGACCACGGTGACCGCGTCGCTGGAAGCCACCGCCTGCGCCACCGCGCGGGTGCCCGCGGCGAACGGCTCCAGCTCGAATGCGCCCATCGGGCCATTCCAGAAGACCGTCCCGGCGGCGGCGATCTGTACCGCGTAGCGCGCCGCCGTCTCAGGGCCGATGTCCAGGCCAAGCGCGCCATCGGGTACGTCGACGCCGTCGAGCACCCTGGAGTTCGCGTCCTCGGCCAGCCGATCGGCGATGACCAGGTCCACCGGCAGGCAGAGCGACGCCTGCCCGGAGCGGCGCGCCTGGGCGAGCAGCTGCCTGGCGTGCTCGGTGTCCTGCGCCTCACACAGCGAGTCCCCGACGGTGTGACCCTGAGCCGCGAAGAAGGGAAAGCACATCGCGCCACCGATCATCACCACGTCGGCGATCTCCAGGAAGCGATCGATCACCCCGATCTTGTCCTCCACCTTCGCGCCGCCGATCACGGCCACCAGCGGGCGCTCTGGATGCTCGAGGATCTGCGTGAGCGTGCGCACCTCTGCTTCCAGCAGCCTTCCCGCCGCGCTGGGTAGCAGGCGCGCTACGCCCTCGGTGCTCGCATGCGCGCGATGTGCCACGCCGAAGGCGTCGTTGACGTAGATCTCGGCGAGCTCCGCCAGCGCCTGGGCGAAGGCGGGATCGTTGCTCGTCTCGCCCGGATCGAACCTGACGTTCTCCAGCAGGACGATCTCGCCGTCTCCCATCGATTCGGTGAGCTCCCGCACCTCCTCGCCGATCACCCCGGGAGCCAGCGTCACCCTGGCATCGGTCAGCTCACGCAGGCGCGCCGCCACCGGCGCGAGCGAGAGCAGCGGCTCCTCAGAGCACTCGGGCCGGCCGAGGTGCGAGACCAGCACCAGCCTTGCGCCCCTGCCGCGCAGCTCCTCGAGCGTCGGCAGGGCCCCGGCGATGCGCGTGTCGTCGGCCACCACCTGCTCGCCGTCCTTGCCGCAGAGAAGGGGAACATTGAAATCAACCCGAACGAGCACCCGCTTGCCCTGGACATCGAGCTGGTCCAAGCTCCTCATCTGCTCACAGGATCCTCTGGGTCTTCATCTGCTCACAGGATCCTCTGCACCAGATCGACCAGCCGGTTGGAGTAGCCCCACTCGTTGTCATACCAGGCGACCACCTTGGCCAGCGTGCCGTCCATCACCGCGGTCAGCTGGCTGTCGACGATCGATGAGAAGCTCGAGCCGACGATGTCGCTCGAGACGATCGGATCCTCCGTGTAGGAGAGCACGCCCTGCATCGGGCCCTCGCTGGCCGCCTGCTGGAGCGCGGCGTTCAGCTCCTGGACGCTGGTCGAGCGCTCGCACTCGACCGTCAGATCGACCATCGAGCCGGTCGGCACGGGCGCTCGCACGGCGAACCCGCTCAGCTTGCCCTGCAGCGCCGGGATCACCAGGCCGATCGCCTCGGCGGCGCCGGTGGACGCCGGGATCAGGTTGATCGCTGCTGCCCGTGCGCGGCGCAGATCTTTGTGGGGCAGGTCCTGCAGGCGCTGATCGGCGGTGTAGGCGTGGATCGTCGTCATCAATCCGTGCTTGATGCCGACGAGGTCGCCCAGAACCTTGGCCACCGGCGCCAGACAGTTGGTCGTACACGACGCGTTGGAGACGATGTTGTGGTGCTCGCGATCGTAGTCCTCGAAGTTGACCCCGAGCACGACCGTGATGTCCGGCTCGCCCGCCACCGCGGAGATGATGACCTTGCTCGCGCCTTTCTCCAGATGCTTGGACGCATCCTTGCGAGCCGTGAACAGGCCGGTCGACTCGATCACCACGTCGACCCCCAGCTCGCCCCACGGCAGCGCGGAGGGGTCACGCTCGGCGAGCACCTTCAACTCGGCGCCGTCAACCTCCAGGGCGCCGTCGCGCGCATGCACCTCACCACCGGGGTAGGGCCCCAGGATGGAGTCGTACTTGAGCAGATGGGCGAGCGTGGCCGAGTCGGTGAGGTCGTTGACCGCCACCCACTCGATCTCATGCGCGTCCCCCCGGGCCATTGCTGCGCGAAACACGTTCCGGCCGATCCTGCCGAATCCGTTGATCCCCACGCGTACGGGCACTCACTTGCCTCCTGCGGCGAAAACGAACGAAACCGGGCTACAGGAGCTCCGCTCCCTCGCCCGGCGAGAGGCCAAAGCGTATCAGCGCTCGCCCTGCAGGCGGCTTCAGATCCCCACCTGAGGCTCGCGCCTGGCGAGCGCTCAGGCGTCCCTGGGACGCCTGTCGATGTCCCGATGCGCTATCGCGACACTGAGATCCTCCCGCTCGCCGTAGCGCTGAGCGAGGTGCTCGGCGACAGCGACCGAGCGGTGGCGCCCGCCTGTGCAGCCGATCGCGATCACCAGGTGCGAGCGGCCCTCGCCGACGTACTGGGGGAGCAGGAAGTCCAGCAGCGCGTGCAGTCGCTCATAGAACTGCTCCAGGCGCCCGTCGCTGGCGACGTACTGGATGACCCGCTCGTCCAGCCCCGTGAGATCACGCAGATCGGACTCGTAGTGGGGATTGGGCAGGAAGCGCACATCGAATGCGAGGTCCTCCTCCCTGGGCGGGCCGTGCTTGAAGCCGAAGCTCATGAATGTGAGCGCAAGGCGGCTCGCCGCTTTGCTTGGCAGGACCTCGTTGGCGATCTTCCCGCGCAGCATCGCCGCAGACATGCCGGTCGTGTCGATCACCAGATCGGCTCGACCCCGCAGCGGCTCCAGCAGCTTGCGCTCGGCCAGGACACCGGCCGCGACGCTTCCATCGGGCGCGAGCGGATGACGCCTGCGGGTCTCCTTGTAGCGGTTGACGAGCGTCTGTTCAGAGGCCTCGAGGAAGACGACGTGATGGTTGATCCCCAGCGACTGCAGATCCTCCACCACCGCTTGGAGTGCCTCGAAGTAGACGCCGCCGCGCACGTCCGAGACGACCGCCGCGTGCTCGACCTTCGATCCCTTGTGCATGAACAGCTCCACGAGCGAGCGGATCATCTCCGGTGGGAGGTTGTCAACACAGAAGTACCCGGCATCCTCGAAGACGTTCATCGCGGTCGACTTGCCCGCCCCCGAGAAGCCGGTGATCACCACCAGCTCCCGCAGGCGCGACTCGACGTCCGGCTTGTTCGCCGAGCGGAGCGGGCGCAGGGGCCTGAATACGGCCATTGACCTGATTGTGCCGTGCTTCGCGGACGCCGGCGGCATTTGCGCGATCTCTTGCAGACACTGAGGCGGTTGCGCCGCAGCTGCGGCGCCGGCGCGCTCACCCCGCGCGATGCAGGTGACTGTGCAGCTCGCGTGCGATCTTGGCCGGCACCCCGGGCACCGCCTGCAGTTCCTCGCGCGAGGCGGCGACGATCGCCTCGGGCGAGCCGAAGTGGGTCAGCAGCGCACGCTTGCGCGCCGGGCCGACGCCTGGCAGCTCGTCCAGCAGCGAGCGCTTCATGGCTCGATCGCGCCGCGAGCGGTGATGAGTGATCGCAAAGCGGTGTGCCTCGTCTCTGACCCGCTGCAGGAGCTGCAGCTCGGGCTTGCTGTGATCGAGCACGAGCGGTGCGTCGCGCCCCGGAAGGAAGACCTCCTCGATGCGCTTGGCGAGTGAGATCACAACGACGCCGCGCTGGCGAAAGCCACGCAGGGGACCCAGCCCGGCCGCGAGCTGGCCCTTCCCACCATCGATCACCACCAGGCTCGGCAGTGAGGCGAAGCTCGAGTCGAACTCGGGGTCGTGAGGAGAGAGATCCGCCTGGCGCTCCCAGGCTGCGAAGCGCCTGCTCAGCACCTCGGCCATCGAGGCGAAGTCGTCTGAGCCCTCCACCGTGCGGATCTTGAAGCGCCGGTAATCGGACTTCTTGGGCGCGCCACCCTCGAAGACGACCATCGAGGCGACCGTGTGGGTGCCGCCGAGATTGGAGATGTCGAAGCACTCGATCCTCACCGGCACGGCATCGAGGCCGAGCACCTGCTGCAATCCCTCGAGCGCCTGGACTCTGCTCTGGCGACGGCGCTCAGCGCGCAGGCGCTCCTGGTCGAGGGCAAGCTGGGCGTTGCGCTGTGCGAGCTCGAGAATCCTGCGCTTGTCGCCTCGCTCGGCGGCACGCAACTCGACAGGACCGCTGCGCCGTCGAGCGAGGATCTCCACGAGCGCCTCGCGCTCGGATGGCGATCGTTGCATCAGCTCCGGCTGCACGACGAGCAGCGCCGGGATCGCCGTCGTCTCGTCGTAGTACTGGGCGATGAACTCCAGGGCGACCTCGCCGAGATCGCGTTGCGCCTCGTTGGCGAGATAGAAGGACTGACGATCGGAGAGCACGCCGTCGCGCACCTGAAAGACCTGGGCATTCGCGTCCCGGCCATCGATCGCCACCGCCACCGCGTCAAGCGTGCCGACCGATGAGTTTGCGACCCGCTGGCGCTCCATCAGCGAGCGTACGGCGCGCAGCCGATTGCGCTCCAGGGTCGCCTGCTCGAACTCCTGCTCCGCGGCAGCCGCGCGCATTCGACCCTCCAGGTCGCGCTCGATGGCCGCGAAGCGGCCCGACAGGAAGTCGATGACTCCGTCGATGCTCTCGCGGTAGCGCTCCTTGGATACGTAGCCCACGCATGGCGCCTCGCAGCGCTTGATGTAGTAGTCCAGGCAAGGGCTGCCGCTGCGTCTGCCGGGCTCTGGGCCCGTGCAGGAGCGGAACATGAAGACCTTGGCCAGCACCTCGAGGGTGCTGCGCACCCGCTTGGCGTTGGAATAGGGCCCGAAGTAGGCCCTGCCGGGACGGCGGCGCTCGCGCGTGAAGTACACCCGGGGGAACTCCTCGTCCAGCGAGATCGCGATGAACGGATAGGACTTGTCGTCGCGCAGCCTGATGTTGAAGCGCGGCCTGTACTGCTTGATGAAGCTCTGCTCCGCGAGCAGCGCCTCCGCCTCGTTGGCTACCACCATGCATTCCACCCGCTGCGCCTGGGCCACCATCTCGGCGTGACCCGGGCTGCTGCGCACGTTGACGTTGGCGAAGTGGGAGGCCACCCGCTTGCGTATCGACTTCGCCTTGCCCACGTAGATGACCTCTCCGCCCTCCTCGCGAAAGAGGTAGACGCCAGGCTGATCCGGCAGGTTGGAACGCTGCTCTGCGAGGGTCAATAGGTGCGCCAGAAACGGTAGACCGCGACCAGCGAGTAGATGACCAGCCCGATCAGCGCAAACCAGAGGAGCTCGCCCACGCCTGTTTCCCACATGCGATCGCGGGCGGCGAGCGTGACGAAGCCGACAGCCACCGCCCCATAGAGCAGCGCCCTGTGGCGCTCCCCCAGGCTGAAGAGACTGACGCGATGTTCGCGGTAGAGCATCTGGCCCAGGTAGGCGACGCCTGTGTAGAAGGCGACGAGCAGCACCACAGCGAAGGTGTTCGCCACGCGACCGCCCGAGGGCAGGAACTCGACGGCTGCGGCGATCAGCAGGACGATCGTGATGTTGCGGATCGTTCCAAGATGATTCATGCCGATGCCCTCATGGTGTCAACGCCTTCATGGTGATACCCGACGCGCTCATGATGCTTCGAGTCTAGCCCTCCGGGAGCGTTCCCAGACATTCCCAGATCAGTCCTCCAGGAGCGTTCCCAGATGCGCGTAGGCGGCCTCCACCGCGCGCTTGGCGGCGGTGTGGCGGGCCTCGGACTTCGCGGACTCATATCTGCTCACCCAGGCGGCCGGGTCGGCAAGCTCGGCCTCCAGCGCCTGCAGCGCGTCCTCGGCCTCTTGCACCGCGCTCTCGGCCCGCTCCTGCTCGCGCAGCCTGTTCTTGGAAGGCTCCGAGCCCTTGGACCCAGCCCCGTTGGCTGAGCCGCTTGCCCCTGAGCCGCCCCCTGAGCCGTTCGATGCCGAGCCGCTTGCCCCCGAGCTGCCGGCCGAGCCGTTGGCGCGCTCGCCGACCGCCGGGCGGCTTGGCCTCGCGCTCTGCGCCGGCCCGTTCGCACGCTGGGCGGGCTTGCCGAGCTCTCCGGCGGCGGCACGCTCTTCGCGCACCCGCAGATACTCGGGCCAGCCGCCCAGATAGCTGTGCAGAGTCTGTTCCTCGATCGCCATGGTCCGCGTGCCCACAGCGTCCAGCAGCGCGCGATCGTGGGAGATGAGCAGCAGCGAGCCCTGGAAGGCACGCAGCGCATCCTCGAGCGCCTCGCGGCTCTCGAGGTCGAGATGATTGGTCGGCTCGTCGATGATCAGGACGTTGGCGCCAGACTGGACCAGCACCGCAAGCGAGAGACGCCGCCGCTCGCCCCCCGAGAGCGCCTCCAGCGGCTTCTCGGCCTCCTCGCCCGAGAACAGGAAGCGCCCGAGCAGAGCGCGTGCCTTGTTGGGCGTCAGGCCCGTCGCTTGCTGTGCGACCTCCAGCACACTGCGCCCAGGCGCTCCGGCGGTGTCGAACTCGTCGGAGTGCTGGGAGAGATAGCCGATCTGGACGTTGTGACCTCGATGCAGCTTGCCGGCGGCAAGCTCCCGGCGGCCTGCAAGCGTCTCGATCAATGTCGTCTTGCCGCTCCCGTTGGGTCCGACCAGAGAGACGTGCTCGCCCCGCTCGAGCCACAGCTCGGCCTGCTCCAAGAGCGTGAGCGGCGGCTGGCCGATCTCGACGCGTCCGTCGAGCAGCTCGAAGATCACTCTGCCCGAGCGCTCTGGCGCCTTGAAGGCGAACTCCAGGACCTTGCCATCCTCGGCCGGGGTCTCGATGCGCTTCATCTTCGCCAGTTGCTTGACTCGAGACTGGGCCTGGCGCGCCTTGGTCGCCTTGTAGCGGAAGCGTCCGATGAAGCGCTCCATGCGCTCGATCTCGGCCTGCTGGCGCTCGATCGCCTTGCCGAGCGCGATTTCGCGGGCTGCGCATTCCTTGCGCCATGCGTGCCAGGTCCCGGAGAAGTAGCGCGAGCGGCCCGCCTCTATCTCCAGTACCGCGGTCCCGACCGCCTCCAGGAACCAGCGATCGTGGGCGACGAGGACCACGGCGGCGTCGAGCCCTGCAAGCGTCTGCTCCAGCCACTCCAGCGACTCGATGTCGAGGTGATTGGTGGGCTCGTCGAGCAGCAGCACCTCCGCCCCGCTCGCCAGCACGCGCGCGAGCGATGCACGCGTCAGCTGTCCTCCCGAGAAGGTGTCCAAGCCCCGCTCCAGATCCGGCTCGCTGAAACCGAGTCCCCGGGCCATCACGGCGGCACGGTCGCGCCACAGGTAGCCGCCGCGCGCCTCCAGCTGTGCCTGCGCCCGGGCATAGCGGCCGAGCGTCGCCTCATCGACAGCGCCGCCGGTCATCTCACGCTCGAGCTTTCCCAGCTGGGACTCGATCGCGAGCTCCTCGGCGCAGCCCGAGAGCACGTACTCGCGCAGCGACATAACGCCCTCATCGGCCGACCCGACGGCGCTCCCGTCGGCTGGCCTTCTAGCATCGCGCGGGGGACGCTGATCGTGCAGCGCCACGCGCACGCCCTTCGCCACGCTGAGCTCGCCGGAGTCGATCGACTCCTCGCCGGCGAGCATCCGCAGCAGCGTGGTCTTGCCCGCCCCGTTGCGCCCGGCGATGGTCATGCGCTCGCGCCGCTCCAGCTTGAACGAGACGCCGCGCAGCAGCGGCTGTCCTCCCATGTCCTTGTGCAGGTCCGATGCGATCAGCAGTGCCATCGGGGTCATGGTAGGCGGCAGGCTCCGATAGCATCCACGATCGTCTTGCGCCGCTTACTGACCAGTCTCCTCAGCGCCTGCATGCTGCTGCTGATCCTCGCCCCGTCGGCGCTCGCCTATAACGACGGGCGCGGCTTCTATGGCGCGACCAATGACAAAGTGATCGTCAACGGCGGCTTCATCCTGATCATCTTCTTCCCCACCTTCGTGTTTGCCATGAGCAAGCTCCAATCGCGCCTGGACAAACGCAAAGAGGCGCGCAAAGCCGCTGAGAAGTCGCGCCTCGGGGACCCGCGCTGGCGCGGCGGCTGGTAGACCAGGCGACGCCCGCGAGACCTCGATGAGCGAACCGGACGCCGTTCGCTACGCCCGCCACGGCGTCGCCGCGGTGCTCACGATCGATCGCCAGCATGCCCGCAACGCGGTCGACGGCCCCACCGCGCTCGCATTGGGCGAGGCCTACCAGCGCTTTGAGCACGACCAGGACGCGCGCGTCCTGGTGCTCAGCGGCGCGGGCGATATCTCCTTCTGCGCAGGGGCGGATCTGAAGAACACCGCCAGCCTTGCGCCGCGGCTGATGAACCCGGAGGGCCCGCTCGGATTCACGCGCCTGACCTCCTCCAAGCCGACGATCGCCGCGATCTCGGGATTCTGCCTGGCGGGGGGCCTGGAGCTGGCGCTGTGGTGCGACCTGCGCATCGCCACCGAGGGCTCCACATTCGGCTTTCCCGAGCGCCGCTGGGGCGTGCCGCTGATCGACGGCGGCACTCAGCGGCTGCCGCGCATCGTCGGACTGGGCCGCGCGCTCGATCTGATCCTCACCGGCAGGATGATCGACGCCCAGGAGGCGTTTGCGATGGGCCTGCTCACCCAGATCGTCTCCCAGGGCGGCCACCTGGAGCGCGCGCTGGAGCTCGCCGAGGGTCTGGCCCGCTTTCCCCAGTCGACAATGCTCGCCGATCGCCGCGCGGCGATCGAGGGCATGGGCATGACGCTGGCGGACGGGCTCGCATTCGAGTCCCAGGCCGGCCCCGAGGTCTTCGCGGATGGGGCCCGCGGCGCCGAGCGCTTCGCCGCCGGGGAGGGGCGCGGCGGAGCTGGAGCCGGAGCCTGAGGCTATCCTCGCTCCTAGATCGCGATGTCCTACTTCATCACAGGCGCGACCGGCTTCATCGGACGCCGACTCGTTCAGCGGCTGCTTGCGCGCAAGGGCAAGATCTACGTGCTGGTGCGCGAGGAATCGCTGGGCAAGCTCCATGAGCTGATCGGCGAGTGGCAGCCCGCGACGGGACCGTCCATCGCCAAGCGGGTGCAGCCGGTGATCGGCGATCTGCGCAAGCCGCTGCTTGGCGTCGAGCTGGATCTCCTGACAGAGCTGCGCGGGGGCATCGAGCACTTCTTTCACCTCGCCGCGATCTATGACATGACGGCGCCTGCCGAGCGCAACAGGACGCTCAACGTGGGCGGTACCACCCATGCTGTGGAATTGGCCAGATCGCTCGAGGTGGAGCACTTCCACCACGTTTCCTCGGTCGCGGTCGCAGGTACCTTCAAAGGCGTCTTCGAGGAGGAGTTCTTCGATGAGGGCCAGCGGCTGCCATCGCCCTACCACAAGACGAAGTTCGAGTCTGAGCGGATCGTGCGCGAGCAGCCCTATGTGCCGTGGCGCGTCTACCGCCCAGGGATCGTCGTGGGCGACTCGCGTACGGGCGAGATGGACAAGATCGACGGCCCCTACTACTTCTTCAAGGCGATCCAGCGGATGCGCCAGCTGCTGCCGGAGTGGACGCCCCTGGTGGGGCTCGACCTGGGCAGGACAAACGTGGTTCCGGTCGACTGGGTGGCAGGCGCCCTCGACCACATAGCCCATCAGCCGAATCTCGATGGACGGGCCTTTCACCTGACCGATCGCCAACCCCAGCGAGTCGATCGGCTGATCAACGAACTGGCCGCGGCGGCGCATGCACCGCGATTTGCGCTGAGCGTCGACAAGCGGCTGCTGGACGCGCTGCCCACCGCGCCGATCTCATTGCTGCTGCGGATGCCCCCGTGGCACCAGGCCCGGGGACTGGTGCTCCGCGAGCTGGGCATCCCCGAGGAGGTGCTGAGCCACATCGACCTGGTACCAGAGTTCGACAACCGGGAAGCCAGACGGGCCCTGGCAGACACCGAGTACGAGCAGCCACCACCATTGGAGGAGTACGTCGCGCGCCTGTGGGACTACTGGGAGCGCGAGCTCGAGCCCAATGTGGGCAGAAGCAGGACCCTTGGAGAGGCGATCGCCGGCAAGACCGTCCTGATCACGGGTGGCTCGTCTGGGATCGGCAAGGCGAGCGCGATCAAGATCGCCGCTGCGGGAGGCATCCCGCTGCTGGTGGCGCGCAACGTCGAGAAGCTGGAGGAGGTGCGCGCGGAGATCGTCGCCGCCGGCGGGACCGCCTATGTCTACAGCGCCGACATCTCCAACATGGAGGAGATCGACCGGCTCGTCGAGCGGGTCCTGAGCGACCATCGCAACATCGACATGCTCGTCAACAATGCGGGCCGCTCGATCAGACGCTCGATCGCGCTCAGCTACGACCGCTTCCACGACTTCGAACGCACGATGCAGCTGAACTACTTCGGTGCGATCAGGCTGATCCTCGGGCTGCTGCCCCACATGCGCGATCGCGGCCGCGGGCACATCGTCAACATCTCCTCGATCGGGGTGCAGACCAGCCCGCCCCGCTTCTCCGCCTATGTCGCCTCCAAGGCAGCGCTCGACGCGTTCACGCGGGTGGTCGCCTCCGAGGTCGTGGGCGATGGCGTGACCTTCACGACCATCCACATGCCGCTGGTGCGCACGCCGATGATCGCCCCCACCAAGATGTACAACGCCTTCCCGACGATCACGCCCGAGGAGGCGGCGGAAATGATCTGCGAGGCGCTGAGGACACGTCCCAAGCACATGGGGACGAGGCTCGGAACGTTCGGCGAGGTCGCGTATGCGCTGGCGCCGAGGGCGGTCGATCAGATCCTGCATCTCGCCTACCGGGTCTTCCCCGATTCCGCTGCTGCGAAGGGCAGCAAGGACAGCGTCGAGGAGGAGCGCACCTCCTTCGAGCAGATCGCGATGGCCAACCTGATGCGAGGCGTCCACTGGTGAGCGACGCGCAGCCGGCGATCGAGGTGGGCAATGACGTGCCGCCGGCGATCGAGGTGCGCGACCTGCGCAAGCGCTACGGCAACTTCGAAGCGGTGCGGGGCATAGACATATCCGTGCGCCGCGGCGAGGTCTTTGGGCTGCTTGGGCCCAACGGCGCGGGCAAGACGACCACGGTCGAGATCCTCGAGGGCTATCGCGAGCGCACCGGTGGGGATGTCTCGGTGCTGGGCTATGACCCGGGCATGCGCCGCCGGGCGCTGCGAGGACGCATCGGCATCGTGCTGCAGTCAGGCGGCATCTACAGCCATGTGACCCCGCGCGAGGCGCTGCGTCACTGGGCCAGCTTCTACCCCAAACCGCGCGAGGTCGAGGAGGTCCTGGCGCTTGCGGGCCTGCAAGAGCAGGCGGACGTGCGCAGCCGCAGACTCTCGGGGGACAGCTGCGACGCCTGGACTTCGCGCTGGCGCTTGTGGGCGATCCTGAGCTGATCTTCTTGGATGAGCCCACAACCGGCTTTGACCCCGCGGCACGGCGCAGCGCGTGGGAGACGGTGCGTTCGTTGCGCGACCTGGGCAAGACGATCCTGCTCACCACCCACTACCTGGACGAGGCCCAGGCACTTGCCGACCGGGTGGCGATCGTCAAGGACGGGCGCATCCTCGCGATCGGCCCGCCAAGAGAGTTGGGCGTGGGTGCCTCTAACTACAGGGTCGCCTACCGCAACGGAGGCGGCGAGCTGGTGGAGCTGCAGACCACCGACCCCACGACGGCCCTGCACGAGCTTACAACGACGGCGCTCGCGCGAGGCGAGCGTCTGGAAGAGCTGAGCGTCGGGCGTCCTACATTGGAGGACGTCTACCTGGAGCTCACAGCCGATGTCTGAGTTAGTGGCACTTCTGGAGCTCTGCGCCGATGTCTGAGTCAGTGGCGCTCGCATGGCGCCAGTATCGCCTGGAGCGCTGCATGTTCTGGCGCAATCCCAGCGCCGCGTTCTTCAACTTCCTGCTGCCCCTGCTGTTCCTGGCCGGCGCAGGCGCGATCTTGCATGGCCACCAGCACGACCTCAACAAGCTCGTGCCTTCGATCGCGGGCATGAGCGTGATGTCGACGACATTCACAGCACTTGCCTACAACGTCGTGTTCCTGCGCGAGCGCGGCGTGCTGAAGCGAATCAGGGGGACGCCGCTGCCAACGATCTCCTACTTCGGCGGCGTGGCCGCCAATGCCGTGACCAACACCGCGCTGCAGATCGCGATCGTCGTGCTCGCGGGCAGGCTCTTCTTCGGGATCGGCTGGCCCCATGACTGGGGCGAGCTGATCGTGTTCGTCGTGGTGGGCGTGGTGTGCTTCGCCGCGCTGGGCGTCGCCTTTGCCCACCTCATCCCGAACTTCGAGTCCACCGCCGCCTATGTCAACGCCGTCTTCCTGCCGGTGGTGGCCGTCTCCTTCGTGGTGTTCGACGCCAAAAAAGCCCCCGCATTTCTGCGCAGCGTCGCCGAAGTGCTCCCGCTGAAGCACCTGATCGACGGATTGTCAGGCGCGATGGTGAGCGGCAGCGGCCTGGGCGGTCACCTCTCCGGGCTCGCCGTGATCGCGCTCTGGGGCGCCTTCGGCCTGTTCTTCGCGGTGCGTGGATTCTCCTGGGAGCAGCGACGTGGCTAGGGCAAACGCTAGGCTGGGCACCACATGAAGCAGCTCGCCGAGGATGTCCACATGTTGAGCGGCTTTCCACCCAACGCGATCAACATCTATCTGCTCGGCGATGTCCTGATCGACTCGGGCACCAAGCAGGCGAAGAAACGGATCTTTCGTCAGATCGGCGGACGGAAGCTGAGCGCCCATGCACTCACCCACGCCCACCCCGACCACCAGGGCTGCAGTCATGTCGTCTGCGAGCGCTTTGGCATCCCGCTGTGGTGCGGCGAGGCCGACGTGTACGCAATGGAGACGCCGGGCGCCATCAAGAACAGCAATGCCCCCGGATGGCTCAAAGCTGTCCAGGAGCGCCTGTGGCTTGGACCTGTGCACCCGGTGGACCGAGCCTTGCACGAGGGAGATGAGGTCGCGGGCTTTCAGGTGCTCGAGGTCCCGGGGCACTCACCCGGGCACGTGGCGTTCTGGCGCGAGTCAGACCGTGTGCTGATCTTGGGCGACGTGCTCAACAACGTGAACCTCAACACCGGCCGGCCCGGCTTGCAGGAGCCGCCGGAGATGTTCACCCCCGATCCGGTCCGCAACCGGGAGTCCGCCAGGCGCATCGCGGAGCTGCGTCCAGCGCTCGTCTGCTTCGGCCATGGCGCGCCGCTGCGCGATCCCGGCAAGCTCGCCGAGTTCGTCGCCACGCTCCCTGCATGAGCGCAAGCGAGAGCGTCTTCCTCGCCGAGGACGGCCTCTTCATTCCCACCGAGCATGCCCGCGGTCCCTGGGACCGCCAGGCACTGCACGGCGGCGCCCCCGCCTCGCTGATCACGGCCGCCTTCGAGCGGATGCAGCCTGGGGCAGAGCTTCGCATTGGCCGCCTCACCTTCGAGTTCCTGCGCCCCATTCCCCTCGCGCCGCTGAGACTCGCCACGAGCGTGGTGCGCCCAGGGCGGCGCGTGCAGGAGCTCGCCGCGGAGCTGTACGCCGGCGATCTGCTGATCTGCCGAGCGGCGGCGCTGCGCGTGCAGGAGGTTCCTGGCGACCTGCCGCCCGTGGCGGCCGATGCATGCGCAGGGCTTCCAGGGCCCGAGACGGGCAAGCCCATTCGCTTCGCCATCGATGGGACAGATGACGCCAGCTTCGGAGCGAGCGCAATGGAGATGCGCTGGCTGGACGACCCCTTCGCGCTCGGGCCATGTCGTGTGTGGATGCGCCTGAGGATGCCCATAGTGGGGGGTTGGGAGACGACGCCGCTCATGCGACTGGTCGCGACTGCTGACTTCGGCAACGGCGTCAGCGCCGCATTGCCGTTTGACCGCTTCCTCTTCATCAATGCCGATCTCACCGTGCATCTGCAGCGCACTCCCCGTGGAGAGTGGATCGGTCTCGATGCCAGTACCCACCTGCATGCGGGCGGCAACGGCCTCGCGGAGAGCGTTTTGCACGACGAGGAGGGCGCCGTGGGCCGGGCGTTCCAGACGTTGGTGGTGGGTACCCGCTAGGTAGTTGCGCAAGCAACCATTCTCTGGTAGCTTGTTGTATGAGCAACCATCTACCGGCGCGTCGTCAGGCGCACGCCGGGCCCGACAACAAGGAGCTTCCGATGTCCGCACAGCCAGCCACAGAGGTCCAGGAGTCCCAGTCCCCGCTTCCCACCGGTACCTGGCAGGTCGATCCGGTCCATTCGAGCGTTGAGTTTCAGGTCAAGCACCTTGGCATCGCCACGGTGAAGGGCCAGTTCAAAGAGTTCGAGGGAACCCTCGAGTTCGGGCCTGACGGCGCCAGCGCCCACGGAACCGTTAAGGTCGCCAGCGTCGATACCCGCGAGCCCCAGCGCGATGATCACCTGCGCTCGGCCGACTTCTTCGAGGTCGACACCTACCCTGAGATCGCCTTCAAGAGCACCGCCATCAGGCCAACCGGATCGGATGAGTTCGAGATCGACAGCGAGCTCACCATCCATGGCATCACCCGGCCGGTGACGCTGAAGGCGACGCTGGAGGGCACCGAGACCGACCCTCAGGGCAATCCTCGAGTCGGGATCTCCGCGAGCGGCCAGATCGATCGCTCCGACTTCGAGATGCGCTTCAACGCGGCTCTCGGCTCCGGCAACGTCGTGGTCAGCGACAAGGTCAAGATCCTCGTCGACATCTCGGCGGTCAAGACCGACTGACCGCCGGCCCACCGACGCTCAGCGAACGATCACTTCGCCCAGCGCCTCGTCGATCGCCTCCAGCGTCTGCTGATCGAGCGTGACGCCGGAGGCAGCGGCGTTGGCATGGACCTGCTCAGGGCGGCTGGCGCCCACGATCGCCGAGGCGACGTTGCGCTGGCGCAGCACCCATGCCAGCGCCAACTGAGGCATCGACAGCCCGGCCTGCTCGGCGATCGGGGCCAGGCGCTGCACCGCCTCGAGCACCGGCTCGGCAATGAGGCGATCGATGAAGCCCGCCATGCTCTCGCTCGCCGCCCTGGAATCTGCCGGCGGAGGCTTGCCTGGCGCGTACTTGCCTGTGAGCACGCCCTGGCCCAGTGGCGACCAGACGATCTGAGAGATGTCCTCGCGCTCGCACAGCGGGATCACCCCAGCCTCGGGGGCCCGCCACAGCATCGAATACTGAGGCTGGCTGGATACCCATCTCGCCATGCCTCCCAGCGCAAGCGACTGCTCGATCCGCTCCACGGGCCACTCGCTGAAGCCGATGTAACGCGCCTTGCCCGCGTCCACCACTTCGGTGAGCGCCTGCATCGTCTCCTCCAGCGGCGTCTCATCGTCATAGCGGTGGCACTGATAGAGATCGACGTAATCGGTCTGCAGGCGCTGCAGCGACGCGTCCATCTGCTTGTGGATCTGGGCCGCCGAGAGCCCCCGGTCGGTATCGGACATCGAGAAGTACACCTTGGTGGCGAGGATGTAGGAGGAGCGCTCGTAGCTGGAGAGCACCTCTCCCAGCAGCGTCTCCGCGGCGCCTCTGCCCGTAGACGTTGGCGGTGTCGAAGAAGTTGATGCCCGCCTCGAAGGCCGCCTTGACGCATGCCTCGGACTGTTCGCGCTGGACTCCACCAGAGTAGGTGAGCCACGAGCCGAGGCTGATATCCGAGACCTCGAGGGGGCTGGACCCTAGTTTGCGGAAGTTCACGCCCCCAGCCTACCCGTCGCAGCGTGCTCACAACCCTCCGGCGGCAGCGCTGGCATTTTCGTCACGCTCAGCGGCGGCGTCCCTGGGCGAAGCTCGTCACGGCCGGCGCGACGGCGCTGAAGTCACTCGCCCGCTCGGGTAGGTCACGCTCAGGCAGGCCGCGCTCGGGGAGGCGCTTCACATCCGCGAGCTGCCGCTTAGTGGCGCCCAACAGTCCCTCGACGTCCATCCTCGCCACCGAGGTGGCGAGGATGTTGACGGCGCCTGCACCCGCTGCATGTCGCTCGAGACGGCCCGTCACGCGCACCAGGGGCTCAGAGCGGATCGTCACCAGCTGGCTCTCATAGAGCGCCGGCGAGACGATGACGTTGACGGTCCCAAACTCGTCCTCCAGCAGCAGGAAGGTGATGCCCTTGGCAGTGCTGGGACGCTGCCTGGCGATCACCAGCCCTGCGATCTCGAGGATCGAGCCGGCAGGCCTGTGCTCGAGCTCGGCTACATCGCAGAGACCGCCGGCGCACAGGCGCTCGCGCAGCAGAGCCAGCGGATGGGAAGCGATCGAGACGTTCGTGGTCAGGTAGTCCGCGAGCATCGCCTCCCAGTCGCTGAGCGCCTGCAGGCGCGGCGGATCGGCCAGCCCCAGCTCCAGCGCCAGCTGCACTCCGCTCTGCTTGCCGCCCCCCAGCGAGGACTTGGCGATCCCGAGCTGCCACAGCGCGGCGCGGCGCGCATAGGGTCCACCCCCTGCCAGCGCATCGCACGCACCCGACCAAGCCAGCCGCTCCAGCGTCTCGCGACTGACCACCCCCGCCCGGGCGGCCAGGTCCTCCAGGCTGATGAACGGCCCCATGGCCTCCCTGGAGGCCACCAGCGCCTCGGCCGCATCGCCCCTGACGCCCTTCACGTAGCCCAAGCCCAGACGGATCGCTCCTTTCCCGCTCACCGTGCACTGCACGTGGCTGTGGTTGACGTCGGCCTGCAGGATCTGGATGCCCCTGCGCTGGGCCTCGTGGATGAGGCTGTCAGGCGCATAGAAGCCCATCGGCTGCTCGTCCAGGAGGGCACAGAGGAACTCGCTGGGATGGTGGACGCGCAGCCAGGTCGACTGGTAGGCGAGCAGCCCGAAGGCGGCGCCATGCGCCTTGGGGAAGCCGAAGCCCGCAAAGCCAGCGACCATCTTCCACACCCGCTGCGCCAGCGCCTCGCTCACGTCTGGATGGGTATCCATCGCACCCTCCAGAAATTGCCCCCGCATCCGGTTGATCTCATCCTCTGAGCGCTTGCGACTCATCGCGCGCCTGAGGCTCTCCGCCTGCCCGGCGCTGAACCCCGCGAAGGCCTTGGCGACGTCGATCACCTGGTCCTGGAAGACGATCGTTCCCAGCGTGAACTGCAAGGGCTCCTGGAGTGAGGGGTGCTCGTAGGGGATCTCATACTCGGGATCGACCAGTCGCTTCTGGCGGCGTTCGATGTATGGGTTCACCGCCCCGCCGACGATCGGTCCAGGCCTCACGAGCGCGACCTGGACCGTGAGGTCGGCAAGCGATTTCGGCTTGGTGCGACGCAGGGAGGCCATCTGAGCCCGGCTCTCGATCTGGAAGGTGCCCGTGGTCTCCGCGCTCTTGATGCATTTGAAGGTCTCCTCGTCTTCGAGGGAGATCCGGCTGAGATCGACAGGCTCGCCCGAGCGCTCCGCGATCAGATCCATGCAGCGTTCCACGGCGGAGAGCATCCCCAGGCCGAGCAGATCGATCTTCAGGAAGCGCGCATCCGCACAGGAGTCCTTGTCCCACTGGACGAGCAGCCTGTCTGCCATCGCCGCCGGCAGAACAGGGCAGCAGTCGATCAGCGGGCGGGTCGAGACGATCATCCCTCCCGAGTGCTGGGAGAGGTGTCTGGGCAGACCATACGCCTCCTGGGCGAGCACCAGGAGCCATGGCCAGCGCCCCGAGCGCAGGCGCTCCTTGCCCAGGATGGCCCGCACCGAGCCTCCGAGCCCTCCTGGCCCTCCCCAGGTGTCGGCGCTGCGTGCGACACGCTCGATCTCGCCAGGAGGCAGCCCCAAGACCTTGCCCAGCTCGCGGATCGAGCTTCTCGCTCTGAAGGTGGGAAATGCCGCCACCAGAGCGGAGTGCTCGCGCCCGTAGCGGGCGTGGATCCTCGGGATCAGCCGCTCCCTGATGTCCCTCGGGAAGTCGAGGTCGATGTCTGGCAGAGATTTGATCTCCTCGTGCAAGAAGCGCCCGATCGCCAGCTGCTGCGAGATGGGATCGATGTGGGAAAGGCCCGTCAGATAGCAGACGATCGAGGAGACCGAGGAGCCACGGCCCCGGCCAGGCGCGAGTAGGGCGCGCGCGGCCCCACGGCCGCGAACCTCCAGAGCGACCTCGTGGGCAAGCTCGAAGATCTGATGATGCAGCAGAAAGAAGCCGGCGAGCCTCAGCGCGTCGATCATCGCGAGCTCCTGCTCCAGCCGCACCTGCGCCTCGTCGTGGTGGCGGCTGCCCGTGGGATAGCGCTCGGCGAAGACCGCCCAGCAGACAGCCGTGAGCTTGCTCATCGCCTCCGGGTCCTCGGAGCCCGGGTAGCGATATCCCAAGTCCCTGCGAAGGTCGAACCTCAGCGTCTCTGCGAGATGCACGCTCTCGGCGACCGCCTCGGGATGATCCGCGAAGCGGGCGACCATCGCCTCTGGGCGCGTGAGTACGTGGCTGTGATTGGGCCGGCGCCAGCGCTCGCTCGCGTCCAGCGTCACTCCATGCCTCAGCGAGACAAATGCATCTCCCAGCAGCGCGCGCGCCTGAGTGTGGGCATGCACGTTCCCCGTGGCCACGGTCCTGACCCCGATCCTGCGGGCGAGCCGCTGGAGTCTGTGGTTGCGGGCACGGTCGTGGCGGGCATAGGGACGTTGGAGCTCCATGCGCAGGCCCTCTGGCCCGAACGCCTCCAGCAGCTTCCTCAGCCTGTCCTCCTCGTGGATGCCATGGTCCGCGCATCCGCTCAGGCAGACCAGGCCCTGCGCGTGCTCCTGCACATGCCCCAGCGAGACACAGGGCTCTCCGGCACGGCGACCCGGGCCATCGCGCGTGTGGGCATGGGCGAGTGTCAGCAGACGAGAGAGGTTGCGCCACCCCTGCCGATCGCGCACCAGGAGCGTGATGTGTCGCGGGGCGTCTGGAGCTGGGACGCCGACCGTCACCTCGGCCCCGAAGATCGGCCTCAATTTCGCACCCTGGGCGGCCATCGCCAGCTCCATTGCCCCCGAGAGGGAATCGTGGTCGGTGAGCGCAAGCTGGCTGTGGCCAAGCTCGGCAGCGCGGCCGGCCAGCTCCTGCGGCAGCGAGGCGCCATCCAGGAATGAGTAGGCCGAGTGGCAATGCAACTCCACGTATGGCGGGGTCCCCTCCATCAGAGCGCCTCAAGAGCGCCTCATGAGCGCTGGGCGAACCACTCGCCGGAGCGCAGATCGTGGAAGACGACGAGATTGCCTCCTCGTGCGCCAACCACCTCCCAGTAGCGGCGCCGCAGCGGACGCTCGGCCCACCAGCGATCCTCCACCAGCCAGGACTCCCGCACCAGCTCGACCTGCTCGCCACCGATCTGCAAGGGGACCCCACCGGGACCTGTGCGCACCTTGGCCGGGCGAGGCAGGTTGAGCGCGCGGACGCCCCGCTGAAAGCGCCTTTGACCGATCTGCCAGCGAGTCTCAGCCTTCAAACGGCGTGAGCACCACCCGCCGCTCGGGCACACGTGAGGCGCCGTCGACGCACACGGCCTGCAGCGCGCCCTCTGGGCCGGCCACCAGGCGCACCTGGCCGATCGCCCCTCCCAGCCGTGCCCGCTTTAGCGCCTTGCCCTCATCCAGCAACGCGCCCTGCGCCCCGCCGGGCGGGCCGAAGCGCTCCACCGCTAGGCGCAGGGCCCGTGCCGGCGCAGGGAGCAGCCCCAGGCGCAGGGACAGAGCTAGGCACATGCGCCTGCAGTCGGCCAGGGGCTGGCGAAATACGACCTGCTCGCGCCAGGTGCCACCCTCCACCAGCTCGGCGGCCAGCGTCACCGCCCGCACCGTGCGTCCCCGGCGCTCGGGGCGTGCCAGCAGTCGCTGTACCAGCACCCCCAGGACTCCCTCCAGCGCCGGCCCTGAGCTCGTCTCCCACAGCTCCAGCGACTCCTCCAGGCGCTCTTCGACGCGGCGCGGACGCAGCGGCTCCTCCTCCCCATGAGCAAGGCGATGGGCGAGGATGCCTGGTTCCCCGAAACGATCGGCCAGCGCGTCGCGCCCCAGCGCCGCGAGCTCGCCCAGCGTGCGCAACCCCAGCCGCTGCAATGGCTCGATCAGCGGCTGGGTCTGCTCCTGGAAGCGCAGCATGCTGATGGGTGCAGCGGCAAGCCAGCGGGCGGCCTGCCCGCCATCCACCGCCACAGCGCGGCGTGGGCCGGTTCCCAGCGCCGCTCCCAGAGCGCACAGACGCGTCGGACCGCAGCCAATGCGGGCCGGCCTGTCAAGCGCCCTGCGTGCCGCGGCCATGACCATGGCGTCGCTGCCGCCATGCAACCCGCACAACCCGTCGAGCTCGAAGTAGACGATGCCTGGGCGTGCCTGCTCCACTGCGGCGCCAATGCCTTCCAAGGCTTCCAGCACCCGCTCCCAGGTCTCTGCGACGCCCAGTGGATCGCCTGGCACGAGGCCCAGGGTGGGGCAGCGCGCCAGTGCCTCGCTCAGGGGCATCCCAGCGGTGATCCCGCACCCTTCCGCGGCTCCTGAGACCTCGCCCACGCGCGGCTGCGCTCCGGGCGCCGGCGCGATCGCGATCGCTCCACTCGCGAGCGCTCCAGACCCGCCCGTGGCGACCACGAGCTCGAAGCGCGGGAGGTGAATGCACACGATCATATGCGAACACATGTTCGCATATGGAGCGGACTCCCGCAAGGTGGCCTGCCTTGCGGTTTTTCAGTCCATACCCAGCGGGCCGCTCGCCGACCCGCTGAGGAACTGCCTGACGAAGGGGTTCTCCGAGGAGAACATCTTCTCCGCGTTGCCGGCCTCAACGATCCGGCCCTTCCACAGCAGGGCGATGTATTCACCAATCCTGCGGGCAGAGGCGATGTCGTGAGTGACCACGATGTACGTGCCGCCGAACTGCTGGTGCATCTCTCTGATCAATTCGCACAGCAGGGCCGTGCGCACGGGATCGAGCCCCGAGTCGGGCTCGTCGAAGATCACGATGTCCGGTGACATCACCAGCGCCCGTGCGAAGCCCGCACGCTTGCGCATGCCACCGGAGAGCTGGTTTGGAAAGAAGTTGACCGCCTCGGCAAGCCCTACGTCGCCAAGGCGTTCGGTCACGAGGGATCGAATCTCCCCCTCGGTTCTGCCCGTGTGCTGGCGCAGCGGGAAGGCGACGTTGTCGAACACGGACATCGATCCGAAGAGGGCGCCATCCTGAAAGAGCACGCCGATCCGGCGGCGCATCGCCAGCAGTTCGGGCATCGTCATCTTCGGCACCGCTTCGCCATGGATGAGGATTTCGCCGGCGTCGGGGAACATCAGGCCGATCAGATGCTTGATCAGGACGCTCTTGCCGGTCCCTGACGGGCCGAGGATCACCGTGATCGTGTCATCTGGGATCGAGACGTTGAGTCCGTTCAGCACCGGCACCCCGGCGAGGCGCTTGACGACACCCCTGCAGTGGATCGACCAGGCGGTATCCCCCTCGACCGCAACCTCCTGATGGGAGTGGTACTGGAACTCCTTTGCACCACCCACGCCATCCTCACCAGGCGTCCTGGAGGCGTCGTCGGAGGAGCCATTCAGCTCCTCCCCGGGGGCCTCCTCGTCCATGCCTCTGTCGTTCTCCATGGCGTCGATCCTAAGCCTTCCTGTGCGCCCCGGCACTCATTTTGTGGCCGGCGTGGCGTGCGGGAACTGGCCCGTTTGGCCGTTGAATGTGAACGGTCCCTGCTGGTTGCAAGCCGGTGCGCCCACCTGGTTGGAGGTGCTTTCGGTGGAGTTGACGACTTTGACGGCAATGAGTTGTTCGATGATCTTCTGCGGGACGTTGCCACTGGAATCCTTCGGGTTGACCGAGGGAGCGGAGTCTGCGCAGGAGCTGTTGCTGTAGACCTGCAGGCCGTTGGCGAGGTTGGCAAAGGAGCCCGGCTGGAAGTACGGGTTGGCCCTGTTGTTGCCCGTGCGCTGCGGGTATATCGCGAGAGCTTCGGGGTTGAGCGTGAGCATCGTGCGCAAGTAGTGCTCCTGAGGGCCGGTTGGGTCATTTTTGTTGACGTCATGAGCCTGGGTGGCAGCGCTCAGGTTGGCGAAGAAGGACTGCAGCTCAGGCACATACTCTCCCGCGAACTGCAGGAACGGGTCCAGGTTGCGCAGCACGGGAATCGCGTTTTCGAGCAGCGGCTCGGTGAGGCTGAGCTGCTTCTGGATATCCGGCAGGCCTGTCTTGGCGGCCTTCGTCAGCGGGCCCAGCCCGGTGAGGAAGGAGTTGAACGGGGGCGTGAAGCCCTTTGTCTGCTCCACCAGTGCGGAGAGCTGGCGCTCGACGGGACGCAACTGGTCGAGCAGGGGGTTCGCATCGGCGGCGAAGCGATCGATGCTGCGCAGCGCAGAGGTCCCGTTGCGCTCGAAGGCGGGCAGTTCTTTGAAGCCGTCGGCGAACGCCTGGCCGTTCTGGGCAGCGGCGCTGAAGGCGCGCTCGCCGTTGCTGAGCAGCCCGCTCAGCTCACCCTGGCGTTCGGTCAAGGCGTCGAACACTTCGCCCGTGCCTTTCACCACCCCCGTGAGCGCTCCCTCCTGGGAGGCAAGGATCGCGACCAGCCTGTTCGCATGTTCAACGAAGGGGTTGAATTCGGCCAGGAATGCGTTGATCGATTCACCGCGCCCATTGATGCTCTTGGCGAGCGACTGCGTCCACACATGGAAGGCTTGCCGGACTTCGGGGCTGAACGTGGCGAGAATGTCGTCGAGCGTGACCGACGGTTCGACCTGGCTGTTGGGCAGCTGTTCGCCGTCGTGCAGCACAGGAGCGCTCCTGGAGCCGGGGATGACCTGCACGTAGGTCTCGCCGAGCAGCGTCTTCAGACGCAGGATCACGTGATCGCTCTTGTGCAGAGGCGCATATTTGCTGGCGATTTCCACCGTCACATGGGTGCGACCGTCTTTGTCCACTTTCATGGAGATGACGTGACCGACTTCCACGCCGCTGATGCGCACATCCGCCTGTTCGGCCAGCGAGAGGGTACGGGTGAAGGCCACCGTGAAGCGGTAGCCCTTGGGCTTCAGCGGGATCGGCCCACCAAAGGACTCCCACAGGAACAGCAGCAGCCCGAAGCAGCTCAGGGCAAAGAGCAGGATCACGAGCAGATTGGCAAGCGTGGGGGCGCGCTTCTGCATCTCAGTGGCCCTTTCCGATCGCCTTGTTCAGCGCCGTGGAGGCGCCGAACAGCTTCTCCGCCAGGCTGGCGAGCCGCGTGTTCGCGCTCGCCGTCGCGGTGTGAGCGCTCGCTTTCGCCGACGCCGCTGTCGCGATGGTGGCGATCCCGTGTTCCTTGCACTCGGTGGGAGTCGGCGCTTTGAGCAGCCCGAGGATCAGGTTGACCTGGGGGTTGACCTTTGCGGCGCCTTCGAGCAGCGGCGTCACTTCGCAGTTGAAGTACAGGAGCGTGTGGCCCAGCGTGCTGTCCGCGTCGGCGGAGCTGAGCACGCTGTTGAAGTTGTGATTGGCCCAGTCCAAGAAGAACAGGAAGCCGCCCTGGTTGGGGCCCGGGTTGTAGGCGAGCTCGTTGAAGAATTCGTTGAACACCGAGAAGCCGACCTCGAGATCGGGGAAGGCTTCGGCGAGGTTCTTGGTGGCCGGCGAGAGCCGATTGACGACGGGCAGGATCTGGCGCGCGAACGGCCTGATCTCGTTCTTGAAGATCGGTGTCGTGGTGCGGAGGAAGGGCTTTGCCTCTTCCTCCGCCGGCGCAAGTGAATGCGCGAAGGTTTGCAGCTTCGTGAGCGTCGGGCCGACCACGCTGGCGGCAGTGGCCAGCTTGCCGAGGCCTTCCTTGGTCTTGCTGAGCGCGCCAGGGAGCAGCTGCAGCGTGCTCTGCACACTCTGGTCCTCTTCTCCGAAGCGCTTGAAGACCGCGTTGGAGGCGTCGATTGCCCCGCGGAGCGCCTGATCCTTGCCGCCCAGCGCGCTGATGAGCAGCTGGAAATTGTGAATCGCGTGTTCGATGTTCACGCTACGGCGCTTGAGCTCGCGGTTGATCTCCTCCGTGAGGCGCGCGGTGGGATCGAAGCGCTTGAACACGGCCGCCAGATTGCGCCCGTTTTTCCCGAGTCCCTGCGCGCCTGCGGCGAGGAGCTCCTGCAGGTAGAGGCGCGTTTCGCCGTCGAGGGAGGCAAGGAATTCATCGAGGTTTACGTCGGGCGATGTCTGCGCGAGTGGGATCACTTCTCCGCTGTGCAATTTTCCACTCGAGGACGTGCCAGGTTCCACCTCGATGATCATGTCCTTGACCTGTGTTTTCGGACGCATCAGCATGGTGGCGTTGTGGTAGATGTACTTCGCGTACTTGGGTGTCACGTTCATCGTGACCAGAGCGACACCGTTGTGCAGGTCCACGCTGGCGATTTCGCCGACATGAGCACCGGCGATCGTGACCGACTGGCCCTGCCCGGGGGTGAGCGACTCGCCCGTCGAGAATTCACCCTTCAGCTTGAAGTATTCCTTGCCGAAGATCGGCACCCATCCGGGCACCGCCAAGCGCTCGTGAGCGAGGATGTAGCCGCCGGTGAATGCGGCTATCACGACCATCGAAACAACAGCTATGAACGCCGTGCGGTAGCGCCTGATCTGGTCGCGTACACCGCGGCCGGCATCGCGTGCCACTGGTCTATCTGGTGTCTCTGGCGTCATCCGCCGCTCCCGTCAGCCGGGCCGCTGGCGAGCGGCCCATTGAAGTTCGGCAGCTGCTGCGTGTAGCAGGGCACCAGGGGCTTGTAGGGCGGCTCGACCGTGGGGAAGCTCGGCCTGGTCCCTTCCGGTTTCAGCACGGCGTGGGCGATCAACTTCAGCTGACCGCTGTTGTCAGTGCTGCCGATGATCGACGCAGGCGCGGAGACCAGCGGAGTGCCGCCACCACCCACCACGAAGCGGGTCGACGTGCCGTTGCCGTCGAAGTTCTGCCCGACGCCGGCAAAGCCGGTCAGCGCGTACCAGAATTCCTTGTAGTCTTCGACGCCAGAGGTGCTGGGGCCGTCCTGGAGCTTGGTATTGCCGGCCGGGTAGAGCACCTTGGTCAGGCATTGGCTGAACAGGTTCTGCTGGCGGAAGAAGCCCGGCTGGGCCGCGACGAGTTTGGCGAAGGCGGGGATGCCGGCCTTCAGCCCGGTGGCGACGCCGCCCAATTCGTTGGGGCCGAGCGATGCCTTCACCTGTTCGATCCACGGTTCCGCCGCTGCGATTGTCGAGGGCGTCTGTTCGATGCCGGGGACGAAGGCCAGCGAGAAGCGCTTGATCGGAGGCAGAGCACTGTTGAGCGCGCTGAAGGCACGGCGCGCATTGCCCAGCGCTCCCGGCAGCTGGCCGATCGTGGCGCTGAGGCTCGACGATTGAGCGGCGAAATTGTGCAGGAAGCCATCGAGGTTCACCACCCATTCACCCAGCTTCTGTTCCTCGCCGTTCAACCCTTGAGTGAAGTGGTAGAGCCCGGAGAACAGCTTGGAGATGTCGTGCTGTTCGACGCCGCCAAGCGCCTGGGTCACGATCGTACCGTCGCGCAGCGCCGCGGGTGCGCGCTGGTAGGACAGTTTGAGCGCTTCGGCGGAGGTCAATCCACGCACTTCCGGTTCCTGTTCGGCGTTTTCCTTGGGCGTAGCCTTGACTGTGAGCGATTCGCCGAACCCTGAAAGGAATTCCTGCAGGTTCGTTCGGGTGTCGGTGTTCAACGCGTCCAGCAACTGGTCGATCTGCACCGAGTCGTAGGTGTGGGTGATCGGAATCTCTTCGCCTTCACGGAACGTCGGCGCCGAGGGGGTGCCAGGCTGCAGTTCCACGTAGAAGTTGCCTTCGAGGAAGATCCTGGGGCGAATCTTCGCCGTCGCGTCACGATGGATCGGCAGACCGTTGCTTTTGATTTCCATCGTCACCACGCCCGTATTGCCCTGGCGTTCGATGGAATGCACGATGCCGACAGGGACCCCGGCGATGCGCACCGGCGACTTGGGGTGGATGTTCTGGGCCGATACGAAGTCAGCCTTCAGACGGAACTCGTGCGTGTAGGGGATGTGCTTGGTGAAGCCGAAGTAGACGACGATCAGCGTGATCACGACCACGATCAGGCCGAACCGCACCGGTTTGGAGCGCTGCAGCTCGACGACCGGCGTCTCATCGTGGCTGCGCCACCAGCGCAAGCGTTTCATTTCTTGCCCTTCTTGGCTTCGGCCGTCGATTTCGAGGATTTGGCCGTTGCCGTCGATTCGGAGGGAAGGTCTTTGAGGGTGGTGCTTGGGTACGTTTCCCCGAACATGTTCTGACGGCGCGTGGTCGTTTCATGGGCGGTGCCCACGTTGGTCGGTAGATGGCCGATCACGGTCTTGCCGGGCGTGTATGTCTCATTCCCCGCTTCGCACTCCAGCGGCTGTCCCGGCCCGGCGACGTTGGGATAGGGGTTGTAGTGCAGGTAGTTGTCATTGACCGGCGCACCGGATGATGTTTTGTCTTCGGAGGGCCCGTTCGCCGGGGCCGAGGCGGGTTTGCCCTCGTTGTTTTCGCCTCGTGGCGCAAGCACGACGCCGGCGCGCGCGAGCGTACCGATGCCGATGCTCTCGGAGAAGACGCTGGCGAGGTTGCGGAAGGCGGTGGTGATGTAGTTGCAGTTCGTCTGCTCTGGCGCCAGCCCAGCCGTGAGCGGGCTGCCGAGTTGGACGGTGTTGGTCAGATCTTCGAGGCCGAGCGCGACGATCGGATCCTTGGCAAAGGATGCGACCGCCTTCGCGGCGGAGGCGATCTCGGTGTTCAGCGCAGTCGCGGCTCTCAGGTTCACCGCGCCCACGGCAAAGGCGTGTCCCAGCGGCTTTGCGACGGTGACCAGCGCGCTGGCGGTCGGGCGCAGCAGACGCATGAACTCAGCGCCCTTCTCCATAAACGGCGCCTCGTATGCAAAGGAGTGCGTGGCCTGCCGCAGCGCTTCCGGGCCACCTTGAATCGCCTGTTCGAGCGATGGCGCAACGCCTGCCCACGCCTTGAAGAACGTGTCGAGGTCGCTCCAGAAGTTGGCTTGGGCCTGCGCGACGGGCGCAATTTCTTTGGAGGCCCTGTCCAGCGCGACCCACAGCTGGCCAAAGCCCGTCTTCGGGGATGCGAGATTGTGCAGGACAGGTATCGCATTCGTCACCAGCGGCTTCAGTTCCGCGATCGTTTCGTTCAGGCCCAGGCCACGTCCCGCCAAACCGTCTCCGAATTCGATCAGATCGCGCTGGTTCGCGGTCCTTGTCGCCTTGTTGAACATGTCGAAGAACTGATCGATTTCGACCGGTTCGCGTGCCTGGGATACGGGGATCGTCTGGCCTTCTTTGAGCATGGCGCTTGAGTTGCCCTTGTTCAGCTGCAAGTACTTCTCACCCACCGCCGAGACCGACTGGACGATCGCCGTGGTGCTCTTGGGGAGCGGCCCGATCTTCTTTTCGAGCTTGAGTTCGGCGACAGCCGTCACGCGTCCGGTGTGTGGATTCTGGTAGGGCCTCAGCGAACCGACGTCGCCGACCCGGTCGCCGCCGACCCGCACCTGGTTGCCGTCCTGCAGGCCAGAGGCCTCGGGCAGTTCGACGTTGATGTTGTAGGTGGGTGTGAAGGGCAGCCCCTGGGTAGCGTTGTATGAGAGATAGACCGCCACCAGCACGATCAACGTGGTGATCGCTCCGATCAGCAACGGACTGCCCATGATCGAGCTGCGGCGGCGCGCGTTCATGGCGTCTGGGAGGGGTCGCAGTCGAGCGCCCCGTTGTCGGTGAATGGTGAGGACCCGTCGGCTGCCGGCTGGGTGGCCGCGCCGGGGCAGCGCCGCAGCTGGTCGGTCTTGATGCCTTCCAGGCCTTCCTGGGGGGTGACCGCTGTGAGGGTATTGTTTTCGCCGAGTTTGAAGTCCGCGAAGTCCGGGGTGACACGCGCGTAGTGGCCGTTGGCGTCGTAGTAGCCGGCGCCCGCGCCGAAGTCGCGGAAGAGACCCTCGAAGTCGGGGGTGTAGGGGCCAAAGAACGCGGTGATGGGGACCGATTCCTGCAGTGCTTTGCTGATGTTGGGCTCCGAGGCTTCGAGCGCCTGCGCGAGCGCGGGCTGTTCGAGCGCGATATCGGTGAGGTCGTTGGCGGGCCCGGGCTTGCTGATGACGGCGCTGAAGTTGCGAAGCACAGGTGTGGCGACGCTCATAAGCGACCGCAAGCGCGCGAAGAACGGAGCGAGGTTCTTCGTGCCCGGCTTGGCGACGTTGACCAGCTTCGTGAGCGCGCTGAGCGTCGAGGGCAGCTGCACGAGAGCGCGATTGCCTTCGTGCAGGGCGCGCGGGAGTTCCTGGAAGCCCTTCCCAAGATTTTCCTGCTGAGCGCCGATCGCCTGGAAGGTCGTGTCGGCGTTGGCGACCAGGCCGGTCAGCGCCGCCTTGTGGGCGGCGATCGATGTGACTGCCTTGGCCGCGGTGACCAGAAACGCGGTGAAGCTGCTCTGTTCGCGCGCGAGCTCTTCGAAGAGGTGGTTGCCGGCGGCAAACGCCGGGGGCAGATACGCCGTGGCGACGTTCAATTCAGAGCCGGTGCCTTCATACTGCTTGGCAGAGCCCAGGATGATGTTCGCCAGCCCTTCGCGCGTCTTGGGGTTGAAGGTGTTGAAGAGCTGATCGAGATCGACGACGCCCTGCACGGCGCTGCCCTGGAGCGTTGCGCCGGGAGGAAGCGTCGGATTGCTGTTGGGCCCGGGCGAGAGCGCGACGTAGCGGTTCGCCACCCCGAACAACGATGGCACTCGGATCGCGGCGGTCGTGCCCGTGTGCAAAGGCGTGAGCCCCGAGTTGACGTGGATCGTCACACGTGCCTTGTAGTCGTTGGTCAGGGTGATGTTCTTGACGCTTCCAACCGGCACGCCGCCGACCTGGACCTGGTCGCCTCTCACCAGCTGGCCGGCGTTTTCGAAGACCAGCTGATAGGTGGCCCCCCCACCGCCGGCAAAGATCAAATAGGCGATGATCAGCACGACCAGCGCCAGGGCGCCGATGGCGCCGATTCGCGCGCCTGACAGCGGCGAGCCGACCCGTCCGCTCGGCTTGCCGGGGCTTGGCCCCATGGAGGGAGCGCCTGGGCGACTAGCCGTTGCCACTTGGTTCCTCACCTTGGGAGAGCGTACGCGGCGGGTCGGGAATCGCGGCGGCCGAATGGCCGGAGCGCACCACCGGGCTCGGTATCTGGCCGAGGCGGTCGATCAGCGCCACCCATTGGCTCGCGCTCAGCAGTGAGCCATCGCTGCCGGCGATACGCGCCTTGGAGCCCTTCGGAACGCTGAACTCCGTTGGACCGAAGGCGACGCCGATCAGATCTGGGCTGTCGGTGACCTCGACGCCTTTGCGAGCTCCCGTCCGACTCGTGGGGGCCTCGATCTGCGCAGGCTTCATCGTGCCCTGCAGGCCGAGGAGCCTACTCATCACCTCGTCGACGACGGATCCAGGACCTTCGTGGCCGGCGATCGGCGTTCCATTGATCGCCGAGATGCCGACGGCGTCGCCATCGGCATAGCCGGAGAGAGCCCCGGGCGCCGCGAGCTGGGTGTCCCCGCACTTCAGGGCCGAGACGGTCGGCTGCAGGCCCGAGACCGAGAGGAACTCGAGCGTCGCCAGCACACGGCGGTCGATCTCCCCGGACTGGATGTCATCGCGCCCGCATCGGTAGATGTGGATGCCCTTGTCACTCAGGACCTGCTGCTGGAGCTGGCTACGGGACTCCAGCAGGACCTGCCCGGCGGTGGGTGAGCTCGTCGCGAACGGGCTCCCTCCCTTGGCCCTGAAGATCGACGTGTCTTCCAACTCCACCCAGCCATCGAGGATCGGCTTGGGATCGATCAGCGAAGCGCCCACGCCTGCCGGCCGGATCTGGAAGAGAATGTGCGGCGCCTGTGGGACGCTCCCAGGAGTCACGGGCGAATCCGAGCTGACTTCGCCTTCAGTGCCTGTACCGAGGTGTCCCAGGACCGTGCCTGCGATCACGCTCACGCCGGGATGCAGCGGATGCAGATAGACCTCCTCGGGACCGGCTTGGAAGTGCTGCGGGGATGCGCCGGATTCGGGCGAGGGCGGCGCTGAGGGGCTGGTCGTCGAAGAGCCCGCTTCGCTCGCCGGCGCGACGGGCCCGGTCGTCGGCGGAGCCGGTTCGCTCGCCGCGGTGGCGGATTCGCTCGCGCTCGATTCACGCGGCACGAGCACGGGATATACAGACGCGACGCTGCCCAGCTCGGCGTAGGTATAGGTGTTGCCATAGGAGTCGCGCAGCGATATGTAGCGGCCGAGCGTCGGCGACTGGCCGAGCGCCGTGACTTCGCCGTCCTGTACCGCGATCACAGGCGCTCCCGCTTCGGAGTAGATGACGGTCCCCGCGAGCGACTGAGCGGGGCTGGTCGGGGTGGCTGGGGCGAGGGGGAAGCCGTCGCTGAAGTGCGCTGAGGCATGCACCGGAAAGCGGGCTTCGCTGAGACCGGTGATCGCGCTGAGCAGGCCTGGAGGGGTCCCGCCCAACAGCTCGGCGCGCAGCATGACCGACTCGACGTATGTCTGGGAGTGGTTGTAGGCGTAGACGGCCCCACGGATGTTGTGAGCTCCGCCGGCCGCCGCGAGATACCTCGCGGCCGTGAAGATCGCGTCGACGGGGTTGTAGGGATCCTCATAGCCGTCGTTGGTGACATCCAGCCCGTACTGCTGCCACTCCGCTGGGAGGAACTGCATCCAGCCCTCAGCGCCGGCGCTGGAGACATTGACATCACGTCCATAGTCGGTCTCGACTTCGTTGATCGCGGCCAGCACCTGCCAGGGGATGTCATAAGCGGTGCCCGCCGCCTGGTAGATCGGAAGCAGGAAGGGCGGGATGCTGAACGTGGATATGAAGAAATCGGGTATGTCAGAGCCGGCAAGCGAGAGCTTGAAGGGCAGCGGCGGTGTCTGCGCGGAGGGCGAGACAGTTTCGCGACGAGCACGGCCCACGCCTTTGGTCTGCGTCTGAAGGCGGCGGCGATTTCTCGCGTGGGTCGATGCACCGGTAACCCGCGGAGCGCTGGTCGCCTGCGGAAGCTGGGCTTGGACCTCGGGCGTCGCCGCGGTGGTGGCGGTCGTCGTTGTAGTGCTTTCCGTTTCGCTGACGACAGGGACCGCCGGCGTTGCACTTGTGCTCGTTTCCGGCGCAGGGGCCGACGAGGTGGTCGTGGTGGTGTTCGCGAGCGTCGTGGAGGAGCTCGTGGAGGAGGCGGTGCTCTGTTCTTCGGCGGCGCCCGCGCTCGCCGGTCCGATCACCAGCGCAAGCGTCGCCAGAACGCCCATGAATGCGAAGCGGATCTTTCTGTCCATGCCCATATCGCTCAGTTGCCCAACAGGTAGTTGAGAAGGCCGCCCGAGCCCGAGCCTTCTTCAACCGGCTTGTAGTAGGTGGTGCCTGCCGCAGCGCCTCCTACCGGCTGGACAGTGGTGTGGGGGGTCGCGGGAGCGCTCGACGGGGAGCTTTCGCTCGATTCGGTGCCCGGGTAGCGGGCGATCGCCTGGGCGGGGGTCGCTCCGTTCAGGACCGCGAGCGTGCGCTCGGACACGAGGCTCGTCGTCGCCGGATTTCCGGGCAGGCGCGCCTCCGATGCGCTCGCGGTGAATTTCGATGAGCACGCGGCCGCAGGAGCGATCGCATATGTCGTGCACGGGGTGACCACACCCTCGCCTCGCAGGAAGTGCCCGAGCGCGTCGTAGCCGTTGGTCGAGCCCGCCCCGAGGAAGATCAGGTCGAGCAGGCGCTCGATCCCACCGGTCGAGCGTACGTTCGAGAGCAGGCTGGCGAATGTGCTCGCGAACGGCTTGGCGGCGGTGCCGAAGGTTTCGACCTTGCCGAGAATCGATTCGGCCGACGCGAGGGCGGGACCGGTGATCTTCGCGGTACTGCCAAGCGACTTGAAGAAGGTCGTCGAGTTCTTTGAGAATGGGCCGAGGTTCTGGAAGATCTTGTCGATTCCTGGCGCGGCGATGCCCAGATCGGTGAACGTCGGGGTCGTCTGTTCGGCAAAGGCTCCGATCCTCGTCATCGCCGGCCCGAGCTGACGCAGGAAGGCGGGGAAGTCGGCGAAGTTCTGCCCAAGCGCGGTCAAGTGTTTTGCGGTCGCTTCCGCGACCGTTTTGCCCTGGACGATGAAGTCGGCGACCTGCTCACGGTCAGTCGCGATCGGCGCGAGCGCCTTGTCCGATTCGACGGCGAGGTTTTCGAGCACGTGATTCTCGCCGGCGAGGATTTTCAGCACTTCGTCGAATTCCCGCAGCGCCGGGTTCGCGCGGTCGATGACTTCCCGCAGGTCGGCACCACGGCCGGCGAAGCCCGCGCCGAATTCGTTGAGCAGGATCCGCAGCCGCTGTGCCTCCGGCAGCCGTGTGATGTCCTGGAGCAGGTCGATGTCGACGGGGCTGGAGGTTTTCGTCACCGGCAGCAGCAGTTCGCCCGCGCCTTCCTGGCCGGCCGGAACCCTTTTCAGCGGCGGCGGCAGCGGCGCGCCGTAGGGCCGCGTCTGGGTGGGCAGGCAGTCGACGAACTTCTCGCCGATCAGGGCCTGCGGGCGCAGCTCGCAGGTGGCGTCTTCGCGAAAGTCCTGGAAGCCGGGGTTTTCTATATCCAGAACGATCGCCGCCTTCGCTTCCGGCGTGGGCGTGACCGTGCCGACTTTTCCGACGACAACGCCGTCGATCTTCACGTTCTCGCCCGGAATGAGGTTTGCGGCGTCGTCGAAGATCGCCCGTATTTTGTAGCCCCCCCCGGAGCCTCCGGCAGAGGTTGCGAAGATCACGACCGCGCCGAGCGCGGCCGCTACGAGGACTCCGGCGAGCATGCCAGCCAAGCCCCTTCTCCACCAGACGATCTCCTGCGTCCTCCTCAACCCGATCCTTCCTCCATGTTCGCAGCAGGCAAAGTGACTCCTCCGGCACACAGGCCGCCCACTCGTTGCCGCTCGTTCAGTTGACCTGTCCCCTGGTTGACAACCTGTCGGGCCCCAATCCGATCAAGCGTGATGCCACACGAGTCGTGCGGCCCCACGCCCCCAGGAGAAATTTTCCAGTGAGCGATGGCGAGTGGAATGGAACCTTAGTCATAGCGGCTGACAGCTTCAAGCTCGATGTACGGTCAAGGAGGGCCCCACCCCCTCGGCATGACATTCAGGCACATCCTACGGGATGGTCGTCTATATAGGCGGCATCGACGTCTTCATGCACCCCCGCCACCGGCTCGGTAGGAAATTCTCAGCCCCTCAAAAGGCCAACCCTCAGCCTTTAGTTAAGGCTCAGCCTGGCTGTCGAGAGTCGGCGTCCCCTGGGGCACTGACGGACAGCTCGAGCCGCTCACTCTCGTAACGCACGTCGACAGGCTCGAGCAGCACCTGCCTGGCTCCCTCCTCGACGGCGCCCGCGATCCTTGCGTCCAGGCCAAGCTTTGCCGCCATGCTCACGACGCGCTCGCCCGCGCCTTGCGCGCAGTAGACGGCATAGCCCGACCCCATGTTGAACGTCGAGTAGGCCTGGTGGGCATCGAGACCGGCCAGGTTCACCAGGAAGGCGAGCACCTCTGGAATCTCAGGGAGCGTGGAGATCCGGTAGGTCAGCGCCATGGAGGGGCGCATCAGCTTCAGCAGGCCATGGCCCGTGATGTGGCTGAGATAGCTGATGGGCAACTGCGCGTCGAGCAACGCAGCGACCAGCGGCGTATAGATCACAGAGGGCTCGAGCAGGGCCTCCCCCAGCGTTTGGCCGCTGGGCAGCTCCGTGGCATACCCGCCGGGCAGGCGCTCGGCGAGCAGGCGAGCGAGCGAAGCGCCATTTGCATGCAGCCCGCTCGAAGCCAACAGCACGATCTCGTCGCCCGCCCGCAAACTCTTGCCCAGGATCGGCGAGCGCCCCGCCGGCACCGCGCCGACGGCGGAGCCCGCAAGCTCGACATCTTGCGAGCCCAACAGGCCGCTCAGCGACGGAGACTCGCCTCCGCCCCAGGTGCAGCCCGAATCGACACACCCACGCCGCCACCCCTCCAGGAGCGCCTCGGTACGCGAGCGATCCTGGTACCAGCTCGAGCTCCCAGTCGCGAAGTAGGCGTTGACGACCAGCGGCAGAGCCCCGACGCAGCAGAGATCGTTGACGATCGCGGCCACAGTGTCATAGGCGACGTCCCCGAACCGATCGATGCCAAGCTCCTCCTGCACATGCCGGGCGATCATCGACTTGGTCCCCAACCCCTCGACCACGAACGCCAGCGTCCTGTCGCCGAGCTCGAACAGGAACGCAGGCTCCCCCCTGGAGGCATCCAGCGCCCGGCCACCCAGGGCGCCCAGCAGCGAGGAGGTCGAGAGTGCCTTTGCCATCGCGAGGCGCTTGCCCTCGTCGAGCAGCTCATAGTCGACGCCCGCCGCGCGGTAGGTGGAGGCGCCTGTGCTCTCGCCCTCGCTCATGCTTGGAGCCTATCCAGGCTCGGCCGGCAAGACGCGCGCGCGGTTGCAAACGCGCGCGGCAGGACGCTTGGAAGTCCGGGCGAGTACCGTCGTGCACGCAAAGCAGAGGACTCGATATACACATCAGAATCCCCGCGAAGGAGGAGCGCCATGGATTTTCAGCTCAGCGATCGTTGCCTACAGTTCAAGGAGCGCCTCACCGCGTTCATGGACGAGCAGATCCTCCCGGCCGAGAAGATCTATGAGCGCCAGCTGCACGAGTCTGGCGATCCGCACAGCCAGCCGGCGGTGATGGAGGAGCTGAAGGCGCACGCCCGAGAGCAGGGCCTGTGGAACATGTTCCTGCCCGACCCTGAGCTCGGAGCGGGGCTCTCCAACAGCGAGTACGCGCCGCTGGCCGAGATCCTCGGGCGCAGCCACATCGCCTCGGAGGCATGCAACTGCGCGGCCCCGGACACGGGCAACATGGAGGTGCTCTTCCTCTTCGCCACCGATGAGCAACGGGAGCGCTGGCTGATGCCGCTGCTCGACGGCGAGATCCGTTCGGCCTTCGCGATGACCGAGCCCGACGTCGCCAGCTCAGACGCCACCAACATCTCGTTGCGCATCGACCGCGATGGCGATGAGTACGTGCTCAACGGCCGCAAGTGGTGGATCTCGGGTGTCCTGCACCCCCACTGCAGGGTGATGATCGTGATGGGCAAGACCAATCTCGATGGGCCTCCGCACCGTCAGCAGAGCATGATCCTCGTGCCTCTGGATACGCCCGGCGTGAGCATCGTGAGAGGTCTGCCCGTCTTCGGCTACCAGGACCACGAGGGTCACGCAGAGCTGCTCTTCGAGAACGTGCGGGTGCCCGCGAGCAACCTCGTGGGCGGCGAGGGCGAAGGCTTCGCCATCGCTCAGGCGCGGCTTGGGCCCGGACGCATTCACCACTGCATGCGCGCGATCGGCGCCGCCGAGCGCGCACTCGAGTTGATGTGCACCAGAGCGCTCGCCCGCGAGACCTTTGGAGCGCCGATCGCGACGCGCGCCAACATCCAGGACTGGATCGCTGAGTCCCGGATCGAAATCGAGATGGCCCGCCTGCTGACGCTGAAGGCCGCTTGGCTGATGGACACCGTGGGCACCCGTCACGCCCGCATCGAGATCTCCGCGATCAAGGTCGCGGCGCCCAATGTCGCCCTGAAGGTGATCGATCGCGCGATCCAGGTGCACGGCGGTGGCGGCGTCAGCGATGACTTCGGACTCGCCTGGACATATGCCCATCTACGTACGCTGCGTCTCGCCGACGGCCCCGACGAGGTTCACAAGATGAGCATTGCCCGCCGCGAGCTCGCGCCTTACCTGCCCACCGAGTGACGCGAAGTAGCGCGCACCTGGCCGCCCGGCTGCGCCCGCTCGCAATCGGAATGGCCAGCCGTCTGTGCTCGCTCGCACTCACGGTTGCGACCGGTCTCGCCGCCGCGCTGCCGGTGATCGTCTCGACCATCCATGCCATCCAAGCCGATTGGACGCCGATCGCCGACCGGGGGATCATCGCGACGCGGGCTCACGACGTGTTCACCTCACACGCGCCCCTGGTCGGTCAGTACACGCTCGCGGGCGAAGTCACCGGCCACGTCACCCACAGCCTCGGGCCGCTGCTCTTCTGGCTGCTGGCGCTGCCCGCCCATGCCGGCTCCACGGTGGGTATGACCGTCACGATCGGCGCGATGAACACGCTGGCGATCGTGGGCTCGGTGGCCCTTGCCCGCAGGCGTGGCGGCAAGGTCCTGATGGTTATGAGCGCGGTCGCGATCGCCCTGATGTGCCAGTCACTGGCCGCTGAGACCTTCCACGACGTGTGGAACAACTCGGTTGCCCTGTTCCCGCTCACCCTGCTGATCTTCATGTGCTGGTCGATCGCCTGTGGCGATGTGTGGCTGCTGCCAGGCGCCGTGCTGGTGGCGAGCTTTGCGATGCAAGCGCACCTGGCCTACCTGCCCCCCAGCCTGGGCTTGCTCGCGCTCGCTGTGATCGGGCTGACGATCCGGATCCTCGTCGGGCGACGCTCAGCCCCAGCGCGCGCTCCCGCCGGCCGCTCACTGCTGCTGTGGTCGCTCGCCACGATCCTCGTCGCCGGCCTGTGCTGGAGCGCCCCCATCATCAACCAGACGACAGAACGCCCTGGCAACCTCACTCGCGTGATCGAAGCGGCGACCAAGCCGCACGCCACGCAGGGATTGCGCGTTGGCTGGTACGCGGTGGTGCGCGCCGCCGGGATCACTCCCTGGTGGCTGCGTGACCCGAAGAGCAAGTGGCAGCGCAAGTACGAAGTGCACGAAACCCCGAGCTCGCTCGCGACCGACTCCTGCCTGCTGATGCTGGGTGCGCTGATCGCCGTTGCGCTGATCGCGGCGCTGCGCCGGCGTGGCGATCTCACCGCGCTCGCGCTTGCGGCGCTGATCATGTGCGCGGCGCTCGCCGCGGTTGCGAAATCCACGCCTACGATCCCGATCGCCGCGGCGACGCTGGGCTACACGATGTGGTGGGGCTCCCAGGTCGGAATGATCGTGTGGCTCACGCTCGCCTGGTCGGCATGGCTGGGGCTGCGCTGGGCGCTGGGGCGCGCAGCGGCCACAAGTCTTGGTCTCAACATAGGCGAGCACCCTGGTCTCAGCATGCGCAAAAACCCTGCCACGCACGCGCGCGTGGCGCGTGTCAGAGCGATCGCACCGGTCGTCCTTTCGCTCGTGGGTCTGGCCGGGACGGCGGTCGTGGGCCAAGCGGTCGCCGCCATCGGGAAGCCCGACGAACATGTGGCCCTCTACCGGCCCACCAGGATCGTCGCCGATCGCCTGGAGCAACTGATCCCACCAGGCTCGACGATCCTGATGGAGGGCAATCTGGATGGCGCGACGATGCCGCTCAAGCCCGGAATCCGCTACCTGCTGGTCACCCACGACATCAGGGTGCTGGCGCCTGGCTCCTACCTGCGGCTGGGCACCTGGTATGAGCTCTATGACCGCCCCTACCAGGAGGCTGTCTATCTCTCCGATCGACCAAGGCCCCCCGTCGAGGGCGTCAAGCTCGTGGCACAGGCCAGCTTCCGGGAATACCCGGGCACCCACACGATCTACGCTTGGCTCTCACGCAAGCCTGGGCGCTGATGGGGGCGGCTCCTCGAGCACCTGCTGCTCGCCTCGGCGCAGCACCCGCAGAGCGAGGATCAGCGCCGAGATCGTGCCCAGCGCACCAAGCGCGATCTGCACACTGACGATCCCCTCCTCGCTCCAGTAGACATCGTCCAGATCGAGCAGCAGTGCCGACTCATCGAGCGTCAGGGCAAGTCCCAGGCCGAAGGGAACGGCCAGCCAGGGCAGCAGATCTGCGCGAGGGGACGTGATCGCCGCGCCGCCCGCGAGGAAGCCAAGTGCGATGCCAGGCACGAAATGGTGGATGTGGCGCGTGCCCACCCGCAGGTTGTGGACAGGCCCGAGCGAGCCCCGGCGGTGGATGACATACGTGGCGGCCCTGACCAACCCCAGCGCCACCGTGAATGAGGTGAGCACCCCGAGCAGCGCGGACTCGGCTTCAGAGCCCTCGCGCAAGCCCGCAACCGCCACCTCGACGGTCTGCCTGGCAGCTGTTCCTGCGGCATCCAGCACATCCAGTGGCTCCTGGACCTTGGGTGCCGCTCCCCTGCGCCACACTCGCGCAAGCTCGCTCGCGGCCACGGCGCCCGTGCTCAGCAGGGCCGCCGATCCAAGCACGACCGTCCGCCGATCTCCGGCCACCCTGCGCCTGCGCCTGCGCGCCTTGACCGCACGCCTGGCGTCCCAGAGTGGATGTGGCAGCCGGGGCTGTGATGAGCCGATCACGAGCGAGGAGTATCGCCGGCGCCTCGGATCGCTATGCGGCGAAGGGCACAATGGTGATGTGATGGCAGTCGACCAACCGCCAATCCCTGTTCTGGGGCAGCTTGCGCATCACTAGCGTCTTGAGGCCCGGGCCGTTGCAATAGACGACACCCTGACCGTAGACCAGCGCGACATGATCGTCGCCCGCACCGGTCCAGATGTAGTTGGTGCCGTGGCTGGCATAGATCCAGTCGTTGCCGGGGCCGCCATGGAGACGATCGATCTGACTTTCGGGTTGGCCCGAGGGTTCCTTGTCGCCCCAGATCACGTCGCCCTCGTCACCGGCCCAGATCGTGTCGTTGCCGTTACCACCAAGCAGCTCGTTGTGGACCCCGTCTCTGCCGTGCATCACGCCGCCACCGTTCCCATCCTCCGCGAGATGGCCAATCGGCGGCCAGCCGGCATGGCTTGCCTCGCCTGAGACCGGGGAGTGGCCGATCAACGCCGCCACACCGGTCAACCCGACCACGGCCATAAGACGCAGGCGTGAGAGACGTGAGAATGACTTCCTGGCCAGGTACATACATTCCTTTTCTCGACAGCCAGGATTCTGATGGGTAGCGGAGCGCTCGAAGGCACCAGCTGGACCAACGTTGCATACCGACTCGGGCTGCGACATCTGCGTAGTGGCAGGCGCCACAATTGCTCCAACCGTCGAAGGTGAGGGCTCATCGAGCGAGAGAGAATCTTGCGGTGAGCTCACAGATGCAGACGCCTGCAATGGACGGGTACCTTCCATGCGTGCCCTTCCTGGATGAGCTGTTCGAACCCGACGGCGCGCCGCGACCCGTTGCCGAGGCATTGGTGGAGGAGCTGAACCGCCTTGGCCGCGAGGGCCTGATGGAAGCCGGGCGCAGGCGCGACGCGATCTTCATGCAGCAGGGCATCACCTTCGAGACCAGCGGCGAGAGCGGCGCCTCACACGAACGACCCTTTCCCCTGGACCTCGTACCCCGAGTGCTGAGCGGCGGTGAATGGCGGGAAATCAAGCGTGGCCTTGCCCAGCGGATCCGGGCCCTGAACCACTTCGTCGACGATGTCTACCATGGCCGCGAGATCGTGCGCGAGGGCATCGTGCCGTGGCGGCTGGTGGCAGGCTGCTCACACTTCGCCAGAGCAGTGCACGGGATACGGCCACCCGGTGGGGTCTACACGCATGTGGCCGGCTGCGACCTCGTGCATCACAGCGACGGCAGCTGGAAGGTGATCGAGGACAACGTCCGCATCCCCTCAGGGATCTCCTATGTGCTGGAGAACCGCGCAGCGATGGCCCGCCTGGTCCCCGAACTATTCGCCTCCTACCGGGTGCGACCCGTGGACCACTATCCGCAGCTGCTCCTGAGCGCGTTGCGCTCGGTGGCCCCGTCGGCCGAGAGCGAGGCCACCGTGGTGGTATGGACGCCGGGACCCGCCAATCCGGCCTACTTCGAGCATGCGTTCCTTGCCCGGCAGATGGGCGTGGAGCTGGTCGAGGCCTCCGACCTGGTGGTCCGCGACGACGTGCTCTACATGCGCACCACCCGCGGCCTGGAGCGAGTCCACGCGGTCTATCGGCGGCTGGATGACGACTTCGTGGACCCGTTGGAGTTCAGGCCGGATTCGCTGCTGGGTGTGCCAGGTCTGGTGCGTGCCTACCGAGCGGGCAGCGTAGCGATCGCCAACGCCTTCGGTACCGGTGTGGCCGACGACAAGGCGGTCTACTGCTTCGTACCCGAGATGATCCGCTTCTACATGGCTGAGGCGCCGATCCTGGAGAACGTCAACACATACCTTCTCTCAGACCCCGAAGTCCTCGAGCACGTACTCACTCGTCTGGACCAGCTGGTGATCAAGCCCACCGGTGAGTCCGGGGGCAGGGGGGTGACGATTGGCCCGCACGCCCACGAGGCCGAGCTCGCTCATCTGCGTGATGTGATCCAGGCCCACCCCGAACGCTGGATCGCGCAGGACGTGATGCAGCTCTCCACGGTGCCCACCGTCGGACCGGAGGGCGAGCTGCACCCTCGTCATGTCGATCTGCGCCCGTTCGCGGTGTTTGGTGAGCACATCGACATCGTCCCAGGTGGGTTGACCAGGGTCGCCCTGGAGGAGGGCTCGCTGATCGTCAACTCCTCACGCGGAGGCGGCTCCAAGGACACCTGGGTGCTCGAGGACGGCGATGACGCCGACCACGCGGGACCGCCGATCGCCGACACGTTGCCACCTGCCCTGCCCGACCTGCGCTACGGAGCCTGGAGCGGACAGCAACAGCAGCAGCAGCAGCAAAGGACCACGGGCTGATGTTGGCGCGGATCGCTCATGAGCTCTACTGGCTGGGTCGCAACCTCGCGCGTGCCGAGTTCACCGCGCGGGCTGTGGAGGCGGTCTTCCAGTCCGAGCTACAGGGAGCACCCGACGCGATGTCGAGCGTCAGCTTCGGTTCTGGCGGCCTGCTGAAGATGCTGGGCGTGGCCGAGGACGAGCACACTCGGCGCAGCGAATCGCTGGGGCATCTCACACTCGACGCGCAGCGCCCGGGCTCGATGCTCGCCAGCGTCGAGCGGGCGAGGGAGGGCGCACGAACGGTGCGCGATGTGATCAGCGCCGAGATGTGGGAGGCGATCAATACCACCGCGCTCGGCCTACGCAGCGGTGGACAGCCTGGTTGGGCGGCACCGGCAGGCCCCTATCTGGCATCCCAGTACGTCAAGCAGCGCACCGCCCTGATCTGGGGAGTGGCCGACCGCTCCATGCTGCGCGACGAAGCCAAGTGCTTCTTGGACGCCGGTGGTCTGATCGAGGTCTCAGACATGGTGCTGCGCATGTTGCGTATTGCACTGCGCACCGGCGAGAACGGCACCCCAGCCGATGGCCATGCCTTGATCCTCCTGCAGGCCGTTGGGGGCTTTCACGCCTACCTGCGCGCGGTCACCGCACCGCCCAACGCGCACCCCGTGGCGCGGTTCCTGCTGTTCGAGCGCGCCTACCCCGACAGCGTGGCGGCCTGCGTGGACTCATTGCACGAGGTGTTCACGACCGCCGATGCCGGCCCGCGCAACTCAAAGCCGGTGCTGCGGGTCAGTCGCCTGGCGGCCGATCTGGACTTCCAGCGGCGAGCGCTGCCCGATGGGGCTGAGCTGACGGGGATCTGCGAGCGCACCCAGCAGGAGCTGGCGAGCATCGACCAGGATGCGGCCGAACGCTATTTCGCCGGTGCTGCGCCCGCGGGCGAGAGGAGGTGAGAACCAGTTGCACTTCGCGATCCGTTACCTGACCGATTACTTATACGACGCTCCGGTCACCGACAACCTGAACGCCCTGCGAGTGCGTCCCGCCACGACGTCCTCCCAGCGCTGCGACGAGTTCCACACCCGCATTGAGCCCGAGGCGCGTGTCAGCCGCCACCTCGACTACTTCGGTACCGAGGTGCTCGAGTTCGGCATCCCTACCGCTCACGAGCAGCTCACGATCGACGTGCGAGCGCGAGTGGTGACCTCCGAGCCCCCCGAGCCTCCAGACGGCTCATGGGAGAGCTTGCGCAACGGTGCTTATCTCAACGCAGCCGGCGAGTTCGCGCTGGCATGGCAGGACCAGCCCGCGATCCCAGGTCTCCAAGAGCTGCACGAAGCCTTGGACGCCGACAGTCCGCTGCAGACCCTGGAACTGCTCTACGAGCTCGTACCCAACCGCTTCGCCTACAGACCTGGAGTCACCTATGTGGGCTCGAGCATCGGCGACCTGCTCGCGATGGGGGCAGGCGTATGCCAGGATTTTGTGCACCTCTCGCTGGTGCTGCTGCGCCGCAGGGGCATCGCCGCACGCTACGTATCCGGCTATCTGTGGGCGGCCCCCGAGAATGGCGGGTCCGATTCCCTCGAGGTGGACACCCACGCGTGGCTGGAGGCGTTGCTGCCAGGCACAGACGGGCACGGAGAGCCGGTGTGGGTCGGTGCAGACCCCACAAACCGCCGGCTGGCCGGAGAGACCCACGTCAAGATCGGCCATGGACGCTTCTACTCCGACATCCCGCCGGTCAAGGGCCTGTACCTGGGCGAGGCCACCTCTTCCCTGACAGCCGCTGTGACCATGTCGCGTCTGGATCCTCAAGCTGGCGCGCGGGCCTGAGGCAACCAGCCCGCGCACCTGCGTGAGATTCAGTGGAGACGGCCGGAATTGAACCGGCGTCCGCGATTGCGTGAAGGGCAGCTTCTACGAGCGTAGCCGGCGCTCTGATCTCATCCTCCGCTCGCCTCGCCGGCGGGGTTGCGGGGGACCAGCTCCCTTAGATTTTCCCGGATTGGCGGGAGCGAGCCGCACCGGGTGAGCCTGCTTTCTGATCCCGGCATCCCCCGCCGCAGGCGAGCGGGGACCGAGACCTCATGCCTGAGTTTTAATCAGGCAGCGAGGGCGTACTCATGTGAGTCCGCACTTATGGTTTTCCCGGGAGTTTTACGAGGCCACCCGGGACCTCGGCTCGCGACCACCCCCACGAGCCGACCGCGTCGAAGCCTGTCGTCCCCAGGGATGCTTGCTTGTATGCCCAGTGTATCGGGCAAGGCTCAGAACAAAAGCGACGCGGTTCCGGGCCGCTCGAGGAACCCAGCGTCTTCGTGCCCGAAGGCCTTCCGTCGTGGGTGGCGCGGCCTCACACCTCAGTGGCCTCGCTCTTTGCGGCTCGGTTCCGCGTCTGAATTCAAGATAGGACGACCCCGCTCAGATTGCAAGTGGGTCCTAGACGTAGATTCCGCATATTCCGAAAAAATGGTTTGCGAGACCCTGGCAGGACCTGCCTTAGGGGACGCTTAGCGACCCTGCCACAATGGTGTCATGGACGACAGCGAGCTCTCCTGGACCACGCCCAGAGCCTTGGGCGCGCAGGTGAGGCTTCCCGCCTCTGCTGGCACCTATCCATCGGCCCCCGCTGAGGCCGTGATCCCGGCGGCTGTGCCCCAGGAGGCCCAGAGCACCGCCCTGCCGCCAGCCGCCGGTACCGCCCACGGCGCGCACCATGGCACCGCCGCGTCCGCCCATGGCACCGGCACGGGAATCCCGGTAGGCGGGAACCCCTTCGGCGAGCAGCGCCAGCGCAGGCGTTCGCTGCGCAATCGCATCAGCAGCGCAGGCGCCGCCCTGCTTGCGCTGCTCGCTAAGTTCGGCGCCGCGCTGAAGGCGCTGCTCGTAGCGCTGCCGAATCTGAAGCTGTTCGCAACCGCAGGCACCGCGCTGGTGTCGGTCGCCGCCTACAGCATCTTCTTTGGCTGGGAGTTCGCGGCGGGCTTTGTCGTCTTGCTGTTCGTGCATGAGATGGGCCACGTGATCGCATTGCGTCGTGAGGGGATCAGAGCGAGCGCGCCGATGTTCATCCCGTTCATGGGCGCCGCGATCTTCGCGAAGTCGCTGGGCGACAACGCGCTCGCAGAGGCACGCGTGGGCCTTGCCGGCCCGATCCTGGGCAGCCTCGGCGCTGCCGCTGTCGCCGCTGTCGGCGAGCTCACGGGCAGCTCGCTGCTGATCGCACTTGCTTACTTCGGCTTCTTCATCAATCTGTTCAATCTGCTGCCGGTCATCCCGCTCGACGGTGGTCGCGCGGCGGCTGCGATGAGCCCCTGGATGTGGTTCATCGGTTTCGGCGTACTGGTCGGGCTGGCGATCCTCGACCCGTCAAACCCGATCTTGCTGATCATCGTCATCTTCGCCGGATTCCAGACATGGCATCGCTGGCAGCAGCGCAGAACCCACTCGATCGAGCAGGCCGCCTACTACCGCGTCTCACCTCGCAACAGGCTGCTTGTGGGCGCTGTCTATGTCGGACTGATCGCGCTGCTTGTGTTTGGGATGCACGAAACCCACATCCTCACCAGCGGCGGCCACAGCTTCGGCTCGATCTAGCAACCGGACTGGGCCGCTCGGACCACTCGCTGCTAGCGGCGCGCTTCGCGCAGCCCACGTTCCATGTCGCGCTTTGACTCGCGCTCGCGGATCGCGTGGCGCTTGTCATAGAGGTCCTTGCCGCGAGCTAAGGCTATCTCGACCTTTGCCCGCGGCCCCTTGAAGTAGATGCTGGTGGGCACCAGCGTGAGTCCGCGCTCGGCCACGAGACCGCTCATGCGGTCAAGCTCTCCCCTGTGCAACAGCAGCTTGCGCTCGCGCTCAGGATCATGGTTTTCCCGAGCCGCCGGGCCATAGGGAGGGATGTGGACACCCTGCAGCCACAGCTCTCCGTCGTGGATCGCCGCATAGCCATCCTTGAGCTGAGCGCCTGAAGTGCGCAGCGCCTTGACCTCGGTCCCAAGCAGCACGATCCCACACTCGAAGCGCTCCAGTAGCTCGTAGCGATAGGAGGCATAGCGGTTGGATGCCACACTGCCCCCTCCGGGCTTGCCCTTGCTGTTCTTGCTCTTTGCCACTCTCGGAGGGTAGTCGTCCCACGCAGGAGGGCCGCACGTGCGCACGCGCGGGCGCGCGTGGCCCTCCTCGCCGATAAGTGAGGACCACTCCCCCACACCCCCGATCGTCGGGCCACTCTCCTCAGCTAACCGGCAGCAGATCCACCCTGCCGGCGGGCGCGTCCACGCGACCAACCCGCACCTCGATCGCCTCGCCGAGGCGCAGGCTCGCCCCTGAGCGCTCGCCGCGAAGGATCGTTTTCTCCTCGTTGCACTCCCACCACTCCTTCGATCCATCCTCGCCACGCAGGTGCCTGATGGGCAGCATTCCCTCAAACGGCGACGCAGAGGACGCGCCGGACCCACCGAAGGCGATGAAAGCGCCCGCCGAGATCAGGCCGGTGACCTCGCCGATGAATACCTGCTCGAAGCCCTGCTCATAGAGGAGCTGCTCGAGCGCGAAACAACTCGCAATGTCATCCGCGTCGCGCTCGATCGCCATCGCGTCGCGCTCGCGCTGGGATGCCAACTCGCCGAGCTCGACCAGCTCGCCGGCTCGCGGGGCGGGAACCTCAGCGCCGATCGCATGCAGCAGAGCGCGATGGCACACCAGATCTGGATAGCGCCGGATGGGAGATGTGAAGTGGCAGTAGCAGGCCGAGGCGAGCCCGGCGTGGCCGAGATTCTTCGGCGAGTAGAAGGCCTGCTGGAGCGCCCGCAAAACGAGCGTGCTCAAAGCCAGGCGCCCACCGGAGCGCGCAGCGTGAGACTCGACCCGCCGCGAGAGCTCGCCCAGCAGATCAGCCGCCTGGCTCGAGGACATGCGCTCCGGGACCGGCGGGGTGCCGATCTCCAGCGAGACCAGCTGGTCGACCAAGCGCCTAACAGCGGCGGGCTGGGGACGCTCGTGGACCCTGTACAGACAGGGGATCCTGCGCTTGGCAAGCATGCTGGCGACCGCTTCGTTGGCCGCGATCATCAGATGCTCGATCAGGCGATGGGACTCCGTCTGGGCCCGCATCAAGATCTCCGCGACATTGCCGTCGGCGTCGAAGATGAACTCCGGCTCGGGCCGGTCGATCGTCAGGGCATTTATGCGTGACCTGCGCACTCCCTCGAGCACCGCCGCAGCATCGCGAGCCACCTCCAGCGGCGTTGCCCATGGATCGGCAGCCCGCTCCTGGCCGTCGAAGATGCGCTGGACGCGCTCGTAGTCCAGGCGCTCGTCCGAGCGGATCACAGACCGGCAGAATGAGCTGCTGCGCACTCCCGAGTCGTCGAGCTCCAGCTCGACCGTTACCGCCAGGCGCTCGGCGCCCGCGACCAGAGAGCACGCGTCGCCCGAAAGCGCACTGGGCAGCATCGGCTCGACCGTGCCAGGCACATAGACGCTCGTGCCGCGCCGGCGCGCCTCCTGGTCGATCAATGAGCCCTCTGGCACATAGGCGCTCACATCGGCGATGTGAACCCAGGCACGTATGCCACCGCCATCGAGGCGCTCTGCGGAGATCGCATCGTCGAAATCGCGGGCGGACACCGGATCGATCGTGAAGGTGGGAAGGTCGCGAAGGTCGCGCCTGGCGCCAGCAGCATGCCTGGCTGGGGGATCACGGGCGAGGGCGATGGAGCTGGGTGCCTGATCGCGAGCTTGGCGGGCCTCGCGCTCCAGCGCCTTCTCGAAGCGCAGGGCCAGACCCCGCTTGACCATAAGCCGCTTGATCGCCTCACGCGGGCGTTCGCGCTCCTGTGGTGGCCAGACGACGCGGGCGTCGCGGTCAGTGCGCGCGGTCCGCTGCCCACGATCGGTGCCGTGGCCGCTGCCGCGTCCCTGGGCCTGGCGGACCCTGCGATTCACCTGACCTCGTGGGCGAGCACTGCGAGAGCGACGGCCAGGCCGTGCTCCTTGTCGATGCCGTGGCTCACGAGCACTTCGGGCGTGATGCCCGCGCCTTGTTGCACGCCGCCGCCGCCGAGGTTGCGCCCGTCGGGTGTGTAGTACTCGCCGACGGTGATCTTGATCCCGCCGCCGCCACGGAGCGGGTCGAGCTGCTGGAAGACGCCCTTGCCGTAGGTGTGGGTGCCGACAACCTTCGCCCGGCGGTGATCTTGCAGGGCGGCGGTCACGATCTCCGCCGCCGAGGCGGTGTAGTGGTCGACAAGCACGACCATTGGGATCGACTGCGGGATCGCGCCTCCGAGCGCGCGCAGCACGATCGTCGGCTCTGAGCGCCCCTTGGTCGTCACGATCACACCAGAAGGAATGAAGATGCTCGCGATCGCCTGGGCTTCGCTCACCAGGCCGCCGCCGTTTGCGCGCAGATCGAGCACCAGCCCGCGTGCTCCATGAGCGAGCAGGCGATCGATCGCTTCGCGCAGCTGGATGTGGGAGCCTTCGCTGAATGTCGCCAGATAGGCGACGCCCAGCTTGAGGCCTTTTTCGGTGCGCATGGCGGATGCGACGACAGGCTCGGAGATCGTCTCGCGCGTCACCGTGATGTGCCTGAGCTTGCCGTGCCGCTCGATGGAGAGCCGCACGTCGCTTCCAGGCGGGCCCACGATCAAGGCACGCGAGGAGGCGATCGACAGGCCGGCGATCGAGCGACCACCCACGCCGACGATCAGATCGCCGCTGAGCAATCCGGCGTGCTGAGCTGGCGAGGAATCGAAGACCCGGACGATCTGCAGTCCCTGATGGGCGGCGCTGACTTCCACGCCGATCCCGGAGAAGCTCGGGGCGCGGTCGAATTCGCTGAAGGCTTCAGGGCTCAGATACTCGGAGTAAGGGTCGTGCAGGCTTGCGAGCATTCCTTCGATCGAGGCGTTGACCAGGGCCCGCTTGCTCAGCGGCCGGTAGTAGTCCTGAGAGACGGTTTCAATCGCCGCATTGACCGCGCGGGTGTCGTTGTCGGCCACGAAGCCACTGCGCATGAACGTGGGCAGATCTTCGGGGTGCCCGCCAAGCCAGATGCCCAGCGTCAACAGCGCGAGCACCAGCAGAGCACTCACGATGGGAAACAGGATCGTCCTGATGCGGGCCTTCATGAGCACCTCAGACTAAGGTAGGTCCATGGCAAACGTGTCCACCACCACACTCCCGTCCAACGGACTGGCCGTCAACCGCATCGCACTGAGCGGAACGAGAGCGCTGACGGTGCTGCTCGCATTCGACGCGGGTGCACGCACCGAGAGCCAGGCGGAGAACGGCATGGCCCACTTCCTCGAGCATCTCGTCTTCAAGGGGGGCGAGAAGTATCACTCCTACAAGGAGGTCAACGAGACCGCCGAGCGGCTGGGCGGCATGCTCAATGCCTACACGAGCCATGACCTCGTCGCCTTCCACATCACGGTGAGGGCCGAGTACGCGCCGCAGGCGCTCGACCTGCTCAGCGACTTCGTCGCACGTCCTCGAATCGACGCCGAGGAGCTCGACCGCGAGCGGGGCGTCGTCATCCAGGAGATCAACAGAGCCTACGACCAGCCCTCGATGGTGGCCGAGTACCTGATTGACAAAGCCGCCTTCGGCGATCATCCGCTCGGGCGAACGGTGCTCGGCCCGGAGGAGAATCTGCGCTCCTTCACGCGCGAGGGGATCGTCGCTTTCAGAGAGCGCCGCTGGGCGGGTACTGAGGGGGGTGCCTTCCTGGTGGGCAACCTGGACCATCTGCCACCCGATGCCGAGATCGATGAGCTGCTAGCGCGCTTCCCCTCGCTGCAACAGCCTGAGCCCTACGTGCCCGTCGGTGACTTCGCACCGGAGACCCTCGTGGAGCAGCGGGACACCAACCAGTCCCACCTGCGGATGATCTACAGGCCGCAGGTCGACGTCTCAGATCAGCGCCAGCGAGCTGCGCTCTCGATCTACGCCACCCTCCTGGGTGGCTCGATGGGCTCGAGGCTGTTCGAGGAGATCAGGGAGAAGCGGGGTCTGTGCTACTCGGTATACGCGGTTGACCACACCTTCGCAGACGTCCCGATCCTGCAGCTGGGCTCGGGCCTGGAGTCCGGCAAGTGCGCAGAGGCCTATGCGCGGATGCGAGAGATCGTCGATGAGCTGCGTGCCGAGGGCCCGACCAAGGAGGAGGTCGCGCGAGCAAGGGCGTACGCCGCGGGCAGAGTGGTCCTCGCCTTCGAGAGCACCGGCGCGGTCGCAAGGCATGCCGCAACCAAGGCGATTGTCTTCGGCGAGGAGGTCGACCCTGATATCGCGATCGCCGCACTGGACGCCGTCACCTACGACGAGGTCCGCGAGGTGGCGGCGGGCGTCGCCGATCAACTCGCGGTGGCGTGCGTTGGGCCGCACACCGCCGAGGAGTTTTGAGCCTCAGCCGATCGCGACCATGCGGTCGATCGGCACCTTGGCCAAGCGGGCGATCTCCTCGGGCACACGGACCTCGTACTTGCCGTCGCGCAGCGCATCACGCAGCTTGGGCATCGTGATCATCTTCATATAGACACAGCTCGCCTCGGCGTTGGCGGGTATGAAGTTGACCTCGGGAGCGGCCATCTGCAGCGGATAGAGCATGCCGACCTCGGTCGCCACGACCGCCTCGCGGGGTCGCTTGGCACGGGCACTGCGCTCCGCACCGGCGTCGTGCTCATCGCCACCAGCATCGCCGACCGTCTTGGCGTAGCTCAGCATGCCGCCGGTGGAAAGCATGTGGACCCCCTCTGAGGAGATGTCTCCGGAGGAGACGTACTCCATCACGCTGGTGGTGCAACCACACTCGGGGTGGATCAGGAAGTCGGCGTCAGGATGTTCGGCGCGGGTGCCTTCGATGTCGGAGGGACGGATCCCGGCGTGGACGTGACACTCACCGTCCCACACATGCATCGGCTTGCCCAGCTCCTTCTCGACATAGGCGCCCAGCCACATGTCCGGACCGAAGAGAATCTCCGTGTCATCGCCATGAGCCGCATAGATATGGCGCACCACGTCCACCGCGTTTGCCGAGGTGCAGCAGTAGTCGGTGAGAGCCTTGACCTCTGCTGTTGTGTTGACGTACATCACGACCAGCGCGCCTGGATGCTCAGCCTTCCACTCGCGCAACTGCTGAGCATCGATCGAGTCCGCCAGCGAGCAGCCCGCATCGAGATCGGGGATCAGAACGGTCTTGGAGGGACAGATGATCGAGGCGGTCTCGGCCATGAAATGCACGCCGCAGAAGACGATCATCTCACCCTCGGCAGCAGCGGCCTTGCGTGAGAGCCCCAGCGAGTCGCCGACGTAGTCCGCGACGTCCTGGACCTCGGGCACCTGGTAGTTGTGGGCGAGGATCACCGCGCCCCGCTCCTTGGCGAGCGCTCTGATCTCGCGCCGCAAAGCCACGATCTCCTCGGGATCCAGCGCTGCTGCCGGTGCCTGGGTGGGGACCATCGGAAGGTTCATCACAGCGTCTCCAGGATGAGGGAGAGGTCGAGGGCGGGAGCAGAGTGGGTCAGCACACCTACCGATATGAAGTCTATCCCCGTCTGTGCGATCTCCGAGATGTTTTGCAGCGTCACGCCCCCGCTCGCCTCCAGCTGGGCCCGGCCCGCGACCTGGAGGACCGCGGCGCGCAGCTGCGCGCAGTCCATGTTGTCTAGCAGCAGGCGGGGCGCTCCGGCCTCGAGAGCCTGGTCGATCTCCTGTGGGTTGCGCACCTCGACCTCGAGCGTCGCCGCCAGCTGGGGGACAGCCTCGCGGGCGCGGGCAACTGCCTGAGCGATCCCGCCGGCCGCAGCGATGTGGTTCTCCTTGATGAGGATCGCGTCGTAGAGTCCCTCCCGGTGATTGCTCGCCCCTCCTGCCGCCACCGCCGCCTTCTCCAGCGTCCTTAGCCCGGGAGTGGTCTTGCGCGTGTCGAGCACGATCGCCCCCGTGCCCTCCACGGCCTGAGCCGCGCGCGCGGCCAGAGTCGCGACGCCCGAGAGATGCGTCAGGAAGTTCAGCGCTGTCCGCTCGGCACTGAGCAACGCCCGAGCGTCGCCCTCGACAGACAGCACTGGTCCCTGCTCGCGCCAGCACCCCTCCACCACCAGGCGCTCGCAGCAAGCTTCGCGATCCAACTGCGCAAAGACCGCCTCAGCTACCTCGAGCCCGTAGATGGCGCCGGGCGCCTTCTGCAGGATCCTCGCGCGGGCGCGGACCCCCTCGGGCACCGTCGCTTGGGTTGTCACATCGCCCGAGCCAAGGTCCTCGTCCAGCGCACGTGAGACCAGCGCGCGCAGATGGTCCTCGCGAAGATCGCTCATCCCTGCAGCTTATGGGAGGACCCCCCTCGCGCCCCTTCTGTTCAGCATGCTTCTATGGTGTTTGGTTCTAAGGAGAGGCAGCCTATCGTCACGTTCGGGGCTTTGCTTGATCGGGTGGTAAATACGAATGACTTTCCGATCATTCCTGCCTTTTCGACGGTGAGAGAGATGCGTGTGCCGACCACCAGGTGGTGGCCCTTGAATACGCTGCTCAGGTTCATGCCGTCGCGTAGCGCCGTCTTTCGGTGGAGCACGCAGGCTCGACCGTGACACGGCTTCTGCGTCGTGGCGCTCGTCCATGCATGGTCTCGAAATGCGCACCCGGATCCTGCGCAGTTGATCTCGACAGATGCTTGCGCCGGCAGGCCACGAAACACCAAAGACTTCACGACGGTGTATTGACGGGATGATCCAAATTTCCATGTCATGCTCGCACCGATCACCCGTAGAAGGATGGTCGGGATCCTTGATTCGGGAGGTGGCGGAGGCGGTTCAGACCCTGACGGATGTGGTTCGGAGGGTGGCGCAGGCCCAACAACGCCAGACACGCTCGACACGGCAGAGCTGCTCCCGCCGATATTGCTCGCGGTCACCACGACCCGTAGGGTATGGCCCACATCGCCAGCCGTCAGGGAGTGTGCCATCGCCACCTCGCCCGGCAGATCGGTACAAGCGAGACCGGCCGCATCACACGCCTGCCATTGATAGGCAAAGGCGCTTGGTTCGTGCAGCCATGACCCAACCGTCGCCGAGAGCGTCTGCCCTTGCAGGGGCTCGCCGGACACGACAGGCAACCCACTGCTTATCGGTTCAGGCGGAACCACAAAACGGGCGAGCTGCTCAGAAGACCACAACCACAGGGCAGCTTCCGAGCTCACGAAGACGTCAGTCGGCGCCACGCCGGTTTTCGATACCGGCGCAAAGCTTGTCACTATGCCCGCTGGCGTGATTCGCCCGATCGCGTTCGTATCCCCAGCCTCAGAAAACCACATGGTGCCGTCCGGTTCAGCCGAAATCGTGCCGCCGACGCTCGGTGCAGCAAATTCCACCAGACGGTCGGATGGCGTGATCCGTCCAATCTCGTTCGGGCCCGGCTCGGTGAACCACATATCACCACCCAGGCCGAGCGCCAACCCCGCCGGGAGGCTGCCAGGAGCCAGTACAAATTCGCTTAGTTCGCCTTCCGGGGTGATTTCATCGAGAGCGTTGGCGCCCCCGGCACGGCGCTGGGCAATCGTAAACCACATGCTTTCGTTCATGCCGCGTGCGATCCCAGTGAGTTCGCTGCCCGGCCGGCCGGCGCTCTGTTCCACGAATTCACCAGCACGAGTGATGTTGCCAATCGTGCCTCTGAGAGGATTGATATACCACGCGTTACCTTCTGGCTCCGTGGCTATCGCAGTAGGTTCGCCAGGAACACCTACCTCGGTGAACCCACCGGTCGACGTTACACGGCCAATAAATGACTGCCCGCCAGGCACATCTGCAGTGAACCATATTTCGCCACCCTGGCCCATCGCGAGCCCGCGCACATCGTAAGTGTATGCCGGCTGTCCGTCAAACTCCGGGATCGACAACTGCTGATTGATCACACCTGAGGTAGTGATACGGATTATGGCCGGTGCGACAGGGTCACAACCAAGACACCGGCCAGCAACCAAAAGCGTGTCTTCCGGACCGATCGCCGCGACTTCGGATGCCACCGCACCAGGGGCCACGAGTTCGTCAATCGTACCAGCAGGTAAGACAACATAGACGACTTCGCCAGCGCGCACCGCACAAGCCGCGAATGCAAAGGTACTCGTGGCGATCACGAGCACACAAGCAGCCGCCTGCGCTGGTCTCAGCACGCTCGCACCTACCAGCTACGCTCTATTTCTTACCCTTCTTCTTACGCTTGCCCTTTTTGTGCTTCTTGACCTTCTTGAGTTTTTTGACAGCGGCTTTTGGTTCGGTGTGGGTGTTGACGAATTCGCCGCTCGCTGGCCATTCCACAAGGGGCTCGGTGAGGATGGGGAGCTGTTCGACGCTGATCTGATCAGACGGATAGGCTGTCGTCGTGAAGTGTTCGATGGCCCCTTCGGTGGTGCCTTCCGTGCTCGTGCCCAGGAGCTTGTAGTAGTAGGTCGTGCTGGCCTTCAGCCCATGTAACGCCAGAGTCGCCGTTGCTTCGTTGAACCCCGCGCCAATCGATCCCAGTCCGGTTGGGGGTCCGAATTGACTCGGACTAGTCGAGACCTCGAAGCCATAGCTGGTGATCAGCCCCTCGGTCGAGACGACGCCTTCAACCGTCGCGCTGGCCTGCGTAACTTCGCTGACCCCTCCCGTGGTCACTACCGGTGGCGTAAGAGAACCGGACGTGAAGGTCGCATCGGGGCCGATCGCGACGCCGGCGGCGCTCTTCGCGATCACACGGAAGTGGTAAACGGCATCGCTCTCGAGTTCGCGAGCAATAGCTTCGACCCTCACTGCACCGAAACCACCCGTTTCTTGGACGCTTGTCTTATAGCCGTATGCGGTGCTCGGTCCATATTCGAAGTAGTACGAGGTTGTGCTGTTCTGAGGGTTGATCTCAGCCACCAGCTCCGCACTCTTGCGAACGACGTATTCAGTGCTCTCTGAGACCACCGCTGGTTCTGCTTCCAGCGTGCGGAATGAGGAGTAGGGCCCGTGACTCGTGCCAAAACCGTTTTTGCAGGCGAGGAGGTCACGATATTCGGTGTTGGGTTCGAGGCCACTGACCGTCTTTGCAGGCTTTTCGATCTTGGATTCTTCGCCGAAACTTTCTTCCGTCGTGAGGGTCGTCGGCAGGCTGCCGCCTTCATATTCGAACCAGCACTTGGTGGCAAATCCGTTGGGACTGACTTCGCCGTTGAGCGTTGCCCCCGTGGCCGTCACTTCAGTAGCCCCCAGGGTGTTGATGCTTTCGATAGGTTCAGGTGTCGCAAACGAGCGCACGCTCCCGTAGTTCTTGCCGTTTGCATTTTCGGCCACCATACGGTAGGAGTAGGTGCTCGCCGCTTTCAGTCCTGTCAGGTTGGCGCTCGTGACAATGGTGGTTTCGCCTTCTGCCGCTTCCACGGTCGTCGTATGTTCCAACGAGTTTGATTCGCCCCATTGGAAGTAGTACTTTGCTTTGGTTTTGTCCGGGTTCACCGTTCCTTCCACGGTCGCTGAGACACGTGCGATCTTGCTGGCTTCTCCAGTGCTCGTGTCAGGAACGACCACGCCGGGGCCGAACTCGTCGATAGTGCCTGCGGAGGCTTCCGTAACAAACACGTCCTCGACTGAGTTGACAGCTACACCCACCGGGGCTTCCAGCTGGCCGGTTGCGGTGTTCGCGATGTATCCGAGGTATTCGCCGGTTGGGCCAAACTGGTAGACAACTTTGGCGGCTGGGTCCGAGACGTACACATCGCCGTCGACCGGATCGACGGCCACCTGCCCGATCGAGTCAAAGGTGCCCCCGGTCGGACCGGTCAATGTCCGTAGATATTCGTATTTGTTCCCGGACTTCGGCGCGAAAACATCCACGGTGTGGTTTTCTTCATCAGTGACGTAGACATCGCCGGTCGTTTCGTCGACCGCAATCCCATATGGGCGGCCAAACGGGGCTTCGGGCGTCGTCCCAGTGAGTTGTGTCACGTAGGTTTCCTTGCCTTCGACTCCGGCTTTGAAGACGTCCACGACTTTATTGCCAGTGTCAGCCACGTAGATGTCCCCGGCGGCTGGATCGGACAGGCTGGTTGAGTTGTCGACCGCCACAAAATCATAGCCGCCAAAGCTTTTGCTAGGCGTGTCATCGCCGTACCAAGTGGCAAGATCCTTGCCGGTGGAGTTGAACACATTGACGTCTACGTACCAGGAGTCAGCGACATAGACTTCGCCGGTCGCACGGCTGGCAGCGACGGTGGTGGCGTAACCTGTGAATAGGTTGTATCCGAACTGTGCAAGAAAGTCGCCAGACGAGTTGAACTCGTCCGTGACCGCGTTGCCACCGGTGTCCGCAACGTACAGGTCACCCGAGACGAGCGCGAGCCCCTGCGGGCTTGAGAGTGGTCCCGTCACGTTTGCTTTTGAGCTCGTCGGAACTTCGGTGATGTCTGAGAGGTAGGGGTGGGTGATGGCTGCTGATACCGACCCACTGGAAAGCGCGAGCATACCTGTCAGGGTGGCGAGCGTCGCCACCGTCGTAGTGGTGAGTCTGCGAGCGCGCATCATTTGCCCCCCCGATCGCCGGCTTGAACCGTGCGGGCCTTCTTGGCTTGCTTCTTCTTATGCTGCTTCTTGTGCTTGTGTTTCTTGGCTGTGGTCTGTCGCTTGCTTGCCCGTTTGGCCTTGGCGGCCTCAGGGCAGCCGGTGACCTTGACCGGTGTGTTGGTCTTCAGGCGGCCGCCATTCTGGCCGTTGAAGATCGTGGGCATGACGAGGTCGCTTGCGGTGCATAGGTCCCCGTTGGCCGCCAGCGCTGAGTTTGGGCCCTCTGGTAGGTAGAGTTCGAATTCGCTGATCGGCACATCCGGGACCGTCCCGAAGGTCGTCGAGGTGATCCCGGCTTTGGAGATGAACGTTTCGCCGATCAGATCGACCCTGACCCCGTCTGGGCGGTCTTGGAGGACCACGACTAGGTTCGGGAAGGCCGCGCCGCCGTGGGAGACGAAGTACGCCCACCCTTCCAGCGCGTTTGGCAGGATCGGCGTATCCGCCCTGGCCTGGCCAATGCGTGAGGCAGCCGGGCAGGCTTCCGGGTTTTCCAAGAAGGTGTGGTCAGGGCATGCCTGCTGGAGTGTCGTCAGGCGGGAGGGTAGCTGCTTTGGCAGTTCGACCTTCACGTTCTTGACGTTCGCGAGCTTTCTGCCCAGCGGATAGATCAACCGCGCATCAAGGCTCGCGCCATCAGCACGCGAGGTCTTGGCCGCCGTCGCGACTTCGAAGCGTGGGTTGAAGCCCAAGCCCACGCAGTTGGTGACCTGGAACGGCGTCTCGTCGGTCGCCGTCGCGCCTTCCTGGCTGGTGAAGGTCGTTGTGATGTGCATCGGTTCGCAGCTGGTCGGGTTGAACGTGAATTCTTCGCGGTTGATCGTCACATCGAGCACTTTGATCTGCAGCGGGACACCGTCTAGCTCGGTTGGCAACGGGTCGGCCGTGACCGTCAGCTGCGCGTTTTCCTTGTTGACGTTGATCGCCGCGCGCTCCACGACGTCGCCTTTGCCATTGGTCCCTTCAAGGGTGTAGGGACCGGCGACAGCAGGCACCACGATCGACAGCCCGAACGGCGCACCCTTGTAATGACCCGTCAGATAGACCTTGCCATCGGTCACCAAAAACGGGTCAGCACCCGGGCCCGTGAGGGCCTGCACGGTGCCAACCAGACTATTTTCAGGACAGTTGCCTTCGTCGGCGCCCGGTTCGGGGCACAGCGTCACACCCTTGATCTTCCCCAGCAGGCCCGGAGGCAATGTCTCCTGCAGGCCCGCGAGGAACCCTTCGTTATCGCTGCGGCCGAACACCAGCGTGAACGGACTGTATTCCCCGGATTGGATGCTGGTGGTCGCCGGTGTAACGACCGGGTTAAACGACGGGCCAAAGCAATTCTGGTTGAGGTCGAAGGTGTAGTAGGGGTTGGAGTCTTCGGTGAATGGGCTACTCCAGGGTGTGATGTCGACGTTCGTGGTCACGGGGCGGCATTCGCGCGGGTTCGCCAGCGCCGCGCGCGGTCCGCCGCCGAGTTTCAACGTGAATTCGTTGAACGGCAACGGCGGCGTGTCTTCGAAGGTCGTCGTCAGCTGGCCGGTCTGCTGGTTGATCGAGCCTTCCCCGTCGAGCTTGACGATGATCTTGGCTTCACCCTGGCTCACGGCCTGTACATACAGCTTGATCATTTTGCCATCCTGGGCATCTTCGGGGGTGCAGAATGCTCCGCACTGCGGTTCGGCGAGGAACACTTGGCCCTTGAGCGTTTCAGAGAGATCCGGCGTGTGGATTTCCACTTCGCCCACCTGCGCTTCACGTGGGCATTCGGCCAGCTGCCCGCTGTGCAGGCCAAACGCGGCTTCAGAGCACACTTTCAGCCCCCAGGCCACAGACGGTGAGACGACCACGCCCACTGGCAATGCCACCTTCAACGTCTTGACCGTCGGCGTCGCGAGCGCTTCCGCTTCGTTGTTCTGCGGGATCGACATGTTCATCGTGTACCCTGCGGGCGCAGCGGCTTCAAGCGTGTCCGGTAGCATCGTGAACGCCGGCTGCATGCTCAACGCTTCACAACCGAACAATGGGGGGATCGTCGTCGACTCTTCCTTGAACTGCCCTGGTTTGGTATACGAGTCGGTTTCGAAGATCACCCGCATCGGTTCCCCGCACTGTTGGGGGCTCGTCAATAGCGGGATCTTCGGCTCGCTCGGGTCCGGACCACCGAAGGGCCGGCCGTATTCGTTGCTTATGAAGACGTTTGGATTTGCGTCTGGGCCGTTGTGTTCCTGCGGGACACCCCAGATGGTGACCCACGTCGAGAACGTTTCCGCGGACTCGCTTAAGCTCGGCGCGGTTACGCGCACACCGTAATTCCCTTCCGATAACACGCTCGTATCAAGTCGCACCGGCAGCTGCGTCACGGCGAATGCAAATGCAACCGGCTCACCTGGCGCCGGCTTAATCGCGTAAACCGGCACCGCCGAGGCCGAAGGACCTTGATCTTCATTCTCTTTGGTATAGATCGTCGCCATCCCGACCCACGTGCTGACCGGACAGGCTTCTGGTTTTATAAAGCTTTCAGTGACATGTTTCATCGTGCACGTCGGCAGCTGCCGTGCGTCTCCCACGAGGCCTGGCGGCAAATCGAAGCGCACGTCCTTCGCTTTTTCTGGCTGAGTGCCAAACGGGGCCGTATTCAGCGTGAACGCCGTCGTCAAGCTCGCGTGCGCGCCCGCCTGGTAGCTCGAGAGTCCGGCGATGACAGTGCCCGGCGTCGGGCCATAACCAGCGGGCGTATTGCTGATGACCACGGGTTCGCTGACAGACGCCGGTTCCGCTCCGCCACCCGATGCTGCCACCTCATTCACTTCTTCTGGACCCGGCGAGCTGGTCACCCTGACTTCGATTTCCATGATCAGCTCGTCTCCTGTGACGATTTCGATAGGGCCTTCCGCGCCCGTATGCGGATTCACATATTTTTCGATCCCGCAGCGAATCGGCTTTTCGGCTTCGAGTTTGGCGCACGTCAGATAGTAGCGACCGTACCCTCCGTACCTGCCACTCATATACATGTCGAACGCCCGCACCCTGGTCGCCGTGACGCCCTTCGGCAAGGTGTCTTCGATCTCGACCTCGCTACCGTTGGTCGTTCCGCCAACATTTGTGGCCGTGGCAAGGATCTGCGCTTCATACCCTTCGCTCCCTGGAACGAGATGGGTCGGGTCCGTGATCGAGATCGGCTTCCAGACCGGCGGTTCGCTGACCGCATAGGCCTGGGAGACGCCAACCAGCAACAAGACGGTGGCTCCTCCCAACAGCCCTGCCAACCCGCCCAGCACCGCTCGCCTCAGGTCTATCGCCTGCAGCGCCATCACTTCCCCCTCCTATCGCTCTTCCTAGCCCTCTTGCCCTTCTTAGCCTTCTTGGCCATCTTTTTGGCCTTCTTCTTCGCTTTTTTCTTCTTCTTTTTGGCTAGCGTTTTTTTGACGACCTTCGTCACGGGTTTTTCTTCCGCTTCGGGCGGGATGTTGCCGAGCCCTTTGAAAGTCGCGCTGGCACCTGGAGTGAGCAGCTGCGGCACGCTGGGCGGACCCTGACAGACATCGCCTGAACAGGGTGTCTGGGTCGGGGGCGGATTGTCCCCTGGGCGCGGAATCCGCGCGTCATATACGTTGACTTGTTCATCTTCGCCTGCCGGAACCAGACCCTCTTCGGTCTCGAAGAAGACATCGCCGCCCGTTTCGCTGCTGTCGACATAGTGTGATTCGGTGATAGCCGTGCCACCCGAGATCAGGTAGATGTGGCCGTTCTCCCACTCGTACACGTTAGTCATGCCATTGACGGCCGCGGGGACAAGAGCGCCAGAACTCTGAAAGAATACGCGGCTACCGTCCGCCGATATTATCCGGACGGGCTGTACCGTCCTATTATACGCTTCTGTATTGGGCACTTCGGCCGTTCCGGTGTCAATGACGCCGTGCGCCGGGCACGATACACAGGTGATTTCTTTGCTTGACACTTCGTAGCGGTATATCTGCTCGCCGCCACCGTTGTTGAATTGCGACAATTCAGCCTCGGGGTAGCTATCGAAGAGGAACACATTGCCGTTGTTACTCGCCCGTGGCCACTGAGGTTCGTTACCGCTAAATTTTATGATCGCTTCGGTTTTGCCGCCTTCACCACCTTCTGTCCAGAGTTCGAGCGAGGATGTCGCGAGGTTCCTGAACATTATCCGTGAGCCGTTTTGCGACGATGTGTAGATGGTGGTGGATACGTCCGGCAGGTATGTCAGCTTTTCAGTTTCCACATCGAAGTCATACACGTAAGGGATTGTGACGTTGTTTACTGCCGGAGTCCCGCTGCCCTCCAGATCGGTAGTATTTATAGTAATCGATGGTTCCAGCCCGGGGAAGCTGACGAGGTACGTGACCGGCGGGCCCGGGTAACTCCCGTTGCCCACCGACACATCGCTACCGCCAAGATTGGAGAGCGCTTCAAGCGCCGATTGAATCTGTGCGGGAGTCGCGCCCTGTGGGATCGGCGCAGTCGTCTGGGTACTGCCGTTCGCGGTGACCGAGAGTGTGAATGTACCCCCACTGAATTCGTAGCCGAAGTTCAGTTCTAGTTCGGAATGAGATGGTAGGCCATTTACGAGCTTGTCGGAGCTCGAGATGAAGGCCTGTGAACCATCGGGCGAGGCATATAGAAACTTCGCCCCTTCCGGCGCCTGCGCTGGATATTCGAGTTCGGTACCGTCGCTGTCCTTTTCCTTGACGTCTTTTAGCAATTCGTCTCGCGAGACGAGCACCGACTTGTGTCCACCACTTGGGAGTGCCTCCCGGACATACACCTCTGGTACTTCGGGTTTGGTTGAGGGCGTGGTGTTGGGTGGTGTCCCTTCTACCTGGAGAGCCTGAGGATCGGGGCTCTCAAAGAACGCCCGGCTCCCGTCTTCGGAGGTCTGATTGTGGCCTTCTTCGGCCTCTTTTTCATATGCGCCCAGATACCCCCATCCTCCAGAGTAGGCGAGAGCAGCCCCCACCGCCCCGTAAGGACTGAGCTTCCCGTTTGGCAGTACGCCCGCCTCACTGAGTTGACCGTTTTGCCATTCATAGAACCCCCAGGCATCATTCGGTTCCTGACTACGACCCGCGCCGACGTGTTCGCTCCTGCCGCCAGGTATCAGTTCTTTTTCGTCTTTTGCGTTTACTATTTCGACCCGTGGTTCTTCGTCTTCCGGTAGCAGTGTGCCCGAATACATGAAGTAGATGGTGCCTCCGGGGCTCACGCCAGTGACTCTGAACACCGGCGGGCCTTCGCCTTCACTCCGCTCGCAATGGCAGCTCGTGGGGCCACCGAGCGCGGGGATCGGATTCTTCGCGGTCGGCTTGCCAACCCAGATCGCCGGTTCGAACGGATTTTCGCTTAGGTAGAGTTTGGCGTCGAAGCCTCCCGCAGGCTCTTCGGGCGAGTAGGCATCTTCGTACCACTCCGAGATGGACGCGGTATCAAAGAATACCTTCGAAAAGCTCCTGTTGGGATAAAACGATGGCCACTGAGGAGAATGGATGAAACCGAAGCCACCGAGCTCGCGTGAATCCGCCGGCGTGGTGCTCCAACCGACTCCAGGCGTGCGCCTAGCGATGTCCTCTTGGATTCCACCGTTATTGGTCGTTTTGCCCACTGCACCGGTACTCGCGAACATCACGGCGTCGCCTTCTTCTGAGCTGAGCCCTATCTGGAGTACGCTGGCGAAGTTTCCTGGCTCCGGGAGGACCTCATTGCCGTCGAGGTCTGGGGGCGAGACCAGTTCATAGACGCGGTTATCGGGCAGCGACGCCGACGCGATGGCCGGCAAGATCGACGCGACCGCGAAGACGGCGGCGGCAAGCCAGAGGACCGTCGAGGGCATGCGCAAAGCACGGGGCCAGTCGCCGAGAAGGCTCGTGGATCTTGGACCTCCATTCAACTTACGCAGAACACGGACAACACGACCCCCTATAGCCATGACACTCCCCTCTCTCATTTTTGCCAAGTCCCTCAAGCGTGACCCTTCCAGCGCTGCGCTGCTCGGACCGCTACTCCCATCGGACTCCCCATACGCCTGCCTACATCAGTGTAGCTTACACTAGCGTAGCCAACCATCGCGTAGCATCCCCGCCGTGCTCAAGCCACCCAGCCCAAACCCAATGACCACACCGGCACCTACCCCGATAGCCGGACCAACACCCACGCGGATGAGCGCACCAGCGCGCCGCGAGCAACTGCTCAACGTAACCGCCGAGATCGTCCTCGAAGCGGGCTTCCAAGCGGTGTCGATCCAATCGGTCGCCCGACGAGCGGGTATCTCGCGACCGATCGTATACGAGCACTTTGGCGATCTACAGGGGCTTCTGGAGACACTCGTGGAGCGCGAAATGGTGCAAGCGCTTGCACAGATCTCAGAGACGGCGCTCGGCGACCTGACTGAGGGTGACCCGGTCGAGCTGATGCTCGAGAGCCTGGGCACATACCTCGGCGCCGTCGAGCAGCATCCGACCACCTGGCGACTCGTGCTGATGCCGCCTGAGGGCGCACCCGAGCTCCTACGCAAGAGCATCCTCAGCGGCCGCGCCACCGTATTGCGCAGCCTTGTGAACGCAGTTCGTCCCATATTGAGGTCCAATGGTGAGGCTCAGGACCCGGAACTGACGGCCAGGATCCTCTCTGCCGTCGCAGATGAGTACGCGCGCCTCGTTTTGATCGATCCGAGTCGGTTCGGACCCGAGCGGCTGCTGCTGCACGCGCGCTGGTACCTGAACCATCTCTCGCCCTTCTAGCACGACGGAGGCAAGGCTGGCTTGGACTAGCCCTTCTTCTTGCCCTTCTTGGCCTTGCCGCTCTTCTCGCCTTTGCCCTTCTTGTGCTTCTTTACCTTCTTGTGCTTTTTCTCTACAACCACCGTTGCTTTCGGCCCGGTCGATGTGTTGACAGACGGGCCTCCTGCAGGCCATTCTACGAAAGGCTCCGTGAGAATGGGGAGTTGTTCGACGCTGATCTGATCAGACGGATAGGCCGTCGTCGTGAATTCGTGTTCCGCGCCTTCGGTGGTGCCGTCCGTGTTCGTGCCCAGAAGCTTATAGTGGTAGGTGGTACTGGCTTTCAGCCCGTGCAGCGCCAGGGTCGCCGTCGCTTCGCTGAAGCCAGCGCCGATCGATCCCAGGCCGGTGGGCGGACCGAATTTGCTCGGGTTGGTCGTGACCTCGAAGCCGTAGCTGGTGATAAGCCCCTGGGTGGAGACGACGCCTTCCACTGTCGCGCTGGACGGAGTCACTTCGCTGACGCCGCCTGTCGTTACCACGGGTGGCGAGAGCGAGCCGGAGATGAAGGTCGCATCGGGGCCGTACACGGTGCCGGCGGCGTTGATCGCCACCACCCGGAAGTGATAGAGGGTGTCCGCCTCCAATTCGCGAGCAAAGCCTTCCGCTTGCACCTCTTCAAAGCCACTACCGTTGAGTCCAGTCTCTTCTGTCGCTGCTCCATACGCGGTGCTCGGCCCATATTCGAAGAAGTAGTTAGTCGGGGTGTTTTCCGGGTCGACCTCGGCAACTAACTTCGCGCGCTTAGGGGGAATATATTCACCGCTCTCCGCACCGAGTGTGGGGACCACCGGCAGCGTCTGGAAGGAGGAGTTCGACCCCTCCGTGGTACCCAAGCTGTTTTCGCAGGCGAGACGATCCTGATATTCGGTATGGATCTGCAGTCCGCTGACCGTCTTTGACGGTTTTGCGACCTGGAATGCTGACCCGAACGGTTCCGGTTCCGTGAGGACCGTTTTCGTCAGGTTGCCGCCTTCGTATTCGAACCAGCACTGGGTGGCGAGGCCGTCGGGGGTCAGTTCGCCGTTGAGTGTGGCGCCCGTCGTAGTTACTCCCGTGGCCGGAAGCGTAGCCTCGTTTTCGATGGCCGTGGACGTCGTGAACGAGCCGATTTCCCCGTATTCCTTGCCACTTTCGTTTTCGGCGACCGTGCGATAATAGTAGGTCGTGCCGGATTTCAGTGCCGTCAGGTTTGCGCTGGCGGGGACGGAGCTCGTGCCTTCGCCGGCTGCTTCGGCGGCTGTTGAATGCCCGTATGGGCCGGCTTCGCCGTATTCGAAGTAGGACTTCGTTTTGGTTTTTTCTGGGTTTATGGTTCCTTCGATGCTCGCCGTGTCTCGCGTGACTTTGCTGGCCGCTCCGGTGGTCGCGCTGGGAGCGCTGATCGTGAGACCGAACTCATCGACAACGCCTGCGGCGCGGTCCGAGACGTACACGTCCTCGGCCGAGTTGACCACGACACCAAACGGTTCGCTGAACTGGCCGGTCGCGGTGTTCTTGAAGTCTCCGACGTATTCTCCGGTTGAGGTGAACTGGTAGACAACTCTGGCACCCGGGTCCGTCACGTACACATCGCCATCGACCGGATCGACAGCGACCTGCCCGATCGAGTCAAACGAGCCGCCGGTGGGACCCGTCAACGTCCGCAGATATTCGTATGTGTTCCCGGCCTTTGGTTCGAACACGTAAACGACCTGAACTTCTTCATCACTGACATAGACGTCGCCGGTCGTTTCGTCGACCGTCACCCCGGACAGGCTGCCAAAAGCACCTTTAGGCGTACCGGTGATCTCTGTCACGTAGGTTTCTTTGCCTCCCGCTACGTCCTTGAAGACATCCACGACTTTGTTGCCGGAATCGGTGACGTAGACGTCCCCAGCGTCAGGATCAGAGGGGCTCGTTGAGTTGTCGACCGCCACGAAGAGGTTGCCACCGAAGCCTTTGCTGGGCGTCGCTTCTCCGCTCCAGCTGGCGATATTCGTGCCGGCCGAGTTGAAAACATTGAGGGCAGTGAAGACCGTCCTGCCGAGGTAGACTTCTCCGGTCGCGCGGCTCACCGCGATGCCACGGTCCCAGTATGAGACATTTCCGAATTGCGCGACAAAGTGGTTGGCGGAGTTGAACTCGTCCACGACCGGGTTCCCCGCGTTCACGAAGTAAAGATCACCGGAGACGAGTGCGAGGTCCCACGGTTCTGAGATCGGCCCGGTCACCGGTACTTTCGAGCTCGCCGGGACTTCGGTGATAGCGGAGATGGAGTTGTGGGTCGTGAGCGCCGATGCACTCCCGGCTGAGAGGACGAGGAGCGCGACGATCGTTGTGAGTGTGGCGAGCGTCGTGATTGTGAGTGTGCGGGCGCGCATCACTTGCCCCTCCTATCGCCGGCTTGGGCCTTGCGGACCTTCTTGGCCCTCGTCTTGTTGGCATTCTTCTTGTGCTTGTCTTTTTTGGCTGTGGCCTGTCGCTTGCTTGCGCGTTTGGCCTTGGCGGCTTTGGGGCAGCCCGTGACCGATAGCGGCGTGTTCTCCTTCAGGCGTCCACCGTTCTGGCCGTTGAAGATGGTAGGCATCACGAGGTTCGTCGCGGTGCAGAGGTTTCCGTTGGCGGCCAGCGCGGAGTTCGGGCCCTCGGGCAGGTAGAGTTCGAATTCGCTGATCGGTACATCCGGCACGGTCCCGAACGTGGTCGACGTGATTCCGGCTTTGGAGATGAACGTTTCGCCGATCAGATCGACCCTGACGCCATCAGGGCGATCCTGCAGGACCACGACAAGGTTCGGGAACGCCGCACCGCCGTGGGAGACGAAGTATGCCCAGCCTTCAAGCGGGTTGGGCAGGATCGGCGTATCCGCCCTGGCCTGGCCGATGCGTGAGGCGGCCGGGCATGCTTCCGGGTTTTCATCAAAGACATGATCAGGACATGCCTGCTGCAGCGTCGTCAGGCGGGAGGGCAGCTGCTTTGGCAGTTCGACCTTGACGTTCTTGACGTTCGCGAGCTTTCTACCGAGCGGATAGATGAGCTTGGCATCCAGGCTCGCGCCATCAGCACGGGAAGTCTTCGCCGATGTTGAGACTTCAAAGCGCGGGGTGAAGCCCAGACCCACGCAGTTGGTGACCTGGAATGGTGTCTGGGTCGTGGAGGTGCACCTTCCTGGCTTGTGAAGGTCGTGGTGATGTGCATCTTTTCGCAGCTCGTCGGGTTGAACGTGAATTCCGGCCGGTTGATCGTGACGTCGAGCACTTTGATCTGCAGCGGGACGCCGTCTAGCTCGGTGGGCAACGGGTCGGCTGTGACCGTCAGCTGCGCGTTTTCCTTGTTGACGTTGATCGCCGCGCGCACCACGACATCGCCTTTGCCGTTGGTCCCTTCAAGGGTGTACGGCCCAGCGACGGCAGGCACCACGATCGACATGCCAAACGGAGCGCCCTTGTAATGGCCGGTCAAATACACCTTGCCGTTGGTCACAAGGAACGGATCGGCACCAGGGCCCGTCAACGCTTGCACGGTCCCGACTTCACTGTTTTCCGGGCAACTGCCTTCGCTTGCCTGTGGTTCTGGGCAGAGCGTAACGCCCTTGATCTTCCCCAACAGGCCAGGCGGCAGCGTCTCCTGCAGGCCCGCCAGGAACCCTTCATCGTCGCTGCGGCCGAACACGAGCGTGAACGGGCTGTATTCCCCGGACTGGATGCTCGTCGGTACCCGGTGTCACCGTCGGATCAAACGTTGGGCCAAAACAGTTCTGGTTCAAATTGAACGTGTAGAAGGGCGAGGAATCTTCGGTGAACGGACTGCTCCACGGCGTGATATCCAGATTCGTCGTCACAGGCCGGCATTCCCGCGGGTTCGCGAGCGCCGCGCGTGACCCGCCGCCCAGTTTCAACGTCAGTTCGTTGAACGGCAGGGGCGGATCATTTTCAAAGGTCGTCGTGATCTGGCCCGTCTGCTGGTTGATCGACCCTTCGCCATCGAGCTTGACGATGATCTTCGCTTCGCCCTGGCTGACAGCCTGCACATACAGCTTGATCATTTTGCCATCCTGGGCATCTTCGGGCGTGCAGAACGCCCCGCATTGCGGTTCGGCTAGGAACACCTGGCCCTTCAACGTTTCAGAGAGATCGGGCGTGTGGATTTCCACTTCGCCGACCTGCGCTTCACGCGGACATTCGGCCAATTCGCCGCTGTGCAGCCCAAAGGCAGCTTCAGAGCACACTTTCAGCCCCCACGCCACCGACGGCGAGACGACCACACCCACCGGCAGCGCAACCTTCAACGTCTTCACAGTCGGCGTTGCCAACGACTCGGCCGCGCTTTTCTGCGGGATCACCATATTCATCGTGTACCCCGCAGGCGCACCAGCTTCAAGGGTATCGGGCAGCATCGTAAACGAAGGCTGCATGCTGAGCGCTTCACAACCCTCAAGCGGCGGCATCGTCGTCGACTCATACTTGAACTGCCCAGCCTTGATCCACGAGTCGGCCGAGAAGATCGTCTGCAACGGTTCCCCACACTGCTGCGGGTTGGTCAGCAGCGGGATCTTTGGCTCGCTCGGTTCGGGACCACCAAACGAACGGCCATAGATCACATTCCGCACGACGTTCGGGTTGGCCGGCGGCCCGTTGTGTTCCGCGGGGACCCCCCAGATCGTGACCCATGTCGAGAACGTTTCCGCTGCTTCGGTCAAGCTCGGCGCGGTCACCCGCACACCGTAGTTCCCTTCAGAGATGACACTCGTATCAAGCCGGACAGGGAAATACAGGGCATCGAATCCAAAGGCCACCGGCTCGCCCGGCGCCGGCTTGATCGAGTACACCGGCGTATCCAAAGGATATGCAGCGTTCCCCGGGCCAACTTTGTAGTAGAACGTCGCAATCCCGACCATCGTCGCCGGCGGACAACCGTACGCTTCTTCAAACTGGTTCTCGACCTCGGCCATGGTGCACGTCGGGAGCTGCCGTGCGTCGCCCACTAGCCCTGGCGGCAGTTCGAAACGGATATCCTTCTGCCGTTCGGCCAGCGTGCCGAACGGCGCGGTGTTCAGCGTGAACGCCGTCGTCAAGCTTGCGTGCCCACCGGCCTGATCGTTGGAGAGAGCGGCAATCACGCTGCCAGGAGCCGGCCCGAAGCTCGCAGGTTCATCGCTGATTTCAACAGGGGTACTCGACGATGTCGGGGTGGCGCCACCACCGGACACCGAGACCAGGTTTACTTCTTCATGCGCCGGTGAAGTTGTAGCCTTCACTGGAATCGTCACGATCAGAGTATCGCCGGTGACGATTTCGATCGGCGTTTCCTGGCCATTGCTACCAATGTACTTTTCAAACGTGCAGCGGATCACCCTTTCCGTTTCGGGTTTTGGCGAGCATGTCCATCCGTCGCTTTCACCAAAGCCCCCACCCAGGAAGGTATCCTCCACTCTGATCCGTTCTCTGCCTTCGTCCGTCTCGGCGGTGAGACCCTGGGGCAAAGTATCTTCGATCGTGACCGAGCTGCCGTTGGTAGTCCCACCCACATCGGTCGCTGAGACTTGGAGCTGGCTGCCGCGAACCGCGGTATGCACGGTGCTCAGCGTCGCACTTCCACCTTCCAGCTTTTCGCTATTTACTCCTTGCAGCGACCCGACGGATTCACCGGCCCAGTATCCTGTGAATTCCACTTCGGCGGGTTTGCTGTCGAGTGGTCCACCCGCAACGTGCACGCCACCGAAGCACGACGCAAGCGCTGTTTCAACGGCGCTTGCGCTCGCGTTGTAAGCGATCGGCGCTTCTGCGCAGTTAGTGATCGTGAAAGTGCCTTTCGTGGCGTTCACAGTGATCGTCTGGACCTCGTTCTGCGGACTGCCTGGTATGAGATGAGTCGGATCCACACTCGAAATCGTCCGCCAGACGGGGGGTTCGGCGAGCGCAAACGCCTGGGAGACCCCCACCAGCAGCAGGAGCGTAGCCGCACCCAACAGGGCCGCCAGGACACTCAGCGCCGAGCGCCTTGGGTGTATCGCTTGGCGGGCCATCACGCAGCTTTCCTGTCGCTCTTTTTAACCCGCGCCGCCTTATAGGCTTTCCGTGCCTGCTTTTCGCACTTTGCGCGCTGCTTCTTCGACTTCTTCTTGCACGCCTTCAGCGCCTTGGCGAGCTTCTGCGCGCTGGTCAGTGTTTTGACCGCTGTTTTGGGGGGTGGAGCTTCGACTTCCGGAGGAATGTTGCCCAACCCTTCAAAGCTCGCGCTCGCAGCCGGAGTGAGCAGCTGCGGCACGCTTGGCGGCCCCTGACAGACATCACCGGAGCACGGCGTCTGTGCCGGCGGTGGGTTATCGCCCGGACGCGGGATCCGCGCGTCATAGACATCGACCTGTTCGTCTTCATCGCTGGGCACCAGACCCTCATCAGTCAAGAAGAACACATCCCCGCCCGTTTCGCTGCTGTCGATCACCAGCGATGGCAACGGGGAGGTGCCACTCGAGATGAGATAGACATGCCCGTTCTCCCACTCATACACATTAGTCGTGCCATTGACAGCCGCGCTTACAAGCGGGGCGGACGACTGAAAGAAGATGCGGCTCCCATCCGCAGACATTATCTGCACCGGCAGGATCGTCCGCAGGTGCCCACCGTAGTTCGTTTCGACCGGAGCACTCGGCTCACCCTCGGGCGAGCAAGACACACAGACAAGTTCTTTGGTGGAAACCTCGTAATGGTAGAACTGGGTCCACTGACCAGCGTAGTAGTTCGTGATCGTGCTGTAGAGGAAGTCGTTGCCGTCCGTACTGGCACGCGCCGGCGTGGCGCCCGGTTCCTGGGAGATCGTTTCCACGTTTCCGTTTTCGCTCCAAAGATCCAGATGGCCGACCTGACTGTTGTACAAAACCCGTGACCCGTTCTGGGACAGAGTCAAGATCTGACCGCCTGACATTTCGGGCACATACCTCAGCTGGCCCGTTTCAACGTCAAAGTCATACATCATCGGCGAAGTCAGGTCGGTAATGCTGCGCGACGGCTCTTCTTTGGGCGGGACGACGATGTTTTCGACCTCGATCCTCACCGACGCCTGCAGCTTGGGGAAAGTGATGTGGTATTCAAATGGAGGCGACCCGCTCACTTCCACCTTGCCCGAGCCCACGTTGCCAAGCCCTTCCAGCGCCGTCTGCACCTGAGCCATGCTCGCGCCGAATGCAAGGGGGGCCGTTGTCTGCGTTGTGCAACCCGCGGTGACCGTCAACGTGAACGTACCGCCGGTCGCATTGGAGCCGATCGACTCCGCGAATTCCGAGTTTGGTGCTGGCACTTCGGAATTAAGCGCGTCGTGGCTTTCGAAGAAGACGTGGGATCCATCCGGCGAAGCGTACGCAAAAGTACTCTCGCCATCGGGCGCACCGACAGGTTCGCCTCCAGTCGGACACAGTTCTGAGCGCGAGACCAGCACCGACTTGTGTTCACCACTGGCAAGCGTTTCCCGAACATACACCTGCGGCCATTCTTCGGACGTCGCCCATTCCCCACCCGTCCCGGGCTCAGGGCTCACAAAGAACGCACGATTCCCGTTTTCGGAGAGCTGATTGCGCGAAGCTTCAGCGAACCCTTCCGATTCCCATTCCCAAAGGCCGGGTCCCGTCTCGGCATCCCCGGCGGCAACCGCACCATAAGGGCTGAGCTTCCCATCAGGCAGAGTGCCCGCCTCGCTAAGGACCCCATCGTGATATTCGTAGAATCCCCACGAATCTTCTCCGCCACCCAACCCGCCATCGACGTGTCCAGCCCGGCTGTTCGGCCCGGGAACCACTTCCTTTTCGTGTTTTTCGTTTACTATTTCGATCAGTGGTTCTTCGTCTTCGGGGAGCAGCGTGCCCGAGTAGATGAAGTCGATCGTGCTGCCTTCGGGATTGACACCAGAGGGGACCCACTCCGCCGTCCCGCCCGGCCATTTCGCGCAGTTACAGCCCGTTGGGCCGCCCAGCGCGGGAATCGGTTTCGCGGCGCTCGGCTTGCCGACCCATTCGGGTTCTTCGAATGGATTGTCGCTTCGATAAAGTTTGAGATCCCATCCGCTCCCCGGCTCTTCGGACGACCACGCGCCTTCATAAAAGGCCGACAGGGAATGCGAGTCGAAAAACACCGTCGAGAAATCCCTGTTCGGATAGAAAGACGGCCACTCCGGAGCGTAGACGAGGCCGGTCTCACCCAACTCGCGCGGGTCAGCCGGCGTAGTCATCCAGCCAACACCCGGCGTGCGCCTGGCGATCTCCTCCTGCAGCCCACCCTGATCGTTGGTCTTGCCCACCGCACCGCTAGTCGCAAACATAACCGCATCACCCGTCGCCGAGCCAAGCAGAGCATGGATTTCCCCCAGGCTATCTTCGCCAAAAGGCTGCCCCGGAAGAATAAAATTCCCGTCCTTATCCGGCGGCGAAACCTGTTCATAGACACGGTTATCGGGCAGCGAAGCCGCCGCGATCGCCGGCAGGATCAGCACGATAGCCAAGACAGCGGCGAGTAGCCAGAGGATCGCCAGAGAGCCGCGCGATGCGCCAGCCCGATTGCCCACGAGACACATAGGCCTCTGCGCACCCACCACCCCCGTGCTCCGCTTCCAAAGAGGACGAACACCCCGACGCATTGCAGCCATCACACTCCCTCGCTCGTAGTTCCTCTTAGGTCCACTGCCACCGGAACGCGAGCAAATCCTGCGCTCCGCTTAGGCAGAACGCGAACAACCCGACCCTCTGTAGCCATGAAGCTCCCCTCTCTCACTGTCTCCCCGTGCCCTCTCCATGCGACCCAGAGCTGCTCAGAAGCCCTATCGAACACGCGCATCTAGCGCACCCAATCTGTCTCCATGTAAGGGGGAGTTCTACCAGCTTCCTCGGCCACCGTCAACAAACTCAGGCCTGACTCAGCAGGCGTTTGAGCGATCAGTCCCGGCTCCGATCAGGCCCGACTCAGCAGATAGGCCCGCGCAAAGCCGTCGAGATCGCCGTCCAGAGCCCGCTGCACGTCGCCCATCTCCTGTCCTGTACGGTGATCCTTGACCAGCGAGTAGGGATGCATCACATAGCTGCGGATCTGTGAGCCGAAGTTCACGTTCTGAGCCTCGCCCTTCTCGCGGGCGATCTCCTCAGCCCGTTCGCGCTCGACGCGCTCGAGCAGCTTGGCCCGGAGCATGGCCATCGCGGTCGCCCTGTTGGACGATTGGGAGCGCTCGTTCTGGCACTGGACCACGATGCCCGTGGGCCTGTGGGTGATGCGCACGGCGGAGTCGGTCTTGTTGACGTGCTGGCCTCCCGCTCCTGAGGCCCTGTAGGTGTCCACCTGCAAGTCGTCGTCAAGGATCTCGATCTCGCCTGCATCCTCCACGATCGGGGCCACCTCCACGCCCGCAAAGCTCGTGTGGCGGCGATGAGCGGAGTCAAAGGGCGAGAGCCGGACGAGGCGATGGACGCCGCGCTCGGCTCCGAACAGGCCGTAGGCGTTCTCGCCCTTGACCTTGAACGTCGCCGACTTGACCCCCGCTTCCTCACCCGGGCTTGCCTCGAGCAACTCGATCCCGAAGCCGCGACGCTCAGCCCAACGCATCTCCATGCGCAGCACGATCTCCGCCCAATCCTGGGCATCGGTGCCACCTGCGCCCGCATTGACGCTGACCAGAGCGTCACCAGAGTCATAGGAGCCAGAGAACAGCCGTTGCTCCTCCAGGGTCGCCAGGCGTGTCTCGACCGCTGCGAGGTTCTCGCCCACCTCCTCCTCCAACGATGGGTCCTCGGCCGCCAGCTCTCCGAGGCCCTCGAGTTCTTCAACATCGCTCGCCAGCGCCCTGAACGCGTCAAGACGCTTGGTCAGCTGCGCATGCTCGGCCGACACAGCACCCGCTCGCTCGGTGTCGTCCCAGAAGCCGGGCGCCTGCATCTGCGCCTCGAGCTCCGCCACTTGCTCACTGCATTTCGCGGGGTCAAAGATAGTCCGAGAGCAGTTGCAGCTGCTCCCGGATCGCAGCTAGTCGCTGCGGCGTGGACTCGCTCGGCGTGCTTGTGGACATCAGGAGCCGTGACAGCGCTTGTACTTCTTGCCCGAGCCGCACCAGCACGGATCGTTGCGACCGACCTGGTGCTCAGTATCCAAGACCCGCTGCTCGACGACGGGCAGCGCGAGCTCGCCGCTCTGGCCGTTCTCGCCGAAGGCTTCATGAGCCTCGGCGTTGCCCGGAGCCGCGGCGGCTGCTGCGGCCGCGATCGCCCCCGCGCCCATCGCACTGGTCCCACCCGAGTAGGAGACGCGTCCAGAGCTCGTCGAGCTTCCGGCGGCAGCGAAGCTCTTACGTGGAGCCCCGCCGCCATTCTCGCCGTCCACGGTCACTTCGACGTTGAAGATCATGCGCGCGAAGTCCGTCCAGACCGAGTTCATGAGATCGCCGAAGAGCTCAAACGCCTCGTTCTTGTAGGCGACGAGCGGATCGATCTGGGCCACTCCGCGCAAGCCGATGCCCTCACGCAGGTAGTCCATGTCGTAGAGGTGCTCACGCCAGCGCTCGTCGATGATCTGCAGCAGCAGAAAGCGCTCCAGCGCCCCCATCAGCTCCTCTCCAAGCTCCGCTGCGCGCGCGTCATAGCGTTGCATCGCGAGCTCCGAGATCCGCTCGCTCAGGCTGCTCTTGTCGACGGCTTCGGGTTCGAGCGTCTCGCGATCGGAGTCGAGCGGGAAGAACTGGCTGAGTGCGCTGAACAGCGCACCCATGTCCCAATCCTCAACGTAGTCCCCTTCGGTGTACTGATCGATCGTGCGATCGATCACCTGCACGATCTGCTCGCGAGCCTCGTCGCCCATCGCCTTGCCCTCCAGCACCCCGTCACGGTAGGCGTAGATGATCCGGCGCTGCTCGTTCATCACGTCGTCGTACTCGAGCACACGCTTTCTGATCAGGAAGTTCTGTTCCTCGACCTTGCGCTGAGCCTTCTCGATCTGCTTGGAAAGCATCCCAGCCTCGATCGGCTCCTCGTTGCCCTCCTCATCGACGCTGCCCAGCCGATCGAGGATCTTGTAGATGCGATCGCCCGCGAAGAGCCGCACCAGGTCATCCTCGGCGGAGAGGAAGAAGCGACTCTCGCCTGGATCGCCCTGACGGCCGGAGCGCCCGCGCAGCTGGTTGTCGATGCGCCTGGACTCGTGGCGCTCGGTGCCGCAGATGAACAGCCCGCCCGCCGCCGCCACGCGCTCCTGGTTGCCGGCGACCTGGGCTTCGATCCCGGGCAGGATCTCCGCGAAGCGCTGCTCGTAGTTGGGATCCTCGTGGGCTATGCCCTGCTTGGCCAGCTCCAGCCGCGTGAGATGCTCGGGGTTGCCGCCGAGCTTGATGTCCACGCCACGGCCTGCCATGTTGGTTGCGATCGTCACCGCCCCGGGCTGGCCGGCCTCAGCGACGGTCTCAGCCTCGCGGGCGGCGTGCTCAGGCTTGGCGTTGAGCACGCTGTGCTTGATCCCGTTGCGCTTCAACCGTTCGGAGAGGAGCTCGGAGACCTCTACGGAGATCGTGCCCACCAGCACGGGCTGACCGTTTGTGTGGCGCGCTTCGATCTCTTTGGTGACGGCCGTCCACTTGCCGTCCTTGGTCTTGTAGACCTGATCGTTTCGATCATCGCGCGCCAGTGGCGCATTCGTGGGGATCTGCACGACTGGAAGCTCGTAGATCTTCATGAACTCCGTGGCCTCCGTCAGCGCCGTGCCCGTCATTCCGGAGAGCTTCTCGTAGAGGCGGAAGTAGTTCTGGTAGGTGATCGTCGCGAGCGTCTGGTTCTCCTCCTGGACGCGCACACCCTCCTTGGCCTCCACAGCCTGGTGCAGGCCTTCGGACCAGCGCCTGCCCTCGAGGATGCGGCCGGTGAACTCGTCGATGATCTTCACTTCACCGTCGATCACCGCGTAGTCCACGTCGCGCTTGTAGAGAGACTCGGCGCGCAGGCACTGGATCAGGTGGTTGACCAGATGGCCGTTCTCAGCCCTGTAGAGATGGTCTATGCCGAGAAAGTGCTCGGCTTTGGCGACCCCCTGCTCGGTGATCGATACGGTCTTGTGCTTCTCTTCGACCTCGTAGTCGAAGTCCGCCAGGAACTGCTTGCGGCTGCTCTGATCCATGCCTTCGGGCGTCTGGCCAAGCGTCATCCTTGGAGCGAGCTTCGCGAACTGCGCGTATAGATCGGCGGCCTGTTCAGGCGCCCCCGAGATGATCAACGGGGTGCGGGCCTCGTCGATGAGGATGTTGTCGACCTCGTCCACGATCGCGAAGGGGTGGCCTCGCTGAACCTTCTCTGAGAGATCCTTGGCCATGTTGTCGCGCAGATAGTCGAAGCCGAACTCCGAATTGGTGCCATAGACGACATCGGCGGCATAGGCGAGCTGCTTGGCGTCGTAGGGCTGCATGTTCTGCAACACCCCCACAGAGACGCCAAGCGCGCCATAGATCGGGCTCATCCACTCGGCGTCGCGCTTTGCGAGGTAGTCGTTGACGGTCACCAGGTGCACGCCGTTGCGCTCGCCGCTGCTCGCATCGCGGACCACCAGCGAGTTCAGCACGACCGCGAGCGTCGCGGTGAGCGTCTTGCCCTCCCCTGTCTTCATCTCGGCGATACAGCCGTCATTCAACGCCATCGCGCCGATCAGCTGGACATCGAAGTGGCGCATGGCCATCGTGCGCTTGCCGGTCTCACGCACAAGCGCGAAGCACTCGGCCATCAGCTCATCGAGCGACTCGCCGTTGCGGGCCCGCTCGCGTAGCGCGTCCATGCGCTCCCGCAGCTCAGCATCGGTGTCGTGTTCGAGCTCGGGCTCAAACGCACCGATCAGCGCGACCCGCTTCTCATATTCCTTGAGTTTCTTGGACTCGCCGATGTTCAGCGCGCGATCGAACAGTGACACCCCCTCAGGGTAGCGACTGGTGCCCTTCCCAGATGTGCTCCTGCGGGGAGCCCAGACGCGCGCTACCCGGTGGCGGAGAAGGAGCCACGGCGCGGCGCGGTCGCTCGCTGTTCGCGACGGTGGCGGCGCTTGTCGCGGTTGCGCTTGACCTGGCGTGCCAGCTCCTCGACCACGAGGTTCAGCGAGCGCTGCAATGCCGGCGAGGCCTCCCTCGCCCGCAGCGTCACGCCCTTGAGATGCAGGGCCGCCTCCGCGACCTCGCTGTCGCTGACTCGAGGATGCGAGACGCTCGAGACCTCGAGCTCCAGGCGTGCCAGGGGAGATACCTGGCGGGAGACCTTCTCGAGCCTGCGCTCCAGGTGCTCGCGCATCTCCTCGGTGACCGTGACATTGCGACCCTTGATGTCGATCTGCATCGTGGCCTCCCTTCGATCCCATTGGATCGGATGGCGTTCTGAGATGAACTCGATACCGATGCTACGCCGGTCGGCGGCGACTGTCCAGCGATTGCTAGCGCGCCGCCTGCGCCCTTGGGCGCAAGCTCGCGAGTATCCCCGCATGGCCGGCGATCGCGCCGATCAGGATCGCGCCGGCACTCACCTCGGTGCCCGGAAAGACGATGCTCGAGCGCAGCTGCGCCCCCGCTCCGATCCGCGCGCCGTCGCCGAGCACGACAGGCCCCATCAGGCGGACGTTCTCGCCGATCCAGACACCCTCGCCGATCCACGCAGGGCCCTCCACCTCGGCGCTCTCGGGCAAGCTGCCTGCGCCCGCGAGAATCACGCCGGGAGCGACCTCCTCGCCCTCCATCTGCACACGCAGCTCTCCGCGCAGGGCATCGAAGGTGCCCTGACGCAGCTCAGCGAGCGAGCCCACATCGCTCCAGTACTCGCGGGTCTCATGGATATGGAATGGAACATCCTGCTCGAGTAGCGTGGGGAAGACGTCCTGAGCCCAGTCCACGAACGGACGGTCTGGGAACCAGTGAAAGATCTCGGGCGAGAAGACATAGATCCCACAGTTGCCGAGGTCCGAGAGCGCTTCCTGTGGGTCTGGCTTCTCCTGAAAGCCGGTGATCCGGCCCTCGCGGTCGTGCAGCACCACTCCATACTCGCGCGTGTCGGAGACCTTCTTGACCGCCAGCGTCGCCACTCCGTCGGTCTCGAGGTGCCGGGCGACGAGCGCTGTGAGATCGATGTCTGTGAGAGCGTCGCCGGAGATCACGAGGAAGGGCTCATCGCCGAAGAAGTCGCTGCAAGCGCGCACGCCGCCGGCGGTGCCCAGCAGCTCCTGCTCGTAGCGGTAGCTGATGCGATCGCCGAAGTGATCCTTGATCGACTCGGGGAAATGATGGAGGTTGGCGACCACCTCTCCGAAGCCGTGCTCTTCGAGCAGGTCGAGGATGTGGCCCATCACCGGCCTGTCGAGCACAGGTACCAGGGGCTTGGTTATCTCATAAGTGAGCGGCCTCAGGCGGGTGCCCAGACCGGCCGCGAGGACCATGGCCTTCATTGCTCAGGCAAGCTAGTAGCGGTAGTAGTCGGGCTTGTAGGGGCCCTCAACCGGAACCCCTATGTAGCGCGCCTGAGCGTCAGAGAGCGTCGTCAGTTTCACGCCAAGCGCACCAAGGTGCAGGCGGGCGACATGCTCGTCGAGTGCCTTGGAGAGGGTGTATACCCGCTTCTCGTACTGCTCGCTCTTGGTGAACAGCTCGATCTGGGCAATCGTCTGATTGGCGAACGAGTTGCTCATCACGAAGCTGGGATGGCCGGTCGCGTTGCCGAGGTTCAACAGGCGTCCCTCCGAGAGCATGATGATGCTGTGGCCGTCGGGGAAGACCCACTCGTCCACCTGCGGCTTGATGTTTACCCGCCTGATCCCCGAGAAGCCGGCAAGCCCTGCAATGTCGATCTCGTTGTCGAAGTGGCCGATGTTGCCCACGATCGCCTGATGCTTCATGGCAGCCATGTGCTCAACCGTGATGATGTCGCGATTGCCCGTGGCGGTGATGAAGATGTCCGCGCTCTCGACGACCGCCTCGAGCGTATTGACCTCATAGCCCTGCATCGCAGCCTGCAGGGCGCAGATGGGATCGATCTCGCTGACTACGACCCTAGCGCCCTGGCCGCGCAGCGACTCCGCGCAACCCTTGCCCACATCCCCGAAGCCGCAGATGACTGCGACCTTGCCGGCGATCATCACGTCGGTCGCGCGGTTGATGCCATCGATCAGGGAGTGCCTGCAGCCGTAGAGATTGTCGAACTTCGACTTCGTCACGGAGTCGTTGACGTTGATCGCGGGGAAGAGGAGCTCTCCGCTCTGCTCCATCTCATAGAGCCGGTGCACGCCGGTGGTGGTCTCCTCGGTGACCCCGATCATCTCCTCACCCACGCGCGTCCAGCGCTGGGGATCCTCTTCCAGTGTGCGGGCAAGTAGGCCAAGGATCACCTTGAGCTCCTCTGAATCGGCGCCCTCGGGGTCGGGGACCGCCCCGGCGCGCTCATATTCGACTCCCCGATGCAACAGCAGGGTTGCATCGCCACCGTCATCCAGGATCATGTTCGGCCCAGTCGCGCGCGATGCTCCATCCTCCGCCGGCCAGCTGAGCGCCTGATCTGTGCACCACCAATACTCCTCGAGGCTCTCTCCCTTCCAGGCGAACACGGGCACGCCGCTGGGTTCCTCGGGGCTGCCCTGTGGGCCCACCGCGACCGCCGCGGCGGCGTGATCCTGAGTGGAGAAGATGTTGCAGCTGCACCAGCGCACCCGAGCACCAAGTGCCGTGAGCGTCTCGATCAACACCGCGGTCTGGATCGTCATGTGCAGCGAGCCGGTGATCCGTGCTCCCGCGAGCGGCTGGGACTGCTGATATTCGCGGCGGATCGCCATGAGGCCCGGCATCTCATGCTCGGCCAGGTCGATCTCCTTGCGTCCGAGCTTCGCCAATGAGAGATCCGCAACCTTGAAATCCTGCTCGGTTACCGTGGCTGTGGGGGTCATGCGGCCTCCGTCGTCGTTGTCATCAACCGGCTGTCGTTTGCCGACTCAGAATCGAGCCAGCTCTCGATCGCGCGCTGGAGATCGGACTCGTGGCGCATGCGCCTGGCGAAGCCAACCTCACCCAGATCCAGATCAAAGCGCGTGAGCAGTTCACGAAGAGTCAACAGCCTGTGAAGCTCACGCTGCCCGTATAGACGATAGCCCGAGCCTGAGCGCCGCGGCGCCACCAGTCCGAGTCGCTCGACATAGCGCAGCATCCTGGCCGACCAGCCGGTCGTCTCGGCGGCCTGGTGGATAGTCATCGTCTTCGTGGCGCTCGCAGCCTGCATCAGCCTCACCCTATCAGCGTTGTGTCAACCTTCCGACACTGTCCTGGCAGCTCGCAGGCGGCAGTGTCTCAACCCAGGGCAAGCTCGGACTTCAGGCGCTCCAGGATCTCCACAGGCTCCGGATCCACGCCCCGCAGGACTGCCAGGTAGATCGAGACGAGATCGCCGAGCAGCACCAATGAGATCACGCGCTCGAAGGTCGTCTGGCCACGAGTCTCGATCCGGAAGCTCGCCACCGCGTTGGCACGGATGAGGCTCTCAGTGAGCTCCATTCGTGCCTTCACCCGCGGATGAGCATCGCAATCGTCGAGGAAGACCACGGAGAAGCGGCCCACGTCGGGGGCACCCTCCCAGCCCACGATCTCGTTGTGATCGAGCTCGGGCAGCTCCTGGGAGAAGCATGGCTGCTTGGCGTTCTCGTTGATCTGCGTCTTCCAGCGATAGGCGATCGGGGTCGTCAGGCCGGCGCCAGCGATCACCGGCGCGCTGCCTAGCAGGCCGCGAGCAACCGTCTTGGCGAGCGAGTCTTCGGGTGCATCGGGCCCCCACTCGGTCACCAGCTGCTCGGTGTGAGAGGCGGTGACGTCGATCTCCGAGGTGAGCCTTGGGCCGGCACCGCACAGCGCGGCGACCTCGAGCGCCGCGACCGTCACGTAGGCAACAGCCGCACGCGGCTGCAGGCCGCCTGGCAGCGGGATGACCGGCACGCCGTCCTCCCTGGCCATCTCCGCCAGACGCCCGCCTGTGGTGGCCACCACGCGCTGGGCACCGAGCGCTCCAGCGGACTCATAGCAAGCCAATGTCTCCTCTGTGTTGCCCGAGTAGCTCGTGCAGAGAACGGTGGTGTCCGGCGTGGTCCACGGCGGCAGCCCATAGGCGCGGGTGACGAAGATCGGCCTGGAGGCGTGGTCGCCGAGCGCTGCCCGGGCGAGCGCACCGCCGATCGCCGAGCCTCCCATCCCCGCCACGACAAGACCAGCAGGCGTATCGCGTTCGGTCATGATCGCCGACTCCACGCGCCACAGCGCATCGCGCAGATGCGCGGGCAGCGCCAGCACGTCGTCGATCTGGTTGGAGAGGTCCACGCGGCCTATCGCCTCGCGCGAGAGCAACTCCGTGCTGGATGTGGAAGCCACGCCGCCTTCGGTCATCTGATCGTCTCCTCTATGCACAAAGAACGTCGTGGGCTAGAAATTGATGGCGTTGTCGGGCAACGTCACTCCGGGGAAGATACGCGCGCCGTTGGTTATCACGTTCTGCGACCCTATGGTCACTCCCTCGCCGAGCACCGCCCCGCCCGTGATCGTGGTGCCCGCGCCGATGCGGCAACCCGCCGCGACGATGCAGTCTCGCAGCGTGCAGTCCTCACCGATCTCACTGCCACTGAGGATCACCGAGCGCTCGACCTTGCTGTTGGCTCCAACCGACACGCCGCGGCCCAGGACCACGAGGCTGCCCACGTGGGCACCCGCCGCTACGCGAACCCCACGCTCGAGCACCGCCGGTGGGATCGCCCGGCCATGTATCTGTGCGTCCGGTGCAATGGCCAGCCAGCCGTCCAACCGCTCGAGCACAGCCGTGCGGACATTACCCTCGATGACATCGAAGGTGCCCTGCAGATAGCGCTGGGGCGTGCCTATATCCAACCAGTAGCCATCTGATGGGAAGCCGTAGAGACCGGCGCCTATCAACAACGGCCAGACCTCTCGCTCGATCGAGACGTTGCGCTCGGCGGGGATCAGCTCGAGCAACTCACGCTCGAGCACATAGACGCCCGCACTGATCAGATTGGTGTCGATCTGATCGGAGCTGGGCTTCTCCACAAAGCCCAGCACCGACCTGTCCTCGGCCACGCGCACCAGGCCATAGGCACTGGGATCCGCGACAGGGACGAGCGCCAGTGTCGCCTTGGCGCCTGTGCGCTCGTGCTGGGCGATCTGATCGGAGAGGTCAATGTCGGTGAGGATGTCGCCGTTGAGCATCAGAAAGCGCTCGTCGAGCATCGACTCGGCATACTTCAACGCGCCCGCTGTGCCCCGCGGGTCGGGCTCCTCGACGAAGCGCAGCCGCACCCCCAGAGCCGAGCCGTCGCCGAGCACATTACGCACGCTGGTGGCCAGGAAGCCGCAGGACATGATGACGTCATCGATCCCGTGGCCTGCGAGCCATTCGAGCATGTGCGAGATCATCGGCCTGTCCACCAGCGGCACGACCGGCTTTGGCACCGTGGAGGTCAGCGGGCGCAGGCGCGAGCCTTCTCCCCCAACCAGGATGACCGCCTGCATCAGCCTCGTCCGATCCCTTCGTGGTGAAGACCAGCTGCCACGATTGCCTGCGCGTCCAGGGCATTGCGACCGTCGATCAGCAGGGTGCCGTTCATCGCGTCGGCAACCTCCCGCCAGTCGAGTGAGACCAGCTCGGGCCACTCGGTGACGAGCACCGCCGCGTCGGCGCCGGCGAGCGCCTCCAGACCCGAGTTGCAGTACTCGAGCCCGGGCATCAACTTGCGTGCCTCCTCCTCGGCGACGGGATCGAAGGCGCTCACATGTGCTCCCTCGGCCTGCAGACGCGCGGCAAGAACGAGCGAGGATGCACCTCGCATGTCATCGGTGTTCGGCTTGAAAGCCAGCCCCAGCAACGCCACCCGCTTGCCAGCGAGCTCGCCCAGGTGGCGCTGCAGCTTGGAGACGACGCGGCGCTTTTGCAGCTCGTTGACCTCGATCACGGCGTTGAGCAGCTGGAAGTGATAGCCGGAATTGCCGGCGAGCAGCTTCAGGGCGCTCACGTCCTTGGTGAAGCAACTGCCCCCGTAGCCCAGGCCGGCCTGCAGGAACTTGGGGCCGATGCGAGCGTCGAGGCCCATGCCCTGCGCCACCTCGACGACATCTGCACCGACCTCCTCGCATACGTTTGCGATCTCGTTGATGAACGAGATCTTGGTCGCGAGGAATGCATTGGCCGCGAGCTTGATCATCTCGGCGCTCGCGATGTCAGTGCGCAGTAGCGGCGCCTCCAGCGGCGCGTAGAGAGCGACCACAGAGTCCCCCGACCAGCCGCCGTCGTCGCCCACCACCACCCGGTCGGGGTGCATGAAGTCCTGGACGGCGGAGCCCTCCTTGAGGAACTCGGGGCAGGAGACGTAGCCAAAGCGCGAACGTCCTCCTTCGGCAAAGATGCGCTTGATATTGGACCCCGTCCCGCAGGGCACCGTTGACTTCATGACCAGCGCATGCTCCTCAGAGGGGGGCATGGAGTCGACGACCGCATGGACGGCTGAGAGATCGGCGTCGCCGGAGTGTGTCGGCGGGGTGCCCACCGCGACGAACAGGAGCCGTGCATGCTCCAGCGCATCCGCGAGATCGTTGGTGAAATGCAGCCGGCTGCAGTTGCGCGCCAGCAGCTCCTCGACACCGGGCTCATAGATCGGCACCTCCCCATGCTGCAGCCGCTCGATCTTGGTGGGATCGATGTCCACGCACCAGACATCGCTGCCCAGATCGGCAAAGCCAACAGCGCTCACGAGGCCGACATAGCCGGCACCGATCACTCCGATCGGCTCGCGCTCAGCACTCATCTTGCTCGAAGTAATCGAAGCTCATAGGTCGCGAAGGCTAGCTGCCGGAGCCCGCATACGCGGCGTGCGACTCACTACGGCCTGAGCAGGCTAGGCGCCGATCGCGAGGAATGCCTCGCACCGGCGCACATCGCGCCGCGCGCGGGCGAGCTCCTCACTGCCCTCTGATGCCTGCTCCGCGGCCGCCTTCGCCTCCGCGAGCCGCTGCTCTAGGAGCGAGCGGTCCAATGCCTCCGGAGCGATCGCCTCCTCCACGAGCACCAGCGCGCGATTCTCCGCGAACTGCAGATAGCCCTCCGCCTGGGCGAAGCGCACGATCTCAGATTCGGACCGATAGAGCCGCAGCTCGGTGGGCTCGAGCGTGGCCAGCACGGGCGAGTGGTTGGCGAGGATGCCGATCGAGCCCACCGTGGTGAACGTGGAGAGCATCTCGATCTCCTCGGAGAACACCTCACCCTCGGGCGTGAGGACTTCGACTGGAAAGGTTTTACGTGCCATGGAGGTCGGCTCCTACTCCTTGCCCGCGGCCTCGACAACCTGGTCGATGGTGCCCTTCAGGAAGAAGGCGCTCTCAGGAACGTCGTCGTGCTTGCCCTGGATGATCTCGTCAAAGCCACGGATGGTCTCGGCGATCGGCACATAGGCACCGGGAGTGCCGGTGAACTGCTCGGCCACGAAGAACGGCTGTGAGAGGAAGCGCTCGATCCGCCGGGCACGCTGCACGGTGACCTTGTCCTCATCGGAGAGCTCGTCGATGCCGAGGATCGCGATGATGTCCTGGAGCTCCTTGTAGCGCTGCAGGATCTCCTTGACCTGATTGGCCACGCGAAAGTGGTCCTCGCCGAGGATGTCCGCCTTGAGGATCGTGGAGTTCGAGTCGAGCGGGTCCACGGCCGGGTAGATGCCCTTTTCGGAGATCGCCCGCGAGAGCGCGGTGGTCGCATTGAGATGGGCGAATACAGACGCCGGAGCCGGGTCGGTATAGTCGTCAGCCGGCACGTAGATCGCCTGTATCGAGGTGACCGAGCCACGCTTTGTGGAGGTGATGCGCTCCTGCAGCTGACCCATCTCGGTCTCCAGGGTCGGCTGGTAGCCCACCTGGGAGGGCATCCGCCCGAGCAGCGCCGAGACCTCGGAGCCGGCTTGCACGAAGCGGAAGATGTTGTCGATGAACAGCAGGACGTCCTGGCCCTTGTCGCGGAAGTATTCGGCCATCGTCAGACCTGACAGCGCCACCCGCATGCGGGCTCCAGGTGGCTCGTTCATCTGCCCGAATACGAGCATCGTCTTATCAAGGACGCCCGACTCCTTCATCTCCAGCCACAGGTCGTTGCCCTCGCGCGAGCGCTCGCCCACACCGCAGAATGCCGAGAGCCCGCCGTGCTCCTTGGCGAGGTTGTGGATGAGCTCCTGGATGAGCACCGTCTTGCCCACACCCGCTCCGCCGAACAGCCCGACCTTGCCGCCCTTTGCGTAGGGGGCAAGCAGATCGATGACCTTGATCCCGGTCTCGAACATCTCGGTGGTCGGGGTGAGGTTCTCGGCACGAGGGGCGGACTGATGAATGCTGCGGCGCTCCACGTCGCCTGGCAGATCCTCGCCGAGGTCGATGACCTCGCCGAGCACGTTGAAGATGCGCCCGAGCGTCACCTCGCCGACAGGCACCGTGATCGGAGCACCGGTATCGAGCACCTCGGCTCCACGTGCGAGGCCGTCGGTCGTATCCATGGCGACCGCGCGCACGCGATCGTCACCGAGATGCTGCTGGACCTCGCACACGAGCACCGAATCACCGGCTCCTGAGCTGATGCCCTCGGCCTCCTCGTCGGCCGCCGCGGCGGGACGGGCAACGGTAATGGCATGGTTGATCTCAGGCAGCCGATCGGGAAAGACAGCCTCGATCACGACCCCCTGGATCTCCTCGATGCGTCCGACGTTGCGCTCCGCCGAGCCGCCGTTGGCGGCGCCGGTGGTCGGTGTTGACTCTGTGGCGATGCTGGCCTCCATTTTTGTGATTCTCCTCTTATCCGTTCAAGTTTTCTTCATGATGAAGGTCCTAGCTAAGACCCTCGGCACCGGCGACTACCTCCATGATCTCCTGGGTGATTTCGGCCTGGCGGGCTCGGTTCATCTCGAGGGTGAGGTCGGTGATGATTTCCCCGGCGTTTTCCGATGCACTGCGCATCGCGGTCATCTGCGCGCCGAAGAAACCAGCGGCGGACTCGATCAGCGCCCGGTAGATCGAGATCTCGACATAGTCGGGCACGAGCCGCCTGAGGATCTCCTTCGGGTCTGGCTCATACTCGACCAGGGCGCGTGGCTGCTCAGAAGCGGTCTCCTCGCGCGGATCCTCGCCGGTGATCGTCGCCTTCGAGAGCGGCAGCAGCGTCTCACGTGTGACCGTCTGGGTCAGTGGTGAGACGTAGGCGTTGTAGAGGATGTCCACGCGATCCAGGCGGCCATCGGTGTAGGCGCTGATCAGGTCACCCGCGACCTCGCGCGCATCGGCGTAGGCGGGACGGTCGGCGAACCCGGTGTAGCCGCCGCTCAGCTCATGCCCGCGGAAGTTCAGCGAAGAGACACCGCGCCGTCCGGTGGCGTACCAGGCGATCTGCAGTCCTTCCTCGGAGAACTCGCCACCGGCTCGTATCCCCGATCGAATGATCTGGGAGTTGAATCCACCGGCCAGGCCGCGGTCGCCCGTGATGAGCAGCAGACCGACGTTGGTGAGTGACTCTCGCTCCGCGAGCAGCGGCATCGACGCCGCCTCGGCAGAGCCGGCCGCTTGGGCGGCCTGGCGAGTCATGCGTCGCAACGCATCGGCGTAGGGTCGCAGCGCCACGATCCGCTGTTCGGCGCGGCGCAGGCGCGCGCCCGCCACCATCTCCATGGCACGGGTGATCTTCTGGATGTTCTTGACCGAGGAGATCCGGTTCTTGACGTCGCGCTGGGAGGCCATGGCTCAGGTCCAGGCTGCTAAGCCGCCTGGGCCTCCGGCTCAGGCGGCTTGCTTGGCGTGGCTGGAAGGGGAGCGTCATCCTGGAGTGGCAGACCCTCCTCATCGAGGTCGTAGCCGAAGTCGGCGGCGAAGGACTCCACGGCATCGTGAACGGCCTTCTGCGATTCATCTGACCAGTCGCCCGCTGCAATCTTCTCGCGCACATCGCCGTGCTGGGCGTGAAGGCGTTCGGTCAGGCCAAGCAGGAAATCGGGCACCCGCTCGACATTGAGACGATCGAGAAAGCCGTTGGTGGCAGCGTAGATCTGCACCACCTGATCCTGTACGGGCAGCGGCTCGCGCTCGTTCTGGTTGAGCGTCTTGACCAGGCGCTCACCACGTGCCAGCGTGCGTTGGGTATCGGCGTCGAGGTCGGAGCCAAACTGGGCGAAGGCCTCCAGGTCGCGGTACTGGGAGAGCTCGAGCTTGATGCGTCCGGCCACCTTCTTCATCGGGCCGACCTGGGCGTTGCCTCCCACCCGCGAGACGGAGATGCCGACGTTGATCGCGGGCCTCACCCCGGAGTTGAACAGCTTGGGCTCGAGGAAGATCTGACCGTCGGTGATCGAGATCACGTTGGTCGGGATGTAGGCCGAGACGTCGCCCGCCTGGGTCTCGATCACAGGCAGCGCGGTCAGCGAGCCACCGCCGAGGTCGTCGTTGAGCTTCACGGAACGCTCGAGCAGTCGGGAGTGCAGGTAGAAGACGTCGCCAGGGTATGCCTCGCGTCCAGGCGGACGGCGCAGCAGCAGCGACATCTGCCGGTAGGCGTAGGCGTGCTTGGTGAGATCGTCGTATACGCAGAGCGCGTGCTTGCCGTTGTAGAGGAAGTGCTCGGCCATCGCGCAGCCGGCGTAGGGCGCCATGAACTTGATCGGCGCGGCCTCGTCGGCTGGGGCGGCGACGATGATCGTGTTCTCCATGGCGCCGTTGTCCTGCAACATCTGGGCGAGCGCCACCACCGTGGACATCCGCTGGCCGATGGCGACGTAGACCGACACGACGCCGGTGTCCTTGTTGTTGATGATCGCGTCGATCGCGATCGCGGTCTTGCCTGTCTGGCGATCGCCGATTATGAGCTCTCGCTGGCCTCGCCCGATCGGAATCATCGCGTCGATCGCCTTCAGGCCGGTCTGCATCGGTTCGGTGACGGGCTGGCGCTGCACCACGCCAGGCGCCTTGAACTCGGCGGGGCGGCTCTCAGTCGTGTTCACGTCGCCCTTGCCGTCCAGCGGCCGGCCGAGCGGATCGACGATGCGCCCGAGCAGCGCCTCGCCCACCGGGATCTCCAAGAGGCGCCCAGTGCGCCTGACGGTATCGCCCTCGGAGATGTGCTCCCACTCGCCGAACAGCACGGCGCCGACGTTGTCGGACTCCAGGTTCAGCGCGAGTCCGGTGACGCCGTGCGGAAGCTCGAGCATCTCGAAGGACATGCAGTTCTCCAGGCCATGCAGACGCGCGATGCCGTCGGCCACCGACAGAACTGTTCCGACCTCGGTCAGCTCGGCCGAACCGGCGTCGAGTGACTCGATACGGCTCTTGAGGATGCTTGTGATCTCATCTGCGTTGATCTGCATGTTTTTCCTAGAAGGCTCCTTGGGCAACTTGCTTGCGTAGTTGCTCCAGTCGGTTGCGAATAGAGGCATCGAGGATCGAGTTGCCGACCCTCACCACGATGCCGCCCAGGATGTCGGGCTCCACGTTTGTGGTCAGGGTCACCTTGCGCCCGGTGCGCTCGCCGATGCGATCCCCCAGGCTCCTGGTGGTCTCCTCGTCGAGCGGGGTCGCGCTCGTGATCTCCACGGGGAGCATGCGGTTCTCCTCCTCCCAGCGCCGCTCGTACTCACGGCGAATGCGGAAGATGACGGGCATCCGGTGATTCTCGATCAGCAGCTTGAGCAAGTTCACCAGCAGCTCGTCGGCGCCCACCAGGATGCGCTCGAGCGCATCCTGCTTCTCCACGCTGGAGAAGTAGGGAGAGAAGAAGAAGACTTGCAGCTCGTGGTGCTCGTTGAGCGCATCCACGAACTGGCCCAGCTGCTCGCGCAGCTCGTCGAGCTTTGAGTGCTCGCGGGCCACCTCGAAGAAGGAGCGGCCATATACCTGGGCGAGCTCCTCCATCAGTTGCTGGCCGCCCCGGAGGAGATGCCAGAGAAGTCCAGATCGCTGAGCGCGTCCTCCACCAACCGCTTCTGGTCGGCGTCGTCGAGCACCTTGCGGGTGACCTTCTCGGTGGCGAGGATCGTGAGGTTGGCTACCTCCTTGCGAATCTCGCCCAGCGCCCGCTGAGTGGCAGCCTCGATGTCGCGCTCGGCGCGCTTGGCCGCCTCGGCGGCGATCTCACGGCCCTTCTCCTTGGCCTCCTGCTCGTGAGTGTCGGCAACCTGGCGTGCGCGCTGCACGATTTCGTCGGACTGCGCGCGTGCCTCGGTCAGCCGCTCGCGGTATTCCTCGAGCACCTGGTCGGCCGTCTTGCGAAGATCTGCGGCGGCGTCGATATCGCCTTCGATCGACTTCGCGCGCTTGTCGAGGGCTTCACCGATCAACGGGAACACCCACCTGCGCAGGATGAACATGCAGATCACGAACACCACGATCGTCCAGATCATCAGCCCCACGTTCGGGCTGATCAGGAACGAGCCGCTGGAGGCGAGTGGGATTTGGGCGACGGCAGGCATGTCGGCCTAGAGGAAGAAGGCGATGAAGCCGCCCACGAGTCCGTAGAAGAAGCACGCCTCGGTGAGCGCGAAGCCGAGCCACTGATCGCGCTCGATGTCCGGGCGCAGCTCGGGCTGGCGGGTCTTGGCTTGAATCGAAGCGTTGAACACCGCTCCAATGCCCGCACCGGCGCCTGCGGCGCCACCACCGGCACCGACGCCGAGCGCGATCGATTTACCGGCTTCCTTGCCGATTTCGACCGAGCTGTTGGCAGCCGCTAGCAGCGGGTGAAGCGCTCCAACCAGCGCTACGAGGTGACTCATTGGGATCGAATTCTCCTTCTCGTTGTTAGTGACTGGAGACCGCGCTACCGAGATAGATGGCGGTCAAGATGGAAAAGATGAAGGCCTGCAGACCGGCGATCAACACGGCCTCGAAGAGGAAGATCAGGATCCCAAAGGGCAGCAGGAACCATTGGACCCACTGATCCCCGACAAGCACGCCCAGCTCGCCGCCCATGAACGCGATCAGCATATGACCTGCGAGCAGGTTCGCCCACAGTCGCACGGTCAACGAGATCAGGCGCAGGAAGTTGGAGAGGATCTCGATCGGGAAGATGAGCCCAACGATCGGGCCTTTGAGGCCACCTGGCATCAGGCTCTTGACATATCCGATCGGGCCGTGGTGCTTGACCCCCTCGTAGGTGAACAGGACGAACACACTGAGTGCGAGGATCAGCGGGAACGCGACGTTGGTGTCGGCCGCGTAGATCTGCAGCGAAGGGATGTGCGCACCGAAGAGGGTGAACTTCTCGATCGAATCGACCGGGAGCGGGATGTAGCCGATCAGGTTGGTGACGAGGATGAACACGAAGATCGTCGCGATCAGCGGAAAGTACTTGCGCTCCATGTCCGCGTTCAGGTTTTCACTCGACATGCGACGGGTGAAGTCGTAGAACATCTCCACCGCGACTTGGAGGCGACCGGGACGCTGCTTCAGTCGCCTGGAGATGTAGAGCATCACCCCGAGCGTGATCCCGACCGTGAGCAGCAGGTACAGGACGCCCTTGTCGAAGGCGATCGGGCCGAGCTTGAACCAGGTGTCGAGCTTGAACTCGTCGGTCGGCGAGAAGACCCCGCTGGCGACGGCCGGCGCCTTGTGGGACTTGAAACCGAACAGGATGATGAACAGGACAATCCCGCCGAGCCAGGCGGCGACGAGGCTGAGGCCGACCTTCTTGCCCTTGCTCATGCCCTGCTTCTGTGTGGGCGCTCCAGCGTTGGGCGCGATCGGCGGAGCCCCGGCGACTGCGCTCATCGCTGTTGCTCTCCCAGCGGTCGCCCGGTGACCAACTGCACGGCAAACGCCACCGAGTAGGCGACGAAGATCACAAGCGCCGCGGTCAGCCCGTCGGCGCGCCCGCCCGCCACACCGGCGAGCACGATGGCCCCTGCGAGCAGCCAGATCCGTCCGAACCGCTCGAACAGATTGAGACCCAGCTGCGTTCTGGGCTCTGTCGCCTTGCGGATCAAGTGTCGATCGGCCTGCGCGATGATGCGCTGCACGATCCAGGCCAGCGCTCCGATCGTGTATCCCAGCACGGGCGCGCCGAGCGCCAGGGCCAGCGGGGCTGCGATCACTACCAGCAAAGCATCGACATAGCGCAGAAGAAACGCCGCAGGGCGCTGGGCGCGGACGGTACCGGCGCCTACAGCCACAATGGGCCCGCTTGTCTGGCGTCGTTCTCTGACATTGGTTCGCCTCCCACTGCGGTGATTCGCCTCCACTGCCACCCTACAGATGCAAAGGCCCGCCTGCAGTCTTGCGGCGGGACCTGATCTGCCCCCTCGTGGCCGCGCTTGGCGGCCGGTAATCAGTCTACCTCTTCTAAGACTTCGTAACAACTTTGTGACATTGGGTTCTAAGTCTGCAGACGTCGTGGCGCCAGCGACCGCCAGAGCCTGGATCCCAGCGATCTCGAGGTCATGATCCGCACGCACCAGACCGCAAGGACCGTCGTCGCCACCCCCGCCAGCACGTCCGCGAGAAAGTGATTGCCCGTCGAGAGAACCGCAAATGCCGTCAGGCCCAGGTGCAGGATCACCAGGGCACGGACCCACCAGCGCTTGGTCGCTTGCCATACGACGAGCACGCACCAGGACGCCCACGCCATGTGCAGCGAGGGCATCGCGGCGAGCTGGTCGGCATCCGAGGCGAGCTTCCCCGTATGCCAGGAGCCGAACGCATGCGTGAGCGCCACCACATCGGTGAAGCCGGCCCCTGAGAGCATCCTTGGAGGGGCCATTGGATACAGCCAGAAGACGATGAATCCAAAGATGTTGATCAACACCAGCGCGTTGCGCAGAGGTCGGTAGAGGTCGGGGCGCCACCACCACAACCAGCCCAGCACGCCCAGGGTCACTATGAAATGGGCGTTGTCGTAGTAGTCGGAGAAGGCCAACCCAAGCGAATGGTGGTGGGCAAGCCAGCGGTTGAGGGTGAGTTCTGGATCCAGGTGCAATGAGCGCTCCAGATGCAACACCCCCCACGCATGACTCAGGGCGGCCGCCCGGCGCAGAGGCGCCAGACCGGTGACGATGTCATAGATCCAGCACAGCCAGACGATCACCAGCGCCTCGATCCACAAGTGCGAGCGCGTCTGAGCAGCTGTCCTGACCGGTTCATCCAGTGTTGCACTCGATACTCCCGTGACATGCGCCGAGGGCTTGCTGCTCATACCGGCACCGGCTGCAGACCCGCGTTTGCAAGCCTGTCGAGCACCAAGGGGAGCGCCGCGGCGGTCCGCTGCCAGGAGTCTCTCGCGCTGTAGTCATCAGCGTCGTGGAGCAGCAGCACCGAGCCCGCGCCGGCGCCCTGGGTCAGCATCGAGCAGATCGACTGCGCTGTCGCCTGCGCTTCCCAGTCTCTGCCCCAGTGACTCCACAGCAGCACCCGCCAGCCGCTGGCACGAGCGAGCCTCAGAGCCGAGCTGTTCAGAGCGCCGTAGGGCGGGCGATAGAGGGTGGGTGAGCGACCGGTGGCATCCTCGATGCTGGCCCGCGCGCGAGCTATGTCCTCGCGCGTCTGGGAGGGCGTGAGACGCAGCAGGTTGCGGTGGCGATCGCAGTGCAGGCCGATCTCATGCCCGGCCGCGATGATCTCCGCCGGTAGCTGGGGGTTGCGCCGCACCTGCTCGCCGACAAGGAAGAAGGTCGCCCGCACACCCGCATGCCGGCTCGCTGATCCGCTCGCGAGGATCTCGAGGATGGCTGGGGTTCCCTGGGCGTGAGGCCCATCGTCGAAGGTCAATGCGTACCCGCTCCCACTGGCGGTTCGGTCCTCGATCCCCAGTGGACCGCGCAACGGCGGCCAGACCCCGGCCAGCCCTGGCAGCAGATGGCCGGCGCCCACAGTCATGAGCCCTCCTAGAACGGGCCGGCTCAGGCTGCGATGATCGTGTGTGGATATGGCTGATCTCCTACTGGGAATCATCGCTGCGGTGGGTGCATCGACCCTCTACAGCTTAGGTGTCGCATTCCAGGCGATGGACGCCAAGGAGGCGCCCGCCAGCGATCATCTGCGCCTCTCGCTCGCTTGGCGTCTGCTCAGGCGCCAACGATGGCTGCTGGGCACGGGCATGTCCATCCTCGGCTGGCCGCTGCAGGTGATCGCCCTCCTGTTCGCCCCGCTCGCCGTTGTGCAGCCTGCGCTGGCCGCCGGACTGCTCGTGTTGCTGATGGTGGCGCAACGGATGCTCGGCGAGCACGCCGGACGGCGTGAGCACATCGCGATGGCAGCCATCGTCCTGGGAGTGCTCGGAGCGGCGCTCTGCGCTCCGGCGCGCAGCAACTCCGACTCGGACCGGATCCTGCTCACGCTGGTGCTCGTAAGTCTCGGCGTTGCGAGCATGGTTCCCTATCTGTTGCGCATGATCGGCCGGGCGTCCGGGGTCGTGACGATGCTCGGTGCGGGCGTGGGCTTCGCCTGGAGCGGCGTGGCGACCAAGCTGGCCTCCGACGACCTTTACAGCCACCATCTCCTGGTTGCCGCGGTGTGGGCGCTGTCCACCGCGGCGGCCTCCGCCGTCGCATCGCTCAGCGAGATGAGCGCCCTGCAGGAGCGTCCAGCGATCCAGGTCGCCCCAGTGGTCTTTGTGACTCAGACCGTGATCCCGGTCGTGCTGGCGCCGCTGCTGCTGGGAGAGCGCTTCGGCAGGACGCCGCTGGGCGGCGTGCCGCTGGTCGCGTCACTCGCGCTGCTGGTCGCGGGCGCCGCGGCCCTGGTGCGCTCACCATTGCTCGTCGCCCTGATGGAGGGCGAGGCGAGCAGCTTCGCAAGCGACTCCGCGCCTAGTCCCCGCGCCTCGAACTGCGAGACGAGCCGCTCCAGCCCCAGCACCGAGGCACTCGACCCGTCGGCATTGACCACCACCACGTCGCCCGCCCGGACAGGCAGCTGAGGCCGCATAGCGCTCGCGCTGAGCCTCAGCCCGCTCACCGGCGCCGCGCCGGCCGTACGGGCGAGCACCATCTGGCCCACCGTGAGGCCGTGGCGAGGCTGCAGGAAGTAGAAGTGATGATCGAGGCCAAGCGCGCGGGCCTGTGAGCGCAACGTGCTGCGCGTGCGCACCCAACGCAACAGCGGGCCGGAGCCTGAGACTTCGGGCAGCACCTCGTCGCCCAGCGATCGCATCTGTAGGACGGTCGAGGCGGCGGGCACGCCGCCGTCATCGGCGAAGGAGACATGGATCCCCTGGAGGGCGAGATCCCCGGCCACAAGCGACATGTCTCGAGCTGGGGTGCGTACGATCAAGCCCAGCTCGGGCTGGGCCGTGTGGACCCGTTCCAGCGGATGCACGTGCAGGATCACGCTCGCCAGCGCGCTGACCTCGTCGGTGGACATCAGCCACATGCCGCCTACCAACACGAGCATGAGCTGAACAGCCAGAGCCGCGAGTCTCAGGCGCCACAGAGGGATCGGACGCACGCGCCTGGGTGCGTCCAACACCAGCTCGGCGGCGGCGCCTTCGACACACATTGCCCCGGTGGGGGCGGAAGGTTGCGTTGAGCTCGATGAGGCCTGCGCAGCGAAGCTCGCCTCGACGTGTTCACGAAGCTCCGAGGTGTCGCCCGCGAGTCGCAGCAGCTCCAGCTCAGCCATCGCCCTGGTGTTCAGGCGCGCATGACCTACCGGCAGCCCGTAGGAGACAATCGGGGTACCGGCCGCCATCGCCTCCAGGCAGGTGACCCCGCCCGTCGAATGCACGAGCACATCGGCCGCGGCAAGCAGCTCGGGCATGCGGTCGGTGAACCCGTAGACCCGGACGCGCGACTCCTTTGCAAACAGGTCGACCAGCTTGCTATGCAGCTGTTCGTTGCGCCCGGCCAGACAGACGATGGAACTTACATCTTGGACCTTGCACAGCTCGCTCACAGCGCCTGCGATGTCGCCGACCCCCCAGCCACCGCCGGAGACGATCACCATGCGCCCCTCCTCGGGCAGCCCCAACGCGCGACGGGCCTGGCGCGAGCTGCGGTCCTCCAGGAACTCAGCTGAGATCAGGGGCCGCACGAGTCGCACGCTCTCCTCGCCGGCGATCCGCTGCACCGCGCGCACCGAGTCGCCGTACATCACCAGATGCATATCGATACCTGGCTGTGCCCAGAAAAACAGCCCCGTGAGATCGGTGATGGTCGCGACCGTGGGGGCGGTGACGACTCCCCTGCGGCGCAACTGCGCGAGCACGACGGTCACAGCCGGATAGGTCGAGACGACCACGTCGGGTTCATACTCGGCAATCGTGCGCGCAAGCGACCGGGATCCGCAAATCCACAGCAGGCGCTTGGCGAGCCAGCGCACCGGCAGGACATTCTCCAGTAACCAGTAGATGACCGTGTAGGTCCATGGCATGAAACGCAGCTGAATCCTGTAGCCGTCCTGAACCACCGGGCGGATGAGGTGGCCCATCGCTGCCAGGCCGTCGATCACCGATACCTCGGCGTCGCGGCCTGAGCTCTGGATCTGCTCAGCGAGAGCCCGAGCGGCGGCGGCGTGGCCCTCGCCGACATCGGCCGAGAGGATCAGGACGCGACGAGCGGAGTCCCTGTGCGAATTGGGTTTGCGTTGAAGGCGTCGCATAACGGGTCGAGCCTCATTCGCCGGAGAGCGACCTGGCTCGATCGTGCGCCCACAGATGGACCACCCCCGGCGGACGCAGCGGCATAGACAGGGTACCTTGGAAGGCAAACGCTTGCATGGCGGGCGGACAGAGTGAGCCCAGGCTCGCAACAATTGGCCGATCGAGGGTACAGCCCGCACTCCAGCCGTCCCTGACGCCCTGCCGCTCACGGCTCTCTCCCAGCGCCGCGGCAAGCTTGAAGGCGCCGAGCACGCCGAGCGCGTGCTGCTGCGCGTCGTTGGAGCGCTGGGCATCGCAGGCATTCTCACCAGCCTGTTCCTGCTGGCCGCAGGTGCCGCATCGGCGCCTTCGCTCTACGTGCCGGCGCGCAGCGGCGGCTGGCCACGGTGGATGACGGGCCCCCTCGCAGGCCTGGGACTGAAAATCGGCGGCGAACGCTTCCAGCTGCTCACCTTCATCCTGATCGCCGGCTATCTCGCCGTGCTGCTGGGTGCACGCTCCCTTCCGGCACGCGCGCTTACAGGCGGGATCGTGCTGGCCAATCTGATCCTGTTGCTCGGCCCGCCTCTGATCTCCCAGGATGTGTTCGGCTACATTGCCTTCGCACGCTTGGGTGCCGTGCACGGACTGAACCCGTACACGAACGTGCCGCTTGAAGCTCCCACCGATCGGATCCTGCCGTTCATCGGCTGGCCGACGATGCATTCGCCCTATGGACCGCTGTTCACGCTCTTGAGCTATCCGCTCGCGCCGTTGGGCCTGGCGGGTGCACTCTGGGGCTTCAAGGCGCTTGCACTCATAAGCAGTCTGTGTGCCGTGGCGCTGATCGCCAGAGCAGCGCGTGCGATGGGCCACTCCCCCAAGCTGGCCGCTGCTTTCGTCGGCCTGAACCCCGTGTTGCTCGAGCTGGCCGTGGGCGGCGACCACAACGACACATTGGTCCTGCTGCTCCTCGCGGGGGCGCTATTGGTCACGGCGAGCCAGAGCCCACGCGTGCGAAGCGGCTGTGCTCTCTTGGCAACAGCGGTGGGCATCAAGGTCTCCGCAGGCCTGGTGTTGCCGTTCCTGGTGCTCGCGCCCGAAAGGATCGGCGAGCGAGTGCGGGCCGGTGCAGCTGCGGCGGGCGCCCTGGCGCTGGTGGTGCTGGTAGGGGTGATCGCGTTCGGCTCACACACCTTTGGCTTCCTCAGCGCGGTTGGCGAGCAGCAGCAGATGGTCGCCGCCCACAGCATCCCCGCGGAGACGGCGCGGCTTGTGGGCCTGCATGGCACACCTGGTTGGTGGCGCCACTGCTTCCTGGCCGCCTTTCTGCTCGTCCTCGGGTTTGCGCTGTGGCGCACGGCACGGGGGGCCGACTGGCGCACAGCGGCCGGCTGGGCAACGCTCGGGTTGCTCCTCTGTACCGCCTGGCTGCTGCCCTGGTATGCGATCTGGCCGCTGCCGCTGGCGGCGCTGAGCAACGACAGGCGCCTGCGCGCCGCAACGCTGCTGTTCTGTGGCTACGCACTGCTCATTCACGTGCAGCTTGCGGCGCCTTTGCTGGGTCCCTCCTAGGCTCAGGAGGTGGCTCGGGAGTCGTCAGTGTGACCGCGTCCATTTCACCGGTCTCGAAATCTCTGGTGACATCACGTTCGATCTCGGCCACACTGGCGTCAGGGCGCAGCTCCCGCAAGCGAAGCGCGTCCCATCTGCGGAACTTGAGGATCTCGAGTACGTAGACGAGATAGATACTGGCGGCCAATACCAGCAGTCCCAGAGCCACCATCACAAGCGTCCAGCCCGTGTGCAGATGACCTTTGTGATCGCTGTAGGGCACGAAGCGCAGCGCCAGCGCCAAGCCGGCGAGCATCAGGGTCCATGCGTACAGGTAGGCGATCGTGCGCCTCGTGGAGAAGCCGATCCGAGCCATCCGGTGGTGGAAGTGCTCGCTGTCGGACACGTAAATGGGGCGTCTGTACTTCAGGCGCTTGAGCACCACGAATGTGGTGTCCAGGAAGGGCACCGCGAGCAGGATGAGTGGCAGCACGAAGGAGACGACCACCTGCGTCTTCACCGCGGCCTCGACGGTGACACAGCCCATCAGCAGCCCGAGCAGGTTGGCTCCGCAGTCCCCCATGAAGCTCGACGCCGGAGGAAAGTTGTGCAGGAGGAATCCAAGCGCGGCACCCGCGGTGATCGCGGCGAGGACGCCGGGAGCGCCGCTGTGCAGATGGCCCCCGTTGTAGAGATCGAAGGCGATCACAGAGAGCGTGATCGCGATGATCGCGCATACGCCCGCCGCGAGACCGTCTACTCCGTCGGAGAAGTTCACGACGTTCATGAGCGCGACCAGGCCGAATACGGTGACCGCATCGCCAGCATTGGGGAAGTGCAAGGGGCCGATGAAGGGCAGCGTGATCAGCCTTACGACCACGCCGTAGTGCACGACGATCAGAGCGGCGAGCACCTGCCCCGCGAGCTTGACCGCCGGCGGCAGATCGAAGCGATCGTCCAGCGCTCCGACGAACGTTATGAGCGCCGCCGCGATCAGCACGCCGTGCCAGAGCTCGTGCGCTTTTTCATAGCCCGCGGGCAGCCAGATCAAGCTGGCCAGCAGCGCACCGCCGAAGATCGCCAAGCCTCCGAGCAGCGGGGTTGGCCGATCTGAGAGGCCCCGCTCACGCGGCTTGTCGATCGCTCCGAGCGATCTCGCAAGCCGCATCGTCAACGGGGTGAGCAGCGCGGTCACCGCGGCTGCCGCCAAGAAGGCGTATAGCGCGTCGAGCTCGGTGGGGTGCATAAGCCCACCCACAGCATCGCAGGCATGGGCGTCGAATGTGCGGAGCTCTGCTCAGAGAGAGGCGCTCACCATGAGCTCGGAGTAGAGCGGGTAGCGCTCCACTACCGCCTGCACCCGATCGGCGAGTTCATTCCGGCGCTCCTGGAAGCCCGAGACAAGCGTCGCGGCGATGATCTCGCCAAGCTCGCTGAAGTCATCCCGCTGCAGGCCGCGAGTCGCCAGCGCAGGGGTGCCGATCCGCAGTCCAGAGGCCTCCATCGGAGGTCTGGGATCGAATGGCACCGCGTTGCGGTTGACGGTGATCCCGATCTCGTGCAGTCGATCCTCGGCCTGCGCTCCGCTGAGCTCCGGTCGCACCTCTCTCAGGTCGACAAGCACGAGGTGAACATCGGTGCCTCCAGTGAGTACATTGACACCCTCGCCGGCACTCAGCAGCTGCTCGGCCAGCGCCTGGGCCCCCTCGACGGTGCGTCGCTGGCGCTCGGCGAAGAGCTCGGTGGAGGCGATTCTCAGCGCCACCGCCTTGGCGGCGATCACGTGCTCCAGCGGCCCACCCTGCTGGCCGGGGAATACGGCTGAGTCGATCTTCTTCGCATACTCCTCCCTGCAGAGGATCATCCCCGCGCGCGGACCGCCGATCGTCTTGTGGGTGGTGGTGGTGACGACGTCGGCATACTCGACGGGGTTGGAGTGCAGCCCCGCCGCGACGAGGCCCGCGATATGCGCCATGTCAACCATGAACAGCGCACCGATCTCGTCGGCGATCTCGCGAAAACGGGCGAAGTCGAGCTTGCGCGGGTAGGCCGACCATCCCGCGATCAGGAGCTTTGGGCGGCGTTCGCGGGCAAGGCGCGCCACCTCGTCCATGTCGATCAAGCTGCTCTCTGGATCGACCTCATAGGCCGCCACGTCGTAGAGCCTCCCGGACACGTTGATCTTCATGCCATGGGTGAGATGGCCGCCATGGGCAAGCGATAGCCCCATGATCGTGTCTCCGGGTTTCAGCAGGGCGTGGTAGACGGCCGTGTTGGCCTGGGCGCCAGAGTGGGGCTGAACGTTGGCGTGCTCGGCGCCGAACAGCGCCTTCGCGCGGTCGATAGCCAGCTGCTCGGAGACGTCCACCCACTCGCATCCGCCGTAGTAGCGTTTGCCTGGGTAGCCCTCCGCGTACTTGTTGGTCAGCACGGAGCCCTGGCATTCGAGCACCGCCCTCGGCACGAAGTTCTCCGATGCGATCATCTCGAGGGTGTCCTGCTGGCGCTCCAGCTCTCCCCTCAGGACCGCTGCGATCTCAGGGTCCACTTCATCGAGCGGTCGGTTGAAGTAGTCGTTGGGCAGCTCGGGCATGGTGCTCTGAACGCAGAGTAGCTCAGGTGAGCGCGCTCCCAATGAGTCAGGCGAGCGCTCTTGCAATGAGCTCGCTGGGCATGGCTCCCTCGCGGAGGACTCTCCAAGTCCCGTCGCGCTCGTAGTCGCGCAGGTCGATCACGCTCGATGGCACTCCAGGAAGCTCGCCTCCATCGAGCACGAGCTCGGCACCGGCACGGATCTCTACGGGCACCTCATCCAAGCGGTGCACGTCTCGCTCCCCCGCCAGGTTGGCGCTCGATTGCAGGACCGGTCGCTTCATGCCGGCAAGCGCCGCCAGCGAAGGCGGCCACTTGGGCACGCGCACTCCCAGGGTCTGCAGGTCAGCTCCACACGCGATGGGAAAGCGCTCCAGCGGATTTGGCAGCAGCAGGGTGACCGGTCCCGGGGTCAGAGCTCTCAGCGCGCCCCGGGTACGCGCTCCCAGCTCGCTCATGCACTCCAGTGCGCGGTCAAGCGCGAAGAACATCACCGCAGCAGGCTTTTCCTGGGGGCGTCCCTTGAGCGCGTACAGACGCTCCACCGCGCTGGGCGAATCGGGGTCGGCCGCCAATCCATAGACCGTGTCGGCCGGGAAGAGCGCGACCCCGCCGCGCGCGATGCACCGCGCCAGCTCGCTGACGTCCTCTGAGCCGATCATCCTCGCACCACAATCACCCGTCCGATCATCGCCGCGCCACGATCACGCGGTCGATGCCCGCCAGATCGGGGAGGACACGCACATCCGAGAAGCCCGATGTGCCGGCGATCGATGCGAGCGTCTGCGCCTGCCCTCGGCCCACCTCCAGCGCGAGCCACCATGCACTGCTACTCGCGACCTGCTCGATCAAGCGCCTTGCGAGTGCCATCCCGTCTGGGCCTCCGTATAAAGCGAGCGCAGGCTCATGTCGTGTGATCTCGGGCGCCAACCTTGCCCGATCCTCGACATATGGGGGATTGCACACGATCGCCTGGCATTCGGGGAGGCCCTCGAGCAGGTCGGCCTGCACGAACCTCACATCCAGCGCCAGCCCCAGAGCATTCTCGCGCGCGAGCGTGAGGGCCTCGGCACTGACGTCGGAACCAGTCACCTCGAGGTCGGGGCGCTCATCCTTGAGGGCAAGCGCGATCGCACCGCTGCCGGTGCCGATGTCGAGAACGCTGGTCTTGTTGGGGAGCAGGAGCGCCGCTTCCACAAGCAACTCCGTCTCTGGCCTGGGAATCAGAGCACGACGGTCGACCAGCAGCTCCAGGTTGCGAAATCCGCGTCTGCCGGTGATGTAGGCGAGCGGCTCTCGTTGCACCGAGCGACGACGCACGGCGTTCTGAAAGGCACGAACGGCTCCTCCTTCCACAGGACGCAGCGGATCGAGCAGCAGGGCGGCGCGATCGACGCCGAGGGCATGTGCAAGCAGCAGTTGGGCATCCAGCTGCGGAGCATCGACGCCGGCGGCGCTCAGCGCAATCACTGCCGAGGCCAGCGCATCACGGACCGGCACCCCGGCCGGCTTCACACGCGCGTCTGCTCCGCCAGCCGGCGGCGCTTCTCATCGGCCTGGAGCGCGTCGGTGAGCTCCTCGAGGGCGCCTTCGAGCACCTGGTCGAGGTTGTGAACGGTGAGCTTGATGCGATGGTCGGTGACCCGACGCTCACCGTAGTTGTAGGTGCGGATCTTCTCCGACCTGTCGCCCGTCCCGACCTGGGAGCGGCGATCGGCGGCGACCTCGGCGCGCTGCTCTGCCAACGCACGCTCGTAGAGCCTGGCGCGGAGCACTCGCAGGGCCTTCTCGCGATTCTGCAATTGGGACTTCTCGTCCTGCATGGACACGACTATCCCCGAGGGCTCATGCGTGATCCGGACCGCCGAGTCGGTGGTGTTGACCGACTGGCCACCCGGCCCAGAGGAGCGGTAGACGTCGACCTGCAGATCATTCAGATCGATCTGAACATCCACCTCTTCTGCCTCCGGCAGGACCGCCACCGTCGCGGTGGAGGTGTGAATGCGACCTTGGGACTCGGTCTCGGGCACTCTCTGCACCCGGTGCGTCCCACCCTCGAACTTGAATACGGAGTACGCGCCCTCACCCTTGATGGCGAACGTGTACTTGCCCTCGCCCATGCTCAGCAGCTCGGTCTGAAAGCCCCTGCGCTCTGCGTACTTGGTCAGCATCCTGTGAAGATCGCCGGCCCACAGTCCCGCCTCATCGCCGCCCGCGCCGCCCTGAAGCTCGATGATGACGTTCTTGGAGTCGTTGGGGTCGTGCTCCACCATCGCGAGGCGGATCTCCTCCTCGACGCTCTCGATGCACTCCTGGGCATCGTTGAGCAGTTCGCGCAGCTCCGGATCCTCGCCGTTCTCGGCGAGCAGCTCCTCCGCGCCGGCGGCATCGTCACGCGCATGGCGCCATCGAGCAGCGAGCTTCGCCGCCGGCTCGAGCTGGCTGTAGGCACGACCCACCTCGGCAAAGCGCTCTCGCTGGCCAATCACCGCAGGGTCGGTCATCTGCTCTGAGAGCTCTCCAAAGCGCGCTTCGATCTGGTTGACCAACTCCTCGATCATCGTCGTGAGTCTATGTGCCGGCTCGACACCTCCGATGCTCTCGGCGCTATGCCACGACCTCGATGCCGATCAACTCCTCGGCGCCAAGCGCCAGAGATCCCTCATGCGCAAGCACCGCCTCGAGCGCCGCGATCGCGACCGCGAGCTGGTCGAGGCAAGGCTCTCTGGTGGTCAACAGCTGCAGCTTGAGGCCCGGCCACATGAGCGCCTTCACCCAGCCGCGGGTGCGGTGGCGACCGGCCAACTTGATCAACTCGAAGGAGATCCCAGCAATCAGCGGCACGCCGAGTATGCGCGTGGCGAACAGCCAATACCACGCGGGCAGCCCGACCGGCGCGAAGACGAAGATCGAAACCACCATCACCACCAGCAGGAAGCTGGTCCCACAGCGTGGATGCAAGCGCGAGAAGCGACGTGCCTGGAGCGGGGTCAATGGCATTCCGGCCTCGAAGCATGAGATCGTCTTGTGCTCGGCGCCGTGGTACTCGAACACCCGGCGCAGGTCGCGAAGTCGAGAGAGCACCAGAAGGTAGCCGAGGAATATCGCGGTGCGCAACAGCCCCTCCACGAGCCAGAAGAGCAGTGCCGAGCCAAGCTGGCCCTTGATGAGGCTCGTGAGCCCGACGGGGATGAGGAAGAACAGGCCGATCGCAAAGACGAGTGCAACCACCACGGTCCCCGCCCAGACCCCTCCTGAGATCTGTTGGCCCTCGGCGCCCTGTTCCTCTCCCGCGGTGCCCTGCTCCTCGCCTTCCTCAGGGGCAAGTTGCGCGTTGGCCGAGATGCCGAGCGCTCGCAGGCCGATCGCAAACGACTCGCCCAGGGCCACCACTCCTCGCACGATCGGCAGCCTCAACATGCGATGGCGGCGCAGTGGCGAGCTCAACGGGAAGGTCGATACCTCTATCTCTCCGAGCGCGCCCTCCGTGGACTCGCTGGCGCCGCCGCCGCGTGGTGCGAGACCCTCGTCAGGGCTTGGCTTGCGCACGGCGACGGCCCAGCTCGAGATGCCCCTCATCATCACTCCCTCGAGCACCGCCTGACCGCCGAGCGGGGCGTCTTTGGTGGCGGTCAGCCCGCCGGGGAGATCTACAACGCTGCCCTCAGTCTCGCCCTCCGGGCCAACGGCCAGGCGCGAGGACATGATGTCTCAGGAAGCCTGAGCCTTCTGTCGAGAGCCGGCCTTATTGCCAAGTTGCCGCCCCTTGGCGATGCGGCGCTGGAAGCGCTCCACCCGACCCCCTGTGTCCACCAGCTTCTGGCGGCCCGTATAGAAAGGATGGCAGTTCGAGCAGACCTCGACGTGCAGCTCGGGCTTGGTCGCACGAGTTGTGAACTCGTTGCCACAGGTGCAGCGCACATGGGCCTCTGCGTACTGAGGATGGATCGAAGTCTTCATGTTCTTCATTCTAGCGAGGCAGCCCCAACGCCGGCAGACGGCCTGGAGGCTCAGCTACTCGTCGTCTGGCTCGTCGTCGTGCCGGAAGGGCTTATCAGCGTAAGCGCACTCTGCCTGCAGACCTGGGTGTGCAAGCTCTCCTCTCTGACTATGCGCCCCTTCGCATTCGTCCACTTGAAGCTGATGAGTGCGCGGTAGGCGCCGGGCGCCGTGAGATTCGTGACCTCTTTGATGTACTTGTAGATCTTCACGCTCGCTTCTGAGCTGCGCCAGACCCCCAGGCCGGGGGCGATAACCACCTGGAAGGTCCCCGAGCCACGGGTGCGCTCCTCCAGTTCGACGCGCATCGCCATCCGCAGAGTGCCCAGGTCCGCGGTCATCTGGCCGGAGAAGGTCGCGGAGTGTTTGCTCTGATCGCACCCTTCCAGCGTGGCCGACGCGCCGGTTGAGAACGTCGCCGCGCGGGACAGGTCCCTCAACGAGGAGGCCCCCATCGCCCTGTCCCGCGCGGGCGCTCCCGTGGCGGGCACCGCCTGCGTTGCCCCCATCAGGGCCAGCGTCCCACAGAGGAGAGCGAACGCATGGCGCCTGGCGGCTCTAGCCCACCCAGGCATCGAAGATGCATCAAAGCGCGTTGGCATACATCCCCCCTAACACGCCCCATCCTCGCTCGTTTCGCCCTATCCGTGCCACTTTTCGCTCCGTTGACACTGTGCAGCCCTCACGCGGCAGGGCATCCGCCCTCAGATCGACTGGCCTCAGACGATCTGATAGAGCGGCCCATCGCCGCCCTCGGGCGTCGTGAGCCGGCCTCCCTTGGCGGTGATAGCTCCACACTGGACGCAGTTGGTGTAGTTGACGATCACGTCCACGTTGCCTTGCTCAGGTGCGTCCTCCGGGATCTCGTATACCCCGGCAGGACACATCCACCGCCACGTCTCGGCGATCTCACGCGGCACGTGCTTCTGCACACGGATGTGATTGGGGGCGTCGTCGCGGGTGGCGTTGCCCGTGATGAACACGGAGGAGAGCTTGTCGAAGATGTACTTGCCATCGGGCTTGACGTACACGTCCTTCGTGTTGCCCACGAACATCGGCTCGGCGTCGTCGCGGTGCCACTCCAGGCGGCCGGGCGGCACCTTGCCCTTCGACATGATCGACGGGCCGGCGAGCATGCTGCCGCGGATGAAGCCCTTCTGGAAGCCCTGGCGAGTGTTGCGCACCTGCCACAGCTCCTGCCCGATCGACGAGTCCTCGACCGCCTGCTCGTAGTCGGAGAGGTCGTGGCTGCCGCGCTTCAGCGCCGCGTAGATCGACTCGGCGGCAAGCATGCCCGACTTGATGCAGTGGTGCACGCCCTTGAGCGCGGCGGTGTCGACCATGCCGCCGGCGTCGCCGATGAGGAGCGCGCCCGGCATCGACAGCTTGGGCATCGACCAGTAGCCCCCGCCCGGCAGCGCCTTCGCTCCCCAGGCGATGCGCTCGCCACCCTCGAGGATCTTGCGCACGAGCGGGTGCGTCTTGAACGTCTGGAGCAGGTCGTGGGCCGACGTGGTGGCATCGCGGTAGTTGAGGTCGACGACGAAGCCGATCGACACGAGGTCATCGCCGGTCTTCTCGTCCTTCATCGGATAGATCCAGGTGCCGCCGAGCTGGCCGTACTTCGGCGAGACCTTCAGCGGCCACGGCTGGGTGAATGTGTGGATGACGCGGTCGAGTGGCTTGGGGACCTTCCACACCTCCTTGACGCCGAGCTCCCACACCTGGGGCTCGCGCCCGTCGGCGAGGTCGAACTCTTGGATCGCCGCGCCCGTGAGATGGCCCCAGCAGCCCTCGGCGAGCACCGTGACACGGGCCTTGATGTCGGTGCCGGGCTCGAAGTTGCCGAGCGGCTCGCCGTCCTTGCCACGGCCCTTGTCGCCCGAGCGGACCCCGACGACGGTGCCGTCCTCGACGACAAGCTGGGTCGCCGCGGTCTCGGTGAGGATGTATGCGCCGCTCTCCTCGGCCTGGGCGGCCTGGTAGCGGGCCAGTGCCGAGACGGAGATGACCTCGTTGCCGTGGTTCTTGAAGTTCGGCACGAACGGGATTGGCACCGGGATCTTGGTCTTGGCGCTGGTGAGCATGTAGACCGACTCCTTCTGCACCTCGCCGAAGGCGAAGTGCTCCTTGCGCCAGTCCTCCCGGGACATGTCCGGGAACAGCTCCTGCAGCGGTCCGGGACGCATCACCGCCCCGGAGAGGTTGTGGCCACCACAGGTCTTGGCCTTCTCGACGACCGCGACAGGGACTTCGCCGAGACGCTCGAGCGTCTCCGGGTCGTCCCCCAGCAGCTGCAGCAGGCGGTTGGCGCAGGCGAGACCGGCCGTCCCTCCGCCGACGATCGCCACGCCGACCTCGATCAGCTCGTCCTCGGCGTCGAGCTCGCGCTTGATGAACTCCTTGCGAGAGTCGACCGGCGGCGGGAAGGCCGCCGGTACCACCCTTCCGTTGCTGGAGCCGTCGTGACTGGACATCGCTCAGCGCTCCTTTCGGCCTCGGCCTGCCATCTCGCTAGCCCGCCTTCTTGACCTTTACGGCCTCGGTCAGCTTCGGCAGGATCTTGTTGAGGTCTCCGACGATCCCGAGATCTGAGAACTCGAAGATCGGCGCGTTCGCGTCCTTGTTGATCGCGACGATGTTCTCGGAGGATTGCATTCCCACCTTATGCTGGATGGCCCCGGAGATGCCGGCCGCCAGGTACAGCTTCGGGGAGACCGTCTTGCCCGTCTGACCGATCTGAGCGGCATATGGGTACCAGCCGGCATCGACGACCGCGCGTGTCGCCGCCACCGCCGCATTGCCACCGAAGGCCGCCGCGAGCTCCTCGCAGAGCCCGAAGCCCTCGGCCTTGCCCAACCCGCGACCGCCGGCGATGAGGATCTGTGCGCCCTCGATGTCGACGTCCGCGCCGCGCTGTTCGCCGCGGGTGATCATCGTCGCCTGCGCGGCGTGGGGGCTCAGCTCGAAGGAGAGACGCTCGACGGGAGCGGCGCCCGCGCCCGTCTCTTTGATCTCGAATGCGTTCAGTCGCCCGATGATGATCCCGAGCTCCGAGCGATAGGAGATCTCCGAGATCGCCGAGTCTCCGAGGATGGGACGCTCCGCGATCAGCGCGCCGCCCTCGGCACGCACCGCGGTGACCTCCATCGCCACACCAGCACCCTGGCGCGCCGCCAGGCCGGCTCCGATCTCGAAGCCGAGCAGGCCGCCGCCGAACAGCGCGTAGCCATAGCCGCCACCGGCGATCGCAGCCGCCATTGCATCGACGACTGGCTGTGCGAGGCCTTCGGGACCCTCGGCCACGAGCACCTTGCTCGCGCCGTAGGAGCCCAATGTGCCCGCGAGCTCCTCTGAGACGCCTTCGCCCACGAGGATCGCGTGCGCCTCGCCGCCCAGCTCGGCCGCCAGACGTGCGCCCTCGCTGACCGCGCCGAGGGAGTTCTTGTTGATCGCGCCGTTGTAGTGCAGCGCATAGACCAGGATGTTTGCCATCTCAATCGGTTTCCTTTCGCTGCCCTAGAGGAGCTTGCGATCGTCGAGCCAGGCGACGATCTTCTCGACGGTCTCGGTGGTGTCCTCGTCCTCGATGATCTCGCCCGCGGCCTTCGCCGGGGGTGCCTTGGCTGAGATCCAGCGGGCGGCAGAGTTCTCGCCGCCGACCTTCGAGGGATCCACCTCCACATCGCTGACGCCCACCGTGTCCAGCGGCTTCTTCTTCGCTCCCATGATCGCCTTGAGCGATGGATAGCGCGGCTCGTTGATCGCGTCGCCGACGGAGATCACCGCGGGCAACTTGACCTGGACGGTGTCATAGCCGTACTCGGCCTGGCGCTCGCAGCGCAGCGCGTCGCTCTCGAGGTCCATCTTGATCACCTGGGTGAGCGAGGGCATGCCCAGGTGCTCGGCGACCACGGCGCCGATCGTGTAGCACTCGCCGTCGTCGGACTGCTGACCGAGGAGCACGAGATCGGGCTGCTCGCGCCGGAGCGTCTGAGCGAGCGCGTATCCAGTCGCGGCAACGTCGGAGCCCGCAACCGCTACGTCGCAGAGATGCACGGAGCGATCGGCACCGAGGGAGACGGCCTTGTGCAGAGCACGAACCGCGCTCTCTGGGCCCATCGTCACGGCGACGATCTCCTCCACCGGGGCCACGCCACCCTCGCGGATCTGCATGGCAGCCTCGATGGCATGTGTGTCATACGGATTGAGGTTCTTCTCTCCGCTGCGGTCCATTCGCCCCGTCGAGGGATCGATCCTCTTTTCGACGGCGGCGTCCGGGACCTCCTTGACAAGGACGCATATCTTCATTTTGGTTGGTAACTCCTTGGATCTGGGTGATGCAATCCTACCCGTTTAACCGGTTGACTGACGAGTCAATCAGTACCGCGGGTGCGGACCGCCTCGCGGATGAAGTCGACGATCGCCTGAGTCGACGCACCGGGCGTGAAGACCTCGGCAACGCCAAGTTTCTTCAACTCCGGGATGTCCTGCGCCGGAATCGTGCCCCCGACCGTGACCAGCACATCTTCGATGCCCTGCAGGCGCAGCAGCTCCACGATCCTGGGCACGAGCGTCATGTGGGCGCCAGAGAGAATCGAAAGGCCGACGGCATCCGCGTCCTCCTGGATCACCGTCTCCACGATCTGCTCAGGCGTCTGATGCAAGCCCGTATAGATGACCTCCATGCCCGCGTCGCGCAGCGCGCGCGCGATGATCTTCGCCCCACGGTCATGGCCGTCCAAGCCGGGCTTCGCAACCACGACACGGATCTTGCTCTTGGGGTGGGCGGTGGTCGACGGCATCGGTGGTTCAGCGACGGGCATTTCGGCGGAGCGTTCGGCTCACACCTCGGCGATGCTGCGTGGGCGGGCGGGATTGTAGAGGCCAGGAGCGCCCCACGACAGATCCCGTGCGCTCAGCTCCCTGTTGTGGGAGCACGCGCGTGCGCAGCGCCCCACCCAGGGAGGCCAGCGCGGTCCCGGCTCCAAGCGCCGCGATCACCTTGAGGCGCCTGCCCAGCCTGTCCAGGCGCAGCACCTCCCAGCCTTCCTCCAGGGCGACGCGAGCCAGCTCCGCGTCTGGGTTGACGACCACCGGGTGGCCCACCACGCGCAGCATCGGCAGATCGGACTCGGAGTCGGAGTAGGCGTAGGAGGCCGCGAGGTCGATCTCCTCCCGCTCGGCCAGCTCCCGCAGCGAGTGAGCCTTGCCCTCGCGGTAGTTGAAAGGTCCCGCCGCCCTGCCGGTATAGACACCCTCGCGAATCTCCGAGCGCGAGCCGATCCCTCCGTCGAATGCGAGCACCAGTGCGAGCAGATCGGCCATCTCCTGGGAGGCGGCGGTGACAATGTAGACGCGCTCGCCGTTGTCCTGATGGGCGTAGGCACGCTGCAGCATCTGCGGGTACAGGCGCGGCAGGACGCCGGCGAGCACGCGCGGCGAGAGCCGCTGCAGCTCCCTGACCGGCACGCCCGCGATCATCTCTCCGACGCGGATGCGCACCGCGTCGGCGCGATCGTCGGTGGAGCCCCGCAGGCGGAAGCGCAGGTTCTCGTAGACGTCACGGGCCATACGCCTGCGGGAGATCATCCCCGTCTCGAAGGCCGCCCGCGCGAAATAGATGCCGGAGGACCCGGCCATCATCGTGCGGTCGAGATCGAAGAACGCGGCCGCGTTGCGCGGGCGCTGGCTGCTCACCCCGAGGCTAGCCTCCGACGCGAACCAGCATCGCGTCGCCCTGACCGCCACCCGAGCAGATGGCAGCACAGCCAAGACCTCCGCCACGGCGGCGCAGCTCGAACACGAGACTCGCGAGGATGCGCGCGCCCGAGGCGCCGATTGGATGCCCCAGCGCGACCGCGCCGCCGTTGACATTGACCCGATCCTCGTCGATTCCGAGCATGCGCATCGAGTTGAGCGTCACCGACGCGAACGCCTCGTTGATCTCCCAGACATCGATGTCGTCCGGCTGCAGTCCGGCCTGCTCGAGCACCCGCTTGGCGGCGCTCCCAGGAGTTCTGGCCAGGTAGGCGAAGTCATCGGCCACCTGGGCCTGCCCCACGATCGTGGCCAGCACCTCCTTGCCGTTGACACTCGCCCACTCCTCACTGGCGAGGACGAGCGCGCCGGCACCGTCGTTGACGCCAGGCGAGTTGCCGGCGGTGTGCGAACCGCCCGGGAAGATGGAAGGCAACTTGGCGAGCGTCTCCAGGGAGGTGTCACGGCGTGGGGCCTCGTCGATCTCGACGAGCTCATCGCCCTTGCGGCCCTTAACGGTGACGGGGACAATCTCCTCGGCGAGGCGTCCCTCGTCGGTCGCCTTCAGAGCGAGCTCGTGTGAGCGCAGCGACCAACGGTCCATGTCCGCACGCGTCAGCTCCAGCTCCGCCGCGACATCGCTGGCCTCATCGCTCATCTGCCGTTTGGTGAATGGATTGGTCAGACCGTCGTTGGTCATGGCATCGATGAGCTTGGCGTCGCCGAAGCGGTAGCCGAAGCGCGCCTGGGGCAAGAGATATGGGGCATTGGACATCGACTCCATCCCGCCCGCCACCACGACCTCGCGGTCGCCGGCGCGAATCGCGGCGTCGAGGATGCCGACCGCGCGCACGCCCGAAGCGCAGACCTTGTTGATCGTCTCCGAGGAGACCTCCTTGGGGATTCCGGCCTTGATCTGTGCTTGACGGGAAGGGATCTGCCCCTGGCCGGCCTGCAGCACCTGGCCCATTACCACGTGCTCGATCTGCTCGGGCGCCACGCCCGCGCGCTCCAGAGCCGCCGCGATTGCGACGCCGCCGAGCTCGGTCGCGTCGAGCTTTGCCAGTCCGCCACCCATCTTGCCGATGGGTGTTCGTGCGGCGCCGAGAATCACTGTCTGTGGCATGTCTATCGGGCTCTCCTGGGATCGAAGTCGAGCGAGGAGACAGCAATGCTAGCGGGCGGGGTATCGTTGCCTGCGATCGTGCAGGTCTCCTTCACCACCCAATCCCCCGGCTCCACAGAAGCCGACACCGTCGCCCTCGGGCTGCTCGAGGGACAGTCGCTGCCACAGGAGGCACCTGCGGCGTTGGGCGAGCTGCTGGACTCTGGTGAGGCCAGACGCTCCTTCAAGTCGCTCGCCCTCGCCCATGTGGACGGTAAGCGCTGGCTGCTCGTCGGCCTGGGCGACCCCAATGAGCTCACCGGCGAGCGCGCACGCGTCGCCGGCGCCGTGGCCCTTGCGCGCGCGAAGGAGCTATCCACGAAGACGCTCTGCTGGCAGGCGCCCGGACAGGGCAACGCCCAGATTGCGGCAGCGCTCGTCGAGGGGACGATCCTCGCCGACTATCGCTTCGATGCCTTCAAGTCGGGCGGCGGCGAGGACGCCGACGGCCCGCCCAAGCAGCTGCAGCGCCTCATCGTCTCCACGCCCGACAGCGCCGGGACCGGCGACCCAGAGTCCGGCGGCGCCGGGATGGATGCGCAGGCGCTCGAGCAGGCTGTCACGAGCGCGGCGCTCCTGGCCGAATCGGTCAACGAGGCGAAGGATCTGCAGAACAGGCCGGGCAACGACCTGACTCCCTCCGAGCTCGCACAGTACGCGCGCGGGTTGGGCGAGGAGATCGAGGGATTGGTGGTGCAGACGGAGGGGCGCAAGGAGATCATCGATCGCTCGATGGGCGCCTTCGCCGCCGTCGCCCAGGGCTCACAGCAGGAGCCCGCCTTGATCACGATGCGCTATGAGCCGCCGAGTGGCGCGACCGGGCCGCTGCTGGGCTTCGTGGGTAAGGCCGTGACCTTCGACAGCGGCGGCATCTCGCTGAAGCCCGGGGCGAAGATGGCGGAGATGAAGTTCGACATGTCCGGCGGCGCCGCCGTGATCGAGGCGGTAGCGGCGATCGCGAGGCTCAAGCTTCCAGTCAGGGTCATGGCCGTCGTCGGCGCCACCGAGAACCTCCCCAGCGGCAGCGCGGTCAAGCCGGGCGACATCGTGACCGCCTCCAATGGCAAGACGATCGAGGTCAACAACACTGACGCCGAGGGCCGTCTGGTGCTCGCCGACTGCCTGAGCCACGCGGTCTCGCTGGGCGCCGAGCGGATCGTCGACCTCGCCACTCTGACGGGTGCCGTGATCATCGCGCTGGGATCGACCTACGCGGGGCTGATGAGCAACGACGACGAGCTCGCGGAGCGCGTCGCGCAGGCCGGCGATCGCACCGGGGAGATCGTCTGGCGCCTGCCGCTGCACGAGGAGTACGTGGAGATCGTCAAAGGGACATACGCCGACCTGGACAACGCACCGGAAGGGCGCAAGGCGGGCACGATCACCGGCGCGACGTTCCTGGCGAACTTCGTGGGAGATGTGCCCTGGGTGCATCTGGACATCGCCGGCTCGGCCTGGGATCTGGGCCGCGTCTACGCCTCGAAAGGGGCATCGGGCTACGGCGTGCGGCTGCTCGTTGAGCTGGCCAGGTCCTACCTGGATGCTGCCTAGCCAGGTCCATGGACCTGGACGCGGCATAAAGACCCGATGGACTTCGACCTCTCCGCGGATCATGCGCTGATCCAGCGCACCGTGCGGGAGTTCGCCGAGGGAGAGATCGCACCGGTTGCCGAGGAGCTCGACCGGACGAAGGCCTTCCCCTACGAGATCGTCGCCAAGCTCGGCGAGCTGAACCTGATGGGCATTCCCTTCCCGGTCCAGTACGGCGGGGGCGGAGGCGACACGCTCGCATATGCGCTGGCGGTCGAGGAGCTCACGAGGGTCGACTCCTCGGTGGCGATCACGCTCTGTGCCCACACCTCGCTGGGCACCCAGCCGATCTACCTCTACGGCAGCGAGGAGCAGAAGCTCCAATGGCTGCCCCAGCTCTGCTCGGGCGAGAAGCTTGGGGCCTTCGGCCTCACCGAGCCGGAGGCGGGATCGGATGCTGGCAACACGCGCACGCGCGCGCGCCTGCGGGATGGCGATTGGGTGATAGACGGCGCCAAGCAGTTCATCACCAACGCGGGTACGGACATCTCAGGCATGGTGTGCATCACGGCCGTCACGGGCGAGAGCGACGGCCAGGGCAGCGCCGACGGCGGGACGGGCAAGGAGATCTCCAACATCATCGTCGCCAACGGCACGCCGGGCTATGAGCAAGGACAGCCCTACAGGAAGATGGGCTGGAACGCCTCGGACACGCGGCCGTTGACCTTCACCGACTGTCACGTGCCCGAGGCAAACCTGCTCGGCCCCAGGGGCGCGGGCTTCAAGCAGTTCTTGCACATCCTCGACATCGGGCGCATCGGCGTAGCGGCGATGGGCGTGGGCCTCGCCCAGGGCGCGCTCGACCAGGCGCTGGCCTACGCCAAGCAGCGCAAGGCCTTCGGCCAGCCGATCTCGAGATTCCAATCGATCCAGGCCAAGCTCGCGGACATGTCGACCGAGATCGAGGCAGCCAGGCTGCTGGTCTACAGAGCCGCCAGGGAGAAGGATGCGGGGCGCAACTTCACGCTGACCGCCGCCCAGGCCAAGCTCAAGACCGGTCGCCTCGCGGTGCGCTGCGCCGAGGAGGCCGTCCAGATCCACGGCGGCTATGGCTACATCGAGGAGTACCCGGTCTGCCGCTTCTACAGGGACGCCAAGATCCTCACGATCGGAGAGGGCACCGACGAGATCCAGCAGATGGTGATCGCCAGGGCGCTGGGGGCGTAGCCAAGGCGCCAAGCGTGTACGCTATTAGGTACACTTAGGAGGTGGCTAAGACCATCCCTGTGCGCGACCTTCGCAACAACCTCGCGCAGGTACTGAGCGATGTCGCCGACAGACGCGACCACGTAGTCGTCACCCGCAACGGCCGGCCGGCAGCCGCGCTGGTCCCGATTGACGAGTACGAGGCGCTCGAGGAGACGGCTGAGATCCTGTCCGATCCCGATGCGCTGAATGCGTTGCAAGCCGGTCTTGGCGAGATCGCGCGCGAGGAAACCGTCGAGCTCGACGACCTGCGCCGTGAGCTGGCCGAGCGCCGCGCCGCGAGATGACCGATGGCTCGCGTCGTGCTGGCACGGCGGGCCCGGTCTGAGCTGCTCGAGCTCGACTGGCCACTGATCGACGCGGTCGAACAGGCACTGGGCCTCCTCGAACGCGACCCCCACGCCGGATACCCACTTCAGGGAAGGCTGCGAGGGCTACGCTCGCTGCGTGTCGGCTCCTTTCGGATCATCCACCAGCTCACCGATGACGAGAAGACCGTGCGCGTCGCCACGATCCGCCACCGCTCCACGGTCTACCGCACAGACCCGCGGTGAGAGCCAGCCAGATCAGTGGCAGACGTCATCCCTTTCAAGCAACACGGTCGCCGCGCTCGCTGGATCCAGCCGCCGTTCCACCACTTCGTCTAGCAGTCGCTTGAACTCGGGGTCCTCGTGCAGCTCCTCTTCAAGGCGCCTGCGCAGCCTCGATGTCGCAATCGCGAGCACCTCGGCACGGAGATTGCGGCGCCTGCGCTCATCGAGCTGTCCCGCGCCGAGGATGTACTCGCGATGCGCATCCAACTGCGCCACCAGCTCGGGGACGCCCACGCCCTTGGATGCCTCGGTCTTGACGATCGGCACACGCCAGCGCATGGCACCCTTCTGCTTGCCCTCGTGGACCTCGTCCAGGTTCGCAAGCGAGAGCACCCCACGGATCTCGCGCACCATCGTGTCCGTCAGCGGATGGTCGGCCTTGTTGATGACGATGATGTCGGGGATCTCCATCACCCCGGCCTTGAGCGCCTGGATCGAGTCGCCTGAGCCGGGCATCAGCACCAGGACGATCGTGTCAGCGTGATCGATGATGTCGATCTCGGCCTGACCTACGCCGACGGTCTCGACGAAGACCTCCTCCCTGCCCGCCGCGTCGAGCAGCAGCGCCGCCTGCAACGCCGCCTCCGAGAGACCTCCCAGCGCGCCGCGGTTGGCCATCGAGCGGATGAACACGCCCTCGTCGAGGAAGTGCTCGGTCAGACGGATCCTGTCGCCCAACAGGGCGCCGTGGCTGAACGGCGAGGAGGGGTCGATCGAGAGAACCCCGACCGTCCTGCCCGCTGCGCGCCGCGCCTTGGTCAGCGACCCGATCAGCGTCGACTTGCCGACCCCGGGCGGGCCGGTGAAACCGAAGACTGCGGCCTTGCCCGTGTGGGGATAGACCTCGCGCACCAGCTCCCATCCCTCGGGGCGGTCATCCTCCACGAGCGAGATCGCGCGCGCGAGCGCGCGCCGATCGCCATCCAGCAGCCGCTTTGCGAGAGTCGATCCGCTCATGTCCGCGCAATCATCGCAGGGCAATACGATTGGCCTTGCGATGGAGTCGCTGCTCGCCGATCACCCTGACACCGCGCCCGTCGACGCTGTGCGCAGAGCCCCAGACCCCGCTCATGGCGGGCCGCTCGCGCTGCTTGCCTTCATGCATCGCAATCGCATGCTCAGGCTGAGCTACATTCGCCTGATCGCGCGCTGGCTGATGCTCAAGCTGCGCTTCGGCTCGCGGCTTCGCACCGACGGCCTGTGCTTCATCTGCCCGGGCGTGAAGCTCGAGATCGGCCCGCACGCCACTCTCTCGATCGGCCGCTGGGCCTGGATCGGACACGGCAGCAAGATCCGTGTTCACGAGGGCGAGGTGAGCATCGGAGCCAAGACGGTGATGGGCCAGGAGTGCACGATCTCCGCTTATCAGAAGGTCTCGATCGGGCGGGAGTGCATCCTCGCCGACCGCGTGATGCTGATCGACTTCGACCACGGCGTCGTCGAGGTCGAGCGTCCGATCCGCGCTGCAGGGCATCTACAAGCGCGACGTGCAGGTCGGCGACAACGTGTGGATGGGCTACGGCGCCTGCGTGCTGCGTGGCGTGATCGTCGGCGAGAACAGCGTCGTGGGGACCAACTCGGTGGTGACCAAGGAGGTGCCGGCGAACGCCGTCGTGGCGGGCGCGCCCGCACGACTGATCAGGATGCGCGACGCGCCGCGCGCTGATGCGCTGGGAGTGAGCGACCAGCTGCGGCCAGGCCCCCGGGCTGCGGCCCGGGCCTCACGGGCCGAGCAGCGCCGCGCGGCCCGCGTGAGCCGCGATGTTGCGTAGCTCCGTGACGCTGGCATCCTCGCCTTCGGAGAGAGCGCGCATGACGCCGAGGCGATGGCCCTCGGCACGCTCGCGCGCGTAGGGCACAGCGAGCCCTCGGGAGACCATGAAGGACCAGTCGCTCGCCTGCAATGCGAGCAGCTCCCTGACGGCCGCGAGACTCGCCTCACGCCCAGCCCGCACGACTTCCAGCTCGGCCCGGCGTGCGGCAAAGGCCATGTCGACCACAGCCGGGCATGACCACGTCGAGAGATCTCCGCCCTGCCCCCAGGTGCTCGGGGCCCAGCTCTCGATCTCCGGTGCCGCCGCGGGCTCGTGCTGTTCCAAGGCATCGTCGAGGCGCATAAGCTCCACGCCCTGATCGGCGCACTCCGCCACCACCCCGGCGAGCCACTCCATCCCCTCATACCACCAGTGGCCGAGCAGCTCGGTGTCAAGCGCGCACACCAGCAGCCCCCCTCCGGGCAGATCCTCGCCGTCGCACAGGCGGGCCTTGACCTGGCTGACGAAATCGGCGGCGTGCTCGCGCGCGAGCGCGAAGGCTCGATCCTGGTCGTAGATCTCGCCGTCGTTGGACCAAGGGTTGTGGTGGTGAACCGTATGGTGGTGGTAATCCCGGTAGAGACCGTGTGCCGGATAGCCGCCGTCGCTCCACACCAGTGAGATCGTGTGGCGATCGATCGGCACGAGCAGCACGCCGCAGGCACCCAGCAGTGGCTGCAAGTGCTCGCTGGCGCCCAGACCGAAGCGAGGAGTCAGCTCCACGCAGGAGGCCCTCACACCCGCCTGCTCGAGGATGCCCTCGAGCTCCGGGGTAAAACCGCACTCCGGCAGCCAGAAGCCGCCCCGCCATTCCTTACCCGGGCGCGTGGTCTGAAAGCGCGCCCTATGGGACTCGATGCCAGAGTTGACCTGGGCTCTGATGCCAGCGTCGCCGGCGAGCATCGGCAGCACAGCGTGGGTGGCCGAGGAGGTCCACTGCACATGGGGCGCGAGCGCGCCGAGCATGTCCCCGTCTCGCCGCTGCAGCGCTCCCAGCGCACGCTCATAGTCGATCCAGGAGCGTTCGACCGCCAGCGCCAGCTGCTCGTGGCCGGTCCGCCTCAGTCCCTGGGCGTCCTCCTCGTGTGTGTAGGCCCTGACATCGCCGACGAATCGCTCGAAGCGCTCGCGGATCTCCGGCGCCTCCAGCTGGTCGCAGAGCACCGGCGTCAACGACAGGGTCAGCTGGGCGCCCTGATCGAGCAGCTCGAGCAGCGGCAGGTAGCTGCTGGACATCGCCTCCCACAGCCACTCCTCGCCAAAGGGCCAGGTGCCGAAGCCCTCGACATAGGGCATGTGCGTGTGCAGGACGATGGCAAGCTGTCCCCGCTGAGCGCCGCCCCTCAGCTGCGACATACGGCGATGAAGTCCAGGGCCCCGTCGAGGTCTGCCTCGGCGGCTGCTCGCAGCGTGAAGTCGCTCGCTGCGATCGCGGGCGTGAACCACCCGTAGAAGTGCTTGGTCAGGCGCAGGCGCGGATGCAGGGAATCCCATCCCAACCTCAACATCAGCGCGTGTGCCCTGAGCTTGCGGGCGTGGAATAGCCCATACATCTGGACGCTCCCAAAGTGCCTGGCACACAGCTCTCCGAACTCGGCTGCTCGGTACTCGTGGACATGCCACGGGTTCTCAGAGCGCTCCGCTCCCTTCGGGGCGAGTGTCAGGACATTGGGGGTGGAGAGATAGACAGTCCCCCGCTCGCCCACCAGCTCGCCGAAGTGCTCGAGGGCGTTCCCCGGCTCCTGGAGGTGCTCGATCGTCTGCAGGAACACGACGACGTCCGCCGGCTCGCCGAATGTCTCGACCAGATCGCGCTCGAAGCGCAGGTTCTCAGCCACGTAGCGCTTGCTCGCATGCTCGTGCGCCTCCGGGTTGGCATCCACCCCGACGACGCTCGCGGCGCCGGTGCCCAGCACGTTCGTCCCATAGCCCTCACCACAGGCCATGTCGATCACACGCAGCCCTGCCACGCGCGCGGCGATCCATTCGTAGACGACCAGATGACGGCGAAACCAGTAGTTCTCCTCCGGCACGTCGGGCAGCGTGCGCTCCCCCGTCAGGGCCAGCGGCGGTACGCCCTCGGGCTGGTCACGTTGCACGTATGCGGGCACCGACACCGCGGCGAGTATATGGTGCCCTCCCGTGCCGCCCGCGCTGAACCCCGAGGAGATCCGCGACGTCAACACGCGTTACCACGACGTCGCCGCCGACCACTACGACAGCAAGTGGGGTATCGACTTCGGCGACATCGGGATCGAGCAGGTCAGCGCGAAGGTCCGCAAGGCGGTGGGGCACGTACCGCCAACGTATGCGCGATCGCTGGAGATCGGCTCGGGCACGGGCTACTTCAGTCTGAACATGCTCAGGGCGGGGATGATCGAGCGAGCGACCTGCACCGATATCTCCACCGGGATGCTCGCGGCGCTGAGCGCCAACGCCAAGCGGCTGGGCCTGGAGGTGCAGGCGGTGCCGGCTGACGCGGAGAGCCTGCCCTTTGCAGATGAGAGCTTCGATCTCGTCCTGGGCCATGCGGTGCTGCACCACATACCGAACCTGGCCAAGGCGTTTGAGGAGTTCGAGCGCGTGCTGACCCCTGGAGGAATGGTGCTGTTCGCGGGTGAGCCCTCGCTCTATGGCGATCGCATCGCGAGGGTGCCCAAGCGACTGGCCACGGGCCTTGCGCCGCTCTGGCGCTACGCGCTGGGCGCGCGAGTCGCTCCACCGGCCGATGGAGGCGCGCCGGACTCGGCGCTCGAGAGCGTCGTCGACGTTCACGCATTTTCGCCCTCCGAGCTGGCTGGCTTCGCACGCAGGGCGGGTCTGAGCGGGGTGAACGTGACCGGCGAGGAGCTGCTTGCCAACTGGTTCGGCTGGACCAACCGGACCCTGGAGGCGACGGCTCACCCAAGCGATGTGCCGTGGGCCTGGCGCAACTACGCATATCGCGGCTACCTGCTCCTGCAGGGACTCGACGGCCGGCTGCTGGAGCCTCACCTGCCACCCGCGATCTTCTACAACCTGATGCTCACCGCAACCAAGGACGCGCCCAGCACCTAAGGGCCAGGGCGCTCACGCCGTAGAGACGCTCAGGTCGGCAGGTGGCAGATTCCCTGCGCGATTTCGAGGACGAGCAGCGTCAGTCTGTGAAATGCCTTGGGCTGCGAAGTGGAGTTGTCGCTGAAGCGCACACTGCCCTTTTCGTCGCGGACGTAATAGCTGAACACGGAGCCCGCCCTCGGGGGAAGGGAGGTGCGGTGCGAGGAGGGTGTTTCGAGGTCTTCCTGGATTTCGCGGGCGACGATGATCTGGTGATCGCTGAGCTTCAGAACCTTGCCGCCGTTGCAGGTGACACCTCCTTCTTCGTTGACGAGCACGGTGAGCTTCGCCCCCGGGACATTGCCGCTGCGATAGACGACGAACAGGTCCGGGGCCTTGATGCCCGTGCAGCCGCTGAGCAGGGCGGCCGCGCAGAGCGCCGCCAGAGCGCCGAGGCGCCTCATGCCATCACCGCCACGCCGCCGCGGCGCGGGTCCCCGGCGCCGAGCAGCTCTCCATCGCTGCACTGTACGGCCTGCACCCCGCCGAAGAAGAGATTGAGCGCGTGGAAGCTCACGACCTCACGACCCGCAGCGAGCTCATGGTCCACGACGATCCCGGGCTCGTGATAGACGATGCCGCCCTCGAAGTGCACCCGCGGCGCCCGCACGGCCTGGTCGGCGTCGAGGCCATGGTCCACTACGCCCACGATCGTCTGCAGCAGGGCGGAGCGGATGCGATTGGAGCCCGCGCTGCCGAGCACGAGCTCCACCTCGCCGTCTCGCAACACGAGCGAGGGAGCCATCATGCTCGGCATCCGCGTACCCGGCGGATGGCGATGGAACCCGAAGGGGCTGAGGTCCTCCTCGCCCATCACATTGTTGAGATGGATGCCCGTCCCGGGCACGATCACACCCGAGCCCTCGCCGTTGGTGGTGGTGACGCTGCATGCGCCACCCGCCCCGTCCAGTACCGAGATATGGGTCGTCGCCCCGAGCCGAGAGGACAGGAATCGATCCTGGAAGCCAGTCTCGCCAAGCCCCTGGAGGAACTCGGGCGTCCGCTCCCGCTGAGCGGCTTCCATCGCGGCGATCAGACCATCCAGGGGCGGCGGCTCGGGGCCGCGATCCAGCAGGCCGAGCGAGTAGGCCAGCAGCGTCCCGCCGGCCGAGGGCGGAGGGTTGGTGAGCACCTCCCGGTCGCGGTAGCGCATCCTCAGGGGGGTGCGCGCCAGTGCGCGATATCCAGCGAGCGCCTGCGCGTCGAGCGAACCACCGCGCTCCTGCAGCCACCCGCATACCGCGGCGGCGATGTCTCCCTCGTAGAACGGCTTCGCTCCCTCCTCGCCCAGCCGCAGCAGCGCTTCTGCAAGCTCGGGGTTGCGCAGCTCCTGGCCCTCCCTCAGCACTTGGCCATCTGGCGCCCACAGGGTGGCGCACTCGGGGGTGCTGCGCAGCAGGTTGGCAAGGATCTCCGCGATGTATGCCTGCTGGGCATTGAGCGCGACGCCCTCGGCCGCTAGCCTCGCGGGCGCTCCGACCAGCTCCCGCAGCGGCATCGTCCCCCAGCGCGCCGCAGCCTCGCACAGCCCGGAGGGCACGCCGTACACACCACAGGAAGCAGGCCCTACGTAGAAGACCTGGGCAGCGTCCCCGAAGGAGACATCGATCGCCTCGAGCTCTGCGGCTGAGCCGTCACTCGCGCGCGAGGGGGCCTCCACGAAGAAGTCGAGCAGCACCGACTCCCGGCCGGGGCCCGCGACCAGCATGTAGCCGCCTGCGCCCAGCCCCGTTAGCAGTGGCTCAGCCACGAACGAGGTCAGCATCGCCCCGATCGCAGCGTCGACGGCGTTGCCTCCTGCTCGCAGGACGCCTGCGCCGGCCTGGGCGCTCAGCGGATGACCGGCCGCCACCACTCCCTTCTCACCCGCGCTCATAGCGGCGAAGCGTAGAGGGCGAAGGAGCTGACGGCCCGCAGGCGACGCTTCGAGGAGACCTTGAAGAGCCTCAGCGGTGAGGGATGAACTCGGGCACGTCGAGCTCGTCCATCAGCAGCCCGCCACGGCGGGACTCCCTGCGCGCGCGCGGCGCGCTCGCAGTGCGCTTGACCGTGGGCTCGCCTGTCGGCTCCTGCAGCCGGGACTTGAACGCGTCGTTGCCGTAGCCGGTGGCGACCACGGTCACCCAGACCTGATCGTCGAGCTTCTCGTCGACCATGGCGCCGAAGATGATGTTCGCGTCGCGATGGGCCGCCTCGGAGATCGCCTTGGCCGCGTCGTTGACCTCCCACAGCGAGAGGTCCTTGCCACCGGTGATCGAGAGCAGGATGGAGCGAGCCCCGTCCATCGAGGTTTCCAGGAGCGGCGAGGCGACCGCCTGCATCGCGGCGTCGGTCGCTCGGTTCTCGCCGACGCCCATGCCGATGCCAAGCAGTGCGTTGCCCGCGTCGCTCATGATCGTGCGCACGTCTGCGAAGTCGAGGTTGATCAGCCCCGGCAGGGTCACGAGATCCGATATCCCCTGGACGCCTTGACGCAGCACGTCATCGGCCATCTTGAACGCCTCGACCATCGAGGTCTGCTTGTCGAGGATGCTCAGTAGGCGGTTGTTGGGAACGACGATCAACGTGTCCACCTCTTCGGCCAGCGCCTTGATCCCGTGCTCGGCCTGCTCGCTTCGGCGTGAGCCCTCGAAACCAAACGGCTTGGTGACGATCGCGACCGTCAAAGCACCGATTTCGCGGGCGATGCGGGCCACGATCGGGGCGGCGCCGGTGCCGGTGCCGCCGCCCGCGCCGGCCGCGATGAAGATCATGTCCGAGCCCTTGAGCAGCGCCTTGACGTGGTCGTAGTCGTCCATCGCCGCCTGGCGTCCGACGCTCGCATCCGAGCCCGAGCCCAACCCCCTGGTCAGCTCGGCACCGATGTGCATCGTGACCGACGCCATCGACTGCTGCAACGACTGCAGATCGGTGTTCACGGCGAGGAACTCGACGCCCTCCACCTCGGCTTCGACCATCCGGTTCACCGCGTTGGTCCCGCCACCGCCTACGCCCACTACGCGAATCACGGGCTGCGTGATCGATGCGGTGCCGCTGAAGGGACGCAGGTGCTCACGCGTCGGCATGTCAACCATCCTCGAGCTCTGCCGCCCATCGGCGCGCGCGGGATCCATGAGATTCCCGGGAATCTCAGAGGAGAAGGCGTGGCGCAGGCGCTCTCGCGGGCTCGGTATGTGCTCCAGCTCGTCCTCGAAGGACGCCGGTTCAGCGCTCAGCGCGGGATGGGGAACACCGGTCTCGCGAGGGTGAGGCGGCGGCGAGGCAGATCGGTCGGTCTCCTTGACCGCGCTCTTGGAAGTGCTCGGCGCCTGCTCGGGAGCGGAGGGATCGGGCTCTTCGGTCTTGCGAAAGAGTGCCGCGAGCGGGCCCTCGCGCATGCTCGCCCGCTTAGCTCCGTCCATTTGCAAGCACCTCCTGGGCGAGCTGGCGATAGGACTGCGCGGCCACACCGTCCGGCTCGTACTTGAGCACCGACATCCCCTTGACCGGAGCCTCCGCGAAGCGGACCGTCTTGCGGATCCGCGATGCGAAGACACGGTCCCCGAAGTTCTCCTCGAGTATCTCGATCGCCTCCTTGGCGTGGATCGTGCGCGAGTCGACCAGGGTGGGAAGGATACCCTCGATGTCGACGCCAGGATTGAGGTTCTCCCGGATCATCGCAAGTGTGTTCTGCAGCTGTATGAGGCCACGCATCGACAGATACTCGCACTGCACGGGGACGATCACCTTGTCGGCCGCCGTGAGTGCGTTGATTGTCAGCAGACCCAGGCTCGGCGGAGTGTCGATGCAGATGAAGTCATAGTCCTCGAGGATCGGTTCGAACGCCTTCTGCAACGAACGCTCGCGGCCGATCATCGTCGACATCGCGATCTCCGCGCCGGCCAGGTCGATCGAGGCGCAGGCGACATCGATCTCGCGTTTGCGGACCACTTCGCGGATCGAGACTTTGTGGACGAGCACGTCGTACATCGAGCGCTCGAGCGTGTCCGGGTCGATGCCCTGGGACATCGTGAGGTTGCCCTGCGGATCCATGTCGACGCACAGAACCCGATGACCCTCCTCGGCAAAGGCTGCCGCCAGATTCAGTGTCGTCGTTGTCTTGGCCACCCCGCCCTTCTGGTTGGCGAACGCGATGACCTTGGCCTTTCCGTCCACGGCAGGCTCCGATGCTCGATTTTAGGGAAACCCTCGCGGGGGTATTCGCATGAGAACGGGGGATTCCTCCCCAGCAGGGGTCATACGATCCAGCCGATGGGAGACGGAGACGCCAACCTGGTCGATCACACGCTGAGCGAGGGCACAGCGGGCAGGCGCATCCTGATCTGCGCCGGGCCCGGAGGCGTCGGCAAGACGACCGTCTCGGCGGCGCTGGGGCTGGGACTGGCCGCTCAGGGTCGGCGTGTGGCGGTCCTGACCATCGATCCCGCCAGGCGTCTGGCCGGCGCGCTCGGCCTCGAGCAGCTCTCCGGCCGACCACGGCGCGTAGCGCCTGCGCTACTGGCCGGCAGCGGCCTGAACGTCGAAGGGGAGCTGTGGGTGATGACACTCGACGTCAAGGACACCTTCGACGGCCTGATCACTCGACTCGCCCCGCAGGACAGCGCCCGGCGGCGGATTCTCGAGAACCGCATCTACAGGGAGATTTCCTCGGCGATCGCGGGCTCCCAGGAGCTCTCGGCGCTGATGAAGCTCTATGACCTGGAGCTGGAGGGCGACTTCGACGCGATCGTGCTGGACACCCCGCCCTCGCGCAATGCGATCGACTTCCTCGAGACCCCAGCACGTCTGGAGCGGTTCCTGGACAGTCGCACCCTGAGCGTCTTCCTCGCGCCGGGCGGACTCGCGGCGCGGCTGCTCGGTCGCGGCAGCGCCCTGATCCTCTCGGTCTTCTCCCGGGCCACAGGCGCAGATCTGATCGGCGATCTCTCGGAGTTCTTTCGCTCGCTGGCGGGCACGGTGGACGGCTTCAGGGAACGGGCCCAGGGCGTGGGCTCCCTGCTGCGCGACCCCTCCGCCACCACATTCCTGATCGTCACATCGCCCGAGCACGAGCCGACCAGGGAGGCGGCGTTCCTCGCGGAGAAGCTGACCGAGAGCGGCATGGCCAGAGGCGCGGTGATCGTCAATCGCGTCGCATTGCCAGGGCGCCAGGGCCGCGCCCCCGGGGCCTTGGAGGAGCTGGTCGCGCCTGAGCTCGGTGCGCGCCTGGCCAAGCGCCTCGCGAGCAACCTCGCCGACTTCGACGTCCTGGCAAGGCGCGACGCGCAGAACATCGCGTGGCTCTCAGCCGCCGTCGGCGAGCGGGCCCCCATCCTCATCCCGCATCTGGATCGGGACATACGCGATCTCGCGGGTCTCGTTCGTGTGACTGAGCGGCTGCTGCCCGCTATCTTGCGCCGGTGAGCCCGAACGGCCTGCGACCGTTGAGCATCGGCGAGATCCTCGATGTGGCGATCAAGCTCTACCTGCGCAACGCACGCGCTCTCATCTACCTGACGGCGGCGGTCGTCATTCCCTTCCAGGCGCTGGGCGCACTGGTCCTGCTCTCGGTCGTGCCCAACGCCGAAGACATACCCACCGGAGTGCTCCACACGACGCCTCGCCCCGCGGGCGATGCGTCCGCTTCATTCGGCGCGTCCTCGGTGTTGACGATCACCGGCCTGATCGTCGGGCTGCTCACGACCGCGGCGTGCGTCAAGGCTGTGAGCGAGGCCTATCTGGATCATCCGATCGATGCCCGAGCGTCGCTGATCTTCGCACTGCGGAAGGCGGGCTCCCTGCTGTGGATGGAGATCATCATGGGCGTCGGACTCAGCCTGGCCTTCATCGCATTGGTGATTCCCGGCATCTGGCTCGCGATCGCCTGGTCGCTCGCCACACCTGCACTGCTGATCGAGGGACTCAAAGGACCTCGCGCGCTCGGGCGCTCTCGACGGCTGGTCTCCGGCCGCTGGTGGCCGGTCGCCGGTGTGCACCTGTTCGCCGGCATCATGACCAGCCTCGTGACGCTGGTCCTCGAGGGTCTGCTTGTGAGCCTCTCCCATGTGACCAGCAGTGGATCGGTCCCGCTCGCGGTTCTCACCGTGTCGATCGCGGCGGGGATCGCCTCGATCCTCACCCGGCCCTTCGGTGCAGCGGTCACGATCGTCCTGTACTACGACCTGCGGGTGCGCCACGAGGGCTTCGACCTCGCACAGCTGGCGGAGCGACTGGGGATCGAGCCTCCGGCCGGCTCTGCGGAGCCCTTGCCCTTCGGCCCCGAGTCGGTCGGCAGGCCGGGCGGACCGCCGTTCTGGCCACCGCCGCCGGGCTGGACGGGATCGCCCTGAGCCTCGCCCGGTCGGTGCACGGTCAACTGCCAGGCGCGGCGCGGGACGCCTCCCAGAGCACTGCAGACGCTCGCCGGCTGGCCCTGGAGATCCTGCGTGAGAGCCGCTTCCACGCTCCGCATGTGCCCAGACCCCTGCATGGCCTTTTGCGTGTGCTGGGAGAAGCGCTTGAAGGTCCCTGGCACACACTGCGCCGGGCCCTTGACCACTCGCTCGTGTCGCTGCACCTCGACAACTTCTGGGGGCTTTCGCTGCTCGCGGGACTGCTGCTGCTCGCGGGTGCGCTGCTGGCCACGCGCGTCGCGCGCCGGACGCTGCATGCCCGCGCCGCCCAGGCAGCCGCCGGGATCGCCCCGGCCGCTACCGCCGCCGAGCTCGAGCGCGAGGCGCGGGCCGCGGAGCGGGCCGGAAAGCTCGATGAGGCGCTGCGGCTGCGCTTTCGGGCCGGCCTGCTCGAGCTCGCCGAGCATGGAATTCTGACGCTCGCCCCATCGACCCCGAACTCGCAGATCTCCCGCTCGCTTCGCTCGGGCCGCTTCGATGCCCTGGCACGACGCTTCGACGAGGTCGCCTACGGCCACGGTACAGCGCAGGCCGAGGATCTGGCCGCCGCCCGCCGGGAGTGGGCATCGTTGTTGGGCGAGGAGGATCGAGCGACGTGATCGAGGAGCGCGCGCTCCCGACGAAGCGGCGTCCGAAAGGCTTGATCGCGGCGTGCATCGGCGTGGTCGTCCTCTTCGTGGCCCTGGGTGCCCTGAGCAACGTGCTGGAGCCGGAGCCGCAGGGCCCCGTCTCCTCCTCCTATTCCACGAACGCTCGCGGGCTCGCCGCATGGGACGAGCTGCTCCAGCGCTCTGGATACCGGGTCACCCAGCTGCGCAGCACCCTTGGCGAAGCGCGCTTGGCGCCAAACACCACGCTGGTCGTCTTGGACCCCGAGACGCTGCTGCACTCCGAAGGACAGCGTCTGCTCGCCTATGTGCGCGCCGGGGGGCGTCTGATCATCGGCGGCACCGAACCCTTGCTCACGCTTCCCGCGCTGCTCTATGCGCCTCCGGAATGGAGCGCCACCGCTCCGACCACAGCGCAGCTCGAGGGAGCTCCGGAGGGCTTTACGCCAGGCCTGGAGGTGCAGAGTTCGGGGGAAGGAGCCTGGACGACCGACCAGGGGGCAAGAACGATCCTCGCCTCGGCGCCTGGCAGAGCTCTGCTGCTGGAACAACACGTCGGCAGGGGAACGCTGGATCTCCTCGCGGATGCCTCGCCGCTGCAGAACCGGCTGCTTGGGCACGCCGACAACGCTCAGCTCGGGCTTGACCTGGCCGGCGGCCGACAACGGCCGGTCGTGTTCGTCGAGTCGGTTCACGGATATGGTCCCGCTCGTGGCCTCTCAGCCCTGCCAGAGCGGTGGTGGATCGCATTGACGATGCTCACTCTTGCCGGCTTGACCTGGGTGGTGGCTCGCGGGCGCAGGCTCGGGCCTGTGGAGCCGCAGGCACCGGACAGGCAACTCCCGCGCGCCGCCTATGTGCTGGCCATCTCGAGCCTCCTCAGACGCACCCGTCAGCCTGAGCAGGCGCGAGCGCTGCTGCGTGGAGAGCCCCGCGGATGAAGGACATGCTGGAGCGCGTGCTCGAGGAGGTGCGTACCGTCGTCGTCGGCCAGGAGGAGACCACGCGGTTGGCGGTGCTGGCGCTGTGCTGCCGAGGTCATGTGCTGCTGGAGGGTCCTCCCGGGGTCGCCAAGACGCTGATCGCGCAGACGCTCGCGCGGGCGCTCGATGTCGAGATGCGCAGAGTCCAGTTCACCCCCGACATGCTGCCCGCCGATCTCACCGGCACGATGGCGCTACGCGGTCAGGAGCTCGTGTTTCGGGCGGGCCCGGTGTTCACGAACCTGCTGCTCGCCGATGAGATCAACCGCACACCGCCCAAGACGCAGGCCGCCCTGCTGGAGGCGATGCAAGAGGGCCAGGTCAGTGTCGACGGCCAAACCTTCCCGCTGGAGCGGCCGTTCATGGTGCTCGCGACGCAGAACCCCATCGAGTACGAGGGCACCTACCCACTGCCCGAGGCGCAGCTCGATCGTTTCCTGCTGAAGCTGAGCATCGGCTATCCCAGCTCCGAGCAGGAAGAGCTGATGCTGGGACGAGATCACGATGGTGGGATGCCCTGCGCACTGGCCGATGTGCGCGCGGTGGCAGACGCCTCCCAGCTGGCTCTGGCAGCCGAACAGGCGAGAGCGATCACGGTCAGCGAAGCGGTGATCGGCTATGTCGTGGCGCTGGTGCGCCGAACGCGCGAGCTGCCGAGCGTCTCACTTGGCGCCTCTTCGCGGGCCGCGGTGCACCTGCTGAGCGCCTCGAAGGCCGCCGCCTGCCTGGAGGGACGGACCTACGTGACCCCTGACGACGTGATCGCGCTGGCAGCGCCGGCGCTGGCCCACCGCCTCGTGATGGCACCTGAGGCGGAACTGGAGCGCTTCGGCGCCGCCGACGCGATCAGGGCAGCCCTGGCCGACGTGCCCGTGCCCCGCTGAGCGTCTGAGGATCGCTCGATGACGCCGACCGTGCGTGCCGCCGGATTGCTCGCGACGATCGGGCTTGCGGCGCTCCTGCTGCCCACCTGGCTGGTGGTGGCGTCAGCCCTGCTGCTGCTGGCGGTGACAGCCGCTGATGGGTGGTCGGTGCGCGAAGCGCCGACTGTGCAGCGCACCGTGCGAGCGATCCTCTCGCGAGGGCTCGGCACGCCGTTGAACATCAGCGCGCTTGCCCACGATGGGCGCAAGGTGCTGCTGCGCCAGCCTGCCACGCCCTCGCTCAGCATCGAGGTGAGCGCCGGCGATCGAGAGCTCTCCGGCGAGCTGATCGCGTCGCGCAGAGGCCGCCACACGCTCCCTGGAGTCGCGAGCGCAAGTGTGGGCCCGCTCGGGCTCGCGCGCTGGCACCACCGCTCCACGGACTCCATCGAGCTGCTCGTGTACCCCGATCTGCATGGGGCAAGGCGGCTGGTCTCCAGCATGACCCAGGGGCGCGGCACTGATGGGCGCCAGCGGGGAGCCCTGGGGCTGGGCACCGATTTCGAGTCGATTCGCGAGTACTCGCCTGGCGATGACATCCGCAGGCTCAACTGGCGTTCGAGCGCCAGGCTGGGCCGACCGATGAGCAATCAGTATCGCGTCGAGCAGGAACGGACGGTTCACTGTCTGGTTGACGCCGGCCGGCTGATGGCTGCTCCGATCGGCGACGAGGACAGGATCCTGCTGGATGTCGCACTCGACGCGCTCAGCGCCGTCGCATTCGCCGCCGATGAGCTTGGCGATCGCTGCGGCGCGATCGCATTTGACTCCACGATCAGATGTGCGCTCGAGCCACGCCGCCTCGGAGGACGGCGGGTGGTCCAGGCGCTCTTCGACATGCAGCCGAGCTCGCTTGACTCCGACTTCGAGCAGGCGTTCCTGCAGGTACGCGACTCGCGCAGAGCCCTCGTGCTGGTCCTCACAGACCTCGTGGACCAGGCGGCAGCCCGCTCGCTGGTGCGCGCAAGCGCCATGCTCAGCGCTCGTCATGTTCTTGTCGTCGCGAGCGCAAATGACAGCGGGCTCGGCCCACCCCCGAGCGCAGACGGCCGGCAGGATGAGGTCTATGAGCTGCTTGCCCTGCAGGAGGCATCGCTGGCCAGGACACAGGCGGCCGCCGGCATTCGAAGCACAGGAGCCGAGGTGATCGAGGCGCCTGCGAAGGCCCTCGCCGAGCGCTGTCTGACGGCGTATCTCAAGATGAGAGCCCGGGCGCGACTGTGAGCGCATGCGGGCTCTTCACAAGGACTGCGCCGCGCAGCAGGTAGAGGCTCCAGTAGAGGGTTGCGAGCGAGACGCCGATCCCGAGCGCCGCAAAAAGGGGCAGCCCCCTGGGCGTCACGAAGCCCTCCACCGTGCCCGCGAGGACGAGCCACGGAGCGGTACCGAGCACGATGAGCACCGCGACGCCAGCCTCACGGCGCAGCGACTGTGCCCTCGAGAGCGCCCCTGGTTCGATCAGTGCGCCGGCGAGACGCAACCCCGCGGCGCCGCAGACAGTTATGCACGAGAGCTCGAGCATCCCATGAGGTGCGACGTAGCGCACGAACACCGAGAAGGTGCCTGCCTGGAGCGTCAGTCCCGCGAGCAGCCCCAGCAACAGGCCGTTGTAGGCGAGGATGAACAACGTTCCCGCGCCGAAGGCGAGGCCGCCCGCGAAAGCCACGAACGTGACCTGGATGTTGTTGGTGAAGATTGAGCTCGCGAGCGTGGCCTGCGTCGCTGCGCCGGTTGGGAGGCGGCGCAGATGCGGATCTGCCGCCGAGCGGAATGCGGCGGGCACGACGGCGATGGCCGCGCCCGGGTCGTGAGCCGCCCAGATCGCGGCGAGCAGGGCCGGGCCGAAGAGGCTGATGAGGGAGATCAAGAGGATCGCGGGGCGCTGGCGCAGTGCCTGCCAGTAGCCGTGGCTGAAGAAGGCCCACAGCGAGCCCCTGGGTGCTGGCTCGTGATACACCGCGTACCTGCTGGCACTCACCAGCTCGCCGAGGCGCTCGACCACCGGATCTCCGGGGAAGCGCGTTCTTGCGAATGCGAGGTCGGCCGCGCTTGCACGATGCAGGCGACCAAGCTCGAGCACGCCTGATGCGCCCAGGCGCTCGGGCTTGCCCTTTGCTGCGCCCAGGAGCGCATCGAGCTGCTCCCACCGCGGAGCGCATTCGTCCATGAAAGCCTTTAGGTTCATCGGGTGGAGCTGGAGGATCGCATGGTGGTCCACACCCCGGAGGGTGTCGAACTGCAGCTGCTCCTGGCTGGAGCGGCCTCACGCTTCATCGCCGGAGTCCTCGACCTCTGCGTCCAGGGAGTGCTCATCGTGCTCTTTGCGGTGCTCTTGGGGGTGCTGGGCGGACCCGGGGGCGGCCTGCTGGTGGCGCTGTTCATCGTCGTCGAGTTCATCATCTTCTACGGATACAACGTGTTCTTCGAGGTCCTCGCCGCGGGACGCACGCCGGGGAAGCGACTCAACCATCTGCGCGTGGTGGACGATCGCGGCGGTCCGGTGCACCTCCGGGCAAGCGCGATCAGGAATCTGGTGCGTGTGCTGGAAGCGGCGTTCTTCTACCTGCCGACGCTGCTCTCGATCCTCATCAGCGCACGTAACCAGCGGCTCGGCGACATCGCGGCGGGCACGCTTGTGGTCCGCGACGGCGCTCGCGAATCCTCTCGAAGATCAAAGCGGCGGCGCATTTCGAGGAAGCGCAGGCGGGCTGATTCGACCCAGGCTTCCGATCGATCGCCACTGAGCGCGGGCCACGCCTGGGACGTGAGCGCCATCACCAGGGAGGAGCTGAGCGTTGTGCGGCGCTACCTGGAACGGCGCGAGGGCCTGGATCCGCGTGCCAGGCATGAGCTCGCTACGAGACTCGCCCAGGGGTTGGGGGCCAAGGTCGCGGGGGCGCCAGAGGGGCAGGACCCGGAGCTGTTCCTTGAAGCGCTCGCGGATACGAAGTCAGAGCGCTGAGCAAACAGCAAGGCGCTAGAGGATGGCGGCGGCCTCTTCGTGCTCGGAGTAGACGGGCGCCTCCTGAGATGCCTGCAGCAGCTCGTCGGCGACGCTCACCAGATCCGAATCGAGATGGCCGCAGAGAACATCCCGCAACAGCGCGCGCAGATGGCCGGCGATCTCGCGTATGAGCTCGGTCCCACGAGTGCGCTCAGGCGCCCGGCCTTCGATGATCTGGCGCTCGAGCTCGGTCGCCTCGATGATCCGGCCGGTCAACTCGGCGCGGCGGTCCTGAGTGGCACAGAGCGCCCCGATCCGGGCTGCCAGCAGACCGTCGCCGCCACGTTCGGGGTCCAGCAGGGCCCGCAAGGCGAGCAGGTAGTCGCTGAGGGCCTCGTGCTCGCCCACGCGTTCGCAGCCGAGCTCGAAGCGGCGCAGCGCCCAGGCAAGCTCGCTCTCCTGGGGCGCTCTGCGGATGACGAGATTGCAGAAGGCCCGCAGCTCGTCCTCATGCTCAGAGCTCACCAGCAGCATGCCGTGCGGCCTGCCTCCCCATCCTGGCGCCACCGGCAGCCAGGTTCCCTCACCGGCGCGTGTCCACGCGAGCGGACCGAGTGCGATGCGTCCGTCGCCGAAGAGCCTCAGCGCGCGGAGCAGCCCACGCAGCGCTTTGCGACCTTCGGTGATGGCGTGCGTGGGATCCTCTTGAGTCTCGATCGTGAAGCATGCCAGGAGATGGCGTGCATGCCCGGCTCGACCCCCAGCTTGGGATGAAAGGAAGATGGCCTGTTCGGGCGCACCGCTGAGCGCGTCAGGTTGGGCGATGAGCAGATTGGGCGTGAGCTGCAACTCGGGCGAGGCGATGGTGAGCCCGTGGAGCGTCGCCACGACGCTGACCTCATCGGCGATGGCACATTCGAAGCGATCCAGGCGTGCGAGGGCCGTGTCCAAGCGCAGTGGAGAGATCTCAAAGTCGCTCTGCTCCTCGAAGACATCCTCCAAGAGCGCCGCCAGCGCGGCGCTCGCGCCCCCGGTGACCCTGGTCCCATCGCCACTCGATAGGTAGCGCTCGAGCCCAGGAAGGCCGTCGATCAGCGCCCTCGCCCGCCCATAGCCGGGTAGAGCGACGATCAGCGGGGAGCGCTCCCGCAGGAAAGCGCGCATCAGTGGCCGATAGCAATAGAGCGGCGTCTGACCTCTGCGAGAGGCCTGACTGGCGAGTTCGAACGGGACTTCCGCTCCAGCCAGGATCTCTGCCTGCAGAGCCTGGGCTGCTTCTTCGACGAACTCTCTGAGAGCCGCTTCGAGTTGGCGTGAACGCACGATTGAGGCGTTTCGCCGCGACGGTGGATGCTCCTGCTCGACGCAGCTCGTATTGCAGTGTTCAGACGGCGGCCGCTACGAGCGAGGTGAGCTCGGCGGCGTCGATCTGCTCTGCACACTGCACCCCTAGCCACCGTTCGCCGTAGGCGCGCATGTCCTCGATGATCGGCAGCAGCGCCTCGCCCTTGTCGGTCAGCGCATACTCCACCCGGGGAGGCACCTCGGGGAAGGTGCGTCGCTCGACGATTGCCTCCTCCTCGAGCGCGCGCAGACGCAGCGAGAGCGTGCGAGGACTTATGCCCGCGAGCGAGCGCTCCAGCTCACAGAAGCGCGAACGACCCTCGGCCAGATCCCGGATGAGCAGCAAGGTCCACTTGCCACACACGATCTCGGCCGTCTGACAAACCGGACATGTCGCTTCGATCGCCATTTCTGGCTTTACTTTACCAACTGAAGTACGACAGAGCCGCTCAGCCCACGGTCAACGGCGGCGCCGAGGCGGGACCGGGCATCTTGGGTGCCTGATCGCCGTTGCTCTCGGTGCGACGCTCCTCCGCGGCGGCCACGTCCTCCATGGTCGTGCCCTTGCGGCCGTCGGCCTGGACGAGCAGCTTGAAGTCGTGCGGGCTGGATGCGACAAGCATCGCATCCTCGAAGGTCACACGTTTGCCCTTCAGGTGCCCGTAGAGCGCCTGATCGAAGGTCTGCATCCCGTAGTAGGCACCGCTCGAGATGACTTCGACCAGCTTGCCTGTCTGGGCGGGGTCGACGATCATGTCGCGTACGCGACCGGTCATCCTCAGGATCTCGCACGCAGCCACGCGCCCACCGTTGGCGCCGGGCACCAGGCGTTGGGAGATGACGCCCTTGACGGTTCCCGCAATCATCGACCGTGCCTGCCCATGTTGGTGAGGTGGGAAGAAGTCGAGCATGCGATTGATCGACTCCGCCGCGTCGACGGTGTGGATCGTCGATAGGACCAGATGTCCGGTCTCGGCGGCCGAGAGGGCCGTTTGGACCGTCTCCTCGTCACGCATCTCTCCAACGAGGATGACGTCGGGGTCCTGGCGCAGGACCCTGCGCAGAGCGCGCCTGAACGAGGCGGTGTCCATCCCCACTTCGCGCTGATTGATCACAGAGCGCTTGTCCTGGTGAACGAACTCGATCGGGTCCTCGATCGTCACGATGTGCTTGCTCATCGTCTCGTTGATGTGATCGATCATCGCCGCCAGCGTCGTTGACTTGCCTGAGCCGGTGGTGCCCGTGAGCAGCACGATCCCGCGCTCCTCCTCGGCCAGTTCCCTGATGACCTCGGGCAGCGACAGCTCCTCGATGGTGCTGATCTTCTGGGGGATCGCCCTGCATGCCAGGGATATGACACCACGCTGGCGGAAGGCGTTGATCCTGAAGCGCGCAACGTCAGTGATCTCAAAGGAGAAGTCGACCTCGTTCTCCTCGGCGAATTCCTCGAGCTTGTGCTCGTCGTGGAGCAGCTCATGCAGGACGTTCTCGGTGTCCTGGGCGGTGAGCGGCTGGGTCGACGGGTCGGCCGTGAGCACCCCATGCACGCGCGTCAGCGGCGCGGAGCCCACCTTCAGATGGAGATCGGAGCCTTCACGGCGCACCAAATCGCACAGGGTCGCTTCGACATCGAACATGGTCCGCTGATCGGCATCAGCGGAGTATGACTTGAGTCCCACTGGACGAGTGGACGACAAACACGCTACGTCCGAGGCGCGCGTCAGGCGACGTCGCGGAGCTTCTGAGCCTCCGCCAAGGACTGCAGCTTCTTGAGCGACTGGTTCTCGATCTGACGGATGCGCTCTCGCGTCACGTTGAAGGTGCGGCCCACCTCGTCGAGCGTCCTGGGATGCTCGCCGCCGAGTCCATAGCGGAGCTCGAGCACGCGACGCTCGCGATAGCTGAGATTCTCCAGCGCCTCGCGCAGAGCCTCCTTCGTGAGGATCTCCGCGGCGCGCTCGTAGGGGGACTCTGCGCGCTCGTCGGCGATGAACTGCCCGAACTCAGACTCCTCCTCATCGCCAACCGGCTTCTCCAGCGACACGGGCGCCTGGGCCGAGCGCTTGATCGAGTCGACCTCCTCGGGGTCGATGCCGGTCACCTCGGCGATCTCGTCGGCGGTGGGTTCGCGACCCAGCTCGGTCACGAGCTTGCGCTCCGCCCTGCCGATCTTGTTGAGCTTCTCCACCACGTGCACGGGAATCCTGATCGTGCGCGCCTTGTCGGCCAGCGCACGCGCGATCGCCTGCCGGATCCACCAGGTCGCGTAGGTCGAGAACTTGAAGCCCTTGCGGTAGTCGAACTTCTCGGCAGCTCGCACGAGCCCGAGCGTGCCCTCCTGGATCAGATCGAGGAATGGCAGTCCCTGATTGCGGTAGTTCTTCGCGATCGAGACCACCAGACGCAGATTGGACTCCACCATCTTCTGCTTGGCGTCCAGATCGCCGCGCTCGATGCGCTTGGCGAGATCGACCTCCTCCTGGGCGGTGAGCAACCTCACCTTGCCGATGTCCTTCAGGAACAGCTGCAGCGAGTCGGTCGTCATGTCGGGCTTGAGGTCGAGCGTGGTCTTCGCCTTGCGCCTGCCTCGCTTGTCCGGGGCGCGCTCGACCTCAAGCGCAGCCGCCGTCGCGGGATCTATGTCCTCAACGAGCTCGATCTCCGATTTCTCGAGGAAGCCATGCAGCTCCTCGACATCGGCCTCATCGAGGTCGAGGTCGGATGTGGCACCTGATATCTCCGCGTAGGTGAGTACCCCCACCTGCTGACCCTTCGTCAAGAGGTTCTTGACCTCTTCGAGCTCCTGTAGTTCGACCACTGACATCTGTTCTCTTCCGTTTCGCTCCGTCGTTTGGCTTCCGCCGGGAAGGATTATGTGCGCCTCTCCAGGGGGCGCGCGCACTGATGCATCCGAGCTGCCTCAAATCTTGGCCAGCGGTTACGGCTGCGGCACGCACGAAGCTCGATGCTCCACGGCCAAACCCGATCCACTTGCGCCCCTTATGCTAACGCCTAGCTCTGCCGATCCGGGCGATCTACCGATTCTTGCCACATCAGCGATCATTGAGACTCATGACTGAGCCGCCGACCAAGGCCGAGATCGCAGCGCAAGATGGCGGAGTGCTCGCCGCGCTGCCGAGAACGCGCCCGCAACGCCAAAGCAAGCGCCGCCAGAGCGCTCGCGCGAGGAATGCCAAGCGGACCCCGGCTGCGGACCCCGGCGAGCCGCCGGTCCCACCCCAGGGATTCGAGCCTGAGAGCGACGCGAGCGATCCCGTGAGCGCCCCAAGCGCAGCCGAGCTGCTCGTTTCCCTGGGAGGCGTCGCCGGCGAACTGGTCCAGTCCGGTCTCTCGGCAGGTGGACGCCTGCTCAGAGACGCGCTTTCACGCCTTTAGTCAACCGCCAGACCTGTATACTCGCGGCCACGCCGAGCTTCTTCGACCCTGGTCGTGGAAGGCGGGGGAACCAATGTCTGCCGATGTTTCAATCGGCAGACGGGGGCGAATCGACCTCTCTGGTCGTAGCGCTGGTCAGTTTCCAGCGCGAGCCCGTCAGCTCACCCCGTAGGCGTCGAGCCAACATGTTTGCCAAGACAGCAAAGAGGACTCTGCTCGCCGCGCTCGGCTGCGGTCTATTTGCGATCCCGCTGCCTGCTCAGGCGCTCGCGTCCATCTCGGCTACGCCCACGTCCTCCACCCCGGTCGTATCCGCGCCGGCCTCTGACACTGCCCAGACGGGAGGTGCTGCGCCCAGTCCGGAATCCTCGACCGCACTCAATCTGGGACACCCGCAGCTGGCCACATGGTTCGGACCTGGCTTCTATGGCCACGAGACCGCCTGTGGGCAGGTGCTGAGGCCGACCCTCGTCGGTGTCGCCAACCGGACGCTTGCGTGTGGAACGCTGGTCGAAGTCAGCTACTTCGGTCGTCATCTGGTCGTGCCGGTCGTCGACAGAGGGCCCTACGGGCACATCGGCGCCGACTGGGACCTCACCGGCGGAGCAGCCAAGGCGCTGAAAATCACGCAGACGGTACACGTCCATACCCAGGTGGTCGGCCACGTGGCCGACTCGCCCACGCTCGGACTGCCGGCCGAACCATCGCTTGCAGCGCTGCCGGGCACAACGCCTGCGACCGCCGTTACCGGCGGCGCCAGCGCGGGCTGACCCGCAGCGGCGAGCTCAGAGTCCGGCCGCTGGATCGTCGGCCGTCAGCGTCTTGCTGGCCGCCTTGGCGGCATACATGTCCATCTCCGCGTGCGCGCACAGCGTCGGCGTGTCGCGCCCGTGGGCTGGACAGAGCGCTATCCCTACAGCTATCTCCACATGCCTCTCCGTGGCCCGCAGCGCGGAGTTCACCGAATTCGCCAGGCGCTCGGCAAGCTTGCGCGCGAGGGCCACATCCACCTCGGGGACGATCAGCCAGTAGCGGCCTTCCCGCTCTTCGCAGAGCCGGTCCAAGGGGCCCAGCTCGCGACTCAAAGCATCCTTGACATCGCTGAGAGTGCTGGGACGACGCGTGTCAGGGTCGCTGGCGAATGGGCGCCCCTGAGGGACCACCTCGCCGAGCAGCAGCGCGAATGGCACGGCGTCGCTCTCGAAGCGCTCGAGCCTGTGCTCGATCGTCCTGGTCCAGCTCCTGGAGGGACCCTCGCGTCGCACATCCCTGATCTCGATGCTCTGCCTGGACTCTTGCAGCCATTGCTCGTCTTGCTCATCGACAACGAATACGAGCGCCTGCTCGGCAGGTTGCCAGGCCTCCTCAGCGCCGACGGCCTCGGGACTCCCGGCAGTGTCAGGCTCAGAAATAGCATCGGGTTCCAGAGTCACTTCGGCGCCTGAACTTGCCAGCAGGATCGAGCAGCAACAGGCGAGCCTGTCAGACAGCTCGGCGACGCCACGCGCGCGCGCGTGGCAGCACTCCTGAAGGATCGCCTCCCACAGCACACCCCGCAAAGCCTCGATGGCCTGAACCGCCGTGGCGTGGTCCTGGGTGAAGAGGACATTCCAGATGTCGCCGGACGGCGAGTCGCGCTTGTACGAAGCCAATCCCTCCAGCTGCGCATCTGAGGCGAGGGAGGCGATCAGCGAGGCGATCAGCCCGGGACCCAGCCTCGCGATCTCGGAAGTGGGCACCTCTCCGATGCGCTCGGGCGAGCGCTCTTCGATCAGTGTGATGGCCCAGCCCTGAGCCAGCTCACCAGCACGTGTACAGAGCGCCTGGACCGGGGCGTCGGCAACGGGCCGCGCGCGTGGGCGGGCGCGCGGGGGGCCATGTTCTGGAGCACCTGACATGTCCCCTGCCGAGGCACTTGCAGGATCTCCAGAGGCAGATGATGGTTCGTAGGGCATGTTGCTCATCGGTTGTGGATATCAGCAGAGCAGGACGTCAGTCTGGCAGTAGCCTGGGGACGGGATGAGAGCCACCTCCAACCGCGAGGGTCCGGCCGACGCGAGAGCGGCGACCATCGCCAATGTGGTCAACTCCACGACGACCGACCCGAGGACGGGGGCGGTCCATTCGGTCCAGGCGGCAGACATGCTGCTCACCCAGAGCGCCCTCGAGGAGCTCTGGTCGCCCATGCAGCTCGAGCGCCTCGCACGCACCTACTGGCGCTTCCTTGCCAGGGTCACCCTGGGCATCGTGCGGGTCCACTACACCGAACGGGAGCGATTCGTCGTGCTGCTCGTAAAGCCCTTGAAGCTGCTCACCTTCAGGGCGCCGGAATATGAGCTCGACAGCGCCAGAGCGGTCGTGCGGTGGCAAATCGAGCGGGGTCTGCTCGTCGCGAAGCGGGGACGCGGCGGGCATGGGCACCTGCAGATCGGGCTGGGACGCGAGCCGGGCAGCGAGAGCGATGGCCTCGAGCATGTGCACATCGAGGTCGAGGTGGCCAGCTTCTACCCGGCGATCGCCTTTGGACTGAGTCGCGGGCTCTACAACATCACGCAGTCGAAGATCCACGTGATCATCACCAAAGCCTTCTTGCGCTCGCTCGCGCGCCTGGACTTCCCCAGGTCCAGGGTCGGGCGCTTCGAGTCTAGACGAGCCCACGATCCGCGCTGAGAGCGCGCAGCTTTGCGCGATCGTGACGGGCGCTGATCCGCCGGACGGTGCCCGAGCGGGCGCGCATCACCAGTGATTCGGTGCTTGCGCCACCCGCGCTGGGATAGCGCACGCCCTGCAGGACATCGCCGTCGGTGATGCCGGTCGCCGAGAAGAAGACATCCTCGCCCGCCACGAGATCGTCGCGGTCGAGCACCCGGTGCAGGTCGTAGCCGGCATCCTCAGCAGCCTTGCGCTCAGCCTCGTCGCGCGGCCACAGCCGGCCGAGCTGCTGACCGCCCAAGCACTTGATCGCGGCGGCCGAGATGACCCCCTCCGGCGTACCGCCGATCCCCCAGAGCAGATCCACGGGAGAGCGCTCGGTAACAGCCAGGAGCGCCGCCGAGACATCGCCGTGGGCGATCAGGCGCACGCGCGCGCCGGCATCGCGGATCGCGGCTATGCCCTGCTCGTGACGGGGGCGGTCGAGCACCACGACCATCACGTCGGCGACGTCGGTGCCCTTACGCTCTGCCACCAGCTTCACCGTCTCGCCGAGCGGGCGGTCGAGGTCCAGCAGATCGGCGATCTCAGGCGAGCCAGCGAGCTTTTCCATGTAGACGCATGGCCCGGGATCGAACATCGTCCCGCGGCTGGAGAGCGCGATCACGGCCAGCGCGCTGGGCATGCCGTGGGCGGCGAGCGTCGTGCCCTCCAGCGGATCGACGGCGATATCGACCTCGGGCGGGGAGCCGTCGCCGATGCGCTCGCCGTTGTAGAGCATCGGCGCCTCGTCCTTCTCGCCCTCGCCGATCACGACGATGCCGTCCATCTGGATCGAGTGGAGCATGTAGCGCATCCCGTCCACAGCCGCCTGGTCGGCCGCCTCCTTGTCGCCCTTGCCGACCAACGGCGCGGCGGCGAGGGCGGCCGCCTCGGTGACGCGCACGAGCTCGAGCGCCAGGTTGCGCTCGGGACGCTGATGGATGTGGTTTGTGCTCAAAGGATTTCTCTGGGAGGCAACTTCGCCGGTCCCCGCATCGCGGTCGATTCGCCGGCCGCAGCGCAGACGGGACGAGCCAGCGGAAACCTACACGAGCGTCGGTGCCGCGACGATCAGCCTGGGCCACTACGATCGTGGCGTGAGCGGCCCTGACACCGTCCAGGCGCACCTCTCTCCTGCACTGCAGGGGGTGGTCGACGCGGAGCTTCAGCGCGGACGGGAGGCGGGCGTGGAGGAGCGGGTGCGCGGGGGTGATGCGACCCTCTGGGGCGAGGCGGACACGCCGGAGATCGCCAACCGGCTTGGGTGGCTCACGATCGCCCAGCGAATGGAAGCGCAGATGGGCGAGATCGAGGCGTTCGCACGCGAGCGTCGTGATGCGGGCGTGAGCGATGTCGTGCTGCTGGGCATGGGCGGCTCGAGCCTCGCGCCTGAGGTGCTGGGGCAGTCGTTTGGCGCCCAGCGAGACTGGCCGAAGCTGCACGTCCTCGATTCCACGGACGCGGGCGCGGTGAGCGCGGTCGATCATGCGATCGATCCGAGGAGCACGCTCTTCGTCGTCTCCTCCAAGTCCGGGGGCACGATCGAGCCGCTGTCGATGTTCGCCCACTTCTGGAGTCTGCAGGGTGAGGGCTCGAGCTTCGTGGCGATCACAGACCCGGGCTCGGGGCTCGCCGACCTCGCCGCCGAGCACAGCTTCGAGCGCGTCTTTCTCGGTGACCCGAACATCGGTGGGCGCTACAGCGCACTTTCGCCTTTTGGCATGGTGCCGGCGGCGCTCATGGGTATCGACGCGGGCGCGCTGCTCAGGGGCGCCGCTGGGGCGTGGGAGCAGTCCTGGTGCTCCCTGGGTCTCACGTTGAGCGCGCTGGCCAAGGCCGGGCACGACAAGCTCACCTTCCTCATCTCGGGATCGGGCTCGAGCGCGGGAGGATCGCTCGCGAGCCTGGGGCTGTGGCTGGAGCAGCTGGTCGCCGAGTCCACGGGCAAGCAGGGCAGGGGCATCTTGCCGGTCGCCGAAGAGCCGCTTGGTGACCCGGCGAGCTATGGCGAGGATCGTGTCTTCGTCCATCTGCCTGACGTGGGTGCGCCCGATGGGGCGCTCGAGGGTGGCGTGAGCGCGTTGATCGACTCGGGGCACCCGGTGATCACGATCCCGACGGAGGGACCGCCTGATCTGGGACGTCTCTTCGTGCTTGCCGAGCTCGCGGTGGCGGTCGCCGGCTGGGGTTTGGAGATCAACCCGTTCGACCAGCCCAATGTCCAGGAGGCCAAGGACGCCACCAATCGCGTGCTCGCGGGTGGATCCGCGACGCCCGCCGATGCAGGAGCGCCGGCCAATGCAGGGACGCCCGCCGACGCGAGCGAGTCCGAGCTGGCGAAGCTGCTAGGCGAGGCTTCTGTCCCTGATTACGTAGCGATCATGGGCTATGTGCAGCCCACCAGGGACTTCGGCGAGGCGATCGCGCGGCTGCGCAGCACGATCCGAGACGCCAGGAAGGTGACGACGACCTTCGGCTATGGACCGCGCTTCCTGCATTCAACGGGCCAGTTTCACAAGGGGGGTCCTCCCACCGGCCGCTTCTTGCAGCTGATCGCAGACTCCCAACCGGATGTCGAGGTGCCGGGCAAGCCGTTCACATTCACCAGGCTCAAGCACGCCCAGGCGGACGGCGATTTGCAGACGTTGCGCAAGCATGGCCTACCGGCTGAGCGGGTAACGCTCAGCGGCGAGGATCCAGCAGCCGCGCTCGAAGAGCTGACCAAACGGATCGAGGAGATGCTTTGACCCAAATCGGCTTCATAGGACTAGGCAAGATGGGCGGCAACATGGTGCACCGCATCAAGCGCGACTCCGATCACGAGGTCGTTGCCTTCGACTTCGACGAGAAGGCCGTCAAGAAGGCGGTCTCTGACGGCGCCGTGGGCGCGCGCTCGCTGGCCGATCTGGTCAAAAAGCTCGAGCCGCCGCGCACCGTGTGGGTCATGGTCCCGGCGGGCGAAGCGACCGAGCAGACCGTCCAGAAGCTCGCCAAGCTGCTCGATCGCGACGATGCGATCGTAGATGGCGGCAACTCGAAGTGGACCGATGACAAGCGCCGTGCGAAGGAGCTGCGCAAGCCGGGAATCCATTACGTCGATGTGGGGACCTCAGGCGGCGTCTGGGGCCTTGAGGTCGGCTACTGCATGATGGTCGGCGGACCGCCGAAGGCGGTCAAACGGCTGGCTCCGATTCTCGACGTGCTGGCCCCGCCGACCAACGAGGTCAGCCGCGATGCGATCGGGCCCCACGGCTGGCTGCACTTTGGCCCCTCAGGTGCGGGTCACTACGTGAAGATGGTCCACAACGGCGTCGAGTATGGCCTGATGCAGGCATACGCGGAGGGCTTCGATCTCTTCAACAAGTGTGAGTATGAGCTCGACAACGCGAAGATCGCGCATCTGTGGGGCCAGGGCTCGGTGGTGCGCTCCTGGCTGTGCGAACTGGCGGCAAGGGCCTTCGAAGCGGACGGGAACGATCTGCACGCGCTCGCCGGCTACACCGAGGATTCGGGTGAGGGTCGCTGGACGATCCAGGACGCGACCGATCACGACGTGCCGACACCGGTGATCACCGCGTCGCTCTATGCCCGTCTGCGCTCGCGTGGCAACGGTGATTACGCCAACAGGGTCCTCGCGGCGCTTCGCAACCAGTTCGGCGGCCACGCGGTCAAGGGGCCGGGCAAGAGCTAGATGGCCTTGGCGCCCACCCGATAATGGCCCTGGCGCCCAGCCGATCCGAGGATGTGGGAACGGACGCCGAGAATCCGCTCGTCGAAGGGTTGGAGCGCCTGCCAGTAGCACCCACGACGCTCGTGATCTTCGGCGCCACGGGCGATCTGGCGAAGCGCAAGCTGCTGCCTGCCCTCTACAACCTCGCCCATGAGGGTGCGCTCCCAGAGCGCTTTCATCTCGTGGGCGTCTCGCGGCGGGCAAAGCCTGACGAGGAGTACCGCGCCGAGTGCGAGCAGGCCATCAGGCAGTTCTCCAGGCGCGCTCCTGACGAGGACGTGCTGAAAGGGCTGCTCGAGCAGGTGCGCTACGTACCGGGGGTCTTCGACGATGCCTCCGTCTACGCGGCTGTCCAGCAGACGCTTGAAGACTTCGAGGAGCGCGCCGGCGAGCCGCTCAACCGCATCTTCTACCTCTCGACGGCGCCCGCCTTCTTCCCGGTGATCGTCGAGGCCCTCGGCGAGCAGGGACTCGCCAGGCACGATGGCGCCGAGGTGCGAGCGGTGATCGAGAAGCCCTTTGGCACCGGGCTGGCGGAGGCCCGGGAGCTCAACAACAGGGTGTTGAGCGTCTTCGAGGAGGCTCAGGTCTTCAGGATCGACCACTACCTGGGCAAGGAGACCGTCCAGAACATGATGGCCTTCCGGTTCGCCAACGGCATGTTCGAGCCGCTGTGGAACAGGAACTACATCGACCACGTGCAGATCACCGCCGCCGAGGACATCGGCATCGGGACTCGGGCGGGCTACTACGACCAGGCGGGCGCGCTGCGTGACCTGATCCAGAACCACATGCTCCAGCTACTCTGCCACGTCGCGATGGAGCCGCCTGTGAACTTCACCGCCGAAGAGGTCCGCAACGAGAAGGTGAAGGTCCTGCACGCGATCCATGCCCCGATCGATTCCCAGATCGACGAGATGGCGGCGCGCGCCCAGTACGGCGCTGGGCACGTCGGCGGAGACGATGTCTGCGGATATCTGCAGGAGGAGGGCGTACGACAGGACAGCAACACCGAGACCTATGCCGCGATGCGCCTGGAGGTGGATAACTGGCGCTGGGCGGGAGTCCCGTTCTACCTGCGTGCAGGCAAGCGCCTGGCGCGCAAGCTCACCGAGATCGTGGTGACGCTGAAGCCGGTCCCCCACCTCGCCTTCGGCCAGGGCGGCTCGCTGGGCGTCAGGCCCAACCAGCTCGTCCTCACGGTGCAGCCCAACGAGGGCGTCTCGCTGCAGCTGGGCGCCAAGATCCCGGGTACCCGCATGAGCATCAGGCCCGTCAACATGGAGTTCCTCTATGGCACCTCCTTCCTCTCGCAATCGCCGGAGGCCTATGAGCGCTTGATCCTGGACGCGATGCTTGGCGATCCGACGCTGTTCACCCGCAACGACGAGGTGGAGGCGCAATGGCGTATATGCGACCCGATCGTCGCACGCTGGGCCGAGCAGCCGGGGCCGCTGGAGACCTATGAAGCGGGCTCGCAAGGGCCCGGCGGCGCGCAGGAGATCCTCTGCCAAGGGCATCGCTGGAGAGCGATATGACGGACGCGGTCTGGAGTGCCCAGGGCACCACGCCCGAGGCGGTGGAGCAGGCGTTGCGCGGGCTGATCGTCGAGCGTCACGCCGAAGACGGTGGCTTCGTGCCGGCGCGGGTTCTGAACATGATCGCCTTCGTCGAGAGCGCCTGGAGCGGCGAGATCGCCAATCGCCTGCGCGGGGTGGGCCGCTACCACGCCTCCCGGCTGGTCGTCCTCTCCTATGAGCCCCGGCGCGAGCGCCTGGACGCACGGGCGATGATCGCCTCCGATGGAGATCCGGCACCCGGCGAGCTGGCACCCCTGCGCGAGACGATCATCGTCGAGCTTGGTGAACGCCATCTCGACGACCTGCTCACGATCGCCGATCCGCTCGTGGTCAGCGACCTGCCGACGCTGCTGTGGTCGCCGCACGGCCACCCCGAAGCTGTGCAGGCGCTGCTGGGCCTCGCGCAGGCGGTGCTGCTCGACTCGGTCGACGAGCCCGTCTGGCGGGAGGCGATCGATCGCGCGGCGGAGCTTGCAGGTGTGCTCTATGTCGTCGACCTCGCCTGGCTGCGTTCGATGCCCTGGCGTGAGCGCGTCGCCGCCGCCTTCGACCCGCCCGCCTTGCGCAGCGAGCTGCGAGACATCGTCTCGCTGGAGGTCACTCACCATCCCGACTCGACGGTGGCGGCGATGCTGCTGATCGGATGGCTGGCATCGAGGCTGCACTGGAGCACGAGTCCACTGATCGCCCATGACGGTCTGCTCAGAGGCAGCGCGCACAGCAGGCGCCAGGAGATCAAGCTCAGCTTGCGCCCCGACACAGCGCAGCCGGTACGGGGGCTTGCCGACCTGAGGATCGAGACGGCCTCGGGTCGCCGGCTGGAGCTCGGGCGCGGGCGCGGCGGTCTGCGCACCCGCAGAAGAGGACGTGACGGATCTGAGCGTGAATGGACGATCCTTGGCGCCTCGCGCGGCGAGGCGGGCATCCTCGGAGAGGGCATCCGCCAAGCGCTGCTGCGCGATCCGACTTATGCGCCTGCGCTCCACGCCGCGAGAGCGCTCGCGTGACGAGGCTCACCACGATGATCGACGAGGAGGGCGTCGCCGACCGTGCGGCACGGGAAATCGCCAGGCACCTCACCCAAGCGCAGCGCGAGCGTGGAGTCGCGCACCTCGCACTCAGCGGCGGCACCACGCCAAGACGCGCCTATGAGCTGCTCGCCGAGCAGCATGAGGACTGGAGCGGCGTGGAGATCTGGTTCGTCGACGAGCGTTGCGTCGGACCGGAGGATGAGCTGAGCAATTACAGGCTGGCCTGCGAAACCCTGCTGGCGCGCGCTCCAATCGCACCGAAGACCGAGATGGTCCACCGCATGGAGGGCGAGCTGGGGCCACAGCTCGGAGCGGAGCGCTATGCGGCACAGCTGAAGGCTCGCCTGCCGCACACCGAGCCCGCAGGGGAAGGCGCAGGAGCGGCTCTGCCCATCCTCGACGTCGCCGTGCTGGGGATCGGCCCTGACGGACATGTCGCATCGCTCTTTCCTGGCGCGAGTGCCCTTGACGGGAGCGCCTCTGACGCCAGTGTCCCCAACGCGAGCGCCCAGGAGCCTTGCCTGCCCGTGCTGGACTCACCCAAGCCGCCGCCCGAGCGGATCACCCTGAGCCTTGGGGTGTTGCGCGTGGCGCGGCGCTGCGTGCTGCTCGCCACCGGCTCCTCGAAGGCCGATGCGCTGAGTGCGGCGATCGCCACGCCGACGCCTCACGTGCCGGCGAGCCTGCTGGTACGCGAGCGTCTGACCATCATCGCCGACGACGCCGCCTCGCCCCCAGCCCCCGTGCGATGAGCGCCGCCCAAAACGTGGTGCTCGTGCGCCATGCCGAGACCGAGTGGACCCTGAGCGGGCAGCACACGGGACGCACCGATCTGCCGCTCACCGAGCGCGGCCGAGCGTTCGGGCGCTCCCTGGCCGAGCGTCTGGTGGACGAGCGCTTTGCGCTTGTGCTGGTCAGCCCGTCCAGGAGAGCGCTCGAAACCTGTGAGCTGTGTGGGTTGGGAGCGCAGGCCCAGACTCTGGATGAGCTCCTGGAGTGGGATTACGGCGAGTATGAGGGGCTCACCTCGGCCCAGATCGACGCCCAGCGACCAGGATGGAGCCTGTGGCGCGACGGCTGCCCGGGCGGAGAGGATGTCGAGCAGGTAGGCACCCGGGCCGACCGCGTGATCGAGCGGCTGCTCGAGGCGAAGGGGCCGGTGGCTGTGTTCTCCCATGGCCATCTGCTGCGCGTCCTCGGCGCCCGCTGGGCACAGCTGGAGCCATCCGACGGGGCGAGGCTTGCGCTCTCCACCGGCGCGATCTGCCTGCTGGGCCACGAGCGCGGGACACCCGTGCTCTGGCGCTGGAATGACGTGGCCGGGGAAGCCTGAAACGACGGTCCCGGGAAATATGTCGGTAATGATGCGTCTTGCGTCGTAGAGTGATACGCCGAGCGCCGCCATGATCGCCAACCACTCGAGAGCACTGCGGGTCCAGGTGGCCCGCTCCAGCTCGGCGGACGCGCTCGCCGGGCTGCAGGACGCCAGAGCCCTGACACTGGCGCTGGTCGCCGCGCTGAGCGAGGAGCAGCTCGAGCGAGTGCACTCGCCGATCATGAGCCCCCTCGTCTGGGATCTCGCCCACATCGCCGCGTATGAGGACCTGTGGCTCGTTCACCGCCACACCGGCGAGGAGCTCCTGGAGCCCGGCTTGGCCGAACTCTACGACGCCTTCGAGACGCCCCGTGCGGTGCGGGGAGAAGTGGAGCTGCTTGGCAGCATTGAGGCCTACGACTATCTGGAGGCCGTACGCGAGCGCACAGCTCACGCAATCGACAGCCATGGCATCGGTGACGGCTTCATCCACGAGATGGTGCTGCGTCACGAGCTCCAGCACACCGAGACGATGCGCCAGACGATGAGGATCGCGGCCCTGCTGGGAGCGGGTGAGCCGGCCCTCGAGCGGCTCGAGCACGAGCAGCGGTGGATGCAGATCCCTGCGGGACCCTTCCAGATGGGAGCTGAGCCAGAGGGCTTTGCCTACGACAACGAGCTGCCTGCCCACCCCGTGCAGCTGGACGCCTTTGCGATCGAGAGCCTGCCCGTGACCAACGAGCGGTGGATGGACTTCTTCGAGGGTGGCGGCTATGAGCGCCGTGAGTGGTGGTCGCAGGCAGGGTGGGAGTGGCGATCCACACAGCAGGCGCATCCCGAGGCGGCGATAGCAGCCGGCCACCCCGCTGCCGCCGCATGCCATCTGAGCTGGTTCGAGGCCGATGCCTTCGCGCGGGCACATGGCGCACGGCTGCCCACCGAGGAGGAGTGGGAGCGGGCAAGGCCGGCGCTCGCGGGCGTGGGTCAGGTTTGGGAGTGGACGAGCAGCCCGTTTGGTGGCTACCCAGGCTTCGTCGCCCATCCTTACCGCGAGTACTCAGAGGTCTTCTTCGGCGATCGCTATCGCGTCCTGCGGGGCGGATCCTGGGCGACCAACCCGCGCGTGGCGAGCGCCACGTTTCGCAACTGGGATCTGCCGGAGCGTCGCCAGATCTTTGCGGGTGTGCGCCTGGCCAGGGACGAGCGATGAAACCGTTGAGCACCGACCTGCAGGAGGAACCCGCGGAGCAGGAGGAGCCCGGCGAGCACGCGGTCCGGATCGACTCCTACCTGGGCGACGGCCAGGAACGCTCGCTGGCCGAGGATGTGCTCGACGGACTTACCCGTCCGTTCAAGGAGCTGCCGCCCAAGCATTTCTACGACGCGCGCGGCGCGATCCTGTTCGACCGGATCTGTGAGCTGCCTGAGTACTACCCCACCCGTACCGAGCGCGCGATCCTCGACGATTCAGCCCAGGAGATCGCGCTGCTCACAGGCGCTCGAGAGCTGGTCGAGCTCGGCTCCGGGACCGCCGCCAAGACACGAGTGCTACTCGACGCGCTGCACGCCGCAGGCACACTGGAGCGCTACGTGCCGATGGACGTCACCGAGAGCATGGTGCGCGACTGCGCCGATGAGCTGACCAGCGAGTACTCAGGCCTGAGCGTGCATGGGTTGATCGGTGACTTCGAGCGTCATCTCGATCGGGTCCCTTCGGCCACCAGCTCCCGCCTGGTGGTGTTCCTGGGCGGCACCATCGGCAACTTCCCTCCAGGCAGCCGTCGGCGTTTCCTGCGCCAGATCGCCGGTCTGCTGAGCCCGGGAGACCACCTGCTGATGGGCATCGACCTCGTCAAGGACCCTGAGGTCCTCGAGGCCGCCTACAACGACGTCGAGGGTGTCACCGCGGAGTTCAACCGCAACCTGCTGCACGTGCTCAACCGCGAGCTGGACGCCGACTTCGATCCCGAGGACTTCGACCACGTCGCGCTCTTCGACGAGATGCACGAGTGGATAGAGATGCGGCTGCGCTCCAGACGCGCGCATACCGTGACGGTAAAGGACCTTCCGCTGGAGGTTCACTTCGAGGCGGGTGAGGAGATGCGCACCGAGATCAGCGCGAAGTTCACGCGCGACCGACTGGAGGGCGACCTCCTCGGCGCGGACCTGGAGCTGGTGCGCTGGCTGACCGATCCAGACGATCTGTTCGCATTGACGCTCTCGCGCAGTATGCGGCTGGAGACCTCCCAGCCGCCCGGCTCAGAGACCCGCCGGCGCTAGGCGAGCTCCTCCGCGACACGCGCAGCACTCAGGCGTGCACCGGCGGTGGTGCTCGCGAACCCGAGCACCAGCACCACGAAGCCACAGCCCGAGACGATCCACCAGCCGGCATGGCTGGCCTGCACGAACCCGGGGCCGACCCTGCCGGTCACGCCCGCCGCAGCGACCGCTCCCACGACCGCGACCCCGAGCGTCTGCCCCACCTGGCGGGAGGTTGAGGCAACCGCAGAGGCCACGCCGGCCTGCGCCGGCGGCATGCCCACCACTGCCGTGTTGGTGATTGGCGGATTGACCATGCCAAAGCCGATGCCGAAGATGGTGTAGGCGATGAGCAGGGTCGCGGGCGGAGTGTCGGCGCGCAGGCCGGTGAGGATGAGTGCGCCCGCGGTGATCCCCAGACCGCCGATGAGCAGCCCCAGGCGCGGCCCACGACGGCCGACGATCCTGCCCGACAGCGGTGCGAATACCAGCGTCATCAGAGCGATCGGCAGCGTGTAGAGGCCGGCATCCAGCGGCGACAGGCCGCGGATCTCCTGCAGGTAGAGCGTGTTCAGGAACAGGAAGCCTCCGAGCGCGGCAAAGGCGCTGACCGCGATCACGCTGGCACCCGAGAAGGGGACGCTGCGAAAGAAGCCCAGTTCGATCAGCGGCTCCTCGCGGCGGCGCTCATATGAGATCAGCGCCATCAGCGCGACCGCGAAGGCGCCGAACAGGCTGAGGATCTCGACCGACGTCCAACCCGTCGAAGGCCCCTCGATGATCGCGTAGGTGAGCGATGCGAGCATGACGATGACCAAGAGCTGGCCGATGGGATCCAGGCGCCGCGCCTTGGGCGCCTTGGACTCGGGCACGAAGCGCGCCGTCAGGACCAGCGCGGCCAGACCGACGGGGATGTTGATCCAGAAGATCGAGCGCCACCCGGCCGACTGCACGAGCGCTCCCCCCACGACTGGCCCCAGCGCCAGGCTGATCCCCACCGTCGCGCCCCACATCCCGATCGCCTGTGCCCGCTCACGCTCGTCGGTGAAGGTGTTGCGGATGATCGACATCGCCACGGGATTGAGCATCGAGCCGCCGATCGCCTGGATCACCCTGAAGGCGATCAGCCAGTCCAGGCTGGGCGCCAGGCTGCACAGCAGCGACCCAAGCGTGAAGAGACCAAGCCCGATCTGAAAGACCCGACGCCGGCCGACCCTGTCGGCAGTGGAGCCCGCCAGCATCAGCAGGGTGGCGAGCACGAGCGTGTAGGCATCGACCGTCCACTGCAGGCCCGACACCGGCGCTCTCAGCTCACGGCCGATCGACGGCAGCGCGACGTTGACGATCGTGTTGTCCAAGCCGACGATCAGCAGGCTCATGCAGCAGATCGCGAGCACGAGCAGGCGGCGGGAACGTGGCATCTTCGTGGACTGTAGGCTCCCAACCCACTGATGCGGATCGACGGCAACTCAGCGATCGTGCTCGGCGGAGCCTCGGGGCTCGGCGAGGCGAGCGTGCGCGAGCTGCACACCCGCGGCGCGGTGGTCACTATCGCCGACATCAATGCGGAGAAGGGCAACGCGCTCGCCGGTGAGCTGGGAATCGAGTTCGTGGCCTGCGACGTGCGCGAGGAGGAGCAGGTTCAGGCGGCCGTGGCACAGGCCGCGGCGCTGGAGGGCGGGCTGCGGATCGCGGTCTGCTGCGCGGGCACCGGC
>CAVTGW010000007.1:0-441461 GCA_963734425.1 uncultured Solirubrobacterales bacterium
CGGGACGCACCTATGCTCGCCGCAGTCATCACATGGGTGATGACCCTCAACGCGTCGAACCGGCCACGAAATTCGCACAGCGCTCGCTGTGTCACGGCACAGCCGTGCATGTTGTCTGTACTGCTGTAGAAGCGAAGCGACGTGAGGCCGCTCGGGAGGGCCGTCAGCCCGCTGGAGCGAGTGAGGTGGCGACGGCTGGTTCGCTGTCGAAGGCTCGGTTGGGGGACCGCTCGCGTAGAGCTGAGCGAATGGGCTCGCGCTGGGGCGCGAACTCGTTGGCCGGTCCGGGCGGGTTGGGGTCACTAACCACAACACCAATTCCTATGCCCAGACGTCGATGAGCACCGTTCCCAAATCCATAGCCACTCATCCGCCGCTTACGCGCGAGGATGTGCTCGACGGCCGCGATGTCGCCGAGCTGCTGCACCTGCCGATCTCAACGGTCCTTGAATACGCGCGGCGTGGGTTGCTACCTGGACGCAAGCTCGGACGGCGATGGATCTTCCTGCGTGACGAGGTTGAGGCGGCAGTGAGAGGCCAGTCGGTGGACAGGTCGGCGGCGTGAGCGCCCGTCTCGCCGCCCGGCGGATGCAATTCCCGTCGCTCGTTCTCCCCGACTGTGGGCGTCTGGCCGTGGCGGGTCTTACGCTCTTGTGATGGCCAAGTCCGTTGCCGATCTCCTGTCCGAGCGCGAGGGAACTCGTCTGGACTTCAAGCGAGACCTGTCGAGCATGAAGCGGGTGTTGGAGACCGTCTGCTCGTTTCTGAACACGGCCGGCGGGACGCTCGTCGTGGGAGTCGAGGATCAGACGAGGGTCGTCCTCGGACTGGATGATGTGGAGAAGCAGGAAGAGAAGCTGGCGAACTCTGTGGCGAGCGCGATCGAGCCGCAGCCAACGGTCCAGCTCGAGATCGTGACCCACGAGGATCGTGATCTGCTCCTCCTGCGCGCCGCTTATGCGGCGGGGCCGTTCTTCATCAAGGAGCGGGGCAAGGAGAAAGGCACGTTCGTCCGGATCGGCAGCAACTCGCTCCCCGCGAGTCCAGAGAAGGTCGCCGAGCTTGAACGGGCGCGGCGGATGGGTGCATGGGACCAGGAGCCGATGCCGGGGCTGACGCACGGTGACCTCGACCGACAGGCGATCAAGCGGTGGCTGGACGCGGTGGGAGAGCGTTCGACGGACGCGAAGTTGCGGGGGCTTGGTGTCCTGGCCGAGTACGGCGGGAAGCCGGTTCCCACCCGCGCCGGGATCATCCTGTTCGGGCGAGAGCAGGCCATTCACTTCCCCGACGCACAGATCCGATGCGTTCAGTTCCGTGGGGTCGACAAGAGCGAGCCGGTGGTCAAGAGCGAGGACAGCGAAGAGACTGTGCTCGACGGAATCGAGGCGGCGGTCCGGTTCATCGAGCGCAACACCGACCGGATCGTGCGGATCACCGGGCGCACCCGGCGAGAAGAGCTGGACCCCTATCCGCCTCCTGCCGTCCGCGAGGTTCTCAACAACGCGGTAGCCCATGCGGACTACGCTGTGGAGGGCGTCTCGATCTTCGTCGCTCTGTACTCCGATCGCCTGGAGATATCGAGTCCTGGGACCTGGCCTCCGGGCTTCTCCCGCGAGGACTTCGAATCGGGTGTGAGCCTTCGCCGCAATAAGGCCATCTCGCGTGTACTGATGCGGTTGGGCGTCATCGAGGGCTACGGGAGCGGGTACGACCGCGTCATCGTGGCCTGCCGCGACGGCGGCTACCCCGAGCCAGAGTGGATCGAGAACGGACCCCAGATCAAGGTGATCCTGCGGCCGCATCCGGCCAGCGACATGTCTGCTCAGCCGATGAGTGCTAGTCCCCGTGGAGGGCGGGAGCGGTCACGCCCTCCAGTCACGGTGGAGGAGCGAGACGCTGCCGTTCTGGCCGCAATCGACAATATGGAGCGGCCAAATACAGCCGACATCCAGCGAGAGACCGGTATCTCGACCCGGAGCTTGGGACGCGACCTTCGCCGCCTTCGAGAAGCAGGGCTCGTCGAGTTTGTCGGCTCTCCAAAGACAGGCTTTTATCGCCGCGCGTGAAGTTACTCTGCCGTACTCTGCCGTACTCTGCCAATCACCGCCATACACTGCCACCACTCACGGATTGAGTCAGCAATGGCGATGGGCGTCCTTGCGATCAGCGAACGGCCTCGGTGCTCGCCTGCTTGCTGGACGGTCTGACCGCGAACGCCAGGTTAACCCGTTCGAGGTCCTCGGGCCGTGCCTTGGCATGCATGTAGCGCTCGGTGGTCGTGATGCGCGAGTGCCCGAGGAACTCCTGGACGAAGCGCGCGTCGGCGTGCCGGGCGACGAGGCTGCCGGCGGCGTGACGCAAGGCGTGGAAGCGCAACGGGCGCAGTCCGGCGGCGTCGCGGGCTGCCTTGAAGCGGCGGCGCACGGCCGAGGGATCGAGGCGCCGGCCGAGGCGCGAGCAGAAGATGTAGTCCTCGCGCGAGGTGTAGTCGCCGCGAGCCCGTAGGCGTTCGAGCGCTTCGGCAGCGGGATCGGCGAGTGGGAGAAAACGCGCCTGCCAACTCTTGGTCGGTCCCTCCACGCCGGCGGACACGGCACGGTGGACGACCATCCGCCGCGTGTCGAAGTCGACGTCCTCCCAGCGCAGCGCGATCAGCTCGCCGAGGCGCAGGCCGGTGTAGGCGGCCAGGCGGAATAGCTCGCCGTCCTGCGCGTCCTCGCGCGCCCGCCAGGCGATCTCCTCGGCGCCCAGGTTGGCCGGCTGCGCTCCACGGTGTGACCCGTTGGCGGCTGCGGAGGCGATCATCTCTACCTCGTCCGGCTCGTAGAAGTCGAGCACCGCTGCCGGCGGTTCGCGGCGCTTGGTTGTGCCGGCCACGGGGTTTGACGGCAGGTTGTGGGTGTCCACGCGGCAGGCGAAGCCAAAGATCGCCGAGAGCACCTGGCGGTTCTTGTTGACCGAACGGGGGGACACGCCCTCGCTGTCCAGCTTGCGCAGGAACGTGGAGATCTCCCGTGTGGTGATCTTCGCTGCGGGCCGGTCGCCGAACGCGGCTATGATCGTGCCGACGCTCTTGCCCTTGCCGCGGCGGTGCGGCGCTCCTGGCTCGGCAAGTAGGTAGCGGTAGTCGCTCAGCGTCGACGGCTTCGCCCCGCGCTCGTGCTGCAGGTGCTCGAGCCACCCTGCCGCTAGCTCGCGGAATGTCACACCACGCTCGCGGCGCTCCCGCTCGCCGGCTTCGATCGCTCGCTCCTCCCGGTCGTGCTCGGCGATCAGCTCGGCCATGCGCACCGTCGCGCGCTTCTCGTCGAAGTAACCCTCCTGCACTCTCCCGCGCCGCGGAATCCATCCGCTGTCGTCGGCCGCCCGCTGGAGCCACGCAGGCCCGACTCGGCGCTTCACCTGTCGCCCCGCGCGTCGCCACTTGGCCTCATACACCGGTCTGCCCGACCGCCCCGCGACTACGAGCGCGCCGGTCGGTTCACTGCCGCCTTGGCTATCGTCAACTACCATCGATCACGGAGAGTACCACATGAGTACCACTCACCCGTGAGTACCGCTTTGAGTACCGCACTAGCCAGTTTCGCCAGTGATAACGCCACTCTAGCCAACGCCAAGCCCCCGTATCCACTGGTTCCAGCATGTGCGCCCCTGCTTTGCAAGCAGGAGGTCACCGGTTCGATCCCGGTTGGCTCCACTGAAGAATGGCCTGCTAATCGGCGAGTTTTGGGCTTGGATGAAGGCTTTTTTGGCGCTCTCTGAGAGCTGTTTTTGGGGCCTTTGGTCCTATTGGTGGTCCTAAACCTGTGGCGATTGATACGAACTAGGCCCTCGGTGGGCTCATTGAGATCCTCGGCGGCGGGGTCGCTGGACTGCCGGCGAGCGGTGCGGATGAGCTTGTCGAACTTGGCGCCGTTGTCGCGCTTGGCGCACTGTTGCATCAGGGCGTAGACGTCTAGTGGTCCGCTCCCCGTGTTGGCGTTGACAGGTAGCTGGGTTGGGGTTGCCCGGACGTGATCGGAGCCGAAGGCCGTAGGCCGTAGGCGGAGATCTCGTCCGGGGCGCCTTCCAGCATGGGCCGCTCAACCGAAGGAGATTCCTGTTGAGCGAGAAGAAGCAGTACCGCAGCTGGACGGTCCAGCAGAAGCTCGAGATCGTGCTTGCCGGGTTGCGCGGTGACCGCTCGGTCGCCGAGGTCTGCCGGGAGCACCAGATTTCGGAGAACCTGTTCTATACGTGGCGCGAGAAGCTGCTGGAGGGCGGCTCCGAGCGCCTGGCGGGCAAGGAGGAGCGCACCGAGCTCGTGGAGCTGCGCAAGCGCGTGCGCGACTTGGAGCGGACGCTGGGTCGCAAGACCTATGAGCTCGAGATCCTGGGAAACGGGTTCCGGACGTGGGAGTGACGTTGCGCGTCGCCTACGCCCGTGAGCTCGTCGCTGCCGGGCATCGCCCGGCGGTCGTGGCGCGCATCCTTCAGATCAGCCGCCAGGCTGTCTACCGTGTCCCGCGTCCGCGGCGGGCGCCGGATGCGTCGCGGCGGGCACCGGTCGACGAGGTCGAACGGGCGATCGTCGAAGTCGCCGAGCAGAACCCAACCGACGGCTACCGGATCGTCACTGCCTGGGTGCAGCGCAAGCTTCACCGGGCGGTGAACCGCAAGCGCGTGCTGCGGGTGATGCGCGAGCGCAAGCTGATCCAGCGCCGTTCGCACGAGCCGCATCGCCGGCGTCCCGGGTTCTTCAAGGTCGAGCGGCCCGGCCAGCTATGGCATCTGGATATGACCTCGATCTGGGTCGCCGAGCACGGCTGGGTCTATCTGAACGCGATGATCGACTGCTGCACGCGAGAGATCGTCGGTTGGGAGCTCAGCCTGCGCTGCCGCGCCGTCGAGGCGATCGCGGTCATCGAAGGGGCCGTGCTCGAGCAGGGCATCATGCCCGGCACACTCACCCTGGGCACAGACAACGGCTCGGCGTTCACCGCCCGCGCGACGCGGCTGGTGATCTCCGGGCTCGGCGTCCGCCACCGCCGCGGCGGCTACCGTGACCCCGAGAGCCAGGCGTTCATCGAGAGCTGGTTCCGCTACCTGAAGGAACGCTGCGTCTGGCGCCACGAGTTCGAGACCCTCGAGCAGGCCAGGGAGGTGATCGCCGCCTACATCGACCACTATCACGACCGGCCTCACAGCCGGCTCAACTACCGCACGCCGGCCGAAGTCCGTCAGACTTGGGACGACGCGCAAGAACCACTACAAAATACCGCGGCCTGAACTGTCAATACGGCCGGGGAGCGCTCCAGGCGTAGACGTCTAGGGTCATCTTCGAGTCGGCGTGGCCCACTTGGTCCATGACATACTTGACGTCCCATTCGTAGGCGACCAATGCGATCGATATGTAGGTGCGCCTGAGGGTGTGTGGCGTGGAACGATGCGACCGCTGCGGGCTCCCGGAGCCGATCCTACCCTCAGCCGAATCGAGCCAGCTCAGAGCTTCGTCGGGATCCCCGCGAGCAGCCTGGACGCGGCGTCCATGACTCGTGTCGGTGTGATCGCGCTCAGGGCAGCCTGCGCTCGGACGTCGGCGCCCACGACGTAGCGGGCACGGGGTCGCGAGGCACTCAGTGCGCGCTCGATCATCGCCGCCACACCCTCCACCGGCTTGGCCATGCGCTGCATCCTGGGGATGGTCTTGCGCATGCCGGCGATGTGCTTGGCGTAGAGCTCACGGTGCTCTGCTGACATGCCCGCCTCGCTGGTGCTGAGCGTCTCAGGGGCCTGGCGCCACATGTCGGTATCGGTCATCGCGGGCTCGATGAGCACGACCTTCACACCCCACGGTGCCAACTCGACGCGCCACGCGTCGGCGATCGCCTCGATCGCGAACTTCGACGCGTTATAGGCACCAGTCATCGGAGTCGAAACACGCCCGCTGAGCGAGGAGAGAAAGACGATCCGCCCACGGCTCGCGCGCAACTTCGGCAATAAGGCGCTGGTAACCGCGACCGAGCCCACCACGTTCACGTCGAACTGGTGGCGCAACTCGTCAGCAGAGAGACTCTCCAGGGGGCCGGCCACAACGATCCCGGCGTTGTTGACGACCGCATCGAGGCGCTCGGGCAGCGCAGCGGCGAGCGAGGCGACCTGGCCATCGTCGGTCACGTCGAGCTCCACCGGGTGTATGCGGCCGTCAGGCGCCTCGCCGACCAGCTGCTCACCGTCCTGCACGCCACGGACCGTGGCATAGACGTCCCAACCAGAGCGCGCCAAACGCAACGCGCTCGCACGACCAATGCCACGACTCGCTCCCGAAAGCAGCACAGCAGGCACAGGCAGGATCGTAGTCGACCTCGCCAGCGCCGACCCACAAACACTCCTCGACTGACCAGTGCTCTGAGCCTAGCTTTGGGTGGTTCCGCTCCCAAGGAGGCAGGTGGTGCAGGCAAACGAGGCTGGGACGATCGCGTCCACGAAGAGGGCCGGGCTGACCGACACGGTTGCCGCGCTGACGGCTGGAGAGGTGAGCTCGCTCGAGCTGGTCGAACAGGCGCTCGAGGACATCGCCGCCACCCAGCCGACGCTGAATGCGTTTCGGATCGTCTGCACAGAGTCGGCGATCGCGGAGGCGCTCGAGGCCGACAGGCGGCTTGCCAGCGGCGAGCGGGCGCCTCTGCTCGGGGTGCCCGTGGCGATCAAGGACGATGTGGACCTGGCCGGGCGTCCCACAGCCTTTGGCTGCGCTGGCGAGTTCCCGGCCAAGAGCGAGGACAGCGAGGTGGTGCGCCGGCTGCGAGTGGCAGGGGCTGTGATCGTCGGCAAGACCAACGCGCCCGAGGTCGGCCTGTACCCATTCACCGAGGGCTGCGCCTTCGGCAGCACCCGCAACCCCTGGAGTCTCGATCACACCCCCGGGGGCTCAAGCGGCGGCTCGGCGGCCGCTGTCGCCGCCGGGATCGTGCCCGGCGCGGTGGGCTCGGACGGTGCGGGCTCGGTACGCATCCCCGCCGCCTGGTGTGGACTGGTCGGGCTGAAGCCCCAGCGGGGGCGAATCTCCACATGGCCGGACACCGGGGCCTTCAACGGCCTGAGCTGCATCGGGCCGCTGACCCGAACGGTGGCCGACTGCGCCCTGATGCTCGATGTGATGAGCGGCCCCCACCCCGGCGAGCGGCACATCCCCCCGCTGCCAGCAGAACCCTTCACACTCGCGGCCAAGCGAGAGCCAGGCAGGCTGCGGATCGCGCTCTCCATGAGGGCGCCCTTCAGCGGTGCGCCCGTGCGTCTGGATCCGGAGATCGCCAAGGCGACGAAGCGCATGGCGGGAGTGCTCGCCGAGCTCGGCCACGAGGTGATCGAGGCCAACCCCTCCTACGGCCCGAAGGGGCTGCTGGGACTTACCCTCGTCGCGAGAGGGCAGGCCGGCGTCTGGAGGTGGACATCCAATGTCCCCGACCGCTCGCTGCTTGACCGGCGCACGCGAGAGAGCGCAATAGTCGGAGGAGTACTGGCCCGGAGCGTGCTGCCCTTTGCTCGGGGCCTCGAGCCCTGGCTGGCGCGGCGGGTGGGGTCGATCTTCGAGCGTGTAGACGTGGTCCTTTCACCCACGAGCGCGAGCCTGCCCCTCAGAGTGGGGAGAACTTCGCGCCTGAGCAGTTGGGCGACCGATCAGGTGGTCGCCGGCTCGTGCCCATACGCCTGGGCGTGGAACGTGCTCGGATGGCCCGGCATGAGCGTGCCCTCCGGCGTGAGCAACGACGGACTGCCGGTGGGTATCCCCAATCGGATACGACAGGGAGATCGAAGCCAGCAAGCTCGCTATGTGATTGTCATCCCACACCCAGCTGCGCTGGAAATCAGGGAGCTGGAGTACGCCAGCGCACGCTTGGTCCAAGAGCTGCGAAAGCGGCATCTCATCGCTCGTGAACTTCTTCTCCACCTCGCCTCCGCTTCATCGACGCCGGTACATCCAGCAAGCCTCTCATACCGGCGACAACCACCGCGCGTTGAGAGCGCGAGACGCCCTGCCGCCCTTGCGGCGGCCTCGGCCCACGCACCGGGGTGGCCGGCGACACGAACCGATCTGCGGGGATGGGCGATGTTGCCTCCCTCAGGAAACGACTGGCATTCCACCTGCTTGACGTGCGCTTTCCTCAGATCGGGAAGTCTTGTTGCCGATATCGATGCCATGGCGATCGGCAGACCGGTCAGGGTCACGCGGGCAGGTGTCAATGCCGAGCAGCGCTACCAGCGCGGCCTTCGGAGCTGGCGGCGTCAGACGAGGCCGCTACTCGCAGTGGTTTGCGGTCCCTTTATCCTCGCGGGGTTTGTGGTTCTGCTGCTGGACAAGCAGCTGGTGCCATGGACTGCCGGACTGGTTTGCGGCGCCGCCGTGGCTATGTGGGTGATGTTCCGAGAGACGCCCCCTCGCTATGTCGAGCAGTGGCATGATGGCGCCGAAGGGGAGCGCAAGACCGAGGCAGCGCTTATGCCATTGGAGCAGGCCGGATGGACGGTGGTGCACGACGTCAAGCAGCGGTATGGCAACTACGATCACATCGCCGTCGGCCCAAGCGGCGTCTACCTGCTGGAGACCAAGAACCCCCAGGGCAGCATGGAGATCAGAGCCGGCGTACCCCGCCAGACTCGACGCCATGATCCAGAGGCCAACACACCTGTCTCGTCGATCACTAAACAGGCGCTGGGTGCGGCGGCGAGTCTCAAGGAAGAGATCGAACGGCGGACAGGACACTGTTCTGTGGGTGTATGCAGTGGTCGTCTTCTGGTCGGAGTTTCCCCAGCAGCCCGTGGAAGAGGACAGGTGCGTGTACCTCCACGGCTCACGCCTGGAGGCCTGGCTTGCCCAACGACCCGAACAGCTGGATCCAGCTCGACTCGGCGAGATCGCCACAGCCGTTCAGCATATGGCTGAGGAGCAGGATCTGCCTTGCAGCGGCCTTGACCACGTCTATCGGGACGATCACATCCGTTAGGTCGCGGTTGGTGAGGACCATGTAGATATCTCGTCCGGTGGGCCAAGGACTCTCCTTAGGATCCTGCGTTGAGGTGCCGACATCGTTGAGATGCGTGCACGTCCAGACGCGAAGGCACCGATCACGGACCCGGATGAAGCTCAGCGCTTCGACTTGTCCTCGCGCGTTCTGCGCGCTGGTCTTTCGATCGGAGGTTTGCAGTGGCTATTCGTCGCGTCGTTTATGGCGGTGAGAACGAGCTTCCCTCTGGCCGTCGATGTGCTTGTGGCGCTCACGGGCATTGCCTTACGTTCGGGCTCGTCAGATACTTCGCTGGCATACATCGTGCGCGGCTCGCCCAATACACCGATCCGATGACCGGCGAACTACAGATCCCCGGAGGTCGCCTGGCCCTGCCTCGAAGGTTCCAACTAGCGCCAGGGATATTCGTGCTCGGCGAGGCCGCCTTGCTCTTTTTAGTGGGACCGGTTGGCGCCCCGGGAGCACCGAACATCCCCCTTCCCCCTGGCCAATGGACGGCCACCGGAACGGTCCTCAAAGAGGTCAACATCGCCGACGAGCCAGCCGGCACCACGCTCAAGCGCCCGTGGACCTTCAAGACCGTCTGCCAGTCCTCCTGCCACACCCTGTTCCTGCGCCAAACACTCTACGGGCCAAGCGAAACGACGCTCACAGCCCACGACGGGATCTATACCGCCACGTTCCCGCCCGTCACAGTCCCCTGCGCAACAGCTCCAGGATCCTCTGGGCTCTACGACAGCTACACGCTGCAATGGTCGCCAAACCGACAGCAAACTCGCCACTGAGCAGGAGAGCTCAAACGACGGCTGCGGCGCTCCCTCGACACAAACAACGCGCTGGATCGCCACCCGCACCAACCCCACCGCCGCAACACCCGCACCCGGCCCCTGAAGCCTCATGAGCCCAGACGCCCACATGCACGGCGATGGCCATGGCTGGGCGCCACCCGAGGGTGCCATCACCGACCACCTCGACTTCCTTGAAGTGCTCTTGGAAGCGGACCTGCCGGACCTCACGGGCGAAGACATCGCCGATGCGCTCAAGAACGGTGCCATCATGAACATCGCCGCCGGGGAGGTCGCTGTCAACGACGGTGGCGAGCAAGCGAGGGTCTTCCCTTGGTTTGAGTACTGCCACCACTACGAGCACGCCCCGCAATACCTCGTGGCGTCCTGGGGCTCCTCCTGATACCAGCTGCAATGTCGACCTCGCCACGGGCCTGCGCAGGTGGCACAATGGATCTGTGAGGATCAGCTGATGTCCAGTGTTCTAGCCCCCATCGTTGTCGATGCAAAACGGCTGCCGCCAGAGCTGCGGGAGCGTGCTGGCCTGGAGCATGAGCCTGTGGTGATCGTAGAGAGCACCGAGCGTGGCGAGCTGGTACGCAAGCTCACGCCCGCGGAGAAGAACGACTACCAGGCCCGCACAGGCAAGGATGTGTTCTTCGCCTCCGAGCAGGAGTTCGACGAGGCAATCCTGGCGCTTCCCTACGACGACGGCTCGCCCGACCAGTAGCCCAGAGCTCGATTGTCGCCTACTTACGGACGCTCAGCGCGCTTTGAGCGCGACATGCGCAAACTGACCGGCCAGCAGCGTCATGCGTTCTTGGCAGCGCGTGACGAGCTTGTCGCGGGACTGCGATCGCGCCCGCCGCAGTTCGCGCCGGGCTTGCGGGTCAAGCGAGTCCAAGGCACTGAGGACGTGTGGGAGATGACTTGGGCGGCGGATGGCCGAGCGACGTTTCGTTATGGGCAGGAGGTCAGGACGGGCGAACCACACATTGTGTGGCTGCGCATCGGCAAGCACGCCATCCTTGATGACCCCGGAGACTGATAGCTGCTCAGGGAGATGATCGCCAGCTTGACTCATTGCTCTGCATCCAATCAAGCAGGGCGCTCGCCTCGCTGGGATTGCACCCGGAGCCCGTCAACAGGTCCACAGCCACCTGGCTGAACGCCGCGATTCGCAGTCCCTCCACGCTGCTCGCGCTCGAACACGACGTCAAGTTGCCCGTCGCGAAGACGACGTTCGTGCCGGCATCGACGCGCCGGAGACTCAGTGCTCGTGCCGCGTCATCTAGATCGCGCACGTATAGCGTCCCCAGCCGGCCGGCGCGTATGGCGCCGCGCTCTGCGCCGAGGTCGTCCGGAGCATTTTGCAAGCAGGAGGTCGCCGGTTCGATCCCGGCTGGCTCCATGTAACCCTCCTCAATGCGAACCGCAGGTACGCGGAAGGTCGGTTCGATCTGACCGCGTGCATCCACGCGGATTCCGTCGATCATGGCTTGGAGTCAACCTTGACGCGCTTGGGGTCGCTGTCCTTGACGACGCGGCTAGCACGGTCCCTTGACGTGGGTAGCTCGTGTTAGCCGGGGTTCGTGGCCGCGACGATCCAGGCGGCTCCGCGGCCGACTATGGAGCCGTCGGGCTTCTGCCAGGCGGCGTAGTAGTCCTCCAGGGCCTCGGCGATCTCGCCCCTACGACTCTCCCCGTACTCGCCGTTCAGGCGGATCAGCTCGGCGCCGGGTCCGATCGCGAGCAGGGAGTCGATCGCTTCGTTCATGTCAGCGCCCATGAAGTAGTCGAAGTCGCGCTGATGCAGCTCGATCTCCTCGAACCCGGCGGCCTCGAGAATCCCGCGGGTGGTCTCGGGGTTACCGAGCGAGAATGGCCCAGGCCCGCAGGTGTCAGCCTCGTACTCGTCAGGGCGCGAGAGGAACCGCTCAACTACCTGCTCGGTCTCCGCCCACATTGGGCTTTCGGCCTTGCGGCGCCAGCAGATCTTGACGAGCGTACCGCCCGGCTTGAGCGCACCGCGGATCGCGCGCATAGCCGGGACCGGTGCGGCGAAGAACTGCGTCCCCATACGCGAGAAGGCGTAGTCATAGATCTGATCCCACTCAGCCGTCTGCGCATCGGCGGTCTCGAACGCAATGTTCTCGACACCCGACTCGACGGCCTCGCGACGGGCGTCCTCGATAAACCGTGGCGAAGAATCGGTGCCGAGCGCGAAGCCTCCCGGCCCGACGAGTTCAGCCAGCCGCTGAGTGGTCTCGCCGAAGCCGCACCCGATATCGATGCAACGCCCATGCTCGGGCGGCGGAAAGAGCTCAAAGACGTCCTCGGTGACCTCTGTTAGCGCGCCTACGAACACCTTGCGGTTCGACTTCCACCGCTCATACAGGACGGTGTTCCATGCACGCACCGCCTCCTCGTTGGCGACTGCCACCGCACCCGCGCCCTGCTGTTGCGTCATCAACCGATCCTACACCTCAACCGCTGCTACACAAGGGGAGGCCACCCCTCTCGGCCAGTACTTCATTGATCGGGCCTCACCGACGCGGCCGAGAAGTCCACGACCCTCGACCTGGTGGAGCTTTCACGACGGTCAGTCGGGAGGATCAATCACGGCGATGTCGCCGCACGCGGGCTCAAGCCCGGGGAGGCGAGGAGCGAGCGATAGTGATGTACCAGTAGCCACCCGCGAGGTTCAGCACCCCAACAACCAGGAAGAAGGCTGCCCATCCGTAGGCGGCGTACGAGAGGCACACGACGCCCGCGGTGGCCGCGACAAAGCCACCAGCAATACGCGTGACCCCAAAGGCGCGGACGTGGCGGTACTCCCATGGATTGATCAGGCGTTGCATGCCGGGTCGCGGGGGAGATGCCCACCACCCGCGAAGACTTTTCCGAGCGGCGTGGTCCTTGGCTGCGTTCATCGGGACGTCCCGCTCACGCTCGCTTCAGGAACCTCAAATAGAACGCCGCGAACACCAGGACAATCCCGACGTTTACCATCAGGCGCTCCGAGAACCGATGCCTGAAGAACAAGACGTCCACGCCGACTATGACGACCACCAGCGCAAGCACGTAAAGCGCGACGCCTGCCTGCCTTCCCATCGTTCCACCCTACTGCTCGATGACCGCGTCGCGGCCACGATGACGCTGCGTGTCACGCTCGTTGTGTAACGCGGGTCGGTCGGGGTGCAAGTTGGGTGGCCGGTTTCGTAGGTCGTGTAGGGTGGTTTCGATGGCAGGTGGATCGGCAGCGGGGTGGCGGGATCGGGTTCTGTTTGGGCGCTGCGCTCGCGGTGAGCGGGTGTTGCTCGGGGTGGGTCTGGTGGTGGCGGTCCTGGCTGCGGCGTGTCCGGAGGCGTTGGCGGTGGAGACGATCACGGTGTCGAGCACGGCGGACACGCTGGGTGCTGGGTCGGCGGGCGGGTGCACGTTGCGTGAGGGTCTGTCCGGTCTTCTGTGTGTGGTTGGGGTGAGCGATCGGGCTTGTGTGTCGGCCCGGAAAGGACCCCTGATGAGTACGCAGACCATGAAGTCCAAGACGAGCACGAAGCCGGTTGGTGAGCCGCCGGCGGTAGCCGAGGATGTCGTTGATCGTTTGGCGGGGTTGCTGCCCGCGGATGAGCTCCAGGACGCGTTGAAGGGCCTGGAGCCTGAGGAGATCACGGGCCCCGGCGGTTTCCTCAGCCAGCTGGCGGGCCGTGTGATTGAGACCGCGCTTGGCGCGGAGCTAACAGAGCATCTCGGCTATCCACCCGGGCAGGCTCCCCCTGATGGTGCCGGGAATCATCGCAATGGGTCGACCCCGAAGACGGTTCAGAGTGAGCTCGGGCCGGTCGCTGTGAATACCCCGAGGGATCGGGCCGGCACGTTCGAGCCGCAGCTCGTCGGCAAGCGCCAGACGCGGCTGGCGGGGCTGGACGAGAAGATTCTCGGCCTCTACGCGGGCGGGATGAGCGTCCGTGACATCGAAAGTCACCTACGCGATCTCTATGGCGTGAACGTCGGCCGCGACACGATCAGCCGCGTGACCGACGCGATTCTCGAGGACGTGCAGGCGTGGCGCACACGGCCTTTGGAGCGGGTCTACGCGATCGCGTATTTCGACTGCCTGATGGTCAAGGTCCGTGAAGACCGCTCCGTCCAAAACCGGGCTTGCTACCTCGCGATCGGTGTCAGCGTCGAGGGCGAACGCGAGGTCCTCGGGATCTGGTGGCAAGACACCGAGGGCGCGAAGTTCTGGCTCGCTGTCCTGAACGACCTGCACCAGCGCGGCGTCCAGGACGTCCTGGTGTGCTGCGTCGACGGGCTGAACGGGTTCCCCGACGCGATCGAGGCAGTCTTCCCGAAAGCATGGGTTCAGGAGGCTGTCCGACCTTCTGTGTGTGAGTTGGGGGGTCGGGGATCTTGGCGGGGACTCTGACTTTGCAGAATCTGACGCTGTCGAACGGGTTGGCGCAGGGCGGGAACTCTGCCAGTGGCGGTGGTGGTGCCGGATTGGGCGGGGCGATCTTCGATCAGGGGACGCTGGCGCTCGAGCAGGTCACGCTGGCCGCCAACGTCGCGCAGGGGGGCAGCGCGAACGACGCGACGGCGGGCTACGGCGGCGGCGGGATCGGTCAGGACTCGCCTGCAAGCGGCGTTTCTGCCGATAACGGCGGCGGCTTCGGTGGGTCTGCCCCCGGCGACGTGGGTGGAGCCGCGGGCGCCCCGGGACCGAGCGGTAACGGGGGCGGCGGCGGCGGGTTTCGCTCCGCCGATCCTGGCGGGAGTGGCACGGATACAAACGCCGGGCCGGGCGGCGGGTTGGGCAGCTTTGGCAGCGGCAGCGGCGATGGCGGTGATGGCGGCTACGGCTGTGAGTGCGGCACGGCAGGCGCTGGCGGCGCCTTCGGCGCTGGCGGCAGCAGCGCCAACGCGGGCGCGGGCAGCGGCGGCGGCGGCGTTGGTGGTGGTGGTGGCAGCTACGGCAACGGTGCGGGCGGCGGTGGCTTCGGCGGTGGCGGCAGCGGCTCGGCTGCGGGCGGTTATGGCGGCTTCGGCGGTGGCGGCGGCGGCGTGTACGGCGGCGGCTGCAGTGGCTGCGGCGGTGTGCTCGGCGGCTTCGGCGGCGGTGCCGTCAGCGGCAACGGCAACGGCGGTGGTGGGGCGGGTATGGGCGGGGCGGTGTTCTCGCTGTTCGGTGCGGTGTCGGTGTCAGACTCGACGCTGGCTGGGAACAGCGCGATCGGTGGGGCGGGCGGGATGATCTATGGCGGGACGGCCGGCGCTGGTGGTGCTGGGCTTGGCGGGGCGGTGTTCAACGTCGATGGGTCACTGTCACTCAACTGGTCGACGATCGCGTCGAACACCGCGAGTGGTGGTTTTGGCGGCGGTGCAGAGAGCCTCGCGTTCGGGAACACGATCGCGAGTGGGACGACGCCCGCTGGGTCGGCTACGGCTGCGGCGGTCACGGTCGCGGGGTCGATCCTGTCTGGCAACGCGGGTGGCGGGTTCTACCTCATTCAGATCAACGGCAAGAACATGAACACCAGCACGAGCGCGCTGGTTAGCCCGAGCATCATCGGCTCGACGAACACGTCCGGCGGCGCGACCGCAACCGGGTCGCCTATCACCTCGGACCCGCTGTTGGGTCCGCTGCAGAACAACGGCGGGTCACTGGAGACGATGAAGCCGGGAGCGGGCAGCCCGGCGCTTGGCGTTGGCAGCTCGTGCGACCCGACGGATGAGATCGGAACGCCACGCCCAGCCAATGGGTGCGACCTCGGCGCGTTGGAGCTGACCCCTGCCGCAGTCTTGCCAGTGGTCTCGACGAGCGCCGTCACGCAGACGACGGCGACGCTGAACGGGTCGGTCGACCCCAACGGCGCGGCCACGACCTACCAGTTCGAGTTCAGCACCGGCCCCTCGTTCGGTTCATATACCGCGCTACCTGTCGCCAGCGCGGGAGCCGCGTCGGCTGCGGCTGCCGTCACCGCCAACGCGAGCGGGCTGCGTGCGGGGACGGTCTACTACTACCGACTCCTCGCGACCAACAGTGCCGGCAGCGCGACGAGCATGTCGCCAGCGCGGTTCACGACCCTGGCGGCACCACCGCCACCGACGGTGAATAAGACGACGTTCGGCGATCAGAGGATCACGCTGACGAGCCCATCCCCGATCGCGTGCATCGCAAAGACGAAGGATGTCGCGGCGACGGTCACGTCGACCACGATCGCGAAGTCCAAGGCCGCGAAGCTCAAGTTCTCCAGGGTCGCGTTCTACATCGGCAACGGTGTTAAGCATGTGCATGACAAGACCGTGACACGCAACGGCAAAAAGCAGAAGATCACCATCATCACCTACACGCCGAATGCGACCGCTAGCCAGGTCCCCGTCACCGTCGAGATGTCGATCGCCGCACTCAAATCCGGCTCGCATCCGCTCACAGTCACGATCTCCTACAAGAAGACCAACGATAAGGGCGGCCACAAGAAGACCGTAACTGTCACCACCACACTGCGGGTGAAATTCACCATCTGCTGAGACGAGCCCGACCCGCCGACTTGAAGTTTGAGGTCGAGACACCGTACTTGTGGGCACATCCAGAGCGACAACGAGCGTTTTCGGCGGAAACGGACAACGCCGAGCGAAACCCACTCCCCACGGGCCGTGCCCACCTCAGGACGACGCTTGGGATTGAAGTCTGAAGGCCGCTACGCTTCGTCAAGCGAGATCCGTCCCCAACGTCACTCCGCAGGAGCCCATGGGCAAGGTGGCAAGCGGCTGCACGCGACCAAGCGCCGGAACGGTTGCGTGGACTACGATCCAGGAAGGTAGACGCCGTGTCCGCAACTGTTCTCGATACGCCAATCCCACGGCCACGAGGGCGGAGAGGTGAACGAGAGCACCTCGATCATGGAGGAGACGCGCGAGAACGTCGGCGCCGGCGTGATGGGCCGCAACATGTTCGGGCCCGTGGGCGGCGGGGACTGGGGGGATGAGCAGTGGAAGGGTTGGTGGGGAGACGACCCGCCATACCACAACGAGGTGTTCATCCTCACCCATCACCCGCGCAAGCCGGTCGAGATGGAGGGGGGCACGACGTTCCACTTCGTCACCGACGGGATCGAGCGGGCGCTGGAGCGGGCGAAGGAGTCCGCGGACGGCCAGGATGTCCGGCTGTGGGGCGGCGCCCAGGTCATTCAAGAGTACCTGGCGGCGGGGCTCCTGGACGAGCTCGAGCTCCACATCGTTCCGGTGCTACTCGGGGACGGCGCTCGCCTCTTCGACAACCTCGGGGGAGCCGAGATCGAGCTTGAGCAGGTCCGGGCGGTCGAGGCGCCCGGCGTCACGCACCTCAAGTACAAGGTGATGACATGAACTGGGCTGCCGCCAACCTACGAGCAGCCGATCATGGCGTCTGACTTGAACTCGTCATCCGTGAGCCCGCGCTTGAAGACACGCGGTCACCTCAGCGCGGCTCGGGGGGAGGGTCGTGCTCGACGCCGAGCGCGCGCTGCATCCACGCGACATCGTGCCACGCGCCGAGCTTCCAGCCGATCCGCCGGTAGACGCCGACCGGCTCGAAGCCCATCGCTCGGTGCAGGCCCAAGCTCGCCTCGTTCGGCAGCGTCATCCCCGCGACGGCCATCCGGTAGCCACGCGCTGTGAGCCGCTCGAACAGTGCTTCGTAGAGCGCGCGCCCCGAGCCGGTGCGTCGCCGGCCTTGCTCGACGTAGACGCTGACCTCGCACGAGAAGCGATAGGCCGCTCGCTTCTGGTGCGGCGCACCATACGCGTAGCCGACAACGCGGCCATCGTCTTCGAGCATGACCCATGCGTGCATACGCGTCGCCGCCACGATGCGTTCGGCCATCTGCGCGGGCGTCGGCGGCTCGCCCTCGAAGCTGACGGCCGTCTCGTGCACGTACGGCGCGTAGATCGCCGCGCACGCCAGCGCATCGTCCACGCCCGCATCTCTCACCGTCGCACCGGACACGTTCGGCCCTAGCATACGCAGGCGCGGGCGAGACAGAACGGCTACAGGCGCTAGTCAGCCCACCAGTCGCGCTGACCCTCCACGTCCTCACGCGGATTCTCGCCGAGGTTGGGCGCACCGAAGACGAGGATCTCAAGGCCCTCCCGCCCGCCCTCGTAGCCTCGCCACGTTCCGGGTGAGACGCGAACCACGTCCCACTCCTTGACCTCGACGATCTCGTCGTCGAGCTTCATTCGCCCGCTCCCGCGCACGACCACGTAGATCTCCTCCTGCTCCTTATGCGTGTGGCCGTATGGGAAGCGATAGTCGGGCGGGATGCGCTGGTAGCAGAGCCCGCACTGCTCGAGCTCGAGCGCCTTGCTTGCGTGGCGAAACTCCAGGTCCGGCGCGCCGTCGAAGTTGGACCCGAGATCCTCCAGATCCTCCTTGAGGTTCCTGAGCGCGAACGGCACGGTCGCGATCCTACTATTCATCAGACGCCGTCGAACCACCTGTATGGGTCCTCGGTTTGGCGGCGTACGATTCGGGCAAAACCGATCAGTCTTCGCGCAAGCCAGGGACTAAAGGTGTAATCGAGCACCACAGGAGGTTCGTTATGAGCACTGCAACAACTGCCGTCCGTCAGATTGGCCTGATCTGCATTCCCACAACCGATCAGGACCGGGCGATCAAGTTCTACGAGTCCATCGGATTCGAGAAGCGGACCGATATTGAGATGGGCGGCAGCTACCGCTGGGTGGAGGTGTATCCGCCCGAGGGAAGTGCCGGTATAGCGCTCGCCCTGCCGCCGACGGGCAGCGGAGAGATCGTGCCCATGCAGACGGGCATCACGCTGAATACTCAGGACATCGGCGCGGCGCACGCGCAGTTCAAGTCGCTTGGCGTAGATGTTGACGCCGAGGTCTCGCGCATGGGTGACCCTGTGCCGCCGATGTTCTGGTTTCGCGACCCGACCGGCCACAGCCTGATGGTCGTGGAGCAGCCCTGAGAGAAGGTTCGCCCATGTTCTTGTCGGCAAACGAGTGCCAGTACCTGCTTGCTTCTCTGGTCGATATGTCGAGCTGACGGCTACCAGATGCAGCGCCGCAGACACACCACCGATATGAAAATGCGTGACGCACACCCTGCTCAAGCGTGCCCGCAGCCGGCCGCTACGCATATCCCTCGCGCTCACCATGCTGCTCGCCTGCGGGACGCTTGGCTGCGAGCGTGCAGCGGCCGCAGTTTCGGCCGCAAGCTGGGACTCAGCCCAGCAGCGTCAGGTGCTAGCCGACGGCCTCATGTCCGAGAGTGCCGGCTCCTTCTCCGGTGCCGGCCGGCTGTCGGGCGCGCAGGCCAACGCGGCGATGGTGGCGCTGGCCGCGAGGCTCCAGAGCACAGCCGCTGAACAGGGCGCGAGCGGTGAACAGAGCGCGAGCGGTGAACAAAACGCCGGCAGTGAACAGGGGGCCGGTGAACAGCGTCTTGCCAGCGGGTTCGCAACAACCAGCCCACCTCCGGCGCCGGTGGCCCACACCGCGCAGAACCTGGTCACCGTGGCCACCTTCGACCGCATGCTCGTCGAAGAGCTGGGCCTCGCCAGCGCAGCGGCACACGTGCAGCGAACCGCCGCTGCGGTCGGCCTCGATCCGCCGTCATACTTTGGAACGGAGGTTCTGGCGCGCTCTCTGGAACTGCGCTACGAGCACCCGGTGGGCGCACAGCGACTCGATCTGTTCCCGGATCAGTCGATCACCCGCGCGGAAGCCGCCTGGTCGCTGGCACGGGTGATCGACCTGAACCCCTGGGACGTTACAGACGCACAGGAGTCGCTGTCCGCGTTCGAACTCCCCCAGATGACCGCCTCCCAGCGCCAGGCGCTGCGGATCGCCGTCTCGCGCATCGGCTACCCATATGTGTGGGGCGGCACCACCGACAACACCGCCGACGGTCTCGAACACGGTGGCTTCGACTGCTCCGGATTCGCCTGGCGGGTATACAAGGTCTCTGGACTTCCCTGGGGCAAGCAGATACGTGGACGCACGGCCGCCGAACAGGCCGGCGAAATCCCTCGCTCGCAACGGCTGAACATCGATCAGCTCGCACCCGGCGACCTGCTGTTCTTCGGATCCGCCCACTTCAACAGCAAGGCCACCAAGAGCAACATCATCCACGAGGGGATCTACCTCGGGAACAACTGGGTGATCCACTCCTCCGGTCAGGGCGTCTACGTGCTGCCGTTGACCGGAAGCTGGCTAGGCAGCTCCTTCGCCTGGGGCCGGCGGGTGATCAACTAGCCTCCGGCGTCGGATCAATGCGCCGTCCCCTATGCCTGCGTGGGGCTCTCCCGAGGGGGAGATGCGCGGGCTGCACGGCGGGTGTCGCCTGTGCGAATTGCGACGGCCCGAAGCCCGACGAGTTGCCTGCTACCTCCATGACGGAGATCGTCCGGCCCACATCATTCGCGCGGAGCGTATATCTGGCTGCCGAGGCGCCCTCGATTGGGAGACAGTCCGTGCTGGCGCGATTGCAGTCTTCCCACTGATATCCGACCCAAGTCGGACTGTTTGTCCACGTCCTGTCGTGTGCTGTGAGGGTGTGACCCACTGTCGCCATGCCAGAGATGCTGGGCAGGCCAGTGCTGATCGGCGCACCTGGCAGCGAGAAGGCAGACAGTCCAATTGGGCTGCCGAGGCCGCTCGGACCGTCATAGCCGACGGCACTCTGACACACGGTGAAGCCCCCGCAGGAGCCATTGGTGCCGTCGGTGACATCTTCGAAGGCGCTGCCTTCTCCAGCATGGGAGTAGATGGTCTGTGCCGGGTAGGCAACGCCGCGTGCTCCGCCTGCGAGGGCGAACTCCGCAGCCACGATGGGCGACGCCGCCGAGGTCCCTCCCTCGACGCCCCACCCAGGCCGCGGCCAGTCCGGCGCCGGCGTGCTGTCATAGACGCTTGGTCCGGTATGGGGGTCGGCGTTTGCCGCGATGTCTACATCGAGGCGCTCACTACCGCAACCCGTCGCAGACCAGTCGGCAACCGCGGCCTGCCAGGGGGGAGCCGCAAATATCGCGCTGCAGCCCGATCCTCCCTGCGCCCAAACCTGGCTTCCCCACACACCGCCGCGCCGGGTCAGCATCGTTCCTCCGACACCGATGACCGTCGGTGACTTGGCGGGGAAGCTCGGGTACCGCCAGCGGCTGTCCTCGCAGAATGTCCAGCTTTCCGGGTCGTTGGTTTCGTCGTAGCCACAGTCGCCCGAGGCGACGGTGATCACCACGCCGGGATGGTTGAAGTATTCGTTGTTCGCCTTGACCAGGTAGGCCGATTCTGCCGATTCCGTGGAACCCGCGTAAAGCTCGATGCAGATGCTTATCTCCGTCGCACCTTCGCTAACGGCGGTATTTACCCCAACGCCGATTTCCTTGATCAGATCACTGCTGTCAGGATTCCCCTCCACCACAATGATCCGGCAGTTCTGACAGATCGCGTGGGACTCTTGGACATCGAGCGAGGTCTCGCCTGAGCGGAATGCGTTGGCCGGCAGATTCGTCGCGCTGCCTTCTTGATTCACTATGCGAAGACAGCCGTCGGCCCTCGTACAGCTCGGTAGGTCGTAACGTCTGTCATAAACGGCCAGATCCGATTCGAGGGTAGGGTCGCCGCCGATCTCAATCAGGGCGATCGTCTGCGACGCTGAGGACCCTGTGGCCGCCGGAAGCTGGTAGGCGGCGTGTAATTGCGCCGGCGTAAGACCGGCAAAGACGGGATTACTCGATCGACTGCGGGCGGCAGCGCCGGAGCTCGCAGACAAGATGAGGATGACGACCAGGCCAGCAATGCACACGCTGCCGCGCGGACCGAGGCCAAATTGTGCGACCCGGAGAGTCACGCGATGCTATCGGCGTGGCCAAGCGATTCCTTGAAGTTCGCGCGGATGTCGTCTTTTGAGATGATCCGCAGATGCCCGATGCCTTTCAGAGTGTCCTCGGGGAGCTTCCGGTGCCGGTGGACGACGGGGCAGCAGACCATCTTCTGGGGGCTGAGCTGCCCAGGCTGGCGCTGTCGTCCACAACAGGCGGCGAGCTCGGACTCGCCGACACCGGCCCTGGACTGGTAGTCATCTATGTCTATCCGCGTACCGGCAGGCCTGGTGAGCCGTTGCCGACGGGGTGGGATCAGATACCCGGTGCCCGTGGATGCACGCCGCAGAGCTGCGCGTTTCGCGATCACATGCAGGATCTCGCTGCGCACGGGGCGTCGGTGATCGGGGTCAGCGCGCAATCCCCCGCCGAACAGTTGGAGTTTGCGCAGCGCGAGCACATTCCATACCCGCTGCTCAGCGATAGCGCCCTTGAGCTCGCACAGGCGTTGCGCCTGCCTACATTCGAGGCCGCAGGTATGCAGCTTTATCGCCGCCTGACGTTCATCGCGCGCGACCTACGGATCGTGAAGGTCTTCTATCCGGTGTTCCCGCCTCAACAGAACGCCTCAGATGTCCTGAGTTGGCTGTCGGAATCGTTGCGACACACCGGCTAAGTCGCACACCGAAGTCCTCTGCTTGCCGTTACAGCAGGAGGGAGGCGCGGAAGCAGCAGAGAACCCTGTACGGGGGAGCCAAGCGCCATCTGCCGGTATCCGCTGAGGGCCGCCGGGTTCTACGGATCGGGTGGGATGATTCTCGACATGGGCTGTGGTAACGCGATTCAGCGGCTTGCCTGTTTGGCGAAGCCGCGAGGTTGTCTCGGTTGGCGGCTCGCCGGCGCTCTCGGGCTGATGCTTGTCTGCCAAGCGGTATCGGCGCCCTCGCTGCTCGCGATACCGAGCGCAGCTTTGGCGAGGCTCGAGTGGTCCAGCCCATTTCGGATTGCTCCCATCTTCGAAGGCCAGGGTGAAGGGGAAGCTCTGGACGCAATAGCTTGCCCCTCCACTGGCCAGTGCATCGCGCTGTCGCGCTCCGGCGCGGAGGTGACGTTCGATCCGACGAGGCCGGAGAGCGCCAGAAGCACGATGCTGCCCGGCGCGGGGCCGAGCGTCGCGCTTGCCTGTCCTGTGAGCACTCAATGCACAGCCCTCCGGGGTATCGCAGAGCCCACGTTCGAACCTTTCTCGGCGGAAGTGCCCAGGCTCCTTACGATCGATGAAGCCGCTGACCTCGAGGGGCTCTCGTGTCCATCACTCACCCAGTGCACGGCGGTGGACGGATCCAGTGGCGAGGTGACCTTCGACCCGAGCTCTTCCGGAGGCGCCGCTCGCGTCGCGATCCTCACAGGGAGCGATGGCGGTCCCTCGACGGAATCGCCTGCCCCTCGCTCGAACAGTGCACTGCCGTAGGCGGGTCCAGCGCCGTGACGTTCGATCCGGCATCGTCTGAGATCCAGTCCGTCAGAGCGATCGAAGGAGCGACGAAGCTCGTCGCGGTGGCCTGTCCAACGCTCGCGCAGTGCACAGCAGTGGATGCTTCCGGCCTGGGAGCGACGTTCGATCCATCCTCGCCGGCCCCCGCGATCAGCGCACGGCTCGGGAACGGCAGCAGCGGCCCGTTCGTGTCAATCGCGTGCATGTCCCAGACCGCTTGCGTCGCGCTCGCTCAAGAAGCGATCGAAGGCGATCCTCAGGAAGGTGACTGGAGGCGCCAGTTCATCAACCTGATCCGCCCGAGCGCTCTCACCTGCGTGCCGAATACGGGGTGCGTCGCGGTAGGCGAAGTCGGCTTGGAGACCTTGGGCATCCCGGAGGCGAGCACCAATGCCCCGGCGGTCACGGCCATGCCGATGATCCCTGGCTCCGGGCACCCACGCGAAGGCGAAACGCTTACAGCGAGCGCCGGAGCGTGGACCAACTCCCCGACCACGTTTAGCTACACGTGGGAGGATTGCAACATCGATGGACTCCGATGCACGCCGATCGTAGGAGCTGGGGGGTCGAGCTATACGCTCGCTGCGAGCGACGTCGAGCACACTATCCGCGTGCGGGTACGCGCCGCGAATACAGAAGGCGCCGGTTCGGAAGTGTCCGCACCAACCGAACTGGTCTTTGATCGCCCACCGCCGCTCGGACCGAGCGCACCCTACCGGCTCGAATCCAAGCTCAGCGTGTCGCTCTCACCAGACCGCTACGGGGCCAGAACCAGCCTCCACTTCACCATCGAACTCGCTGGCGGCGAAGGGACAACCCCTCCGCCGCTGACCGGCTTCCAGCTCTACCTTCCTGCTGCCTTGAGATATACCGCCCTGCGACCCGCGCAGCCGACATGCGAACCCGCAGCACTGGAAGAGCGCCACTGCTCCCAGGGCTCTCAGATAGGTAGCGGAATGATGTTCTGGCAAACGCCCTTCGGCGGCTACCCATCCAGCCGTGAGCTTCCCGCGATCGAAGTGTTTGCAGGCCCGCCGCAGGACGGACGCCCGGGATTGATCGCGTACATCAGCGGTCAAGAGCCCGTCTACGCCCAGGTTCTGGCCACCGGTGCGCTGGCGCCCGCCTCGAGCCCGTTTGGCAGCGAGCTGGACTTTGCGATGCCGTTGATTCCGGCGGTGCCGGACGGCCCCGACGTCTCGACCACAAAGGCAACGATAACGCTCGACACCTCCAAGCTGACATATACGCGCCGCGTCCACGGCAAGCGCATGCGCCTCCACCGCAGCGGCGGCTTCTCGCTCGCCAACAGCTGCCCCAGAGGTGACCTCAGATTCTTTGCGAGCTTCAGCTTCAAGGACAGCCCCAGTGGACATGCGAGCGTCTCAGTGCCCTGTCCAAGGCGCACGCGCGACTCGAGGCGGTAGCAAGGAAGTAGGCCGAGGTCCCCAGCCCGTCGACCTCGTCCTGCGCTGCGCGCGATACGTTGGGAACGTGTCTGAGTCTGAGCTGGTGTTGCGGTCTGCCTACAGCGCGTTCAATGCTCGCGATGTTGAGGCAACACTCGAGCTGATGCACCCAAGGGTGGACTGGCCCAACGCCTGGGAAGGTGGTCGTGGCGAGCTCCTATCGGAGTCCAGCGTCCGCCATCGCTACCAGCTCGAGGATGGCATGGTCATGCGAATGGATGTACTCGAACCAACGCCAGCCGGCCCTGAGAGACGATGAGCGATCGGTCACCGGCGCCTTTCAGCCGCAATATCGAGTTGAAGGCCCGCGACCCAGACCCAGCTCGGTCCCTCCAGACGTCCCTCGCCCTCGGTGCGGGGGATCGAGGTTTCCTCCATCAGACAGATACCTACTTCGATGTCGCCAAAGGCCGCTTGAAGCTGCGCGAGCAGGAGCAGGGAAGCGAGCTGATCTACTACGAGCGCGCCGATGAGAGCGAAGCGCGGGAGAGTCGCTACCGCATCGTCCCAGTCCTCGAAGCACAGGACCTCAAGGACGCCCTGGCGCTGGCGCTGGGTGTGCTCGTCGTCGTTGAGAAGTCAAGGAGGCTCTTGCTCTGGCGCAACGTCAGGATCCACATCGACAAGGTCAAGGGCCTGGGGAGCTTCATCGAGCTGGAGGCCGTCGCGCAGCCCAGCTCAGACCTGGAGGGTGAGCACCACAACGTCAAGGAGCTATGCGAGGCGCTTGGCATCACCGCACAGGACATCCTCCCCACCGGCTACAGCGACCAGCTGCGTGCAACATCGACCTCTTCACTCTGATGGCGGTGCCCTCAGAGCATTGGACCAACGCCCCAAGCTCTTCGACCCAGTCATTCGCGGCTATGCAGTAGCGACCTGTGGGTCAGCTCGCACGATCACAGTGTCGGCGACAGGAATGATCTCGTCGGCCGCAAGCTGTGCGCGCTCGGCGTGCTCGCGGATGGCCTGTGGGCTGCTTGCCTGATAGATGCAGACTGTGCCGACGCGGCCGTCGGGCTCGGTGAGTACGTAGCTGCGTATCCAGCGGATGTCTTGCGCCATCTCCTCGTCGCCGACCTTGCTCGATCGGGCGGCGGCCTGCTCGAGCTCCTGCGGGGATCCCCAGGCGCTGCGCCTGAGGATGACGTATGTCTCCATTGGTCCTCCTAGCCCAGTGGGCTGATCGTGATGACACACCGACCGACTGTCGGTTCAGCAAAGATAACATAGCCATCAATGGCACGCGCGAGCAATGTCGAGCACAACTCAGCGCGCGCCGAGGCGACCCGCGAGAAGATCGTCCAAGCTGCGCGAGAACTCGTCATCGAGCATGGCTATGACGGCGTCAGCACAGGACAGGTCCTGCAGCTGGCGGGCATTAGCCGTGGCGGCCTCTACCACCACTTCAGCGGCAAGCAGGAGCTCATGGCGGCCGTGCTCGAGGCCGTCGAGAGCGACTTCACACAGCGGCTGGTCGTCGCCCTCGCCGACGCACCAGACCCATTTACTGCGCTCGAGACCGGCGTCCAGTGGTACCTGGATGAGTGTCTTCGCTCAAAGGAGCTACAGCGTGTCGGCCTGTACGAGGGCCGTAAGGCACTCGGCTGGGCGGCATGGCGCGAAACGATCGCCCCCTACGGGCTGCAGATGCTCGCCGACGGGCTCAACGCCGCTATCGAGGCCGGCCAGCTCGAACATGCCGACCCCCTCGCGCTCGCCCACATGATCCTCGCGCTACTGCACGAGGCCGTGACGATGAACCTCACCGCGCCAGAACCCAGTCGCCGAACGCGCTCGAACCGGCCAAGCCGTGGCCACCATCATCGCAGGACTGCGCAAGCGCTAGCTGTAAGACCCGAGCAGGTTGTTCATGCGGGTGATGGGTGTTTGTCGCCCGATGGCTTGGTGTGGTCTTCGATGGTTGTAGGTCCATAGCCAGCCGTCAAGAGCTGCTGTGCGTTCTTGGCTGTCGCGGTAGATCGCTCCGTAGGCCCAGCCGGCGAGCATGGTCCGGATGAAGCGCTCTGCCTTCCCATTAGTCTGGGGCCGGTAGGGCCTGGTGCGTAGGTGGCGGATCCCGATCGCGCGGCAGGCAATGGCGTGCACTGCTGAGCGGTAAGGGGCGCCGTTATCGGTCAGAAGCTCTTGGACCTTCATGCCATGGCGCTCATAGAACGCGATCGCTCGGCGCAAGAAACCGATCGCTGTGGTGGCCTTCTCGTCGGTCAATACCTCGGCGTAGGCAAGACGAGTCGCGTCATCGATTGCGATGTGCACGCACTCCCAGCCAACGGCCTGGCGGTTGACGCCGTCTCGGTCGACTCGGGTCTTTTTTGGGTTGCGCTGGCGGCCCGTGACCCGCTTCCCAGCGCCGCCGTGGATCCGGCCGAGCTTCTTGACATCGATATGAATCAGCTCGCCCGCGACCGTCCGTTCGTAGCGCTCCGCAGGCTCCATTCCGAGCCGGCCCAGGCGGCCCATCCCGATCCGCTTGAGGATCCCCGAGACCGTCGAGCCGGGCAGCTCGAGCACCTCGGAGATCTCAGGGCCCGTGAACCGCAGACGCCGCAAAGCCGCGATCACCTCGATCGTGCTCTCGCTGCTGCGGTTCGCGACAAACAAAGGCGCCGAGGAGCGATCCAACAGCCCCGCGATTCCTTCAGCGCGGTAGCGGCCGACCCACTTCCCCGCTGTCCGGGCACTGACCTCGGCTGCCAGGGCAGCCTCCCTCACAGACCAATCTTGGTCAACGACACGACGAACCATCCGCTCACGCTGCCTAAATGACAGCGCAGCATTACCGTGCAGCTTCATCCGGTATCTCCTTGGGACTGGGGCTTTGACACCACCAGCCTCCAAGGAGGACCGGATGAACAACGTCCTCAGGATCTACAGCTAGCCATCCTCGGCGCCACTCCAGCTCGCGCATATCCGATCGCTCGAACCGCTCGGTCATGGCCGGGCTTGGGCGATGATTTCGCGGAAGCTCGCAAGCTCGTGTGCGGGGATGTCGTAGGTATGCGCACCGGTTGGGAAACGTCGCTCTCGCACGTCGCTCACGTAGCGGCTGAGCGCGTCGTCCATGACCGGGCGAAGCTCGGCGTAACGCTTGACGAACTTCGGCTTGAAGTCGTCGAAGATGCCCAGCAGGTCGTTGAACACGAGCACCTGCCCGTCGGTCCCTGCGCCGGCACCGATCCCGATCACCGGGATCTCCAGTCGCCCGGTGATGAGCGTGGCTACCTGCGCCGGTATGGCCTCCAGCACGAGCGCAAAGCAACCGGCGCCCTGGAGCTCTTCGGCGCCACGCACGATCCGAGCAGCGGCAGCGGCCGTCTTGCCCTGAGTTCGGAACCCCCCGAGCGCGCTTCGCGTCTGCGGCGTGAGCCCGAGATGGCCCATCACGCCGATCCCGCTCGCCACGATCGCCCGAGCGCGAAAGACCGAAGACCCATCCCCCTCAAGCTTCACCACATCACAGCCTGCCTCCTTGACAAAGCGCTGAGCGCTGGAGACCGCAAGCTCATCGCTCGCCTCATAGCTACCCATCGGGAGATCGCCAACCAGCAAAGGAGTCCACAGCCCGCGACGTACCGCCCCGGCCAACATCAGCAACTCCTCGATCGAGACAGGCTCGGTGCCCGGATAGCCAAGGACCGTCATCGCCGCGGTATCACCCACAAGCACAACATCGACCTGCGCCCGCTCACTCACCCTGGCTGAGGGGAAGTCGTACGCGGTCACCATCACAATCGGCTCACCGCGGCGCTTCTTCGCCACCAGATCAGACGTGGTGATCCGCGATCCACAATCCGCGGGGTCGCGCCGGCGCTGTAAAGCGGACATACGTTTCACGGGATCTTTGTCGGTATCCCCGCGGGCAGAACGGCAGGCACAGGCAAAGCCTATCGCCGCAGATATTGCGGTTCATCGGATTAGCAGCGCTGCTTCGGCGAGATCGAGGACATCGCCAACGACATCGGTGAGCTCTTGCTCAGGGCCGGCCAATGCGTCGAACGTCTAGAAGCTCGTGAGGACGAGGAGCGTGTTCACGGCTCGTTCGGCTGCGACAGCATGAGGGTAGTTCGTGACCCAAACCATAGATGGTACACTCTGTTCCCAAGTGCATGATGTATCCCTAGAGAAGAGGCCACGCCGCCTGACGCGCGAGCAGCAGCGTCGCAAAACGCGGGAGCGGCTGCTGAGCTCAGCGCTCGAAGTCTTCGAAGCTCGCGGCTATGCCGAGAGTTCGCTGGAGGAGATCGCGGAGCGAGCCGGCTACACACGCAAGGCCGTCTATTCGAATTTCACCGGCAAGAGCGAGCTCTTGCTCGAGATAGTGGAACAGCGGTTTCAGTCGCATATCGACCGCATCGAGGCACTCCTCGACAAAGAGGCTTCGACCGAGCGCAAGACACTCGACGTCGGAGCTATATTCGCCGACTACTTGAGCCAAGAGCGAGCGTGGGGAAGGCTGTTCCATGAATTCTGCTCGGTTGCGTCGCGCGACGAGGAGATCGGCTCACGCTTTCGGGATTGCTTTCGAGCCCGCAAGCAAGCTCTCGTCAACCTGCTGGAGAACGAGGTTGGGAGCAGGGGAATTGAGTTGACAGTTCCAGCCGAGCGCCTGGTCATGGGTATCTGTGCCCTTTTCACTGGGTTATCGCTTGAAAAGACCATCGACCCGATCGAGGTTGACGAGGCCCTGTTCGGGGAAATGCTCGCGCTGGTAGCCGCAACCGCAGTTGTGCCCAAGTCGTGAAGCGAAACTAGCAGGAGAATTATGTCCTTATTGGGAAAGCTCACATCCTCAAGCTCACAGTTCATCAATAAGCGCGGCTTGTATGCCGGACGGCGCTCGACGAAAATCCATGTGGCTCTATATCGGAGGACTGGCGGACGGGTCGGTGGCGCTCTCCCGGGCTGGCCTCACGCCAGAATAGCCCTGGTCGATCACACGGGCGCGAAGAGTGGGACCAAACGGACATCTCCCGTCATGTACCACGAATATGGCGATGCGATTGTCGTGGCCGGCTCAAAGGGCGGCCAGCCAGCACACCCCGCCTGGTTCCACAATCTCATGGCAAACCCCGATACCACGATCCAGATCGGCCCTGAGGTTCGGAAGGTCCACGCCCGCCTGGCCACCGACGAGGAGCGCGTCCGCCTCTGGGAGGAGCTGGTCGCGATGTTCCCCGGATATGACTTCTATCAACGTAACGCCAAAGGACGGAGGATCCCGATCGTGATCCTGGACCCCCGCTAACTCGAGAGGCCTCCTGGCTGCTGACTCAAAGCGGCATCCTGCTGCTGCGCGACAGAGAGGCCGCCAGAGGCGCTGGTATCTTCCGCCGTGCTGCGCGGACAGTTGCGCCGCTGAACTCGACAAGGTGGCCATAGGAGGGCACGTGAACCGTTTTCCGATGCAGACACTGGGGCTGATTGGAGTCGCCGCCGCGCTGGCGACTGCGGCTAATGTGGCAACGGCGGCACCCTCATCTTCGGCGCCGACTGCGACCGCTGCAGCCAGCCATATTGCTGTTGTCGCGAAAAAGAAGCGCGAGCACAAAAAGACACACAAGCGGAAGGAGGAGCCGGCCGCCGGTCCATCGCTGTCGGTCATTGGCTTTGGCGTCAACCGCCTATTCGCGCCCAACGGGGCTACGGTCACCTCGCCGGCAATGTGCGACGAAATCGTCGGCGCAGACGGTCCGATTGGGCCACCGCAGAACGTTTACCTGCTGGTTTATCTGCGCGCGACAGACATCCCCGAGGACGCGCCAACCAAGATCGAGGACTCATTGCCAGGTGGAGCGGAGGAGTTCGACGAGACGACCCCCTCGCCGCCCACCCCTTGGTCGAAGGCGTTCGCCAAGGGCGGCTTTGCGTTTGGCGGTCCTCCAGGAAACCAGAAGGACCTTTTCCACACCCTGATTGTGAGCTCAAGCGCCGAAGAGGGCACCAATGAGGGTCCGTCTGCCGAAGAATTCGATGGCATGTACTCGTTCACGACCTCTGTTGAAATCGGCCAACAAATGCTCACTTCGACGGCCAAGGTCACCGTCAGCTGCCCATACCTGCGCTGAGTAGGGCGCAACGTGGCAGAGCAGGTTCCAGCTGTGAGCGACGTGCTCACTACGATCGAGCATCGCCACTGGGAGCGCTTGGCCTTGCTGCTCCACCCCGAGATCCACTGGACGACGGCAGCCGACGAGGATCTGCACGGCCCGCGCGAGGTGGTCGCGCGACTCTCGACCGACCCGCCGCCGGCTCCGCCGTCCTTCCACGAGGTTCGTGATGGGCTGATCTACCGCTGGATCGACTGTCCCGGGTGAGCGAGCGAACGTCAGACCTCCACTGCGAAGCCGAGCTCCACATCGCTTGCGGGCTGGCCGCCATGGACACCCCAGTTCTCCGTTGGAGACTCGAGGATGACGATCGTGATATCCGCTGCAGAGACTCCCAGATCGCCGAGCCGTCGCACGATCTGCCGGTACAGCTCACGCTTTGCCTCAATCGAGCGTCCGGAGAACATCGTGATCTCAACGAGCGTGTAGCGGTCGCTGACCGGATGAGGCGCGCTCGGAAGCTCGAAGCAGGCGGGGTCGTGCTCGACGATGCGAAGTGCCGGGTCGCCGCGCGGAACCTTGAGGGCTGTGATCAGAGCTTCGTGTATGGCATCGAGCAACCCACGCTTCTCTTCCGGTGAGCGTCCCTTGACCACCTCTATGCGCACCAGCGCCATCGCGGAGAGTCTACGTGCGCTCCAAGCGCCCGAAGGAGAATCCTTTTCGGGATGACAGACCTCTTATCTGAGCACGTTGACTCCCGATCGACCAGAACGGGGCGACCATCTGAACCGGAAGGGGACACTCGTCATGCCCATCGTCGTCTATCTCATCGCCGCGGCGCTCATCATCTGCGGCTGCATCGCCATTGCGAGAATCCGCTCTCGTGACTGATACGCGAGCTGTTGGGCCCTGGCCCACCGAGCAGGTCGTAAGTGCGGCCCAACAGGGCGATCCACGAGCCATCACGACACTCATCTCCGGCTCGCATGCGCACGTGCAGCGCTTTGCTCACACTCTCTGCTCGACCCCCGAGGATGCAGAGGATGCGGCGCAAGAGGCTCTCATCGTCCTGTACCGAAGGATCGGGACGTTGCGCGCCACCGCGGCACTCGGATCATGGATGTTCCAGATAGTGCGCAATGAGTGCATCCGCAGATCCAGGATCGCCCTGCGCAGACCCGTCGCCCCTGCCGTGGCCGAGTCCTCGGCGGAAGACACCGCCCTCGCCCGCCTGGAGATCGAGCGGATCGTCGATTCCATCTCAAAGCTTCCCCCCGACCAGCGCGCTGTTCTGGTTCTGCGCGACATCCAAGGTTTATCGGGCGCAGCTACAGCTGGAGCACTGGGCCTCAGCCGGGCCGCGATGAAGTCGCGCCTGCACCGTGGACGCGCAACACTCCGCTCAGGACTCAGACCACCGAACGACACGGCCGGCCACCGAGGTGCCAAAGATGCCTGACCACGATCGAAGCGCCCTTACCAGTACGTCCGTCGCCGCCCACCTCGCGCGCGGTGCGATCGGCTTCGGCCTGTTCGGCTCGGCGATCGCACTCACTCCAAGCCTCGGCCCAGCCGCGCTTCTGCTCGCGCTCCCTGGAATGGTCGCTCTCCGCGGCTGCCCGACCTGCTGGATCGTCGGACTGATCCAGACCATCTCCGCGGGCCGACTCCAGCGCACCTGCGCCGACACCGGTTGCAGGTTGCGCTCCAGTACAACACCGCGTAGTCGCTAGAGGAGTTCGAGCATCACCTGCTTGTCATCCAGGTGGCGAGCAGAGACGGTCTCCATCAGCCAGCCGCGGCCGAGGATCGTGACCACATCAGGGGGCCGCGCCGCGCGAAGGGCCCGCACGATCGCATCCCGCCGACGAGGCACCACCTCCACATCGGCACCGTGCGCGTGACCAGCACCGGCAGCCATGTCCTGGAGAACCTGCGACGGCTGGTCTGCGCGAAAGCTGCCGGCCGTGAGGATCAGCTGGTCACAGAGCGACCTGGCAACACGACCCATGGCCCGGCGTTGGGCTCTGCCCGGTGAGCCAACGACACCGAGTACGACCCACAAGCGCCCGCTCGGGTTCATCGCCGTTCTCACCGCGCCCAGGAACTGCTCCACAGCGGCCGGCGAGGGCGCGGCGTCCAGGATCAGCTTGTACTTCTGTCCGAGATCCAGATGCTCAAAACGGCCGGGGAGACCCTCATGGCTGGCAAGGGTCCCGGCCAGTAGGTCCCGGTCCACATCGAAGAGATCGCCGAGAGCCACAACGGCGGCGGCGTTGCGTGCGTTGTGGCGCCCCGGCAGTCTGGTCTGCAGGTTGAGGGCGCCAGTTGGGGTCTGCAGCTGGATCTCCGCACAGCGCAGGTCCCACCGTGCGCTCCTGATGCGGTAATCGGCGTCGGCGTCGGTCCCCACTCGGACAACCTGCCCGCCAAGCGCCTGGACTTCGCATGCGATGTTCTTGCCGAACTCATCAGATGTGTCAATCACCGCAAGCGGCGCTGCGGCGCCACGACGTACAAACAGGCGACGCTTGAGCTGCCCATAGCGGCGCATCGTACGGTGCCGTGCCAGATGATCGTGCGTGAGGTTCGTGAACACTGCGACCTCGGGCAACAGATCGGGACAGCCCTCCAGCTGAAAGCTCGAGACCTCGCAGACGATCCAGTCCAGCCCGTCACCTACGGCTGAGAGCGGTGGGCCCAGATCAGTGTTGCCCGCAAGCGCCACCGCCCGGCCGCTTGCAGCCAAGAGGGCGCCCGTCAGGCCCGCGACGGTCGTCTTGCCCCTCGTGCCCGTCACCGCGATCATGGGGGTCCGGCTCATCCGCCAACCCAACTCCAGCTCGTCGAGCACGGTGACGCCCCGGCGCCGAGCGAGTTGCACGAGCGGGGCGTCGAAGGAGATCCCCGGGCTCTTGACCAGAGTCTTGACCAACTCGAGGTCGGGCACCTGGCCATCGTGCCCGAGATAGGCGCGGACACCGGCGGCGGCGAGTGCGCGCCGCACGCGCTTGGGTGTGCCCGCGATGCTGTGGTCAAACACGCTCACCTGCTCGCTGCCGGCGAGGCGGCAGAGCGCATCGACCGCGGCCTGGCCCGCGCGCCGAATGCCGGCAACCACATAGGGCCCGTCTGGAACCTCGGGACGCTCTAGCAACAGCGTCTCCATTGCCAGCCGCTCAGCGGTCACACATCACCGTCTCATGCCCAGTCGTTGTCATACGAAGCCGACTGTAACCTCTCCCCCAGGGATGCAGATAAACACCAAAGAACTGCTGCCCGGCGCCGGCGATGTCGAGTTCTACGAAGACCATGGCTGGTGGATCTCGCCCAGGATCTTCTCTGACCGGGAGATCGACCATGCCCTGGCGCAGGCAGAGCGCTACTACGCCGGGCAGCGTGACCATGAGCTCCCGTCGCAGATCAAGCGATACCTGGGCTGGGACCCCGATCAAGCCGGCCAACGCCTGGCCAAGGACGACTACATCGTGCACCAGAGCGACGGCATCAGGGCGATCGGCCTGGCGCCGGCCATTGGCGCGATCGCCGCGCGCCTGGCGAGCACCGACGAGGTGCGGCTCTTCAGCAGCTCACTGATCCGCAAGCCACCACAGACAGATGGCGATGCCGCAAGGGTCGGATGGCATGTGGACCGTGCCTACTGGCAGACCTGCACCTCTGAGAGGATGCTGACCGCCTGGATCCCCCTACACGACTGCGACGCGCAGATGGGCACGATCACGATGATCGACCGCAGTCATCGCTGGCCAAGCAGCGCAGCGGTTGAAGCGGTGCGCGCCGGAACAACCTTCATCTCCGATGAGGTGGAGACTGTCGAGCGCCGGCTCCACGAGCTTGGCTTAGGCGTGGAGAAGGTCCCAATGTCATTGAAGAAGGGCCAGGTCAGCTTTCACAGCTGTCGTACCTTCCACGGCAGCGACATCAACCGCTCACAGCAGGCTCGCATCTCGGTGACGATCCACCTGCAGGATGAGAGCAACAGGTATCGCGAGGCCTACAAGGACAACGGCGAGCCGGTGGTCCACAACACCGACCTGCTGGTGCGGCGTCTTCATACGGGTGAGCCCGACTATTGCGATCCCGAAATCTGTCCGGTCATCTGGCGTAGATGAGCCCCAAGAGCGCCGATCCCGATGTCCGCAGAGCCCTGATCGAGGCCTCGGCCCGGCTGCTCGCCAAGGAGGGTCCGGCCGCGCTCAGCACGCGTCGCTTGGCGACCGAGGTCGGCACCTCGACGATGTCGGTCTACACGCACTTCGGCGGAATGGACGAGCTGCAGCGCGCCGTTCGCGAGGAAGGCTTTCAACGCCTGACGAGCTACCTGGAGTCCGTTCCCACAACGCGTGACCCGGTGGCCGATCTCTCGGCGTTGGGCTGGGCATATTGCTTCAACGCGATTGCCAACCCACACCTCTATCGGGCGATCTTCCTCGAAGCGCCGATCGACGAGCGCGACGGTGCGATCGGTCGCCCCACGTTCGAGCAGCTCATCAAGACGGTTGGCCGATGCATCGAAGCCGGCCGCTTCCAGCGGGCGGACCCCGAGTCGCTGGCGATCCAACTCTGGACCGCTGCGCACGGAATGATCTGCGCAGTCTTCGCCCACGTCCTTACGCTCGAGGAGATCACCGAGCACTTCTCGGCGATGGCGCGCAATCTCTATGTTGGCTTTGGAGATGACTCATCCGCGGCTCTGCGCTCAATCGAGCGTGCGCGCCGCCGGATGCAGCCTGCCTAGTTTGAATCGGGCGTCTCAGCAGCCGACGATCTCACGTCGCGACCCGGGAGGTGAAGGTTCCATGAAAGCCGTAGGGGACGTGGTGGGGGAGGTGAGCAATGGCGAGCGGCTCGCCCTCGACATCGCGGGCGTCGAGCACGTACAGATGGGAGCGGTGCTCGGCGCCGTCGTAGACGAGCGCCAGCAGCCAGCCGTCGTCCTCGGCGCGACGCTCGGGTCGTGGCACGAAGATCGGCTCGCCCATGCCAAAGCCGTTGCCGAGGTCGAATGCCCAATGGCGCCCAGCCTCGTTGTCGACCTTGACGACGGCCGTGGGATAGCCGGCACCTGACGGTCTCGCCGCCAGATAGGTGTAGCGGTTGCGAGCGCCGCTGCGCGCCATGTCGAGCTGGGGAAACTCGGCCTGGCAGGGACACAGCTCGCTCTGCTCGACTGCTCCCGACGGGCTCACTCGCAGCCGCCACAGCGAGCTGTGAGCGCTCAGCTCCGTCGCGTCCTTGAAGTTGCGGAGCAGCTCTCCGATCGCGAAGTCCTCGTAGCGGCAGAGATCGATGACGGTGTCCGAGCCGTCCTCGAAGGCGTTACTTACGTGGAAGTGGAAGAACGGGTCGCACTCCGCGACGCGCGGCTTGCCACCGTCGCGGGGGACGAGGATGATCCGCGTCGCCTTCGAGGAGTCCCACCGAAACGATCTGTCGAAGCTGGAGAAGCCCAGCAGGAAGCGCGTCATCCGCAGGATGAGTGGGTCGATCACGAAGACCATGTGCTTTGCGGTCAACGCGAAGTCGTGGTTGAGAACCGGGTAGGGCAGGGTGACCGGCTGCAGGTAACTCAGGCCCCCGGAACGGTCGATCTTGTATGTCCTGATCCGGGTGCGTGGCCCGTACTGGATGCCGAAGTTGAAGAGCTCTCCGGTGGCTGGATCGAGCTTGGGGTGTGCAGAGAAAGCGTGGGCGTGCTTGAGCGCTCCGGCGAAGTTCTCTTCGCCGAGCGTCTCCAGCGAGTCCGGGTCCAGGCGCCACGGATGTCCGCCCTCCCAGAGCGCAAGCAGGTTGCCGGCGTGCAGAACAACGCTGGTGTTCGCTGGATTGGACGCGGTGGGCAGCCGAAAGGCGTTGGCCGCCGGCCCGCCCGGGCGCTGGGCGCCATAGCCGCGAGTGCGCGACTCGGTGGCGCTGCGCTCTCCCAGGTAGTGGTTGGTGGCCACAAAGCGGTTGCGATAGCGAACCCCGGCACCGGAGAAGGTGAATTGGGAGAGCATCCCGTCACCCTCAAAGAGGTGCGCAAAGGGGCTCCCGGCGATTTCGTTGCGGCTGGGGCCGTTGCGATAGAGCGTCCCGCGCAACTGCTCGGGTATGCGCCCAGCGACATCTTCAATGGCGTAGTCATGGCCATCGGCGATCGTCTCGAAGACGCGGCCAATCTCAGGCCCCTGCGATGTGCCGGGTGCGGTCGGAACCGTGGCGCTGACGCTCATGGAGAAGCTCCCTTTTTCCGTTGCATAACGCTGTTCTACCACAACCTATAACACCGCTATGCAAAGATCAAGGGTGGCCCGGCACTCACCGCAGGCTCACCGGTCATGCCCCTGCGTGAGGTCATAGACGCTCTGTCCGCCGATCGTGACCGCTTTGAAGTGCGACTCGACCCAGCTGGTGATGGCACTGCTGCTCGACCCCCCTATGCCGCCGCCTGGCAAGCCTCCGTGTGGGCGAGCGCCAGGAGCTGTGCCCAGATGGGTCGAGAAGCCAAAGCCGGCGCCGCCCGGCGGCGGGCCACCGCCGAGCTGTCCGGCACCACTCGGCTGACCCGGGCCACCACCGAGCCGGCCTGCACCGAACCCGGCGCCGGTCGGCTGACCGGGACCGCCGGCGCCGTTGCCAGACGCGAGGTAGTAGTGAATTTCACCATGTGCGACGTAACGCTTGAACTGCGCCAACGAAAGACGGCCGCCCTCGTTGTTGAAGCCGCCGATGGCCATCACCGGCTCGCCGCCGGTGGCGAGCTCGAGCGATGCGGCGTCCTGAGAGCCCGAGACGGCTGCCACCCAACGAAAATTGCCGCCGCCGGACTCGAGCGCTCGCTTCAGCGCGCCGCTGACATCGGCCTGGGCCCCTCCGCCGCCTCTCGAGGCCCCTCCGGGAGCCGAGGCCAGAGGTCCGCCCAGACCCCTGCCACCAAAGCCGCCCACGCCATTGCCCGGTCCCGCCGAGGGGATTGACCCGGTATGCGCGGTGGTGATCGTCTGCGCCGAGTAGGCGAGCGGCCCGGTCAGGCACGCGATGAGGGCGGCAGCGAAAACCGCGAGGGGAATACGCCGGCCGAGCGCACGCAGGGCCGGGGCAGCGAGCAGACCGATGAGCGCAACGCCCGCGGCGGTGGCGATCAGCGGGCGCAGCCATGGTTCCCATTGCGGCGTGCGGTCGAGTAGCGCCCACGACCAGGCGGCGGTGGAGAGGACCACGAGCGCCATCGTCACCCTTGCGCCCATCGACCAGCGGTACCGCCACAGCATGGATCCCGTGACAGCGATCGGCGCGGCGATCGCAGGTGCGAGCGCAACCGTGTAGTACGTGTGGATCACCCCGCTGCTAAAGCTGAACACGAGGCCGCTGACAAGGAGCCACCCGCCCCAGAGCAGCAATGCCGCCCTGGTGCGATCCGTCCTGGCCGCGCTACGCGTCCGCCACAGACCCGCCACGAGCGCGATCAGCGCAGCCGGCAGCAGCCAGGAGGCCTGCCCGCCCATGAGATCGTTGAACAGGCGCAACAGACCGGTGGCGCCGCTGAAGTTCTGCCCGCCCCCGCCGCCCGGGCCGCCTCCGCCCGGGCCGCCTGACCCGAAGATTCGCCCCAGGCCGTTGTAGCCGGTTATGAGGTTGAAGATGTTGTTGTCAGGCGACCCGTCGATGAACGGGCGCGAGCTCACCGGCCAGAGCGCAACGATCGCCACCCACCAGCCCCCGCTGAGGACGGTCGCCGCAGCCCCGGCGAACAGCTGCGCCAAGCGCCTGCGCAGACCTGTGGGGGCGGCCACCAGGTACACCAATCCGAATGCAGGCAGGACGAGGAAGGCCTGCATCATCTTCGCCAGGAAGGCGAAGCCGATCATCGCTCCTGCGGCCAGTACCCACCGCGTGTCCGCACCCTCGAGGGCGCGCGTGAGGCAGTAGGCCGCCGCCACGAGCAGGCACACGAGCAGCGCGTCGGGGTTGTTGAAGCGGAACATGAGCGCCGCGACGGGTGTGATCGCGAAGAGCGCTCCCGCCAGGAGACCGGCGCCTGCGCCGAACCACCGCTTGATCGCCGCGTGCAGCAGCGCCACGGCGGCGACACCCTCCAGCGCCTGTGGGATGAGCATGCTCAGAGCGCTGAATCCGAAGATCCGCCCTGAGAGCGCCATCACCCACAGCGACCCGGGAGGCTTGTCGACGGTGATGAAGCTCGAGGAGTCCAGCGAGCCGAAGAAGAATGCCTTCCAGCTCTTTGTCCCGGCCTGCACCGCAGCCGCATAGAAGCTGTTGGCGTAACCGGATGCGCTGAGGTCCCAGAGATAGGCAGCGGCGGTGCAGAGCAGCAACGCGATCAGTGCCGGGCGCGCCCACCGCGGCTCCGATGCTCGCTGGTCGATGGCGGACGACGCTTCGAGGTCTGCGTCCTGGCGCAGCGGACGGGCTGGCCGCTCGTGAAGAAGATAGGTGGAGTTCATTCCGGAGCACTCTGCCCGGCGAGCATAAGAGCAACAGATCACCGAGGTAGGAGCTCTGTAAGAAGGGCTGCCCGACGGTGCCGTTGCCCGAGCGGGCAGCTACTCGTCGGCGACCTTCAACACCAGCTTGCCCGTGTTCTCTCCCCTGAACAGGCGCAGCAGCGTCTCGGGAAAGGCCTCGAGCCCGCCCTCGGCGATGTCCTCACGGGACTTGATCTGGCCGGCGTGAAACCAGCCGGCCATCTCGGTCAGCCCCTCGACGTAACGCGCGCCGTAGTCGGATACGACAAAGCCGGTCATGCTGGCGTGGTTGACGAGCAGCGACAAGTAGTTGGACGGGCCCCGCATCGCGCCGGTCGCGTTGTACTGCGAGATCGCGCCGCAGATGACGACCCGGGCGTTGCGTGCCAGGCATGCGAGGGCGGCGTCTAGGATCTCGCCGCCCACGTTGTCGAAGAAGACGTCGATGCCCTTCGGGCAATGCTCGTGCAGCGCCGGGTTGATGTCCTGCGCCTTGTAGTCGATCGCCGCGTCGAAGCCAAGCTCCTCGGTGAGGTAGGCGCACTTTGCGGCTCCGCCGGCGATCCCGACCACGTTGCAACCCTTCAGCTTGGCGAGCTGCCCGACGACTCCGCCCACGGCGCCGGCGGCACCCGAGACGACCACCGTCTCCCCCTCCGCCGGCCTGCCGATATCGAGCAGACCGAAGTACGCGGTCATGCCGGGCATCCCGAGCGTCCCGAGATAGACAGGCAGCGCCGCGAGCTCGGTGTCGACCTTCATCACGGCGTGGCCGCTTGCGACCGCGTACTCCTGGACGCCGAGCAGGCCGCTCACGTGATCGCCAACCTCGATCCCGGGATGATTCGACGCGATCACCTCGCCGGCCGCGAGTGCCCTCATCACATCGCCGATGCCCACTGGGGCGATGTATGAACGGGTGTCGTTCATCCAGCCGCGCATCGCCGGATCCAAGGAGAGGTAGAGGACCTTCACCAGCACCTCGCCCTCTCCAGGCACGGAGACGGGCTCCTCGACGTACTGCCAATCGCCGGGCTTTGGGAGACCGGCAGGGCGCGCGGCCAGCCGGAACTGGTGGTTGGACAGGTCCATTGGAACCTCCTGCTGTTGGGTGAGCTGGCCCCGAACGATACGCCCCGGCCTATCCGGGGCCGTAGGAGACGAACGGCGCAAGCGCCGCCACCGCGAAATCGTGGCTGACAGCGCCGATCTCCTCGGGGAAGGCGGCGAGGTTGACGTTGAGCGAGAAGCCGGCGGGAGCGCTGAGCGGACGGAAGAAATCATCGAAATGGCTGGCGAGCACCACACGCGGCTCCAGGACGGTGAGGATCCGTTGCCAATAGTCGTCGGTGAAGCGCCTGCCGGCGATGCCCGCGAGGAAGACATCGACTCCCCTGTGACGGATCTCCTCCTCGATGAGATTGGCACTGCCCTGGTGGTAGAAGGTGGTCCCCGCGACCTCGATGTGGATGGCCCATACCTGCCCGCACTTGTAGGCCGTGGGCGAGAGGGCGTCGAGGTGCTCGCAGGTCAGCTCGCCATCGGAGGGCACCCTGTAGCCGAGCAGCAGCTTGGAGTGAAGGCTCGGAACGAAGGTCACCGTGAATGGCCCAAGCTCCAGTGGCACATGCGATGTGACCTGCACTGCCTGTTCGTGCTGTCCATGCAAACGCATGAGCTGGGTCAGCGAGCTCGAGCCATACGCCGAACATCGATGGCGTGCGCAGATTGCCGGGACATCGATGGCGTGGTCGAAGTGCGTGTGTCCCACCAGCACCCCAATCACCTTCTCTACCGGTCGCAGCCACCGGTCGTGCAGCGCGGTGTCCGCGAGTGAGGTGCGCCCACGCAGCAGCCCCCCCAGCGTCACCCGAGAGACATAGGGGTCGACGTAGATCGTCTGGCCCTCGTATGTCAGGCGGTACCCGGCGACACCGAGCCATTCGAGCTCCAGCCCGGGTGGCAGGCTCAACGTGGCGGCAGCGCCTGCAGAGAGATCGGTCAGCGCGGTGGTGTCGGCGAGCGCTCTTTGCTTGTGCTGGAGGAGATAGCTGCCAAGACTGGCGAAGTGAGAGGCAAGTCCATCCACGAGCGCGAGGCTACTCGCTCTCCTCCGTAGCCTCCCCACCCAGACTGCTGAGGAGCATCGCCTCGGCCATACGCAGCAGGCCGATGGTGGCATGGGGACGCGCTTCGCTGCTGCGTACAGCGACATGTGAGCCATGCGGCCCGAGCACCTCGACGATCGTGCAGACGTCGCCGATCTCGCAATCGTCTCCGTACCTGCCTTCCAGCGCCTCCATCTGGGCCGCGACGACCCGGCCCATCTTCGTCTGGTCAAACGCCATCTGGTCGGCCTCCTCGTTTGGTGATGGTCTCGGTGGCCAAGAGTGCCACGAAGTCACCCGCCCGACGAGCGTGCCTCAGCGCCGGGAGCGTGAAGCCTGACGAGAGCGGCGCCTTGGCTGGGCAGGCGCCCGGCCCGGGGCCCCGCCACCGAGCCCGTGCTCGATGCCGAGCTGGTGAGCGAGCTGGCTCACTTCGTGGCGCTCGTCGGCGCCAACGAATGTGATGCCGACGCCCTTGCGTCCGGCGCGGCCAGTGCGGCCCACACGGTGCACATAGGCCTCGCGATCCCCTGGCGGGTCGAAGTTGATGACGTGTGAAACGCCCGCGACGTCGATCCCCCTCGCGGCCACATCTGTCGCGACCAGTGTGTCGACGGCGCCAGAGGTGAAGCGGGCAAGCGCCTGCTCGCGCTGGCGCTGGGACTTGTTGCCGTGCATGGCGACGGCCTGGACGCCGTGGGTGCCCAAACGCTTGACCAGACGATCCGCGCCACGCTTGGTGCGCACGAAGACGAGGGCCAGATCGCGCTCGCGAGCGAGCTCGTCGACGAGCAGGTTGACACGGCGATCTCCCGTGACCTGGACGAACCTGTGTTCCACATCAACGGCAGCGCGACGGACGGAGGGGCCGTGCTCGTGCACCGCGGCGTCTTTGGTGTATAGCTTGGCGATACGACCGGCCTCGCCATCGAGCGTCGCCGAGAAGAAGAGCGTCTGGCGCTCCTTCGGACAGGCAGCGACGATCCGATCGACGGCTGGGCGAAAGCCCATGTCGAGCATGCGATCGGCCTCGTCGAGGACCAACATCCTGATGGCGCGCAGATCGAAGGCGCGGCGCTGGAGGAGATCCTCCAGCCGCCCCGGGGTCGCGATCAACACGTGTGAATTCGCGGCATTGGTCGCCTGCTTGGTGAGGCCGACGCCGCCGTAGACGGCGGTGATCTTCAGCGCGCGGGCGTGAGCGATCCCGCGAATCTCCTCGACGATCTGGGTAGCGAGCTCGCGCGTCGGAGCGAGGACGAGTGCAGCGGGCCTCGGGCCCTCCGCTGTGATGCGCTCGGCGATCGGGATCCCGAACGCCAGAGTCTTGCCAGAGCCGGTGGGTGACTTCGCGAGGACGTCACGGCCGGCGAGGACATCGCCTATCACTAGGCGCTGGACGGCAAACGGCTCTGTGATGTGCCGCTCTGCGAGGGCGCCGACAACGGCGCGAGACACGCCGAGATCGGCGAAGGACTGTGTAGACATGCGTTGCTCCTTGGCGGCAAAAAAGGGCCGCGTACGGTTCGGAGGCTGTGGCTGACCCGAACCGCTCCTGCGGGACCCAAGCGAGCTGCCTCGCGGCCGACGGCGCCGACCGCACATCTCAAACTAGCAGACAGATGCGTGCAGGCCGCCAGATGAATGACGTTTGGCAATGCTCAAAAGCGGAGATACCTAAGCTTAAGCGAGCTGGATGGATACACATCTCCGGTTCGCGGGCAAACCCACACCGCAGGGAGGCAATATGCCCAAGTCCCGCTTGCATCTTCGCCCGCTGGTGTGTTGTCTGGCACTTTTGGCAGCACTCGGCGTTCTCTTTCTCGCGCCCTCCGCCGGAGCTTTCAGAGGCAGTCCGATCGGTCCACAGCCGACCCCGAGACCCCAGCTCACCTATCTGGCGCTTGGCGACTCACTCGCCTTTGGCTACTCCCTTTCGAGGTTCGAAAGCCTGTTGCCCGAAGAGAATCCTGCTGGATTCGACACTGGTTACGTGGACGACGTCAGCCATGTCCTTGAGCACTTAGACCCCGATCTGCAGGTCGTCAACGACGGTTGTCCAGGAGAGACCACGGAATCCTTCATCACGGGGCCGTGCCAATACCAGCTCTCCTACCCACTGCACCATCCCTACACGGCCGGGAAGACCGGCTCGCAGCTCGCCGACGCGCTCACCTACCTGAAAGAACACCCGGGCGCCGTGAACCCGATCACGATTGACATCGGCGCCAACGACGCCCTTGGGCTGGTCCAGAACTGCAAGCTGGAAGCCGAATGCATCATGAAGGACGCGCCTGGACTGCTTGAGCGCATAAGCACCAACCTCGGACTGATCCTCACCGAACTGCGGAGCGCGGCGCCGAGGGCGTTGATCGTCGTTCTCGGGCTCTACAACCCCTACGGCTCAACGATCACCGGCGGCAATCAGCTGACCGAATCGCTTAACGAAACGATGGCGAAGGCAGCCGCTGCCATCGGCGCGCGGTTCGCCGATCCACTGCCTTTCTTCAACCCACCGGGTGCCCGGGAAGCGCCCACCATCTGCCTGCTCACGAATATGTGCCCGACCCCACCCGCCACGCCGGACATCCACCCCACTGAACTCGGTTACAAGGTGCTGGCGAAGGTAATTCTGCGTCAGTTGGGGCTGCCGTTCTTCTTCCGACACGGCTTCTTCTTTGGTGGACATGGGCACCGCGGGCACGGCGCTTTAGGCCACGGCTCCCAGGGAGCGTTTGGGCTAAGAGCTCACCGGGACTGAGGCAACGGCGTGAGCGTCTGCTCAAGCTGGGCCCTCAGCGACTCGAATCTCGGCGGGAGGGACAGCCTCTCGCCGAGATGCTGGGCGTCCTCGTCGGTGGCAAACCCCGGGCCGATCGTCGCGATCTCCATGAGCACGCCGCTTGGCTCCCTGAAATAGATCGACTTGAAGTAGAAGCGGTCGATCACGGGCGTGGGATACGCACCAGCCGCCACCACGCGCTCGTGCCAAGCCTCGTGATCCTCCGGGCGCGAGGCGAAGGCGACGTGGTGAACGGTCCCGGCGCCAGGGCGCGGAGCGTGCTCAGGCGGTGCGTCATAGGCGTAGAAGCCGGAGCGCCGCTCGCCCAGCACCTCCCAGCGTCCGTTCTCGCCACCTTCGAAGCCGAGCGTCTCACGCAGCAGGTGCTCGCTCGCTGAGCGCTCGCTGCTGTAGGCGCGCACGCCGTCGAACCCACGCAAAGCGTGCTCCTTCGGGATGTCTGGCGCGTCGGCGATCAACGGCGCATCAGCGCTCTCGGAGACGATCAGCTCGTGCTCGAGCCCCTCGGGATCGGAAAAGCGCAGGGCCTGCCCCACTCGCTCGTTCTCCACACCGCGCTCGGTGAGTCGCTGCGCCCAGAACTCGATCGCAGGCTCGGCGGCCACCCGCCAGACGATCCGGTGGACCATTCCCGCGCCCGCCTCACCAGGATGGGCTCCGGGATACTCGAAGAACGTGAGATCTGCGCCGGGGCTGCCCTGCTCGTCGGCGTAGAAGAGGTGATAGACGGTCGGATCGTCCTGGTTGACTGTCTTCTTGACGAGTCTCAGCCCGAGCACACCTGTGTAGAACGCAACATTTCCGGGCGCATCGCCGGTGATCGCTGTGATGTGATGGATCCCCTCGAGCTTCACACCGGGTAGTCAACTACCTCGTCGGCCGCTGCGCAACCTGCTCGCCGTTCGCAGATTCCAGAGACGCCCACAGATGCATGAGCGCATAGGAGCGCCACGGTCGCCACGGGTCGCTCAGCGCTCTCACCCCTGCCACATCGGCAGGTTGGCCCAGCTTCGCCAGCGCATGCTTGACTCCCAGGTCCGTCGGCAGGAAGGCATCGGGGTCGCGAAGCGCTCGCATCGCGATGTACTCCGTGGTCCAAGAGCCGATCCCGCTGATCTCGAGCAGTCCTGCACGTGTCTGCAGGCGGTCGCTGCCAGGATCGATGACGAGCTCCTGCTCGGCGAGCCTCCGGGCGAGCTCCTTGAGCGTCTGGCGGCGGCGCACCGGCCCTGGCAGAAGGTCGAGCTCGGCACGGGCGATCGCCTCCAAGCTCGGGAAGAGATGGGTGAGGCCACCATCCGCGGCCGGCAGCGGCTCGCCCAGCAGCGCCGTGAGGCGCCCTGCCGTGGTGCGGGCGCCGGCAACTGAGACCTGCTGGCCCAGGATGGCTCGCATCGCCAGCTCCGGGCCATCCACCGCGCCGGGCACCCGCAGACCGGGCGAGCGGCGCACGAGCGGGCCGAGCAGCGGATCCTGAGCGAGGTGCTTCGCCGGGACAGCCGGGTCGGCGTCGAGGTCGAGCAGGCGCCGGCAGCGCTGGACCGCCGCCGCGAGATCCATCAGGTCGGTCAGCCGCAATCTGCATTGGATGTGGCCGGCTGCTTGCGCAAGCTCGACCACGCCGCTTCCGTGTGGCAATCGCAGCGTGCGCCTGTAGACGTCCCTCGTCACCTCCTCCACGCCCGGTATCGCCCGGTAGGAGAGGAAGCGCAGCAGCGCCGCCCAGTCAAGCGGGTCCCTATAGGCCAAACGCACGGTGAGCGTGCCAGGCGCCCGCCCATTCCGGGAGGCCAAGGAAGCCTTGGCGCGCAGCTCGCTGGGCGTGCGCCCGAAGGCGGCCTTGATCGTGTCGTTGAACTGCCGCACGCTGGCGAAGCCGGCAGCGTGGGCGATGTCGATCTGGCGCAGGTCGCTCGTCTCGATGAGCATGCGCGCCGTCTGTGCGCGCTGCGCGCGCGCAAGCGCGAGCGGGCCGGCACCGAGCTCGGCCAGCAGCTGCCTGTGCAGATGGCGCTCGCTGAAGGCGAGCTTGTGCGCAAGCCCTGCAACGCCCTCTCGATCCACCAGCCCGTCGGCGATCAGCGCCATCGCGCGCGCGGCGAGATCGCCCCTGCTGTTCCACTCTGGCGAGCCTGGCGCAGCATGCGGGTGGCAACGCAGACATGCTCTGAAGCCCGCGGCGAAAGCGGCGGCCGCCGTCGGGTAGAAGCGGACGTTCTCCCGCTTGGGTGTGACAGCGGGGCAGCTGGGACGACAGTAGATGCCCGTCGAGGTGACCGCCACGAAGAACTGCCCGTCGAAGCGGCGATCGCCGCTCTGGCAGGCGCGATAGCGGATCTCGAACTCGCTGGTCACAGCCACAGTATGGGCCACCAAGCTGGCGGATTTCGGACGGCTACGCGATGCGTCGGTCCACGTCCGATTCCCGCTGGAAATCGGCGCGGCTGGTAGGCAGACTGGATGCATGCAAACACAGACGAGATTCTCAACATTTGACAGCCCCGTCGGTGAGCTGCTCGCGCTCGCGGACGGCGATGGACAGCTCATCGGGCTTCACTTCCTCGACGGTCGCCACACGCCGACGAGCGCCGATGGCTGGATCCGCGACGACGGCGCCTTTGAGCTACTGCACGCTCAGCTGGACGCCTACTTCAACGGCGAGCTGCTCGAATTCGAGCTCCCGATGAGGATGCATGGCTCGGAGTTCCAGCGATGTGTGTGGGCGGCGCTGCGCGAGATCCCCTACGGGCAGACCACCTCCTACGTCCAGATCGCCGAGGCTGTGGGCAGACCTCACGCCTCGAGGGCGGTTGGTGGCGCCAACGGCCGCAACCCGATCGCGATCATCGTGCCCTGCCACCGCGTGATCGGGGCGACAGGAGCCCTCACGGGATACGGGGGCGGGCTGAAGCGCAAGCAGTGGCTGCTCTCCCTGGAGTCAGCCGGCGCCGGAGTGCGTCTGGCGGGCTGAACGGCGCCTAGCTGTACTGATCGGCGCCTAGCTGTAGGAGGACTGGAGCGTCTGCCACTGGGCCATGTCGTGGCCGGGGATCATCACCGCGACGGGGTGCTCGCGGTCGTAGGCCTGGATCGCCGCGAGGCTGCGCTCGAAGGCCTTGGAGTCCTCAGAGCGGAATGGCCGCTTGCCCTCGCGAAGCGTCGCCATCGTGTAGATGGCGTCGCCCGCGATGAACGCCTCGCCCACAGCCAGGCGCGCGATGATCGAGAGGTGGCCGGCGCTGTGGCCGGGCGTGGAGAGCAGCATCAGCGAGCCGTCGCCAAAGAGGTCCACAGCCTTCTCAAAGGAGCCGTGAGCACGAGCGCCTGGGCCGTTGAAATCGAGGGTCACATAGCTCAAGCGAGGATCGAGCTGCGCCTGGGAATAGCCCCTCGTGAGCGCGCCCCTGCCGACCGCCGAGCGCCACTCCTCGTCGGTGACGATCACGGTCGCTTTCGGAAAGTCGGCGAGGGCGCTTGCGTGATCGAAGTGCAGATGGGTCATGATCACGAGCGGCACCTCCTCGGGCGCGACCCCCAGCGCACGCACCTGCGCGGCAGCCGTCTGCTCGGCGGTGAACTTCACCTCGCGGGCCATGATCGTGCCGATCGGGCCGAGGTTGCGTCTGCGCGTCCGCTTGTCGATCACGCTTGCGTGAAAGCCCGTGTCGACCATGATCGGTCCCGCCGATGGGTGCTCGATCAGAAAAGCGACGATCGGCACGGCGAGCAGCTGGTCCTTGGGCACGCCGATGCCAAGCGCCTTCGGCGCCCAGCGCAGACCGGAAGGACCGTTGAACCAGCCGTCGGGACCCACCATCTCGGCGCAGAGCAGCGGATGGAGCTTGACAGTCGCCCCATCCTCTCCGCCTCCCAATGGCGGCTCGAGGGGCTTGGTGAGGATCATGTGCGTCCTCCTACGCCGCGAAGCGCTCCTGAACGCCGTCGAGCAGGGCCCAGTTACCCTGCAGCGCCTCGCGTGCGAGCGCGACCATGCGATCGGCGCGCTCGTTCTCGCCCCGATGGGGCTCAACTCCCTGCTCGGCACCAGACCGGGCTCTCTCCTCGGCCATCAGCAACTCGATCAACTCGCGGGCGTCCTGGGCATGCTCGACATCCCGGGTCGCGTGGATGGTGAAGTACCGCGTCGAGGACGAGCCCTCGAGGTAGCCGTAGTGCTGGTGAAGCCCATGCAGCTTGGTCGTCGAAATCGCCGGCTGACCAGCCTCGATGGCATAGAGCACGGCGAGGTGCTCGAGCAGCTCATCACCCGCGGTCCACGCCTCTACGCAAGCCTGTGTCTGCGGAAGGGGCTCAGTCGAGTTTGGGAAGGGCTCTGTAGAAGTGGACACTCCAGCGCCATCGGAATGCGCCTGGCCGGCGAAGTCCTCCCATAGCCTCACGTGGGACTGCTCCTCCTGGGCGTGCCTGGAGAGCAGGGGCTCGTGCTCGGGTGGAGCCTTCGCGGCGGCGGCGACCGACGCGTCCGCGAGCGCCTTCACGGCGTGCAGGTACTCGCCGGCGTAGAGGTCCAGCTCCTGGGCACTGAGCTCGCCGGCGCTCCAACGCTCGTAGAAGGGGTGGTCGAGCACGTCGATCGTACGGCGCGCCTCGTCAATTCTGGCAATGACATCCATGGGTTCCCTTTCCTCAGGAGACGGTGAGCGTGCCTTCCATTCCGGCCTGGCGATGGCCTGGCACCGAGCAGTAGAAGGTGTAGGTGCCTGGTTTCAGGTTGAGCGTGAGCGTGTGCTTGCCCCCCAGGAAGGTGGGCGTCGCGCCGAGCACCTTGCTGCCCTGGGCGATCGTCACGTTGTGCATCAGCGGCGAGGAGTTCATGAATTCGATGCTCACGGCCCCTGCTTTGGCACTGAGATGTTTGGTGTTGTATTTGAGTTCGCCGCTGGGGTTGGCCGCCAGTGCAAGCGGTTTGGAGGAGGCAGATGGCTGGGCGACGGGGTGGGCGGACTTGGCCTCCGCGCGCGGCCCTGAGGTGATGACGGCCGCGGACATCGTGGCCACCATCAGCACGGCGCTGATCGCGATGACGATCCGCTGGCCACGAACGCTGCCTGGGAAGTTGGGCCGGCGCATACCGAGCCCGAGCGAGAGGATCACGGCCCAGGAGGCGAAAGCGCCGCCGCAGATGTAGAAGGCGACCTTGCTCTTCTCGGGTGCCGTACCGAGGATCGGCCACAGATGGATGGCTGTGCCTAGCATTGCGGCGCGAGCCTAACGGATGGGGCTGTGGGTATGCTGCGCGGGGCAATGGTAGACGTGGCTCGCACCCCGGAAGCGGCGTTGGAGGGTCTGCCTGACTTTCCCTTTGCCGCCCATTACCGCGAGGTCGACGGGATCAGGCTCGCCCACTTGGACGAGGGCGTGGGCAAGCCCGTGATCTTCATGCACGGCGAGCCAACATGGTCGTTTCTGTGGCGCAAGATCATCCCAGTGGTGAGGGACGCAGGCTTTCGTTGCATAGCTCCAGACCTGGCCGGCTTCGGGCGTTCTGACAAGCCGACGGACATCGACTGGTACTCCTATGAGAAGCATGTCTCGCTTTCGGCCACGTTGCTGGAGGAGCTGGACCTGACCGACGCCACGATGGTCGTCCATGACTGGGGTGGGCCGATTGGCTTGAGGCTCGCCGTCGAGCACCCTGAGCGCATCGGCAGACTCGTGATCCTCGACACGGGACTGTTCACGGGCACCCAGCGGATGACGGACGCGTGGATCGCCTTCCGGGATTTCGCCGCTCGCACTGAGGACCTCCCGGTCGGCTTCCTCGTCAAGGGCGGTTGCAAGCGGGATCCCGGCGATGAGGTGGTCGCGGCCTACGAAGCCCCCTACCCTGACGCGGCCTCCAAGGCGGGGGCCAGGGCCTTCCCACTCATGGTGCCCACCGAGCCGCAGGCGCAGGGCGCCGCCGCCGGCAGGGCCGTGATGGAGGCGCTGCACGGGGACACCCGGCCCACCCTCATCTTGTGGGCAGACTCCGACCCGGTCCTGCCACTCAGCACAGGCGAGCGCTTCGCCGAGCGGATCGGCAGGGAGATCGGCCACGTGATCCCGGAGGCATCGCATTTCCTGCAGGAGGATCAGGGCCCGCTGGTCGGCAGGCTCATCGCAGAGTGGCTCACCGACTAGGCCGGAGCTCACGCTCAGGAACCAGAGCGCTCGCCGATCTGCGCGGGCGCGGAGGCGGGCTCCAGGCCTGGCTCAGAATGAGCGGCGCGTAGCTCATATCCAGAGCGCACATCGGGCTGCGCTTCGGCGAGCACGCTGTCAGCTTTCATCAGGCCGGCGAGGCGCTCTGCGAGCACCCTGGGGAGCAGGCCACCCGTGAGGATCGTCCACTTGGACGACTTCGGCACCCACACATCGACTGTTCCGTATTGCAGGGCATGCAGCAGTGCCGCTGCGACCTCGGAGGGCTCCAGCGGGCGCATGCCGCGGGCGGTACCCAGGCCCGAGCCCAGCTCGGTGTTGACGATGTAGGGCATCACGTAGCTCATGTCGATCGAGCTGCCCATCAGGCGCAGCTCCCTTAGCACCGCCTCGGTGAGACCCACGACGGCATGCTTGGTGGCCGAGTAGGTCGCTCCTCCGGGCGCCCCGAACTTGCCAGCCTGGGAGGCGACGTTGACGATATGGCCCTGGTTGCGGGGAGTCATGCGGGCGAGCGCCAGCTTGGTGCCGAGGATCACACCGCGGAGGTTGATGTCGATCATCCGTTCGGCGGTCAGGTCATCCTCGTCGACGAACCGCCCGAGATGCATGATGCCTGCGTTGTTCACGAGCACATCCAGTGGGCCGAGCTCTGCTTCCACCCCGTCTAGGAACACTGAAAAGGACGCCCTTCTGGTCACGTCAAGGGGCAGCGCCAGTGCCGTGGAACCGAGCTCGGAGGCGGCCTGCTTCGCCAGATCCAGATCGATGTCCCCGAGCGCGACCTTCATGCCCTGAGCGCTCAGGGCCTGGGCGATCGCGCGGCCGATCCCACGTGCGCCGCCTGTGATCGCTACGGTCCGGCCCGCGAGGATGCGGGGTTGCTTGGCCATACGCTGGCTCCTCCCTGGAAGCGATATTTGCGAAACGAACGCTACCGCGCCGCATCATCTCGCTCGAGCGCGGGTTAAGGAGAGCGGTCCTCTGTGATGTGAGGACTGCCAGAGGGCCGCTGGCTGGAGAGGGCGCTTGCCGCCCGGGCGATCCCACGGGTCGCCCGGGCGCGGGTGCATCGATGCGGCGCTTGCACCGTAAAGCTGTAGTTTTGGAGGGACAATGAGCGAGTTTGGCTTCGAAGGCCAGCGCATCGCCTACACCGAGTTCGGGGGCGGGCCAGCAGCCCTCGGACAAGGGGGCAAGCGGGGCAGGACGGCACGGTCCTCCAAGGCGAGCTCCAGGCCTGTGATCCTCATCCATGGGCTGCTCCTCTCCCAGCGGATGGATCAGCCGCTCGCCGAAGCGCTCGCCGCCAGGGGCAACAGGGTCATCACGATCGACCTGCTGGGCCATGGCGAATCTGAACGGCCCAGGGACATGTGGCGCTACTCGATGAGCGCCTTTGCGAAGCAGACGATCGCCCTCATGGATCATCTGAAGCTCGAGGAAGCGGTCGTCATGGGAACGTCGCTGGGCGCCAACACCGCCCTGGAGGTGGCCTCGGCGGCGCCTGAGCGGCTGAGGGGCATGGTCCTGGAGATGCCGGTGCTGGACAATGCCCTGCTGGCGAGCGCCGTGACGTTCACCCCGATCCTGATCGCCCTCACCTTTGGGGCGCCGATCATGAAAGTGCTCCAGCGCGGCGCCAAGGCGATCCCCAAGCGGTTGTTGCCCTTCTATGGCGACGTGCTGCTCGACCTGTTGCGCCAGGATCCAGAGCCAGGGGCGGCTGTCTTGCAAGGTCTGTTCTTCGGTCGGGTTGCCCCCCACCGCACCGAGCGGCGCACGTTCAAGACGCCGGCGCTCGTGATTGGCCACCAGCGCGACCCGGTGCACCCGTTCTCTGACGCGGGCATGCTCGCCAAGGAGCTCGTGAACGCACGGCTGCTCGAGGCGGACTCGCTGATCGAGCTGCGCTACAAACCAGAGCGCCTGACCGGGGAGATCGCGTCATTCCTTGATGAGGTCTGGTCGCGCAAGCGATCTGGCGAGACCGGCAAGCGTCCAGCTTCCAGGAGCGCGAGGCCGGCTATTTAGCGGGGGTCGTCGTAGCTGGTGTCGTCGTGGCGGAGGTCGCCAGCGGCGCGTAGAGGACAAGCTCGTTGAGGTCGACGGAGGCGGGAGCTTCGGGTGTGCCCACGAGCCCTTCGGGCGCCTTGGGGATCCAGAGCAGCACGTAGCGGAAGCTCTTCGAGGCGTCGCGGAGCTTGATCGTCGCTTTGCGGTTCTTGACCACGACGGAGTTGCTGAGCATCACCCATTGATGGCTGGTGATCGTCGTGGGGATGGTCTTGCCCTTTGTGGCAAAGATCTGAACGGTCATGCCTGGGGTCGCGGTGACCAACGACAGCTGGGCGACAGACTTCGATTCCTTGAGGTTGACGAGCAGCCCCTCGGCCATCTTCGGCGCCATAGAGGGGTTGATCTGGGCCGTCCAGGCGGTCGTCGCGTTACCGTCGATCGCCAGGCGGGGATTGCCGAATTCGCTGGCGGGATAGTTGTAGGGGTTGTAGGTGGTAGCGGCCTTGGTGGGAAGCACTATCGGGCTCGGCTTGCCTTTTGTGCCGGTCTTGCCTTCCGTTTCCGATTTGCTTTCGGAGACCGGCGATTTTGATGAGCTCGACGGTTCCCCTTCGGTGGAGCCCGAGCTTTCGGGTGTCGAGGAGACGGCGGGTAGCTTCGGCGGTTTGGCTGAACCTGTGGGCAGCGTGGTTTTGCTCGCCGGATGCGCGATTGAAGAGCCGGAGGCGGGCAAGGCCGCCTTGCCAGGGGTGGTCGTGGACGCGACGCCAGGGGTGGTGGCGGGCGCCGTTGCCGGGGTCTTGGCCGGCGCCAGGGCGAGCGTCTTGACAGGGGTTTTGGTGGAGTGCTCGTTGAGGGCTGCGTAGGCCGCCACTGCCGCTCCCACCACGAGCACCGCGACCGCGCCGAAGACGGCCGTGGCTGAGCGCCACCCTGGGGTACCGCCCAGGCTGCCTGGGGCACCGGCGCCGCACTGTAGGCACCAGCTCTGGGCGGGATCCATCGGGGTGCCGCAGTTCGAGCAGGAGCGTCCAGGTGGGGGCGACTGGGGCGTCTCGACTGGGGCACCGGCCCGTGAGCGCCCGTCGAGCGGCGGCTCGCCCGGCCCGGAGGCAGGAGGAGGATCTGCCAAGAGCGTGTTCACAGCCAGCCCATTCTACCCGCTGGAGCGGGAGGCGCTGCCCCCAGGCCTCAGCGGAGCGCCTCGGGGAGGGGCGTCGGGGAGAAGCTCCTTATCTGTCGGCTCCAGGCGCTCGTTGAGCTCCAACTGCCAGTAGTAGCGCGTGAACGTCATGCCCGAGGAGTACTCGCCGACGTGGGGCTCGATCCGCTCGCCAGAGGCCATGCGCACGATCAGCTCTGGATATGTCTTGCCTGGCAAGGCGGCGAACATCGGCGCGGGGAAGGCCCCGCCGAAGCGGGTGTTCACGTCGGTTATGCCAAGACCAATCTCGGGATCGCGGAAGACCTGGATGGTGGCGGGCCCGACGACGTTGAGCGCTGCCATCGTCCTGGCGCCAAGCTCGACGAGCTCGGCATCGGCCAGCACGGTCCCCTTGATGGACTCGCCGCCACGGGACTCCAGCATCGAGCGAGGGATCGCGTTCAGGCAGCGGCCCTCCAGATCGCCTAAGCAGTCGATCGAGAACTCCTCGCCGGCCATCGCCCGTTGCACCATCACGGGCTCCCCCACATAATCGATGAAGAAGTGAGCCTCGCCAGGGTCGTGGGCGAGGTGGATGGAGCGCGCACCAGAGCCGCGTCTGGGCTTGACCATCACCGGGTAGTGAAGCTCGTCGAGCCCAGGGGCCTCGGGGAGCGTGGTCGGGGGCGAGGGCAGCCCAAGTGAGCGCAGGAGCAGATGGGCCTCGTACTTGTCGAACGTGGCCTGCGCGACCTCAGGCGTGGGCACAAGCGCAGGCAAAAGTGGGCCACGCGCGCGCGCGAGCACCTCGATATCGAGATCAGTCAGGGGTACCACCGCCCCCACCCCGTGCTCGGCGCAGAGGCGCTGCAACTCGGGCACGTAGCCAGGGTCCTCGATGGGAGGCACCGCGACGCGGACGTGGGCGGCGTACTGGGCGGGCGCAAGCGGATTGGGGTCGACCGCGATCGTCTTGGTCAGCTTCGAGAAGACGCTGACGATGTCAAAGCGCTTGCCCACGCCCGTGAGCATGATCGCGGGCGGGCTCACAGCTCTCCCTCCCAGCCGCCTGCTTGACCCTTGTAGAGACCAGCGCCGCCGAGCACCAGTGAGACCGTCCGCAGCAGGATCTGCAGGTCGAGCAGCAGGGAGCGATGCTCCACGTAGTAGATGTCCAGCTCGATGCGCTCACTCCAGGGCAGCGAGGCGCGGCCGTTGACCTGGGCCCAGCCTGTGATCCCCGGCTTGACCTCCAGGCGCCGGCGCTGGGTGGGCGTGTATTGAGCGACCTGCACCGGGATCGTGGGCCGCGGGCCGATCAGGGACATCTCGCCACGTAAGACGTTGAGCAGGTTGGGGAGCTCATCCAGGGAGAGCCTGCGCAGCAGCGCCCCTACGCGCGTGATGCGGGAGTCGTTCTCGTTGACGGCGAGCCCAGCACCGACGTGCTCGGCACCGTCGACCATCGTGCGCAGCTTGAGGAGGTCGAACGTCTGGCCGGCCAATCCCACCCGGCGCTGCTTGTAGATCGCCGCGCCGCGCGACTCCAGGCGAATCGCGAGCAGCGCAAGCCCCAGCAATGGAGAGAGCACTAGCAGCGCGGTACCCGCCACGATGATGTCGAAGGCGCGGCGGGTCATGGGTGGGCCCAACTGCCCACAGGCGGTCTCGACGGGATCATCGCGTCCCCTCAGCGGCCTCCCACGACGCCGAGGCGCCGTGGCGCAGCCAGTCCCACAGGCCGGTGGCCAGCGAGGTGGTGGTGAGCACGTAGTAGCGCGCAACCAGCAGCGGTGCAAGCCGCAGCCGAGCGCCCAGCGCCGCAGCCAAGAGCACCAGCAACTGCAGGGCCAAGCACACGAGGTAGAGCGGCCCGGCACCCAGCGATACGAGCGCGATGCTCGTCGCCAGCGCGAGCAGGTGCAGGAAGGGCGTGAGGTAGCGCAGCAGCCGGTGGGAGAAGATCATCAGGGCATAACCAAAGGGGTACCCGCGCGGCGAGAGCATGCCGCCGTGGAGCACGATCGCCCAGGTGTGGCTCATCATGCGCCGCTTGCGCTCGCGCTCGCCCTCGATCGAGGGGACCATCTTCTCGCTTGCCAGCGCCCCAGGGACATAGACGGCGCGCAGACCTCGCTTGACCATGTTGAAGGGAAAGGAGAGGTCGTGGCCCATCACAGGATCGACGATTACGTAAGCGTCCCGGCGCGTGGCGTAGATCGCCCCATTGCCGGCGGTGATCGAGGAGAGCTCGGACTCCAGCGAGCGCAGGGCGAGCTCATAGCGCCAGTAGAGGCCCTCCTGGTTGGTCGCCTCCTCACCCGCCGCTCCCTGCACGAAGCGCACCTGGCCGCAGGCGTAGCCCACGCGCTCGGAGGCGAAGGCGCCCAGCAGCTGGCGGAGCGCTCCGGGCTCCCAGCGGGAGTTCGCGTCCGAGAAGGCCACGATCTCGCCCCCAGCGCCGGCGACAGCTGCATCCTGGGCGCGGATCTTGCCGCCGCGAGGCAGCTCCAGGACGAGATCGGCCCCGGCCGCGCGCGCACGGGCAGCCGTCTCATCGGCACAGCCGTCGCACGCCACGATCACCTCCAGCAGCGAGCGAGGGTAGTCCAGCGCGAGCGCATCGGCGATCTTCGCGCCGATCACGTCCTGCTCGTCGTGGGCAGCCACGATCAGTGAGACGGAGGGAAGGGCTCCGCCCCCTCCGGGGCTCCGCCGCGTGCGTTGCCGTGGTGCGGCTCGCGCGCGGAGCACAACCCTCGCACCGGCGAGCAGCCACGCGAGCAGCGCGAGGGCGATCCCGTAGCCGAGCTGGGTCCAGGCGAGCGTGGCGACCACGGCCCAGAAGATGATCTCGAGGATTGTCTTGGTCATGCGGGAGCCAGGAGCCGCTCGTAGAGGCTGATGTGCGCGCGGGCGATCGACTGCCAGGAGTAGCGGCCGCCAGAGGCCGCCAGCGCGCGCGCGTGGGCAGCCATTTTTGCAAGATCCTCTGGATGCTCGATCAGATCGATGAGCGCCTGGCGCAGCGCACGCGGATCGCCGGCGGGCACGGTCCGGGCGGCCCCCGTGGCGGCGAGCTCGGGAAAGCCGCCCACATCGCTGAGCAGCAGCGGGGTGGCCGCAGCGAGCGCCGTGAAGGCCACCCCGGACTGATCGATCTCGCGGTAGGGGAGCGCCACGACGCTTGCCCGCTCGAGGAAGGCGAGCAGCTCGGCGCCGGAGACGAAGCGCTCCAGCAGCCGCACCGGGCCGGCATCCTGAGCGCCGGCGGCGGCGATCAGCGCTCGCAGGGGTGCCATGTCCATCCGTGGCATGCCGACGATCCACAGCTCTGCTGCATCTCGCCCCGGCGCCTCGCCGGCCGGCCCTTCCTCGATACCCCGCCAGGCTTCCAGCAGGACGTCCAGGCCCTTGTAGGGGCGCAGCAGCCCGATGAACAGCACTACCGGACCCTGGACGCCGGCAAACGGCGCGGGCAGCGGCGCGGGGACGTCCTCCCATGGCGCAAGCAGGCCATGGGGGATCACCTCGATCCGCTCGTCGGCGATCCCGAGCTCCCGGCGCAGGCGCTCGCGGCCGTGCTCTGAGTGAACGACGATCGCGTCCATCCGCCCATAGAGTGAGCGCTGGCCACGACGCTGACCGAGCGAAGGCTCCCTGGGCAGCACGTCGTGGGCGGTGAGCACCAGCTTGGGGCGCCCCTTGGCGCCAGGCCTGGGCAGCAGGTGCACATCGAGCGGCTGCGCCGTCAGCCACTGGAAGTGCACGATGTCGGCCCCCTGCGCGGAGCGGCTGTAGCGGAGCATGTCCGGGACGTGCTCCGCCAGCTTGAGCGCGAGCCGCGAGCGCGAGCGTGGCCCCGAGATCGAACCCCTGTGGGCGAGCCTGTAGAAGGGCTCCCTCCGCGTGTACGCCCGCGGGGGCGGCACCTCGCCATAGGCGAACCTGCTGGTGATGAGCTCGGCCTGGACGCCGGCCTCCCCCAAAGCGCGGCAGAGCGCATGGTCATAGGGCGGCGTATAGGCCGAGGGATCGACGACGTGGACGTACATCGACAGAGACGATAGGCGCGACTGCGGAGAGGTCGCTCGATCGGCGGGGCGCTCGATGCCACTAGGGTCTGGGCGATGTCCGAGGTCGAGCTGACCTTCTGCGTGGTCAACACCTCCCAGCGCGAGCTGCTGTTGCGGGGGCTCGACGCGATTGGGCGCGAGCGGGAGAGCCTGCCCTTCACCACCGAGGTGCTCGTGCTCGACAACGGCTCCCGGGACGGCTCGGCCCAGGCGGCACGGGAGCACCCCGCCATCGAGGAGGTGGTCGCGCTGGAGCAGCGACGCGGTAAGGCGCTGAACGACTCAGAGCTGATGCGCCGCGCGCGCGGGCGCTATGCGCTGCTGCTCAACGAGGACTCAGAGCTCCTCCCCGGCGCGACCCTGGCACTGCACCAGGCGCTGGAGGCGCGTCCCGACGCCGCCTGCGCGGGCGCGGCGTTGCTCAGACCAGACGGCACGACCCAGGCATCGGCCTGGCGCTTCCCCACGCCGCTCACCGCGCTCGTTGGAGCGCTTTTCTTGCATCGCATCTTCACGGTGCAGAGCGGTGGCCACGACGTGCGCGAGGTCGACTGGTGCCAGTCCGCCGCGCTGCTCGTCAGGCGAGCGGCCGCCGAGCAGGTGAACTACATGGACCCCGACTTCTTCGTCTACTCCGACGAGGTCGACTTCGCCAAGCGCCTGCATGACGCGGGCTGGCGCAGCCTGCACGTGCCGACAGCGCAGGCGATCCACCACGAGCAGCTCTCGAATGACGCCGTCCCGGAGCGCCGGATCGTCGAAATGGCGCGCAACCGGGACCTCTACATGCGCAAGCACCACTCCCCATTGGCCGCACGCGCCGTGCGCTGGCTGACGGCCTGGGCCTACGCGCTGCGCGCCCTGGCGGCGCTGCTGGCACGCGGGCACTCCGCCAGGCGCTACTGGCGCCACGTGACGGCGACGTTGCGCCCCGAGCGCGGCGAAGGCCTGCGCGAGGCGGCGGCGCAGTACAACGCTCAGATGTCGCGCAGCGGATCCTCGACGTAGGCCTCCACATCGCCGCCCCTGGCCCTGAAGGCGGCGATCCGCTTGCGGCCCTCGCCAAGCAGGATTCGCGCCTGCTCGCGCTCACGCGCCGGGAAGAAGCGCACCAACGCCAGGAGCGCAGGGATCAGCGCGAGCCACAGCACCCGCTCCGCCAGGCCGGCGAAGCCACTGCTCGCCAGCAGCAGCTCGCCCGAGACGGCGACCCCCGCCAGGATCGCCACGAGGATCGACAGGCGCGCCCATTCGAAGCCGACCTCGAAGACGCTGCGCGTCAGCAGGTAGATGATCGCGATCATCGCTACATACGCTCCACAGAGCGCCAGGCCCGCACCAGCCAGACCCAGGCCCAGGCCGCTCGTGGGCACCAGCACCAGCAGCAGCACGACATTGACGGCGAGTCCTGCCGCCGCGGCGGGGAAGTTGCGCTGGGTCTTGCGCGCGCGGCCGGTGATCACGATGAACACCAGGTAGAGCCCATAGAGCGACCAGCCCAGCGCCAGCCACGGGAGCGCTCTGTAGGCGCCGAAGTAGCCGGCGGGAGCGAGCAGCCGCACCAGCCAGCGTCCCACCAGCGCCACCGCCGCCACCACGATCCCCGTCGCGAGCACGAAGTAGGTGGTCACCAGCGAGTAGAGCTGCGAGGCCTCCGCGTCGCTGTCAATCGAGTAGGCCAGCGGCGGCCAGGCGTACTGAAAGCCCCGCACGAACACGAACACGACGGTGGCCAGCTGCAGCGCGACCGAGTACTCGCCGGCGGCGCCTTCGCTGTAGGCCCGGAAGAGGTAGAGCCGGTCGGCTACCTGCAGCGCATAGACGCTCGCTTCGGCCGGCACCGTCGGCAGCCCGAAGCGCAGCAGCGCCCGCAGATCACCCAGGCGCAGGCGCAGCGAGAAGCGCGGTCCCAGCACCCGCCAGAGGCCCAGGACGACCAGCGCCGAGGCGCCGAAGTTGCCGAGTGCCAGCCCGCGTGCGCCCTGGCCCGCGAACACGACGAGCACGACTGTGAAGATCACCGTCATCGCGACGTTTGCGCCAGCCGCGATCATGTAGGCCCTCGCCCGCTCGTCGACGCGCAGCTGGGCGTAGGCCATCTCGAGGTTGGTGAAGGCCCACAGGCCCAACACGCCGCAGTCGAGCAGCAGCGGGTCGTGAGAGCCCAGCACTAGCTGGGAGAGCGCGCTCGAGAAGACGAGCGCCAGCAGCGAAGCGAGCGTCGTCGTCCAGGCCACGAAGGCAGACACCGTTCTGGCGATACGCTCGCGCCTGGCAAGGTCCTCGTCGTCGAAGTAGAAGCGCACGAACGCCTCGCCCACGCCCACCCGCAGGAAGATGCTCACGAGGATCACCGTCGTGAGCACCAGGGTGTAAGCGCCGTAGTCCGCTTTGGTGACGTGCCTGGTGTAGAGCGGCAGTGTGAAGAGCGCGATGCCCTTCGCCACGATTTCCGCCGCCTGGTAGGCCGCTCCCGTGGTGATCAGCCGCTTGAGATAGCCGAGCACGGTGTGTCACGCCTGCGCGGCGGCCGGCTGCGGGGCGCGACCGTCGGGGGGCTGAGCGGGCTTGCCTCCCGGATCCTCCTCCCGGGCGCGAGCAGCGAGTGCCACGCCGATACCGAGCAGCGTCCAGGTCAGGGGATCCTCCAGGAAGTCCGCATACACCCACGTGTGCAGCACCAGCGCTGCGAAGCAGGCCGCCAAGGCGATCCGCGGAGGCGAGCGACCCGCCGAGCGGAAGAGCACAACGAAGGCGGAGAGGAGCAGCGCGAGGTAGAGCGCGAGGCCGACGACGCCCTGCTCGGCGGCAACCGTCACCGGGATCGTGTGCGAGGCGGAGGTGGCAGTGGCGCTGCTGGTGTTGGCGCTACCGGCCATGAGGTGCTGGTGGGCGCGGTACTCCACTTCGAAGGAGCCAGGCCCATAGCCCTGCAGCGGCCTGTTCGCAAACAACGAGAGGCCCCCTTCGATGAGCTTCGTGCGCCCATTCGTCGCGTTGCTCGCAGAGCCGCCTTCGCCGCTGAGGCCGATATGCAGGCCGGGCGGTGCCGTGAAGACGACGACCAGCGCGATCGCCGCCAGCGCACCGGATACGTACAGGGTGGAGCGCAGGTCCCAGCGCCACGCCGCCAGCACCGCCAGCCCGAGCAACAGCGCGGCGATGCTCGACTGCGAGAAGCTCGTGATCAGCCCGCCCCACAGCCACACGAGCGTGGCCGCACCGAGCAGCACATTCCTGCGCCGGGCGCTCCACAGCACGACCGTCGTGACGGCGAGCATCACCAACGCGAGGAAGCGCCCATAGATGCTGGGGTCAAAGAAGAGCGAGTTGACCCTGAAGTAGTTGTCGTACTGGTTGGCCGCCACGACCTTGGGGTTGAGGAACAGCTGCTTGCGGTGGTACTCGATGAAGCCGACTCCCGCGAACAGCACCGCCAGGCCCACCACCGTCAAGAAGCAGGCGGCCAGCGTGCGCTTCGTCCAGCGGACCTCCCTGAGCAACTTGAACAGCAGCCCAAACGGGACATAGAAGAAGACGACGTTCTCCAGCGCCTTGGAGAAGTCTTTGGAGTAGCACGCCTGCGCCCCATAGAGCAGGACCGAGGCCACCAGGAGCCATTCCAGCCCCCTGGTGGACGTCATCCTCCAGACCAGGCGCCGCGACGAATTGGCCCGGCCAGGGAATGGCGCCAGGCCCTGGAAGGACGCCTGGTCCTGGGAGGACGCCTGGCTAGGAAAGGACTCCTGGCTCGGGCCTGACAGCAGCGCAGGCACGATCTTCGCCAGCACCCCCCCCGCGACCACGAGGTAGAGCGGTATCAGCAGATTGGAAGTCGTCCCGCCGGTGGAGATGGGCAGCCTGAAGGGCAAGGCCGCCACGGCCAGCACGGGGAGCGTCTGTGGCCTGCGCCTGAAGAGCGTTCCCAGCGATGCGACCAGGGCCAGGCCCAAGATCAGAGCGGCCAGCCCAAGCGCAGGATGATGCCTGAGGTGGCGCATTTGGGAGGTGTCCCAGATGTCGATGCTGAGCAGGACAGGGGTGAGGACGAGCGCGCCCAATGCCGCTATTGCCTGCCATTGCGCGCGTGTACGCACGCGTGCAGGCAGGCCCAAAAGCACGATCGCAAGGAGCGCACACACCACGACGACGCCCAGCTTCTCTGCAGCCTCGCCCGCGCCGTGGACCGTGGCCATCTGCAGATATGCGACCCCTGGATATACGACCCCCGCGAGCATCTCATCCACCCGCCGGGCGGGAGATGTGCCGCACGAGCTTGAAGCTCGTGGGCGAGCGGACGATGCGTTTCTGCCCGAGCAGGTCGACTTCGACCCGGTATTCGCCTTCCGGCGCCTTCCTGCCCCTGCCTGCTGTGCCCTCTCTGCCGCTCCACAAGAGCGAGAGGTGAGTGTAGGCGGCGAGCCGCTGGCGCTTGGCCAGCGTCGCGATCTCATCCCCCGTCAGGTCGATGATCGTGACGGTGACCCTGTCAGGGTGGGCGATCTTGAACGAGATCTGCTCCTGCTTGAGATGGCCCTGAGGTGTGGGTGAGAAGAACGGCGTGAGCTGGAATTCCTGGACGACGGTCGGCGTGTGCTTCAGCCGCTGGGTCACGAAGAATGCGGCGAAGCTGGCAAGTACGAGCAGCGCGAAGATGACCCGTGCGAGCTGCTCACCCCCGCCGCGCGCGGTCGTCAATCTCTCCCGTCCCGCGCAAAGCGCTCCACGGTGTCCGCGCGCAGACCGAGGCGCAAGGTCTCGAGCGACAAGACATCGTCAGGCGCAATGTTGCCCAGGTTGCACTCATTGCCGAAGTGGTCCAGCAGCCAGACCTGCTGCTCCTTGAGCGGAGCCTCGAAGATGAGCCTGTCCTGGTCCACGGCGTGCGCAATCTCGGTGACCAGACCTGATCTGACCTCGCCATTTGCTCGGAATATGCCCGCATTCCCGGACTCCCTGGCCTCGGTGATTACCATCGCAGCCCCCGCTTGCAGATCGCCTTGGATCTGTTCCACCCACACGTAAGGAGGCATGATGAACTGAGCATCCTTGCTCCCGACCTCGGAGAGAACCGTGAACTCCTTTGCGAGGCGCTCTATGAGCTCGCACTTGACCTCCCGCTCCAGGACGATCGTCCCGTCGGAGACCTCAATATGGCTCAGGCCCAGCTCGTGCAGCCAGGCGACCATTCGCTCGATACGTCCCTGCTTGATCGCGAGCTCCGTCAAGGTTCCGCCCATCACCACTGGGACTTGGTGGTCCGCATAGCGCTCAAGCTTGCGCTTCAGATTGGGGCTGACCAGGGCGGTGCCCCAGCCGAGCTTGACGATGTCCACGCTCCCGCCCGCAGACTCCATCAGCTCGTCTATCGCCGCGACCGACAGCCCTCTGTCGATCACATGCGTCAACCCCCGCTCGCGTGGCTTGCTCGAGCGCTCAGGGATGTCCAAGAAGCCGTCTATGGGACGGATTCCCCGGTCCCCGACGCGGGCGCTTCCCCAGTGCCCGACGAGCCCGATTCCCCGGTGCCCTGCGAGCCAGATTCCCCGCCGGAGCCCGGCGTCTGGGCGCCCGCCGCCTGGGCCGCTCCCACCACCACTACGACAGACGTGCCGCTGGTGAGCGATGCAGGTGAGGGTTCTATGGGACGGACCTCACCAGAGCCGACCGCCAGCGAGCGCGCGACGCGCTGGGCATCCGCCAGGTGTCCGGGCGCATACTCGACCACCATCGTCGGATAGCTGCCTTCCGGACGTCCGTCAAGCGGCTTGGCATGGGCGAAGCCCTTCTGCTGCAGGCTTGCCGCGAAGTGGTGCGCCAGGCCGTTCGTTTCGGTCGAGTTGAGCACCGCCACGTGCATCGCCGTCCTGGCTTCGACGGCACCGCCGTGGCCGACGGTGCCCGAGTGGCTCCGGGCCCCTCCGGAGCCGCCATTGCCTCCGCCGGAGAGGACGATGACCACGACCGCCACGACCGCTGCCCCAAGAGCCCCGGCCACCAGCATCAGGGTCCTGCCGCTTCTACCCACCTGATGCTTGGAGATCGGGCCGACCTCAGGAATGCCACCACGCCCGGATTGCCCTGGCCCTGCCGTGGCGCTGCCAGATGGCAAGCCTCCGGCACCTCTACCTGCTGCCGTCAGGCCCGTGGACGGCGGGGCAGCAGAGCTGGGGGCCGGCGGCAGGGAGGGCCTTGCGGCAGCGGTAGATGCCGGCGAAACAGGCGGCACAGGCGCCCGCGGGCGCGCAGGCGCGGGCGCGCCCGCAGCAGCTGTCGCCATCGCAGCAGCCCCAGCCACAGAGGCAGCGCCCAGCGCGGGTCCAGTGCCCGGCGCGGGTCCCGCGCCCGGCGCGAGGGCGGTGCCCAGCGCGGGCGCTCCAGGCATCGGCGGTCCGGATGGCGTCGAGGGGGCCGGGGGCGACTGAGCCGCGAGACCCTGCGCCATCGGCGCCTGTGCAGCCTGCGGTGCAGGCGACTGGCCCGCAGGCGACTGGCCCGCAGGCGTCTGGGCCGCGAGTCTCTGGGATCCCTGGACCTGCTGCATCTGGCTCGGTGTGGCTGACGGCGTCTGGGCGGCCGGCGCCATCTGGACAGGCTGAGCCGAAGCGGCTGGCAGCGAGCCGGCGGGGACTGAGGCGGCGATCGCGGGGGCGGTTGGGACCCCACCGGTGGCCGGGGCGGCTGCCGGCGCCTGCAGAGGCGCCCCAGCGGGAGGCTGGACGCCCGTGGCCGCGGGTGCCACCCTGCTCTCAGTGGCAGCGGCTGCCGCCACGGGACGAGCGACCAACGGGGTGGTCCTGGGTATCGGAAGGACACCTGGACCAACCGGCGTGGGCGCCTGGCCTTGGGCGCGTACAGCCGCCTCAGCGCTGACCCGCTGCTCCAGCTCAGAGGCCCGCTCCGGTGCGCGACCGGCCCAATCGCGCAGACGCTTGAGCTCGCGGGCCTGTGAGAAGACGAGCAATGAGAGGACCGCCGTGGCCAGCAGCGACGCGAACGCCGCCAGAGCCCCTATCTGCGTAAAAGAGCCTGTGAGCGAGAGCGCAAGCGGCAAGACGGTCATGAATCCGGGGAGTGTATGAGGGCCGCAGGCGCATCGGCATCGGTTACCTGCATCTCCTCGGCGAGCCCTCCGCGCGCACTGAGCGGTCGCGGCGAGGGGCCGCGGGTGGCAGATAGATCGGCGACCCTCGATGCCAGCCCGACGGCATCTCCCTCGAACACGAGCAGTTCGATCTCTTCGAACATCGCCTCGACGACCTCGGGGGGGAGCGGCTCACGCTCCGCGAGCAGGATCTTCTCAGCGGATGTGTCCCTGGGACGCTCGTGCGCGTTGAAGAGCTCCTCGTGCAGCTTCTCCCCGTCGCGCATGCCCACGATCTCGATCTCGATGTCCCGCTCAGGATCAAGGCCCGAGAGCTCGATCATCGCCCTTGCCAGATCGAGGATGTGGACCGGATCGCCCATGTCCAGGACGAAGACCTCCGCCCCGCCTCGTGCTCGCGCTGCGAGCGATCCCGAGCCGATGATCAGTTGCACCGCCTCGGGGATGGTCATGAAATAGCGAGTCATCCGCTCGTCGGTGACGGTGATCGGGCCTCCTCTTGCGATCTGCCGGCGAAAGATGGGCACCACGCTGCCCGAGGACGCGAGGACGTTGCCGAAGCGCACAGCGGCATAGCGAGTGCCCGGAAAGCGGGTCGCTGCAGCCTCGATGGCCAGCTCCGCGAGGGCCTTCGAGGCGCCCATCACACCGGCAGGTGCGACCGCCTTGTCGGTGGAGACGAGCACAAAGCGATCGACCTCGTGCTGTCCGGCGAGGAGCGCCATCAGACGCGTGGCCATCGCGTTGTTGCGCACAGCCTCCACGGGGTTGGCCTCCATCAGACCGACATGCTTGTAGGCGGCGGCGTGGAAGACGACGGTTGGCTGGTGCTCGGAGAAGACCTCCCTCATGCGCTCCTCCTCCCGGCAGTCGGCGAGCACCGCCGCGAGCATCTGCGACGGCACGTGGCGCTCCTCGCCAAGCTCCCTGACGATCTCGAAGAGGTTGTCCTCCGCATGATCCAGAAGCACGATCCGGTGGGGCTCCACGCGCGCGATCTGGCGGCAGAGCTCCGAGCCGACCGAGCCGCCGGCGCCCGTCACCAGGACGATCTGTCCAGCCAGATAGGCACCGACTCGCTCGAGCTCGACGTGGACGGGCTCGCGTCCGAGCACATCCTCGACGCGAACCTCCCGGACCTGCTTGGCGATCCTGCCGGCCCCCTGATCCTGCAGCAGCTCGAAGACCGTGGGCAGCGTGCGCACAACGATCGAGCGGCTACGACACTCGCGCACGATCCGCGCCCGCGTCGAGCCGGGCGCCGAGGGGATCGCGATGATCACTTCGTCTGGTTCAGACTCCTCGAGGATGCGTGGAAGGTCAGCCTTGGTGTCCCCGCGGACGCGCACGCCGTCGATGCGCAGACCCCGCTTGCCAGGATCGTCGTCGAGGAAGCCCACGGGCGTGAGCCCCAGCTCGCGGTTGCGCATGATCTCGCGCAGCACCAGCTGGCCGCCGTCGCCTGCTCCTACGATCAGCACGCTGCGCTGGCCCCTGCGCCCGCCGCGGAAGGCGGCGAGCGGCCGGCGCTCGTGAAGGGTACGGGCGAGGACGCGTATCCCCAGCAGGAACAGCAGCGTCAGCAGGCCGAAGAGGACGATCACGCCGTTTGGCAGGCCCACCGCAGTGGTGCTCCGGAGCGAGACCTTGTGCAAGCCAACCGCGATCGTGCCCCGGTAGGAGACCTTCTGCACCGGCCTGAACACCGCGATGCCCACCACCGTCAGCAGCGTCAGCGCGACGATCCCCCGCAGCAGCGCCTCGTAGTCGCGCTGGCCGGAGTAGCGCCAGCGCCGCTGGTAGACCCGGAAGAGCACGAGCACCACCACGCTTCCCGCGAGCACCCACCAGATTGTGCGTTTGAGCAGGAGCTCATAGAACCCGTGAGGGCCATTGTTGAAGCGCAGCTGGAAAGCCAGGTAGTACGCGAGCGCGACCAGGGCCCCGTCGACAGCGAGCTGTGGCAGTGAGTGCCTGTGGAGGGGAAGGGCCGCCGAGCGGATCCGTCGGCGCATCGCAGCGGATTGTAGGGAGGCGATGACACGGAGGAAAGGACGGCGCTCACGCACCGCGCTCACCTAACCCGGGAGAGTGGCGAGAGCAGCAGCTCGACCAGGATCCGCGGATCGCGTCGTGTGCGCGGTCTACCGGGATCGCGACGGCCGGGGATCTCGAGCTCGGCCGGGCTGGTGAGCCGGCACATGCGCCCTTCGGCGAGCAGCTTCTCATCCAACGCGCCAGGGCGACCCTCGAAGGTGCTGTAGACAGGCACGCCCAGCGCGACCGCCTCACGATTCATCGTCCCGCCCGCCGAGATCACGAGATCGGAGTGGGCGATCAGGGACTGGGCGTCGATGGCAGCGCGGGGCACGAGCAGGTACTCCATCTGGCTGAGCTGCCTGCGCTGCTCCTCCGTACGGGGGAGCACCACCGGCTGCAGGCCTTCGCTGCGCGCCAGCTCTCCCAGGCGAGTGAGCACGGAGGCGAACAGGTCGTTCTCGAAGCGGTGATAGAGCGAGACCTCGGGTGGGGTCCGAACCGTCACGATCGGCCTGGAGCGCTCGAGACCGAGCTCGCTCAGCACCTCATCGGTCGGCTGGAAGTCCGCGAGGTAGTACTCCTCCTTGAGTCCCTCATATGGATGAAGCTTGCCGCCGGCGCCGTAGCGCTCGAGTCGCTCGGCCGGGATCGCGTCGGGCACTACGACCGCCGCTGCCAGGCGACAGTTGATGTGGTGCTGGATGGAAGCCCACTCGTAGTCGAACATCGTCGAGCTTGGGATCCGTAAGAGCTTGGCGGCGATGCTCACATCGTTGGAACCGTGCCCCAAAGCAATGTCAAAACGCCCGCCTGCCGCGGACCTGGACCGTTTGAGTGCCCACGCCGTCAGGGCCGCCGAGCGGGACGCCATGCCAGCCGTCTTGGCCGCGAGGCGCTCTCCTGCGTGGCTTCCGATCGCGGTGTGGGCCATCGAGAAGCGCTCGAGCAGGCCCAGCGTCTGGGCGAAGTCTCTGGCGGTGAGCTGAACCTCGTGTCCTTCGGCGCGCAGAGCGTCGATCACGGGGCGCATCACGAGTACGTGCGGGCTGTTGGTGAGGTCGATCCAGATGCGCATCAACAGGGACGGTATCTACCGCGGCGCCGCTCACGGACGGTATCGTTGCCCGCGCGATGCTCGTCCTGGCAGCGATCTCCGAATCACTGGTCAACGACACCTCGCATTTCGTTCGGGACGCAGGGCTGCCAGGGATCTTTGCGTTGATGGCGATCGGCAGCGCATGCATTCCGATCCCGTCCGAGGTCGTGATGCTGTTCGCGGGCTTCGCCGTCGCCGATCCCGGCCAGAGTGCCTCTCACCACCACCTCACGATGGTGGGCATCGTGCTTGCTGGTCTGCTGGGCACGATGGTGGGCTCCTGGCTGGCCTATGCGGTGGGACGTGGCGGGCGTCTGGAGCTGATGGAAAGGCATGGCGCCAGGTTTCACATGGGTCCTGCGCAGATCGAGCTGGCCGAGCGAGCCTTCCAGCGCTATGGCGAGCGAGCGGTGCTGTTCGGGCGGATGGTCCCGATCGTGAGAGCCTTCGTCTCGCTCCCGGCCGGCGTCGCGAAGATGCCACTGGCGCGCTTCACGGTGCTCTCGCTGATCGGCTCGACGCCCTGGGTGGTCGTGCTCGCGCTCGGAGGGCATGCCGTCGGCTCGGACTGGACCAAGGTCCGCAGCGGCTTCCAGTACGTTGATTACCTCGTCCTGGCGCTGATCGTGGCGGGGGTCCTCTACGCGATCGTGCGCAGGCGAGGACGGCGTGAGGACCGCTCGGCGCAGCCGCTTGCCGAGCGAGCGGCTGCGCCCAGCTCCGACTCGTGAGCGATTCCTTCGGTCCTACCACGGGCCAGGCGCTGCTGCTCGGTCTCATCCAAGGGCCCGCGGAGCTCCTACCCGTGTCATCATCGGGCCACCTCGCGCTGCTCAGGTGGCTCGCCGGATGGGGAGACTCAGAGCTCGATCCCGAGCTTGGCAAGTCCTTTGAGATAGCGCTGCACGCGGGCACTGCGGCAGCGCTGCCGATCGTGATGCACCAGGAGCTGAACGGCGCGCTGCGACGCCTTCGCATCAGAGGCAGCGCTTCGGTCGCGCTGTCGATGCTCGTGCCGGCCCTCGTGGGCTACACGCTCGAGCAGCCCATCGAGCGACGGTTGAGCGCTCCCGGGGCCGTCGCAACCGGATTGCTGGTCGGTGCTCTGGCGATGGCAGTCGTGGATCGCCAGGCGCCCACGCGGCGCATCGAGGAGGTGACCGACCGCGACGGGATCGCGCTCGGCGTGGCACAGGCGATCGCACTTGCACCCGGCATCTCCCGCAACGGAGCGACGCTCGTCTGCGCGCGAGTGAGCGGCTTCGATCGCAGAGACTCCGATGCACTGTCGTGGCTGGCGGCGCTGCCTGTCATCTTCGGCGCGGGCGCGCTCAAGGGAGGGAGGCTGGTGCGGCGTGGGCTGCCCAGCGGGGCGGGCAGGACGCTGGCAGTCGGGATGACGGCCTCCTTCTGCTCCACCCTGGCCGCCGGCAAGCTGCTGCGTGCGAATGGGCGCTCGCCCGGGTCGCTGCTTCCCTATGCGCTCTACCGTGGCGCACTCGGAGCGCTCGTCGTCCGGCGACTGAGCCGGATCGCGGCGAGCAGCGATGCTCATGCGGCGGGCAGGTCTGCAGGCGGAAGGGGGGAATCATGATCGTGCGCAAGCTGTGAACGACAGCACTCTGATAGGGACAGCGCTCGACGGGCGCTACCGGCTCGATGCCCTGATCGGCCGTGGCGGCATGTCCACGGTCTACCGCGCCTACGACACGGTGCTCGAGCGGGAAGTGGCGATCAAGCTGATGCACCGCGAGATCGCCTCGCACTCCGAGCAGCTCGAGCGCTTTCGACGTGAGGCGAGGGCGGTGGCGCGCCTCAGCCATCCTCACATAGTCACCGTCGTGGATGCGGGTGAGGAGGGGGCCATGCCGTACATCGTCTTTGAGTACGTCGAGGGCGAGACGCTCAAGGAGCTGATCCGGCGCTCAGGTCCGCTCGACATTCCGCGGGCGATCGCCTACACGATCGAGATCGCGCGCGCGCTCAGCGCCGCGCACGAGCAACTCATCGTCCACCGTGACGTCAAGCCCCAGAACGTCCTCATCGGCAGCGAGGGCTCAGCCAAGATCACCGACTTCGGCATCGCGCGGACGCTCACCGAGGAAGGCCTGACGATGGATGGGCGCGTATTGGGCACCACCGACTACGTATCGCCCGAGCAGGCGCTCGGCCAATCGGTGACCGGCCAGTCGGACATCTACTCCCTGGGCATCGTCCTGTACGAGATGCTCACGGGCGCGGTGCCCTTCGAGGCCCAGACACCGGTGGCCGTCGCCATGAGGCATGTGCGCGAGGACGTTCCCGACGTCCAGGTGTGCCGACCTGAGATCTCAGCCGCCACCGCCACGATCGTCGATCGCGCGACCGCGAAGGACATCGCGCTGCGCTACCGCGACGTTCCCGCGATGCTGGCCGACCTCGAGGAGGCGCTCGCCATCGAGACCGCCCGCACCGGGCAGGCAGGCGGCGAGGTCACCTCGGTGCTCGAGACACTCCCCGGACCGACACGCATGAGATTGCCCTGGCGCATACGCCACCCTGTGCAGTGGGTCGGATCGATCGCCCTGCTCCTCGCGCTGATCATCTTCGGGCTCATCTTCGCCGCAGACAGCACGCATCGCGGCACCGGCGTGGCTCCGGGTGTGAGCATTCACGCGGGCCTGCAGCCCGTCCCGCTCGGGCAGAAATCGGCATACGACTACAACCCCTTTGGCACTGGGCCCGAACATCCCAGGCAGATCTCCAGCATCGTCGACGGCGATCCGAACACGGCCTGGAGCACGGAGCACTACCTCGAGGCAACCCTGGGAAGCAAGCCCGGGCTGGGCGTCTATGTCGACGCGTCGCCCGGCGTGATCGCCCGTGCCGTCGAGATCCTGACCCCTACTCCGGGGTTCATGGCCGCGATCTACGGCGCCCGCCAATTCGAGGAAAACCTCGGCTTTGGCAATCCGAGAACCTTGGCCCAGCGGGGCTGGACACAGCTCGCTCCCGCTCGGCCCATACGCTCGGGGATGACGATCTCGCTCGCGGCCGCCGGGATCGACTACCGCTACTACCTGCTTTGGATAACACGCCTACCTCCCGGGGCCGAAACCGCGCAGATCGCGGAATTCATCCTGTTCAAGTGAGGCCCGGATGCTCCTCAGCCGTTCACAACGTCCGTGGGCACGTCACCTAGGGAGGAGGAGCGGGTGTCGTGGTGCTCGAGGTCGTGGTCGTCTGGGTAGAGGAGGTGGTGGAGGAGCTCGTCGTCGAGGAGGTGGTGCTCGTGCTTGTCTGCGCAGTGCCGACCGCGAGCGTGATCGTCGCTCCTTTACGGACGCGATGGCCGGCGGCGGGGGCCTGCTTGACCACGAGGCCAACGAGCACCGGGTCGGTGACGGGCGAAGGGGTCTGCGTAACCGTGAATCCAGAGCTCTGCAGCATTTCGACTGCTGTTTCGCCGTTCTCGCCGACAACGCTGGGGACGACCACCTGCGGCGGAGCCGATGCCGTCTCCAGGCTGACTTCGCTGCCCGAGGGGGCCAACCCGCCGCCCGCCGGCGTCTGCGAGAGCACCGTGCCAGGTGGATGGGCTTTGGAGGGCTTCTCGGTGACAGGCCCCAGCTTGAAGCCAGCCGCTTCCAGTTCGGCGCTTGCCGCCTCCTTGGTGGAGCCGGTCACGTCAGGCACCCGGATCTGGGTCGGTCCGGAGGAGAGCAGCAAGGTCACGCGGCCGCCGAGGTCCGCCGCCGAGCCCGAGGCGGGGATGGTCCCGATCGCTGCGCCACGGGGCACGCTTGCGCTCTGCTGCAGCTTGACCACAGGCTTGAACCCGTGGTCAGAGAGCCTCGCCAGCGCTTCGGCGCGCGTCAGACCGATGACGCTGGGCACCGCGGCCTGTGCGGGTCCAGTGGAGATGGTGACGCGGACAGTGGACCCTTCCGCGAGGAGGTGCCCGGCGGAGGGATCGGATGAGCTCACCAGACCATGGCCGACAGTCGAGCTCGGAGCCTGGGCTCTGATGGGCTTCAGACCGGAGTGACGCAACATCGCGAACGCGACCACTTCGCTGCGCCCGATGAGATCTGGCACCTTTGCCTTCGAGCCCCCCAGCAACAGCAGGAGCGCCGCCGCGACGATCAGGAGCGTGAGAGCACTGGCGATCCACAGCCAGCGCCGACGCAGACGGGCAGTCAACCCGGGCGGCGAGTCCGGAGGGACGTTGGCGCCTGGTAGCGCAAGCTCCTGCGGCGGGGGGTGGGCGGGCGCCTGCAACAGCGCCCCGCCTCCAGGGCGAGCGCCCGAGACGAAGGTCCTCTCCAGCGCGGGAGAGGCTACGCCTCGCGGCCATGACGCGGCGGCGGCGAGCGCGTGCTCGCCCACCGGCGTGGGCAGACTCGTGCGCACCCCCTGCAATGCCAGGATGAACTCGTCGGCGTCCGCGAAGCGCAGGGCAGGATCCTTTGCAAGCGCGCGCAGAACCACCTCGTCCAGTGCCGCAGGCACCCCCGGGGCGAGCTCGCTCGGCGCTTTCGGCTCGGCTGAGACCTGCTTGAGGGCGATCGCGACGGCCGTCTCGCCGTCGAAGGGCACCGACCCTGTCAGCAGCTCGTAAAGGATGACCCCGATCGCGTACAGATCGGAGGTCTCGCTCACGGCGTGGCCCTGGGCCTGCTCGGGCGAGAGGTACTGGGCGGTGCCCATGATCGATCCTGTGAGCGTCATGTCTGAGGCCCCGGCGCGAGCGATACCGAAGTCCGTCACCTTCGCTCGGCCCTCCTCGTCGAGGATCACGTTGTGGGGCTTGAGGTCGCGATGGATGACCCCGCGGCGGTGCGCAAAGCGCGTCGCACGCAGAACCTGGATGACGATGTCGATCGCCGAGGCCGGGTCGAGTGCCCCTTGCTCGCGCACCATCGCCTTCAGCGAGCGTCCTGGCAGGTACTCCATCGCGATGTAGTAGGTCTCGTTCCACTCGCCGCGGTCGAAGACGGAGACGACGTTGGGATGGGAGAGCCCGGCGGCGCTGGAAGCCTCGCGGCGAAAGCGCTCGACGAACTCGGCGTCTTCGGCGAAGTGGTGGTGGAGCACCTTGACGGCGACCTTGCGCCCCAACAGCTCGTCCTCCGCGAGATAGACGTCGGCCATCCCGCCCGAGCCGACGCGCGAGATCACCGTGTAGCGCCCATCGATGATGGTGCCCGGGTCGATCATCGCAGCAGCGCTTCCATGACCTGCTTGGCCACAGGCGCGGCGAACGTGGCGCCATAACCCGACACTCCCTTGACCGTCACCGCGATCGCCACCCTCGGATCTTCTGCGGGGGCAAAGGCGATGAACCACACGTTGTTGATCGACGTGCCGATCTGGGTTTCGGCGGTTCCGGTCTTGCCGGCGACCTTGATGCCGGGGATCTGAGCGGGGATCCCGGTGCCCTGCGTGACCACCGCTTCCATCATCGAGGTCACGGCGGCCGCCGTTGAGGGCTTCATCACCACCGACTGCAGACGGGGTGAGATCGCTTCGACGGTACGGCCTTCGGGGTCAACGATGCGGGCGGTGAGGTGAGGGACCATCAGCCTGCCGCGATTAGCCACAGTCGCCGCCACCTCGGCCATCTGCAGGGGAGTCACCTGGAGTTTGTCCTGGCCGATGCCCATGCGCCCGACATCGACCAGCGGGCTGGTCGGCGCGAGCAGCCGTGAGCCCTCGTACTCGCCGCTGACGGACATCTCTTCGGCCGGGTAGTCCAGGCGGGGCTCGCGGTCGAAGCCGAAGCGGCTCATGTAGCGCCCGAGCGTCGCCTTGCCGACATGCTCGGCGACCTGGGCCCAGACCGTGTTGACCGACTGCGCCAGCGCTTCTGTGAGCGAGATCTCGCCGTAGCTGTGGTCGTCGTCGTTCTGGAGGGGCAGCCCCGAGACCATCAGGTCGTTGGGCCCGTCCACGACCGAGGACGGACTGTACTCGCCGGTGTCGATGGCGGCCGTGGCCGTCACGATCTTGAACGTCGAGCCTGGCGCGTAGCCGTCCTGAACGGCGCGGTTGACCAGCGGTTTGCCCGTGTCGTCCTTGATCAGACGAGCATAAGATTCGGGCGAGCGCATAGCGTTGGGGTCATAGCTCGGCGTCGAGGCCATCACGGTGACCGCACCGGTGCGCGGATCGAGCGCGACCACGGCGCCACTATGTTCTCCCAGTGCTGTTTCGGCTACGCGCTGAGCGCTGGGGTTCAGGGTCGTGATGACCTCATCGCCACCGGGTTTGCGTCCCTGGAGCTGATTGAGGATCGTCTGCAGGTTTGAGGTGTTGCTCTGCCCGTTTAGAGCGGCGTTGCGATAGTGCTCGAGGCCGGTGCTGGTGAGATCCGTGTAGGCATAGCCGATCGCGTTTGCAAACAGCTTGCCCGTGGGGTAAGTGCGCTGGAAGGTGCCTTCTGGCTCCCTGACGCTGTGCGCGAGCACATCCCCGTTGGCAGCGAGGATGCTGCCACGGTCGATCCGTTCCTGCTCCAGCAGGCCCCTTTGATTCAGGTGGTTTTCGCGCAGCGAGGAGGCTTCGAAGACCGACCAGCGCGAGGTGAAGGCGAGCAGCAGCGCAAACAGCAGCACCACCAGCCCATATAGACGGACGATCGGCCTGTTCATGCGGCGGACCTCATTCGCCGCTCAGCTGCCCCAGTTCGAGCTGGCGGATCAAGCTGGACGCGTCGCCTTCGGAGCGCCACGTGTGGTTGAGCAGCATCTTGCGGCGTTGCACGCTCAGAGTGGAGGCGCCCACTCCTGAGACGAATTCGGGGCTGTAGAGCTTTAGCCCACCGGGCAGTTCATATGGGACGCCCCTGAACATAGTCACCAGCCCCGCGCTGTTCGTGCCGATGAAGAACACCGACTGCAGCGCGACATAGGCGCCGGCGAGGATGACCGCCACGACCGCGAGCACGACCATCGGCGCCACCGACCGGCGTGCGATACGGCCAATTCGCTCCTGGCGGCGCTGATCGAAGGCGCCGGAGGGCGGGGGGCGCCGGGGTCTGCGCTGTCTAGTGGAGGCTTGAGCGCCGTTCTTTGCACTGAGGCTCTGGAGGGCGGGAGTGCTGGCCGGGGCGAGGGCCACGGGCGAGACTGGCGCAATACCTGTGCTCGTGGGGGAGTCGAGCTCGAGCTCCCGCGCCATGTGCACCTCCTCGAGCCGCAGCAGGATCACGGTGATGTTGTCGCGGCCACCGGCTTCGTTCGCGGCCGCGATGAGCGCCTCGCCGGCGTCACGCAGGCTCTCGCTTGAGAGCAGGATCGTCGCGACCAGCCGCTCGCCCACCATCGACGTCAGGCCGTCGCTGCAGATCAGATACAGGTCCCCTGGGCGGGCTCGGTAGACGTGCAGGTCGACCTCGACCGTCGCCTCCGGGCCGAGCGCACGAGTGATGATCGAGCGCTGGGGATGCTCCTCTGCCTCCTCGGGCGTGAGCTTGCCCTCGCGGATGAGCTCGTCGACCAGCGAGTGGTCCTCGGTCAGCTTGGAGAGCGTCCCGTCGCGCAGGCAGTAGGCGCGACTGTCACCCACATGGGCGATCGAAACCTCCTGCTCGCCCACATATACCGCCGTGAGGGTGGTGCCCATCCCGGCGTGCTGGGGGTTGCTGTGCGAGAGCTCGTGGATCCGGGTGTTGGCGGCCAGCACCAGGGCTCGGAGTGAATCGTCCGGACGCGCCGGGTCCGCGAGACCCTCGTTGAAGCTCTCCACCGCGGTCTGGGAGGCAACCTCGCCCGCCTGGGCGCCGCCCATGCCGTCCGCAACCACGAACAACGGCGAGCGCGCCAGCAGCGAATCCTCATTCGCCCGGCGCTGGCGTCCGGTATCGGTGGCGGCGTACTGCTCGGCGACCCTCAGCATCAATCGACCTCGAAGGTAAATTCAGAATCCCCGATGCGCAGGCGATCGCCGGGGTGAAGCGGCCGGGGGCTCTCCAGCAGCTCCTCATTGAGGTAGGTGCCGTTGGTGGATGAGAGGTCCTCGACGGCAAGGACGCCTCCCTGTTCGTAGATGTGGGCGTGGGTGGATGACGCGAAAGGGTCTTCCAACCGGATCTCCGCCTCGTTGCCCCGCCCGAGCACAATGTCGCCGTCGAGATCGTAGATCATCCCCGCTTCATGGCCAGGCGCCCGGACGACCACCAGCCGGGGGGCGCGGTTGGATAGATCGACGCTGCCGACCGCTGAGGCGGAGTACATGCCCGTGGCATCTGGAGCGATCGGCTGCGCGCCTGTGCGCAGCCGCAGGCCCGATCCTCCCCGCAGATCCCGCAGGCCGCTGCGTGCGACCCACAGCATGAAGATGTAGAGGACCGCGAGGAAGCCGAACTTGAGCGCGACGGAGACGGGCTGGAGTGTGTTCATCGAAGCTCGAAGATGATCTCTGTGGATCCGACCTCGAGCCTGTCACCGGAGCGCAGCCGCCTGGGAGCGCCGAGCGGCTCGTCGTTGACCTGCACGCCGTTGGTGGAGCCGAGATCGTGCAGTACCCAGCCCTCCGGGGTGAGGCTGACCTCCGCGTGCCTGCGCGATATGCCGCTGTCCTCGATCACCACGTCGCATTCGCGGCTTCGACCGATCACTCCGCCCTCCGGAGGCAGCAGCAGCCGCCGGCCACCCACCAGCAGGATCGCTCTAGCTCCCCTGCGGGCATGAGAATCGTCGAGCGGTCCCCGCAGACGCTCGGAGGTGCTGTAGATCATCGTCTCGCCTGCGCTCCGGCTCGGTGCCGATTGGGGGATGTCGTCCGCCGCAACGGGGCCGTCCTCGGGCCTGACCAGACGGGCCTGGATCCCGAATTCGCCCAGGGTCAGGTCCTCGTCGGTGTGGAAGTCGATCGATGGCCTGCCCGGGAGCACGAGCTCCTCGCGGCGAGCGTGCTCGAGCAGATATGCACAGAGCTCATCGATGACCTCGTGCTCGACCCCCTCGTAGCGAGCTCGATCCTGTGGAGAGAGCCACACGTGGTATTCGTTGGGCACATAGACACGCGAGACCGATGTTGTGCGGTGCTCGTCCATCTCGCGCACGAGCTTGCGTGCTAGCTCCATCGGTCGCACCTCGGAGCGAAACACGCGCCCGAAGGTGCCCTCGACGAGGTTGGCGATCATGCTCTCTAAGCTCCTAAGAGGATTCATCGGAAAACCTGCGGGGATGAGCGGCCCTGCAGGCCATGCTACGCGGTCAGCGGCGTGTGGCACTTCGCCTCGGCGATGGACCGCGCAGCGCTCGTGCAGCCACGGCGATCAGTGCTGCCAGGATCGACCCCACAACCGCCCCTCTGGGCGCCCCGGAGCCGCTGCCGAGCGGCAGGCCGCGATCGATCAGCGGAGCTGCCGCCAGCAACCCGGCGCTCCAGGCCGCGGCCGCAAACAGGTCTACGAGGACGCTGTGGCCCCGCACGATCCAGGGCAGCAGCACACAGGCAAGCGCCCACAGGCAGGCGCCCATCAGCACTCCGATGACCAGCAGCGGGCTGAGGACGTGCAGCGAGCGACCAAACGAGCTCTCCCAGGCCGCGCGGGCGGGCAGGCCCGGCGGCGGACCGAGCCACAGCGTTCGCCCGGCGAGGGGCTCGGCGAGGATCAGCCACCAGTAGCCAAGCGCGCCCACGAAGGCGCGCGCGCGCCAGGAGCGCCGCTGTGAGGCAAGCGCGGGAAACGCGCCTGCAAGCCCGGCAAGACCCAACAGCGGTGCCAGTGCCGCCGCGAGCCACCCCGGTCCGCTGCGTCGAGGCAAAGCGGCCAGAGGCGCAGCGGCGGCGAGCAGGAGCACTGCGAGCCCGGCGCGGCCTGCAAGTGCCTGCCAGAGAATCAGCGACCCCGCGAGCAGGAGCCACAGGACGCGAGGGAGCGCAAACCGTTCTTGGCGCGAGCGCTTGGTGGATTCCTCGCTGAATGGATCGTCAGTGAGCGGTGTGGAGCCGGGATGAGACGGCTGGTTGCTCTGACGGGCCGGATGGGCCACGCGAGCCGGATGGGCTGCCTGGCGGACCGGCAGTGCCACCTGGCCTGCTGTCCGCGGTCGATCGAGCTCGAGGGCCGCCACGAGCGATCCATGCAGCTGAGCAAGGGTCCCACGGCGTGCAGGCGCCACGCTGAGCGCCGTGTCGATGGCTCTGGTCAAGCCGCGATCGAGATCTCTGCGATGACGCGCCAGCGGCGGCAGCGGCTTGCCGATGCGCCGGGCGGTCGCTGCAGGCGTGGGCCCGCGCATGGGGTTCACGCCACAGAGCGCCTCATAGAGCACAAGTGCGAGCGAGTACAGGTCGCTCTGGCCGTCGGTGCGGCCGCCATCGCTCTGCTCAGGCGCCATATAAGCCAGCGTGCCGAGTACGTCCCCTGCCTTCGTCAGCGCCTCCTCGCCCGCCAGACGGGCGCCTCCGAAGTCGGCCAGCTTGGCAGGCTGGTCGCCGGAGCTGGGGAACGAGCACGTTCTGGGGCTTGACATCACGGTGGAAGACGCCGCGCTCATGCGCGTGGGCAAGGGCATCGCTGAGGGCGATACCCAGCTCGACTATCTGGAGATCCTCGAGCTCGCCCGCCACGATCAGATCTGCGAGCGTCGTGCCCACGACCAGCTCGGAGATCAGGTAGAAGGCATCCTCGTAAGCGCACGCCTCGTAGAGCGCCACGATCGAGGGATGGGCCAGTCGCGCAGTCGCGAGCGCCTCGCGCTGGGCGCGCTCACGGTCGTCGTCCCCGGCAGGAAGATCCGCTTGAGGGCGACGTCGCGGTCCAACAGCTCATCGTGGGCGCGCCACACGACACCGAAGCCTCCGGCGCCAAGGCGTTCGAGCAGGCGGTAGCGCTCGAGGACGAGCTGGCCCTCGCCGCCCACAGCTCGGGCCTCCCTGCGGAGGCCTGCAACGAGGGTGTCCGTTTGCACCAGATCCCAGATTCTGCAAAAGCTCGCCTGCTCCCTGCCTTGGAGAGCAGGAAAGGGGACGTTGAGCGAGAAGTTGCAAGGAAGGTCCACGGAAATTCTCAAGCGTTGTGGCAGACAGTCATACTGGGGCTCACCAGAGGGTCCCCTAAGGAGCGAGCTTGTCGTTCTTCGACGACGGCGAAGGCCACGAGCCGAGCCCGTCACCCAGAGCACCACGCCCACGGCCCAGGCCGGATCCGCGTCGTCCGCAGCGCGCGAGTCGACCGCGCGCGATCGATCAACACAGCCTGATGATGCGCCGCCGCATCGCGGCGGGCATCGGCGTGGTCGCGGTCATCCTGATCGTGGTCTTAGTCAACGGCTGCCTGAAGAGCCAGCGGACGGCGGCGCTCAAGAGCTACAACGAAAACGTCAACATCATCAGCAAGGAATCCGAACAGCAGGTCGCCAGGCCATTCTTCTCCACGCTCGCAGGCGCCCCCGGGCAGTCGGCGATCAGCGTCTCCACGCACGTCAATGAACTGCGCCAGCAGGCGATGGAACTCACCCGCCGAGCCGAAGGTCTCAGCGTGCCCGGGGACATGGCGGCCGCCCAGCGCAACCTGCTGCTGGCGCTCAAATTCCGCTCGGAAGGCCTATTGAAGATCGCGAATCTCATCCGTGGCGAGCTTGGGGCTCAAGCCCAGCAGGCGAGCACGAAGATCGCTGGGGACATGGAGATCTTCCTCGCGTCCGACGTCGTTTACTCCCAGCGGGTGGTACCGCTGATCGAACAGACTCTGACCGCCGACGGGGTCAGCTCTCAGAGCACCTCCTCCAGCCGTTTCCTGCCCAATCTGGGCTGGCTGGAACCCAACACCGTAATCAGCCGCATCACCGGTCAGTCCGGGAGTCAGACCAAAAACGGGGAACTCGCGCCGGGTACCCACGGCAGCTCGCTGGGGAAGGTGAGTGTGGGCAGCACCGAACTTGCGCCACAGCCTTCCCTCAACCATGTCAGCGGCGGGGCGAATCCCACCTTCACGATCGGCGTTCTGAACTCTGGCGAAAACGTCGAGACGAGCGTCAAGGTCGATGTCGAAGTCGAAGGCGGCGAAAAGAAAGTCAAGGCTTCCCGCACGATCGACAAGACCACGCCCGGTGAAACGGCGACCGTGAACATTCCAGTCCAGGGTGTGGCGATCGGCGATACCTCGCGAGTCACGGTGAACATCCAGGCGGTCCCCGGCGAGACGGACCTGGAAAACAACAAGGGCGTCTTCCTCGCCGTCTTCGAAGGATAGGCCGGGTACGTTGCGGCGAAGCTGGCCAGGCCAGCCGTTAAGTTGTCCCGGGTGAGCACCTTCGAGATCTCCGCATCCACGCTCAGCGGTACCCAGGGCATAATCGCCCTCGCGGCTGCCGGGATCGCATTGCTCTCGCTGCTCGCATGCACGGCGCTGGCGTTCAGGCTGAGGCGCGTGAGGAGAGCGCAGCGACTGGTCCTGGGAGATCTGGGTGAACGGGATCTCGTTGCGCATGCAGCCGATTTGCAGCGCGCCGTCGAGCTGCTCCAGGAGTACGTGGGCGAGATGGCCGGCCGGCTGGACACGCGCCTCGACCGAGCCGAGAGCGATCTGCGCGGGACCATCTCGCATCGGGCGCTGGTTCGCTACGACGCGTACAACGAGCTCTCTGGGCGTCAATCGATGTCAATAGCGATGCTCGATGCCAAACACTCGGGGATCGTGCTCTCGTGCATCCACCATCGCGATCAGGCCAGGCTCTACGCAAAGCAGATCCGTGACGGGCGCAGCGAACTCGAGCTCTCGCCCGAGGAGGAGCAGGCGATCGAGGTCGCCCTTGCGGCCCCACCAGGAGACGATGGCCCTGGTTTCCCCGCCTGAGGAGACCGGCGACGTGCAGTCTGGACGTCCGCGTGCAGGCTTCCTGGGACCGGAGGGCACCTTCACGGAGGAGGCGCTGCTCTCCAGCGCGCGGCAGGGGGCGCTGCAAGCGATCCCGTTCGAGACGATCTATGACACCGTTGTAGGCCTCGTAAACGGCGAGGTGGAGTACGCGGTCGTGCCGATCGAGAACTCGCTGGACGGCTCGGTCACGGTCACGCTGGACCTACTCGCCGAGGAGTCGGAGCAGTTGGAGATCGTCGGTGAGGCGCTGCTCGCGGTCAGTCACTCGCTGATTGGCGCGCAGGCAACCGACCTCGAGCGGATCGACACCGTCATATCCCACCCTCAGGTCCCTGGCCAGTGCTCACGATTCCTGCGCACCCAGTTGGGGCATGCGAAGGTCCTCCCCGCCAGCTCAACCGCCGAGGCGGTGAGACTCGTGGTCGAGGGTGGGGATACGCACAGTGCCGCGCTGGGCACCGCGCTCGCGGCCGAGATCTATGGAGGCGCCGTCATTGCAGCCAACGTCCAGGACAGGGACGACAACAAGACGCGCTTCGCCTGGCTCGCGCGCCGAGAGCCGGGTCGCCTTGAACCAGCGCCGCTGCGGGCTGCAAGCGATGGGGGCCCCACCGGGCAGCGGACATCGATCGTCTTCTGGGGACCTGGAGCCGATCGCGCTGGATGGCTGGTCAGGTGTCTGGACGAGTTTGCCCAGCGGGGAATCAATCTCACGAAGATCGAGTCCAGGCCCAGACGGGAGCGGATGGGCCATTATATGTTCTTCGTCGACCTGGAGGGCGCACTCGAGCACCAAGCGGTGCGCGACGCCGTCGACGGGCTGCGGGAGCGGTGCGAGGCAGTGCGGGTACTGGGCTCCTACGCGAGTGCTCAGGAGCCACCGCTACACTCACCCTCGCAAGATGGATAGCAGCGTGCCACCAGGCCCACCCGGGTCCGTGCCGCCCACAGAGACCCGGCGACACGGACCTACGCCCTCTCCCCATGCGGGGGTGAGCGGCAGGGTGCTCGTTCTGAACGCGACGTATGAGCCGATCAACGTCTGCTCCGTGCGCCGCGCTGTTGTGCTCCTCATCAAGGAGCGCGCCGAGGTCATCGAGCGAGGCAGCTGGGAGCTTCACTCCGAGAGTGCCACGATCTCCAGGCCTGTGGTGATCAGGCTGGTGAGCTACGTCCATGTGCCGAGAGGCACGCATCGGCGCAAGATCACCCGCCGGGCGGTCTTCGCCCGGGATGGATGGGCCTGCCAGTACTGCGGGTCGCGATCGAATCTGACCGTCGACCACGTGATCCCCCGTTCGAAGGGCGGCCCTTCCAGCTGGGAGAACATCGTCGCCTCCTGCGCACCTTGCAATCGCCGCAAGGGAGATCGCTTGCCCAAGCAGGCGGGCATGCATCCCAAGCGCGCGCCCTACGTACCACGGGCGGAGATCTTCATCCAGGTGGCGAGTCCCACGATCCCACCGGCATGGCGACAGTATCTGCCTACCGCCGCATAGGCGAAGGGCGCCTCGACTGGGCGCCCTTCGCTTCGATGCTTGACTGGAAACCGAGTCGATCCAGCTGTGCCGGAGGGGACCAGATCCGGCGATCTCCTCGGGGTGTCCCGGGTTGGATTCCGCTAAGCGGTCCAGCCTTTCCGACCTAGCGGCCGGTCACCTCCAGGGTCCCGCAAAAACTGTCACTCAACGTGAGGACCACCTCCTTTCTCTGGTATCGCCAGAGTAGCGAATGATGGCGACGACGGGTTGGAGCTCAGCTCTCGTCCGGCTCCTGCGCGCCATCCTCGCTGAGCTCCTCGCCATCATCGTCGGCGAGCTCTGCGGCGATACCCTCGCCCTCGCTGGCGTCCTCGCCCTCGCTGGCGTCCTCGCCGGCGTCGATGACGAGCGCGACGGCGCTGACGACGTCGTCCTCCTTCAGGTTCATCACGCGGACGCCGGTGGCCGAGCGACCCTGCGCTGAGATCCCACCGGCTGCTGTGCGCTGGACCATTCCGCCGACGCTGATGAACACAAGTTCCTGATGCTCGCGCACGACGAGCGCTCCGGCCAGGGCACCCTTCTGCTCGGTGAGCCCGATCGTCTTGACTCCCTTTGCGCCGCGGTTGGTCTTGCGGTACTGGCTTATCTGGGTCCGCTTGCCATAGCCGTTCTCGGTCACGACCAGCAGATCCATGTCATCCCGAGCGACGTCCATCGCGATCACGCTGCCCTTCGCGCCTACGTCCATCCCCCGCACGCCCGTCGTATCGCGGCCCATCGCCCTGACGTCGGACTCGGCGAAGCGCACGGTCAATCCTGCTCGGGAGACCATGATGACCTCGTCATCCGGATCGACTGCTCGCACGGCTAGCAGCTCGTCGTCATCGCGGATGTTGATGGCGATGATCCCGTCGGCTTTGATGGGTGTGTTGTAGGCGAGCAGCTCGGTCTTCTTCACCGTGCCGCTGCGCGTGGCAAAGACCAGGTACTTCGTCTCTGTGAAGTCCCGCGTGGAGACGACGGCCTGAATGCGCTCCCCCTCACGTAGCGGCAAGACGTTGACCAGTGCCCGGCCCTTGGCGGTGCGCGAGGCCTCTGGCAGCTCGTAGACCTTTGAGCGATAGACCTTGCCCCTGTTGGAGAAGAACAGCAGGTAGTCGTGCGATGAGCAGACGAAGAGGTGCTCGATGTAGTCGCCGTCCTTCATGTCCATCCCGGTCACCCCTCGACCACCGCGTTGCTGTTGGCGGTAGGTCGCGAGCGGCAGCGCCTTGACGTAGCCGCTCTGAGTGATCGTGATCACCATCTGCTGGTCGGCGATCAGGTCCTCGATGTCGATTTCATCCTCGGAGTGGGTGATCTCCGAGCGGCGCTCATCGCCGAAGCGCTCTGAGATCTCCGACAGCTCCTCCTTGATCACGGCGAGGACTCGCGACTCATCGCCGAGAATCGCCCTCAGCTCAGCGATCCGCTCGGTCACGTCTGCATGCTCCTGCTTGATCGCGTCGGACTCGAGCGCCGTGAGCTGGGAGAGGCGCAGGTCGAGGATCGCCGTCGCCTGGATGGCGCTCAGCTCGAAGCGCTCGATGAGCTGCTCGCGGGCGGCTTCGCGATCGCGCGAGGCCCGGATCAGATCGATGATCGCGTCGAGGTGCTCGAGCGCGATCAGCAGGCCCTCGAGAATGTGGGCGCGCGCCTCCTTCTCGGAGAGCTCGTGCTTGGTGCGCCGCACGATCACTTCGCGCTGGTGCGCGACATAGTTGTGGATCACCGCGCGCAGATTCAAGGTCCGCGGGACGTTGTCCACGAGCGCGACCATGTTCACGCCGAACGTCGACTGCATGGGTGTGTGCTTGTAGAGCTTGTTGAGCACGACCTTGGGGATGGCGTCGCGCTTGAGCTCGATCACCAGGCGCATGCCGCGCTTGTCGGAGAAATCGTTGAGGTCGGCTATCTCAGGGATCTTCTTTTCCCGCACGAGGTCGGCGATCTTGTCGATCAGGCCGCCGGGGCCACCCTTCTTGACCATGAAGGGCAGCTCGGTGACGACGATTGCCTCCTTGCCCTGTTTGAGCGGCTCTATGTGGGCCCGCGCCTGGATACGTACACGCCCGCGACCTGTCTCGTAGGCGTCCCGGATGCCCGCGTGCCCGAGGATGATCCCCCCCGTCGGGAAGTCGGGCCCCTTGATATGGCGCATCAAGCCATCTGTCTCGATGTCGGGATCGTCCAGATAGGCGATCGTCGCCGCAATCACCTCGCGGAGGTTGTGCGGAGGGATGTTGGTGGCCATGCCCACGGCGATCCCAGAGGAGCCGTTGACGAGCAGATTGGGGAAGCGGGCAGGAAGCACGAGCGGTTCCTGCCGGGAGCCGTCGTAGTTAGGCACGAAGTCGACGGTGTCCATGTCGAGGTCGCGCAGCAGCTCGGTGGCGATCCGTGCAAGACGCGCCTCGGTGTAACGCATGGCAGCCGCGGGATCGTCATCGATCGAGCCGAAGTTGCCCTGGCCGTCGACGAGCTCGTTGCGCATCGAGAAGTCCTGGGCCATGCGCACGAGCGTGTCGTAGATCGCGGAGTCCCCGTGCGGGTGATAGTTGCCCATCACCTCGCCCACGATCTTGGCGCACTTCGCATAGGACCTCGTGGGCCCAAGGCCGAGCTCACTCATCGCATAAAGGACCCTGCGATGGACCGGCTTGAGACCGTCGCGCACATCGGGCAGCGCGCGGCCGACGATCACCGACATCGCGTAGTCCAGGTAGGCCGTGCGCATCTCCTCCTCGAGCGCGCGCGGTTCGATGTTCCCCCCGCCGATCACGTCAGCCGTTGCCATGGATCACCTCCTACACATCGAGGTTGACGACGGCGCGGGCATTGTCCTCGATGAACGCTCTACGTGGCTCCACCTGGTCGCCCATCAGCATCGAGAAGACCCGGTCGGCCACGAACGCGTCCTCGAGCGTCACCTGCGCGAGCGTCCTGGTCGAGGGATCCATGGTTGTTTCCCCCAGCTGCTCGGCGTTCATCTCACCGAGGCCCTTGAAGCGCTGCAGACGGGTGCCCTTCTGAGCGACCGCCAGCACCGCCGTTGACAGCGCCTCGAAGGAGGCGGCGCTCTCATGAACGTCGCCGAGGCGCACCTCGAAGGCCGGGGTGCCGGCGAGCTCGACCAGCTGGGCATGCACCCGGGCGAGCTGGCGGTACTCCTGCGAATCGAACAGCGTGCGCTTGATCCGGTGAGTGCGGGCGAAGCCGGTCTTGACCTCCACAGCCCTCACGCGCAGCTCGTCGTGACCATCCTCGACGAGCTCGGTGGCGTGCGTCTCGCCCTGAACATCCTCGCGCGAGATGATCTCGACCGCCTCCTCGGCGTTGCTCGTCTGCTCGCCGAGCAGTGAGGACTCCTCGAGGAACTGGACCATCTCATGGCCGTGAACGGCGCGCAGCGAGGAGGCCCAGCCCTCGTACTGCTTGAGCAGACGGGTGAACCGCTGCCACCGCGCCTCGGTCAGCTTGAATCTCGTGCCATGCCGGTCGAACACGTCGAGCTTCTCCCACTTGTCCGAGAGCAGGATGTCTTCCAGCTCGGAGTCCTTCTCGATGTAGCGCTCGCGTGAGCCCTGCTTGAGCTTGTACAGCGGCGGCTTGGCGATGTAGACGTACCCGGCCTCGATCAGCTCCTGCATCTCCCGGAAGAGGAGGGTCAGGACGAGCGTGCGGATGTGCGCTCCGTCGACGTCGGCGTCGGTCATGATGATCAGCTTGTGATAGCGCGCGTTCTCGATGTTGAACTCATCGCGCACGCCGGTGCCGATCGCGGTGATGAGGGCCTGGATCTCGGTGTTCTGCAGGACCTTGTCGATGCGGCTCTTCTCGACGTTGAGGATCTTGCCTCGCAGCGGCAGCACGGCCTGCGTTTCGCGGTCGCGGCCCTGCTTGGCCGAGCCGCCAGCCGAGTCCCCCTCGACCACGAACAGCTCGGCGAGGGATGGATCCTTGATCGAGCAGTCGGCTAGCTTGCCGGGCAGCGTCGAGTTCTCCAGCGCCGACTTGCGGCGGGTGAGATCCCGGGCCTTGCGTGCCGCCTCGCGGGCGCGCTGTGCCTGGACTGACTTCATGATCACCGCACGGGCCTCGCTGGGGTTCTCCTCGAGGAACTCGCCCAGGCCCGTGTTGACGATCGACTCCACGAAGCCGGCCATGCCGGGGTTGCCCAGCTTGGTCTTCGTCTGACCCTCGAATTGGGGGTCACGCAGCTTTGCGGAGATGACGGCCGTCAAGCCCTCACGGACGTCCTCGCCGGAGAGGTTGTCCTCCTTCTCCTTGAGCAGCCCATGGTCGCGGGCGTACTTGTTGAGGGTGCGGGTCAGGGCGGAGCGAAAGCCCGACATGTGGCTACCGCCCTCGCGGGTGTTGATGTTGTTTGCGAAGGAGTGAACCGACTCCTGGTAGGAGGAGTTCCACTGCAGCGCGACCTCGACGGCGCCCTCGTCGCTCTCACCCGCGAAGAAGATGACCTTGCGATGGACCGTCTCCTTGTTCTCATTGAGATAGGCAACGAAATCCTCGATGCCGCCCTCGTAACGGAACTCCGCGGAATGACCCTCGCCGCGCTCGTCGATGATCGCGATCTTCAGGCCACGGGTGAGGAACGCCGTCTCGCGCAGGCGCTCTTCCAGCGTGCGAAAGTCGAAGTCGAGTGTCTCGAAGATGTCGGCATCCGGGAGGAACGTCACGCTGTTGCTGGTCGGGGCGCCCACGGCGAGTGGCTCCCCTCGCGCGAGCTCTCCCTGGGGTGCTCCCCGGGAGTACTCCTGCGACCAGGTGTACCCGTCGCGCCGAATCTCCACCAGCAGCTGTTCGGATAGGGCATTGACGACGGAGACGCCGACACCATGAAGCCCACCGGAGACCTTGTAGCCGCCGCCGTCGCCGAACTTGCCGCCCGAATGGAGCACGGTCAGGACAACTTCGACGGCGGGGCGCCCCTCCTTGGCCATCACATTGACTGGGATCCCGCGACCATCGTCGAGCACCGTCACCGAATTATCGGGGTGGATCGTGACCGTCACCTCACTGCAAAAGCCGGCAAGGGCCTCGTCCACCGAGTTGTCGACCACCTCGTAGACGAGATGATGCAGCCCCATCGCCCCAGTCGAGCCGATGTACATGCCGGGGCGCTTGCGGACCGCCTCCAAGCCCTCGAGGACCGTGATGTCCTGGGCGTCATAGCTCCCGCTTACTCCGGCTGATGTGTCTGCCACGCCGGCCGCTGCAGCTGCGGCGCTGGCAGCAGGGCTCTGGGCGTCATCCGGGGCAGCTCCGTCGGAGCTCTCTATCTCCTTTGCCAACAGGTCCTCCGCGTAGGTGTCAATGACGCGCGAACGCCCCGGAATACCGGGCTGTAAAAGCACGGACCGGGGCGGATTGCATGTTTGACACACGATAGCACGATCCCCGGCCATTTCCGGATGTCCATCGCTATAAAATCCCTGCAAATGCTGGAAAACGACTGTCGTTAGCCAGTTCGGCAACGCAGCTCGCGGAGGGTTCCCTCCTCACCGAGCGCCCCGTTGAGGCGCACGAGCAGCTCCGCGCCCATCAAATCGAGCTCCTGGGCCCACACCGAAGACGAGCAAGTCAGGACCAGCGCGCCGTTTCGCTCCGCCGTTGGTCTGGCTGCCGCAGCGATGGTGGCGCCTGCCGCCTGCTCCCATACGCTCTGCACCCGGGCCAGCGTACTGGCGGGGGCCAGCTCTCGAGAGAGGCGATCGAGCGCGCTGGAGAGCGGACGTGGCGCATGGCGTTTCACGCCGCCAGGGCCTCCTCGACGACGGTACCGGCGCTGACCCGTAGGCGGGCGACACCCAAGGCCTCTGCGCCGGGCACATGGTCGAGGTCGGTGGTCGCGATCACGCTCTGGCCCTCGCCGGAGGCCAGCTCCGTCGCGAGCAGCTCACGACGCTCTGCGTCAAGCTCGCTCATCACGTCGTCCAAGAGCATCAGCGGTGTGCTGCGACGCTCGTCTGCAAGCACGCTCCGCTCCGCGAGCAGGAGGGCGAGGAGCGCCAGGCGACGCTCGCCCTGGGAGCCGTAGGTGCGCAGCTCACGCCCCTCGTGCACGATTGCAAGCTCGTCTCGGTGCGGTCCGTGTGTTGTGAATCCGCGGTCCAGATCACTGGAGAGGCGCGAGGCGAGCTCATCCAGCAACTCCTCGACGCCCCCTGCCCGCGTGCGGGGGCGGTACTCGATACGTGTCTGCTCGCCGAGCCCAAGCTGCCTGCAGCGCCGTGCAAACGGGTCGAGGAGCAGCGCGACGGCTGCAGCGCGGTCCTCTCGCAGTGCGAGGGCGTGGCGGGCGAGCTCCACGTCCCAGGTTCGAATGCTCTCCTGAGCTGCGGCACCTGAGCGTATGCGGCCGAGGAGGGCGTTGCGCTGGGCCAATGCGCCCTGGTAAGAGCGCCTCGTGGCCGTGCGCAGCGGCCAGAGCGCGGCGATCAGAGCGTCTATATGTGCGCGGCGCAGCGCCGGTGAGCCCTTGAGCAACTCGAGCCGATCTGGCATAAAGACGCTGACGAGCGGCCTCGCCTGTACTTCGAGCAGCCGCTCAACCGGTGCTCCATCGGCGCGCATGCGCTTGATGGCGGGCTCCCCATCGGCGAATGATCCATACCCGACGCTCAGCTCATGCTCGCGCCCTTCATCCTCCAGCGCCACGACCACTCTCGTGGCCTTCGCGCCGAAGCGCACCAGCTCGCGCTCGTTGCGTGTACGGGGCGAATGCCCGGTGCAGCCGAAGTAGAGGGCTTCGAGCAGATTCGACTTGCCAGCCGCGTTTGGGCCGTGGACGATCGTCAGACCCTCGCCCAAGGCCGCCCTGGCGCGCTCATAGGTACGGAAATCCCGGAGTTGCACGTTCAACACGCGCATGGACCCCAAACACCTAGCTCAGGCGTTGAGCCTGATCGGCATGATCAGGTAGATGAAATCGCCGGAGGTCGGCGACTCGATCAGGCCCGGGCGGATGGGACTTATGAGCTTGAGCAACAACTCGTCTGTATCGATGCTCTCCAGTCCGTCGCGCAGGAACTCCGGGTTGAAGCCGATCTCAAAAGCCTCGCCGGAGAAAGGGACGGGGATCGCCTCGCTGGCCTCACCGACGTCCGGCGTCTGCGCTGACACCGTAAGCTCTCCCTCGCGGAAGCTCAGACGCAGGGGAGCATTCTTCTGCGCCAGCAGGCTGACACGCCGGACCACGTCCGTCAGCTCCACAGTGGAAAGCCGCAGCTCGTGCTCGACGGACTCTGGAAGCAGCTGCCGATGATTGGGAAACTGCCCGTCGATCAGGCGCGAGGAGAGAACAACTCCACCCAACTCGAACACGACCTGGCCCTCGTCCACGGCGGCGGTCAGCTCGGTGTGCTCCGCCTGCTGGGCGATGCGCGCCAGCTCCTGGAGAGCCCTGGCAGGGACGTTGGCCTCCAGGCTTCCATCCAGCGGAGCCTCGAGCGCGGTTCGCTTCACGCTCAGCCGGTAGGAGTCCGTGGCGACCATCGCCAGCTCTTGAGCGCTCGCCGACATCAGGATTCCAGTCAGCACCGGCCTGGTCTCATCATGGGACGCCGAGCGGGCGACGCGAGAGACGGTCTCGACAAACGCAGCGGCGGGAAGTGTCAGCTTGTTCGGCTGGTCGGGCGAAGGCAGCGACGGAAAGTCCTCGACCCTCAACGTTCGCAGGTGGAAGGTCGCGCCTCCAGAGAGCAACTCCACATCCTGCTCAGCCGGGCGAAGCTCAATCGTGGTTTGCTCGGAAGGAAGCGAGCGCACCACATCTAGAAGTAGACGTGCGGGGAGGAGGACTTCTCCGGGACGCTCCACTACTGCCTCGAGGGGAACACGAAGGCCGATCTCGAGGTCGGTGGCGAGTAGTTCAGTGCGCTCGGTCTCAGCCCGAATCATGACTCCGGAGAGAGCTTGCACAGCACTGCGCGTGGAGGCTACACGCGAAATGGTCTGTAGCTGCGAAAGCAGCTCTGAGGTCGTAACCGAAAGCTTCAACGCCCAACCTGTCTACTCATGAGGTGTTCGCAATAGAAGTGGCTGTGGAATCTGTGGGTATGTTGCTGATCGAGCATAGATGTGGTCTGTATGGCAAGGGTGGTCCTGTGATGGGACGGTGGACAAGTCTCTCAAGCTGGTCGGTCATCGGCCTAGCCGGAGATGTCCTCCAGTTGCCCACGAAGCTTTTCCACAGCCTCTCTCGAGCCAGGGTCAGCCTTGATGCGCTGCTCTGTGCGCCGCCAGGCATGTAGGACGGTGGTGTGATCACGGCCTCCGAATTGGCGTCCTATGGAAGGCAGCGATTCCCCCGTGAGCTCTCGAGAGAGATACATGGCGACCTGTCTGGGCCATGCGACTCTGGCGGTTCGCCCGGCCGATAGCAGCTCGTCTGCGGAGATCCCAAACTGCTTGCAGGCGGCCGCCTGGATCTCTGTAATGGACCTCATCCCACCGCAGCGTCCCGGCGTCCCTGTCTTGTAGAGCCCATCCAAGACCTCCCCGGCTAGCTCTGGGGTCAAAGCTCGGCCCGTCAGCGACCCATACGCGACCACTCGAATCAGTGCGCCCTCCAATGCTCTCACGTTGATGGGTACACGCTGGGCAATGACTTCGAGCGTCCCCTCGCCGGCGAGCTCTATACGGTCGTGTTGGGCCCGCTTGCGCAGGATCGCGAGCCTCGTTGGGAAGTCTGGGGGACGGACATCCGCCACCAGCCCCGCTTGAAAGCGCTCCCGCAGGCGGTCTTCGAGCGCTTGCAGATCAGTCGGCGCCCGATCTGAGGTGAGGACGATCTGTCCACCGGCGTCATAGAGATCGTTGAAGGTGTGGAAGAACTCCTCCTCGGTCTTGGTCTTACGCTCCAGGAAGTGGACGTCGTCTACGAGCAGCACATCCACATGTCTGAAGCGCTCCTTGAAGCCACCGACCTTCGCGGCGTTCAAGGCGAAGAGAAACTCGTTCGTGAAGGCCTCGCCGGTTGTGAAGCGCACAACCAGACTCGGGTCGTGGCCGATCAGGAGGGCCGCTATCGAGCGCAGTAGATGGGTCTTCCCGACGCCTGGAGGGCCGCATATGAAGAGTGGGTTGTAGGCATGGCCGGGCATCTCCGCGACCGTGAGCGCAGCGGCATGGGCGAGCCGGTTGGAGTCTCCGATGACGAACTGGTCGAAGGTGAGCTTGGGGTTGGCGAGAAGCGCCGGTGGGGTCGAGCTCTTCGGAGTGGCCGTGGTGCCCGCCCGCTGTGCCGTAGCGCTCTCGCTGGTCTCTGCGGGCACAAGATCGACGACGATCGTTGGGTCCAGTACTGCTGCAGCGCATGCCTGCAGTAGGCGCCCAAAGCGCTCGCGTATCCATCCGCAAGCCTGCGCCGGAGCTTGGATCGTCAGTACCGACCCGTCGAATCCGCTTAGCTCGAGTTGCTCGAGCCAGATTCTGTAGGTGGCTCCATCCACGGCAGCGCTCAGCTCGGATTGGATGCGTGACCAGGTGTGCTCGAGCTCTGCGCTCACGGCAGCGTCGACCTGCTCCTTTCGGGGGAGGTTTCGGGGGGAACTCTAGAAGTGGGGCCGCTGGGACCCGGTCAGGCGAATATATCCCAAAGCCGGAGTGCACCTGCGACCCGTGAGGAGACCTCACCGCAATTGGCGAAGAAATCCGTTGGAGACCTCCTGGCTATACTTCGGCGCTCGGCGGTATACAAGATATGAAGCGCACCTATCAGCCCAAGAAGCGCAAGCGTGCCCGAGCCCACGGGTTTCGTGCCCGTATGCAAACGCGCGCCGGGCGGCTTACGCTCAAGCGCCGCCGTGCAAAGGGCCGTACGCGCATCTCCGCCTGACTTTGGCGATATGAAGCCGCGTTCCACTCGCCGCGGTCGTCTCTCGCGCAGTGCCGAGTTCGATCGGGTCTACCGCCATGGGCGCTCGTGTGCGAATCGTCACCTGGTTCTCTATTCATTTCCCAGCCAGTCGGCGGGCGACCCACGGTTGGGCCTGTCGGTGTCGCGTAAGGTGGGCGGGGCAGTCGAGCGCAGCCGAGTGAAGCGCCTGCTGCGCGATGCGTTTACAGAGGCTGCACCCGCGTTGGGAGAGGGTCAGGACATAGTGGTGGTGGCCCGCCCTGAGCTGCGGGAGCTCGCCGAGCGGGAGGGGTTGAGTGGCGTTCAGCGTGCGCTCGGCGAGTTGCTCGATCGCGCTGGCCTGCGGGTGACCGAGCGCGAGGGGGCACAGGGCCGGCTGAGCGATAAGGCAGCCATCGTGGTGCCTGGCCCACCATTAGAGGGGCAACATGAGTAAGCTTGTGCCATCTGATACGCACCCTTGCAAGGGTGCGTCGCTGCTCCGGTGGATGGTGAGTCTCCCGGTCCTCGGATATCGACGCCTTTTGTCACCAGCGCTGCCGCGGCGATGTCGATATGAGCCGACCTGCTCACGCTATGCCCTTGAAGCGATCCAGGAATACGGCGTGCTGAGGGGATTGGTCTTGGCGACCTGGAGACTGCTCAGGTGCAACCCGTTCAGCCACGGCGGGTACGATCCGGTGCAGGAGCAGCGCTTGTTCAGTGCCCGAGCTCAGGCTCGCGTCTGAGTGACGCTACGACGCCCTTCGAGCCCTCGCCCGCCCGCCCCCGACACCTAGAGACAGATGCCGATCCTCGCCAACGTCATCCAGAGCGCCTTCTCGCCGCTCATCAGCCTGTTCGAGTCGATCATGGTGTTCATCCATGCCCACGTCGTCGGTGGGAGCTGGGGCCTGGCCATCATCGGCTTGACGGTGGTGGTGCGCGCCGTGATGGTGCCCCTGACCCTCAGCCAGTTCCGGTCGATGCAGAAGCTCCAGCAGCTCGCTCCCGAGATGAAGGCCCTGCAGGAGCGCTACAAAGACGACAAGCAGCGTCAGCAGCAGGAGCTGATGAAATTTTACCAGGAGAACAAAGTCAATCCGTTTGCTTCCTGCCTGCCGCTCGTGTTGCAGCTGCCGGTTTTCATCTCGCTCTTCTACATGTTGAGGACCGACCTGAAGAAGCGCATCTGTGGCCACGCCCTCAAGGCGGCCGGGATCACGACGACCAAAGCGATCGAAAAAACCAGCTGCAGTCAGGTGGACAAGCACTCCCACGCCGCCAAATTCCTGTTCATACCCGACATCACCCACCAGGCCTCGGGCGTGGTGCTGGTGGTCCTGCTCGTGCTCTACGTGGCCTCGCAGCTTGGCTCGACGCTGATGATGACCGCGACGGCCGACGCCAATCAGCGCCGGATGATGCTCGCCCTGCCCCTGGTTTTCACGCTGTTCATCTTCCGCTTCCCGGCCGGCCTGCTCGTCTACTGGATCACAACGAACATCTGGACGCTGGCCCAGCAGTACTTGGTGCGTCGCACGATGGGTGGCCCGCCCGCTCGGCCCGGGACTGGCGATGGCGAGAGCCCTTCGAGTCCAAATGGGTTGCGCGGGATCAAACTGGGTCCGAAGCCCACTCCCGAGCCTGTGCTGGCAGGTGCCGGCTCGGGAGTGGCTCCTCCACCGCCCCCCCGCAAGAAGAAGAAGCGCTCAGGGAGGCGACGATGAGCGATCCCGGCCCCTTGGTGGAGCCCGATGAGCCGCCGATGGATCCGGCGGAGCTTTTGCAAGAGCTGCTCGAGGAGGTGACCTCGGCGATGGATCTCGACGTGGATGTCAACGTTGAGGAGACTGACGGCGTACTCACGGGCCGAGTGCACGGCGATGAGGTGGGGCCGTTCATCGGTCGCCGCGGCCATACGATAGATGCCGTCCAGCATCTGGCGCAGAGGATCGTCTTGCAGGGGGATCAGTCGAGGCTGAGGGTGGTGGTCGATGCCGATGGATACAGGGAGCGGCGAGCCGAGGTGCTGCACGAGGAGGCCGATGACGCCGCGGAGGAAGTGATTCGAACGGGCGAAGCGGTTGAGCTCTCCCCGATGCCCGCGTCTGAAAGGCGTGTCGTGCACGAACACCTGCGTGACCGGGGCGATGTTCAGACGCACAGCGAGGGCGAGGAGCCGGAGCGCTTTCTGGTGATCTCTCCCTTGGAGGGGTGAGATCTCGCAGGGCGCAGCTGGCGCCTTCGGGTGTTTCACGTGAAACATACGACTCTCGAGGATCTGCTCCTCAGGTATGGACTCAGCCAGCCCCAGGGCTCTCAGCTGGATTTGATCCACGGCTGTATAGCCGAAGAGTCCCTGGCACCCACGTCTGTGCGAGATGACGCCGAGGTCATGGACGTGCACATCGCCGACTCGCTGGTGGCGCTCGAGCTCGACATCGTGCGCTCAGCCGGGACGCTTGTAGATCTTGGCGCAGGCGCAGGATTCCCCGGCCTGCCGCTCGCCGTTGCCCTTCCGAGCAGCGTATTTCGGCTACTGGAGAGCCAAAGACGCAAGTGCGATTTCATCACTTCCGCTGCGACGCGGGCTGGAATCGCCAACGCCGAGGCCGTGTGGGCGCGTGCCGAGGAGTGGGCCGCAGGCATATGTGCCAACGATGTGGTCCTCGCGCGGGCGGTCGCATCCCCACCGGTCGTGCTCGAGTACGCAGCGCCGCTGCTGCGGCTTGGGGGAGCTCTGATCGATTGGCGTGGCAGGCGCGATTCCTCACAGGAGCTATCGGCATGTTCGGCAGCGGCCATTTTGGGCATGGAGCTCGTCGAAGTCAGGCGAGCGGATCCGTTCCCGGGCGCCAGGGAGCGTCACCTGCACATCTACCGGAAGGCAGCTGAGACTCCTGGTCGGTTTCCGCGCAGGCCCGGCATGGCGCGCAAGCGCCCCCTCGCCCCCTCTGACCGCGATCGGCGCTAGCTTCCTGACCAATGGGAACGATTTACGCGATCGCCAACCAGAAGGGCGGCGTGGGCAAGACGACCACGACTGTCAACGTCGGCGCCTGCATCGCCGAGGCGGGCTATGAGACCCTGATCGTCGACGCAGACCCTCAGGCCAACGCCACGGTGGGACTCGGCCTGCCGCGCTCGCAGGTTCCCGGTCTCTATGAGCTGATCACCGGCTCGGCTGAGGCGGGGCAGGCGCTGACGGATACGGCGATCCCCGGATTGCAATTGATACCCGCCGGTCCCGGCCTGGCTGGTGCCAACGTCGAGCTGCCACGTCTCGCCAGCTTTGAGGGTGTGATGCGTGACTGTCTGGCCCCGGTGCGCGAGCGCTTCGAGTATCTGCTGCTCGATTGCCCACCGTCGCTGGGACCGCTGACCGTTGCTGCGCTTGTTGCCGCGGACAAGGTGATTGTGCCCGTGCAGACGGAGTACCTGGCCCTCGAGGGCCTCGCGGGGCTGCTCGAGACGCTCGAGCTCGTGCGGCGGGAGCTCAACCCGCGGCTGAGAATCGCGGGGATGCTGCTCACGATGCACGATGGACGCACCCGCTTGGGCAAAGACGTAGAGCGGGAGGTCAGGGCACACTTCCCCGATCTGGTCTTCGACACTGTCATTCCCCGGAATGTGCGCGTGGGAGAGGCGCCGAGTTACGGCCTACCCGTTACTCATCACGACCCCCACAGCGCCGGAGCAGAGGCTTACTTCGAGCTGGCAAAGGAGGTGGCTGCCCGTGGCTGAGGCCCAACGAGGGATGGGCCGTGGGCTGGCAGCCATTCTCGCCGTCTCGAACGAGGGCCAGCCGGAGGAAGAGCTGCGCGAGCTCTCGATCGAGCTGATCGCGCCCAATCCCGATCAGCCCAGACGTCGCTTCGACGAGCGGGCCCTCCAGGAGCTGGCCGGCTCGCTGCGGGAGCGCGGAATCTTGCAGCCTGTGCTGGTGCGCCCCAAGCCGGACGGCACCTACGAGCTGATCGCCGGAGAGCGGCGCTGGCGCGCCGCGCGCCTTGCCGGTATGGCGAGTGTCCCGGCAATCGTCCGCCGCCGCGACGATGCGGCCGTGCTCGAGCTGGCGCTGATCGAGAACATGGCACGCCAGGACCTCAGTCCCGTCGAGGAGGCCCGCGCGTGCGCGGCGCTCGTCGAGGAGCTTGGCCTCACCCGTGAGGAGGTGGGCGTGCGGGTCGGCCGGGGGCGCGCCGCTGTATCCAACTTGCTGCGCCTGCTGGATCTCCCGGACGAGGCGCTGGAGATGCTCGAACGCGGGGTTCTGAGCGAGGGCCATGGGCGTGCGCTGCTGCTTGCGACCGATCACGCCGAGCGCCGGCGCCTCGCGCGACAAGCATCCGCGGGTGGCTGGTCTGTGCGCAAGCTCGAAGCGTCCGCGCGAGATAGCAACGATACGCACAATCTTGAGGGTGGCCGTGTGAGACGGACTGGACGCTCGGTCTCGGGACCGCACCCCGATCAGGAGGCGGCGTCGCTGGAGATCGAGCAGGCGCTCGAAGCCGCGCTGGGTGCCGAGATACGCGTGCGAGCCAACAGGAAGGGCGCTTATCGTGCCGAGTTGTGGTTCGAGTCGGCGCAGGACGCCCACGATCTCGCGCAGCGGCTCACGCGTCTAGAATCGCCGGCGGCGGGCGATTAGCTCAGTTGGTTAGAGCGCTTCTCTGATAAGGAAGAGGTCCCAGGTTCGAGTCCTGGATCGCCCATCGTCAGCCGGCCGGCAGCGACCGCCGGTCGCCCGCCTACCATCGTCGCCCCGTGGCGGTGCAAATCACACGTCGACTGGCGGCGATCCATCACCCGGTCGCGGTCGAGATCCATCTTCCTGGACTCGCTGAGAGTGCCGCAGACGCCGAGCTCGAGCTCGGCGCTCGAGCGGCTCTGGACGGGGACTGCTGCTGCGGTTATTTCCCGGCGCTCGAGGGCGTCCATGGCATCGACTGTGATCTGCCCGCGTGCCATGCGTTTGCGACCAGCCTGCCCGCCATCAGCTACGCGGGCACAGCGTTTCAATTCAACTTTCTGCGGCTGTCCTTGAAGCAGCAGAGCGTTGCCCCGGCGTACCATCTCGACTCTGACGCCTCTACCGCGCTGAGTGGCGACGTCACGACGCTCAGACGCCGGCGGGTTGAGCGGCTGCTGTTGAATCTCAGCTCGCGCAGTGAGCGAACACTGCACTATCTCGATGTCGATTCAAGCTGCGCTGAACTGGTCGCGGACGGGTCCTACGTTCGCGCCGCAGACCCACGGCGGCTCGTGGACTACGGGCTCACCGCGAGCGTCCCGCCCCGGCGCGGCTCCGACGTTTCCGGCCTACTGTTCGCGGCGAACCTGGTGTTGCATTCTGGCGTTGACGACAGTAGCGGTCACTTTGTAGCTGCTTACGGCACTGAAGTCGATCGCATCGATTCGGCCGACTCTGTCAGGGAGAACGCCGTCAAGACACGATCGCGCAGCTCGCTCTGCGTCTCGGGCTGAAGGTGGTGGCCAAACACGCGCTGACGCAACTCGCCTGGTTGGCGCCGTCCGCGTCGGCCATGGGCGACCGCCAAGTTGTCGAACAGCAGCAGCTCTCCGGGCCCGAGCGCAATCTCGACCTCGACATCGCGAATACACAGTCCATAGCGTGAAAAAAACGCCAGCTCCGACGAAAGGCTGTCGAACTCCAGTCCGCAGAGAAAGCCAGGATCGACCTTCACACTGGGGAGGACCGGCGATCCCGGCGCTGCGGCAGCCTCGATAATTCTTGCGAGACTTCCCTCCGTGTAGCCTCGTGCATCGTCCCAGGCGCCGTGCGTTCGTCCGTAGGTGGTCAGCCGATCCAGGAGCTCCGCAGGCTGCGGCCAGGAGCGCTGACCCAGCAGCCCGACCAGGGGCACTAAGCGAGTGAACGCTTTGACCTCGGAGGCCTCGAGCGGGACGTGGAGTGCGGTATACCGAGCGACGTCCTGGGCGACCTTTGGATCGAGCGGCAAGCCGAAGTCGAAGTGCAGCGTCTGAAAGTCCCGGGTGGCCTCGCCGTCAATAGGCGGAATGACGAAGTCGCCGATGATCGACATCGGAGGCAACCCGCGCTCGAAGCGATATGCCTCGACGACAGCGCTCGCAGCGTCGAATGCTGAATCGCTCGTGCGGAACGGTCCGTCGATCCGCACGAACCCGTGGGAGTTCAAAGCTGCCGCCGTGTGGGGCACAGTCACTTCGGGCATGGCACTCGCACGCGCGCGGTGGCTGTCCCGGCGAGCGTCCACCACCCGAAGGTCGCCGAGACGGGAAAGCCGCCGGCGGGGCAGCTCTTGGGCACCGTGAGTCCCCGCGGGGCGAAGGCCACGGTGCGGCCGCGCACGCGCCGGTAGTAGGTCAGCCCGAGCGGTCCGATTGTCGATTCGAAATGCGCCAGGCCGATATCCGGCCCTTCTGACCAAGCGCTGACGAGCGGCGCTTGGATCATGAGCCTCGACCCGTAGGGGGCGGGAGCGGTGAGCAGCAGACGCGAGGTGAGGATGATCTGCCGGTTTACGGGCCACGTCCCTCGGAGGGAGAACAGCACCGTCATCTCTTCGTCTTCGAGCGGGCCATATAGCGCGGTGACTTGCGTCTTCTCGTCCACGGTGTTTTCCGCCGGTACGACCACCACCGCGGCGCCCGAGCCGACGCGGGAGTCGACCGGACAGGCCTGCGGCCCGTCGGCTGCGAGCAGCGCCGGATCACAGGGTTCGAGCCCGAGCGAGGAGGCGGCGAAGCCCATGCCTGCAGGCAGCCGCAGTTCCAGCGAGCGCAACGGCACCGGCCGCGAGACGCTGAACCCATAACGCACGGTCGTGCTCTTTCCCAACTGGTCAGGTTGAAAGCTGGCGTTGAGCGTGACCCGCGGGAGCGCGTCTACGCTTGCGGCCAGGCACGACGACACGAGCACCGCCAGTGCAGCGGCCGTTGTGCAGACGGCGACTCTCCTAGCCACAGCCGCGCCCACCCTGCACCCGCCACGCTCGTCCACCCATGACTCAGCTCCCCTCTCCCGCCGCGCCGGATCGATCTCTTCTGCTCAGTACTGCAGCCTGCCTGTCACCTGCACGCGCAAGGAGTCGTTCACGCGTTCGATCGCTCCATACAGCTCACCCTTGCCCAGGGCTTTGTGAAATCGTCCGGTGCCGCGCTGGACCGTGAGCGCTCCGCCGAAGCTCTCCCAACCGCCTTTGCCCGGTTTGAGCTTGCCCTGACCCCGTCCCGTGATAGTGCCATCGTTCGTGTAGATCGTGAACTCTGAGGTCGCTGTGCTCGTGCCGAGCGTGAGCGAGACGTGAACACTGCCCGGCATCGTGCCTGATGCCTTCCCCGTCTCGATCAAGGTGTTCCCATCGGCGGAGACCAGTTGCAGAGCGGCGGTATCGGTGACTTGTTGCACCTTTGCGCCCCAGGCACCCGAGACAACCCACAGGCTGGCGAGCGCCGTCGAGAACAGGGAGAGGACGACGGCACCCGTTATCCAAGCTGTGCGCCGATGTAGCGGCCGGGACAGCGTCAAAGGGATCCTCATCGCTTGCATGTTAGGTGGCTCAGGGTTAGGCTGACCCGAATGTCCCAGCAGCAGGAGAGGGCCCGCAGGCGCACGCCTGGCTCGTTGCGTACAGCCGTACTTAGCGCGCTCATGGAGCGGCCAGGGCACGGCTACGACCTCACCAGTCGGCTCAACAGGCGCATGGGGCCGGCGTTGGAGGTCGACTCGAGAAGGGTCTACGAGGTCCTCGAGCAACTCGAGAAGGACGGTCTTGCCTCCTCTTCAGAGGAGCAGAGCACCGCGGCGCCCCATCGACCAAGGCGGGTCTTCAGCGCCACCGAGCTCGGCCGCGAGACGCATGCGAGCTGGATGCTCGAACGCGAGCCGGCACCGCTTGTGCGCGCCGATATCTACGCTCTGGTCGCCTTCTCTGGACCCGAGCAGGCGCAGCAGTTGCTCACCAAGCTCGACGAGTACGAACTCGACTGCATGCAGGCGCAGGAGCGCGCCGCCGAGCCGGAGGTCCGAACAGCGTCCTGGCTCAGCCGCATGATTGGCGCCACGAGAGCCGCCGTATCCGAGCAGCAGCAAGCTGAGCTTCGTTGGATCGTGCGCGTGCGTCGCGAGATCCAGGAGTACCTGGCCGAAGCGCGGTGAGACGGTGACGTTGCTGCAGCTCACGGACGTGAGCAAGCGCTTCCAGGATGGAGCGAGGGTGCTCACAGTTCTCGATTGCGCCTGCCTGGACGTGAGCAACGGGGAGCTCGTCGGCATCTACGGCGAGCGGAGGTCCGGCAAGAGCACATTGCTGCGGTTGGCCGCCGGACTGGAAGCGCCTGACGGTGGCTCGGTGCACTTCGACGGCAAGGACGTTACGGCGATGTCGGTGAGCGGACGCGCGCGGTTGCGCCGGCGTGGCGGCATCGCCCTGGCAAGCGGCGATTGCCAGCCGATCGCTGGGGGGCAGCCCGTGATCGAGCACGTCGCACTGCCGCTGACCAACGACGGTCTGACGCTGGGCGAGAGCGAAGCGCTCGCCCAGGCTGTCCTCGACCAGGCCGGAATCGGCTCCCTCTCACACCAGCTCACCGATCGGCTCTCGATCAGCGATCGCGTTCGCGTGGAGCTCGCTCGCGCGCTCGTCCGCGAACCGCAGCTGCTGCTCGTCGACGAGCCCGCCGTGCTACCCGGGCCAAGCGAGGGCCGTGAGTTGTTGCGTCTGCTGCACTCGCTCGCAGGGAGCTCGCGCATCGCGGTCATCATCGCCTCGCAGGACATGACGGCGCTCGCCGGAGTGGAGCGGTTCCTCTCACTCAGCGACGGAAGGCTGCGCTCGACCGACTCGCGAAGGCGCGTAATCGAATTTCCGGGTGGTGGCCGCAGGCAGCAGCGGGCTTCGTGAGCGCGCTTGAGCTGTGTGGGATCGCGAAGCGATACCCCAGTGCCGACGGCACAGTCGTCGAGGCGCTCAGTGGTGTCTCGCTGACCGTTGCACCGGGCGAGCTCGTTGCCCTGTATGGGCCGAGTGGATCTGGCAAGACGACGCTGCTGATGATCGCATCCGCTCTACTTGCCCCCGACGCAGGCCGAGTGCTCTTCAACGGCCGGGACGTAGCCTCGCTCTCACCGAAGGAGGCGGCGCTCTACCGTCGCCGGGAGGTTGGCTTTGTCTTTCAAGCATTTCACCTCGTTCCGGGGGCGTCGGCCCTGGAGAACGCGGCCCTGAAGCTCCTGAACGACGGCTGGACGCTTACTGAGGCGTGCGCCGCCGCGCGGCCGTGGCTGGAACAGATGGGGCTCGCCGGCCGTCTCGATCACCCGAGCGATCAGCTCTCGATGGGCGAGCGTCAGCGTGTTGTGCTCGCTCGCGCGCTCGTGAACGAGCCGAGGCTGCTGCTTGCCGACGAGCCGACTGGCAGCCTCGACACCGAGCGGGGCAGGCAGACGCTCGAGCTGCTGCGCGACCTCAGCCACGAACGTGGTCTGCCTGTGCTGCTGGCCACCCACGATCCCCAGGCCGTTGCGCTCGTCGACCGCGTGCACACGCTCCGCGACGGCCTCCTCAGCGAGGGCCTCGACATCGAGCTCCCGGCTGCCGGCCGGCGGTGATCCGCCGATGATCTCTCAGCGCGCCGCCAAGCCGCCCAGACACCCTCTCAACCCTCGTATCTTCGGTATCAGGACCAGTGTGTTGGCCGGCCACTACCGGGCGCGCATGCGCCGGCAGCTGGCCGGCGAGCTGCTCGCCGGGGCGGGTATCGCCGTCGGCGTCGCACTCGTGTTCGGGGTGCTGGTGGCGAGCTCCGGCCTCACCGGCTCGGCCGCCACGCTGATCAAGGCCGTCAATGGCAATGCGAAGCTCGAGCTGGCGGCACGTTCCCCGGAAGGGTTTAGCCAGGCGTTCGCCCACCGCGCCGGGGCGCTGCCGGGCGTCCAGTTCGCGGCCTTCGTGCTCCGGGAGAACGGTGAACTCGTGGGCCCGGGGGGGCGCCGCTCGATCCAGATCGTAGGACTGACGCCCAGCATCGTTGCCTTGCACGGCCGGGCGACGCAGAATCTCGGCGCCGGCGCCACGCTGCTGAGCGGCGGCATTGGCCTGCCCGCTCCGCTGGCGGCCGAAGTCGGCGCGCAGACGGGTCAGCGCGTCGCGCTCCTCGCCGCGGGCGATACCCACAGGGCGCTGGTGAGGGCGGTGCTCGACAGAGGCACGATTGGTCCGGCCGCGGAAGCCCCGATCGTCGTCGCCTTGCTGCCGATAGCCCAGAGCATCGCAGAGCTGCCGGGCCGGGTCACCGAGGTGCTGCTCCAGACCCGCCCTGGCGCCGAACGCCGTGTCGCCGCTGAGCTTCGCGCGCTCGCCGCAGGTCGCGCCGACGTCGAGCCGGCCGATCACGAAGTGAGCGTGCTCGAAGCGACCGCCAGGCCCCTGGGCCAGTCCACGGCGCTGTTCGCCGCGATTGGTGCGATGGTGGGTCTGCTGTTCGTCGTCAACGCCATGCTGCTGACGCTGCCTGAGCGGCGGCGCTCGGTCGCCGAGCTCTACAGGCAGGGCTCAGAGCCGCGCCAGATCGAGCTGATCCTGCTCTTCCAGGCGCTGGCGCTCGGCGTGCTCGCCTCGGTTGCCGGCCTGGTGCTGGGTGACTTGCTGGCGCACACGATCTTCCACCAGAGCCCCATCTACCTGGCGGCTGCGTTCCCGATCAGCTCACACGAGAGCATCCATCTGGAGACCGTGCTGGCCGCGTTCGGCGGCGGTGTGCTCGTCTCGCTCCTGGCCTCGCTGCCGCCGCTGCTGCACCTCCTCGGCGGGCGCCCGCTGCCGGCGGCTGCACAGGGTGTCGAGCAGGCTCCGCAGCGCATCCGCCCACGCACGGCCCGGGCTCTAGGGGCGGTCGGCGTCCTGCTCGTCCTCGGCACGACCGTGCTCGTGCTCGTCGACGCCGGCCTCACGGTCCTGGGCGGCATCCTGCTCGCACTCGCGGTGCCATGCCTGGTCCCCGTGCTCTTCGTGGCTGTCTTGGCCGCACTCAAGCGCGTGGGTAGGCACGCGCGCGGGAGCATGCTGTCGCTCGCGGCGATCGAACTGAACGCGACTGCGACTCGCTCGGTTGCGCTGATCGGTGTGGCCGGACTCGCTGTTTATGGGAGTGTTGTGATTCAAGGCGCCCGGGCCGACCTGAACAGGGGACTCGACGACGCTGTGGTCGAATATCTCGGCACGGCTCAGCTGTGGGTCGCGCCGGACGACAACTTCCTGACGATCGATGATTTCAGAGGCGGTTCAACCGCCTCTGCACTCGAGCGAGCGCCTGGCGTTGCTTCGGTCCGCGTCTACCAGGGCAGCCTGCTTGATGTCGGCTCCAGGAGGCTGTGGATACGAGCGCGCTCGCCACAGGACTCGAGTGTGATCCAGGCGAGCCAGCTGCTGCACGGTGAGCTCAGGCAGGCCTCCGCCTTGATCCGGCACGGCGGCTGGGCCGCGCTCTCGAGCCAGTTCGCAAGCGAACTGCACCTTCACGTGGGCAGCACCTTCACGCTGCCCACCCCTACCGGATTGGCCCGCTTCGGCGTCGCTGCGATCACCACCAACGTAGGTTGGTCGCCGGGAGCCATCACGATCAACCTCGCCGACTACCGCCGCTGGTGGCACACCACCCGGCCGACCGCCCTCGAGGTGAACCTGAAGCCTGGCGAGAGCATCGCCGCCGGCAGGCGCAGCGTGCAAGCGGCACTCACGGGCAGGCCGGGTCTGCGTGTGGAGACGCTCAAAGAACGCGTGAGCAGTTTCGAGAACGCCGCCCGTGAGGGGCTGCGCAGCCTCGGACAGATCTCGACTCTGCTCCTGATAACCGCGGCGCTGGCGGTGGCCGCTGTCCTGAGCGCCTCGATCTGGCAGCGCCGGGCGAGGCTCGCGTCCCTGAAGGCTCAAGGATTCGATCACATGCAACTGTGGCGCGCGGTCGTGCTCGAGAGCAGCGTGGCGGTGGCGATTGGCTGCGCAGACGGCGTGGCGCTCGGCCTCTACGGTCATGCGCTCGCCAGCCGTTGGCTGCAGCAAAGCACCGGCTTTCCGGCACCGTTCTCACTCGGCGTGGGCAACATCCTGCTTGCGCTCTCGATTGTCGTTGGCATGACAGTCGTCCTTGTGGCTATCCTCGGCTTCCAGTCCGCGCGCGTCCCCCCTGACCTCGCTTTCCAGGATCAGCCATGAGTGTGACGAGATGACCGCCACGACATTTATGCGCGCCGCCCCGAGCTATTGGTGCTCGGTATATCCGCATCTGCGGCGGGAGATCGACCGCCAGCGCCGCCGAGCCGGTGCCATCTCGGACCCACGGCTGCGCGAGATCGCGCTCGGCGTACTGTGCAGCAAGCGCGCCAACCTCGACGGCGCGGCGGCCTTCGCCGCGTTCGTGCCGGCCGCCCGCCGTCCCGCCGTGATCCGAGCCCAAGTTGCATTCCAGGTGCTCTACGACTATCTGGACACGCTCACCGAGCAACCCCAGGCGAGACTCCTGCTCAGTTCCGACCCGGTCGCCTGCTCTCGGCTGCTCCACGGCGCGCTTGCCACGGCGGTCGATCCTTCTGACTCAGGTCCGTCGTGCCGGTCGGTCCACTCGGAGGGGGTAGAGCTTCTCCCTCGGGCCGATGCCGACTATACGAACGAGACTGTCCAGCTGTGCAGGCAGGCGCTGGAGACACTGCCTTCCTACAGCGTCGTCCAGCCATCGGTGAGCAGGCTGACGAAACGCATCATCGACTATCAGAGCTTCAACATCTCCGGTAGCGAGGCGCAACAGAACGCCCTGGCTGGTTGGGCCCGCGCTGAAACGCCTGCCGGCTCGGGTCTGCGCTGGTGGGAGACCGCCGCCTCCGCTGGTTCCTCGCTCGGCGTCTTCGCGCTCATCGCGATGGCGGCTTCCCCGGGGGTGTGTCGGGCAGACGCGATTGCGGTCGAGCGAGCCTACTTTCCCTGGATCGGCGCGCTGCACTCCTTGCTGGACAGCCTGATAGATCGGACGGAGGATGCGCAGACGGGTCAGCAGAGCCTGATCGAGCATTACGGCTGCGACCGCGAGAGCGCTCGCAGGCTGCGGCTATTGGCCAGTGAGTCATGTGTGTGCGCTCGTGCGTTGCCACAAGCCGACCAGCACATGGCGATCCTCGCGAGCATGGTGTGCCTGTACCTCTGCGAGGGGGAGGCAAGCCATACGCATGCCCAACCTGTGCGCAGCGAGGTGTTGCGGGCGCTTGGCCCCCTGGCGACGCCGGCGATGCTGGCGATGCATGCTCGGCGTCTGCTGCACTCGTGGCGGCTGCTGGGCCCGCACGACCGCGGCTGAGCCCCACTTTGGCGCCGAGCGCGCCAGCCGGCCGAGCGCTATAGAGCGGTATAGAGCGGTATAGGACTATTCCGCTACCGCGCTTTTCAGAGCGCGATCAATCGGTCAGGCTTGCCGCATGCCCTCGATTGGGGGGGCGCAGCAAGGCCTGCGAAGGCGACTAGAGCAACGGAGAGGTGGGAGAGGGTCGATGAGTATCGAGGGGAGGCTCGAGGCGAGAGCGCTTGGTGGGAAGCTTGCCGTTGCACACCGGCCCGTTTGTCCTGGGCTTGTTCGAGCGTCGTCGCTCCATACCTCTCCAGTGGCGGCGTTCGAAGAGGCTCTGGTCCTGGACCCCTCCCGGGGCCGGTCTCATCTGGGCGCCGCGGCCGAGACAAGAGTGTCGCGGCGCCCACACTTTGCTCGAGCGCGAGCATACTCCGAAGAAGCGCTTGGAAACCCCGCGCTTTTCGGTGACGAGAGGTGCTCGGTGGACAGCGAGAGGGACCAAACAGAACCAAGCTGGAGGGAGCGAGTATGCATCTGAGCGGGAGACGGACCACGGACCACCGGTCTTTGGGCAACCCAGCGAAGCCGATCCGCACGCATATGTTGGACGGCGACCATCGTGCCAGTACCACGCTCATATCCCGAGCGTTGCGCGGCCTGAAGGCGTCTGTCTCCCTCGCGATCGTCCTCGCCGCCGCCGCGGCGCTCTTGCCGGCGCTGGCCGCGGCCTCGCTCCCCGATAACCGCATCTATGAACAGGTCTCGCCGGCGAACAAGGATGGGAATCTGATCTTGCCGTCGAAGCCGTTCGGCGAAGAATATAAAGCCATGCTCGCTTCGCCAACGGGCGAAGCCGTCATGTTTGAGAGCACCGGAGCTGTGGGCAAGGAGACCAATCAGGGTTCTCTCCAAGAGGACATCGCCAGGCGCGCTCCGGGTGTTGGTTGGACCACGACACCGGCCGACTCGCGCCCGCTCGGCACTGAACTCGGCATCGGCAAAGCCCCTGAGTTTACGGGGTTCTTTCCCAGCAGAGATTTCTCGAAGGTGTTCTTCAGCCCAGAAGGCTATGCGACTCGCTATTCCACTGAAGAGCCGGTGAACGGGCAAGACGTCAAACTCTATCTCAGCGAAAATCCGTTCGAACCGCCGGTATGGATCGGACGGCCTACCGCAGCGCATCCGGTTGTCGAGTTCCAATTATTCCGCGAACCATTTTACGTCGTGGGTGTGAACCCGGAAGGCAGCACGGTCGACTTCAACTACTCGGGCACTCTGCTCAAGGAAGACGAAGAACCGTTAGCGGAAAACGCCAAAAAAGAACTGGTACCCGGCGGGAGGACCCCTCGCGTCGTCAATGGGGCGTCCGGATTCTACGAATGGCACGACGGTACCCTCGGTGAGGGCGGTCAGCTGCCCGACGGAAAGCTCAGCCCATATGGAGCGAGTTCGATTCAAATGTCCGAAGACGGAAGTCGCATGATATTCGTCAGTCCTGATCCCGGGGTCGAACAGCTGGAAGGCATTGAACCCAACACCAAACCGGTCGCACATCCCGAAACGCCTGAGCTCTATACACGGGAAACGCTTCCGGACGGCGAACACAAATCGCTGCTCCTCTCGCGCTCGGAGATCGCAACCGAAGAAAAACATGCAAATGCCAACGCTGCTGAAGAAGGAGCACCCGAAGGAGCCGAAGTGAGCTTTGACACGGCTTCCTCGGACGGCTCTCACGTTTTCTTTTCGAGCAACGACGCACTGACAACCGCGGCGGCGGTTCCTCACGCGGAGTGGCAGCTCTACCTGGAAGGCTCCACAGGTGGTGGCACCTCGGGCTACACAGGAGGCACCTATGAGCTATCGGTCACGGCTGGGGCGGGCAAGCAAACGACTGCCCCGATCCCATGGCAGGCAACGACCGCCCAGGTCCAGTCTGCCGTTGAAGCGCTTTCCAATGTCGGTGGCGGCAAGGTGAAGGTCGAAAGCGGAAGGTACCCCGGTGCGCCAACCTCCTACCTCATGAGATTCACCGGCTTGGCGCCCACGACGATGGAAGACGAACTCGCGAGCCTGACGGGAAGCGGCGGTAACGAACTGAGTAACGTCTCACCGTCATCCACGATGTATGACTTCAACGTCGAAACGGGCCAACTGAACTATTTGCCCGAACTGTCCGGTGATTCAATCCTCATTGCCGCGCATAATGGCTCGCGGGTCCTGTTTGTGAACAACCAAACGGGCTCGACCGATCTCTGGAATGAAGGCGGCAGCGTTGAAATGATCTCCGATCAAGGGAGCGGTGGCCCGGCTCGGGTGAGCACCGACGGTAACGTCTTCCTCTACTCCGCCAACAGCGAGCTCTACCGCTACGAAGTGTCCACCAAAGAACTCATCTGCGTGTCGTGCTCGCCCAGGGGTATCCCGAACGCCCCGGTCGAAACGAACACCAACCCCGCTGAGCGGACGACACACGAAGTTGCGCTGATGTCGGCTGATGGCTCCCGTGTCTTCTTCCAGACCACGGCGCCGCTCGTAAGTGCTGACGTCAATGGCATGGCTGATGTGTATGAGTGGGAGAACGGACGCGTCTATCTCATATCGGGCGGGACTGCGCTGACGCCGTCGTTTTATATCGACAACAGCGAAACCGGCGGCGACGTGTTCTTTGGTACGGCTCAGGGCCTGGTGCCCAGCGATGAAGACGAACAGCTCGACGTCTATGACGCGCGGATCCCGCGCCCGGGTGATAACCCGCCGCCGAACCAGACGCCGTGCTCGGGCGATGTCTGCCAAGGGCCGCCCAGCGTGCCGGAGCTGCTCACCCCTGGTGCCAGCGCGACCTTCAAAGGGCTAGGCAACATTCCGCCGGAAGCCGAACAAACGACTACGGTCAAAGTCACCAAACCAGCTGCCGTGAAATGCAAGAAGGGCTACGTCAAGAAGAACGGCAAGTGCGTTAAGCAGAAGAAGAAAAAGAAGAAGAAGGTCAAGAAGAGCAACAGGAGGGGTAAGTGATGGCGAGGCAAGCGATATACCCAAGGCAGCTCGCGCTGAGGACGCTTGCAGCCCTGTTGGGCGCGGCCACACTCCTCATACTCGTCGGAGTCTCGCAGGCCAGCGCGATTGCGGAACCTGCCATCTGGAAGCCGGTGTCGGTTACCGACCCCACGCATCTGGTACCGGGCAGTCCGCAGAACGACGTCCAGACCATCACGGTTAACGCGACAAAAGGCACGTTCACGGTCACCGGTAAGGCGTACTTCACAGGGTCAAAGGGGACGACACTACCGCTCAAATACAACGCATCCGCCACGGTCGTCAACGAAGCGATCCAGTCAATCGGTCAATTGGGGGAAGAGGTAAACGTCACGGGCGGCCCCGGCGGCCCCGGCGGCGGCACGCCCTACGACGTGGAATTCATCGGACCCAGTGCCGGTAAAACCCAGGAACTGCTGGAAGCCAACGGCGAAGGGCTGGAAGGCGGCAGCGCCACAGTGGGCACTCTGCATGGCGCCGAGGGCGAAGGAGAAATCATTGCATCGGCTACCAATGTCGGCGGGACCACCAATGGCGGCCCCATCACCATCGAAGACACGTTGCCGAAGGGCGTGACCGCGACCGCCAACGGCGCCAGTTATCCCAAAGGCGTCACCGCGAAAGACACCTACCTGGGAGGGGGATTCAGCGAAGACAACCAAGAAGATTTCAAATGCTCACCACATCCCGAAACCGAACGAACTATTCGCTGCACCTTTGATAGGTACCGTGGCAATAACGGCGAAGAAACGCCGATCGAAATGGTCACCGGTGACACCCTGATCATGACGATCCGCACGAAGCTAACCAGTTCGCCAGAATCCAATGAAGTGAACGAGGTCTCAGTGTCTGGCGGTGGCGGCAGGCCAGCCTCCGTGACTACTCCGATTGATATCAGCAACGAACCCACGGGTTATGGCCCGTCGCCCGGCGGCATTATGGGGGGGCTCTCGCTCAATCAGGCTGGCGGCCACGCGAGCCTGACGACGGAGTTCAACCTGAATACCTCTCCGTATGCCACGCTGCCCGAAGAGCCGAAGGACCTAGAGTTTGATCTGCCGCCGGGGTTGGTCGGCAACGTGCGGAAGTTGCCCACATGCACGATGAGGCAGGTCGAGAACCAGGACGAAGAACCGGAAGGCTGTCCGGTCGCAGCGATGGTCGGGGTGGCGACCATCTACTTCAAAGAGCGGAACGAAAACAACGGAGAGCTTCTGACTTCGCCGATCTACGCGATCAAGCCGGCGCCGGGCGAGCCGACCGCTTTCGGGTTCGACGCGCTGCTGTTTCCGGTCCGGCTCGATACGAGCGTCCTCTCGGAAGGGAACTACGGCGTGCGAGTGACCGCTCCGAGCCTGACGCAGGAGGCGGAAACATTCGCGAACTGGGTAACGATCTGGGGCATCCCGTCAGAACACAATGGACCGCCCGCGAACCCGAACGTCCACCGAGAATTCATCTATGACCGCTCCTTCGGCAGTCCTGATCCGGGCGAGCCGAAGGTCGCACTGTTGACCAGCCCGCAGCAGTGCGACGAATCGATGGAACTGAAGTTCGAAACCGACTCGTGGGAGAACCCTGGGCAGTTCAAGACTGAGTCGACGACGCTGCCGCCGCTCGATGGTTGTGAAGCGCTCAGTATGCAGCCGTCGTTCACGATGCTGCCGGACACGCTTGAAGCCGCTGCGCCTGCGGGGTACACAATGAATCTGGTGATCCCGCAGAACAACGAACCGGAGGCGTTGGCGACGCCGACAGTGAAGACGTTGAAGGTGGCGCTGCCGGTGGGGGTGGTCGTCTCGCCGTCTGTGGCGTGGGGTCTGAAAACGTGCTCTGAAGCTGCCTTCGGCCAGCACAGCGGCCAGCTGGCTGAATGCCCGCGTGAAGCGCAGGTCGGCGAAATTGAAGTCAAAACGCCGAACCTCTCCGAATCGCTGAAGGGTGATGTGTACCTGGCTGAACCGCAGTGCGGGGCGTTCTGCACGCCCGAAGATGCCCAGGACGGCAAAATGATCAAGCTGTATGCGCAGGCCGTGAGCCAGGGCGAATCGAAGATCATCGTCAAGCTCAACGGCGAAGGCTCGATCAACCAGCAGACCGGTCAGATCACGGCCACCTTTGAAAACAATCCACCGTTGCCGTTCAACGAACTGACGTTGAAACTGGGCGGCGGCCCGCGTGCGGCGCTCGCAAACCCCCGGGAATGTCGGCCCGTGACGACGAATCTGGATATCACGCCGTGGAGCAGCCCGTTCACCGAAGACTCCAACCCTTACTACACCTTCAACCTGAACCAGAACTGCTTCGGCCCGAAGTTCGAACCGGTCGTCGCGCCGGCGACCACAAGCATCCAGTCCGGTGAATACAGTCCATTCACGCTGGTCTTCGGCCGCAGCGACGATGAAGGGTTCCTGGCGGGTTTGCAGGAGACGTTGCCTCCGGGTTTGTTGGGGAAGATCAAGGGCGTGACGCTGTGTCCCGAACCGGGCGCAAGCGAAGGTAACTGCCCTGAAAACAGCCTCGTCGGGACCGTGCAAGCGCTGACGGGCCCGGGCGCGGATCCGTTCTTGGTGACCAGCGGCAAGGTCTATCTGACGGGCCATTACAAGGGTGCTCCGTTTGGCATGTCGATCGTGGTTCCTGCCGTCGCGGGCCCGTACACGCTGGAAGGGACCAACGGCAAAGGCGATGTCGTGGTGCGCGCGGCGATCAACGTCAACAAGGAAGACGCGCAGCTGACGGTCACTGCCGACCCGTTGCCGACCGAGCTTGACGGTGTGCCGTTGCAGATTAAAGTGCTCGATGTCACGATCAACCGCCCGGAATTCACGTTCAACCCGACGAGCTGCGAACCGATGGACATCAGCACGACCTTCACCAGTCAGGAAGGCGCGACGGCGACCGACGAGACACCGTTCCAGGTCACCAACTGCGTCGGTCTCGGTTTCAACCCGCGCTTTGAAGTCTCAACGGCGGCGAAGACCTCGCGCGCGGACGGTGCGAGCCTGGACGCGAGGCTGATCTACCCGCTGGGTAAAAAGCTTGCGAACGTCAAGAACGTCAAGGTGGAACTGCCGAAGCAGCTGCCCTCCCGCCTGACGACGCTCCAGCAAGCATGCCCTGATCACGTCTTCAATGAAAGCCCGGAAAAGTGCCCGGCGGCCTCACGCATCGGGCAGGCGAAGGCCAGCACGCCGATCCTGCCCAACCTGCTTGAAGGGTGGGCGTATTTCGTCTCTCACGGCGGTGCTGCGTTCCCGAACCTCGTCGTGGTCCTGCAGGATCGTCCTGATGGGGTGCGGGTTGATCTGATCGGGGAAACGTTCATCTCCAAAGCCGGGATCACCTCCACGACGTTCGGGACGGTCCCGGATGTGCCGATCAGCGAATTCGAACTCTATCTACCAGAGGGCCCACAGTCCGCGCTCGCGGCCAACGGGGACCTTTGCACCGCGACGAATCTCGTGATGCCCACCATCTTCAACGGGCAGAACGGTGGACGTCTCAAGCAGAACACGCCGGTCGCTGTCACGGGCTGCCCCAAGGCCGCGAAGGCCAAATCTGCATCCAAGCAAAAGCCGAAGAAGAAGAAGAAGAAAAAGAAGAAGGCTAAGAAGGCTCGTAAGGCACAAGCCAGCGATCGGGGGGGCAAGTGATGCGTGCTCGCAGGCTGACAATCACGGCACTCGCAACGCTCGGGACTCTCGTTGGGATGTTCGGGCTCTCAAGCGGATCGGCATCCGCGGTCATGACCCACAACTATCTCTCCGAGATCACCGAAGTCCCGACGAGCTCCAAAGTCGGTACAACTGGGCGAATCTCAGCGCCCTGGGGCCTCACAGACGTCTCGGGCGATCTCTACATCTCAGATCTTGGAAACCCTGTCCTAGACGAGTTCAACTCCTCCAACGTCTTTGTTGCGCAGTTCGGATCCGGCGTCTTCGATGGTGGCAATTACAGCGCCGCGGTCAGCCGTGCGACCGGCGACGTCTACGTCGCAGAAGTAGGCGTGGCGATGGTCGATGTCTACAACTCCGCCGGCACGCTGCTCGCCGCCTGGAACGGCGCAGACACGCCGGAAAAGAGCTTCAGCAACCCCATGTTCGTGGGGATCGACAACTCGACCAACCCCTCCGATCCCGACGCCGGGGACGTCTACGTGGCCAACTCCAACTACAGGGTCGTGGATGTCTTCAAGCCTGAAGCGGAAGGCAAGGAGAAATACCTGACACAGATAACCGGCCCGCCCCCGTCCACACCCCCCACGACGCCTGAACCGACGTTCAGCTACCCGTTCGGAGTCGCGATCGACCAAACGACCGGCGATGTCTATATCCTCGATGAAGGGTACAAGACCGTCGACGAGTTCGAGCCGAAGCCCGGCAACGAATACGAATTCCTGCGGACACTGACCGGTCCGCCGAGCGGCCCATTCAACCAGCTTGGGCAGGTCGCGGTAGATCCGGTCGATGGCGATGTGTACGTCGCGGACCCGGCCGAAAAAACCGTCTACCAGTTCGCCTCAGACGGCGACTACATAGGGGACTTCAAGAATCTCCCGACCGGCACGTTCTGCGAAGTACGCGGAGTGGCCGTTAACGAAGCCGGGGATGTCTACGCCGCAGACGGCTGCGCGAGCATTGTCTACGAGTTCGGTCCCACGATCGTCGCTCCGAGCGCAACCACTGGGTCTGCCAGCGAGATCACACACTTCACGGCGACCGTCGAAGGAACCGTCAACCCTGAAAAAACGAAGACGAAGTCCTACTTCGAATACGGCGAAAACGGCCCATACGGAAATACGACACCCGCCGAAGAAGCTGGGGAAGTCACGAGCAACGTTCCCGCGAAGGCAAACCTGACGGGACTGAAATTCAACACTACGTACTACTATCGGACGGTCGCTGAAAACGCAAACGGCAAGGAATATGGGGAGACCGAGGCGTTCGCGACGGCTCAAGCTATTGAAGGCCTCGCGGCGGTCGCGGCCACCGAAGTCACCACATCCAGCGCGACCCTACACGGCGAAGTGGCTCCCAACGGGTATTCCACCGAATGCTGGTTCGAATACGAAGGCGGCAATATCCCGACGACCCTCACGACGAAGGAAAGCTTCGGGGACGCATCCAAGGTCGAAATGCCCTCGGCGAAAATCGGCGGCCTGCAACCCAACGTCGGATACGCTGACCGCCTCGTCTGCAAGAACAGCCTGGGCACCAACCAGTCGAACACCTCTTCGTTCGTAACCCTACCTGTGCCACCGAAAGTGCTTTCCGAGAAGCTCGAATACATCGCCGGTAAGCGTGCGGACCTGGGGGCCAAGGTTGACCCTGAAAACAGCTCAACCACCTACTACTTTGAATACGGGCCGACCACCGCCTACGGGGCCTCGACAGAAGAAACGGGGCTCAACGGCGGGGGCTTCGAAGAAGTGCAGGCCGAAGCCTTCGCTCAAGAGTTGGCCAGCAACACGGTCTACCACTACCGTGTGGTGGCGACGAATCCCGCCGGCACGGTGTACGGCCCGGATGCGACATTCACATCTAACCCTTTTACACCGCCGGTGGTCACCACGGGCGGCGTCAGCGAAGTGACGCCCTCGAGCGCCACGCTTGAAGGCGTCGTCTCGACCGAGGGGCTGGTCACCAGCTACGGGTTCGAGGTGACGACCGAACGGAGCAAATTCGGACCACCCACCGGGCTGGGATCGATCGGCGCGGGCTTCAGCGAAGCCAAGGCGACACTCGCGCTGCACGGTCTAAAAGCAAGCACCACCTACTTCTACAAGCTTCTAGCTACGAGCACGGACGGCACCACCGAAGGGGCAGAACACGAATTCACGACCGCGGCCTATCCATCTGATCAGATCAGCGTCGAACAGCTGCCAATCCTCACGGAGCCCTTTGTGGAATGGCCCGCGAGCGGCGCGTTTGTCAACACGCACACGGAACCAAAAACAAAAGCCGTAGTCAAAAAACACAAAAAGGTCAAGAAGCACAAAAAGGCCAAGGCTAAGGGCAAGAAGGGCAAGAAGAAGAGCTAGTTGTAATTCCCGAGTAGGTTGGTCCATCCGGGGCACTTGGAGGCTGAGAGCTGCCAGCGACTCAGCCCAAGGGAGGACACCGGGCGATTCCGCACGCTAACGCTGCGCTCAAGTCTTGGGCGGGCTGGGCTGCTCAGTAGGGTCGGAATGGCGAGGCCCAGCTGCCAGCTGGAGTCCATGATCGGGAAACGCCTGTGCGGGGTACCGGCGCACAATGAGGCCCTGCCGCGTGAAGCTTAAGCGTCGCCGGCCACTCGCTGCAGGGAGAAGCCGACGCGTAGTAGCATTCATATTGGCTACAGCACGAGCACGAGCACGAGCGCTGGCTCGGCCGTTGGCGCAGGGCATCTAGACGGCTCGACGGCGTTCTCGTGCAGGATGTGAGGGTGGTGTTGGAGAGAGGAAGGATTTCCGCGGAGGCGCATTCGCATTCTCGTCGCAACTGCGAAGAGCGACCGGACGCGAAGGTGATGCCTCTCGCGCCGAGACAGTCAAGACGCATCGCGCTGAGCACTCTGACGGCGAGCCTCGCTGCGACCGTTGCGCTGGTACTCCTCGCTCCTGCGCACGCTCTCGCCGGGATAGAACCACCGGCGTGGAGGCCGCTCACGATTACCGATCCAACTCACTTGATACCCGGCAGCCCGAGCAAAGAGATTCAAGCGGTCACTGTCAACGCGAGCAGAGGTACGTTCACGCTCACAGGCAAACTACCGTCGTGCGGCCGCAACGAAACTAGCGCACCGATCCCGCACGACGCAACGGCTCAAGAATTCGAAGGCGCCCTGCCTGCTTGCATGAACAACGGGGAAGTTCATGTGAGTGGTGGGCCGACCGAACGCAAGCCCTATGACGTCGAATATGTAGGCCCTAGTGCCTACAGCTCAAGCTCTGTCTGGGAAGCGGATGAGAGCGGACTCGAAGGCGGGACAGCGACTGTCGCTATCGCGCAGACCGCCATCCCAGAAAACGAAATCATGGCGTCCGGCACGGATGTGGGTGGCAGCACCGACGGCGGACCCATCACCATCGAAGACACGCTACCGGCCGGTGTTACAGCGACACGGGTGACCTCCTACGACACGTTCCTTGGCAGCGGACGTGGCGAATACGATGAAGCAGACTGGCATTGCTCGCCGAGACCGGAAGAAGAACGAACGATTCGCTGCACCTTCGATAAATATCGAGGGCGCGACGGCAAGGAAACTCCGATCGAACTGATCACGGGAGACACCCTGATCATGGCCATCCACGTCATCGTCACGGGCTCTCCCGGGCTGAACGAAGCGAACGAGCTGACGGTCACCGGCGGCGGCGCCAAACCCAGTTCGGCGATTACGTCGGTGCAGATCAGCGACGAACCGGCCCCATACGGTCCGGCACCGGACAGCCTGCTGGCGGCCCTCTCCAACAGCCAAGCGGGCGGCCACCCCAGCTTGACTACCGCCTTCACCCTGAGCACCTCCACATACGGCGCGCTGCCCGAAGAGGAGAAGGATGTGAGCATCGATCTGCCGCCCGGCCTCGTGGGGGACGCATCGCAGTTGCCCACATGCACCATGAGACAGGTGGAGAGTCAGTTAACCGAAGCCGAAAACTGCCCAGCGGCGACGATGGTCGGAGTCGCAACGATCTACTTCAAAACGCGGGCGGACCAAGGGGCTTTCGAGGTCGACTCGCCGGTCTACGCGATCAAGCCGGCGCCAGGCGAGCCCGCTGCGTTCGGACTGAGTGCATTTCTGTTCCCTGTGCGACTCGACACGAGCGTAACCTCGGAAGGAGACTATGGGATACGCATGACCGCCGCCAGCTTGAGCGAGGAGGCTGAAACAATGTCAGCGTGGATCACGATATGGGGCGTCCCGGCAGACCATAGTGGTCCGCCGGCCAACGCCAACATTCGCCGTGAATTCACCGATCAGCAGTCGTTCGGTGGTCCTGAACCAATCGAGCCGAAGATCCCGCTGTTGACGAGCCCGCAGCAGTGCGGCCTTCCGCTACCGGTGACCCTGGAAACCGACTCTTGGGAGAAGCCCGGCCAGGCGAACATGCGAGACGCGTCAACCACGATACCTCCACTGGAGGGATGCGAAGAGCTCAGCCTGCAGCCCTCCTTCACGATGCTGCCCGATACGCTCGAAGCAGGAGCGCCGGCGGGCTATACCATGAACATGGTCATCCCACAAAACGGGGAACCAAATGCGCTTGCGACACCGGCCGTGCAGACGGTGAAAGTGACATTGCCGGCGGGTGCCGTCATCTCGCCATCTGGGGCATCGGGCCTGAACGTCTGCTCTGAAGCAGAGTTCGGCTTACATTCGGGGGGGCTCGCCCAATGCCCACGCAAAGCTCAGGTGGGGGAAGTCGAAATCAAAACCCCCGCCCTCGCGGAACCTCTGCGGGGCCAGGTCTTCCTGGCCGAATCCCTCTGTGAAGCACTCTGCACACCCTCGGATGCCGAGGATGGGCGACTGCTGCGCCTGTTTGCGCAGCTCAGCGGCGGAGGTGAAGAAGGGATTGTCGTCAAGCTGGAAGGTCGCGCGCAGATAAGCCAAGTGAACGGCCAGGTGACGGTGGTCTTCGAAGATCTTCCGCAGCTTCCGATTGGTGACCTGCGGCTCACGCTTACAGGTGGTCAACGCGCGCTGTTTGCAAATCCACGCTCGTGCGAAGCCCAGACGACGACCGCGGACGTGACTCCCTGGAGCGCCCCCTTCACGCCGGATGTCACGGCGACCGCCGGCGTTGACATCGACAAGGACTGTATCGTGCCCGAATTCGAACCGTCATTTAGTGGCAGCACACTGAGCAACCAGGCGGGTTCATTCAGTCCCTTCCTGCTCACAGTTGGGCGCGCGAACTCTGAAGAGTTCATCGGAAGCGTTCAAGTCCGTCTGCCACCGGGCTTGCTCGGAATGTTGTCCGGGGTGGTGGCGTGTGCCGAACCGCAAGCGAATGCGGGAACATGCGGGCCAGAAAGCAAGATCGGCGAAGCGAGCGTTGAGGTCGGTCCCGGCACCGAACCGTATGTACTCGCAGATGGGGAAATATTCTTGACCGGACCGTTCGGAGGAGCCCCGTACGGCATAGTGATCGTGGTGCCGGCTAGGATTGGCCCCTATGCGCTGTCAGGTACAAGCGGCGATGGCGACTTGATCATTCGCGGGGCGCTGGGCATTGATCTGGAAACGATGGCGCTTACCTTGACGATCAATGATCTTCCGATGGGGGTAGACGGGATTCCGCTGCAGCTGAGGCTGGTAAATATCGAGATCGATCGGCCGGAATTTATCCGCAACCCGACGAACTGCGATGCGATGGCGATCAGCGCCTCGGTGCTCAGTGTGGAAGGCTTGAGCGCACATCCGGGATCGAGTTTTCAGGTTACGAACTGTCGTTCGCTGGGACTCAAACCGACGTTCGCTGTCGCCACATCGAGTAGCAGCTCACGCGCCGACGGAGCGAGTCTCGGTGTGACAGTCAGTTCCCCTGCCGACAAGCTCGGCAACGAAGCGAATATCGAGGCGCTAAAGGTGCAGTTACCCGAGCGACTGGCCGTTCGAGCCGCGACGCTCGAACATACCTGTGCTGAGGCGCAGTTCGCGAAGGACCCTGCCGGCTGCTCGGCGGCGTCTGTCGTGGGCTATGTCCGCGTCCATACCCCGGTGCTGAGAGGAATGGTCGCAGGGCCGGTGATCATGGTTACCCACGGCGGCGCCAAGTTCCCGAGCATCGATGTGGTGTTGCAGAGCGAAGGCTTGATACTTGCGCTTCGGAGCAGCACCCATATTTCGAAGCAGGGCTACACCTTCGTCAGCTTTGAACACCTACCCGACGCGCCGTTCGAAAGCATTGAACTGCAGCTGCCGCAGGGGCCGCACTCCGCGCTCGCGCCAAATGGCGCGCTCTGCCTGCGCACCGTGACAAGGCTCAAGCGGGTGGTGACGCGCACCCGGGACCGTATCGTCAAGCGCGAGGTCGCGACAAAGCAGCACCTCCCTGTGACGCTCACGATGCCCACGACGATCACAGGCCAGAACGGTAGGGTCTTGAGGGAGAGCGCGAGGGTCGAAGTCTCTGGCTGTCCGCGTCACCGTACAGGTTGAATCGTTGGAGGCAGTCTTGGAGCGCAAGTGGTGGACCCTGATCGCCGTGTGTGTCGCGATCTTCATGCTGCTGCTCGACATCACGGTCGTGAACGTCGCGCTGCCATCGATCCAGCGCTCGCTGCACTCGTCCTTCGCGGACCTGCAGTGGGTCGTCAATGCATATGCGCTCACGCTTGCCGCGTTTCTGCTGACGGCGGGCGCCCTCGCCGACCTGCTGGGGCGCAGGCGGATCTTCGCGCTAGGGCTGATCATCTTCACGTGCTCTTCGGTGCTCTGCGGACTTTCCGGCAGCCCGCTGATGCTAAACCTCGCCCGCGCCGTACAAGGCGTGGGTGGGGCGATGATGTACGCGACCTCGCTCGCGCTGCTGGCGGAGGCCTTCCATGGCAAGGAGCGTGGGACCGCGTTTGGTGTTTTCGGGGCGGTCAACGGGGCAGCCGTCGCGGTCGGACCTGTGGTTGGTGGGCTGATCACCTCCGGCATCGGCTGGGAGTGGATCTTCTTCATCAACGCGCCGATCGGCGCGTTGGCGGTGCTCGTCACCCTCACCCAGGTCTCCGAGTCGCGCGACCCTGACGCGACGGGCGTGGACTGGGCGGGCCTGATCACCTTCTCAGGATCGCTGTTCTTGCTCGTATACGCGCTCATAAAGGGCAACGAACTGGGCTGGGGCTCGACGCGGATTGTCGCGCTCCTCGCCGGCGCCGCGGTACTGCTTTTGCTGTTCGTGCTCGCCGAGCGCCGCCAGAAGCGGCCGATGCTTGACCTCTCGCTCTTCCGGCGTCACGCCTTCACCGGCGCGAGCATCGTGGCGTTCTCGGTCGCCGCGTCGATCTTTGCGATGTTCCTGTACCTGACCCTCTACATCCAGGATGTCCTTCGCTATGGCCCGCTGCAGGCAGGCCTGCGCTTCCTGCCGATCACGCTCCTGTCGTTCCTCGCCGCGCCGATCGCCGGCAGACTGAGCGTGCGCGTGCCCGTGAAGCTGCTCCTCGGCGGAGGACTGCTGCTGGTCAGCGGCGGCCTGCTGGCGATGAGCGCCGTCGACGCCGGCTCGAGCTGGACCGTCCTGATCCCCGGCTTCGTGCTGACGGGCGTTGGCATCGGCTTGATCAACCCCCCGCTCGCGTCCACCGCGATCGGGGTCGTGCACCACTCCCGCAGCGGCATGGCCTCCGGCATCAACAGCACGTTCCGCCAGGTTGGCATCGTCACCGGCATCGCCGGCCTTGGCGCCGTCTTCCAGCACGACATCACGCGCAGCACCATGGCCTCGCTGAGCGCCAGTGGGCAGGCCCACGCGGTCCAGGACGCCGCGCATGGGCGGCTCGGCACGCTGCTCGTCTCTGGCGAAGTGGCCTCGATCTTTCATACCCTCCCCGATGTCGCCAGGACTGCGCTTGGGCATGCCTACAAGGTCGGGTTCACCGACGCCTTCACGAGCATCCTGCTGATCGCCGCTGCCATCGCGCTCCTCGGCGCCGGCCTCGCGTTCGCGCTTGTGCGCAGCGCCGACTTCGTGGCTTCCTGAGACCCGTCGAGGTCATCGACCTCGCGCCATCTCGCGCGGGAGCGTCCACAGGGGCTAAGGCAACCGCCGCAGGCTGCCGATGATGGCCTCGTGACCACTCTTCGTCGTGCCATCTCCCTCCCGGCTCGTCTGCGCTCGCTCGCGGAGCGCCGGATGACGCTTGTCCTTGCCACGGTCCTGAGCCTAGCGGCCGCCCTGCTGCTGAGCGCCGCGCCGGCTAGCGCCCGCGTGAAGGTCGTCGGCGAAACCACCGTGGGCTTGCAGCCGCGAGAAGTGGCGCACTCCTTCGATGCCACTTTGAAGAGCCCGTTGGAAGCCACCTTGAAGGAAGACAAATTCAACCCAGAAGAGATCGAAATCGCACTCAAGGGCTTTCCGTCGCCCGAAACCTTCAGCAACGTCAACGGGGCCCCGGTAATGCACGCGACCAACACGTATGCGATCTACTGGGATCCAACCGACCACTACCACGGCGATTGGCAGGAAGTCGTCGATACCTTCTTCCATGAAATGGGCGCTGCGAGCGGCTCACTCGCTGCGGTCTTTGCCGTGGACGCTCAATACACCGATCAGTCGAACCTCCCCGCTTACTATCACTCCACCTTCCGGGGGGCCTACACCGATACCGACTCCTATCCGGCATCGGGCTGCACGGACCCCGCCCCGTTGCGCCCCGCGGACGAGATCGGGCCGATAGTGGACGAAAAGCACACGCCTGTCTGCCTCACGGACGGCCAGATCCGCACCGAGCTCGAAACGTTCGTCGGCGACCATGGACTGCAGAAGGGCATGGAATCGATCTTCTATCTCCTCACTCCCCCTGGCGTCACCGTATGCCTCGACGAGGGCACAGATCTTGGGCACTGCTCAGACTTTGTGGGCACGATCAAGGAGGTCGAAGAAGATGAAACGACCCAGCGGAAGGCAGAAGAAAAAGACGAACCCTATACCGAACCGCCTGCGCTCAAGACCTACAACAAAAGCTTCTGCAGCTACCACTCCGATATCAATCCGACCAACTCCACCACCGGCGATGCGAGCACAATCCTCTACGCGGTGATTCCCTGGATCGCCGGTGGGCTCGGCGATCCCCACCTCCTTCCGGAAGATAAAACCTCTGGTTACGATTGCCAGGATGGGGGTTTCGATCCCACCAACAAGGAGGAAAAGGAGGCGGCAAAGGAAGCAAAGCCGGAATCCAAGGAAGAAGAAGAACACCCAAAGAACGCAGAAGAAAAGCGCATACAAGCTGAAAAGGAAGCCGAAAGGGCGATCCTTGAAGGCCCTCACCAGCAGGAGCCCAACCAGCAGAAATGTCCACCGGCGACCCCCGACGGCGGCTGCGATACGGGCCTCGCCGACCTGATCATCAACCAGATCGCTTCCGAGCAGCAGAACACGGTCACCGACCCGCTGCTCGACGCCTGGCAGGACAAGGAAGGGAACGAGCTCACCGACGAGTGCCGCAACTTCTTTGCGCCTAGCGAAGGCAGCTCGGGGGCAGAACCGCTTAACTTCGCGGGCACGCTGTACAACCAGATTCTTGGTGGAGACAATTACTATCTAAACGAGGCTTTCAATGCCGCCGCCCTGAAGCTCCCATACCCGGGCGTGCCGTGCACCACTGGTGTCAATCTCATACCGCATTTCACCGCGCCAAATCCCGTGAATGCCGGCGACATCGTGGGCTTCGACGGCATGGAGTCAGACGTCGAACTCGACGCGGCGACAACCTTTACGCCAACCGGCGAACCATTCACCAAGTACGCGATCTACAAATGGAACTTCGGCGACGGCACCCCCGAAGTGACGGGCTCTGCTCCGGGCGCTCCGTCGGCCAACTCTCCTGCAACCGCTCCCTGTGAAGCGCCATGGGTGACACCCTGCGCCGCGAGCACCTATCACGCCTATCAATATGGCGGCACCTACAACGTCACCCTGACCATCACCGACGTGGGCGGGAATGTTGCATCGATCACCCAGCCGATCACGGTTGTCGGCCCACCCGCGCCAACGCCGGCAGAATCGAGCACGGGAGGTTCGGTAGGCTCCGGAGGCTCGGGCGCCCAAGGTGGCGCGGCGGGGACCCAGACCAAAACTGTGGTGCCGATTCCAGCCCCGCAGGTCATCGAGGCCGCCCTGTCCAAGTCATTGCGCAGGGTCCTGCGTAGCGGCCTGGTCGTCGGCTACTCTGTCAACGAGCAGGTCGCTGGCCGCTTTGATGTGATCCTCTCACAGCGCATCGCCGATCGTCTGCATATCCAGGGCACGGTGGCGACAGGGCTGCCCGCCGGCTCCGAACCGTCTGTGGTGATCGCCCATGCGATCCTGGTCACCACCAAGGGCGGCCGCAGCACGCTGCACATCAAGCTGCCCAAGGCGACGGCCTCCAGGTTGCGCAAGCTGCACAAGCTCTCGCTGATGGTGCGTGTGACGGTCCGCAACGCGGCCAAGCAGAACCCGCTGACTGCGACTGCGCTCAGCTCCGTCCTGCTGGTTCGCTGAGCCTTTACAGCCCCGGCCAGTGGCGCACGACGTAGCCCGAGTTGTCGGTCGGGGAGACCTGCCAGCGTGAGGCGAACACGCCACTGCGCCCCGCCGTGTCGTAGAGCATGCCATCGACATACATGTAGGTGTGGCCGGCGTTTGCGTATACCGTGATGTAGTGCCCCGGTCCGGGCGCTCCCCAGCTCTCCAGCTGGCCCGATGTCTCCGGCTCGCTGAGCAAGCCGCCTGCGGCGAGCGCATAGCTCACCGAGCCCGAGCAGTCATAGGCGTTGTCGATGAAGGACGCATGTCCCCCGCCGAAGCGGTAGGGGAAGTCGGCGATCGCGTTGGCCCCTGCGATCACGCGCTGGACTGCTTCAGGGACGTCGGTTGGAATCGGAATCGTTCCGTTGCCACCGATCGAGTCGCCGCCCTTGACGGGCGTGAGCGTCTGCTTGCGCGTGGCGCTTTCGACGGCGCGCATTTCGGCGAGCTCTTTGCGGACCTGAGAGGTGGACGCGGCTCCAGGAGCGATCCCTTCGGCAGCTGTGCTGGGGGCGCTGGCCGAGCTGTGGCGCAACGAGGCCGGCGCAGGGTCGCTCCTGGCTTCTTCGGGGTCGGGGACCTCCGCCACCTCCAGCGTTCTCCCTGCTGTCCCAGATGATGTCCCAGAGACACGTGCACCTGTCGATGGGTGGTTCACCGACCCGACGGACCGGTGTGCGACCCTCGGCTCGGCCGTGAGGCTCGCTCCTGCGCTGTGCCGTGCCCTGGCTGTGCCCGCGGATGATGCCGCTGCTCCACTCGCGGCCGTCCTTCCGGGTCTGTCTGAACCCTTCAAGCCACCAAAGGCTCCGGCGAGCAGCAGGATCAGCACAGCCACGACGAGGATGAGCGGCACTCCCGCGAGAACGTAGCGCGGAAGTCCTCTTCCCCCGGATTCCGAGGGCATAGTGTCTCGCCAGGCGCCCACCTCATCACAGGCTAGCGTGGGAAGCGTCCGGGGACATCCACTAATCTGAGTCCATGCCCGAGGAGGCCAGCGCGATGAACGTCCACGCGACGCCCGTTTCGGGATCTGGGGAACCCGCTCCCCATATGCGCCTGCTACATGGCATGCGCCGCCCTGACAACTGGCGCCAGCTCGTGCGCTTCGGCCTGGTAGGTGGGACGGGGTTTGCGATCAACCTGGCCGTCTATGTGCTGTGTGTACGCGCGTTGGGTATCAACTACCACGTCTCCGGTGTGGTGGCGTGGTTGGTTGCCGTCATCAACAACTTCGCGCTCAATCGCCACTGGACATTCGATGCACGGGCCGGCGTGGCGCGAGTCCAGGCGATCCGCTTCCTGATTGTCAGCTTGATCGCGCTCGGCTTCAGTCAGCTGCTGCTCGACGTGCTTGTCGAGGCTGGTGGCATGGGCAAGGTTCCCGCGCAGGCGCTTGCGGTGGCGGCCTCCATGCCGCTGAACTTCATCGGCAACAAGCTCTGGAGCTTTCGGGCGCCACTGCGCTGATCGAAATCGGCGGCTGGTGGGCCGCGGGTACCTATACTTTGGGCCCTGGGCTTCCCCTCTCGGAGGACTCTCGTGCAGGAGATGGTCATCTACGGCGTGAGCTTCGACATGGTCGGCAAGCAGCCGATCGTGCTGCTCAAGACGGTCGATGGCAATCGATTCCTACCGATCTGGATCGGGCATCCAGAGGCGGCATCGATACTGATGAAGCTTCAGGGCACGAGCACGCCCCGGCCGATGACGCACGACCTGCTCTGCGACATGCTCGGCGAGCTCGAGGTCAAGTGCACCCAGGTCGCTGTGACGGAGCTGCGCGACAACACGTTCTTTGCGTCCATCACGCTGAGCGTGAACGGACGGGAGGTGGAGATCGATTCTCGCCCGAGCGACGCGATCGCACTGGCGGTGCGCTCAGGTGCTGCGATCTACGCGGCCGAGGAGGTGATCGCGGAGTCCGCGATCGAGTTCGAGCACAGTGTTGAGGAGAGCGAGGATGTCGTGGAGCGCTTCAAGGAGTTCCTCGATCACGTGACCCCGGAGGACTTCGCGGCGGGCGAGGACTCCTAGCCGCTGCCCAGCTGACCCCTAGCCGTTGCCCCGGGCCGAGCCCTGATCGCCGTGGCGTCTGGGCAGCTCCAGGACATCTGCCATCCGCTCATCCTCCTGACGCTCGGGCTCATCGACCTTGGCTGTGCTTGCTCCAGTGAGCGTCCCAAAGAGCCCGACCTGTTCGTGAACGACCTTGCCTATGCGTCTGATGCCCTCGCGAATGTCCTGCTCGGGCACGCCAGCGAAGTTCAATCGCATGGAGGAGCCGCCGCGGTCGTCCATGTAGGCGGCTCTACCGGGTACGAACGCCACCCCCTCGCTCTCGAGCGCCCGTGCGAGCAGGTCGGTCGTATCGATGTAGTCGGCCAGGGTCGCCCAGATGAACATCCCACCTTGGGGTTTGGTCCACCGCGCCTGTTGGCCAAGGTGCTCGGATAGCGCCTGCAGCATCGCATCGCGTCGCGTCCGGTAGAGATCCTTGAGCGATCCGACGTACTCGCGCCATGTCTGATCTCGAAAGTATGCGGCGACGAACAGCTGGGTTACCGGCGAGGAGCACAGGTCGGCTCCCTGCTTGCCCAGATTGAGCTTCTCGAGCACAGGCCTCGGCGCGACCGCCCAGCCGAGGCGTACGCCCGGTGAGAGGATCTTCGAGAAGGTGCCGAGATAGATGACGAAGTCAGACGCACCTCCCCGCCCGGCGCGCGCCGCGTCAAGCGAGTAGAGCGTGGGCAGGGGGGCCCCTTCGTAGCGAAGCAGCCCATATGGGTTGTCCTCCAGAACCAGGATCTCTCGCTCCCGAGCCAGCTCCACGAGCAGCTCGCGTCGGGCGGTGGACATGGTAACCCCGCCGGGGTTCTGGAAGTTTGGGATGGTGTAGATGAACTTCGGCTGGCGGCCTTCGCCGGCGAGACGATCGAGCGTGTCCTTGAGCCGGTCGATCGGCATTCCGTCGTCGTCCATCTCGATCTGAACGACCTCCGCCTGATAGGCACCGAACGTGGGAATGGCGCCTGGATATGTCGGCGCCTCCGCCACGATCACATCGCCCGGATCGATCAGCGCCTTGCAGACCAGGTCGATCACCTGCTGGCCTCCCGTCGTAACGATCACTTCGTCGGGATCGACGCTCGTGCGCTCCTCGGCCATGACTTCTACGATGCAGTCCTTCACCACCGAGAGACCCTCGGTCGGCCCATACTGGAGCGCCTTTGCGGTCGAGCTGGCTGCCACCTCCGCCATCAGGCTTGCGTAGCGCTTGGGGTCGAAGGTCGAAGTGTCCGGCAGGCCCCCGGCCAGCGAGATCACCTCCGGGTGCTCGGTGAGCGACATCATGTCCCGCATCGCGGAGGAGCGCATTCCGCGCGTGCGTGCGGCGAACAGCCGCTCGTAGCGGTCGATCTCGTGGGAAGGCCCACTGCGCCGGCGCGCGTCCGGCCCGTTTGGCGATCGGTCCATGTTGGCTACCCGCAGTCCCTATTCGCCAGGGTACTCACCGGACCCTGCCGGTGGACGTCCTCTATCGTCATTGCCTTCGCACCGTAGCGAACTATCATCTGTGAACAACCTCGCCTTCTACATCGGCCTCGGCGCAGGCCTGGCCCTTGCCGCGGGTCTGCGGCCCTTTCTGCCCGCGCTGCTCTCTGGGGCTCTGGCATCAGCCGGCGTCCTCGGCGTAGGCTTCCAGGCCGGGAACTATGGCTTCCTGCAGTCCGGCTGGTGGCTCGCGACGATAGGTGCGCTGCTGCTGGCAGCGTATCTCGCGCAGCTGCTGATGGGCCCTGAGGCGACCGACCAAGGCCTGCTGGCATGGATTCTTGCGGCACTGGGTCTCGTCGTCGGCGCCCTGCTGTTCGGGGGCACGCTCTGCGAGCACGGTTACGCGGCGTGGCCTGGATTGCTGGGTGGTGTGGCGAGCGCCCTCCTGGGGCAGTTCGCATCACGCCCGCTGGTGCAGCGCACACGCTCGCGACTGCCGGCTGGCGGTGCACGGCAGGCCCTGACCCTCTACCTCGAGGGCGCCGCGCTGCTGTTGGCCATCCTCGTGTCGCTGTTGCACGTGCTCGGCTTCGTTGCGCTCGCCCTGTTCGCCTGGATCGCATGGCGGAGCCGGGGGCGAGGCACTGGCAAGTACGCGGGCCTGCGGATCCTCGGCGGATAGTGCCGGCCAAGCTCGTTCTCTGCGTGATCGACGCACTCGCGCCGGCGATGCTCGAGCGCACGATCGCCCAAGGCGGCGCCCCGGTGCTGGGCGCGCTGATGGAGCGCGGGCTCTACGTCCCCGATTGCGTGGCCGCCTTCCCGTCGGTGACGCCGGTCTGCGCAGCGTCGATCGTCACCGGCGTGGGCCAGGAGCGCCATCTCATCCCCGGAATGAACTGGTATCACCGCGAGGAGGAGCGCTACATCGAATATGGCTCGAGCTTCCGATCTGCCCAGCGCATGGGAATCGCACGCCAGCTGACGGACACCGTCTACAACATGAATCGATCGCACCTCTCCTCGCGGGAGCGGACGGTCTTCGAGCGCCTCGATGACGCGGGCATGCGGACCGCGGGGACGACGTATCTGATGTACCGCGGGCGCTACCGGCACGAGCCGCAACGCGACACGGCGCTGACCCGCCTTGCCTCCGCACTGGTGCGCCACCCGGTCATGGGCCCGCGTGAGCTCTTCTACGCCGACATCTTCGCCTCCCGGCAAACCCCGTGCCGGTCGGGCCTGGGAATGCCGGGAGTGCGCGATCGTCATTCGGGGTGCGTCGGCGCCTACCTCGTCGAACACGATCTCTTCGATTTCCTGCTGCTCTCGCTGCCCGACAACGATTGGCATTCGCACAAGCACGGCGTCGAGGCCCAGCCGCAGTCGATCGCACATGCAGACTCCCAACTCGAGCGCATGATGCTGGCGGGCGGTGGAGTGCAGCAGTTCCTCGATGAGCACGCCGTCATCGTGATGGCCGATCATTCCCAGGCAGGCGTGCGCCAAACGGTGGCCCTGCAGGACGAGTTGCGCGAGCTCGACGTACTTGGGCCCGGCAATCATCGCCGTGGCGAGGGGCAGGCACGGATCGCGGTCTGTCCCTCGCAGCGAGCGGCGATGGTCTACCTGCTGGCGCAGGACGAGCGCGAGCGCCTACGCCATGAGGTGATCGAGCGCTCGATCGGCATCGACGGTGTGGAGCTCACGATGTGGCTGGAGCGCGACGCGGCGGGAGCTCCGAGCGAAGGGGTCATCGCGGGCGCCGGCGGCGAGCTGCGGTTCGCCCCCGGCGGGGATGCCAGCGATCTCCGCGGCTGCCTCTGGAGCCTCGAGGGGGCGCTCGGAGCGATTGATGCGCAGCTGCGTGAGGGCCTGCTTCACACCCCGACCTACCCGGACATCCTCGCGCGGGTCTGGTCGGCGCTGAACTGCCCAACCTCCGGTGAGGTGCTGCTCTCGGCTGCGCCGGGCCACGAGTTTCTGGACTGGGGCCGCCAGGCACATGTGGGCGGTGCCAGTCATGGCTCTCTGCGAGCCGAAGACTCACTTGGCGCTCTGCTGCTTCACGGCGTGGAGGGGGACTTCACGCCGCCTGTCGCCAAAGGCCGCGAGCATGCTCAGTGGACGATTCGCGACGTGGCCGGGGCCATCGACGCCCACTATGGGCTGGCACCGGAAGTCGTGCCAGCCTGAGGACGTGCCATCAGGATCTGCTCGATCCCCTCCGCTCGCCCTGGCCCCGCACAGCGGATGAGCACACCGTTGAGCCAGGGATCCAGCTCGGAGGTCTCAAACCGGACGGGCATCTGGGTGAGCAGCGACTCGATCGCCTGCTCGCGCTTGACCCCGATGACGCCTCCGCGCGGGCCGGTCATGCCCACGTCGGTGATATAGGCGGTGCCCCCAGGCAGTACCCGCGCGTCGGCTGTGGGGATGTGGGTGTGAGTGCCCACCACGGCGGTGACCCGTCCGTCGAGGTGCCAGCCCATCGCCACCTTCTCGCTGGTTGCCTCCGCATGGAGGTCGACGAGTATGTGGTCGACCTCGCCCAGCGCCCCAAGCGCCGCCTCGATCTCGGTGAAGGCAGAGCGTCCCGCCTTCAGGTAGAGGTTGCCGCTGAGGTTCACGACACCCAGACGCGTCCCGTCGGGACTCTGAACGACACACGTTCCATGCCCCGGCTGGGAGCGCAGGTAGTTAGCGGGACGCACTATGCGGGGCTCCCGATCGAGATAGGGGTAGATCTCGCGCCGGTGATAGGCGTGGTTGCCCAGCGTGATCGCGTCGATGCCATGGGCAAACAGATCGTCGGCGATCTTGGGCGTGATCCCCAGCCCTCCCGCGACGTTCTCGCCGTTTACGACGATGAACGTGGGGGCGTGGCGCTCGCGCAGGATGGGCAGGCAGTCGAAGAGAGTCTGGCGCCCGATCCCGCCGACGAGGTCTCCTACGAAGAGGATGCCGACCCCGAGCCGGGGCTCCTCCACCGCCTGCGACTCAGCCATACTCTGGCCACGATGGGAGGGAGATGAGCGTAGTGAAAGGTCGCGGCGCACACCTGCCTCCAGACGCCGAGCAGGTGGTACCGGTGCGGGCCGATCCTCCCACCGAGGAGGAGCACAAGCTCGCCGAGGGGGAGCCCTCGAGCGAGGTCCCTCCGCTGCCGAGCTCGGACTCCGGGATGCCCCCGAGCGTCGTCGTGCCGAGATGGGTCCAGCTGGCTGTGCTTCCGGTGAGTCTGCTGGCGCTGTGGGCGCTGGCGAGCGCAGCGGGCAAGGTGCTCGTGATCTTCATCGTGGCGGGCCTCATCGCGTTGATCCTCAACCCTGTCGTCGCCTTTGTGCAACGAGCAGGTCTGCGCCGCGGGCTCTCAGTGCTGGCGGTCTACCTAGCATTCTTCCTGATGCTGGCGGGAGTCGGCCTGCTCCTTGCAAGCCCGGTGTCCAACCAAGTTGAATCCTTTGCCCACAACGTTCCACACATCGTCAGCGAAGCCAACCGCAAAATCGCCAGCATCCAGTCCTATCTGAACAAGCACGGGCTCAAAGTCAAACTCGTCAAACAGGGCGAGACCGCGCTGGACTCCCTCCGGGAGAAGGTGGGCAAAAGCCTGAGCTCAGTCGCCTCCTTCGGCGGCGGGTTGCTAACCGAAGTCGTGGGCGCCGGCTTCGACCTGTTGCTCGTGTTCGTGCTCTCCGTCTACATGCTTCTCTACGGCCAGCAGATCGGGACACTGGTACGCAGGATCATGCCTCGCGGAAACGGCACCCCCGCCGACGACTACCCCACGCTCACCCAGCATGCGGTCTCCAGATATGTGGGAGGACAGCTGCTGTTCAGCGTGATCATGGGAGCGACCGCCGGCATCGCCCTCTACGTCTTCGGGGTGATCGGGATCTTTCCGGACGGCCGCAAGTATGTGTTCGTCTTCGCGGTGTTCTTCGCATTGATGGAGCTTGTTCCCTACATTGGGCCGATCGTTGGCGCCCTGCCCCCGATCGTGGTTGCGCTGTTTACAAATCCAGTCTCGGCGATCTGGGTTGGGCTGCTGTTCCTCGGCCTGCAGCAGTTCGAGGGCCATGTCGTCGCACCCCAGATCTTCGGCCACACTCTGCGGATCAATCCGCTGCTGGTGATCTTCGCGCTGCTGCTCGGCCAACAGCTCTACGGACTCGTCGGCATCTTTGTCGCCCTGCCGATTCTCTCGGTGCTACGTGAGACGACGATCTATCTTTCTCGCCATCTGCGCCTGGAGGGCTGGGATCGCTCGGATGGCGGACTGCTCTGAGATGCCCGAGCCGACGCTCAGCGTGAAGGACCTGACCAAGCGCTACGGCGAGCACGAAGCTCTGCGTGGCGTGAGCTTCGACGTCCACCAAGGCGAACTGGTGGCAATCGTCGGCCCCAACGGCGCAGGCAAGACCACGCTGCTCTCGATCCTTGCCGGGGTCCAGATGCAGACCGCCGGTACGCTCAGCCGCCCACCCGGCGAGGTCGGGTGGGTGCCGCAGCAGCCCGCGCTCTACTCGAAGCTTTCAGTGCTGGAGAACCTGGAGCTGTTCGCGAAGCTCGAGAAAGTCGCGGATCCGCCTGAGGCGGTGAGACGGATGCTGGAGCAGACAGGACTGGAGGACCGTGCTCACGAGCGCGTTGAAAATCTCTCGGGGGGCAACCGCCAGCGGGTGAACGTCGCCCTCGGGCTGATCGCCGATCCCCCGGTTCTGTTGCTCGATGAGCCTTCCACTGCTTTGGACCCCAATCAGCGAGAGCGTCTATGGCGGTTCGTCGGCGCGCTCGCCGAGCGGGGTAGGAGCGTGGTCTTCTCCAGCCATATCGTGGGCGAGGTGGAGCGCCATGCGCAGCGTGCGCTGGTGCTCGATCGCGGCGAGCAGGTCTTCGACGGGGCACCGTCCGAGCTTGCGGGGCACTCGGAAGTCGACTTCGAAAGTGCGTTTGTGGCCTTTCTGGGCGAGCGAGGGCACTGATGATCGCGCTGCTGCGCAAGGACCTGCTGATCCTCGCCCGCTCGCGTCTGCTGGTGGCGCTGCTCATCGTCTATCCCGTGGCGATCTCCCTGCTGATCGGCCTTGCGATCTCGCGCAGCCCGTCCAAGCCGAAGGTCGCGATCGTCGATGAGACTCCGCCTGGCCAGACGTTCACGCTGGGCAACAGGCAGCTGAGCGTGGAGCAGTACGCGGATGGGTTCCTCAGCCAGGCCGACGCGGTGAAAGTTGCCACCAGGGCCCAGGCGCTGGGAAAGGTCTCCTCGGGCGAGGTGCTCGCGGCCGTGGTGATCCCCCCGAACATCATCAGCAAGATCTCCTCGGGCATCAAGCAGGCTTACGTGGAAGTGATCTACAACGGCGATGCCCTCGAGCAGTCGCTCGTGCATTCCACGCTTGGCGCAGCCCTGGCCAGCGCCAATCTCGGCCTCTCCGAAGCGATCAAGAAGGTGGCGATCGAAGAGCTCGAACTGCTGCGCTCTGGTGGAAAGCTCACGGTCCTCGGCACGTCCCAGAACCTGCTGGGGCTGGGCCACATATCCGGGGTGCTCGAACGGGTCGCAGACGGCTTGCCCCATGGGCATGAACGCACGCAGTTGGAGCATGTCGCGAGCTTTGTGAGCTTTGCCGCGAAGAACCTGGGGCTCAGCAAGGACGTGCTGCAGACGGTCAGCCAGCCGATAACGGTCCGCGAACGACTGCTGCACGGTCGTCGCACACCGCTTGACACCTTCGCGGTGGTCGTCGCCGCGACCATTTCGTTGATGTTCGTGTGCGTGCTGCTCGCAGCGGGTGGCGTCGCTCACGAGCGCGAGGAGCACACGCTCGCTCGCCTGGTCAGGAGCCCTCCCGCCCTGCTCTCCCGTAGCACGCTGCTTCTCGAGAAGGTGCTGCTGGCGGCCGTCTGCGCCTTCGTCGTCGCGTTTGGCCTGCTCGCTGGCGTGGGCATCTTCGTCAACCTGGATTGGAGCCGTGTCGGGCTTTGGGCGCTGGCCCTGGCGAGTGGTGCGCTGGCATTCGGTGCCTTGGGGGTGACGATTGGCGTACTCGCACGCGAGGTGCGCGCTGCGTCGCTGCTCGCCTTCCTGCTCTCGCTCCCGCTGGCCTTCCTGGCGCTTGTGCCGAGCGGAGCCGTCATCGCCGGTCTCTACGACGTCATTGGAACGATCTCGTTCCTGTTCCCCTTCAAGGCGTCGCTGCAGGCGCTCGATGCCGCCGTCAACGGGGCATCTCCCGGCATCGGGATATCGGTAGTGCATCTGCTTGTGCTCACGCTCGCCTTCATTACGCTGGGGCGCTTGGGATTGAGGCGCCTGGAGTAACCTGGAAGGCCATGGCCTTCCCCAATACGCGCATGCGCCGGATGCGCTCGACCACGGCCCTACGGGGCTTGGTCCGTGAGACCGACCTGCGCGCGAGCAGGCTCGTGCTGCCGATGTTCGTCGCTCAGTCCGGGCCCCCACGCGAGTCGATCGAGGCGATGCCCGGCGTGCAGCGCCTCTCGATCTCCGAGGCGGTCAAGGATGCCGAGCTGGCCGCGAGCGCCGGCATCGGGGCGGTCCTGCTGTTTGGCATTCCCTCTGAAAAGGATCCAGAGGGCTCCGGCGCATGGGACGAGGAGGGCGTCGTCCAACTCGCCGTGCGCGCCATCAAGGAGGCGGTGCCAGATGTACTCGTGGTGACTGACGTGTGCCTTTGCGAGTACACCGATCACGGGCACTGCGGGGTGTTGCGCGATGACGGCATGGGCTCCTGGACGGTCGACAACGACGCAACGGTGGCGCTGCTCGGCCGGATTGCGGTGAGTCACGCTCGCGCAGGCGCTGACATCGTCGCTCCGTCGGACATGATGGATGGGCGCGTCGGCTCGATTCGCGAGGAGCTCGACGACGATGGACATCAGGAAACGCCGATCCTCGCCTACTCCGCGAAGTTCGCATCTGCCTTCTACGGTCCGTTTCGCGACGCGGCGGGCTCAACTCCGGCATTCGGCGATCGGCGTGGCTATCAGATGGATCCAGCCAATGGGCAGGAGGCTGTTCGCGAGGCACTGCTCGATGTCGCAGAGGGCGCGGACATGGTGATGGTCAAGCCGGCGCTCGCCTATGGGGACCTGATCAGGGCGATCAAGCAGGCGAGCGGTCTGCCCCTCGCGGCGTACAACGTCAGCGGGGAGTACGCGATGGTCAAGGCCGCTGCCGCAGCCGGATATATCGATGAGCGTGGCGCCGTGCTCGAGATACTCACCTCCCTACATCGCGCAGGCGCGGACATCCTCATCACATATCACGCAATGGACGCCGCCCGCTGGCTGGCGGAGTGAGCTGAAAGGACGCATGCTATGAGCGCCAATCAATCGAGTGTGGCTTCCTCTGCAGAAAAGCGGAGCGCTGCGACCCCCAAGCTGCGCAGCCGAGTCGATGGTGCCGCTGTGGCCCTCGACTCCGTCGACAAGCGGCTGCTCAACCTGATGCAGGGCAGCTTTCCGATCGAGCCGCACCCCTATCGTCGCGTCGCGGAGCTGGCGGAGCTCTCCGCGCAGGAGACGATGGCGCGCGTGGAGCGCCTGCTCAAAGAGCGCATCATCCGGCAGGTCACCCCCATCTTCGACACGCGGGCGCTCGGCTATTCCTCGATGCTCGTCGCTGCCAAGGTCGATGCTGAGTATCCGCATCGCGCAGCCCAGGTGATCAACTCACATCCGGGCGTCTCGCACAACTACCTGCGAAACCACGAATTCAACCTGTGGTTCACGATCGCGACGGAGCCTGACTCCGAGCTCGGCCTGCAAGGCACGCTGGACGTGCTCGCCGCGGAGGCAGGCGCCACCTCAGTGCGGCAGCTACCGACCCTCAAGCTCTTCAAGATCCGCATGGACCTCGAGATGGAGGGTGGCACCGACGCCCTCTCCTCCACCGCGATGGCCGCCGATCCGATCGAGCTCGAGCGCCAGCCCTACGACGAGCGCGACATCGCGGTGATCAAGGCCCTGCAGGGCGACATGCCGGTGCTCGACGAACCCTATGCCCTGGCGGCGGCAGCTCTGGGCATGCCCCAGCAGAGCTTCCTGGATCACCTGCAGGGCATGCAGGAGCGTGGGCTGTTGCGCCGCGTTGCGGCAATCCTCTACCACCGCAGGGCGGGCTTCTCCGCCAACGGCATGGGTGTCTGGAAGGTGCCTGAGGAGCAGGTTCTGGACATCGGCCGCGAGATGGCCTCGGTCCGAGGCATCTCACACTGCTACCAGCGCCCCACATATGAGGATTGGCCATATTCGCTCTTCACCATGGCCCATGGTCGCTCCAAGGAGGAGTGTGACGCCGTCCTGGACTCGGTCGCACAGCTCACGGGCGTATCTGGCCGCGCCACGCTCTACTCCTCCACTGAGTTCAAGAAGATCAGACTGCTCTACTTCACCGATGACTTCAAGCGTTGGGAGCGCGAGCACGCAGGCAGCTGAGACGGTGACCGCGCTTACGGATAACCGCTCCCGCGATCTCTATCGACGCGCCCGGCAGGTGCTGGCGGGCGGCGTCAATTCGCCCGTGCGCGCGATGCGGTCGATCCGGCGTGAGGCGCCGATCTTCATCGAGCGTGGCGAGGGCGCGGAGCTCGTGGACGTGGATGGCAATCGCTACGTGGACTATGTCTGCTCCTGGGGGCCTCTGATCCACGGCCACGCCCACCCCGAGGTGCTCGCCGCGATCTCGCAGGCGGCGGCACAGGGCACCAGCTTTGGCGCTCCAACGGCCGGCGAGGTCAGGCTGGCCGAAGAGGTCACCAACAGGATCTCCTCGGTGGAGATGATTCGCATGACCTCTTCGGGCACCGAGGCCACGATGAGCGCCTTGCGTCTGGCGCGTGCCGCCACGGGCCGTGATCTGGTGGTCAAGTTCGCCGGGGCCTACCACGGCCATGTGGACGGCCTGCTCGCACAGGCGGGCTCTGGGCTTGCTACGGGCGGCCTGCCCGCCAGCGCGGGAGTACCCCTCAGCGTCGCCTCAGACACCGTGGTCGTGCCATGGAACGACCCCGAGGCGCTGCTGGCAGCGACCGAGGCATGTGAGCCCGCGGCGATCATCGCCGAGCCGCTGCCTGCGAACATGGGCCTGATCGCGCCAAACGAGGGCTTTCTCGAGCTCTTGCGCGCGCGAGCGGACGCCACCGGGGCGCTGCTGATCCTCGATGAGGTCATCAGCGGCTTTCGGGTCTCACGCGGCGGCGCTCAGGAGCTCGCGGGCGTCAGCGCGGATCTTACGATCATGGGCAAGATCCTTGGCGGTGGCCTGCCGGCCGCCGCGCTGGGAGGCAGGCCAGAGTTGATGGAGCTGCTCGCTCCCGATGGTGGGGTCTATCAGGCGGGAACGCTCTCGGGAAATCCGCTTGCCGTTGCCGCGGGTCTGGCCACCCTCGAGCTGCTGGACGATGCCGCCTATCTGCGCCTGGCCGCGTTTACCGAGCGCCTCGCTGCCGGTCTGCGGGAGGCGGCAGCTGGATATCCGGTGCAGATCGCCTCATGCCCAGGGCTGCTGACCGTCTTCTTCAGCCCGAGCCTTCCGGAGTCCTATACGGATGTCCAGGCATGTGACCTGGAGGCCTACGGAGCATGGTGCAGCGAGCTGCTCTCGCGCGGCGTCTACCCGCCGCCGTCGCAGTTCGAGGCGTGGTTCCCGTCGCTTGCGCATGGACCTGAGCAGCTCGAGCGCACGCTCGAGGCCGCATCCGCGTCGTTCGCGAGCCTGGAGGCTCAGGGCCACGGTGTCGTTCGCGGCGGTGTTCGCGCGTGAGCCCCCTCTCTGCGCTGGCGAGCATGTTGCGTGAGGAGGGCGGCCTGATTGCCACGCTGCTGCCATCGGCTCAGGCGTTGGATTCGCCGGCCGGCGTGGACGGGCCGGCGCAGCTCGCTGCGCGAGGGCCTCGCGCAGCACAGGCTCCGCAGGAGTACGAGCTGCTGCTGGAGGTGATCTATGAGGGCTATCTGCTGCATTACGGCGAGCGTCGGCTCGTGGACACCCCTGACGCCGACCTCGCGCTGCTGGCAGGAGACCAGCTCTATGCGCTGGGACTGGCCAGGCTCGTGACGCTCGGCGATGTAACGGCGGTGACGGAGCTGGCCGACGTGATCACCCTCTCTGCCCTGGCCCATGGCGAAGGCAAGCGCGAGCTCGCCCTCGCGGTCTGGGAAGCCGGCGCGCGCGCGGTGGGCTGGGGTCCAAGCGCCGAGCTCGAGCAGGCCAAGGTGCTGACACGCGGAGGTTCGCCTGGGGCTTTGCAGGCGCTGCGCGAGGCAGCCGAGGTCTCTTCGAGCTGATCTGGTCCCCAGGGCTGCAGGGCGCAGTCGGGGCACCTGCCACCTGGCCTCGATATTGTTTGGTTGGATGGCAGGCAAGCACGACCAGCATCGGTCCAAGTACACCGCCGACCGCCAGATCCCGGGCGCCTTCGAGGGCGAGACGATCACGCGCCGGCGCTTCATGACGGGTACGGCCCACACCGCGGGTGCCGTCGCGGCGGCATCCTTCGCGCTGCCGGCGATCGGGTTCGCGATCGGGCCCATCTTCAAGCAGCCGCCCCATTACTGGGAAACCATCGGTAGGACCGAGGACTTCCCGGACAACAACTACGTCCCCGTGGTCGTGACCCTCACGCGTGGGATCGGCGAGGCGGGCAAGGGCACCGTCTATGTGCGCCAGCACAACGATGCGCTCGACACCGACCCCTACGACAAGCACACGCCTTACATAGCGATCTCCAACCGCTGCGCGCACCTGGGCTGCCCGGTGCGCTGGGTCGATGCGGCCGAGCGCTTCATCTGTCCTTGCCACGGCGGCGTCTACAACCTGCTCGGAGAGCCTGTCGGCGGTCCGCCGGTGCGTCCCCTCGACCGCTTCGAGACGCGCGTGGTGGGTGGCATGGTGCAGCTCTATACCGCCCGTTTCTCGGTCAACAGCGAGCTGCGGCGTTTCTCTCCCAGGGACCCGGGCGAGCCGCTCGATGGCCTGGGCCAGTATCTCTATCCCTCACGACCCTCCGCCCGCAAGCCCTAGCCGATGCCCAAGCTTCCCGCTCCGCCATTGCCGGCGGCACTCAAGGCGCCGCCTCCGCGACCGGGTGAGGGCAATGGCAAGCTCTCTGCGCCGGAGCAGGCTATGCAGGCCGGGATCACCGTCGTCGATTGGGTCGACGAGCGGACGTCGCTGAGCGGTGGGTTGCGCTGGATGATGTTCCGCAAGGTGCCGAAGGGCACCAACTGGTTCTACACGCTCGGCTCCGCGACGATGTTCGCCTTCCTCTCGCAGGCTGTGACCGGAGTTTTCCTGGCGATGTACTACCGGCCCGACCCCTCGGGCGGGGCCTACGAATCGATCCGCTACGTCACCAACGACGTGTTCCTCGGGCAGTTCGTTCGCGGTATGCACAAGTGGGGCTCCAGCGTGATGGTGATCCTGGTGTTCTTGCACATGGGCAGAACCTTCTTCTTCGGTGCCTACAAGTATCCGCGCGAGCTGAACTGGGTGATCGGCGTGGTGCTGCTGATCCTGACGATGACGATGTCCTTCACCGGCTATCTGCTGCCCTTCGATCAGCGTGCATATTGGGCGACGATCGTGGGCGTCAACATCAACGGCACGGGTCCGCTGCTGGGCCCCTATCTCAGCGACTTCCTGCGAGCGGGCCCCGAATTCGGGGCCACTACCCTCTCGCGCTTCTATGCCATCCACATGCTGCTCGTGCCCGGCCTGCTCGCAGCGCTGATCGGCGCTCATCTCTATCTGGTCGCCAAGCTCGGCACCACGGCACCGCCGTGGATCAAAGCGCAGGCTGAGCCCGAGCTGCGCACGTCAGAGACCTGAGCGTCGAGATGAACCGCCGCCAAAAGGAGGAATACCTCAGGGAGTACGCGCTCCTGAAGGCCAAGGGCAAGCCGTTCTTCCCCTATGCCGTCGCCAAGGACTCTGCGATGGCGTGTGTGGTGATGGCGATCATCATCGCCGCATCGCTCATATTCGGCGCCGAGCTCGGATCGAAGGCCAATCCGACGACCACCACCTACGTGCCTCGCCCTGAGTGGTACTTCTTCTTCCTGTTCGAGCTCTTGCGCGTGATCAAGCCGCCCAGCCTCGTGCCGCTGGCGACGATCGGGGTGCCGACGCTGTGCATGATCCTGCTGTTCCTGTTGCCCTTCTACGACCGTGGGCCGGAGCGCCGGCCAGAGCGCCGGCCCATCGCCACCATCACCGGGATCTTCGTGATCGGGGCGATGGCACTGCTCACCTATCAGGGTGCGAATGCGGGTACGCCGACGGCGCTGAACATCGCCACGCCCACAGCCGTCACGCAACAGGGGACGGCTGCGGTGGCGCTCTTCAATGAAGGCAGGTTGGCCGTGGCGGCCACCGGCTGCGAGGCTTGTCACAAAATCGGTGATAACGGCAATTCCGGCCCTGGGCCTGAACTCACGCAGATAGCGTCCCGTATCCCGCGCCAGGCGATTGCCCGTACGCTCGTCAATCCGACGGCGCCCATGCCGTCGTTCAAGAACCTGTCGGCGAAGAAGTTCACGGCGATCGTCGACTTCCTCTCGGATCTGAAGTAGCTGGCTGTACCGGTCATGCCCGCTCAGCAAGGCGCCGGCAAGGGTGGGTCCGGGCGTCTTGAGCCTCGCCAGGTGAGGGCGATGTTCGAGCACATCGCGGGTCCTTACGATCTCATCAACTCGGCGATGACAGCGGGCCTGCACCATCGCTGGCGGGCCAGGGCGGCGGACCTCGCTGCCGTCGGGCCGGGCAGCAGGGTGCTCGACGTGGCCACAGGCACCGGCGACCTCGCGATGGAGCTCGCTCGGCGGGTGCAGCCGGACGGTGAGGTCGTGGGCAGCGACTTCGCCGAGGCGATGCTCTCGAGGGCGCGAGCGAAGGGCCGCTCCTGGCCGGATGTCCTGCATTTCGAGTGGGCGGACGCGATGGAGCTTCCATATCCAAGCGAGTCATTCGACGCCGCGACGGTCGGCTTCGGCGCGCGCAACTTCTCCGATCTCGCTCAAGGTCTCGCCGAGATGGCACGTGTCGTCCGCCCCGGGGGCAGAGTGGTCGTGCTGGAGATCACAACGCCCTCCAGGGCCCCGCTCTCGCTCTTCTATGCGCTCTGGTTCGACAGGTTCGTGCCCATCATCGGCAGGCTCGCAGGTGCGCTCGCCAGACATACGGCCTGGCTGCGCAAACGCGAATCGGGCGTCGGTATCGCCGCGGCCTATGCCTACCTGCCCGCGTCGGTCAAGCGCTTTCCAGGGCCTCCGGCGCTCGCGGCGCAGATGGCGGAGGTGGGCCTGCGGGAGATCCGCTGGGTGCTCACGGCTGGAGGGATTATCGCGATCCATGTCGGTATCCGTCCCACGTCGCTACCGTTCTCATCTCCAGAGCGAGTGAGTACGAGCACGGGGAATGGGATGCCGGGAGTGGCCGATGATGCGCGACGGGGTGGAGTGCCCAGCGACGAGGATGCAGTCGAGGCGATCATGCGCCAGGGCGGCCCAGCATTGCGCGAGCGGATGGATCGCACGGAGGCGCATCTCGAGCAGGTGACCTCCTCCTCGGGTGTCGCGTTGGCGTCTCACGCCAATGGCACGGTGACCGCCGGAGGCAAGCGCCTACGTCCTCTGCTGGTCGTGCTTGCCGCGGAAGCCGCAGGCGGGCCGCGGCTGCATGCAGGCGGCGAAGAGGAACTCGTGCGTGCGGCCGTCGCGGTCGAGCTGGTGCATTCGGCGACGCTCGTACACGACGATGTGATCGATCGTGCCCAGCTGCGGCGAGGCCGTCCCACGGTCGCAGCGAGCGCGGGACGGGATACAGCGGTCGCCACCGGCGATCTGCTCTTCTCCCGAGCCTTTGCAGAGCTCGCTCGTAATGGCGATGCCACCCAGCTCAGGGCGCTCTCGGACGCGAGCACGGCGCTCGCGGCGGGAGAGATGCTGCAGCGTGAGGACGCCTATGCCGCAGGGGTCACGGTCGAGCGCTATCTGCAGCGGTGCGGGCTCAAGACGGCGGCGCTGTTCGAGGCGGCCTGCCGTCTGGGGGCACTCGTGGCGGTCGATGGGTCGCCTGAGCTCGCCGATGCACTTGGGGTGTTTGCTCGGCACATAGGCCTGGCATTCCAGATCCTTGACGACGTGCTGGATATCTGTGGACCTGTGGAGCGGACGGGCAAGGCGCGAGGAACGGATCTGCTCGACGGCACTGTGACCTTGCCGCTGATCGTCGCTCGCGAGCGAGATGCCGAGGTGGCGAGTGTCGAGCTCCAGGCGCTGGATGGTGCGGCGGAGGCGGAGCGTCTGTGCGACCGGATCGCTGCGACGGGTGCCCTGGTGCTCGCCAGGGAGATGGCGCTCAAGATGGTGCTCGATGCCAAGGCCCAGCTGCCGGCAAGTCTGCCCAGCGGGCGCTCTGGCCTGCTCGCCCTGGTCGCCAACGCTGTCGTCGAGCGCTACCGCTGAAAATCGCTTGGCACGATGACGTCGGCGTGCAGCGCACGAACGAAGAAGTCGATCTCCTCCGCCATGTTGGTATGTGTCATGTGCCGGAGGTCTCCAAGCAGAGAGCCTGTCGCGCGGTCGAGCTCCTCGTCCAGCAACTCGATCTCAGTCTGATCGAAGACTCCTTCGCGCGTCGCCTCACACTCGGGGCAGCGCAGCATCACGCGCCAGCTCGACTGACCCTCCTCGGCCCAATCAAGCGGATACACGAGCTCACAGGCGCAATGAAAGCACACGTGCAGCGGCTGGCTGGCGCTGCTCGTCGACAGCGAATGGTCGGCCTCCTGGGGCGAGGAGCGGTCGACATATACGACCTCTATGCGCTTGCCGCTGGGGAGCTGGACGCGGTGGTGAACGTGTCGGTTCTCGTTGGGTTGCATGGTCTTGCCTCTCCCACGTCATCGACAATCCCAGGCCCTGGCTTTAGCGCTATTCGATAACCTCGACCGGGATCATCCAGTCCGGTAGCGGTCTGTTTGGCGTACCCATGGCCACCGCGATTCGCCCAATCAGCCACGAGGACAGGCTCAGCCTCGTGGATCATCTGGAAGAGCTCCGCACGCGGCTGATTGTCAGCGCGATCGCCTTTGCGATCGCGTTTGGCCTCTGTTTCTGGCAGAACCACGAATTGCTGCGCATCATCAATCGCCCGCTCGCCGCCCAGACCGAGAAGCAGGTGCGCGAGGGCCATGGGCCACTCGGCCAGACCGCCCTGGCCCAGCAGGGTGTGATCAAGGCCGTCCATGCCGTCGAGGCGATCGTACGGATCCTCAGCTCAGGCGGCAGCGGATCGAGCGCGACGGCCCGCTTGGCTTTGCGCGCCGAGATGGCTCCCCTGGAGGCCTCTATCGCAAAGATCCCCAAGCAGCCAAAGGGCGACGTTCCAGTGACGCTGGGCATCGCCGAGCCGTTCACGGCGACGTTGACGGTGAGCCTCTACTTCGCCCTTGTGCTCTCGCTCCCGGTGATCCTCTTCCAGCTCTACGGGTTCCTGCTGCCGGCGTTCAGCCCCAGAGAGCGGCGCATTGCACTGCCGCTGCTCAGTGCGATCCCGTTTCTGTTCGTGATCGGGGTGCTGTTCGGCTACTTCGTGGTCCTGCCCGCGGCTTTGCACTTCTTCCAGAACTTCAACAGCGAACAGTTCGAGGTGCTGGTCCAGGGCAACCAGTACTACAGCTTCGTCGGCACCATCCTGCTCGCCATGGGCCTGGTCTTCCAGGTGCCAGTCGCGATCCTGGGCGCCACCCGCATGGAGATCGTCACGCCTACGCAGCTGCGTAAATACCGCCGTTATGCGGTCCTGGCCTGCGCCGCGGTGGCCGCCTTCCTGCCCGGCGATGCGGTGACGCTCGTGCTTGAGACGGTACCGCTGTACCTGCTGTATGAGATCAGCATCCTGCTCGCCTCACTGCTGGATCGACGTGACTCGGCTCGATCGGCAGCGGCGGTGGGCGAGGATTCCCAGGAGGCCGATGCTCACGCCACTGGACCCGCTGAGGACGTCAGACGGATAATCGACCACGTCGACGATGATCTCTCCAGCTAGCCGGCGGCCGGCAAGAGCTGCCTCCAGGCAATGGTGTCTGCCGATGAGCGCCCGCAACCGTAGAATCACAGTCGATGCTCTTTGACCTGAGAGGGCGCGGCAGGCGCCGCACCGTGCAAGCGATCTACCTGGGCCTGGCGTTGCTGATCGGTCTGGGGCTCGTGGGCTTCGGCGTGGGCGGCGTGGGCGGCGGCGGAGGCCTCTTCAATGCGCTGGAAAAAACCAATACGGGCAGCACCAGTTTCGCGAGCAGGGTTGCGGCGGCGCAGAAGCGCACCACCAAGCACCCGGACGAAGCAGCCGCCTGGGGGGCGCTCGTTGAAGCCCAGTTGCATGAGGCAAGCGATAGCCCCTACTACGAAACGTCGGCCACGGCCGAAACGGGGACTTATACGAGCAAGGGCAAGGAACTGCTCCACCAGATCTCAAACTCCTGGAACCGGTATCTGGCGCTGAGTCCGAACAACCCAAGTTCGAGTGTGGCCAACAATGTGCAGCGTATCTACAGCGAAGAAGGTCTCAACGAACCGGCGGAAGAGCTGAAGGCACTGCAGATTGTGATCGCGTCGAGACCGCCCAGCGAGGCGCTCTTTGCCGACCTCGCCGAGCTTGCATACAAGGCTGACAACGCGCGCCAGGGCGACCTCGCAAGCGCGAAGGCGGTCAGTCTCGCTCCGGCGCTGCAGCGCCCACGGCTGAAGGCCGAGCTTGAAGAGATCAAGAAGAACCCCACCGGTTCATCCTCATCTTCCTCGTCCAGTGCGGCAGCGGCCACTTCCGCCACGGTGGTCACGGCGTCCACCACAAGCTCGCATGCTGCCGGCACTTCGGTCTCGGCCGCCAAATCAGCTCACAAGCACAAGTAGCATCCCGCCCGAGATGCATGAGCCTGCTCCGCGCTTCAGCGCGCGTCTGCTGATCGGCTGCGAGGATCGCCCCGGTATCGTCGCGGCGGTATCGGGCTTTCTCTTCGGAGAGGGGGCGAACATTGTCTCCTCCGACCAATACTCATCAGATCGCAGCGGCGGCAGGTTCTATCTGCGCATGGAGTTCTTCCTCGCAGGGCTGGCGCAGCGCCGCGAGGAGTTCCTGGAGCGCTTTCAAACGGTGGTGGCCGGCCGATTTCAGATGGATTGGAAGATCCGCTTCTGGGGAGATCGCCAGCGGATCGCGGTGCTCGCCTCTCGCCAGGATCACTGTCTCGTGGATCTGCTCTGGCGCTGGCAGCGCGGCGAGTTGAATGCCGATGTAGCGGCTGTGATCTCAAACCATCCCGATCTCGAGCCACAGGCCCGGGCGGTGGGTGTTCCGTTTCATCACGTGCCCGTCGAGAGCGCGCACAAGGATGTATCCGAGGCTCGGATGTTGGAGCTGCTGTGCGGCCACGCCGACCTTGTGGTGCTCGCCCGCTACATGCAGATTCTCAGCGGCCCGTTCCTGACCGAGCTGGGAGTGCCGGTGATCAACATCCATCACTCCTTCTTGCCGGCCTTCGCCGGTGCGGACCCATACCGCCGTGCGTATGAGCACGGCGTCAAGCTGATCGGCGCCACAGCGCACTACGTGACGGAGGAGCTTGACGCGGGACCGATTATCGATCAGGACGTGATGCGGGTGGATCACAGGCAAGAGCCCAGGGATCTCGAGCGTGTGGGTCGCGATATCGAGCGGCTGGTACTCGCCAGGGCTATCTCCCTGCATCTGGAGGACCGCGTGATCTCCGATGGAGGACGCACAGTCGTCTTCTGAGTAGCCCCGTTCCTGCGTCGAGGAGGCGCCGGATCACCGGGCCAGCCAGGTAGAATCGACGCTTGATCCGGCTACCCGCCGTCCTCGCGGGCCGTTAGCTCAACCGGTAGAGCAGGGGCCTCTTAAGCCCAAGGTTGAAGGTTCGAGCCCTTCACGGCCCATTTACGATGAACTATCAGCGTCTATATGAGTATCGCTTCCGCGACGTAGCTCAAGGGCGCCGCAATGACGTTTGGATCGCATTAGCCCCGATGCTATACGAGCGGCTAAAGCGTCCGGAACGGATACTCGATCCTGCCGCTGGACGGTGTGAGTTTATCAACGCAGTCCCTTCCGCTGAGCGTTGGGCAGTTGATGCCGTGGAGTACGAGGAGGGAATCGTTCGTGAGGGTACGCGGACGATCGTCTCCGAGATTATGGATGCCGACCTACCAGGTTCATATTTTGAAGGTGTGTTTGTTTCCAACTTTCTAGAGCATCTGCTCAGCCAAGAGGCGGTTGCCGAGTTCCTGGAAAAGATGTACGACTGCATGACTCTGGGTGGGCGCATCGCGATTATGGGCCCTAATTTCCGCTACTGCTCGCGAGACTACTTTGACTTCGCTGACCACACCGTTATCTTGACCGAGCGTGGCGTTGAGGAGCATCTATTTGCGGCGGGATTCGAGATCGTATCTGTGCATCCCAGGTTTTTGCCCTATACCTTCACGGGGCGACTGCCATCCCATCCTGCGCTCGTGCATACCTACCTCCGTCTTCCAATCGCCTGGCGGATTCTCGGAAAGCAGTTCTTGGTTGTTGCGGAACGTAGGTAGCTCTAATGCTTGGTGAGCGTCATCGACCAGCCCTCTGGTTCCAGTTCAAAGTTGGTTTGTGTTCCAGGACTCTGCTTTTCGAACAGCGCCGCTTGGTAGGCAAAGTTGGTTTCTTGTAGCGGTGAGTAGGCCCAGTTCTGGGGGATCGTGACGAGGGCCACGTACAGGAGCATGCCGATGCCCGCGGTACGCAACAGGCCGCTCTGCTTGCGCCCCACGGCCCAGACCAGCGTTGCGATGACCGCGAGCTGCGGGATGATGAAGTAGCGAGCTCCGCTCGTTGAGAATGTCAGTCCAGGCCAATCGGCATCCAGGGGGCGCGCCAGCGCCATCGCGAATACGGCGCCGCCGAATCCCATCAGCAACCTGAGCTCTGGCGTTGTTCGGCGAAAGGCAAGGACCGCGCATGCGGCGCCCACCAGGCCCAGCAGGGCGGCCGCTGCGGCACCCAGGAGGGTGGGGCTGCCCAGGAGCGGGACGGCGATTACGCGCGATCCAAGAATCTCGAAGAAGCCCTGTATCGAGGGATGCAGGGGGGTGCTCGGGCGTGGACCGGCGCCGAAGCCGCTTGGCACGTGGTACTCGAGCACGAATATCGCCAGGAGTTGGATCGCAGCGCCCGCAACGAGGATCGCGAGCGTCAATCGTGACACGGCGCCGGCGCCTCGCCAGCGTCGATAGAGAAACGCGAGTGGAGCGAGCACGATGGCGAAGACTCCGGTGAGGCTGCACAACGCGATGATCGTGATGTCGAAGATCCGAGCGAACCTGCTCACCGGGGCTTGGAGCATCAGGACGATCGTGGCCGCGATGGCCAGGTACCAGAGCGCGTTGACGATGTTCCCGTCGGTTTCGCCCCCACCGGGGAGAGCGATGTACAGCGCTGCCAGCAGTCCGCGAATGCGGATGTCCGGGGAGATCGTCTTGGCGCGTGAGGAGAGCAGCAAGCCGACCGGGAGCACCCGGATGAGGATGGCTATGGCGTTTGTGACCAACGGAGCGGAGGCGAGCGTCACGAACTGCGCGATGCCAGCGGCCAGCGTCGGGAGCACTGTGAAGTACCCGTTCTGGGGCACCATCAGTGTGGCCAGGAGGCCATGGTTGTATACGTCGGCGTAATACAGGTTGCCATCCTCGGCCCAGAACTGGGCGTCTGTGATGACATCGGGACGCCGACTGATGATGAGCACCGCTGCCAGGAGCATTCCCCACAGAGGCAAGCGCCATCCCAGCCCTTCTCCTCGTTCCCTGGCCGTGCTGAGACCAACGGCTAGCCGGGAGGAAGCAAGCGCATGCTCGGTCGAGCTCATACGTGGCCTATCGGCGCCGTCCACCCCCGGCTTTACGGAACAAACCGAGGCTTCCCCTTGCGGGCTGCGCTCAGGACGGGCTCAGAGCGCAGCTGCTTCTGCATACTGTACGGCCCCTGGCTCAGCGCATCCTGGGGTCGATGTAGATGTCGTCGATCGAGGAGCTGCCGGTCAGTGCGGTGAAGCGCAGGGCGACCTGGGAGGTCCCGCCGGTGAGCAGCCCGACCACCACCGAACCGGTGAGCATCGCCGAGGTTGGCTGCCAGGTGGTGCTCAGCGCGACGCCTCCAAGTGGGACGGTCACCTGGCCGAGCACAGTCTTGTAGACGACCTGGACGAGGATCGTGGACGTCAGGCTGTTGTTGTGCGCGAAGAAGCGGAAGGTGGGGTAGCTGGCGTTTACGCAGGTGAACGGCGACTGCGCCGATGCGCCTGTGGGCAGTGCCAGTGAATCGGCGCCGGCTTTGCCTGCCACCACGTAAGGCTCGCCGCCCACGGCCTTGGCGGCGCCACCGGAGAGGCTCCATTCCGAGAGGGAGCCTTCGAATGATCCCTGTGGGACCAGCTCGTACTGGTTGGTGTCTCCCCACTGCAAGAAGGGCTGGGTCAGCGCCGATTCGTTGCAGGCGCCGGTGCTGATCAGAGCGCCCTGCGCGGGCGCGACCGAGAGCAGACATGACAGGAGGCTGGCCACCGCGGCTCCGACGAACGTCAGGACACGGGTGGAGGGGAAGGTGCTGGAGCGGTACGGGAACGAGAACACAGGAGCCTCCGAGGGGGTCTTCTGGCGGCCGAGCTATCTCGTGGTCGAGACCTCTGGCTTTGCGTCCCCGTCTCACGACGAGTTTGCCTTTTTCAGTCTTTACGCCCTTCTGATCGGCCGACCCGTAGGCGCAAGACCTCCAGATGGAAACGTTGTGGACGTCAGTTCGAGTGCGCTCGGTATGGATGGGAAGGTTTGGGCAGGTATTCATACAGGGCGCGCTTTCATCAGCTGTTCGCTTGTGCAAGGGCGCCGTGTGACTTCAAGGCACCTGGATGCATTGGCGATAGGAGGTCGAGGTAGATCTGTGTCCGCCCATGCCATAACCGAGTCCGAGCGCGCGCGGATGTCCTTTGCCCGCCAGGGCCGGGGAATGGACCTGGTTGAGCGTCGCGGCGAGTTCATCGTGGGTGTGAGCTTCATGTGCCTCGCGCTGGCGCTCGCTCTACTTGCGCCGTTTGATCGCGATCTCTCGCTGCCCATAGCCGCCCTGTACGTGGTGAGCCTCGCTGTCGCAGGGCACGTGCGCCTCGACGTGGGCTCTGGATTCACGGTGCCGACACAGGTCGTGTTCGTCCCCATGCTCTTCGCAGTACCCGTCGCGATCGTGCCGCTGCTGGTGATGCTCTCGCTGGCGCTGGGAATGACTCCGGCGATACTGGGCGGCCGCGTTTCGCCGATGCGGATTTTTACGGCGCCGAGCAACAGCTGGTTCGCGATGGGTCCGACCGCTGTCCTGCTCGCCACGGGCGACTCCACTCCCGACGCCCACCTCGGCATTCTGATCGGCGCCCTGATGGCACAGTTTGCCTTGGACTTCACTGCCAATGCGGCCAGGGAGCGGCTGTGCGGCGGCGTCTCGCTTGGCGATCTCGCAATCGAGGTGCGGGAGGTCTACCTGATCGATGCCTCGCTCGCGTCGTTGGGGCTCGTCGTGGCCCTTGCGGCTCAGGGTCGTCCATGGTCCGTGCTGCTGATTGCGCCTCTGTTCGGGATCATGAGGCTCTTCTCCAAGGAGCGTCACACGCGCCTCGAGCAGCTGATCGAGCTCGGTGATGCCTATCGGGGTACGGCACTCGTTCTGGGCGATGTCGTCGAGGCCGACGACGCTTACACGGGCGAGCATTGCAAGGGAGTCGTACGCCTTGCTCTCGATGTCGCCGAGCAGATGGGCCTCGACGCCCGCCAGCGCAGAAACGTCGAGTTCGGGGCGCTGCTGCACGACGTGGGCAAGATCGCCGTGCCCAAGGAGATCATCAACAAGCCGGGCAAGCTGGATGACCGCGAGTGGAACATCATCAAGACACACACGATCGAGGGCCAGAGGATGCTCGAGCGGGTCGGTGGCTTCATGCGAGAGGTCGGTGAGATCGTGCGCTCCTCGCACGAGCGTTGGGACGGGAGCGGGTATCCAGATGGCCTCAGCGGCCAGGCGATTCCGCTGGAGGCGCGCATCGTCTCAGCCTGCGACGCCTTCAACGCCATGACCACCACCCGCTCCTATCGCGAAGCGATGCCTCGCGAGGAGGCCCTCGCCGAGCTGGCATGCAACGCGGGCAGCCAGTTCGACCCGCAGGTCGTCGATGCTCTGGTGCGCGCCATTGGCCCAGACCCTGCCGATCAAGGCTCGAGCGTCCCTGTGCCGGCCGACAGCGCCTGATCCTCTGCGGAGTACTCGAGCGGCAGGGTCTACTGCTGATCGACGGCTGCCAGTACGCTCCGCTTGCCATCCTCGGTCCAGACCACCTGCTCGCGCCCTGGACCCACACCGATGAGCGTCACGGGCGCCCCGACCTGCTCGGCGATGAACCGCAGATACTCCTGGGCGCCGGCCGGCAGGTCTGAGAGGGTGCGGCACTCGCCGAGATCCTCCTTCCAGCCGGCGAGCTCTGTGAGCTCGGCGCTGCTGTGGTGCAGCACGGTCTGGTGGTATGGAAAATCCTCGAACACCGCTCCCTCAGCGCCCCTGTAGCTCGTGCATACCTGAATGCGATCGAGGCCGGAGAGCACATCCAGCTTGGTGATCGTCAGCGCTGTGAGCGTGTTCAGTCGCGCCGCGTAGCGCAGCGCTACGAGGTCGAGCCACCCTGTGCGTCGCGGCCGGCCGGTCGTGGTGCCGAACTCGGCGCCCTTCTTCCTGATCAGGTCGGCCATCTCATCGTGCAGCTCGCTGGGAAAGGGGCCTGCGCCCACGCGGGTCGTGTATGCCTTGGAGACGCCCCAGATCTCATCGATGCTCTTGGGCCCCACGCCGGTGCCAATGCAAGCAGCCCCGGCGACTGGATTCGAGGACGTGACGAATGGGTAGGTGCCATGGTCGATGTCAAGCATGGCACCCTGGGCCCCCTCGAAGATGACCTTGCCCCCTGCGTCGAGCAGCTCCCACATCAGCTTGGATGTATCGGCTATGTGCTGCTCGAGGCGGTGGCCATGCGTCAGGTATTCCTCGGTCATGGTGTGAAGGTCGAGCGATGGGTCCTTCTCGAACGGGCGCAATGACAGCCGCTTGGGCTCCATCGCGGCGACGATCTTCTTCTTGAGGATCTTCTCGTCGAGCAGGTCCTGCATGCGGATGCCCAGGCGTGCCGCCTTGTCGGCGTAGCAGGGTCCGATTCCACGACGGGTCGTCCCGATCTGGAGGCTGCCAAGCTTGGCCTCGCCCGCGGAGTCCAGCAGCAGGTGGTAGGGCATGATCAGATGCGCGTTTGCCGAGATGCGCAGGCCACCGACGTCCACCCTGCGTGCCCTGAGCGCATCGAGCTCCTCGATCAGCACCTTTGGGTCGATCACCACGCCATTGCCGATCACGCAGCGCTTGTTGGGATAGAGGATGCCCGACGGGATCAGGTGCAGCTTCCAGGAGACGCCGTCTCGCACGATCGTGTGTCCGGCGTTGTTGCCGCCCTGGAAGCGGACGACCGCATCGCTCTGCTCCGCGAGCAGGTCGGTGATCTTGCCCTTTCCCTCATCGCCCCATTGGGCGCCGACGATGACTATTCCTGGCATGGCGAGGAGAGTGTAGGAGAGCGAGCCGTCAGGGCCGGGGACGTTCAGGCCCGACTCCAGCTACCGTCAGCTGCCGGCGCCTGTCCTCGCCGAAGAGCGGGAGTGGGTCTCCGCACATCTCGACCAGCCGTGAGACGGTGCGTGCGCCGATCTGATTGGAGAGCTCCCGCGGGTCGAGGTTGGTCGTCATGACGATCGATCGCTCGTCCTCATAGCGGGAGTTGACGATGAGGTAGAGCTGCTCCAAGGCCCAATCTGTGCGGTTCTCTGCGCCCACGTCGTCGATGTGCAGCAGATCCACCGATGCGAGCCTGTCCAGGAAGCCCATCACGCCTCCCTCATCCTCGATCGCCTCTCTGATCAGGTTCAAGAGCCGGGGCAGAGAGTAGATGGCGACGGTATGACCAGCATCGAGCGCAGCCTTGGATACGAGCATGGCGAGGGTTGTCTTGCCTGTTCCCACATCTCCCATGATCCATACCCCACGCCCCTTGCCGATGTTCTCGTCGATGCGCCCCACGAATCTGCGCACCACTCCGATCTGCTCGGGAAAGGACACGAGGTCGGTGCCCGTCAGCTGCTCGAAGGAGATCTCCCTGTAGCGGCTGGGTATGCGCGCCTCCAGGCGTCTTGCGCGGATCTTCGCGATCCTGGCAGGACGGCAGCGGCAGTCAGAGGCGGTGTTGGTCGCCTCTTCGATGATGAAGCCGCTGCCGTCGCAGAGGCCGAATGGGCATGGGCCACCGCTTGGGAGGTCGATCTGGTCTGGCGTCAGCGCGCTCCCCGATGCCTGGGCACTCATTGCTCGTAGCGCTCCCCGGCATAGTTCATGAACCGCGGATACTCCTTCTGGAAGGTGAGTGTCACCTTGCCCACCGCCCCATTTCGATGCTTGGCGATGATCAGGTCGGCCTCGCCCATCCGCTCGGAGTCCTCGTTGTAGTACTCGTCCCTGTAGATGAAGGTCACCAGATCGGAGTCCTGCTCGAGGTTGCCGCTCTCGCGCAGATCGGAGAGCTGTGGTTTCTTGTCCGGCCGCGTCTCGACGGCTCGGCTGAGCTGGGAGAGCGCGATCACAGGGACTCCCAGCTCGCGGGCGAGGATCTTGAGCCCTCGGCTCAGCTCGCCGACGGCCGTCACCCGGCTGTCGTAGCGGCTGTCCGTGCGCATCAGCTGCAGGTAGTCGATGATGATCAGCCCCAGCCCTCCCTCACACTGGCTGTGCAGGCGTCGCGCCTTGGCTCTGATCTCCAGCAGGCCGACGTCGCTGGAGTCATCCACCCACAGGGGTGCTGCCGCCAGCCGCTGGCTCGCCTTGAGGATCTTCGGCCAGCGCTGCTCCGCCACGCGCCCCTTGCGCAGCTCCTCGCCCTTGATCCGTGCCTGGGAGGCGACAAAGCGCTGCGCAAGCTCCGCCTCGGCCATCTCCAGCGAGAAGAGCGCGACGGGGCGCCCATGATCGACCGCGGCGTTCTCGGCGATGTTGCACACCAGCGCGCTCTTGCCCATGGCTGGTCGGGCGGCGATGATGATCAGATTGCCCGGTTGAAACCCTCCCGTGATCTCGTCGAGATCCTTGAACCCCGAGGGCGTGCCGGTCAGGGCGGTTCCTTCGATCGAAAGCCTGTGGAGCTTGTCCAGCTCCTCATGCAGCACCTCTTCGATCTTGCGAAAGTCCTGCTTGCGATCATCGCGGGCAACCTCGAGCATGGTCCTCTCCGCCTGCTCGACGAGCTCCCGCGGTGCCGCCTCGTGCCCGAGCACGCTCGCCTGGATCTCATATGAGGCGGAGAGCAGGCGCCGCAACAGGGCGTTCTCGCGAACGATCTGAGCGTAGCGGCGTACGTGACCCGCCGCCGGCACGACGCCGGTGAGCTCGTCTACGGTCGCCGGGCCCCCCGCGTCCTCGAGCTTGCCGATCTGTCGCAGCCGATCGGTGACCGTGAGCACGTCCACGGGCTCGCTTTCGTTGTAGAGCGCGAGCATCGCATCGTAGATCAGGCCATGACGCTCGCGATAGAAGTCATCTGCGCGCAGGCCCTCTTCGATGACGAGTGCGTAAAGCGAGCGATCGGAGAGCAGGATGGCGCCGAGCACCGACTGCTCGGCGTCGAGATTGTGAGGTGGGGTGATGGCGCCATGTGCGCCATTCGCCGCGCCGTTGGTCGCCAGGACAGCGCTCATCGCAGCCGCGAGTGTAGATCGGCCGGCGGGGAGCCCCCGGCGCCTACCCCGCTATGTCGGATGAAATCAACCTGCACGAACACATGTTCGCAGAGGCATAGGCGGCTACTTCTTGGCCACCACCATCGTCTTGACCGTCACGCTGACCCCGTCGACGACCTCAACCTCGACCATGTATGTGCCCAGGCTCTTGATCTGTTCAGGCAGCGAGACCCTGTTCTTGTCGAGCTTCAGGCCCCTGGCGTCCCTGATTGCGCTGGTGATGTCCTGTGCCGTGACCGATCCGAACAGACGGCCGTCAGGCCCAGCTTGCTGGGCGATCGTGAGGACCGTCTTCCCCAGCAGCGCCACATTCTCCTGGGCTTTTTCCTGCGCGTTGCGCTCGGCCCGCTCGGCCGCTTCCTGACGTTGGCGGATCTCTTGCACCGCTCCGCGGGTCGCGGGATGGGCGAGCTTGCGCGGGATCAGGAAGTTGCGCAGATAGCCCTTGGAGACATCCACGACCTTGCCCTTCTCGCCGAGGGTCTCCACGTCCTCGAGCAGTATCGCCTCAGGCATCCACCCACCTACCGATCACGATCGCGATCGCCGCGATCGGAGCGTCTGGGACCGTCCTCGCGCCCACCCTCGTTGACGTAGGGCAGCAGCGCAAGCTCGCGGGCACGCTTTACAGCGCGCGCGATCTGGCCCTGATGGCGCCGGCAGGCTCCCGTGATCCGCCGGGAGCGGATCTTGCCCTTCTCGGAGATGAACCTCCGCAGCTGGGCGACGTCCTTGTAGTCGACCTGCTCGACCTTGTCGCGACAGTGCTGGCAGGGCTTACGCCGCCCGCTCCCGGTCGGACCTCTTCTATCTCGCCGGCGGACCGGCTTGCCGCGACCGCGCGCTTTTGCCACTTGGACGACCTCGCTATATGGATGACTTTAGAACGGAATGTCCTCGTCCCCGGCGTTGCCGGCGACATGTGCAGGCTGGAAATCCCGCTCATCGACCGGAACGTCGCTGCCCTGTGAGATCCCACCGCTCGCGTACCCTGCGCCGCCTGAGGCGTCATCGCGCGAGCCTAGGAACTGCACCGAATCCGCAATGATATCGACTGCTTGGCGCTTGGTGCCGTCCTGTGACTCCCACTCGCGCCACTCCAGCCGTCCGTCGATCGCCACGGGACGCCCCTTTGCGAGGAACTTGGAGCAGTTCTCACCCTGTGCACCCCACACGGTGATGTTGAAATAGTTGGGCTTGTCCTCCCATTCGCCGCTGGCCGAGTTCTTGCGCCGCGTGTTGCATGCGATCCGCAGACTGCACACGGACATGCCGCTCGGCAGCGAGCGCAGCTCGGGGTCTGCGGTGAGGTTGCCCGTAATCACGACCCTGTTGATATTGGTGGCGGCCACAGCTTTCTTCCTTTCGGCTGTCTGGATCTCTCTGCCTTGGCTAGGCGAGACCCGAGTCTAGAGCGGCGCTCGGGCGGGCCATCCAAGGATCGCTCGCGAACGCGCACATTGCGGGCTTTCTCGCTCACATCGGATCTGCCGCTGCCAGGACCAGCCCCGATCGCAGATGGTCCTGACCTAAGGGTCCTGAGCGCGACGTGACCTGGTTGAGGTTCCAAAGACGGCGTCCCAGTAAGGCGCGCTGATCCCAAAACCGCGGGTGTCGTCCTGGAAGTGATGGCGCATGTGGCGCTCCCGCAGCGTTCTGCCCAGGCGCCCACGCGGAGCGAAGTGATGCACGTAGTAGTGGATCATGTCGTAGAGGAGATATCCGGCGAAGAAGCCGGCGGCCAGGCTCGGCGCATAGTGATCGCCGAAGACCAGGTAGAGCACGCCGAAGACGACGATCGCCAGCGGCAGGCTCACGGCAGGGGGCATCACCAGCCGCAGTGGATCGTTGGGATGCTCGTGATGGATGCCATGGATGATCCAGTGCATACGCGCGCCGATGCCGTCCTCTGGCTCGAAGTGGAAGACGATCCGGTGCAGCCAGTACTCAAAGAGCGACCACAGGAAATAGCCGCCGACGAACAGCAAAAACCCGAGTGGAACGCTCACATGGGAGAGCCCCCAGGCCGCCATCGCGACGATCGCCGGGCCGAAGAGCAGGATTGGAACCGCCGGGTGCACTCGCGAGAAGGCGTCCAGCAACCGCGAGTCGAACATCGAGGGCGAGTCCCTCAGGACGTCGGTCCTGCTTCCGCCGCCCTCGCCCATTCCGGCTCCCCTCCTCTGCTCACTCCAGGCCATCGCTCGATTCTAATACCCGACCCGCGGTGAGGCCAAGCCTGCGCTCGCGGATCAAGCCTGTGCCTCTGTACCGACTGCCTTTGGGAGTCCCCGGCGAGAAGCCGGAAGGCGCTCAGGCAGGTTGAGCGACAGCGCCCTCCTCGGGCACGCTCTCCACTGCGGCCTTGGGCTCGGCCGGCACGCTCTCAACCGTGGCTTGGGGCTCGGCCTGCCTGGGTGCCGCGGGACTGGCCAGCATGTCCGGTGCGTCCGGCGTGCCGGGCTTCAGCTTGACGATCCGAAAGCGGATGATCCCGTCGGCGATCCTCAGCGTGTGGTCGAGCTCGGCAAGCAGCTCGGGCGTCGAGGCGTGGAACTGCAGCAGGTGGTACTCGGCGTTTGTGACGTGGTCGATCGGATAGGCGAGCTGCCGGTCACCCCACTGGTCGTGGCGCAGCACCTCGCCGCGCGCCTCGATCATTGCTCGTGTCTCGGTCAGCAGCTTTGCGCGCGCCGACTCCTCCGCCGAGGCGTCGAGCAGCAGGACGAGGTCGTATGTGGGCGCCGAAGCAGTCACGGACGCTGAAACTTACCGCATGTGGGCCGTCAATCCCGACTGGCAGCTTGGCGGCCCTTCGCTCTGATGTCGGCGAGTTGCTCGTCGATCCAGTCACCGGGATCCCGTGAGGTGACGATCGCCTGCAGCCCCTTGGACCGGCGTGAGCGCTCCTGGGCGGGCATGGTCAGCGCCGCATGGATGGAGTCGGCGAGCTCCTGGATGTCGAAGGGGTTCACCGACAGCGCGTACTCGCCCAGCTCCTCGTGGGCGCCCGTGTTCTCGGAGAGGATCGAGACCCCCTCGCGTTCGTTGACGATCGGCCCCTCCTTGGCGACGAGGTTCATCCCGTCGAACATCGCGTTCACGAGCAGCACGTCGTAGTGCTTGTAGGCAGCCATCGCCTCCTCCACGTCGTCGCGCAGCTTGAGCTGGATCGGCATCCAGTCAGGGGTGCCATGGCGGTGATTGACGACCGCCACCAGCGCCTCGATCCGCTCCAGGTACTCGGCGTACTGCGGAACATCGGTTCGGGAGGGCATCAGCTGGGCCATGAATGTCACACGCTCGCGGAACTCCGGATGCTGCTCGAGGAACAGGTCGAATGCGGAGAAGCCGCGCAGCACGTTCTTGCTCAGGTCGGCGCGGTCGACCCGCAAGATCAGGAAGTCCCTGCGGCGACGAAGCAGCTCTTCCTCGAATTCGGCAACCCGGGCGCCGCTGGCCAATGCCCGAGTTGCCTGCCAGTCGATTGGCAGCGGGTATGCACGGACCCACACCTCCCGTCCTTCCCACGGCACCACCCCGCGCTCGAAGTCCACCTCCAGGTCCATCAGATCGCGGCAGCACTGCAGGAAGTTGCGCCTGTAGGAGCGGGTGTGGAAGCCGATGATGTCGTTGGCGAGGATCCCCGAGAAGATCTCCTGGCGGATACGGGAGGGAAGCACCCGCCACGCATCGGGCTGCGTCCAGGGGATGTGGACGAAGTGGTGCAGGAAGACATCCGGCCTGGCACGGCGCACCAGCCTTGGGAGGGTGTAGAGGTGGTAGTCGTGAACCATCACGATCGCCTCCGGATTGCTCTCGAGCTCCTCCACGACCGCGTACGCCAGATCGTCGTTGACGACGTTGTAGCCGAACTCGAAGGCCTCGATCTGCTCACGGCTGATGTCTGGCGCGTTGGACAGGTCCCACAGATAGTGCTGAATGAACCACAGCATCGGATTGGCAAAGATGTTGTAGAAGCGGTCATAGGCGTCGTGCTCGCTCTCCACCAGCCGCACCTGGAACTCGCCTCCCGCCGGGGAGCGCACCGGGAAGGAGCGTCCGTCGTGGCGCCTGGAAACTTCGATGTCATGCTCGTTCATCGCCGATGCGATCCATACGGCGTCTCGATGCGAGGCGAGGCCGGTGAGCGCGGTCACGAGTCCGCCTGAGCCGCGCTGGATCTCGCCGTGCTCCTGGAACGTCACCGGGCCGCGATTGGACACCAGCACCAGCGGCGCGCGCTGGGCGGGCGCTTGGCTCATGCCTCGAGCAGGGTGTTGAAGATCCTCAGGTAGTCGCGCAGGTACCGGGGCGTCAGGAAGTGGGCTCTGACATGCTCCTTGCCGCGCCTGCCAAGGGCCTTACCCAAGGCGGGATCGCCGAGTATCTCCATGGCTCGAGAAGCACATTGCTCCACGCTGGAGACAAGGTAGCCGGTAACGCCGTCCTCCACCTGCAGCGGTATCCCGCCGACGTTGCCCCCGATGAACGGTCTCGCCTTCCAGATCGCCTCTGAGACGGTCAGTCCAAAGCCCTCGCGCGTTGACTTCTGCACCAGGACGTCGGCATGAGACTGGAACGCATTGACCTCGATCGCGCCGACGTTGTTGAAGTTGTTGAGGATGTGGATGTCCTGGTCTCCATCGGCGTGAGCGATCGTTGCATTGAAGAAATCCCAACCCTCGGGATCGTCGCTTGCCATCGATCCGACAAGCGCAAGCTGTGTATCGGGGAGCTTCTCCTTGACGATCCGGTAGGCGTCGATCACGCCGAGCGGATCCTTCCAAGGGTCAAAGCGCGAGACCTGGCAGATCAGCGGCCTGTCGACATCGATCCCGAACTGGCCGCAGACGTAGGAAGCATCCTCGGGGGAGAGGGCCATGTTCTTGGGTGTCAGGGGGTCGATCGCCGGCGGCACGATGTTGACCGTGCCTCGCATTCCCTCGGGGACGTAGCCTGCCATGTGGAAGAGCGACTGGGGATAGTCCCTGATGTACGGAAGCAGCTGCTCGATCGTCTGGGCGTTGGGGGTGGAGAGGTCGATGTGGCAGCGCCATACCCAACCCTTGGCCTTCTCCGGGACCAGCTCGTGGAGCGCCGCGGGCTGTGGGTCGTGGACCAGGCACACGTCCCAGCCGCCCGCGAGCTCGCGGGCGTTCATCTCGTTGTATCGGCGCCAGGTGCGCCACTGGCTCGCGTCGAGGTCCTGCGGGGCGCCCTGGAGGGCGTTGTGCATCAGCTTGGTCGCGTTGAAGAACTCCTCGCGGCCGTAGATCACCTGCCACTCGCAGTCCAGTCCGACATCGCGCATCAGAGGCACGAGCGTGTAGAGGATCTCCGAGACGCCGCCGCCAAACGCGGTCGCGGATATGTGCGCCACCCGGCGTCCGCGCAGTGGCTCGGCCAATGCCCGGATCTCGTCGATGAGCTCTCGACCGCAGATATGCGTGTAGTCGGCGAGCGTCTTCTGGCCTACGGCGACGGGCTGGAGCACGCGCGGACCATACCTAGAGCGGGTTCGGAAGCCAAAACCGGCGAGAATGCTCTGCTCTGATGCTCAACTGGCGCCTCTACCGGATGGGTCTGCTGCCGGTCCTGCTGGCGGTTGCGGTTGGTGCGTTCTCTTTAGGGCCCAGGGAACAGCCCTTGGGCTCGACGCTGGCCCCCGACGCCTTTGACGGACAGCATGCGTACGCCGAACTACAGACGCTGGCCGCGAAGTTTCCCCTGCGCATGCCGGGCAGTGGCGCCGACAGCCGGCTGGCCGCATATGTAGCGGGACGCCTACGGGCGCTTGGAGGTGCAAGGGGAGGTGGATTCCGAGTGGCGACTCGCAGCTTTCAGGGACAGACGATCGACGGCAAGCGTGAACTGCAGGACGTGGTCGCCGAACGCGCTGGCGTTGGTGGTGGCGCCCCGATCGTGATCATGGCCCACCGCGACGCGGCCACCCAGGGCTCTGAGGCGGAACTGTCGGGCACCGTTGTGATGCTCGAGCTCGCGAGAGTCATCTCCCAGAGCGAGACCCAGCGCAAGATCGTGCTGGTCTCCAGCAGCGGCGGCAGCGGCGGATCGGCCGGAGCGATCGATTTCCTTGGCGGCGAGGATGGCCCGTTCGACGCGGCGATCGTTCTGGGCGATCTCGCAGGTGTTCACGCAAGCAAGCCGATGGTTGTGCCCTTCTCCGACGGCCTGGGTGGGGCGCCCTCGCTGCTGCAGCGCACCGTCGAGGAAGCCGTAGCCCGGGAAGTGGGCGTCGATCCTGGCGGTCTGAGCGTGTCGGGCCAGCTGGCGCATCTCATCTTCCCGCTGACGGTGGGCGAACAGGGACCGCTGAACGCGGCAGGGGTGGCAGCGGTGTTGCTGCAGGTCAGCGGCGAACGGCCGCCTCGTCCCGGCGAAGCCGTGAGTGCCTCGCGGCTGCAGGGCTTCGGGAGCGCCGCCTTGGCAGCGATCTACGCACTGGACGCGGGCCCTGAAATCCATCCGGCGGGAGGTGGAGAAGTGTTCGTGCAGCGCAAGACCATTCCCGGCTGGGCGGCTCGCTTGGCCATCGGCGCGCTGCTGCTCGCACCGCTGCTGCTCGTGCTCGATGGTCTCGCGCGGCTGCGCCGGCGCCGCGAGCCGATGTTGTGGCCGCTCGTATGGGCACTCTCCCTGTCGCTCCCCTTCCTGGTTAGTGCTCTGTTTGCGAAGCTCTTCGGCCTGGTCGGCATCGTGCCGGCACCTCCTGCGCCTGTGCCCCCGAGCTCGCTGTCATTCGATGGCACCGCCCACGAGGCGGTGCTCGCACTCGCGCTGATCCTGATCGGAGGATGGCTTGCGTGGGCAATGCTCCTGAGGCGCGCCGAGACCTCGGCGAGCTCGAGCACCGAGGCCCGCGGGCTCGCGGCCCTGCTGGTGCTGGTGGGCGTCTCGATCCTCGTGTGGATAGTCAACCCGTTCGCGGCGTTGCTGCTGGTGGCAGCGGTACACCTGTGTCCGGCGCTGTACTCGTTTGCTCCTCGCCAGGCCCGCCCTCGCGTGCGTGGCCTGGTGGCACTGGCGGTGGCCGCGCTGGCGCTACTGCCAACAGGGCTGCTGCTCGCCTATTACGCTCACGATCTCGGTATGGGCCCGGGCAAGCTGAGCTGGAGCGCCGTGCTGCTGTTGGCGGGTGGGCAGGTGGGGCTCCTGGCCGCCGTGCTGTGGAGTCTCGCGGTTGGCGCGCTGCTCGCGAGCATCATCACCTCGATCTCCTCCGATGGAGCCCAGCTACCCGCCGGCGGGGACGGCGAGCCGGCAGAGATCCTCACACGAGGCCCGCTGGGCTACGCTGGGCCAGGCTCCCTTGGCGGTACCGAGTCGGCGCTGCGCAGATGATGGCGCCAGTGCCTGCGGAGCCGGCCGTCTCTGTGGCAATAATCAAGCAGACGCGATTTGACCGCAGGCAATGTCTGACATCTCCCTGACCCCGGGCTCCCAGCCCAGGCTCCCGAGCTCCCGGTCCGTGCGTCCGGGCCCATGGCTGCCCAGACGCCTGCTCAGGCTGCTCTCGACGGCGCTGATCGTGCTGGGTGTCCTTGTGCTCGCGGACGGGGCCGTGACCCTTGTCTGGCAGGAGCCGCTCTCGGCGATCTATGCGCATTTTCAGCAGGATCGGCTCGGTGGAGCACTGCGAGCCGTGGAGCGCGCCGCGCCAAGCGCGGCAGAGCGCCACGCGCTCTCACTGTTGCCGGATGAGCGCCGGAGGATCGCCTTCCTTGCCACGAAGCTCGATCGGGACAGTCCCGACGGCTCTCCGCTGGGACGCATCAAGATCCCGAGCATTGGCGCGGATTTCGTGGTCGTCGACGGCACCGACACCAGCGATCTGCAGGAGGGGCCCGGAGTCTATTCGAGGACGAGCTTTGCGCAGGCCAGCTTTCCCGGGCTCGGCGGTACCACGGCGATCGCGGGCCATCGAACGACCTTCCTGGCGCCGTTTCGGCGTATCAATGAACTGCATGCCGGCGAGCACATCATCCTCGAGATGCCCTACGCCAGGTTCACCTACACGGTCACCGGACAGCGGGTCGTACTGCCGACGGACGTCAACGCCGCCGTGCAGAACGTTGGCCATGCCCGCCTGGTGCTCTCGGCGTGCACCCCGCTGTTCAGCGCCGCACAACGCATCCTCATATTCGCGAGGCTCTCGAGGACGGTGCCCCTCGGTGCTGCCAGGCTGCTGCCCGGGCATGTGCGGCCACAGCCGATCATCGGCTGGCAGGGCGGTTCCCCAGGCGCTCGCAAGCACCGCCGCCGACTACCACTGGTGCTCGAATCCCTCCAGCGCGATCTCGGCTCCAGCTCCGTCTAGCAGCCCCACCCCGGGCTCCCCCTCGAGGACCTCTCCGATCCAGCTGACGGTGCTCTCGCCGAGCGCCATGAGGACCTCCTCGGCGTGGGCTCTCTGCGCGGGGGGGATGCAGAAGCACAGCTCGTAGTCCTCCCCTCCGGTGGCGGCCAACTGCCAGGCTGGGATGCCAAGCTCTGCAGAGATCTCCTGGACGCCTTCCTCCAGGGGAAGTGCCTCGAGTTCGATGCGCAGGCGGGCTCCGCTTGCCCGCCCGATGTGGGCTGCGTCGGCTGCGAGTCCGTCGGAGAGGTCGATCATCGCGTGAGCCCCAATGCCGGCGAGCGCGCGACCCTCCGCGAGCCGGGGCGATGGACGGCGCAACCGAGCGAGCGACATGGCGGCGCCAGGGCTGAGGGTACGCTGGGCGAGAGTATCGAGCAGCGCCAGACCCGCTCCCGCTCCGCCCAATCGGCCGGTCACTCCCACGAGGTCGCCAGGCTGGGCTCCGTCACGGCGAACGATCTCACGCTCGGAGTCCGCCCAGCCAATAGCCGTCACGCTCAACATGAGCACTGGCGCGCTCACGAGATCGCCGCCCGCGATGCTCGTGGCGGTGCTATGCGCCAGCTCCTGGACCCCACCCGCGAGCTCCAGGATCTGAGCTTGGGAGCAGTCCGGGGGAATGCCCAGCGCCAGGTAGGCCTCACCTGCCCGCGCGCCCATCGCCGCGATATCGGAGAGCCCGCCGGCGAGCGCCTTCCAGCCGACATCGGCCGCGGTCATCCAGCCCTCTCTCAGGCGGAAATGGACGCCATCGACCATCGTGTCCACCGAGGTGACGCACAGGGCCCCACCCCGCACGACGGCCGCGTCATCGCCAATTCCAAGCAATACCCTGTCTCCGCGCTGCTTTAGCACGGTCGACAGGGCGTCGATCAGCGCGAGCTCAGCGATGCCTGTAGACGATCCGTGCGCGGTCGAGGTCGTAAGGGGAGAGCTCGCAGCGAACGCGATCGCCAGGCAGGATACGTATCCGGAAGCGGCGCATCTTGCCCGCCACGTGCCCCAGCACCACGTGATCGTTGTCGAGCTTGACCCTGAACATCGCGTTGGGCAGCGCCTCGATCACCTCGCCCTCCAACTCGACCTTGTCTTCCTTTGCCACCTTGTGCGATCCAATCCGGGCCTCCTCGAGCGCTCGCCGGGGCCCTGTCTGTTGAATTCAATGGATCAACCTATCAGCGCGCCGGAGCGCCGGGCATCCGTAGGGGGACCGATATGGGTTAAGGGGCCGCCGCGCCGCCGGTCTGCTTGACCGGTTCTTCGGGAGTGCTCTGCGCAGGTGCCTGCGGGCTGCCGGCAGCACTTTCCGGTGTGGTTTCGGGGGTGGTTCCTGGCGTGGTTTCGGGCGTGGTGAGGCCGTGCGGTGAACCACCCCCCACTTCGGAGGGCGGTTCATGGCCGTGGTGGTGCTTGGGCTTGGTGGCCGGTCCTTCGGTGGTGGGTAGCGCCGGGAGGGCCGCCTCGCCACTGGACTCGTACTTGCCGAAGAAGGGCTGGTAAGAGATCGGTTCGGTGACCGCAGGGAAGCTGGCACACTTCTGGCCGACCACGCCAGACATGTAGTCATGCCAGATTTCGGCCGGAAGATAGCCCCCCTGCTGGGGCTCGCCGTGAACGTCGGTCATCGGGATGAGCTTGTTTGGATAACCCATCCAAACAGCCGTGGAGTAGTCGGGGGTGTATCCGTCGAGCCAGGCATCGACGAGGTTGCTCGTGGTCCCGGTCTTGGCCGCGGAGGGACAGTCGATCGCCGAGCGCGTGGCGGTGCCGCTCTGGACATTCTCTTCCAGGATCTTGGTCTCCTCCGCCGTCGCGCCGTCGCTGAGCACCTTGACGCGTTTCGGTTCTCCCCAGTCGCTGTCAACTGTGCCGTTGGGGAAGACGACCTTAGTGATCGCTATCGGTGCGTTGCGCCAGCCGCCATCGGCGAACGTCGCGTAGACATCGGACATTTCCAGTGGGCTCACGCCCACCGTGAGACCGCCCAGCGCCTCGGCTGGATAGCTGTACAGGTGGGTTACGACCCCGAGCTTGTACGCCATCTGGGTGACCGTCTGCTCCCCCAGATCGGCGGCCAGTTGGGCGTAGACCGTGTTGTCGGATTCCAGCGTGGCCTGGACGAGATTGATGGACACGTCGCGGGAGACGTTCTCGAAGGTTTTGACTTCGTATGTGGGGTAGCTGGGCAGCCATCCGGGGAGCAGCGTCTTGGAGACGTAATAGGTGGTTTCGGGATCGACCCCACGGGAGAGGGCGTCCGCGAGCACGATCGCCTTGAATGTGGATCCGGGCTGACGGTGGCCCTGAGAAGCGAGGTTGTACTGGGATTCGTCATAGCTGCGAGACTCGGCCATCGCCTCGATGTAGCCGGTGTGGGGATCGATCGTGACGATCGCCGCCGCGGGGTCGCCCTTCTCGTCGAGCACCTCGGCGATCGCCTTGCGCGCAAGTTCCTGCATGTGCAGATCGATAGTTGTGTAGACCTTGAGGCCGCCCTCTTCCACCGTCGAGGCGCCGTAACGGTCGATGAGCTGCTGGCGTACGTATTCGAAGAAGAAGTCTTCCCGCCTATGCGAGTAGTAGTCGCCTTTCTGCACTTCAAGTGGAGCTTCCTCGGAGCTGCTGGCCTGAGCAGCGGTGATGTAGTGCAGTTGCGCCATCTTGGCCAGCACCTCGTTGCGTCGCTGCCTCGCTGCGGCCGGGTAGGAGAATGGGTTGTACTCAGAGGGGGCCTGAGGAAGGCCGGCCAGCAGCGCGGCCTGTTGGAGATCCAGTGCGGAGACCGGCCTGTCGAAAAACGTTCTGGAGGCCGCCTGGACGCCGACCGCCGTCTGCCCGTTGACCGTGCCGTAGGGGATGCTGTTCAGGTAGCTGGTGAGGATCGAGCGCTTGCTGTGGGTTTTGGTGTATTCGATCGCGAGCCGCGCCTCTGTGATCTTCTGTTTGAGCGTGTGCTGATCTCCGCCCAGATAGAGGTTGCGCATCAGCTGCATCGTGATCGTGGAGCCGCCCTGCAGCGCAGAGCCGTGCGTGAGGTCCTTTATGGCTGAGCGGAAGATCGCGGTGAGATCGACGCCGTCGTTGTGGTAGAAGCGTTGATCCTCGATCGCGACGGTGGCATTCCTCAGGTTCTTTGGCATTTCAGTCCACGAGACAGGGCTGCGCAGTTCATCGGACTGGATATACCCAAGGGGCGTGCCGTCGGCCGCGAACACCTGCGAGGAGGAGCCGTTGACGATCGTATGGAGCGCTGAGAGTCTTGGACCAGACTGGGCTACGGAGATCACGTAACCGACCGAGCCGACGGCGGCGACCACGAGCAGCAGCGCAAGCGTGCCGAAGCCGAAGATCAGGATTCTGGTTGGTCCGCCGCGGTTGTGCCTGCGGCGGCGCTGTCGTGCTTGGCGGGACATCTGCCGATCCGAGCACCGAGATTATCGATCGCGATGTGATTTCCTGCCGGTCCCACCGGATTGCAGCCGCCGTCCCGCGCCAGCTGAGATGCACCTGAACCCTGACGAGACGGCCAAGAGCGCCCACCTCGCGGCGCTGCGCGAGAGCAGGCGCGCCTTCCTGGGCTCGCGCCTGCTGGTCTGGATCGCCGGCGTGGGCACGGTGCTCGTCGCCGGCTATGGGCCTGCCAGGGGAGCGTTCGATCCACCCGGGGTCACGAGTGGCTTCGGACGCTTGGGTGATCTGCTGGCTGCGCCTGCGGCGAGGTGGGACTCCGCGTGGTATCTGGTGATCGCCCACCACGGCTATCGCCTTGAACTGGCCCCGTTCACCTCCTCGAGAACCGCCTTCTTCCCCCTCTACCCGCTTGGCCTGGGCGGGCTCTCCAAGCTTGGTCTACCGCCGATACTGGCCGGTGTGCTGCTGTCCATGGCGGCGCTTTGGCTGAGCCTCTACGGCATACATAGGCTGACCGCGCTGGAGCTGGAAGGAGGCGTGGAGGGCACCGGTGAGGTGGCTCGGCTCGCGGTGATGCTGACCGCGTTTGCGCCGATGGCGTTCTTCCTCTCGGCGGTCTACTCCGAGTCGCTGTACCTGGCGCTGTCGGTCGGCCTGTTCTGGTGTGCTCGCAAGGGCCGGTGGGCGGCGGTTGGCGTGCTGGGGGCGCTGGCGGCGGGGACCCGTAGCGCGGGCGTCGTGCTCATTGTGCCCGCCCTGATCCTCTACCTTTACGGCCCCAGGGAGGACCGGGCGCCGGACAGGGAGAGCGACCTTGTGCGTCCTCGCTACAGGCTGCGCCGCGATCTCCTCTGGCTCGGGCTGGCGCCGGCGGGCCTGGGTCTCTACATGGCATACCTCGGGCTCGACGGTGGTAGTCCGCTGATGCCCTTCCATGCTCAGTCGGTGTGGGGCAGGCAATTCGCCGGACCGTTTTTCGCCGGCTGGGATGGCATCAAGGCCGCCTTCGACGGGGCGCGTCAGCTCCTCTCCTTCCAGCAGCACCGTCTCTATTTCCCGCTCGCTGGCAACAGCCCATCGATCGAGGCGGGCCACAACCTCATGCTGCTCGCCTTCATGCTTGCGGCGATCCCCCCGATCCTCGGTGTCTTTCGGAGGCTGCCGATCGCATACGGCGTTTATGTCCTGGCGGCGCTGGCGCTGCCGCTCTCCTACCCAGTCCCCACCCAGCCGCTTATGTCCTTGCCACGCTTCCTGCTTGTGCTCTTTCCCTTGAACATGTGGCTGGGACTGCGCATCGCGGGCCACAGGCGGCTGCAGATCGGGGCGCTCCTCCTCAGCGCCGGCCTGCTGGCCTTCTTCACCGCGGAGTTCGCGACCTGGCATTGGGTGGCGTAGAACTTTCGCGCAGCGGCAATGATGTCGATATGTCCGCGATGGGACCCCTCTACACCGAGCCTCCTATGCCACCGCCGGAGGAGTCGACGCGCGGGAACTCCTCCGTGCTGGAGAACGACTGGCCGGCGTGGATGGCTCCCGCGGCCCTCCTCGGCGCATTGGCCCTGGCCACGATCTGCGCGCTGATCATCGACATCCCGGCTGCCGCCTTCGGGGTGAAGATCACCTCCTCCAATCTGCCGGGAGGCCTCGAGATCGCCGACACAGTGGTCCAGGAGGTCGTCTTCGTGGTGACGGTGCTGCTGTTCGCCCAGATGGGCGCCCGCAAGGTCCGGGCTGCTCAGCTCGGCCTGCGCCGGGGGGCGATGCCGTGGTTCTGGATCGGCGCTCTGGTGGTTGGGACCCAGCTCTGCTTCCTGCTCTTCAACGTCCTTTGGGCGACGGTGCTGGATGTGAACACGAAGGAGAAAGTGCTCGAACAGCTCGGCGCCAACGAAGGCACGGGGCTGCTGTTGCTCAGTGCCGCATTGACGTGCGTGCTGGCGCCGATCTGTGAGGAGATCCTCTTCAGGGGCTTCATCTTCTCGGCGCTTCGCAAATGGAAGGGCACATGGCCCGCGGCGCTCCTCACCGGGATCGCGTTCGGCGGGGCTCACGCCGGGTCGGCCCCCCTCATCGACCTCGTGCCGCTCGCGGCCCTGGGCGTCGGCTTGTGCGTGCTCTACCGGCTCACACGCTCGCTCTACCCATGCATGGCGACACATGCGCTCAACAACTCGATCGCATTTGGCGCGCTCGAGCATTGGCGCTGGTGGCAGGTGATGATCCTGATCGCGGTATCGCTCGCCACGATTCGGGCGCTTGCGTTACTGCTCTATCGGCTTGGCATCACCAGGGAGCCGACAGAGCCGACGGAGCCACCCTCGGCTGGGCTGGTGGGCTCCCATCAGGCGCCGACCATCGCACCCGCGTCCTAGCCGCCCATGCGCTGCGGTGGGCTTAGCTCAGACCTTGATACGGCGTGCGATGTAGCCAAGGCCAAAACCGTAGATCGCCAGGGCGAGCAACAGATTGACGATGCGGAAGAGCCACAGGCTTTTGGATTTGGAGACGACGCCCGAGAAGGGCGAGGTCAGTTCTTCTGAGGCTTCGTCGATCGTCTTGTGGACTGAGCTCTGGTGGACGGGTGGGGACTCGGACGGCGATGTGCTTGTAGACGATGCTGTCCCCGGGGTCTGGGAGCCGGGTGCCGCCGCCGTGCCGTTGAGCACTTCCTGTTGGTGGCTGGAGCCGGCTTTGGCCTGTTCGGTCACGAAGATCACGAAGGAGGCGATCACGACCAAGCAGATCGCCCACGAGACAAGCCTCAGCAGCATGGCGACATTGGACGCGACTTTCGATTGCACCGCTCAAGGTTAGTTTGAGCTGTGGATGGTGGTCTGAGGGCGGGCTCACCCAGGAGCAGGCGACGCTAAGCGAGCTCGCACTAGCCTTACCCGGGCAAGCCCTCGTAGTCCAATGGATAAGACGACCGCCTCCTAAGCGGTAGATCCAGGTTCGACTCCTGGCGGGGGCATACACTGAGGTAGTGCGAGGAGTGAGGGCCATCCTGATGCCGGTGGCAGTCGCGCTGACGGTCTGGTTGGCGAGCGCTGCTCCTGCTTTGGCCGGCACGAGCCCAGCCCCAGGCTTTTTTGCGGGCCCACGCATCACCGCAGCAGGGACGGGTCTGGCTTGGCCAGCGCGGGCTGATGCTGACGAGCGCTCGCGGGAAGGTGAGCCGGGTCTCGGCGCGGCATGTCTTGCCGGTCATCTCTGCGTCGGGTCTGGAGGCGATCGTCTCCAAGCGCGGCCTGCGTGAGGGGCCGATCGGAAGTCCGTTGCGAGCGCTCTCGCCGTTTGGGCGCTGTTCACCTCTGCGGCAAGCCTCCGATTTGTTGAGCCCGTCGCCATTGCTGGCGCTGTCGGGGTCGAAGCTCTACGCGATCGTGAGTCCCCGTTGCCTCGGTCATCGCGGCTACGGGCGGGCTGCGTTGCTCGTGCGAACGCTGCGAGGCGCCGGCTCCTGGCGCCTGCTCGGTCCGGTCCCTACGGGAGCGGTCAACATGACGGCCGCGGGCGCCTGGCTGGCGCTGGGCTACCTCGAGCCCTACACCTACGAGCCCGGCACGCCCCAGGAGGAAGAATCACACCGTCTGACCGTGGCGGTCTACAGCACACTGACCGGGCACCGTGTCTATCGCGTGCTGGCCCGGACGTCATCGGACCCTGGTAGGCCCCCCATCACGGCGGTCGACGATCTCGGCGATGTTCTTGTGACTGAAACGGCTCACCTCATACCAGCGTCGCGCTCCTTCGGCTGGTGGGCGACTCCGATCAGCCCCTTCAAGCACGAACTCTTCCGGTTGGGCACCACCGCGGCGGGATTGACTCACGGGTTTTCCAAGTATGGGTCCGAATCAGTTGGCGAGGCGGCTCTCTCCCAAGGAAGGCTCGCGTATGTGAGCGGCGGCGAGATCAGGTTGCTCGACCTGCGCCATCGCAAGACGCGGACGGTCGCCAGGTTTCGGGGCGAGGCCCACGTGCTCGGACTCGATCTCCAGGGCGACGTGCTCACCTGGGCGCAGCAGAACACTCTTCCGGTCGGTCACCGAGGAGTGTTGCCAGGTGGAGGTAACTTCTCTTGCGAAGTGGTGCCGCTCGACAAGCCTGAGCTCGAGAGCGTAAATCTCAAATCGCTTGGCCCAGCCCCGACGATTGGCAAGCCGCTGCCCGAAGCCAACCGGCCGCCGTGCACCGAGGAGGAGATGTAGCGCAAGCGCATCTCTCGAGCGTTCCCACGCTCTGCAGCTCTCGGGCGCCCCCTCGTGATCAGCCGGCGGGCCCCCCGTCGTCAGCCAGCTCTCCTCCTCCTCCTCCTCCTCCTCCTCCTCCTCGCTCTCATACAGCGACTCCTGCGCCAGCTCCTTGCCCTTGGCGCTCCAGAGCTTGATCTCGAGCAGATCGCCTCGGTAGTCATCGGGGGCGATCAATGTGAAGCGCTCCTCGATCAGTTCGCACTGGTCGACAGCGAGCTTGGCGAGCTCCGCGGTGGCGATCCGTCCGCCGGCGATCATCGGCCTGCCCCAGACGAGCGTCATCGCTGCCACCGCTCCACCGTCGCCGTGCCATGCGCCGATCACCTCGTCGCAGATGTCCAGCTGCCATCCGGGATTGCGCTCCACCGTCTGGTCGGTGAAGTCGACACGCGCGTAAAACTCGCCTGGCTCATCCTCGCCGGCGGACAGGAAGCGCACGAAGCCGAACAGCTCGTAGCCGCCCGAGGTGAGCGAGGTCGCTGGAACATATGTGTAGCCGTGCCAGCTGCGGTCTGGATACCAGACGATCTCTCCTGGTTGCCCGAGATCCTGCTGCTCGCCGTCGAGCTCCAGGCAGCCCGCGAGGAACTCCTGGCGAAGCCGATCGGCCCAGCGGCCATAGGGAAGGCCGCCCTGCGGCGGCTCGGCTGCGAAGCGAGGAACGAACCTGTCGGCGGGAGGCACGGACGCGAGCCTATCGTGGGGCGTTGCGGGGCGCGCTCACACCTGAGCCTCCGGAAGAGCTCACATCTGAGCCTCGAGTAGCAGCGTGACCGGGCCGTCGCCCACGAGCTCCACCTCCATGTGCGCTCCGAACATTCCGCGCTTGGCTTTCGCTCGCTCGCAGAAATGCTCGTATAGAGGCTCAGCCTGTCCGGGCTTTGCCGCTGCGGTGAAGCTTGGGCGGTTGCCGCGGCGCGTATCGCCATACAGGGTGAACTGGCTCACGCAGAGGATCTCTCGCTCACCCAGAGGCTCGTTCATCCGCCCAGCGTCGTCTTCGAAGATGCGCAGCGCCAGCACCTTCTCCGCCAGGCGCTCGGCGCACGCCGTGTCATCGTCGGGGGCGACTCCCAGCAGCACGAGCAGGCCTGGTCCGATCGCGGCGATCTGGAGGCCCTCCACACGCACCATGGCGCGCGAGACCCGCTGGATGAGCGCCCGCACCTCGCGCTAGGCCTCGCGCAGGAGCGCCGCTGCGTGCTCGGGCGCGACGATGTTGAGGCTCAGGCCCGTCGACAGCTCCAATCCCGCGAGGTGGGTCAACCTGGGCATGACGTCGATGCGCCAGCAGAAGTGCTCGGCGCCGCTGGGTGCCGTGCGCACCCACAGATTCAGGGGTGGACTGGAGCCGAGGTGCCGTGCAAGCCGGCAGAGGCCGTCGTGCAGGAGCGCAGCGCCGATCGGCCCCTCGTCCTCGAAGCTAGGGGACGGGCGACGCGGCACGAGCATCAGCTGGAAGGGTCCGCGTGAGCCATATGGGGCGATCAGGACAGCGTCCTCGTCGATCGCGACGACACGCACCTTGCGGCGCACCTCCTCGGCCACCAGATCGCTCAGCAGGTTCTGGCCCATGGTGCGTGTCGCATAGGCACCGAAGCGCTCGCGCTCGCGCGCCACCTCGATCGGTACGAACGGCAGCGCATAGAGCTGTGCATGGGTATGGGGCAGCGAGGCGCCGCCCTCGCGCCGCTCATTGACGATCAGCTGGACATACGGGCTGTTCACGGCGTGGATGCGCATGCGCGAGCGCCAGACGCCCATCGCCTCGGCGACCTGCTCTGCGGAGAGCTCGGCGAGCGAGAGCACGGGCTGGGGACTGTTGACAATCACCTCATGGGCTCCCGACGCTGGCAGGGAGGTGAACAGCTCAGGACGGGCCTCTGCCGGGCTCTCGGCCGCGTTGGCCTGCAACGCCGGATAGAGGTTGGGTACGACCCGGACGGTCCAGCCCGGCGAGTCGGGGGCTCCCCCACCGGGGCGCACCGCATAGAGCTCGGGCGGCGTCCGCTGCTCGTGGCCCTCCAGGAAGGGATCCTGCTCAGGGTCGATCGGAACGGGTGCTTCGCAACCCGGCTCGCCGCCAGGCCGTCCTGAGCGCTCGCCGGCGACGATCGTCCGGTGACCGCTGAGCGCGTCGACTCTGATCTCCAGCAAGGGTTCAGGCGTCCAATGCGTAGCGCTCGATGTCATGTTCGAGCTTGGCGGCACTTGGATAGGGACCTTGGCGGATGTATTGCACTTCGCCCCGTCGATCGTAGAAGACGGTCACAGGTACCGACGAGGAGTCTGTGATCGCTTCGCCGAGCTGGCCGCTGGGGTCGTAGTAGCTCGGATAGCTGAGCGGCAGCGATCCCAACAGCTTCGTCGCATCGGAGCGAATGGTGTCGCCCGAATCGATGCCGATGAATGCCACCCTGCGCCCGAGTGCCACCGAGGCACGCTGAAAGGCGCCCATCTCGGCAAGACATTCTTTGCACCAGGATGCCCACTTGTCGATCACCACGGGATAGCCCCGCAGACGGCCGAGGCTCTTCTTGATTGCGGGGAGCCCTCCCGCCAAGAGCTCGCTTGCCTGGGCATGCAGCGCCGCCAGTGGCGTCGGCGAGCTGGCAAGCCGCGCCTGCATCTGTGCTCTGGTCAGCCTCGACGGGGCGGTTGTCGTGTTCCCCTGCTCGGCGAGCTGGATCAAGCCGACGAGCAGCAGGATGGCCAGCGCCAGCCCACCAACTCCAAGGACGGTCCGCTTTCTCGTCATCGGGAATGTAAGGGTGTCAGATCGCGGGGTCCTTCAATCTCGCTACTGCGTGCTATATCCTGAGGACACCTCTTGCCGGAGCGCAAAGCGCCTCCGGTGTACCGCCGGCCAGGCGCCGGCGTTCCGAGTCACGCCGAGCATCTCTCATCGGCGGCTCCATCTCGAAGTCCAGAGCCTCAATGGCCGAGTCCACCTCAGTGGCCCTCGTGGCCGCGCCCATTCCAAGCTCCGCCGAAATCACTCGAGCGGAGAAGTTCGTGCGCGAGCGCTTCCTCCACGAGGGCGAGGATCGCACCGTCGCGCTGGCCGCCGGCTCGCCCCGCAGACGCGCGCTCGATCAGGCCCTCGCAGAGCTGAAGGACAAGGCAAAGTCTCCTTCGACGGCCTGGCGCCGGAAGTACTCGCTGATGCTGGGGCTGGAGCGGGTGCTCTCCGAGGAGGAGCCCAAGCTCGCCGACGGCACGGTGCTCTCCGCTCACCAGGTCGACGCGCTCTCGGGCACCCTCACGGCACTGCTGGCCGAGGCTCAGCGCTCCGCCAACGGCAACGGCCGCCTTGCTTCGGCGGCCTCCCCGGAGCTGCTCGCATCGGCCGCGATCCTCGGCCCCGACACCGACTCGGAGAGATCCTCGGGCGCGAATGGCTCAGGCAAGGAGGAGGCAGATTTCGCTGCGGCTGCTGGCGCCGAGTTGGAGGATGAGGAGGAGCTGGACGAGAGCGATGAGGACGACGACGATCTCGACGAGGATGACGATGACTTGGGCCCGATCCAGCGCGCGGCTCCCGATGAGGATGAGGACGATGACGATGAGCTGGAGGACGAGCACGAGCTGGAGGAGCTGATCGCCGAGGAGGGCACGGAGTCCGAGGAGGAGGAGCCTGACGAGGAGCCTCAGGACTGGGTGGAAGAGGACGAGGAGGAGGATGTAGGCGAGCAGCCAGAGGATCCCAATGCCGCCAAGCGCTTTTGGTTCGAGCATGCCACCGGCGCTGGCAAGACCGTGGCGGCGCTGGGCTTCGTAGAGGCCTCCCAGACAGGCGGGGTGCTGATCCTCACGCACAGACGCAACCTCGTCGACCAGTTTCTCGGAGAGTTGCGCGACCGCGGTTACACAAAGCGCATCAGTCGTGCGCTCTACGTTGGGGAGGATTCGGTTCTCGGGCCTGTGACGGTCGAGACCTATCAGTGGTTTGTGCGCAACGCAGGTCGGATCTCGAGCGCCTACACGATCGTGATTTGCGACGAGGCCCATACCGCCCTGGGCGAGAAGACCAGTGCGGCGATCCGCGAGTGGACTGGCCCGATCTTCATCGGGATGACCGCCACTGGGGCGCTGATCGCTCGCCATGTCACCGATCTCTTCCCGACCCAGACCTCACGCTTCGATCTCGCGCAGGCGGCCAGGCGCGGTGTGATCGCCCCCCTGCGCTGCGTGCGCATCCCGCCTGGACCGGGCGTGCGCACGATCGCCAAGGTGCCGCTGCGTCGCGGCGAGGTGGACACCGAGTTCGACCAGGAGCTGCTCGCCGAGCTGCTCGACCAGCTGCCCTTCAACCTTGCTGTGGCCAATCTCTACAAGACGCGCTTCAACGGGGTTCCCGGGGTCGTATACGCAGCTGGCGTGCGCCATGCCTACAACCTCGCGGAGTCGTTCAGGGCGGAGGGCCTGAAGGCTCAGGCGGTCTCGGGTGAGACCCCCAAGCGCGAGCTCGCCGAGATCCTCGCGCGCTATGAGGCCGGAGAGATCGACGTGCTCATCAACGCCCAGCTGCTTGCGGAGGGCTGGAACAGCCCACGTGCCACCGTGTGCGTGCATCTCGCCCCCACTGCCTCCAAGCGGATCTACCAGCAGCGCGTTGGGCGCGTCACACGCCGCCATCCGGGCAAGGAGGCCGGCCTGGTGGTCGACTTCGTACATCCCGCCACCAAGCACGATGACCCGGTAGTCACGCTGCATTCGCTGTTGGACCGCGACGTGTATCGCGGCGGGGCGATCGTCGTCGGGCCTGTTCGTCGTGGCAGGGGCCGTCGCGTGCGCGTCGAGCGCCGTGTGCTACCGGTCTGTGCCGAGGAGGAGCGGCGCTTTCAGGTATTCGAGCGGGAGCTGTGGCGGATCGCCGTCGAGAGCCTCGATTACGGAGAGCAGCACGTCTGGGCTGCGCTCGCCGGCGCGCGCGTGGCGCCGAGCGGCTGGCGCAGGGCCAGGGCGATGTTGCACTTCGATCACTCGGGCGAGCTCAAGAGCCGCTTTCTCATAACGGCGGTCCAGCGCAACACGAACAGCCAGCTGAGATTGCGTGCGCTCACCGATATCGCCGCTCTGCGTGAGCCCGATGCCTTCGATACTGCCATCGACATCATCGGCTCCTGGCCTCGAGAGGAGCGCAGGGAGGCCGTCAAGATCATGCTCAGAGCGATGGTCGATCGGCGCATCGGACGCCGTGACCAGGCCAACGCCTGGATCTGGCGGCTGGCCGAGTACTCCCGAGACGTGCACGAGGAGTATGCGGTGCAACGCTGGCCCGAGACCAAGCGGCTGCTCGGTCTGCTCGTCAACTCCGCCGGCGCTGCCCATGCGCGCAACGCCAGGCGCCTCGTGCACGCCTCGCGCAAGCAGGATCGCCGGCTCGCCGCCGCACTGCTGGCGGCGGCGCTTGCGCACACGCCCGAGGCTGAGGAGGTCCTGCGTGGGGCGCGCACGCGGATGGCTCGCAAGCCGCCGGCTCTGGCCAGGGAGCTGCTGCGCAATTTCCCCAAGCGCCGTAATCGCAACAACCGTCGCCGTCGCAAAGGCGCGGGCGCCGGGGGCACGCAGAACGGCCGCAATCGCGCCCCTCAGACCCCCGGCACGTCCGCTGCTGCCCGCGCGAGTGGCCGCCCCAAGCAACGTGGCTCGAGTGGGCGACGTTCGGGTGAGCGCGGCTCGCCGACTGATGCGGTCCTCGCGGAGGCGCTCTCGAGCGAGGAGTCGGTGCGCAATGGCTCGCAAGATGCCGCCTTCGAGCCAGGAGCTGACGAGCAGTTGCAGCGCAGCGTCGAAGAGGCGCTCGACCACGCCGGAGCCGAGCCTTCGAGCCCCGCGAATTAGCGCTTGTCGCGCTCCGCGCCCCCGTGGACTAACCGCGACTGCTCGGCAACCAGATGTACCTCGCCTGCCCGCAGTGTGGCTGTAAGCGACCCGTCTGCGCCGCTGACCAGCAGATGCCCGGCGGCGTCGATCCCCTCCGCCCGGCCCACTCCGTCGGCCCAGCGCACCTCACGACCGCGAAGGGCGTCCCGAGCGCGCCACGCTCCCAGCACCGACTCGACGGGATCGGCCAACCTGCTTTGCAGTGCCGCCAGCAGCTCCTCGAGCAGCGGCTCGATCGTCTCAGGACCCCGTTCGAGGCTGGCGGCCCGCTCGTGCAGCTCGGCAGGGAGCTCCGCCACGCGCACCGCGACATTGACGCCGATCCCCAACACCGCCCAGTCCTCCTGGGGCCGACCCTCGACGAGGATGCCCGCGAGCTTGACGAGCCTTCCCTCGCGTTCGAGCACGATGTCGTTGGGCCACTTCACCCTCACCTCCCCACCCACCACGTCGCAGACCGTGACGGCGGCCAGCAGCGAGAGCAGCGGTGGTGGTTGGCGCAGCAGCAGCGACATCAGCAGCGAGCTGCCCGGCGGCGCCGTCCAGCGCCTGCCCTGACGACCTCGCCCATCTGTCTGCTCTCCCGTAGTGACCAACGTCCCATGAGGGGCGCCCTGACCTGCCAGCGCCTTCGCCCGCTCGTTGGTCGAATCGGTGCTGCGCAGATGCAGGCGTGGGCGTCCGAGCACGCTCACTCAGGCGCCACCCGGAGCTCATCTTCGGCTACGACCCCGAGCATCTCAGCCGCCGAGCCTCGATTGACGGCGAGCGCGGCGGTGAGCCGGCTGTCCTGGTAGAGGAGCAGCTCGTTTGGGCCGACCTCCGCGAATGTGCTGACGTAGCGTGCCTGGTGGGTGCGCTCTGCGACCTTGACCTTGACCGATCGCCCGAGCCGCAGACCCAGCTCGGCGAGCATCGAATGCGGTGCGTCGAGGATCAGGTTCCCGAAGCGGTCGACATGCTGGACGTGGAGTGCCAGCCAGCCGTCGAGGATCTGGGCGGTGGAGAGCTCCAGCCCACGGAGCTCCTCGGTGTCCAGCGGCTCACCGACCGCCGCGAGCGGCTCGCCGGCGGCCAGGGCGGCTGCCACCGGCGCAAAGATGTCCCGGCCGTGGAACGTCGCGGAGACAGGCTCCAGGCGCTCGGGTGAGCGGCCGACGTCGACCGCCTCCATGATGCCTCCCAGCAACTGCGCCACCGGTGCCAGCAGCCCGTTGTCTGGACCCACGAGCAGTCTGTCTTCGTGGATGACACGCATTGCCACCGCGCGCCTTGCCTTGCTGCCGATCGCCCCCACCTCGGGATCCACGATGGCGAGATGCACGCCCGCCGGCATGTACTGGAGCGTGGCGCTCAATGCGAGCGCTCCGGCACGAATGTCGTGGCGGGCGATCCCGTGGGTGATGTCGATCACGCGGGCCTGCGGGCAGCGGCGCGCGATGACCCCATGGCAGACGCCGACGAACTCATCTTCTGAGCCATAGTCGGAGAGAAAGGTGATGAACGGCGGGCCGCTCATCACGCCTGATCTTGGGAGGCAACTGGGCTGGAGCCCGTGCGCCGGCGCGTCCCACCGGCCACCGCGCTCACTCGACGGGTCAGCGCGTCTGCAAGCAGCGCTGCGACCAGGCCCTCGACATCGTGCCTGGAGGCCTCCACGTGGGGCTCGAGGCCGTGCTCGCGCAGCGTGGCGCTGGTCACTGGGCCGATCGAGACTATCCGCGAACCGGGCGAGAGCTGGGGACTGCCACCGGCGGCCTGGAGGAAGAAGCGCACCGTCGAGGAGGAGGTGAATGTCAGGTAGTCGGCGCTGCAGGCCTGCGCCAGCACATGCTGCGAGAGCGGCTCAGGAACGCTCTCATACAGCTCGAGCACGTCAACCTCAGCGCCGCGTGCACGCAGAGCCGCTTGCAGCACCTCGCGTCCGCCTCGCGCCTGCGCGATCAGCGCGCGCTGCACCGGGGTCTCGCCCAGCGCCTGCACCAACCCCTCCGAGAGCGCGCGCTCGGCCACCACGTCGGCCACGATCCCGTGCTCGCTGAGCGCCTGGGCGGTCCCTGGGCCCAGCGCGCCTACACACGCGTGCGCGAGCGCGCGCGTGTCGCGTCCCCCGGCAAGGAGACGCTCGAACAGGGCCTCCACTCCGTTGGGGCTCATCACACAGATGAGGTCGTAGGGGCTGGGGTCAAGTGCCGGGCCATCCAGGCGCCCGATGCGGATGCTGGGTGCCTGCACCACCTTCGCCCCGAGCTCACGCAGCGCTACCGCGAGCTTGCCGGCCTGTGTGCGCGCGCGTGTCACCGCCACGGTCGTCCCGCTCAAGGGGAGTGGCGCCAGCCAGTCGATCTGCGCAGCTAGCTCGGCCACCGCGCCCACGACGATGATCGATGGAGCGCCGATCCCCTCCTCGTGAGCCCGTACGGCGATGTTCTGCAGGGTTCCTGTCACGGTCCGCTGACCAGGAAGCGTCCCCTGTTCGACGATCGCCGCCGGCTCGCTCCAGGAGCGCCCCGCCTCGATCAGCGAGCGGGCGATGTGCTCCAGCTGGCGCACGCCCATGTAGAAGACGAGCGTTCCCGGGAAGCGCGCAAGCGCCTGCCAGTCGAGCTCCGATGTCTCGGCGCCACCCTCCGCCTCGACATCTGCGCGGGTGTGGCCGGTGATGAGCGCCACCGCGCTGGCCAATCCCCGATGTGTCACCGGTATGCCCGCGTAGGCGGACGCCGCCACGCCTGCGGTGATGCCGGGCACCACCTCGAAGGGGATGCCTGCCTCCCTCAGCGCCAGCGCCTCCTCGCCGCCACGGCCGAACACGAACGGGTCGCCGCCCTTCAGGCGCACGACGTCGAGGCCCGCTTGAGCGCGAGCCACCATCAGCGTCTCGGTCTCCTCCTGTGGCACCGACTCACCGCCTCCCTCCTTGCCCACGAACAGCAGCTCTGCATCGGATCTCGCGCCCGCCAGTGCCTCGAGCGGAATCAGGCGGTCGTAGAGGATCACGTCCGCGGCTGCGATCAACTCCAGTGCTCGAACGGTGAGCAGTCCTGGATCGCCCGGTCCCGCGCCTACGAGATGGACGCGCCCGGTCCTCGCCCGGTCGTCGCCGGACTCAGGGCTGTTCATCGAGGCTCATCTCCCAGGCTCGCCAGGCTCATCGCCCGCGCCTTGCCAAGCAGCTCGCGCGCGCCCACTGCGCCCAGGCGCTGCGCCATGCTGCGCCCGAGCGCCTCGGTCTCGGCACGGTCTCCCAGCAGCTCGTCGCTTGCCCATTGCGATCCGTCGGGCAGGCCAACCCATGCCTGCATTCGCAGGCGCTCGCCGGCCGCGGGCGCCGCGTAGGCACCCAACGGGGTGTGACAGTCGGCCTGCAGCTCACGCGCGAGCGAGCGCTCGGCGAGCAGGCAGGCGAAGCTCTCGGGATCGGCGATCGCCGCGACGATCGCACCGGTGCGCTCGTCGTCGAGGCGTCCCTCCAGTGCCAGTGTGCCCTGACCGGGCGCGGGCACGAAACGCTCGAGGTCGAGCACCGCGCCCACCTCGCGCTCGCGCCCCAGCCGCTGCATGCCCGCGAGCGCGATCACGATCCCGTCCCACTCAGGCCTCTCGCCGAGCTTGCGCAGGCGTGTGTCGACGTTGCCACGGATCTGCAGGATCTCGAGATCTGGCCTATTGGCGCGCAGCTGGGCGGCGCGCCGCAGGCTGCTCGTGCCCACGCGTGCGCCTGGCCGCAGCGAGTCCAGGCTCGGCGCTCCACAGAGCACGTCTTGCGCGGGCGCCCTGCGGGGAGCACCTAGTAGAGCGAGCCCTTGCGCCAGCTCCCCGGGAACATCCTTGGCCGAGTGGACGGCCAGATCGATCGTCTTGCTCTGCAGCGCATCCTCGATCGCGTCGATCCAGCGTCGCTTGTCGCTCACCGCGCCGGGCTGCGGCGCGGCGGGCTTCGTGGACCCAGATCCCACTTCGAGGTCGCCGCTGACCCGCACCACCTCGATCTCTACGTCCATCCCGGGACAGCGCTCGTCGATCAGGGTGTTGATGTGTGCGGCCTGCGCCAGGGCAAGCGCACTCCCCCTGGTGCCGATCCGCAATAGCTGCGCCATCGCGTCCGATCAGGATCCGGCGGCGCCGGAGCCACTGCCGCGGCGAGGGAGGGTCCGCACATTGTCGGGCGCCTGGATCTCCGCTGAGAAGTCCTCAGCCGCCTGGCCCTCGGCGGCCTGCTCGGCAGAGGCCTGCTCTGTGGCTGACAGCCCGAAGAGCTCTCTGATCACCTGCAGGCTTGGATGCCTGCGTGCCTCGGGAAGGCTGCGCAGGCGGATCGTCGGCTCGTGCAGGAGGCGGCTGGACACCGCTCTGGCGATCGCCTCCACCCGCGCCAGGTCGCGAGGGGATGCCGACTCCCAGCGGCCTGCGTTCTCGGCAAGAATCTGCTCGACAAGCGCATCCGCATGCTCACGCAACGCGCTCACCGTGGGGAGCGCCTCGAGACCTCCCAGCCATAGCGCGAAGCGTCTGATCTCCTCCTCCACGATGGCTTCGGCCTGGGGAATCTCCTCCGCTCGGGTGGAGAGGTTGCGCGCGACCACGGCCTGCATGTCATCGATGTCGTAGAGCGTCACGCCGGCAAGCTCGCCGCAGCGAGGCTCTATGTCGCGTGGCACGGCGATGTCAATCAGCAGCAGCGGACGCTCGCTGCGCTCGCGCATCACCAGCTCGAGCTCCTCGTGCCCGACGATCGCATGAGGGGACGAGGTCGAGGAGACGACGATGTCGGCTCCCAGCAGCTGGTCGGGGAGGTCGTCCAGGCCCACGACCGACCCACCGATGCGCTGGGCGAGCCCGAGCGCCCTGTCGGCGTGGCGGTTGGCTACGAAGACGGTCTCCACACCGCGCTCCACCAGCGCGCGCGCGGTCAGCTCGCTCGTCTCTCCGGCGCCGATGATGACCACATGGCGCTCCTGCAGGGAGCCGAGCACGCCTTGGGCGAGATCCACCGCCACTGAGGAGATGCTGGTCTTCTTCGAGCCGAGGGCCGTCTCGGAGCGCACACGCTTACCGGTGCTCAGCGCGGCCGCGAACAGTCGGTTGGTGAACGCGCCGGTGGAGCCCGCGCGCATCGCAATCTCGTGTGCTCGCTTGACCTGACCCTGGATCTCTGCCTCTCCGAGAACCATCGACTCCAGACCAGCTGTGACCTTGTAGAGCTGTCGCGCGGCGTCGCAGTTGCGCGGCGAGTAGATCGCGTCGGCGAGCTCGGTGGGACGTATGCCGGCACGTCCTGCGAGCAGGCCGAGGACGTCGGACTCAGCGCGCACCGGATCGCTGACCACCAGGTAGATCTCGCTGCGGTTGCAGGTGCAGATCACCACCGCCTCGCTGACCCCTGGGCTGGAGGTGGCCTCCTGCGCCAGCGCGGTTGCCTGTGTCTCCGTGAAGGCTAGGCGTTCGCGCAGCGCGACGGGAGCCGTCTTGTGCGAGACGCCGAGCGTGAGCAGCTCGCTCATCGGCTGTGCCTCATACGGGGCTCGTCTTCCGGCCGCCCAGGTCGGGCTGCTCGTGCGCGGCGGGCTCCTGTGGGCGCCGGCGGCCCGAATGCTCGGTGAGCGCCAGCAGCTCACCCAGCTCGCGCTCGATGCGGCTCAGGCGGATCGCCATGATCGCTACGTAGATCAAGACGACCAGGAACGCGACGATGTAGGCGCCCGCGACATACTTGCCCGCCTCGTGCAGCGGCAGCGCCGGCACCTCGCCCAGCAACGGCCATCCCCCGAGCAATGTCGATCCCATCAGTCCAATATCTCCTCGCTGAGTCGTAGGCGCAGAGCTTTGACCTGACCGCGGGCATGCTTGGCGGTCAGCTCGTACTTGCAGAGGGTTATGAACAGCAGCGTGACCGCCACCAGGGAGAGCAGAAACGTCAATGCCATCTGGTAAGGCAGGTTGGAGGCGGAGCTGAACACCCGCGGGTGCAGGTAGGCGGTGGACAGGCGCACAGCGATGAAATTCGCTACGACGAACACCGCCGCCATGATCGCGAACACCGAGGCAAAACGCGCCTGGCGCTCGGGGTCCTCGATCGAGAAGCGCAGGGGCTGGTAGGTGGCATAGAGCAGGAAGACGATCAGGAAGGAGACGAGGGTCGGTTCATTCCACACCCACCAGTGCCCCCATGAGCCCCTCGCCCAGATCGAGCCCGTGATCAGGGTGCCGACCGCGAAGATCAGGCTCATGTGAATCACCACGTATGAGCGCAGGTCCCACCTTGCATCGCGCGTGCGCAGATGCAGGCCCGCGAGGATTCCGCCGACGACGAAGCCGCAGAGCGCGATGATCGCGAGCGGCACGTGGATGTAGAAGATCTTCTGCAGGAAGCCCTGTTCGGCTTCCAGCGGCGCGTAGAAGAACACCAGAGACAGCGCGAGCGCCATGGCCGCGATTGTGGAGAAGCTCAGCGCGCGAAGGCCTTTGCCGTACATGGACTTCAATCCTCGAGCAGGAAATCGAAAAGGGCGTAGGCGATCAGCCCGAACACCAGATCATAGAGCCCCAGCGTCAACAGCCAGCGGGCCTGCAGGCCGCCACTGTGCCCAAAGGACAGAAGTGGCGCGCTGGCACGCGCCGCCCCGATCGCGATCGGCACGAACAGCGGCAGTGAGAGCAGCGGGCCGAACAGGTCCCGTGCCCGCGTCTGAACCGCCAGTGCGCCCACGAGCGTGCCGATCACCGCCACACCCAGATCGGCCAGCAGCAGGACGGCGAGCAGATCGGGCAGGGCCTTGCCAAGTGGAGGTCCGAGCAGGAGCAGTGCGAATGCCGGCACCGCCACCAGCTCCAGGGCGAAGAGGTAGAGCAGCAGCGAGGCGGCCTTCGCGATCAGCATCGAGGAGCGATCGACAGGGGCGAGCAGGAAGCCGTCGAAGCCGCCCTGCTCGGAGTCCGCGACGAACAGCCTGTTGACGCCGAGCAGCCCCGCGAACAGGAGGGTCACCCACAGCACCCCAGCCGCGAGGTCTCCATCCACGCTGCCGCGGTTCAGGGCGAAGTGAAAGACGACGAAGGTGCTCACCGCGAACAGCGACATCGCTGGGACGGACTCGAGCGTGCGCAGCTCGACGAGCAGCTCCTTGCGCAGCAGCGCCGCTGTTGCAGCCGCTGTGCCGACCGGCGGCCCGCTCAACGGTAGAGCTCCGCGATCGCGCTCTGATCGAGCTCGCCGGCAGGCCGAAGCAGCGCTTGCTTCCCGGAGCGCAGTCCCAGCACCAGATCCGCCTCTGCGGCACCCGCTGTCGGATCGTGGCTGACCAGCACGCGGGTGCGCCCGGACTCTGCGCCGATCAGCGGTTCCATCAGCTCGGAGGCTCTCGGGTCCAGGTTCGCCCTGGGCTCATCGAGCAGCAGCAGCTCGGGATCGTGGAGCACCGCTCGCGCGATCGCGACCCGCTGGACCATCCCGCGCGAGAGCGTGCGCAGCGGCTCCTCGGAGCGCTTGGTCATCCCGATCAGGGCAAGCAGCTCATGGACACGCGTCTGCGCCACACCATGCAGGCGGGCATGGAAGGTGAGGTTCTCCAGGGGGCTGAGCTCTCGGTAGAGCAGCGGCTCATGGCCAAGCAGGCCGATCCGTCCGCGCACGGCCCAAGCTTCCTCGGGGAGCCTGCGCTCCAGTACTCGCACGCCGCCGGCGTGCGGGCGCAGCAGCGTCGCCAGCACCCGCAACAGCGTCGTCTTGCCCGCGCCGTTGGCGCCGAGCACCGCCAGCGTCTTGCCGGCGTTCAGCGACAGCGACAGATCGCTGAGCGCTGCCCGCTCGCCATAGCGGCGCTCGAGGCGATCGAGCTCGAGTGCGACCACGAGCTCAGGCGCGCGAGGCTTGCGGCTCGTGCGCGCGCTGGGCTGCCGCGATCAGCTCGCGCACCCCATCCTGATCGCCCGCGCGCAGCAGCTGGATGGGGTCGGGGTCCCCTCCGACGATCCCCTCGAAGAACTGCTTTCGATCTTGATAGGTGGGCAGGGTGGCCTTGGCCCAGCCCCTGGCGCCGTTGAGCAAGACCGCGAGTTGGGCGTAGGGCTCGCCGAAGAGCTGGGCGATCTCGCGCTTCATGCGCTTGGCGAGCGCCGGGGAGGCGCCGGCGGTCGAGATCGCTATCGCCAGCGGCCCGGTGCGCACGATCGCGGGCAGGATGAAGTTGCACAGCGGAGGCACGTCGACGACGTTGACCAGCATCGCTCTGCGCTCGGCGTCCTCGTAGACGGCGATGTTGACGTCCGTGTCGCTGGTCGCGGCGATCGCGAGGAACACGCCCTCCAAATCCGCCTGACCTCCGTACTCGCGCCGCTCCCAGTGGATCGCGCCCTCACGCGCGTGCTCCTGGAGCTCGGCCGTGGCGGCGGGTGCGATCAGCGTCACGTATGCGTCGCAGGCCAGCAGACCCTCGATCTTCTCGAGCCCGACCTCGCCGCCGCCCACCACCACACAGCGGCGGCCGGTCAGTCGCAGGCAGGCGATGTAGAAGGGGGTCTCGAGCATGCCCTGCACGCAGCTCTGATCGCAGATCTCCCTGCGAAGCTGGCAGACGCACTCCTTGCCTGCATAGGCCTGGGCGGGCATAGCTCTACAGGGTAGGCGCTCAGCGCCTGCGCAACGCCCGCGCTCCCACCCGAGCGAGTACCAGCGCACCGGCGCGCCAGGCATGATCTCGATCGGACTCGCGGGTGGAGCGCAGCTGTGCGACGGTTCTGGCGCCGCGCTCGAGCAGCTCGTCATAGGGTCCCCACCAGAGTCCACGTGTGCGCTGTGGATCCCAGGCGATCAGCTTTTCCTGGGCGCACATCTCAAGGCCCGCACGGCCCAGTGTCTTGCCGAGTCCCCCGCCCGCGGCTGCACCCCAGGGACCGCGTGAGATCGAGGGGCCCGGCAGATGATCGTTGAGCCACACCATGCCGGCGTGCACCTCCCGTGCGATCCGCAGGGCCCTGTGACGATCGTCGGTCCACACGGAGACTCCGAGGCTGTAATCGCAGTCGTTGGCGAGCTCGATCGCGCGCTCGATCGAGTCCACGCTCATCACCGCCAGCACCGGAGCGTCGAGCGGCTCGCGCATCAGGCGCATCTCATGGGTGACGCCGCTGAGCACAGCCGGCGCGTAGAAGGCTCCGCTGCAACCCGGTGGCTGGCGCTCCAACGGTCCTCCGCAATGCACTCTGGCTCCCTGGGCGACCGCCTCGGCAACCAGCTCTTGGACATAGTCCAGCCGAGGCCGTGAGGAGAGCGGGCCGACCTGTGTCCGAGCATCGCCGGGATCGCCCACAACCAGCGACTGGGCACCGCTCACCAGCTTGGAGATGAACCGCTCCGAGACCTCCGTGGCCGCGTAGATCCGCTCGATCGAGCCTCGCGCCTGGCCTGCTCCGGCGCAGCCTGCCCACAACGCTCCGCTGACTGCCCTGTCAAGTCGAGCGTCCGCGAGCACGATCATGGCGTCCTTGCCGCCGAGCTCGACCGTGACCTCCTTGTTGCGTGAGACGCACTCCCTCGCCACCGACCGCCCGACCGCCGGCGATCCTGTGAACAGGATCTTGTTCACAGGCGCCTTCGCAAGCGCGATTCCCACCTGGGCGCCCCCGTGGATCACCCGCACGAGCCCCTCGGGCAAACCCGCCCGAGCGAGGACAGCCGCGATCCGCTCACCGGCGAGACAGGCCCGCCGCGCAGGCTTCAGGACCACGCCGTTGCCCGCGAGCAGCGCCCCGGCGACCTGGCCCAGGGGCTGTGCAAACGGTGCGCTTCCCGCGCCGATCACACCGACGACGCCGAAGGGCTCATAGGCGACGCGGGCGCGCTTGGCTATCGCAATGGAGTGGTGGACCTTCACGCGCTTGGCTCCCAGCGCCTGAGCGCCCTCCTCGGCGATCCAGATCAGCGCGTCGATCGCCGCCAGCAGCTCGAGCGTCGCGATCTCTGACCTGGGCCTGCCCTGCTCGCGGCCGAGCACCTCCACGAGCTCGTCGAAGTCATCGATCACCGCCTGCGCCATCCGGCGCATATACCGCGCTCGGTCCTCGATGCGCAGCAGCGCCCACAGCGGTTGGACCATCTTCACCTCCTCCACGACCTGCTCTACGAGCTCGGGAGTGGTGGCTTGCACGGCGCCCAGGCTCCTGCCCGTGGCGGGGTCACGGGCTTGGAGCAGTTGCTCAGCCAGCGGCTGCTCAGGTGCGGACTGCTGGACGATTGCCCCGTCTCTCACGGCTCGATTATCCCCCTCGACACCACGCCTGGCGAATCTGGGCGACCCCGTGCGTGGCGAATCTGGGCGAGCCTGGCGGCGAGTTGGGGCTCGGCCTCGTCGGGCTCAAAGAAGCGCATGCCCACCACCGTCTCCGGCGCCAGCTCCTGTGCGCAGACGTGACCTGCGTGCGCGTGGGGATAGTCATAGCCGCCGGTCTCGAGCCCTGGCCTCGGGCCGGAGCGCAGCCAGGAAGGCACCGGGGCCGCACCGTTGCTCTGTATATGCCGCTGAGCGGCTGCCAGTGAGCTGCCGGCAGCATTGGACTTCGGTGCAAGCGAGAGGTAGATCGCGGCCTGCGCGAGCGCGTAGCGCGCCTCGGGCATGCCGACGTGCTCGACCGCCTGAGCGACGGACACAGCGAGGGTCAGTGCGGCTGGGTCGGCGTTGCCGACATCCTCGGAGGCGAGGATGATCATCCGCCTGGCGATGAAGCGAGGGTCCTCGCCGCCCTCGAGCATCACCGCCAGGTAGTAGAGGGAGGCGTCAGGGTCCGAGCCGCGTGTCGCCTTGATCCAGGCGGATATGTAGTCATAGTGACGATCACCCTTGCGGTCATAGAGCACCGCTCGCTGCTGGAGGGCATCCTCGGCTCGCTGCAGGCTCACGCTGCGCTCGCCGAGCGCGGCTGCTGTCGCGATGGCGAGCTCCAGCGCGTTCAGTGCGGTTCGGGCGTCCCCGTCGGAGCGCATCGCGAGGAAGTCGATCGCCTCCTCTTCGACTTCCACCTCCTCGCCTTGGGGCTCATTGCTCCGCACCTCTTCACCGCTGGCCTCGGCGGCAGATCTCGCCAGGGCCTGGCGTAGCACGCTCGCCACCTCATCGGCCGAGAGGGCGGCGAGCGCATAGATACGCACGCGCGAGAGCAGCGCCCCGTTGACCTCGAATGCCGGGTTCTCGGTGGTCGCTCCGATCAGCGTGACGAGGCCCTCCTCCACGGCGGGGAGCAGCGCGTCCTGCTGGGCCTTGTTGAAGCGGTGGATCTCGTCGAGGAAGAAGACGGTCCGACGGTCGCTCGCAACCAGGCGCTGCCTGGCGCGCTCCAGCACCTCGCGCACCTCGGGTCGACCCGCCTGCACGGCGCTCAACTCCTCGAAGGCCGCATTCGAGCGTTCGGCGATCATGCGTGCAAGGGTCGTCTTACCCGATCCCGGGGGCCCGTGGAGGATCATCGAATGGGGTGCCCCCCGCTCGATGGCGCTGCGCAGCGCCGACCCCTCGCCGAGCAGATGGCTCTGCCCCACGAAGTCTTCGAGGCGCTTTGGGCGTATCCGCACCGCCAAAGGGCGTTCCTGCGGGTCGTTTGGATGGTTCTGCGGGCCGTCAGGTGGCTGAGGGGCCCCATTCGTCCGCCCAGCGGGAGCACGATCCCGCTGTCCATCTTCCTCGTCGAACAGCGTATCCATGCTCTGAGTATTCCGCGCCCGCGGGAGGTTGCGGGGCGCAGGACGTCGAAGTTAGGGCACCAGTTAGAGACTTTGGCCTTTCAGTTAGGAACTGAGGGCTTCAGCTAGGAACTCAGGGCCAAGTGATTTACATTACTTATACGTACACCGGTGCGACGAGGAGGGTCCCGCAAGACCTGGCGCTGCCATGAGCTCCACAGCCTTCGACCTAATCGAGGGAGGTTCCGCGCCTCTGGAGCCGTTTGCCGGAGGCGACGTGGCGGCGCGATCTCCTTTGCAGCTGTTCTGGCGGCGCTTTCGCAAGGACCGCGTGGCGCTCGCCTCGCTGGTCGTCATCTTCCTGCTGGTGGTGATCGCGATCGCCGCGCCCCTGCTGGTGAGCATCCTGGGACTGCCTGGCCCATATATCCAGAACCCCAATCTGACTGATGCCTTTGGCAGTCCACTCGGCCCGAGCGCGGCGCATCCCTTTGGCGTCGATCAGCTGGGCCGCGATGTGCTCTCACGAGTCATCTACGGCGCGCGCGTGTCGCTGGAGGTGGGGATCATCGGCACCGTGATCGCGACGGTGATCGGCACCGTCGTAGGCCTGCTGGCTGGCTTCTATCGCGGCGCCGTGGACATGTTCTTCTCGCGTTGCATCGATGTGGTGCTCTCGTTCCCGGTGCTGCTGCTAGGCCTGGGCTTGGGAGCCGCGTGCGGGGTGCGAGGGTGCGTGAGCGGCCTGATCCAGCCGGGCGTGCCCACGATCCTCGCGATCGTCACGATCGTGAGTTGGACCTATGTCGCCCGCATCGTCCGCGGCCAGGTGCTCTCGCTGCGCGAGAAGGAGTTCGTCGACGCCTCGCGCTCGCTCGGCGCGTCGAACCTGCGCATCGTCTTCTCCGAGATCCTGCCCAATCTCGTCGCGCCGCTGATTGTCTATTCGAGCTTGCTGATCCCTCAGAACATCCTGCTGGAGGCTTCGCTCTCCTACCTGGGGGTGGGTGTCAGGCCGCCGACGGCCAGCTGGGGCCAGATGCTCGCCGACGCGACACCAATCTTCAACACCGCCTGGTGGTACATGGTCTTCCCCGGCCTGGCACTGCTGATCACGGTGCTGGCCTTCAACCTCGTCGGCGACGGTCTGCAGGACGCCCTGAATCCGAGGACGGCATGAACCAAGCAGGAACGCAGCCATGCAAGCACACAAGGAGGAGTCAAGATGGTCCTAAATAAATGGAGGGGCCCGGCGGCGATGCTGGCGAGCGGATTGCTCGCCCTCACGCTTTCCGCCTGTGGCTCCAGCAAAAGCAGCCCGAGCAGTAGCGCCAGTAGCAAGTCTGGTGGCCTCCAGCTGAAGGCAGGCGAGTCGCCGACCGGCCAGCAGCTCTATGGCAAGAAGCGCGGCGGCGTCCTCAAGGTCTTTGACCACGAGGACTTCGAACACCTCGACCCGGGCGAGTCCTACTTCGTCGAGGACTACACCGTCACCTATGCGACGCAGCGCCCGCTCTACTCCTACATGCCCAACACGGCGACAAAGCTCTCTCCCGATCTGGCCACGGCGATGCCCGTCGTCAGTGACGGGGGCAAGACGCTGACGGTCGAAATAAAGCACGGCATTCACTTCAGCCCGCCGGTCAACCGCGAAGTCACTTCAAGCGACGTGGCGTACGCGATCGAGCGTGGAGCCAATCCAAAAGTCGCCAACCCCTACTTCGGGCCCTACTTCGGAGACATCGTTGGCGCAAAGACCGCCACCGGCGGGCCGATCGCCGGGATCGAAACGCCCAACCGCTACGAGATCGTCTTCCATCTCACCGAAGCGACCGCGACGCTGCTGAGTGGAGCGCTCAGCCTGCCGCTGAGCGCGCCGGTGCCGCCCGAATTTGCCAAGCCGCTCGACGCCAAGAGCCCGACCACCTATGGCACCGAATACCTGGTTGCCACAGGGCCGTACATGGTGAAGTCCGAACCGAAGACGGGCAAGTTCCTTGGCATCGGCTACCAGCCTGGCAAGTCGGCGACGCTGGTGCGTAATCCCAACTGGAATCCGAAGACCGACTTCCGGCCGGCCTACCTGAACGAAATCCAGATCAACATCGGCGGTGAACCGTCGGTCATCGGCCAGCAGGTGCTGAAGGGCACCAACGTCGTGCAGAACGACCCGCCGGCGCAGTCGATCATCAAGGAAGCCTACGAAAACTATCCACAACAGATTACGTTCACCCCGGGTGGCGGTACCTACTACGCCACGCTCGACAACGCGCACGGCCCGTTCAAGAATCTCGACCTGCGCAAGGCGGTCTGGGCGGCGCTCGACCGCGACGCGATCGTCAAGGCTCGCGGCGGCCCGCTGGTGGCGGAACCGCTGACGCATTTCATCTACCCGGGCGTCGACGGCTACGAACAGTCCGGTGGCGCAAAAGGGCCGAAAGTCGATTACAACGAACACCCCGAAGGGGACATGGCGGTCGCTGAAAAGTACATCAAGCTCGCTGGCTATCCGAGCGGCAAGTACACCGGCGGCGCGACGTTGCAGGTCGTCGGCTCGACCGGCTCACCGGCCGAAGACATGGCCCAGATCACCAATTCGGCGCTGGAAAAGCTGGGCTTCAAAACCCATCTCAGCCTCGTCGAACAGGCGACCATGTACTCGAAGTACTGTGGCGTTCCCAAAGAGGAGATCGACGTCTGTCCGAACGTCGGCTGGGTACGCGACTTCGCCGATCCGCAGACGGTGCTCTACGTACCGTTCTGGGGTCCCGGAATCATTCCCGACAAAAACTCCAACTGGGGGCAGGTCAACAACCCGCAGATAAACGCGGCGATGGACAAGGCGGCGCTCGTGGTAGGCGAAGAAGCGCGTGCCAAGGCCTGGGCCAAGATCGACGAAATGCTGGTCGAACAGGCGGTCGCGGCCCCCGAGGTGTCAGTGACACAGGCCGATATCGAGGGCAGCGAAGTCGCCGGTGTCGACGACATATGGAACACAGGGACGTGGGACTACTCGTTCACCTCGCTGAAGTAACCGCTACCGGGTCGCGGGACCTGCCCTCAGGGCGAGGCGGATTCCCCGAGACCCACAAGCTCACAGTCCGGCCCGCCCGCGCGGGCCGGACTGTGCCTCTATCGGCACCCTGATTGCACACGATGCGCCCTTATCTCTGACCGCGACGATCCGACCGCCATGAGCCGATGACCACCTACATAATCCGTCGCGTCCTCTGGGGGATCGCGCTGCTGTTCATTGTCGCGGGGATCACGTTTGTGCTCTTCAACATCCTACCCTCGGCCAACCCTGCCGAACTGCGCGCGGGCAAGGCCGCCAGCCCGAAGGTGATCGCCGAGATCCGTCATTCACTGGGCCTGGACAAGCCGCTCTACACGCAGTTCCTTGACTACATCAAGGGTGTTGTCCTGCACTTCAACCTCGGCTACAGCTACTACAGCAACGCCTCGGTCAAGAGCCTGATCGCGAACCGACTGCCGGCGACGATATCGGTGGCGGCCGGCGGGGTCGTGCTGTGGCTCGTCGTGGGTCTGCCGATCGGCATAATCTCCGCCGTGCGCCGGCGCACGTTCCTCGATCGCGCGGCGATGACGACGGCGCTCGCGTTCGTCTCCACGCCGGTCTTCTGGCTCGGGCTGATCGTGCTCTTCCTGTTCGCATCGGACATTGGGAAGTTCTCCATCTTCCCGGGGGCCGCAAGCTATGTCGGGCTGACCGAAGAACCGGTCAAATGGTTCACATCGCTGCTGCTGCCGTGGATGGTGCTGGCCGCGGGCTTCGCCGCGATCTACGCGCGCATCCTGCGCGGCAGCCTGCTCGACGTCCTGGGCGAGGACTACATCCGGACCGCGCGCGCGAAGGGACTCCGGGAGCGTCGCGTGATCCTGCGCCATGGGGTGCGCTCGGCCGTCACGCCAATCGTGACTGTGCTCGGCCTGGACATCGGGACGCTGCTCGGGGGTATCGTGCTCGTCGAGGACGTTTTCGACATACCCGGGGTGGGCCGGCTCAACTACGAGGCGATCGTACACTCGGACTTCCCAATCATCCAGGGCACAGTGCTGCTCGCGGCGATGTTCATCGTCGTGGCGAACATCATCGTGGACATCGCCTACGCCTATCTCGATCCGCGAGTGCGCTACCAGTGAGTCCTCTGCTCGAGGTCCGCGACCTCCACGTGGAGATCCCGACCGACGATGGGGTGGTCAAGGCCGTCAACGGCCTGTCCTTCTCGCTGGAGGCGGGGAAGACGCTGGGCATCGTGGGCGAGTCGGGCTCAGGCAAGAGCATCAGCGCGCTGACGCTGATGGGGCTCACCAAGCGCATGGGCGCCACCGTCTCGGGCAGCGCGAGCTTCGCGGGGCGGGACCTGGTGAGCCTCGACGAGCACGAGCTGCGCGAGTTACGGGGAAAGGAGATGGCGATGATCTTCCAGGATCCGCTCGCCTCGTTGCACCCCCTCTATCGCGTCGGCGCTCAGATCGTCGAGGCGATCCAGACCCACCGTAAGGTGCGCAAGTCCGACGCGCGCGCACGCGCCACGGAGCTGCTCGAGCTCGTCGGGATATCAGACCCCAAGCGCCGGTTGGACGAGTATCCGCATGAGTTCTCCGGCGGGATGCGCCAGCGGGCAATGATCGCGATGGCGTTGGCAAACGAGCCGACACTGTTGATCGCCGACGAGCCCACGACCGCGCTGGACGTGACCGTGCAGGCTCAGATCCTCGCGCTGCTGGAGCGCCTGCAGCACGAGCTTGGCATGGCGATCATCATCATCACCCACGACCTGGGGGTGGTCGCGGAGATGGCCGACGAGATCGGGGTCATGTACGCGGGAGGCTTCGTCGAGCGCGCCGGCGCACAGTCGATCTTCGACGATCCCCAGCATCCCTATACGTGGGGCCTGCTCGGCTCGATCCCACGCCTGGATCTGCCCCGCGGGCAGGCGCTGGTGCCGATCCCGGGTCGCCCGCCCAGCCTGATCTCCCCGCCCAGCGGCTGCACCTTCCATCCGCGCTGTCCGCACGCGCGGGGAGAATGCCAAGCGGTCGAGCCGCCGTTTCAGCCGCTTGCAGACGACGCCGAGCACTTCGCCGCGTGCGTGATCGACCCCGATGAGCGCAGGCGGATCTGGGCGCGCCGGCGCGAGGGGGAGATGCCCGAGGAGGCTGCGCTTGTTCCCAGCGATGTCGAGCTGGAGGGTGAGCGGCTGTGAGCGCGCTCGTGGAGGTAAGGCACCTCGTCAAGCACTTTCCGATCAAGCGGGGCGTGATCTTGCAGCGCGAAGTTGGAGCAGTCCATGCCGTCGACGATGTGAGCTTCGACGTGCTCGAGGGCGAGACGCTCGGGATCGTGGGCGAGACCGGCTGTGGCAAGACCACCACCGCCCGCCTGGTGGTCCGCCTGCTGGACCCCAGCTCGGGCTCGATCCTCTTCGCCGGCGAGGACATCTCGGGGTTGGCAGGCGCCGCGCTCAAGGCTCAGCGCCGCGAGATGCAGATGATCTTCCAGGACCCGTACTCCTCGCTCAATCCACGCAAGACCGTGGGCTCCGTGATCGCTGAGCCGTTTGCGATCCACAAGTTGAAGACGGGCTCAGGCGAGCGCCGGCGTGCCGTCCAGGAGCTCATGGAGCAGGTGGGCCTGAACCCCGAGCACTACAACCGCTACCCACACGAGTTCTCAGGCGGCCAGCGCCAGCGGATCGGCGTCGCGCGTGCGCTCGCGCTGCGTCCGCGGCTGATCGTCGCCGACGAGCCGGTCTCGGCACTGGACGTCTCGATCCAGGCACAGATCCTAAACCTGCTGCGCGAGCTGCAATCCGAGTTCGGCCTGACGCTCGTGCTGATCGCTCACGACCTCTCGGTCGTCAGGCACATGTGCGACCGCGTTGCGGTTATGTACCTGGGGAAGATGGTCGAGCAGGCGCCGTCGCAGGCGCTCTATGACTCCCCTCATCATCCCTACACCGCGGCTCTGCTCTCAGCCGTGCCCGTGCCCGATCCGCACGCCAAGCACAAGCGCGAACTGCTGCAGGGCGACGTGCCCAACCCAGCCTCGCCGCCGCCGGGCTGTCGCTTCCACACCCGCTGCCCCTATGCCACCGATATCTGTGGAACTGTCGAGCCCCCGTTGGCTGAATATCCGGGCGGGCATCTTGCCGCCTGTCACCACCCCAGAAGCGTCGATGCACAAGATCTGCGCGCGCTGAGGCGCTCATCCTCCAGTCCGCTGAGCTCTGGCGATGAGCTGCCACAGCCAAGCGAGGTCGCCGCGTAAGCCGGCGAGGCGAGGGGGCGGCGTAAGATCGGTACATGAGCCCTCAGGCGCTCGCCCAAGAGGCCACGGGGCTGCTCCAGCGGTTGATCCGCTTCAACACGGTCAATCCGCCGGGGGACGAGCGCCCCGCCCAGGAGTATCTTGCGGCGCATCTGCGCGATGCAGGGTTCGAGTGCGAGCTGTTGGGCGCAACGCCGCAGCGGCCCAACCTCGTGGCGAGGCTCAGGGGAGTGCGGCCAGGTCCCACGCTGTGCCTGCTGGGCCATGTCGACACCGTCCTTGCAGACCCGCGCGAGTGGACCCATGATCCCTGGTCGGGCGAGATCGCCGACGGATTCCTGTGGGGCAGGGGCGCGCTCGACATGAAGTCCCAGGTCGCGGCCGAGGTCGCGGCAGGCGCCTCGCTGGCACGAGCGGGCTGGCGACCGCAGAATGGGGACCTCCTGATCGTCGCGGTCGTGGACGAGGAGACGGGAGGGGAGCTAGGGGCGCAGTGGATCACCGCCGAGCATCCGGAGAAGGTGCGCTGCGACATGCTCGTCAACGAGGGTGGCGGCCAGGTCTTCGAGTACGCGGGCAGCCGACGCTACGGCGTCTGCTGTGCCGAGAAGGGGGTGTTCCGCTTCACCGTGAGGACCGACGGTGTGGCAGGTCACGCCTCGATGCCTCGGATGGGCGTCAACGCGCTGCTCAAGCTGGCCCCGCTGCTGGCGCGGCTGGGGGAGCAGATGCCCTCCTATCGGTTGACCGTCGAGGCCCAGGCATTTCTGGGTGCCCTGGGCGAGGATCCCCGGGATCCAGCCGGGGCGATCGCAAGGATCCGTGCCGCCGACCAGCTGCTCGCGATCTTCGTAGAGCCGATGCTTGGAGTGACGTTCACGCCCACCAAGATCAGGGCATCGGAGAAGATCAACGTGATACCCAGCAGCGCTGAGCTGCGGGTCGACTGCCGCGTGCCTCCCGGGCTGGGGGAGCAAGAGGTGCGGGAGGGGATCGCCGAGGTGCTGGGAGACGAGGCGCAGGGGCAATACGGGATCGAGTTCACCGAGCGGATCACGGGCAACAGCTCGCCCGTCGCATCGGCGCTGATGGACGCGATCGACTTATGGATCGGCGAGCGGGACCCGGGCGCGAGCGTGTTGCCGACGGTGCTTCCGGGATTCACCGACTCACGCCACTTCAGAGCGGCCTTCCCAGACTGCGTCGCATATGGCTTCTTCCCTCAACGCCACCAGTCATTGAGCGACGGCTGGCCGCTGGTGCACGGCGCCGATGAGCGCATCGATGTCCGTGATCTCGCCTTCGCGACGGAGTTCTACAGAGACCTCGCGTCCCGCCTGCTCGGCTGAGAGCCGACCCGCTCGACAAGAACATAGAAAACCCCCATAATGGGATGGATGCCAAGGATGGTGGACTTGCCGGAGAGGGTGGACAGGTGAGCAAGCAGGCGCCGGCTGCGACACACTCGCCCGCGGGAGGGACGCCGCTCGCTCACGCAGGGGTGGCGCATGGCACTGTCGCCGTCGCGCTGAAGCACACCAAGGTGGCGGGCAGTGCTGCGCACGCCGCGATCGTGCGCAGCACTGTGCCCGCCCCACCGCACGTCTCGTTCACGCAAGAACTTCAGAGCTGGGCCGTCAACTGGGAGCCGGTCGTTGCGATCCTGTTCTTCGTCGCGTTCATTTTCATCATGTTGCGGATGCTGAAGCTGATGCCGCGGATCAAGCCGCAGCGGATCAAGCCGGCGTCCGCCCAGTCGGTCACGTTCTCTGACATCGCTGGAGTCGACGAGGCCAAGGCAGAGTTGCAGGAGATCGTCGAGTTCTTACGCGAACCGAAGCCCTTCCAGGCGCTCGGGGCGAAGGTGCCCAAGGGGGTCCTCCTGCACGGACCGCCGGGCACCGGCAAGACGCTGCTGGCCAAGGCGGTAGCCAAGGAGTCTGGGGCGGAGTTCTTCGCCCAGTCGGCGGCGTCGTTCGTGGAGATGTTCGCGGGACTCGGCGCGGCCCGCATCCGCAGGCTGTTCGCGATTGCGCGCAAGCACGAACCGGCGATCATCTTCATCGACGAGCTCGATGCCGTCGGGGGAAGGCGCGGGATGGACATCTCGGGTGAGAAGGACCAGACGCTCAACCAGCTGCTCGTCGAGATGGACGGCTTCGCCAGCAACGGCCGGGTCGTGGTGATCGCGGCGTCGAACCTGCTGGAGAAGCTCGACCCGGCGCTGCTGCGTCCGGGACGCTTCGATCGTCAGGTGTTCGTCATGCCGCCTGACATCAAAGGCCGGCTTGGGGTGCTGCAGGTGCACACGCGCGACAAGGCGATGGGCGACGTCGACCTGGGCTTGGTGGCCCAGCAGACGAGCGGCCTGACGGGGGCGGACCTGGCGAACATCTGCAACGAGTCGGCGATCTTCGCGGCCAGACGCGGGGCGAAGGCGATCTCGATGGCGGATTTCGATGCGGCGCTCGAGCGCGTGATTGCGGGCGTCCAGTCAAAGCGGGTTCTCAACAGCCACGAGAAGCGCGTCGTTGCCTACCACGAGGCAGGCCATGCGCTCTGTGGCGAGCTTCTGCCCTCGGTGGACCAGGTCCACAAGATCTCGATCGTGCCACGTGGAAAGGCGCTCGGCTACACGCTGAACCTGCCCGCCGAGGATCGCTATCTCAAGACGCGGGAGGAGCTGCTGGACTACATGACGGTGCTGCTGGGCGGTCGCGTGGCGGAGCAGTCGGTCTTCGGGGCGATCACCACCGGCGCCTCCGACGATCTGCGCCGTGTAGCTGACATCGCTCACTCCATGGTCCACGACTATGCGATGGGCACCAATGGAGTGGGGCGTACACCCGAAGGAGACGTTCGCCTCTCTGAGACAACGCTGCGGCTTCGCGACGAGGAGCGGCATGAGCTCGTGGAGGATGCGCGCAGGGCGGCCCAGAAGATCATCGTCGCTCATCGGCAACAGCTCGACGAGCTCGCCGGCGAGCTGCTGGAGCACGAGGTGCTCGATCGCGAGGCGATCGAACAGATCATGAAGGACATTCCACGTCTGGAGCGCGCACCCGGTGTCGGCCTGCGCATCGTGGCCGCCGCCGTTGCCTCTGACGCGCTGGGCGCAGAGAGCGGCGGTGGTAAGTAGTGGGCGTAGGTCAGGACGCGCTGGGCGGAAGCTAGACTGCCCAGTCGTTGTGTTCAGGCGCATAGACCACATCGGCGTGGCCGTCGAGGAGATCGAGCCCGCGCTCGAGCTCTGGCGCGAGCACTTCCAGATGGAAGTGGTCCACCGTGAGATCGTCGAGGAGCAGGGCGTGGAGGCGGTCCTGCTCGACGTGGGCGAGAACCACGTCGAGCTGCTCGCTCCGCTGGATCGGGATACGCCGGTGGGCAGGTTCCTCGCCAAGCGCGGCGCCGGGCTTCACCACGTTGCCTATCAGGTCAGCGACATAGACGCGACACTCGCGCTGCTGCGGCAGGCGGGGCTGCCCCTGATCGACGAGCAGCCGCGAACGGGCATCCGCTCCTCCAGGGTCGCCTTCCTGCACCCCCGTGGGACGGCCGGCGTGCTCACGGAGATCGTCGAGCCCGCGGGAGAGCCCGATGGCCCGCAACTTTCAACCGGAGGTGTGTCCTGATGGCGCCTGGCCTGATTCGGATCAGCATCGGCTTCAAGGGCGGCCAGGTGCTGGGGCTGCGCGTGAGCGACGAGCAGCTCACGGCGCTGCAGAAGGCCCTTGGCGGCGGCTGGCACGAGCTGCAAAGCGAGGATGGACCGGTGCGCCTCGACCTTGCTCAGGTTGTCTACGTGCGCTCCGAGAGCGAGGAGCCGCGCGTGGGCTTCGGCGCCTGAGCGATGGTGTGCCAAGGCGCAGCGAAGCGTCGGCCTTGACGGCGCGCCTGACGGCGCCGTTCTCGCTGGAGGAGCGGGTGCTGCGCGCAGCCCGCACCTGCGGCCACGGCGCGGCGAGAGAGCGGGCGGTCGCGCGTTTCTCCCTGCTGGGCCAGTACGGTGGGGTGTGGCTGGCGATCGGGGCGGGTGGATGGGCGCTTGACCGCGAGCGGCGCTCGGACTGGCGCAGAGCGACTCTCAGGGTGGCCGGCAGCTATGCGCTGAACACGGCGATCAAGCTGCTCGTCAGACGCAAGCGTCCCAGCCTGCCGGGGCTGGCGCCGCTCGTTTCGACTCCGACCCAGCTGAGCTTTCCCAGCGCCCACGCGAGCACCTCGTTCGCCGGGGCACTTGGCTACTCGCGCTTGGGGCTGCCCAAGGCGCCGCTCTGCGCGCTGGCGGGGGGTCTCTCGCTCTCGCGTCTGTACCTGGGTGTGCACTACCCCTCCGACGTGCTGGCGGGTGCCCTGCTCGGATCGCTGCTGGCCCCAAGGGCAAGGAAGCATCGAGCCCGTGGGCGATGGAGGGTGGAGGTTCCAGGGCGATGAGCACGAAGATCGGGATCGTCGGTCTGCCGAACGCGGGCAAGTCCTCGCTGTTCAATGCGCTGACGAGCGCCGGCGTCGAGGCGGCCAACTATCCGTTCACCACGATCGAGCCGAATGTCGCTGTCGTGCCTGTTCTGGACACACGCCTCAACGAGGTCGTCAGGACGGTGGGTGCCTCCGACATCGTCTATGACACGATCGACTTCCACGACATCGCGGGCCTGGTCGCGGGCGCGCATCGAGGCGAGGGCCTTGGCAATCGCTTCCTGGCGAACATCAGGGAGACCGACGCGATCGTCCATGTTGTGCGCACGCATGGAGACGGGACCGTCGTGCATCCCGAGGGCAGCGTCGATCCGCTGCGAGACATCGAGACGATCGAGACCGAGCTCGCCCTGGCCGATCTCGAGCAGGCCGAGCGGCGCTTGGAACGGGTCGCTAAGGCTGTGAGGAGCGGCGAGCGCACGGCGCTGCTGGAGGAGTCATGGCTGCAGGAGGTCATCGCGGCGCTGGGAGCGGGACACCCCGTGCGTAGCGTGCCGGTGCCGGAGGAGCTCCCCAATGCCGTGCGCGACCTGGGCTCGCTGACCGCCAAGCCCGTGCTGTTCGTCGCCAACGTCGATGAGGGCTCCGCGGAGGTGCCGGCGCAGATCGCCGAGCATGCGGCTGCCCAGGGTGCACGCGCGGTGGCGGTCTCTTCGCGCATCGAGGCCGAGCTCGCCGAGCTCGAGGAGCAGGATGCGACGGCGATGCGCGAAGAGCTGGGCGTGAGCGAATCGAGCCTGCAACGCGTCGTCTCGGAGGCGTTCGCGCTGCTCTCGCTGATCGCCTTCTTCACGGCCGGTGAGGCCAAGCCGGCGCAGTCATGGCATCTGCATGAGGGCCTCAGCGCGTGGCATGCGGCAGGCCAGATCCATACTGACATCCAGAAGGGGTTCGTGCGGGCGGAAGTGATCGGCTGGCGCGAGCTGGTGGATGCCGGCGGCTATGCGGCTGCGCGCGAGCGTGGAGCACTGCGTCTGGAGGGTCGCGACTACCAGATGCGCGATGGCGACGTGATCACCGTCAAGTTCACGCCCTAGCCCTCTTCGAGCTTGCGCAGGCGCCTCGAGAGACCGCTCATGCCGAGCCTCAGCGCCGCTTGGGAGCCCTTTGCACAATCGAGGCCTGCGTCGGGCGGGCGCTGCACCTCGGTGCGTACGAGCGTGGCGATCTCCTTGAAGGAGACAAGCAGCTCAGCACTCTCCTGCAGAGCCTGCACGATCCTGGGCCGCTCTTGACTGGAAGCGCTGCTGGCATCCGCCAGCACCGCCTCCAGGGAACCATGCCTGCCGAGCAACTCAGCTGCTGTCTTCGCGCCGATTCCGCGGGCGCCAGGCAGGCCGTCGGAGGGATCGCCGCGCAGGGCGATGAAGTCGGGCACCTGGCACGGATCGACGCCGTAGCGCTCCTTGACCTGGGCGGGTCCTACGTAGCTGCTCTCACCGCCCTTGCCCAGCTCGAGGATCGCGACGTCCTCGCGGACGGACTGAAAGAGATCGCGGTCGCCGGTGAGCAGCAGGGCGCGCCCACCCGCATCCGCCTCGGCAAGGGCGAAGGAGTGCATGCCGTCATCGGCCTCGAGCTCCTCGCTGTCGCTTACGGTGAAGCCCAGGCTTGCGAGCAGCGCTGGCGCCCGCTCCCACTGCGCGGCGAGCGCCGGAGGCATCGGATCGCGATGGGCGTGGTAGGGCGGGTAGAGCTCCACCCGGTAGCGCGCCTGCTCGGCTCCCAAGCACGCGACGGTCGCACGGGGCCGGCAGGCCTCGATCGCACCAAGCAGGGCGTTGGCGGTGCCCAGCAGCGCGTTCACAGGGGCGCCGTCACTGTCGACGATCGAGCCGGGCAGCCCGAAGAAGGATCGATAGAGCAGCCACGGGATGTCGGCGATCAGCAGCGGGCCCATTGCGCTCCAGCCTAAAGATGCGGCGCTGGAGCGGAAGCCTCCCTGGGGTCAGCCGGCGCGGACGCCGCCCTGCGGTCCCACCTTGGCGGCGGCTGCCGGTGTGGCTTCGCTGGGAGCCTGCTGATCAGGCCCGGTCGCCGGCGTGCCGCCTGAGGGCGCCGGTTCGGTGCTCGACGAGAGCCCTTCGGGCGCGGCGCTCTGTTTGCTCAGGTCGGGCTCGGCGCGCAGGTTGCCGGCGTGTTCGATCTCGAAGTAGGCCCATGTCGCATCCAGCCCGAGCCTGGCGGCAAGTTCCGGGCCGCTGATCTGGGTGGAGCCCCTGGAGCCGAGCAGCATCGCCGAGACGATCCGCGGGGAGTCGCCTCGTTTCAGCACCTCGATCCCCTGAAAGCTCCCTTTCAGGAGCCCCTTCAGCCGGCGGGTCACATCGGCGAAGGTCAGCGTCAGCTTCCAGCTGTGCAGAGGACCCTGGTCGTAGGGGTCGGCCACGCTCACCAGCCACGGCTTGGGCGAAGCTCCTAGAAAGGCATTTTGGATGGACTCCGTTCTTCCACCTGAACTCGCGAAGAAGTAGGTCACGACGGGGCTTCCCTGATAGGTCACGACCTGGCCGGCGGTCGCCGCTACGGCGGCATTGGTGCGAGGGGTTTCTGCGATCTTGCCCTCGTAGACCTGTGAGCGCGCATCGGCATAGACGTCGAACTTCGCGCCGCCGGAGTGCGCGGTCAGTGCATAGGTGCGGCTCGCGACGGCCTGTGCCTCCAGTGCCGCCATCGGCCAGCTCGCCGGCACCTCCGCTGAGACGACTCCTCGGACGTATGTTTCAAGCGGTATGTCGTGAACCTTGCTGCCGATCTCCACACGCACGATCTCTCCTGCTGGCACCGTTCCGATCGCCGTCCCCGTGTAATAGTGGGAGAGGATCTGCGTATAGGAGTAGCCGTGTTCGGCGTAACCCAGTGCTCCCTCCTGGCTCATGCCGACGCCGTGGCCGTCGCCGGCTCCGTCGATCACCAGCGAGTAGCCGCCCTTCCCGCTTGCGAGGGCTCCAGTGCCGCTGAGCAGCACCGCCACCAACGCCAGGGAGATGGCGAGAGCTAGATGTCTGGGCAGGGGGCTGTGGCGGTGATAGGTTGGGTTCATGGCCTATGTGCGCCTCCCGAGCTCGAGCACGGCGGGCGCATGCGCAGCGCATCACGGCGTGCCGCACTCGATTTGGATCGGATGGGAGACGCGCCTGCCTGAGCGCTGCACGGCAACCTCCAACCCTCGTCCTGCCGGTCGGCTCGACGCCGGCCTGCGTCGGGCGCGCCGCTAGCAATGGCCTCCGCGAGCGAAGAGCGGTCGCTCCTCGACCGGGTCCCGACGGAGCTGCTCATCGATGGGGAGTGGTTGCAGGCAAGCGGCGGCGGGCGGCTGGTGGTCGAGGATCCAGCCACGCAGCAGCCTCTGGTGGAGGTTGCCGACGCGCAGGTGCAGGACTCGCTCGCGGCGTTGGCTGCGGCAGCTGACGCCCAGGCGCGGTGGGGCGCCCATCCACCCCGCGAGCGCGGCGAGATCCTCAGACGCGCCTACGAGGCCCTCGTGGCGCGCAGTGACGAGCTCGCGCTGCTGATGACGCTCGAGATGGGCAAGGCACTCGCCGAGTCCAGGGCGGAGATCGCCTATGCGGCTGAGTTCTTCCGGTGGTTCGCCGAGGAGGCGGTCCGCATCCACGGCCGTTACATGGTCAACACGAACGGCTCTGGACGGATCATCACCATGCGCCAGCCGGTTGGTCCATGTGTATTCGTCACGCCATGGAACTTCCCGATGGCGATGGGGACACGCAAGATCGCACCTGCGATCGCGGCGGGCTGCACGATGGTCGTCAAGCCCGCTCAGCAGACGCCGCTGTCGATGCTCGCGCTGGCGCAGGTTCTGCAGGACGCAGGTCTGCCCAAGGGCGTTCTCAACGTGATTACAGCCAAGCGCTCTGGCGCGGTCATCGAACCGTTGCTCAAGGACTCCCGCACGCGCAAGCTCTCCTTCACAGGCTCGACCGAGGTCGGGCGCAGCCTGATCGAACAGTCCGCCGAGCAGGTGCTGCGTGTCTCGATGGAGCTGGGAGGCAATGCGCCGTTCCTCGTCTTCGAGGACGCCGATCTCGACGCTGCCGTGGAGGGCGCGATGCTCGCGAAGATGCGCAACGTCGGCGAGGCCTGTACCGCGGCGAATCGCTTCCACGTCGCAGAGGCGGTGGCGGAGGAGTTCGCAAGCCGGCTTGCGAAGCGGATGGGGGCCCTGCGGGTGGGGCGGGGGACCGAGCCGGACACCGATGTCGGGCCGCTGATCGACGAGAAACAACGCGCCAAGGTGCACGAGCTTGTGGTCGATGCGCGAGACCGTGGAGCAGAGGTGCTCATCGGTGGCGGTCCCCTCGACGGTCCTGGTTACTTCTTCGAGCCGACGGTTCTCAGCGGCGTGCCCGACGGCGCGCGGCTGCTCGATGAGGAGATCTTCGGCCCGGTCGCCCCGGTCGCGACCTTCGCTTCCGAGGAGCAGGCCCTGGAAGCGGCCAACAGAACTGAGTATGGCCTCGTGGCCTATGTCTACACTCGTGACCTCGCTCGAGCATTCCGTGTGGTCGAGGGCATCGAAACCGGGATGGTCGGCCTCAACCAGGGCATCGTCTCAAACGCGGCCGCTCCGTTCGGGGGAGTCAAGCAGTCGGGCTTCGGCCGCGAGGGCGGCTTCGAGGGGATCAACGAGTACCTCGAGACCAAGTACGTGGCTTTGAGCTTGTAGGCTCGAACTGGTCATCTGTGTCTAAGCTGCACCCTTCCGGCCAGCGACGATGGGAGCGGGCAGCGATGAACGGCGAGACGGTCGACATCAGTACCCAGGACGGTGTGGCAGATACCTATCTCTCGCGGCCTGCCGGGCAGGACGGGAGTTACCCGGGTGTGCTGTTCCTGATGGATGCCTTCGGCTTGCGGCCCCGGATCGAGGAGATGGTCGACCGCATCGCAGCGCAGGGGTTCGTCGTACTCGCCCCGAACGTCCTCTATCGCGCCGGCCGGGCGTCGAACATGGAGATGCCCGATCTGGAGGACCCCGCACAACGGGATCCGTTCTTCGCGCGGCTGAGGCCTGCCATGGCGCAGCTGACGCCCGAGCGGATCGCCAGCGACGGGGCGGCCTACCTTGACTATCTCGGCGAGGTCGCTAGCCCGCCGTTTGCGATCACGGGCTATTGCCTGGGTGGGCGCGTTGGCTGGCGGATCGCCGCCGCCTACCCGGAGCGCGTCGCGGCGCTCGCGGGCTTCCACGCTGGGGGCCTCGTGAGCGACGAGGAGGACAGTCCGCATCTGAGCGCCGGCGTGATCTCTGCCGAGCTCTACCTCGGCCACGCCGACAACGACCAGAGCATGACCCCGGAGCATGTCGCGGCCCTCGAGCAGGCTCTCGAGGAGGCCGGGGTGCGATACCGCTCAGAGCTCTATGAGGGGGCCGCCCACGGCTACACGATGAGCGACACCGCCGCCTACGACGAGGCAGCGGCCGAGCGGCACTTCACGGAGCTGTTCGCGCTGCTGGAAAGGACGATCGGCAGCTGACGGCGACCGGACCGGTGTCGCAGGCCGGCGCTAAGCGCTAGCTCGAGACGGCGTGCCGCAGACGGTGGGCAAGGTAGAAGTGCAGAGCTGCTGGCGCAACCATCAGCACTCCCCACCAGTAGCCCTCGCCCAGCAGTACGGCGCCAACCACCAGCAGCCAGATGCCGATCGCAACGCGAACGCGGACAATAAGGCGCGGGTGCCTGCGTTCCCATCGCCATCGAGGTTGACGGGTCATTTCGCGCCACCACATGAAGAGCGCGCTCATCACGAGGTCGGTGGAGTCTGCCAGTCCAGGCCGCCGCTGGCCTTCCCTGGCCCCGGCCATGAGCACCGACAGGATCTCCTGCTCGTGCTCGCGGCGATACCGCGCTGGGAAGCACTTCAGTAGACGTCGGTACCGGCGCTCCAGGTCAGCTGCGTCGGTCATCGCATTGCCCCTGCCGGGTGCAGCCGCGCCATCGCGACGACCGCGTTCGCTTGCAGGCGGGCCGCCTCGTCGGCGAGTCGCTTCTCGCCCGGCGGTGTGAGCCGGTAGTAGCGGCGCAGCCGGTTATCCACGATCTCCTCGCGGTCCACCTCGATCAGTCTGTCCGCGCGAAGCCGGTCCAGAGCCGTGTACAAGGTGCCGGCGCGCAGTCGGACACGCCCGTCCGAGATCTGCTCGACGTCCGTAATGATCCCGTACCCATGCTGGCTGCCTCCGGCCAGAGCCGTCAGGATCAGGAACGTCGCCTCTTGCATCGCACGCATGCCCATAGGGACAGTATATATCGATCAACTATCGATTGTCAAGCCACCGCCCTCGGCTTCTCCGACTGACAGGCTAAGGGCGGGCCCTGAGCTTCGTGCCGCCAGGCGCGCGGCGAAATGGCCGTAGAACCCCCCAACGCTGGACGTCCCCACGACCCAAGCAGGGGCTGTTCGGTTTCCAGTGCCCTTATCGCCTATCCCTTGAGCTTGTAAGCTCTGAACGTGAAGGTCATAGGCGCCGGCTTCGGCTGCACGGGAACCATGTCATTGAAGGGGGCGCTGGAGGAACTGGGCGCAGGTTCGTGCCCGCGCCCACTCGAATCGATCTCTGCGGGACCGGGGCGAGTTAGCCACCTCCTTTCCACACCTCAAACCGCAGAAGCGCGTTCTGGGCGCGTATGAGCATGCCAATGCTGCCATCTGACGGTGATCTAGCCACGGTGCACCCAACGGGTCCGAGGGCATCCACGGCTCGTGCGACGAGTATCCCCACCGAACTCCCGCTGATCCATGCGTTGCCGCGGATCAGCGGGCTGTCGGTCTCCGACTCGCATACCTCCTTCTCCCAGGATGAGGTGCTGAGGTTGCTGGGGCTGGATGAGGATGAGTTTGCGCAACGGATCTTCGGCCGGTGCGGGGTCGAGCGCCGCCATCTCAACCTCGACAAAGACTTCCTGGCATCCACGCTGCAGGGGCGCACTCCGCAGGTCGAGGAGGAGCTGATGCGCCACGCGATTCGCGCCATAGAGGACCTCGGGATCGATCCTGGCCAGATAGGGACGGTAGTGAGCGCAAGCCTCTACTCGCTTGGCTGCCCGTCGCTGGCGCACCGGCTTGTCGATCACTACGAGATGGACCCCTCGACCGACAAGTATCACCTCACGGGTGTCGGCTGCGCGAGTGCTGTGCCGCTGTTTCGACTGGCCTCTCAATCGCTTTGCCAGCATCCCGGTAAGCAGAGCCTGGTGGTAGCGGCCGAGAGCATGAGCGGTCTGCTGATGCGGGCCACGCCCGGCGACACGAGGGCCAAGACGGTCGGGTCGGCGATCTTTGGAGACGGCTGCGCCGCGGCTCTGCTCTCAGGTGCACCGAACGAGGAGGGGCCGACCATTCTGGCCTCGCAAGTTCACCAGATCGGCGGCACTCTGGATGCTGTGGCGATGGCGCTGCACCCGCAGGACAGCTATCTGCATTTGGCGCGTGAGCTGCCCGATCTTGCCGGCGCCGGTCTCGGCACTGTGCTTGAGAGGTTCCTTGGCCGTCACGGCTGCGAGCGCTCGGCCATCGAGCACTGGATGGTTCATCCCGGTGGCAAGCGGATCATCGAGAGCGTCCAGGACGCTCTGGAGCTCTCCTACGAGGATGTCGCCGTGAGCTGGGAGGCACTTGCCAACCACGGCAACGTCGGGACGCCGTCGATCTTCTACGTTCTCAACGACACCATCGCCAAGCGCAAGCCGAGCCGTGGGGAGCATGGGCTGATGGTCACCATCGGTCCCGGGATCACAGTCGGTCTGATGCTCTTGCGGTGGTGATCGAAGCGTCGGCGCCTCGAGGCGGCCGAGTCCATATGCCGGGGCGTGGTACCGTCTGAGGATCGCCTCAAGCTCAGATCCTGGCTCGCCAATGCGCTTCTTCCTTCCCGGCGTTGCCACTATGGATGAGGAGCAGGAGTACCGACGGCTGCAGGCCCGCGCCTTGCGCGAGACCGGCTTGTCGCCGACCGATCGACGTATTAGGCGGCTGGCCTGTCGCGTTGAAGGGCGCGACTGCACGATCGAGGTGGGACATCCTTATCCGGTCGACGGCACCGACGTGGTGGCGATCCTTGACTTCGGCAGACACTTGTCATATGGCGTCTTCACGACAGCCGACACCGAGGCGCCTGCCCTGCTGGAGGGTAAGCAGGTTTACTCGGTCACCGATTTCGGTTGAGCTGTACCGTTCTGCGCTACAGCCGCGGACGACTCATACTTGCTGCCTCCGCGCGAGGAAAGGAGACATTGATGCGCACCAAGAACGTCCTCACGGCGATCGTTGCCGTGATCGCCATGCTTGCCTTCTCGGCTACGGCGCTCGCCGCCACCACCATCTCGGGGCCTGGCGCCCACCAGGCGAAGGCCAAACACAAGGCCAGGAAGAAGGGCGCCAAAAAGAAGGGCGCCAAGAAAAAGAAGGGAAAGAAGAAAGCCGCCGCCATCGTGCCCAGCCTCACGGTCACCGGAGGCACCGTGACGATCACCCCCAGCGCCGCGAGCAGCGCTGACTTCACCCAGCACAAAGTGACCACGACGGCGAGCGCTCCGGCGACGCTGGCGGGCGAAGTCGTGACGCTGCCCATCGCCTCTGGCACCCTGAATCCGGTCACGGGCTACGGGTCTTTGACCCTCTCGGGCGGCTACGCCTACTCCGAGACGTCGTCTCTGAACTTCGGCCTGGGCTCGTTCACCAGCGGCACCGAAGCTGGGCTCTCGGACCTGACGATCTCGTTGGCGGCGAGCTCTCAGCTCAGCGCGAGTGTCGGGAACCCACCAACCAACGGGGCGTTCTTCGCGTTGAAGGGTCTCAAGCCGGCCAAGAGTGCCGGGACACTGACGCTCGCCGGGATCGAAGCGGATCTGACGGCGGCGGCGGCGAGCCTGCTTACCCAGTTCGGCGGCACCTTCACGGCAAACGGGAGCTTTGGCACGATCTCGATTCAGGCGACGGTCTGAGCACGGGCGATCATGCGCCGAAATGTCCAACTCGCCCTGGACAATGTCCAACTTGCCCTGGATCATGTGCTGACCGGTTAGAACATTCGTTCAAGAGGGGTTTGACGGATGCCGAACTAGGGGTATGAGCTCTCCGCTCGGGCATCTATGCGGGAGACCGCGCGGAGCGGATACGGACGCGCTATGGGCGTCGATAAGCAGGGACACGGCATCAGGCATAGAACAGCGCTCAAGGAAGAGATGAAACAGTGTCTGTGCGCGAAGTCACAGAGGTCGCGTATTTCAAGTCCGCGAAAGGCGGGATGCACGGTGTGCACTTGAAATCTCCGCTTCCTCGGCACATCGAGTTGGCCCTCCGGTCGCTGGCTCCGCTTGCGCTGCTGCTGGCGGGTGCATCGGCGGCGCTGTTGACGGGACTGTCGCAGCCACTCGTCGTGATTGGGGCTGTCCTCTTCGTCGCCGCTGCCTGGCTGTTGGGATGGCGTCGCGGAGAGCAACGCAGGATGGAGCTGCAAGACGAGATCGAAGCCCGCTCTCGCGAGCTGCGCCGCGCGCTCACCGAGCTGGAGATCGCACAGGCCGAAACCGTGCGTCGCCTGTCGATGGCGGTCGAGTTCAGGGACGAGGACACAGGCGCGCACATTGAGCGGATTGGCCGCTTCTCGACGCTGCTCGCCGAGCAGATTGGGATGGGTGGCGAGTTCTGCGAGCTGCTCAGCCACGCGGCTCCGCTGCACGACGTGGGAAAGGTTGCGATACCAGACTCGATCCTGCTGAAGCCCGGACCGTTGACGGCACAGGAGCGCTTGATCGTCGAGACGCACGCTGAGGAGGGCTACCGCCTGCTGCGTGGCTCCTCCTCGTCGATCCTCGAGCTCGCCGCGGCAATCGCGCTGAGCCATCATGAGAAGTGGGACGGCAGCGGCTATCCGCGGGGCATATCGGGAGAAGCGATCCCGATGGAGGGCCGTATCGTGGCGATCGCGGACGTCTTCGATGCGCTCACGAGCGACAGGGTCTACCGCAAGGCGTTTCCTCTCGATCAAGCGGTCGAGATGATGCGTGAGCAGCGTGGCTTGCACTTCGACCCAGTCCTGCTCGACGCCTTCCTCGAAGTCCTGGGCAGCTCGGGGCCGGACGCGCAGGCCAGGCGAAACTCGGATCCGCAGGCGCTGGTCACGAGCGCGTTGGAGAGCTACTCCATGGCGATCGAACGCGGCGACGCCGAGTCCGCCGAGGCGGTCTTTGCGCAGGCGATCGAGGATGGCATCTCTCCCGGCGTGCTGCACAGCGAGGTGTTCGGTCCGGCTATGCGCCACATTGGAGAGCTGGCCGAGCGCGGGGAGATCGACCAGGACTCCGAACGACTCGCCGCCGGCATCACCAGGCGCATTCTGGCGACGATGTATCGCTACATGCTGCGCGGCTCAGAGCCCGACCGCGAGCGGATCCTGATCGCAGGCGTGGAAGGCGAAGACCGGATGCTCATCCTGCAGATGGTCAACGACCAGCTGGGGGCAGCGGGGTACCAGACGACGATCGATCCCGATCTCTCCTCAGAGAGGCTGGACGGCGTGATCGAGAGCCACTCCCCCGAGCTGATCGTCCTCGCCGCAACCAAGGCTTCCTCTATCGCGGAGCTGGACAGGCTCCTGGGCGACCTTCGCGACAGGCACCAGGAGGTGCCGGTGCTGCTTGGCGGTCCGGTGCTGGACGAGCTCTCGCACGTTCACCCCGGCGTTACGCCGCTCAAGCGCCTCGAGGAGGCTGTGTCGACAACGGAACAGCTCCTGGGCCTTCCCGCGCATGCGCTGAACTGAACATCGGCTCCCACGGGACTGAACATTGGCTCCCACCAGCGGCCCTGTCCGAAGCCGATCATCTATCCTCGCGCCGATGAGCGAGGACTCCCAGCCGGTGCTGGTGACCGGCGGAGCCGGGTTCATCGGTTCGCACCTCGTGGACGCTCTGGTGCAGGCCTCAAAGCGGGTGACGGTCCTCGACGATCTCTCCTCGGGCGAGGCGCAGCGCGTCAACCGACAGGCGGAGCTACATCAGCTGGACATCGTCGATCGTAGGAAGTTGGAGCGGGCCATTGAGGAGGCAAGACCGGAGGCGATCTATCATCTCGCCGCCCAGGCAAGTGTCACGGCGTCTGTGGAGGACCCCTTGCGTGACTGCGCGGTAAACGTTCAGGGGACGCTGAACGTCATCGACGTCGCGAGCAAGCTGCAGATCCCTGTGGTCTTCACTTCGACTGGCGGGGCGCTCTACGGGGACGATGCGCCGCTGCCCACGAATGAGGAGCGGATTCCGGCCCCGCTCTCGCCCTACGGGGCCTCAAAGCTGGCGGGCGAGGCCTACGTGACCACCTGGGCGCGTTCCTCGGGCGTGTTGCACACTGTCTGCCGGCTGGGCAACGTCTACGGCCCGCGTCAGAGCCCCCATGGGGAGGCTGGTGTCGTCTCGATCCTCACCTACCATCTGCATGCTGGGCAGACGCCCACGCTCTTTGGACATGGCACGCCGACGAGGGACTATGTGCATGTGAGCGATGTCGTCTCCGCGCTGATCTCTGCCACCGGCAAGGGTGGGACCTTCAACGTCGCGACGGGCGTGGAGACGGACGTCAGCGCCGTTTGGGAGGCGCTGCGCGCCGCGGCAGGATCGGCGACTCAGCCCAAGCTCGCGGATCTGAGGCCGGGAGAGCTGAAACGCAGCTGCCTGGACATCGCCCAGGTCGAGCGCGAGCTTGGATGGCGCCCTGCAATGCCGTTGGCGGAGGGCTTGCGCGGTACCTATGAGGCCCTCATCGCGGAATTCGAACGCTCAGAGCAGCAGAGTCGCTAGCATCGCCCTCGCGGCGAGATAGCTCAGTTGGTAGAGCACACGACTGAAAATCGTGGTGTCCCCAGTTCGAGTCTGGGTCTCGCCATTCCTAAAGATGCCTGCTCAGAGGCATGTTTGGAGGCCGTCGAGGAAGGCTGTCGAGGGGGTCCGAAAAGGCCGTTTCGCGCGCCACGTCCTTTTCACGTCCTTTTGCTTGAGGTTGCTTGAGGGTTTGCAACTGAAGCTACTCTTGCAGCGCCAGCGACGCGGGCACGCGCGCCGCGAGGTAGCCGGGGACCGAGAGGATCGCCAGCGAGGTTGCCACCATCAGCGCGAACCCGCGCAGCATTGTCGCCGGCGAGATCGAGTAGACGATCGGGAAGTTCACGACGCTCAAGCCCGCCTACGAGCCGATCCTGCTCGCCCGCAAGCCCCTGGAAGGAACCACCGCTCAGAACGTCGAGCACCACGGCACCGGGGCTCTGAACATCGACGCATGCCGCGGCGAGCGCCCGCCGCGATGTCCCGGTGAAGGCCGCTCACACGCGCCTGCACGCCATGCCAGTGAACGGGGACGCTGGCCCACCAACCTCGCGCTCACCCACGCTCCGTCTTGCACCGCCAAGCGGTGCAAGCGCGACTGCCCCGCCCGGATGCTCGGGGAGCGCCAGCGCTTCTTCTACTGCCCCAAGGCCTCATCACGCGAGCGCGAAGCCGGATGCGACCAGCTCACCCGCGCCACCACCCAAACAGTCAAGATCGGCGCTCCCGCCGATCGGCGCGCCAACGCAAACCCGGTCGCCAACATCCACCCCACCGTCAAGTCCATCGAGCTGATGCGCTGGCTCGTACGACTCCTCACACCACCAGGAGGGCTCGTGCTTGACCCCTTCGCTGGCAGCGGCAGCACCGGTATCGCCGCCATCCTCGAGGGCGCCCGCTTCCTCGGCGTCGAGCGCGAAGCCGAGTACGTGCCCATCGCCAGGGCCCGAATCGCGCAATGGGCCAGGACGACCTCTGCCGATAGCGCAACATCTTGAGGCTCGATCCCGCCGACGTCCAAGCGATAGCCGAGCGTGTCGCCGAGCTCCTCGCCACCGAGCCACCGGGCCAGGACGGGCGGGTGCGCTACCTGGATGCTACGCAGCTCGCATGGGTGCTCGGCGTCGAGCGCGAATGGGTCTACATCCATGCCCAGCAGCTCGGCGCGATCCGCCTCAGCGGCACCAAGGGCCGCCTGCGCTTTGACCTCCAGCACGTCCAGCGCACCCTCGCCGCCCCCAACCAGGAAGCTCCACCGCCCGTCCGACGGCCGGCATGTTCTGGGCGGCGCAGACGGCAGCCGAAAGGACTCGACTTGTTGCCATACGAGAGCTAACGTCACCGCGCGAACGAAAGGTGGCCGGGCGGCGCGTGAAGGCCCCCGGCCGCGACACCGGAAGGAGAGCCCCGATGCAGAGCAAGCGTATCCCCGGGGGATGGCGGCCCAGCTGATGGCCCGCTCTTCCACGGGGTCGATCCTGACCCGAACGCTGGGCGACAGCACCCGCTCATTCCGACTTCGCTTCCACGCCAGCGGTGAGCGCCACGACGTCTACCTGCACGAGCGGCCCGGATGTGGCTGTGGCTGCGGCGGCGGCTGGCAGGAGCGCGCTGCACGCACAGAGCTCGGCAACATCCAGGCCCGAGTCCGTGCCGGGGTCTGGCGCCCAGAGCAACCGCCGCCACCAGAGCCCGCCCTGGTGAGGATCCCCACGTTCCACGAGTACGCCTCCGCCTGGCTGCAAGGCAAGATCGACGGGACGCTCGGCGATAAGCCCCTCGCGCCCAGCACCGCGCAGGGGTACAGCGGCCTGCTGCGCTGCTACCTGCTGCCGTTCTTCGCGCGCCGCCGGCTGGATGAGATCGATCGGAAGCTGTGCCTTGCCTTCAAGGCCAAGCTCGTACGCGAGTCAACTGAGCTACGCGAAGCGATCGCGGCGGGAGCCGACATCCGCGATAAGCGCGGCCGGCGGCGAACACCGATTGGCGCACGTCATATGCGCATGGCGATCGGCGTGCTCGCAGCGATCCTCGAAGAAGCACTCGAAGACGAGCTGATCACCCAGAACCCGGCACGCGGCAAGCGCATGCGTATCCGCGTCCCCAAGCCCTCTCGCACCTTCCTGGAGCTGGACGAGCTTGCCGCGCTCATCGACGCGGCAGCCACCCAAGACGCTCCACCCGCCATCGATCCCGCCAAGTTGGATGGGCCTGGCACCCAAGCACGCGTCGCACGGCGCCTAGATGATTGATTCCACGGCTCTCTAAGCGCAGTAGTCGACCAGCGCCCGGCTTGGCCGTCCCAGTTGGTGGTTTAGAGATATCGCAGCGGCGAGGGTGAGCAGCCGCTGCAGGATGCGCTCTCTGAGCCCGGCGAGCGTTCGAGCGCCATGGCGCTCCAGGGTGAGGGTCCCCTTGCAGCTCCAGAAGATCGACTCGATCCGCTGGCGGATCGGCGCCAGGTGCGGTCCTCGGCCCGGCTCGTCCTTTCGCCTTGGCCGCAAGATCGTCGCGCCCAGCTCACTGACGGCCTGGGCGAATGCCCTGCCGGCGTAGCCCTTGTCGCCTATCAATGTCTCGCCGCCTGTGCGGCGAGTGCGGGCCAAGAGCTCCAGCGCGACGTCACGCTCATCGCGTTTGGGCGAGGCCACCGCGATCGCTCTGGGTGTGCCGTCGGGGGCAAAGATCGCGTGCAGGCGAAAGCCCCAGAAGAACCGTGAATGGCTGCGGCAATAGCCGTAATCCGCTGTGGCGCCCAGCTGAGAGCGCTTGACGGTCTCGCGGCTTCTGGCGCACTCCACCGGAGTGCTGTCAACGAGCATAAGATCGTCGTAGAACCCCGGGCTCTGGGACGCGAACACACTCATCAGCCACTCAAGCGTCTCGGTGAGCCGGCGGCGGCGCTTGAAGTAACCAGGCTGAGCAGGGAGCTTCGGAAACAGATGGCGCAGATGCTTGGAAGCGACCGCCAGAAAGCGCCGGTCAGAGGGTATGCCCATGATCGCCTGTGCGACACACAGCGTGACGACCTCCGCGTCTGTGACGCTTCGCTTGGCGTTCTTCGATCGCCCAGGCAGGAGATCGTCGGCCGTGATGTAAACGGCAGTGAGCAGCAGGTCGAGGTCGGCGTCCATCGAGGCCCCCTTCGGGTCGTCGGCTGGCTATTGAGTACCGCCGACTTCGACCCCGCTGCTTATAAATCCTCGATATCCACAGGCTTTGCCGTGGAATCAATCATCTAGCCGCTGGCAGGCGGCCCAAGGACATCGCCGCCGAGCTTGGCCTCGCCAAGTCGACCGTCGCCTTCCATACACGGCGGCTCGGTGCTGGCGAGCACGGTGGGTACATCGGGCGGCGTGTCGTGATCGAGATCCTTGGCCGTAGCGGCGTGCGCGCCAGTGAGCTCTGCTCGCTGCGCCTGCGCGACGTGAGGATCCACGACCCCGACGGCGCTCGCTTCCACATCCGCGACGCAAAGACAGCGGCTGGTGTTCGTGAGGTCCAGATGACCCCCGACCTCGTCGAGGCATTCATTGAGCACCTCGACCGCGTACGACGCGCCGGGCAGCCAACCGGGCCTGACGACTACGCCGTGGCAAACCTCCGCGGCGGCGAAATGGGCCGACACCGCGTCGCCAAGATCGTCGGGGAGGCCGCCGTCCTCGCGACCAGCCGCCACGAAGACCGTGGGCTGCCGCCCCTCCCGCACATCAGCCCGCACAGCCTCAGACGCACCTACATCTCGATCGCGCTGCTCGCCAACAACTTCGACGTCAAGTGGGTCATGAGCCAAGTCGGCCACGCCAACTCCAAGATGACGCTCGACGTCTACGCGCAGCTCGAGCAACGCGTCCATCGCGATCACGGGCGGAACTTTGACCGGCTGGTGTCCGGGGCGCGGGGGCAGCTGACCCTGTGACGTTGATGGTTCTACTCTTTTGCAGGGAAAAGGCCGCTAAGAGCGAACATCCGGACGACCTACTACTGTATGACGACGTTGCTGGATGGCAGCGAAGGTGAGCCCCCCGACTTCCGCAAAGAAAGCCGAGGGGCCGTGGACGACGCAAACCGAAGCGTTCTAGCTGGCCGTCAGGCTGGAATACAAGACCAGAACCGAGGGCCCTGCTTCGTTGTGCTCCCGTACGGTGGGAGGACGCGGTTGCAGTGGAAATCCACGCAACGATAAACGTCCGCCAGAACTCTAAAGGCCGCGGCGGCGGCAAGCTGGTCGAGAGATTTATCCCTTCGCGTTGCGAGATCGTCTGAAGGCGACGCCGGGCGATGCGGGCAAACTCCAGGGCCTGTGCGGGCGTCCCTCTGCCCAGTGGAAGCCGCATGCCCGCGAGATGTGAGTGCGCCAGGCACTCCATGTGCGGTTGCGCGGCCCGCTGGGACGCCGCCGGCGGCGGACTTGGAGCTGTCGGTCGGTCCGCGCGGAGAATTGCCCTCGCATTCGACAACAGGATCTGCTCGCGCGCGGTTACGTCCCCGCGCTCTCGTCCTTCTGGGTTGGGCCCTCGAATGTAGTCCAACACGATTTAGCTCTTACCCGGACGAAGTCGGCATTCCCCGACCGCGCGCGGGGTGGCCTGTCGGAGATCGTGGCTCTGGCCTCTCCGGCGTCTGATTCCGTGGGCTTCACAATGGAGCGCTTTCGACCAAAGACCGGAGATGGCCTGCGGAGCACGGCGCTATTCGAGCATATGCGCTGACAGCGAAGGCTGTCTAGCTTTCTTAGGTATTCGCGTTAGTATTCGCGTTGATTGATGCTATTGTCTAGCCCATGAGTCAGCTTAGACTTGCCCCGGACCTGATCGTTGCCAATATCGAGGCTGCTCGCGAGCGTAAGACAAAGGCCCTCGCCGATTACGAGAACGCGTCTGCGGAGCTTGCTTGGTGGCTACAGGGTGCCGAGCTTGCGGGTGTCGCCGTCGTTCGCGAGGACGACGAGCCCACAGCAGCCAACGTTGAAGAGCTGTTTCCGCCAGCGGTGTACTTCGAGCAGACTGAGGTGCAGCCCGCGTTGCGCCAGGCTATCGTTGCCCACCTTCGCGAGTACCCCACGGTCGCCTTCTCGGTCGCGGACCTCGCACTGGCGCTCGTACGGCGAAATTGGGTGGGGGGGCAAAGCGCGCAAAAGCGGGTCTCAGACATGGCCAGCGTCATGCACGGAGAGGAACAGCTTCAACGGGTCGATCGAGGCGTTTATCGGCTGCATCCGCGACTCGCCGCCGCCTTCGAGAGGCGGCCCGTTACCGACTACCGTCGTGCTGCCGAGATGGGATTCCCCGTCCCGGAGGCCACGCCCGACGATCAAGAATGACGCCCGGCGCTGGGACGGAGCCCGGCGGCCCAACAAACCGGGTGGCATAGCCCTCGGGCGAGAGGCCGATCACCTCTCGCCCGAGGCACCGGTACTACTCAGGTGATTCTAGCTCTGCGCTGGCGACTCATCAGCCCCTCGGTCCTTCACCACCATAGATGCTGGCTCCGAGGCTAAAGTACTCGAATCTATCCGACCACGATTGCGAGACGAGCTCCACAAGTCCGGCCGCCGGGTGCGTAACGCACGCTAGCGAGGCAACGGGTGGTCGTGTGCGCCTCGGCGAAGGCGGTCGAGGTCCCGTGGCCGCCAAGCGACCCTCGGTTCGGGACGCCATCGAGCATCGCGGGCTGGCGTCTTGGACTCGCCAAAAGGGGGTATGACCCGCGCCGCCCCAAACGCGGCACGCCGCGGTCGGCTTCATCCGTCGATAATGCCGCCGGGGATCGCGCGCGGCCGTGTCGGCTACTAGCGGACCCGTCTTCCAATGCCGACCGAGGCTGACACCTGTCGTACTTACGTTCTCCCGGCCCTTTACGGAGCCGGATGGACGGACGACCAGATCCGCGAGCAGGTCAGCTTTACGCCAGGGCGGATCATCGTCGCCGGCGGGACCGTGCGGCGCGGCAAGCGCAAGCGGGTTGACTACCTGCTCTCGTATCTTCGAGATCGACCACTCGCGGTGGTGGAGGCGAAGAGCGAGTACAAGCTTCACCTCCGGCACCGGGCAAGGCGCGGGAGGCGATTCCGCCGAGACCACTAAGCAACGCCTTCAAGCTTGCGAGGAGTTGCTGAGGGCTGTAGTGGCATGGTTGGGCAAGGTCATCCCTTCTCAACAGGACGCGTGGCTGGTGCAGCGCCAGACCGAGCTGATAGTCCGTGCGATCCAGAGCATGCAAGGGAATCTCTTGCTCGCCAAGGCGCAGCTATGGATCCCGACATATGCGCTGGCGCGCATGCTGCTCGAGGACGCCACTGTCGCACACTAGCTGGCCGTGCACCCCGACCTCGCCGCTTTGGAAACCCGCTGGCAGGAGCACCTCGATGCCGCTCGATTTGGCGATCTCAAGGCACAGCAGACGCTCGGTCTAGACATCTACGCCGAGACGATCGAGTGGCAGCGCACGCAGGATCCCGTCTACCTCGAATCCGTCGGCAAGCGTCATCGCGATGGGGCACGGCACTGGACGGGCAGATCAGTCGCCGAACTCACAGCCGGGGCAACGGCGCGCGGGGCTCCCGACCGCACGGACTGGCAGGGCCGCACCCGCATGCTGAACAACGCCGCTAAGAGAGCTCTACCACTCGCAAACCTCGGCCTGCACCACTCTCCGGCCGCCAGCCAGAACTGGTACGCGCCACCGAGCGAAATGCTGCCCGAAGCGCTCAGGTTCGCATGGCTCGCGTTCTGGCTGCACGCTGCCCTGGCGCTAGAGAATCTCACTCCGCAGCACCTCGACGAGCTGAGCGAACTCGTCGAGCGGCAAGCGCCATACTTTTCAACGGAGCCAGCGGGGACCAGCGTGGAGTTGCCGCCATCACCTGCCGAGTCTCCGGCTTCCGAGCTAGGCCCTGGAAATTAGCCAACCAGATTGGAGAACCAACTCGAGCGGTTTCTGCGAGACAGCGGCATGTCGACACTCTCGCCCCAGGAGGACGATGTCCCGTTCGGCCTCGCATGGCGAATCGACGACCTTCTCGCGTTCGCCCAGGTCAAGAGCGTCTCGGCCGGCCACGAGTCGCAACGACTCCGGCTCGGCTCGGCCAGTGCCTGTTCTACCGCCACGCGCTTCAGGCAGCTCTCAATGAGCCGGTAGCGACTTTTCTGGCGATCCCGGGCCGAGCCCGACGACCCGGCCTGGACCAGCGCCTGCCCGGCCGTCGGCGTGACCCTGATCTGGCCATCGCGCTTCGTCGAGGCTCTCGGCCAGGGCATCGCTGAACAGCGCCGAGGAGGCCGCGCGACCATTCGATGAGTGAGCAGGCGAGCGGTCAGCGGGCCGGAATCCGCGGGATCGATCATCCTCTGGCGCTATGCCAGCCCTCGAGATGGCCCGTCTGCGGATGCTGCTCGAAGATGCCGCCACCATCGCCCGTGAGCTTGGCGACGACGCGCGCCCAGAGCCGGATGGCGCCGGCTATCTCGCGGATGCCGCCGCGAGCGGCATCACGAAGGCGATCGAGGAGATCGCCAGCCATGCCGGCCTGATCACCATGTCCGAACTGCCGTCGTGGAACAGCCTGGTGCGGATCTCCTGATCGGTGCCAGACGGCCCGGAGACGCCGATGACGCCGTTGGCGCTTGGGCCGACACGGTTCTGCAGGAGGGACCCCTCGCTGCCGCGGCGGTCGCCGAAGCGCTGTATCCCGACGGCGGCGCCTTTCGCCGCGCACTGCGCGATGCGCTGTACGCGCGCGGCCCGGAGACGTACGCCCCTGGCGCTCTCGCCGGCCAGATCGCCTGGCTGAAGGAGCGCATGGGCCCCCGGCTCGCGCTTCTGACGGTCAACTACGACGGGCTGGTCGAGGCAGCCCTCGCGGAGCGCGGTCTGCAGCCCGCGTCGTACGTGCGCGCGTGGTCTGAGCCCGATGGCAAGGCCGCCGTCTGGCATCTCCATGGCCGCCTCGTCCGGGCTCCGTCGGGGAGGGCGTGGCAGAGGGAGGGCAATCTCGTGCTCTCCGAGGGCAGCTATGTCCGATCGACCAACAGCACGTTCCCACAGGGGTTCGTCGCCGAGCGCCTACGCGGCTCCCTCTGCGTGTTCGTCGGACTGAGCATGACCGACCCGAACTTCATCCGCTGGCTATACAACTCGGCCGAGGAGCAGGGAGGGTCCCGGTTCGTCATCTTCGTCCGGCAGGCCTCGCCCGTCGCCGACGAGCGCGTGCGGAACATCCTCGAACACTCGGCCGCGGCGCGATGGGCGCGTTACAACGTCACTCCCGTCTGGGCCAACTACTACGGCGAAGTAGCGCAGGTCATCCACGAGATCGGGCTGCGCTGCGAAGGCGCGAGCCCCGTGGAGTTCCCCCTACGAGCGCGGCGGCGCCTGGCGAACGGCGCCTCCCGGCTCAGCCCGGCCGAGCCCGTCGCGTTCGTCGAATCCCAGACAGAGGCATCCCGGTGGCTGCACCGGCGGCTCCAAGATGTCGTCGCGATCTGCTCGGCAGCCGACCCCCCGATCGACCTCTCCGCCCACCACCTCGGGCTCGGACTTTGGGCCGTCGACCACGACACCGGCCGCATCATGAACTGGGTAAGCGCCGACCGTGCTTACCAGGAGCCCGAGGCGGTGGTAAGCAACCCTCTGTACGTCGGCAGCCGATGGGTCGCCGCCGCCGCGATCGCCAACGGCGTCTCCGTCGAGGAAGACCCGAAGGTCTACGCGTCACGCTGGCGCTTCGTGCGTGCGATCCCCGTTATCGTCGAGCCCGACGGCGAACGCAGCATCGTCGGCGCGGTCACCCTCACGTCAATGACTCCTCTGGAAGCCTTCCCGCTCGCAAGCGACCAGGCGCCACCAGGGCTGCTGAACGCGATCGACAGCTTCCTCTCCAGGCACGTCGGCGAGCTCTTCCTGGACTAGGTTCTGACCGGGCCCCGTGGCATACTCACAACGTGGCGAAAGCTCAGACAGCCCTATCTACCCCCAGGCGGGGGATCCACGTCGCCCGCGACCCGCACCCGGCGTCAGCTCGCGTGCAGAAAGCCGTAGACCGGCGGCTGAAGGCGGCCACACGCGAGACCGCGACGATCAAGGCCAAACGGTCCGCCGCGTAGCCGGGATCCCTGTTCACGCTCCCTCGCGGCACCGGATAGGCTCACCGCACGGACCACTGAAGTGCCCACATGAGGGTTGTGACGGTCCGTGATTTCCGCGACCACGCGACCGAGATGTTCCGTTCCGAGGATGTGATCCTAGTTACACGCGAAGGCACGCCGGCGGGCTTCTTCCTGCCCTGGGATACGCCGGAGCTGCCAGTCGAGGTTCGCCGCGAGGTCTTCCTGCGCCTCTCCGAGCAGGTCGGCGTACAACTGGCTGCCAAGGGTGTCAGCGAGTCAGAGGTCCTGGACGATTTCGCTGCCTCGCGCAGTCGTAGCTGACGCAAACGTCGTTCTCTCCGCGCTGATCGGCGGCCGCGCTCGCCTCGTGATTGCCTCCCCCCAAAGGCCGGCGTGCGTAGCGACGCAAGCCGTGGCCGAAGAGATCGCTTCTGGTACTAGTCAAGTCGTGTGTTGTGGTGTAACGCCAGCTCGTCGGTGAGGTTGGCTTCTTAAGCGGCGTTGAGGGTGGGGACCTCCTCTTTGTTGTTGTGTGTGTGTTCGTCCTGTTCTTGGACGGCGTTGAGTAGGCCCATGCTCTCGACGGAGAGGTAGCGTCGGCAGACCAACCACTCGTCGTTTTGCTCGATCAGTAGTGCTCCGGCGAGGCGGATGACCGAGAGGTCGTTGGGGAAGATCCCGACGACGTTCGAGCGTCGGCCGATCTCTCGGTTCACGCGCTCCAGCGGATTGGTGCTTCTGAGCTTTGACCAGTGCGCCTGTGGGAAGGCGTAGAAGGCGAGCAGGTCTTCCTCTGCGTCCTCGAGTAGCCGGCAGACCTTCGGCACGGTGGGCTCCAGGCGCTCGATCACCTGCCCCATGCGGGTCTGTCCGGTCTTCTGTGTGTGGTTGGGGTGAGCGATCGGGCTTGTGTGTCGGCCCGGAAAGGACCCCTGATGAGTACGCAGACCATGAAGTCCAAGACGAGCACGAAGCCGGTTGGTGAGCCGCCGGCGGTAGCCGAGGATGTCGTTGATCGTTTGGCGGGGTTGCTGCCCGCGGATGAGCTCCAGGACGCGTTGAAGGGCCTGGAGCCTGAGGAGATCACGGGCCCCGGCGGTTTCCTCAGCCAGCTGGCGGGCCGTGTGATTGAGACCGCGCTTGGCGCGGAGCTAACAGAGCATCTCGGCTATCCACCCGGGCAGGCTCCCCCTGATGGTGCCGGGAATCATCGCAATGGGTCGACCCCGAAGACGGTTCAGAGTGAGCTCGGGCCGGTCGCTGTGAATACCCCGAGGGATCGGGCCGGCACGTTCGAGCCGCAGCTCGTCGGCAAGCGCCAGACGCGGCTGGCGGGGCTGGACGAGAAGATTCTCGGCCTCTACGCGGGCGGGATGAGCGTCCGTGACATCGAAAGTCACCTACGCGATCTCTATGGCGTGAACGTCGGCCGCGACACGATCAGCCGCGTGACCGACGCGATTCTCGAGGACGTGCAGGCGTGGCGCACACGGCCTTTGGAGCGGGTCTACGCGATCGCGTATTTCGACTGCCTGATGGTCAAGGTCCGTGAAGACCGCTCCGTCCAAAACCGGGCTTGCTACCTCGCGATCGGTGTCAGCGTCGAGGGCGAACGCGAGGTCCTCGGGATCTGGTGGCAAGACACCGAGGGCGCGAAGTTCTGGCTCGCTGTCCTGAACGACCTGCACCAGCGCGGCGTCCAGGACGTCCTGGTGTGCTGCGTCGACGGGCTGAACGGGTTCCCCGACGCGATCGAGGCAGTCTTCCCGAAAGCATGGGTTCAGAGCTGCATCGTTCACCAGATCCGCTCATCGATGCGTTACGTCGCCTACACCGAGCGCAAGCGCGTCGCCGGCGACCTGAAGCCGATCTACCGGGCCGTGAACGTCGAGGCAGCCGAAGCGGCCTTGCAGGACTTCGACGAGAAGTGGGGCGAGAAGTACCCCATGATCGCGGAGTCCTGGCGAGCTCGGTGGAGAACATCACCCCGTTCCTCGCGTTCCCCGCCGACCTACGCAAAGCCGTCTACACCACAAACAGCATCGAGAACCTCAACCGGCAAATCAGAAAGGCAATCAAGACCAGAGGACACTTCCCCGACGAGCAAGCCGCCACCAAGCTTATCTACCTCGCTATCCGGCGAGCCGAGGGCAAATGGCAACAAGCATTCAACTGGACAGCAGCACTACGAGGCCTCAAGATCCACTTCGGAGACCGACTACCCAACTAAACCAAACCCAACTCACACACAGAAGGTCGGACAGCCTCCCCCATGCGCTCGCGTGCCTGCGCGCCGCTCTCGGCCTGGAAGAGCTCGCGCAGGGCCGCGGAGACCAGCCCGCGCTGGGATGGGCGGCAGTGCTGGTGCATGTTTCTGACGAAGTGCACCGTGCAGCGCTGCCACGGGCAGGCCAGCACCCGCTCGATCGCGTGCTTGAGGCCTTCGTGCTGGTCAGAGACCGCCAGACACACTCCCTGCAGCCCTCGAGCCCGCAGCGAGCGCAGGAACTCGACCCAGAAGGCCTCGGACTCGACCTCGCCGAGATCCAGGCCGATCACCTCGCGGACCCCGGAGCAGTGCACGCCATAGGCGATCACCAATGCCTTGGAGCGCACATGCCCACCCGAGCGCACCTTCACGTGCTTGGCGTCAAGCCACAGATACGGGTAGGCGCCCTCCAGAGGGCGCTCCCTGAAGCGCGCCACCTGCTCATCGAGGCCCCTGCACAGCGCCGAGACGCGGTCCTTGGTCATGCCGGCGACCCCCAGCTGCTCAACCAGGCGGTCGACCTTGCGCGTACTCACCCCGTTGACATAGGCCTCCAGCACGACCGCCACGATCGCCTGCTCTGATCTCCTGCGAGGTTCCAGGAAACTCGGGAAGTACGCAGGACCCTGACGCTTTCTCGGGATAAGCAGCTCTATCTCGCCCACCCTGGTCTCCCACGGGCGCGCCCGGTAGCCATTGCGGTGCGTCGTGCGCTCAGGGCTGACCTGCCCCAGCTCAGCGCCGACCTCCACCGAGATTTCCGCCTCCATCAACTCACGGGCGACCAGCGCGACCGCCTCGCGCACGAAATCACCATGCTCGCCCGCCAAAACCTTCCCAACGACATCAGCAGTAGTCATCCTGTGGCCTTCGGCCATCGTGGTGTCTCCTTCTCAATCGGCTCTTGGTAGGAACCGACGAGTCTGGACGCCGCGGTGGCCGGAACCAACTCCGGCCTACACCGCGCCCGTTACACCACTTCTACCGACACGACCCTGGTACTTGAATCTAGGCGACCACGATTGGCAGTCGTGTGGTTCCCCGTTCGATTCCGTAGGCAGTTGAACCCCGAATCCCCGGAACCACAACGAGTACTCTCTGGGGCCGGTCAAAAGGACGTGGCGCCACTCCCACGTCCTTAACCCGCCCGGAACCACCCCAAACCACGGGTATCGAGCTGCGGAGTGCCCGTTCTGTAACCTACTGATTTGCAGGACATTTGGGCTTTCCCAGCGCCCATTTTTGGCAGCTGAAAATCGTGGTGTCCCCAGTTCGAGTCTGGGTCTCGCCATAAATCATTTATCACTGCTAATGCGGGGTTGTCTTGTCGTAAGCCTGGCGCTGATATTCGTACTTGAGGACCGTTTTCTGTAGCTCGTCGCCTTTTCATCGCCTAAATGGTGGGTGTGGCGGCCTGTCTGTATGAGCCGGTCGAAGTTCGTGCCGTGGCGGCGGTCAACGCGCTGCGCGAGCTGGGCGTAGACATCGAACAGCGCGATCGAGATGTAGGTCCGCCGCAGGGTATGAGGCGTCACGTGAGGTAGCGGCGGCAGGTCTTCGAGGGCGCGGCGCTCTGTCGCGAGCAGGGCTGCCTTGTTGACGATCTTCCCTACACGCTGGCGAGAGAGGCGCCCGCCATTGAGGTTCGGGATCAGGTAGTCCTTTGGGCCGGTCGGTGCCCCGATGCATCGCAGCCGCCTGGGTGACCCAGTAGTCCTTCTCCACGAACAGCGGCGCGAGGCCTAGCTCCTCGGCTGTGCTCGCGATGGCGCCCTCGAAGTCATCGGGCTGGTCGCGCAGCAATCTCATGAAGACCCGCGCAGAACTCGCAGGGCCCGCTCACGTGTACGGGGGTCGCGTGCACGACGCACACGATCGGCCTGCGCCGTGTGGCCGGCGTGGCCCAGCACTGCGCGCAGGCGCTCGAGCACGGCTGGAGGCTCGGTGCGACTGGCCGCCACCAGCCGCTCGACGCGGATATCGTCACGCTCCAACACGTCCACGAAGCGCTTCAGCGCGGTGGCGCTGTCGGCCTCCACGTAGCGGTCCCAGCCCTCCAGGGCCTCCAGAAAGGTCACCTCCAAGCCATTGAGTTTCGCGTCGCGTCTCGCCCGGCGTGCGGCACGAGTAGACACGTTGATCTTCTTTAGGCCTTCAGGACGACGGTGCGTGACAACCAACGTCTCCACCGGCGCCACCTGCGTGGAAAGCCCCAGCAAGTTCGCGGCATGCCAGCCCGTGGCACCCACTGCCTCATCGCCGCCGACCGCCTTGCGCAGCGCATCGGCCTGGGGAGCGCCGGGCATGCCAAAACGGCTCGTCTTACCGCGCCAGTACACCCGCGGCGTACCCGCGTCAGCTCCCCTCGAGCGACCAACCGCCGCAGCTCGCTATTGACCGCCGCTGGTGGGCATGAGCTGCGGTAGTCGCAGCCCGGGTCATCTCGTCGGAGGCTCTGGACTGGGCAGCTAGCGCCGGGGGCGAAGGCGCCCGTTGTTCGCTCGTCATTGATCCGGGGACGGCGCGGCTGCGAATAGTTGACAGGAAGTTATTGGGCGAGTTGGTGGAGGAGCCGCTCATCCAACCCATTGTCAGATTACCCAGGAGAACCATGACCCATTCGATCAACCTGCAAGAGATAGATGTAGACGGTGCCATCTGCGAGGCTCGCGAGGAGGCGATCGATGGTCTGCCCGTCGGCGACACTCGTTTGGCGTTCCTGCGCAAGTCCGCCATCGCCGGCGGCGCGGCCATGAGCGCAGGGGCGCTGCTCGGCGCCTTCGCCCCGAGCGCACTGGCGGCAGGCGGAGGCAGGCCCCCGGCCAGCTTCGGCAAGGGCGACGTCGGGATCCTCAACTACGCGCTGACCCTGGAGTATCTCGAGGCTGCCTTCTACAACGGCGCCACGGCCGCCAACATGGCCCTGAGCTCGCAGGCCGCCGCGTTCCTGAAGATCGTCACCAGGGACGAGAACGCCCACGTCAAGTTCCTCAAGGAACACCTTCGGTCGAAGGCTGCCAAGGAACCGAAGTTCGAATTCAAAGGCGCCAACACGAACGTGGAAATGTTCATGAAGACCGCCCAGGTTCTCGAGAACACCGGTGTTCACGCCTACTCCGGGCAGGCCCTGAACATCAAGGCCGCGGCCTACGTGAAGGCTGCCTTGTCGATCCTCACCGTCGAGGCGCGTCACGCCAGCGTGATCGGACTCCTCAACGAACCGGCCGGGAACGAAATCACTCCCAACGGCCCGTTCGATACACCGCTGACCGCCGCGAAGGTTCTTGCGGCCGTCAAGGAAACGGGCTTCATCGTCTGAGGCCCTGCGGGTGATCCAAGCTCTCGCCGAGCAGCGTATAGGAAACGTAGAAACCCGCGGGCTCATGTGAGCCCTTAGGGCATCCAACGGGCAGGCGCCACGGCAAGGCGCCCGCCTGATAGTCACAAAGCGGAGGTGTCAAAGATGTCAAGTCCACCCAATGAGGAGAACCTGCCACAGCCGGATGGGATCGTCGAGCGGCTCGTGCGTGATGACTCTGACCGCAAGCGGTTTCTGAAGATGGCCGGCTCTGCTGCCGGTGCGAGCTTTGGCGCGTTCGTCTTGGCCGCGTGTGGCAGCAGCAGCAAAACAGCTTCGACGGCGGCCGCGTCCGCGAGCACCTCGAGCACGACCACATCGTCTTCGAGCGTGACCGGTGATGTGGCGATCCTCAACTACGCGCTCACGCTCGAGTACCTGGAGACCGTGTTCTACGAAAAGGTCGTGGCATCCGGGTTCTTCAGCGGCAAGGTCGCCGGCCTGATCAAGACCTTCGGCGCCGAGGAGAAGACGCACGTGGAAGCACTCAAGGGTGCGGTGGAAAAACTGGGTGGAGCCCCAGCTGCCAACCCTAACGGCAAATTCCCGATCACCAGCGCAACCCAGGTCGCAGAACTGGCATACACCGTCGAGAACCTCGGCGCGTCGGCGTACCTGGGTCAGGCACCGAACATACATAGCCCAGAGATCCTGGCCACCGCCCTGGCGATCCACACGGTCGAGGCACGCCACGCGGCGACACTCGGCACGCTGGTCAAGAAGTCGCTTACCCCGGATGGCGCCTTCGCCAAGCCGGCTGACATGTCAACGGTCCTGGCGGCTGTAAAGCCGTTCCTTGCCTGAGCGCAGGTCGAGAAAAGGAGCTGAAAAAATGTCCAATAACACACTTCCCGATACCGCTCAGACCGGATTGGCAACCCCCGAGCTGGCGGGCTTCGAGATACACGGGATGACTCGCTCAAGTTTTATCTTGCGCGGCGCGCTGGCTGCGGGCGCGGTCTACGGGGTCTCGGCGGTGACGCCGTTCGTCTCGCAGGCGCTCGCCGACACAGGTGGTGGCGATGTCGAAATCCTCAACTTCGCCCTCACACTGGAGTACCTGGAGTCGGACTTCTACAACGTCAAGGGCAAGGAAGTCGCTCTCAGCGGCCAGGCCAAGGCCTACGCGACGCTGTTTGGCGAACAGGAGGCAGATCACGTGGCGACGATCACCACCGTAATCAAGCAGCTGGGCGGGACGCCGGTGGCGAAGCCGGGATTCATCTTCCCGGCGAGCAGCCAGAGCTCGTTCCTGTCGTTGGCCTCCGTGCTGGAGAACACCGGCGTTGGAGCCTACAACGGTGCGGCGCCATCGATCACAAGCAAGAAGGTCCTGGCCGCCGCCGGCAGCATCGTGCAGATCGAGGCCAGGCACGCCGCCGCGATCAATCTCCTGATCGACAAGAGCCCGACACCCAATCAGGGCTTTGACGTACCTATCGCAAAGGCGAACGTGCTGAAGGCCGTCAAGCCGCTGATCAAGTCATAGCCGGTAAGGGGCCGCTGATGATCCGCATGCGGCCCCTCGGCGTAGTAGCAGATAAGTGTTAGCCCTTCGATAGGGCATCTGAATCGATCTAGGAGGAACCCGACCCATGGGACTTGACAACCCAATCCACATAGCATTTCTGCTGATTCTCCTCCTGCTCGTCTTTGGAGCAAAGCGACTCCCCGAGATGGGCAGGTCACTGGGAGACGGCATGCGCGGCTTCAAGGACGCGCTCAGCGGCGAGGGCACCGAGCCGGTCGCTCAGCCAGCAACCCAACCCGTTACCCAGCCAACCCTGGTCGCTCACCAGCAAGAGCCTGTTGCGGTCAGCGCCGACATCCAGACCACTCTCCAGCCGATAGTGGAGAAGCTCTCCGCTTAGGCGAGGCAGCCCGAAACCCGAATTAGACGAACAGAGGGATCATGGCTATAGCTGCTGGCCGCATCGGCCATGAAGATCGACTCAACATCGTCGGACATTTGGAGGAGTTGCGTGGACGGCTGATCGTCTCCTTGGCGGCGCTCGCCGTCGCGTTCGGCTTCTGCATGTGGCAAAACCACGAGCTGCTTCGCATCATCAACAAGCCGCTCGCAAACCAGACCCAAAAGCAGGTGCGAGCCGGCCATGGCCCCCTCGGAGCCACCTACACGGTCCAGCAAAGCGCCCGTACCGTCGCAACGCAGCTCCAGCTCGTGGTCAGCACACTGCAGCGCCCAGGCAGCGGCGCATCGCCGGCCACTCGTGCGTCCCTTCAAGGTGTGACCCCACGACTGCACAAGGCGATCGCGCGCCTCTCGAAGGCGCCCGAAGGCGACAAGCCGGTGACACTCGGGATCGGCGAGCCGTTCACCACCACGATCGGCATCGCGCTGATCTTCGCGTTTATCCTGGCACTCCCGATCATCCTGTATGAGCTCTATGGCTTTCTGCTACCGGCCTTTAGCCCCGAGCAGCAACGGATCGCTAGCTCCCTGACGCTGGCGATTCCGTTCCTCTTCGTGGCAGGGGTGATGTTCGGCTACTTCGTCGTCCTACCAGCCGCCGTGCGGTTCTTTCAGAACTTCAACAGCGGCCAGTTCAATGTGCTCGTGCAGGCCAGCCAGTACTACCACTTCGCCGCGGTCATATTGCTCGCGATGGGTCTGGTCTTCCAGGTGCCCGTCGCCATCTTGGCGGCTACGCGCTCGGGAGTCGTGACGCCACATCAGCTACGCCACAACCGCCGCTACGCGATCCTCGCCTGTGGTGCGGTCGCTGCCGTTCTGCCCGGTGACGCGATCACGCTATTGCTCGAGACGGTCCCGCTGTATCTACTCTTCGAGGCGAGCCTCCTGCTTGCCACGTTCATCGACCGCCACCAGCGGCGGCACCTGGCAACCGAGAGCGGATAGATCCAGGCTTTGTGGTGTCGTCAACGTCGACGACCAAGCGATGATGGGAGCAGAATCTGGCCACCAACTCTGAGATATCAGTCGGCACCGTGAGACTGCTCAAGACCGTGGTGAGGCTCTTGGCGCGACGCGCCCATCACACGGTTCTGCTGAGGCGTTCACATTCGGTCCATAGCTGTTGGCGTTCGTTGGGTGTCTCCTTGGTCAGGGCACGCGGTGGGTGGGGCGCTGCCTGCGGTCATGCCAAAAGCCCCCAGAGCTGCGCAGTGGCTCGGTAGCGGATGCTAGCCAGACGATCGTGTCGGCGCCCTGCTGCGGTGTTCGCAGGAGCCGTTTTGTGACGCGGTAGAAGAGCGGCAGCGAGGACTACCGCCGCTGGCCCGGCAGGCGTTCGCCCGAGCCAGCGGCGGTCCGTGGTCGGTCGTTAGTCGACGACGATGCCCGAGGCGACGGCGCCAGGGGGCAGCGGTGTGGGTGAGCTCGGGAGCTCAGTGAGGCTGCCGCCATTGACCGCGAACGACGCGATCACGTCAGCCTTACTTCCGTTTACCAGCAGTGTCCTGCCGTCGGGGGACAGACGGGCGTCCACGGCGCCCGCGCCGGCCGAACCGAAAGGTGTGCTGCCAAGCAGCACCAGTGAGCCGTTGGGGTTGATCGCGTAGCTGGAGATCTCTCCCGAACCGGTGTTTACGGTGAACAGGAACTGCCCGTTGTGGCTGATCTCCACCCAGCAGGGCGCGGTCTGCAGATCGGCAAACGGGGAGGAGCCGATCGAGGTCAGTTCACCTGAGAAGCTCACGTTGAAGGCCGAGACAGTCCCGTTGCCTTCGCCGCCGTGGGCATTGCTGACAAACAGCTGTGACGGGTTGGTCGGCCGGAACTCCGAGCCGAACGGTCCTGGTCCCTGGGCCGCGAAGGGCGAGCCCGGGGCGGCGAGCAGGCGGCCATCCCAACTGACGTGAAAGCTCGCGATCGTCGAGGTGTTGACTAGCGGGACGATGAGCTTCTGGCCGGTGGGGTCGAACAGGACGTCATCTGGACCCGAGCCAGCGGGCAGCGCAACGGTCGAGTTCGGTAGCGGGTATAGGACACCGTTCCAGCCAAGGCGGAATCCTGTGACGTTGGGCTCGCTGGCACCAGCGTTGGCGACATACACGAGATTACCCGAGACCGCGATGCTGACGGGGTCACTGCCACCGGAGGACACGGGGCTGCCGACCGGCTGCGGCACACCGCCGAAGCCGAGTCCCAACACCGAGATCTGGTTGCTTGCGGCGTCGACCGCGAGCAGATAGCGCCCGTCGCTGGAAAGCTGGATGGCGCCTTGCGAGGCCAGCCCGGTACCAGACCCGACGCCACCGGTGGGGAACGGGGAGCCGGGGATCGGAGTGAGCGAGCCGTCCGCGTGCCGGTTAAAGCCGGCCACGGTGTTCGATACCGCGGTGTTGTCGTTGACGTAAGCATGGCCAACCACGAAGGACGCGTGGTGGCCGAAGAAGTCGGGCGCTGCAGAGGCACTACTGGATGAGACCGTCGCTCCTACTAGGGCTAGTGCCAGCAGGATGACGAGGCGAGGTAGCTTCATGACTGAAACCTCCTGGGTTCTGACGGGGAACATTCCCCGACCGAGAACACGATGCCTGCAACTTCTTACGTATCTCTTGCGCAGAGATGAACATTCCCTGAACGATGCAGGCGCCGGCCGTAGCTGTTAGGCCAGCGGGTAATGGTCTTGCGAGACATCGGAACACCGGACCGGTGTGAAGGTCCCGAACTGCGGGGGGCGTTGCTAGGAGACGTTCCGGTTACTGACCGGTCCCTGCCAGGCGCTGGGCGTTGACGAGAAATCGTCAAGCCCAAGTGATTTTGCGTTGACCCTTGCCTATCCCATCATGCGTGCCGATACTCAGCTATGCAGTTCGATACTTGCCGGCGTGAACCGCGCTGCGGCCCCTCGAGTGTCTGCCGAGTTAGCCTCTCACGTGAGGCTCAGACAAGCGGTGTCGGTCTGCGGCGCGGGTGGCGATCGCGGGAGATGGTTTGAGGCTGCAAGGCGGGCTGGAGGACGATCTGTCCGGTACGCCCGATGCCAGGTGCGCTACGGCGGGCCCCGTGGCTCGTCTCCCAAACAGCGGTGCGAGGCCCCGGTGGCATTTCCAGCGTCGGCGAGGCCCAGTAGCGTGGCCGGTTACCATTGTTTGACCTAGCCACAGGGGGCATGATGCGAGCGGTCCTCGATGCAGGGCGCGATCCGCGGCGTACGGCGGCACGCAGATCACGGGCGAGGCGCGGCGGAGTGCTGATAGCGCTCGCCGCCATGCTGGTAGCTGCGACGATGTTGATCGTGCCTACATTGGCCGAGGCGTTCGAAGGGAACATCCCCACCCCCACGCCCGCCACCACGCCGGTCAACACCGCCGCCCCGACGCTGAGCAGCAATCCTGCTCCGGCTCCCGGGCAGACGCTCACCTGCTCCACCGGGACGTGGTCGGGCAACCCGAGTAGCTTCTCCTATGTCTGGTTGCGCGACGGCGTCGCGATCGCGGGTGAGACGGCCAGCACCTACGTCGTGCAGGCCGCCGACCAGGGCCAGGCGCTCTCCTGCCAGGTGACCGCTTCCAATGGCGGCGGCGAATACGCAATCCTGGGTCTGCCGAGCGGGTCCTACGAAGTTGAGTTCTACCCGCTCGAAGGCAACTACCTCTCCCAGTACTTCAACGGCCAGCAGTCGTCGACTACCGCGAGCCCCGTGTCGGTGACCGCGCCGAGCGTGGCCGTCGGCGTCAACGCCGAAATGCATGCGGGGGGACAGATCAGCGGCAAGGTGAGCTCTGCGGAAACCCACGTGGGGATAGAAAACGTCTACGTGTGCGCAGAAGCAGAAATCAGCCCGAAAGAATTCGCCGGGGGCTGCGCACTCACCAACCCCGCTGGCGAATATGCGATCGTTGGGCTGCTGACGGGCTCGTACACCGTCGAATTCCGCCCCTTCGAAGATGGGCATTACCTGTCTCAGACATACGAAGCAAACCCGGTGTCCGTGACCCTCGGCAGCACGACACCCAACATCGACGCCGCGCTTACAACGGGTGGCCATATCAGCGGCCGGGTGACCGCCGAATCCGGTGGCGGCGCAATTGCCGGAGCCGAGGTGTGTGCATACGAACCGACCAACCACTACTTCGCGGGCTGCGGGACGACGAACGGCAACGGCGAATACACGATCGAAGGCCTCTCCAGCAGCACCTATGAAGTGTTCTTCGAAGCGGTCGGCTGCAGCGAAAGCGGGTGCACGCGGCAGGACTACCTCAACCAGAGGATGCCCGGCGTGGTCGTGGCAGTAGGCAACACCACGAAAGAAGTCAACGCGGCGCTCGCGACCGGCGGGCAGATCAGCGGCACGGTGAGCGGGCCCGAAGGCGGCGCCGGCATGCAGGTGTGTGCTGATGGTGTGATTCAGGAATGTGCAAATACAAACGCAAAGGGCGAATACACGATTCCCGGGTTGAGAACCGGTGAATACAAAGTTGAATTCATCCCTATATTTGGCTGTGGGACATCTGGTTGCATGCGGACGAACTATCTGCCCCAGGCTTACAGCAAAAACCCGGTTTCGGTCACCGCTGGCACAACCACCTCAGGAGTCGATACCACAATGTCAATCACGGGGAAGATCAGCGGCAGGATCACTGCGGAATCCGGCGGCGGCGGGGTTGCCGGCGAGGCGTGTGTCTACGATCCAACCAGCCACTTCTACGGCGGCTGTGCGTACGCGAACGGCAACGGCGAATATACGATCGGAGGCCTCGGCAGCGGCACATATGAAGTGTCCTTCTACGGCTATAGATGCGTCGAAACCAGCTGCGTGCAACTGAACTACCTCGGCAAGAAGACGACTGGCGTATCCGTTACGGAAGGCAGCAACACGGACGTCGACGCGACGCTCGCAACCGGTGGCCAGATCACAGGCCACGTTACCTACGCGGCTACGCTTGCGGCGCTTGCAAACGAGGAGGCATGCGCATCCGCAACGGTCGGAGAAGCCGGCAAAGAAGAATATGTCCAAAGCTGCGCTACCACCAACGGCGCTGCCTCGGGTATAGCCCACAGCAGCGCGCTGATGGTGCCTGCCAGCAATGTCATCCCGATTATCACACCGCAGGCCCCCGGCAGCGAAAGCACCCTAATAGGCGCACCGCAGTTCAACGCGGAAACAGGAGACCTCGTCTTCACGTTCTCCTCCCCCACCGCCGGCAAGCTGAGCTGGAGCCTGTTCTTCAAGAACGCCGATGTTGGCTATGCCGATTCGCTGGGCATATCACGTTTCGACGACACCATCGTCGAAACGGCTAAGCACAAGAAGTCGAGGAAGTGCAAGAATGGATACAAGAAGCACAAGGGCAAGTGCGTGCGCGTGCTGGTGCCGTTCGCCTCCGGTTCGGAGAGTGTCTCTGCCGGCACTGTGAAGGTCAGCGTGCACGCCTCCGGCGAGGCGCTCAAGGCACTGAAGAGAGGGCACACACTGCACGTCAGCGGCACGTTCACCTTCCAGTCCTCGCTCGGTGGCGAATCGTCAAAGCTCAGCATCACCACCGTCGTGCGCCCGGCTAAGAAAAATAAGGGCAAACACGGTGGTAAGCACTAACCCGGCTGGCAAATCCGGATGGGCTTGCGCCATATTTCGATGCCTCGTGGAGGTGGGGGTAAAGTCTGGTTCGAGACCCGTCGCTCCCGCGCCCTCATGGCTTCCGGTACCCGAATCTAGCCGACCACTACTTGCGATCGTGGACGCCGATGCCTTTTCGGTGCCATTTTTTACGGTTCTCGTCAGCGGTTCCTTTGCAGCCGCTCCTCCATCCTCGAGAGCTGCTTGAGGCGACGCGCGAGCGGCGGATGGGTGCGCACGAGTCGATGCTCCCGCCCGAGCGCGACGATGTGAAAGACATCGAGGCTTTCCGCGCGGCGCAGGTCCGTCAGCGGGAGCGTCCCGGACGATTTGTCGCTAAGGACAATCAGAGCGGACGCGAGGGCCGCGGGGTTGCCAGTTAGCAGGGCGCTACCGGCGTCGGCCTCCAGCTCACGGGAGCGGGAGAAGCCCGCGTTGATCGCTCGGCAGACGAACCCGATAACAAGGAACAGCGCGCCAATTGGTAGCAGCAGCAACCATGCGAGGCTCACGAGAGCAGCAGCACTGAGGAGCTCAGGCGCCACTCCTACTTCCGTCTCGAGCCCCATTTCGCCACGTGGATCAAAAAAGGCCTCGCGGCGATGCTTCCACGCGCCACGAAAGGCGCCCGCGGCGTGCATCGGGGTGTGGAAGTAAAGGCTCGCTCCGTCGGTGAGCGCGGCAACCGGCGTCCCCACGATCGACATCAACGGTGCATCGCGCTGGCCGACGTGTGCAAGCTCGTGTGCTATCACCGCCTCGAGCTGGCGCGCATCGAGTAGCTCGAGCAGGCGCGAGGTCAGGTGCAGCATTGCGCGCCGACGCGTCAGCCCTCGTATCCAGCTGTTCGCATAGCGCTCATCGTGAATGACGATTCCCGGCTTTTGCAGCCCCGCGAGCGCACATAACCGCTCCACCGTCGCATGGACCTCGGCCGCGTCAGCCGGCGAGACTGTTTTTGGCCGGCCGCCCGACCAGCGTCGTGCGACCGCCACCTGCAGACCAAGGAAGCACGCTCCACCGACGGCCACCGCAAGCCATGGGCTCACCGTGATGAGAAGCCACGCGAGTGCGAGCAGAATCGCGGGCACCGCGAGCAGGCTCACGATGCCCGCTGCCTGGACCCGATAGCTAACGCTGAACACGCCATCGTGCCGTCTCATCTCGCTCCCGGTTCTCCGCCGTCTACGCACACCGCTTGGAATCGTAGCCCGGACGGAGTACCTCGATAGGCCCCTCGAGCGCGTGCCTTCAGGCACCAGGTTCGGCTCGCACTAAGAGGAGCTAATCAGGGGACTATGCGGTGCCGGAGGGGCTTGTGGTCGGCTTGCCGGGTCACGGGCGAGCTAAAATGCGAGCATGAGCGTCGCGAGACCTAAGAGCACGAGCACGCCGAAGGCGAGTCCGCCGCCGGCAAAGCCGCAGGATCTCGCACGCGGGCTCCCGGGTACCGACAGCGAGCGCGCTGAGCAGCGCCGCCGGTTCGCTGAGGAGCATCGCGAGACGCTGCGCCGTTTGGGCAAGTAGAGCGTGGCGGTCAACTACCCGGAGTTCGGCGATTTCTGCGATGTCGCCGCAGAAATCCTCGGCACTACGCCCGAGCAGATCGCTCGCCTCCCAAACGTCGGCCTCGCCGACTCAGCGCTCGCTGCGCCGCGCGCCGGTTTCGGCGACGTGGAGGTCTACCCGACGGTCCCAGAGAAGGCTACGATTCTGCTGGAGCGCTTGGCGCGCAACCACCCACTGCCCGACGGCAACAAGCGAGCTGCGTTCTATCTGATGGGTCTCTTCCTAGAGGCCAACGGCTCGCCACTTCGCGGTGCTTTACCGGACGTCGACGTGCCGATGGTCGAGCGAATCGCGGCTGGTCAGGTCGGCCATGATGACATCCTCGGGTGGCTTTCGGAGCGTATTGCCTGAAGTCAACTCTCTGACCCTACTTGGGTATCTACGGGTCCTCCGAGGGTCACAGCCGTACTCGATCTCCGGGATGACAATCGAGGGTTGATCCCGTCGCGCCCGCTTTGTCAGGGCGCTCGGCAAAAGGACATGGCGCCGCTCCCACGTCCTTAACCCCGCCGGCAACCACCCCAAACCACAGGTATCGAGCCCCAGACCTACCGATCGCATACCCGCCGATTTGCAGGACATTTGGGCCTCCAAGGGCGGCTATTTCCGCCGCTGAAAATCGTGGTGTCCCCAGTTCGGGTCTGGTCTCGCCATTTCTAAAGGTGCCTGCTCACGTGCATGTTTTGCGGGTTCATAACGGAGGGGGTCCGACATGGACCCACTAGCGGCTGCCGGATCGCCGTAGAGGCAACAGTCAGCTGACCTGACTATGCAGTCCTGGCGGTCGGTCGATACCGTGTCAGCCCGGTGTCGCTGGTCAACGACATTCGCCGGCGCGACGCGCTTGTCTCTGCCGCCGCGCCGCCAGCGGCGCGGTCGCTGCTCGACATCCTGGCGGACACCCTCGAGCAACACGGGGGCCGGGTCGCGATCGATGCACCCGATGGAATCCTGACCTACGCCGAGCTTCTCGCGGCCAGTGGTTCGCTCGCCGATCGCCTGCGTGAGCAGGGCATTGGTCCTGGTGACCGCGTCGGCATACGTCTGCCGAGCGGTACCGCCCAGCTGTACGTGGCGATCCTAGGGGTGCTTTTTGCCGGGGCTGCCTATGTGCCGGTTGATGCCGACGATCCGCCGGCGCGGGCAGCGGCGATCTGGAGGACCGCGGCTGTCTGCGAAGTGCTCGGGGACCACCTTGACCTCCCGCACCCGGTCGCCGCCGTCGGTGGCGATGTGGCGTGCAGCGTCGATGACGACGCCTGGGTGATCTTTACGTCGGGCTCGACGGGGACGCCCAAGGGCGTGGCGGTGAGTCACCGAGCTGCTGCTGCATTCGTCGACGCGGAGACGCGGCTGTGGACGATTGTTCCCGAGGATCGAGTGCTCGCAGGGCTATCGGTTGCGTTCGATGCGAGCTGCGAGGAGATGTGGCTCGCCTGGCGCCACGGCGCTGCGCTGGTGCCCGCGCCGCGTAAGCTTGTGCGGGCGGGCGCGGAGTTCGGACCGTGGATTGCCGAGCGCGGGATCACGGTGATCTCGACCGTGCCGACACTCGCAGCGATGTGGGACGAGACGCTGCTCGCCGACGTCCGACTCTTGATCTTCGGCGGCGAGGCCTGTCCGACGGAACTCGCCTGGCGCCTGGCCGCCGGCCGTGAGGTCTGGAATACCTACGGTCCGACCGAGGCCACCGTCACGACGACTGCTGCTCGTCTGTACCCCGAGGAGCCGATCACGATCGGTTGGCCGCTCGCCGGCTGGGAGGTGGCCGTCGTCGATGACGCGGGAGAGCCGGTTGCCGTGGGCGAGATCGGCGAATTGGTGATCGGTGGGGTGGGTCTCGGTCGCTACCTGGACCCTGTGTTCGACGCAGAGCGCTACGCCGGACTGCCGGCGCTCGGCTGGGCGCGGGCCTACCACTCCGGCGACTTCGTCCGCGAGGCGCCCGACGGCTTTCACTTCGCGGGCCGCCGCGACGACCAGGTCAAGCTTGGCGGCCGGCGCGTGGAGCTCGGCGAAGTCGAGGCATGTCTGAGCGCGGTTCCCGGGGTGCGCGCGGCAAGCGCCACCGTCCAGACCACGGCGGCCGACAACCGGATCCTCGTGGGCTATGTCGTTGGTGAGGTAGTCGCCGACGAGGTCCGCGCGCAGGTCGTAGAAGAGCTGCCCGATGGCCACGCGCCGCTGGTCATTGTGCTCGACGCGATGCCAATGACGGCGGCAGGCAAGGTGGATCGCCGTGCGCTGCCGTGGCCCCCGCCCGGAGCATCGCACGCGAGTGCCAGCGTGCTCGGACCCACCGCCGCGTGGCTGGCCGAGCGTTTTGCCGAGCAGCTAGGGTCGGCGGTGACCAGCGCCGACAGCGACTTCTTCGCAATGGGTGGAACCTCTCTCCTCGCAGCCAAGCTCGTCTCGGTGCTGCGCGCGCGCTTTCCATCGGTCGCCGTCGCCGACATCTATAACTACCGTCGGCTCGGACAGCTCGCTGTGCGACTCGATCAGCTCGGCGAGACCCAAGGCCCGGTCGCGCCAGCAATCGCTCGTCGGCCCCTGCGCTTCGGTGCGCTGCAGCTCGTTGGCGTGTTCGTGCTGCTGGCGATCACCTCGAGCCAGTGGATCATCGCAGCGCTCGCCTACGGGGACCTCGTGCGTGGCTCGCTGCCACAAGTGAGCTGGGGCTGGCTGATCGCTGGCTGGCTGGCGCTCGTCAGCCCGCTTGGACGCATGGGGCTGATGCTGCTCGCGAAGAGCACGCTGCTCCGCGACCTGCGACCAGGGCGTTACTCGCGCTACTCGTGGTTCGCCTGCCGCATGTGGTTCGTCCAGCGGCTGACCGAGGTCTTCGGGCTGGGCCGCGTCGCCGGGACGCCTTGGGCAAACCGCTACGCCCGTCTTGTCGGTGCCGACGTGGGTCCTGGCGTCCACTTGCGCAGTGTCCCAGTACCCACGTCGCTCGTGCAGATCGGCGCCTGCGCAACGCTCGAGCGCGATGTCGACATGCATGGCTGGTGGATTGACGGTCAGGAGCTCGTGATCGACGAGGTACGCATCGGCACCGGCGCAAGCGTGGGCGCCCACAGCGTCCTGATGGGCGGTGCCGTGGTGGGCGACAGGGCTGAGATCGAGCCGGGGAGCGTCGTCTCCGGGGTGGTCCCGGCGGGCGAGCGCTGGAGCGGGAGGCCTGCGCGCTTCATCGGTCAGGCCGGTGAGGGCTGGCCTGCGGCACCGGCCCCGCGTGATCGCCGCCCGCGTTTCTGGCGGCTGATGTTCGGCGTGAGCTTCGCTTTCGAGGGACTGCTCGTGCTGCTCGCCTTCGCTCCGGCATACCTGGTTCTACACCTGCTCGACGCGCCGACTCCGCAGTTTCACAGCGCAATCACGGTGCTGCTGGTCGAGGCCGCGACGATCACCGTCCTGTCGACTGTGACTTTTGCCGTGCTCGTCGCGCTCACGCTGCGGCTCGTCTGGCGGCTCGTACGGCCAGGCTGGTACCACGACGACGGGTTGCTGGCTTGGGCATTGTGGTTCAGCGAGGACCTCAAGCAGGGCGCGGACGCGGTGCTGTTCCCGATCTTTGAGTCGCTCTACGCCCGTCCCTGGCTGCGCCTGATGGGCGTCGCTGTCGGTCGGCGCACCGAGCTGTCCACGATGCATGGGCTCAATCGACTCGTCTCGTTCGGCGAGCTGGTCCACACAACCAACGACGTCGCATTCTGCGGAGCACGCGCGCGCGCCGGCTGGCTGCACATCTCGTCGATAGAGATCGGCAATCGCACGTTCCTCGGCAATACGTCGGTGCTGCTGGACGACACGCAGGTCGGCGACGAGAGCCTCGTCGGCGTCCTCACGGTCGCGCCGCGTCGAGCCGGCAGCGGGACCTCGTGGTTCGGTGCGCCTGCACTCGAGCTGCCCCGCGTCCGCGAGGTCGCCGACCCGGCACGCACGACCAACCCACCACGCTCGCTGATCCTCGCCCGCGGGGCCATGGAGCTGGTGCGGATCGTGCTGCCAAACACCGTCTCGGTGTTGAGCGCGATCTTGGTCATGCTGTCGCTCGACTCGATCGGGACCCACTACGGAATCGCGGCCATGATCGTGTTCGGTCCGCTCGCCCTGCTGGCCGGGGCGCTCCTCGCAACGGCGTTTACCGTGCTGGGCAAGTGGATTGTGGTCGGTCGCTACCGTTCGAGCGAGCACCCGCTGTGGTCGTTCTTTGTGTGGCGCGATGAGCTGGTCAACTCGATGGGCGAGCGGCTCGCCGGCGAGTGGCTGCTCCGCTTTGCGCTAGGCACGCCACTGATGTCGCTCTACCTGCGTGCGATGGGCAGCCGCGTCGGTCGCGGCGTCTGGGTCGAGACGCTGGCGATCACCGAGTACGACGTCACCGAGCTCGGCGAGAACTCGGCGATCAACCGCGGGGGCATCCTGATGACCCACCTATTTCACGATCGCCTGCTGCGGATCGGGCCGACGAGTATCGGCGCCGGAGCGACCCTCGGGCCGAGCGCGGCCGTTCTGCCAGACACAAAGATCGGTGCGGGGGCGTGCATCGGTGCGCACTCGGTCGTGTTGCGCGGTGAGGAGCTTCCGCCCGGTACCCGCTGGCACGGAGCCCCAGTCGTAAGCGCATGAAACTCCGTAGCCGCCTGCAAATGGCGCGTTTATCGCACCGCTGCCTTAGCAGACCGTGAATCGAACGCTCAGGACCTTGATCACGGTCAACGTGCTCATGTGCCCCTGCTTACGCTTTCTCTCCTTATAGGAGAGCTTGACGGTGAGGATGTGACTGCCTGTCTTCAGAGCGCTCAGCGACAGCTCGAGTTTGGCAGGCAGATGTCTGGTGGTCGCGTTCGGTCCGTAACTGACCACAGCCCTGGTCGTCTTGTGTCCGTGTGCGTCAATCGTCGTCCGGTGAATATGTCGGACGCCTTTGTCGAGGAAGAACGCGACGCTTGCCAATCTGAGCTTCGTGGCTTTGGACCCCGTAATCGGGCTCGAGTCCAGGCTGACGGCAAGCTTGCCGGAACTGATCGTGCAGGATAGCGGCGAGGGCGCGAGCAGCGTGATCTGCTGGTTGCCGAAGACGGCATGCGTCTTCTGTGGTGGTGAGGCCGAGAGGGGTGGCGGCGGTGAGCCCGCGAGCGGTGGTGGCGGGGAGACAGCGGCCTGTTCGCCCATTGGGCTCGTGCTCGTGCAGTTGTTGATGCACAACGGCGGCGAGCTGGTGACGCGCGAGAATGTGCTGAGCGTCGCGCCCGAGCTCGCATAGGCGTCACTCCCGTCCGGGCTCACCACCACCGAATCCGCATCATCCAGTGCATCGAGCGGGCTGGTCGCCGCGCAGCCGGCTTCGCTGTCGTTTCCGGTGCAGCTCTCATAGCTGAGCACACCAGTCGCGGTGTCGCGAGTGAACGAGGCTACGGCGTTTGGGCCCTCGGCGGCGGTGTAGACGCTGGCGCCGTCGGGACTGACGGCGACCGAGTAGGGCTTCTCCACGGCGTTGAGCGGGCTGGTCGCGGTGCAGCCGGCCTCTTGGCCGAAGCAGCCCTGGTAGCTCAGCGCACCGGTCGTGGTGTCGCGTGTGAATGCGACGAGGCCGCCCGCCGACGGGACGCCGTTGGCGGCGACGTAGACGCTGAGCCCGTCGGCGCTCGTCGTGACCGACCCGGCCCCTTCGAGCGCTTTGTTCGACAGCAAGTCCGCGCAGTTCGAGCCCGAGTCTCCGATACAGCTATTAAATATCAGCGCGCCGGTCGAGGCTTCGCGTGCAAAGAGGTCAAGCATGCCGAAGGCTCCGTTTGATGCGTAGACACTGCGCCCGTCGGCGCTGACTGTCACCGAGCGGAGCCCGACGACGGCTTCGGCCGGTGAGGTGCTGGTGCAGCCGCTGAGTTCGCCGATGCAGTGCTGGAACGTCAGAGCCCCCGTCGATGTGTTGCGTTCGAAGACGTCGAGCGAGCTCTGGGCGCCGACGTAGGCGCTGGCGCCGTCGGGGCTCACCGCCACCGAGGCCGCGCCTTCGAGGGCCTTGGTCGGCGTGGTGGCCGTACAGCCGGATTCCTCGCCTATACACCCTGTGTAGCTCAGCGCGCCGGTCGACGTGTTGCGGGAGAAGACATCGATCACGCCCGCGTAGAAGGAGGCCACGTACACGCTCTTGCCGTCGGTGCTCACCGCGACCGACCGCGGCTCGCCCACCGCATCTGTGGGGCTCGTCGCCGTGCAGGAGATGGCGCCATCACCGATGCATTCCTGGAAGCTCAACACGCCTGTGGAGGTGTTGCGCGAGAACCCATCGACCAGGCCCGTACCGCTGCCGGTGTTCGCAACGACATAGACGCTGCTCCCGTCGTCGCTGATCGCCACCGATTCCGCGTCGAAGAGGACGCCTGACGGGTCGGTCGCCGTGCAGCCCATGTCGAGGTCTGAGCCAATGCAGCCAGTGAACGTCAGATCGCCGACCGCGCCACGCGCGCCCGCGGGAGCCAGCGAGCCGCAGACCAAGAACAACATGAGCGCAAGCGCCACCCACCAGGTGCAATGCATCCCCCGACGTATTCCGGCCATCTCAAGCACCCCGGATCCGGTCGAACTCACGCGACGCGACCCGCCAAGCCTAACACCCGCAGCCCACATCGAGATCGAAGAGGACCGACCCAGCGTTTCACCCGGAAAGGTCAGCGGGAGAGCGCAAACGCCATCGGTGTGCTCACCCCTTCTGTCGTCACTTGAATTGCCAGCAGGAGTGGCTTGCGTCCGGCGTGAACGGGCAGGCTGAAGGAGGTTGACTTCGCGCCCAGCAGGATCTTGTGGCCGTTGACAGTCAACGTCGTCGAGATCGTTGCGGCGGCGCTGAACCTCAGCTTGCGTGCGTGGCGGCTGAGCTCTTTGGGGAAGCTCAGCGTGAGGCCCGGGAGCGTGACCTGCTTGACGGTGAGAGCCAGCGAGGCCGATGCCGTCTGTCCGGACTTGCCGCGAGCGACGAGCTTGATGTGGTTGACGCCTGCGGGCAGCGGTCCTGCCTCGATCGTGGAGCCATGGCCGAGCGAGATCGTGCCGTCGTACCAGCGCAAGCTCTTCCCAGACAGAAGGTGCCCGTTCTGGTCGATCGCCCGGCATGTGAGTGGCAGCTTGGCGTCGCCCTCGAGCGCCATCCCGTGAGCCAAGCGGGTGAGGATTGCTACCTTCGGAGGCGCCCCGAGAGAGACAAAGCGCTTGGAGATCGCATCTGTGTCTTCCCATCCGTCGTTGACGCGTACACGTACACGCGCGTTGCGGGAGGCGGCAAAGAAGAAGCTGGAAAGCGATGCCCGTCCGCTGTCAGGCCCCGCGTAGATCGTGCGCCACGTCTTGCCGCCGTTGCTGGAGTAGTCGATCGCGACGGTCAGACGCAGGTGCTCGGGGTTGGTGGAGCTCCATTGCACGACGACTTGCCTATGCCCGCCCACGTGCGAGCCCGCACGCGGAGCGAGGACTCTCACTTTGGGGGCGTGCGCCGGACGGGTGCGGGTCGCCATCACCTTGCCATTCACCGCGACCTGGATTTCCTGGACGCTGCCGGCCGGGACCAGCCCGGTGAGTTGCTGGAAGGAGATGCCTCCCATGGGCCCCAGCATCGCCATCCCTTTCATCCCCGCTGCCATCCCCCCCGCCATGGTCATGATGTGCCCTCCCGACGTTGCGGCCATCGGCACGCTCGCGACGGTCTTTCCGCCGGCCCCGTGCGCGAGGAGCATGAAGGCGGGATCGGCGGTGCCAGGGGTGACGGCCGGGCTGACCAGCGGGCCGACGTTGGTGATTTGGACCTGCCCGTTTGTGTAGAAGCCGATTACGCGCATCTCTGAGGGGTGGACCTGCGCGACCGCGGCCAGCGGATTCTCGGCGATCCTCCGCGAGGCGCCAGACACGCCGGCGTCTGTGGCCACCGCGGGTTCGGCGCTCGCGGTGGAGTGGACGCTCGCCGCGCTTGCCGAGATCCCGAAGGTGTTGACGAGCTGTTCCCAGTTGCGCGGCGAGACCCAGTCGTTCGGGTCGCCATCGCCGGCGTGGGCGCAGTAGGACATGAAGTCGAAAGCGAACCCCACTTCTTCGAAGCCGTCGTCCTTTATTTCTTCTTCATGTAGGCCGTTTGCGATGAACGTATAGGGCTCGGAGGTGGTGTTGAGAGCGATGCCGTTGAGGTGACCACGTTCGTCGGGTGGCCACGGCACAGAGGGTTGGCCGTTTTCGCCGCCGCCGCAGGCTGGGCTCGCATGCTTGACCCCAAACTGGTGGAAGACCTCATGCGCGACCGACGACACCGGACGATTGCCGTTGCCTTCGACCACCGAGAAGCTGCCTGGGACCCCGTTTGTGACGCCGTATGCCGTGCCGAGCGTCACGCCGACCGCGTGTTCGGTGTTGGGGAAGTCTTCCTCCAAACGACCGAGCACCGCTTTGTTCTTTTCGGGGCGGCTTTCGCTGGAGTTGGCAATGTCGGTGATATCGGCGTTGCCGATGTAGAAGCCCGGTTCCAGGTATCCGTTGGGGATCGGCAGGACGGCTTCGGTGTCCCGGAAGACCTGGGCAGGTTCGGGCGGCTGCTTGCCGTTGACGGTCATTTCGATCGGGTATATGACGTTGGTGTAGTTGGCCCCCACCGTCTTGAAGGGCACGTTGTTGAGGGTGAAGGTGTCGCTGGTATGACAGGATTTGAGCTGGCCAGCGCCCGGGTAGGGCATCACTTCGCCGACCAGCTGGATCGTCTGGCCCGCGGGGAAGAGGGTTCCTGCCACGAATGAGCCTCCACGGTCGGTGTACCCCGAGCTGGTCCAGAAGGTGGGCAAGGTGAACGTGTAGGCGTTGGCTTCGCTCTCGAGCTCCTTGTCGGAGACGACCTCGTTAGAGGCGTGTGCGTCTGTGAGCGTGGCCGGTCCGTAGTCGGGCTCCAATGGGCTGTCTTGCAGCTCTTTCCCGTTGCGATAGCCATAGAGCAGCGCCACCGCGCCGGGCTGGCCGGCCGGCGTCCCCGAGGCGTCGCCATAGACACGCACCACCGTGGTCTTGCCCGCGACGAGGGTCACGCCCTGGTAGGAGCCGCCCGAGGCGCCCGAGCCACTTGGCACGAGCTGGCCAAAGTCCGGTTGCGTGCCCTGCGTGACGTAGACACCCTGGGCCGTGGAGGGACCAGTCCGTTCGACTGTCACGGTGGCGGTAGCTGCGGGTAGGTCGCCCTGGGTGGCCGTGATCGTGTAGGTCGCGCTGCCCGCTCCTCCCGTTCCGTTGCTCGAGAGGCCGAGCGTAGACCGCTGACCCTGGCTGAAGGATGTGGCGCTCAGTTTGGCGCTCAGGCCCGCGGTGTCGCCCTGTCCAGTTACGGCGAGCGTCGAGGAGCCCCCCGCCACCTGCAGGTCAGTGATGCTCACGCTGGCGCTCGAGCAGGGACCCAGAGAGAGCGTCTTGTGCGTTTCGCCGCCAAGCCGATCTTCGTTTTGTTCGAGAATGATCGCAAGGGCGCGGGTCACGTAGAAGGTGCCCGCCAACGAAGGAATGTAGCTGACGCCGAGGCTTGTCGCTGTGATCGTGTAGACCGATTCCCCGGGTTCAGCGTTCGAGGCGACGGTCAACTCGAGGGCGGTGCTGTCGCTGCCGGCTGCAATCACGTTGCCGCCGACAAGTTTCACCCCGTTGGGCAGCCCGGCGATCGACAGTTCCACGGCGCTGTTTGCGTCATTGAAGCGCTCGACGGCGACGGTGAGGCTCACCGTCTGCCCCTGCGCACCCTCCGCCTGGGTCCCGCCCTGCAGGGTTATCTGCGGGCTGGGCGGGATCGACGGCACCTCAAAGCTGAGGTCGTCGATCTCCATCGGCACACTGAGCCCTTCCGGTCCCCCCACAGTGAAGTAGGCGATGTCTTCGGTCGTCGTTTTGATCGACAGCAGAGTGTCCGTGTTGGCGCTGACTTCCTTGGACTGCTTGGCGAGGACTTCGCCGTTGTAGTTGTAGACGGTCAGCGTCGTGACCTGTGCCGATCCATAGGGGACGCCGTCGATCGTGAAGCCCGGCGCGCCGGCATAGAGGCTGACTTCGTTGCTGAAAGTCTCCAGCCGCCCTGAGATCTCGGCGTTGTTCTCGAAGTCTTCACCGTGGGCTGGGCAGAAGCTGTAGGCAACCTGATCGCCTGAGTGGGCGTGGGCGGGGTCGCGGTAGAGCACGCCACGGCAGTCACGCGGAATCGGGTCTGGCAACGTATCGGTACTGGGTTCGAACACAATGCCCTGCGCTTCGTACTGAGTGCCGAGCCCAGGCCCTTCGGCCGAGGAGCCGCTGATCACCGGTTCGTCGAAGTTGATCGTCGTGGTCGACGCACGAGCGCTGGCCGCGGACCAACAGGCCAGGATCAGCATCGCCAGGGCACAGATCAGCGAGCCTCGCGCGATCCTCTCAGGAAGCGACTGTGCACCGCGTGGGTGTAAGGCTGTGACTCGCAGACCCTGAACGCTCACCTACTCCGACCCCCTGCTCCAGCTGTCTGGCACTCGTTGGCCCAAACAGTCTACCGGGCGCTCAACTGCCTATGTCATCACAGTGGACCGTTGTTCTACGCGTCGCGATGGTCGGCGCTGGCCTCCCCGATCGGCAGCTGAGGTTCAGCCGAACGTGACGGGTCCGGTTTGCACAACTGGACAGGCCTTGGCGCTGCCAGCATGCATCGAGCAGGACGCCGACTCGGTTGAGAATTCCAGCTGCGGGGAGAACAGGTCGAGAACCAACCGGCCGGTGCTGGGGTCGAAAGACGTGGCGTTGATGCCGTCGCTGTGCAGCGCCGCGCTTGGCGCCCACGGCGCGACGGTCGTCGCGAGGCCGGGGAGCGAGATCTGCTCCAGCTGCGAGGCGGCTGGCGGGTAGATCCCGCTCTGTGAGTACAGAAACGCGTAGACGAAGGTGCTTGTCAACGTTAGGCCATCGAAGAACTGCTCAGAGTCGTCGATCGGGTTCTCGTCGGAAACGACCTTCGCGATCAGCTGGGGCTCCGCGTTGCCGTTGTCGAGCCAGATCTCCGAGACTCCCATGCTGGAGTTCGACGAGCGCGGAGCCTCGATGAAGGCGACCTGTGCCAAATTTGCGCTGATGTCGTCGATCGTGGCGCCATCGGGCGTAGGTAGCTGAAATGCGTGTGTAGAGGCGCCGGTCAGCCGCGCGGTCTCGATGCGGGCAGGCTGGTTTTCGCGGGCCGTATTGGGCTGTACGGCGAAGACGACGACGCCGTGCTCGGCGATGCCAACGCTTGTGTCCGCGGGTGCTGCGTTGATCCGGTGGGCGCTGCCCCCGCTCGTCGGCGCCCACCACAGCCGGCAGCCGTCGGTCCCGGCGCTGCCCACGGTCGCGTTCGCGAACGGCGAGTGCGGGCAGCGCGAGTAGACGACGATCGAGCGGCCGCTGGAGTCGGTTCCCAGCTTGACTCCGTCGATCCAGCCCACGGCCGAGGTTGCGGCCAGCGCGTGGCTATGTCCGCCACGGCGGACGACGATCTCAAACCGGTGGCCAGCGCCTGATTCAGCCGCCCAGGCGATGACGCCGCCGACGGTCGAAACCGAACTGGGGAACGCGGGTGTCGCCAGGTCCGCAGCCACACCGAACGCCCCGGCCTCCGCTGTCGCCGCAGCAACCATTACACCGACGGCGACGAGCACACCGACAACCGCCACGCGCATGAACCCCATCGCTAGGTCCTCCCCGTTAGCCAGCAGCATGTAACCCGCAGCCGCTTGGAGGGAGACAGCACACTCGCCATGCTAAGGCACGACCCTTCCCGCCACCAAAACCGGACGAACAGCGAGCCCATGCACGGCGACCACCAGCACATTGCACTTCCAGCTGAAGCTCAAGCAGGCAGCTAACAAGAAGACAAGGAATCGCTATGCCGCCCTCGTGGGTCCCTGGTAAAGTCGGCCTTCACAAAGCGTCCGTCGGCATCTTATTTCTCGAGCATAGATGGGGGAGGCATGCTTCGCATTCGTAGGTCAGGCCGGGTGGTTGGGAGCGGAGCCGGCTCGAGGCGCTTCGCGCGCACGATGGTCACTCGTTCTGTGCTGCTCGGCACATTGATCGCTGCTCTCGTGCTGGCATTTGCGGGCACTGCGCTGGCGCTCAGCGGCACTCCGGTCAACGTCGGTACGCCCTTTCTGAGCGGTGCCCCGGCGGTCGCCGTCGACGGCGCTGGCAATGCTTACATCGTCTGGGCGAATACGAAGGACCTGTCCCCCACGACTACCAACGTGGTCCAGTACTGCGTGCTCCCGCCGGGAGCGACCGCCTGCTCTGAGGCGGGGACACTTGTCCCTGCCGATGGAGGAGAATATGTCGACGACGTCCAGGTCCTGGTCGAGGGATCGACGGTGGTGGTGCTCGCCGACGTCTACGGTACTGCCGGCTCGAGCTCACAAGAATACGAGCCGGAGCAGGAGTGGCAGTCCACCGACGGCGGCGCGACCTTCGCCGTGGTCAACGAAGGCAAGTCCGTCGCCGACGGCATCCTCAGCGCCGACACCGGCCCGCTTAACGCGGTCCTTGTGCCCGGCACCAACGCCCTAGGGTTCGGCTGGGACTCGGCGGCCGGCAACGAAACGTACGGTGCGGTGCCTACGTTCGACGAGTTCCCGCTGACCTCGCCGCCGGAGTGCTCCGTCAAGACGTGCCCGACGGACGAGGCGTTTGCGGCGCTCGAGCCAAATACCAACCCCGACCCGATCGGCAATCCCTATGGCCAGTTCGCATCCCAGCTCGGGACGAACCCGGGGGTCCTTGGCATCTTCGAAACGGACTTCAGCAATGGGCCCCTGGAATGCGCTCCCGGCTTTGGCACCGCCTACGCGTACGGCAGCGGTGAACAGAGCTCGACCAACAGCTATGACATCTCCCCCGGCAGCGCCCACAGCGCCTGGAAGGTCCCCATAGCCCAAGCCGACTGCAACGTCGAGTACCCCGCTGTCGGCGGTGGCCCCAGCGGGTTCGGCGTCCTCGAGGACAACACCGCGACCGACAACGTCGTCTATCACAGCTTCGACCAGGCCAAAGAAAACTTCGATACGCCCGAGGTGACGGTCGCCGCGGGCACCGGCGAGCTGGACCCGGCGGTCTCCCAGGACGGTGCCGGCGGCGTCTACGCGACCTTCCTGCTGGGCGGCGCCGGCGGTCCGATCAGCCTCGCCTACAGCGCTGACGGCGGCGCCGCCTGGACCGGACCGGCGACATTGAAACCCAACCCCGAAGGCGCAGCGGGCAATCTGACTAGCTCGGTGAACGCCACCGGGCAGGGCTGGGCGGCCTGGACTGACAATGGCTCCGTCTATGCCCAACAGTTCATAGCCAGTGACGCCATCCCACCCAAACCGACGCCGGCCGCCGACACGCTCACGACAAGCCAGACCTCGGGCACGGCAACAGGCGCATCGCTGACGATTCCTGCCGGCACCATCGGTGAGACCGACCGCGCGACGCTGAGCGGGGCGAACGCAGCCATCGCCACGGGCACGGTCACCTACAGCCTCTACTCGAAGTCCTCCTGCGTGGCCACCAGCAAGGTGTTTGACGGTGGTACCGCCACAGTCACGGCCGGAGTCGCGGCGCCGTCGGCAGGGGTCTCCACTGCTTTCGCGCCAGGCACCTACTACTGGCAGGCGGTCTATAGCGGGGACGCGAACAACGTGGCTAGTGTGAGCGCGTGCGGCTCGGAGGTGCTGACGGTCGTCCCTGCCACCGAAATCGGTGGCAGCGGCTCGAGCACCAGCACGACCGTGACGATCACCATCACCTGCACCTCGCCACCGTGCACGGTGACGATCACGATCACAGTGCTCTCCGGAGGCTCCGCGCGCTATGGGACCGAGGCGCGCAAGAAGGCCAAACACACGAAGATCCTCACGCTCGCCAGTGGCACGTTCACGATCAAGACCAAAGGCCCCAAGAAGCTGACCGTCCACCTGACGAAGGCGGGCAAGCGGCTGCTGGCCCGCGACAAAGGCCACCTGAAAGCGAAGGTTCTCGTCTCCGACAAGACGCCCGGCGGTGTGGAGACAACGACGCGGACCATCACGATCACCGCCGCCAAACACAAACACAAAAAATAGGCCGATCGCGAAGCTTCAGGCTTCGATCGTGACGAGCGTGCCGATCGGCGTGTACGGCCAGACTTTCGCCGCCGCTTCGAGCGGGAGCTCGACACAGCCGAGGCTCTGGCGCGAGCCGAAGGAGGCTCTGTCGAAGTTGTGAATCGCGTCGCCGCCGTTGAAGTAGCTGATCCACTTGATCCCAGGGTCGTCGTAGTGTGAGCCGTCGGGGTTGGTGCCGGTCATCGTGCCTTCGGGGATGTGCTCGAACACGGCGAACGTCCCGAGTTGAGTTTCCGCTCCGGCGATGCCCGTGTTTGCCGGTGAGGTCAGGATCGTCTGGCCGTCGTGCCACAGCGTGAGGAACTCGGGACTGGCTTCGCGGTGCACATAGACGTAGGTGTAACCGCCTTCGTTGTGCCTGCCGGCTATCGCCTCGTCGAGCAGCGCTCGCCAGACAGCTGGTCCTGCGAGACCGTCAACGGTCAGATCATGGGTGTTCTCGAACTTCATCACCGCTCCTCGCGTGATGACGTTCGCTTCACCGGCGCTCCACAGCGCCTGCAGCTGTCGTGGGGTGTTTGGGTAGCGCCAGGAGAAGCTGCCCTGTGGCGGATCCACGGCAGCCTGTACCTCGGCGCGCGGCGTGCGCGCGAGTGTGTCACCTGAGGGCCGCCATTCCAGCGGCAGATAGTCTGCTTGTGCCAGCAGTTGCTGCAAGCGCAGAGTGGAGCCCGCCGGCACGGTCCATTCGATCTGGCTTGTCGTGCGTGTGACGTTTCCAGAGGCCTCGGCCACCGCGACCGGGTGCGGGAGCTCGACGTGCAGTTGGGTGCCAAACGGCGCCCCATATCCGGAGGGTGTGAATGTGAGTGTGTGGCTGTTGGCCTGCTGCCAGCGTCCCGACGTGCTAGGCGAAAGCTCCGGCCTGGCCGATCCGAGGACTTCGTTGACAGGCCTCGAGAAGGTGAGGCTGATCGGTTGCGCCGGTGAGATATTCGAGCCTGGAGTCGGACTGGCGACCATCAGCGGCGAGCTTGACGGCGGAAACCAGCTCACAGCGACCGGCGCGCCCAGCCGCTCCCATGGGCGTGGGGCTACGGCTACCTGTGTCGTCCCCGTCTGTGGCCGGCGCCCGAGTGACACCATGCGCGCAGTGCTGTTCAGCGCGTGGAGCGTGAGGCCGCCTTCGCTGCCGTATGCAACCTCGGCGACCGGCTGGTCGAAGCTCACTCGCACCGCCGATCCAGGCGTGACCGTCAACCAGCGCTTGCTCGGTACTGCGACCGGGGCATGCAACGTCAGTCGCTCCCTGCGCTCCTTGCCCAGTGCCCAGCCCAGCCAGCTCGGGCGGCGAATCGTGACCTCTACCGAGACCCGCTCGCCGGGTGTCAGCCGCACCAGGGGCGTCAGGCGTCCGGCATGCACTGAGAGGGGGATCTTGCGCCCGCCGGGCCCGTAGGCTTTGACCTGCTCGAGCTTTCCGCCCAACGGCTGCACATTTACTCGCGCAAGAGCCACCTCATCGCTTGAGAGTGTCGCGCCCGACCACAGGGCCACCGCTGCAATCAGCGCCGCGATCACGACCGCCAGGGGCGCAAGGAAACCAAGCAACAGACGCCTGCGGCCATGCCCGGCCGGCACAGGGCCGCGGTGAGCGGGCAATCCCATCACTTCATTGTGACTGAGCCCGTGCTATAGAGAGTGCTCCGTGGCCGATCTTCTCACCCGTCCTTTGGGCAGCTCTGGGCTGGAGGTCACTATTGCGGGCCTTGGCTGCAATAACTTTGGCAGGCGGCTGGATCTCGACGGTACGCGCGCCGTGGTCGATGCAGCCCTCGGGGAGGGCGTGACCTTCTTCGACACCGCCGATATCTATGGCAAGGGGGATAGCGAGGAGCTCCTCGGCCAGGTGCTCGACGGACGCCGGGAGCAGGTCGTTCTCGCGACGAAGTTCGGCATGGACATGGGTGACGGCAAGGGCCCGCGCGGATCTCGCGACTACATCCGCCAGGCGGTCGAGGGTTCGCTGCGCCGGCTGCGCACCGACGTGATCGATGTCTACTGGTACCACCGGCCCGATGGTGAGACGCCAATCGCCGAGACCCTGGAGGCCCTCGATGAGCTCGTTCGCGCCGGCACGGTGCGTGCCATCGGCGCGTCCAACTTCAGTGCTCGGCAGATCGAGGAGGCCAATGCGGTCGCGCATGAGCACGGGCTTACACGCTTCGAGGCGATCCAGAACGAATACAGCCTGCTCGTGCGCGATGCTGAGCGTGACGCCCTGCCAGTATGCGAGCGTCTGGGCCTTGGCTTCGTTCCCTACTTCCCTCTGGCTTCGGGGCTACTGACCGGCAAGTACCAACGTGGGGAGGAGGGGCCGGCGGGGGCGCGCCTCTCGGGACGTGGCGAGCTTGCCACCGCCGAGCAGTTCGAGCTCGTCGAGGCTCTGGGGGCCTATGCGGACGAGCGCGGTCTGTCCTTGCTCGAGGTTGCGATCGGGGGACTGCTCGCCCGTCGAGTGGTCTCATCGGTGATCGCCGGCGCAACCAAGCCCGACCAGATTCGGGCCAACGCCGCCGCAGCGCAGTGGACGCCCAGCGAGGATGACCTTGCGCAACTGACCGCTCTGCTCGCTACGAGCGCCCACTGAGACCAGAAAGCAACGACTCAGCTCTACTCAGCGTGCCAGCACAGCCAGCCTATGTGCTCCATGCTCACATCGAAGGTCATGGCTCGCCACGGCCCTGAGCGGCCCTCGGGCCAGGCTCCGGGGCCGTCCAGCCACCGTGGGTCGTAGGCCAGGGCGTCGCCGAGCGCCTTCGACAACGCCTCCTTGCTGGACCACAACGATGTGAAGAAGCGATCGGGATTCTCACTCGGCCATCCCCTGGCACGCTCGGCCTGGGTGCGGATGGAGTCGGCGAAGGTCTCATCGCAGGGTGTGACGCGCTCGATATCGATACCGACCGGAGAGGTGTGCCACGCCATCAGTGCGAATGGAAAGCTGTAGGAGCGTGAAATGAAGGGTGCGTCCGTATCAGCGCTCGCCTTGCGGACCCACTCACGCAGCGAAGCCTCATCACGCAGTTCCATTGCGCGAGCATCGATGAGTCGCACCTTTGGCGTTGCCCCTCTTGCATTTTCCACCGGCTGCGTCACCATTTGCCTCATCACATGCTCTTGACAGGAGCACCGTGCCAGCGGGTGCCGGCCGGCAGCTCCTCGCCTCGCAATACCACCGAGTGCCCACCGATGCATGTGTTCGCACCGAGCTTCGTGTCGGGGAGCACCGCCGATGTGGGACCCATGCTGGCGCCGGTCCCGATGCTCGTCGGGCCGATGCGAAGCAGACGGTCGTGGAAGACGTGAGTCATCAGGCACGAGCCGCGGTTGATGGCGCAGCCATCCCCAAGCTCGACCATGTCGTACTCGGTGATCGCCGTGGTCTCGCACCACACGCCGCGGCCGACCTTGCTGCCCATTGCGCGCAGGTAGAGCGACATCAGGGGTGTGCCGATGGCAAAGCGCAGCAGCCACTCGCCGGCGAGCTGCTCATGGGCGGAGTTGATCAGCTCGTCGCGCCAGACAAAAAACGACCACAACGGATGCTGACTGCGGCTGTAGCGCCCTATCACCATCCACTTCACCGCGACTGCAATGGCCGCTGACAGGATGCCGGAGCACAGCACTATCAAAGGCGCGAGGGCGATCATCGCCGGGATTCCCAGGTGCCCGCCGACCTGATCGAGGATCAGGAGGTCGAGCAAGCCGATGGAAAGCGAGATCGTGTTTGGGCCCAGGATCCGGATCGCGTCCATGACGCCTCGTGCGATGAGGAGCCGCTTCGGCGGATCTGTGGTCCTGGTCCGATCGACGGCGTTTGGAACGCGGGGCAACTCGAGCGCAGGCACTCCGAACCAGGACGTACCCTGTGCCGACTGTCGCGGAGCGAGAGTGAGAGCACCAACGAGGCCGTCATCGCCCAGCCGAGTACCCTCGCGCAGCACCGCACCGGGACCGAGGAATGTGCGACTGCCAATCTCGATCGGCTCCATGTGCAGCCAGCCTTGGCGTGCCCTGGCGCAGCAGAAGCCCACGTCGTCGGTCGCGTGGCTGAACTCTCCGAAGGAGACCAGAGGATTCAAGCCCGTCGAGGTGGAGATCTCGGTGCGCCGTCCCACACGAATGCCCATGAGTTGCAACCAGCGGCGGGTATAGAGCGAGGCATAGAGCGGGAACAGTGCCACGCTCGCGAAGTCCTTGAGGTTGCCGGAGAACCAGAGCGCCCAGCCCAGCCCCCCGTTCTCGCCGTGCCAGCCCGGGCGCACGAGTTTCCATACCAGGCGCAGTGTCAGCGCCACGAGCAGCGCCAACACCACGGTGAAGAGCGAGGCGACGACGGCCGCCTCGCCCACGAGCACGGCGAGTGCGCCGAGGAGCGAGCCTGCCAGCGATGGCGTGGGCGCTCCGACCAGCACCAGCAGCGCAGTCCCGGGGGCGAGTGCCAACAGGGTGAGCAGCACCTCCCAGGCGAGGCTCCAGGTGAACATGAGCTTCCAGAAGCGCGCGTGGGGGCTTGGCGTCGCAGCCTCGGCGGGCCAATCCTCACCTGCGGGGCCGAGGTAGCGAGCGGGGCTGCCACCCCAGTGCTCGCCTGCAGGGATGGTTCCCGAGATGACGCTGCCTGGCTCGATCTCGGCGCTCTCGCCGATGGTGGCGCCGGGATTGAGCAGCGTCCGAGCGCCGACGCTTGCGTGATCGGCGATGCGCACCTCGCCGATCACGAGCTCGTCGCCGTCGATCCACCAGCCGTGCATGTCCACTTGGGACTCCACGGTGGCACCGTTGCCGATGTGCACGAGCGAAGTCAGGCTGGGCATGCTGGCAAGGTGTGCACCGCAACCGACATCGACACCGATCAGACGGGCACAACGTACGGCCCAGGGCGTGCCGGCCAGCTGCGCAAGGTGACAGTACTCGCTGAGGCGCTCCAGGAACCACACCCGACAGGTCAGCCAGGAGTCGCGGGGGTAGCGGCCAGGACGCAGACGTGGCAGCAGCAGGCGGCGGGCCAGCACGGCGATGCCCACTCGCCCATACGGGCTGGAGAGCAGCAGCCAGGCGCCGATCAACCAGCCCCAACCCACGTGGGGCAGTCCGTCGGGCTCGATGTTTCCATAACCCAGCGCGGCTATCACCCACTGCGTCGAGGACAGTGCGCTGAGAATCAGCACTCCTGCAAGCTGCATCGCTCCGAGCCATCGCGACGGGGTGATGATCGTCCTGGTCTTCTCGCCGGAAGTCTCTCCGAGGCGATCGAGGTGAGCGGCCAGCTGTCCAAGGCGGCGGTATTCGTAGATGTCTGCAACGGCAACCGCGGGAAAGCGCTCACGCAGCACCGAAACGAGCTTGGCGGCAGTCAGCGAGCTGCCGCCTGCGGCGAAGAAGTCCGTGTCGGCTGTCATCGCGATCGGCCCGAGTTGATCGGCCCAGCGTTCGGCCAGCCATGCCGAGGTGGCGCTCAATGAAGGGTCGGTTGCGCTCGAGATGTCCTCCAGCGGCCATGGAAGGGCCTTGCGATCGACCTTGCCGGAGGTCGCCATCGGCATCGCATCGAGGACTACGACGAGCGGTGCCAGGCCATTGGGCAGCCGCTCGGCCACCTGAGCACGTACGTGTGAAGGGTTGACATCCCCCACGACATAGCCGACCAGGATCTTGTTGCCCCCCGCAGTGGTCTGAATTGCGGAGGCCGCGGCGCTGACGCCGGCAACGGCGCTCAGCTGCGCCTCCACCTCACCGAGCTCGAGGCGCCGTCCGCCGAGCTTGACCTGGTGATCGAGACGTCCGACGAAGTCAAGGCCGTCGATCGTCTCGCGCACGACGTCACCGGAGCGGTAGGCGCGTTCCCATCCGAGTGCAGGCAGGCCCGCGTAGCGCTCGGCGTCGAGCACTGGGTCCAGATAGCGGCCGAGCCCGACACCGCTGATGACCAGCTCACCTGGCTCGCCAAAGGGGACAGGCTCCCCGGATCTGTCTACGACGGCAACGAACCAGCCGTTGAGCGGCAGGCCGATCGTCACGGGCTGCCGTGGGTGGATGCGGGCAGCCGTGGTGACGACAGTGGCCTCCGTCGGGCCGTAGGTGTTCCAGACCTCGCGGGTGCTTGCCAGGCGCCAGCCGAGCTCGGGTGGGCAGGCCTCGCCGCCCAGGATCAACAGGCGCACATCGGCGAGCATCTCCTCGTCCCACATAGCCGCAAGCGTGGGGACTGTCGAGATGACGCTCACGCCGCGTTGGGCCAGCCAGGGCCCCAGATCAGCGCCTGAGCGCACGAGCGAGCGCGATGCGGGCACGAGCGCCGCGCCGTTGCTCCACGCGAGCCACATCTCCTCGCAGCTCGCGTCGAAGGCGACCGAGAGGCTGGCGAGGACGCGGTCCTCGGGGGTCACCGTCCACAACCGTGCCTCGGCATCGATAAAGGCCGTCGCCGAGCGATGGCTGACCGCGACGCCCTTGGGTTGTCCGGTCGAGCCCGACGTGAAGATGATCCACGCGTCGTCCTCCACGCTGAGATCGCGGTCTTGCCCGTAGGGTGCGCTCAGGCGGGTGAAGCGCAGGCCTTCCTCGAGCACGCCACAGGCATCCGCCTGCTCCCAGATCGTCGAGGCGCGAGCCGGCGGGTCATCGGCATCCACAGGCACGTAAGCCGCACCGACGCGCAGGACCCCGAGGATCCCGACGTACAGCTCCGATGTTCCACTCGCGATGCGTATGCCAACCCTGTCGCCTGCGCGGATGCCTGCTTCGTGCAAGATGTCTGCAACCTCGTCTGCCGCGTATGAGAGCTCGGTATAGGTGAGGGTGGCGTCATCGGCATCGACCGCGATGCGGTCCCCGTGGCGCTCGACGCTCAGCGCAAGGACATCGAGCAATGAGCGGCTCGCCGGGAAGGGCGTGAGGAGGGTGAGCAGATCATGCTCATTGGTGCTGTCGATTGCGACCATGCCCAGTGCATATACCGCGCACGAGACCGGAATACCGATAGCTGAGATTGGGGTTCAGTTAGAGCCTGGTTGGCCGCGTTGAGGAGAGTTAAGAGATGGGCCTTTTCACTTCTTCTGAGGGCGGCTGGGCTCACCGCCGAAGGCCTACTTCAGCGACTCAGCAGCTCAATGCGGTTGCCCCAGGGGTCCTGGGAGTAGAACCGCCGGACATCCGCCAGTGCGTCATCCCAGATCACCTGCTCGCCGGCTGCCTGCATACGCTCGGCGAGGGCGTCGAGCTCGCCTGGGGCTACAAGCAGCGCAGGATGGGACTTGTGAGCCGGCTGAAACCGATCCTCCACACCCACGTGCAGCTGCTGAGTACCACAGCGAAACCACACCCCGCCGCGCTCGCGTAGGCGCTCGGGCTTCTCGATCTCAACCAGACCAAGGAGCTCACCATAGAACCGCCGTGCCTGAGCCTCGCAGCCGTGCGGACCGGCCACCTGAACATGATCGAGGCCCACGACACTCATCGCCATCACTTTATTGCTGCCCCTGAGCCTCCAGCGTCTCCTTGACGATCTGGGTCCCGCGACCCATCATCTCGCCTGTGGGAGTGGCAAGCGCGTCTGGCAGCAGGTCTGCCACCCAGACGAATCTGCTGGCGCTCTCACCGTCTGGGAATACCTGCGCCGACGCGTTGTGGTGGGTGTATGGCCCGTCTACCGCCGACCAGACGAGCCGCTTGGCCTCGTCGTCGAGATCGATGAGCAGCTCGCGGAGCACCGTGCCGTTGAAGAAGGTGACGATCCTGTCCTCTCCGTCGAGGCGTGTATCCACGACGAAGCCCGGGACGAGACGCTCGTGCAGTGCCCCCCAGTCGCGCACCGCCGCCCAGACGCTCTCAGGGCTCGCATCGATCTGAATCTCCTTGCGGATGGAAGCCATTCCATCAGGATGCCGGTCGGTGCTCCCAGGGTCTTGGACATTTGTGCTCGTCTGAGAGACTGGGTGAGCATGCTGACTGTACGCACGATCTTGAGTCGCGACGGGATCCAGATTGCCGACGTCGCCTGCAGGCATCCCCGCGGCCGCGGTCACGCCGCCGAGCAGACGCCCGGTCACACGCTCGTGTTCATCCGCCGCGGGTGCTTCCTGCGCAGCGCCGATGGGGTGCAGACCCTGCTGGACCCGACGGTCGCCTACTGCATGAACCCCGGCGAAGAGCAGCGCTATGACCATCCGCACGACCACGGCGACGACTGCACCTCGCTGTTTCTGGACCCCGGCCTCCTCGCATCGCTTTGGGGCGGCGAGCTGTCTTTGCCATCCAGGCCGCTGCCCACCTCATCGCAGATCGACCTCGAGCACAGACTGTTGCTGAGTGCTGCTCGCCGCGGCGAGGACCCGCACGAGCTCGTGGAGCGAGCGATCGCGTTGAGCGCCTGCGCGCTCGACCAGGCCGATCCTCGCCGGGTCGCGGCCGGCCGGCCCGCCACCAGCCGTGCCCGCCGCGCGATCGCCGATGGCGCCAGGGAGATCCTGGCGGTGAGTCCCGATAGCTCCCTGCCGGATCTCGCGCGCGAGCTGGCGGTCTCCCCTCACCACCTCAGTCGTGTCTTCCGTGCTGCGACCGGCCACACCGTCTCTCGCCACCGCATGCGCCTGCGCGCCCGCAGCGCGCTGGAGCGCCTGGCCGGGGGCGACCGCGACCTCGCTCGCATGGCCGCCGATCTCGGCTTCGCCGACCAGGGCCACCTCTGCCGCGTCGTGGTTGCAGAGACAGGGCACACGCCATCGTTGCTGCGTGAGGCTCTCGGCTGATGGCGGCGCCTGGAGCCACGCTGTATGGCATCTGCGGCTCGCACGCCTGCCAGACCGGGGCGCTGATGCTCGAGCACAAGGGCATCGCCTACAGGCGCGTCGATTTGATCACAGGGCTGCACCCGCTGAGCATCCGGCTGCGCGGCTTCCCCGGTCATCGGGCTCCGATCCGGCGTATCAACGGTAGGACCCACAAATCGCTGGCCATGATGGACCGCCTGGGCACTGTGCCCGCGCTGCGCTTTGACTCGCAACGCATCCAGACCAACCGTGAGATCGCACGCTTCCTCGAGCGGGTCCGGCCTGAGCCGCCGCTCTTTCCGGCCGATGGCGAGCGGCGGCAGGCGGTTGAAGAAGCCGAGCGGTGGGGCGACGAGGTGCTGCAGATGGCGGCCCGGCGGATCGTGCTCGCAGCTGCCCCGCATGGCCTCGACGCGCTGCACGAGCGGGGCAATGACGGCAGGCTCGGGCCGTTGCTCTCACCCAGGGAGTCGGTGCGCGCCAACGCATCTCGCACGGCCGGGTCCCTGTTCGTGGCAAACCCGGACAGCGAGCGCGAGCTGCTCGGTGCTCTGCCTTCGATGCTCGACAGGGTCGATGCCTGGATCGACGCCGGTGTGCTCAACGGGAGTGCTCTGAATGCGGCCGATTTCATGATCGCGCCGAGCCTCGCGCTGCTCGCCTACCGGCTCGATCTCCGGGTGCAGATAGAGGCGCGCCCTGCCGCTGCCTTGATCGACCGGGTCCTGCCCGAGCCGCTCACGGGTCATCAATCCAGATAGCGCCGGAAGCCCTTGACCGGCGCGGTGAATCCCGTGGAGCTGTACATCACGTGCGCTGCGTCGCGTTCCTCGCGGGAGACGAGCTGCAGCTTGTAGCACCCAGCCTCCCGCGCAAGCTCGACTGCTGCCGCCATGAGCGCCCTACCGGTCCCTCGCCTGCGAGATGGCGCGTCGACGATCATGTTCTCGATCCCCGCCCATGGCCGACCATCACGGGTGAGGTTGGCCATCCAGAACAGGTCGAGCGTGCCCACCAGCTTGCCCTCACGGAGGGCAACGAGGATCGCGCGTGTCGGCGACCTCAGGATCTCGTCGAATGTCACCGCCAGGTGCTCGGTGGCAAGCTGCGGCGTGTCCGTATCATGCAGTTGCGACAGCAGGGCTAATAGTTCTGGCAGGTCCTGACCGGCGGCACAGCGCACCACCAGCCCATCGTCGAGGGTCCGCGAAAACGCGCTGAGGATCTCGCTCCTGCTCATCGGCCTACAGCCTATGCTCGTCGGGTGCGCCTCATCACCTACGACGACGGGCGTGGTCCCCACGCTGGCGTCCTCCTCGGCGAGGACCTGGTTCCCGCCGCGTCGCTGGACGCGCCGGCAGACTCGGTTCGGGATCTTCTGAGCGCATTGGACGCGGACGGTCTTGCCGCGCTGGGCGAGCGGGCCATCGGCGAAGGGGAGCGGATCGCAGTCTCTGACGTGCGCCTGCTTGTACCTGTCCCAGACCCGGAGAAGATCATCTGTCTGGGCCTGAACTACCGCGACCACGCCGCGGAGGCGGGACAGGAGATCCCCGGCGCGCCGATGTGGTTCGCCAAGTTCGCGAACTCCCTCATCGGCAGCGGTCAGGACATCATCCTGCCCGCCGCACACCCTGAGTACGTCGACTACGAGGCAGAGCTGGCTGTCGTCATCGGGCGTCGCGCCCATAACATCGACGCCATAGCGGCCCTGGAGCATGTTGCGGGAGCGATGCCCTTCAACGATGTCAGCGCGCGTGACCTGCAACTCCAGAACCCGCTGTGGACGAGTGGCAAGGCGATCGACACCTTTGCCCCCTGTGGACCAGCGCTCGTCACGCTCGATCAGATCGATGACCTCCAGGCCCTCGGGCTGCGCACGCGCATCAACGGCGAGGTGCTCCAGGAGGGCAGCACCGCGGAGCAGATCTTCGGCGTTGCCGAGACGATCGCCTGGCTGTCGCGCACGATCACGCTCATTCCCGGCGACATCGTCGCCACTGGCACTCCGGCAGGAGTGGGAGCATCGAAGGGCCGCTTCCTGCGCGCGGGCGACACTGTCGAGGTGGAAGTCGACGGCCTCGGTGCCGTGTCGAACCCGGTGGTCCTCTAGGTTTCTTGCAGATACCAAGGCTCGATAGGAGGGTGCAGCGATGGCGAAGGTTCTCTGTGTGCTCTATGACGACCCGGTTGACGGCTATCCGCCGGCGTATGCGCGCGACGACGTTCCCAAGATTGAGCGCTACCACGATGGCCAGACCACGCCGACCCCCGAGCGGATCGACTTCACGCCGGGCGAGTTGCTGGGGAGCGTCTCCGGCGAGTTGGGGCTGAGGAGGTTCCTGGAGGAGCAGGGCCACGAGCTGGTCGTGACCGCTGACAAGGACGGGCCCGACTCGGTCTTCGAGCGCGAGCTTCCAGATGCCGAGGTCGTCATCTCGCAACCCTTCTGGCCCGCGTACCTGACCGCCGAGCGGATCGCGAAGGCCCCGAAGCTGAAGCTTGCGGTGACCGCTGGCATCGGATCCGATCACGTCGACTTGCAGGCGGCGATCGAGCGTGGCATCTCGGTCGCCGAGGTGACCTACAGCAACAGCATCAGTGTCGCCGAGCACGTTGTGATGATGATCCTTGCGCTCGTGCGCAACTACATACCGTCGTACAAGCAGGTGCTGGCCGGCGGCTGGAACATCGCGGATTGCGTGTCGCGCTCCTACGATCTCGAGGGCATGCAGGTCGGCACCGTCGCGGCCGGGCGCATCGGCTCGGCGGTGCTGAGGCGCCTTGCGCCGTTTGAGGTCGGTCTGCACTACACCGACAGGCACAGGCTTCCAGCCGAGGTGGAGGAGCAGCTGGGCGTCACCTTCCACCAAACGGTCGAGTCGCTGGTGGAGGTGTGCGACGTGGTGACCATCAACGCTCCGCTCCATCCCGAGACGGAGAATCTCTTCGATGCTGAGCTGATCGCCAAGATGAAGCGCGGCGCGTATCTGGTTAACACTGCGCGTGGAAAGATCTGCGACCGCGACGCCGTTGCTCGAGCTTGTGAGAGTGGCCAGCTGGCGGGCTATGCCGGCGACGTCTGGTTCCCGCAGCCCGCCCCCGCCGATCATCCCTGGCGGACGATGCCTCACCATGGCATGACTCCGCATACGTCAGGTACGAGCCTCTCGGCGCAGGCGCGCTATGCCGCCGGCACGCGCGAGATCCTCGAGTGCTGGTTCGCTCATCGCCCCATCCGCGATGAATACCTGATCGTCGACGGCGGCAAGCTGGCCGGCACCGGCGCGCACTCTTACAGCGCCGGTGACGTCACCGGCGGCTCGGAGGAGGCGGCGAGGTTCAGTACCGGCTGACGGGGCGCAGGGCGGGTGTTGGAGAACTCCAGCGCGCCGTCCTCGAGCGCCCGGAACCGCAGGGTGAGGATGTCGAGGGCATAGTTCTGGTAGAGCCGCCACGGGGCCTTTGACCCCTGCTTTGGGAACTTCTCGATCGCGCGTAGCACGTAACCCGAGGAGAAGTCGATGAACGGCTGGGCGGCGACCGATGGGTCTCGATTCTGTGGCACGCACAGCTGATAGCCATGGTCATCCATGTGGTTGAGCAGCCTGCAGACGTATTCGCACGTCAGGTCGCACTTGAGTGTCCATGAGGCGTTGGTGTAGCCCAGCGCGAACGCCATGTTGGGTATGCCGCTGAGCATCATGCCCTTGTACGCCATGGTCTCGCCGAGCTCCACGTCCTCCCCGTCGACGGCGATCTGTATGCCTCCGAGCGCGACGAGGTTCAGTCCGGTGGCTGTGACGATCAGATCGGCCTCGAGCTCGGCGCCCGAGGCGAGCTTGATGCCGTTCTCGGTGAACGTGTCGATCTGATCTGTGACGACCGATGCGCTGCCCTCGCTGATGGCCTCCAACAGATCGCCGTCGGGTATCAGGCACAACCGCTGATCCCACGGGTTGTAGCGGGGCTTGAAGTGTGAATCCACGTCATACCCGGATGGCAGCTGCCGTTCGACTCCCTTGCGGATCAGTGCCTTCATCATCTGCGGTCGGCGCCGGCTGAGCTGGAAGCTCAGCATGGTGAGCAGTACGTTCTTCCAGCGCATGATCGGATAGGAGACCTTTACCGGCAGGGCGCGGCGCAGGAGCTTGGCGATCGGGTCTTCGGCGGGCAGCGAGAGGACGTAGCTGGGCGAGCGTTGCAGCATCGTGACGTGCTTGGCGTCTCGCGCCATCGCGGGCACCAGTGTCACCGCTGTGGCGCCGCTGCCGATCACCACCACGCGCTTGTCGGCATAGTCGACGTCCTCGTTCCAATGCTGCGGGTGCACGATGGGACCCGCGAAGCGCTCGGTGCCCTCGAACTCAGGCGTGTAGCCCTCGTCGTAGCGGTAGTAGCCGCTGCACATGAACAGGAAGCCGCAGCTCAGCTGAACGGTCTCCTCCGTATCGGTGCGAGTCGCTTCCACCGTCCAGCGCGCATCCTCGGTGGAGAACTCGGCGCGCACCACGCGATGGTTGAAGCGGATCTGCTCCTCGATGTCATGTTCGGTCGCGGTCTGCTTTACGTAGTTGAGGATCGACGGTCCGTCCGCGATCGACTTGGCCTCCTCCCATGGCTTGAACGAGTAGCCCAGGGTGTACATGTCCGAATCCGATCTGATGCCCGGATACTTGAAGAGATCCCAGGTCCCGCCGATGCGGTCCCGTGCCTCGAGAATCGTGTAGGTCTTCCCGGGACAGTTGGTCTGCAGGTGGTAGCCGGCGCCGATCCCTGACAAGCCGGCTCCAACTATCAGCACATCAACGTGTTCAAGCGCCATCCTCTGGCAGATTAGCGCCCCAGCGTGCGAATCAGCTGACGCACGTTGGCCTGCACATCGCCGATCAGCGTGCGCACGGCCTCCAGGCCGGCTCGAAGCTCTGGGTCGCCGACCTCGACTGGCAGCATCGAATCTTGCAGTTCCGCGAGCGTGCTGTCGGCCCTGGCGATCGCCTGGACTGCGTCCTCGAGAAAACCCTTCACACCCTTCGAGGGGGCTCCTGGAACCGGCGAGGAGAACACCTGGCCTGGCAGCGAGTGTCGCTCGGCGAACTCGTTGTGGGTCCGCTGCGCGCGGCCGTAGGCGCCCTGGACCGGTCGAAAGAGCTCCCGCTCGAGCTGCTCGGCACTGTTCTCGTCGAGCTGCTCGTAGGCCTCCCCGATCGATGCGAGGGCGAGCCCGATCTCATCGGTGGCGTCGGCAACGGCGTCCAGCAATTGCTGTCTTGCGTCGGCTGTGGTGTACGTCATGTCACCCACCCTATTGACCCAAACGGGGGCAGCGAGGCGATTCGCCGTCACGCTGGTGGTGGCGCCGCTCGCTGCCGGGGATCTGCGAGAGCGTCGCTATCGTCTGGACGCTATGGAGCAGAGCGCTGGAGGGATCGAGGTTGAGGGCCTCGTCAGAGACTTCAAGGGTGGTGTGCGCGCGGTCGACGGCATCGACCTCAGTGTGGCCCCTGGCGAGATCTATGGATTCCTAGGCCCCAACGGGGCGGGCAAGTCGACCACCGTGCTGGTGCTGACCACACTGCTTCCGCCCACCGCCGGCTCCGCGCGTGTTGCGGGCCTGGACGTGGTCAAGCAGGGAGCCGAGGTGCGCAGGGCGATCGGCGCTTCGCTGCAGGAGTCAGCGCTCGATCCGTTCCTCACGGGCCGCGAGCACATGCGCTTGCAGAGCGCACTGCACGGCCTGTCCGGCGCCGAGCGGGACGCCAGAGGCCGTGAGCTGCTCGAGCGCGTCGGGCTCACCGATGCCGCGGATCGCAAGGTGGGCGGTTACTCGGGCGGCATGAAGCGCAGACTGGATCTGGCGCTCGCGCTGGTGCACGGCCCCAAGATGCTCTTCCTCGACGAGCCGACCACAGGGCTCGATCCGCAGAGCCGCGCCGCGCTGTGGGATGAGGTTCGCAGACTCGCTGATGATGGGGTCACGATCTTCCTGACTACCCAGTATCTCGAGGAGGCGGATGTGCTCGCCGATCGAGTGGGCATCATCGACAGGGGCAAGATCGTCGCGGAGGGCACCCCTGCGCAGCTGAAGGCCGGGATCGGCCGTAAGAGCGTTGAAGCTGTCCCTCAGGATCCCGGCGACCTCCAGCGCCTTGGCGAGGTGCTGCGTCGCTTCGGCGAGGAGGCTGCCGCTGCGTCCAACGGCGTCGCGGCGCAGCTGCCCGAGGGAGCCGGGGATCTGGCCGAGATCGTGCGCGTGCTGGATGCCGAGGGCCTGCTCATTGCGGATCTGCGCGTGCATGCACCCACGCTCGACGATGTCTTTCTCGCCAAGACGGGCCGCTCGCTCGAGGGGGCGGCGGATGGGGTCCTGGACGAGGACGAAAACGCGGTTCCTGAGGACGAAGACGCGGCTCCTGGTGATGCGAACGCGGCTCCACTGGCCACGTGAGCGCTCAGCTGCTCACCCAGGTGGGTGCCCTGGCCAGGCGCTCGATGCTCAAGACGCTCCGCCAGCCCTTCCAGATGTTCCCGATCGTCTTCTTCCCGGCGATGCTCTTGGCCGTGAACGCGAGCGGGCTGCGGGCGGCGACGCGGCTGCCGGGGTTCCCAACCCACTCCTATGTCTCCTTCGCCATCGCTGTGGCATTCATCCAGGGAGGCATGTTCTCGCTCATCAACACGGGCACCAACCTCGCCGAGGACATCGAGAGCGGCTTCTTTAACCGGCTTGCGCTCACGCCCATGCGGCGGGTCTCGCTGATTGGCGGGATGTTGGTGGGGGTGGCGGCGCTGGGCGCCATGCAGTCGGCCATCTACATCCTGATCGGCCTGATTGCGGGCGCCCATCTGTTGGCGGGCTTTGGGGGGGCGCTTGTGGTGATCGTGCTGGGCTCGCTGGCGGCGGTCGCCTTCGGCTCGCTGGGATGCGCCGCAGCGCTGCGCACGGGCTCGGGTGAGGCGGTCCAGGGACTCTTTCCGCTGTTCTTCGTCTTCATCTTCCTCTCCTCGAGCAACCTGCCGCGCCAGCTCCTGCGCAAAGGCTGGTTTCACACGGTTGCGACCTGGAACCCGATCTCCTATCTGATCGAGGGCTTCCGGAGCTTGTTCATCACCGGCTGGGATGGCACCGCTCTGTGGCGCGGCTTCGCCGTGGCGCTCGGTCTGCTGCTGGTCGGCCTGTTCGCTGTCGCAGGCGCGATGCGCACGAGGCTGCAGCGCACATGAGCCGCTCGGCCAAGCCTGGCGGTCTTTTCGATGTTGCGCTTGCGATCGCCTGGCGCAGCTTGCATACCTACGTCCGCAGGCCCGATCTGATCATCCCCTCGATCGTGTTTCCGCTGGTCTTCCTGGCGAGCTTCGCGGGTGGCCTGACCGCTCTGGGGTCGTTGCCAGGCTTCCACTTCCCCGCTGGCTACACGGCCTTTCAGTTCGTCTTCGTCGTGATCCAAGCGTCGATGTTTTCCGGCCTGTTCACAGGCTTCAGCCTCGCCTTTGACTTCGAGAGCGGATTCGCAAGACGGCTGATGCTCGCCGCCGGCGATCGGCGCGGCATCGCCCTGGGCTACGCGCTCGTCGCTCTCACCCGCGCCGTGATCACGCTCACGATCGTCACGTGTGTAGCTCTGCTGGCAGGCATGCATGTGACCGGCGACGGAGTGGACCTCATTGGTCTCTACGGACTGGCGGCATTGCTCGTGCTCGTGGGTTTTGGCTGGGCGGCGGGCGTCGCCTTTCGCTTCCGGTCCATCCAGGCGGGCCCGTTGATGCAGACCCCGGTGTTCTTGATCCTCTTTCTAGCGCCCGTCTATGTGCCGCTTGGCCTACTCAAGGGGTGGATCCATGCGGTCGCGAGCATCAACCCGGCGACGGCGTTCCTCGATGCCGGCAGGGGCTTCATCTCGGGCGCGCACGATCACACCTGGCTCGGCTTTGGGTCCGCGATCGTACTGATAGCGCTGTTCTGCCTCTGGACCCTCAGCGGGCTGCGCTCCGCCGAACGCTCAGCCTGAGCCGCTCCGCGATCACCGGTCCAGCGCTCTCTCGGAGACATCAAGTTTGCGCCGGTTTGCGCCGATCTGTTCGTGTGCTGCCGACTGTCATCGATGCCCGCGCACTGCGAGCGCGGCGCAGCGCCATTGGCGTGCGCGCGATGCTGGGCATCGCCGGTGTGATCCTGCTCATCGACGATCCTCGCCTGCTCGCGCATCCTGTGCTTGGGATCGGGGGCTTTGCCACGATCTCCGGCTCCGCGTTCTTGCAGCTGTTCGTTTCGCGTAGCAGTCGCTTCTGGCAGCACGTCGAGGAGGTCTTCGCCTGTTGTGCCGCGCTTGCGATCATTGGCTTGCAGGACCAGCGGGTGACGGTCCTGGGCGTCCTGTGGCTTGCTGCGGTCTCCAGCGGAATGCTTGCCAGAGGGGGACGGGTGCCCTGGACTGTGCGGGCGATCGTGCTCGGCACTCTGGTGTTGCCTGTGGTCAGAGAAGGACATGCCAGCGTCGCCCACATTGGGATGTGTGTGGCTGCGATGGGACTCTTGATGACGACGGGACGGCTTACGCGCGAGCTCAATCACCTGCTCCAACAGGCTCGTTGGGACGCCGACCACGACGATCTGACGGGCCTGCTCTCCCGTGCCACGATCCGGGCGGCGCTCGAGGAGGCGGCCGGCAGGGCGGAGCCCTCCAGCCCTGTCGCCCTGCTGATGTTCGACCTTGACGGCTTTGGGCGCATCAACAAGACCGCGGGACACGCCGCTGGCGACATGCTGCTCGCCTCCGTTGGTGAGCGCCTGAGGAGTGTGGCCGTAGAGGGTGCTCTGGCCGGACGTCTGGGTGGCGACGAGTTCGCTCTGATCGCGTGTTGCCCTGACCCGGTGGCGCTGGCCAGGGAAGTGCTCCAGACGTTTCCCACGGACAGCGAGAGCACATTGCGTGTCTCGGCGTGTGTGGGCGTGGCTCAGGCCCCACGGGACGGCAGCGACGCCGAGGCGTTGCTGAGCGCCGCTGACATCGCGTTGCGCCTGGCCAAGCGCAGCGGCAGGGACGGTGAGATCTCGACGTACACGGGCGGATCGCTCAGTGGGCACGGCAGGCGGAGCGCCAGGGCATCCCTGGGCAGGCTGATCGAAGGTGAGGGTCTGGCGATGGTCGTCCAGCCGATCGTCGATCTGCGCAGCCGAGAGGTGCACGCCTATGAGGCGTTGGCACGCTTCAACGATGGTGGCGAAAAGGGTCCGCCCCATTGGTTCTCGCTGGCGGAGGAGCTTGGCGAGCATGATGCGCTCGAGCGCGCGTGCCTGCGGGTCGCCCTCGATCTGTTCTCCAGACGCCCGCAGGGCACCCGCCTGGCGGTCAACCTCTCTGCGCCGGTGCTGCTCGATCACAGGACCTTGTTGATGCTCGAAGAGCTGGGAGACCTCTCTTGCCTGATCATCGAGATCACCGAGGAGGCGCTTGCTCAGAATCACGCTGAGTTGCACGCGCGGACCGCGACGCTGCGTGAGCGGGGAGTCCAGCTCGCCGTGGACGACATCGGCGCCGGCTATTCGGGTCTGCGCCAGGTCACGACTGTTCATCCGGCCTACCTCAAGCTGGACCGGTCGCTTGTGAGAGATCTGCAGCAGGACGCCGACCGCATAGCACTGGTCAGCGCCCTGCTCAGCTATGCCGAGCGGGTTGGCAGCCACCTGGTCGCCGAGGGTGTGGAGAACGACGCCGAGCTGCAGACGTTGCTCGAGCTGGGCGTCCCGCTTGGCCAGGGCTTTCATCTCGGGCGACCGGCGCACCCGTGGTCCTCGGCGCAACCGGGGCAACCAGAGCTGGAGCCGCCGGAGCGGGCGCCCAGCCGGCAGGCCTCGAGGGCCGGCGCGCGGGGCCAGGGGGACGTGGCACGTCTTCCTGGCATCGCCCCGGGAGTCGCTGTCGCCAAGATCTAGAAGTAAGCTCGCCTCATGGCGGGCGAAGAGGACCTCAGAGTGCTCGCTCCGTTGGCGGGCTTGGTTGTATCGGTCTCCTGTGAGCCCGGTGGTTTGGTGCGTGGTGGCGAGGTCCTTGTCGTGCTCGAGTCGATGAAGATGGAGCACGAGGTCTTCGCTGCGAGCCCTGGCATCGTTCGGAGCGTCGAGGTGGCCTTGGGCGAGACCGTTCAGGAGGGGAGGCTGCTGGTCGTGGTCGCGAGCGGGGAGGAGCAGCTCAGCGAGCGGGAGCTCCCGCAGGAGCACGACCTCGATGAGGTTCGCGAGGACCTGCGAGCGGTTCGGGAGCGGCACGATCTGGGTCTGGACGCAGCGCGTCCGGAGGCGGTTGGCAGGCGGCGCGAGCGCGGTCAGCGGACGGCGCGGGAGAACCTGGGCGAGCTCGTCGACGAGGGCACGTTCGTGGAGTACGGCCCGTTGGTGTTCGCCGCCCAGGAGCGGCGTCGCTCCAAGGAGGAGCTGATCGAGCGCACGCCCGCTGATGGCCTGGTGGCGGGGGTGGGCGATGTCGAGGGCTTTGCCTGTGTCGTGATGTCCTACGACTACACGGTCCTGGCTGGCACCCAGGGGATGCGCAACCACCTCAAGAAGGACAGGCTCTTCGAGGTCGCCGAGCGTCGCAGGCTGCCGGTCGTGCTGTTCGCGGAGGGCGGCGGCGGGCGCCCTGGGGACGTCGACTGGCCGATGGTCACTGGGCTTGACTGCCGGGCGTTTCACCTCTTCGGTCGACTGAGCGGGCTCGTGCCGCTCGTTGGTGTGGCGTCGGGCTACTGCTTTGCGGGCAATGCGGCACTGCTGGGCTGCTGTAACGTGGTCATCGCTACCGAGAATTCGAGCATCGGCATGGGTGGCCCGGCGATGATCGAGGGTGGCGGGCTTGGGGCCCACGAGCCGGGGGATATCGGGCCGATCGAGATCCAGCATGCAAATGGGGTGGTCGACCTGCGTGCGAGCGACGAGCGCGAGGCGGTCAGGCTGGCTAAGCGCTATCTCTCCTACTTCAACGGCCCCAGCCAGGACTTCGCCGTCGCCGATCAGCGCGCCTTGCGACATGCGGTGCCCCAGCAGCGCAAGCGGATCTACGACCTGAGGCCGCTCGTCCAGACACTCTTTGATGAGGGTTCGGTGCTCGAGCTGCGGGCGGGCTTCGGGCTGGGGGTCCTCACTGGGCTGGCCCGTGTGGATGGCCATCCCCTGGGGGTGGTTGCCAACGATCCGGCGCATCTGGGGGGCGCGATCGACGCCGACGGTGCCGACAAGGCGGCGCGCTTCATGCAGCTTTGTGATGCATTTGAGCTGCCGATTGTCTTCCTTTGCGACACGCCTGGCTTCATGGTGGGCCCTGCCGCTGAGAGTACGGCGACGGTCAGGCATTTCGCGAGGTTGTTCCTCATCGGGGCGAACCTCACGGTCCCCACGGGCACGATCGTCTTGCGCAAGGGCTATGGGCTCGGCGCGCAGGCGATGGCCGGCGGGGGCTTCAAGGCGCCGCTGTTCACGGTGGGCTGGCCCACCTCGGAGTTCGGCGGCATGGGCCTGGAGGGCGCCGTGAAGCTGGGCATGCGCCGGGAGCTGGAGGCGATCGAGGATGAGCAGGAGCGCGAGCGCACCTTCCAGGCTGTGGTGGCGGCGGCCTACGAACGGGGTGAAGGCCTGAGTGTGGCCTCCTATGGCGAGATCGACGACGTGATCGATCCTGCCGACTCCAGGCGCTGGATCGCGACGCTCTTGCACCCGCAGACCGCTGGCTGGCGCTCGCGTCAGGGCAAGAAGCGTCCCAACGTCGACGCCTGGTAGCGCGCATAGTGGGGCCCGCCCATGCGGCCGATTGGCAGCAGGGCCTCTGGGTCGATCGTGCCGGCGCGCCAGATTTGGGGTTGCACGTGCGCGCAGAGCACTTCCCCGAAGACCATCGTGCCTTCGCCCATCTCCACGATCTCGTGCAGGCGGCACTCGAGCGAGACCTTCGACTGAGCGATGCGGGGCGGCTGCACGAAGGTCGAGCGCGCTGGTGTCAGGCCCGCCTCTGTGAACGATGTTGAGCTCAGGTGCATGGCGTCTAAGAGCTCCTCGCTGACCACGTTCACGACGAACTCGCCGGTGGCTCTGACGTTGGAAATCGAGTTCACGGAGGTGGTCGCGGTGAAGTGGACGATGGGTGGCGTCAACGAGCAGAGGTTGAAGTAGCTGAAGGGCGCGAGGTTCGGGATGGCATGCTCGTCCACGGTGCAGATCCAGGCGATTGGCCTGGGTACCACCGCCGAGTTGAGCAGCTCGTAGCGCTCGCGAGGGGGCAGCGAGGAGAGGTCGATCTCTAGGTCAGCTGGCAAGGGGCACCCACTGCCCAGAGCATATGATGGGCCGCCAAGACTCGAAGGGTGGACGACGTGGAGCGGCTGGCGATAGCGGATCTCAAAACGAAGGTCGGAGAGTCGGTGACCCTGCGCGGCTGGGTCAGCGCGCTGCGCGATCAGAAGCGCGTGCAGTTTCTCATTCTCCGGGACAGGACGGGCCTCGCCCAGTTGGTGCTCGAGAAGGGCGAGGTGCCGAGCCAGCTCAATGAGCGCCTCTCGGCGCTCACACCAGAGTCTGCCGTGACTGTCAGCGGCGAGGTCGTCGCCGACGAGCGGGTGAAGCTCGGGGGCGTGGAGGTCCGGCTGGAGAGCCTCGAGGTCGACTCGCTGGCCGAGCCGGAGCTGCCTGTGACGCAGGAGTCGGCCTTGGACAAGCGCATGGACTGGCGCTACATCGACCTGAGGCACCCTGAGAAGCGGCTGATCTTCGAAGTCCAGAGCACGGTCGAGCACGCTATGAGGGAGCACTGGCGCAACGAGGGTTTCATCGAGATCCACACGCCGAAGCTCATGGGCTCGGCCAGCGAGTCGGGTGCGGAGCTCTTCAAAGTCGAGTACTTCGACACGACTGCATATCTTGCGCAGTCGCCGCAGTTCTACAAGCAGATGGCGATGGCGGCGGGCTTCGAGAAGGTCTTCGAGATCGGGCCCGTCTTCAGAGCGAACCCGTCCTTCACCTCCAGACATGACACGGAGTTCACGAGCGTGGACGTCGAGATCTCTTGGATCGAGTCCCATGAGGACGTGATGGCATTCGAGGAGCGCTGGCTGGCGTACGTGCTGGCGGTGGTCGCGGAGCGCCATGGCGATGCGATTGGCGAGACCTTTGGCGTGGAGCTGGCCGTCCCGGGGCTGCCATTCCCGAGGATCGCGCTGGAGGAGGCCAAGGAGCTGCTGCGCGGCAACGGTCATGAGCCCCCTGGGCCGGGCCACGACCTCGATCCTCCCAGCGAGCGGGCGCTCTCAGCGATCGTGCGCGAGGAGCGTGGGCACGAGTTCACGTTCGTGACCGACTATCCGACCTCGGTGCGGCCCTTCTACCACATGCGCCACCCCGATCAGCCCGAGTTGACACGCAGCTTCGACCTGCTCTGGAGAGGGATCGAGCTCACGACTGGCGCGCAGCGTGAGCACCGCTATGAGCAGCTCTGCGACCAGGCTCGGGACAAGGGCGTCGAGCTCGAGCCGATCCAGTACTACCTCGACTTCTTCCGCTATGGCGCGCCTCCGCACGGAGGCTTCGGCTTCGGTTTCTCACGCCTGCTCATGCAGATGCTTGGCCAGGAGAACGTCCGCGAGGTGACGTTCCTCTACCGCGGCCCGAATCGCTTGCATCCCTGAATTTTCGGGAGGCAACGCCGCCCGGCGCCGGTATGCAGGTTCGTCAAACCGGCCGCCCCGCGCGCGTGCGCCCGCGCGAGCACGCACGCGGGGCCATCGTTTTTGGAGGCACATACCCACAGCCCGAGCTGTCCCGTCCGCTCTCATGTCTAACTTCAAAACCATGCTCATCAAGGAGCTCAGCGACGGGGTTGAGGTCGACCAGGCATTGCTGGTGCGCGAGGTGCAGCGCAGGGCCAGGCGCGATGGCGGCGACTACCTGCGCCTGCAGCTCGGGGATCGGACGGGGGCGGTCGTCTCGATGGTGTGGGAGGAGCTCGAGGAGATCTCCGAGCTGGCCAGGCCGGGCGAGGTTGTGCACGTGCGAGGGCGCTACACGGTGCATCCGCGCTTTGGACCCCAGATCAACCTGCGCTCGCTTGGGCAGGCCGAGCCCGGCAGCTACGTGCTCGCCGAGCTGCTCGACGGGCCGGCGCGAGCCGCTGAGCAGATGGAGGCCGATCTGCGCCAGCTGCTGGCAACGATCCAGGAGCCGCATCTGCGTGAGCTGCTGGACCGCATCTTCGGGGAGGGCTCGTCCACATGGGCTGCCTACAGGGATGCGCCTGCCGCCAAGCACTACCACCAGGCATACAGGCATGGCCTGCTCGAGCATTGCCTGCTCGTGGCCCAGGCGGTCAGCGCGATCTCGGCCACCTTTGGCGGGCTTGATCGGGATGTGGCGGTGGCGGGAGCGCTGCTACACGACGTCGGCAAGCTCGACGCGTACAACGAGGATCCGCGCAGCATCGACTTCACCGATGTCGGCCGGCTGCACGGAGAGATTGCGCTCGGCTACTACCGGATCAGGCGCGAGATCGAGGAGATCGAGGGCTTCCCGACTCAACTGGCGTGGGCGCTCGAGCACATCATCCTCTCTCACCACGGCTCGCTGGAGCATGGCAGCCCGGTCCTACCGTGCACCAGGGAGGCCACGCTCGTGCACATGATCGACAATCTGGGTGGACGCCTTGGCAGCTTCGATCGTCTGGAGAAGGAGCTCGCTCCCGGGCAGCGGTGGTCGGCCTTTGACCGGGCGATCGGCTCGGGCGCGCTCTTCGCTGCGCCCGAAGAGTCCCTCGGAGAGACACGCACGCGCGAAGCGGCTTAGCCCCGGTATCGCCCTTCGTGGGCGGGTTGGGGCCGAAAGTGACCCAGTAGAAGTGCGCAAATAGCGCTCGGACCGGCCTGGCTGTAGCGGCGTCTCCCAAGGGGGCTCTATCTTTGGGTAAATGGCAAAGGACACCGAGAAGCTGATCAGGCAGCTGTCGCTGATCTCCTACCTGATGGCAGAGCGTCGTCCGGTGACCGCGCTCGAGATCAGGCGGGACGTCGAGGGCTACAGCGGCATGAACGAGGACGCCTTCGCGAGGCGCTTCTACGCCGATCGCGCCGAGCTTGAGTCGCTGCGCATCCATCTGACGGTGGACAAGCCCTCTGACGGGGCCGCCGAGCAGGAGAACTACTCGCTCACGCCTGAGAGCTTTCATCTGCCGGCGATCGAGTTCACCGACCAGGAGCTCGCGGCGCTGCAGACTGCGCTGCAACTGCTGGACGGCGAGTTCGCCTATGCGGAGCCGCTGAGGCTTGCGCTCCAGCAGATCACCTGGGGGCGCCCGAGCCCGCTGCGGGCGCCGGAGCAGCAATCGGTGGCGCTCGGAATCACCGCCTCCGCCGGCGGACATGAGCTCTCGACGCGCCTGGCGAAGATCGAGACGGCGATCTTCAGAAATAAGACGATCACCTTCGACTACTACACGTTGGGGCGCGATGCGATTGGCTCACGGCGCATCGACCCCTATCACCTGCTCTTCCAGGGTGGCGAGTTCTATCTGCTCGGTTTCGCGCACGAGCGGGCGGCGATCAGGGTCTTCAGGCTCTCGCGCATCCAGGGCAAGGTCTCATACGCAACCAAGGCCGAGCACGACTTCAAGCGTCCTGGAGACTTCGACCCGCGCTCCTACGCCAACCGCTCAGAGTGGCAGCTGGGGGATCGGGAGGGCGTCGCGGAGATCCTCATCTCCGAGCGGATCGCCTGGCAGATCGAGCGCCACTATGGACGCTACGGTGAGATCAGCGTCCCAGAGGATGGCGGCGGCGAGATCCTCTTTTGCACCTCCTATGCAAGTCCTAGGATGATCGTCTCCTGGGTTCTCGGCCTCGGCGAGCAGGCGACCCTCCTGGGACCGCCTGAGCTGGTGCGAGAGCTGGGGCGTCGCCTGGAGCTCCTTGCGGAGTACCACGGCGAGGGGCTCTCGCTCGCGCCGAGCATCCCTGCCCAGGCGCGCGAGCAGGCTGCTCGTGGGCCGGCGCCCTCGGCGCGCGCCAAGAACGGCCGGCGCGGCTCGGCGGACACCGAGAGTCGCGGTGAGGTGGCGATCAGGCCTGAGCGCTTCGCGCGACTGGTGACCCTGGCGGGGATCCTGATCCAGGCGGGCCGCGCCGGGGAGCGGGTGGCGGTGGCCGAGGTCTGTGATCGCTTGCAGATCTCCGATGAGGAGCTGCGCGAGGACATCAACGTCCTCAATGTCGTGAACTTCGGCGGCGGCTCCTATGTGCTCTACGCCGAGATCTTCGAGGAGGAGGGGGAGATCGAGGTCGACCCTGAGCCTTACAGCGACAACTTCGACAGGCCTGCCAGGCTGCTGCCAGTCGAGGCCAAGGCGCTGGTCGCGGCGGTCGACCTGATCGGCGATCACATCCCGGAGGGCTCACTCGCGTCCGCGCGCGAGAAGATCGTCGCGGCGCTTGGCGAGGATCCGATGGAGCAGGGGCTGCAGGTTGCGCATGCCACCAGCGATGATTCGGAGGTCGCTGGGGTGATCTCCCGGGCGATCGTCGAGCACAGGCTAGTCGAGCTCGACTACTACAAGGAGAACGAAGGCGAGTTCTCCTTGCGGCGTGTCGAGCCATACGCCCTGGTCAACGGCCGCGAGGGTTGGTATGTGGCCACCTTCGACCCTGACAGGAAGGCGATGAGGCACTTCAGGCTCGATCGGATCAAGCGGGCGGAGGTCATGAAGGAGAAGTTCGACCTGCGTCCTGAGGTCGATCCCGCCGCGGAGGTGGACGGCTGGATGAGGACGGGCGAGGTGCAGGCATCGCGCATCGCCAAGGTGTGGATCTCGCCCGAGCGAGCGCGCTGGGCGCGCGAGCAGCGCAGGGTCGTGGACGAGCTGCAGGATGGCTCGATCGTCGTGGAGCTCGGCTTCGCCGGTGTCGATTGGCTGGTGAAGGAGGTCCTGAAGGAAGCGGGCGATGCAGCCGTGCTGGAGCCAAAGGACGCGCGTCAGGCGGTATGGATAGCGCTCGAGAAGCTGCGTGAGCGTTTCGCGGAGCCTGCCGGGGTGGCATGAGCCCGCCCGATCTCTCCTCGTGACATGAGCCGCACCGATCTCGCCGGTATGGCATGAGTCGCAGAGAGCAGATCAAGATGAGCGAAGCTGAGGTCGCCTCCTTCCTCGGCCACGAGCGGACGGTCACATGCGCGACGCTTGGCCCTAGGGGATGGCCTCATCTCATGCCGCTTTGGTATGTGATGCGGGGGCTCTCTCCCCAGTCCAAGCCAGAGCTTTGGGCCTGGACATATGCGGTCTCCCAGAAGGTGCGCAACCTCGAGCGCGACGCCCGGGCGACGCTCCAGGTGGAGGCGGGCGAGACCTATGAGCAGCTGCGTGGAGTGATGCTCGAGTGCGAGGTCGTCTTGCACCGCGACCTCGAGACGGTGGCCTCGGTGGGCCGTGAGATCTTCACTCGCTACGCCTCGCCAAGGGGCGAGGCTCCTGTGAGCGAGCTGCACCCAGAGGTCGCTGCGATGGTCGACCAGCAGGCAGCCAAGCGTGTTGGGCTCCAGTTCGTGGAGATACGCCGGGCCAGCTGGGATCACCGCAAGCTGGGCGGCGTCTACTGATCGACCGGGCCGGTATGGCTGCTCGCCCGAGCGCCTGCAAGCACGAACGCCGGTTACTCTCCTGCGCAATGCAACCACTCAAGGGACTCATCCTCTCTGGTGGCAAGGGCACCCGCCTGCGCCCCATCACCCACACGAGCGCCAAGCAGCTCGTGCCGGTCGCGAACAAGCCAGTGCTCTTCTATGGCATCGAGGCGATGGCCCAGGCGGGCATCGAGGAGCTTGGCATCATCATCGCGCCTGAGACAGGCCAGGAGATCAAGGAGGCAGCGGGCGATGGTGAGCGCTTTGGCGTGAGGATCGAGTACATCGTCCAGGACGAGCCGCTAGGGCTTGCGCATGCGGTGCTCACGGCGGAGCCCTTCTTGCAGGACAGCCCGTTTGTGATGTACCTGGGAGACAACCTCTTGCAGGGGGGAATCTCCGACCTCGTGGGGGCCTTTCAGGCCAATGAGCCAGAGGCGCTGATCCTGCTGACTCCAGTACCTGATCCGGAGAACTACGGCGTCGCTGAGCTCGATGGCGCCTCGACGGAGCGGGCCGGCCGGGTTGTGCGGCTTGTCGAGAAGCCCTCCCAGCCCAAGAGCGATCTGGCGCTCGTGGGCGTCTACATGTTCACTGCCAGGATCCACGATGCCGCACGTGCGATCGAGCCCTCGGCCAGGGGCGAGCTGGAGATCACCGACGCGATCCAATATCTCGTCGACAACGGCTCGCAGGTTGAGCCGCACATCGTCAACGGCTGGTGGAAGGACACTGGTCGCCTGGAGGACATGCTGGAGGCGAACAGGCTGATCCTGGATAGCCTCTCAGAGCGGGTGGAGGGCGACCTGGTCGACTGCCAGCTGGACGGTCGAGTCGTGATCGAGCGGGGGGCAAAGCTGCAGGGTTGCACCGTGCGAGGCCCCGCGATCATCGGGGCGGGGGCGGTATTGGAGAACTGCTACGTCGGTCCCTACAGCGCGATCGGTGAGGGTTGCTCGATAGTCAACTCGGAGGTTGAGCACTCGATCATGCTTGCGGGCTCCTCTGTGCGCGACCTCGACGGGCGCATGGAGTCTTCGCTGCTTGGCCGCAACGTCACGATTCGACGGGGCAATCGTCAGCCCAGGGCCTACAGGTTCATGGTTGGCGACAACTCCGACATCTCGATCCTCTAGCTCCGCCATGAAGCTGCTTGTCACGGGATCTGAGGGAATGCTGGGCCACGATGTCGCGCGTGCATGCGCGCGAGCGGGTGTCGAGCTGGTGGAGCGCAGCCGCGCGGAGCTGGATATCACCGACGCGCAGGCGGTCGATGCGGCTGTGCGGGAGGCGGCGCCGGAGGCAGTGCTCAACTGCGCCGCGTGGACCGACGTCGATGGCGCCCAGACGCACTGGGAGCAGGCGCATCTCGTCAACGCCGACGGCGCCGGCAACGTCGCGAAGGCGGCAGCGTCGATCGGAGTGGGGCTGCTGCATGTCTCCAGCGATTACGTCTTCGATGGCGAGCCCAGGCTCGACGGGGAGGGGAGGCCCAGGCCCTATGTCGAGTCGGACAGAACAGGCCCCAAGTCGGTCTACGGCGAGAGCAAGCTCGCCGGCGAGCTACAGGTGCTCGAAGCCTCGGACAGGCACGCCGTGGTGCGCAGCTCGTGGCTCTTTGGCGTGGATGGGCACAACTTCGTCGAGACGATGCTGCGCCTGGCTGGGGAGCGAGAGGCCGTTCAGGTGGTGGACGATCAGGTGGGGGCACCCACCTGGACGGGCCACCTCGCGCCCGCCTTGCTGGGGTTGATCGAGCGTGAGGTGAACGGACTCATGCATCTGGCCGGCGGTGGCGAAGTCAGCTGGAATGGCTTTGCGAAGGAGATCTTCAGGCAGGCGGAGGTGCAGTGCTCGGTCGAGCGTGCGAGCACCGCGGAGCTCGCCAGGCCCGCGCCCAGGCCGGCCTACTCGGTGCTTGGCACCGAGCGCGAGGACATCTTGCCCATGCCTGACTGGCGTGATGGTCTGGCGGGGTATCTTGCTGCGCGAGCTGGGATGATGAGGACATGAAGCTGCTGGTCTGCGGTGGAGCTGGCTTCATCGGCTCGAACTTCGTGCGCCTGCGCCTGCGCGAGCATGGCGATGAGATCGTCGTGCTCGACAAGCTCACCTATGCCGGACGTGAGGAGAACTTCCACGATTTCGCCCAAGAGGAGCGCTTCCGCTTCGTCCACGGCGCCATCGAGGACGCTGAGGCCGTCTCGGGCGCGATCGAGGGGGTGCAGGCGGTCGTCAACTTCGCCGCCGAGACGCACGTGGACCGCTCGATCGCGGAGCCTGACGCCTTTGTGAGGACCCATGCTCTGGGCACTTACGTGCTGCTCGAGGCCACTCGCGAGCGTGAGCTTCCCTACTTGCAGGTCTCAACGGACGAGGTCTATGGCTCGATCGAGGATGGCACCTTCACCGAGCTCTCGCCGCTGGCTCCTTCATCGCCCTACTCGGCGACCAAGGCGGGCGCTGATCTGCTCGTGCTGAGCTACTTCCACACCTTTGGGCTGCAGGCCACGATCTGCAGGGGCTCCAACAACTACGGCTCCTACCAGTATCCCGAGAAGCTGATCCCGCTGATGATCCTCAATGCGTTGCATGGCGATCCGCTGCCGGTCTATGGCAACGGCATGCAGGTGCGCAACTGGATCCACGTCAGCGACTTCGCCGCCGCGATCGGCCACGTGCTCGAGCACGGCAGGCCGGGCGAGGTCTATAACGCCGGCGGGCCTGACGAGTGCGCGAACATCGATGTGGTCAAGCGCATCATCGAGCTGACGGGGGCCGATTCGTCGCTGATCGAGCACGTCACCGACCGCCCTGGTCACGACGTTCGCTACTCGCTCTCCTCAGAGAAGGTGAGAGCGTTGGGCTGGGAGCCTTGCGTGCGCTTCATTGACGGTCTTGCAGAGACGGTCGCCTGGTATCGGGAGAACCCCTGGTGGTGGGAGCCGATCAGATCGGGCGACTACAGGCAGTACTACGAGCGTCAGTACGGCAGGGCGCTCTCCTAGCCAGAGATCTTCCAGCTTTTGCCTTCCTTCACGAGCGTGAGCGTCTCGGGCTTGGGCTTGCCCGAAATGGTGCTGCTGACCTTGGCGCTCGCCTGGTTGCCTGCAACCGAGATCGATTCGATCGTGAGGCTGAACGTGTCCACCTCGTGGAGCTGTTCTTCGATCGCGCTCTTGCAACTGGTTCCCGAGCTCGAGAGCTTCGCCTTCAGCGCCTTTGAGAGGTCCTGTTCGCAGATCGTCTGGCCATCAGCTGTGCCTGCGTTACTTGCGAAGCTCGAGATCACTTCGGCGACGGCATGGCTTTCGCCTTTGAATTTGGACGTCGATGTCGTTGTGGCACAGCCGGCGAGCGCGATCGTGCCCAGGGCGGCAATCGACGCAACCAATGCGCCATTGTGGCGCCGAGGAGCCTTGAGCACCCTGAGAGAGCGAGTCGCGATCGTCACGGCGGCCTATGTTATTGCCACAGTCCCACGGCAAGCCGCCACAGTCCTGACGGAATTTGGCCACAAAGCCAGTAACCGAGCTATAGTCACGATCGGAGCTCTGCAGATGGAGTTTGGTTGAGCGTCGTTCTTACCTCTCCAGCGACGCTCAAGGAGACCCCGGCGCACGGTTCTCCTCTTCACGTGCGCCGCGAGGTCCGCGCAGGGGGAGCCGTGGCCCGCCCAACCCCGGGTCACGGCCCCCCTCCCGTCTCCTCCAGCCCCGGTTTGAGTGCAGCTATGCGCATGGCCGTCGCTCACGGGGCCGCCGTTTGAGGCAAGCTGAGTGCTCGCATGTCGGGCCCGGTCGGCGATACAGCCCTGGAGGCGCTTGCCAAGCAGGTGAGCCTGTGCAAGCGCTGCCCGCGCTTGGTGGAGTGGCGTGAGCGCGTGGCGCGGGAGCGCAGGGCGTCCTTTGCTCATGAGCGCTATTGGGGACGGCCGCTCCCAGGATTCGGCGATCCACGGGCACGGGTGCTGCTGCTCGGGCTGGCTCCTGCGGCGCATGGTGGCAACCGCACGGGACGCATCTTCACCGGCGATCGCTCGGGCGACTTCCTCTTCGCGGCTCTGTGGCGCACGGGCTTCGCCAATCAACCGACCTCGATCGCCCGCGACGATGGCCTGCGTCTGCGAGATGTATGGATAACCGCTGCGGTGCGTTGCGCGCCGCCGGCCAACAAGCCCACCATCGATGAGCGAGACAGCTGCCTGCCCTGGAGCGCAGACGAGCTCGAGCTGCTTGGAAACGTGAAGGTCATCGTATGTCTGGGGGCCTTTGCGTGGGATGGGGCACTGCGCCTGGCCAGCACCCTCGCGCAGTCGCCCACGCCGATGCCTCGGCCAAAGCCGCGCTTTGCCCATGGTGGCGAATGGCGAAGTGCTGAGCTTGCTCTGCTGGGCTGCTTCCATCCCAGTCAACAGAACACCTTCACAGGCAAGCTCACGGAGCCGATGATCGACGAGATCCTCATGCGGGCGAAGGCGATCTCGCGCTAGCCTCGATGGCAGTGTCGACGTCGGTCCCGGACCCACCCCCAGACCCGCTCTCTGCCTTCAGCCCGCGTGTGCGTGAGTGGTTCGCGTCGGCCTTTGCTGCTCCCACGGAGGCGCAGGCGCAGGCGTGGCCTGCGATTTGCAGCGGGGAGCACGTACTGATCTCGGCTCCCACCGGGTCGGGCAAGACGCTGGCGGCATTTCTGTGGGCCCTGGACCGTCTCTGCGACCCCGAGTCGCAGGCCGAGGCCATTCGTTCGCCGACCGAGACCACTCGTTCGCCGGATAAGGCCACTCGTTCACAGGCCGAGACCACTCGCTCCGAGACCACTCGCTTGGTGTACGTGAGCCCGCTCAAGGCGCTCTCCTACGACATCGAGCGCAATCTGCGTGGCCCACTGCGAGGCATTGGCGCAGGTGAGGTGAGCGTTGGAATTCGCACGGGCGACACCCCCCAGCGCGAGCGTGCGGCGATGGTCAGACACCCTCCAGACATCCTGATCACCACCCCTGAGTCGCTCTATCTGATCCTCACCTCCTCGGCGAAGGAGATGCTCAACGGCGTGGAGGCTGTGATCGTTGATGAGATCCACGCCGTCGCTCAGAGCAAGCGCGGCTCGCACCTCGCTCTGACGCTCGAGCGCCTCCAGGAGCAGGCAGGCGCAGGTGAGCTGGTGCAGCGAATCGGCCTTTCCGCGACCCAGACGCCGCTGGAGGAGGTGGCGCGCTTCCTCGTGGGCGCAAAGCGCACATGTAGGATCATCGATGCGGGCACGCCCAAGAAGCTTGACCTGCGCATCCAGGTTCCCGTCGACTCCATGACCGAACCAGGTCAGGACAGCTCGATCTGGCCCGCGATCTACCCTGAGCTGCTCGCGTTGATCAGAGAGCATCGCTCGACGATCGTCTTTGTCAACAACCGCCGCGCGGCTGAGCGCTTGGCGCTGCGACTGAACGAGCTCGCGGCGCAGGACATCGCCAGGGCACACCACGGCTCGCTCTCTGCCCCTGAGCGCACCAGGGTCGAGGAGCTGTTGAAGGCCGGCGAGATCCCTTGCATCGTTGCCACCTCCAGCCTCGAGCTCGGGATCGACATGGGAGCGGTCGATCTCGTTCTCCAAGTCGAGTCGCCCAAGTCTGTGGCCGCCGGTCTGCAGCGCATCGGCCGCTCGGGACATGGCGTGGGCGAGACGAGCAAGGGCCGGATCTTCCCGAAGTTCAGAGCCGATCTGCTGGAGTGCGCGGTTCTCGTCAGGCGGATGCGCGAAGGCAAGATTGAGCCTACAGTCGTCCCTCGCAACGCGCTGGACGTGCTCGCTCAGCAGATAGTCGCGATCGCCGCCTCCGGCGAGGGCATCACGGTCGACGAGCTCCACGCGCTCGTGACCAGGACCTATTCCTATGGGGACCTCTCCAGGGCGTTGCTCGAGAACGTCCTGGACATGCTCGACGGGCGCTATCCATCGCACGAGTTCGGAGATCTGCGTCCGCGCATCGTCTGGGATCGTGTGACGGGAACGATCCGCGCCCGCAAGGGCGCCAGGCAGCTCGCCGTGGTGAGCGGTGGCACGATCCCCGACAGGGGCCTATATCTCGTGACGCTCCCGGATGGCCGGCGCGTCGGCGAGCTCGACGAAGAGATGGTCTACGAGGCGCGGCCTGGTCAGGTGATCCTGCTGGGTGCGTCGTCCTGGCGGATCGAGGAGATCGGGCGCGACAGGGTGATCGTCACACCGGCTCCGGGCGTGCCGGGGGCGGTGCCGTTCTGGAAGGGGGACGGGCTGGGCCGGCCCAAGGAGCTGGGGGAGGCGATCGGCGCCTTCGTGCGCTGGGCCGTGGATCAGGACGAGCAGTGCTTGCAGCGCGAGTACGACCTGGACGAGCGTGCGGCGCGCAACCTGCTCAGCTACCTCACCGAGCAGCAGCAGGCGACGCGTGTATTGCCGAGCGATCAGACGATCGTCGTGGAGCGCTTTCGCGATGAGATCGGCGACTGGCGGATGTGTGTGCTCTCGCCCTATGGCGGGCGTGTCCACGCGGCGTGGGGGCTCGCCCTCTCTGCGCGCATCCGCGAGCGCTACGGGCTGGAGGCCGATGCGATCTGGTCTGACGATGGGATCGTGGTGCACCTGCCCGATCTCGGGGCAGATGTCTCCCAGGAGCTGCCAGGCGCGGCCGAGCTGGTGGCGATCGAGCCTGACGAGCTGGAAGAGCTCGTGGTGGGCGAGCTCGGCGGCTCTGCGCTGTTCGGTGCACGCTTTCGCGAGAGCGCCTCGCGCGCGCTGCTGATTCCCAAAGCCTATCCGGGCAAGCGCACGCCGCTCTGGCAACAGCGCCTCAAGGCGCAGTCGCTGCTGGAGGTCGCCAAGCGCTACGAGGACTTTCCGATCGTGCTGGAGACCTACAGGGAGTGCCTGCGTGACGTGCTCGACATCCCCGGCCTGCGCGAGCTGCTCGCGAAGCTCCAGCGCCGCGATATCGGCCTGGTGGAGGTGGAGACGGCGGTGGCCTCTCCCTTTGCATCCTCGCTGCTCTTCGACTACCTCGCCACCTACATGTACGAGGGCGATACGCCCAACGCTGAGCGCAAGGCGGCGGCGCTCTCCCTGGATCGCGACCTGTTGCGCGAGCTGCTCGGCTCCGAGGAGCTGCGCGAGCTGATCGACCGCCAGGCGCTCGAGCAGATCGAGGCTGATCTGCAGCGACTCTCGCCGAGCATGCAGGCGGCGAGCAGCGATGAGTGCCACGATCTCCTGCGCCGGCTCGGCGATCTGAGCGCCGCAGAGCTCGCCCAGCGCGTATTCGATGGGGTCGATGCGCAGCAGTTGCTCGCAAGCCTGCAGCGTGAGCGGCGGGCGATCGCGATCAGGCTCGCCGGCGAGGAGCGTCTCATCGCGGCCGATGAGGCTGGTCTCTACCGCGACGCGCTTGGCGTCATGCCGCCAAGCGGCCTGCCTGCAAGCTTCTTGGAGGACGTCCCTGACGCGCTGCGCTCGCTGGTGTCGCGCTACGCACGGACCCATGGGCCATTCACTACGGCAGAGATTGCAGGACGCTGGCGTGTCGATCTGTCGAGCGTCTTGCGCGAGCTCGAGCGTGCAGGCGAGCTCGTGCGCGGAGAGCTGCGGCCTGCGTCTAGGGATGAGATCGGGATCCCATCCCCCAATGATGGGATCGAGAGTTCGGACCAGGACCCGCGCGAGTGGTGTGACGTGGAGGTGCTGCGTCGGTTGCGGCGCGCTTCGGTTGCGGCGCTTCGCAAAGAGGTCGAGCCGGTCGACAGGCGTGCCTTTGCTGCGTTCCTGCCCTCCTGGCAGGGCGTGGATCGCTGGTCGGGAGCCTCACGCTCGGGCGCGGGCATCGAGCGGCTGCGCGAGGAGCTGGTCCCCCTTCAGGGCCTCGCGCTCACGCCGGCGACATGGGAGCGGGACGTGTTGCCCAGGCGCGTGGGCGCGTACTCGACGACCTGGATGGATGAGCTGTGCGCCGCGGGCGAGGTCGTGTGGATCGGCGCTGGTGCGCTCGGTCGCAACGACGGCCGCGTAGCGCTCTACTTCCGCGATGACGTCGCGCTGTTGGGCGCTCCCAGCTCAAAGCGCGAGCCACCCTCCGGGGAGGAGCACGCCGCGATCCGTGAGCGGCTGGCGGCGGGCGCCTGCTTCTTCTCGGACTTGCTGGTCGATGTTGCGCTCGCCCCGGAGGCGCTGGGGCAGGCGCTGTGGGATCTCGTCTGGGCCGGCGATGTCACCAACGACGCGTTCGCCCCGCTGCGCGCGCCGCGCCTGACGCTCGCGAGTCCCGTAGCGCCGACGTCTGGCAGGCGCTTCTCGGCACGTCGCAGCCTCGCGCGCTCGAGGTCGCCATCCAGCCCGCCCGGGCGCTGGTCGCTCACCGGTGGCCTGTTTCATCAGGAATCCGCCGATCCTGCTGCGCGCCGGCGCGCGAGCGCTGAGCTGCTGCTCGAGCGCTACGGGATCCTCACACGTGAGCAGGTGCTGGCGGAGGGTGTTCCTGGCGGTTTCGCGGGCATCTACTCCGAGCTCTCGCAGCTGGAGACGCTCGGGATTGCGAGGCGCGGCTATTTCATCGAGGGCCTCGGTGGGGCCCAGTTCGCCTTGCCAGGCGCCGTGGAGCGGCTGCGCTCCTTGCGCTCGCAGCAGGCGCCGGGCGGGCAGTCGAACACGCTCGTGATCGCGGCGACCGATCCGGCTCAGCCCTACGGCGCGGCGCTGCCCTGGCCGCGCGAGGGTGACGCCGACGCGCGTAGGCCCACGCGCGTGCCGGGGGCCTATGTGGTGATCGTCGAGCACGAGCCTGTCCTCTACCTCGAGCGCGGCGGACGTGGGCTGCTCACGCTGGCCGCAAGCAATAAGGATCAGGCGCTGATGCGCACGGCTCTCGCGGCACTCGCCGAGGCGGTGCGTGCCAAGCTCCTCGGAAGGATCGCGCTGGAGCGGGTCGACGGCGAGCGGGTAATTGCGTCGGCCATGGAGCCGATCCTGATCGAGCAGGGCTTCAGCGCCGGACCGCGCAGGTTGACGCTCAGCGCCTGATGGCGGCCCCTCTGGGATCGTTTGCCGACATGAACGAGCACGAGGGCGGCGCGGGACCCAGTCGGCCGCGACGGGTGGGTCACAAGGGCGCTGCGCATCTGGCGCCTGGCAATACACGCGAGAGCTTTGCAGCAGCGCTGGCGGCTGGGGTGGACATGATCGAGTTCGACGTCCTCAGCGAGCGAGTCGATGGCAGTGGGCGTCTGATGCTCGCTCATGACTATCAGGCGCTGCGAGAGGCAGAGCATCCATTGACCCTCGAGGAGGCGCTGGAGCATCTCGCCGGCGAGGAGTTTGCCGGCGTCGAGCTGGATGTCGATGTCAAGATCCCCGGCTACGGGCCGCGGGTGGTCGGGGCTCTGCGCGAGGCCGGCATGGTCGAGCGCTCGCTCGTGAGCAGCACATACCCCGACGAGCTCGACGCGATTCGCAGGCAGGAGCCTGGACTGCGTCTGGGCCTCTCGGTGCCGCGGGCACGTCGCGACTATACGGCCGATCTGCTGAGCGCGGTGCCGGCGCTGGCGATTCTCGTGGGCTACCGGGCGATGTTGCCAAGACGCATGGGGCCTGCTCTGAGCAGTGGCCGCTTCGACGCAGTGATGGCCCACTGGCGCGTGGTCAGCAGGGGATTGGTGCGCGCCGTCGCGCAGGCTGGCGGCGAGCTCTATGTGTGGACGGTCGACGATCTGCCTTTGATCGAAAAGCTCATCGACATGGGCGTGGACGGGATCATCACCAACGACCCGACGCTCTTCGCCTCCCTGTGAGCTCTTGCCGTGCTCGGCGCTACGCTCTTGCCGGGCTCAGCTCTGGGTGCAAGTCGGGGCGCTGAAACCGGCCGGGTCTGCACCCGCGATGCTCTTGTGACCTGAGCTGGTGGTGCGGCTGGCCGAGTAGATCACCTTGTCGGCGCGACGCCATTGGAAGTCGATTACGCCGCGCAGCGTGAAGCCCGGCTGCCCAGCGACGGGCACGAGCTGAAAGCTGCGCCCCGACTGCCGGGCGGTGGAGGCGGAGCCGATCTGCAGATAGCCTGAGTCGCCGCCCTTGGCCAGATAGACCCACTGCTTGCTCATCGGTTCCAGGTACTGGATGCGAAAGCGCATGTACATGACGTCGTGTTGATGCCCGTCTCCTGGCATCGACCCACGGATGCCGATCGTGTTGGGCTGGTCGGTGGCGTTGCAGACGTCCACGGTGCCCCACAGTTCGTGCGAGGTGTAGAGCGAGGGCTTGTGGGTGGGTGCCACGACCGCGATGGCGAGTGCTATGAGCAGCTTGCGGGCGGACATGCATTGAAGATAGCGTTGGCAGGCTCCTGGCAGGGTGAGTTTCCGCGCGGTGTGGTATCTCCTGCGTATGGCTGCTCCCAGCTCAGCAGAGGTCGTCGAGCTGCTCGCGCTCGTGCCTGTCTTCTCTACGCTGGAACCCGAGGACCTGAAGCGGATCTCCGAGGTCGCAGTACCGCGTAGCTTCCAGGCCGGAGAGGTCGTCTTTCGCAAGGGCGACTCGAGCGACACTTGCTATGTCGTGCGCTCTGGACAGGCCAGGGCGGTACGCGAGCATGGCGACGGACGCACGATCACACTGGCGAACTTCGGCCCCGGTGAGATCTTCGGCGAGCTCGCGATGTTCGAGGACGAGCTTCGCTCCGCCACGGTGGAAGCGGTGGCCCAGACGAGTGTCCTGGCCGTGCTTGGACCTGACATGCGCCGGTTGATGGTCGAGCATCCGCAGATCGCGACGCGCCTCGTCATCGCGCTGGGCAGGCGCTTGCGCGAGACCAACGAGCGCTTGGCGCGCCAGTCATTTCAGACCGTGCAAAGCCGAGTCGCCGTGGCTCTCAGCCAGCTGGTAGCCCAAACGATCGCCCAGGAGCGTGCGCAGCGCGAGGACGGTAGGGACATCCTCATCACCGCCACCCAGGCCGATCTCGCTCAGCTCGCGGGCTCCTCACGCGAGTCGGCGAGCCGTTTCCTTGCCGTGCTCGAGCGTGCAGGAGTGATCTCCCAGGGCAGGGGGCGTCTCGTGGTCCACGATCCGCAGGCGCTCGATGCATATGTCTTCTGAGCGCGTGGGCGAGATCTCCGCCGGTGGCGTGGTCTTTCGTGATCGGGAGATCGTCGTGATCGTCCCCAGACGCAGGGCGGCCGATGGCGCACAGGTGCTGGCTCTGCCAAAGGGCCACATCGACGCCGGCGAGGACGCGCTGCAGGCGGCGCTGCGCGAGGTGCGCGAGGAGACGGGAGTGCTCGCAGAGCTGGTGCAAGAGCTCGACGAGGTGCGCTACTGGTACAAGCGCGACGGGCGCACGATCCTCAAGGCGGTGAGGTTCTTCCTCTTCCGCTACCTCTCGGGCGATACCAGAGACCACGATCTGGAGGTGGAGGAGGCCCGCTGGATGGGAATCGAGCAGGCCGCAGAGGCACTCAGCTACAAGGGCGAGCGCCAGATGGTGGTGCTCGCTCAGGCAGCTCTCGAGCGCCAAGACAGGTAGCCTCTCCGATCGTGCAGGTTCTCAACTTCTACTCGACGATCTTTGCGGATGAGCTCAAGCGTGGGCGCAAGACCGCCACGATTCGTCTTGGCGACAAGTCGAACAAGTACCGCAAGAACCAGCTGGTTCTCGTGACGATTGGCTATCAGTATTCGCCGAGGGAACGGATCTTCGAGGCGGTGATCGATCAAGTCGAGGTGATGAAGATCGTTGACCTCTCACCCAGGGACATCAAGCACGACAACCCTGAGTTCCGCCGCCAGGAGGAGCTGATCCACTTCCTCGAGCAGATATACGGCAAACCGGTCACCATGCAGGACACGGTGACCGTCGTGCGCTTCTCGCAGATCGTCGACCAGCCGAGCGGTCTCACCGAGGCCATGAAGGGCTTCGGCGGCGCTCAGAACTGAGCACGAGCGGGGCTCAGCCAAGTCTCCACTTAGCCCTATTTGACGGGGCCTTTCGCTGGATTCTGGCACTCGCATGCCTGGAGTGCCAAGATTTTTACTTGACGAGGCCCACGGCTCTTATATAGTGAGCCCCAATCGTTGGCACTCTCTAGCCGAGACTGCCAACTAGGGGCATCCAGCATCCTGCGGGAGCGGGTGTCGCCAGTCTTGCAGCCAGATACACCTCAAGGAGGTTCTACAGATGAAACTCAAGCCCCTGGGCGATCGCTTGATCGTGCGGGCTATCGAGGAGGAGGAGAAGACCGCCAGCGGTCTCGTTCTTCCCGATACAGCCAAGGAGAAGCCACAGAAGGGCAAGGTCCTCGCCGTCGGCGATGGCAAGCTCGACGATGACGGTAAGCGCGTTCCGCTGGACGTGAAGAAGGGTGACGAGATCCTTTACAGCAAGTACGGCGGCACCGAGATCAAGGACCCCGACACCGGTGAGGATCTGCTCGTGCTGCGCGAGTCCGACGTCCTCGCCAAGGTCGAATAAGGAGATCTGAGGAAACAATGGCTCATAAGGAACTGAAGTACAGCTCAGAGGCGCGCAAAGCGCTGGAGGAGGGCGTTGACGCGGTCGCCAACGCGGTCAAGGTCACGCTCGGCCCGAAGGGTCGCTACGTGGTGCTGGACAAGAAGTTCGGCGCCCCGACGATCACCAACGATGGCGTCACGATCGCTCGCGAGATCGAGGTCGAGGACGTCTTTCAGAACCAGGGTGCTCAACTGGTCCGCGAGGTGGCGACAGCCACCAACGACGTGGCCGGCGATGGCACCACGACGGCCACGGTGCTGGCCCAGGCGATTGTTCGCCAGGGCCTGAAGAACGTCGCCGCCGGCGCCAACCCGCTCGCGCTGAAGCGCGGGATCGAGGCGGCCGTCGATCAGGTCGTCCAGAACATCGCCTCCCAGTCCAAGGCGGTCTCCGGCAAGGATCAGATCGCTCGCGTGGCGACGATCTCGGCCGGCGATGAGGAGATCGGCGACGTGATCGCCGATGCCATCGAGAAGGTTGGCAAGGACGGCGTGGTGAACGTCGAGGAGGGCCAGACCTTCGGTATGGACCTCGAGTTCACAGAGGGCATGCAGTTCGACAAGGGCTACATCTCGCCCTACATGGTCACCGACCAGGACCGCATGGAGGCTACCCTGGAGGACCCCTACATCCTGATCGCCAATCAGAAGATCGGCTCCGTGCGCGACGTGCTCCCGGTGCTCGAGCAGGTGATCCAGAGCGGCAAGCCGCTGCTGATCATCGCTGAGGATGTCGAGGGTGAGTCGCTCGCGACGCTCGTGGTCAACAAGCTGCGCGGGACGTTCACCGGCGTGGCGGTCAAGGCCCCTGGCTTCGGCGATCGCCGCAAGCGGATGCTGGAGGACATCGCGACCCTCACCAACGCCGAGGTGATCACCGAGGAGATGGGCCTGAAGCTCGAGAACACTCAGGTCTCCCAGCTCGGACGCGCCCGTCGAGTCGTGGTGGCCAAGGACACGACGACGATCGTCGACGGCGCCGGCGATGCGACCGCCATCAAGGGCCGCATCAACCAGATCAAGGCCGAGATCGAGAACACCGACTCGGACTTCGATCGGGAGAAGCTCCAGGAGCGCCTCGCAAAGCTCTCTGGTGGCGTCGCGGTCGTGAAGGTCGGAGCTGCCACAGAGACCGAGATGAAGGAGAAGAAGCATCGTGTCGAGGACGCTCTGCAGGCGACTCGCGCCGCGCTGGAGGAGGGCATCGTCCCCGGTGGTGGGGTTGCGTTGCTGCAGGCCTCATCGGCGGTGCAGCTCGGCGAGGGCCACGATGTGGATGGCTCAGACGATGAGCGCACGGGCGCGCGCATAGTCCTGCGCGCGCTGGAGGAGCCGCTTCGTCAGATCGCCGAGAACGCGGGCCTGGAGGGCTCGGTGGTGGTCAACGACGTGCGCAAGGCCAAGAAGGGCCACGGCCTCAACGCGGCCACCAACGAGATCGTCGATCTCGTCGCGGCGGGCATAATCGACCCCGCGATGGTGACCCGCTCGGCGCTGCAGAATGCGGCCTCGATCGCCAAGAACATCCTCACCACCGAGGCGATTGTCGCCGAGGTGCCCGAGAAGGAAAATGGCGGAGGCGGCGGCGGAATGCCTGACATGAGTGGGATGATGTAGCCACGAGTCACGCAGTGCCGGCAAACGCCAAAGGTTGAGCGCGTTTCTGCCGATATGGAGTGGTGAGGGCCTGGCATGATGCCGGGCCCTCGCTCTGCATGGGGTGATTTGATGCCGCTGTTGGGCACGGCGGGTAATGTCCTGCTTGGACGGCTGGTACATGGGACCCACTGGGAGGAGATCGCATGGCGGCATATGAGCAGAGCACGATGCCACCTGATGAGGTGCACAAAGGTGCCTCCGGGCCGCGCGCGGGCTTCTGGAGGCGCTTCGCAGCGTCGTTTCTCGATGGTTTGGGCGTTTTCGTCCTGCTGATCCTCTTCCGTGGGCTATTCAAGGGTGCGGGCCTCGCTCTGGACATCGTGGTGGCCGCTTGCTACTTCGTCTATTTCGAGGGTGGACCAACAGGTCAGACTCTGGGCAAGCGCGCGCTTGGCATCCGCGTGGTCAGCTTCGACACGGGCGGTCCGATCGGCTATGGGCGAGCATTCATCCGGTACATCGGTCACACCGTCTCCGCTTTGGTCTTCTACCTCGGATACTTCTGGATGCTGTGGGACAAAGAGAAGCAGTGCTGGCATGACAAGTTCGCCGCTGACGTGGTCGTGCCCGTATCGGCCTATCCACCCTCGCAAGGCGCCTAGCGCGAGCGCTCAGCGCTGCGCTTTGCGCTAGTACTGAGCGCTCGAGCGGCCAGATGCGATGAGAGAGCCTATGGAGGACCCACGAAATGGCGGCTCTCGGCCTGTGAGCGCCGCGAGGATCGATCTGTTGGTGGAGGCCGGCGCCGTGTTGGCCAGCTCCCTGGATCCGACGACGACGATGGGCCAGGTCGCGCGGCTCACGGTGCCGCGTCTGGCCGATCTGTGCGTCATCGATCTGCGCGACGAGGACGGCTCGATCAGAGATGTCGCGGTGGCCGCGCAAGACGAGGAGCTCGCTCACGACCTGGAGGATCTGCGCAGGAGAAATCCACTCGATCCAGCTGGCGGGCACCCGGTCGCACGGGTCATACGCAGCGGCATGCCAGAGCTGCTGCCAGAGATGACGGACATGCTGCTCAGCTCGTTCGCCCAAGGGTCTGAGCACGCCAAGTTCATGATCGATCGTGGGTACCGTTCGGCGATCGTCGCACCGCTCCTGGCGCGTGGCCGCACGCTTGGCGCTCTATCGGTGTTGAGGTTGCGCGATGGCCGGTGTTATGGAGGCGAGGATCTCGAGCTTGTCTGCGAGCTCGCGCGACGCTCGGCGCTGGCGATCGACAACGCCCGCCTCTTCTCCGACCTCCAGCGTGTCGAGCGGCGCTTGGAGGCGATCCTCGTCAACCTGGCCGAGGCGATCACCGTGATCGACGAGCACGGACGCACGGTCTTTGCAAACCAGGCCGCCGCCGACCTCCTGGGAGTGGCCGCTCCCAGCGATCTGATGGACCTCCCTCCTGGGACGATCATGTCGCGCTTCCTGGTCCTCGATGAGCAGGGACGGGAGCTGGAGCTGGAGCGCATGCCCGGTAGGCGCCTGTTCGGCGGCGAGCGCCCGGAGCCGCTGCTGGTGAGGAACATCGTTCGCGCGACAGGCGAGGAGCGCTGGCTGAACATCCGATCCTCGCCGATCGTCGATCCCGACTCAGAGCAAGTTCTCTATGCCGTGAACGTCTTTGAGAACATCACCGAGGTCAAGCGTGCACAGCTTGCGGAGAGCTTTATGTCCGAGGTCAGCCGCGTGCTGGCCTCCACGATGGAGTACTCAGAGACGCTCCCGCGGGTGGCGCAACTCGCGGTTCCACAGATCGCGGACTGGTGCGCGGTCGATCTACTGAACGAGGATGGAGAGATCGAGTGCGTCGCCGTCCATCACGCCGATCCGGCCAAGATCGCACTGGCTGAGCGTCTGTATTCCAGTTACCGCCCGGCGCTCGAGGAGCCGATGGGAGTGCCTGATGTCATCCGCACAGGACAGCCGTTGATCGTCACCGACATCCAGCCTGAGGCGCTGGCGGCGTATGCCCGCGATGCCGAGCACCTGGAGTTGCTGGGCGCGGTCGGCGCGAGAGCGGTGATCATCGTTCCCATGGCGGGCTCGAGCACGACGATTGGCGCGATCACCCTCGTCTCCTCGGAGTCAAGACGCCGGCTCTCATCTGCCGATCTCGCACTCGCCGAGCGGTTGGGCCGCCGCGCAGGCACCGCCGTGGAAAACGCGCGTCTCTATACCGCGCGCACGCGTATCGCGCAGACCCTCCAACGGGCGCTGTTGCCAGAGTCGCTGCCGCAGGTGCCGGGAGTGCAGATGCAAGCGCTCTACTGCGCCGCCGGTGAGCTCAACGAGGTTGGAGGAGATTTCTATGACGTCTTTGAACACGGGCCCGACAGCTGGCTGCTCGTGATCGGCGATGTCTGTGGCAAGGGACCACGCGCGGCGGGTGTGACGGCTCTTGCTCGCCACACCCTGCGGGCCGCCGCGGTGGCCGGCCAGCGGCCCACCGACATGCTGCGAACTCTGCACCAGGCGCTGAGACGTCAGCCCCCCGGGGCGGACCTCTGCACCGTCTGCCTGGTCACGCTGACGCGTGAGGCCGGTCATGCCAGGCTCACGGTGGCGCTCGCAGGCCATCTGCCGCCGTTGCTCATCGACCAAAGCGGAGAGACCCACCAGCTCGGTCGACCAGGAACGCTGCTGGGCGTCGTGGAGCCTGTGCAGATCACCGAAAGCGAAGCTGAGCTGCACCCCGACCAGACGCTCTTGCTCTACACCGACGGCGTGCCCGAGGCTGGGCGCTCGAGCGCAAGGCTTGGCATGGATGGCTTGCTGGAGCTGTGCCGACAGTCGCCTGGGCTCACACTCACAAGTCTGCTGGATCGGATTGAGAGCGCCGCTCTGGAGTGTGCGGGCGGCAGACTGCACGATGACATCGCGCTGCTGGCGCTCCGCCTTGGCGAGGACCAGCTTCCTGGCGCCTGAGCCGCGTTAGAGTGTCACCGGTATCTGTCGAACCCAGTGGTGCCGGCTCAAGCTTGGACAGGCGCCGGTCGAGGCAAAGATGTGGCGTGGATTGCCCGCAGGAACGGATTGTTGCCTCTCGAACGGAGTGCATCGGTGCTACGCGTTCGAGGGAGGTTGGCGCTGCGCTGTGCGAAGGCACTGATCGCGGCTCTGGTTCCGCTCCTGCTCGCCTGCTCCGCTGCGGCCCCCGCCTCCGGTGCGGAAGCTGGTGTGGTGTTGAACAACACGAGCAGACCCGCCATCCAGGATGTCGCAGCGCTGGGGACCCACTGGGTACGTGTCTTTGCCACCTGGCCTGATCTGGAGCCGCAGCGAGGGGTCTACGCCTCCAATTGGATCGAATCCTACGATCACCTCTTCAACGAACTGCCTGCCAAAACCAAGGTCATCGTCGACATGGTGGACACGCCGGAATGGGAGACAGGGTCATCCAACGACCATGCTCCACCGGCCAATCCCGAAGACTACGCGGACTTCATGGCCACGATGGCCCGACAGTGGCGGGGCAAGGTCGATGCCTATGAGATCTGGAACGAGGAGGACAGCCCTGGATGGTGGGTTGGCGCGCCCGACCCAGTCGGTTACACGCAGCTGTTGAAGGCAACCTACCCGGCGATCAAGGCAGCCGATCCAAACGCGACTGTCCTGTTGGGCGGCCTCACCGGGAACGACTACAGCTTCCTGGAAGGGGTCTATGCGGCCGGCGGCAAGGGCTACTTCGATGCTGTGGCGGTGCACACCGATACCGCCTGCAACATTGCCTCTCCCTATGCCTTCTTGCGCGACCAGGACGAACGATTGGACCCCGACTCCTTCCTGGCCTATCGTGAAATCCACGCGACAATGCTCGCTAACGGCGACGACAAGCCGATCTGGATCACCGAGATGAGCTGGCGCACCACAGAAGCGACATGCTCAGAAGGCCGTTGGGCCGGCCAGAAGCCCGAAGGGGTGTCTCTGCAGCAGCAGGCCACCTATCTCTCCCAGGCCTATCACTGTCTCTCCCAGGACCCCTACGTGCAGGTCGCTCTGTGGTTCCCACTGTTCGACGAAAATGGCCTCACCTCAGGGCTGGTGCGCTCGAATAACTCGCGCAAGCCCGCCTTCGCCGCGATGCGCGAATACGCTCGCAACGGCGACCAGCTGGGCGAACCGTGTGGGGACTTTACGGGCCCGCAGATTCATATTGCGGCGCCCACCGATCGTTTCAGTTATTCAGGGGCGCTGCGAGTCACGGTCTCTGCGGACAGCTCCCAGGGCGTTGCACGGATCACGCTCGAGATCGACGGGAAACTGATCCGCAACTACACCAACAAAGCCGCTCCCTCGACGCTCGCCGGGTCACTGGATTGGCAGGGAGCGAAGAAAATCTCAATGGGCAGGCATATCCTCACATTCCTGGCGGTGGACAAACTGCACAACATCTCGCGAGAGAGCATCATCATCTACCACCGCGGAGCGCACAAAAAGTCTCGCCGCCACCGCAAACACCGTCACGGCTGAGGTGCAAACACCGTCGCCGCTGAAGCTGACCCCGCGAATTCCTCGGTTGGGAGGACCTCAGCTGACAGCGCTCACCGGGCGAGGGCTCTCTCCCACGTACTTGGCGGTTGGCCGGATGAGTCGGCCCTCGCGCTTCTGCTCGAGGATGTGTGCCGACCAGCCCGCCACGCGTGCGCAGGTGAACATCGGCGTGAATAGCTCTGGTGGCACTTCGGCGAGATCGAGCACCACCGCCGACCAGAACTCGACATTGGTGGCGAGGACCCTGTCGGGCTTGCGAGCCGTCAGCTCCGCGAGCGCGGCCTGCTCCAGCGCCTCGGCGACCTCGAAGCGCGGCGAGCCGAGTTCACGACATGTGCGCCGCAGCACCCTGGCACGTGGATCTTCGGCTCTGTAGATGCGGTGGCCAAAGCCCATCAGGCGATCGCCGCGGTCGAGAGCGTCCTTGACCCAGAGCTCCGCATTACCGGTGCGTTCGACCTCGTCGAGCATCGCCAGCACCCGCGAGGGCGCGCCACCATGCAGGGGCCCGGAGAGGGCGCCAACCGCGGCCGAGAGCGCCGCTGCGCAGTCAGCGCCGGTCGAGGCGACGACCCTGGCTGTGAACGTCGAGGCATTCATCCCGTGCTCGGCGGCGGAGATCCAGTAAGCATCGATCGCCCTGACGTGGTCCGGGTTAGCCTCGCCCCGCCAGCGTGTCAGGAAGCGCTCGGGGATCGTTCTTGCCTTGTCGATCTCTTGCTGGGGTACGGGCGGCTGTCCCGATCCACGCGCTGACTGGGCCACAAAGGAAAGTGCCATCACCGACGAGCGCGCGAGGTCCTCGCGCGCCTGCTCCTCGGAGATGTCGATCAGCTGCTGGAATCCCCACTCGGGAGCGAGCATCGCCAGCGCCGCCTGCACATCGACGCGCGGATCTCCACAGCGCACGGTCAGCGGATGCGGTTCGGCCGGCGGCAGCCCTGGATCGAAGTGACCGTCCACGAGCAGGCCCCAGACCTGCTCGTAGGGCACCTCGCCCACGAGATCCTCGATGTCCACGCCGCGATAGCGCAGGGCGTTGCCCGCCTTGTCGGGCTCGGCGATCTCTGTGGCGAAGGCGATAACGCCTTCAAGGCCTGACTGAACCTCGCCCTGGGAGGGCACAGGCGCGGGGGTTGGAGCAGATGGGGACTGAACCTCGCTCATGGCACTCGCTTTCTGGGCTGACTGCTTGACGGGTTGCTGCCTTTTGGGCAGGGACATATCGTCGCAGGAATACGCGCCCAGGGCGCTCATCGGGTGGGGCACCGATGAAGCGACGCTGCAAGCTAGTCTCCTGGTCTGCGGCATTTGGTCCGCGCACGCCACCAGGAGGAGGAGCCAGTGCCAGAGAGCGAGCTGATGTTCCGGCCTGCGACCGAGCTGTCAGCGATGGTGCGCTCGGGTGAGATCTCCGCTCGCGAGCTGGTGGAGATATCGCTGGGGCGCATCGAGGCGCTGAACCCAAAGCTGAACGCCTTCGTGGAGATCGACGGTGAGCGGGCGCTGGCGGCTGCAGACGAGGTGGGGCCGGGCGATGAGCGGCCCTTTGCGGGCGTCCCGATCGCGATCAAGAACAACGTGCCTGTCGATGGTCTGCGCTTCACGCTCGGCTGTCCGCTGATGGCCGATTATGTGGCCGATCACGACCACAACGTGACACGCCGCCTGCGGGAGGCTGGCTTCATTGTGGTGGGCACGACCACGCTGCCCGAGTATGGGATCCTGCCGACGACGGAGGCGGCGTTGTTCGGTCCGACGCGAAATCCGTGGGACCTGCAACGCACGCCTGGCGGCTCATCGGGTGGATCGGCCGCCGCAGTGGCAGCGGGAATGGTGCCTGTGGCACACGGCAACGATGGTGGTGGCTCGCTGCGGATACCCGCAGCATGCTGTGGTCTGGTAGGCCTGAAGCCTCAGCGTGGGCGCATCTCTCTCGCCCCTGCGTTCGGCGACTCGCCGCTGGTCTGTGACGGCGTGCTGACCCACACGGTCGCCGACACGGCCCGGATCCTCGACGTGCTCGCCGGCTACGAGGTCGGCGACAGCACCTGGGCGCCGCCTCCCGCTGCCCCGTTCGCGGATGCCGCTGCTCGTGAGCCAGGCAAGCTGCGCATCGCGGCAACGACCTTCCCGCCGATCGCCGAGGCCGAGGTCGATCCCGTTTGCGCGCATGCCGTCACAGAGGCAGCCGAGCTGCTGCGCTCGCTCGGTCATGAGGTGGTGGAGGTCGATCCGCCCTGGCGGATCGAGGGTCTCTCCGAGCTCTTCGGGACCGTCTTCTCGGTCTACATCGCCCTGGAGATCCTCTTCTCGGGGATCATCGCCGGCAGAGAGCCCAGCGCGCAGGACATGGAGCCCATGAGCTGGGCGATCTTCTCGATGATCCAGAAGCTGAACGCTGTGCAGGGGCTGGCGATGAGCACCCAGCTGCAAGCGCTGACAAGGGAGCTGATCACGTTCCTCGATCCATATGACGTCTTGTTGACGCCCGCGCTGGCCGAGCGTCCGCTGCCTCTGGGAACACTCGATCCGGCCATACCCGAGCCGATGGAGACGTTCACCCGGTCGGGCCTGTTCACGCCCTTCACCCCCATCTTCAACGCCAGCGGACAGCCGGGCATCTCCGTGCCGCTTTTCCACGGCGAGGATGGCCTGCCACTGGCGGTGCAGCTGGTTGGCCGTCCCGCGGACGAGGCTACGCTGCTCTCGCTGGCCGGCCAGCTCGAAGCTTCTCAGCCGTGGTCTGGGCGCCGCCCGACGCTCTCATAGACGCGACCACACGGGTGCCGCCTCTGGGCGGGCGCCCTTAAGCGCTGCCCAGGACGGCGCCCATGCGCGCGGGCTTCACGCCCAGGGCTTCGGCGCCGGCGGCACCACGCTCTGAGACCATCGAGACCTCCATCAGCTCTGCCTCGTCCCAGGTCGCAAATGCCCGGTCGCCCATGGTCGCTTCCAGCAGGCGCAGCGAGCGAGAGACGATCGGCACCGGGACGTGCAGCAGGGCTCTGCGTCGGCCGATGGAGTGCAGTAGGAGCCGTACGATCTCCTCGTGGCTGAGCGTTTGCGGCCCGGCGAGCTCGTGGCGCTCCTGGCCGGCGCCTCCGGCATCGGATGGCCGCTTCAAGATGGCCATCAGGCAGTCGGCCACGTCCTCGGCCCAGATCGGTTGAAAGGTTGCCCGCCCAGCGCCGGAGACGGGCATGAGGACCGGGAGCAGGGCGAGGCGTTCCAGCAGAGTCAGCCAGGGATCGCCCGGGGCGTAGATGATCGAGGGCGAGAAGACCGTGGAGTGCAGATCCGCCTCCAGGACGGCCTGCTCGGCCAGCGCCTTGGCTCTGAAGAAGCGGGCCCTGTGGTGGGTGGAGGCTCCCAGCGCCGAGATGAACAGGAAGCGGCGGGCACCGGCGCTCTGGGCGGCCTTGACCATGCGCCAGGTGGCGATGCCGTTGAGCTCCTCGATCGATCCTCGCTCCTGGTCGCGGATCGAGGCGGCCAGATGTACGACGGTATCCACGCCTCGAAGCGCGTTTCGAAACGATGGTGGGTCGGCGAGGTCGCCAAGTGCGATCTGGACGCGCACTCGCTGAGGGCCCAGGCGTCTTGGATCGCGCACGAGGCAGCGCACGGAGGTGCCGTCGGCGAGGAGTCGGCTTAGCAGCGCAGAGCCCACGAGGCCTGTGGCGCCGGTGAGCAGCAGCATCTCTGAAACCTAGCGGACCTTCTAGAATGCCAGCACCCTCTCCCGCCCCGAAAAACGAACCAAGAAAGAAGCGAATGGCCTACGTGATCGCCGAGCCGTGCATCGGCACGAAGGACAACTCCTGCGTCGAGGTGTGCCCTGTGGATTGCATCCACCCGACCCCCGATGAGCCGGGTCATGAGGCCGCCGAGATGCTCTACATCGATCCGGAGGAGTGCATCGATTGCGATGCGTGCGTCGAGGCATGTCCGGTCGACGCCTGCTTCGCAGAGGACCAGCTGCCCGACGAGTGGCAGAAGTACGTCCAGATCAACGCCGACTACTTCGCCAACGGCGGTTAGTCGCTTCCTTGGCGGGTGTCAGCCGCTCGGCGGCTGAGCGTCCAGTTCGACCTCGCGCAGCGCACCTAGGAAGATCTCGATCCCCCGCTCCAGCAGCGACTCGGAGAGCACGAGCGGTGGTAGGAAGCGAGCGACGTTGCCGAAGTGCCCGCCAACCTCGATGATCAGGCCGCGCTCGCAGCATGCCCTGCGCGTCTGGGCGGCCAGCTCGGGCCAGGGCTCCTTGCTGTCGCGATCCCTTACGAGCTCGACACCGATCATCAGGCCGCGCCCGCGCACATCGCCGATCGAAGGCAGCTCCAGCGCGGCTGTGCGCAGATGCGCCAGCGCAAGCTCCCCCAGCCTTGCCGAATGGGCTGCAAGATCGGTCTGCTCCATGAAGTCGATCGTCGCCGCACCGGCGGCCATCGCGACCTGGTGGCCGCGGAAGGTGCCGATGTGGGCGCCTGGCTCCCAAGTATCAAGAGCGGAGTCGTAGGCGATGCAGGAGAGCGGGTAGCCGATCCCGCCGATCGCCTTGGAGAGTACGATCACGTCTGGGCTCACGTCGTCATGCTCGCAGGCGAACATGGCGCCTGTCCTGGCGAATCCCGTCTGGATCTCGTCGGCGATCAGCGGCACGTCATGGGCCTGGGTGATCCGCCGGATCTCCTTGAGGTATCCGTCTGGGGGCACGATCGTCCCGCCCTCACCCTGGATCGGCTCGAGGATCACCCCTGCCGGCTTGGGCAGGCCGCTGTGAGGGTCTTCGAGGCTGGTCTCCAGCAGGCGCGCACAGGCGAGCCCGCAGGTGTTGCGCTCCAGTCCCAGCGGGCAGCGATAGCAGTATGGGTAGGGCATGAAGTGGACGGCGCTTTCCTGGGGTCCGCCGCAGTTGACGTCGCTGGTCACCGCCAGCGCTCCTTCGGTCATGCCGTGGTAGGAGCCCTGGAATGCGACGATCGGCCGGCGCCCAGTGTGGGCGCGCACGAGCTTGATCGCCGCCTCCACTGCATCTGAGCCCGTGGGTCCGCCGAAATGGAAGCGGGCGCTCTCGCGCAGGCGGCCTGGAAGGATCTGCTTGAGCTTGCGCATCAGCCTGAGCTTCGGCTCGGTCGGGAAGTCGAGGGCGTGCACGAGACGCCCCTGCTGCTCGGTTGCAGTCGCGGCGACGGCCCGGTTCGAGTGACCCACGTTGAGCACGCCGGCGCCGCCGAAGAAGTCGATGTATGTATTGCCATCGACATCTCTCACGGTTGCGCCCTGGCCTTCGGCCATCGCGACTGGGATGGCCCTGGGGTAGGAGCGGGCACGGCTCTCCAGCTCGCTCTGTTCCTCCAGGAGCCGCAGCGAGCCCGGGCCAGGCACCGGCACAACGATCTCCGGGGCGGGCGAGAAGTGCATCTCTTCGAAGATGCTCGGCTCCGAAATGCTGTGAGTGTCGCTCATGGCTGCTCGTCTCGCATGGTGGGAAATGGAAGCACCTCACGCAGCGTTTCCAGGCCCGTGAGGATCATCAGCAGACGGTCGACACCCATGCCGCCAGTCGCCGAGGGCGCCAGGCCATACTCGAGCGCCCTCACATACTCCTCGTCGTGGGGATGGGGCGCATCCTCGCTCTCCTCGTCGCGCTGCTTGCGCTGGTCGACGAGCCGCGTCCACTGCTCCACCGGATCGTTGAGCTCGCTGTCGCCGCTGACGAGCTCGATCCCACCGATGACGGCATCGAAGTGCTCAGCGAGCTCTGGATGCCGGGCGTGGCGCTTGGTTATGGGGAACGGCTCGAGCGGAAAGTCGAAGACCATGGTGGGAGCGATGATCGTAGGCTCGACGAGCCTGGAGTAGATCGCTCCAACCACCTGGGCCCAGCTCGCTTGTGGATGCACCCTGTCTTCGAGCACCTTCGCGAGCTGATCGCGATCACTTGCCAGGATGTCGGCGCCTGTGACCTCGATGATCGCCTCCTGCATGGTCGTGCGCCTCCAGGGAAGCGCCAGGTCGAAGCTCTGACCGTCGCGTGTCAGCGTGGTTTCGCCCAGGACGCGCTGCGCGACAAAGGCGATCATCTCTTCTGTGAAGCGCGCGACATCGGTGTGATCGGCGTAGCTCTGCAACCACTCCAGCATCGTGAACTCAGGGCTGTGCCTGTAGGAGATCCCCTCGTTGCGAAAGCACTTGCCCAGGTCGTAGACGTTTTCCAAGCCGCCGATCATGCAACGGTTCAGGTAGAGCTCCACGGAGATACGCAGCGAGAGGTCCCTGTCCAGGGCGTTGTGGTGGGTGATGAACGGCCGCGCCGACGCTCCGCCTGCCAGCGTCTGCAGCACCGGTGTTTCGATCTCCATGAAACCGCGCAGCTTCATCCACTCGCGCAGCGCCTCGATCGTATGCGAGCGCAGGACGAACAGCTCGCGCGTCTGCTCGTTGGCCAGCAGATCGAGCTCGCGATAGCGATGACGCGTCCCCGCATCCGCCAGGCCGTGGTACTTGGCCGGCGGTGGCGCCAGCGCCTTGGCGAGCAGCGTGAGCTCGTGGATGCTGAGCGCGATCTGGCCTTGCTTTGTGACATAGACGCAACCCTCGACCGTGACGATGTCGCCCATATCGAGGTCGGAGATCCTCCCGTAGAGCGCCTCGCCCGCGGAGTCCTCTTTGGCGTAGAGCTGAATCAAGCCCGATCGGTCGCGCAGGTCCAGGAAGGTGCTCTTGCCATGCCCGCGCCTGGAGATCAGGCGTCCAGCGACACGATGGCGCAGCTGCGGGTGCTCTCCATGCCCGAGGGCAGTGGGGTCGTGGCTTGCCAGGATCGTGGCTGCCTCGCTGCGCTCAGGCAGCACGATGTGCGGGTAGGGGTCAACTCCTTCTGAGCGCAGGCGCTCCATCTTCGCCAGGCGCTGCTCATCGCCCAGGCGCTTGCCCGCGCGCTGAAGCTCCTCCTGTGCGGAATCGACTTGCAAGCCGCCGTCGGGCGGCGATTGGCTGGTGGGGATGTTTGCCATCGATGGCTCAGGCCATCGGCAGGGACATCCCCGCGGGTTTGGCGCTCGGCTCCGGGATGTCCATCGCCGGCGTCCGGGCGGGGGCCTGAGCAGGCAGGTCCAGCATCGGCAATCCGGGCGGGGCCATCGCGAGCAGCCCGCGAGCGGCGTGGCGGATCGCCTGGGCGGCGGGATCGTCTGTGTCCTCGAGCACCAGCGGAACACCGCTGTCAGCATGTTCGCGCAGCGGCATGGTTAGCGGGATCTTGCCCAGCAGCGGTACATCGAGCTCGTCCGCGAGCTCCTGGCCGCCGCCCTCGTCGAAGATCGCATAGCGCTCGCCTGTGGGCGTGACGAAACCAGACATGTTCTCGATCACGCCACCAATCTCCAGGGAGAGCTTGACGGCCATCTCAGCCGAGCGGCGGGCCACCCTCTGGGCAGTCGGCTGTGGGGTGGTGACGATCACGAACTGCGCTGCAGGCAGCAGCTGGGCAAGCGTCATCGAGACGTCCCCTGTTCCGGGGGGCAGATCGATCAGCAGATAGTCGAGCTCACCCCAGGCGACATCGCCCAGAAACTGCGAGAGCGCCTTGTGCAGCATTGGTCCGCGCCAGACCACCGCCGCGTCCTCCTCCACGAAGAACCCGATCGACATCACCTTCACGCCGTGAGCCTCCAGCGGGACGATCTTGCGCTCCGGCGATACAGGCGGTCGCTGCGCCCCGAGCCCGAACATGCGCGGAATCGAGTATCCCCAGACATCCGCATCGAGCACGCCCACACGCTTGCCCTGCTCTGACAGCGTCGCGGCGAGGTTGGCGGTCAGAGTCGACTTGCCCACCCCACCCTTGCCTGAGCCGATGCACAGCACATTGGCCACCTGGGCTAGCGCACCGTCCGGGAGGTTCGAGCGGCCGAGCTTCTGCTGCAAGGCCGCCTTCTGGGTGTCGTTCAGGACATCGAAGTACACGTTGACGTGCGTGACGCCCTCGAGCGCCATCACGGCTTCGTTGACAGAGCTCTGGAAGTGGCCCTTGATCGGGCAGCCAGGTGTGGTCAGTGAGACTGTGACGTCCACCACTCCATTTGCGCTCATCTCGATCGAGCGCACCATGTCGAGCTCGACGATCGAGCGACGCAGCTCCGGGTCGATCACGGCCCTGAGTGCCTCGGTGATTTCGTCTCTGTTGGCCATGAGCTCATTCTCGCATGCCTAGCGCTGCGAGCCACGAATACATCACTCAGTCACTTAAAGTGACCAGCGGGGCGGTGGGGTCCGCCCCGCTGGTCGAGGGAGGAGAGGGTCCTTCTTCCACCGGCGGGATATGAGGCCGGCAGACTGTCCCGCGGCGGTCTCTCCTACGCCGGGCGGGGGAAGTTGGCTGGTCTCTAGACCAGGTTAGTAACCTTGCGCTCGATCTCCTGGCGGCGCTGACGAAGCTCGCGCTCGACGCGCACACGGGTCCTGCGAACCTCGCGCTCGAAGCGGCTGCGGGCCGTGTATCCGCGACGCTCGAACCTGTTCAGCTGCGTCTGGGCCTTTGAGGGCGAGGAGAGGCTGGCAAGCTCGTTGACGCTCGAGACGACCCGATCGCGAGCGATCAGGGCGGCGCCGAGGGGGATCAGGACGGCGCGCTCGGCGTAGCTCGTAGTCCCCCGGCCGGAGGCGCGTGTGGCACCAGAGGTGCCGGCAGAGGCACGCTTCGGTGTGCTGGTGGGGCGCTTGCGGGCAGCCTGCTTGCGAGGCTTGCTTGCGCTCGCTGATGTGGTGTTAGCAGTGGTTGTAGCCATTTAGACGGATGATCTCCTAGGTTGGGCTTTCGAACACCTGTTTGTAAACCGTCTGGAGGAGATAGTTACGCCGAAGTCCAAAGGCCCGGTAAAGAGCCCGTGAACATTACGTATGCTTGCCTCTAGATCGTAACAGGTGGAACGTGTGTTCGCTCAAGCCAGAGCTGGGGCTGCTCGAGCTCAGCGGTGCTGGGCAGCCTCTCGACCGAATGCCAGGCCCTCGCCAGGCCCTCGGGCCCGGCCTGGCGCACAACCTCATCGCAGAAGCGCCGGCCTACCTCGTACTGGCGCATCTTGAGCTCGAGTCCAAGCAGCCGCTCGAGCACTCGCCATGGCAGCCCCTTCGTCTCGCGCCGGTGAGTCATTGCGGCCCGCAGGCGCGGCAGCGAGGGCAGCACCTCTTCGCCGACCGCGTCCATCACGTGCTCGGCGTGACCCTCGATCAGCGACATCGTGGCCTGCATGCGCTCAACCAGTTGCCAGCGCTCCTCGCCGAGAGTCAGGCGCAACAGCTCTCCCGACCGCGCACGTGTGATCCACTCGCGCAGCTCATCGCGCAACTCACCGCCGCCGCCAAACAGCCCCTCAAGCCGTGGAAGCCGTTCGCTGGAGATTGTCATCTGCATACTCTGCAAGAGCTCTCCGATCAGCCCTGCCAGGTGCTCGCGCAGCCATGGTGCGCCGGTGAATTGCACCGCGTGGGTGACCTCATGGATGGTCACCCACTTGATGAGCTCCTCGCGACTGACCGAGAGATTGTCGGCGGCGTGAATGAGATTAGGAGCCACGAGCAACAGTCGCGGCTGCACGTTGGCGTCGAGCAGCGCCACGTCGTATTGGCCGAGCACGCGCTGTGAGAGCACGCCCGTCAGAGCGCCCACCTGGGCTCCCATCAGCGAGCCCGATGCGGCTCGGGTGAGGTTTGAGAGTGGGCCGAGTCTGCCGCCCAGCCGCTCGGTCATGGGCTCCAGCATCGGCCGCATCGTCTTCAGGTTGGCTGCGATCCAGCTTGGGCGGTCGACCATCTCGATCGGTGGCAGCTCGCCATGGATGTCCAGTCCGCTGTATGCGCTGATCCGCTGTGCATAATCGCTCACCAGCGGTTGGAGGTCATGTATGGCGATGCCCATCTGTGGCGGGGAGCCCGCGACCGCCTCGCCCACCCGTTGGGCCAGCCTCCAATCGATTGCGTTCATGGACATATCGTAGGATCGTTGCATCGGTGTCCTTGCTGCTTGACGGTTTCTCCCATACACAACGCGAGATTCGCTTCTGGCGCTGTGTCGATGAGCAGGCCCAGGCGTTCAGCGTTGCGGCCGACATCGAGCACCTGATCGGACCTCGCAAGGTGGCGCCCGCGCGGATCGCGGTGCTGGTCCACTCGATGGAGAGCGACAGCAAGCATGTGGCCGGTGCCCTCAAGGAGCGCGCCATCCCCCACCGCCTACTGGGCAAGGCCGCGTTCTTCGAGCGCGCTGAGGTGCGTGACGTGCTCGCATGGATGCGTTTGCTGAGCGATCCAGGCGACGCCGGAGCCGCGGTGCGTGCCCTGGTCCGTCCGCCGATCGAGCTGCGTCAGGTGGACGTCGCTCGTGTCGTCCAGATCGCTCGGCGAGGCAAGCTGGACATCGTTGCGGCATCTGTCGCCTCAATTGAGTTGCCACAAGTCCCGCCTGAGGCACGTGAGCGCCTCGAGCGATTCCTGGAGCTTCACCGCGAGCTCGCCGAGCTGTTCGGAGAGCTTCCCGGGAGCCTCTTCCTGAGCACTCTGCTCGAGCGCCTGGAGCTACGCAGCGATCATCCGCTGAGCTCCCGTTCGCGTATGGCCGAGCGCGCGGCGAGTGTCGCTGCGCTGGACGAGCTGGCGGTTGGCTTCATGGAAGGCACCTCCCAGTTCAATACTCGTGGGCCCGCCGCGCCGCGCTCAGGCGCTCGCGAGCTCGCGGCCCACCTCATCGCGATGGCGACTGGCAGAGCGTCGGCTGGTCTCGAGCGGGCAGAGGATCGGCGGCTGGGGGCCTCTGGGGAGGTGCTGGAGGATCGCACCGAGCCGGGAGAGTCAGATCCAGGCGCGGTGCAGGTGATGGGAATTCGCTCCAAGCAGGCCCAGGAGTTCGACCACGTTTATCTGGTCGGTCTCCACGACGCCCGCCCGCCAGAGGGCGAAGGCCTCGAGGATGCCGGCGAGGCAATCATCGACGCCGCCAGAAGCGCACGCGATCGTCTCGTGCTGGCCTATCCAGCCGCTTCCGCGGATGGCAAGGCGTGGGTGCCTTCGCCGTTGGTGGAGGACGCACGACGTGCGCTTGGCGCCGAGTGGGAGGATCGGCAGGCGTATGTGCCGGAGCCTGCTGACTTCTTGCGCGCGGCGGTCCACGGGATGCGTCAGGAGCTGCTGGATGGCGTCGTCCGCTTGGGCGGCCGTCTCGGCGAGCTGCGCCTTGACACCGATCTGGACATCTCCCATGGAGTCGTGCGCTATCTGGAGCTGGTCAAGCTGGTCGCGCTCCTGGAGCGTCCGGAGGGGCAGAGCCTTGCCACTGCACTCGAGGATGTCAACGCCCGTCTGCTCGCGGCCACGACGCCGCTGCAGCGCGAGATCCTCGAAACCTCGACTCTGGATGAGATGTTGCTCAGCGGGGAGCGCGAAGTGGGTGCAACCAGCACGGCTGAGCTCTTGAGCAGCATCGCTCGTGAGGAGCGCTCGCTCGAATCGTTCTTGCCACGCAGGGGCGATGGGCTGCTGCTCTCCGCCTCCGACGTCGAGACCTATCGGAGCTGTCCGCTGCGGTACAAGTATCGGCGTGTCTTGAAGATCCCCACCGAGCCCACGTTCAATCAGCGCTTCGGGATCGTCATTCACCAGGTGCTGGAACGTTTTCACGTCTCCGGCGCCCAGACGCTCGAGCAGCTCATGGAGCTGCTGGACACCTGCTGGCGGCGCGGTGGTCTGGGCGATGGGGAGCCGCAGCGCACTCTGTTCGAGAAGGCCCGTGCCTCGCTGGCGCTCTACCACGAGCAGCTCCATGCGCAAGCGGGGGAGCCGGTTTGGTTTGAGCGCTCATTCGCCTTTGGGCTGGGCCCGCACCACCTGCGTGGTCGGGTCGACAGGGTCGACAGGCTCCAAGATGGCAGCTATGAGCTGATCGACTACAAGACGGGACGACCCAAGAGCGAGGCCCAGCTGCAGGGCGATATCCAGCTCTCGCTCTATGGGTTGGCCGCGCGCGAGTCATGGCAGCTGGAGGCTTCGAGTCTGGCCTACTACTACGTGCTCGACGCCAAGAAGGTGCCCGTCCCGCCAAGCAGCGCAGATCTGGAGTGGGTCCAGCGGACGGTCCTCGAGGTCGGCGATGCGATCCTCGGCGAGCGGTTCGACCCAACGCCCTCGGATGCGGCTTGCTCGGTCTGCGACTATCGGATCGTCTGTCCCGCGGCGGAGGGGTAGGCGACTGCGACAGCAGCCTGGCCTGCCACGGCCGCTTGCCTGGCCATCGCTACTTCCCCTCCATTCCTCGCTGGCGCAGGAACCGTTGAAATTCGCGGGCGAGCGAGTCGCCTGAGGGCAGGTCGTCCGCTGAGAGCTCGCGGCGCTCGTCTTCGGCGGCGCGCTCCAGACGATCGACGAAGGCCTGGATGTCGGGATCGCTCTGGACCGCCAGTCCCACCTGGCGCTCGTACTCGCTGGTCGCCTCCTCGAGCTCGGAGACATCGACCGAGACGCCTACCAGCGTCTCCAGCTTGCGGACCAGCGCGAGCGCCGCCTTCGGACTTGCCGCCGAAGCGACGTAATGGGGCACGCTCGCCCACAGGCTGGCGCAGGGGAGACCCGCCTCGCTGCAGGCGCTGTGCAAGACGCCGACGATCCCCGTCACCCCTTCGTAGGTCGGCGCCTCGAGGTCCAGGCGCTCAACCAGCGTGGGGTCCGAAGCGAAGCCGGTCATCGCCACCGGTTGGGTGTGGGGCACGTCTGCAAGCAGCGCTCCCAACGTGACAACCAGCTGGACCCCAAGCGCCTCTGCAAGATCGACGATCAGCGAGCAGAACGTGCGCCAGCGCAGTGACGGCTCGATCCCTTGCACGAGCACCAGATCGCGAGGAGCGCGCGGCACCACGACTTCGAGCATCTCGACCGATGGCCAGGTGATCTCGCGAATGCGCTCGTCGATCAACCGAATCCGGGGGCGGTTGGTCTGGAAGTCGAAGAACTCCTCGCCGTCGAGGACCGCGAAGCGCTTGGCGTCGAGTGCGTCACCGAGGAATGAGACCGCGCTTGACGCGGCGTCGCCGGCGTCGTTCCAGCCACGGAAGGCACACACCATCGCCGGGGCTCGCAGGCCGTCGGGGCGGTGCTCCCAGATGAGGGGCTGCATCCGAACCACCGTACATCATGGGCGATCGATCCCAGGGACCTTGGACGGATCCACATGTCTGCCACGCAATCACCACAATCAGGCCCAGTGACCCCCACCAGCGAGGCTGTGGGCGTGTCGACGATGCGGCCGGGCGATCTCGTCGACACCGTGCTCGCTTGCGTGCGCAAGGAGCGCCTGATCTCTCGGGCCGGAACGCCCTACCTCACGCTCGAGCTGCGCGATCGGACAGGCTCGATTGTCGCGAGAGCCTTTCGAGACGCCGATCTGCACGCGGGGCGCTTCGAGCGTGGCGAGCTCGTCCGGGTGGGTGGGCGCGTCGCCCGCTACCGCGATGAGCTGCAACTCGAGGTCGAGCAGATCTCCAGGGCGCAGGACGCCAGCGTCGATCTGGCCCGCTTCTTGCCTGTCTGCAAGCGCGATCTCGACGAGCTCGAAGGCTTTTTTGAGCATCTGGTCCGCGAGATCTACGATCCGGCCTTGCGCGGCCTGCTCGAGAGCATGCTCGGCGATCGTGGCCTGCGAGCTGAGCTGCGCAAGGCACCCTGTTCGATCCCTGGTGGCAGCGGAGCGCCTCGCGGTGGCGCGCATCATGCCTATCTCGGCGGGTTGCTCGAGCACACGGTGGCGGTCGCGACGATGGCCTTCGAGCTGTGCGTATTGCACCCGAGGCTGAACAGGGATCTGCTGCTCAGCGCCGCACTGGTGCACGACATTGGCAAGACCCGTGAGTTCGTCTATGGCGCGGAGATCCTCCGCGGCGAGGAGGGTCGGCTGCTGGGACACATCGAGCTGGGACTGAGGCTTATCGACCGGCACGTCCCGGGCTCGATGGACCGTGCTTCGCGCCTTGCGTTGGAGCATTGCGTGATCGTGCATCACGGCAGCGAGACGGCCACTGGAGAGCGCTTCGGCTCGCCGGAGGCGATCGCCCTGTTCCGCATCAACGCTCTGGATGCGCACTTGAAGGGCGCCTTCGAGCGCGGACTGGGCTCTTAGCCTCCTGCGGGGCCCCAGATGAGGTTTGGAGCGCTCCCAAAGAGCTCTGAGTAGGAATCCGGAGGTTTGCTTGCGCTTGGCATCAAGCGTGGAGGGTGCTATGCCGATATAGGATTAATGGGCGAGATCACAACTCCGCCAGGTTCTATCTCGACTCCGCTGGATCCTTCCATCGAGCCGAGCAGCCCTTCCATCGAAGAGCTGGCAATTGAGCGAACTCCCGAAGAGCTGGCGATTCAGCGAGCGCCGCGTGCAGGCAGGAGCACCTCGAGGCGTCCCGTGCGTCCTGGGCGCCTGATCGGCGACGTCGTTGTTGACCTCGGCTTCGCCGACCGTGCGGCAGTCGAGGAGGCCGTCGCGGCTGCCTCTGAGCAGGGCACGCCGACAGGCCAGGTCTTGGTCGAACGGGGCATCTTGCGCCAGGATCAGCTTGCGCAGGTGCTTGCGGCGCGCTTCGACCTGGACTATGTGGATCTCGCCAGCACCGAGCCTGACATGGGCGCGGTCAATCTGCTTGGTCCTGCGGCGATCAAGCGTTACCAGGCGATACCCGTCGGCTTCGCCGATGACGGCTCATTGCTGCTGGCGATGGCCGACCCCACCAACGTCCTGACGATCGACGACGTCGCGATGATCACCGGACGGCGCGTCAGGGCGGCGGCTGCCTCCGCTGAGGATCTGCGCCTGCTCATTGCCCGGCTGAGCCGGATGGAGTACGCAATCGAGGACGTCATCGACGAGGAGCCAGAGGGCGCAGCGGAGGTTCTCAGCGAAGAAGCAGACAAGGACGCCCCGATCATCCGGCTGGTGCATTCGATCATCGCCCAAGCCATCTCTCAGGGCGCCTCGGATATCCACATCGATCCGGAGGAGGGCGACACGCGGGTCATGTTTCGCGTGGACGGGGTCCTGCATCCCGCGGCCACGGTCAAGCGGTCGATGGCGGCGAGCGTGATCTCGAGGGTCAAGATCATGGCGGACCTCGACATCTCCGAGCGGCGTGTCCCTCAGGATGGCCGGCTCGCGCTCACCGTCGATGGGCGCAGGGTGGACATCAGGGTGGTCACGTTGCCGCTGATCCACGGCGAGGGTGCCGTCATGCGCGTGCTCGACAGTGGCACCACCGTCAAAGATCTCGTCTCCCTCGGGATGCAGGAGCGGGACCTGAAGCGTTTTGAATCAGCGATCCACCGCCCCAATGGCGCCGTGCTCGTCACCGGTCCCACCGGGTCGGGCAAGTCCACCACGCTCTATGCCGCTGTCAATGCGCTCAACGACGGCGAACGCAGCATCCTCACGATCGAGGATCCCGTCGAGTCGCGCATCAAGGGCATCAAGCAGATGCAGATCGCCCCCAAGGCCGGCGTGAGCTTCGGATCGGGCCTGCGCTCGATGCTCAGGGCCGATCCCGACGTGATCATGGTCGGCGAGATTCGTGACACCGAGACCGCGCACATCGCGATCGAGGCGGCGCTCACGGGGCACCTCGTCCTTTCCACACTGCACACCCGCGACGCGCCCAGCGCTCTGGGACGGCTCATCGACATGCAGATCGAGCCATTCCTGATCTCCGCGGCGATCGACTGCGTTGTCGCTCAGCGCCTTGTGAGGATGCTCTGCCCGCACTGCAAGCGCCACCAGCAGCTGCCTGACTCGGTGCTGGAGGAACACGGTCTCCTGGGGGCACAGCCATTGGAGCCTGTGGGCTGTTCGCGCTGTGGTCATTCCGGCTATCGCGGCCGGCTCGGGCTCTACGAGGTCATGGAGGTCGACGAGCAGATCCGCATGATGGTCTTGCAGCGCGCGCCTGTGGGCGAGATCACGGAGGTCGCCGAACGCCGCGGCATGCATCGCCTGCGCGATGACGGATTCGAGAAGGTTCGCGAAGGTCAGACATCGATCGCGGAGATCGAGCGAATGACGGCCAGCTTGCTCTAGTCGGCGCTCACCGGCAGCTGGGCTCTCAGTCGAGCATGGCGAAAAGATGCCGGCTGATCGCTAACTGCTCACGAACATCAGCGAGATCCGCAGCGAACCAGACGGGAAGGCCTCACCGTCGAAGGAGAACGCCTGATAGCGGACTCCTTTGTAGGTGACCGATCCGCGAGAGGGGATGTTCGAAGGGCCCGGCTCCAGGGTGCCGCTCACCTCGGTTGAGCCTCTGCGCATCACCACCTGCGCCCCGGTGAAGTTGTGTGCCAGATGCACATAGCCACGATCGTCCTGGATCGCCAGCTGGAAGGTGCCGATCTTTCGGCCTTTGGCGTTTCTCAGCGTTCCACTCGCCGGGGCGAGCACGTACGGGCCGCCGAGGTCGATGAAGAGTTTGCCACCGCGGTAGACGCGCACCCTCACCACGTGTGAGCGATTGGCGAAGAATTCGATGATCGCTGCCCGGGTGGCGTTGAGGTTGCCAGCTTCGACCGCCTTGAGGAATGGCTCTGAGGTTTCGGCGGTGCGCACAGCCTGGGCTGGTTTTCCACCGAACTGCTCATCTCTGTAGATGCGCTCGCCGACGGTGCCAAGAGTATTGGTCGCGGTCTGGCTCGCGCTGGTTCCGCAGAGCGAGGCTGCTGGTTGGCCGGTGAGCACATACACCGTGGCGCTCGCGCCGGAGAAGGTCCTGGCGTCGAAAGAGACCACCTCATAGGACGTGGCGTCGTGTTCGAAGGTGCCAGAGCTCGGCAGCTGCAATTGCTCGGATCCGGGCAGCGTGCTGCCAAGCTGGGACGGCCCGGACCTGAGGACCGTCTTGGCGCCGATCAAGCCGATCAAGGTGGCTGCGTAGCCGTTGCCTCCCAGCACTGAGACATCGAAGGTGGCGATCGCATGCCCCTTGGCGCTCTTGATCACCCCGCTGACTGGTGCGATCGCGTCAGGATCGCCGACATTGGCGAGCGTGTGTGAGTCGCGCACGACGCGCGAGCGCACGATCTGGCTCTCGGCGAGGTCCTGCAACGTGCGGCGGGTGCCAGCAGCGTTGTCATCTTCGATGTCGGCGCGCAGGGCTCCTGAGCGCTCCAGGCGAGCGACGGCCTGCAGCGCTATGCGCCCGCCGTCGGCCTCTTCGTAGACGCGTTCGGCAACTGAGCCCAGCGTGTGGGTGACCGTCTGGGCGCATCGCTTGGCCGCCGGCTTGCTGGTGCTGAACAGCTGCTGATCGGGGCCAGGGGTCGGGCCGATCGGAGGATCCTGCGCGGAGCCGCAGCCGGCGAGGCTGCCCAGCGCCACGAGCGCGGCGGCACACGCGGATCGGAGCGCTCCACGGTGCCGCCCGCTCGAGCGGGCGCTGGCGATCTGGGATTGGAGACCCTCCATACGTGCAAAGCGTAGATCGCACGCGTATGGAGGGTCGCCGCACCTACTTCTTTGAAGCTCCTTTCTGCTTCTTGCTCGAGTGCTTGCCCTTGGAGGACTTCTTGCCCTTGGACTTCTTGTCCTTGGCCTGTGCTTCCTTGACAGGGTTGGCCGTCAGCCGGGTGCCGCCATTTGGCGATGGAGGGCAGCCACGTGGGCGTCCGAGGTCGAAGGGCCCCGAGATAGCCTGGGTTACGACCCCCTTTTCGATGTATGCATAGGTGACCGTCAGCAGCGGGTCCTCGCGTGGTTCGGTGCATAGCTTGGAGCCGATCGCGAACTGCCCTGCGATCGTCTCTTCGGGAGCCTTGGTGGCCCCCACGCAGTTGACCGCATAGCCTGGGAATTCCCCATTGCAGGAGAACGTGTCGGTCACCGGGCCCTGAGCGTTGCTCACCAGCGGTGCGCTCTCAAACCCCGTCAGCGGCAGCTGGGACTCGAGCTGGTAGCCGGTGATGTCGCCGTTGCAGAAGAACGTGTACGCCACCTGCTGTTCGCTGCTCCCAGGTTCGGGCGTTCCTCCCGCGATGTGGCCGAAGCAGCTGTACTGGTTGGGATCTGCGATCGCGTGGGCATACGGCACGTGGGCAAATGCCAGCGCGATCGCCGCGAGGACCGCGATCGACAAGAGCTGCAGTCGGGGGTGGATGCGTCGGGATGCGTACAACTGGTTCTCCGTTCGTCGTTGTGCAGGTGTTGGTGGGTCTCAGCCCCCGAAGATCCCTTCGAGGCTCTTCCTGGGGTCAAGTGGGTTGAAGCTCGTCGTGATCTGGGCGCCCGCCTGGGCGAGTGGCGAGAGCACGAGCACGCCTGCGGCGGGACGGCCGGCGAGGGCGATGCTGGATGCGCTGGAGGCGGGCGTCGCCGATGTGCCATCAGAGGGCGGCGAGCCGGTCGTCCCGGAGGTGTCTTGTGAGGGCGTCGAGGATGTCGCGCCGGGCAGCGCGATCCCTTGCGCAACGGCGCCGAAGGTGATCACGATCAGGCCGCTCGAGGTATAGGCCTTGCTCGCTGTGATCTGGGGCACGACTCCTGCCAGGAATTCGTCCGAGCTCTTCAGCGCGGCAACGCCCGTCGGGCAGGGAGTACCCGGGGAGGCGGTGCAGCTGGGCTGCGCGATCACGCTCTCTTCGTCGGCGCCGCCTGAGATCTGGGCCGCCACGCTCGCGAGCTCGCCGCCCGCGAGCGCCGAGTAGCGGGTGAGCAGGATCCCTGCTCCGATCAGCCCTTCGGTGATGAACGCCGCGCTGGAGGGTGCCGCCAGCGCGGCGGAGAAGCGCTCATCCGAGGAGAGGACGATCAGCCAGACATGGCCGATGTTCGGCAGCTTCTGGCCCTGGTCAGAAGCGCTCTGGTTGGTTACTGGCGCGCTCTTGGGTGTGGATGAGGTGGAGTTGCGCGTCGTTGATGGCACGCTCGCTTTCGTTGTCTTCACGGCGGATGCGGTGCCGCTCGTCTGTTCGCTGGGCGGTGTCGAGGGCGTGGCGGGACTCGAGCTTGTTTGCGCCCCTGGAGATGTGAGGGGGGCGGTGAAGCTGCTCGTGGGGGGCTTGGTGGAGCTCGAGGTGCTCGCATGGGGCTCCAAGGCCGCCGTCAGGTAGGGGAGCAGCAGCGGCAGGCGCGAGGCGCTCGCCAGCGAGCTTTCGGGAGTCGGGCCGATCGCGGCGCCGATCGCTATCCCCACTCCGAGCATCACGCCCGCAAGCGCGGCGCTGACCCGCAGCGAGGGTAGGCGCATCGCGGGCCCGGCGGTGTTGGTGGGTCTGTTGGCGCTGGTCATTCTCGTGTCGGGGGTGAGGCGTCGCGTGCCTGTCGTGTCGGGGGTCTGTCCGTGCTGGTCATCGCGTCAGCTCGGCGGAAGCGATGCAGTATTTACTATAAAGTAGCTAATGTAGATCTAGTTTGTGATGTTTATGGTAGGCTCCTCACCACCAAGCTGTCAAACACCCCGACTGGAGCCTCTGTCAATGCATCGATTTCGCCGTGCCGCGCTCGCTCTCATTGCGAGCACCCTGCTGTCAGCGCTCGTACCCCTGAGCGCTCTCGCATCGTCGACGAGCTTGATCTCCATCAGCGGAGCGACAGCGTCCTACCCGCTCATCTTGCAGCTCGCCCAGAAGTACCAGAAGCTCAACCATCACGTCAGAATCAAACTGACCCAGGGTGGGTCGCAGGTCGGAATCAACGACGTCACGGATGGGAGCGTCACGATCGGCGACCTCTCTCGCAATCCGCTGGAAGCCGAACTGAAGGCGGGTCTCGTCTTCAATCCCGTCGCCAAGTACTACATCTGTGTGGTCACCAACAAGTCCAATCCGATCTCCAACCTCACCCAGGCCCAGGTGGAAGCGATCTTCACCGGCAAAGTGCGTGAATGGAGCCAGGTGCCTGGCGCTACCGCGACCGGCCCGATCGACGTCATCAGTCGCGCGGCAGGGGCCGGAACGCTGACCAACTTCGAAACGCTTTTGATCGGTGGGAAAAAAGTGCTGAGCACCGCAGCCCAGGAGCCATCGGAGGGCTTGCAGCAGCAGCAGGTGAAGAACGACTCCGGTGCGATCGGGTTCCTCTCGGGCTACCTCGCGGACAAGGGCGTCAATCCGGTTGGCTTCAACGGCGTGGGTTGCACGCTCGCCAACTCGATCTCCGGCCAATATGTCGGAGTGGGACGGTTCTATGAGGTGACCAATGGCAAAGCGACCGGTGCTGCCGAGGCGTTCATCTCATGGATCGACAACAGCAAGGCGGCGCGCAAGATCATCTCGACCCAGTGGATTCCGGTCTGATCCACGATGCTGGGGCGGCTGAGCTCTCCATGGCCAGACCATCGCGCCGAGCGTACGCTCGGCGCGATGGCGCTTGTGGTGTGCCTGTGCGTCGTCGCGATGATCGGCTTCGTCGCGGTCCGTGCATTTCCCACCTTCGAGCACGACGGGTTCGGTTGGCTGGGGCCTGGCGGCAATGTCGATCGCCAGATGGAAGGCATGCTCACCACGGGTGTGCATCCTGCCGCCTCCGCCTTTCACCTGCGGGCCTGGCCAATCATCTATGGAACCCTGCTGACCACGTCGATCGCCCTGGTTTTGGGCCTGGTGATTGCGCTCTTCTCCTCGATCTTCATCGTCGAGCTCGCCCCGGCCTCGCTGCGTCGAGTCGCGATTCCGCTGATACGGCTGCTCGCCTCCGTGCCGTCGGTCGTATATGGGCTGATCGGCGTCCTGGTGCTCGTTCCGTTTTTTGGCAACCATCTCATCAGCTCATCGGAGAAGTCCTCGGTGCAGTACGTGGTCCAGCTCAACGGAGCCGGGCTCGGCGTCGCTGCCCTGATCCTCACGGTGATGATTACGCCGATCATGGTCGCGCTCATCAGCGACGCGCTCACGGTTGTGCCGCCGGCCTGGCGTGAGGGCGCGGTTGCGCTTGGCGTCAACCAGATTCGAGCGACACGGGCGGTGACGCTGCGAGCCATCCGCCCGGCGATCGTCGCGGCAGCGGTGCTCGCCTGTGCTCGTGCACTCGGCGAGGCGGTGATGCTCTCGATGGTCTCTGGCTCGCGTTCATTTGCGCCAAAGCCGATCGACGGACTGATCTTCTTCTTCGAGCCGCTGCGCACGCTGGCGGCGTCGATCGTCGAAAACGCCGAAAACCTCGGGGCCCCGGCGTTGAGCTCGAGCGTCTATGCCTTCGCGTTCCTATTGCTCTTCTCGGCCTTTGCGCTGTCGGTGGCGGGCTATCTCGTGAAGCTGCCATTGCGCCGCTATCAGTTGCGGGGGTAGGTGCCATGAGCACGGTCACGCACTCTCTGCAGGCTTCCTCCTCCCCGCAGTCGCCCCTCAGCGGACGTCGTGGCAGGCGCTCGTCGATCGCCACGTGGCGCTGGAGCGATCGGTTGGTCCTGCTCTGCGCGTGGATGGCAGGGCTGGGGCTGTGCCTGATCTCTGGGGCGATCGTCATCTACATGGGCTACAGGGGCATCGAGTACCTGCACCCCAGCCTGCTCTTCAGTCATCCCACGTCCAGCCAGGACCAGAGCCACTCTGGTGGCTTTCTGGATCCGCTGATCGGTACGGCCATCCTCACGGCAATCGGCGTCGCGATTGCGCTGCCGCTGGCGATCTGCAGCGCGCTCTGGATCGTCGAGTACGGCCGGCCCGGCTGGCTGGTTCGCGTCGTGGAGTCGAGCATCGAGATCGTCGCGGGCACGCCCGACATCGTGATCGCGATCTTCGGCTTGGCGCTCTTCCAGCTGCCGCTCTTCGCGCCGCTCTCGTTCACCGCGTCGGGTGGGGGCGTATTCGGACGCTCGTTCTTCGCTGCCGGGGCGATGATGTCGCTGATCGCGTTGCCACCGCTGTTCACGGCGACCAGAGACGGCCTGCAGTTCGTGCCCACGCACCTGCGTGAGGCCGCCTTTGCACTCGGCAAGACGCGGATCGCGACGATCAGGCGCGTGCTGCTGCCGAGCGTGCGCCCCAACATCGCCACGGGAGTGACCCTCGGGATCAGCCGCATAATCGGCGATACGGCGATCGTGCTCGTGCTGCTCGGTGGATCGCTACGCATCGAAAAGATTGGCTCGCTGCCGGGGCTCGATGTGCTGCGCGGAACGGGCTCGAGCCTCACGAGCTACGTCTATCAGAACTCGCCGGCAGGCTCGGGCGACGCCCCACAGAAGGCCTATGCGGCCGCCTTCGTGCTGATGGTGCTGGTGCTACTCCTCAACGGCGCGGTCGACGCGATCTCTCGCTCGCACGTGCGCTCCAGCGGGCTCGCTGTCGCTGAGGGGATCGTGTGAGACAGGTGACTTCGATCCATTCCGCCGCGAGCTCACCGAGCCCAGCTGTCGAGCCCACAGCGGTGCCTCCCGTGCGCACGATTGTGGTTGATCGCCCGCCCGAGCCGGTGCGCCCGCCTGAGCAGCGCGAGGCGATCTCCCAGCAGCTCGCCGGGGCCGGGCCTGAGCGTCTGCATCTGGAGGGGGTGAGCGTCAGCTACGGAGAGACTCCCGCTGTCCGCTCGGTCTCGTTGGCGATCCATCAGGGCGAGGTGCTCGCCCTGATCGGGCCCTCGGGCTGTGGCAAGACGACGCTGCTGCGCACGCTCAACCGCCTCACCGAGCTCACGCCCAGCGCCACTAGAGGTGGCAGGGTGCTGCTCGACGGAGAGGACATCCACGAGCTGCAGGACACGACACTGCGCTCGCGCGTAGCAATGGTCTTCCAGCAGCCCAACCCGTTTCCCATGTCGATCTTCGACAATGTCGCCTTCGCGCTGCGCGAGCAGTCGCGTCGCAAGCCGCGTCGCGGTGAGCTCGAGCCGCTCGTGGTCGACGCTCTGCAGCGGGCCGGCCTCTACGAGGAGGTGCGCGACGATCTGCATCGCCCCGCCCTGCGTCTCTCCGGTGGCCAGCAGCAGCGACTCTGCATCGCTCGGGCCATCGCCATGCGGCCGGAGGTGCTGCTGATGGACGAGCCCTGCTCGGCCCTTGACCCGATATCCACGAGCGTGATCGAGGAGCTCATCCACCAGCTGCGCCAGGAGCTCGCGGTCGTCATCGTCACCCACAATCTCGCCCAGGCTCAGCGGGTCGCTGACAAGGTCGCGTTCATGTACCTCGGCGACCTGATCGAGTACGGCACCGCCAGCCAGGTGTTCGGCGAACCGCGGGCCGCCCGTACGCGGGACTATGTAGCCGGCGCATTCGGATGAGGTACGTTCTCACGCTCCTCGGCGCTGGCGCGCTCACCGTGTTGCTCAGCGCGTGTGAGAGCACCGAGCAGGAAAGCGCCAAGATCGCCCTCCAGAGCAATCACAGCGCGGTCGGGTCCGGCACTGTGCACATCGGCGCGGTCAATCACGAAGTGAAGGTCTCCAACGTGACCCTTCTCGGCGGAGCGGGTCGCCGGGCGGTGGCACTCAGGCTGACCGGAACCTCGTCTCACCCACAGATCGAAGTGCCCGTGATCGTCGATGTCGTGAGTCACAGCGGGCGCTCGCTCTACACCAACGACACGGCCGGCTTGGAACCTGCACTGCAGCGGATGCCCTCGCTGCGTCCCGGTGAGAGCGAGTGGTGGGTCGACGATCAGGTGCTCACCAGCGAAAACCCCGCCGCCGTCCATGTGCAGATTGGCGCAGGGGACCGAACCGGGCACCCGCTGCCCGAAGTCTCTGCGAGCGTTGTCGAAGTGGGCGAACAGGCCGGCAGCACCGTGATCACCGGCGAAGTTGCCAACCGCTCTGGGGTACCAGCGCAAAAAGTGCTGGTCTTCGCCGTGGGCGTACGGGCGGGGAAGGTGAGCGCCGCGGGGCGAGCCCTGGTCCCGCTCGTGGCCGCCGGCTCGGACACCAAGCCCGGGCGTGCCCAGTTCCAGATCTTTCTCGTCGGCAGTGCGCCGAGCTCGACCATTCAACTGACCGTGGCGCCCACGGCGTCGTAAAGAAGGGGTAGCGGTGGACATCCTTCAAACTCCAGCTGTCCCCAGCACGGACAGCGCGATCTGCTCTGACTGCGGTGCGCCGCTGGTCTCCGACCAGCGCTACTGCCTTGCCTGTGGAGCGCCTGTCTCGCCGGTCAGGCTCGCCTTCTTGGATGTGCTCCAGGCAGAGCACGCGCCTGCGGAGCGGGGTGCCTTCGCGTCTGCGACGGGTTACGTGCAGCTCGAGGAGCAGGGTCCTGGAGGCTGGCTGAGGCGCTACTCGGGCCTGTTGAGCCTGCTCACCGTGCTGCTGCTGACGATGCTGATCGGGTTGCTCGTCGGTCACTGGCTGACCCAGAAAGCGGCGCCCACCAACCAGGTGCTCACCGTGAAGGGCTTGAGTCTCCCGGCTTCTTCACCAGCCACAGGGGCCGCGCCGGAAGCGACCACGAGCCCGGGCTCGACGTCCAAGGAAGCGACGAGCAAAGCGGCTGGATCAGCATCCAAAGCGGCGTCGGTGTCAGCCTCCAAAGCGAGCCAGGGCGCCGGTGAAGGCTCCGCTAAGCGCTCTGAAGCGGCCGAAGCAAAGGAAGTCAAGGAAGCCGAAGCCAAACCGCTTCCCAAACCTGCCAAAGCCAACCCGAACACCCTGAAAGCGCTGAGTAAAAAGACAGGCAAGAGCTACGAGCAGGAACTCAACAAACTCGACAACGGCGATCAGCCCATCGAAGGCTAGAGTCTTCGCGGCGCTCATGCTCAACGGCGGCTCGCCCAAGCAACAGAATGGTCCCCCCGCTGGCGGCGGTTCGCTGGCGGAGCTGCGTCGCCTGCGCGTCGAGCTGGCTGAGCGCGTCGCCGCGCTCACGTGGGATCTGGGCGGACTGACATATGAGATGGCAGTTCGCGACCACTACCGGCTCGACGTGATCGCCAAGCGCGCGGCGGAGCTACAGCAGGCCGATGCGCAGCTCGGCGAGGTCGAGCGGCTGCTCTCCTCTGCACAGGCCGGCCTTGGCGGCGTATGTGTCTCCTGTGGCTCGGTCCACAGCCGCGGTGCAGCCTACTGCTGGCATTGCGGCGCCCCGCTGCTGGAAGAGGGCCGACCGTCCGTGCTGCCCGGGCCAGCAGCCGAGGACGGCGCTGGCGCCGCAGTTGAGGACGGCGCTGGCGCAGCAGCCGAGTCGGCTAGCTCCAACGGCCTCGTGAAAGACGATCGTCCAGAGGGCTTCAGCACATAGCCGACATGACCTAGCGTGGCGGGATGATGCGCATGCCGAGCATGCCCTACCGCGTGCGCTTGGCGCCCATGGGCGCGCTCCTGCTTGTCGGAGCGCTTGCCTCATCGTCTGCGGGCAAGCCGCTCTCCAAGGGCTCTCCGCCGATGCTCGGCCATTGTCCAATGTTCCCGGCGAGCAACCCGATCAACCGGGAAATCGCTCACGCGCCCGTCGATCCGAACTCGGCGAGCTACATCGCGAGCATCGGTGGGAGCATCGACTTACACGCCGACTTCGGCACCGATCCGAGCTACGGGATCCCCTACTCCGTGGTGGGCTCACGCCAACGTAAGGTGCCGATCAAGTTCACCGCCTACGGCGAAGAATCGAACCCAGGGCCTTATCCAGTTCCGCCTGGGGCGCCAATCGAGGGAGCAGGCGAAGAAGGCGACCGGCATGTGCTTGTACTCCAAGAAGGTAGTTGCAAGCTCTATGAGCTCTACGATGCGCGCCACTCGGGCACTGGCTGGGAAGCGGGCTCAGGCGCCGTCTTTGACCTGCGCAGCAACGCCTTGCGCCCCGAAGGCTGGACGTCCGCGGATGCTGCCGGGCTGCCCATCCTTCCGCTGCTGGTGCGCTATCAGGAAGTGCACGCTGGAAGCATCGACCACGCCCTGCGCGTAACGGTCTCGAGGACCCAGCGTGGCTACATCCACCCTGCTACCCACTTCGCCTCTGACAGCAGCGATCCAGCACTGCCGCCAATGGGTTTGCGGTTGCGTTTGAAGGGGAGCTTCGATCTCGCCCACTACCACGGCCAGGCTCTCGTGATCCTGCGTGCCTTGAAGCGCTATGGGTTGATCGTCGCCGACAATGGCTCGAGTTGGTTCATCACGGGCGCTCCCAACCCGCATTGGAACAACGAAGACCTCGATCAGCTGAAGACCGTCCCGGGGTCATCCTTCGAAGCTGTCGAGAGTGGCCCGATCCTTCACAGCGGCTGAGCCGCTCTATGTCTGCGGCTGGTGCTGGGGCTCGGCTGGTGCGGGCGCCGTTGCTGCGGGTTGCTCCTGGCCAGGCTGCTCGGCCCCAGGCACAGCCACCGGAGGCTGTGTTGCAATCGGCGCTTGTGTCGCAATCGGGGCCTGAGAGACCACCGAAGGCTGAGCGGCAACCGGCGCTTGTGTAGCAACGGGCGCCTGTGTCGCAACCGGAGGTTGCTGAGCCGTGGTCAGTGCCGGCGGTTTGGCCTCACCGGAAACAGAGTCCTTGAATTCCCGCATTCCGCTACCCAGCGACCGACCGATTTCTGGGAGCCGTCGAGCACCGAACACAAGCAGCAATATCACTACAAGAAAGGCGATGTGAGTTGGATTGTCTAATCCCATGCATTCCCAGTCTAGAGCGTGAAGGCGCGGTATCGGGCGGTTAGAGCATGAGCGCGCGTTATCAGACCGTCTTGCGCACCAGCTGGAAAGCCACAACCAGCATGAATAGGGCGAATGCCACCCTGAGCGCCACGCCGGACAGCGCGTTGGCGAGCGCCACGCCCGCCGCTGCGCCAAGGATCGAGAGCACGCCGATGTGCAGCCCTTCGCGTCTGTGAACGTTGCCGTATCGGTCCTGGGTATAGGCACCGATCAGCGCGACGGGGATGATCGCCAGCAGCGAGGTCGCCTCAGCGTCATGTTGTGTCAGGCCGAGCACGATCACCAGGCCGGGCACGAACAGCACTCCGCCGCCGATGCCGAGCATCCCGCCCAACATGCCGGCGACCAATCCGATCGCGATGAGGGCGATCACTGCCACAGCAGCTCCGCTGCCGAGGCAACCAGCACCGCCGCGAACAAGAGTCCGATCGCGCGAGTCCCAAGACGCTGCTGCAGCCGGGCCCCGAGTAACACGCCGGCTCCGGCGGGCACCCCCAAGAGCACTCCGTCGAGGACGTTTACGTTTCCATAGGCCGCCTGCACCGCGACGGCAAACGTCGCGATGAAGACGATCGCCATGAGCGAGGTCCCCGTTGCCTCGCGCTCGCCGTAACCCAGCCACAGGACGAGCAACGGCACGATCACGGTGCCTCCGCCGACGCCGAACAGGCCGCTGAACAGCCCTGCGGCCGTTCCGATAGCGGCCATCTTCATCGCTCGGTGAGGCATCTTCTCGGCGGCCTCGCCCGCCATCGAGGCCTTCACTCACCGCCTCCACGGAACCTTGACACTGAGGCGCCATACTAGAGCCCGTGTCCCCAGCGACCACGCTCGCGCAGGCGCTCGAGCCGCTGCGCTCCGATCCGGGCCATTCTGCTGTCCTGCTCGACATCGACGGAACGCTTGCGCCAATCGTCCGCCATGCCACTGACGCCCAGGTGCCGGAAGCGACCCGGACGCTGCTCATCGAGGTGGCCAAGCGTTACGGCATCGTCTGTTGCGTGAGCGGTCGTCGCGCCGTGACAGCCCGGCAGATCGTCGCGATCGGCAGTATCGACTACCTGGGCAATCACGGCGCGGAGCTGCTGCGCCAGGGCGCCACCCAGGTCGAGCTCGACCCCGAGCTCGAGTCGTGGACCGAGCGCATACGCGCGTTCGCTGACCGGGCGTATACCGTCGAGCGCCAGCGTGTACGGGTACGCAGCGAGGACAAGGACCCGATCGTGGCCTTCCACTGGCGTGGTGCTCCGGACGAGGATCTCGCCGCGCACGCGGCGAACGAGATCGCCGCCGAGGCGCAGGCGGAGGGCTTGGCGGTGCACTGGGGCAGGAAGGTGCTCGAGGTGCGCCCGCCACTGGCGATCGACAAGGGCGTGGGGATCGGCGCCCTGCTGAGGGGGGTTCCAGACAGGCAAGATGGTCCGAAAGTTCAGGCGGCTCTGTACGCGGGCGATGACATGACCGATGTCGATGCTTTCGATGGCTTGCGCTCACTGGTGGAGGAGGGCGAGCTGGGCAGCGCTCTGTGCGTTGCTGTGGCCTCCGAGGAAGCCCCTGAGCAACTCATCGAGCAGTCCGACATCACGATCGACGGTACGAGCGGCGTCAGGGCACTGCTCGGAGCGTTGCTCTAGATCAAAGCGTGCGCTTCGTCGACTTCCTCAAGACAACCGTGCTGCTCAGCGCAGGAGCCGCAACCGCTCTGGGGGCTGTCACGGTGCTCGCGGCTCGCGCCGCGAACGTCGGCGCCAGCTTCTTGGAGATCGCGATTGCATGGTGGATGCTCACCGCCGTGATCGGACTATGGCTGGGGCGTCGCGCCGAGCTCAACCCGCCGATCGCGCGCCTGCTCGCCGACGCCAAAGCGACTACGAGGATGCCTGAGCACCGCCCTGGCGCGGTCCTGCTCAACCGGCTGTGGCCGCTGTTGCTGTTCGCGCTGCTGGCCGGCGGATTGGGCTTTCTCGCACCTCAGATCCCTGGCATAGGCGTCGGCTTCGCGGTCATCTGGGCACTTGCCTGGCGGCGCCAGGAGGCAGCAGTCGCGGCGATCGAGGAGCGTGATGGCGTGCGCTTCTTCGTCCTGGGCACCTCTCCTGTGCGGCCGATGGTGTTGGAGCGAACGCCTGGCTTCAAGGCGATTCGTCCAGAGGGCATGGGCGGGTCCCCTGGTTGAGCGTTGACATAGCGCTCATCTCGCTGGGATCGACCGTGGGCCTTCGGGCGGCCGACGCTGAGCTGGCAGGCTCGCTCGAGCGTGCGGGTGCCAGGGTCGCACTGGTGCAGACGCCTGCACCGCGCGAGGTCAGAACCCTCGCGCTGACCGACCTGGGCTGGGCGATCAGCGCTCGTGGGGCGGCGAGGGAGGCACTGCGTGGGAGCGCTCCCCAGGCCGTGATCTACTCGAGCATCACCGCTGCGCTCCTTTGGCCCAGACAGGGGGCGATCCGCTTCGATGCGCCCGCTGCCGGCAACCGACCTGGGCGCCATGGGATCTGGCAGCGACCGCTCGAGCGCTCTCGGCTGCGCCAGGCGCCGTTGTTGCTGCCTCAGAGCGAGGCCGCGCTGCAGGAAGCGCCTCAGGGTGCGCTCTCCGGCGACAGGGTGCTGATCGTGCCGGTTGCGGTTGAGCCCTCCAGTGCGCTGGAGCCGGCCGGGCAGACGGCGGATCTCGCTGCGAATGAGGCAGTGCCGGGCGTACGAGACATAGACGCCCTCACCTACGCCGCGAATCCCACCAAGAAGGGCCTTGACCGCGTGCTTGAGGCCTGGCGGGGAGCTCGTCTGCCAGGCGAGGAGCTCGTGGTGGCGGGCGCAGAGGTCCAGGAGCTGCGCGAAGGTGGATTTCCGCTACCAGAGGACGGGGTGCGAGTTGTGGGCAAGCTCTCGAGCTCCGAGTACAGGGCGCTGCTCAGGCGCGCGAGGGTGTTCGTCTGTGCGCCCCGCCGAGAGGATTATGGGATCGCCCAGCTGGAGGCGCTGGCGGATGGGTGCATGCTCGTCACCGCGCCCGCGCCCGGTTCCTATGAGGCGCTGCCGATCGCCAGGCAGCTGGACGCCAGACTGGTGGGCGATGATCTCGGTTTGAGCTTGCGCACCGCGCTTGACGATCCGAGACCGCGCTATGCGCAGCTGGCCCTAGAGGCGCTTGCGCCCTACAGCCGCGCAGCGACAGACAAGCTGGTCGCCGAGCAGTTGCTGCCAAGGCTCTTGCCCTCACGCTGACCGGGCTCTGGCGGGCTTGCGCAACTTGCACAGCTCTCTCCAGGAGCGTGTGTTGGCCACCTCGGCGCAGCTCAGCCATGCGCGTCTGGCCGTAGCGACTCCCCAGCGCATGTTCGCGAGTGTTGTCGTTCGATGGGCGTCTGAGTCGATGAGCAGCTTCCCTCCAGCCGCGGCGAGCGCTCTGGCGTGAACGTCGCAAAGGTCGCGCCTGTCGGGGTTGGCGTTGATCTCGAGCAGCGTTCCCGTTCTCACGGCCGCGTCGATCACCGCCTCGAGATCGAGTGCATACGGCTCACGGCGCTCGATCAGTCGTCCTGTCGGATGGCCGATCGCATCCACAAGGGGATGCTCCATCGCGGTGATCATTCGTTTGGTCATCGCTTGCTCATCCATGGCGAAGGCGGTGTGAACGCTCGCGATCGTCCAGTCCAGCTGCTCGAGCAGCTCGTCCTCGTAGTCCAGGGAGCCGTCGGGCAGGATGTTCACCTCGCTGCCAGCGAGCAGCTCGATTCCCTCGATGCGGCTGTTGCACTCGTGTACGAGCTCGATCTGGCGACGCAATTGGGCCGGAGAGACGTCGTTGCCGAAGCCATGGCTGGCGGAGTGATCTGTGATCGCGAGGTACTCATAGCCTCGCTCCCGTGCGGCCAGCGCCATCTCCTCAATCGTGTTGTGGCCATCGGAGGCGATGGTGTGGGAGTGCAGATCGCCCTTGATGTCCTGCTCTGTGACGAGCGCGGGCAGGCTGCCGGCGCCGTCGAGCATCGCCGCCTCGAGCTCGCCCCTGTTCTCGCGCAGCTCTGGTGCGATCCAGCTGTAGCCGAGCGCTTCATAGACCTCCTCCTCGCTGGAGCAGGTGAGGCTCGTGGACGTGGTCTCATCGAGAATCCCGTACTCGGAGACGCGCAGCCCCATGCGCACCGCCCTTTCGCGCAGGGCGGTGTTGTGGGCTGCGGAGCCGGTGAAGTGCTGGAGCAGGTTGCCACGCTGCTGCGCTGAGGCGATCCTCAGATCGACGCTCAGTCCGGCGTGGGTGCGACCGCGCGCCCCAGCCTCTCCCGTGGAGGCGATGCTCTCGATCTGGGCGAGCTCACCAAGCGCGTCGGTCAGCGATGCTGGCTCAGCGGTTGTCGCGACGAGATCGATGTCCTTGACGCTATCCACCTGGCGACGCAGCGACCCGGCAAGCTCGACGTGGATGTCCTGTGGGCCATTCTCACGGAGGCCTTCGAGCAGCGCATCGCCGATCGCCATGGCCTTTGAGAGCAGCACGCGCTTGGGCGCTTGTCCGCCGTGGCCAGCCTGCATCGCGGAGAGCACGGTTGCCTCGAGCTTCTCTCCCAGCCCGCGGACGGTGCGCAGGCGCTGCTCGAGGGCCGCCTCTTGCAGACTCTGCAACGAGTCGATGCCCAGCTCATCGTGGAGTAGCCTCGCTCGCTTGGGCCCGATGCCCGGCAGCCGGGTGATCGCGATCAGCCCGGGCCCGAACTTGGCACGCAATCTCTCTGCCGACGGGATCGTGCCTGTGCTCAGCAGCAGCAGGATCTTTTCTTGAAGCGTCTTGCCGATGCCCGGCAGCTCCACGGCCCGTCCTTCGCGCGCAAGCGCGGCGACCGAGACAGACGCTTCACGCACCCTCTTGGCCGCCGTTCGGTAGGCGAGCACACGGTGCACGACCGCGCCATCGAGCTCGTAGAGGTCGCCCAATTCCTCGAAGGCGTCGGCGATCACCGCATTTGAGAGCTCTGGCACTTTGCTCATAAGGATGTCCTAGCACTCGCGACCCACGCCATGAGGGCACTCGACGCTTTAGGGTAGGCGCCGGATGAGTGGCGAGCCCTGGCTGATACTGCCCACCTACAACGAGGCGGAGAACATCGAGGCGATCGTCGGCGCGGCTGGGAACGTACTCCGGCGCTCAGCGCCGGATGGCTTTCGTGTGTTGGTCGTAGACGATGGCTCGCCTGACGGCACGGGCACCATCGCGGACGCTCTCACGGCTGCCAACGATTGGGTGCGCGTGCTCCATCGCACCGAGAAGGCTGGCATCGGGCCCGCCTATCTGGCGGGCTTTCGTCATGCGCTGCAGGAAGGAGCGGGGTATGTGATGGAGATGGACTCGGACTTCTCCCACGACCCGGCGGACCTCGCCAGGCTGCTCGAAGCGGTCCGGGGCGGTGCAGACCTGGCGCTGGGGTCGCGCTACGTCGAGGGTGGCGGGGTGCGGGACTGGGGGCTGCTGCGACGCATCGTGAGTGAGGGCGGCTCTACCTATGCCCGCCTCGTGCTCGGACTGCAGGTGCGTGATCTCACCGGCGGTTTCAAGTGCTTCAAGCGGGAGGTGCTCGAAGCCATTCATTTCGACAGCGTGCGCTCACAGGGCTATGCGTTTCAGGTGGAGCTCACCTACCGAGCGGTGAATGCTGGATACCGAGTCGTGGAGGTGCCCATCATCTTTCGAGAACGCCAGCGCGGAACGAGCAAGATGTCGTGGCGAATCGCCGCGGAGGCGATGTGGCTTGTGCCGAGGCTGCGCTTTGGCCCACCCCCGCCAGAACAGCGTGCACGCCCAGCTCGCATGCATACGCTCAGATAGTCCGAGCCCTCACCGACGCTCAGGTGATCGGGCTCTCGTGGCCGCTCAGGTAGTCGGGTGCTTGCCGACGCTCAGGTAATCGGACTCTTCTGCCGATCAGGTGAGCGTGGATGCCTCTGCTTATGCATTTGCCCACGGCGTGCGCCATACGCGCACCACGCTGAGGACATGGAAGCTGCAGCCTGGGCGCGTGCTCGCACGCTGGGTCGCAGGTTCTGCGGTCGCCGCATTCGGGCTGCTGCTGGCTGTGCTCGTGGTCGCGAACGTCGATGGCAGCTATGTCCAGATCATCACGCTGCAGCCGCCGTTTGCCGTGGGCGGCCTGAGCGATGCAGAGAGCGTCTTCTCGCACAACCTGCTGGTGCTGGCGTTGCATGCGATGGCGTGTGTCGCAGGCTTTATCGCAGGCAGCTCGCTGCCCATGCAGGTTGAGTCGCACAAGGGCGTCTCCCGCTGGCTTCATAAGCATGGCGGGCGCATCGCGATCGTCTTCGTCGGCTGCGCGACGACCTTCTCGCTCTCGATCCAGGCCTATCAGATCGGCCACACCCTCTCTGGGGTATCGCATTTCCTCAAGGTCTCGCCCGCACTGCTGCTGGTCGGGGTGCTGCCGCACGCGATCCCGGAGCTCATCGCGCTCTTCCTTCCGCTCGCGGCTTGGATCATGGCGAGTCGCCGCGGTGAGTGGGAGCAACTGCTCGCCGCTACCGTCGTGACCGTTGCGATCGCGCTGCCGGTGCTCGCGCTGTCCGCCGTGATCGAGGTCTACGTCTCTCCACATCTGTTCGCGACGCTGACTGGCCTGCACTTTCCGCTGGTGCGCCACGTCGAAGGCTGGACCGTCATCGTCGGCCATCACAGCCGGTAGTGCACCCCGGGAGGAGCCGGACCACTCACTACACTTTGTATAGTGGTAAGGGACAGCATCCTGAAAGCTGGCGCGAACACTTAGGAGATTCCAATGGCAGGCACCCTCACCGAGGTAACGGACAACAACTTTCAAGCCGAGGTCATCGAGTCGCAGAGCCCTGTGCTGGTCGACTTCTGGGCCCCCTGGTGCGGCCCCTGCCGCGTGGTCGCCCCCGTGCTCGAGGAGATCGCAGGCGAGCGTCCCGATCTGCGCATCGTCAAGCTCAACGTCGATGAGAATCAGCAGACGGCGGCGAGCTTCCAGGTGCTCTCGATCCCGACGATGATCCTCTTCAAGGGAGGCCAACCGGTCAAGACGATCATTGGCGCCTACCCCAAGAAGAAGCTCGAGGCCGAGCTGGAGCCGGCCCTCGTCGCCTGAGCGAGACCAAGGAGCCGATCTACTCGGGTGCAACGCAAAAGAGCGTCACGCGCGCAGGCGCGCCCGCGTGCGTGGCAGCCAATTTTGCGATCACGCACTCACTGCACGTAAAGAGATCGAAAGCTCTAAGCCTTCGATGTCGACGATCTCCTGGTGGTCGGGCCCCTCGAGCGAGCCTGCCACCTCGAGCTTGACGGCCAGCGTCTCGCCGGCTATGTAGGTCTCATGGGTGCACGCGGCGTCGGTCAGGGCCGCGTTGCCCGCCAACGCGAGCTCGATCCGATCCTCGACCTGCAGGCCCGCCGCCTTGCGGGCGTTCTGGACGGCATGGACGATCTCTCTCGCGTGGCCCTCCAGGCGCAGCGCCTCGTCGATCGCCAGCTCCAGCGCAACAGCATGGGCGCCATCACGCTCGACCGAGTAGCCCTCGGGGGCCCTCATCGAGAGCAGCAGGTCCTCGGCGCTGAGAGAGTGCTCACGCCCTGCGACGAAGATGCCTACCTTCTCGCCCGTGCGTAGCGTGTTGGCCACGTGGCGACCATCCAGTGCGGCGATTGCCTCGGCCGCCTGGGGCATGTTCTTGCCGAACTGAGGGCCAAGCGTGCGGTAGTTGGCCTTGATCTCATAGTGGCCCAGCTCCTCAGCTGCGTCCACGAAGCGGATGCGCTTGACGTTCAGCTCCTCGCGAACGATCTCAGCGAGACGCTCGATCGCATCGCGCTCACGCCTGTCTGCCACAACCACCGCCTCTGCCAGCGGCTGGCGGATCTTGATCTTGGGCTTCGCCCGAGCGGCCAAGCCCAGGCGGACCGTCTCTCTGGCGATTGCCATCGCCTCTTCCAGGCCACCGTCGATGGGCGCAAGGGTGGCCTCTACGGGAAAATCACAGAGGTGGACGCTTGGCAGGGTGCCGTCGAGGTTGTCGTAGATCTCATCGGCGATGAAGGGGCAGAATGGGGCAAGCAGCTTGGAGATCGTCAGCAGGCAGGAGCGCAACGTCTCGAACGCCGCCTGATCGCCATCCCAGAAGCGCCTGCGCGAGCGGCGCACGTACCAGTTGGAGAGCTCATCGACCAACTGGGCGATCGCTCTGCCTGCAACGGTGGCGTCGTAGTCATCCAGGCGCTCTGCGACAAGCTGAGCTGTTGCAGCCGTCCGCGACAGCGCCCAACGGTCAAGGTCTTCGCCCTCGCTCGCAGGCTCAGCGATCCGGTCCGACGAACTCACGGTGTGAGGAGAGGAGCTCGCAGCCCGCAAGGCCTCTGCATTTGCATGTGCATAGAGGACGTAGAAGAAGTACGTGCTCCACAGTTGCTTGAGGAAGAGGCGCACACCCTCGCCGATCGCCTCAGGCGAGAAGAGATAGCCATCCCAAGGCTGCTTGGAAGTGAAGAAGTACCAGCGGAAGGCGTCGGCGCCATGGGCGCTGATCACCTCCCACGGCTCCACTGTGTTGCCCTTCGACTTGGACATCTTCTGGCCCTCGGCGTCGAGGATCAGGCCCAGGCAGACGACGTTACGGTAGGGCGCCTGCCCGAACAGGAGCGTCGAGACCGCGAGCAGCGAGTAGAACCAGCCACGCGTCTGATCCTGGGCCTCGCAGATGAAGTCGGCTGGGAAACGCTCCCAGAAGAGGCCCTCGTTCTCCAGCGGCGCGTGGTGCTGTGCGAAGGGCATCGCGCCTGAGTCGAACCACACGTCGATCACCTCGGGAACCCGTTTCATGACCGCAGTGCAGACCTGGCCATATCCATCGGACTGAGGGCAGGGAAACTCGATCTCATCGACGTGGGGGCGGTGGTGGTCACTTAGCGTCTCGCCTGAGAGTCGCTCGAGCTCCGAGAACGATCCGACCACGTGGACATGGTCTTGCTCGCAGCGCCACACCGGCAGCGGCGTACCCCAGTAGCGCTCACGTGAGAGCGCCCAATCAACGTTGCCTGCGAGCCAGTCTCCGAAGCGTCCGTGCTTGATGTGGGGCGGGTACCAGGAGATGGTCTCGTTGGCGCTCAGCAGCTCCTCGCGCAGGGCGGTCGTTCTGATGTACCAGCTCGCCTTCGCGTAGTAGATCAGGGGCGTTCCGCACCGCCAGCAGTGAGGGTAGGAATGCTCGTAATCGCTCACCTTCAACAGTCGCCCCCGTGAGCGCAGATCCTCGATCAGGTCCGGGTCGGCGTCCTTGACGAACCGCCCGGCAAAGGGACCAATGCGCTCGTCATAAGTCCCATCCAGACGCACGGGATTGACCACGGTCATCCCGTAGCGCTCTCCCAGGCGAAAATCATCCTCGCCAAAGGCAAGGGCCGTGTGCACGAGGCCGGTCCCGTCCTCTGAGGTCACAAAGTCGGCGAGCAGCACCGAATGCCCGTGCGGGCCGTACTCGCTCCCTGCGATGAAGTCGAAGGGCGGCTCGTAGCAGACACCCTCCAGATCGCGCCCTGGGAAGCGCTCGAGGATTTCGACGCCCTCGCCGAGCACTTGCTCCACCAAGGCCTCGGCGAGTACGAAGATCGGCGCAGCGACCTCTGCGCTCGCACGGGCGCGGACATAGGTCATCTCCGGGTTGACTGCCACCGCGGCATTGGAAGGAAGCGTCCAGGGGGTGGTCGTCCACACCAGAAGCTCATCGCCTTGCTGCAGCGGCGCTAGCTGCTCCCGGCCGGGCACCTCCTTGGCGATGTCCGAGCTGGGCTCGAGTGCGCGCGCGATGTCCGAGCCGATCACGGGCAACCGCACATAGACCGAGGGGTCGATGACATCCTTGTAGCCCAAGGCAACCTCGTGAGAGGAGAGGGCGGTTCCGCAGCGTGGGCAGTAGGGAACGACCTTGTGGCCCTCATAGAGCAGGCCCTTGTTGTGGATCTCTGCGAGGGCCCACCACACCGACTCGATGAAGGACTCGTCGAGCGTGCGATAGGCGTTGTCGAGGTCAAGCCAGAAGCCGATTCGCTCGGTTAGGCGGTTCCACTCCTCGAGGAAGGCGAAGACAGATGCGCGGCAGCGCTCGTTGAACTTTGCGATCCCGTACTCCTCTATCTCGGTCTTCGAGGTGATGCCCAGCTCTTTTTCGACGGCGATCTCCACGGGCAGCCCGTGGCAGTCCCAGCCGCCCTTGCGCTCGACCCTGAAGCCTCGCATTGTCTTGTAGCGGGGGTAGATGTCCTTGAAGACGCGCGAGAGCACGTGATGGGCGCCTGGAGGCCCGTTTGCCGTTGGCGGGCCCTCATAGAAGATCCACTGCTTGGCACCCTCTCTCATGCGCAGGGACTCCGCGAAGACGTCACGCTCGCGCCAGCGCTCGAGCACCTCCTCCTCCAGCGAGGGCAGTCCTCTGTGGGGGTCGACCTCACGTGGCGGGATCAGCGGGTGCCTGGGTAAGGTCATCGGACGCCTGATTCTAGGTGTCTGTCGGCCCTACGATAGATCCGTGAGGCTGCGCCTCTATCACCACCATGATGGCGCTCGCGTCGCCTACCGTGAGCTTGGCTCCGGGCCTCCGCTTGCCTTGCTGCACTCGGCGCTGCTCTCCCACATGGAGTGGGAGCCCGCCGTCCGCCAGCTGGCTGAGCGCTACAGGGTGGTTCTACCGGACCTGCCTTTGCATGGCGACTCGGAGGATCGTCCCAGGCATCCGTACACGATCGACTGGTTCGCAGACGTGCTCACAGGCTTCCTCGACGATGTGCTTGGGCCCCATCCCCTCGTAGGTGGGCACGACGCCGGCGCTGAGATCCTGCTGCACGCGACGCTCACAGGGCGTCTGCGGCCTGGCTCACTGGTGCTGATGCCCAACAGGCTGCACTTTCGCCCGGAGCGCTCCTCGCTGCGCGACGCCTGGAGCTTCGCCGCGCGCGCTGGGGCCGTGCCGGGGGTCGACAGGCTGTTGACGCACGCGGTTCGCTGGCTCTTCACCCCTGAGCTTGGCACGCGCCTCTCGGCGCGCGCGGAGCCTGCCTCACGGGATCTGATCAGGCATGCCTTCGCCGACGTGCCAGGCAATCCCAATCTCGCGCGCTCCTGGGCGAAGTGCGCGAGTCACTGGCCGCGTGGCGCCCAGACCGACCTGCACGATCTCTATCCCAGGCTCGATATGCCGGTGCTCTTGCTGTGGGCGGACCGCGACCACCTACATCCGCTCGCAAATGCGGAAAAGACGCTCGATCTGCTACCGAACGGCCAGCTGCGGGTGCTCGAGGGAACAGGATTCTTGATCGCCTACGACGACCCTGTGGGACTCGCCAGAGAGATTTCGGCCTTCTGTGGATAACGTCCAGCTGATCGCGCCGCCAACGCGCACCCGTTCGACAAGGAGACCCGATGACCGCAAAGCAGCTCTGGGGTGGGGAGACCACCAAGGCAGTTGAGAACTTCCCGATCTCGGGTGAGACGGTGCCCGTGTCGGTGATCCACTGGCTTGCACGGATCAAGGGCGCTGCCGCGACAGTCAATGGCGAACTGGGCCTGCTCGACAAGCGCAGGGCTTCACGCATCTCCAAAGTTGCCGCCGAGATTGCCCAGGGCAAGCACGATGACCAGTTCCCAATCGATGTCTTTCAAACAGGCTCAGGAACATCGACCAACACGAACGCCAACGAGGTCATAGCGTCGCTCGCAGGCACCAACGTCCACGCCAACGATCACGTGAACATGGGCCAGTCCTCAAATGATGTCTTCCCCTCGGCCGTGCATCTTGCCGCGCTCGACGTCGCCCAGAACGAACTGCTTCCTGCGTTGCGCAAGCTGGAGCGCTCGTTCGCTGCCAAGAGCAAGAGCTTCAAGCACGTCGTCAAGTCGGGCCGGACTCATCTGATGGATGCCGTACCCGTGACCCTGGGTCAGGAGTTCGGCGGCTACAGCGCTCAGATCGCCCTTGCCTGCGAGCGTGTGAGCAGCGCGCTCGAGCATGTCGGCCAGATCCCGCTTGGCGGAACCGCGACGGGCACTGGCCTGAACACGCATCCCCGCTTCGCGGAGAAGGTGCGCGCTCGCCTCAAGCGCGACTCGAAGCTCAAGCAGATTGCCGCGCCACTGGATCGATTCGAGGCTCAGGCCAACCGTGACGCGCTCGTCGAGCTCTCAGGGGCTCTCAAGGTGCTCGCCGTCTCGCTTTCGAAGATCGCCGGCGATCTCGCCCTCATGGGCTCGGGTCCGAGAGCGGGGATCGGCGAGCTGTTCTTGCCCGAGCTCCAGAAGGGCTCTTCGATCATGCCGGGCAAGGTCAACCCCGTGATCCCGGAGGTCGTCCTGCAGGTCTGCGCCCAAGTGATAGGCAACGACACTGCAATCACGATCGGAGGTATGCAGGGCCAATTCGAGCTCAACGTCCGCATCCCGCTGATCGCCAGGAACCTGCTCTCCTCGTTGCAGCTGCTCTCGGCGACGGCCACCGTCTTCGCCGAGAAGTGCGTCGACGGGATCACGGCTAATCGTGCTGGCACCGACGCTTCGGCGGGCGCGACGCTCGCGGTTGCGACAGCGCTCAACGGCGCGATCGGCTACGACAAGGGGACGATCATCGTCAAGAAGGCCACGGAGTCGGGGCGCCCGCTGCGCGAGGTAGCCCTCGAGGAGGGCGTCGAGCCAAAGGTCTATGACGCGACGATCGACCTCGCCAAGATCGCGAAGGGCAACGCCGCGTAGCCTGGGACCAAGTGTCGGCTCTAACCGGGGGTGGGAGTATTAAAAAACGAGTTCCTTCTGTCGTATAATGGTTCCAGTCGATAACGAGCTCGAATTTTTCATATACACCCCCCTCGCCCTCGCCCTCGCCCTCGACCGGCACCCTACACGCGGGTCCCATCGCCTCTTAGCACGCGCCCGCCATCGCCTCCCCGCGCAAAAGCACCCTCGCCATCCCCTGAGGAGAGCATCCATGTGAGCAGCAGCGCGGCACCGGCCTTCGCCAGCGGTTCATTGAGGTTGCCGCACTTTGGAGATTGCACGCATGATGGACAGCCGCTGGCGCAGCCGCACTCGGAAACGAGTGCGAGCGCATCCTGGCAGAGCTCCTCGAAGCGCCTGAACGCCGTTCGGGCGATGCCTACGCCTCCTGGGTGCCCGTCGTAGAGGAAGATCGTGGGAACACCGGTCTGCGGATGGGCATTGATCGAGAGCCCGCCGATGTCCCAGCGATCGCACATCGCGATCAGCGGCAAAACCGCGATCTGGGCATGCTCGGTCGCGTGGATGGTGCCCAAGAGCGCCTCCATCGAGACCATCTCGGCGAGCTCCTGGGCATCCAGCTCGTACCACAGGGCCTGGGTGGAGAAGCTCGTCTGGGGTAGATCCAGGGCGATCAGGTCGATCTCGGCGTGGTCGCTCAGGCGCCTGCGTTGGTAGGCGAGGGTGGTCTGGGAGACGCATACCTCTCCGAAGGAGAGCGTTACGCCCAAGGTCTCGCGGCGGTCGAGCAGGCGCTCGATCGAGGTTTCGGTCTCGAGCTTGGGTTGGGTGTACCAGTCTCCGTCGAAAGGCCCGACGAGGGCGCGTCGATGCGCGATGTCAAGCTCTTGGACCTCATAGGAGCGACCCATATGCAGGTAGATCGCTCCAGCGTGGATGGTGGAATGTGCTCTTGCCGCCTCGGTGTTGCCCAACAGCTCGCCTGAGGAGACATCGACGATCGCGAAGCTCTCCGCGGAGGCGCTGCGCAGCGAGACCTCGCCTGCGGGGTACTCGCCGGGCCGCCGAGGCACGTAGGCCGCCTGCTTGAAGCTGCCATTTGTGCTGGCCCTGAGGCGCAGCCGGCCGGTGCTCACCAGCATCTCGGCGTAGGCCTCCCAGCGCGTCCCGAATACATCAGCGTCGCCGCTGGTGAGCGGCAGCTCGTAGGCGGCGCACAGCAGGTGCGCGAGGTGGATGTGGAGATTCTCGTGGTCGAGGATCGCGGCCTCAACCGCTCGCTCCAGGAACTCGTCGGGATGGCGGCAGAAGAACTGGTCCAGCGCATCCTCTCCCGCGATATAGAGCGCGAGCCCACGACCTCGTCGCCCAGCGCGTCCCCACATCTGACGCAGCGAGGCGACCGTGCCGGGGAAGGTGAGCACCATCGAGGCGTCGAGCTCGCCGATGTCGATTCCCAGCTCCAGCGCATCTGTCGTGATCACCGCTCGCAGCTCTCCCCGCATCAGACGGCCCTCGAGCTCCCGGCGCTGCGCGGAGGTGTAGCCGGCGCGATATGGCACGACCAGCTCGGCCAGCTCAGGTTGGGTGGACTGCAGCTCGCCGACCACGAGCTTGGTCAGCAGCTCTACACCCTTGCGTGACTTCACGAAGCAGATCGTGCGGGCCCCGCCGCGCACGAGCTCGGTCAGGAGCTCTGACGCCTCGCCCAACGACGAGCGCCTGGCGCCTGAGGCCTGGTCGGTGAGGGGTGGGTTCCACATTGCGATCCGGCGGCGCGGGGAGGGTGCACCGTCCTCGTCGATCAGGTGGATGCCCTCCAGGCCGGTCAGGCGCTCGGCCAGCTCGGTGGGGTTGGCGATCGTGGCGGATGCGAGCAGGAAGCGCGGCTCGGTGCCATAGGCCGAGGCGATCCGGCGCAGGCGGCGCAGCACGTTGGCGACGTGGGAGCCGAACACGCCTCGGTAGACGTGAGCCTCGTCGACGACGACTATCGCGAGGTTTGCGAGCAACTCGGCCCAGGATTGGTGGTGGGGGAGGATGCCCACGTGGAGCATGTCCGGGTTTGTGAGCACGACGTTGGCGCTCTTGCGGATCTGGGCTCTGGCCTCCTTCGGGGTGTCGCCGTCGTAGATCGCCGGGCGCAGCTGCTTGGTCAGTCCGAAGGCGCTCAGCGCGCGGGCCTGATCCTGGGCGAGCGCCTTGGTGGGATAGAGGTAGAGGGCTCTCGCTCTGGTATCTCGGCAGAGCACCTCGAGTGTCGGCAGGTTGAAGCACAGTGACTTGCCCGAACGCGGTCCCGGTCGTCACGATCGTGGGTCCCTCCCAGGCGGCTTGCAACGCCTGGGACTGATGGGAGTAGAGCCGCTCGATGCCCACTCGCTCCAATGCCTCGAGCACCTGTGGATGCAGCTGTGCCGGCAGCTCGACCAAGCGCGCTTTGACGGGGCCCTCACGAGCCTCGCGCACGAGCCGGCCATCCTCTCTGCCGGTATCGAGCAGCTCGCTCCAGGGCTCTATCGCGCGCTCGATGGGTGGTCGGGGTCGCTCGACGGGCATCGGTTGTGATCGCTCGACGGGCATCGGTTGCGATAGTAGAGGCGATGGCTCTCGCCACCGAGCTGCGCAGCTTCCACCATTCGCTCTTTCCGGTAGAGCGGATCGCGGAAGCGCGTGAGCACAGTGTTTCGGTCTGTCTGCCCGCGCGCGAATGTGCAGGGACCGTCGCGGAGATCGTCGGCGTCCTCGACGGGCTGCGAGGAGCAGGCGTGATCGACGAGATCGTCGTGATCGACGCCGCTTCGGCCGACGGCACCCCGGAGCTTGCTGGCAGAGCCGGCGCGATCGTCCATCAGGAGGGCGAGCTGCTCAGCGATCTGGGGCCTTGTCAGGGCAAGGGGGATGCGATGTGGCGCGCGCTCACGGTCCTCTCTGGCGAGCTTGTGATCTATCTCGATGCCGACATAGAGGGCTTCCAAGGCCACTTTGTTACCGGCCTGCTTGGCCCGCTCGTCTGTGAGCGGGATGTGGACTTCGTCAAGGCCTTTTACAGGCGACCTTTTGCACAGGAGGGCATCTCTCTGCCAGAGGGCGGCGGGCGGGTCAACCATCTCATGGCGCGTCCTGCGCTCAAGCTCTTCTATCCCGAGCTCGCCAGTGTGCGCCAGCCGCTTGCCGGCGAGATCGGCGCTAAGCGCGAGCTGCTGGAGAGGCTGCCGTTCGCCGGCGGCTATGGCGTCGAGATCGGGATGCTCATCGATGTCTACCGAGAGGTCGGACTACGGCGGATGGCCCAAGTCGATCTGGATGTCCATCACAACCACCACCAACCCCTCTTGGCATTGACCGCGATGGCCGAGACCGTCCTTGGGACGATCGCCAAGCGACTCGAGCGCGAAGGGCGCCTCGCGAGCGAGGACACGGCCTGCAGTGCGGCCCTCGCGCCGATCGAGCGCCCGGCCCTGCGCAGCCTCGCGTCCCGATGACCGTGCCCAAGCCCTGACCCGATGAGCATGCGCTGCCTCTACCTTGACCTCGACGGCACGCTGCTTGGGAGGGGGGCCTCGCTGCTGCACGATGGCGAGGGCGCCGTCACGCTCGACGGCGTCAGGGCGATCCAGGCGTGCCTGAGGGCGGACGTGGAGATCGTGCTGATGTCGGGGCGCAGGCGCGCGCAGGTGGCCGAGGATGCGAGGCTCTTTGGGCAGGCCTCGTTCATCTACGAGGCGGGTGCTTGCCTGGTGCTCGACGGCGAGGAGCATTGGTTGACAGGCGATCTGCTGCCTGGAGAGCTCACCATCGCTGAGCAGATCGATGCCTCCGGCGCACCCAAGCTCCTGCTGGAGCGATACCAGGGCAGGCTCGAGTATCACGAGCCCTGGCATCAGGATCGCGAAGTCTCGCATCTGTTCAGGGGCCTGGTGGACGCTGGCGAGGTCGATGGCCTGCTCGCCGAGCATGGACACGGGAATCTCAGGCTCGTCGACAACGGGGTTGTGAACAGGCGCTCGCAGGCGCTCGCCGGGCTGGCGCACGTGCGGGGCTATCACCTCGTCCCGGCCTGCACCTCGAAGGCGGTGGCTGTCGCAAGGCACATGCGAGCGAGGGGCTACCGGCGCGAGGAGACGCTCGCAGTTGGCGACTCGAGGGAGGATCTCGCCTGCGCGGCGCATGTTGGCTTCTTCTGGCTGGTTGCCAACGGCCTCGAGCGAGATGTGTCAATCGGTCAGGCGCTCACTGAGTTCGAGAATGTCCAGGTTGCCGAGGGCAGCTACGGGACGGGCGTCTATGAGGCGGTGGTGAGCACCATCGTCAGCGGCTCATGAGCCGGCCTGGGCAGGAAGTGAGCACCATCGTCAGCGGCTTATGATCCCCTCGCGCTTCTCCTCCTCGTAGAGCCGCTCGAACACGAACTCCTTGAGCAGCGTCTGATAGCCCTTGTTGCGGCGGGCAGCGAGTACCTTCAAACGTTCGAGCGTGAATTGATCGAAGCGCACGGCGATCGGCGTCGTCCTTGCCTTGGACTGATCGACCATGTTGCAATGGTATCTACGTCTGGCGCTCAGCCGCTGTTGCCGACCATCTTGCGCCACAGCCGCCGCCACAGCCCTGGCTGGGGCCGCAGCCAGCGTGCGGGTGGCGGTACGGTTGCACGCACGAGTGCGACCCACTCCTCCAGGGGCAACTCGCCCGAGATCAGGCGCCCGAGCGCGCCGGTCACGGGGGCTTGGACGCCTGCGCGCTCGAGCGTGCGGGCAAGCAGTGGCACCGACTCCAGCGCCTCGACCGCCTGGCCGATCTGGTCGGGGATCTGCGAGGCGGGCGTTCCCGCGGCGAGCAGCTCGCCGGCGCGCCGATTGCGGCTCTCGCGCGCGAGAGCGGTCGCCAGGAGATCTCCTGTGCCGGCGAGGCCGATCATCGACTCGGGTCGTGCGCCCAGGCCCTCCGCGTAGCGCCAGACCTCCGCGAAGATGTGACCGGCGGCTGCTCCCACAGCGTTGGGCCCCTGCGCTTCGGTCGCCCCGGCGGCGAGCGCTGCTGCGTTCTTGGCTGCACCGGCAAGCTCCACTCCCACAGGGTCGGCTGAGACCTCGCAGACGACTCCAGCACGGGTGAACACGTTGGCCAGCGCGAGCGCTAAGCGCTCATCGCCAGAGGCGGCCACCAGACCGGCGCCTGAGCTCACCATCTCCTGGGCGTGGGCGGGCCCTCCCAAGCAGGCGACCCGGCTCGATCCGAAGATCGCGCTCAGGCGCGTTGTGGGGGGCTCGCCATCCGGTGGCACCAGGCCCTTTGCGACCGAGACGACGGCGGCGCGAGCGGCGAGTCCGGCGGCCTGGAGCTTCTCGATCGCTGGGCCGATCTCGCGTGAGGGCACCGCGAGGAAGACGTAGTCAGCCCGGGCGACACCCGCTGAGGCTGGCTCGACACGCAGCTGCTCAGGCAACTGCACCCCAGGCAGATATGAGCGGTTCTCGCGTGCGGAGTCAAGCGCGTCCGCTTGCTGCTGGGTACGGGCCTGCAGCGTCGTGCGCAGCCCGCCTCGGGCCAGCAGGATCGCGAGGGCTGTGCCGAACGAGCCGGCGCCGATGACGGTCGCTCGCTTGGCTCCGGGCGTGGGTAGCGAGCGCGAGCGCGATGCGGACGTTGCGGCAGCGCTGGGAGTAGGCTGGGCCTCGGTCATCCGGTGAGCGAGCCTAGCGATCGACACCTGAGCTCGAGCGAGCGAGTCTGGAGCGGCTCCCAGTGGCGCAACTGGGCCGGCGATGAGGGCTGCAGCCCGGCGATCGTTGCCCAGCCTGGCACGTTCGACGAGCTGGCGAGCGTGATCGGTGACGCTGGGCAGGCGGGCAGGCGCGTGCGGGTCGCGGGGGCGGGGCACTCCTTCAGCGACATCGTCCTGACTGATGGCGTACTGGTGAAGCTCGACAAGCTCAACAGGCTCCTCGATGTGGACCGCTCCTCGGGGCTGGTGCGGGTGCAGGCGGGGATCACGATCCGGGAGTTGAGCGCCACGCTCGCTGAGCATGGCCTGGCGATGGAGAACCTTGGGGATATCGACGTGCAGAGCATCGCGGGCGCGATCTCGACGGCGACGCATGGGACGGGCGCGAGGCTGGGAAACATCTCCTCCCAGCTGCAGGCCCTCACGCTCGTGCTTGGCGACGGCTCCACGCTGCAATGCTCGCAGGAGCGCGATCCAGAGGTCTTCAAGGCCGCGAGGGTCGGCTTGGGCGCATTGGGCGTGATCGCGGAGGTGACGTTGCGCTGCGTGCCCGCCTTCACGCTGCACGGGCGCGACGCGCCCATGGGTCTGGACGAAGCGCTGGGGCGCTTTGAGGAGCTCGTGCTGGGCAACGACCATTTCGAGTTCTTCGTCTTCCCGCACGCGAAGACCGCCCTCACGCGCACCAATAACCGCACCGAGAAGCAGGCCAGGCCGCGCAGCAAGCTGAGCGCCTATGCCAACGACGTGCTGCTGACCAACCACGCGTTCGGGCTCTTCTGCGGGATCGGCAAGCGGGCGCCCTCCCAGATACCGCGCATCAACAGGCTCGTCACGAAGCTGGCGGGCTCCAGCTCGAGGGTGGACCGCTCCGATCGGATCTTCACCTCGCCCAGGCTCGTGAAGTTCACCGAGATGGAGTACTCGCTGCCGAGGGAGCACACGCCGCAGGCGGTGCGCCAGGTGCTCGAGCTCGTCGAGCGCGAACACTTCGACGTGCCCTTCCCGATCGAGGTCCGGACGGTCGCGGGTGACGATGCTCTTCTCTCGACGGCGACTGGCCGGGATTGCGGCTTCGTGGCGGTCCACATGTACGAGGGGATGGCCTGGAAGCCCTACTTCCAGGCGGTGGAGGCGATCATGGGCCAGCTGGGAGGGCGCCCGCACTGGGGCAAGCGCCACTTCCAGACCGCAGAGACGCTGCGTGGGCGCTACCCCCAGTGGGACCGCTTCCAGGCGATCCGCAAGCGCCTTGACCCAGAGGGGCGCTTCGCCAACGCGTGGACCGACCGGGTGCTCGGGCCGGCGAGCGTGGGGCTTGCAGGTGGTGCGGCTGCCGATGAGTGACGAGCTCAGCCGCCTGGAAGCAGCGACCGCGGCGCTCCAGCCACCCTTTGCAATCGTCGATCTTGACGCCTTCTGGGCCAACGCCGCGGACATGGAACGGCGCGCAGTGGGCAAGCACATCAGGCTTGCGAGCAAGTCCGTGCGCTGCAGGTTCCTCCAGGAACGAGTCCTGGAGCGCCAGGGCTTCCAGGGGACGCTCGCCTACACGCTGCCAGAGGCGCTGTGGCTTGCAGGCCACGGTCTCAATGACATCCTCGTGGCTTATCCCACCGCCGACTCCCAAGCGCTACACACGCTCGCGGAGCTTTCAGCGGAGCGACCCCAAACAAAGATCACAATCATGGTGGACGGCCTCGAGCAGCTGGACCTGCTCGACGCGGCGGCTGGAGTGCCAGGCGGAGGGCGGAGGGCTCCCGTGCGCGTGTGCATCGACATCGATGCAGGCTGGCGGGCGCTGGGTGGGCGGCTGCGTGTGGGCGCCAAGCGCTCGCCCGTGCACACCCCCGAGCAGGCGGGCTCGCTCGCCAAGGAGATCCTGGATCGGGCGGGAGTGAAGCTCGTCGGGGTCATGGCCTACGAGGCCCAGATCGCAGGTCTGGGCGATGCGCCGGTGGGCAGGCCGCTGAGAGCGTTGGCGATCAGGACCTTGCAAGCTCGCTCAGGCAAGGAGCTTGCAGTACGCAGGGCCCAGGTCGTCGCGGCTGTCGAAGCGGAGATCGGCGCTGTGTCCGACTCGGCGACCAGCACGGCTGCCGATGCTCCGGCCCGGTTGGAGTTCGTCAACGGCGGTGGCACGGGCAGCCTGGAAGCGACTGGCTCCGAGGACGCGGTCACCGAGCTGGGCGCGGGCTCTGGTCTTTATGGCCCCGGCTTGTTCGATTCCTATCGTGCCTTCAAGCCTAAGCCGGCGGCGCTGTTTGCGCTGCCGATCGTGCGCAAGCCCTCGCAAGCGCTGGCCACCGCTCTGGGCGGTGGCTATCTGGCATCAGGGCCTGGCGACGGTGCACGGCTGCCCAAGCCGTACCTGCCGGCGGGGCTGAGCCTGGACGGCCAGGAGGGGGCGGGCGAGGTCCAGACCCCCCTGCTGGGGCAGGCGGCGAGCAAGCTGGATGTGGGCGACAGGGTGTGGTTTAGGCACGCCAAGGCGGGTGAGCTGTGCGAGCGCTTCAACAGCTTGCACCTGATCGAAGGCGAGCGCATCGTCGAGGAGGTCCCCACCTACCGTGGCGAGGGCCAGTGCTTCCTGTGAGCCCGGCCGCTAGACCAGCCCGCCGCTAGACGATCTCGGCGAGCTTGCGGCCGGCAGCCTTCAGCGCCTGTGGACTCCTCGCCTCGAAGATCGCCTGCAGATCGAGGATCCGCGCATCGAAGGCTTCCAGCGCGTTCTCGGCGCTCACCGCGTAGGCGGGCACACCTGCTTGTCTGGCCCTCGTGGCCAGCTCGAAGGCAGGGCTCCGTGGGAGGTCCTCCCTGGCAAGCCGTGGCAGGGCGAGCACCAGCGCGCGTGAGCGTCGCATACGGGCATCGAAGTCGCCCAACTCCACCCCGTCTGCGAGCGTCAAGACGTCTGGCTCTGGCTGGCCCCGTGCGACCAGGCCCTCGCTGAGTGCTGCCGCGACACGCTCGGCTGGCAGCCGCTCTGAGAAGGCGCTTGCGACGAGGAGCAGTGTTCTGGGGATCACGTAGGGCATCCTTTCAAGCGATGGCAGCCAAGGGTGAGCACATGGTCGTCGAGGTCTCCGGTCAGGAGGTTCGCGTCTCCAACCCGAGCAAGCTCTTCTTCCCTGAGCGCAAGTTGACCAAGCTGGACCTTCTCAGCTACTACCTCTCCTGCGAGGAGCAGGTCGTCAGGCACCTGCAAGAGCGACCCACCGTGATGAAGCGCTGGGTCAATGGAGCTCAGGGCGAGCCGTTCTTCCAGAAGCGCGTCCCTGACTCCGCGCCCGAGTGGATTCAGACCGCCACCGTCACCTTTCCCAGCGGACGCAGCGCCAGGGAGCTGGTGGTCGTCGATGCGGCCCATCTGGCGTGGGGCGTGAATCTCGGTGTGATCGACTGGAACCCGTGGCCTGTGCGCCGCTCCGACCTCGATCATCCCGACGAGCTGCGCATCGATCTGGACCCTGGCCCCGGTGTCACGTGGGCTCAAGTGCGGGACGTCACGCTGTGCGTCAACGAGGTGCTCTCAGAGCATGGATTCCTCGGCTTCCCCAAGACATCTGGCTCTCGCGGAATGCACATCCTGGTGCGGGTCAAGCCTGAGCACGGCTTCGAAGAATTGCGCCGGGCCGCCCTTGCGCTTGCGCGCGAGGTCGAACGGCGGATGCCTGGCAAGGCGACAAGTCGTTGGTGGAAGGAGGAACGTGAAGGAGTGTTCGTCGACTACAACCAGAATGCCCGCGACCGCACTGTCGCCTCGGCATACTCTGTGCGAGCGGTTCCCGACGCCAAGGTGTCAACCCCGTTGGAGTGGGCGGAGGTGCCCGACGTCGAGCCTGAGGATCTGAGCTTGGAGACTGTTCCTGCACGCCTGCGCGAGCGAGGCGACCCCTCGCAGGGCATCGACGAGCAGAGCTTCCCGCTGGAGCCGCTGCTCGAGCTGGCCGCCCGTGACGAGCGCGATGGCCTTGGCGATGCGCCGTGGCCGCCGCACTTTCGCAAGCAGAAGGGCGAGCCTGCTCGAGTTCAGCCCAGCAGAGCACGCACAGGCAAGGCAAGCAAGCCATGAGCTTGCCCCTTTCGCCGCCTCTCGCGCCGGCGCTTGCGCTCTCGCGCAAGGAGCTTCCCATCGGCGAGCAATACCTCTACGAGATCAAGCTGGATGGCTTTCGGTGTCTGGCGTTCATGGACGGCGAAGAGCTCTTCTTGCAGTCTCGCAATGGCAGGCCCCTGGGCCGCTACTTCCCTGAGCTGGTCCTCCCAAAGGGTTGCTACGTCCTCGACGGGGAGATCGTCGTCAGGGGCGCAGATGGCCGTGAGGACTTCGACGCCCTGCAGCAGCGGGTCCACCCAGCCGCCTCGCGCGTGCAGCGCCTCTCCATTGAGACTCCCGCGATCTACGTGGTCTTCGATCTGCTGGCCGAGGGCGATGAGACGCTGCTGGAGGAGCCCTTCCACAAGCGCCGTACTGCGCTGGAGCAGCTGCTGGCTGGCAGGCCCTTCCAAGATGCACCGATCGAGTTGATGCCCTCCGTGAAGCGCCCCGAGGAGGCGGAGCGTTGGCTGCGGGAGGCTGAGGGCGCGATCGCCAAGGACCGCTCCGCTCTCTACCTGCCGGGGCAGCGCAAGGGAATGGTGAAGATCAAGCGCACCAGGACCATCGACACCGTCGTGGCTGGCTGGCGTCCAGGCAAGGAGCAGGGCACGGTTGGTGCTCTGATCCTTGCGCTCTACGATGGCGAGGATCTGCGGGTGGTTGGTCACTGCTCTGGCTTCACCGCCAAGCAGAAGCACGAGCTCGTCGGGTTCCTCTCAAGTTATGAGACCGGTGAGCGTGGCTCCGCGGATCCAAGCCGCTGGACCGCTGGGCGCGATTTGGAGTGGGTCGCCCTGCGCCCTGAGCTGGTCGTCGAGATCGACTTCGACCACGTCTCGGCGGGCCGGATCAGGCATGGCGCGAAGTTGCGCCGCTGGCGGGAGGACAAGGATCCCCTCCAGTGCACCTTCGATCAGCTCGGCTAGCATCAGCTGCATATGAGCGGCAATGGCGCAACCGTCGCGGAGGAGGAGTACCTCCAGATCCTCTTCTGGCTGAAGGAGGCTGGGCTCGCGATGACGGGGGCCAACGTCGCGCGCGCCATGCAGCTCTCAGCGCCGACCGTCCACGAGATGGTGGGGCGCCTGGAGAGCGACGGCTACATCACCCGCAGCTCTGACAGGACGATCTCGTTTACCGACGCCGGCGCCAAGCACGCCGAGGAGATCGTCCGCAGACACCGCCTCATCGAGCGCTTCCTCACCGATGTCTTGGGCGTGCCCTGGGACGAGGTCCACGAGGAGGCTGAGCGTCTGGAGCATGCGATGTCACCTGTTCTGGAGGAGCGCATGCTCGCCGCGATCGGCGATGCCAAGACCTGTCCGCACGGTCACCCGATCGTGGCCGGAGCGCGCATCGCCGGTGTCCCGCTTGCCGATGTCGAGGTGGGCGCTTCGGTGCGAATCTTGCGCTTCGAGAATGAGGCTGAGGACCTGCTCCGCTACTTGAAGGGCTCAGGCCTGGAGCCGGGCCTCGAGGGAGAGCTCATCGAGCGCAGCTCAGAGCAGGTTGTGGTCAAGAGCGCCGACGGGCGCAGCTGCACGCTCACTCCCAGCGTCGCGGAGACCGTCTCGGTGATAGCCGATCCCTCGCCGCCACAGCGCACCGCTCTGCCTGACCAGCTCGTGCTCGGTCAGCGCTACGGCCGCTAGAGCGAGCGGTAGGCCGCCGCGAGGCGCAGCACGCCCTCGTCGATCTGCTCTGGCGTGACCCCTGAGTAAGCGAGCCGCAGCGTGTTCTCGCCGCCCTCTAGCAGGAAGTCGCCGCCCTTCACGAACGTGACCCCGCGCTCCTCGGCGGCTGCCAGCAGTGCGGATGCATCGCTGCCCTCTGGCAGCGTCACCCACATGAAGTAGCCGCCCTCCGGGGTGAGGAACTGCGCCTCGGGCAGCTCTCGGCGCAGCGCCGTCTCGAGCGTCAGCACCCGCTTGGCAAGGGCGGTTCTGACAAGCTCGATCGAGCGCTCGATGGCGCCGGAGGCACAGAACTCGTAGACGATCGCCTGGGAGACCATGCTCGGCGATATGTATGTGTTGGTGGCCAGCTTGACGATCTGGGCGATCAGCTCAGGCGGGCCGACCAGATAGCCGACGCGAATACCTGGGCAGACGGTCTTTGAGAACGACGAGGCATAGACCACCCGGTCGGGATCCATCGAGAGCATCGTCGGTAGCGACTGGCCACTGAAGCGCAGATCCACGTAGGGGTCGTCCTCGAAGAGGATGAAGTCCCGTTCGCCCGCGAGCTCCAGCAGGGCCTTGCGCTTCGCCGGCGAGAGCGTATAGCCCGCGGGGTTCTGGAAGTTGGGGATGATGTGGGCAAGCTTCGGTTTGACGGGTGTGGCTGTGCTTCCGTTTGCTCCTGTGCTCCCATCCGATCCTGTGCTCAGCAGCGAGCGCAAGGCGTCGGTGTCGATGCCGTCCTGCTCCAGCGCCACTGCATGCACCTGGGCACCGAGAGAGCGCAGTGAGAGCAATGTCCTGTCATAGGTGGGCCGCTCGACGATGACCTCATCGCCGGCTTTGAGCAGATGCGCGAAGAGGAAGGCGTCGGCTTGCATCGAGCCGTTGGTGACGAGCACACGGTCGGGCTCGACACCGTGCCTGTCGGCGATCCATGCTCTCAGGCGCGGATAGCCCACAGCCGTTCCGTAGGCGGTTGTCCCAGCTGGGTCGCTCTCGAAGGCTCGCACAGCGGCGTTGCGCAGGCCCTCGACATCGATGATGTCGAGGGAGGGTGCGCCCCTTGCGAAGGAGATCGTGGACTGGCTTGGCATGGGCTGCTTACTCAGTGGCGTCAGGGCCGCGCAGCGACAAGATCTGGGCGTACTCCTCGACGAGCCCGTTCATCGTCTGCTCCAGCTTCTCCTTGAAGCGCACCAGCTCGAGCAGGTCGATCGACAGAGGCTCTCGAGGGCCGCTCTGCGCATACTCGCCCAGAGACCCACTGGGCGGGGCTTGAGGAGTCTGGTGTACAGGCTCGCTGAGTGGGGCCTGAGCAGGCTGGCGCATAGGCTCGATGGGCTGAGCCTGGGGAGCCTCGTCGACCAAGCGGGCATGTGGCTCTTGCACGACCTGGGCCTGCTCTTGTGTGTCCTCGGCACGGCTCACCGCGGCGAGCTCGCTCTCGAGCTCGCGCAGCTTTCGCTCGAGCTCTCCAAGCGTTGCGGCGACCTCTCGTTTCATGCGCTTAGCCTAGCTTGATCGGGCTGCGCCGAGCGTCTGGACGGCGATCTCGGCGACCTCGGTGGGTGTGCGCCCGACGGGCACTCCCTTGGCTTCGAGCGCTTGCGCCTTGGCGGTGGCTGTGCCTGAGGTGCCTGAGACGATCGCCCCTGCATGGCCCATCTGCTTGCCGGCTGGAGCGGTGAAGCCCGCGATGTAGGCGACCACAGGCTTGGTCATGTGCGCGGCGATGTAGTCGGCCGCCTCCTCCTCCGCCGAGCCGCCGATCTCGCCGGCGAGCACCACCAGCTCAGTCTGCTTGTCGGCCTCGAAGAGCTCGAGTATGTCCACGAATGAGGAGCCTGGCACGGGATCTCCGCCGATCCCCACGATCGTGCTGTTGCCGAAGCCTGCTTGGGCGATCTCATTGCCGATCTGATAAGTGAGCGTTCCTGAGCGCGATACGACGCCCACGTTGCCCTCCTTGAAGAAGGAGGCGGGGATGATCCCCACGTTGGCCTTGCCCGGCGAGAGGATGCCAGGGCAGTTGGGGCCGATGAGCCTGGTACCGGGATGCTGGGTGTAGAGCAGGTTGTAGACGCGCAGCTCGTCGTGGGCTGGGATGCCCTCTGTGATCGCGACGATCAGCTCGACGCCGGCAGCCGCCGCCTCGAGGATCGAATCGGCTGCAAAGCGCGGTGGAACGAAGATCATCGCGGTGTTGGGCTTGGTCGCGGCCATCGCCTCTGACCAGCTGTCGAAGACGGGCACCCCCTCGACCTCTTGGCCGCCCTTGCCCGGGGTGACGCCGCCGACGAGCTCGGTCCCGTAGCGCTGGTTGTTGAGCGCGTGGAACGAGCCCTCCCGGCCGGTGATCCCTGCAACCGCGAGCCGCGTGTCTGCTCCGACGAGAATGGACATCAGGCGTTTGCTCCTGGGATCTGGCCGGCCGCGAGCGCGACGACCTTTGCGGCGGCCTCGTTCATCGTGCTTGCAGCGTGGACGTTGGGCAGCGCTGCGTCTTGCAGGAGCTTGCGACCTGCCACGTCGTTGGTCCCGTCCAACCGCACGACAAAGGGCACTGTTGGCTTGATCTCCGCGAATGCGGCGATCAAGCCCTTGGCGACCTCGTCGCAGCGGGTGATCCCGCCGAAGATGTTGAAGAGGACGGCCTTGACCGCCTCGTTGGCGAGGATCAGCTCGACGGCCTGCTTGATCTTCTCCGCGTCTGAGCCGCCACCGGCATCCAGGAAGTTGGCTGGGCTGCCGCCTGCCTGAGCGACGACGTCCAGTGTGGACATCACCAGGCCGGCACCGTTGCCAAGGATGCCTATGTCGCCGTCCAGCTTGACGTATTGAACGCCCTGCTCTTTGGCTCTGCGCTCGATTGGATCTTCGTTCTCGACGTCCGAGAGCTCCTGGTTCTCGGGGTGCCGGTAGAGCGCGTTGCCGTCGAGTGAGACCTTTGCATCGAGCGCCTTGACCTTGCGGACGCCTGTTTGGTCTGCCGGCGTGACGATCAGGGGGTTGATCTCGGCGAGCGTCGCGTCCTCTGCCAGCCACACCTCATAGAGCGCCACGAGCGCGTCCGCTACGCCCTCGACGACGTCCTGGTCGGCCCCGCCTTGCCTGGCGATCTCGATTGCCTCTCCCTTGGAGAGTCCCGCCAGGGCGTCGACGTGATGGCTCACGAGCTTCTCTGGGCTCTCCTCCGCCACCTGCTCGATCTCCACGCCGCCTTCGACGCTGAAGATCACGAGCGGCTTCTTGGCTGAGCGATCAAGCAGCACGGAGGCGTAGTACTCCGTGTCGATGTCGCTGGCGTGCTCGATCCACAGCGTGCGCACGATGTGGCCCTTGATGTCCATGCCCAGGATGTTGGCGGCATGCTCGCGAGCCTGTGCCTCGTCGGCCGCGAGCTTGACCCCGCCGGCCTTGCCTCTGCCGCCGATCAGGACCTGGGCCTTGACCACCACTGGATAGCCCACCTCGTTGGCGGCCGCAACGGCCTCATCGACGCTTTGCACCGCCCTGCCTGCGGACACGTCCAATCCGTGGCGGGCGAAGAGCTGCTTGCCTTGATACTCGAGCAGGTCCATGGGCGGCGCGAGACTCTAGCCGATAGCCCGCTCTTGGGGTCGCAGGCGCCCGCCGGCGAACTCGTCCGCCAGGGTCCTCAGCAGTCATGCGGCATAATGCGCGCCCAGATGCCCATCCCCAAGAACGTCACTTTTGTCACCTTCGATGTATATGGCACCCTGATCGATTGGGAGACGGGGATCTACGACGCCTTCGTGAAGGAGGCTGAGCGCGACGGCTTCCAACTGCCCGACCGCAACGAGCTGATCGCTCTCTTCCACGAGATCTCACGCGAGGTGGAGGCGGGCTCCTATGAGCTATATGCCGAGGTTCTGAGGCGCACGGTGGTCGAGATCGCAAAGCGCATCGAGTGGCAGCTGGAACCCTCACGCTCGGGCTTTCTCCCCGACTCGGTACAGCGCTGGCAGCCCTTCAAGGAAACCAACATCCAGCTGCAGAAGCTCGCGAAGAAGTACAAGCTCGGACTGATCGCCAACATCGACGACAAGCTGCTCGGTCAGACCCGCAGGCACACACCGACCGACTTCGACCTGGTGGTCACCGCCCAGCAGGTCCGCTCCTACAAGCCCGAACCGGCCCACTTCGTCGAGTTCGCAAGGCGCATCGGCGGCAAGAAGGGCTGGGTGCACGTCGCCTCCAGCCACCACCATGACGTGCTGCCCTGCGTCAAGCAGCGGGTGCCCGTCATCTGGGTGAATCGCAACAAGGAGAGCCTCGAGAGCTCCCAGCGCAAGCCCACCGCCGAAGTGCCAAACCTGCGCGAGGCCGCCAAGCTCCTGGGTGTCAACTAGCTGCAAGACCGAGAAGTAGCGGCGAGGCAATCGTCCTGTCCATGGACGAAAAGAGCCAGATCCAGGCGCTAGACCGCACGCAGTCGTCGCTGCCGATGAAGCCCGGACGTGCTGGCGCGGATGCCCCATGACTACCAGCGCAACGGCACCACGACCCTGTTCGCTGCCCTGGATATTCTCACCGGCACAGTGATCGGCGAATGCCTACCTCGTCACCCGGTCCTTGTCCGAGGAGGGCGTGTCCGCGACCGCGGAAGCCACGACATCGGGGTCAATGCCGCGCTGCCTCCGGGTGGTCAGATCGCCGGGAAGGTGACCAAGGCGGGCGGAGTCGGACTCGCGACCATCGATGTGTGCCACGGACGGTGATGGCTGTGCGACCACTAACGCCAGCGGCGAATACACCATCGCGGCCCTACCAAGTGGCTCCTACTATGTCGAATGCTCCGAGGCGAAGAAGGTGGCAACTACCTGCCCAGTACTACAACGACACCCTCCGGTACTTCACACGCCCCCCTCAACGCCGCGACACCCTTGCTGCCAGGTCCGACGCACCCAGCCAAGTCGATGTCGACTAATCCTGCGACATTCTACTCCGATCGCCACGCCAACTACCCAGTGCCCCGGCACGGGACCCCAAGACCGACTGTCGATGGATTTGCCACGGTTGTCCCCCATCAGGAACCAATGTCCCGCCGGGATCTTGATGGGGACAGGATAGTCGCACATCGGACTGTGGCCACAGGAGCGTATGTACCCGTCAGCCTCGCGGGTGAATCTGCCTGACTGTTGCGTCCTCCGATATACGTGACCTGACGACACGTAGATTTCGTCGCCCGGGGCAGCAACTACACGCTCAATTGTCTCTCTTGCAGCCTCTCGTGCAATAGGCGTCTCGCAGGCCTCGCCACCTGCCTTCACAACGTGGGGCTTCGGTCCGCATCGTCCAATAAGAGCATCCTCGGGTGGATGGACAACAACAATATCGCCTACGGCAGGAGCTGAGGATTCCGTGGTGACTCTCGTGCCGGCAGGTAGCGTCGGTTCCATCGCTCCCGACTTCGCACGGCTTACCCGCAAGATTGTGCCAGCGGGAAATCCCGCATTGCGGCGAGTGGCGACATTTCCGACATGTGTGTTAGTTGCGCTACAGCCGGTGATCATCAATAGACAAAGCGATGCTCCGAGTAACAGCATCAGAGCCGAGCTACGCAGAGCTTGCCGCCAGTGACGGCTGGGTCTGTCGATAGCGGGCACTCCCAAGTCAGCTCGGTCAGTCACCGTGGACGCCTTGGTAGAGCAAAAACGACTACGAGCATCACTGGCCACGGAATTATCAGCGCAACTAATAAAAAAGGCGCGAATCCGTAACCATTACGGGCCGCCAAGCGCGCAACCAAGTACGCTGGGATGATCCATACCGTTAAAGCGAGTAAGAGAAACGCGTCGTGGATTATAGACAGCATATACGGCCACCGTAATTAAACTTCAAAAAGGTCAACAGTGCAATTGACCCCTTTCCCAGCGGAGGCACATGCTTGAACTGATGGCGGGTCATCGAAGTCGGGGATTTCGATTTCCTTACCCGGCCCTATCTCCCCCTTTTTCCAATTGTCCCGCCACTTGGTTGTGATATCGACTTGGCAGTAGGCATGTTTGTGTGTCTGAGCAAATTCGGATTTATAACAGGTTTCCAACTCGCCGCCGAGATTGAACACCCATCGGGCGACATCTTCGAGGCTATAACCAAAAATGTTGTCCTCCAATGCTTCCTTAACTCCCCCCTCAAACTGTTTGATAAAATCGACTTTCGTATCTTCCGCAAACCACTCTGCCACCTTCTCGGCAAGCTCCCCGCCGCCGATATAGTACGAAAGTTCTAGCCCATCTATTGCGCCAGAAAGCGCTGCTGCCGCTTGGAGGCTCAGGCGGAAAGCCCATTCCGGGTCTTCCCAACCTTCTTCTGCTTCCTGCGCTTGTTGTTCCGCTTCTTTCCTCTTCGCTTCCTGTTCGGCTGTCCATTGGGCGAGTGTGGTCGCTGACTCCTGTTGTGAGACGGAGATGTACCAGCCTGGGATTTCGGAGTCGTACTGTCCGCCTGTGCCCTGGCCGTCAGGGAAGTCACCTGGGGGGATGATGGGGGCGGTCTGGAGGCTGCGTGCAATCTGGGGCACGTAGGAGGCACCGCTTTGGGTTGTCACACCGGTACCGAAGGCGGTTTCAGTGGCGAGACCACTGGCACCGAGCCAGGCGTACTCGGGTGGGGTCTTGGCTTCGCTAGGGACGCCGAATTCGGTGGAGTTGTAAGTCGAGGGGGGTTTGGTTTCTGCTTCGCTGTCGACTGCCTCGGCGACGATGTTGCCCTGTAGGTCGCGCAACTGAAGCATAGGCGTCTTGCCTTGTTCTGCGGTCGCTTGTAGACCGCCGCCGATGCCGGGGATGTTACGCGTCCATTTGCCTTCTTGGCTCGTCCAAGTAGGCGTCGAGCCGGTGCCGGCGTAGTGGGCGACAGTCGTCGCCTTTGCTTTGGTTTCGGTGTGTTCGGCGCTGGTTTCCAGCGTGCGGCCGGCAGGATCGTAGGTGTAGGTGTCGAGGATCTTGTTCTGTTCCTCGGTGTCGACCTGGTTGTCTAGGTAGTAGGTGCTCTTGATTTCGTGTTCTCCCGCATCAGCGGCCGGGAGCTTGGTGGCGTTCCCGAAGGTTTCGTATTCGACGCCTTCATCCTCAAGTCGGTTGACTTCGTCATAGACGTGCCACTGGGTCGTGCCGCCTTCGCTTGCGCATTTGCCTTCGCTCCCCGGTGCCCTCGTAGTCAGACTCTCGCGGTTTGATTCTTCATCATAGGTGTAGAGACGAGTAATGCAGCCCTGGCCAGCAGGTGTTTCCTGGGTCTCAGTCAGCCGCCCCGCTTCGTCATAGGCATAGCTCTCCGAGGAAAGGGTGCTCGTCTGCGAGAGCATTTCGCCGTGGATACCGGCGACCATGCTATCGCTGAACCACACCGTCGGGTGTTCTTCAGAACAGTTGCGGGTCTTTACGTAACTGATGCTCGTCGCCGCGCCGGTCGAGTCATAGCTTGTGTTCGCGCACATCCCGTTCGGATAGATCTCGCTCGTCATCCTCCCTTCGACATCATAGCTGGCCGTAAAGGTGCCTGCGGCGCCCGCGCCCGAGTCCACCAGCTTGGATATCAAGCCTGTCGTCGATTCATAGGTGTAGGTCTGTTTGCTCGCCGCTTCTTCGCCCTTGCCTTCGCTTACTTCCAGCAGGCGCCCGTCGGAGCCTTCTTCATAGGTGTATTTCGCGATGTTGCCTGACGCGTCCTTGTATTCGACGATCTGGCCAAGCTTGTTGTCCTTCGCGGTGATCGCCTTGACTTCGCCTTTGATCGTCGCGCTCTGGCTTTCAAGCGCCCCGGTTTCACTGTTGTATTCGTTTGTCACCAACGGAAGCGGTTCGTCGATCGTTGACGTCTCTTCGCTTGTGAGCGGGCGGCCCGCCGCGTCGAACCCGGTCTTTGTCGTGCGAGTAATCGGTTTGGAGCCGGAGCCGAACTTTTCTTCGACGGTTTCAGGTTGATCCCACATGTTATAGACGACGGTCGTCACCGGCAGGGGCTTTCCAACCGTAGGCTGTGCTCCAAGTGCCGTCTCGCATGGGAGGTTCGCCCATTCTGGACGATTCCAGCAGGCTTCAACGGGAGCTTCTATCCCTGGGCTGTAGTAGATGGTCTTGGTGTCGTGTGCGGCCTGACTTGACGGTGTCCAAACCTCGACGCGATCGTTGCCATGGTCAGCGACATACGCATCACCGCCAGCGTTGATCGCGATCCCAATCGGACCGTTGAGCTGGCCTTCGCCTGAACCATACGAGCCGAAGGTCGCGAGGAATTTGCCCGAGGAAGAGAACTCCTGCATGCGGTCGTTGCCGGTGTCAGTGACGTAGAGATTGCCCGCGGAGTCCGCTGCTATCCCTTCAGGTTTTGAGAACTGGCCGCCGCCGTTACCTTTGCTGCCGAACTGGCCGAGATAATGCCCGGCGCCTGAGAGCTCCTCGATGCGTTCGTTGCCGTAGTCCACGACGTAGACGTCTTCGCCTGAGAAGGCGAGGTCGGTCGGTTCGTCGAACTCATCTTCGCCAGAGCCCTTGGAGCCGTACGCAGCGATGAAGATACCGGTGGAGGAGTACTCCTCGATCCGGTTGTTGCCGGTGTCCGCCACCCAAACATTGCCTGAGGAGTCGAGCTTAACGCCGTAGGGGCAGTCGAGCTTGCCTGGTTCTGTGCCGTGGCCTCCGAATGAGCCAAGGTAGGTGCCAGTCGATGAGAGCTCCTCGATTCGACTGTTGCCGCAGTCGGCCACGTAGACATTGCCCGTGCTCTGATTGACCGCGATACCGGTCGGGCCCTTGAACTGTCGTTCGCCTTCGCCGTAGGAGCCGTAGCTCGCAAGGTACTTTGCCCTGCGCTGTGAACTCCTCGATCCGGTTGTTTTCACCGTCGGCGACCCAGAGGTTGCCGTGGCCGTCGATCGCGACCATCTCCGGCTGTTTGAGCTCCCTTCGCCCGTTCCCTTGCTCCCAGTCTGTGTTGAGTAAAGCAGGTGTGATCCTCCCGCTTCCGCGGGCTTCCATTCCTCCACCCTCGCGTTGTACTCATCGGCGACATAAAGCTCGCCGCTGGCACTGACCGTCAGGCCCGTCGGGGTGTGGAACTGGCCCTTGCCCGTGCCGTAGAAGCCGAAGTCCGTGAGGAACTTGCCGGCCGGGCTGAACTCCTCGATACGATCGTTGCCGCTGTCGGCGACATACAGGTCGCCACTCGTTGGATTGGCGGCTATGCCAAGCGGTTCCTTGAACTGGCCTTCAGCCGAGCCCGTCGAGCCGAACTGCGCGAGGTAGGTGCCCGACGGCGTGAGCTCCTGAACCCTGTTGTTTCCGTAGTCAGAGACGTAGATCTCGCCTTCGGAGATGGCAACGCCCATCGGCTCCACGAATTCGCCGCTGCCTTTGCCTTCGCGGCCGAAGGCATGAATGTAGGCGCCGGTGGATGAGAACTCGACGATGCGGTTATGGCCCGTGTCGGCCACCCAGATGTCCCCGCTGGGGTCAACCGTGATGCCGCTCGGTTCATCGAGTTCGCCGCTGCCGGATCCGGTCTTGCCAAAGACCCTCACGAAGCCACCTTCCTTATTGAGCTCCTCGATGCGATCGTTGCCGGTATCGGCTACGTACGCGTCGCCCGTGCTCTTGTTGATCGCCAGGGCCCAAGCATTTGAGAATTCGACTTTTTCTCCGGAGCCTTTGGACCCGTAGGAGGCGATGAACGTGCCGCTCGCGGAGAACTTCTCGATCCGTCCGTTGTTCTTGTCGTCGACCCAGACGTCGCCTTCGCCATCGACCGCTGCGTCCTCGGGATGATTGAACTCCCCTTCGCCCAACCCTTCGCTGCCAAACGCGCCCGTATAGGCCAGCGGATACACCGCCACAGCACTGCCACCCGGCGTCTCGGTCTCAACCACATTGCCATTGCTTTCTTTTTTGCCTTCGACAGTGCTTTCCTCGTAGACGGTTGTTTTCGTGAGGTCGAGGGTGCGTGGATCGATCGTGGTTGACGTCGGCTTGCGGAGCTTCCAGCCGAGGTCTTCTTGGCCCGAGTACGAGTTGACCGTTTCGCGCATTTCCACTTCTTCGCCGCTGCTCAGTAGCGCACCGTTCGTGCTCTTTGTCAGCAGGTTGTATGTTTCTTTGTTCTTTTCTTCGGCTTCTTTTGAGCCTTCGTTGTAGTAGTCGTGAGTCACGGCCCGCGCCTGCACTTCGGAGCCGCTCGCGAGTTTTACCTTATGTTCAGGCCCAAGCACCCTGACGATCTGGCTGTCTCCTTCATTGTATTCCGTAAAAGTGTCAAGTTTTTCTGCGCCTTCGGCGGACTCGCATTCTTTTTTGGAGACCGATTTGCAGCCTTCGGCCATCGCGGCGGCGCGGTTCTCGGGCGTGAGTGTGCGTGTGACCTCGTTCGCTTCGTTGTATTCGCTCGTGGTGATCGCGCCGCCAGGCGCGACGGTGTTGACGGTTCGGCCCTGTTCGTCCGTGTAGTCGATCGTGGCTTTCGTGTAGTCGCTGGCCGGCCAGCTTTGCGGTTCATCGGGCGGGAAGATCGCGGTTCCTTCGAAGGGATCGTCTTTCTGGCCCCACTTTTCGACTTCTTCTTTGCTCAGGTTCTGCGGCACCTCGCCGCCCGTGGTCGGGATGCGGTACTCGATCGTCGAGCCGGGCTGTGGCGAGCGCAGTTCGCCTTCGGTCCCGGTGCCCGTGAGATTAAAGGTGGTGACCTTTCCGCTTGTGTCAGCCGTCGCGCACAACGAGGTTGACATGCAGGAGACGCTTGTGAGGTCATCCCCTAGCGAGTAGAGCTTTGTCCAGCTTTCGCCGCTGTTTTTCGAGACGAACACGTTGCCGGCGGCGTCCACCGCCACACATGTGGAGCTGCCCGGACAGGCAACGCCGGTCACGCTTGTGGTGCCGTCTATGTCGTGCGTGGTGGTGCTCGCGGCACCTGAGCTTTCGATTTTCAGGCTGAGCGCATCACCGGATTTGTCGACCGCCACGCACACGCTGGTCGACAGGCAGGCGACGCCGTTCAGCGAGGTCGAGCCATCCACGTCCGTTTCCTTCCACGAGGATGACTTGACCTGGCTTTCGCTCACCGCGACGTGCAGGTCGCCTTTGCTGTCGACGATGGCGCAGAACGATGAAGATAGGCAGAAGGCGCCCTTCATCACAGCTTCTCCCTGCTGCTCGAGCGTCCATGAAGCTGAGCCCGGGCTCGTTGAATAGCGGAAGTAGCCATCGCCGTCTTGTCCGTCCACACAGAAGGCGGTGGAGACACAGGAGATCGCATCTACACCAAAGCTCGGGCTGTACGCTTCGCTCCAGGAGCCTCCTAGCGAAGTCGCATAGTAGAGGTTGCCGCCAGCCGTTTCTTTGCCATCTGCGAGCAGGCAGAGCGAGCTTGAAGGGCACTCCAGTGCCTGGCTTGGGCTCTCGCCGGCTGGACCACTCCACGATTTCCAGGTAGCAGCCGAGGAGGAGCTCACATTCGTCGCGTACAGCGCCTTGCCCGCGCTGTCTGAGACCACACACGTCGTGGAGGCCGAGATGCACGAGACCGCGTTCAGGCTGTAGCCACTGTCCACCGTCTGCGTGTAGGAGCCCGCTCGGGCGGCCACAACCGCGCTGGCCGGGCTCGTCGCCGCGACGGCGCCGCCTCCGTTGATCGCCGTGACCTCAGCGACGAGGGTATGTCCGACATCACTACTCGCCGGTGTGTAGTTGGCGTTGGTCGCTCCAACAATCGCCGTGCAGCCTTTGCCTTCAGAGTTGCAGTCCTCCCACTGGTAGCCGTACACCACCGGACTGTTGCTCCACGATCCATTAGAAACTGCCATCCGCACACTCACCGCCGGCGTGCCCGACAGTGCGGGCGCTTCAGTGTTTTTCGGGACTTCTCCTCCCCACAACGGAGCGGAGCTCTTAGCGCGCGTTACCTTCAATAAACGGCCCGTATTGGAGTCGCCCGTGATCGTTCCGTAGATGAGCCCCCAACTCTCCTGCCCAGGTGGCGTCACTGCTGTGACGTGCCCTTCGCTGTCGTACCCATATGTCGTCTTGATCGCCACGCAGGTTTTTTCGCCGCAGTCTTTGATGCCTTCTATCCGGGGATCCCACTCGGCGCGTAGCCGGCCTTGCTTGTCGTAGGAGTATTCGGCCACCGTCTTTTCTTCCATCGGTTTTTCTTCCATCGGTTTTGTCGACGGCTTGGCGGCGTGGAAGACGACCTTGCTCAGCCGGCCGTCGTATTCGCCCCAGTCGCTCTTGTTTTCGCCTTCTTTCGCGGTGGTTCCTTCGGCATAGTTGAACGTGAGCGCCCGGCACCCATCTTTTAGGTACTGCACTTCCACTTCTCCTTTGGTGCCCACACACGTGATACCCGCCGGGGTCGCCGCCAGCGCCTCCTTCGGCTCGATCACGGTTTTACCTTCCTCTTCCACCGGCTTGTACGCATAAGCCATCGTGATGTTTTTCAGTGCGCCTTCGCTTCGCGCCGGCAGCCACGCCGGGCGCATCCACTCCTCCATCCGCTTGTTGGCATAGTCGGTCACATAGATGGCGTCTGCCGAGGCCACCGCTACCCCCATCGGCTGGGAGAACTGCCCCTTGCCCGAGCCAGCGGACCCGAACTTGGTCACGAACGCCCCCGCCCCCGTGAGCTCCTGCACGCGGTCGTTGTTGATCTCGCTGACGTACAGATCTCCGGCCGGGTCCACCGCCAAACCACGAGGGCCGTTGAATTGACCGTTGCCCGAGCCGGCAATGCCTACGCGGCAGCCAGTGGTGCAGACCTCGAGTTTTTCTTCGCCGTTGCTCACGCCCCAGCCGATCGCTCTCACGAACGTGCCAGACGTTGAGATCTCCTGCACCCTGTTGTTGTTTTGGTCGGCCACGTACAGATCGCCGCCGGAGATTGCGATGCCCGCCGGAGCCTCATACTGCCCGTCGCCCGTTCCCGCGGTGCCATAGCTATTCAGGTATTTGCCTTCTGCGTTGAACTCCTGAATCCGGTCGTTGTAGTATTCCGACACCCACACATTGCCGCTCGAGTCCACGGCGACGCCCTGCGGACCATTGAACTGCCCCGCTCCTGCGCCCGCGATGCCTGCCTGGCAATAGCTCGTGCAGTCCTGGAATTCGTCTTTGCTTTCCCCTCCGGGTGCCACCCCCCAACCGAATGCCCGCAGGAAGCCTCCTGATGCGTTGAGCTCGACGACGCGGTTGTTACCCAGGTCGGACACATAAGTGTTACCCGTCGACTTGTTGACCGCTATGCCCCACGGCGCGTTGAACTCGTTGGGATATTGACCAGCTGATCCGTAAGCACCAACTAACACTCCGGCAGAGGAGAACTCGACGATGCGATCATTGTTGTAGTCGGTCACCCAAACGTTGCCATGCGCATCGATTGCGGCGCTCACTGGATTGCCGAGGTTCGCGCCTTCTTGGCCAAACTGGTCGGCGTAGGTCGGTACCGTGTCTTCGGTACCGACCGGCTGAGTAAACACCGTGGTCGTACCCGCGTTGGCGTCCTTCAGCAGATATTCGCTGATGCCCTTCCCGACTTCTTCCTTTGCTTCGACCTTTATGTTTTCATCGCCGAGCGGTGATTCGAATTCGCCTTTTTCGTTGCGCGTAAAGGTCGTTGTGCCGCCCGCGGAGCTCGCCAGTACTACGCCCCCGGTGGGCAGTACTGTGATGCCCTCCCCGCCGCCGAGGCTAAGCGCCCACTGTGGGCCGAGCGGACCTTCAGCGCCCGTGCTGAGATCACGCGACTCATAGACCCGCGAGACTCCACCGGCACCCGCCAGCGATACGTCAGTAGCGCTCAGCCTGAGCTGGCCAGTGCTCGGATCGACGGTGCCCGGCCCAATCGGAATCGGCGTGCCGTGACGAACATCGAACGTGAATTCCTTGGACGCCACATTATTGGCATTGTCGGTGGCCGTAACGACGAGCCGATGCACGCCTTCGCTGAGTTCTTCGGCGTGCAGCGTGTAGGAACCCGTGGCGGTGCAGGGGCCTTCTGCGCAAGAAGCGCCGGAGAGAGCGGTTTCTTTCCCGCCATCGATCGAGACTGCGATCGACTTCAAGCCTGAGCTTGGCTTTCCCTCAGGACCTTCGTCGCGGGCAGAGATCGTGAGCGTGTGCGGCGCGGCGCTGATTTCCCGGCGGGCGGGCCACCCGCTCACTTCCAGTTTGCCAGGCGGCCTACCATCAACCTTGATGATCTGCGTACCCTCGGCGGTCAGGCCGAGGCACGATTTACAGCCTTTGGTGCGGCCAGCGAGATCGGCTGCATACCACTGTATAGTCGGTTCTCCTTCGGCCATTTCAGGGTTGTAAGTGATATCGGTGCTGTAGCTCTCGTTGCACTGCACACCGTTGCACTTGCCGTCTTCGTAGATCGGCTCTTCCAGCTTGAAGGACCCAATCGTGACCTTACCCCAGGCCACGCCGATGCCGGGGTCGTGCGCCTTTACTTGAAATGCGGTGTTCGAGTACGGGCCGAGCCACGGATCTTTGCTGCGTTCGGACTGCGCTTTGTAGAGAGCGTTCAGCCGCTTTACACCTTTTTCGACTTCTATTTCCGCTTCGTTTTCATTGAATGTAGCTTCCGGGCCTTTTTCCTGCGCGATGTACACGGTTGGATCTTCAAAGGTGAATTCTATCTCGTCGGATGTCGTGAGTGCTCCTTTCGCTTCAACCTTGTACGCCACCAGGTTTTTCGCGCTGCCTTCAGAGGACGCGCAAGTACCTTCGCTTTTACTGTTCGCACAGAAGTGGTTGTAACCAAAGTCCTTATATTCTTCTTTCAACGGGAGGGCGTCTTCGCCCCCGGATTCGACGGCGCCTTCTTCCTTCGATCGTTCATGGGCGAATTCAACCTTCGCGACACTGCTCTCGACTTGACCTGCAGTATCTGCGCCCACCTCGTAGATTTTCGATTCGCCCTGCGTGAGGTAGGACATCACCGTGTACCCTCCCGCTTCGACGGCACCATCGTTGTATAGTTCGACGGCCTTGCCCGAAGACCAGATCGGCGCGTGGAAGGTGCCTTTTTCTGCATGCCAGCACCAGTTACTGCTTTCGCGTTCGGCTTCGCCCTCTTTATGGCATTCCGTCGGGCCCAACGAACTATCTTCGATCGTTGCAAGTTCTGGATCGACCTCTATAGGCCACGCATAATCCCCGCGCGTCGAGACCGACACCACTAGTAGATTACCCCGCACGCTCATCGACACCGGCACCGCCGCGCCCGCGACGTCGACCGCCCCAGGCGGCCGTATGATGGCGAACGCGTCCACGCCCTTGACGATCTGCACCGCTCCCGCGCCGGCGCGCGACTGCACAAGCCGCGCTCCCGTCGGCAGACCGACCCGGAAATAGAGCGTACTTGGGCTGTCCACCGAACGCAAGATGGTGCTCGCCTCGACGCCTGCGACCGTTGGCTTCACGACCGTATCCGCATCAGTCTGCGTGTTCGCATACAGCACGCTCGCGCCATCAATGGCGCCCGCAGCGCCGCCCAGCGGGCCACCATGCCCATCGACCGGCGTCAGCGAGATCCCCGGCTCTGGCAACTGCACCCCCTCCCCGGCATGCGAAGGGATCAATACCCCCACAAGCGGCCGCACCGACTCGAACACACCACCGGTCTTGATCAGACCAAGATCCACTGGGGCACGATGACCACGCGAGGTTTCCACGGCTATCGGCTGGCTCGATTCGATCACAGCACCCCGACCGTGCGGAAGCGCGATCTGTGCCGCATGCGTCGATAGCAGATGCACGCTCCGGTGCCCACGCGGCAACGAAGGCGACCCACCCGCCCGCGGGTAGATCTGCGTCGCAAACGCCTCACTGTCAACCCGAGCCGCCCGCGCGGCGTCCAGATGTGCGAACTCCATACGCGAACGCACGCGCGCAGCCACCGCCCGCGGACCTCCCGACGCGGCTGTACGACCCACGCCGGCAGACGGCTGCGCGTAAATGGCCGGCAACGAGCCCATCAGATCACCCACGCCCAGCGCACCGCCAATGCCCCCCAGCGCAACGCCCGAGCCCGCAACCGACCGAGCACCAGGCGCTGGAGCGCTCCCCGGCCGTATTGACAGTTCAGGCCGCGGTATTTTGTAGTGGTTCTTGCGCGTCGTCCCAAGTCTGACGGACTTCGGCCGGCGTGCGGTAGTTGAGCCGGCTGTGAGGCCGGTCGTGATAGTGGTCGATGTAGGCGGCGATCACCTCCCTGGCCTGCTCGAGGGTCTCGAACTCGTGGCGCCAGACGCAGCGTTCCTTCAGGTAGCGGAACCAGCTCTCGATGAACGCCTGGCTCTCGGGGTCACGGTAGCCGCCGCGGCGGTGGCGGACGCCGAGCCGTTGTCTGTGCCCAGGGTGAGTGTGCCGGGCATGATGCCCTGCTCGAGCACGGCCCCTTCGATGACCGCGATCGCCTCGACGGCGCGGCAGCGCAGGCTGAGCTCCCAACCGACGATCTCTCGCGTGCAGCAGTCGATCATCGCGTTCAGATAGACCCAGCCGTGCTCGGCGACCCAGATCGAGGTCATATCCAGATGCCATAGCTGGCCGGGCCGCTCGACCTTGAAGAACCCGGGACGCCGGCGATGCGGCTCGTGCGAACGGCGCTGGATCAGCTTGCGCTCGCGCATCACCCGCAGCACGCGCTTGCGGTTCACCGCCCGGTGAAGCTTGCGCTGCACCCAGGCAGTGACGATCCGGTAGCCGTCGGTTGGGTTCTGCTCGGCGACTTCGACGATCGCCCGTTCAACCTCGTCGACCGGTGCCCGCCGCGACGCATCCGGCGCCCGCCGCGGACGCGGGACACGGTAGACAGCCTGGCGGCTGATCTGAAGGATGCGCGCCACGACCGCCGGGCGATGCCCGGCAGCGACGAGCTCACGGGCGTAGGCGACGCGCAACGTCACTCCCACGTCCGGAACCCGTTTCCCAGGATCTCGAGCTCATAGGTCTTGCGACCCAGCGTCCGCTCCAAGTCGCGCACGCGCTTGCGCAGCTCCACGAGCTCGGTGCGCTCCTCCTTGCCCGCCAGGCGCTCGGAGCCGCCCTCCAGCAGCTTCTCGCGCCACGTATAGAACAGGTTCTCCGAAATCTGGTGCTCCCGGCAGACCTCGGCGACCGAGCGGTCACCGCGCAACCCGGCAAGCACGATCTCGAGCTTCTGCTGGACCGTCCAGCTGCGGTACTGCTTCTTCTCGCTCAACAGGAATCTCCTTCGGTTGAGCGGCCCATGCTGGAAGGCGCCCCGGACGAGATCTCCGCCTACGGCCTACCGCCTACGGCTCCGATCACGTCCGGGCAACCCCAACCCAGCTACCTGTCAACGCCAACACGGGGAGCGGACCAACCGAGCACCAGGCGCTGACACGGCCAACCAGACACCCACCCCCGTCATACAACACACCAAACACCCCAGCAGCACCTTAAAACGCCTCATGCGCTCCTCCAATGAGATCCCCAGCAGGCAACTGCAAAGACCCGCCGACCGCTTCGTCTTTTCCTGTTCGCCTACCTGGCGGCCTTCTTCGATTAGCGCTCCGCCGGGCACGACCAGCGGATCGCCGCCGAGCCCGCTGCTGCTGCCTGCCGGCATCGGCTCTTCGGCCCATGCCAGCCAGAGACGGCGGCGCAGCCAGTGCACAACTGGCCAAGATCCCCAATATCAGCGCCCGAACTGCGGTGCGCAAGCTCACTCCGTCCTCGCTCTGGCTTGGGCGACGCGCTGTACGAGCCGCCTCCACACCAACGGGACGAGGCTAGACAGGACTCGGAGACGAAGTCAACCCCGCGACAAGGCCAAGTAATAAGACGCACGCAAATTGCGAGCGAATGTGTATGTCCAACTCGACAGATGTTCGATGAACGTGCCGAGTGCCATTTCACCCAACCTCGAGTTCGCGGCCGAACTTCATCGAGCGATGGTCTCACCGACAAAGCAGTCCGTCGCGGGGTTTTCCGCTCAGTAACCGAACTCATCAACGCGATCGAGACCTACCCTGCAGGCCAACAACGAGAACCCCGGACCATTCATATGGGACCGCCGCCGAGCAGATCCTCACTAAGGTCCGCCGCAGACGCGTCACCCTCCTAGCAATCACCACCTAAACCGAGGCACAACACTAACCGAACCTGCGCGAGGCCGCCAAGCTCCTGGGTGTCAGTTAGCCGGGCTCTTGATCGCCGCGATTGGCGCGCCCGCCGCGATTGGCTCGCCCTCGGTGACGTGCAGCTCGGCGATCACGCCGGCCTTGTGAGCGGTGATCTCGTTCTCCATCTTCATTGCCTCGATGATGCAGATGATCTGACCCTCCGCGACGGTGTCGCCCTCTTTGACGAGCACCTTCCACATGTTTCCTTGCAGCGGCGAGGGGAGCAGATCGCCGCCTCCGCCGCCACCCGAGGACTTGCGCTCCGAGCGCTTGGGCGCACGCGAGCCGCGCGCCCCCGGAGCGCCGTTGCCGGCGCGCAGCCCGCCGCCGGCCGCGAAGGGCGGACCCAGCACCTTCACGTCAAAGCGCTTGCCAGAGACCTCCACCGTGTAGCTCTGCTCGACCTTCTCCTGGGCCTCGGCGCCGTCTGGCTGCTCTGAGGGGTCGACCTCCTTATCCGCCGGCGTCTCGAAGGCGAGCGTCTTGAGCCACTTGCGGTCTTCGAGCAGATCTCTGCAGGTCTCGCCTTTGGCCCACTGCTCGGTGGCAAGCAGCGCTTCGTGAAACGGGATCAGTGTCTTGAGACCTTGCAATTCGTATTCTGAGAGCGCTCTGAGCATGCGCTTGGTCGCCTGTGCGCGATCTGCATCCCAGACGATCAGCTTGGCGACCATCGGGTCATACATGGGCGAGACCTCGCCACCTGGGCCCACGCCCGAATCGACCCGCACGCCCGGTCCAGAGGGCTCTCTGTAGCGACCTATCTTGCCTGGCGCGGGTGCGAAGTTCTTGGATGCATCCTCTGCGTTGATCCTGCACTCGATCGCGTGCCCTCGCATCACTATGTCCTGCTGGGTGTAGGAGAGCGGCTCGCCTGCGGCTGCGCGGATCCCCTCCTTGACGATGTCGATCCCGGTGGTCATCTCGGTCACGCAATGCTCGACCTGCACGCGGGTGTTCATCTCCAGGAAGAAATACTCGGGCTCTCCGTCTCCAGTGGATGCGAGCAGGCCCTCGATCGTGCCGGCACCCACGTAGCCGACGGCCTTCGCGGCGTTGACGCCGATCTCACCGATGCGTGCGCGCAGCTGCGGCGAGACGATCCACTCCGGCGCCGGGGACTCCTCGATCACCTTCTGGTGGCGTCGCTGGATCGAGCAGTCCCGCTCGCCCAGGTGGATGACGTTGCCATGCTTGTCGGCAAGCACCTGGACCTCGACGTGCCGAGGGTCGTGCAGATAGCGCTCCAGATAGACGGTTGGATCGGAGAAGAACTTCTCACCCTCTCTGCTTGCGCCCTCGAAGGCTGCCTCCAGCTCATCCGCGGAGAGCGCGACCCTGAAGCCCTTGCCGCCGCCGCCGCCGCTGGCCTTGACCGCGACGGGGAAGCCCACCTCCTTCTCGGCGATCTTCAGGGCGTCCTTGACGGTGGCGACGGCCTTGGTGGTGCCAGGCACGATCGGAACTCCTGCCGCCTTCATGAGCTCGCGGGCGGCCGTCTTGGAGCCCATCGCCTCGATCGCGCTGGCGGGCGGTCCGATGAAGCTGACTCCCGCCTGCTCGCACGCCGCGGCGAACGGCGCGTTCTCGGCGAGGAATCCGTAGCCGGGGTGGATCGCCTCTGCGCCGGAGCGCTCGGCGACATCGAGGATCTTCTCGATGCTCAGATAATTCTCGGCGGCGGGTCCGGCGCCCAGGTTATAGGCCTCCTGGGCGCGCGCCACGTGCAGGCCCTCCCTGTCCAGCTCGGAGTAGACCGCCACAGAGGCGATGCCCAGCTCCTCCAGGGCACGGATGATGCGCACGGCGATCTCGCCACGATTGGCTACGAGGACCTTGCTGAACATCGAAGCGGGCAGGTTATTGAATAGGCCAGCGGTCAGTCTTGGCCGGCTGGGCCGGCGGTCAGTCTCGACCGGCGACGATCATGCCCGCACCGACGGTGCGGTTGTCGGCCTCGTCGATCAGGATGAAGCTGCCTGTGCGCCTGTTGAGCCTGTAGGGATCGAAGGCGAGCGGCACGCTGGTGCGCAGCCGGACCCGACCGATGTCGTTGAGGGCAAGCTCCTCTGGGCCGCTCACGCGCTCCAGGGTATGAACGTCAACCTTGTCTCCCAGCTCCTCGATCACGATCGTCGCGCTGCGGGTGGTGTGCTTGACGATGTAGCGCCCGCCTACGCGCAATGGCTGCTCGGCCATCCAGCAGATGTCGGCTTCCAGCTCGCGCGCCACGGTGGGCGGATCCTCCGGGTGGCAGATCATCTCGCCTCGTGAGACGTCGAGCTCATCCTCTAGGCGAAGCGTCACGGACATCGGTGCGATCGCCGCCTCCAGGGGGCCGTCGAAGGTGTCGATTGCCGCGATCCTTGTCCGCTGGTTGCTCGGTAGGACCAGCACCTCGTCGCCCACGCCCAGGGCCCCGCTGCAGAGCTGGCCGGCGTGTCCGCGGTAATCACCTGAGCCGTTGTTGGAAGGGCGTATGACCCACTGGACAGGGAAGCGCGTAGGCGTGTCGGCAGGATGGTCGTAGGAGACTTCAACCTGCTCGAGCAGCCCCAGGAGCGTCGGTCCCTCGTACCAGGGCATGAGCTCAGAGGGCGTCACGACATTGTCGCCGTGAAGCGCCGAGATCGGTATGTAGGAGACCTCCTTGACGCCCTCGAGCTTCTCCGTGAATCCCGCGAACTCGCTGAGAATCTCTTCGAAGCGCGCCTGGGAGTACTCGACGAGGTCCATCTTGTTGACCGCCACGACGAGATAGGGGATGCCAAGCAGCGCGCTGATGAAAGCGTGGCGCTTGGACTGCTCGAGCACGCCCTTGCGCGCGTCGAGCAGGACGACGGCGAGATCTGCCGTAGAGGCGCCTGTGACCATGTTGCGCGTGTACTGCTGGTGGCCAGGGCAGTCGGCGATGATGAACCGGCGCCCGCCTGCCGTGGGCTGCGCGTCGAGGGCTCCTGAGGCGAAGTAGCGATAGGCGACGTCGATCGTGATGCCCTGCTCGCGCTCTGCTCGCAGGCCATCGGTGAGCAGCGCGAGATCGAGCGAGCCGTCTCCACCGCGGCGCAGGCTCGCCTCGGCGACGTGCTCGAGCTGGTCCTCGAAGACCTGCTTGGTGTCGTAGAGCAGGCGGCCGATCAGCGTGCTCTTGCCGTCGTCGACGGAGCCCGCCGTGGTGAAGCGCAACAGATCGAGGGTCATCGGGACTGCACGTCTAGAAGTATCCGGCCTTCTTGCGGTCCTCCATGGCCGCCTCGGAGACGCGGTCGTCCGCTCGCGTCTCGCCACGCTCGGTGATGCGCGTCGCGGCGATCTCGCTGACGACTGCCTCGAGGGTGAGCGCCTCTGAGCGCACCCCGCCGGTGCAGCTCATGTCGCCCACGGTGCGGTAGCGGACGGTCTCGGGATAGACCTGCTCGCCGTCAATCAGCTGTACGCCATCCCGCCAGGCATAGAGCATGCCGTCGCGCTCGAAGACGTCACGTTTATGGGCGAAGTAGATCGACGGTACCTCCAGCTCCTCCTGGGCGATGTACTCCCATACGTCGAGCTCGGTCCAGTTGGAGAGGGGAAAGACCCTGACGCTCTCGCCCTTGCGGATTCGGCCGTTGTAGAGATTCCACAGCTCAGGACGCTGGTTCTTTGGATCCCACTGGCCAAAGTCATCTCTGAAGGAGAAGACGCGCTCCTTGGCCCTGGCGCGCTCCTCATCGCGCCGGGCCCCGCCGAAGGCGGCGTCGAAGCCGTGCTTGGCGATCGCGTCCAGCAGCGTGACCGTCTGCAGCCGATTGCGCGAAGCCCGGGGGCCGGTCTCCTCGACGACCCTGCCCTCGTCGATCGACTCCTGGACGCTCGCGACGATCAGCCGCTCGCCGAGTCCGGCCACCCGGCGGTCGCGGAACTCGATCACCTCCGGGAAGTTGTGACCCGTGTCGACGTGCATCAGCGGGAAGGGGAAGGGTGCCGGCCTGAAGGCCTTCTCGGCCAACCGCAGCAGGACGATCGAGTCCTTGCCGCCGCTGAAGAGCAGCACGGGCCGCTCGAGTTCGGCGGCCACCTCGCGCATGACGTGGATGGCCTCGCTCTCGAGCGCCTGGAGGTGGCTGAGCTCTGGGCGTGCGATGACGCTCATTTGTTCTCGCCGACTCCCAGCGCAGCGTTCTCGCTCGCGCCGGCGCCCGCGAGCTCCAAGGACGCCACAGCCGGCTCATCGTGCAGGCCGCACTCGGTCTTCTCGCTGCCGGCCCACCTGCCTTCCCGGCCGTCGCCGGGCTCGGTGCAGGTCGCACAGCCGATCGAGGCATACCCACGGTCGTGCAGCGGGTGATATGGCAGGTCGCGCTCGTTGATGCGCCTCCAGAGATCCTTATCGGTCCAGTGGGCCAACGGGTTGTACTTCCAGATTCCTCGGCGCTCGTCGCGTTCGATCAGCTCGGTTGCGGCCCTGGTCGGCCCCTGCTCACGGCGGATGCCCGTGATCCACCCCTCTGTGTCATGCAAAGCTCGCTCCAGCGCCGCGACCTTCGCGACCGAGCAGCAGTGTGCCGGGCCGCTCCATGGGTCTGAGGGAGAGCTGGCATCTTGCACCTGAACCTCTATCCCAAAGCGCTCCTCGAAAGCTCGCCAGGTTTGCAGGGTCTCCGGGAAGAGCACGCCCGTGTCGATCGTCACGATCTTGATGTCGGTCTTCCCGCCGCCTAAGCGCAGCAGCTCATCGACCAGCACCGACTCCTCCTTTTGAAAGGAGCAGAGCAGTACGAGCTGCTCGCCGTGGCGGGTGACCGCCTCGGCGAGGGTGTCGGTGAGCGTGCTGTCGATCAGACTGCGCACTCGCCCTCTCCTCTGATGACCTGGAAGGGGACCTTGCGGTTCCAGTCGATGAACTCGTTCATCGACTCCAAGCCGAAGTCGACAGGCATCGAGAGATCCTTGACCAGCGCTTCGAGCTCACCGGTGCCTACGCGCTCGATAAAGCCGCCCCACTCCTCGCCCTCTGAGCGCTCAGACTCGTAGTAGCCGATCCAGCGCTCGATCGCATCGGGCACGCGCTTTGCTGGCAAACGCAGCTTGAGACGCTGTCCGAACTCGACATCGCCGCCTTCGAAGACGCCACCGACGTGAGGGATGTAAGCCGGGATCGTGTGCTCGCCGACTTTGATCGACGCGCCATAGAACCCAATCGCTCCGAGATGGTGTTGACCGCAGCCGTTGGGGCAGCCGCTCATCTTGATGTTGATCTTGCGCGTGAGCGGATCGACGATGTTCAAGCGCATCGATCCGCTCTTGGATCGCTTGGTTGAGCCCCATCGAGCTTGTAATTCCGAGCTTGCAAGAGTCGGTTCCCGGGCAGGAGACGACATCTTTGATCTCGCGCGATCCATGGTCGCCAAGGCCGAGCTCCTGGAGCGCGCTCCAGACGTCATAGACGCTCTCCTCACGTACCCACCGCAACACGAAATTCTGCTGGACCGTCGTGCGGGCGTAGCCTCCCGTGTGGTTGCGCATCACATCTGCAAGGCCGCGGAACTGCTCGGGAGTGAGGTCTCCGCGCACGATCCTGACCTCGACGGTCACGAAGCCCTCTTGCTTCTGCTCGCGGACATTCGCCTCGCGGAAGCGCTCGAACTCAGAAAGGTCGCCGTTGGGGCTGCTGTAAGCGGAAGGAGCTGCTGGAGCTTTGGCCTGCTCGTCATCGAGTAGCAGGAGATCATCGATCGAGAAGTCGCGTTCTGCGACCCACTCACCCTTCAACTCCTCCTCGACCTGATTGCGGAGCTCATCGATCCCGTACTTGTCGACGAAGACCTTGATCCTTGCCCTTGCGCGGTTGACGCGCAGCCAGTCTTGGCGGTCGAAGATGCGGAAGACGGCCTCGACAACCTTGAGGTAGTCGCCGTTGTCGAGCTCGACGAAGTCATAGAGCGCCAAAGCCTTGCGGGGCATGATCGACGTGCCGCCGCCGATCAATACCTCGACGCCGCGGACCTCTTTGCCATCGATCTCCCGAATCCGGGCGCGGTAGGCAACGTCGTGGATGCCGCTGATCGCTCGATCGGCAGGGCTCCCATCGAAGGAGGTCTTGATCTTGCGGGGCATCGCCTGAGTCGTTGGATGGCGCACGAAGTAGCGCACGTAGGCGGCGGCGTAGGGGGTGAGGTCGAACAGCTCGTCCTTGGCGACTCCTGCCCACGGGTCGCCTGTGACGTTGCGGACCGTGTTGCCGCACCCCTCGCGGCTGGAGAGCCCTGCCTCGCCGAGCTCCCGGATCGCCTTCTCGGCCTCAGGCAGTGGCATGTGGTGCATCTGGACGTTCTGGCGGGTGGTGACGTGGCCCTTGCGCAGCGGCGCGTACTTCTCGATCACGTCCGCGAACTTCTCCATCTGCTCGGGGGTGATGCCGCCATAGGGAAGCTTGGTGCGGATCATCTGGACGTCGGGCTGGCGCTGGCCATAGACGCCCTGCTTGAGGCGGAACTTGATGAACTCGTCTTCGGGCGTCTCGCCCGCCAGGAACTTCGTGGCCTCGGTCTTGAAGTCGTCGTACTCGCGCTGGAGGATCGGGATCACGTGCCCAGGAACGTTCTGGAGGATCTCGGGATCCTCGAGCGTGCCTCGTTGAGTGGGTACGGAAACTGGCTCCATGAAGCGAGACCTCCTGATCCGGGCGTCGGGTGTGGCTACTCTGAGCCGACCGCTCCGCTCGGCCTTGGTTGCGCCGACAATGAGATTGGTCTAAAGGCTAGCGGCTTTTAGGTATTTATCCAGGGGTTGTACTGATCGCGGGGGTGATCGGCCCGAACGCCTTCGAGCATAGCCACGGCTGCCCATCCAGTCGGCGGTGCTGAGGTTCCTGAGCAAGTGGGCCCAGAGTCCGACGTTTGGCGTGCGAACCTCTCGATCGCGGCGATGATCGCAGCCGCCTCTGCGGTCGATGGCGAGGACGTCATGCTAGAGCGGGATGTTGCCGTGCTTGCGCTTGGGTCCCGGTTCGCGCTTGGTCTGCAGCGTCCTCAGCGCCCTGATCAGTCTTGGTCGCGTTTCGTGGGGCACGATCACATCATCTATATAGCCGCGCTCCGCCGCCGTGTAGGGGTTGGCGAAGCGTGCCTTGTAGTCGTCCATCAGCTTCTGGCGGCGCTCATCGGGTGTGGGGCTTTGTGCGATGTCGCGCCTGTAGATGATGTTGACCGCCCCCTCTGGGCCCATCACCGCGACCTCTGATGTGGGCCAGGCGAAGTTGAAGTCAGCCAGTAGATGCTTTGAGGCCATGACGTCATAGGCGCCGCCATATGCCTTGCGCGTGATCACGGTGAGCTTGGGCACGGTGGCCTCCGTGAAGGCATAGAGCAGCTTCGCTCCGTGGCGGATGATGCCGCCCCACTCCTGGGCGGTCCCTGGCAGGAAGCCTGGAACGTCGCAGAAGGTCAGCAGTGGAATGTTGAAGGCATCACATGTGCGCACGAAGCGAGCGGCCTTGGCGGAAGCGTCGATGTCGAGCACCCCTGCAAGCTGGTTGGGCTGGTTGCCGACGACCCCGATCGCGTATCCATCGAGGCGCGCGAACCCACAGATGATGTTCTTGGCGTGGTGCTCATGGACCTCGAAGAACTCGCCTTCGTCGACGATCAGGCGCACGACATCGCGCATGTCATAGGGCTTGTTGGGATTGTCTGGAACGACATGGTCAAGCTCTGGGTCCATGCGCTCAGGGTCATCCTCGGGCTCCATCCTGGGCGCGATCTGGAGGTTGTTCGAGGGCATGAAGCTCAGCAGGTAGCGGCAGTCCTCCATGCAGGCGTCCTCGTCCTCTGAAGCGAAATGGGCGACCCCGGACTTTGTGTTGTGGGACATTGCTCCGCCCAGCTCCTCGAAGCCGACCTCCTCGCCGGTCACCGTCTTGATCACGTCAGGACCGGTGATGAACATGTGGGAGGTCTCCTTCACCATGAAGATGAAGTCGGTGATCGCCGGCGAGTAGACGGCACCGCCTGCGCACGGCCCCATGATCAGGCTGATCTGGGGGATGACGCCTGAGCACTTGACGTTGCGCACGAAGACGTCGCCATAGGCGCCCAGCGAGACGACGCCCTCCTGGATACGGGCGCCACCTGAGTCGTTGATGCCGACCACAGGGCAGCCGATCTTGGCCGCCAGGTCCATGATCTTGCACATCTTTTCGCCCATCACCTCGCCGAGCGAGCCGCCAAAGACCGTGAAGTCCTGACTGAAGACACATACGGTGCGGCCGTCGATCGTGCCATGGCCGGTTACCACCGCGTCGCCCCAGGGTCGGTTTTTTTGCATGTCGAACTCTGAGGTGCGGTGGCGCACGAAGGTGTCCAGCTCCTGGAAGGAGCCTGGGTCAAGGAGCTTTTCGACACGCTCCCTGGCGGTGTACTTGCCGCGCGCGTGCTGCTTCTCCTCGGCCTCAGGGGCCGAATGCAGCGCAGCGTCACGCAGCTCTTGCAGATGGGCGAGCTTCTCTTCGTATGTCTCAGGGGCCTTCTGTCGCATGGGAGGCGAGATGTTATCCGCCGCTCAGCGGCCCACGCTGTGGAGCCTAAGCTCGGGAGAACGGCCTGTGGTGCGCTGCGCCCAGGCTGTCGAGCACCGAGGTGAGGAGCGCCGTGTCCTGCGCGACGACCGCCTCCTCGGCAGCGGCAAGCTCTGAGGTGAGATCTGAGCCCTGCTCATCGGCTGCGTCCTGGCTGAGGGCGATGTCCTGCTCAGGTGCGACATCCTTGGCCAGGTCCAAGTCTGGTGAGGGAGCTTGATCGTGTGCAGGCGCCAAGTCTGGCGTGGGCGCCAACTCTTGTGTGGGCACCAAGTTTTGTGTGGGCACTGGATCTTGCGCAGGCGCTGGCCGCCCTTTGAACGACCGAAAGATCCGTGCAAAGAACCCTTGACGTGGTAGCGGCTCCTCAGAGGGGAGGCCCGTCTTGGCCTCTTGCTTGGCCTCTTGCTTGGCCTCTTGCTCGGGCGGCGCTCCAGCTGCCTGCGGCTCGATGTTGCTGGGCTCTGGCTCGCCTTGCGACTGGGCCTGCTCGGCTTGCGCGGCCTGCTCGGGCTGCGCAGCCTTCTCGGGCTGGGCAAAGTCCTCGGGTACAACGGCCTGGAGGGGCGACTCCATCTCGGGCATGGCTGAGCCGTCTGAGTCGGGAAACTCGCGGTTGACGGTCAGCGTGACCCTGGTGCCCCAGCCGGAAGGCTCCAGCTTCACTGTGCCTCTGAGCAGCTCCGCCTCCCACTCCACGACGCTCTCAGGCTCCATGTTCGTGATGCGGATATCGCCCAGCTCGCCCAGGTGGCGGGAGAGCGATGCCGGCTCGCTCAGCTCGTTCCAGAGCTCGGGCGGGGACTTCACAAGTGTGCGCTGCGCCTCCGATGAGATCATCGCCCACGAAGTTCGAGCGATCGGACGCTACTCCTCCTAGGCAGCTGCCCTTGCGGCGCTTGGTGCAATCAGGTGCTGCTCGTGCAGGAGCTCCGCTACCTGGACGGCATTGGTTGCGGCGCCCTTGCGAAGGTTGTCGGCAACGATCCAAAGGTCAAGCGCCCGCTCGTTGCCAGGGTCTTGGCGAATCCTGCCGACGAATACCCCGTCCTTGCCGTCGACGTCGCTCGCCAGGGGGTAGAGCGAAGCCGCTGGGTCGTCGATGACCGTGACACCTGGCGCCTGTCCAAGCAGCTCGCGGGCCCGCACTGGCGATAGCGGCGAGCGAGTCTGCACGTTGACCGCCTCGGAATGGCCGTTCACCACGGGCACGCGCACACAGGTCGCGCTGATTGCGATGTCCTGGTCTGCGAGGATCTTCCTTGTCTCGTTGATCAGCTTGAGCTCCTCGTCGGTGTGATCCTCGCCTGGGGCAAAATTGCCCGCATGGGGCAGCACGTTGAACGCGATCCGGTGCGCGTAGAACTCGGGCGCAGGAGGCTCCAGCTCGTGCAGCAGTGCATGGGACTGTCCCAACAGCTCCTCCACAGCGCCTCTGCCCGTGCCCGAGACGGCCTGATAGGTGCTTATCACCAGGCGCTCGATCCCTGCCTCGTCGTGGATGGGCTTCAGCGCGACGACCATCTGCATGGTGGAGCAGTTTGGGTTTGCCACGATCCCGTGGTGGGCGGCGAGCGCGCCTGGGTTGACCTCGCTCACGACCAGCGGCACGTCCTCTTGCATCCGCCAGCGGGAGGAGTTGTCCACCACGAGGCAGCCAGCCTTGGCGAACTTCGGAGCCCACTCGCCCGAGACAGAGCCGCCCGCCGAGAAGAGCGCGAGGTCGAAGCCCTCGATGGCCTCCTCGCTCAGGGCTCGCACGACCAGAGCTCCGTCAAGCTCCTTGCCCACCGAGCGCTCAGAGGCAAAGGGGACGATTTCGCGGGCCGGAAAGGCACGCTCGCGCAACAGGCGCAGCATGAGCGAGCCCACCTGGCCGGTGGCGCCAACGACTGCGACTCGATACCCACGAGGAGACATGCCAGGCTCTCAGACTAGCGCCAGCCCTTATTGGGCTGGAATTTGGGCCCCTGAGCCTATGCCCCTGTGTGGGTGGCCATGAAGTAGATCGTGACGAGCACGAGCAGGCTGAGCGCGCCGCCCACCCTTGCGAGCCTGCGGACGAGCCCCTGGTACTCCAAGCTCAGCTCGATCGTCTCGCCGCTGCTCGCCTTGATATCGCGCTCGGCGGCTGTGGCGGCCTTCTTCGCCGTCGGGATCATCACGGAGCCCACCAGGGCGCCGATCACTATGACTACGGCAAAGCCCCATTGGACGTAGAAGGCGCTCCATTGGTGCAGCTTGCTCGCCAGATAGATTCCTGCGGCGAACAGCACCAGCATCCCTGGATTGATCAACCGCTGCTCGATCGTGTACTCGATCTTGTGCAGCACGGGCAGGCTGCGTGGATCTTGCTTAGCCCCCACTGCAAACATGATCGGGTAGGCGAAGGTCACGCCGAAGGCGACGACGGCGGCCATGATGTGGATCGCAAGGACGATTTCGAAGAACGCGACTGCCGGAGCGATCATGGCGCGCAGCCTAGTGGTTGCAGTGGCGGGCGAGGCAAGTCCGCGGCTGGCTATGCCTAGAACGTGGGCGCATACTTGCCGAAGACGTCTTGCATCGCCCCGCACACCTCGCCCAGGGAGCAGCGGTCCTTCAACGCTGCGCGGATCGCCGGCAGCAGGTTCTCGGTGCCACGTGCGCAGGCCTGCAGCTCCTCCAGGCGTAATTCCACGAGCTCGGTGTCCCGGTTCTCCTTGAACGCCTTCAAGCGCTCCAACTGCTGGCGCTCGGAGTCTGGATCGACGCGCAGCAAGTCGGGGACCTCGACGTCCTCCTCCTGGAACTTGTTGACGCCCACCACGATGTCCTGGCCGATCCGGTAGCGCTCCTGGTAGCCCCAGGCAGACTCGTCGATCTCGCTGGTTATGAACTGGATCGCATTGACCGAGCCACCCAGCGCGTCGACCTTGGCGATCAGCTCGTTTGCGCGCCTTTCGATCTCCTCGGTCAAGGCCTCGACGAAGTAGGAGCCCGCGAACGGGTCGACCGTGTCCGTGGCCCCTGACTCGTGAGCGATGATCTGCTGCGTGCGCAAGGCGATCTTCGCTGCATGCTCGGTAGGCAGCGCCAGCGCCTCGTCAAAGCCGTTGGTGTGCAGCGATTGGGTGCCGCCGCAGACCGCCGCGAAGCCCTGCAGCGCAACCCGCACGATGTTGTTCTCAGGCTGCTGGGCGGTGAGCGTGACCCCGCCAGTCTGGGTGTGGAAGCGCAGCATCATCGCCTTGGGATTGGTGGCGCCGAAGCGCTCACTCATGATCTTGGCCCACATGTGCCTGGCTGCCCTGAACTTCGCGACCTCTTGGAAGACGTTGTTGTGGCCGTTGAAGAAGAAGGCGAGCCTTGGGGCGAAGTCATCGACGGAGAGGCCCTTGTCGATCGCCGCCTGGACATAGGCGATGCCCGAGGAGAGCGTGAAGGCGACCTCCTGGACGGCGGAGCAGCCCTTCTCCCGGAAGTGATAGCCCGAGATCGAGATCGTGTTCCACTTGGGGATGTGCTGGGCGCAGTATTGGAAGAGGTCTGTGGTGAGCCGCATCGTTGGCTCTGGCGGGTAGATGTAGTTCCCGCGCGCGATGTACTCCTTGAGCACGTCGTTCTGAGTGGTGCCTCGCAGCTGCTCGGAGGGAACGCCCTGCTCCTCGCCCACGAGCTCATAGAGCAGCATCAGGCAGGCGGCCGGCGCGTTGATCGTCATCGATGTGGAGACCTGATCGAGCGGGATGCCATCGAAGGCGGTGCGCATGTCCTCGATCGTGTCGATCGCCACTCCTGTGCGGCCCACCTCGCCCAGGCAGCGAGGATTGTCTGAGTCGAGCCCCAGCTGGGTGGGCAGATCGAACGCCATCGACAGCCCGGTCGAGCCCTTGGAGAGCAGGTAGCGGTAGCGCTCGTTTGACTCCTTGGCGGAGGCGTAGCCCGCGTACTGGCGCATCGTCCAGGTCTGTTTGCGGTACATCTCGCGATGCACCCCGCGGGTGTAGGGGAACTCTCCTGGTTGCCCAAGCTCGAGATCGGCGGGCAGATCCTGCTCGGTGTAGAGCTCGGAGATCTCGATCCCGGAGTCGGTGAAGCGCCGCGGATCGTCTGGGCCCACGATCGGCGCTACGGTCAGATGCTCGGAGGCATCCTCGGCTCCTGTTCCGGATGAACGCTCTGTCGCTGCCATGCACTGATGATATGGACCTGGTTGGGACAGGACGTTTGCGCCGAGCATCGCCTATTCTGCGCCCGTGTCCACCTGCTTGGTCACTGGAGGCGCGGGCTTCCTGGGCTCACACCTCTGCGACGAGCTCTTAGCGCGCGGAAATCGCGTGATCTGCGTGGACAATCTCGACACGGGCTCGCTGATCAACATCGAGCACATCAGGACGGAGGATTTCGTCCACCTCAATGTCAACATCGTCGAGCCCTACTTCATCGACGAGCCCATCGACCTCGTCTTCCACCTCGCCTCACCCGCATCGCCGATCGACTACCTGAGACTGCCGCTGCACACACTCAAGGTCGGCTCCTACGGGACCCATCACACGCTGGGGCTCGCGAAGGCCAAGCGGGCGCGCTTCCTGATCGCATCGACGAGCGAGGTCTATGGCGATCCTCAAGAGCACCCGCAGACCGAGAGCTACTGGGGTCACGTCAACCCGATCGGTCCACGAGGCGTCTATGACGAGGCCAAGCGCTACGCGGAGGCGATGACGATGGCCTATCACCGCCAGCAGGGCGTGGACACCTCGATCGTGCGGATCTTCAACACCTATGGTGCCAGGATGCGGCCCTACGATGGGCGCGCGATCCCCACATTCCTGAGGCAGGCGCTCGCCAACCGTCCGATCACCGTCTTCGGGGATGGTTCCCAGACGAGGTCCTTCTGCTACGTCAGCGACCTGATAGCGGGCATCATCGCGCTCGCGGAGTCAGGGCATCACGAGCCGGTGAACATCGGCAACCCCGATGAGTTCACGCTGCTGGAGCTGGCAGATACGGTCAAGCAGGTGACGGGCTCATCCTCAGAGATCATCTATGAGGCGCTGCCTGTCGACGATCCCAAGCAGCGCAAGCCTGACATAACCCTCGCCAAAGAGCTCTTGAGCTGGTCGCCGCTGGTAGGACTGAAGGAGGGTTTACAGCGCACCATCGACGCTGCGGGCACCGGCATGCTTGTCGGCTGAGCATCCTGGGCATCAGCAAACTGATGGCTCGACCGCGACATCTGCGAACCTGAGGAGTTGTGAGGGGCGAGATGGCAGCCCATTCTCGAGCTGCTCAACAGGCCGAGCGCCCGCAAGGCATCCCGACAGGCGCGCCGGGAGGACGCGTCGCGCCCGACGGGCAAGTCGGGCCTGCGCCCAATGGTCCAGTCAACCCTGCGCCAGGCCGGCCGGTCGTGCATCTGGAGCGCTCTGGTCGAGACGTGCGCAGGAAGCGGCCGCCGGCGCTCTCGTTCCTGCTGAGGATGGCCACCGCGAGGCGCTTCGCGCGGATCCTTTCGCTGCTCGCCATCGATTTCGCGGGCGCTGGACTGGCGATCTTCACGGCTTTGGTCATCAAGGCGGCTGTGTACGGGAATGTGAGTGTGGCGCAGGCCTTCAGCGAAACGAGGCGAATCCTCGCCTTTGCCTACCTGCTTACGGCGCTGCTCTTCGCGCGCTCGGGGCTGTACGCGAGCAGGGGTCAGCGCCCCGGGCTGACGAGGATCGTCGCATCGCTCTTCCAGGTGACGTTCGTCGCGCTGCTCTTCGCGCTCGTCAGCGGAGAACAGTTCTCCAGCTACTACATCTTCTGGGGCTCGCTTGGCTTTGCGTTGCTCTACGTGTCCTCGCTGCGGCACATGTACGAGCGCTTGACGGGCATGCTGCTCCACGCCGCCGGCTACAGGCGCCGTGCGGTGCTGGTCGGCACGGGTGAGCACATCAAGGATGTTGCCCATGCGCTGGAAGGAGCCACCCGCTCGCCGACGCCGATCGAGATCGTTGGATTCGTCTCGCCAAGGCCGCTGCCGGCCAACGGACTGCACTGCCTGGGCTCCCTTGGCGACATCGAGAGTGTGCTCGACTCTCAGAGCCTCGACGAGGTCATCATCGCGGACCCTGACTTTCCAGAGATGCAGGCTGTGGAGCTCGTGGACCAGTGCCACCAGCGTGGGGTGCGGGTACGGATTGCACCCTCAACGATGGAGATCCTCATCCATCGCGCGGAGTTCGTGCCAGGCGAGTCGGTCCCGCTCTTCGAGCTGGGGTCGCCCGTCTTCGAGGGGATCGACTTCGCGCTGAAGCGCGCCTTCGACGTGATCGGCGCGATGCTGCTGCTGGTCTTGCTCTGCCCGCTGCTCATCGCCATCGTGCTGGCGGTGCGGCTGACCTCGCGCGGGCCTGTGCTGTTTCGCTCGATGCGTCACGGGATTGGGCACAGGCCGTTTGCTTGCCTGAAGTTCAGGACGATGTACGTCGATGCTGAGGCGCGACAGGGTGAGCTCGAAGAGCTCAACGAGGCCTCAGGCGCGCTCTTCAAGATCCGCGACGATCCGCGCTTGACGCGGGTGGGGAGATTCCTCAGGCGCTACTCGCTGGACGAGTTGCCCCAGCTCGTGAACGTGCTGCGCGGCGAGATGTCGCTCGTCGGTCCAAGGCCGCTCCCTGAACGGGATTATGAGCTGCTGGAGGACTGGCATCGCAAGCGCTATCTGGTGCTGCCAGGGATGACCGGGCTCTGGCAGGTATCGGGTAGGGCTGAGCTCGATTTCGACGACCTTGTGCGCCTTGATTTCATCTACCTCGAGCGCTGGTCGCTAGCGCTCGATCTGACGATCCTCCTCAAGACGATCCCCGCGTTGATCACGCGTCGAGGCGCCTACTGACCTGGCGTTGGGAGCGTGTCGATCAGGCGGACAGGTGCCTATTGGTCAAGTGTGGCGGGGCCTGTTGGGCGCCGGTGACGGATGGGGCCCACCCGGCGTCGGCGAACGACGGCGCACGTCTCGCTGACCTCGCTGAGAGCACGCTCGTAGACCTTCCAGGTCGCCTGGGCTGCGTCCTGCCAGGTCCAGGTCGGTGGCGCCGGCGCTGGGCGCTGAGACTGCTCAGCCGCTGCGATGAGGCCATCGAGATCGCTCGGCTCGATCAGCGCCGCTCGGTTCACCAGCACCTCTCGCAGCGCCGGGACGTCGAATGCCGCGACTGGCGTGCCGCATGCCAGTGCCTCCACCGCGGGCAGCCCGAATCCCTCATCCTCGGAAGGGAGCACCAGTGCATGGGCCCCGCTGTAGATCGCCGCCAGATGCTCGTCGCTGACATCTCCTGTGAGTGTCACGTCAGGCAGCTCGTGGGCCCATGGCTGGGTCGGTCCGACTAGGACCAAGGGCAGCTTTCGAGCTGTGGCGGCGAGCTTTGCAACATGCTTACGCGGTTCTGGGTGTCTCAGGTTGCCCACCCAGACCAGATAGCGCTCAGGCAGGCCGAAGCGCTCACGGACCTGCTCGACCTCCTCCTCCGATCTCGGGTACATCGCAGAGTCGGGTGCCTCGGGGATGATCGTCACACGGTCGCTCTCGAGCTCCAAGCGCGCCATTGCGTCATTGGCAACCGCCTCAGTGGGCACGATCACGCCCACTGCTCGCTGCACCGCGAGGTTGCGAAGGTGCAGGCGCGCTCCCATGCGCAGGTGCTCGCTGCGCCGCTTCAGCGCCGCGACGTCGTGGAGGGTGACCACCATCGGGCATGGGCTTCGCAGCATCGCGCCCTGCATCCAGGGAGCATGAAAAATGTCCACCTGGCGTGGCCGGTGCGTCTCAATGATCTCGCCGCCCTCCTCAGCCGTCTCGCGCAGGGCTTGGACGAGGCACCGCGAGTAACGGCCTACGCCATGTAGGTCAGACGCGGGCCTGCTGTCGAACGCGACTCTCACGAAGAAGTGCGCGTCATTCCCCGTCGGTGCACCCGCTCAACATAATGGGTTCGGCGTCGCAGTGAAAGGATCGCAAGCTCTTTCCCGCTCTCTGCGAGGTTCAGTTGCCTCTCTGGGAGGGACCTAGTCGCCCGCTTGCAACGTGGATAGCCTCCTGGCATGCCTGCTCAGGCCTACTACGAGTCGCTGTGGGAGGGTGTGCCAGCAGGACTTCGTCCTGCTCACTTCCAGCTGCGCAGCTCCTTTTTGCTGCACCGGGTCAACCAGGGAGATCGGGTGCTCGACGTCGGCTGTGGCGAGGGCATATTCAGCTCTGAGCTGAAAGCTGCGGGCGCACAGGTGGTGGGGATTGATCTGGCCCAGGAGCCTCTGGATCGCGCGCGCAGACGCGATCCAGAGCTGGATCTGCGGCTGGTGGACGCTGACGGTCAGCTGCCCTTCGCGGATTCAAGCTTTGACGTGGTGTGGCTTGGTGAGGTGATCGAGCATGTCGCCGACACCCAGGGGTGGCTCTCCGAGATCCGCAGGGTGCTGCGCTCAGGCGCCACCCTGCTGTTGAGCACCCCCGCACATGGCCCGCTCTTGCTCCTCGCCTGGGCGCTGGCGCCCAGGCGCTTCGATGAGCATTTCGATCCGCGCTCCGATCACCTGCGCTTCTACACCACCCGCACCCTGAGGGCACTGCTGGAGGACTTCGGCTTCGAGCAGATAGAGGTGCTCGGGGCGGGTGGCATCCCCTGTGCCAGGACCCTCATGCTCGCGAGCGCGAGGCGCTCGCGTTTTTGAGTTCTTCGGAGCGATCTCAGCCGCTGGTGGCGCGCAGCGCCTCGACATAGGCGTTCTGGACAGCAACTGATTCGGGGTCCAGGTAGAGGGCCGCCCGTAGCTCCTTGACCGCAGAGCCAGGAGCGCTGGGCAGGTCATGTTCGCCGAGCGCTTGCCAGGTCCGGGGGTTCGAGGGCTGCAGACGCACCGCTCGCGCAAGTGTCGCCCTCGCATGGCCGGATTCGCCCGTGCGCTGCTGGACAGCAGCCAGCGCAAACAACGCCTGGGCGGACAGCGGATCCAGAGAGACCCCCAGCTGCGCCTGCGTGCGCGCTGCGGCCGGAGAGCTCGCAAGCAACGAGAGGGCCTGCTGGGAGGCGCTGATCGAGCGCTCAGGTTGCCACTGCGACCACGCGATGAGCAGCGACCCGAGGATCGCTGCCGCGGCGATCAGAATCCGCGTGGGACCGAGTCTTCTGGGAGAGAGCGTGCCCGGCGAGATCGGCCAGAGGGGCGCATGGGAGGGCTGAGGAGCGGAGAGCGGCCCGCGCGCTGCCAGCCAGCCGGCGCAGAGCAGCGCTACACAGGCGTCTCCTGGCACGTACCAAGTCCAGTCCACGAAGGAGTGGATACCGAACACCACGACGATGCAGAGCATGCTCAACATCCCGATGCGCTCAGCGGTGTAGGGCGTGGGGCTGGACCTCCATCGCCATTTCTGCCAGCTCCGGTTGAATGGGTGGGTGGCGCGTCCGGCGGCGAGCGCCCATGCGCCCAGCAGCGCGAGTGTTATCGCCAGGCCCACCAGGCCGAGATCTGCGAGCGTCTGCACCACATAGCCATGGGCCTGGATGACTTTGGAGCTCTCCGTCCTGTAGCGCAGCCTCGCCGTCGCAAAGCCTGCGGCGCCGGAGCCGAGCACTGGGTGCGCCTGGAACACCTTCAAGGCCTCGTTCCAATAGCGCGCGCGCATGCTCGCGATTGCGGTCAGACGCCCGGGGGTGTTGGCGGGCAGGCGTGCGTGCGGATTGGTCAGTGCGTTGGCGCTGTGGGAGATCGTCCCGAAGAGGCCGCGGTGGGTGAAGGTGAGCGCCCCCGCGAATGCGATCACCGCCACCGCCACGAGGCTCAACAGGCCCGCCCCCAAGCGTCTGCGTGTCAGCTGTGAGGGTGCATGGCGTCCAACGACGAAGCCCAGAAGCAGGCCTACGAACATCAGCAGCAGGACCATCTCGACCAGCAACACGCCAAGTTGGTGCCCAGCGCTCACGCGTTGGGCGAGCGCGACTTTTTCGGAGTTGAGCGCATGGTTGGAGAAGTCCCAGGCCACCACGATCGCCGCGCAAAGGCCTGAGGCGAGCAGCAGCAGAGCGCCGCGCAGGCGCAGTGGCACGATGCACAGCCACAGCACCACCCCCAGCACGAGTGCGACGAGCGCGCCGCGTGAGTAGGCGAGCATCAACGTCACCAGCATCAGTCCCATCGCCGGGTAGGCCAGGGCGCTCAACAGCGCGTTGCCAACCCGCCTCGCCCCCAGCCACAGGCATCCGATCGCGCCCATGGCGGCGGTCAGTCCGATGGCATTCCAGTAGTCATATGGGGCTCTCAGGCGCGCATATGTGTCGTTGGCGTCCAGCTTGTCGGGCAGGACCTTGGTGAGCAGCGCGTAGCCGCAGACGATGACCGCCGCTAGCGTGATCCCACCCAGAACGGCCGGCCAGCGTCCTGGAGCCACGCGGACGATCGCCATGCAGGCACCGAAGAACGAGCTGTAGGCGAGCAGTCTCGCCGCGTCCTCCCAGCTCGCGTCCGGTTGTACCGACCAGGCGATCGAGATGGCCGTGAGCGCCGTGAAGGCAAACAGCAGCAGCACGGCGACCATCCCATACTGACGCTGCGCCGCAGGGGCGATGAGCGCTACCCCGGCAATCACGATGCCAGAGCCGATCGTGAGCGCCATCTCTGTGGTGGTCATCGTGCCGAGGCTCAGCCCTCCGCCTGCGACGAACGCCGTCGCGCAGAGCGCGGCCGCCCACAGCAGTGCTGGAATCGTCTCTGGGCCGAGACCACGTCCAGGGGGCGGGAGCTCAGCTGGGGTTCGAGTGCGTACAGAGCGAGCCTCACGCTCGCGCAGTGGCGCTCGCTGGGCTCCCGTGGGGGCCTGCTCAGTCGTGACGGCGAATGCGTGGGACACGATTTCTCAGCGCTCCGCCTGCGAGTGTGAGCGCGCAGACGAGCAGCAGGATGAGGACGGCCAGCAGTGGGCTTGGCAGCGAGCTGACGGCGGAGGCGATGTTGGCGTGGACCACGCCCGGGTGGATGATCTGACCACCGACGCTCACGGGCCTGGAGCCCGTGTGGTGGACCTGTTCGAGCTCGTGCTTTTCCGCGGGCGTGGTCGCCAGCGCAGTCGGCAACGACGCCACCGCGGCCGCGGAGCTCACCGCTCGTCCGCTGGCGGAAGCGAGCTGCGCGTTGTGAATCAGTTCGGCACAGTCCGAATACTCTTCGACTTCGGTGGGAATCTCCTGGAGCGCCTTGCGATATGCCTGTTGGGAGAACCCTCCAAGCGACTGCCCATGGGTGCATCGTTCGATGATCTTGGTGCCCACATTCGCGCTGGCACTCGCGCTGAGCAGCCCGAATATGAGCAGCGTCATCGCCCAGCAGCGCACACTTGCGCGGCCGATATTCGATCTGGGCCGGATGCTCGATCTGTACCCGGTGCTCGGTCTGGGTTGGTCGATCGCGGTCATGGTCGGTTGGCGCACGCTACCAGCGCCTCCGGGCGAGCCCGAGCGTGTCCAGCGCCCGCGAGAAGCCCTCTGCCCAGGCGATGTAATCGTAAGCCCTGACGTCTTCGGCCCCTGCCTCTCCCATGCGCATGCAAAGTTGCGGATCGGCCGCCAGCCGCTCGAGCGCGCTCGCGAGCGCGGTGCTGTCGCCTGCTGGAACCACCAAGCCGTTACGTCCATCCTGGACGAGACCTCCCGCCGCGGCTCCCACCGCGTCGCTCACGATCACTGGCAGTCTTTGGTTCATCGCCTCGTTGATGACAAGACCCCATGGCTCCCGGAAAGTTCTGGTCTGAATCGAGGGCAACACCAAGACATTTGAGGCGGCGTAGAGATTGCGCAGCTCCACCGGGTCCACCGGGTCGAGGCTGAGTACCCCTGACGGTAGAGTCGAGCCCAGATCTTCGACCGCCGCGCCGCCGGCGGGGACCCAAGGGGGTCGGGATCCCCCGCCGGCGAGGACGAGCGCGGCGGTGGGCGCGCAAAGGCTTGACTTCCGCCAGGCCTCAATCAGCACCCTAAGACCCTTTTCCCGGGTTGGGCGTCCCGCAAACAGGAACCTTGTCTGCGCCCCGGCCGGCCATGAGGGATCGCTGGGAGGGTTGACCTCAGAGGAGCCCCAGAACGCGTTGTCAACCGGCTGAGGAGCGACATGAACATTGCGTGCGCCCTGTGAGCGCACATAGGCGCTCACGTGCGAGCCATAGGTGACGACGGCGTCCGCGGATCTATAGAGGCGCTTGAGGGCGAGGAGGCTGAGCGTATGAACAGGGCTACGTGGGTGAGCCCACAGGGATGTCCAGAGGATCAGCGGCACCCCCGCCATACGGGCCCCCGCCCACGTGGCGGGCAGAGCGACCCTGCCACCGGCGGAGCAAACGACCGCTCGGTGCTTGCCGCTTGCCGCGAGTCTGAAGAGCTCGTGCTGGGCCACGTGCCTGTGAGGGAAGGGCAGCGCTTCATCGAGCATGGGTCCTCCATGCTTGGAGCGCCCGCCGAAGAGCGCCACCTCGATCCCCTCGAGCTGGTGCAGCGCCGCGAATGCACCGATCCTGTCGAAGGGGGCGTGTCCCGTCACGAACAGCACAGGCTTCATCGCAGCACGTCCCGGTAGGCCTCGATTGTCTGTTCCCCACAGCGCTCCCACGTGAAATGGGCGGCTACGGTCGCGCTTGCGCGCATGGCGGCCTCGCGCAGTCGCTGAGGGTCCGAGAGCAGCTCATCGATGCGCTGCGTCAGACGCTCTATGTCTCCCGGAGGCACGAGCATGAAGCCGTCGCCCGCCGCGGCGATCTCCTCTGGACCGGGCTCTCCTCGACAGCCGATCGCGGGCACTCCGCCGGCCATGGCCTCGATGTAGGCCACCCCGAAGGCCTCCTCGGTGGAGGGCATCACGAAGAGCGTGCACTGCCTCGCTCTGGCTACCGCGGCCCCTGGCTCGAGCTGTCCACAGAACTGCACTCGCTCCGCGACTCCCAATCGCGAGGCGAGCTCTTCGAGCGTGGAGCGCTCAGGACCGTCCCCTACGATCACATAGCGCAGTGTCGGATGGCGCCTGCCAAGTACTGCAAGGGCCCGCAGGACGTCGGCATGGCGCTTGCGCGCGACCAGATGGCCCACCGTGACCAGCGCTGGAGCTCGCTCGCGCGATCGGCGTCTGGCCTCTCCAAGCGGTTGCGGCGCTCCCGCCGTCTCCACGGCGGAGGGCGGCTCCACGTCGGCCCACCCCACGGCTGTCTGGGGCTGTCTGCTCGCCCGAGGGAGATCGGCGCCCAGATGAACGACCCGTGTCTCGGCGGCCCCGTGGGCACCGGCGAGCTCGGCGATCCCACGACTGTTGGCGATCACGAGTCGGGCGGCCTTGAGCGAACCCCTGACGGCCGCGTCGCCTGCGGCGAATCGATGCGCCGTATAGAGCACATCGCCCCCGTGGATCGAGACGATCATCGGCACCCTCAGCCTCGCGCGCCGCACCGCGTCGGCGGCGGGCACGGCATTGTGGGCATGGATCAGATCGATGCCAACATTGCGTGCATGGCGCCGCAACGCCACTGCAAGCGCAGGGGCAGCCCAGGCGCCCCAGGCTGGATATGAGCGCTCCCGGGGGGGCGATACGAACGGGACGTAGTGGACCTCGATGCCGTCGCGGACCTGCATGCGAGGCTCTGAGAGCAACGTCTTGAGCTCTCTGGCCGCGCCGATCGGCCCTGCGCTCAGTGAGGAGCGGGGCGGGATCAGCCGGTGGAGGACGAAGACGTGCACCTGGGCGCCCTCGTCCCTGGCGCTGAGCGCTTGCCGATGTGTCCATATCCCCAGGACGGGATCTGACTGTCGTGGATAGAACTCCGCCACCACGGCGACCTTCACGCGCTCACCACCGTCGATGCGTAACTAGGACGCGCTGCGCTTCTTGGGCACTCAGATAGGCGCGATCGGCCAGGAACAGACGCGCCTCGGCCAGCGCATCCTCACGCGAGTACGCATGTGCGGCGGGAGCCACCCTGTGGCCGATCGCGACGGCGTCACTCACACCACACCTCCACCCATGCTCGCGCGCAATGGCCGCCCAGTGGAGGTCCAGCCCCCATCCCATCCTCAGCTCGGGGAAGGGCAGAAGCGCCGGGAAGGTGCGCTTGGCGAAGGCCGTCACAGGTCCTATCTCGACAAAGCATGTCTCCCGCAGGACGCTCCAAGCCCTACGCCTGGTCACTCGCCAGGCCGCGTGAGAGCTCGCGCGATGGGCCGGCTGGGCGAGATCGAGCGAGAAGCGCTCTATCAGGAACAGGAAACGATCGAGGAAGCCCTTGGGCAGCTCGACATCGTCGTCGACCAACAGCAGCCAGTCGTGCTCTTCGGGCGGGAACTTATCAAGGAGCAGATTGAGGTTCTGGAACTTCCCCAAGGTACCTGGCGCCGCGAGATGAAGCTCGACCTCGTGACGAGAGTCCTCCAGCTCTGTGCGCATCGCCCCGGCCAGCTGCGCTCGCTCTGGCCGCTCGATGCCCAGAGCGAGTATCCGGCGCCTGGGGGGCGAGCGCCTCGCCGCCCTTGCCAGGCGCAGGCGGGTGCCGCCGATGAGCGCCAAGCAGTCTGTGAGCTCATCGCCTGCGACCCGTCGCAGGCCGTCGAGGCCGCCGACGGTGCCGCTCTCGCCTGAGAGGAAGTCATCTGTGCCCAGGCGGCCATGGACGGCGCCCAGCGGCTCTTGGCCGTCAATGGGTTCATGCCCGCCAGGAGGCCCTCCACGGCTGGCGCGTTCTCTCAGCCCTTGCTCCAGTCGTCCCCAGCTGTGGGCCACCATCACCAATCCCGCGGGGCAGCGGCGGCGGATGACATGTCCCACGCAACCCGCCAGCGTGCCCATCTCGCGGACCAGCTGGGGCGCCTCGCCTCGCCAGGCGTCGAAGCGGCGGCTTGCCTGTCCCCTGAAACGGCCGCCACGCGCGAGCGCGCGCAGGCGCGCGTCCTCTCCCAAACGGAGATGGTCCAGCTCCGCTCCAGCCACATAGAGCACCGCTCCGTGCAGCCGATCCTGCCACTCCTGCTCGTCCCCGGCCCCCGCCAGCGAGATGTCAAACGGGCCGACCCGCTCCAGCGCCTCCCTGCGCACTGCCATGTTCGCCCCCCAGGCGTATCGGGTCTGCACGTCATGCGCTCCCAGCTCGAGCGAGGTGATCGGTGCGCTCTCTCGACCGCATGAATGGGGAGCAGGCCCCTCCAGGCGCGCGTGGATGGGACCCGTGAAGACCTCAAACCCACGGTGCGCGTGAACTGCGTCCAAGAGCGCCTGCAGCCACCCCTCCCCCACCTCAACATCGTCGTCGACGAAGATCACAAGCTCGCCGTCGGAGCGTTCAACCCCGGTATTGCGGGCGACATTCAAACCGAGCGGCCTGGGATGTGCCTCATAGCGCGCGCCGGCTCGTTCTGCCAGCGCCTGGACTTCCACGCTCGGGCCGCCATCGTCCACCACCACGATCTCCACATCGAGCGCGGCCGCCTGCGGAGCGATCGACGCGAGCGCCACCTCGAGGTAGCGAGCCCGCCGCCTGGTCGGGATCACGATCGATGCGCTTCGCGCCATGGAGGGCAGTATGGGCGCTGCTTGAGATGGCTTGCTCCGACGCCCGGGATGGTTCGCTCCTGGACGCACTAGGTTTGCCCATGCAATGGTCCTGTTCATTCACAACCGCTACCGCACCACCGGCGGTGAGGAGCGTGTCCTGGAAGACCTGCTCTGGCTGGTCAGGGAGCAGCTGGGCGAGCGTGCGGAGCTCTTCACGCGCGACTCCAGCCAGCTCGGGCGTACGGAGGCGGCGATCGGACTGCTCAGAGGGGGATCGGCCACGGCCGAGCTCGCGAGCGCGGTCAAGCGCTCGGGCGCGCGCGTGGTGCATGCCCACAACCTCCACCCCTCCTTCGGCTGGCGCTCGCTGCAGGCCGCTCGCAGGGCGGGCGCCAGGGTAGTGCTCCACCTCCATCAGTACAGACTTGTGTGCGCCGTGGGAGTCTGCTTCACGCAGGGTGAGGAGTGCACTCGCTGCCATGCTCAGAACACGCTGCCCGGTGTGCTGCGCAACTGTCGTGAGAGCCGCCCTGAGGCGCTCGCGTATGCACTGGCGCTCTCGATGTGGCAGCGGCGCCTGATCGAGCAGGCGGACGTGGTGCTGGTTCCCAGCGAGTTCGCGCTGGCGCGCTTGGCCGAGCTTGGGGCGCCCATCCCTGCAGAGCGGACGCGGGTGCTCCCACCGCTGGTGAGGCCGGTGCAGAGCTGGCCGGCCCCCAAGGGCTCGCCAGCCGTTGTGGGCTTGCAGGCCGCTATGGGCTCGCAGGCCGCCGTGGGCTCGCAGGCCGCGTCAGGCTCCTACGCGCTCGTCGTCTCCAGGTTGGCGCCCGAGAAGGGCGTGGATGTGGCGATCGACGCCTGCCTGCAGACGGGCAGGCGGCTGCTGATCGTGGGCGACGGACCCGAGCGCGAGGCGCTGGTCAGGCGTGCCACGCGCGGTGGTGGGGGCAAGGAGGAGCTCGTGCGCTTCCTTGGCCGTGTCGATGGGGATGAGCTCGCACAGCTTCGCTCGCGAGCGTCGGTTGCACTCGTACCATCGCGCTCCGCAGAGACCTTTGGGATGGCTGCCGCCGAGGCGATGGCCGCCGGGCTGCCGGTGATCGCCAGCCGTGTGGGGGCGTTGCCGGAGCTCGTTGAGGAGGAGGGGCTCGTCCCTGCGGGTGACGCAGCTGCGCTGGCCCAGGCGCTGGAGCGTCGCTGGGGCGATGAGCACGCCGGGGAGCGAGGCCGGCGCAGGGTGATGGAGCGTTGCTCCCCCGAGCTGATCGCGAGCTCGCTGCTGGAGGTATATGGCGGGCCGGCCACCGGCTAGGACCTCACATAGGGCCGCTGCCCGCAATGACCTCCCATAGACTGCGCCGCTGATGAGCACGGTGGGCATCATCGGACTCGGCTACGTCGGGCTGCCACTCGCAGTTGCCTTTGCGCAGCAGGGCTGCGAGGTGATCGGCGTGGACTCAAACGCCGCGCGGGTGCTCGCGCTCCAGGGCGGTGACTCCCACGTGGAGGACGTTCCCGGCGAGCAGCTGCGCAGCGTCGCTGCCCAGATCGAGTTTGCCACCTCATATGAGGCGCTGGTGCGGGCGGAGGCGATCCTGATCTGCGTGCCCACGCCGCTCACCTCCAACAGGGAGCCGGATCTCAGCCCGTTGCTCGACTGCGTGGGGGCGCTTTCGCGGGTGTTGCGCAAAGGTCAACTCGTGGTGCTGGAGTCGACCACCTATCCAGGCACCACGCGCGAACGGGTCGCGCCGCTACTCGAAGGCTCGGGGCTGGTGGCCGGTCTGGACTTTCAGCTCGCCTTCTCGCCGGAGCGGGTGGACCCGGGCAGGCGGGACTTCACGCTGCGCACCACCCCCAAGGTCGTGGGCGGGCTGAGCGTGCAGTGCGGCGATCGCGCCCAGGCGCTCTATGAGCTCGTGTGCGATTCGGTCGTGCGCGTCTCCAACCCCGAGGCGGCGGAGCTGTGCAAGCTCCTGGAGAACATCTTCCGCTCGGTGAACATCGCCCTGGTCAACGAGCTCGCGATGCTCACCGACAGGATGGGCATCGACATCTGGGAGGTCATCGAGGCGGCCGCCACCAAGCCGTACGGATTCATGCGCTTCGAGCCGGGCCCGGGGATGGGTGGGCACTGTTTGCCAGTCGATCCCTTCTATCTCAGCTGGCGCGCAAGAGAGTTCGACATGGTGACCGAGTTCATCGAGCTCGCAGGCAAGGTCAACCAGCAGATGCCCTATCACTGCGTCGCCAAGGCCCAGCGCGTGCTCAACGACGCCGGTCTCGCGGTCAGGGGCGCGCGCGTTGCGCTGCTGGGCGTCAGCTACAAGCCGGGGGTCGGCGACGTCCGCGAATCGCCGGCTCTCAAGATCCTCGAGCTGCTGTTGGATCTGGGTGCGACGGTCAGCTACCACGACCCTCACGTACCCACGCTGGAGCGCTTCGAGCTCAGCAGCCTCCCGTTGGAGGAGACGCTGCAGGACAGCGACCTGGCCTTGATCGTCACAGCCCACAGGGAGGTCGACTACGAGCTGGTCGCCAAGCGTGCCCGCCTCGTGCTGGACCTGCGCGGTGTCACACGCTCCCTGCACGCCCAGAACGTTGTGTCGCTGTGAGAAGCGATCCTCGCGCGCCGGGTCTGGTCGTGGGCGAGGGGGCCACGATTGGTGAGGGGGTCTCCTTCGACCCGCACGTGGTGGTCCACAAGGGCGCCGTGATCGGCCAGGGCGCCTCGCTGGGATCCCATGTGGTGGTCCACGAGGGCACCGTCATCGGTGCGGGCTGTGTGATCGGCGATCATGCGATCCTGGGCAAGCGCCCGCAGCTCGCCGGCGGCTCCTCGGCGAAGGGCGAGGTCGCTGCACTCGAGCTGGCAGAGCGGGTGACGGTCTGTGCGGGCGCAATCGTCTTTGCCGGGGCGAAGGTCGGCGAGGGGTCGATCCTCGGCGATCAGTGCTTTGTGCGGGAGCGCTCCACGATCGGCCCGGACTCAGTGATCGGCCGGGGCAGCGTCGTGGATAACGATGTGAGCGTGGGCGCGCGGGTGCGTGTGCAGAGCAACGTCTATCTCACCGCGTTCACCGTCGTTGAGGACGACGTGTTCGTGGGCCCTGGGGCGAGCACCACCAATGACAACACGATGAGCCGCCACGGCGTCCAGACGCCGCTGCGGGGCGCAATCCTGCGTCGTGCCTGTCGCGTGGGCGGAAGCGTCGTGCTGACTCCGGGCGTGGAGGTGGGCGAGGAGGCCTTCATCGCCGCGGGCGCGGTCGTGACCAAGGATGTCGCGCCGCGGGCGGTGCTCGTCGGCGTGCCGGGTAGGGTCGTGCGCGAGGTACCCGACGAAGACCTGCTTGAGCGCTGGCGCTAGCCTGCGCTGCGCACGGCTGCCACGACCTCCTCGGCCTGCTCGCGGCTGAGGAGGGCGCTCATCGGGATTGCCAGGTGCGTGCGCGCTGCCTCCTCGGTGGCGGGCAGCTGCACTCCATCGCCCCACTTTTGCATCGCCACCTGGCGGTGCACGGGCGTGCGGTAGTAGACCTTGCAGCCGATGCCTGCAGCGGCGAGCGCTCCTGAGAGGCGATCGGGATCGGGATGGCGCACCACGTAGAGGTGCCATGCGGGCGAGCAGCCATCGACGGGGACCGGGAGTTTCACGAGCTCGCCCAGGCCCGCATCTTCGTAGTGGCGACCCGCCTGACAGCGCCCCTGCGCCCACGCGTCCACATGAGGCAGCTGCACGCGCAGGACGGCCGCCTGGAGCTCGTCGAGACGCGAGTTGTAGCCGACCTGCTGGTAGTCAACCTTGTCGTGGGAACCGTGGAAGCGCAGGATGCGGGCCTGCTCTGCAATCTGGGGATCGGAGGTGAGGATCATGCCGCCGTCGCCGAAGCAGCCCAGGTTCTTGGAGGGGAAGAAGGAGAAAGTCGCGGTACTGCCCAGCCCTCCCGGACGCCCGCCGCGCGACTGGGACCCGGCGCCCTGGGCGGCGTCCTCGAGCACGGGAACGCCCAGCGCTTCGATCTCGGCCACGGGGGCGACGTTGCCGAACAGATGGACCGCGATCACCGCCTTCGTGCGTGGCGTCAGCGCGGCCTTGACGCTCTCGGCCGTGACGCAGAAGGTGTCGGGGTCGATGTCGCAGAAAACCGGTGTGGCGCCGGTGGGCGGTATCGCCTCCGCGGAGGCATAGAAGGTGAAGGAGGGCACGACCACCTCGTCGCCGGGGCCGATGCCCATCGCCCGCAGCGCGATCGTGATCGCCTCGGTGCCGTTTGCGACGCCGATCCCCTGCGTCGCGCCGCAGTAGGCCGCGAACTCCTGCTCGAAGCCTGAGACCTCAGGACCGAGGATGTAGCGCCCTGAGTCGAGCACTCGATCCACGGCGCAGCGCAGCTGCTCGCGCAGCGGCGCCAGCGGCGTGGAGGTATCGAACAGCCCTACCGCCATCGCAGTCAGTGAGCAATCGCAGTCAGCGAGCGCCGTTCAGGAGCTTGTGGTCTGAGTCCACCATCATCCTGATCAGCTGCTCAAAGCTCGTCTTCGGCTCCCAGCCCAGGTCTCGCTTGGCCTTGGAGGGGTCGCCGATGAGATGGTCGACCTCGGCGGGGCGTTTGAGCGACTCGTCGATGTCGACGTGGCCGTCGATCTCGATGCCCGCCTGGTCGAATGCGATCTCCAGGCAGGAGCGCACGGAGTTGGAGATGCCGGTGGCGATCACATAGTCCTCGGCGCCGTCTTGCTGGAGCATCAGCCACATCGCTTCGACGTAGTCCTTGGCATACCCCCAGTCACGCTCGGCGTCGAGGTTGCCCAGCGCCAGTTTGTCCACGATGCCCAGCTTGATCGCCGCCGCGTGCCAGGTGATCTTGCGCGTCACGAACTCGAGGCCTCGGCGGGGGCTCTCGTGGTTGAAGAGGATCCCGCTCGTCGCGTGCATGTCGTAGGACTCGCGGTAGTTGACGGTGATGAAGTGGCCATAGACCTTCGCCACCCCGTAGGGCGAGCGAGGGTGAAAGGGCGTGCTCTCGGTCTGCGGCGTTTCGCGGACCTTGCCGAACATCTCACTCGAGGAGGCCTGGTAGAAACGCGCCTCAGGGCAGATCTCGCGGGTCGTCTCGAGCATGCGCGTCACGCCCACGCCCGTGAGCTCCGCGGTCAGGGTGGGCTGGACCCAGGAGACCGCGACATAGGACATCGCCGCAAGGTTGTAGATCTCGGTGGGACGGGCGGCGCGCAGCGCGTCTCCAAGCGAGCGCTGGTCGAGCAGGTCGCCCTGGTGCAGCGTGATGCGGCCTTGCAGATGGTCGATTCGGTCGTGCTTCTCGGTCGAGGAGCGTCGCACCAGTCCGTGCACCTCGTAGCCCTTCTCCAGCAGCAGGTCTGCGAGATAGGAGCCGTCTTGGCCGGTGATTCCGGTGATGAATGCCGATTGGCGCTCGCTCATGCGCTGCACCCTACCGATGAGGCCCGCGGTGATGCCGCCTGCGCGAAGCCGCGCGCTCGCAGCCAGTCAACGGTGGATGCGATCCCATCCTCCACCTCGATCTGGGCCTGCCAGCCCAGCAGCTCCTGGGCCTTCTGCACCGATGGCCAGCGTCGCTGTACGTCCACCTCGAAGCTGGACAGGTGCTCCAGGGCGAAGGTGGCGGGATCCTCGCCACAGGCGCTCCAGACGATGCGCGCGATCTCGGCGACCGTGAGCTCCCGGGAGGCCGAGATGTTGAAGTCCTCGCAGAGTCCTGCTTGCGAGCCCATCGCGGTCACGACCCCGTTGGCGATGTCGTCAACATGGGTGAGCGTGCGGGTCTGCTCGCCGGAGCCGAAGATCTGCAGCGGCCGCTGTCCCGAGAGCACCTTCCTGATCAGATCGGGCACGGCATGGGCGATCCCCGGCTCGTCATCTGGGAGCTCGCCGGGGCCGTAGGCGTTGAAGGGCCTGCAGATCGTGTAGGGCAGGCCGTGCTCTTCGTGGGCGGCGCGGCAGTAGATCTCGCCCGTGAGCTTTGAGAAGCCATAGGCCGAGCGCGGCACTGGGCAGCGCGGCAGGTACTCCTCAGGGGTGGGAAAGAGCTCGGCGCCCTCGAAGACCATCGAGGAGGAGACATAGACGAAGCGCTCGACCTCGCACTCCAGCGCGGCGCGGATCACCGCGTTGTAGAGGGCGTTGTTGACCTCCGTGAGCGTATGTGGGAGGCGATGGAAGTTGGCTATCCCACCGACGATCGCGGCGAGGTGGATCACCTGGGCGCAGCCTGAGGTGGCCCGCTTGGCCTCGGCGTAGGAGCGAAGATCGCCCGTGTGGACCTCGCATCCCTCGCGCATCCATTGCGGGGCTGGACGTTCGTCGGAGACGCGGATCTCATAGGCGGCGTCTGAGAGCAGGCGTCGCACCACCGCCGAGCCGATCGTTCCCGCACCGCCTGTCACCAGGACGCGGCTCATGCCCCCGCCCCCAGAGCCATGTGCGTCACTGAGCTCATGCGCTTGCCCGCCCAACTCATGCACTCGCCCCAAGGGCCAGGAGCTCGGAGGCATAGGCGAACACCTGGGCGGCTCCCCAGCAGTTCCAGGGATCGACCACCAGGCAGTCCGGGGCGGTGTGCTCGCCGATCAGGGCCAGCGTCTGGGCGGTGCAGAACTCGGAGTGGTTGGCTGCGATGACGAGCGCATCGGCGCTCTGCAGGGCGTCCTTGAGGGACAAGGTTGGGGTCGCTACGTGAGGATCGTGGGTCGCTACGTCGGCGAGCTCGCGTTCGAGCAGCCTGATCAGCTTGTGGGCCAGCGAGTCGCGCTCATCGTCGGTATCCGCCTTGAAGGCGAGGCCGAGGACCGCGATCTTGCGCCCGGAGAGTGTGCCCAGGCGGCGCTTGATCCCCTCGACGAGGAAGAGCGGGACCGACTCGTTCACACGCGAGACGGCGAGCAGCATCCCGGGTGCATTGGAGCGCTCCTCCGAGAAGGCGAAGTCCTTGCGCAGGCAGGTGCCTCCCGTGAGACCGGGCTGGGCGATGCCGCCCCGGGGGTAGTCGCGGTTAATGAGGTCGATCACCTCGAACACGTTCGCGCCGTGGCGCTCGCAGTCCATCATCAACAGATTGGGCAAGGCAAAGTTGGTGTAGCGCAGGATGTTCGCCCAGATCTTCGCGAGCTCGGCCTGGGCGGGAGTCGTCTGGACGATCGGCGCTTGGAAGGTCTGAAAGAGTTCGCCGGCGAGCTCGCCGGAGCGTGGCCCGATGCCGCCGACGATGCATGGGAGCTCGTCGATCTCGGAGAAGAAGCGCCCCGCGGCGATGCGCTCGGGCACGTGTGCGACGAACAGCTCCTCCTCGATCTGCAGGCCCCTGTGCTTGGCGAGATAGCCTGCAACGAACTCGGTCGTGCCAGGTGCGACTGTCGATCGCAGCGTGATCACATGGCCTGGGAGCAGCGATCCCAGCAGCTCATCCAGCGCCGAGCGGATGTCACGCATGTCGATCTCGATGTGCGAGAAGGAGGGCGTCCCCAGCGTGAGCACGATGTGGCGAGCCTGAGCTGCGTCGGTCACGTGCTCGGAGAGCGAGAGGCGATCGCCCGCTTGCACCCGCTCGAGCACCTCCTGGGCGCCGGGCTCATCGAAGGGCATGACGCCTGCGCGAATCGACTCGAGCCTGGCGGGGTCGGTGTCGATCCCCACGACCCTCAGACCGCGATCGGCGAAGGAGAGGGCAAGCGGCAGGCCGATGCGACCCAGTCCGAGGATCGAGACCTCCGCGATTGGCTGCGGGCTGCTCACACGTGCCAGGTTACCTGCGCTCGCGCAGATACTGGCCGGCGAATCCCAGTACGAAGCGGGGGTTGTAGCGCGCATATCGTCGCCACAGACGGCGTGGCTCGCGCGAGAGGCGGTAGGTCCACTCCAGTCCGTTGCGCTGCATCCAGGGCGGCGCCTGAGGCACGAGCCCGGCATGGAAGTCGAACGCTGCACCCACACCCACGAGCAGCTGCGCCCGCAGGCGCGGACGCATCGCGGCCATCCAGAGCTCTTGCTTGGGCTGGCCGATGCCAACCCACACCACCTCCGCGCCCGAGGCATCGATGTCGTCGATCACCTGGGCCTCCTCCGCGGCGCTCAGCGCTCTGAACGGCGGTGCGAAGGAGCCTGCGACCACCAGCCCGGGGAAGCGCTCGGACAGGCGCTCCTTCAGCAGCTCGAGCGCCGCCTGGGTGCGGCCGCCATACAGGTAGATTGGCGTCCTGGATGAGGCGGCTCTGGCGCAGAAGAGCGCCATCAGGTCGGGGCCATAGATGCGCGTCGCCTGCTTGTGCCCGAGCGCGTGCAGCGCCCACACGAGCGGCTGACCGTCGGGCAAAGCGAGCGTCGCACCGAGCACGGCGGCACGCGTGTTTGGTTCCTCCTGGGCGCACATCACGAGGTTCACCGCCGCGGCGGTGAGATAGCTCTGTCCACCGGCGGCGATCGTTGCGTACATCCAGTCCAGTACCTGCTCATAGTCGGAGATTGCGAGCGGGATGCCGAGGATCTCCGCCCTGGGAGGGATCGCTGGAACCATGTGGCGCTGAGCCTACCCATGCACGGCGAGCGGATACGCTGCGCGGCCGTGCCCATCGATGCCTCCTTCTGGGAGCGACGAGCAGTGCTGCTCACAGGTCACACCGGCTTCAAGGGGGCCTGGCTGTCGCTGTGGCTGCAGAGCCTGGGCGCGCGCGTGAGCGGCCTCGCCCAAGCTCCACCGTCCCAGCCCTCGCTCTACGAGCTCGCGAAGGTGGGCGAGCGCATGGACGAGCGTGCCGTGGACATCCGCGACGTCGATGCGCTGCGCGAGGCGCTGCGCGAGATCGGACCTGAGGTTGTCATTCACCTCGCCGCCCAGCCGCTCGTGAGGCGCTCGCTCATGGATCCGCTGGGGACATTCGAGGTCAACGTCATGGGCACGGCGAACGTGCTGGAGGCTGTGCGCCTGGAGCGAGGCGCGATCGGCGCCGTGGTGGTGGTCACCTCGGACAAGTGCTACGAGAATCCCCAGGGCCACGCCGGCGATCGCTCGCGCAGCGACCCTCGGCGTTTTGTCGAGAGCGATCCGCTCGGCGGCAACGATCCATACTCGAGTTCGAAGGCGTGCGCCGAGTTGGTGGCAGCCGCCTACAGGCGCTCGTTCTTCAGCTCCGATGACGCTCCACGCCTCGGTTGCGCGCGTGCGGGCAACGTGATCGGCGGCGGCGACTGGGGAGCGGATCGGCTGATCCCCGACGCCTTACGGGCCATGTCAGGACAGACCGGCGGATCGCTGCGTGTGCGCAACCCCGATGCGGTCAGACCCTGGCAGCACGTGCTCAACCCGTTGAGCGGCTATCTCATCCTCGCCCAGGAGCTCTGGCGCTCGCAGGACGCCGCCCAGGCGTGGAACTTCGGCCCCGCCGATGAGGACGTGCGTCCGGTGCGCTGGGTGCTGGACCGCCTGGGCGAGCTCTGGGGCGGCGCGCTGCGCTGGGAGCTTGACGACGCGCTCGCCCCACCCGAGGCCGGCTGGCTGGCGCTTGACTCCGGCAGGGCCGAGCGTCTGCTGGGCTGGCGGGCCGTTTGGAGCCTCGAGCGCGGGCTCGAAGAGGTCGTGCGCTGGCACGATGGCTTGGAGCACGGTCAGGACGCGCGCTCGCTGAGCCTCGATCAGATCGGGCGCTTTCTCGCTGACGCTGAGGCCCATTCGTAAAGCTTGCAGGCAATTGGCCCGCTGATTGGCCGATGAGCCCTGGAAGCCCAGAGCTTGGGCGATGAGCCCGGCGAGCGCGCTGAACCTGCGCCGCTACCGCGCGGAGCGTCTACTGCGCGGCGAGTTCGAAGGCCTGCGCAGCAAGGTGCTCTCGATCGTCTCAGGTCGACTCCGTGCGGCTGGGGTGAGGCTCGACCACGCCGATCTCGAAGCTTGCTACGCCCAGGCCTGGCAGGGTCTGTACACCGCGATCCTGGAGGGCGAGGAGGTCGAGAATCCGGCAGGTTGGCTGGTGCTGGTCACCTTCAGGCGCGCGATCGACGAACATCGCTCACGTGGACGTGAGCAGGTTGCGTCCGGCGGAGATGGCGCCGGCGGACAGGCGCGGCTTCTGGAGCAGGACTTCGTGGACGAACGCGATGTCACGGGCGAACTCGATGACAGGGCACGAGTTCGCCAGCTGCTCGAGGGGATGCGCAGCAGGCTGAGCGAGCGGGAGTGCCAAGCGGCGGCGCTCTGCTATCTGCAGGGCCTCTCCAGGGCGCAGGCAGCCGCTCAGATGGGTATCAGCGACGCGCGAATGCGCAAGCTGATGGAGGGCAAGGGAGCGGGCAGGCCCGGTGTGGCGGGCAAGCTGGGAGCGCTGGTGGAGACGATCAGGGAGGGTGCCTGGTGCGATGAGCAGGCATCGCTGATGCGTGCTCTGGCGTTTGGCATCCTCGATCCCGAGGGCGAGCGATACAGGCTGGCTGTGGCGCACAGGCGTGAGTGCCCCGCCTGTCGTAGATATGTTCTTTCGTTGCGCGGGCTCGCGGCGGTGCTCCCTCCAATCGTGCTGCCCTGGCGCTCTGGCAGGGCCGCGAAGATCGGTCGTGTCCATGCCGCTCGTACCGGGAGTTCGGTGGGCGCGCGGTCGCTGGCGGGCAAGCTCGTCGTGGGCTCGGCACTGGTGGTGGGGCTCGGCACGGGCTCGGTTGTGCTGATCGCTCGATCTGATCAGCATCGGGCCAGCGTCTCTCCGGTGGGCACGGTCCGCTTGGGACAGGCAGCCGGCTTCCCGGCGCCGGCCTCGCCGCTGGGTGGTGCTTCGTTTTCGAATGCCCACGCACGCGCGTACGCGCGTGCGATGCACGTCTTTTCGCAAGGGTTGCCCACCGCTCGCTCGTATACGAGCGCAAGCCGCGAGTTCGGTCCGGAGCGCAGCCCACGTAGGTCGGTGCGGCGTTTGAGGGCGCCGGCCTCCCCGCCCACTGAGGCCTCGGATGCCAGGGGCGCCGGATCTGGCGATGCCGCAGGCCCCCCTCCAATCCAAGCGCCGGGCACGCGTGCCCAACACGAGTTCGGGCTCGAATAGCGCCCGGGCGCGGGACGGCTCAGCCGCGCGGAAAGACCTTCATCAGCCGCGCGATCATCAGCGGGTTTCCGCGTGCCCGCAAGCGCCCGGTGGCGAACGCTCGCAGCGGATCGAGACGGTTGCCGATGACATCCACCCAGTCCTGATAGGAGATGCGCAAGCGCAGGTCCGGGCTCAGTGACTCCCCCTCTTGCACGGTGCTCGAGCCGTTGTTGACGATGAGATGCCAGGTGGGAACGTCCGGGTCGGAGAACTCCCACTGGAAGGTGGTGCTCCGGCGCAGGCCGTGCTTGGGATTGACCTGACGGCGGATCGTGTCGAACAGGAGCTCCAGGGTCTCTCGGTCGCGCTTGCTGGGGCCTTCGCGCACACCGGTGATCCCCGCCTTCGCCAGTGCCCGACCACGCTGGGAGATCTCTTCGGGGCTCAGGCCGGGGGGGACAAGCGGCGGACCGGGAAGACTCTCGAGCGGCATGCCCGCCGAGCGCATTTTGCTCATCAACGAGTTGACGCCCTCCTTCCCCACTCGATCGAAGGTGTAGCCAAAGCAGGTGAGGTAGCTCTCATCCCAGCCCGGCGGCATCAGCACCTGGCCGGTGTAGGGGAGGACTTCGCGCAGCAGCTTGGCCACCGCGGCAGGCACGCGCTCGTCTTCGCGGTTCAGGTCGGAGAGCAGCTTGACGCCGAAGCCGATGTGGCGCTGCTCGTCATTTGAGATCTGCTCCATGCCCTCGCGGAAGGCGGGCAGCAGATCCTGCTCCTGCAGGTAGGTGCAGATCATATGCTGGCCGGATTGGGCGAGGCCCGCCTCGATGACTATGTGGTAGAGCGCCACTGCGGCGGCGAGCTTGGGCCGCGAGCGATCGGCACGCAGCTCGTCGGCCATCGTGTCGAGGCGATCGAAGATCTTGCGAAAGCCTGAGGTGAGCTGCGGCTTGATCGCTGTGAGGCTGCTCGACATGGAGCCGTCGCCGATGCCGCATACCTCATGCATGAAGCGCTTGAAGAGCACGGCATGCCTGGCCTCGTCTGCCTGTTGGGTGGCCAGAAAGTACTTCTGCTCCTCGAGCGGAGCTGCATCTATATAGGGAGAGAGGTTGTCCGCGACAGCGTCCTCGCCCCAGAAGAACAGGGCGTAGTTCCAGAGGGCGGCCTTGCGCTGAAAGTCGGTGAACTCCTCGCGCCACTGGCGTGCATCCTCGGTGAAGTCGAGCTCGGTGGCGCTCCAGTTGCCGTGCTCCCACCGTGCGTAGAGATCCCTGTATGAGATGGCGTCCACGGGGAGGCTCAGGAGGTTTGCGCTGTCCGCCGAGCCGGGTGTGGTGGTGCTGCTCATGTCTCGCTCCTGTTCGCGCTTGCGCTTGCGGAGGGCGATCGCCCCGCTGCACGCAGCTGGCGATCGGGCCCGATTACGGATAATGAACGTTATCGGAATAGCAGACGCTCTGTCAATTATGATTGCGTTGTGGCAACCAGGCTCACACGGGAGCAGAGCAGGGCGCAGACGCGTGAGCGCCTCTATGCGGCGGCGCGCACCGTGTTTGCGCGACGCGGCTTCCACGGAGCCTCGGTAGAGGAGATCGCCGTGGAGGCGGGCTACTCGACGGGCGCCCTCTACTCGAACTTCGAGGGTAAGGAGGACCTGTTCCTAGCCTTGATGGAACGCGAGATAGACGCTTATTCGAAGGAGATCGCCGCGGGCCTGGACGAGCTCGCGTCGGTGGCCGAGCGTGCCCATGACGGTGCGAAGCACTGGATGGAGATCGTCGAGCGCGAGCCTGAGATGCTCATGCTGTTCATCGAGTTCTGGGCCTATGCCGCGCGTGACCGTAAGGCGAGTGAGCGGGTGGCTGCGAGCTTTGCGAGGGTGCGCCACGTGCTCACGCGTCTCATCGCCGATGGCGCTCGCGAGTTCGATCTGCAGCTCGAGCTGCCGGCGGAGCACCTGGCGATCGCCATCGACGCGCTCGCGGATGGCATCGCCAGGCAGAAGCTCGCCGATCCTCGGGCGGTCCCTGACGACCTGATGGGACGGGTGCTCTCGCTGCTGCTCGCTGGAGCTACGAGGCCCGCGGGCACAGATAGGCGTGACGGAGGATGAGCACGCTCCTCTGCGGCTGAGTCCTCCACACCCCCGATTATCCTCGGCGTGATGCCAACCTCGGAGCAGTCGGCGGGAGCGATCGAGAACGGGGTCGGCAAGTGCCGGCATCCTCGGGGTGCTGCGCGAGGTTCCGAGCACCGTGCCGATGATGGCGGTGGTCGTGCTGCTGGTGATCGGTGAGACGAGCCAGGCCGGCTATCCACTCACCCATTGGGCGCCGGCGGGACTGATCGTCCTGGCGCTTCTAGGCATCGCGATCTGGAGCGTGCCCTTGCAGTGGCGTCGCGTTCCAAGCCCGGTGGCGCTCGCCGTCCTCTGCCTGGCCGCCTACACGGCACTCAGCTTCCTTTCGATCCTCTGGGCGGGCGTGAAGGCCGACGCCTGGGAAGGAGCCGACAGGACGCTGCTCTACCTGCTCGTGTTCACGCTCTTTGCCTGCTGGGCACAGAATGGGCGCAGCGCTGGTCTCCTGCTCTGCACGTGGGTACTCGCGACGATCGGCGTGGCGCTCTATATCGCCCTGCGCCTCGACCTCGCGGCCGGCCATCCGGGAGAGCTGCAGAGCATGCTGCCAGACGGACGTCTGGTCTATCCAGCCGGCTATGTCAACGCCGCGCCCGCGCAGTGGATGATGGCCGCCTGGGTCGCTGTGCTGCTCTCGCGCGCGAAGCAGATCCACTGGGGCGTGCGCGGATTGCTCGCGGGTGGGACGGTGCTGCTGGCCGAGGTGGCCTTGCTCAGCCAGAGCAGGGGCTCGCTCTATGCCACGCCCATCATGCTCGTGCTGGTCTTCGTCCTGCTCCCTGGCAGGGTGCGGACATTCTCCGTGCTCGTGCCCGTCGCGGTGGGTATCGGCGCCGCGACGCCCGCGCTGCTGCGCGTGGGCAAGCGCCTGGAAGAAGGCCATGGCGCGCAGGCTGCAATTCACACCGCGAGCCTGATGATGCTCGGCTCGGCGGTACTCGTCGGACTCCTCGTGGGGGCGAGCGCGGCGCTCGAGCACAGACGCACGCTCTCGGAGAGCTCGAGGATACGTCTGCACAGAGGCGTTGGCGGGCTGGCGTTGGTCGCGCTGGTGGTGGTGCTGGCGGGCGGTCTGGTCGCGGCGGGCAATCCCGTCGCTCGCGTCAGACACGAGTGGGCGACATTCAAGAGCGGTAGCGGCTATGCGGCCAACGGCACGGGCAACAGGCTGATCAGCGGCCTTGGGAGCAACCGCTATGACTTCTATCGCGTCGCTCTCGACGAGTTTCTTGCACACCCGGTGCTCGGAATCGGGGCCGATAACTTCGCCCAGCAATACCTCCAGCATGGCCGCAGCACGGAGACGCCCAAGTATCCGCACAGCGTGGAGCTGCGCACGCTCGCGCAGACGGGCGCGGTGGGGACGCTCCTGGCGCTGCTGGGCCTGAGTGGCGCGCTGCTGGCGGCCGCCAGAGCGATGAGAAGGACCGACCAGCTCGCGCGCTTGGTGACGGGTGCCGCGCTTGCGGGCTTCGCCTACTGGGTGGTGCAGGGCTCCTTCGACTGGTTCTGGGAGTTCGCGGGCCTGGGAGCGTCCGCGTTTGCGTTGCTCGGGCTGGGCTGTGCGCTCGCGCCGCGCGCGCACACGGAGTCTGCTCTGGGCTCCGCGCAACGCTCATCGAGCGCCAAATTGGTCCTCGTGCTCGTGTGCGCCCTCCTGGCCTTGGCCTGCGGCGCCTCGCTCGCCGCGCCGTGGCTGAGCGAGCTCGAGGTTCAGCGGGCGGCGCGCGTCTGGGTGCAGGCTCCCCTCCTCGCCTACGAACGCCTGCGGACAGCCGCTCGCCTGAACCCGCTCAGTGATCAACCGGCCGAAGTGGCCGGCGACATTGCGCTGCGCCTGGGCGATCTCAGGCGTGCGAAGGAGGAATTCACGAGTGCGCTCCAGCGCACTCCTGGCGATGCCTATGCGACGCTCGAGCTGGGCGCGATCGCCTCGAACGATGGGCAGCATCGCGAAGCACTGAGGCTGCTCACGCGGGCCGTGTGGCTCGCCCCTCGCGAACCGCTTACCGCGGCGGCGCTGCGCGCCGTGCGCCACGGCGAAAGGGTGGACGTGGAGGGCTTGAATCGCGCGATTCTGCTCAAAGCTCAGCAACTCTTATAACCGCGAGCGGTTTTAGGCATTCGAGCCTCGACACTGCTGGTGACCTTCGCTAGCTTGTCAAGTGCCTGTTCGAACGCCGGTCTCAACGCGCAAGGTGCATGCGGACCGACTGCGACGACATCGGATGTCCGGGCACTTGGCAGGGATAAGCGGCGACTGCGTCGCTCACGCCACAGAAGGGACCCACGGCAGGGAATGTCATGACACGCAATCTGAAGATCGCCTCGATTCTTGGCCTCGCGATGCTGCTGCTGGTACCTGCAAGCTCATGGGCGAGCTCGCCCATGCTCAGCGGCTACGGTGGACCTGGCGCCGGCAACCAGGTGATCCTCGGCTCGATGCTCCTGAATACCCCGGGGGGCGGTGGCTCAAGCAGCCAGGGAGGCGCCGGCGGCTCGGGAAGCGCGCTCTCCGCGGTGCAGCCGGAGACTGTGTCCAGCGGCTCGCGATCTGCCTCAGGCACCCGGCGGATCCTCGCGCGCAGAGTGCACTCCGCGACCTCGCCGGGCGCAGTCGGAGACCGAGCAGGCACCGCGCAGGGGAGTCATGACCAGACGCTCTCCTCACAGCTGGGCGGCTCTGGAGGTGGGGACACATTGGGTCTCACAGGCCAGGACCTGCTCGTCGTCTGCCTGACGCTTGTGGCGCTGACCTGTACAGCGGCGCTCACAAGGCGCTTGGCACGCGAGCCTCGATGAGCTCGCTCTACTGAGATGAGCCTGAACGGACGATGAATGGACAGGAAGTCCTATGGATAAATGGACAGGAAGTCCCATGAGCGATATGCAAATAGCCCGGCAGACGACCACACCCACGCTGCCCCTCAGTGGCCAGCTGCCGGTTGCGCGCGGAGTGCCGATTGCGCGTCCTGCGCAGCGGGACACTCTCAGCGGGCCGCTTCAATGGCTGCTGGATGGACGCGGTTGGGATCTGCTGGGCCCCGCCGTCGACTTCGCTCTGCTCTGCGCCGCGGTGGTCGTCGCCTTGCACGGAGTGGGCGGGGTGCTCTCCGTCTCCGCGATCGAGGCGCCCTTGCTTGCCATGCCGGTGCTTGTCATGCTCCTCTTCTACCTGCGCGGGCTCTACCGCACGCGGTTGCGGGCGCTCTTCTTGGATGGCGTCATACCGGTCCTCAGCGCGGTCTCGGTCGCAACCATGATGGTCGCCGTACTCGGCCTGTTCGCCAATGGCCGGCTGCCCAACCAGTCGCTGTCGATACGAGCGTGGCTGTTCGCGCTGATAGGCGTGGGCCTGGGGCGCGTAACCCTGTCCTTCGCTCAGCGCTGGGCTCGCTCTCGCAGGCTGGTTGGCAAACCGGTCCTGATCATGGGTGCCGGCGTGGTCGGCTCGCAGGTGGCCCGGCGCCTGGAGCATCATCCCGAGTATGGCCTGATCCCAGTCGGCTTCCTCGATGACGACCCGCGGTCGATCAGCGAGGTGGGCGGACGTGACATGCCGGTGCTCGGCACGACCAGTGACCTTGACGAGGTGGTCCAGCGGGTCGGCGTGAAGCACCTCATAGTCGCGTTCTCCTCAGTCGCCGACGCACGGGTGAGTCGCTTGATCGGGCACTGCCAGGAGCTCGGGCTGGACGTCTCGGTGGTGCCGCGGATGTTCGACACCATCAACAACAGGGTGGCCTATGACACGGTGGGCGGTCTTCCGCTCATGTCCTTCTCGAGTATCGATCCCAAGGGCGTGCAGTTCGGGCTCAAGCACGCATTCGACTCGGTCTTCGCGGCGGGATTGCTGCTCTTGCTCTCGCCGGTGGTGGTGTGTGCCGCCATCGCCGTGCGTCTCAGCTCGCCGGGACCGGTGCTCTTCCGCCAGCGACGGGTGGGACGGGATGGCAAGCCCTTCGATCTCTACAAGTTCCGCTCGATGCGGATGGCGCCGGGGCAGGTCTCCGACGAGGAGCCTTCACAGGCAACGCTGAGCGATGACGACACCACGGCGTTTGAGTTCATGCTGGGCGGAGACACCGCTCCTGGTGGAATCGAGGGTGGCGATCGCAGAACGACCGTGGGCCGCTTCCTGAGGCGCTGCTCGCTGGACGAGCTGCCCCAGCTGATCAACGTTCTACGTGGTGAGATGAGCGTCATCGGGCCTCGGCCCGAGCGCCCTGAGTTCGTGGAGCTGTTCAGGCAGGACATCGAGCGCTACAGCGAACGGCACAGGGTGAAGTCAGGCATGACGGGCTGGGCCCAAGTGCATGGGCTCCGAGGCCAGACATCGCTGGCCGAGCGCGTGGAGTGGGACAACTACTACATCGCTCACTGGTCGCTGGGGCTAGATCTCAAGATCCTGGCGCTGACGCTGGTGGCGATATTTCGCAATGCGGAATGAGCTGTTCTCAAATACTTCGTAGATAACGGCCGGCGCCGTAAGACCGTCGTAAGTCACCAAGGATGGGCAAAGTGAGCAGGGATGATCACCACAGCTAGGAACAAGGGACATGTTCACGCCGTTTCAGCCCAGATCGGGATGGCAGGAGCCGATCCTGCCGGCGCGAGATTTCCTGCGGCTGGGACATCGCGGCTCAGGCGCCTGGCTGCCTCATCGGACCTAACCAGACCCAGCCGGCCAAGGCGCAGCTGGGACATCGCGGTGGCGCTGCTCCTGGTTGCTCTGGCAATCAGTGCATTCATTCCTCAGGTGCGCTTACGCGTGGGCTCGCACGCCGCTCTCCTCGCGCTCGCAACCGCGACGACCCTGGTCATGGCACTTGCCGCGGTGGTGTTCTTCAGCCGCTTCTGGCAGCGCCGGCAGCTCGGTGCGGCGCTGATGCAAGAGCGCCGCCGGATTGCCGCAGAGGTTCACGATCTGATCATGCAGGACCTGTCACTGGCGCTTGGGACCGCACGCTCGATCGCGGACGATCCGCTGCAAGCGCCTCATGCCAGCATGGCCGTCGCGGCGGGAGAGCGTGCGCTTGCCGGAGCGCGGCAGGTCATCGACGGTCTGATCAATCAGGATGAGAAGCCGATCGTGGAGGCTGTCGCGCTTGCCGCGAAGGCGGCAGCACGCCATGTGCGTCTGAGCTTCGACGCCTCCAGCGTCCCCGCGCAGACGCATACCGACCAGCCGACCTGCGATTCGCTCATTCACGTCGCCCGTGAGGCGGTCACCAACGCCACCAAGCACTCCCGCGCGGATGCTGTCGAAGTCGTCCTGGAGCATGAGGACGAATGGCGGCTCACGATCCGCGATGAGGGCCGCGGATTCGATCCGCTGCACAATGGCGATCCAGCTCATGGCGGCGGGATGGGTTTTGGCCTGCAGAGCATGCGTGAGCGCTCGGAGGCGCTTGGCGGCTCGCTACGCGTCACGAGCACGCCCGGTGGCGGCACCACCGTGGAAGCGGTCCTTCCATGAGCGCCAAGCTCACAGTCGTGATCGCGGACGACCATCCGGTGATTCGGCTGGGTGTGCGAATGGCCCTGACGCGCGGTGACTTCGAGGTGCTGGCCGAGGCGGGTACTGCCGAGGAAGCCGTCACGGCGGTGTTGCGCGAGCGACCTGATGTATGCCTGCTGGACCTGTACATGCCCGGCGGTGGCATCGAGGCTGCAAGTGCGATCACAGACGCTGCATCCTGCACTGCGGTCGTCATGTTGACGGTCTCCAATCGCACCGAGGATGTGCTTGCCGCGCTGCGTGCCGGGGCGGTCGGCTATTTGCCGAAGGACACCGACCCCAATCGGCTGCCTGTCGCTCTGCGAGGCGTGCTCCAGGGTGAGGCCGCCATGCCGCGGGCGCTCGTCGGGCGGGTGCTCAGCGAGTTTCGGGATCTGACCGCGATCGCGTCCCAGCCGGTGCGCGTGGGTGCAGTCCAGCTGACGACGAGGGAGGCGGAGATCCTGAAGATGCTCCGCTCCGGCCTGACCACGGTTGAAATCGGCGAGCTCTTGTCACTTTCGCCGATCACCGTGCGCCGCCACATATCCGCTGGCGTGGCAAAGCTCGGCGTGGCCGATCGCGATGCGGCGATTCGCGCGATCGCAGAGCCTTCCGCGGCTTGAGGATCGGGCTCGGATGACGCGCCGCGCCGGCTCAGACGAGCCCGCTGCGTACCGCGTGGACAGCGGCCTGGACTCGACTGCGGACTCCGAGCTTCTCGAAGATGTTCGCCACGTATTGCTTGACGGTATGTGGGCTGATGGAGAGCTCACGGCCGATGGCGGCGTTGTCGGCACCGGTTGCGATGAGCTTCAGAACCTCTGTCTCTCGCGCTGTCAGCGTTGACTTGGCGGGGTCCTCTTGCTGGTTGGCGCCCTGCTCCTCGGCGGTGGCCGCCGCATCTGCGCGCACGCGCGTCATCAACGCCTGTGCGATGTCGTGCGAGAGCACCGCATGGCCGCTGGCCGCTTGGCGGATACCGCCAACCAGGTCCTCCAACTTGGCGTCCTTGAGCAGGTAGCTGGACGCACCGGCGGCGAGCGCCTTCAAGACATCCTCGTTGTCGGTTGAAACAGTCAGGATGAGGATCTGGGAGTCCGGGCGTGCCGTCACAATCCGTCTCGTCGCCTCAATGCCCGAGTAGTTGGGCATGTTGAGATCGATGACAACGATGTCTGGGGTCAGCTCGCGAGCGAGTGTGACCGCCTCAATCCCGTCGCTCGCCTCTCCGACCACCACCATGCCGGCTGCCTCCAGCATCCCGCGCAGGCCTTCGCGGAAGAGGTGGTGATCGTCCGCGAGCACGACCCGGAGCGCGTCGCCAGGTTCAGCAGCCACCCAGGCGACGATAGTGCATCGCATCCCGCAGCTGGATCAGCACAGCGCGACCTCATCGCCATCTGCGACCTGTAGGCGCATTGCGCGTGGCACCGAGAAGTCACGGAAGATGCGGGCCTCGCGGCCTACGACGCTCGCCACCAGACGCCCGCCCACATGCAGGATGCTCGCTCCCGCGAAGACGATCGAGCGCTCGATCTCGACGCCCTCCATGTGGACGCGCGCGCCGATCGATGTGTGCGGGCCGATGTAGGAGTCAGAGACGTGTGCCCCGGCACCGACGATCACGGGCCCGCAGATCACGCTCGATGTGACCGAGGCGGTTGCGTCGATGAGCACGTTTCCCTCAAAACTGTTGCCGTCGCCCTGCGGTGTGGACATCCGATCGTCGAGCGTGTCGAGCACGGCACGGTTCAGATCGAGCAGATCCAACGCCTCGCCTGCGAACGCATGCCACTCGCGCACCACGCTCACCTGCAGACGCGTGCTGTCGGACTCGACCAGCGACTCGGCGATCCTCCCCAGCTCGAGTCCTTGCAAGGGCCTCCCACTGTGTCGCAGATTGGTGAGCACGCCTGGACCCAGCACGCATACGCCGGCCATGCCGAGCGCCGCTTTGGCTGGGTCGAGCTCGGCGACATGAAGCATCTGCTGCGCGGCCGGCCCAAGGCATTCGACGTTACGCGCGCCACGCGCGACGAGCAGCACGATGTCGGCGTTGTCTTGGTGCGCCAGCTCGAGAAACGGCGTCAGCGGTTGCCCGAGAAGACCGTCGGCGCGGTGCAGGATCGTGGGGCTCTCGCCGGCGAACTCCGCGGTCGCGCGCAGCGCCTGCGCGGGGTCGGCGCCGGGATCATAGGCCAGGTATTGGACCGTGCTGCTCGGCGGGCCGTCGCTCTTGACGCAATCCATGATGTCTTGCATGAGATCTGGGACTGTGAGCACCGCCGTCTCGCTTGCTCCCGCTGCGGCAAGCGCATCGAGCACGTGGCAGATGATCGGTCGGTTGGCGACCCGCTGCAGCGATGTGGCACGCGTAGCGTCCAACCAGGGTCCATTGGACCTGGCCGCAGGGGGAACCACGACGATGCCCTTGGTGAGCACATGTACAAAACGGTTGAAATGAGCCGTCACTCGCACGCAAGTTTGCGGGACGCTCAGAGCGCTTGGTGTCTCTTGGGGCGCTGCCCGATCAATCACACGGCCACAAGGTGGGCCGTCGGCTCCCCGGGGCGCACGCCTCGCCACCAGGTCACCAGCCGTCGAAGTCCTTCTTCGAGGTCAACCTCTGCCTGGAAGCCAAGGTGCTCGCGGGCAAAGCTCGTGTCGAGCGAGCGTCGCGAGATCTTGTTGACCGCGCGCTCTGGCCGGTGTTCTATGGGCAGATCGGATTCCATCACGCTGAGCAAGAGCTGGGCGAGCCCGAGCAGGCTCGTCTCGATCCCGGTTGCGATGTCGAATATCTCGTCCGTCACGTCCGACCGCGCGGCGAGGACGTTCGCACGGGCGACGTCTCCTGCGAAGACGAAGTCCATTCGCTGCGAGCTGTCGCCGAGGATCAAGGGTGGCGTGCCCGCGTCTATCTGTTCCGTCCAGCGTAGGAGCACCTCTGTATAGAACCCATGCACGTCCATTCGTGGGCCATAGACGTTGCAATAGCGCAGCGCAACGTAGTCGAGCTCGGTCATCGCGTGGTAGCTATGCAACAGACCCTCGTTGAACAGCTTGGCGGGGCCGTAGAGCGTGTCGGTGCTGAGGCCGTGGACCGATGCCGAGGAGGCGGCGATGACCTTGCGCACGCCCTCTTGCGCCGCCGCCTCGAGCACGTTGAACGTGCCGTCGACCAGCACCTCCAGAGCCAGTCGCGGCTCCTGGGCGCAATGTGTGGGCCGAATCGCGGCCTGGTGGTAGACCACGTCGATTCCCCGCATCAGCTCTGCGACGAGCGCGCGGTCGCGGATGTCGCCCTCGACGATCCGCACGGGACCGTTGGCGAGAGCCCAGGCAAGGTTCTCTCGGCGACCGCAGAGGAGATTGTCGAGCACGATAATCTCCCCTGCACCGCCGCGCACAAGCTCGTCCGCCAGGATGGACCCGATCATGCCCGCGCCACCTGTGAGAAGGGCACGCTCACCAAGCATCAAAGGAGCACCTCCTGCCGGCGTTCATTGACTCAAAGGGCGCTCAACACGCGATGCTCATGGCTGTCGAAGGGGCTGAGCCAAGACGCTGCAGCTCCTCCTGAAGCGCCCGCCGGCCACGATGATGCAATCCGTGGATCGAGCTCTCCGAGCGACCCATCTGCTCGGCGATCTCAGGCGGTGAAAGACCCACGACGTGGCGCATGATCAGCACGTTGCGCTGCTCGTCTGGCAGTGTCGCGAGCGCCTCGTGAAGACTGCGCGCTCGATCCCGGCCGGCCTCGTCGATGTGGCTGTCGGCGCCGTAGACCTCTTCGGTGGGCGTCGCCCTGCGCCTGCGCAGGTAGTCCAAGGCGACGTTGCGAGAAAGGCGCAGCAACCAGCCTGAGAACGGAACGCCGTGATCGTCGTACTTGACAATCACGGTGATGAGCTTCATGAAGACGTGTTGGGTGAGGTCTTCGGCCTCCTTGTCGTCACATACGATGCTGCGCACGTAGCCGTAGACGTTGCCTGAGTAGCGAATGTAGAGGAGCCGCAGCGCGTCACGATCTCCCTCCTTGGCCCGAGCGATCGCCAGTCGAACTTGGCGCACGGCCTCTGGCGATTCGTCGAGCGTTGTGCGAGAACGCAGGCCGACGTGTCCGTCATCGACATCCATTCGGTGACTGAGCACTGGATCTCCCCTGACTTATTGTTGTGATGCCGGCCCTTGTCGGTGCTTGACGTTGGGAGGCGACAACGATCATCTGCGACCCACTCCATACCCACAATGGGCCGATCGTCGTGAGAAGCGTTCAGGCCGTGAACGCCTCTCTCCGCCGTCCTTCGGCTCGGTGTGCTTGCCGGGGAGTTCGGGGTGCTGTCAGGCGGGCTTCTGGGCGGCTCTGGCTGAGCCTGCCCAGTACTGGAAGACTCGCACCTTCAGGCCGCTCGTGCCCAAGACCTTGGGAAGTGAGACGGAGTAGCGATTGAAGCGGTTGAGCGTGAAGAAAGCCTTGTAGCGCAGGACTTTGCCCCGCAGCACTTCGAGGCGCATGTAGTCCCCGACGGGTCCTGAGCCGCTTGCCACGAGTCGCCCATGTCGGCGGTGCACGCTCAGTGTCACGGGGCTTGGCCGGCCGAACGGTGAGGCAAACACCGTAGAGAGAGCAGCGAACGCGGGCTTGTGGGCTCCGCCTTCGCTGACGGCCCCGAACGATTCCGAGGTCGAGTCCTGCAGCTTGTAGACGACCTCTGCCGCCACGTAGGAAGTGTGGGCCAGTGACCGGAAGATGTTGAGGTCGTTCAATGCCTGGGTCTGCTTTGTCACACAGCCCTGTTCCTGCTCGATCTTGCGCTTGGGCCAGCAGCTGCTCCAGCCGAACTCATCGAGCCACAGGGGCGTGTGGTCGCCGTTCTTGAGCTGCGTTTCATGAATCGCGCGCAGCGAGGCGAGCGTGAGGGTGTAGAAGTGGACCGCGAGTCCATCGTAGTAGCCCTTGATGCCGGCGTTGTACAGGTCCTGGAGGAAAACGCCGTTGGAGCCGACCAGCGATCCGGCGAGCACGAGCACGTTCGGGTTGGCTTCCTTGATGGCCGGGTATGCCGCTCGCAGGATCGCGGCGTAGTGCTGAGGCTTTTCAGGTCCCGCAAGGTAATCCTGATTGGCCTGGTCTGGCTCGTTCCAAACCTCGATCGCCGCGAGCGTCGTCCCGTAGCGTCGCGCCAGATAGCCGACGAACGCGGCATAGGCAGAAGCTTCGCGCGGTGGCCAGACATTCGCTTGGCTGCGTCCTTCGGGCGAGCACTTGCCCAGCAACGCGGGGGGCGCCGAGGATGCCCAACATGGCGTCTGATCGACGGTTGCCACCACACGGATGCCATGCGAGGCCGCATCCTGCATCAGCCGATCTGTGAAGGCAAGGGCACGTGGTTCTATCTGGTTGGGACCGTTGGGCTCGAGTGTCGTCCACGCGATTTCGGTGCGTACGAGCTTGGCATGCAGCGTCTGCGCGAGTGCGATCTCCTTATCGGCGAGTGCGAGTGGCGCTTGGCTGCTGACGCCCGCGATGTTCACGCCTCCCAATGGGGGCTCGAGCGACTGAGCCGCATGCGCGCTGCCGCTGGAGGCACCGGAGGGCGCCACCCAGGCGACGGCCCATAGCGCCAGTGCAAGAGCGGCGAGTCCTAGAAGGGCAAGCCTGCTCGTGCGTTGAGGTCTGGCTTCGCTTTGGCGTCCTGGCATTCCCACAGCGTAACCTCGGGTATCGCGCGGCTCGCCGGTAGGACGGGTGGCGTGGACTACCCTGTCAGCTGGCATGTCTCCAACTTGGATCTGGATGCAGGTCGCAATCGTGTTCTTTGTGCTTATCGGCATGGTTGTGGCGATCATTAAGCTGGCCTAGCCTGAGCGCCACCACCTTGCTCGCCATCCAACTCGCCTTCTGGACAGGTCGACCGGTGGCCTGGGTGGGACCTCTCCACCGCTCAGAATGGCGGCTGGCACCAGCTCGGTGAGCCACTCTGCAAGTGGGCCAAGTCCCGCCTGCTCGATCTCTGCGGCGATGCTTGGCGGACGATGAATGTGATCATGGGCGTCAGAGGCGATGTTGTCTATGAGCCCTTCCCTGACGAGCTCGAGCGCAAAGCGGCGCACCGTTGCACCAAAGTGACCACCCAGCGAGCCAGCGGTGATTGACATGAGCACCCCGGAGCGTGCGAGCGAACTGAGCATCTGCCGGTCGCGGTGGAAGGCCGGACAACGCTCTGGATGGGCGAGCACAACTTGATGACCGAGGCCATGGAGCTCAGAGATGATCCTTGGCAGACCGCTTGCGATCGTTGCAAACGGAGGCTCCACCAAGAGCCACCGGCTACCGCCGAGCCCCAGGCTCAACAGCTCTCCGGGCTCCAGTTCGAAGACGCTCGTCATCGCGATCTCGGCGCCCGGGCGGATCTGTATGGCTATGCCTTCCTGGTCAAGACGATCTTGCACCTGGGCCACCAGCTGGGCGATCGGCTCGGCTCTGTTGGGATAGCGCCCGCTCACGTGGGGTGTGGCGATGATCGTCTGAGTGCCGTTGCTGACAGCGGCATTCGCGAGGTCGATCGATCGGCTGATCGAGTCGGGTCCGTCGTCGATCCCGGGGAGCAGATGGCAGTGAAGATCGATCACGAAATCTCGTCTCCCATCAAGCTCGCCTCCCTGGATATGATCCGCTGGACTGGTTGATCCGCGGCTGAGCGGCCTGCCGGCCGAAGGTGTCGGGCAGACCTCAAATGGACGCAAGGGAGAGTCATGTTCAAGTCGATTGTGGTGGGCACTGATGGCTCGGAGACGGCTGGCGAGGCGGTCAACCAGGCTATAGGCCTGGCCAAGGCGGTCGGAGCGGCGCTCGAGATCGTTTCAGCCTACGAGCCAGTTCCGACGCATCGCCTACGCGAGGAACAGCGCGAGGCTCCTGAGGATCTGCAGTGGGCGATCAACCCGCGCGAGGATGTCGACGCCAGCCTGGAGTCTGCTTTGAAGCTTGCGAGCGCGGCGGGCGTGACCGCCAATGTCTATCCGCGACGTGGTGATCCGGCAGATGCGATCCTCGATGTCGCCGAGGAACAACACGCCGATCTGATCGTGGTCGGCAACAAGGGCATGACGGGCGCCAAGCGCTTCCTCCTTGGCTCGGTTCCCAACAAGGTCTCCCATCACGCGCCCTGTTCGGTCTTGATCATCAGGACGACCTAGGGCCAAACGCTCAGCGGCTGGCCAGCACATCCTCATAGACCGCGATCGTGCGGTGTGCGATCGGATCCCAGGCCAAGACGGTCTCGGCGAACTCTCGGGCGGCGAGCCCTCTGGTGCGGCATTCGTGGGGTCCCGCTGCGAGGACGGTCCCCAGCGTCTCGGCGAGGGAGGCTGAGTCGGCGTGTTTGCAGATCCAGCCTGTGCGTCCTTCAATCACGTACTCCGGTAGTCCACCAACCGGATACACGATTACCGGCCGCGCGCAACCGTAGGCGAGCAGCAGCACGCCGCTGGCGCTGGCTCGTTGGTAGGGGAGCGCCACAACGTCCGCGGCGGCGAACAGCTGAGCTGTCTCATCGGGGGAGGCGAAGCCCTCTCGCAACAACACCCGCTGCCTGAGATGCTCATCGTCCAGCAGCGCAGAGATCTCATCCAGAGCGCCGTGATCCTCTCCTGCCAGCACAACCTGCACACGGGGCTCGTCGAGCGCCGCTCCGAGCAGATCCCCGATGCCCTTGTCTGGCCGCAGCTGACCGAAGAGCAGCACCACGAGCTTGTCTGTGCCCAGGCCGAGCCGAGCGCGAGCAGTGGAGGGGTCCGTTGCGGCACATCCGGCGGTCAGCCCGCCGTACTCGCCATGCGGTATCACGACCGCCTTGGCCGCCTGATCGGCCGATAGCTGCGTTCGGTCATATTCGGAATGCACGATCGTTCGTGACGCGCAGCGCCTGATTGCAGCGTGCGAGCGCTCATATGAATGGCTCCCACGATCAAAGGTGTTGTGTGGGGTGTACACGATCGGCAGATGAGCCATACGCAGCAGTGTCAGCTGCACTGCGCTGATGGGCGGCCACTCGCCCCCCTGGACGTGTACGACATCGCATCTGCGAGCAAGGCGAAGCACCGCGGCGCTGGCGGCCAGATGCGTCATCCCGTTGACGAGGCGAGCCAGGCGCAGCCTGCGAAGGGTCCTTCCGAGCCGCGTCCTGTTTCTCACATAGGGGAAGATGTGGTGAACTTCAGCTCCTGGACTCCTCATGTCATCGTGATCGCGACTGGTGGCGAGACTCACCTCCCAACCGGCCCCCACAATGGCCTTCGCGAGCTCGTCTGTGTAGTCCGCGACTCCGCCCACTCCTCCTTCCTCGACGAGCAGCACATGATGGCGCTTGGATGGCTTGTATGTGGACTGGTCGCTGATCGATGGCAAAGGGAGAATGCAGATCACGCCGCTGTAGCTGTATGGCTCTCAGGCTCGGCTGTGGCCTCAGGCTCGGGGTAGTATGACCTCAGGTGCCTCCGAGTCATATCGTTTCCATCCAGACGACAAATGAGCGGGGAGGTGCCGAGTACGCGAACGTCGATCTGATCGACGCTCTCGCGCAGCGTGGACACGACGTTACGCTGCTGACAAACGTTCCTGACATCGCGCGGGGCATGAACGTACGAGTGCACGAGATCGATCTCGGGCCGAAGCTGGGTCGGCACAGCATTGCGCGGACGCTCCTCCAAGTGCCTCTCACGCTCGTGCGCCTCGCTGTGAGGCTGCGTGAAGAGCGTCCCGTAGATATCACGCTCTTGCATTTCAAGAAGGAGCAGCTGCTCTGCTCGCTGCTCCCGCGCCGGCTCACCGGTGAGATCGTCTGGGCTGAGTGGGGTCCGGTACCGATGCCGATGCGACGGGGACCCGCTCGGTGGCTCTATGCCATGGCTGCGCGCCGAGTCAAGGGTGTCATGGCGATCTCTCGGGGAACGATGCAGACGGTAATCGACGCAGGCGTGGATCCGGCGAAGGTGAAGGTGATTCCCAACCTCGTCGATGTTCACGATGTCAGATTCGACGGTGGCAGCCGCACCCGGCTGCGGGGACAGTGGGGCATCGAGGAGGACACGCTCGTGATCGGCTGCATCTCGCGTTTCCAGGTGCGCAAGCGCAACGACGTGGTAATCGATGCGATGTCCCATCTCGATGGTGATGTGATCCTGCTGCTGGCGGGCGAGGGCGATCAGGAGCAGGCGTTGCGCACACGAGCGCAACACCATGGCGACCGGGTGCGCTTCCTGCCCAACGTACGCGGCCACGTCGAGGCGTTCCTTTCGGCGTGCGACCTGCTTGTGTTTGCTCCCAGCCCGACAGAGGGCGAGCCCCGGGTGATCGTTATGTCCCAGCTCGTCGGGGTGCCGGTCATTGCGACCGACCCAGAGGGTGCGGAGGGACTGATACCCGACGGTGGCGGGACGATTGTCTGGCCTCACCACGATTCCAGGGCGCTGGCGGCTGTTATTGCCTCCTACCGAGATGATCCCGAGCGCAGGCGTGCCGAGGGACGCAGAGCGCGCGAAGTGACGCTCGAGAGCCATGACCAAGAGCGGACGCTGAGTGCCGTGGAAGAAGTCCTGGGTCTGCGGCGCTGAGGTGACCTGATACGTTGCCCTTGCGGTGCTCGCGCTCTCGCTGTGGAAGATGAGTATCTGGTGCAATCGGCGGGGGCTCCAAACGCCCGCGCGATTGCTCAAGACCGCCATCTTTCTCGTCTGCGGCGCGATTCTCGAGCCCGAGGTGCGATTGAAGGGCCACGTCAACTTCGCTCATCGCGGCCTGGGTGTGGTCATCCACGGCACCACCGTGCTCGGTGACTGGGTGCAGATCTGGCCATACGTGACGATTGCCTCCAACAATGACAAGGAGACCGATATGCACACCGGTGTGCGGGTTGGTCGGGAGGTCGTGATCGGTGCACATGCGATCATCATGTGTCCTGCTGGTCGCACACTGACGATTGGTGAGCATGCGATCATCGGTGCGGGGGCCATCGTGGTGGGCGACGTGCCGGCGGGAGCTCTCGTGCTTCCAGAGCCCAGCAAGATCATCCTCAAGAGCCAAGATTGATATAGGTGGCCAAGCACTTCGACACCGACTGCTCGGTCGCCGTTATCGGTGCCGGGCCCCACGGCCTGGCTGCCGCTGCGCATCTGCGCTTCGCGGGCATCGAGAGCTGCTCCTTCGGAGAGCCGCTTGGCTTCTGGCGAGAGGCGATGCCGGCGGGCATGCGGCTGCGCTCCTCATCGATGGCTTCGAGCATCAGCGATCCCGCCGGCAGGCTGTCACTTGCGCGATGGAGCGAGGAGCACGGCCACGAGCTCGAACCAGCGCTCTCGCTCGCGGAGTTCCTTGATTACGGAGAGTGGTTCCAGCGCCAGGCCGTGCCCGAGCTCGATACCCGCCGCGTAGTTCAGCTCGAGCGTCGAGGAAGCAGCTTCGCGCTGACTCTCTCTGACGGCGATACGCTGAGCGCAGAGCGGGTGCTCGTGGCCGCTGGGCTCTCGCCCTTCGCCTTCACGCCGCCGGTGTTTCGCGATCTTCCAGGCTCGCTTGTGCAGCACTCCTCGCAGAGCATCCAGCTGGATGCATGGGGTGGTCGCTCGGTGCTGGTGGTCGGCGCCGGCCAGAGCGCCTTGGAGGCTGCCGCCCTGTTGAGCGAGGCCGGTGCGGATGTTGAGGTTCTGGTTCGCGGCCCGGCGGTCCTGTGGCTGGGTGGCTATGGATGGGGAGGCATCGATGAGAAGCCCGTATTGCCACCTCCCAAAGGGCCATCAGCTGCTCCTTCTACCTGGCGAGCTCGCAACGGGCTCTATTGGCACAGTGCGCCCACCGAGGTGGGGGGACGCTTCTCGAGTTGGCTCGGGGCCGCCCCCGATCTCTGCCGTCTGCTGCCCGGGGATCCGCGCGCTCGGCTCACCGAGTTCTGCGTGCGCGCCGCGGGGGCCAACTGGCTGCCAGATCGGTTGCGCGCGGTCAAGATCAGCGTCAAGAGCAACGTCAAGTCAGCGCGTGTGCACGGGCAGCAGGTCCAGCTCATGCTCGAGGATGGCAGCGAGCGCACGGCTGACCATGTACTGCTTGGAACGGGATATCAGGTCGATGTGAGGAGCTATGAGTTCCTCTCTGGCGATCTTCGGGGCGAGCTGCGCGTGAGGCACGGTTATCCCATGCTCCGTCGTGGCCTGGAGTCCTCGATCCCGGGCCTGCACTTCACTGGCGCGGCTGCAACCTGGAGCTTTGGACCTGCGATGCGCTTCGTGGTAGGGACGGCATACACCGGTCCTGCGCTGACGCAGCGCATCCAAGACAGACGGCGCCCGTACTTTCGCTGGGCCTTCTGAGTCTCTCACCGAGAACAGCTCAGTCCTCGCCGCTTGGCAGGCTCGCCCTTGACCGCGGGCGCAAGCGATTTGCAAGGCGCCCGAGTACGCGGGCGGCGATCAGCTTGAGAAATGCGACGCCGGGACCAGGATCGCGCCGGTCCAGGAGTCCGAAGTCACGGGCACCGACGTAGGGTCTCATCATGCGCAGCAGGATGGCGGGACGTTGCCACAGCGAGGCCTCGCTGAGCGCGCTGGCGATCAGGGAGATATCGACGTCGGGCAACACGATGCGCACTCCTTCGCGGATTGGTGGCTGCGGCAGCAGCGCTTGACCAGAAAGCGCGCTGATGAGCCTGGGAGTCGCCAGCACGCCACAGGCATCGCCCAGTCCCCACTGGCCGGGTATGCGTACGTTCACCTCCAGAAACCATCTCTCTCCGGTCTGTGCATGGCGCTTGGTCTCTACCCCAGCCACACCGACGAAACCAGCCTCGTCGAGCACGCGCTTGGCGAGCGCCATCGTCTTCGCGAGCGAGGAGGCTTCGCCTACGGCCGTCACTCCAAAGCCACGAGGAAGCTGGCGCAGCTTTCTACATCCGAACTGCACTGGATAGCTGCCATCGGCAAGCCTGACGACGATCGCCTCCTCGACGTCTTCGTCGCCGCCCGGGATGTACTGGCAGAGCAGCATCTTCAGACCGTCGCTCAGTGGACGCTCGAGCAGTTGGGCGGCTTGATCTGGACCGGGGGCGAGGAAGACGCGCGTCGGTCCATAGCGAGCGCGCCACTCGTGGGAGAGCGCCGGCTTGACCACACACGGCCAGGGGGCCTGCTCCAGCGCTTGTGTGAGTTGCTCCTGGTCGCAGATCCTGGCGGTCCACGGTACGGACACGCCTGCACGCTGTGCGATCAGATCGGCTTGATCCTTGTCCATCAAGGCGAGATGAGGCCTACTTGAGCGCTCGAACGTGCGCAGGCTCGCAGGGAGGCTGTCGGCGGCGTGGACGAGCAGCTCACAGCTCCGATCGCTTGCGGGAATCGCGACGGCTGCCTCTGATTGGGCAGCGATCTCTTGCAGCTTGCCCAGCCAGCGAGCTCCGTCGTCAAAGGGCATGACCAGCGCCTCCACTCCCCGGCTCCTGGCAAGGTAGGGATCGCCCGGATCGAGCAGGACAGTCACGCGTGCGCCCCGGCGAACCATCTGGCGGGCCACAGCGAGGCCTGCCGTGTAGGGATCGAGCACGATGACGTGCGGCCAGAGGCCCGGTGCGCTCACCGAGCTCATCCCCTCTTGCTCGCCTCGGCGAACCGTTGCAGCGTGGTGCGCAGCCTCTTGTAGTGGGCGACTTGCTCATTGGAGAGGCGGTGCCTGAGCGCGTTTCTGACCAGGACCCGCCCAATCGTCGGAGCGATGCTCACGCAGGTGCGGGGCAGGCGCCGACCAACGGGCATCAGGACCGTCCAGCCCACCGGATCGCCACCGTCGGCAAAGCGCAGCTTGTATGCCTGATCCACGTTACCCAGGTCAAAGCAGCTGTCATGGCGTTCGAAGGCTTCCTCGATGGCCGCGAGGATCGCGACCATCGGGGGCTTCAATTGTGCGAAGCGCTCGTCCCAGCCACCATTTACATACAGGACACGACCGCCGGCGGCCAGGAACAGCTGCGCGCAGACCGGAGCTCCATCCAGCTCGAGCAACTGCAGGCGGAAACGCCCATCCTGTGCGAGCAGCGACTCGCCTGTGTCCTGGAGCATCGCTGCGAGCTTCGCGCCAAGGTTGAGGCTCGAGCCGCCACGGTCCTCCCAGCGTGAGGCGTGCAGGCGCATGAACGTCTCGATGTCCGCACTCAGCGTCTGGCTGACGCTCACGCGCACGCTGCCACCGACGTCGGTGAACTTGCGGCGCAGACGCCGCATCTGGGAGCGGAAGTTCGAGCTCTTGCTCGCGAGCCATGCGTCGAATGAGGGGCCCTCCAAGGAGACGGTGGGCGAGCCAAGTACCTGGTAGCGGTAGGCGATGGGGGAGCTCCGTGCAGGCCAATGCTCACGAATGGCCTGCGCCCAGGACGCCTCGATGGGCATGCTCTCCAACGCCACGAGATCGGGACGTGGCTTGCAGCTCGCCAGCCTGACACCCAGCGCCTGCGCCACAGCCTGCACCCGTCCAGGCGCAGCCAGCGGCGCCAGCCCTCCCGCGAGCTCAACGCCTGGAAGACGGTAGTCCCGACGCCTGTGGGGCCTTGTGAGATCGACGTAGAAGGGTGCGATACCCACGAGCTCATCGCCGTCTCTGACCGCAATGACTCGCGGCTCGGCGCCGGCAGGCGCGATGTGTCGCCACCAGGCGAGCACGCATGCAGGGGACATCATCGGCAGCCTGCACGCGACGGCAAGCTCGTCCCAGGCTCCTTGAAGCTGCTCCAGGTCGGCAGGCCGGATGATCAGCTCGGTGGTGAGCATGGCTCAGCGCGGGAGCTTTCGGGCGAGCGGTCGCAGGCGCTCTATCTGCGCGTCTGTGAGCAGGCGTCTGCCGCTTGAGCGCATCCATGAGCCGCCGATCAGAGGAGCGGTGCTTGCGAGAGCGAGCGGCAGGCGCGCTCCCGGCGCCAGCAGCAGGCTCCACGCGATCGGAGCGTTCCCGTTGGCAAAGCGCAGCTTGTATCCATGTTCTCCCCAGCCGAGGGCCACGCGCTTGTCCCCATGCCTGAAGCCCTCTTCGATCTTGTGTAAGAACGCCAGCAGGGTCGGGCTCAGGTGACTGTAGTGCTCGTCCCACCCAGTGTTGAAGCCGACGACCTCGCCACCTGCAGCCAGCGAGAGGTCGGCACAGATCGCCTCCGTGCCGATCTCGAGCATCCTCAGCCGGAAGCGAGCCCAGGTGCCGCTTGCCGCCGACCACTCGTCCTCCAGTAGCTCATAGCCGGCATCGCAAAGGGTGTGCTCGAGCCGTTCTCCCAGGGCCCCCAGGCGAGAGTGGCCCCGGCCCTCCCAGCGCATCGCGTGCAAGCGCGCGAAGGACCGGACATCTGCCTGGAGCGTCTGCGTTGTGCTCATGCGCATCGTGCCTCCCTCGGCCTCAAAGAGGCGTGTGAGGCGTCGCATGCTGGTCCGGAACTTGCTGCTTCGGGAGGCGAGCCAAGCCTCAAAGGATTCATCGTGCAAGGAGATGATGGGAGCTGCCTGCACGTTGTAGGTGAAGGTCAATGGCCTCATGCTGCCCGGCCAGCGATGGCGTAGCGCCAGCGCCCACGGCGAGCCCAGCAACATCGGCTCGAGCGCGAGCACGTCTGGTCGCGGCTTGGCTTCAACCAGCGCTCGGGCAAGGATCTCGGCGACATCCCACTCGCGTCCTGGCAGCGCCAGCGGCGCGACAGGGGCACAGAAGTCGGCGCCGAGGAGCCGATACGTCGCGACCTTGCCGCGTGGTCCAGGGTCCACGAAGAATGGGGCAATCCCAATGAGCTCTTCGCCCTCGCTGACCGAGAACACGCGCAGCTGCGCTCCGCTTGGCGCTTGGTGGCGCCACCAAGCGAGCATCCACGCCGGTGCTGCCAGGGGCATCCGGTTGAGAGCAGCTAGAGCGTCCCACTGCGGCTTGATCTTCTCCAAGCTGGGCAGATCTACGATCAGTTGGGCTTTATCCATCGCTGTGGCCGCTGCCGGCTAGCCGCTGAGCTTTCGGCGTAGATCGCGTACGTGATCGATCTGATCGGGCTTCAGGGTGCGCAAGGCCTTTTCACGTAGTGCGCTTCGCAGCAGCATCGGCCCCGTGCGCATCAAAGTGAGTGCCTGACGGCGGCTGGGTGGCATGAGCACCCACCACCCGATCGGGTCGTCGCTGTCGGCGAACTGGAGCTTGTGGGACGCATCGCCCACGCCCAGGTCCAGGCGTCGGTCTCCACGTCCGAAGGCGTCCTCGATCGCGTGAACCATTCCCAGCAGCGGAGGGCTCAAGGCTCGCCGGCGCTCATCCCACCCGCCGTTGATTCCCAGCAGCTCTCCGCCGGCGCCGAGAAAGAGGTTTGCCCAGATCGGCTCGCCCTCGATCTCCATGACCCAGATGCGGAAGCGTCCGCTCTCGGTCAGTGCCTGACCAGCGGCGTTGAGCAGGGCCTTCACGCCCTCGGCTCGCGTTACCAGGCTGGAGGCTCCAAGTCCTCGCCACCGCTCCGTGTGCAGGCGCATGAGGGTGGCGACGTCTGCGTTGAGGCTCGAGCGGGTGCTCAGTCTCATCGTGCCCCCAGCCTCGGTGAACATGCGCCGCCGGCGCCGATAGTTGCTGCGAAACTTCGCGCTGCGCCCGGCGAGCCAGGCCTCGAACGATCGATCGTTGAGGGTGACCGTGGGCGATGTGTGGACGTTATAGAGCCGAGCAGCAGGGCGGATGCGGCCCGGCCACTGGTCGCGCATCGCGGTCAGCCAAGCGGAGGCAGGGGGCACGCTCTCCAGCGCTACGAGGTCAGGACGCGGCTCGGCGTGGGCCAGGGCATGGGCAGTTGTCCCAGCGACCTCCCACTCCCGTCCCGGCGCTGCCAGCGGGGACAGGCGGGAGGCAAGCTCGATCCCTGGCAGCCTGTAGTCGAGGCGCCCGAAGCGAGCACTGCGACTGAGGTAGAAGGGCGCAACTCCGATGATGAGGCCGTCTCTGTCGCGCACGACGACCACACGTGGCTCGGCGCTCGGGGGCGCGAGGTGGCGCCACCAGGAGATGATCCACGCAGGGGCCATCAGCGGCAGCGCATTCGCGACCGCGAGCGCGTCCCATTCCGGCGCCAGCGCCTCGAGGCTTTCGAGCTCGCTCAGCAGTTCGTACTCGAGCATGGGCGATGCCGGCTCAGACCGGGAGGCCGCCGCCGCCGCGCAGCAACCTCAGCTCCTCTGCGCTCACTATGCGCAAACCGAGCAGTCCGCCGAGGTAGGCGAGCGCTCCGATTGCCCCTGCCGGGAACAGGCCCAGCGGCGCAGCGAGTGCCATCAGCGCTCCCATGCCGGCGGCGAGCAACAGCGTGCGCAACAGTCTGTTTGGCGATATACGCAGCCGAAGCGCAAGCAGAGCGGTGCTCAGCATGAGCGTCATGGTCAGGATCTCGGTGATGACGGTCGCCCAAGCCGAGCCATACGCGCCGTAGCGTGGGATCAGCACGATGTTCAGCACGACGTTGGCCAACGCACCGATCCCGGAGTACAGGGCCAAGCGCCATTGAAGTCCAAGCAGAGAGGCGAGGAAGCCCGCAATGGTTCCGTAACAGATGGATACGAAGGCGATCATGAGAATTGGCAGCAGGCCGGCCGTACGTGCGTAGCCCGCCCCGTAAAGGAGCCTCACGATTGGCGCTGAGAGGACGACCATCACCGCCAGTATCGGCAGTGATATCGCCGCCATCAAATCGACGCAGATCTGCACCAGGCGGCTGAATCTTGTGGGGTCGCGATCGCGGACCGCAGACATCACAGGAAAGAAGGCGCCCATGATCGAGCCCGGCAGGATCATCAGAGCGGTCAGGAACGCATAGGCGGCGCTGTAGATGCCGGTCTCCTTGGGGCCTGCGATCTGCAACAGCAGGACGGAGTCGATCTGGAAGTAGATGGTGATCAGCACCAGTGCCAGGCCGAGGGGTATGGCCACTCGCAGCAGTGGTCTCCAGAGGGCCACGCCCTGGCGCCAGGCGATATGGGCAAAGCGTCTGGTCGTCCTTATCTGGAGCGTGCCGATCACGACCAGGACGACGATGTTGGCTGTGGCAAAGGCCACCACCGAGGCGTGGGTCAGGGCGAGCGCGATCACCACCCCCAGCCAGATGACGCTCTGGAGCACACCAAATGACAGCGCGACACCTGAGCGCAGTCGCGACTGGAAGACCGTCATCAGCGCTTGCGGTCCGGTGGAGAGAATCGCCGCCATGCTGATGAATGCGACCAGCTGCTCACGATGGGCGTTTCCCAGGAAGATGGGAATCGACAGCCCGCAGATCACCGTAGCCACCACAGAGAGCGTGATCCGGGCGCCTGCAAGCGCTCCTAGCCACTGGGCCTCGCGTTCCGGCTCGGCGGACATGCGCTGCATCGCGGAGGTGGTGAGCCCAAGATCGGTGAGCACGCCGAACAGTCCGACATAGGCCCCCGTTCCGTTCAATACTCCATATCCACCGGCGTCGAGGGTGCGAGCGGTAAGCAGCACTGTGAAGACGCTGATCACCATCGAGATCGCTCGCGCACTGAGCTGTACGGCGATGTTGGAGGCGATGGCTCTGCCGCCTGCGGCGCTTGCGTCACCGGCTGCTCCGGCGTGCAGGAGACGTCGCCGAAGCGCTCTGGTACGGGCGAGCATATCCGCCATACTCTTGCAGCCGTGCGCGTCCTGATCGTCCTGCCTTTTCCGCCCGCGCTGGAGGGTGGGGCAGCTGCGCGTTGTGCTGTTGCCCTGATTCGTGGGCTGATTGGGCGCGGCGTTGACTGCAATGTCCTCGCAGTCGACTACGACGGTGCGCCTGCTGTCCCGGAGGATCTGCCCGCTGAGCTGCTCTTCCTCAACCATCCGACGGGTAGGTATGCAAAGGCGCTCGTCCGATGGACCCGGCTGGTTTCACCACGTGGGCATTTGAGGCGCAGCCCGTTCGGGGCTCGCCTGAGCACGCTGATTGCCGATGTCGACCTCGTGCACTGCGTTGGGCTGGACGTTGCGATGGCGATGCCCTCAACCGATCGCCCGACGGTCGTGCAGCTGGATTGCCTGACGCTGCGTGATCGCAAGCTCGGAGCGCCATGGCGCGCGGATGGGCGGGTCACGCTCGAGCTCCTGCGCGCGGAGCGACGTGTCTGCGCGCGCTTTGACTGGCTGCTGGCCGACACTCCCGAGGTCGCGGAAGCCCTCGCCAATGCGGCGCCTCACGCGCAGGTCGCGCTGGCGCAGCTGGCACTGGATCCGTCCCACTACCGGCAGCAGGCGAGCTTGGAGCAGCCGGTCGCGGGCCTGATCGGCACCGCACGCTGGCCGCCGACCGCCAATGCCGTTGCGCGCTTGCTCACAGCCGTGTGGCCGCGAGTGATCGAGCGTCGCCCAGACGCAAGGCTGCTGTTGGCCGGAGACGGCATGGAGCCTTCTTCATTCCCCCACATCGGCGCCGTTCAGGGTGTGCGCTGGTGCGGAGCGGTGGCATCGGCGAGCGAGTTCGTCTCCGAGCTGGGCGTGCTTCTGTATCCGCTCACCTCTGGCAGCGGCCTGAAGGTCAAGGTCCTAGAGGCGCTTGCACTCGGAGTGCCCGTATTGACCACTCCGGATGGCGCCGAGGGGCTTTGCGGACACGAAGGGGTGGAGATCCAGACAGACGACGCGAGCTTGGCGGACTCGGCGGTGGCGCTGCTCGACGATCTGCGTCTGCGTCGCTTGATGGGGGCCGCGGGGCATGAGAACTTCATGCTCCACCACACACCCCACGTGGCCGCGGAGCCTGTCGTTGAGCTCTATCGACGCATGCTCGGGTGAGGTCTCTGCGCCGGAGGTATCCATGAGGCTGCTCGCTGTCGGGTTGCTCTATCCGCCTCACCAGCTCGGCGGGTATGAGCTCATCTGTGAGGGCGTGATGCGGAGGGCCGAGGCTCGCGGTCACGATGTTCGAATTCTTGCCTCGGACTATCGCACTCCGTTGGTGCGGGAGCCCGATGAGCTCTCTGTCCATCGTAGCCTGCGCTCCTACTACGACGAGAGCGCCCAACGCGCCGCCGCACTGGGCCCCGGGCAATGCCTCGTCCTCGAGCGCCATAACCGCCGGGTGCTGGAGCGTCACATCCACGACTTCCGCCCCGACGTGGTGAATTGGTGGGCGATGGGGGGCATGTCGCTTTCGCTGATCGAGCGTGTGAGGCGTAAGGGCCTGCCCGCGGTGCTCGTCGTCCAGGACGACTGGCTCTCCTATGGCCCTGAGGCCGATCGTTGGACCCGTATGGGCACAAGGTTTGGATCGCTCACGCGGCCGCTGGAGCTACTCTCTGGAATTCCCCTGCACTACGAGCTCGAGCACGCTGGCCGGTACCTGTTCAACTCCAAACGCACCCTGGAGGCGGCAGCCGGCGCTGGCATACGTCCCCGAGATAGTGCGGTGATCACGCCTGGAGTGCACGCCCGCTTCTTGGAGAGCGCTCCCGCGAAATCATGGAGCTGGCGGCTGTTGTGTGTGGGACGCGTCGATCCTTCAAAGGGCACGGACCTGGCAGTGGCGGCGCTCGAGCATCTACCGAAGCAGGCCACTCTCACGATCGCCGGTGCCGGCGATCGTGAGGTCCTCGATCGGCTACGTCATCAGGCCGAGGAGCTGGGCGTGGACGGACGGGTCGCTTTCCTCGGGCCGGTTTCGGCGCAAGAGTTGCCTGGTATCTATGCGGGAGCCGATGCCGTGCTCTTCCCGATCCGCTGGCAGGAGCCGTGGGGCCTGGTCCCGCTGGAGGCGATGGGCGTGGGTAGCCCCGTGGTTGCAGTGCCCAGGGGAGGAGCGGCTACGTACCTACGGGATGGCGAGAACTCGCTGTGCATTCCCGCTGAGGATCCACTTGCGCTTGCAGCCGCGCTCCAGCGGCTTGCGGGCGACCCGGACCTGCGGGCAAGACTGCGCGCGGAGGGCATTCAAACAGCTGTCGAACACAGCGCCGCGCGCTACGAGGACCTGATCGTCGATGAGCTCGAGCGCGCGGCCGGCGGGCCGGCTTGATCTGAGCTCCTCGCGGCTGAAGCTCTGGCAGCGGGGGCTATCACTCAGGGGCGGCGAGGAAGTTCCAGATCGGCTCGGTGAACGTCGCCTCGAACTGGCCCCTGCCGTAGGGGCCCTCACCGGCGAGGTCGAAGATCCGCAGGCCTGCTGCCGCGAGCAGGTCGAACACCTCCAGCGGGCTCGCCCCATAGAGATCTGCGCCTCCAGCTCCGTGCTCGAACAGGACGAAGGGGCGATGACGCTGCAGCGTCTCCATCGCTCCACGGAGAACCTGCAGCTCGGCTCCCTCCACGTCGATCTTCAGCAGGGTGGGGACGTAGCCTGATTGCAGGGCGTCATCCAGACGCTCGGTTTGGACTGAGATGCTTTGGATCTCGCCTGTGCCCTTGGGGAGGTCGCGTCGCTGCTTGAAGCCACTGTAGGCGGGTGCATCCACGATATGGGCGAATTCGGCGACACCGTGCACGTCGGAGAGGGCGGCCAAGCGCACATCGACCTCGGGGAACTCATGGATCAGGCGTTCGTGCAGGCTGGGTATCGGCTCGTAGGCGATATGACGGCCTAAGGGAGCAATTCGCACGATCTCTCTGAGCACTGCGCCCTCGTGAGCGCCGACATCGACGGCGTTCGAATCGGCTCGCAGGATCGAGGCGAGCACCACCTGCAACCCAAGCTGATCTTGGCGTTCTCTTTGCTGAGCCGGTGGATCGAAGGCGGAGCGTGCCTCTCGTAAGCGTCTCAGCAGGCCCTGAGCCTGCTCCTCTCGGCCCAGCCGGATCGCCGCGGAGCGAGCAGTGTGTCTGAGCGTTGCCACGCTTGCCCGTAGCGGTCGGTTCATGCGGATGCGGGATGCTACAGAGCCGCGGAGGTGGCGGCTACCATCAATTCTGATGCGTCGCGCCCGGACTATTCAGCAGCGCTGTGGCAAGCCGACCCTTCCTAGCCTCAAGCTGCGACGCCGCGACGACGATACCCCGGTGATGGAGATCGTTGCTGCCACAAGACGCCGCTGGGCCGACCGGGTGAGCTCTGCATGAGCCCACCCAACGACCTGGAAGTGGCCCGCCAAAGCGAAGGTCTCTTGAGCGCACTTGACGTGCTCAGGCGTCGCTGGCTGGTGATAGTCGGTGTCGTCATCGCTTGCGTGGTGGTGCTTGCGGTCAGCCACGAGCACAAAGCGAAGTCATATTCGGCCACTGCCAGTGTCGCCTTCCAGAGCGGTACCCTGCCGGACGCCGCTTTGCAGGTCTCCACGGCTGGGAGCACCGAACCGCAACGCGAAGCCGACACAGAGGAGCTCATAGCCCATTCCCTGGAAGTCGCCCAGGGAGTGCGCAAGCAGCTTCACCTCTCAACCGAAGCAAACGAGCTGCTCAATGCGGTGAAGGTCGAAGTTGCTCCCAACGCCGATGTCCTCAACGTCGTCGCTTCCACGGGGAATCCGGCCTACTCCGCACGCCTGGCAAACGCCTTTGCCGAACAGTACATAGCCTTCCGAACCCAATCGGAGCTCGCGGGGATCGAAAGCGCCCAGAGCCAGCTGCAGGCGCAGATAGCCGCGCTGCCCGCAGGCTCCGCAGAACTGACTAACTTGCAACAGTTGCTGCAGCGGGTCGGCGAGCTGCGAGCGGTTGCGGGCGGTGGCGCCAACGTCATCGGTCGCGCGACGCCGCCCACCAGCGCGTCGGGCATGAAACTCTCGACCACGATCGTGATCGGAATCCTCGTTGGCCTGGCGCTCGCCTTCTCTGTCGTTTTTCTGATGGATCTGCTCGACCGGCGGGTCAGGACGCTCGAGGAGTTCGAGCGTGAGTACCGGCTGCCTGCCCTCGCGACTGTGCCACGGACGGCCTTCCGTGCCGGCCGGGCCGATCAGCGCACCGAGTCGCTCGAGCCATATCGGATCCTTCGCAGCGCACTGGAATTCGCCGCTGTCACTCGCCAGCTCGACACACTCATGGTCACCAGCGCCATCTCCGAAGAGGGTAAGACCACGGTCGCGGTCGACCTCGCCCACGCGATCGCCCTGACAGGCAGACGCACGGTGCTGCTCGAGCTCGATCTGCGCCGGCCGACGTTCGTTGAGCATTTCGGTCTGCGGGCCAAGGATGGGCTCACGACAGCGCTCACGGGCGCCAGGCCATTGGCCGAGCTGCTGGTGGCGCCGTTGGCGGACGTTCCAGACCTGCTCGTTCTACCTTCGGGTCGTCTTCCCCACAACCCATCGGAGCTGCTCAGCTCGCCCCGAGTCACTGAGCTCATCTCCGAGCTTGCGAACGGCGAAACCACTGTGATCATCGATTCACCGCCTTTGAATCCCGTGGCCGACGCTCAGGTGCTGCTGGGCAACGAAGCGATCCATGCCACCATGATCGTCGCCCGGATTGATCGAACGACCCGCGAGCAGGTTCACCGTGCACGTGGGATCCTCGACCACCATGGCATCGAGCCGGTGGGATTGGTGATCACCGGTGTGCACGACGGTGGCCGTTACGGCTATGACCGCTATCACACGGCCGATCCTCTGCTCGAGACCGAAGATGACGCTGGATCGCATGATGAGACTGCGGCACGCGCGACGGATGGCTCCGAGAGTCAACCGCTGCGACGCTGAGGACTGCCACCATGGCGATGGTCTCCAGAAGGCTGCGCCTGCCGATACTTGACCGTGGCGAGTTGCTCGTTGCGGGCTTGGCTCTGGCCGCCGCTGGGCTGCTAGCGCTTGTGGGTATCCATAAGCTCGGCACCGCCGGGATCCTGCTTCCACTGGCGCTCGTGCTGGTGGGCCTGCTCCTGTCGAGGCCTCTGGTGGCCGTCGGGCTCGTCGTCGGGCTCACAATCATCTGCGAGGGGCCGACCTTCGGGATCTTCACCTTCACCTCACATCTCTATACGCAGGCCTACAAGTACGTCTCAATGCTTGATGTGATCGTGGCCATAGCGGTACTCTCAGTGGCCCTCGACGTGATGCGCCATCGCAGGCCACTGCTCTTGCCGCGGCCGCTGCGGCTGCCACTTGCGATCCTCGCGCTCGCAATGCTCGCGGGTTTGATCACGGGGCATGCGAACGGCGCGGGTGTGCGATATGCACTGGCCTCCGAGCACGTGCTCGCCTACCTGTTGTTTTTGCCAATCGCGGTTGTGAACCTCGACATCGATCGCCGGCAGGTCATGCGGTTGCTGGCCGGCGGTATGGCGTTGGCGGTCCTGAAGGCCGCCATTGGCCTCGTGGAGGTCGCGGGTCACTATGGACAGACGGTCGAAGGCAGCACGACGCTCACTTACTATGAACCTGCTACTAACTGGCTGATCATGACCGCGGTACTGGTTGTGTTCGCGGTGGTGCTCGCGCGCGTCAAGCCGCCCCTGTGGGTCGCACTTGGCAGCCCTTTGCTGGTTGCTTGCCTCATCCTTTCATACAGGCGGTCGTTCTGGATCGCGAGCGTGCTGGGCCTGGTGCTGTTGCTGCTGATCGTCACATCGGCAGGAGGGCGTCGCATGCTCATCCCCGCGACCGTGGCTGTCGTGGGCGCGATCATGCTTTTGGGTTCGCTCAACTTCCAGGTGCAATTGCCAATCGTCAAGCGCGCCGAGTCGCTCACACCATCCACCCTCGAAACCAATCTGCAGGATCGTTACCGACTGGATGAGCGAGCCAACGTGTTGGGGGAGATACGGGAACACCCGCTGACTGGATTGGGCGTCACCATTCCGTGGGCTGCCACCGTGCAGCCTCTGTCAATCGAACACGAAGAAGGCCGCGAGTATGTGCACTTCGCGGCCCTCTGGTTCTGGTTGAAGCTCGGTCTGCTTGGCCTGTTCGCCTACGTGGCCATTCTCTTTGGGAGCATGGTGCTCGCATGGCGTGTATGGCGAAGCAGTCCTGAGCCTTGGCTGCGCGCCTTCGCGATCGCATCGCTCGCGGGAATGGCAGGGCTCATCGTGATGGACACCACTGCAAGCTTCACTGGTGTCGACGCCCGCTTTACAGTGCTGTTTGCGACACAGGTCGGACTGCTGGGACTGTTGGCGCGCTCCTCTGCAGCATCGCTCGAGCGCTGAGCTCAGCCATCGTCTTTGGGGATGTAGCGAGCTGGGACGCCCACGGCGGTGTGTCTTGGCGGCACATCCTTGACGACCACGGCGTTCGCCCCGATCGTTGCTGCGGCCCCGACGGTGATTTTTCCCAAGACCTTGGCCCCTGCACATACGACTACGCCATCTTCGAGTATCGGGCTTCCACTCTTGTCCGTGAACCCGATCGTCACCTGTTGGTTGATCCAGCAGTTCGAGCCGATACGCTGCGCGATGACAATGGTGGCGAAGCCATGCTGGATGAACAATCCAGGTCCGATCGAGTCAGCCAGCAGATGCAACGTGGACTCTGGTCTGTAGATCCATGAGAGCACACGGGCGATCGCGTAGGGAACTCGGTTGCCTCCCCTCAGCCGATACAGATACAGACTGCGAAACTCGGGCATTAGAAGGAGTGCAAGCCTGCCGTCTCCTTCGAGGATCGAATTCCAGCGCTCAATGTCCGCCAGAATGATCCCGCGCTGGTCTGTGAGCAGCATGGGAATCAGCAATGGGGCGCATAGGGCGTTGCGAATCCGCTTGATCATCGCTGCACCGTCAGTGCCGAGCCAGGTTCACCGCTGAGACGGCGCAGCAGTGCGGCGGTGAGGATTCGCGCTCTGGAGGAGACAAACCTCGAGACGGCATAGGTCGAGGTCTTGCGCACGCCTGCGAGCCTGAAACCGCTGGGCGCCCGGGTTGGAACGCTGGGGAGCAGGGGCGAACGCCCTGTGCGCCTTATGCGCAGGGCGATGAAGTCAACTTCGCGAACATCTACGCTCTGGCCGGTGACGGGGCGTGTCGCCGGCAGGTAGATGGATAGCGGCGGCGAGGAGTACGGTTCGCCAACGATCACGCGATCAACCGCTCCAGTGGGGAGTGCGTGCGCTGCGCCACGCCAGTCATCGCGTTGGTAGCCGGGGCTGAGGTTGACGGCAGCGATCACAGCGAGCGAAAGGATGCAAAGGCACGCGCCGATCAAAGTGGCCGATCGCCCCGCTCTGTGCATGCCCAGGGCGATCGCAAGGAGGATCCCCCATGGCGCCCAGCCTGCGATCACGTTACGCCCGTCGAAGACGTCGACCAGATGGGTGAGCGCGAGCAGCAGCGGCAGTAGGACTGCTCCGCCGGCTACGAGCACGAGATCTCGAGCTAGCGAATGCTCTCGGGAGCTTCCGCGGCGCCACAGGAAGATCAGGGCAGTCGCCGCGAGCAGGCCAACCAGCAGCCCCGAGAGGATCTCATCCGGGCTGTAGAGCCCCACCGCGAATTGCTTCACCGTCTCTGCGGTCCGCGAGAGCAGTGATGTTTCTCCGATCCATTCCACCTTCCCGGTGTGTTGGCTCAAGGCCAGCGGCAGGAGTGCGACTCCCACGAGTGCAACAGCACCGGCTGCACCAATGATCTTGCGCCAGCCAAGACGGTAGAGCAGGATCGCTGCCTCGGGCAGGAACAAGAACGCCGCGAAGTAATGTGTGAGCAACGCGAGGATGGACATCGCGGACCAGAGTGTCAAGTTCCGTCGATCTGGCGCCTCGAGCGCTCGCAGCCAGAACACCAATGCGCAGGCGCTGAACAGGATCAGCAGTGCATAGCAGCGTGCCTCTTGGGAGTAGTAGTACATGGCGGGGTTGACGGCCGTGAGGACGGCTGCCCAAACTCCGACTCGAGGTGAGATCTGGCGTCCTGCCGCATACATCACTGGAACGGTCAGCGTGCCCACGAGCGCCGAGAGCGAGCGGAATCCGAGTGGACCGGCGCCAAATACCTTCGTCCAAGCCCAAACCACGACGTAATAGAGCGGAGGAGCTGACTCGCTTTCGGAGAGATGCGAGAGCATGCCCGAGAAGCCGCGGTGGACTAGCACAAGCGTGGCGGACTCATCCAGCCAGATGCTCTGCACATTCAGGGTTCCGAACCGCAGCGCTGCTGCCAGCAGCGTGGTGAGCAGCACGATTTGCGCCGATCGCGAGGATCGCAGAGTGTGGATCAGGGCACCGTGGCGCAGATCTGAGCCGCCGGCCGCATCGTGAGCGAAACGCGGAGCGGATCTGGCGCTGGTCCCCACGAGTCGATTATGTCATCTGGGGTCGTCCCCACTTTGCACCTGAGCGACGCTAGCTGGCAAGCAGGCTTTCCACAGCTGATGTATATGCGCCCTTTGGCTGCAGTTCATGCTGCAAGGCACCGAAGTAAGCCTCGCGGTTGGTGGTGGAGCCGGGTGTCTGCTGGTCGCGGATCTGGTAGAGCATGAACATCCCGAGCCTGTCTCCAAGCAGCCCGCGCATTTCGCTCACTGTTTTGCTCAGCGCTTCGGCCGCTTCTTGATAGGTCATGCATGCATTCCAGCCGTAGTTTTCAGACAGACACTGCCCGTTGTCACTCGAGAGCCCCCACTCGGTGATGTCGATCGGAATGTTCGAGGGCGCGCCTTGGGCGGCGGTTTCGGCGATGAGGTTTTCGAGCCTGGGGCGCCATCCGGTGCCATAGGGGTGGATCGTCCAGCCCGCGACGAGCGTTCCGAGGTCTGGAACGGCCTTGAACATGTTTTCGATCCAGCTGGATCCCGCATTGCCTGCATCGCCCTGGGCGAGCAGGCCGACTCCTTGGTTCACGGAGCGGATTGCGATTGCGGCTTCGGCGAAGCGCTGAGCGTAGGCCTGCGCTCGTGCGGCGTAGCCGGCCGGCGAGTCTTCGGAATACTGGTAGCTGTAGCTGGTCTCGTTGCCGAACTCGATCGACTGGATCGCCAGCTGTCCGTCGCTGCGACCTGCCCAGAAGCTTCCACCAGGACCGAACGTGCTCGCCCAACTTGCAAGATTCTTGGCTTCCGCCGGAGTGGGCATGCTGCCGTAGAAGCTGGCCATCGGCAGAACGCGGATGCCATGGGCGGCGTAGGCGGCGACGATTGGTTCCAGTTGAGCGGGGGTTTGTTCGATGCCGACGGCGAGGCGCACGAGCTTTGCCCCTAGCTGGGCCGCCCCAGGGACGTCATAGGTCATATCCCAGCCGGAGTTGATCCCAGGCTGAAAGGTTGCGCTCGATTTCAGAGATTCTTCGACCGGCGGGCTTGGCGCCAGAGCTTCTTGGACCGGTGAGCTTGGCAGCAGGGATTCTTGGATCGGCGTGGTGCCGGATGGAGCTTCTTTGGAGCGTACATGAGCGTCGAAGGAGGTCGTCTGGAGCGCGGAGCTGGCCGTAGCGCTCGTCGTCTGGTCGGGTGCTTGTGGGGAGGGCGAGATGCTTGCTTCGCCTGCGCCGGCGCGTCGTCCGTTGGCATGGACCGACTTTGAGCCTCTCCTCAGGGAGGCCATGGTCGAGTGAGCTCTTGCAAGCCTCTTGCTCGAGCGCTCTAGCGCTCTGTGCTCCTGGCCACAGCGACCAGGATGGCGTCGCTCGCACTTCTTCAACGCCGATCTGGCCTCCATGCGCCTATGGATGTCGAGATTCAGCACATGTCCCGCCTTGGCGAGGCTGATGCTCGCGATTGGCTGTCCAGCGCCTGCGATCGCGCTGGCGGCCATGGCGGTGGCCATACCTGCTGCTGCCAGGATTGCGGCCAGGAGAAGCCCAACGGCATGGTCTCTGAGCGCTCGCCGGTGGCGAGCACGCGCCGTTTGCATCCGCCTTCTCCTTCGGTGGCCGGGCCGTCTGCGGGAGACCCCTGGCTTTGCGAGCCCGCCTCACGGCGGGGGTGCCTTTTATCGGGATATGAGCTGCACAGATGCTGTCGGATGAACGCTCGCTGCAAGCAAGTGTTCATCCATCAATTGGACGAATATCCGCCTTTTATCGCTTTGTCCAACGCCTCGATCGAGTAGCGCTCCACGACTAGATTGCGGCCATTGCGGCCAAGCTCGGGCGCCCCGTCGCGCAGGATGCCAACCAGTGCTGCGCTTATCGCCTCGCTGCCATCCGCTATGAGGCAGTGCTCGCCGTTGCGCACATCCAAGCCTGCCGTGGCGAGCGATGTGGCGACCACAGGCAGGCCGTAGGCGAGCGCCTCGATCAGCTTCAACGGAGTGCCTCCGCCCTGGAGCAGGGGGACGACCGCGCACGAGGCCTGGGCGTACGCGGCGGAGAGGTCATCGACGAAGCCCAACGCCTCGACGCGAGGATCAGAGCTTGGCTGCTGTGTGAGGCCCGCGCCAACGAGCATGAGCTTCGCGCTGGGCAGCTCGGTCCAGATGCGTGGAAAGACATCATCGATCAGGAAGCGAAGGGCGTTGCGGTTGGGCTCGTATGCGAAGCTTGCAACGAAGATCGCGCGTTGCTGCTCGAGGCGAGCCTCGACGGGCGCGATTGCCTTGGTGTCGACCACGTTGGGCACGTATCGCAACTGAGCAGCTGGGCACAGTGCGCGCGCTGCGCCGATGTCAGCCTCGCTCACCATCCATGTCTCGCTTGCTCGCTCGAGCAGCCTGCGCTCGAATGAGCGAAGCCTGCCTCCAGAGTCGAGCCTGACGCGCTTGCCCACATCGAGCTCGTGGCGAAAGCCCGACTCGAAGTTGTGTGCGTTGTAGATCACTGGGCGCTTAGAGGCGAGGCTCCAGAGCGCGGCTGCCGCGACTGGCCCATCGGCGATCACACGTCCGCGACCTGGCGCAGCCGCGAGCGACGTGGCCTGCGAGGCCAACTCATGGGACACGCCGCGTGCGAATGGCTGAGGCACTCCGCGAAGCCGAGCCTTCCCATAGGCGAGCAGCCGACTTGGCCCGCGCGAGGCAAGGACCTCATGCAATTCGATCCCGGGGATCGCTCGAAAGGAGGCATCGGGCTCGAGGGCCCCGAACCGGATGTAGAGGAGGTCCAGGCCCTCGTCGCCGGCCAGGGCACGGGCGAGGCCGTATGTGCGCAGCGCCCGGCCGGAGCCAAGGACAGGGGTATGGGTGCTGACAAGCAGGTCTCTCACAGCTTGCTCACCGCGCTTGCGATCTCTCCTAGCCGTCGCTCCCATGAATGGCCTGCGGCGTCGAGTGATCGTGCTCTGCGCCGCTCGGGCGTATCGGAGGCGATTGCCTGCTCGAGCAGACTCACGATCTCTTGCGCGTCGGCACCGGTCACAAGCTCTCTGACGTCGCTCAGCGCAGGCAGTCTGGTCGCGACGACTGGAAGGCCGGCGGCGAGGTACTCATAGACCTTCATTGGGAAGATGCTGCTTGTCAGCTGGTTGAGGGCGTACGGGATGAGCCCGGCATCAGCCGCCCGCAGCACGTCGGGCAGCTGGGCGTAGGCGCGAGGTCCCAGCAGGTGGACATTGGGCTCGTCTCTCAGCGCCGAGACGTCGGTGTTTGGGTCGCCAGGGCCGATTGGACCCACGAGCGCAAACGACCAGCGCGGCCTTTCCCTGGCGAGTGCGACGATCAGTGCAACATCCAGCTTGGTCGTGACGATCGCCCCGGTGAAGACGATGCGCGGCCGTGGGAGGGCCGCGAGTGCGGCGTCTTCTGGGCCTTGATCAAGTGCTTTGGCGAACAGTTCGGTGTCCGCGACGTTGGGCGCATAGAGCACGTTCTCAGATAGCCCGAGCATCCGGTCTCTCAGCGGCGGAGAGCTTGTGAGCACCAGATCGGCACGGGCGGCAAAGCGCTCCTCTGCGGCGCGGAAGCTGGCGCGGTCGATTCCTGCCTGTGCTGCGATGTCATCGACGCAGTGGTAGACGACGAGCTCTGGATCGAGCACATCGATGAGAGTCTCTGCTTGGGGCACGTAGGCCCACAGGATCGGCCGCTGCATGCCGAGCCTGCGGGTGGCGCTGCGCACAAGTGGCCCCAGCAAGCGGCGGTTCAATGCACGAACGCTGGCGTATCGATGAAATGGCAGCACCAGCGGCGAGAGGACGTGCAAGCCGTCCGTCGCCCGCGGTGGGGCAAGGCCGCGTCGTAATCGCCGGGCGATGCGCGCGAGATCGCGGCTTGCGAGCTGTGGGCGACGCAGGCCCAATGACTCAATGAACAGCACCCGATTCTCGTGTGCCAGGCGCGACATCAGGTGGCGCTGGTTGGTCCACAGCTCGGTGTCCCAGTCAGCGAATCCGACGCATACGATGTCGCGGCCGCGCAAGCGGAGAGGGTCGGAGGTCATCGAGGCGCCATGATCCCAGCCTGGTCGGGCGACCGACCGCTATGGGCCCTGCAGTTCGGGTTCGCTATGCGGATATTCCTTGGGCTAGCGTAATCTCGCGAAAGTGAGCGTCATCGCTAGAGCGGGCAGCAGGCGGGAAGCTGGGGCCTGGACAGAGGACGAGCTGCGTAGCGCCAGACTGCTCTTCGACGCCGAGCTTGTCGCGGGAGCGCTTGCGTCCCAGGCGCTGTGTGTACCGGCGGTGCACAGGGCGGTGCGCGTCGGGCCCATCCCCAAACGAGCGCTGCGTATGGGCCAGCGATTGCTCTACAAGCTGGGTGCTCTGCGGTATGAGCAGTCGGTACTCGAACCGCTGCAAGCCGCACGGCTCGCACTCGGTGGGGACCTTGGACAGGCGCCGCCACGGATCCTCATTCGGGTTGACGAGTTTCCCCACTACCGAGCATGGGATGAGCCAAGCCGCTTTGGCAGCACCCAGTTCGAGCACTTCCACGAGATCATGGCCGGCGCTGGTGTGCCCTACCTGCTCGCGGTGCTCCCGCGCGTCAGTCGCGATCCGCTCTCACCCACTGGGGCCCAGTCGCGGGCGCTCGATGACGGTGAGGCGGCCCAGCTGAGGCGCCTGGCGGGAGCGGGCGTGTCCTTTGCGCTGCACGGCCTCGAGCACCGGACTCGCTTTGCCTCTCCCCGGCGCCACTCCGAGCTGTGCGGGCTCGACCGCACGCACACGATGGCGCTGTTGGACACTGGGCTTAGGGAGCTCGCGCCACACGGCATCGAGCCAGAGGTCTTCGTCGCACCGTTCAACCGCTTTGACGCACGACAGCTGCCATGGCTTGCCAGTCGCTTTGCGGTTCTCTGCGGTGGGCCCGAGTCGATCGGAGCGGTGGGATTTCAGAGCTCCCCTCAGTGGCGAGGAGAGACCGTGTACCTGCCTTCATATGCTCCGCTCTACGGCAGCGCGGCCGAGGTCATGGTGGGACTGCCACAGACGCTCGAGCGAGGGGCAGGGCTATGGCTGCCAATCGTGCTGCACTGGGGATGGGAGGCCGAGGCGGGCTGGCGCGACCTGGAGCGGCTGGCTGCCACGATCGCGCCCTATGCCGCTGCCTGGGATGAGTTCCTGGAGGCGGTGCGCCGCAGCGGCATGGGTGCATCTTGGAGTCCCTGAGGGTGAGTGCCAGCTTGGAAGAGCTGCGAGGGCGCTTTGCTCGAGTTGCGGTGGTCCACGAGTGGCTCACGGTGCCTGGAGGCTCTGAGCAGGTGGTGCTCGAGCTCCTGGAGATGTTCCCTGATGCGGAGCTCTTCACTTCGATCTACGACCCTGAGCCCTGGCCTGCGCAGATCACTGAGCGCCCGGTCCACGCGTCCTATTTGAACCGCATCCCTGGCGCCGCGCGCAACTACCAGAAGCTGCTGCCGCTGATGGATCGGGCATACCGTTCGTTCGATCTCTCAGGCTTCGACTTGATCCTCTCGAGCAGCCATGCATGTGCCAAGAACGTCCGCACCCCGCCGGGTGCGCTGCATGTCTGCTATTGCCACACGCCGATGCGCTACGCCTGGGATGAGTCCTTCCTGGATGGCGAGCAGCTGGGACCTCTGGTACGGCTCGTGCGCCGGCCGGTGTTATGGCGCCTGCGGCGCCAGGACCTCGCCGGTGCGGCCTCGCCAGATGTATTCGTGGCCAACTCGCGGCATGTGGCTCAGCGCATCGAGTGCCACTATGGACGCTCCTCGGAGGTGGTCAACCCGCCGGTGGATGTGGAGCACTTCTTGGAGCTCAGGCGCTCGCCTGAGGACTATTACCTCGTGTTCGGAAGAGTGGTGCCATACAAGCGCGTGGACCTCGCAATCGCGGCCTGTGAGCGTCTGGGTCTCTCACTCAAGGTCGCCGGCGACGGGCGTGCTCTGGAGGATGTGCGTGCCGCAGCCAGGAGCACGGCGGGGTCACGGCACGAGCAGCCACAGAGCTCGCCGGCGACCATGTTCTTGGGCCGCGTCAGCGATGCGGAGCGCGATCGGCTGCTGAGTGGCGCCCGTGCGCTGCTGTTCCCGGGGGAGGAGGATTTTGGCATCGTTCCTGTCGAGGCCCAGGCGGCTGGAGTCCCTGTGATCGCCTACAGCGTGGGCGGTGCCGCTGAGACCGTCCTTGACGGGGGCACGGGCGTGCTCTTTGACGAGCAGAGTGTCGCTGGACTCGTACAGGGGATCGAGCGTTTCGGGCGCATGCAGCTCGACGAGAAGATCACTCGCGCCAACGCAGCGCGCTTCGGACGCGAGCGCTTCCGTATGGAGATGGCCGGGGTCATCGAGCGGGCTGCTCTGGCACAGCGCGCTCAGCTTCCTATTGCTTGAGCCGGCGCCGCAGAGCGCCGACCTAGCTCTCGATGTCAATCCTGCGCAGGCGGGGTTCTGGACCGTCGAACGCTCACAATTGCCCCTGGACCCCCTGGCGCTGTCGCCGCCGATGCATTGAGCAGGCCCGCGCCGTAATCGTTTTGATCGCTGGGGCCGCCAAGCTTGGTCGCGGTGTCCAGCATCCGCGCTGTCAGTTGCGCGGGTGTGGGATGGGCCCCCAGGATGCCGCTCGCGATGATCAGGGCCGCCGTCGCGCTGACATGGGGCGTCGCCATCGAGGTGCCTTCGTAGCCTGGTGGGAAGCCAAAGACGCTGGGCGAGGAGCCGGTGAAGGTCTCCTGGTAGACGTCGCGGCCTGGAGGCAGTGTTGGGTGGCAGTTGGGGTCGCCGGCGAGTTCGGCGTCAGGCCCACCGCCAGGGGCCACAAGCGTGATGCCTGGCCCATAGTTGGAGTAATTGGCAAGGCAACCATGTTCAGTGGTCGCACCCACCGCCACGACGCCCTTCTGACGAGCGGGATAGGGGATCGTCTCGCTGCCCTCGTTGCCGGCGGCGGCGACGACGAGCACCCCGTGATGGATCGCATAGTGGATCGCGTCGATCAGCTCTGGAATGTCGGAGGCGTTTACTTCGGCCGAGAACTCGAGGCTGAGGTTGATGACCTTGGCGCCGTGTTTAACGGCGAAGCGGACTCCTTCGGCGATGGTCGAAGCTTCGCCTTCACCGTTGGCATTCAGCACGCGCACGGGCATGATCTTGGCGTCGTAAGCGAGGCCTGTAAGGCCGATGTGGTTCCCCGTCGTCTCGGCGATCGTCCCGGCCACGAACGTCCCATGGCCGTTGCGGTCGTTGGGATAGGGGTCATGGTCGATGAAGTCATAGCCTTTGACGAACTGCCAGGCTTCGAAGTCCGGCGAGCGGCGATAGACACCGCGGTTGGCATAGGCGACGCCTGTATCCAAGACCGCAACGACTACGCCGTGACCGCCTGGTGCTCCGTCGGCGGCGACTTGGGCCCATGCCAGCGGCGCGCCTACGCCGAAGGTCCCAACGAAGTTCCACTGCATGGCCTCCCATCCGCCTGGGACTGTCCCTTCGCCCTCGTCGTTGGGTATCAGTGGCGTAAGGGGCGCTTCGCTGCCGGCTTCGGCCGAGTGGGCGATGTAGTCGGGCATCGCCCGCAGCACGTCGTGACGTGCGCGCAGCTTCACGAGCGCCGAAGTCACGCTGACTCCTGGCTTAAGGCGCAGCAGACGCGTGTGGGAGGCGATCACCTGCGGTTCGCCTGCGCTCGCGATGCGGGCGGTGGTGGCATAGGCGCTCAGCGCGGTGCCGGTCCGGTACTGAACGATCACCTTCCCAGGTGCGTAGGGGTTTGCCTGGGCGCGTCCAAGGCGACCTGACTGGAGCAGCCCGATGTTGCCTGTGCCCATGAGCTCGACGTGGTCTGTGCTGTCGCGCTCGGCATGGCCCGCATTGACAGGCGTGTTGGGGATGCTTGCACCAGCGCTCCACGGGAGCGTGGGCCCGAGCAACAGAGCGCCCAAGCCCGTCGTGGTGAGCGCTGTCAGCGTCAGCAGACGGCGCAGAGGACGGGCAACGCAGCCGCCTCTGGCGATGTCATCGCAGCTCGCGGCACTGGGAGCATGGGTTGTGGGTGGATTTGAAGGCTGCATGAAGAGGCGTAGTGAGCGATGATGACCCAGGGATCGTCCAGGCGGCGGACCCTCTGGCATTGCCGGACAACAGCTAGATCATGAACGACCGCTTCTTTCCTCGCGACGAGTACTTCATGCACCTCGCTCTGCGCGAGGCCTCTCGTGCCTCAGAACACGGTGATGTGCCCATCGGCGCGGTGATGGTCCATAACGGCGAAGTCATCGGCTCGGCTCACAACGAACGTGAGTTGCGCCAGGATCCAACGGCACACGCCGAGATGGTCGCGTTGCGAGAAGCGGCTTTGAAGCTGGGCAGCTGGCGGGTGCTCGATTCTGTGCTCTACGTGACGCTCGAGCCCTGCTCCATGTGCGCTGGAGCGATCGTGCTAGCTCGGGTGGGACGGGTGGTCTACGGGGCGAGCGATCCAAAGGCGGGCGCAGCGGGCAGCGTGCTCGACGTGCTGGGCGAGCCCCAGCTCAACCACAGGCCCGAGGTGGCTGGTGGTCTGCTCGCCTCTGAGTGTGGCGCGCTGCTCAGCGACTTCTTTGCGGCCCGGCGGTAGGCTGTGACCAGCGCTGTCGCATCGGCCTCCAGGGTCCGTCTTGGCCCTCTGTCTTAGACTCCTGTAGGCACCCTGGAGGGGTGGCAGAGCGGTTGAATGCGGCGGTCTCGAAAACCGTTGTGCGTCTTATTGGCGTACCGAGAGTTCGAATCTCTCCCCCTCCGTCCTAGAGCCAGATTCCGCATTGCAAAGCGGAATCTGGCCGCTCATGCTGAGACCTTGATCGGCGCTGCGAGACCGCTCAAGACCGCCTGAGACCGCCTGAAGGGAAACCTGACTGGCGCAAAACTGGCGCATTTCGGAGGGTTACAAATCTCGACCGAATACCGTCGAGATTGAAAACAACGGGGGAGCGAGGTCCCCCATCTCCTGAGCAGAGCGTCGGGGCTTGGCGTGCCTGGCCGCTGCTCGCTTTGGCCTTCGTCTTGGTCGCCCCCTGCGGCATTGCCCGTGCCAGGTGAGGCCGGCTGTCGGCTATTGGGGCGCATCAATCGATGACTATGACGATCTCGTTGTGCTGGCCGACGGCGTTCTGGACGTCCGGCTCGATCGGCTCGACGGTGGGCGAGCGGTTGAGCATCAGCTTTGCTACACGTCGCGCTTGTGCTTGGGCGCCGGGTGGGTAGAGTACGTAGACGCCGGTGCCCAGGTTGGCGTTGATGTTGCCGATCCGCCCGAGCTGGACGTGATTGACTTTCAGCTGATCGGCGATGCTGTGCGCGGCACCAGGGGTGCTAGTTGCGTTGAAGACGGCTACCGCAAGCGGCCGGGATGATGCGAAGACGCGACCGCGCAGCGTGTAGATGCCGAACGCTGCGCCGCCGGCTACAACGATGCCGGCAACGAGCATCCAGCGGCGCAGGCGACTCGCGCCGTGGTAGATCGTGCGCTCGGATGGCTGCGTTGCTGCGCTTGGCTGGTGGACTCTTCCCACGTTCGGCAGGGCGGCGCGCGTTTCATCGGCGGGTGCGGGCGCGGGGATCGGGGGGGTCGCGAGGGTTGGCTGGGGTTGCGGCGTGATCTGTGCGGTCGGTGCAGCAGGGACGGGGATCGGTTGGGTGTGGGGAATCAGCGTTCTGGCGAGCAGCGAGTATCTGGTCGCTTCGAGCTCGAGGGCTTGCGCGATCTGCTCGCGTAGCCGGCGCAGCTCGCGCTGGCGGAGGAACACCAACACGAAAAGCGCCGCGAGGATGCCGAGGCCGAGGAAGCCGAGGAGTGCCCCGTCTTTGTAGAGCGTGCTCGTTGTGGCGGTCGTTGGCGGCGCCAGGTTCAGGTGGCTGCGGGCTGGTGGGGGCGGTGGGGCGCCTTGGGTTGCGCGATCGACGATGTGGCTGGTGACGGGGCGTGTCTCGCGGGCGATCGTCACCATCTGTTCCGGCGTGAGGTTGTTGGTGAGGGTGTTTTCGATCCAGTAGGCGGCGCCGTCTTCGGTCCAGGCGACGGTCTTTAGATGTTCGCCGTCGTAGTACAGGCTGTAGGTGCGCGGGCCGAGCTTGACCGTCGTCTTGGGATGGCTCGAGCAATGGCGGCGTGGTCCAGGTGCTGCCCTGGATGTCGTAGTACTGGCCGAGTTCTCCTTGCTGAACGACGATCACGTAAGCGGGGTAGAGTCGTCCGCCGGGCCCGCGGATGTCGTAGTGGCGCAGTTCATCGGCGGCCGATTCGGCTGTGGTGCGCTGATACAGCGGCGCCTGCACCGACGAACGGGACGTTCGGTGCCATCATGCGCGCTTCAACCAGCGTGGAGCCGGGAGTGGCCGAGAGATCAAGGCTGGCTGCGGGCGCTACCGGGGCATGGTGCGCGTGTGCGTGGTGGGTCGCTATGTGGAGCTGGTGCGGGTGAATCAAGCTGGTGCCGGCGAGGAACGAGTGGACCGCTTCGTGAATCTCTTCCGGTGTCGCGGTGTCGGTCTGCTTGCCCTCCTGGACGTGAAAGTCGACCTGGCGCACAGGCTTGCCCGCCGATTCGATCGACAGATACAAAAGCTGCAGGATTTCTTCTTCGCTTTCCAGCGTGTTTTCCACATACTTGCCGAAGATGTGCTCGAACTTTTCGCGGTTCCCGAACAGTGATGGGCCGTACTGCGACTTGACTGACAGCAGGAAACGCTGGTCGCGCGCATCACGGATCAGTGACGTGCTTGTGTGGCGGTCTGAGACGAATTCGCGCGCCTGCTTGCCACACAGCCGCTGGTAGCCGGGCTGCAGGTTGATTTCCATGTACTGTTCAGCGGGTTCGGTTTCGTTGTTGTGGTAGTAGCGCGTGTCGACCATCGTGTAGACGCAGCCCATATCGTCCACGGCGTGTTCGAACTTCGTGAAGTTGGTGACGAACACATGGTTGACCGTGATCCCCGGCAGCGTCTTCTCGATCGTTTCGACCATCAGCTTCACGCCACCAGCCGTGCCCCCGCCGTTTTCCCAACCGAACTGGTAGGCGGCATTGATGCGGTTTTCTTCCACTTCGCCGTCGGGCTTGTCGATGGGCACTAACAGCTCGCGCGGTATCGAGAGCATCGAGATCGTCGGCTTGCTCGGGTCGATGCGCACCAGCAACATCTCATTCGAGTGCGGCAATACCGGTGCAGTAGTCGTGTGGCGGCGTTCGTCGTTGCCGACGAGCAGCAGCGTCTCCGGCGCCCCGCGGCTGGTGGGCGCTAGGACATGGTGGGCGACCTTCACCGGCTTGCTCTGATGAAACGCTTCCACCAGCTTGCTCACCTCGTTCAACACGACCACAGCCGTCGCTGCACCCGAGAGCAGGACGATCCCGATCGCGGCGAGCAGGAAACGCTTGGCCATCCACCAGCCATACCGCGGCGGCTCAGGCGGCTTCAAGTCGCCTGAGGACGCAGGGGTAGCTTGGGCTGGCGCGGCACTCATCGACCGTAGATGATGCCGGTCCTGGCAGCGGCCCGCTCCGGCCTGTAGGTGAGCGTTGACTGCGTGCTAGAGCCAGTCGCGACGCCGGAACCCAGGTACAGGCCGACCGCCAACGGATGCAGCTGAAGCTCCTCGGCGATCGTCGCGAGCTCCGCCTTAGTTGGGTCCTAGAGCAGTTGGCGTAGCCGATCGGTGTCGAGCCCGGCATCATTGAGGATGGCGGAAAGGGTGCCGCGCTTGAGCTCGCGATGCAGCGGCACGGTGAGCGAGACACGATGGTCAGGGTGCTTCATGCGGACATGGCTGCCTCGCTGGCGTGCGACCTGCCACCCTGCACGTTCGAGGGCCTTGACGAAGCGCTGGCCCGAGACGACCGGAAGTCCCTCGTTCACGCAGGGACCGGAAACTTGCGGCGGATCACACCAGCATCGAGTGAGCGCCCATCTTCGCGCAGTCCTTCGACGTAGAGCTCCAGTGCCTCTTGGGCGTTGGCGGTTGCCTCCTCGAGCGTGTTGCCCTGGGTGTGCAGGCCGGGGAGGTCGGGTGCGTAGACGTGGTAGCCGCCCTCCTCTTGCGGGGCAAAGACAAGCTCGATCTCGCGTCGCTGATCCATGTCCTCAGGATAGGGCGGACCGGCGGCCAAGGCAAACGCTTCGAGGGTGACCCGAAGTTCGCATAGTCCGGGTTGCCCCCTCGTACACGTGAGCTCCTCCCAAACCCTCAAGTAGCAACTGGCGCTGACTGGCGCAAA
>CAVTGW010000008.1:0-207974 GCA_963734425.1 uncultured Solirubrobacterales bacterium
CGTGGCTGGGCGCTTAGCGTGGCGCGATGGGCGGCGGCGATCGCGCCTACGATCGCGAGGCCGAGCCCGTTCCCGCTGCCGTGGTTGGTGCGGGTTCCGTGAAGACGTTGGAACGGTTGCAACAGGCGCGGCACCTCCTCGGAGGGGATGGTGGGACCGCTGTTTGCTACCGCCAGGAATGCATGCTGGTGACGGGTGCCGGTCGTAATCTCGAAGTGCCCTCCGGGGTGTTGTGGCGGATCGCGTTGTCGAGTAAGTTGGCGATCAGGCGCTCCACCAGCCGCGGATCGCCGTTGGTGCTGGGGCGAGCGTCGCGCGGACGTCGAGGCCGAGGTCAATGATCTCCGAGTCACGCATCCGGCTGTACTTGGGCGGCAAGGGTCACAAGGTCGAGGGCGTGCGCGCTTGATCCGCTGGGCCGCGCGAGCGCCAGCAGCCTCGTCGATCATCTGCTCGTAGGTGCTGCTCAGAGGCAGTACTTCTGCCGATGGGCCGGGCCAGCGAGGTGAAGTTTGATCTGGTTGGCCAGCGCGACCTGGATCAGGGCTCGCTGGCGGGTCAGTGGCGCGCGCAACTCGTGCGAGGCGTTGGCGACGAAGTGACGTTGCGCTTCGAACGCAGCGTCGAGCCGCCCGAACAGGTCATCGAGGGTATCCCCGAGTTCCTTGAGCTCGTCCTGCGGGCCGTCGAGGGCCAGGCGCTCATGCAGACTGGTGGAGGAGATCCGTCTGGCCGTGCGGGTGATGGTCCGGATGGGTCGCAGCATCCTGCCGGCAACGAGCCAGCCGACCAGGAGGGCGAGTACGGCCACGATCGCCAGGGCGATTCCCGAGTTGACCAGAAGCTGGTGCGAGTCGGCAGCGCGCTGTGCGGCTTGGACCGGCCCCACCTGTGCCAGCTGACGCACAGCGTCTGCCAGCTGGTGCTGGTCCTGTGCCAGCTGATGCTGGGCCGCAGTCACCTGACGCTGTACCTGTGCCAGCTGAGTCGGCAGATTGAATACCAGCCGAGGCGGAGCCTGTGCCAGCTCCAGCCGAGCCCGCCCAAGCTCGTACTGAGCCTGTGCGAAGGCAGCCTGCCGCCCGCCCTGGACAAGCTGGATGGATTGGCCCTGAGGCATAGCCTTTCCAGAAAGAGCTGGAAGCTTGAGATGCTGGATGGCGAGAGTGTGAGGAATCGTTGGTAGGTGTGGCGTTCTGTATTCGGTCGCCCGCTCAAAAAGGACGTAGGTGATGGCGACCAACGCGACGCCGGAGAGGAGGAAGAGGGCGCCGTAAAGAGCTGTGAGCCGAAGGCGAGCGGTGCGGCGAGGCAATCGCAGCCAAGAGGATGGAGCGAGCCGGGGGTGCGCGATGCCCATCACTGGCCTCCGATGCGGTAGCCGCCGTGTGGGACGGTCTCGATTATTGGCGGCTCACCGCTTGGCCCGCAGGCGCCGTATCGTCACCTTCACCGCGTCGTGAACGGATCGGCGTTCTCGTCCCACACGCGTTCGAGCAGCTCCTCGGCGAGGCGACACGCCCCTTCGCGGCGAGCAGCAGCTCGAGCGCCGCGAACTCCTTGGGCGTCAGCTCGAGATCCGCCCACGCGGGTCGCGCCGCGGTGGGCCGGGTCAGGCACGACGTCTCCACGCTCGAGCACCGGTGGGACGCTCGGCGGCGCGCGGCGACCAAGCGCACGGATCCGCGCAACGAACCCGCGAACGTCGAACGGCTTCGCCAGGTAGTCGTCCGCGCCGAGCTCAAGGCCGTCGACGCGGTCGTCGTTTGCCGCCGCGCCGGTGAGCATGAGCACCCGGGGCGACCTCCGGCGGCGAGCGAGCTTTGGCAGATCTCGTCGCCGTGCGCACGGGCAGGTCGCGGTCGAGTACGATCACGTCGTAGTCATTGACCAGCGCACGCGTCAAACCGGCTGGCCGTCCAGCGCGACGTCGACCGCCATCCTCGCGTGGCGCAACCCGGTCGCGACGGTTTCGGCCAACTCGTCGTCGTCCTCGATCACCAGTACCCTCATCGGTAGCTCTTTACGTGAAGGTTAGTCCCGCGGGTCTCTGTAACACGGTTTCGCTGTCTCCGATCGTCAATACCGCCGCCGGCCGTCGGACAGCGGGTCACCGCCGAGTAACCGACTGCTTAGAACCGGTCCTCGACGAGAACGCAAACCCCGGAGCGCCGACCCCGAAGGAGAGCAGATGGTGCAAGCATCCATCCCAGCAGGATCGTGCCGCCGGCAGCGCAACTGCTCATCCGCGCAGTGCTCCCGAGCGTCGCGCTGCGCTCGCAGGCTGTGGCGGCTCCTCGACCCCTGGCGTGGCGCACCTCTCCGCGGGAAAGGGCTCTGGCGACCCGAGCTCCGAAAGCGGCGGGCCCTCGCCGGAAAGCAAGGCGAGCGCTCAAGCGAAGCTCGTCGCCTACGCGAAGTGCATGCGCGTCAACGGCGTCCCCGACTTCCCGGAACCGGTCGAAGGCGGGATCCAACTGAAGAGCCACAACGGCAGCGGCGTGAACCCCAAATCGTCGCAGTTCCAGGCGGCGGAAAAGCAATGCCACAGGCTGATGCCCGAAGGCGGCAAGCCGAGCCCGCAGGTGCAGAAGCAGATGCACGGAACGGGCGCTCAAGTTCTCGTCCTGCATGCGCTCGCACGGCGAGCCCAACTTTCCGGAGCCCGAATTCCAGGGGAACGGCGTGAGGATGCGGCTGAAGGCAGGCGGTGGGCTAGACCCGCGCTCGTCCCAGTTCCAGGCGGCCCAGAAGGCATGCCGGCAGTACTTCGGGCCGCCGGGGTCGAAGGGCGGCCCTGCGGCGGGGGCGCCTCCGGGCGGCGAAGCGTCCACGCAGAGTGGCGGCCCCGGGGGTGGTGAAAAGGGCGGCAGCGTGGCGGTTGCGCCGTGATCGGGCAACTGACCACGTCGACGGTCCGCGTCGCGCTGGGCGCGGCGGCGCTCGCGACCGTCGCTCCGGTGCTCGCCGGCTGCGGCGGCTCCACCAGCCCTAACGTCGCGCACCTCTCCTCCGGAAGCGACGCCTCGGCGGCGGGCTCCAGCGGCGCCAGCTCGTCACCCGAAAGCGACGCGAGCCCCGAGCAGGCGGGGGTCGCCTTCGCCAAGTGCATGCGATCCAACGGCGTGCCCAACTTCCCAGACCCGAGCGCCGGCGGAGGCCTCTTCCGTGTTGGCGCTGGAGCCGATCCTTCGTCGTCGGCGTTCAAGGCGGCGCAGGCGAAGTGCCGCAGGCTCATGCCGGGTGGTGGCACCGGCTCCGGGCCGCCGCCCTCCGCACAGACGCTGGCGCGGTTGCTGAGGATCGCGCAGTGCATGCGCCAGCACGGCATCTCCCAGTTCCCGGACCCGAGGACCTCGGTCCCATCCAACCCGTTCCAGGGCGGCAACGGCGTGATAAGCGATATCGAAGGAGTGATCCTCGTGTTCCCGAGCACGATCGACGAGCAGTCGCCGACGTTCACGCGGGCCGCCGCCGCGTGCACGTTCCCGCTGCACAACCACTGATGGGAACCGACGTCAATGCGGGCAGCTCGAGGGAGAGCTCGCTCGCCGCGCCGCGAACGCGCCTGCTCGCCGCCGCAGTCCTCGCGAGCGGGGCGCTGGTGGCAGGATGCGGAGGAAGCTCTCCAAGCCCGACAGGCGGCGCGAGCACCTCAGCATCCGCGGCGAGCGAAGTTGAGTCCGGGGTCGCGTTCTCCAGGTGCATCCGCTCGCACGGGGTTCCGAACTTCCCGGCACCCAAGGTCAGTGGCCAAACAGTCCGGATGGGCTCGCCGAGAACTGTGCAGTCGCCCGCGTTCCAGTCCGCCGCGCGCTCGTGTCAGCGCCTGCTACCGAAGGGCCCTCCCGGGCCCCGAACCTCCGTCCGGGCAGGCGCAGAGTCGAATGCTCGAGGTGTCCGAATGCATGCGCAAGCACGGGATTCCGGGGTTCCCCGATCCGACCACCTCGCCTCCATCGAACCCGGGCAACAGCGGGATCCTCGGCAATGGCGGGTACTACCTCACGATCCCGAAGTCGATCGACACGAACTCACCAGCGTTTGAGCAAGCGGCGGCCACGTGCAACTTGCGATGAGCCGCCGAAACCCACAACAAAAGAGCCTGCCAAAAGCTCATTCCCGCCGGACTCCCCGACAGCAGCGGGTCAGGAAGCTGAACCCGGTGTCATGCGAACTCCCTCTCAGACGATTCTCAGGTTGCCCCGACATGATGCTCCGGCTCCCGGTCCCGGGACACCCGACATAAGTACATGAAGGAGACCAACCCATGACCAGAATCAACGTCAGCCTCAGCGTGGTCGTGCTTGCGAGCGTCGCGCTGGCGCTCGCCGGCTGCAGTGGCTCCTCCTCGAACCGGGTGTCGCGCACCTCTCCTCCAACACATCCGGCGGCTCGCCCGCGAGCGGCAACGGCTCATCCTCGCCGGAAAGCGCAGCGAGCACCAAGCAGAAGCTGGTCGCCTACTCGCAGTGCATGCGCACCCACGGTGCGCCTGAATTTCCCGAACCGAACAGCGAAGGCGACCTGCTCATCCACAGCTCAGTCCACAATGGGCATGTGACCGGAATCAACCCGCAGTCGCCGCAGTTTCAGGCAGCGCAGAAGGCATGCGCGAAGCTCATGCCCGCGCCAAAGGCCGCTAGCCCGGCGCTGCAGGCCAAGCTGCAAGAAGGCGCCCTAGCTTTGGTGTATGCGCACCCACGGGGTGCCTGACTTCCCCGAACCGACCTTCTCAGGCGGCGGCATCGGGCTCAGAATCAGGGGCAAGAAGGGGGCGGCCCGGGCGTCATCGACCCCAACTCGCCCCAGTTCAGGGCCGCGCAGAAGACGTGTCAGTCCTGACTTACCCAAGCCGCCGGGCGCCAGCGGGCCAGGAGGCGGCGAAGGGGAGACCCAGGTGGCGATCCCGTGAGCCGGAGATCTCGAGAATGAATCTCAGCCTCAGTGTGGTCGTGCTTGCGAGCGTCGCGCTGGCGCTCGGCGGCTGCGGCAGCTCCGCCTCATCGAGTTCGGGGGTCGCGCACCTCTCCTCCAACACATCCGGCAGCTCGCCGACGAGCGACGGCGGCTCATCCTCCCCGGAAAGCAGTGCGAGCACCCAGCAGAAACTGGTCGCCTACTCACAGTGCATGCGCACACACGGGGTGCCTGAATTCCCCGAACCGACCGAAGGCCGGCCTACTCATCCATAGCAGCGACCACAACGGCCATGTGACCGGAGTCAATCCGCAGTCGGCACAATTTCAGGCGGCGCAGAAGGCATGCGCAAAAGCTGCAGCCCGAAGGCGGCAAGCCGAGCCCGCAGATGATGAAGCAGGGCGCAGGAACGCGCGCTGAAGTTCTCCGCCTGCATGCGCTCGCACGGCGAGCCTAACTTCCCCGAGCTGAATCAGCGGCGGCGGCACCAGGCTGACACGAAGGCGGGGGGCAAGGCTGGCAGCCCAGGCGCCATCGATCCCAACTCGCCCCAGTTCAGGGCCGCGCAGAAGGCCTGCGAGCAGTACTTCGGCCCGCCGGGCTCCAAGGGCGGGCCGGTGGCGGTCCCCTCTGGCGGGTCGGGCGGCGGTGGCTCCGGCTCATCCTCGCAGGAAGGCGCGGCGCCCCATGAGCGCGGATCGCTGGTGGGCCTGTTGACACCTTCCTGTAACCGCCGGTGTCGTATAAGCACCATCCATGAGTGATCCTGTGTCCGGTGTGGCGGAGTCCATGCCTCAGGCGAGCGGCGCGGCCGGATCCTCTGGCGCGCGCCCGGAGGCCGGCCCGCCAGCCGGTCGCGCTCGCCGCAGGGTGCTCGCGGGGGCGGGGCTGGCGCTGGTCGTGGCCATCGTGGTGGTGATCGCCACGGACCCGTTTGGTGGCGGGGGGAAATCCACTGGCGGTGTCGTTGACAACGCAAGCGGGATTCCACTGACGACAGTAAAACGACAGTCGCTCTCGCAGCAGACGCAGGTGGGCGGGACGCTCGGCTACGCCGGCTCCTCGAGCATCCGTGTGCCCTCTGGGACCGCGCCTGCGCCGTCCGCTGTCCAGCAGGCCGGCCAGCAGGCCACGAGCGCGGAAGCGACGCTGGTGTCGGCCAGGGCGACGCTGGCCTCCGATACCATAGGCGCTCGCGGGCCACCAGGCGACGCTGGCGGCGGCGCGCGCGAAGGAGCAGATCGACTGCGCGGGCGACAACGCCGCCGAAGCCGCATCTGCCGGCTCCTCGCCGGGAAGCGAAGATGACTCGCCGGGTGCTGGCGGGAGCTCGTGCTCAAGCGACGTGCAGGCTGTCGCTTCGGCCCAGCAGAACGCCACCAGCGCCGCCGCCAAGGTCACCGCCGACGGCACCCAGATCTCCTCGGCCTGAAAACAGCTCGCGAGCGCGCAGTCCAATTCGTCAACGGCGCGCTCCTCGGCCGCGCTCTACGGTCAGGGCTCCACGTTCACGGCGCTGCCCTCGGTCGGCCAGATCATCAGGCGCGGGCAGAGTCTCTACCAGATAAGCGGCCAGCCGGTGCTGCTGCTGTATGGCTCGGTGGCGCCGACGCGGGCGTTCATCGCGGGGATGTCCCCGGGGCACGATGTCGCCGAGCTGAACGCGAACCTGCAGGCCCTCGGCTACGGGCAGGGGCTCGCCGGCGACGAATTCACCGCCGCCACCGCGGCCGCCATTCGCGCCCTGCAGTCCGCGCACGGCGCCTCGGTCACCGGCGAGCTGCTGCTGGGGTCGGTCGTCTTCCACCCCGGGGCGGTGCGCGTCACGAGCGTTACCCCCACGGTCGGCTCGACGATCATGCCCGGGCCGGTGCTCGCCATCACCTCGACCGCCCGGCAGGTCAAGCTCGCGCTGAGCGCCGCCGAGCAGGGGAGCGTCAAGGTCGGCGACGCAGTCACGATCACGCTCCCCGACAACCAGAGCACGCCGGGGAGGATCACCTACGTCTCCAGTGTCGCCACCTCGCCGTCCAGTTCTGGCGGGGGCGGCGAAGAAGAAAGCGCGCCTACCATCGAAGTCGACGCCACCCCCACGAACCCGGCCGCGACGGGACACCTGGACCAGGCGCCAGTGAACGTCGAGATCACCACCGAACACGTCGAAAACGTGCTGGCGGTGCCCGTCGACGCGCTGCTCGCGCTCGCCGGCGGTGGCTACGCGGTGGAGGTCGCCGAAGGCCGCGTGCACCGTCTCGTGGCTGTCAGCACCGGCCTGTTCGACGACGCCGAAGGTGTCGTGCAGGTCAGCGGCCAGGGGCTGTCCGCCGGCCAGCGCGTAGTGGTCGCGGCGACATCATGAGCGAGCAACCAACAGGCGTCGCATACGCGGACGGCGGCGAGGCGCCGGCGGTCCTCGAGCTTGACGGGGTGAGCAAGGTCTACGGCGCCGAGCCGCCCGTGTACGCGCTGCGGGAGGTCAGCTTCGCGGTGCGCGAGGGCGAGCTCGTGGCGATCGTGGGCCCGTCGGGTTCGGGTAAGACGACGCTGCTGCACGTGATGGGGACGCTCGAGCGCCCGAGCGCGGGGGTGGTTTCCATCACGGGCCTGGACGCAGCGGGCCTCGCTGATCGTGAGCTCGCCACGTTACGTGCCACGCGTATCGGGTTTGTCTTCCAGCAGTTCTTTCTGGCGGAGCACTCCACTGCCCTTGAGAATGTCGCCGAAGGCCTGCTCTACGCCGGTGTCGCTGTCTCCGAGCGCCGTGAGCGAGCGGCCCAGACGCTCGCCCGGGTAGGGCTCGCCGATCGTGCCCACTTCCGTCCGAGCAAGCTCTCCGGTGGCGAGCGCCAGCGCGTCGCGATCGCGCGTGCGCTGGTTGGCCGCCCGCAATCGCGCTCGCCGATGAGCCCACCGGCAACCTCGACAGCGCCTCCGGGGTGGGCGTGCTGGAGCTGCTGGAAGAGCTCGCCAACGCGCAGGGGGCGACGATCCTCGCGATCACCCACGACCACGACCTCGCCGCCCGCCTGCCACGACAGGTCCAGGTGCTAGACGGGCGCATCGTGAACGACACCACCACACAGGGAGCGCTCAGCCGATGATCGCACGACGTCCCGGCAGGCCGACTGGCCACCGCCGCGCTGGCCCGCACCGCACAGGCACGACTGCGCCGCGGCGGCCGGTGCGCGGCGCTCGCGCTCCTGCTCGCCGCCGGCCTCGGCGCCCTGCAGGCGCAATCGCTGGCGCCCCGGCCTTTGCCTCGGGGGACAGGGGGATCGCCGGGCGAAGGCGGAACGTCGCCCACCGGCACCGGGACGTCGAATTGTCCGTCGTCCAACCCACCGAACCAGCTCACGCTCGTCGCTGGCACACCACAGACAGCGACGCTGGGTAGCGGTTTTGCGAGCAACTTGCAGGTCGCGCTCACGAACAGCAACGGCTGTGCCGTCACCGGTACAGCCGGCGTCCCGGTCACGTTCAATGCACCCTCCAGTGGTGCGAGCGGGGTCTTCTCCACCAGTGGCTCTGACACCGTCGTCATCGTCGGCGCCGATGCCTCGGGGACGGTCGCCGCGCCGCTGTTCACCGCCAACACCACCGCCGGCAGCTACACCGTCACCGCCAGCTCGCAGTATGGCCCGGTCTCGTTCTCGCTGACCAACACCGCCGCGGGCATACCAGCGAGGATCGTCGCGGTCTCGCTGAAGAGCAGATCGGCGAGTGTCATGGGCCGCTACCCGCAGCCGCTGCAGGTCAAGGTGCTCGACTCAGGCGGCAACCCGATCGCGGGTACTACAGTCGCTTTCACGCTCGGGTCCGGCGGCACCAGCCCCTGCGGCACGACCACCTCCTCGAGCGCCAGCGCGACCTTCGCCGGCGGCGGCACCCAGGCCACCGCCACCACCGACGCGAACGGCCTGGCCACCTCCCCCACATTCGCCGCGAACACCACAGCCGGCTCGTTCACCGCCACCGCCGTGGTCTCGAGCGGCGGCGGGGGCGGGAATCAAAGCGCCGGCAAAGCCGGGGCACCCACCGTCACACGGTCAGCTGCTGGTCTCAACCTTGCCGCAAGCCCACCAGTCGCCCCCGGGGTCGGCCCACGCAGTCCGCCATACGGGAAACCCCTTCCCGGATGCGCACTCGCCGTCACCGTCACCGACGCGCAGAGGAACCCTGTCCCGGGCGCGATCATCACATTTCCGCTCCCGTCTCCGGCGGGCACTTCACTCCGTTCCCGCGGCTCCCGCCACCACCGCGCCCACAGCTCTTACGCCACAAGGTCAAGGTCCAGACCAGCGTCTGCGGATCGCCGTCGCGCCCCCTTTCACCGCCAGCCGCAAGCCGGGCCGGCTACATCGTCAAGGCATTGGCCAAGCACGCAAGGCCGGCGGCGTTCGCGCTCGTCAACGAAGCCCGTGAGCGCGCGGTAAGCGCCGTCGCCGATCCCACCCGAGACCATGCTCGCGTCGCGGACCTCGCCCCGCGGAGGCTGCGGGCACCCGATCTTCGCGCGTCGCGAGCGTGGGCTGCGCACGCCGCGACTGCGTGCGGGGCCTCGGACTCGGATCGCGACGGCGTCGCCACGATCGTCGCGGTGCTCGGACTGTTCGCCTCCAGCCAAGCAGGGCTTCTCGGAGAGTATCGACAGACTCGGAGACGAACCTTCTGACCGTCACCAACGGCCAGAGCTTCACCGGCGGAACCGCGGAGCTGCCGCTAGTGGCGCCCGCGATGATCGCGCGCCTCGGTTACCCGTCGAAAGCGTCGCGCAGACCGGAAAGGTCGAAGGCAAGGGTACCGCACCCCGCTGATCCCGAAGTCGATGCCAACACGCTCGGCGTCGAGGCGGCCGGTCTCGGCCTGTTGCACCCTCAACGTCAAGGTGGTGCAGGGCCGCTACTGAATGCCGTCACCGCTCAAGGGCCAGTGGCGGTGCTCGGCTCGGCCGCCGCGCGACGACTGGGCATCGATAGTCTACCCCGGCGAGCGGATCGGGTCGCCAACCAGTCGTTCTTCCTCGCCGGGATCCTCGGCGATCGACTCACACCCGAAATCGAAGGCTCAGTGCTGTCGGCTTGAGGCAGCGGAACGCTTCCTGCACTTCAACGGGCACCCCAACACCGTCTACCTGCGTGCCCAAAACAGCCAGGCCCACCGTCCAGTCGGTGCTGGCGGCCACCGCTGACCCGGAAGCCCCCGACGAAGTCGACGTCAGCCAACCCTCCGCCACGCTCACAGCCCGCGCCGACGCCCAAGGCGCCTTCGACGGCCTGTTCCTCGGGCTCGGCGCTGTCGCGCTGCTGGTGGGCGCTGTCGGCGTGGCGACCATGGTCATCTCCGTCTTCGAACGCCGCTCGGAGTATCGGGCTTCGCCGCGCGCTTGGCGCGACCCGCGGGCAGATCCACATCCAGTTCCTGTCCGAGGCAATCCTGCTCGCGCTCGGCGGCGGCGCCGTCGGCATCGCCGCCGGCGCACTCGCGACCGCGATACGCCACCACCAAGGGCTCGACGATCGTCATCCCCACCGTCGCGTGGGCCGGCGGGTTCGGCGCGGCGCTCCTGATGGCGCTGTCGCTGGGTTAGTGCCGGCGCTGCGCGCCGCCCGGCTGTCACCCACCGAAGCGCTACGTACCGTATGACGCCCCAACGTCCGGGCGGGCAGCCCCAACTTGAGAAGCTCCTCAGAGGAGCTGCGGAGCTCCTGAAACGGATCGTGAAGTTCGAGCACCATCACACTTGGCTGCGCCAAGCTCGGCGTCGGCTCATCTGGAGCGGCGGCGGCTCGAGTGTCAGCCGCGCGCCGCTCTCGGGTCGTTCGCCGCGTCCACCGAGCCACCATGGACCTCGGCCGTCTGCCTGACGATCGCGAGCCCGAGACCAGAGCCGGGACGCCCACGCGCCTCGGGGGAGCGATAGAAGCGGTCGAAACACGGGGCAGATCCGCCGCGGAGATACCCGGCCCGTGATCGCGCACTTCCAATCGTCCATTGGCACGCGCACCTCAATTGGTACCGGCGGTTGGAGGGTTCCATTTGCATGCGTTGTCGAGCAGGTCTGCGATCGCCCGTCCAGGCGTGCCGGTGCGGCGCGCACCAGGCAGGGCTCGGCGTCCAGCGCCAAGCGGCATTGCGGCGCATCGAGCCGCGCGCGTTCGAGCGCCCCGGCTGCGGCTAGGTCCAGGCGAAACGGCCTCGATCGATCTGATCGTCTCGGTCTTGGACAGGTCGACCAGGAATTCTGCGACGAGCACGGCCAACTCCTGTAGCTGTGCCTGCGCAGCGGCAATGACGCGGGCACGCTCGCGCGCTGGTAGACGCTCCCCCATCGCGAGCGCGTCGAGGTTTGCCTCGCGCTGGTCAGCGGCGTACGCAGCTCGTGCGAGGCGTCGGAGACGAGTTGGCGCTGCGCCAGCCGCGAGTGCTCGAGCGCGGCAAGCATCGTGTTGAAGCTGCGCGGCCAACCGCCCGAGCTCATCCTCGGTACCAGCTTCGATGCGGTGGCCGAGGTCCTGTGTCCTGGCGACGCGTTCGGTAGCGCCCGTCGGCGCGCACCGGCACCAGGGCGGCGCGCGAGACGAGGAGCCCAAGCACGGTCGCCAGCGCGGATCCCGCCGAGGCACACCAACGCCAGCACCAGCTTCAGGTGCCGGAGCGTGGTGTCCACAGCAGTCAGGGTAGGGCGACCTGCGAACTCCACCCCCGACAGCTTCGGCACGGCCAGCACTCGCACCGGCGTGCCCGCCGAGATCGTCTCGTCGCGTGAAGAACGCGTCTCGCTTCCCTCGGCCACTGCCCACGTCGCCGCCGAGTCGGGATCGAGGACGCCCTTTTCTTCCGAGCGCAGAACCTGGCCGTTCGGCGTGAGAGCTGCGTATAGCCTGCGGCGTCGCCAGCCCTGGCGCGGGTACCACCAACTGTGCGGCCTGTTCCGCCGCCGAACCCGCCATGCGCCGCGCTGGACGACCCACGCCCAGTGACGAACCGCGAGCGGGCCACGACCTTGTCACCTTCGCGCGTGACGGTTTCGACACCACGGACTTGCCCGAGCCAGACACCACGGACTTTCCCGAACCCGTTCGGCTCGGTCGCGATTGTTCCGGCCCCCGGCGAAGGCCGACGGCTTGCTGGCAACCAGTGCAGAGACGCGGCCGGCGGGAACCGGCCTTCCCGCCTGGGCCTGGCCATTTCTGATGGGCTGACCTTGGTCAGGAGCTGGACCGATCGGGCGAGACCGGGAGTGACCTTCGCACGCAGGCTGTTGTCGATGCCGGAGCGCAAGCTCATCGCCGGTCACGATGTACACGACAACGACGCCGGAGCCGACCACCGCGGCAACCGCCACGGCGGCTAACAGCACCATTCGCCGGCGAGAAGCTCATCGTGGCGAGGACCTCAGCACATGACCGACGCCGCGCACTGTGCGAACGCGGATGCGACTCCCCCGCGGCCTCGGTCTTACGACGCAGTAGCCGACGTAGACCTCCAGCGAGTTCGAGGCGGGCCCGAAATATAGCCCCACACACGATCGAAGATGGTGCGCGCATCAGCACCTGACGGGATGGCGCATCGACAGCTCCAGCAGCAAGTTGGTACGCGTGAGCTCAGGCAGGCGACCGCCGCGACGCGCCCTTCGTGCGCAGCGGGATGAGTCGAGATCCTCGAAGCGCGGAGTCCGCTCGTCGCCCTCCCAGCCCGTACGTCGCAGCAGCGCGCGCAGGCGCGCGATCAGCTCCTCACGGGCGAATGGCTTGGCGGGATAGTCATCGGCACCGGCCTTAGCCCGGCCAGCACGCCTCGGACACCTCGGTACGGCTGTGAGCATCAAGACAGGCGTGCGATCACGACGGCGCGCGTCCGCGGCAGACCTCGAGGCCGTCGAGGCCCGGCATGAGCACGTCGAGGATCACCGCGCGGCGGGGTCGCTCGCAGCGTGCGGATCGCCTCGCGACCGTCTGCCGCAGTGGCCACCTCGAACCCACTGAGGCGAGCGACCAGCGCGAGCGCCTCGCGCACGGACGCCTCATCATCGACGACCAGCGGCCGGCGTAGGCCCCGATGCTGACGGGTCGACGTGCGAGAACCTGAACGCCGACCGAAAAGCGCTCAGAACTGGAGGATGCACATCGCGACCCGCCCAGTGAGCAGTCCGAGATCCCGACTCGAGATGAGATGGGTACAACAGGGACGCCGATGGACCAAGCGACGGGCTCAGGACCGGGGTTACCGTTTGTTACCGAGGCGGTTGGCGGCCAGCCGGAGCCCTCAGCCGATCTGCTCCGCCAGCTCGACGATGATCCCCTCCGGGCCGCGGACGTAGCAGAGCCGATAGCTGTCTTCGTAGCGTTCCACCTCGCCAACGAGCTCCGCGCCGCGGGCCCTCAGGCTAGCGACGACGGCGTCGATATCGTCGACTGCGAACGCGACATGGCGGATGCCCGGGGCGTTCGCCGGCGCGTGCCGGTCGCTGCCCCTGCCCGACGGGGCGTGGAACTTCGTCAGCTCGATCCGTCCGTGGCCGTCCGGGGTCTCCACCATCGCGATCTCCGCCCGGACGCCCTCGAGCCCCACCACACGGTCCACCCAACCGCCCTCGACCGGCCGCTCGCCCTGCAGCTTGAGTCCGAGCTCGACGAAGAACGCCGTCGCGGCCGCGAGGTCGTCGACCACGATGCCCACGTGCTCCATACGTTGGATCGTCATGCGCTCGACGATAGCGAGACGAAGTCCCAGCTCCAGCGTTCTCGGTTGCCGACGATCGGTCAAGATCCGACGCTTGCGCGCGCGTGTCGGCATCGCCCACGTCGTCCGTAGTGGCGTCGAACATCGACGCGGTTTGCCTCCTCGGGTAAGAAGTCCTCACTCGAGCGAAGGATCATCGCTGCCTGCTCTAGCACCAGCTGACGCTGCTCGGCAGAGGTCGTGTATGCCATGGCTTGGCGAGGGCATCGAGTTGGCGGATCATCACGGCAGGCAGTCCTCGACTGGCCTGGCGTATCTTGTCGTGTGATCGCTCGAGCAGCGGCGGAAGCCGACGGTGACTGCTGATCACGCTGCACGTCGCCGGCAGCGTCGCCGGTGCACGCAGTGTCCGGCTGCCACTGCTTGGCGATCTTGCACAGCCCGTCACCGGCCAGTCGATGCACGCGAGGGCGGTGAATGCGTCATCTGACTGCTGGCGAGAGCGCTCCATTGCGATCTTCACCAGTTGGTCAACCGCAGATGAGAGACTTGCGTGAGGGTCCGCGTCGCCCTGTCGCGTGCGCGCCGCCAAGCGCCACGTGTCGACGCCGGCAGCAGCGGCCGCAGGCCAGACATCCGCCAAGGGCTCGCCCTCTAGACGAAACGCCCAGGACGATGCAGTAGGCGGATCACCGCGTGACTCCTGGCCGCGATATCGATCAGCGTGTGCACGCTCACGTACTGCAAGTAGCCGCTGCTCGGCGCGCGGACGACGCCGCTATCGTCGTCGAGACGCACCAGCATCTCCGACAGCGACGGCCCGGCCTTGCCGACGCCGACATCCGGACCGCGGCCTCGGTGTCGATGGCGACAGGTCACCGGCGATGCGCGCGATCACCTGAGGCAGCTGGATCGATTTGGCGATGTCGATCGATGAACACCACGCGCACCGCGACGTCTGCGACCACGAGCAGCATCGTCACCGTGACCGACAGGTGTGGGATGATTCCCCGTGACCGCCCGGACGATCGAGACGAGTGCGAGGATCGCGTAACGAAGGTCGCCACGAAACTTCCGAGGGTGATCTGCGTGATCCGGTCGCGGATGAAGTTGCGCAGCATGCGCGGCCCGAACTGGGTCGAGGCGAGCGTCAGCGTCACGATCGTGATCGAGAAGACGAGCGTCACCACTGTGATTACGGCCGCCGCGATCGCGGTCAGGATCTGGCGGGCGGCATCGGCGCTGCCGCTGATGACAAACGACGGTAGGTGCAGCGTGCCGTCATAGGCGGCCCGGTCGAGCGCATATGTACCCGCGAACAGAGCGATCGCGAAGGCGATCTCGATGGTCGGCACCAGCCACAGGTTCGTGCGCAGGGCCTCGCGACGCCAGGCCGACGGCAGAGACGCGCGAGGCGTCATCGTCGCTCAGCTCGGATGAGAGAGTGGCAGCGGCCTGCAGGCAGGCGAGTCGGGAGGCGGTGATCGCGGCGCATGGTGATCTGGGCAGCTCGAAGCGAGTGCCGACCAGGCTTCCCGGCTCACCGCGAGTAGTTTAGACCATGAAAGCTCCGGCTCAAAAGTGCCTGTATGTCTCTCCTGAGACAAACACCTATAGCGGGGACGGGATTGAACGGCAGCACGGTCGAGCTACTTGTGGTGCTTCTTGGATCCGGTCTTGTTCCGGCCGTAGCGCTTCTTCACAACGCGGGCTTACTGTCCTGGCGTGGGATCGAGATCTGGCGGTGCCGCCAGGGGCGCCTGTAAGTGACTTGGGCGCACCCCCGCAACCGGCTGCCAGTTCGCCAGGCCGCTGTAGCAACTGGTCGCCCAGCATGATGTCGTGAGCGTTCGATAGACCTGTGGGCATGCCCGACGCGATCGCCGAACTGCTCGTGACCGACGCCGCGATCGACAAGCTCGGAGCGCGCAGCATCACAACCCACGACGCCCGCCAGCTCCCTCGCAACGATCACATCATCGTGCGCAACCCGCACGACGCGTCCCCCGGCAAGCGCCGACTACTGATCGGCCACACCGACGGCGACCGAGCCCTGACGCTGGTCATCGAGCAGACCGTCGATCCTACGACCTGGCTGATCGTCACGGGCTGGGATTCCTCGCCGCGTGAGCGTAAACTGCTAGGGAGATGAGCATGGCCCACGATCCTTGGACAGACCCTGATCCCCAACCCGGCGATTTCGACGCCGACCTGAACGCGATCGACCCACGCTATCTCGAGGCCCACGTCGGCAACCCCAACGCCAAGCTGACAATCGTCGTCGGCGTCGAGGATGAGGACGCCGAGCGGCTGCAGCAACTCGCCGAGCGCCGCCACCAGCGGCCTGCCGAAGTAGTCTCGGACCTGCTCCGCAGCGCCTGATCAACGCGCGTGCCGGAGCCGTAGTTGTGGCTGATCGGCGCGTTGCATCCGGCGCCACCGCATCGGAGGACGAGTGAACGCGCCGCGCAACCCTCCTGATCGAAAGCGGAGCAGAACCGGCTGGCGCATCGATCGGAGCCGCGGTTGGCCTCGTCGGTGGTCCGCTGCGGGTGGCTAACGTCACCGGGCAGCTTCTTGGCGTTGTCAGCCATGGCGGGATGCCTGCGGTAGATAGCGCAGAGCGGCCAACCGCATTGTGACCGGCTTGGTGATAGCCCATGAGCCCGCGCCGTCTCGATGGCCTGATCGATTAGCTGCCAGCCAAGCACCTGTTCGATGCCGCCAAGGATGGCTCGTTCAGGGTTCACAATGGGGAATGCCCTCGTGCCAATCAACCTCGGCGGGGTCCAGATCGAAGCGGTGCAGCCGGTAGATCTCACGGACCGCTTTGCGGGTGCGGAAGCCGCTAGGGTCGCATTGCCATCACGCCCACATCGCTCGAAGAAAAGTGCATCGAGAGAGATAACAAGTTGACCCTTTGTGTTGCGAGAGATGACATAGCGGGGCGGGATTGATACACAAACCGGTGACACGGAGCGGTCACACTCACCCACGCTAACAACCGCATGGTTGTTGCGTCCGGTGGAGTTTCCACACGCGTAAGGTCGACGCGTGGACGCAGGTGATCGCGGTGTGTTCGGTCGTGACGATGTTGCTGACAGCGCTGCTGGTGATGCTCGCCATCAGCGCGTCGCACCATCCACCAATCGTTGTGGGCCCTGTGACCATTCCGATGCCGGCTGTCATGCAACCACCACGCGGAGGGACCATCCTGTCGTGTTCAACGCGTCGTACACTCTCCGTCGCCAGCAAACCGCTTGGGTATCCTACGCCTCGCGTGGACCCGCGACACTTCCTATTCCCGGTAGTAACGCTCAACGACCAAGACGAACCTGAGTGGTTGTGCGGCAACTCGTTCCCGATCACGGACGACGGCGGTCTGATTACGTGCCGGCATGTGATGTCCAAGCCTGACGCAAGACTCGCCGTCATCGACCGTCTTGGCGACCTTCGCGTCCTTCTGGTCGAGGATGTCATCTACCCCAAAGACAATTCCCTCGATCTTGCGTTCCTGCCGCGTGCGTTGGATCGGCCTAGCAAGCGGCTCCCGCTGCTGCCGGCGCCGAACTTCCGGGTCGGTGAGTCGATACACACCTACGGCTTCTATTCGCAGAGCGGCCGGGTAGATGCCCTGTACGACGGCTACTTCGCTGGCAACGTCGTTCGCTTCTACACCGACAACTACTCGCGTGCCGTGCTGTCGTTCCCGGTCATCGAGGGCCTTTCCGGTAGCCCCGTGATGCTCTACCACAACGGCACCAAGGCCACCGGCATTTGCTACGGCAGCGAACAACAGCGCGTCCTAGCCGCCGAGATAGTGGATTCCCACGACGGCGACGCGCACTACCGCGAGACGGTGAATCGCGTTGTGGAGTTCGGCCTGGCCCTACGTTCCGAGGTCATCGCCTCGTTCGCGGCCGAGATTCCCGACTGTGAGCCTGTCATCGCGGCAGAGCGGGTGCCCGACCCCGAGCTTGAGTAGCGCCGGCCCGCGCTCGCCGAGCCCCCCGGCGCAACCGCTACCCTTGCCGGCCGTGACGCTCTGGACAGACATCGAGATTCTGCGGTACATCGACGCGGCCGAGAAACGCCTATCCACGACCGTCCATCGCATCGAAGAGTCCTGGGGCCCTAGACAACTCCGGAACATCATTTGTGCCGCTCATACGCCGAACATGTCGAACAGGAGAGCGTCGAGCTCGTGGCTGAGCGTTGGCGGAGCTGTCGGGTCCTCACAGCAGGGGCGGCTGCTCTGAACGCCGCCGGCCTGCGGCCGACAGTCCAGGGAAGATCTCTGCGAGGACGGCTGCGGGACTATCGCTCTCGGTGTGCCTGGCGACGGACACAACCACGATGCTGCTGTCCGATCGGTACACGGTCGTCATCCGCCAGGCTGCGTACAACGAGCGCTGGCACATCGGGTAGTCGACCGCATCGGTCGCGGCGAGTCGCTTGCCGCCGGCGCGGCAACCCTCACCCTTAAGCGCGTTAACCGCGGCGTCGTAGGCGCGCCGCTCCCGCTTGGTCATGTCGTTGTCCACAACACGCCGGACACTTGGGACCCGCAGAACGGTGAAGGGCACTACGCTGGCTCAAGCTGCCCGTGCTTCATCTCTTCAATCCCGCGCACAAGCTCAGGACGTTGCCGCTCGGCTCGATCGTGCAGCAGGTCGACGAGTGCATGCAGCCAATCCCGGTCCTGTCCCCGTCTGCGCAGCTCTTCGATCGCTCGATGAGTACTCCTGAGGCTCGAGCGCTCAATCAGCACAGGCTTGGCGCGCGGGACCCTGTGCAAAACCCCTCGCTTCAGCCAGGCACGGACGGTAGGCTCGGAGACACCGAGATAGTCAGCGGCCTGCGCGACCGGCAACCCAGAAGACCCAGCCGTTGGGTGGTCAAGACGCGCCACAGCATCCTCGAGAAGCCTCAAAGCCGACGACACCGCCTCGCGCTCTGGCTGAGCCGCTCGCTCGCTGCTGGGCGCAAGCGCGCGCAGCTCATCCTGCGCGTCCTCGAGCTCCACAACCGCATAAGCCACCTGCTGTCGCTCACGTCTGCCCACGCCCACAGCATACCAAATGCTTTCGGTTTCATGCCAGTTTTCCGAAAGAAGCCTGGGCTTCCCCGATCGAAGGCAGCCGCCAGCGCGGCTCATTCTCGGTCAACCACGTTATGAGGGCCTCGCCCTCGGCGGGCATACGACCGTTGCCCGTCAGACAATCAGCGGCGGCTTGCGACGGAGCGACGTAGCGGATACCCGACTCCTCGCTGCTGCGCTCCCAGACGATGGGGTCGAACGCGCGCAACAGAACGACGTTGGCTCCCTCATCCGCAGGAAGAAGCCCGAGCTCCTCGGCCACCGCCCCAATGTCGTTGCTATACGCCATCAGCAGCGCCGGAGCCGCGACCGGAGCAACACGCACAGCGGCGAAGGAGCCCGTAATGGCAACCCGTGCCAAGTCAGGCAGCTCAGCAAGCCGCTCCAGCGCCCGCGTCGCCCCAGTCGGCGCGAGAAACAGAGACGCCTCATTGCTCCTCAGGACGTCGTAGGACTCTGCCCACCGCCGTAGCAGCCCTGCGATGTCGACGTCCTCGACGCGTCCACGGCGAGCGCGCTCAACGAGGGCAGCGCGATCCAACGCGTCGAGCAGCCGCGAGACATATCCAGGCGCAAGCCCAGTCGCAGCTGCGATCTCGCCTACTCCGTAGGGAGGGCATACATCTACAAGCAGCCGAATCAGTCGTGCCGCCTTGGGGCCGCGAACCGTGGCCCGGCCGCGAAGCGGAGGGTCGGGGTTCCGGGTGGCACCTGCGGTCCTGATATAGAGCGCCGGGTCCTCCAATTTGATGAACGTATTGCCCGTGAGGTCGATGAAGTTGATGTCTTCCCTGATGAGCAGCTCCTGAGTTCGGACGCTCATCCAAGGAGCAACGGCAAGAATGGGGATCTGACCAGCAAGCGAGCGGATGGCCCGCGGGAGGCCAGCAGACAACTGCTCAACGGCGCGAGGGTCCATGGACCGCTTCGCCTCAACCGCGAAAGTCACGATGATCCCGTTGGGGGCACGAAGATCGATAGCGTCCTCCACCGACACAGGCTCCTCGGGCGGTGGGTCCCCGTCCAACATGACCTGGCTCGAGCGCTCTGCATCCCAACTCGCCGGGAGCATGCCGAGCAGCCGCAAAACAGCCTCATCGATCAGATTTGTTGCCTCTATGGGCCCGTTTGCTAGCACAGCAAACCAAGACTAGCAGCACTATTTTCCTATAATCTATATTTGCGCAACAGCAAATGCGCAAACATAGGGAATAGCCTGGGGCTTACTCCTTGCCAGCCTGGCCGAAAGCCCGCCTCAACAAATACGGCGCCTTCCACGCAAAGGCCTCAAAAGCCCATTCTGAAACGCAAGGGCCACAAAAAGGCCCCTCGAGTGTCTCCGAATAGCGCGACGGGGACCTAAATGGTCCCCGTCAGCGGCATAGCGGGGGAACGATTCGCTCCTATTTGCGACCTCGGGCCACTGGAGCAAATCGTGCCGTCCTGGCCTGGATAGTAGCGCCAACGCGCGGCCTATGGGCGGCACCCGCGATGCGCCTCCTCGACACGATGGCGCAAGCGTCGAGGCGTTCTAGCAGCAGTCCTCCTCGGCACAGCCGCACTCCTCGGCCGAATCGAATCCGACCGGGGCACAGTCGCCGCAGACCTCGCCGGCCCACGCCTCACGACCCTCACGCACCGCGAGCCCCGCGATCCCAAGGCCAGCGATCGGATCAAGCCACCACCAGCCAAGCGCGGCGTTGGCGAGGATGCTGAGGAGCACAGCCCCTGCGCTGAGCGCGCACAACCACGACTGCGCCGCGTCCCCAGCCGTCGCGGCGGAGCCAAGCTGCGCAGCGACACGGCCCTTGGCGCGAGCGAGTAGCGGCATAAGAACTATCGCCCCGACCGACACCGCGACGCCGAGCCAGCTCGCGTCCGGGTGCGAGGTGCCCGCGAGCGTGTCGATCGCATCGAAGGTCACGTAGAGCGCCAGTGCCACAAAGCAGAGAGCGACGGCTTGCTGTGCGCGGCGCTCGGCCGCGTCGGAGCCTCGGCGGCTGCCCGTATAGAGCCACAGGATCGCGCTCGCAGAGGCCAGCTCGATCAGCGAGTCCAGCCCGAACCCGAGTAGCGCGACCGAGCCCGCGAGCAGGGCGGCGACGATGGCGACGCCGGCCTCGACCGTCATCCACGCGATGCTCAGCAAGGAAAGCGTCTTGGCACGGCGGACCAGACGGAAGTGATCCTCGACCGGCGGCTGGATGACGAGCAACGGAGGAGCTTGCGAACTCACTCCCATACGGTAGCCGGCACGATGACACGGGCGACAACGCTCGCCCGCCGACCCTCGGGTTCTGACCCCGACGGTGCGGGCAACAGCCGGACTCACGTCGGGAATCCGTGCAGCCAGTTGTCGCTTGCGGCTCGTCGCGGGCTCTGCTCTGCTCTACGGCCCCAAGACATCGTGTGGCCGGGCGAGCGTTGATGGCGCCCGCCCGGCCGGTGGACAACCCGAAGATGACGCTTCGGATGCCACGCTCGACACCGTAGCTCCCAGGGCTGCGGGTCTGGTCATGGCTGCGCCGGGCGGCTTCTTCGGCCGACCGGAACGGGAGCAGACCATGACCATCGTCATCCCCGAGGAGCTTGTCCCACTGCTGCGCGACGGGCTCTACTTCGACCTGCACGGCCAACTCGACGAGGACAGCGGCTTGATCGAGCCCCGGAACCGCGCGGACATCGGCGCCGGGGTCGCCGGCTGTTTAGCACGCGCGGAGGGCGCGCGGGCGCTGCTCGATGTCGTGGGCTGGACCGACCCCATCGAGACGCCCACCGCCATCGAGGTCGACGTGCGCCGGCACCGCGACGCGCTGCTGCGAGCGCTGCTGACGCGCGCATCGCCTCCGAGCACAGCGTCGAGGAAGACCCGGAAGTCAGCGACGAGGAGCGCGCGACCGCGAAGGCCCGCATAAGCCAGCTCGCTGACCTCATAGCCCAAACCGAAGGGAGCAACGTATGAGCGCGTCGAGGACGACCCTGACAGCCCCGGATGAGGACCAGCTGCTGGCCGAGGAGAACCCGCTGCTTGAGAAGCTGGTCGCGGCGATGAACAGGCCTGTGCCGTCCGAGGAAGACCGGAAGCTGCTGCTCGCGCTCGGCCGCGCGATCTGCCAGCTACGCGAGGAGCGAGGTATGACCCCGGCCGAGCTTGCCTGCATCGCGGGCGTCAAGCGGGAGGAGCTTGAAGCGATCGAAGCCGGACGGCCCTACCCTGGCCGCCGGCGGGCTCGGCGTCGAAAGCTCACGACGATCGAACGTCTCGCCCGCGGACTCGACGCGCCACCGCGGAAGCTGATCGAAGACGACGAGTAGCAGTCAGCCGGCGACGACCAAGCGCAGGCTGCCGTCATAGGCGGGCTGGGCGCGCAGGTGCCCGTGGCGTTCATCCCACGCGCCCGAAGCAAGGTCGGCTGACAGCGCGGCGAGGGCGCGCTGTTCGGCGCCATCGGGCAGGCGCAGCCACACGGACTGAGCGGCCCGCAGGACAGGGTCGAGATACGCCTCCGGCCGCGCGTAGTGTGCCTCAAGGAAACCGTCTTCGCAGTCGTCCGGGATCGGGATAGGCTCAACGCGGGCGCCACCGAGGATTTCGGCTACAGCGTCGATCGTAGGGAACCGCTCGCGGTCGTCGGCAAGCGCCTCGGGGAGATAGTCGCTCATCATCCAGTATCCAGCGAGCGCGTCAGTATCGACCGTAAGCACTGCGACCCGGCCGCGGGCGACACGTCGTAGCTCGCGCAGGCCCGCAGCGGGGTCGCGCCAGTGGTGCAGCGTGCTGATCGCCATTGCCGCGTCAAAGGCATCATCGTCAAGCGGCAGCGCCTCGGCGCTGGCGATGATTGCAGGCGCAAGGTGCGCCGGGCGTTGAGCGCGCATCCCGGTCGAGGGCTCGACCGCGAGCACGTAGCGATCCTCGGGCTCGTATGAGCCGCTGCCAGCGCCGACGTTCAGGACGGTGCGCGCGTCACCGAGCGCCGTGTGTATATGGGCGGCGATCCGCGGGTCGGCCTGCCGGTGGCGCGGGTACGTCGGAGCGTGCCGGTCGTAGTCGATGCTCGCGTCACGCATTGGACACCGCACTCTATGACGGGAGCCTCAAAGGCGGTAGACGCGCGTGTCTGGGGCGCTCGGATTTTTCCGCCGCGGCCTCTGCTCTGATCGCGTCAACACGCGAAAACCGAGCGGCCGAGCGGGATGCTTGCGACACCCCGCCCGGCCAGTAGCACCGAAGCACCTACCTTCGATGCCACGCCTACCGTAGCTCTCTGCGGATAGTCGGTCGTACTCGCTGGCGGTCCTTCGGCGCTCGAAAGGAGGTCAGATGAGCGCAGAGACAGTCGGAGACTCAACTACGAATGCACCTGTGCTTCTCTACGGCGAGGAGCACACAAACCTGGCGCTGGCTGACGAGCTGGCGCTCGACGGATACGAGGTACACCGCGCCAGCGATCCCGCCATGCTGCGCGCCGTGTGCGAGAAGCGCGAGATCGCACTCGTCATCTTCGGCCGCGCGGCCGATCGTGGCGCGGGCCTTGACGTGCTGCGCCGGCTGCGCGCGGGGGAGTTCACGCCCGAGGTCAACCCACGGCTGCGCGCGCTATGGATGAGCCCGAACGGCGAGCTTGGCGACGTGCTGCGCGGCTTCCAGGCCGGTGCCGACGATGTGATCCGCACGCCGTTCGCGTACCCCGAGTTTCGCGCCCGCGTGCAAGCGCTCATCTGCCGCGACCTCACCGACCCGCCCGGTGTGATCGAGTACCGGGAGCTTCGGATCGACACCGCGGCGCACGAGGTCACGATCGGGACGACCCCCGTCGTCGGTCTGCGCCGGCTGGAGTATGCGCTACTCGTGCATCTTGCGAGCGACCCTATCCGCGTCTTCACCAAGGATGAGCTGCTGCGGGCAGTGTGGGGCATCGGCTCGGGCATCGTGACGAGGACCTTGGACTCGCACGCCTCGCGGCTGCGATGCAAGCTCGCCTGCGCGGGTGCCGAGGGATGGGTGACCGCCATTCGCGGTGTCGGCTACCGACTCTCCCCCGACGCTCTCGTCTGTATCCCGCGATCAGCGTCGCACGATTACGCAGTCCACGTAACAGCTTCGTGTCCTACGCCCACGGCGCCATAGACGGGCTGTAGAGCTGAGATTCAGCCATCGCCAGATGGCCTCGGCGCGGGGCGGCAACCCCGCCCGAGACCGTGACACAGGAGGTCATCGCTCCAATGCTCGACCAACGTAGCTCAACCGAATCCGAAGCGCACGCCTTCATCGACCGCGCCATCCTCGGACTCCTCCTCGATGACGACAAACAGCGGCCGTGGTCCGAAGCCGAGATCGCCCGCGAAATCACCGCACCCGGCCACGTCCCCGCCAGCCTCAAACGCCTACGCACCGGCGGGCTCGTCCACCGCTGGAACGACCTCGTGACCGCCACACGCTCCGCCGTGCGCTCCCACGAGATCACCCAGAGCAGCGACCCAGCCTCAGCCGAGGAGCGCCACCACGACAAAGCCGTCCTCGAAGCCCTGCTGGTACGCGCCAGCGAGGGCCAGCGCCCAATCTCCGAGGACGAGCTATGCGAGACCTTCGGCGCCAAGGAGACACAGCAAAAGCTCCTCGCCGTCACCGACGCGCTGGACCGCCTCGACGCCGCTGGCCTCATCGAACGCCGCGGCGGTCGAGCCATCGCCTCCGAGGTCGCCGCCTACTTCGACCGCATAATGACGCTCTGACGCTGGCCGGTCGAGACGGATGCGCCCCGGTACGCTGGCGGAGCGTCGTCGGCTGTACCTGCTCGCGCGCCTGCTGGTCAAACGTCGCTACGCGCAGCACCTGACGCTCAAGATCGTCGCCAAGACGCTCACCAGCTCCCCCCGCCAGCTACAGCGCGCCTACGAGCAGTTCGGCCGCGGCACTTTCCGCGATGACCTTCTCGCCAGACGGGATGATCGCCGCCGCCGAGCTGATGTCCAAGCCCTCAATCTCGATGCGCGACGTGGCGCGCATGGTCGGCTACAGCCAGCCGCCCCACTTCGCGCGGGCGTTCCGGCGCTGCTACGGGGTTTCGCCCTCCGTCTTTCGGGCCAAGATAGGCTCGCGTACTACCGTGGACTGGCGCACTTGGCATGAGGACTACACCGACCCCGACTCGGCGCTGGGCCGGCGTCTGGCGGTCGTGCAGGAGCAAGTGCGCGCCGCGCTCGACCGAAGCGCGCCCGGCTCCGTGCGTGCGATCAGCGTGTGCGCCGGCCAGGGACACGACTTGATCGGTGTCCTTGCCGGGCATCCGCGACGTGTGGATGTCACAGCTCGCTTGGTCGAGCTTGACGAGCACAACGCGCTCCTCGCACGCCGAGCCGCCAATGAGGCGGGGCTTGGAGGGGTCGAAGTCGTCGCCGCCGATGCCTCGATGACGGATGCGTATGAGGGCGCCGTCCCAGCGGACCTGGTTCTCGTGTGCGGCGTGTTCGGCAACATATCGGCGGAGGACATCGCCAACACCGTCAGCCATCTTCCGCGGCTTTGTGCGCCCCAGGCCACGGTGATCTGGACTCGCCATCGTCATTCGCCCGACCTGACGCCCTATATCCGTGAGACCTTCGAGCGTGCCGGCTTCGGCGAGCTTGCTTTCGAGGATTCGCCGCCGTTCGCCGTCGGAGCAAACCGACTACTCGCGCCACCGCTGCCCTTTACGAGCGGCCTCCGCCTGTTCGAGTTCGTCGGCTACGACGTGCTCCAACCGGATTTTCACGCAAGCCAGGGTGGAACTTGAATCGCTGGTCGCCACGGGTCTTGCCATGACCGAGGATTCTGCGTCTTCGCGGCGTGCTGGGCGTCCTGCGCGTTTGTCGCGGGAGATGGTGGTCGCTGCGGCTGAGGAGGTGGTGCGGCGCGAGGGTGTGGATGCGTTGACGATGCGTCGGGTGGCACGGGAGCTTGGCAGTTCTACGATGGCGCTCTACCGCCACGTCCGCGACCGTGATGAGCTGTTGGTGTTGCTGCTCGATCGCGCGGCGGCCGAGTTGCCGCGCCCGCGGCTTCCGCGCGAGCCTCGCCGCCGCCTGCTCGCTCTGTTCAAGTTCCTTTACGACGGTTTGGAGCGCAGCCCGTGGGTGGTGCCGGTGCTGGTGAAGGGCGATCTGATGGCGCCGTCGGTGTTGTGGCTCATGGAGGAGATCGTCGCGGCGTTCGTCGCTGCTGGCATGACACCCGAGCAAGCTGCCGAGGCATATTTGACGGTCTGGCGCTTCACGGTCGGCGAACTCGTCATCAGCCAAGCGACCGCGAACCAGACCGCGAGACTCGACCGCCGGCCGCACCAACTGACCCTCCTATCGAGTGTCGATCCCGACGAGCTGCCCACACTTGCCGCGCTCACTGACTACTGGCCGAAGGCCCGCGCACGCAAGAGCTACCGGGCGCGCGTCGCAGCGATCCTCGACGGGCTGCTCGCCGGCACGTAGGATCGAGACGAGCTATATTTGCGTACATGTACGCATACGCGGGTGTGGAGCGTTGAGCGCCAGCGTCGGTCAGCGGCTTGTGGACGGGCTCGCCCGCCGGCCCGGCGGCGTGCTCGGCCGCCTTGCCTACCGCGACGGCCCCAAGGCGCACGAGCCATCGTTTACGGCGATCCTCGATGCGCTCGGCCCGCTGGAGGGCGAGCGTGTGCTGGAGATCGGCTGCGGCCCCGGAGTGCTACTGGAGCGCGTGCTCACCGGCGGCGCTATCTCAGCGGCGGGCCTGGATCACAGCCCCGACATGCTCGCGCTGTGCATGGCGCGCAACCGCCAGGCCATCGCCGAGGACAGACTGCAACTCAAGCTCGGCGACGCCGCGACGATCCCGTGGCCCACCGAGAGCTTCACCGCGGCTATCTCGGCCAACATGTTCTTCTTCATCTACGACCCGGCCACCGTGCTCGCCGAGTTGCACCGTGTCCTGGCACCCGGCGGACGGCTCGTCATCGCAAGCCTCTCCGGGCCACTCCCACGCGCATCGCTGCGCAACTGGTGGCTGTATCCCCCGATGGGGCCCGCCCTAAACGTCCATACAGACAGGCAGATGGAAGCCATGCTCACAGGCGCCGGATTTACCGATATCCGTGTGACGAGCGACGGCGGAGCACTCGCGCTCCAACTCGCACACGCCGCCAAGGCCGGTTCATAAAACGATGGATTTGGCGAGAGCGGCCCATCCCCTCCGCCTGACTGGCTCAGGTCTCGCCGTCAAAGTAATCTGCGGGCTCTTGGTCGCCGCGCACGAGTAGATCGACAGCCTCATCTGGTTGCGGTGCGCCCGGCGGCCACGATCGTGCCCACACCTTGCCCGAGTCCGGGTACTCATTGACCTCGGGCGCGATCATCGTGCTAATCACGAGCAAACGCACGGGCTCATCGCTGCGGTTGTCGATCCTGTGCGCACCTTGCCGGCCTACCGGACACGCCACAAGCTCCCCCACGGTCAGTTCGCGCTCACCGTCGAGCGTGCGCAGAATGGGCCGACCCGCGAGGACAATCAACATCTCCTCGTTGGCGTGATGAACATGCAGCGGGAAGCTCGATGACCCCGGAGGCAACTCGTACAACGAGGCCCCCAGCGCGCTGCCGCCAGCCTGGCGTCCCAGCCGCGCCCGCCTCCACGAAAACGGCGGACGGTCCTGCTGCTCATCCCACTGCGGGTCGAACACGTTAGGCATCGCGTTCACGCAAGCTCCCCCGACTATCCGTGGCCCATCCCACCAGCGCGGATGAGCACTCGTGTTCGCCCTGGCTCATCGCATTGTCTTGACGCACTCCAGCACCGCGGGCAGCTCCGTCAGCGCTGCTATCTCGATCACGTCTGTACGGCCTTCCGACCCGTCCTGCCCCTGGCGATTGATCCAGACCCCACGCAGACCCACAGCGATCGCACCGTCGATGTCGCGTGCCAGGCTGTCGCCGATCATCGTTGCTTGCTCCGCTGTGACACTGATCTGATCCAGCGCGTGCTTGAAGATCGCAGGGTCCGGCTTACCGACCCCGAACTCAGCGGAGACGATCACGGCGTCGAAGTACCCGTCGAGCCCCGCCGCGCTCAGCTTCTCGCGCTGCAAACACGAAGCGCCGTTGGTAATCAATCCCAGCGTATAGGAATCCCGCACCGCATCGAGGCAGGCTGACGCATCAGCGAAGCACTCGTGGCGCTGACGACGCTCCGAGCCATACAGCTCGCCCAACTCCTCCGCCAACACCGGGTCGTGAACGCCTTGGTCGGCAAGCGCGAGGCTCCACACCTCACGCCTGTATCGGGGCGACCACTCCCGCAACCAGCGAACGTTCGTGTCCTCCCCCTCGAAACGGCACTATGGCCTGATAAACGGGATGGCGTCCCACCAAACAGGTCGAAACGTCATCCCATTGGGAATTGAAGCGTTAAACCCTCGATTTGGGCGGTCAAGCGACGTCCGATCTCAATTCTCAGGCGATACAGGACGATGCCGTGGCGCCGGGACCCCGACCTGACGCTGTGAGCGTCGCGCAGTCTGCTCCCCGAGGAAGACTGTCTGGCGCCACGTAGATGTTCGTTCCCGTGTGGGCCCTGAGCATCACACGCAACACGATCTTCGACTTGCCCCGGCGCCCAGATCTTGCCTCGTCGCGGATACTCAGCGTGACTCTGCTCGGGACTCTCAACGTGTACTTCGCCATCAGGAAGCGCTTCGTTCGAGTTCCCGTGCTCGCCAGGAAGGAACTGAGCTTGAACCTCTCGATGAGCCCCCGACGCCTCGGTTCTGAGTGTGGCCCTGACGCTGCGACTTGCGCGGTTCTCTCCGGATAGGAAGCCACCGAGTCGACCCCGTTCGTTCCCGTCACCACGATCGCCAACACGCGACCAACGTCTGAACCCGTAGGCGTGAACGAGATGCTCGTCGCGCCCGGGATAGCAGCACACCCATCGCCGCTAGCGTCGCAAAGGTCCCACTGGTAGGCGTACGTGATCGGCGGCATTCCCGTCCAAGTCCCGGCGGTGGTTGTAATCGTCCTGCCTACGCTCGGCCGCATTGACGAGAGTCCCGGCGGGAGAGTATTCGCCGGACAGATTTCCTCCCGACACGGTGAGCCGGCGAGATGGGGGAACTGCCCGGGCGGCATGAAGCCAATGAAGTCGGTGTTCAGATTCATCGCCGCTGACATCCACGTAACCGCCAACCCGAAGTCTTCAGGGGTATCACTGCCACCCCAACTCTGGATGAACGATCCATCCGGTAGAACTTCTTGAACGTAACCTAGGTAATAGCCATCATTGCTGCACTCCGACTCGCCCTCCTGTCCCATCCAAATCAAGTCTTCACAAGGCGCGAGCCAAAGATCCCCGACTTGCGGAGTGTGGCTCACGGGATACCCCACCGCTTCAGCGTCGACGAGGAAGCAGAGATGGGGAAGGACCGCGCTGCAGTCCTTGTAGTTGTAGCCGTACTGCATTACCGCGTACATCTCAATGTCAGGACGCTCCTCGGCCGGCCAATACGCGCTGTTAATGTACTTCTCCGGGTTGTTGGCATCCGCTGGCGGGAGAGAGCCTGACGACACTCCACAGTCGTAGTCGTTTTGAGCCGTCGGAGGACAAGCCGGTGGCGTGTTGGCCGCCGAGGGAGCCGGAAGCTGGCTCGGGGATGGGTAGTGGAACTCGCCGCCGGGGATGGTGGCACCGGGTGGTGCTGACGCCGAGAACGCGGGCGACGCGAGCAACGCAACCGCGATGAGAACGACGAATCCTGCGCATAGGCTGTTGGATAGACGAGCCATCGCCCGATCATATCTTCGAAGGCCACGGCGGAGCCAGCCAAAACCAGCATGCCGTTCAATAACTGTCGGCGCCGGTGGGAAACTGACCCCTCTTCGCCGGTTGAGATTGACCCCCCTCGGGTGGTGGCGGAGGCGTCCGGGGTGCTGGTGAACCTGGCTCGATCGTGTTGTCGAGACCGGGAGAAGGACGTGGTGGACGTGGAGCAGTGGGCCGAGTTGCGCAGGGAGCACTTCGTCTCGATCAAGGAATTGATGCGTCGCACGGGTTTGGCGCAACACGATCCGCTCGGCGCTGAGCGCCCGGTGTGATTCGCGTGCCATCGCGCACGAGCCCGTCGCAAACCAGGAGACGTTCACGGCACGGTCCTCGTAGAAGCCGCCGCGTCCGGCCTTCTGTAGCAGCGCGGCGAGCGTCTTCAGGAACGCGACGGCTCGCGCCTCGGTTGTCGTGATGAACAGCAGGCAGGGGCAGAAGTCGTAGCGCTCTGTCCACGCGGCTTGCGCGGCGTAGGCGGTGTAGGCGCCGGCCTTGACCTTCAACCGCGCGTGGCTCATCGTCCCCAGGTCAAGCTCCATGAACGCGAGCAGCCCAAGGCCCTGCCCGTCGTGCAGTTCGACCAGAGCGTCCGGCGCCAGCGTACGCGAGCGCCCTTCCGCCGTAAACGGCTCGCGTGGCTCACGCTCAAAGCGAGCAAGACGCACACCGGGCGTCTGGGTGGCGAGCAGCGCGTAGAGCTCGCTCACGCCCGCCGCGTGCGCCAAGAACAACGGGTTCGGCTCGGCACGCTCGCCACCGCGCGGTGTGGGTGCTCCACGCGCGAGCGTGTCCGCACGACGCGAGGGCCACAGGTGATACGGCGCGGAGCCACGCTCACGGTAGGGGCGACTGCGACCGAGCAGACCAGCACGGTGCAGATACTCGGTGCGGTAACGCAGGGTACGGCCGGGCACATCCGAGAGAAGAAGCTCAAGCTGAGTCGAGGTCACGACACGCTGATCGCTCATCAGCTCGATGATCCGCCGGTCAAGATTGCTCAACGACACCACCGCCGCCGGACCATGAGGCACGCGCCGCCGCCTCACCGTGGCAGTCACGAAGACACCGAAGAACGAGATTTACCAATACAGTCGGGCGCGCCCTCACCACCCGGAACCGCGACAGAACCGCCGTTTTCGCGCCGCTTGGCTTGCCAGTCGGATGTGCAGCCATTGGCAACACGTGAGCGCCGCTGGCGGCGGGCGCCGGAGAGCTCGCCGCTGCGCCCCGGCTCATCGGCGCGCCCAAGCACCGGGCGCTCGGCGGCGAGGATCAGCGCAGAGAGCAGCTCGATTGCCTGCGCCGCCTGCTGCACCTCAAGCGACTCAAACCGCGGCCGGGCAAGCATCGGCTCGACACCTCGGTCGGACTCGCCGCGGCTATCGCGGGCCGGCGCTGCGGAAGCGTTCGCGCGACGCGCTCGCTTCGCGGGCCGCCTGGAGCGATCGTGCCGCTCGCCCGGAACGGGAGAGGTCTGGTGTTGGGGATGGTGTTGAACATCATCAGTCGATCTCTTCATACAGTTGCGTGCCGGCGGAAGACCGCTGGGCTCCGGGACGGACCCCAGCCCACCAACGAGAGCACGATCCCCGGCGGATGTCAAGGGCTTCTCGCGGCCCTCAACGCGGCTCACAGGTCGCTCACACGACGGCCGACAAGCAGACCGGCGAGCTTTTACGCTTGAAGGTGCCACCGGGCTACGTCTACGCTCCCCTCGGCAGGCACGCAACCCCTGTTTTGCCGGCGATTACCGGGGATCGCGTTCTTGTCGGTGCTCGACGCACGGCGAGCGGATGACGTCGCGCCACATGCCATGACCTATCGGTCGCGATGTACCGCCGCAACGCAACCATGGTGGATAATGCCGCTCGTGGCGAGCGATCGGAACGTCTGCGCGGGACCGTTCGGAGCGGTCTATGACTTCTACATCGAACGTGAGCCCGTGTCGCGCATGGTGGGTCGAATCCTGTGGGGTATCGACGTTCGGCCGATGTACGGGAGCATGAGCGTTATCGGCAAGCTGGCGGATGGCGCGACGATCCTGGATGTGCCATGTGGTGGCGGGGTCGCGCTGCGAGGTCTGCGTCCCTGCCAGCAGGCGCGATACATAGCGGTCGATCTCTCAGAAACGATGCTGAACCGTGTTCGCCGACGCGCTGTGACGCGCGGGCTCGATCCGATCGAGGCGGTACGGGCCGACATGGCGACGCTTCCGTTCTCGGACGCGATAGCGGACCTGTGTCTCTGCTACAGCGGCCTTCACATCGTCGACGACCCGCAGGCGGTGCTCGTTGAGATCGCGCGATGCTTGAAGCCCGGCGGCGAACTGGTTGGAGCCATGTTCTTGCTGGGCGGCTCACGCCGTCAACGGTCCTTGAGAACGTGGTCAGCAGCGCGGCGAGTTCGGCGTCTCAGGAACCAGTGAGGACCTACAGTCGTGGCTCAGCGCTGCCGCCTTCACGGACATCTCAATCGACCGAAACGACGGGTTTGCCGTGTTCAGTGCGACGCGGGACGGGAAGCCCGAAAGGACGGCGGTTGCGTGAGCTGAGCAGCCATCCCATTCTCAGTCGATACAGCACGATGGGTGCCTTGAAGAACAGGCGCAGCAGCCGGCTCGGGGGGCGATCGATCATTGCCTGTGAAACTCGGGCGCGAGGATGTCCCACGAGAGCCATCAGGTGGCGATCTTCTCCGGCTTAGCTCAAGAGCCGGGTGGCAGTGAGCAGAATCGAGTCGAGTGTGCCGGTGAGTTCCTCTCCGGTCGGGGCGCGCTCGGGGTCGATGAGCCATTGCAGGGCAAGACCGTCGATGACGGCGATGAGTAGAGAGGCGAGCGTCCGCGCGGTGCGCTCGTCGAGTGCCTCTGCACCGGGGATCGCGGCCTCGATCGTCGCCTGGGATGCGCGACGGGTCTCCTCGATGAGATCGGCGAGCTGTGCCCGCAGGACCGGTGAGCGCGCGGCGGCAGGCAGGGCCTCGATGAGCGCGAGCATCAGCCCCTGTTGCTCCTCGACACTCTCAGCCGCCCCGGACCAGAAGGTGCGCAGGTGCTCAAGCGGCCCGGCGCCCTCGCGAGCGAGCGCGCGCGAAAGGAAGTACTGCGTCCACTGGCGAAGTCCCTCGCTCAGAGCCTCCCGGAGGAGCGCGTCCTTGGAGCCGAAGTGGTAGCCGATCGAGCCGAGGTTCGCATTCGAGGCAGCGGCGATGTCACGGGCAGTCGTGTGCGCGTAGCCCTTTTCGCGCAAGCACTTCAGCGCCCCTTCGATCAGGCGCTGACGATGGTTCTCTCTACCCGCCACGGGCTGAGTCTAGCCCGACACGTTGATCGCCCGTGTTGTACAAACGTACAAGAATTGTTAGCGTAGCCATCACTGTGCTTTATGAGATCGCTCCCGACCTCTGGATCGCCGAGCAGCCGCTTCGCTATCTCGGTTTCGAGGCGGGACGGCGGATGGCCGTTATTCGGCTGGCAGACGGGGGATTGCTCATCCACTCTCCGGCCAGGTTGAGCCCCGAGCTGCGCGCGGCGCTTGACCAGCTCGGCGAGGTGCGCTTCGTGGTCCCCGCCAGTGAGCTTCACGGCCACCTCTACATGGAGCAGTACCACGACGTCTACCCTCACGTCAAGCTGTTCGCCGCTCCCAGCCTCGACTGCAAGCGCAAGGACTTGCGCTTCGACGGTCTGCTCTCAGGCGTGCCGGAGCCGCAGTGGCGCGGCGAGCTCGATCAGATGGCATTCGAGGGGTGGCGCCGGCTGCACGAGATCGAGTTCTTCCACCCCAAGACGCGCACGCTCATCACCGGCGATTTGTGCTGCAACTTCGGCCTGATGACCCGCCTTGTGGCGCAGGGTCGCATGCGCCGACGCCTTGGCCCTCCGACCGAGTGCCGGATGCTCGGGATTTTTCGCGACCGCGGGGCTGTGCGACGCTCGCTCCTGCAGATCCTTGAGTGGGACTTCGAACGAATCCTCCCCGGTCACGGCGAGATTGTTCACACGGGCGGTAGGGACGCCTTCGAGAAGGGCTTCGCACGGCTGCTTCGATGAGCGCGCGCCCGTGATGTTGTCTCTCGACAGGTGTGGTCGGGCGCCGCTGCTCGCCGCGCACGTGACCGACTTCCGCGGCGTGCACTCGCCGGTGGTGTGGCGCCAAGCGGCACGGCAACAGCTGACCGGTCTTCCCGGCTTGGTATTCGCCAAGGCGATGCCGTTCATCGGCTCGCGATCGAGCGCCGGCTTCGGTGCGGGCGTTCCCGCCGCTCGCCGCCAGGTGCTGCTCACAGCATGGCGGACGCAGCCCGACTTCGAGGCATTCCTCGCTCACCCGATCGCCGAGCGCGTCGCTGCCCAGGTCGACTCGTGGTGGGCGTTGTTCGAGGTTGCTTCGACGCGCGGATCGCACTACGGGGCCACGCCGCTGTCTCCGACCGATCCCAGCTCAGGAGCGTTTGCCGTGCTCACCCTTGGCCGCACACGCTCACGGGACCTGGTGCGGTTCCTGCGCGAGGGCACCCGGCTGGGGGCGTACATCCGCGGGGCGCCCGGATTGATCACCGCCTACTCCGCGGGCCTTCCGCTCACCGGCAACTGCACGGTGAGCATCTGGGAGTCGGAAGGGGACATGATCCGTTTCGCCTACCGCAACACAGACGGGCACGGCGACACCGTTCGGCGCGACCCGCCGATCCTCGCCGAGCAGCTCAACGCCCGCATGCGCCTTCGTAGCTTGGGCGGGAGCTGGCACCCGAGAACACCCCACGCCGCCAGGCTCTCGCGACTCGCCGCGACGCTTAACGAGTGAGTGTGCTTGAGGTCCCCGCCCAGTTGCGCAACCTGCTGATCGACCGCTTCTTTCGGGAGCACCCCGAACTCGAAGCGGTCCAAGCCGCTGCGCGCGCGTCTCCGTGAGCGGTGCCGCCGCCGAAATCAGTGCCCCCATCCCAACCTGGGCGCCCGCTGCGGCTATGCCTCGACATCCAGCGCCCAGCCCTTGAACTCGGCCGCGTCCAACCGGTTCGCACTATGCCCAGTATCGCCCACTGTTCTGTGCATTGTGCGAACCGCTGGTGGGACGCGGTAGGTGGGGATGATCTTGTGCTGGTCGTGGACGCGGATGTCCTTGATGAGGAGGCGCAGCAGCTCCTTGGCTTGCTCGGGGTTGGCGGTGGCGATGAGCTGGTCGAGTTGGTCGGCGAGCGCGGTCAGGTTTGCCGTGTCGGGCTGTGTGTCGGTGTGTGCGGCGAGTGTTTGGGTGAGGTCGGCTTCTTGGTCGCGCAGGGCTTGTAGGCGTGCGTGGTGGCGCTCGATGCGCTGCTGGCAGATGTCGGGGTCGAGCTTTATGTCCTCGAACGCTTGTAGGTAGTTGTCGATCTTGCGTTCGAGGTTTTGGATGTCGGCGCGCACGCCGGCGAGTTGTTGCTCGTGCTGGGGGCGCGGTCCGTGCTGGCCTGTTCGGTGGCTTGGGCGAGTGCGTCGTTGCGAGTACCCAGGCCGAGGAGTCGCGGCATCAGGAGCTCCGATCGCTGCTCGGCGCTCGCATCTCTGCCCGACTCCCTGCCCTCCGTGGGCTACACCGCCTTATGATCCCCCTTGTCTGCATTCCCAACTGATCGGCACCTCAGCCGCGAGCTTTGAGTCTCGAGTTCGTCTCCTCGGCATTCGTCCGGGAGGGGATGCTGCGAAGGATTCGCGGCAACGACACCATCCCATCTGAACCGCCAACCGCATCAGTGGGGTAGAACGCCCAAAAATGACGAGCCCCGAGGGACGCCTGATGCGCCATATGTTTCAGGCGCTCGACCAGTTCGAGGTCGAGAAGCTCGGCCGCGAAGTCCGGCGCGGCCAGACGGAGAACACCAAGCAGGGCTACCGCAACGGCGGACGCGCGCCCTACGGCTACCGGCTGCGCCGCGAGGCGCACCCCGACCCGCGCCGCGCCCGCGCCGGGGATCACAAGAGCCGCCTTGAGCCCGACCCCGAGCAGGCGCCGGTCATCGTTGACATCTTCAAGCGCTACCTCGGCGGCGCGGGCTTCAAGGAGATCACCAACCATCTCAACCGGCCGGGAGGACCGCCACCACCCCAGCACGTGGACTCCAAACGCAACACCGCCGGGAAGTGGTCAAAGACGACGATCCGCTGCATCCTCGAAAACCCCGTCTACACCGGCCGGCTCTACTGGAACCGCCTGGACTTCCGCCAGACAAAGCTCGGCGAGGGACCGCTGATCCGCCGCCCCGAGGAGGACTGGGTACAGGCAGAGTGCCCGCACGAGGCGCTCATCCCCGAGGACTGGTTCGCGCGCACCCAGGCCGATATGGCTCGCCGCCGCACCCGCCAGAGCAACCAGCGACGCCGACCCCAGCAGCGATTCTTCCTGCTGCGCGGCGTCGTGCACTGCGCAACCGGGCACAACGCCCTGCGGATGCACGGCAAGGAACGCAAGGGCATCACCTACTACGCCTGCGGCTACCGCGCCTCCTACGGCGACAACGCCGCCAGCGCGCTCGGACACGGCAAGTGGCAGTACATCCGCGAGGACCGTCTCACCGACCTCATCGACCGCTTCTTTGGGACCTACGTGTTCGGGGCAAACGCCGCCGCGCACCTGCGCGCACAGCACGCGGCGCTCACACCGTCCATCGAGGATGAGAGCGCCGAGCAGCGCGAGCGGCTGACCTCCCAACTCTCAGACCTCGACCAGCGCGTCGAACGCCAGCTTGCCGCGATCGAGTCAGGCGTCGATCCCGTGCTCGTCGGCGAGCGCATCCGCGCCCTGAAGTCCGAACGCGAAGGCGTCGAGATTGCGCTCGCCACGCTCGACCTTGAGCAGCGCCAGCGCATCGTCCTCGACCTAGAGGACGCCTGCGCCGTGCTCGACTCGCTGCCCGATCTCGGCAAGCCGCTCGCCAAGGCCGACCCCGAGCTTCGCCGTCAGGTCTACGAGGCCTTCCACTTCGCCGTCGAACTGGACCGCAACAAACCCGAGGTACGGCTGAAAGCGCACCTGTCAAGCGCTTTCAGCACCGCCAGCGACCTCGACGACTTCGCGTCGATGGTCGCAAATAAGGCCATAGCGGGGGCGGGATTCGAACCCGCGACCTTCGGGTTATGAGCAGGACAATGGGGGTATCGGTGAGTTATATTTGGCTTTCTAGAGCCATTCTTGTGTGGGTGAGTACCCCCTGGTTTCGCTCAGATTGCACCCCGATTTGCACCCCGCCTCGGCAGCACGTTGGAAGCGAAGCGCTTCGCAAGAGCGCAGGCGCTGTGTGCCTGTCATCTGGTCATGAGGGTATACGCAGATTCCGCTCGCTCCAGCTGACGTGGGTAAAGGAGGCTTGCAGCCCAAGATCGGAGAAATCGAGTCGCTTGCTGACACGCCGTAGCCAGACACGCTCGCTGCCTTGTCAGTTCATCGCGGGCTGCGCTTGGGTCCTCCAGCAGACTCAGCAACAGGATGAGGTCAGAGCGCTGATCCTTCGGCCTGCGATGAACCTCCAGAGAGCGCGCCTTGAGCAGGATCGCGCCCAGCAGCGTCGGCCTGCGAATGTGCACAGGATCTTGTTCGCCGAGGATGATCGTGACCTGCTCGGCGCGCCTGAGCGCCTGCGTGCCACCGGGTATCTGGATTGCTTGCAACTTGCCGACGGTTCGTGGTGGTCCGCTCTCCTTCTGACCGTCGGGTGCGAGGATCTCGACAGTCTCGCCTTTGAGCTCGAACTGGTAGCCCAGCTGGTGACCCGGCCCCGTCGGCTCCAGCAGGCGCCCGCCGATCGATTGCAGCCTGCCAGCCAGCACTTCGGTGAAGCTCGGCCGACTGCGCGCATCGGCGAGAATGTCGATGTCCGTGGTCGGACGCACCCCGCGCTGCGCCTCGTGCGCGAAGAGCTGGACCATGAGCCCTCCGACCAAGCACCAGCTCAGCTCGCCCTGGAGAGCTGTTGCGATATCGCTGATCGTCTTCCACAGGTGCTCAGCGTCGGGGTCAAGCGAGTCGATGTGTACGGCTTTGTCCGCCTGGGGAGAGCTCACCGGCTGAGTGGCCGTGCCGCGTCGATGCGCTGGAGCATCTCGATTCCGATGCGTGCCGACCTGGGATCGGGGTCAGCGGCGAGGTCGAGGGCCACTTTGGCGCTTGGCGCAACTTCGTGATCCTCAAGGTGCCAAGCCGAGAGAGCAACGGCACGCAAGATGACATTGGTCTCATTGCGCGCGACGGGTACAAGCGCGTGGTCGTCCATTAGCTGCTCGACTCGATCCTCCCTAACGTAGATATCCAGCTCGTCGGGGCTCACTAGATCCAGCCCCAGCTCGCCAGCTGCGCTGACACCTGAGCGGACCAGGCCCTCGCGCGAACGCAAGTGCCGCAGCTCACCGGGATGGGCGCGATAGAGCTGGACCCGCGCGCGTCCGCCCAAGCGGGGCGCCAGCCCAGCGATGCCGTGAAGGCACCAGGATTGGTTGACCTTCCACATCGCCACCTGATCCAACCAGCCCACGGGCTCCTCGGAGGCTTGAAAGAGGAGCGCCCAAGCATTGTGTGGCGCAAAGGGCCGACCAGATGAGTGCGGACGGCGCAGACGCTGCGCCACGCTCTCGGGATCGACAAGCCAACGACCGCCGATCTTCTCCCCTCGAAGCTTCTCAGCGGCGATCAGCGCCCGCACACGCGAGGGATCGACCTCGAGCTCTCGTGCGGCAGAGGACACATCCATCAAACCAGACATCTTCGAAACTATAGCGGAAACACTTGCCTTTAGGAAATAGACGCGGCTGCGCGATAATTTAGGAATCGTTCTCCGGCTCGGGCCGTCGAGATCGCCTCGCCTGCGCCAATCTCCGCCTGCCCTATCCTGAAAGTATGGATCAGCCACGCGAGATCGAGCTTGTCTTCGCGCCCCAGGAAGAGGGCGGCTACCACGTGTACGCGCCCGACCTTCCCGGCCTGCACACCCAGGGCGACACGCTGGAGGAAGCCACCTCCAACGTCCGGGAGGCACTCCAGCTCTACGTCGAAGGGCCGCGCGAAGACGGCCGCTCGCTCGACGCTAGCGTGATCCGCCGCCGGTTCCCAGTTCCCGGGTGAGCAACGCTCTCCCGATTCTCTCCGGGCAGCGTCTCGTCATGAGGCTGTTTTGGGCATCACTAATTGTCGTGGCCAGCGGAGTGTTGGCTGTTACCGCGACGGCCTCGGTCAGCGCACATCTCGATGCATCGCTGACCCCAGACACATACGGCGCGAACACGGGCATCGTGTTCTCAGCGTCGATATCACGCGACGTATACGAACCGCCACTTACAGAATTCAGGCTCTACCTGCCGGCAGGTATGCGCTACAAGGAGCCGACGCTCGGGCTTCCAACCTGCCAGCGCCAGGCGCTCGAAACAGCTGGCATAGGCTGTCCCAGTGACTCCCGTATCGGAGGGGGTGAATTATATTGGGAAACGTCCTACCAGATGGCGCATTTCACCCCGAAGGTCAGCACGTTCCTCGGCCAGCCACACGCGGGACGCCCCACATTCCTGTTCTATACCGACGAAATCCCGGAGCAGCCGCACGTGCTCTTGACAGGCGCGCTGCTCCCAGCAAGAGGACCCTTCGGCGCAGAGCTAGAGATGGACATCCCAGTGCCGGACGTGGCGCCGGACGTGATTCCGGTGGGGCCCCCTCTGACCACTGTTGGCATTCACCTTACCTTCGGCCCAACCAAACTGACCTTGACAAGGCACGTCCATCACAAGCTCGTGCACTACCACCCACCCGGCATACTCATGCCCCGTACCTGCCCTCACAATGGCTTTCCATTCCTCGCGCAACTCACCTTCCAAAACGGTGAAACCGCCGAAGCGCGAGCGACCGTACCATGTCCTCCTGGGAGGGCACACACATGACCCTCTCTGCCAATCGGACAAATCGTTAACGATCGAGGACCTCACGTGTCGGCATCGAGCGGCTTTAGGCGCTCGTCCAAGGCGTCTAGGAACTCCTCGTCGCTCTCGTATCGCGTGACCTGGCCCGCTGCAAGCTCGTCGTCCGCCTCGCGCTCCTTCGCCGGCCACTCGTGCGTCCAGAACCAGGCCTGCTCAGGGTCGATGCGACCAGCACTGATCTCTCCCAAGAGGATCGCAGCACCATCGACTGCCCCGTCTGGCAAACGGTCTACCAACTCATGCAGTTCAGCCTTGATCATGCCCTAATTCTCGCATGAATAATGTGTCTCGTTCTCGACTCGCTTCGCGACGGATGCGAGCGCCTGGAGGGGTGCCCCGCTCACAATCGCTCCGGCTGAGCCGGAGGATGACCCTCCTCCTCAGCCTCCATCCGGGCAGGCTTCGCGGTAAACGCGCTTTCGGCGAATGCGGCCCCGTAGGCTGGATCTGGCGCGTAGTCAGCGTAGATTTCCGTCGTCGCCAGGTTGCGATGACCCATCCACTCCTGGAGGGTGCGCATCGGGCACCCCGGCCGCCGCCATGCGCGTGCCAAAGGTGTGGCGCAGCGAGTGGAACGTGATCCCGCCCTCGCGGCCACAACGGTGCCCCATGCCCGCCGCCTTCATCGCCGCATAGAACCGCTTGCGTAACTGCGAGGCGTCGTAGGGCTCCCCCGTCTGGGGGTGGCAGAACACGAGGTGGTCATCGCCCTGGTACAGGGACCGCTTGAAGTGACGATCGAGCTCGCCGCCGAGCCGATCGGCCATCGGCATGGCCCTCGATGAGCGCTTTGACTTCGGCGTTCCCCACCTTCCTGCGGGTGTAGTTGCGCCGCACGCGGATCATCGACGCCGACCAGTCCACGTCGCGCCAACGCAGCGCGATCAGCTCGCCCTCACGGATGCCCGTCATGGCCGCCGTCAGATACAGCGCATAGTCGGTGTGCGCGCGCACATCCGGCTGATCCTCGCCTTGCCCGTCGGCGGACGCCCGCCCCGCCGCGACATGCAGCAGCGCCTCCAGCTCGGCCAGGCCGAGGAAGCGGATGTCGGGGTCGGTCTGCTCGGTCTCGGGACGGTCTGTCGCAGCAACGGGATTCGACGTGCACCATCCGTGCTTCAGCGCGAACGCAAACACGCCGTGCGCGAAGTTGAGGTGGTTGATGATCGTCTTGCGGCTCAATCCACCTTCGCCCTTGTCCTTGCCTTGGCTCTTCGCAGGTAATGTAGCGGGCGACATCGCGAGCAGCGATGCGCTCGACAGCGGCTTCGAGCCGAAGTGAGGCACGAGATGCTTGTTGAGGATGATGCGGTAGTCCTGCACCGTCGAGGGCTTACGCCGCTTGACGTGCTCCAAGTGATGGAGGTAGCGGTCGCCCGCCTCCTGGAAGGTCATCTGTTCCTCGGGCACGACGACCCGCACCTCGGTCATCAGACGCCGCAGCGCCATCTCCGCCTGCTTGCGCGTCAAGCCCTGCCGGGTGCCCGGCTCGCGGATCTCACCGAGCTTGCGCTTGACGTACCTGCCACCGACCCACCAGCGCCCGTACCAAGCGCCACGGTGGACGATGACCGACCCCGACCCGTAGTGTGCGCTTGTCCGCCATCGCTATGTCCGCTCGAGCGCGTCGATCCAGGCGAGCACGGCAGAGCGGCGGTAGCGCACGTAGCGGCCCAGCGGGACGTGGGGTATGCGCTTGGCGCGGGTCTCGGCGTAGACCCACGCCTTGGTGACGCGCAGCAGCTGCGGCGACCTCATCGGCGGTCAGCAACGCGTCCAGCCCACGATGGTGCTCCTCGGCCAGCCGCCTGGTCGTGAGCGCTCCGAGCGCGTGGCGGCGCCACGGCGGCGCACCGCGGGAAGCGTGGAGGTCTCGGTGAGCGGCTCGGGATCGTGGTGAGGGCAAGCATCGAGGCTCCAATCATTTGTCGTGGTCTGTGGTCGGCAGGGCTCGTCCCTGCCGACCTGATCGACTTCGCAGCGCAGGGGACGGGTTCGGTCAAGGGTCGGGCCGTCAGGCCCCGCCGCAGGCGGCCCCGTAGGGGCGGCCCTTGACGGGTTCCGGCCCCGGAGCTAGGCGCTTGGGAGCTCGCGGGCATGGGAGATGCTTCCGGGCTGTCGAGGATGGCCGGCTGGTCGATGGCGATGTCGGGCTCAGCGCCGCGTAGCCGGTCGATGCGCAGGGCTGTTGGTGGGTGGGTGTGTTCTGTGAGCCAGAGCCAGGGGACGGGCTGGTCGTGGATGAGGGCGTGCAGTTCGAGGAATTCGACGAGGTCCTCTGCCTGCCCGAGGGATGCGGCGTACTGGTCGGCTATGTACTCGCGCTCGCGCCAGTAGACGCCCCAGATGGGTCGCATGATCCTAGGGCGAAGCCGCCGTTGGCGAACTGGAAGGCCTTGCCGATCAGGGCGAGCATGAACTTAATCAGGAAGATTGCAAGCTCGACCGGGAACGAGGACTGGTGTTGCACTATCACGACCGTCGGCTGGGCCTGTGTCTGCTGGGTGGCTGGGGTGGCTGGGGCTTTGGTGGCCTTGGGGCCAGGAGGATGAGCCGGTTGATCGCGGCGGTGAGCTTGCCGTCGGGACTTGCGAGGTGGCCGAGCTCGTGCGCGAGCACGGCCGGAAGATGGTCGCTTTCGATCAGGCCCCTCGTGAGCATGAGGCTCTCGCCGCAGACGGCGGCGTTGAGCTGCGGAGTGTCGACCACGAACCAGTGCTTGGGGAGCGCGGATCGGATTGGGTGCTGGGTCTTGCAGCAGTCCCAACGACTGCTCGTAGGCAAAACGCTCTTGGTCGGATGGCTGCCTCCCGCCGAGGGATTGCTTCCACCACCAGCCAGCACCCCACGGCGTGATCAGCGCCAGCATCGACCAGCCGGTGGGGATCAGCGCGAGATGCGCCATCGTTTTCGCGTGGCTGGCTGTGGCCAGTGATCGCGAGAGCGATCATGGCGATGATCAGCGTGAGCATCAGCCTGACGAAGATCACGGGCACTTCGAGCGCGAATGTCACGAAATACATCAGCGTCGAGTGGAACTCCAAGACCCCCGCCGGAGAGAGCGACTGCAGCCGGGATTCCAGCTGGGAGATGAGCCGGGATATGAGCTGGGAGGGGGGCAGAGATGTGAGGTTTGGCATGTGTCCTCCTTGACCTGGTAAGCGGGCCTCTCAGAAAGGCAGGCCTGGTTTCTGTTCCGACAGTAAGGCGTTGACCGGGACAGGGGCGCGGGCTCGGCGAAGATACGATCGCCAGCCCGTGCGGGCCGACGCATGGACGACGGGCACGGCGGGGTGGGCAACTCAGCGCGCACGTCGGGGGCCTGAAAGATCTTGGCCTTCATCGCCTGCCCTGGCTGATGACGAACACGACACCCGGTGCGAGTCCTCTGACTTGGTTGGGGTCGATCTTGAACTGGTGCTGAGACCTGGCCGACCCTTCACCCGACGCACCGTCTGCGCCATATCGGGTGCTGTACTCCGGGCGTTGCCTGGTGCCTGCGAGGCCGATGATCCGCTCCGGCGTGTTCACCCTGTGACAGATGACGGTCTCGACCGAGCCAAGGATCCGCTCGGCCTGCTGCTCATCACCCATCCCAGCGACGACCTGGGGAGCCGAGACGAGGCTGGTGTTGAAGCCTCTGGCCTGCTCCACCCTCTCCGCCATGCCCGAGCCCGACGCGAGCGCTGAGAACTCGTCGACGATCAGCATGCAGAACTGCTCAACCGGCTTACGTGCTGTGAAGTAGTGGGAGAAGTCCTCGAAGAGGAACCTCGCGAGACCAGCTCGCCTCCTCCTTAACGCCAAGCTGTCGAGCAGGAGGTAGGCGGCGGTCGTGTCTTCCCACGCCCACTGGCCGTTGAGCGCTCCTCTGGTCTGGCCGAAGAACGCCTCATAACGAAGCCTGACCTGCCTGACCTGGTCGACGGTCAGCGCGGCCATTGCGGTCGAGTCGGCGTGCGCTTGCATGAGCGCAGCGAGGTCCATGCGCCCGAGCACTTGGTCACTGAGCGTGGTGGGCCATCCGGGTGCTCACACACCAACCGCAAGACGGTCTTGGCGACATCCCGTACCACGCGGCCGGACCTTCGCTGGAGTAGTCAACGATCTCCATCATCCGCCCTGGATCTCGTGCGGCCTCGCCACGCCAACCATCGAACGGCTCGATTGGGAAGACCCGCGTCTTGCGGCCTGCGTCTGTCATGACGCCGCTGAAGCGCTCGGCGTTGCGCTTATCACCCTTGCCATCCAGATAGAAGACAGGGGCGTCGCTGCACTTCGCAAGCAGCCACGCGAGGCGCAACAACGTCTCGGTCTTACCCGAGCCCGTCGCTCCGCACACCACCACATGACGACGCAAACGCTCTTGGGAGAGCAACACGAGACCCGCGCTGACCGGCAACGCACGCTCACCCGACAAACGACGACCAATCACAAAGCCACGCTCGCCGTCCACATCATCAGCCAGCGGCAGGTCGCTAGAAGCCACTGGCCCCGGCAAAGACGCCGAGCCACGAAGGCGACGAGCAAACACACTGCGCGAAACCGGATCTGTCGCAGTCATGTCAGACCCGCTTCCACGCCAGGGAGCTCACGGACAGCCAGCGCTGGCCAACGACCACTCTCCGCAAGCGCGGTGAGCTGACGGTGCGGACCGGGGGCACAGAAGTAGACGACCGAATCAAAGCGGCCCGGCCAGCTCGTCCAGGATCCCAACCACCCGGCGCTCGCTCTTGAGCGTCAGCTCGACCTCGATCGCGACACGCTGAGCGTCGAGGAGCACGAGACCGTCGGGCAGATGCTCGCGCGGGCTGGAGCGCTCGCGCGCGAGGGCACGCTCCGGCACCCAGACACTCGATGGTGAACGGGACTGGACGTGCAGACGCACATCGTTGACGGCGCCAACGTGTGAGAGCAAGCCGAGACGCGGACGCCAGACGCCGAAGGACGAATCGCAGGCCCGCAGGCCCGCCCTGCGTCGGCGTCACCCACGTCGGCTCACCGACCAACAAACGCATCGCGGTGAGCAGATCCGCCGCTTGGAGCCGTGCGAGGTGCGCTGCACCGTGCGCGGTCCAGCACCCAGCAGCGTCTGCAGCTGGTCGCTCCTCGCGCCGTACTGCTCCCCCAACCAGGCGAGCGGAGAGGTGAGGTCGCGGGCTGACGCGGCAACTCACGACGGCAGGACTATCGGCTGTTGCGAGCGCGTTCAATGTCGGCTTCCTTGCCTTCGGGTCTGTCAGATGCCAGCCGTCCTTGCGACGCTCAAACCGTCCCCTCCGCGATACAGGTGCGATGAGACCCTGGCCAGCGGAACTCCCAGGGCCTGGGCAATCGCACCGGCCTTCGTGCCAGCATGCTCGGCGAGATAGGCCGCAACGTCGTCCTGGGAGATCTTCGGCACCTGCTCGCCCAGCAGCGTCGCCCTGGCAGCGCGCAAGCGCTCACGCTCAGAGAGGAGCTGCTCATAGCCCAACAGCTCGCCATCCAAGACGGCCAGCTTCTCGTCGATCTCGGCCACGATCCCACGCGACGCCCTACCCGGAACACCACGCTGACGCTCAGCCACGAGAAGCCCCAGAGATCGAAGTCATCAACAACACAACCTAACGATACCACACGCCTTACGTCGCTGTCAAACATGACTTATGTCCTGCAGGCGCACATCTCCCGGTGCCTGCCACGCCCCAGCTGACATCGCCACCCCATTCGGCTTCTGTTGTTGTTTTTTGTTTTTCTATCTCTCTTCTCTTCTCTTCTTCTCTGATCTCTTCATTCCGGTCCCTCACCCAACCCTTTCCTTCTACCTCTGCCTACTCCTCCACTCCCACCTCATTCAGGTCCTTGACCATCACCATCGAAGCAAAGCTGAGAGGGGGGTGGTCAAGGACCACCCAACCCCCACGTTCGGAGCATCGGGAGCTGGCAGATGGCTCTTGGAAGCCAAATTCGGGTGCGGACCATGACGCCGGGCCGACGCGAAGCTGACGCTGAGAGCGACAAGGTTTGCTACACCTCAGCGACAAAGCGCCGGTGCTCTGACTCGGCGACATCAGGCCTCTAAGCGAACCTGCGCAGTCCTCTGGCTGCTCACAATTATCACCCAGCGATGCAGCCGAGCACGGCTCGAACGTGTAGGAATCCCGGGCGAGTGAGCCGTCGCCCAGCATCGGGGATGGGCTCGATCAGGCGCTCCACGAGGAAGCCCGCGTCTCCCAGCGCACCGAAATAGTCACCCAGACGACGGTGGGTATCGTGCGGGATCATCGGTGCGGAGTCTCGCTCTAGCTTCTCGGGGTAGCGCACCGTCTCGAAATAGCCAGCCGCGGCGTCACCCCAGGGATTGATGGGGTGCAGGATCGAAAAGCAGAAATGGCCCCCCGGGCGCAGCACTCGCGCGATCTCACTAACGACCCTGGGCATATCGTCCCTGTTCATCGATGACAGCGAGGCGATAGCCAGATCAAAGAGATCGTCCGTGAGTGGCATTGCCGCCGCATCGGCCACATGCACCTCAAATGCAGGGTCCCCAGACCGTGCGGCCCAGGCACGCACGGAGGAACTCTCAAGTCCGACCATATGATGCCCGAGCTTTTTGAGAGCTCGGGCGGCGCGGCCCTCGCCGCAGCCAACATCGAGGGTGCTCTCACCGGGGGGCGGGAGCAACTCGATCAGTGTCGGAAGTTGCAGATACCAGAAGGCGTCATCGCGCTCGGGCGAGCGGGCCCATCGCACCAAATCCTCGGCGTTCTCTTCCCGCGCGGCCGGTGGTGACCGCACACTTTGGCCTGCACTGGCAATCGCCGGCACTCCCACAACTCCACCGCTGGGCTGCCGTCCGCACTCCGATCGCGGCATCCCACCCGGCTCCACGCAGATCGTCTCAGCTGCACTTCTGTGGGCATCTGTCGCGTCCGCGGCGCGGACCGGTGTCGGAAGGCGTGGGAGACCGAGACCGGGCGATACCACGCCGCTCATCAGCGGACCATGCAACTCGATCAGCTTTGACCGCTTGGCTGGGAGCAGGCGGGAGCGGATGACCGTGAAGACCGCGCCGACGATCGCCTCGCCCACCAGGGGCGCGGGCGCATGGCTTCCGCAGGACGCGAAGGCATCGCCGGCGATCACGCCAGCGAGTTGGTCGAGCAGGTGCTGGCGGCGCGCTTTTACTTGGGGCCCTGCGCTGAGGGCCTGGACGAATAGGAGGCGCACGAGCGGCCTGTCGGCGTCGAGCAGTTCGAGCAGGCTCTCCAGGGCCGCGCCGATCGCGTCGTACCGGCGCTCGGCGCTCGTGTAGGAGTGCGCGATCAGAGGCCCGTGGAGGCCCAGCGCACGGTCGATCACCTCCAGGAAGCACCCATCGAGACCACTGAAGCGCTCCTCGAAGTCCGAGCGCGACAGGCCGGAGGAGGAGAGGATCAGAGCGAGCGAGCGCTCGCTGCAGCCAAGCTCAGAGACGACCTGTGTAAAGAGATCGAGCACCCGATCGCAATCGAGCGCCGGGGCTGGCGAGGTCGCGAAGGGGTCGGCGCCACGGCCCGGATGGGTGGACCGCGGCGCCTGTGGAGAGGGGTCGCCACGCGGAGGGGATGCGCGCCGACCATCCATGGACGCCACACCACCGGGTTCGGGGAGCGACGGCCAAGCTTGAGAAAGATCTGTGGGCACCGCGAGCCCTCCTTGCTCTGCCTGCCCTGGGCCGGCGATCGGCTAGCCCTTCTTCTTGCCCTTTTTGGCCTTGTGATGCTTCTTTGAAGCTTTGTGCTTCTTCTTGCTTTTCATGTGTTTGACAGTGAGCGTCTTGACTTTCGAACAGCCAGTGACGCTGACCTTCGTAGACTGTTTGACGACAGCGCCGTTTTGGCCGTCGAATTCGGTTGGCATCTGCAGGTTTGAGGTGCAGAGGTTGCCTGTGCCGGTCAGCGCGGAGTAGGGGCCTGAGGGGAGTACGAGTTCGAAGGAGCCGATCGGGACGTCGGGGACTTGCTGGAAGCTGGAGCTGGTGATGCCGGCTTTGCTGATGAACGTGGTGCCCTCCAGGTCGGCGGTGACTCCGTCGCCTTGCAGCACGACGACGATGCTGGGGAAGGCCTCGCCCACCGTGGGAGACGAAGTACACAGGTCCGGTCAATGGGACCGGCAGCACCGGTGTGATCGCGGTTGCGTGTCCCGACCATCGACGCGGCTGGGACATGCTGCGGGGTTGGCTTCGAACGTCTGCGCCGGTGCATGCCTTCTGCAGGGTCGTGAGCCTGGAGGGCAGCTGCTTGGGTAGTTCGATCTTGACGTTCTTGATGTTCGACTGCGAGCTGGCCTGATTGGCACCCGAGGTTCCCGATCGGGTAGACGACCTTGAAGTTGAGGCTCGTGCCTTCGGTCCGTCGAGATCTTCGCCGGGGTGGAGACCAACGAGGTTCGGCTGCGAATGTCAGCGCCCTGACATGAGCCCATCTGGAAGTGGCTTTCCAGCGGCGCAGTCGCACCTTCGGTGCTGTAAGCGGTGCCGGAGAAGCTCATCGGTTCGCAGCTGGTTGGGTTGAACATGAATTCAGGCCTGTCGATCACGGCATTGATCGCGCGGATGTCGGTCGGGATGCCCTTGACGGTCCGGGGGATCGCGGTGGTTGTGATCGTCAGCCGCGCGGTGAGGGGGTCGACTTCGATCTTGCCGCGCACGACTTCTGTGCCGAGGTTGAACGGGCCTGCCACGATCGGCACCGCGATCGAGAGTCCGAACGGGGCGCCTTCGTAGGGGCCGGTCAGGTAGATCGGCGCGGGTGGAGCGCCGGGCTCGGGAAGCACGAATGGGTAGGGCCCGGGGCCGGCCTCGGCAACCGTATGGCCGATCTGCGACGCTTGCGGGCATTCGCCCTTAGCGGCCTGTGGTTCCTGGCAGAGCGGTACCTTGGCGATCATGCCCAACAGGCCCTCGGGTGTCTTGAATTGCAGCCTTTCGATGTGTTGCTGGCCATCGCCGCGAGTCAAGAGCAGCGAGAAGTCCGTGTAGCCGCCGGCCTGGTCGGTCGTTGCGCCGGCTGTCATCTGAGGAGCGAACGGCAACGGCCACTGACATGGAGAGCCATTCGGGCCACTGGTGATCTGGAAGCTGCTCGTCGAGAGCGCGTTCTCGACCCCGGGGGTGCTCCATGGCGTGAAGTCCGCGCCCGATTCGTAAGCTCCGCAACGGTCGGGTGTGGCGAGCGCGGCCTGCGCGCCGCCACTGAATGCCAGTTTGAACTCCGTGAAGGGTGCGTCTGGTGTGTTTTCGAAGGTGGTCGTGAGCTGCCCGGTCTGTTCGTTCAGGTGCACGGTGCCGATCAGCTTCAGGTTCACACCATCGCCAGACGCGGCGACGAGCAGCTGCAGGTTCGGCGGGTTCTGCTGCAGGATGTACACGTTCCCGGTGAGCGGGTCGGCGACCAGCGGCGTCTTGATTTCATCGGTCCCGACCTTCGAAGCCAACGGGCACGACGGTGGACCGTCCTTCGATTCCGCTTCGGCTTCAGGGCCACCGATGTTCTCCTGCGAGGGCTGGCAAGCGACCAGACCAGTAGCCTGACCAGGGTTGATCACAACACCTTCCGGCAACACGACGGTCGTGTCCTTCACGCCCGAGGTCGCGAGTTCTTCGGGATTCACTTCCTGCGGCACCGTCAAATCAGCGCTCAGCCCCGTAGGTGTATCGCCAAAGACAGAGTCAGGCGAGACCGTCAACGCCGGTTCGAAATGCACAAGCCGTTCACAGCCCGTCATGCCCGTCGGTGTTCCTTCACTGTTAGTAGAGAGCGAGCTCAACGCCGAATCGTCGCCTTCGTTGAGATAGCTACCGAGGGCTTCGCCGGTGAACGTCAACGGCGACCCACAGGACGTCGGCATCGTCAAATACGGCTTGACCGGCGCATCCGAGCCACAGAGGTCTTCTGGGTCGGTGACGCATCCCCAAAACTTTCCCGATCGTTCGCGATCGTTAGCGGGCGATGCCGGCACCCCCCAGATCGTCGTCGTGTTGAACAGGACCTCCTTCTCCGGAACGATAGCGGAGTGCACGGTGATGCCGTAGTCGCCGCCACTGCGTATACGCGCGTCGACAATGACCTTGTTGCCTCCAATCACGAACCCGAACTCAGCCGCTACACCCGCGGGCGGCACGAGATTTACCACAGGATATCCGATGCTTCCACCCAGCACGCCGCTCGTCACAATAAATACGTAGTCAACGCCGATCTGTGTGTCGGCCTGACAATTAAGTTTCCGTTCGCCCCCAAATTCCGAGATATCGAAGCTCGCGCGGGGGCACTTCGGGATAGCTTGCGCATCGCCGACCAGTCCGGGGGGCAGCTTCACATCGATGTCGCGTACTTGGCCGGCTGCTGGGAACTCTTGTTCTTCGCCGTTTGTGTGTTGAAGAACGGTGTTCAGGGCAAACGCGACGGTGAAGTCGGACGGATGGGAGCCGGCTTGGGTATCGATCGTCCCGTTTTCCTCGGACGCGAACGCATCGAAGGCCGCGAGGCCGAAGGGTGTCGGAGTCGAGCTGAAATGTGCCGGTATCGACGCGTGCTCCACGCTCGGCGCGCCAGGACCGCCCATGCTCACAAGATCGGTAGCTTCGCCCGATAGCCCTGGTGCGATGCTGACCGGGATACCGATCTCCGACGGCAGCAGTCGACTCCCAGGGCCCACTTCGACCTGGCACGTCACGACCCTGGTACCTGTGCCGGTGCAGCCGGCAGAGTGGCTCGTGCCTTCTGTTACGCCTTCGCCGGCCGAAGTGACACCTTCTGGCAGCGTGTCACTGATCGTCGCGCTGCCCGGAGCCTCGCTGACGTCGTAGTAGTAGAGGTCGAGATAGCCATGACCACCGGGGGGAAGGTTCCCGGGGCTGAAGTTGCCGAGCACTTGCCAGCCGGGGTGCGCTTCTTCAGCCTGCGCGGGAGCGGCAAGAAGGCCGCCCGCCGCTCCAACGATCAGGACCATTGGCAGGGCAGCATGCAGCGCTCGGAGCTTGATCCGGCGGCCCGTGGGGAGTTTCGTTGGGATACGCATGGTTACTTGCTCCCCTTGCGGTGGGTTGACTTTTTCGCCTTGGACTTCTTCGCCTTCTTCTTCACGCATCTGCCGTGGCTGAGCCGCTTACCCGGCCTGCACTTCACGCTCTTCGTCACGACCTTGGCCGGTGGGAGGGTCGGCTGCTGGGCGGGGAAGTTGCCGACACCGTCGAAGGTGACACTTGACGGTGTCGCGAATACCGGCGGTGCGCTCGGGAGTCCCTGGCAGCCCGTGCCGGTGCACCCCGATGGAGGCGCGGGCGGCACTCCGTCGACGCGGGCGTCGTAGAGGACGTTGGCTTCGCCGCCGTCTTCGGGGGTGAGTTTCGCGCGCGAGACGATGAACACGTCGTCGCCGCTCGCGCTCGACCCGATCAGCCACGACCCCGACGTCACGATCCCGCTGGAGAGCAGGTAGATGCAGCCAGCGCTTTCTTGGCAGCTTCCCGCGCCGTCGCGCTCCCACTCATAGACATCCTGGGCTCCGTTTGTGTCCTGCGGCACGAGGTCGATCTCGCTGTCGAAGAACACACGGCTGCCATCGTCGGAGATCCACTGCGGCAGATAGGTGTTGCTCCAGCTCACGGGCAGGAATGAGCCCAGCGTGCCGTCCAGCTGCCCGCTAGTAGCTCCCGGCTGGCGCGGCAGCTCGCCACTGCGATCGCACGATACGCAGAGAAGACGACCGCTTTCTCCTTCGGTCTCATAGACATAGACCTCCGAGGCCTGGCCGCCTTCAAAGGCGTTGTCATAGCCGGTGAGGCTGCGTGAGGAGACGAACACGAGCGCGTGACCGTCGGGCGTAACCTCAGCTTCGCGAGTCCTGAGCGGACCCCAGGCCCCTGACGCTTCGGGTGCCGCTATGAAGCTTGTCGTGCCCGCATGCAGCAGATAGAGATTTTCTTCACCGTAACTCGAGCCCGCGGCCAGTTCGCCTCTCGCGACGAAGTAGACGTATTCACCGTCATCGCTGATACCAACGACACCCTGCACCTTCGCTTCGGGACCGGGAGTGGTCAATGCCACCCTGGCTTCGGTTTCAACGTCAAAGCGCCACAGCTGGCGTTCTTCGATATAGAAGACATAACGTCCATCGGGCGTAGCCGTCTGGTACCGCGCCTGGTGAGCGGAGACCTGAACAGTCTTCGTCCCGTTCTCACGCGCATAAACAATCCCCGTGCTCAGCTGGGTCCAGAAGACGCGGGCCCCATCTTCGGAGATGACGTGTTCGAAATCAGGTTCGTCGGGTTCGGCGGCGATCTGCGCACCGAACGTTGCACCCGCATGCGATGGGCCTTCAGGCGGCACGTTCACCAAATGAAGCTGACCGTCGACCGATTCGTAGAGATTGTTAGCTTCGCCGTTGCCCGCTTCTGCTTCCGGCGTCAGCGCATCATTCGCCTCAAAGAAAAGCCGGCTACCATCCGCCGAAGCACCAGCGTAGGCCAGCTCGGGACCTTCTTCGGGACCTGTCCGTCACGGGACACGTTGTAGGCTTCGAGGCCTGCTCCGCGATTCGGCGATGGCGTCGTGAACAGTGGCTGGTAGCGTTCTTCGCCAAGGTTGCGCGCATACAACACATCGCCGACCGCCGGCGCCGAGGAAGCCAACGGAGGCAAGTAATCGCCGTCGGCTTCGCTGCCCTGGCTGCTCGCATCGAGGACGGCAGTCGCCAGTTCACTGGAGAACGCCTGGAAGACGATACCGAGATAGCCCGGAGGCTGGAGACTAACCTGGGTCCAACCCCCCGCCGGCTTGCGCGTCGCAAGATACTGAACACTCTGACCAAGAGCGGTACCCCCGTTGCCTCCGGGCGAACTCGGTTCCCCTTGATAGGCGACCGCGTCACCACTCCGGGAAGCCTGAAACAGCTTCCGTGTGGGGTTGCCATTGTAGCCGTCATTATCAGTTTTGCCAAACTTTGGCACAGAGACTTCGCGCCCCTGGTTTTCCGGGCGGCTGACCTGTTCATATACGCGCCCATCAGGCAGCCCGTGAACGATCGAAGGAAAGGTGGTGAAGTGACCGTCGGCGCCGTCCTCGCTGCCGCTTTCCTGTTCGGCGACGATCCGGAAGTGATATTCGCTGCCCGGTGCAAGACCTTCAACGGACATCGAGACGATGGCCTGGCCTTCGCCGCCGGTATTCGCGCTAGGCGTGCGAGAGCCATAGGCGATGGTAGGCCCGTATTCGAAGAAGTACTTGGTGGACACACCGTAGGAGTTGAGCTGAGCAGTCAAGAGGGCTCCCCCGGCACCCACTCCCGTGAACGACTCGCCGGCGATCAGTCCGATCGTGCTGAACGTTTGATCTTCTCCATGGGTCCCTGCCACCGGCGAGCTGGCGTTTTGCACGACTACGCGGAAGTCATAGGACGTGTTGAATTTCAGGCCGGTTACCTTGGCACTTGCCTCCTGATCGCCAAAGCCCGCGCCGAGCAAGCTCGTCGTGCACGGCGCGCTACTACCATACGCTTCGGTTTCGCCGTATTCGAAACGCACGCACGTCGTTTCCTGATTCTCGGGATTCACCATCGCTTCCAGGATCGCCACGGAGGCCCCGACGCCCGTCGCGCTCTCGCTGTCGACCGAAGGCTGTGCGCCAGCGGTCCTGAACGTCAACGGCGGCCCATATTCGGGACCGAATTTGTTGATCGCCACGATGCAGAACGTATAGGTCTTAGACGGTTCCAGGCCGGTCGCTTCGAGTGACTCCTTGAGCTTTTCCACCGGTTCTTCGACTTCTGAAACCGGGGTTGACCCACCACCAATGCAGGTGCCATTCGTGTTATACGCAAAGTACCAGCCAGTTCTAGCAGCAACATGAGGATTCAGTTCACCGTGGAGCACCGCCGTCGTGGCTGTCGCTTCAGTAGCAGCTTCGGTGACCGGCACTTCGGGAGTGGAGCCTTCTTCAAAGACATCGACGAGCCCTTGGCTCGAACTTGAGGCATACGTAATCGGGCCGTAGGCATCCACGCCGCCTGAGTACGACAGAGCACCAAACCGGCGAACCAGCTTCCCCGACGGTTCGAATTCGGCGATGGCGCCTCCCTCATCACCCTCATCAGCGAGTACATCGCCTGTAGGAGCAAGTCCGACACCGCTTCCCCCCGCGCTATCTATTATCGCTGTCTGCACGTATTTGCTACCTACGAGCGTGTACTGGATCGTGCCCGCCAAGCTGGCCGCGACATACACTTCGTCTCCGTCTGAGCTGGTAGCAACCGCTTGAGGATCCACGCCGCCCAACCCAGAGATAATTGTGTTTTCTGAGCCCAGCAGGCCTCCGGCGTCGACCGGTTCTCCATTGCTGTTGAACTCGAGGACCGTGCCTGCGAATTCCAGCGTCACAAAGAAATCCCCGGCAGCATCGACTGCGATACCTGTGGGATGTTCAAGATGTTCGACCAGAGGCGACAGTTCTTTGCCTTCGGGCCCGAACCTGTAGACAGCGCCGCTTTCATACCCCGTGACGAACGCATCACCATGGTCGGGTCCGGCGTAGTTATCGACCGCTACCTGATCGGGTACCGCTCCGGGCACTGGCATTTCCGCCTTCCACAGCTGTTCGGCTTTGCCTTTTGCGACGCTGAACTTCTTCAACTCGTTGTTGCCCAGATCCACCACATACACGTCGCCGTCGGATTGATCCACAGCGACTCCGCGCGGGTTGTTGAAGCCTTCGGGCGAGGTAAACGAGAAAGACTCGGCATAGCCAGTCCCAGCCTGTGCCGACGCCGCACCCGCTGAGAGCACGCACAGTGCCGCGAGGGCTATCAGGATCAGTCTGCGTGTTCTCATCGAGAGATCTCCTCCTCAGAAGACGCAGGGGAGACCCCTCGCGTATATGACGATGCGCGTAGGGGCGCGGGACAGGAAGGTTGGGTGTCGCGGCCCGGGGTAGGGTCCGCGACACCCTGGTGAGACCGGTCCGAGGAGGGGTCCAGGACCGGAGCCTCTTCGAACGTCACTACCGGAGAGGTATGGGGCAGCGACGCTCGAGCAGACCCCAGCTGTGAGGGCCCCTCGGGTCTCTTCAGAGAAGCTGGGAGAACACGCCAAACAGGCCCTACAGGGCCTGGGAAACGACGGTGTTCAGAAAGATGCTCTAGCCCGTGGCTAGAGCAGAGAGAGAGAGAGAGAGAGAGATGCGTCAGCGATGCTGACGCATCTAACTAACGGCATCGAGAAGCTATCAAAGCCGCGCTGCAGATCACCTCTAGCATCGATACCCGTTCTCATGACCTCTCCATCCTCTTGAACTACACTCGCATGCTGGTCTTTACTGGCCGGCACCGAAAACCTTTGCCAAGCGGACCCTTGAGCCCTGCTTTTGAATCGGTTCCAGCGCCGACCGGCAGAAAGGTACCGTGACTTTAAAAAAAAGTCAAGCAGGAACCGCAGCAGCATCACAGCGGCTGCGTCGCAAGGACGGCGCAGACCGCCGCGCGAACTTCATCGACGTCGCGATCAGCCTGTTCTCAGGACGCCCCTACGCACAGGTATCGGTCGATGAGATCGCCGAGCAGGCAGGCGTCACCAAGGGCCTGCTCTACTACTACTTCGGCGACAAGCAAGGCCTCTACGTCGCCGCACTCCAACGTCTTGCAAGCGAGCTGCAAGAGCAGCTCACAGCCTCCGCAAAGGACGACACCGCGCCACCGTTGCAGCGCCTGATGCAAGGACTCGACGCGCACCTCGCTTTCATCGAGCGCTACCCCGACGGCTACCGCGAGCTGATCGGCAGCGCCGCAAGCCACCCAGAGGTCCAAGCGATCTTCCAAGCCGGCCAGAACACGATCCGTGAGCTGATCCTCGCCAACCTCCCGCCAGAGGTCCCGCTCACCCCCACCATCACACTCGCCGTGAAGGGCTGGGGCACCTTCGTCGACGGCGTCGAGCTCGCCTGGTTGGCCGATGGCGGCAGCGAGCGCGACCACGTGCGCGAGCTCTGCAGCCGCGTCCTGGTCAGCGCAATCGCCGCCGCCATCGAGGTCGACAAGAAAGACACGACCAGCGGGGGGTGATCCACACGAGCCCCACAGGGCTCAAGCTGCTCAGCTGGAACGTCAACGGCATCCGCGCGCGCTTCACACGACTGCAAGGACTGCTCGAGGACGAGCACCCAGACATCCTCTGCCTGCAAGAGACCCGCTGCCCGCAGCGCCACTTCCCCTTCCAAGCACTCCTGGAGCTCGGATACCAAGCCGAACATAACCCCGGGTACGGCGCCGGGGGCGTGGCGATCCTCGTCAGAGCCGAGCACCACATCGATGCACGCAGCCTCGCGCTCGCCCAACGCCACGACATCGCCGAGGGGAGATGGCTGCAGGTCAACGTGGCCGGCCTGTGCTTCGCCTCGGTCTACGTGCCAACCGGCTCCCCACGCGCGGGAGCCAGCGGCGATCAGCAGAAGCTCGCGTTCCTCGCAGCTTTGGCACGCCACGGCACAGAACCACGCGAGCAGCCACTGATCATGGCCGGAGACTTCAACGTCGCCCCCGAAGACCAAGACATCTACGAGCCCCAATGGCTGGAGGGCTCCTACCACAGCGCCCCAGCCGAGCGCGCAGCCCTACACCAGATCCTGCACGACGGCCAACTCCTGGACACATACCGCGAGCTGCACCCCGACGAGGAGGGCTACACCTGCTGGGAGCAACGCGAAGGCCACTACCCACGCGACTACGGCCTACGCATCGACCTCATACTCATACACAAGAGCCTGCGCCCACGCCTCACAGGCTGCGATGTGCTCCACGCCTACAGGCAGGGCAAACGACCCTCAGACCACGCCGCGCTCACCCTCACCCTGGACTGAACGCGACTTGTGCGAGCGCCTACGAGGACGGGGCCGGGGCGTGCCCTCCTCATCGGCCTGACGCTCGCGAGCCTGCTCCAGACTCGCAACCAACGCACCCATCAAATCCGGCGCCGCGAAAGCAGGCTCCTCGACAGGCTCCGGAACCTGCTCCGGCAGATCCATCACAGCCGACTCGTCGGCCTCCGTGAGCAGCCCGTCGCTGGTTGCTTTGTGGTCGATCAGGTCAAGTACCGCCTCACGATAAGTGTCCTGGTGGGCGGCGATATCAAACGGCCGCACAAGCGCCTCCACAACCCTGCGCGTGATATCGAGCTCCTGCTCGCTGATTTCCATACGCTCCTGCGAGAAGCGCCGCAGCGCCGTCGGCTTGCGCACTTCATCACCGAAGCGCATCGTGCTCAACAACAGCGCATCGCCACGCGGACGGATCGCGACCAGACGCTGACGCGAACGCAACACGATCCGCCCGATCGCCACACTCCCCGTCTCCAGCATCGCCTGATGCAACAGCCGGTAGGGCTTGACGCCACCCGCAGCCGGCACGAGATAGTAGGGATGCTCCAGATAGACCGGATCGACCTCCCCACCATCCACGAACTCCTCGATCGCGATCGAGCGATCAAAGGGGGGCCTGACCGCGTTCAGCTCAGAGTCGCTGAGCACCACCCAACGCTCCGGAGCGATCTCAAAGCCACGCACGATCTCCTTGAACGGCACCTCCTCCCCATCGACCGAACAGACATATCTGCTCTGAACCCGGCCGAGATCGGAGGCATGCAGCCGCTTGAAGCGCACATCCTTCGGACTGAGCGCGTTATACAGCCGCACAGGCATGCTGACCAAGCCAAAACTGAGCATCCCAGACCACATAGAGCGAGGCACCAGCGCATACTAACCTGCGCGAAGGTGGGATGTAAACAGGGGGTTTGCAGAGCGGCCTCGGGCCGCGCGCCTAGATGATTGATTCCACGGCAAAGCCTGTGGATATCGAGGATTTATAAGCAGCGGGGTCGAAGTCGGCGGTACTCAATAGCCAGCCGACGACCCGAAGGGGGCCTCGATGGACGCCGACCTCGACCTGCTGCTCACTGCCGTTTACATCACGGCCGACGATCTCCTGCCTGGGCGATCGAAGAACGCCAAGCGAAGCGTCACAGACGCGGAGGTCGTCACGCTGTGTGTCGCACAGGCGATCATGGGCATACCCTCTGACCGGCGCTTTCTGGCGGTCGCTTCCAAGCATCTGCGCCATCTGTTTCCGAAGCTCCCTGCTCAGCCTGGTTACTTCAAGCGCCGCCGCCGGCTCACCGAGACGCTTGAGTGGCTGATGAGTGTGTTCGCGTCCCAGAGCCCGGGGTTCTACGACGATCTTATGCTCGTTGACAGCACTCCGGTGGAGTGCGCCAGAAGCCGCGAGACCGTCAAGCGCTCTCAGCTGGGCGACGCAGCGGATTACGGCTATTGCCGCAGCCATTCACGGTTCTTCTGGGGCTTTCGCCTGCACGCGATCTTTGCCCCCGACGGCACACCCAGAGCGATCGCGGTGGCCTCGCCCAAACGCGATGAGCGTGACGTCGCGCTGGAGCTCTTGGCCCGCACTCGCCGCACAGGCGGCGAGACATTGATAGGCGACAAGGGCTACGCCGGCAGGGCATTCGCCCAGGCCGTCAGTGAGCTGGGCGCGACGATCTTGCGGCCAAGGCGAAAGGACGAGCCGGGCCGAGGACCGCACCTGGCGCCGATCCGCCAGCGGATCGAGTCGATCTTCTGGAGCTGCAAGGGGACCCTCACCCTGGAGCGCCATGGCGCTCGAACGCTCGCCGGGCTCAGAGAGCGCATCCTGCAGCGGCTGCTCACCCTCGCCGCTGCGATATCTCTAAACCACCAACTGGGACGGCCAAGCCGGGCGCTGGTCGACTACTGCGCTTAGAGAGCCGTGGAATCAATCATCTAGAGGCCGGCGACACTTGCCGGGCTCCGGGGATGGGCGAGGTTGCCTCCCGCGAAGGACGCAGGTGTTCTACGGAACCGGTGTCGCGCTCATATCTGATGGTCCTGTAGCGCTGGCGAACATGACGCGGCGATCATCGCCGTTCGCGCTTCTCGCGAGCCTCGCGGAGCCGAGTCCACGATGCGCCGGGGGCATCCGGGAGACTAGGCATAGCCATCACGTGATCGCCAGCTTGCCGAAACAGCGGGCGCTCAGCCGGGGCATCCCAGGCGGGTAGCTTCGCATTGCGCTGGGCGTACTCACGAATGACTGATCTACCTCGCCATATAACGGTGCCAGCGACATCGATGCTTTCGAACCCGTAAGCACGTGGCATAAGAAGATCCGCACTTCCTCCAACCATGACGATGTACTCGGCCACCTTGGGCAGCGCAAAAAGCTGCTCGAAGGCGGTATCGGGCTGTCCGGGAAGCCCTGACATCCCGAACCCCGGCTTGGGATGCACAAGCCGGTCGCGCACCTTGAACAAATCCACTATGACCGGATACGCCTCGCGGTCTGCGAAGAACAACGGTGAACCATATGCCTCGTGGGTGCCCTTGAGAAACTTCCGATGAGTTGACGCGCGATCCCAGTTCGGCAGCGCTCCGTGGACGCTCAAGAACTCGTTGACGTAGGACTCGGCCGCAAGCGCAGCAAACAAGACAGCAGTACGTGCCGCTCGAATGCGAGCACGAAGAGCTGCGGTCCGCATGTCTTTCTCGACCTTACGAGGGTCGCTCGGCGGAAACCGACGCCAATACCCGAAAAGGTGCGCCGGGTCGCCGGCATCGTGGAGGCCGTCAAGCGCCTGGAGCAGATACTCACCCGAGAGCCCTGCATGCCGCTCAGGACGCTCGACACCCGCAATCTCCTCCTCTATTCGCTCAGCTTCGCGGTTCGCCACAGGCCAAGAGTAGGCGAGGAAACGGCTGGTCCGAGCCCACGAGGCAGCGCTGGCATCTCGGCCACGAACCGCATCGGGCGCGCCTGCGATTCTTCGCCTATGTGGAAACGCAATCCGTGGGTGGTTGGCATGGCGTCCAGCCTCTTAGCGACAGCGATTGTGTCGGCTGCTTCTGGGGTCCGTCATGCCCGCTTCAGTGCTGGACTCGTGCTCAGCATCATCGCCGTGGCCGTGATCGTGGGCCTAGCAACGTTCTCGTCGCTGCTGCTGCGGCAAAAGAAGCAGATCGACCGAGAGCTGGATCGGCTAGAGGTCGCTACGTGGCCAGATTGGATGCGAGAGATAGGGCTGGCCGCACGCCAGGCCGGCATCAAGGTCTTCCGTGAGAGCGGCAGCGTCATCTTCCAGAACACAGACGGCGAGCAGCACCTGCTCGCCGCTGAACCGCCCGGCGGCGGACTGGGCCAGGTGCTCGCGCGAGAGCGAGCACTGGAAGTGTTGGAGGATTGGGGGATGCAGGTCAGCCGTAACCGTAGGGGCCAGCGGATCGTCGGCCCTTAGCGGTTCGACGCCCCAACAGAGCGTCCAAGAGCCGTTGAAAACGATTCCTGCTCCCACGAAACCAGCCACTTAGGGGACCGGGGTTCGACCTTTTGCAAGGACTCGAACCCACCGACCGACTGGGTGCGATTCGTGTGTCCCGTCGCAGGCTGTCGATCCGCTCTCAAAACAAATTGGACCCCAAATTGGACCCCAAGGCTATCCTCACTCGCCTTGTTCGCAACCTAAAACCCATCGATTTCCAGCCCTTTCCTTCGATCGGGGAGACAGGATTTGAACCTGCGACCGCCCGGCCCCCAATTCGACCGTCAGCGCCGGAACCGGATCGATATTTTGCACTCCTCCTCGTGCGAGGGTAGAGGGTGCCGGTTTTCAGGTCGAGGCGACCCGCCGACCAGGCGGGCGTCGTCAAGAGCGCTCCGAAGCAGCCGGCCGGCTGCTCAAGTCGCTCCATCGACAGACCCGCCGGAGATAGATCAGCCAACGCAGTAGAGCCTTGCGTTGCGGTCTCGTAGACGCGGGCCTTTTTTCTCAAAATTGCACCCCGCTTGCACCCCGCCCCACGTCTCCCCGCCCTTCCCTCCAACGAAAAAACCCTCCATTTGGAGGGCTTTTTCGTATAGCGGGGGCAGGATTCGAACCTGCGACCTTCGGGTTATGAGCCCGACGAGCTACCAGACTGCTCCACCCCGCGTCGCTTGTACATGATGTTGTAGCAAAGTTGGGAAGCGCTCATCGTGTCGAGCAGCACATCATGGTGGGGTCGCTCAAGCATTTGAGGTCGCTCGAGTCCTATGGATCGCCCATCGTTGCGAAGTCAGCCGCGCTCGACGTCGAGCACGGCCATCTGCTGCTGGGGATAGCGGTCCCCGACGGCGGCGTCAGCTGGGATCGCGCGCTCGAGCTCGGCGACCTCGGCAGCGCTCAGTTCCAGCCCCAGCGCGCCAAGCGCCTCCTGCAGCCGCTCCCTTGTCCTGGCACCTACAAGCGCGACGATGTCCTCGCCGCGACTGAGCACCCAGCCGATCGCGACCTGGGCGACCGTGGCGCCCTTGCCCTCGGCCAGCTCGCGCAACGCATCGACCAGGGCCAGATTGTGAGCTCTGTTCGCCTGGCTAAAGCGCGGTGCATGGGCCCTGAAGTCGGTGGCTGCGAGCTCGCTGTCAGCGGAGAAGTGGCCACCTATCAGGCCCCTGCTCAGCACACCATAGGCCGTGATGGCTATGCCCAGCTCACGGCAGACCGGCAAGATCGCCTTCTCGATACCTCTCGAGATCAGCGAGTACTCGATCTGCAGGTCACAGATGGGATGCGTCGCCACTGCCCGCTTGATCGTCTCTGGGCCGACCTCTGAGAGCCCGATGTGACCCACGTAGCCAGCCTGGACGAGTTCAGCGATCGCGCCGATCGTCTCCTCGATCGGCACATCTGGGTCCAGGCGAGCGGGCCTGTAGATATCGACGTGTTCGACGCCAAGCCGCGTCAGCGAGTGGGCCAGAGCAGTCTTGACCGCCGCCGGGCTCGCGTCGTAGCCCACCCACGCCCCGTCAGGGCCACGCTGCGCGCCGAACTTGACACTGAGCAGGTAGTCCTCGCGCGGGCGCCCCCTGAGCGACTCGGCGATCAACAGCTCATTGTGGCCCATCCCGTAGAAGTCGCCTGTGTCGAGCAGATTGATCCCAGCATCGAGCGCAGCATGGATCGTGGCGGTGCTCTCCTCGCGATCGGCGGGGCCATACATGCCCGACATCCCCATGCAACCAAGGCTCAGCGTCGAGACTTGAGGGCCATCCAATCCCAGCTGCTGCATGTTCATGAGCTGCTCACCGTCAGCCAATATAGAGCGCCTTAGGCTGTGCGAGTTCCAAAAAAGTGCTCCCCCCGCGCGCGTACGCGCCCGCGCGGGGCCTTCATTTTTTAGACGTTGCAGCCCTCCTCGCCGTTAGCATCCCCACCTATGCGGGTAGCGGTCGTGGACATCGGCACCAACTCGACGCGCCTGTACATCGCCGAGGTCCAAGTACCAGCTGCAGGCGTATCTCCTACAGACGGCGCCAAGGTGACCGACCTGCTGAGACGCTCGACCGTGACGCGCTTGGGCGATGGCGTAGACGCCAACGGCGGACTTTCAGAGCAGGCGATGGCCAGGGTCTTCTCGACGCTCCAGAGCTATGCCCAGCTGATCGAGGAGCACGCCTGCGAGGCTAATCTCGCCGTGCTCACCTCCGCTGTGCGTGACGCTTCAAACGGCTCATCCTTCACTGAGCATGTACGCGAGGACTATGGCTTGGACGCCCATGTCTTGAGCGGCGAGGAGGAGGCCTCGCTCATGTTCCTGGGTGCAATGAGCGACCGCGAACGCTCTCCTGCACCGAGCGTCGTGATCGATGTGGGTGGCGGCTCCACCGAGTTCGTCATCGGCGCCGACCACTCGCCCAGCTTTCACACCTCGTTGCAAGCAGGCGTGGTCCGCATGAGCGAGCGCCACATCCACTCCGATCCGCCCTCCCCCAGCGAGCTCCAGGACCTGGCCCAAGAGACACGCTCGATCTTCGCTGCCGGGCTGCCCAGCGAGCGCCTCTCCGAGGTCGAACATGGGATCGCCGTTGCGGGGACGGCGACCTCAGCGGCAGCCATCGACATGGAGCTCGAGCCATATGACCCTGCCCGAGTCCACGGCTACTCGCTGCAGCTGGCGACGATCGAGTTCCTCCTGGCTCGCCTAGCGGACATGGACGAAGCACAGCGCCGCGAGGTGGTCGGGCTGCATCCGGACAGGGCGCCCACGATCGTGGCAGGCATGATCCTGCTGGGCGAGGCGCTGCGAGCCTTCGACCTCGATGAGGTAGAGGTCTCCGAGCATGACATCCTGCGCGGTGGCGCTTTGCGCCTGGCAGGTGTCGCCTGACCTGACCGGCTCAGCGAGTCTTCGCGTGGGCTCCGGCTCAGGCGAGGTTTGATTTGCGCGGGTAGATGACGTTCGGGTCTGTGAGGACGTTGACCAGTGCGGGCTTGCCGGCCGCAAATGCTCTGTCAAGAGCGCCCCTGAGATCCTGCGGGCGCTCCACCAGCTCGCCATGCCCGCCCAGCGCTTGCACCATCTGGTCATACCTGGTGCCCGGTCGCAGCTCTGCCGCCACGGAGTAGCCATACAAGAACTCCATGGGATGCTTCTCCAACGCCCAGATGCCGTTGTTGCCCATCACGCCTACGACGTTGACCCCATGCCTTGAAAGCGTGTCGAACTCCATACCCGAGAAGCCGAAGGCCCCATCTCCCAACAGCAGCACCACCTGGCGATCCGGGCACGCGAGCCTTGCGGCGAGCGCATATCCAGGTCCTGCACCCAGGCATCCAAAAGGCCCGGGATCCAACCAGCAACCAGGCTGATAGCTGTCAATGACCCTGCCCGCGTAGGAGACGTAGTCCCCGCCGTCGCCGATGACGATCGCGTCGCGATCGAGAACCATCCCAAGCTCGGAGTACAACCTCATGGGATGCAAAGGCGACCTGTCATCTTCCAGCTCCACGCGCTCCGCCTCGCGGCGCTCGGTCTCCGCCGCCCGCAGCCGCGCAACCCAGTCGTCGCTGCTCAGCGGCCTGGAGCCGGCGGCTTCGCGCAGCTGCCCAAGCGTCTCGCTCAGCGCGCCATGAAGTTCCACATCGGGTTCCCTCGCGTATCTGCGTTGCGGCTCGGCGACGTCGATCGTGACGATCGAGGTCTCATCGCCGAACACCCCGCCAAAGCCCAGCCTGAAGTCAAGCGGCACACCCATGACCAGTGCGACGTCGGCCTCCTTGAGCGCCTGGCCTCTGGTCCTGGAGAAGAACAGCTCATGGTCCGCAGGTACGCAACCCCTGGCAAGGCCGTTGAGGAAGACGGGGATCCTGAGCTCTTCGATCAACTCGAGCAGCGCGCCCTCGCCGTGGCCCCAGTAGAGGTCTGTGCCCGCCATGATCACGGGGCGCTCGGCCTCTGCGAGCAGCGCGCCCGCCGCTTCGATCAGCGCACCGTCCGCGGCCTTGCCTGCGCTGGGCGCACCGGCAGGCAGCTGGGAGGGGAGCTCCTGCGCGGCCATGAACACGTAGTCCAGCGGAAAGTCGATGAAGGTCGGGCCGCCATGAGGCGCAAGCGCCAAGGCGAGCGCCTCATCCACAAGCCCCTGCATCTCCTGAGTGCTGCCGGCAGTCGTGGCCAGCTTGCACAGCGGCCTTACGAAGGGCACGTGGTCGATCTCTTGCAGCGAGCCCTGGCCCCAGCGTCCAGCAGGCGCCCTGCCACCAAGCACGAGCATCGGCGAGTGGTTCGCCTGGGCGCTGCCCATCGCGCTCATGCCATTGGTCACGCCCGGTCCGGCGGTCAGCGCGCAGACCCCTGGTTCCCTTGTCACCTTCGCCCACCCCTCGGCGGCGAACGCGGCAGAGGACTCGTGCCTGACGTCGACGATGTCGATCCCCTCCTCCTTGCAACCGTCATAGATCGAGAAGAGGTGTCCCCCCGAGAGCGTGAAGAGCTTGCTGACGCCGTGCTCCTTGAGCCTGCGCGCAATGAGGCGTCCCCCGTGATACTCGGTGGGAGCCTCCTGTGAGCTCTCGCTACTGTCGGTGCTCTGAGCTTGGGACATGCGGCCCGGCACTCTATCCAAGCGCCTGGCTCGCCTGCGGGATGCCCAGGGTTGAGCTTGCTGGATGCCCGGGGTGGGATTCGAACCCACATGCCCATTCAGGCCATCGATTTTAAGTCGATCGCGTATACCTGTTCCGCCACCCGGGCGCGCGTGGCCAGTCTACGCAAGCAAGCCTTACATCAAGAGCAAATAAAGCCCCTCTGAGCCGCAACAAAAGCATTGCTACGGTGTCTATTTGGGTAGGACACCAGCGTAGAACACCAGCGATTGGACCATCCGTGGAGGTCTCAGCACTCAATCCCACCACCTTGCCTGGACTGAGAGGGCCTTCGCCCCTGCTGCGACTGCAGTCCGACGAGAAGCTGATCGAGCTGACCCGCCGCGGCCAGCACGCCGCCTTCGAGACGCTCTTCGGCCGCTACCAATCGCGGCTGCTCGCGTTTTGCAGACACATGCTGAACTCCCGCGAGGATGCTGAGGACGTTCTGCAAGACGTCTTCGCCGCCGCCTTCAACGCGATCCTCGCCGACGATCGCCCCATCAACGTCCGGCCCTGGCTCTACAGGATCGCTCGCAACCGCTCGCTCAACCACCTGCGCAGGGCGAGCGCAGTAGGCGTCGACTCGATGGACATCCACTTCGCGGAGAACGGCATCTCCACCGGCGAGAAGGTCATCCGCCGCGAGAGCTTCCGGCAGCTGATCGCAGACGTCCAGCAGCTGCCAGAGACCCAACGCACCGCTCTGCTTCTGCGCGAGATCGACGCCCTTTCCTACGACCAGATCGCACATGCGATGGAAACGACGGTCCCCTCTGTGAAGTCGTTGCTCGTGCGTGCACGCATCTCTTTGGCAGAGGCCGCCGAGTCGCGCAAGCTGAGCTGCGCGGAGGTGCGCAACCAGCTGGGCGAAGTCGCAGAGGGGCTGGTCAAGATCAGCCCGCCCGCACGTCGCCATCTGCGCGAGTGCGAGCATTGCCGCTACTTCCGCAAGCACCTCAAGGAGAACAACCTCGCGCTCGCGGCGATCATGCCCGTGGGCCCGCTGCTCATCTTCAAGAAGCTCCTCTTCGCCAAGCTGGGCTCAGCCTCAGCGGGCGGCGCTCATGTCGCCGGGGCGGGCTCCGCCACCGCGGGGGCCGCAGGCGGGACGAGCGCTGCCGGAGCCGCCGGCGGCCTGGCGGGCGCAGGCGCAGCAGGCGGATCCGGTGCCGCCGGGGGCTTGATGACCGCGGGCGCGGGGGCGATCGCGACCAAGGCCGTTGCAGGGATCGCGGCAGCGGCGCTCGTGACAGCCGGCGCGGTGGCAGCAAACCACACTGTCGCGCCCACCCACAAAGCCCACAGTGCGGCCGTAGCCTCAGTCCTCCCCGCGACGGCAACCGAGCCCGTGGTGGTACGGACGACCCCGCAGCCCTTGACCCTCGGGATACCCGCCCGGCCGGCCCCGCTGCACAGCTCGACTGCGACAGTCGCCAAGCGACGCCACAAGAAAGCTTTGAAGACCGCCGCGATCCAGCCTTCGCCGGTCATCACTCCCGAAGCCGCGCCGAAGCTTCCGCCGGTCAAGAGCGACGCGCCACCGGTCACCGAGGTGACCAACGAAACCAACCAGCTTCCCGCTTCCCCTGCACCAGCGCCCGTCGCAAGCACCGAAGAACACGCTTCGAGCTCGATCTCCACAGGTACCACCTCAGCAGCGAGCACCACTGAAACCAGCACTACAAGCACAACCACCAGCATGACTCTCGGTCAACCCGAAGAATCTGCAACGCAGGAACCCCCGGCTGGTGGTGCGCCTGTCTCCGAAGAAACGACCGCATCCAACACCACAGCCGAACCGTAGGCGGCTATTCGAAGGTGAAGGTTTCCAGCGGCCGCTTGAGCAGACCGGTGCTCGCGACAAGGGTGGGCGAGCTGACCTGCTTGTTCTCCGTCGCGGAGGTGAGCATCTCGATCACGACGCCATCCCTGACACCTTCGCCTTCAGGCGTGATGAGCACATCGCGGCCGAACATCCTCTGCCCTTCGACGGTCGCGCTATAGAAGACGTTGTACCCCGGGACGGTGTTGACCCGCGTCTTGCCCTCGCCATCCACCTGGAAGCTGGGCCCATAGCGCCTATTGAGCATCCTGATATAGCCAGCGGCATAGAGCGGCAAGGCACCCGTGACACTGCCCTGATAGCTGGGTAACACCAGCGGAGCGACTCCGAAGGAGTCCTCCACCCTGCCGCCACTGCGATGCACCACCTTCACGTAGCTGCCCGGGTCAGGGGTGCTCTTGAACAAGCCCTTGTACTGGAAGCTGAACGGCACTGGCCCGCCATGGCTGTAGCTGGCGTCCTCGATTGAGAGCACTACAGCCACAACCGCTCCCAGCAGCAGGAGTCCAAGGACGATCAGGGCTCCCCTGGACGCGCTTGACAAGCGCGTCCAGCGAGGCGCCAGCAGCTCCCCAAGGGTCGGGCCATATTGCTGCTTGAGTGGCAGTGAGACCATCGAGGAGCGCTGGCTGAGCGGCCCCGCTCAGGTGAGGCCTATCGCCTTCAAGCGCCGTTGCAGCGCCTTCGCGGCGAACTCTCTCGTTTCGGTGATCCTCACGCCAAAGAGCTCGACGTCCTCTTCGGACTCATCGACCCACTTCGGTCTCAACACTCCCTCTGCGACAGGAGCAATCTCAGCGAGCGTGCGCTGGATCGCGAGCTTGTAGCGCTCGTCTCTGGCGACCATCTCCTGTAAGAAGCGCGAGCCAAAGGCGACATGCCTGTGCTCGTCCCTGGCGACATTGGTGAAGCCCTCCACGAATGCGGGCAAGGTACCCACCTGTTCGTTGTAGGAGATGATGAAGTGCTGGCCCGTCAGAGCGAGCATCCCCTCGATCACCATGTGGTAGATCGTCACAGCCTCGACCAAAGCCTCCATGTCTGTGGGCTCTTCGGCCAGACGCACCACCCGCTTGTGGAGCATCTCGTCGAAGAGCACGACGAACTCGGGGTTGAGGTGCTCACTGGTCTCCTGCAAGCGTCCATCGAGCTGGTCGGCCTCCAGGACGCCCACCTCCGAGTAGAAGCGGTCAAAGAACGCCACATGCCTGGCCTCGTCGGCGATCTGGGTACAGAGAAAGATCCTCATGTCCTCTTCCTGGCAGGCCCACATCATGGGCCCAAGCTCAGCCGCCACACGTTGCTCGCCCACAAAGAAGGAGCTGAGGCCGTACATCCGTGCGTAGCGCTCTTCAGGACCTATCCGCTCGTGCCAGTCGATCCTGTCCTGAGTGAAGTCCAGATCCTGCACAGCCCAGTGCTGGCGCTCCCACAGCTCATAGAGCGCTTTGTAGCTGAGCAGCTCAGTGTGCTTGGAGCCTGCATCCTGATCTTGCAGTCCCGGATCGCTGGTCTCCAGGAAGTCCTCGCGCTGGGTGAGGCTGGACAGCGATGCTTGCGTCGAAGGGGACGCTGCGTCAGGCACAGCTGGAGCCTACCTCAATCCTCGTCCCCGACTGAGAACAGCGCCTCCAGATCGTGCTTTGAGTAGGCGCCAAAGGCGACCATGGTCTGCGTCCGCACCACACCGGAGAGAGCCCCGATCTCGCCTGTGACGACATCGGCGAGCTGCTCATGGTCGGGGACCCTGACAATCGCCACGAAGTCCCACTGGCCCGTCACCGAGTAGGCCTCCGCGACGCCCTCTATGTCAGCCAGCTCGGCCCCCAGCGTGGAGAGCGCATCTCTCCCGGCTTCGATGAGGACGATCGCGTTGGTCACAGCGAGTGGCTCTCACCCGGCTCGAGGATGACCACCTCTGAGGAGGTGCTTCCCTGGACATCGGACTTGAAAGCCTCGACGTCGGCATCGACCAGCGGGAAGGTGTTGTAGTGGCAAGGAATGATCTGCTTGGCGCCGATCAGCTTCGCCGCTTGGACCGCGTCGAAGCGATCCATCGTGTAGTGGCCCCCAATGCACACCAGTGCGACATCGATCTGCTTGCCCCCGCCGACTAGCGCGAGGTCTGAGAAGAGGCCTGTGTCCCCGAGGTGGTAGATGGTCTTGCCTGCGAAGGTGATGAGCAGCCCGGCAGGGGCGCTGGCCGTGCCCTTGGGCGTCGACGAGGTGTGTAGCGCAGGGACGAGCTTCACAGAGCCCCACCCGAACTCCACCGTCCCGCCGATATTGGGGTCATGGACGTTCTCCAGACCCTCTGAGGAGAGCTCCCTGGCGATCTCCAGGATCGCCACGACATGCGCGCCCGTGCGCTTTGCGATTGACACGGTGTCGCCAAAGTGATCTTCGTGCCCGTGCGTGAGCAAGATCGCTTGGGCATCCAGATCATCAGCTTTGACAGCCGCCTTGGGGTTGCCTTCGATGAACGGGTCAACCAGCACTGTCGTCTCGCCATCGCTGAGCTCGAAGGCCGCATGGCCGAGAAAACGGATCTTCATTTCAAGGGGCTCCTCTGTGGTCTGTGAACACGCCTTTGTGGCGCACCATCATAGGGCGCTTTTCTGCCTTCAGGGTGCACTCAGGCACCGCTCGAGCTGAAGGTCACGTCGAGACCGAAGCCCACCAAGAGGCCAACGATCCCGCCCACCAGCCCCGCCACCCAGCTCGCTTCGGGGCAGGCGAAGGGCATCGCCAGCAGTACCGCCGCGATCGCTCCAACGCCAAGCAGATCGCCCTCATACCAGCCACCCTGGCGCGCGACCCTGAGGTCTGGGACCGCCCAGGCGGCGAGCAACCCCAGCGCGGCGCCGTTGCCTCCGCTGATGATCGGCTGGGCGTAGAGCGCCTCCGCGACCAGAGCGCCAGACACGCCCGCTCCCAAGAACAGCATCACGACCAGCAGCGATCCATGCCTGCGCTCCAACAGCGAGCCGAAGATCGCGACAGCAAGCAGCGTGCCGAAGACATAGAGGCTCGCGGCAAAGCCGCTTTCATAAGAGAACTGGGTGGTGATCAGCTTCCACCAGTCGCCATGGAGCTGCCCATAGATGACGACCTTCGTGGGATCGAGGTAGCCGCCGCGGAGCACGATCCACAGGCCCAGGCTCACAACGACGAGCGAGACCGTGCCAATCGGTCCCAGGCGCGTGCTCCATGAGCTCGCAGCGGCCCTGGAACCACCAGCCCTGGTAGGACCCGCCCTGGAGCCGCCGAGCCGGCTTGCCAGGCCAGGACGCCCTGAGCGGCGGCCCAGCCGGCCGCTTAGCGCTTTTCGCGCACGTGGGGTCCGTTGCTCAGCATCGTCATGCCCATGCATGCGCGGCAGCTTTGGAGCACGCCTGCGCAGCCGGTTGCCACAGTAAGGGCACTCGGTGACATATGGGCTGACCTCCGCTCCGCACTGCTTGCAAACAACGAACAAATCGGCGCCCGAGGACATCCTCGTGCCATTCTAGGGCGCTAGAGTCATGGCCGACCGGCCATCGACAAGCATTGGCCTGGCTACCCAGCGGGCCCTAGGCGGGCGGCACCAGCGAACTTCGGAGGTATCGATCGATGCAACTCGGCTACGACCAGCAGCTCTACATCCTCGCCTTCGACCACCGTGGCTCTTTTCAGAAGAAGTTCTTCGGGATCGACGGCGAACCAGATCCTGAGCAGACCGCCATGATCGCCGACGCCAAGCACCTCATATTCGAGGGCATGCTCCAAGCGGTCTCGGCTGGAGCGCAACCGGCCCTGACCGGTGTACTGGTGGATGAGCAGTTCGGCAGCACGGTGCCCCAGGAGGCCCGCGAGCGGGGCTTGAAACTCGCGATGCCTGCTGAGCGCAGCGGCCAGAACATGTTCGACTTCCAGTATGGCGATGAGTTTGGCGAGCACATCGAGCGCTTTGACCCTGACTTCACGAAGGTGCTCGTCCGCTACAACCCAGACGGCGAGAAAGCAGAAAACGACGTCCAGCTGCAGAAGCTGAGGCGCCTCTCAGACTGGCTGCAGGCCAAGGATCGCAAGTTCCTCTTCGAGCTGCTCGTCCCAGCCGAGCCCCAACAGCTCGACCTCGTGGACGGCGATGTCGATCGCTATGACTCAGAGCTGCGCCCTGAGCTGATGCGCCGTACGATCGCCGCGATCCAGGATGCCGGGATCGAGGTCGACATATGGAAGATCGAGGGTGTGGACGAGCGCGCAGATTGCGAGATGCTCGTAGCCCAGGCACGCAGCGGCGGCCGTGATGGCGTCGCGTGCGTGGTGCTCGGTCGTGGCGCCGACGATGCGAAGGTCGATCACTGGCTGGAGCAGGCTGCCCCTGTCGATGGCTTCATCGGCTTTGCGATCGGCCGCTCGATCTGGTGGAACCCCTTGAAGGCCTATGTCGACGGCAAGATCGACAGGATCACGGGAGCCAGACAGATCGCCGAGAACTATCTGCGCTTCGTGAAGGTCTACAAGCAGGCCGAGGGCAAGACGCCCGTCGGTTAGCACCGAGCAAGCGAGATGGAAGCGAGCAAGGTCAGCCAATGAAGATGAGACAGAGCCAAGCGGAGCTGGAGCAGGCTTTCGCCCAAGAGATCTCTCTAGAGCGAAGGCGCAGGCACTCGCTGCTTCACACCAGCGCCAAGCGCACGATGAAGCGCGAGGTGGACAAGCGCCACAGGCAGGGCTCAATGCGCTTCTTGCTGCTCATCTTCACGCTGCTCATGACCGCGGCGATCGTCGCCGTCGTCATGTTCAGGACGCTGTACCTGCTGCTCAGCTAATCCAGCTCGCGCTGAGGATCATCCTTGCCGGCTACCGGCTCGGTGCTCGCCTCAGGTCTGCGTGTCTGGCCTGGGTCCCCTTCGCCGCTGTGGATCTCGAGATAAATCTCTGTGCGGAAGACAGGCACATCTTGAGGAGCCTGGATGCCGATACGCACCTTCTCCCCCATGACCGACAACACGGAGACCTCGATGTCGTCCCCGATCATGATGCTCTGATTGGACTTGCGTGTGAGGACCAGCATCAGCTCTGCCTTCCCATAATGCCCGATGGAGGGATCCAGCGAGATGCGAGGTCGACCCCGGTCTCGCGCTCGTCGCAAGCATAGACTGAGGTGCGGAAGAACGCGAGCCTCCTTTGCGCTAGGCTCCCCAGCCGTCCATGGCTCGCAAGTCACTGCGCCCACACCTCAATCAGATCCGCAGCTGGGTACGGCAAGGCCGTACCGATGCCTGGGTTGCCCACCAGCTCGAGGTCAACGTTCAGGACATCGCCCAGTTCAAGCGCCAGAACGAGCTGACAGGCGAGGAGGAGCAGGTGGAGGGAACGACCTCGACCGAGTATCTCGACGAGATCGACCTGCGCGCAGAGGACGACGCGCTAATCGCCGCGGAGTTAGAGGCCGCTGCATTGGAGGCAGAGCGAGAGGGAGCCTCCGGAGGGGACGAAGAGGAGATGGAGGCAGCGGCTGAGGGGCCTGAGCAGAGCGCTTCCCGCACCCGTCGACGGGGTCGGCGCGGCGGACGCGGGAGGCGCCCCTCAGGATCTGAAGCACCGTTGGAAGGCACCTTCGACCATGGCGAAGAGGGCTACGGCCTGTGGTTGGATCCGGCGATCCAGGAGAATCCTGTCTACGCAGAGCATTGGGCAGGGCACCGCGGCGTGGAAGTCACGGTCGAGGAGGACCAGATCGTGATCAAGCGCTCCGGCGACGAGTAGCTGGCACCGGGCCCAGCGGCGCGACTTAGGAGACGGCCTTGGCGTCCTCGCCGAGTGTTCGCTTGCCACCCGCGTAATCGGCCGCCTCGCGCAGGTAACGACCGAACGCAGCATCCACCACCAGGCTCGAATCCCACGCCCAAGGATCGTGGGGGGCACCCGCCATGACGACCTCCAAGCACCAGGATGTGCCGCTCACGTAGAGCTCGACCAGCTCTTGCGCTTGAAACCTGCCGCCCAGGCGCCTGCGCAGCTCGGCCACCAGCGTGTCGGTGATCCGCTCCAGCAGCTTGCGCCTCTCCTCGGGCACCTCTCTCAGCTTGCGCTCTCCTCGCTGCCACTGGTAGTAGGCGTTCTCAAAGCCAGACACTGACGCCGAGGCTAGCAGCGGTGTTCTGGAGCCCTTCTCAGCGCTGGGCCATCGGCCAGGCGATCGGCTGGCCGATCAATTTGAAGGCAGACCTTTGACAACGTAGGTCTGCTCTCCCGGATGGGCAAGGCCGATACGCCGCGCCTGGGGTTCGATGCTGGCCTTGCTTGCCAGCCAGTTGCGCTGGGACTCCAAGGCCTTGTTCTGGCGCTCGAGTGAGAGCACCTGGGCGCTGTCCGCTTTGGCGTCGCGCCAGGTATGGAACACCGAGACGCCGGCGCTGAGATAGAGGTAGAGCAGCACGACGAGCACCCCCAGCATCGCTATGCGGCCCAGCCGCTCCCAGTGGACGTTGCCCACGCTTCTGGGCCGAGCCCGCTGGGCAGAGCTGCTCCTCGTGCGCTTAGGCGCTCCAGCGGTGCGTGAGGGGCCTGAGAGGCGTCGTGGCGGTCTTGTGGAGGTGCCTGCACGCGTTGGGCGGGAGACGCGGCCTGGGCGCGAGGTGTAGGCAGAGCCAGAAGGCATTGCCTGTCGCATTCGCGCTCAGCGAGCAACCTCCTTCACCGAGACTGGCTATCGCGCGAAGACGGAGGCACCAGGGAACTCGGCGTCAGGGCCGAGCTGCTCCTCGATGCGCAGCAGCTGGTTGTACTTCGCGACCCTGTCAGAGCGCGATGGAGCGCCTGTCTTGATCTGGCCGCAGCTCGTCGCAACGGCGAGGTCTGCGATCGTCACGTCTTCGGTCTCGCCGGAGCGGTGGCTCATCACGGTGCTGTAGCCCGCTTGGCGGGCCTTGGCGATCGTGTCAAGCGTCTCGGTGAGCGTCCCGATTTGGTTGACCTTGATGAGGATCGAGTTGCCAACGCCGAGCTCTATGCCTCGTTGCAGACGCTCGCTGTTGGTGACGAAGAGATCGTCTCCCACGAGCTGCATGCGGTCCGCCAGGCGCTCTGTGAGCGTCTTCCACCCCGCCCAGTCCTCCTCTGCCATCCCATCCTCGATCGAGACGATCGGGTAACGGCCTGCAAGCTGGGCCCAGTAGTCGCTCAGCTCTGCAGCGCTCAGCGTCCTGCCCTCGTGCTCGAGTACGTAGGCGCCATCGGCGAAGAGCTCGCTTGTCGCGGGGTCGAGCGCGATCGCGATTTCTGACCCAGGCTCATAACCGGCGGCCTCGATGCCCTCGACGAGCATCATCAGCGCCTCCTCATTGGATCCAAGATCGGGAGCAAACCCACCCTCGTCGCCCCCAGCCGTGCTCAGTCCTCGCGCGTGGAGCGTGCGCTTGAGGGCATGGAAGACCTCGACGCCCATCCGCAGGCACTCCGAGAAGCTGGGCGCCCCCAGCGGGACGACCATGAACTCTTGGAAGTCGACCTTGTTATCGGCATGGGCTCCGCCATTGAGAACATTCATCATCGGCAAAGGCAGAACTCTCGCTGCGTCTCCACCCAGATAACGCCACAGAGGCAAGCCCTCCTCGGCCGCCTGCGCGTGTGAGACCGCGAGCGAGACCCCCAAGATCGCGTTGGCGCCGAGCCTGGACTTGTTGGGCGTGCCGTCGAGCGCGATTAGCGTCTCATCCAGAGCGCGCTGGTCGCTTGCGTCAAGTCCGGCTACTGCTTCCTTGATCTCGCCGTTGACGTGGCCCACCGCCTGCTGCACGCCCTTGCCCATCCAGCGCTCCCCGCCGTCGCGCAGCTCCGTGGCCTCGAACTCACCCGTGGAGGCACCAGAGGGGACCGCGGCGTGGCCGTGAGCGCCAGAGCGCAGCGCGACCTCCACCTCCACGGTGGGGTTGCCTCTGCTGTCGAGGATCTGGCGGCCGTGGACTCTCTCTATGTGGCTCATCTTGGAGAGTGGACCAGGCCGATCTGGGTCATCCCAGGAGACCTGGTGCCTTGGCTACTTGGTTTGGGAAGTGGAGACCGTGGCGGTGACGGTCGTGCCTGTCTGCGTGGAAGGCGTCGTCGTGGGCGCGGTGGGCGTCACGGCGGTCTTGGGCGCTTTATAGCTCTTGCAATACATCACGACATATTCAGAGCGGCATTCGGTCCTGGCTTTCCAGGTGTCCTCGAATTTCTTGACGAATGTGCTCAGCGCCTTCTCCTGCCCGGTGGCCGCAATCGTCTGCTTGATCGAAGCCTTGACAGCCGAGAGCGGCTGCTGCGTGGCAGGCGTGATCTTTTCGAGCTTGAAGATGTAGAAGCCAAAGGGCGTCTTGACAGGGCCGGTCAGCACACCCGGTTTGGCGGCGAAGATCGCTTTATCGAGCGCCGCCTCCTCCTCGCCCTTCGCGATCCCCACGAGCTTGCCGCCATTGGCCTTGCTCACAGGGTCGATCGAAAGCTTCTTCGCGACGCTGGCGAAGCTCTGGCCGGATTCGATCTCTTGCTTGGCCTGCTTGGAGCCGGCTTCGGTCTTGGTCAACACGATCGAGAGGTTCGCCTTTTCAGGCGTCCCGAACTGGCTCTTGTGTTCGCTGTAGTACTTGGAGACTTCCGATTCGCTGGCCGCTTTCTTCGCCTTCGCGGTGATCTTCTGCTCCAGCTTCTGTTGCAGCATGTTGATCTTGACCCGCAGCAGCAGATCGGAGGTCGTCTCGCCTGACTTGGCCAGGTATGCCTGGTACTTCGCTTCTTCGGGGAACTGCTCTTTCTTGAGCGTGTCGAACTGCTTGTCCACTTCCTTGTCAGTGACCTTGACGCCCTGTTCTTTGGCCTCCCCGATCAGCCACTCGGCCTGAATCAGATATGAGACCGTCTCGGTCTTCAAAGATGTGTACTGCTGTTCGCACTCGGTCTTGAGCACCTGCTTGGTGGGCTTGGTCGCACCCTTTGCGGGCTTGGGGGCCGTGGCTTCCAGATGTTCGATGCAAGCCGTGTAGGCCGGCGGTTCCGGAATCACAGGCTTGGCCACCGTCGTGGTGGTGGAGGTCGCCGAGGCAGAGGAGGCCGCGATCCCCATCCAGTGATCGAACGTTGCCTTCGTGATCGCTGTGCCATTGACCGTGGCCACGGCGTCGCCAGGAACGCCGCCACCACATGCGGCGATCCCCACGGAGACAAAGAAAACGGCGCCAAGCGCCGCTATGCATCGAATTGGATTGAGCACGACGCGGGCACTCTAGCGGAAAACCGATAAACGGTGCTTAAGCAGCCTCGCGCATCACCGCGAGCAGGATGTCCGCCGCTCTTACGACCGCAGGGAAGCGCTCGCCTCCTGCGCTGGGCACGCGCACCGAGACCTGCGAGCGACCGGACTCATACAGCGCCTCAGGCAGCTCCTCGCGCAGGCGCTTGGCCCTAGTGGAGTCGAGCTCTATGGGCACCACCGCCAGGCGATCGCCCCTGAAGCTCACCGCCTTTGCGCCTGCTTCGCCAAGCTTGATCCTGGCTCGCTGCAGGGAGAGCAGATTGGAGAGCGGCTCTGGCACCGGGCCGAAGCGATCTTCCAGCTCCTCGCGCAGGCGCTCCACTTCGGCCACCTCCACCGCTCCGGCAACCCTGCGATGGATCTCGATCTTCGCCTGCTCGTAGGGGACGTAGTCAGCGGGCACAAAGGCGTCGACGTTCACGTCGAGCCTCACCGGCTCGGGGCGCTCTTCCTCGGAAGATTCGCTGTCCGCCTCCTTGACTGCCTCGTCGAGCATCTGCATGTAGAGCTCGAAGCCCAGTGCCGCGACGTGGCCTGACTGCTCGTCGCCGAGCAGGTTGCCGGCGCCGCGGATCTCGAGGTCGCGCATCGCGATGCGAAAGCCTGCACCCAGCTCGGTGTGGTCCGAGAGCGCCGCCAGACGCTGCGCCGCCTCTGGAGTCAATGCCGCGGCGGAGTCGTAGAGCAGATAGGCGTAGGCGCGCTCCTTGCTGCGTCCCACCCTGCCCCTGATCTGGTAGAGCTGCGCCAGCCCGAAGGTGTCGGCGTGCTCGACGATCAACGTGTTGGCCTGGGGAATGTCGATGCCTGACTCGATGATCGATGTGCAGACCAGCACGTCAGCCCCGCCTTGGAGGTAGTCGATCATCACACCCTCCAGCTCGCCCTCGGCCATCTGACCATGGGCCACTGTGAAGCGCACGCCAGGGCAGAGCCCACGTAGGCGTTCGGCCGTCTCCTCGATCGACTCCACCCTGTTGTGTAGGAAGAAGGCCTGGCCTCCACGCTCGTGCTCGCGCTCGATCGCGCGCTTGACCAGCTCCTCCTCGTACTCGCCCACATAGGTCCGCACAGGCCTGCGCCCTTCTGGGGGCGTCTCGATCACCGAGATGTCGCGCAAGCCCGCCAAGGACATCTGCAAGGTGCGAGGGATGGGCGTGGCGGACATGGAGATCACATCCACCTTCAGCTTCAGCTGACGCAAGAGCTCCTTCTGCCTGACGCCGAAGCGCTGCTCCTCGTCGACGATCAGGAGCCCTAAGTCCTTGGCGCGAATGTCCCTGGAGAGCACCCTGTGGGTGCCGATGAGGATGTCGGCCTGGCCCTTTGCGAAGCTCTGGATCGCGGCCTTCTGCTCGGCGGTGCTGCGAAAGCGCGAGACGTGCTCGACCGTCAGCGGATAGTCGGCAAGGCGCTCAGAGAACGTTCCATAGTGTTGCTGGGCGAGGATCGTGGTGGGGACGAGCATGAGCACTTGCTTGCCCGCGTTGGCGGCCTTGAACGCCGCCCTCAGAGCGACCTCGGTCTTGCCGTAGCCGACATCTCCGCAGATCAGCCGATCCATGGGCCTTGGCGCCTCCATGTCCGCCTTGACGAGCTCGATCGCCTCCATCTGGTCGGGCGTCTCGGTGAACGGAAAGCGGCCCTCAAATTCGCGCTGCCAGTCCGAATCGGGCTCGAAGGCGTGCCCTGAGCGGGTGCGGCGTTGCGCGTAGAGCGTCAGCAGCTCACCTGCCAACTGCTGAGCGGCACGGCGTGCCCTGGACTTCATCGCCTCCCAGCGGCTGCCTCCCAGCTTGGAGAGCGGCGGATGCTCTGAACCTGCGCCCAGGTAGCGCGAGATCTTTGAGAGCTGGTCGGTGGGCACAAACACGCGATCGTCGCCCTGGTATTCCAGGTAGAGGTAGTCACGTGTCACATCTGCCACCGTCCTGGTCTCGAAGCCCGCGAACCTCGCCACCCCGTGGTCCTCGTGCACGACGATGTCGCCGGTGCGCAGATCGGTGAAGGAGCGCAGCAGCCCACGTCTGTTGCTTGTTCCCGAGCCCAGCGCACCCCCCCGCTCGGCGCGACGCCGGCGCAGCAGCCTGTGCTCAGGGAAGACGGCCAGCTTCAGCGAAGGGGCGATGAAACCCTCGCGCAGAGAAGCATTGACGAACCGCAGCGATGCCTCATTGGGTGTGGCGCCGACGTCGAGGCCCTCGCCCAGCCAGCCCGCTTGCAGCCTGCCCAGGTTGTAGGCGGCCCGCTCGCCCTCACCCCTGCGGGGAAACGCCACAACCGTCCTGTAGCCGGAGCGCACGAGCTTCTCCAGCTCGGGCTCGGCATCGCCGATCGAGCGGGCGGCGGTATCTGGCGACTGGGCCCTGAACTCCAAGCCCTGACCTGAGGCCAGGCCTGAGAGCCAGATCCGGGTACGCCTTGCCAACGCCGCCTCGACGTCTGGCGGGCTCACGTAGAGGTGGTGGGCATCCTCATCGTGGAAGGCTGCGCAGACGTCGTTCCAGTGATCCTCCAGCGCCCGAGGAAGCTCCTCCTCGGCCGCCACCAGCAGGTCGACCTCCTCGCCCAGCAGGTCCAGCAGCGCGCCGAAGCGCTCCACTGGCAGCAGCTCGGTGATGTCGGGCCTGCTTGCAGATCCCTCGGAATCCTCACCATCTTTGTCGAAGGCCCCCGTGATTGCAGCTATCTCAGCGAGCTCCCTGTGCTCCTCGGCGAGCTCGGCGGCAGGTGCGATCTCGACATGCTCGGCATCTGAGAGCGAACGCTGGGTGAAGGTGGAGAACCATTTGAGCGACTCGATCTCGTCGTCGAAGAGGTCGACTCTGACCGCTCGATCCTCGGTCGCTCCGAAGATGTCGATGATGCCCCCGCGCACCGCGAACTGACCGCGCTCGGCGACCTGGTTGACCCGCTCATAGCCCGCCGCCACCAGATCGGTTGCGCACTCCTCGAGATCGAGCAGCTCACCCAGAGCGAGCGTGAAGGACCGCGGCCTGAGCTCAGGATCGGGCACCTTCTCAGAGAGCGCCACAGCGCTCACGATCACGACGGGCGCCTCGGCGTCTACGCCTCGCTGGGAGGCCGCTCCACCATTGGGCTCAGGGACGCCTGCGCCTCGCTCCGAGGCGGCCAGCAGCGCATCAAGCGCGGCGACCCGCAGGCCCACGAGGTGAGGGGGTGGCTTCAGGTGGGACTCGTAGGCAACACCCCTTGACGGATACCAGCGAACGGGCCTGGGCGCCAGCCATGCGGAGAGGTCACTCGCGAGGTCGCGGGCAGCCCGATCGTCGCCCACCACCACGAGCGTGGGCCTTCCTGAACCGGCACTGGCAGAGGTTGGCGGCGAGACGCCCATCTCGACCAGGCCGGCGATCAGATAGGGGCGCAGCGAGCTGGAGACGAAGGCATGACCGCCCTCAGCCATCAGCCGCTTGGCGGAGGGGTCTTCCTCGATGTTGGCAAGCAGCGAGCGCAGTGCCATCTAGTGCTCCTGGTCCGCTGCGGTCAGGATGTCCTCCGTCGCCTGGCAGGCGTCCTCGATGAGGCGTTGCACCTCAGATGGAGGCTCTCTGAAACGCCCTAACACGTAGCTTGAGACGATCTCTGGGTCTGTCGAGCTTGGCCGACCGACACCGACGCGCACCCGCCAGAAGTCTCCTCCGCCGAGAGCTTGCTTGATCGACTTCAAGCCGTTGTGGCCCGCCAGCCCGCCTCCCAAGCGGGCCCGGACCTCGCCGAAGGGAAGATCGATCTCGTCGTGAATCACGAGTACCCGGTCCAGCCCGACCTTGAACGAGCCCCTTGCAGGACCGACGGAGCGGCCTGTGTCATTCATATAGGTGAGCGGCCAGAGCAGCGCAACGCGGGGGGCGCCCGGAGCGATGCGGCCTTCGGTGAGACGGCCCTTGAAGCGCTCTTTGGGCCTTGTTAGCTCCCAGCGGCGCATGAGTGCATCGGCAACGAGGAAGCCCACGTTGTGTCTTGTGCCCTCGTGCTCGCGGCCGGGATTGCCCAGCCCGACGATCAGCCAGTCGACGGCAGCGGCACGGCCCAAGCGCCGCAGGAACTACCCCTCGCCGCCGGAAGAGCCCTCTGCAGGCGCCCCGGCCTGACCTGGCTGGGCGTCCTCGCCGACGAGCTCCGTCTCAGACTCGATCTCAGGCTCTTCCTCGGTCTGCAGACGAGGCGGCATGAGCGTCGCGATCAACGTCTCCTCCAAATCGTCCAGCAGCGTCACACCCTCCGGGGCCGTCACGGCAGACAGCATGAAGGTGTCGCCGATCTGCATCTCGCTCACGTCGTGGACGATCGACTCGGGGATCGCGGTGGGCAGCGCTTCCACGTTCAGCTCGCGCGTGATCTGCTCGAGCACGCCGCCCTCCTTCACGCCCGGGGAGTCATCGACGCCGGTCAGCTCGAGTGCGACGACCGCATGAATCGCCTGGTCCAAGCGCACGCGCAGCAGGTCGATGTGTGTCGTATCGCCGCGCACAGGATCGCGCTGGGCCTCCTTCAACACCACAGGCGTTGCCGTGCCGCCGTCGACGCTGAGATCGAGCACAGCGCCTGAGCGGGCAAGCGCCAAGCGCAGCTCGCGCGCATCGACGTCGAAGCTCATGGGCTCACCTGTGCCGCCGTAGAGAACTCCAGGCACGCGGCCAGTACGGCGCAGGCGGCGCGCCGAACGGGAGCCTTCAGGCTCGCGGCTGCTCACCTCGAGCTTGGTTGTCGTCGAATTGGCCATTGAGTGGAGTCGGTGACTGTATCAACGGTCAGTGCCTCGCAAGGGTCAGCAGGCCGTCTCACAAAGGTCAGCAGGCCGCCTCAGAAGGTTCAGCAGGTGGCTGTTTTCTTGATTGGCCTGCTGATGGACTCCAGCTTCACGGAGATGCCTGTCAGCGCATTTCCTGTGCGCTTGACGTCGATGCATTGCACGACTGGCAGCTGGCCGATCACGGCCCAGGCCACCCTGGACTTTCCGGTTGAGCCCGTGAGCGAGTAGGAAGTGCCAGAGTTGAGCTCGAGGATCTTCACTGAGCCCTTGCGTCTCAGGCTCATCGCATTGGCCTTCACGTTGGCAATGCAGGTGGAGCTGGATTGGCAGCCATCAAGCGTGTGGAGCATCGCGCGCCACGCACCTGAGGCCTGCAGCTTCAGCAGCGTCAGGTCATCTTCGCGTTCGAGGTTCTCGGTCGTGAGGAAGCGCGCGAGCTGGCCGCTGATCGCAATGAAGAGCAATACGCCGATTGCGATCAGCACGACGCGTGCTGGAGCGATGCGTCGAAGAGATGAGAACACTAAGGACCGGCTCGAAGGCTCAGAACAGCTGGTTCTCGCCGCCGAAGACCTCGCTCACCGAGTCGTCGATGAAGATGCGCCTGATCGAGTCGGTCAGGAGCTCGGCGCAGGGCAATACCCGCAGGTTCTCTGGCGCTCCTGGCCGTATTGGGATCGTGTCGGTGACGACGATCTCCTCGAAGCCTGCGCTCGTGAGGTTCTCGTAGGCGTCGCCGGAGAGGACGGCATGGGTGGCGGCGGCGTAGAGCCGTATGGCGCCTTCTTCGCGGACGGTCTGGGCGGCCGCCAGCAGCGTACCTGCGGTGTCGATCATGTCGTCGACGATGACCGCCGTCTTGCCCTTGACGTCACCGATCACGTATCCGATCTCAGCCACCTGCTGGGCGGGGCGCTCCTTGTCGAGGATCGCGAGCTCTGCGCCGATCTTGGAGGCGAAGTTCTTGTTGAGCTTCACCCTGCCGGCGTCTGGGGCGACCACCACGAGATCGGGTAAGCCCAGATCTCCGAAGTACTGGGTGAGCATGAAGAGCGCGGTCATGTGGTCCACGGGCTTGGAGAAGAAGCCCTGGATCTGGCCTGCATGCAGATCCATCGTCAGCACCCGGTCAGCCCCGGCGGCCTCGAGCATGCGGGCTACCAGCCGTGAGGAGATGGGCTCCCTGGGCGCCGACTTCTTGTCTTGTCTGGAGTATCCGAACCAGGGCGTCACCGCGATCACCCTGTGCGCGGAGGCGCCCACGGCGGCCTCGATCATGAACATCAGCTCCATCAGGGAGTCGTTGGCGGTCACCCCCGTCCTGGGATTGCCACAGGTTGACTGGACGATGAAGACGTCTGCCCCTCTGATCGACTCCTCATAGCGGCAGTAGACCTCGCCGTTGGAGAACGTCTTGAGCGTCACGGACCCCAGGTCCATGTTCAGCTTGCCGGCGATGGCGGCAGCAAGCTCTGGGCTTGCCCGCCCAGAGAAGAGCATGAGCCGCTTGCTGTAGTCAACCTGCAGGCTCGTCTGCGAAGTCTGCGTGCGCGCCTCGATCGCGCCGGTGCTCATAGCGACTCAGAGTTTAGAGATAGCGAGCGACACCGAGCAGCCTGGAGCATGATCTTTCAGAACCTCCAAGCGTGAGCGATCAGCGCGCTCTGCGCTTTGCGCGTTTTTCGGCGTGATCGGAGACGTTCTCTTGGCGCGCCCGGGCAACGGCCAGCGCACCTGGAGGGATATCGCCGGTGATCACCGATCCAGCCGCCGTGAACGCACCGTCGCCCACCGTCACGGGCGCCACGAAGGATGTGTCGACGCCGCCCTTCACGTTGCTGCCGATCGTGGTGCGGTGCTTGGCTTCGCCGTCGTAGTTGGCCGTGATCGTGCCAGCACCGAGATTTGAGTGCTCGCCCACGTCGGCGTCGCCTATGTAAGAGAGGTGCGGGACCTTGCTGAAAGACCCGATGTCGGAGTTCTTGACCTCGACGAAGGTCCCTATCTTCGAGTTTGAGCGCAAGATCGTCCCTGGGCGCAGGTAGGCGAACGGGCCCACGCTCACCCCGCTTTCCAGCCTGGCCCGATCGAGCCATGAGACTCGCACCAGAGCACCGTCGCCGATCTCGGAGTCGATGACCGTGCAGGAGGGCCCGATCGTCGCGCCAGACCCGACAGAGGTGGCACCGTGCAGATGGGTGCCAGGCAAGATGGTGGTGTCCTCGCCCAGCTGCACATCCACATCGATGTATGTGCTTAGCGGGTCGACGATGTCCACGCCTGCCTTCATGTGGCGTTCGTTGATGGACCGCTGGGCGATGGCTCTGACCTCGGCCAACGCCACCCTGTCGTTGACCCCGAGCACAAGCCCTTCGTCAGAGACCATGTGGGCGGCGAGCGGGGCGCCGGCGGCCCGCATCAGGTCGAGCACCTGGGGCAGATAGAGCTCGCCCTGGGCGTTGTCGGTGGTGAGCTTTGGCAGCGCCTCCAGCAGAGGGGCTGCGTCGAACACATAGATCCCAGTGTTCACCTCGCGGATCTCCAACTGCTCAGAGGTGGCATCGCCGCCCGCCTTGGTCTCCACGACGCTCTCCAGCGCGCCGTGCTGGTCGCGGACCACGCGGCCATAGCCTGTTGGATCGTCGAGCATCGTGGTCGCCATCGTCGCCCTGGCGCCGCTGCGTTCGTGGGCGCCCACAAGCTCTTGCAAGGCGCTCGCGCTCACCAAGGGTACGTCTGCGCTCAAGACCACCACAGGCCCGCTCTCCTCAGGCCCGGCCTGCTCCATCTTCGAAGCGGCCGCAATCACGGCGCCGCCCGTGCCGTTGGAGGTCGGCTGGATCGCGAGCTCGACACCCTCTGGCAGCATTTGCTCGAGAGCTCTGGCAGGGGAATCGACGACGATCACCTTGCCAGCCCCCGCCTCCAGAGCCGCCAGCACGGGCCACAGCACCATCGGCCTGCCGCAGATCTCGTGGAGCACCTTGGGCGTCTGCGAGCGCATGCGGGTGCCCTGGCCCGCCGCGAGCACGATGACTGTAGGAGCGGCGCTCACCTTGGAGACTGTATCCAGCGAACTGGGGGGCAGGGATTCGAACCCCGATTCTCAGGACCAAAACCTGATGTCCTGCCATTGGACGACCCCCCAATGAATGCCACATCGTCGCAGCTAAGCCCGGCGGCTGGCCCTGCGGGGGACCCGACCCCCGGAAGTGCCCTCCTCGGAGGCAGGACCTGAGGAGGAGGCTATTCCCAAGACACGCATGGCCTTCAAGCCCAAGCTCAGCTTCTCGCGACCGTCGCTGGAGCTGACATCGAGTCCTGAGAGCTCCCTAACACGCTCTAAGCGATAGTAGATGGTGTGGCGGTGGGTGAAGAGCAGGCCTGCCGTGCCGGCAACGTTGCCATCGGCTTCTAAGAAGGTCTCCAACGTCTGGACCAGGTCGGTCTCGTACTGCTCGTCGTAGGCCACCAAGGGCTCCACCGTCTCGGCATAGAAACGCTGCAGCTCAGTGGGGTTCTCGGACATGGTTGAGAGCAGCAGCCTGTAAGCGCCGGTCTGGTCAAAGGCGAGGACGGATCCGTTGGAGGAGCCTTGTGCCACATTCGCGGCGAGCAGCGCTTCGCTGGCGGCACGGGGTAGATCGGCGGGATCCTCGGCGATCCGGCTGCGGCCCAAGGCAAAGGTGAACCCAGTCAGGGTGAGCTCCAGCTCGCGCTTGATGGCGTCGGCGGCGCGAGCGCAGACGAGCTCGTCGGAGGAGGGCACCAACACCAAGACCTCGGCGCCCATGACGCCGTCGCGATCGGAGAGCGCTGCGATCGAGCGGCTCACGACCGCCCTGGCGCCGCGCTCTGTCAGCGCCCTGACCCGGGCGCGCCAGCCCTCTTCGGTGGGAGCTTGGGGGTGGGCGCGGGCGACGACCATGCATGAGCCTTCCTCGAGCTCGAGCGAGAGCTCGGTCGCCTTGGCGAGCAGTACCTCGCGATCGGTCAGCTCCTTGGTGATGATGGCTCGCAAGAAGTCTGCAGAGGCACTCTCAGATGCCAGTACGGGCGCCCTGACGCGCTCGACCTCGGAGGCGATCATCGCGACGAGCAGCCTGCGCATCGTTGGAGATGGCTCTGAGCGGGCGCGCATGTGCAGTGCCCCCACGACGGTGTCAGCGACCCGCAGCGGGATGGTGTGCACGCCCTTGGCCTGGGCTAAGAGGGAGCGCTCCTCCGAAGGCGACCGGGCAGCGACCGCGAGCGTTGCGCCCCACGCATCTGTGACCGCCAGGCTGGCCTCTAAGGCACGCGAGGCGGCACGCACCACCTCGGGCAGGCCTGCGCCTGACTCCACTGCCTCTGTGACCGCATCCAAACCTGGAAGCCCTGGCCCTTGGCTCCCGTCGGAGAGAGCGTCGTCTGGCATGTGGCTAGTCCCAGAGATAGATGGCCAGCAGCGCCGCAAGCACCCCTATGCCCACGAATACCGCGAGGACGTAAAGCGTGAGGAAGCTCGCTGCCAAGCGCTCCCACATGCGCGAGTAGGAGTTCCAGGCAGGCGCAAGGATCAAGCTGGCATAGAGCGCCAACCCGAAGACGCATGCGCAGACCGCCACGAGATCGCTGACGGCTGTCCGGTCCATCGGCCTATTGTGACGCAGTGAGTGGCCGTACGGCAGCGAAGCTCGCGCCCACCGAGACAGCGGCCATTGGGGAAGGCCTGCGGGCAGAGAGCGTGGCTGCAGCCCTCCGAGCTTCAGCGGCTCCGTCGCGGCTGGCAAAGAGCCCCACCGCCGTGGGCCCTGAGCCACTCACGAAGGCAGAAGTTGCGCCAACCTCACGCAATTGGGCGAGGCTCTCTCCGATCTCTGGGCACAGAGACAGAGCGACAGCTTGGAGATCGTTCTGGAGGAGCTCGCCTTGGAGGGGCTCTTGCGCCATCGACGCCGCATAGGCATCCAGTTCTCCAGGCGTGCGCAGCGAGCCCTGAGCATCCAGCGCTGAATAGACCTGGGCGGTGGACAGCCCATGATCCAAGGCCAGCACGAGCACCCCCAATGGAGGCTCTGGATCGGGCAGCTCTTGCAGATGTTCGCCTGCGCCGCGCGCGAGCCAGCGCCCAGGGCGGATCTGGGAGGCGACGTCAGCGCCCAGTCTGGAAGCGATCTCTCCCAAGAGCTCCTCGTCTCCCAGGCCTGAGGCATGCTTCGCCAGGCGCAGCGCGGCGGCGGCGTCACCCGAGCCGCCGCCCAGTCCAGCGGCGACGGGCACCCGCTTGAGGACGGTCAGCTTGAGTGGTGGCGCATCCCAGCTTGTCGCCTGCCTGAAGGTCAGCAGCGCTTGAAAGGCGAGATTCTCCTCAGCGGGCCCTGGGACCCCAGGGCAGTCAAGCTCGTCTTCGAGCGCTCCTCCAGAGGCCCAACTCAGTGTGAGCTCATCGGCGAGTGAGATCGACTGCATCACGCTCACCAGCTCGTGCTTGCCGTCATCTCGGGCGGGGCCTACGAACAGCCCGAGGTTGACCTTCGCGGGCGCAAGCGTCCACAAGGGCAGCGATATAGGGGTCATGGCATAGGAGTCATGGATCAAGCGCGCCCGCCAGCGCCGAGAGCTCAGCTGGGGAGAGACGCTCGGCGCGGACATCCTGAGGGTGGCCCAGCCCAGAGAGCACCTCCCGCACGCGCTCGCGAGTGAACACCTGTGAGGTGGAGGTGGAGGCGGAGGCGGAGAGCGCAAGCGAGGAGGCAAGCGTCTTGCGCCGGTGAGCGAAGCAGGCCCTGACGAAGAGGCGCAGCTTCTCTGAGGGAGCTGGGCCAAAGCGTACGAGCTGCACGAGCACGGAGTCCACATTGGGCGTCGGGTGAAACACCGTCCTGGGGACCGCTCGCAGGACCTTCACCTTGCAGGCGAGCTGGGCGATCACCGAGGTGAGCCCATACTCCTTGCCACCAGGGCAAGCAGCAAGCCGCTGGCCCACCTCTCGCTGGACCATCACGACCCAGCGATCAAGGCTGGGCAGCTCCTCGATCGTGCGCAAGATCACGCCCGCGGCGATGCCATAGGGCAGGTTCGAAACAAGCTTGTTTGGCTCAGGTCTCAGCGCCGAGAGGTCGATCGTCATCGCGTCCCCCCAATGCATGCTGAGATTTTCAAAAGGCGCTATCGCCTCGAGCAGAGGCGCTTGTAAGTGCAGGTCGAGCTCGATCACGTGGACGTGGCCCACCAGCGGAGCGAGATGCTCGCTGAGCACACCTAAGCCGCCGCCGATCTCCAGCACCACGTCCTCCTTGGAGAGCTCCGCAGCGCGACCGATCACACCGAGGATGTTGGAGTCGATCAGGAAGTTCTGGCCAAGGTCGTGATCTGGCCGCACGCCAAACTGGCGCAGCCGCCTCAGGCTCGCCTGGGTGGGCAGACCCTTGGCGGACTGGCCCTCGGACATCGCCACGAGCGTCCTCACCATCCGAAGATGCGCTGGGCGTTGCGCTCCACGGTGGCAGAGAGCTCGGAGAGCTCGACGCCGCGCAACTGGGCGATGAAGTTTGCGGTGTGCACGACGTAGGCCGGTTGATTGCGCTCCTTGCGCATGGGGACGGGCGTCAGGTAGGGAGCATCTGTCTCGACGAGCAGGCGCTCGTCGGGGACCAGCGCGGCAGCCTGGGCCAACGACTCTGCACTCTTGTATGTGACGTTGCCCGCGAAGGAGATGACATACCCGCGCTCTAAGCACTCCTCCAGGTGCTCTGGCATCGAGAAGCAGTGCATCACCACGCTGATGTCAGGCGCCTGCTCTGCGAGCAGCTCCAGCGTCCGCTGCTCGGCGGCCCTGGTGTGGATGACCAGCGGCTTGCCGGTGACGCGTGCGAGCTGCATCTGCGCCGTGAACGCGCGTTCTTGATCTGCCGCAGGAGCGCCATCTCTGTAGAAGTCGAGGCCCGTCTCGCCGATCGCGACGCAACGCTCATGAGCGGCGAGCGCTTCCAGCTCGGCAAGGTCTGCGTCGTCGAAGCCGGTGGCTTCGTTGGGGTGGCGGCCGATCGAAGCGTAAACCTGTGGAAAGCTCTCCGCCGCGGCCAGGGCGAGCCTGCAGGAGCCACCGTCGATGCCGACGGTGAGCATGCGCTCCACGCCCGCCTCCTGGGCCGTCGCGACGAGCGTTGCGTCAGCTGGCTCGCAGAGGTGAAGGTGGGTGTGGCTGTCGATCAACCCTCTAGCTCGATCTTTGGGAACAGTTGACCGATCGGTTGGATCGGCACCTGGGGCGCCCATGTACCCGACCCCCACTTAGCGCCTCCTAGAGAGCGATCTTCCACGCCCATCGCGTCCAGCAGCTTGGAGGCGCTGGCCGGCAGGTATGGCACCAGCAGGATGCTCACCACGCGCAACCCTTCGGCAAGCGAAGCGAGCACCTCATCCAAAACTGCCCCATCCTCCTCGCGCTTGGCAAGCTGCCACGGCGCGCGCTCCTCGACGTAGCGGTTGAGTCGGCGTACCCGCAGCCAGATCGCCTCCAGTGCCTGGCTGAGCTCGGCGCGATCGAGCAGCTCAGCCACCTCGTCTCCCAGACCATGGAACTCCTTTGCCAGCTGCCCGTCGAGCTCGACTGCCGGGAGCAGGCCGTCGCGGTAGCGGTTGAGCATCGCGACGGTTCTGCTCGCCAGGTTGCCGTACTCGTTGGCGAGCTCTGACTCGTAACGCGCCTGGAAGCCCTCGGTCGAGACTGAACCGTCACGCCCGAAGGTGACCTCCCTGAAGCAGTAATGCCTCAGCGCGTCGGCGCCAAAGCGCTCGATGATCGCGAACGGGTCGAGCACATTGCCCAGCGACTTGCTCATCTTGCGCCCATCCTGGAGCAGGAAGCCAGTGACAAACATGTGCTCCGGGAGCTCCAGGTCGGCGGCCATCAGCAGCGCCGGCCAGTAGATCGCATGGAACTTGAGGATGTCCTTGCCGATGATGTGAAAGGAGGCTGGCCAGAACTCCTCTGTCAGATCCTCGCCATCGCGTGCGAAGGAGAGGGCGCTGACATAGTTGAGCAGCGCGTCGAACCAGACATAGAAGACGTGGTCTTCGTCCCAGGGCACGCTCACGCCCCAGCGCAGCTTGGCCCGCGTCAGCGACACGTCTTCCAGCCCCTGGCCGATGAATGAGCGCGCCTCGTTGAAGTGATGCGAAGGCATGACGAAGTCAGGGCGCTCTGCATAGAGGCGCTCCAGCGGCTCCTGGAAGGTGGAGAGCCTGAAGAACCAGTTCTCCTCCTTCTCGCGAATCAGCGGGATCTCGTGGATGGGGCAGGTGTTGTTAGGCCCGATCTCCGTCTCGGTCTTGAAGTCGGCGCATCGCGGGCAATACCAGCCCTCGTAGGTCCCCTTGTATACATGGCCGTTGTCCTTGACCTTCGTGAGGATCTCCTGGACCTTCGCCATGTGGCGCTCGTCGGAGGTCCTGATGAAGAAGTCGTTGGAGGCCTCCAGCACGGGCATCATCGCTTCAAAGCGCTGAGCGTTGCGCTCAACGAGCTCCTGCGGAGAGACACCCTCCTTCTCGGCGGCGAGCGCGACCGGCTCGCCATGCTCGTCGGTGCCCGTGAGGAAGAAGACATCCTCCCCCCGCTGGCGCATGTGCCTGGCGAGCACGTCCGCCGCGAGCGTCGCATAAGCGTGCCCCAGATGAGGCGCAGCGTTGACATAGAAGATGGGGGTCGTGACGTAGAAGCTCACTGTCTGCACCAGGCTACTGCGGACTTGTGACGGGACGCTCTGGGCAGCCACGCACGCGCGCGCACGCACACGCGGGGCACCCCGTTTTGTGAATGCCTACACCCTGCCCAAGCGCCCCCAGCCCGGCGCCCCCAGCCCAGCACCCCAGCCCCACGCCCCCACACCGGGCCTATGGTCCGCTGGTGAGCTCCTTGTAGAGATCGTTGGCTGCCAGCCCTGTGAGCTTGGAAACTGCGCTTGCCGCAACCCTGGGCTTGGTACCTGCCTCCACGAGTGAGCGCAGCACATCCAGCGCCTGGCGCATGTCCCCTGCACCGGGCTTTGCGCCATCCACGACGAGCACCACCTCGCCCTTGGGGGGGTGCTCCTTGTAATGGGCGGCCAGCGAAGAGGCTGACCCTCGTAAGACTTCCTCGTGGAGCTTGGTCAGCTCCCGGCAGACAGCGACCTTGCGGTCAGGGTCCAGGTGAGCGAGGACCTGGAGCGTGGAGATAAGTCGCTTGGGGGACTCGAAGGCGACGAGCGTGTGGAGGGTATGAGCAAACAAAATCGACCGACGCGCGCGCGCGCGGGGCATGAATCCGACGAAGGTGAAGCGCTCCGAGGGGAGCCCCGAAAGGACGAGCGCGACGATCACAGAGCTGGGCCCTGGCAGCACCTCCACGACCACACCCTCCGAGATGGCGGCCCTCAGAAGCAGCAACCCGGGATCCGAGATGGAGGGCATGCCGGCGTCGCTGACCAAGGCCACCACAGCGCCCGAGCGCATGCGCTCGATCAGTCCTGGGACCCGCTGGGCTTCGTTGTGCTCGTGATAGCTGATCAGCTCGGTGCCCACGCCCAGGCCATGGCGATCGAGCAGGATCCTGGTCCTGCGGGTGTCCTCACAGGCGATCACATCGGCGTCGCTGAGCGCCTGGATCACGCGCAGCGTGACGTCCTCCAGATTGCCGATGGGCGTGGGACAGATGAGTAGCCGTCCGACCGCCGCTTCTGGTGAGCTCATGTTCGAAAATATAAGCTCGACCAACGGGCGCTCATCGCAGGCCCCTTTGCCCATGCCTCCTGAGAGTCCAGAGCCACCGCCCAAATACACCCGTTATCGCGCCAGCCGCAAGCTCCCTGGCCGCGAGGACAAGCAGGGATCTATAAGGGGTTTAGGCGAGGGGCGCGCAAGTGCAGGCAACCGCCCCGTTACGAGCAGGCTCGGGCGGTGGCGCAAGGGCTTGACCTTCAAGCGCTGTGCGTTATGGCTGCTGATGCTCGTCATAGGCTGGCTGGCGCTCTCGGTGCTCCTGTTCCTGATCAGCTCGCACTTCGAGCGGACCTCGCCGCCGGGGAACGTCGCCTCCGTGCTGGACCCGGCAGGCTTGCCGCTCACCTCCACCAACAACATCTTGGTGCTTGGCTCAGACCGCAGGCAGAAGGACAGCAAGGAACCGGGCGCCGAAACGACGGGGCCTGGTCGGTCGGACACCATCATGCTGATCCGCATCGGCCCGGGACATACGTCGCGCCTGTCGATCCCGCGCGACACGATCGTCGAAATTCCGGGCCATGGGATGCAGAAGATCAACGCAGCCCACGAGTTCGGCGGCCCGGCATTGTCGATCTCGGTGATCGAGAGCTTCCTTGGCGTCCCGATCAACCACCTGGTCGAAGTCAACTTCGAAAACTTCCCGCAGCTGATCGACGCGATGGGCGGCGTGAACTACACGGGGGGATGCATCGTCTCGCGCCTGGACGGCGGCTTTAGAGACGGCGGCTTCACGCTGAGGCTGAGCGCCGGCACTCATCACATCGACGGCAAGGAAGCGCTGGCGCTGGCGCGCACGAGGGAGAACCTTTGTGCACCGAACGAGACTGACATCCAGCGCGAGGAGCACCAGCAAGCGCTGTTTGACGACATGAAGAGCAGGCTGCTGTCTGTTTCGAGCTTCGTCAGGCTGCCCTGGATCGCATGGAACACACCGCCGGCGATCATCTCGGACATGAGCGGGCCTACGCTGCTGGGGCTGTTCGGAGCGCTGGCGATCGCTGGGACGCCGCCCACCAGAGTGCTCATGCCCACGGGCAGCATGACGCTGCCCGACGGCGAAGAAGGCCTGACCGTCTCCGAAGCCGCCAAGCGCGCCGACGTCGCGAGGTTCATGGCGGGCTGAGCTCGTCAGCTTCCCTGCGACCCTCAGCTGCTCTGCGACCCTCCGCTACGCTGCGACCCTCAGCTGCTCTGCGACGACTTGGGCCTTTTCGCGGAATCCTGTTTGGAGGCCTTCTCGGCGCCTGACTTCTCTTTCTTCTCCGATGAGCTGGACGAGCCCGTCGAGCTCTCCGACGCTTTTGAAGAACCGCTCTCGGAGGAGCCGCCAGAAGAGCCGCCGCCAGAAGAGCCGCCGCCAGAAGAGCCGCCATCGGTCGACTTGCCGGAGGAGCCCTCTCCCGAGCCCTTGCCCTCCCCCGAGCTCGAGCCCTCACCCGACCCCGAGCTCTCACCTGAGGCAGCGTTCTCACGCTGGCGATTGCGGGTGCCGTAATCGGTGTTGTAGAAGCCTTTGCCCTTGAAGTGGACCGCCGGCGCGTGCAGCACCAGCTCGACCTTCACTCCAGTCTCGGGGTCCTTGCGCAGTGGCTCATCGGCGAAGGACTGCTGAATCTCGAAGGTCGTCCCATCGGGACGCTTGTACTCATAGGTCGGCATTGGCAGTCCAATTATAAGAGTGCCAAGGGCGAGCTCCGCTCGGGCACTCGCCATCGGGGGGCATGAGCAAGAGCGATCTATCGGCCCGCGAACTAATCGGCCAGCAGCGCACGTACGCAGGTGATGCCGGCGTCGATCGTGGCAGTGAAGTCACGATCGGGCTCTGTGAGCATCCGCAGCGCGAAGCCATCGCCGATCGAGAAGAGGATCTCAGCGATGGCGTCAGGCCCTGCATGCAGTCGCAGGACTCCATCCGCCTGAGCGCCGGCGAGCATCTCGGCGACCTGTTTGCGCATGCTGCGCAGCAGCTCGGCATACTGCTCGGCGATCTCCTCGTTGCGTCTTGAGAGCGTGAACAGCTCGAAGAGCAGCGTGACGATGTCAGGGTCCTGGCGCACCGTCTCTTGCAGGCTCTGGACCATGAGGTTGATGAAGTCCTCGGAGGTCTGGGCTCCGGCAAGCTGCCCTTCGAGGATCTCCATTCGAACCTCGCAGTCCCGGCGGACCGCCTCGACCAGCAGCCGCTCCTTCGTGCCGAAGTAGTAGTGCAGGAGCCCACGCGAGACTCCTGCCTCGCGTGAGACACAGTCGAAGGTGGAGCCTGCGCTGCCGCGACGCGCGACGCTGCGCCTCATCGCCTCCACGATGCGCTGGGCCTTCTCGCCTGAGAGCGACCGCGGCTCAGGCGAGCTGCTCTGCATGTCTTCGCTTCGGGAGACCGCCTTCAGGAGGCGGCTGCCGCGTTCTCGGGAGTGGGCGCAGGCTCAGAGGGCATTGGGGTCGAGGTGTAGTCGAACTCCTCCTCGGATCCAAACAGCAGATCGAGCACCTTCGAGCGCAGATCCTCGCTCAGCGCGATCGCCAGGACTCCGCCCACCAGCACGACCATCAGCATGCGACCGATCCCGCCTTTGCGCCGACGCTGCTTGGGCTGCTCCTTGAAGGATTCAGATGCATCCCTCAGCGCGTTCGCCGCCTGAATGATCTCTTGCTGGAGCTTGCGATCCTCAAAGATCGCCCGCGTCGCAGGCTTGCCGTTGCTCATGCGCCCATAGGCGCTGCGCGCGGCGCCATATGCGCCCAGCAGGCTGTTACGCAGATCCTCGTCCTCGATCAGGCGCTTTACATACCTGTTGCTCGCGGCCGACCGGGCCGCCTCGCTAGCTTTGCCAATACCGTCCTTCGCTGCCATAGGACCACCACCTGTGCTGGAAGCTTTATTTATACGTCCAATATAGACAGGAGAATGAAGCGAGGTGCCCACCTCCGGAGCGGCGAGCCCTCAGGCGTGGAGCGCGGCCTGCTCCTGGGCGGTCGGGAAGGCCCATGCCGCCTGCGAGCGGCGCTCCTGCCTGAAGACGAAACGCATCTGCTGAGGCGGCCTCAGCTGCGCCTCGTTGGGCCTGAAGGTCGCGCATGGCTCATCGAGCTCCAGCGCACAGAGCATGTTGCACCTGAAGAAGCATTCATCACATGTAACCTTGCGCGGCGCACGCTTGCTCGGCTGCCTTCTCTGCACGTTGAAGCTCCCCTGGTTTGCGTGTGTGACGGCCTGGCTCGTCCACCTCGAGCCGGCTGGCTGGCGAGGCTCCCTGGGCGAGCGCACCTCCATCAAAGCACCCTTCACATGCCCTGCTCAAGGGCGCGCTGCAGACCATCCCGCAAAACGCAGAGAAAACGATTTCGTCCGCTCCAGCTCGTCCACCACATGGCGGGCGATGGACAGCGATGAGGTGGCCGCGGGCGAGGGCGCGTTGCGCAGATGCAGAGCCCGCTCGGTGTGCGAGAAGACGAAGTCATCGACCAGCCGGCCGTCGCGGTGCAGCGCCTGGGCACGCACCCCCGCAAACGCGCTTTGCACGTCTGTGGGCTCGAGCTCAGGGACATACCTGGAGGCCGCCTTCACCAGAGCGGCGCCGTTCGCGGCGTGGCGCAGCTCGTGCAGGCCAGTGCGCCAGAAGCGAGCGGACATCCGCCAGGTGCCGGGCCAAGTGAGCGTGTCGAGCACGTCCCGAGGGCGTGGCATGCCGCTGGCGTTGGCCTCACGGCGCAGCGAGAGCAGCGCCGTGGGCCCGATCAAGACCCCCTTGTCCATGCTCCGCGTCAGGTGCACGCCCAGGAATGGCAATGCAGGGTCTGGCACTGGATAGATCAGCGAGCGCACGAGGTGCTCGCGCGAGCTCTTCAACCGCATGTAGGTGCCCCTGAACGGGATGATCCTGGGGTCTGCCGGCGCGCCTGCGGCGCTCGCCAGCCGATCGGACCAGGCGCCCGCGCAGAAGAGCGCATGGCTCGCCTGCGTCGCCCCATGGCTGTGAAGGAGCGTGATCGACCGTGAGTCAGAGCTTGTTCGGAGCACCTCGCAGCCGGTGATGACGGTGCCGCCCGCTTCCAGCAGATCGCTCGCATAGGCATGAGCGACGGCCTTGAAGTCGACGATCCCGGTGTGCGGCGAGTAGAGCGCTGCAAGTCCTTGGGCATGTGGCTCGTACCTTTCGAGCCCCTTGGCGTCGAGCAGCTCGAGGTCGGCGACACCGTTGGCTGCGCCCCTGCGCTCGAGCTCTTGCAGACCGGGCAGCTCGGAGCGATCGCAGGCGATGATCAGCTTCCCGCAGCGCTCGTGGGCGAGGGCCCGTTGTTCGCAGTACTCATACAGCTCCTTGGCTCCTGCCACACAGAGCTTTGCCTTCAAGGAGCCAGGCGTGTAGTAGATGCCGGTGTGGATCACACCTGAGTTCTGGGAGCTCTGATGCTCGCCCAGGCTCTCCTCGCGCTCCAGGACGCAGACGTGGGCGCCAGGATGGCGCAACAGCATCTCTCTTGCGACCGCCAACCCGAGGATCCCGCCGCCCACGACCGCGAGGTCACAGATGGCAGGCGCCGTGGCGCTGGGCAAGCCTTGGCTCGACGCAGGCAGGTCTTGGCTCGATATGGGCAGGTCTCGGCTCGATATGGGCAGGTCTTGGCTCGACGTGCCGTCATCATGACTCTTACATGCGCATCCTCGTCACCGGTGCGAGCGGCTTTGCTGGCTCCAGCTTGATTCCCAAGCTGCTGGAAGAGGGCCACGAGCTTCGTGCGCTTGCACGCGATCCTTCGCGCGTGGATCACGCACTGGAAGCAGCCGGGAATGAGCTGGAGTTGCTCGGAGCAAGAGGGCAAGACTTCGAGGTATGCAAGGGGGACACGCTCAGCGGCGAGGGGCTGCCCAGGGCCTTGCGAGGCGTGAGGGTCGCCTATTACCTGATCCACTCGATGGAGAGCGTCTCCGATGCGCTCTCCTCGTCGGCCGCCGTGAAGCCTCCTTCTGTGTTCACCGCCAGGGAGAGGCTCTCAGCGCAGAACTTTGCACAGGCGGCGCACCGCGCGGGCGTCGAGCGCATCGTCTACCTCGGTGGGCTCGTGCCTGCAGAGGGAAGCCCCTCACCGCACCTTCAGAGCCGCGAGGAGGTAGAGCGCATCCTGCTGGACGCAGTACCGGGCTCGGTGGCGCTGCGCTCTTCGATCGTGATCGGCGCACGCTCACGCTCATTTCGGCTGATGGTGCGCCTGGTCGAGCGGCTTCCGATTCTTGCGCTGCCGGCTTGGCGCAAGCATCGCACGCAACCCATCGACGGACGAGATATGACCGAGCTACTCCTCGCAAGCGCAACCGCCGATGGGCTTTCTGGTCGTTCACTAGACATAGCCGGCCCGGACGTCATCACCTACGAAGAGATGCTCACGGGCATCGCTGAGATCATGCTGGTGGGACGCCCGACCCTTAAGCTCAAAGCGACGTTGACTCCGATTGCCGCACGCCTGGCGGCGCTCCTCGCAGCCGAGGACCATGCACTGATCTTGCCACTCATGGAAGGATTGGAGTACGACCTCCTGCCCGCCGGCGAGGATGCCGCCCAGCTGCTTGGCGTCGAGCTTCACTCCTTCGAGGCCGCCGTGGAGTGCGCTCTCAGGGAGTGGGAGCAGGTGGAGCCGCTCCCCGCTCGCTGAGGCGGTTACGGTTGGCACGCTATGAGCACCGTGAGCGCATCCATCGAGATCGAGGCCTCGCCCTTGCAGGTATGGGAGGCGATCATGGATCCCGACAGGCTGGCCGAATGGGTCACGATTCACCGCAGACTGCATCGCGCCGACGGCGGTCCGCCCAAGGTCGGATACGTGATGGATCAGCAGATCCATCTGCGAGGGGTCAGCGTCGATGTTCACTGGAGCCTGGAAGAGTGCAAGCCATGCGAGCGTGCAGTGTGGCTGGGAAGAGGTCCCGCCCGGTCGCGGGCCCGAATCGAATACCGATTGCGTGGCGTGCGGTCAGGCAGCGCCACCCGCTTTGACTACAGCAACGAGTTTCATGCGCCACTTGGGCCGATCGGAGCCCTGGCGAGTCGTGCCCTGGTGGGCGGAATCCCCCGCCGAGAGGCCAACCTCACGCTCGCGCGGCTGCGTTCGATGCTCGAGCGGTAGCGAATCCAGTCACCCATTTGCTGGACCGAGCGTGTTATACAGTAAGCTCCGCGGGAAGTTGAATTTTTGTAAATGGAACCTAATGATTGGGAATTGAATCGTGACCGACTTTCTCGACGAGAAGCGCCAAGAGATCAACAAGCGACTGGCGGAGCTCAAGCCGCTGGTGGATGAGTTCAAGCGCTTGGAGGCTGCCGTTTCTGCGCTGGCAGGCGTGGGCAGATCCAGCTCGAGCAGGACAGCAGCTACAGCGACGGCGACACCCGTTCGTCGCGGTCCTGGCCGTCCGCGTGGCTCTGGCCGGGCCAAGAAGGCAGCAGCCGCTCCGGCAGCCAAGAGCGCACCGAAGAAGAGTGCGGCACCCAAGGCCGGACGTCGTCGCGCAGGCAGGCGCAAGGGCAGTGGCACGCGCTCGCTTGAGGCGTTCTCGTTCGTCCAGGGACAGCCTGGTATCACCATCCCTGAGCTAGCCGCCAAGATGGGCATCAAGCAGAACTACCTGTACCGGGTGCTTCCTGCCCTCCAGAAGGAAGGCAAGGTAGCCAAGCGGGGTCGCGGCTGGCATCCGAAGGGCTCCTGACAGCAGCCAGCGGATCACCAGCTACATGAGTGACCTGCCAGCGTAGGTCACTCACCAGTAGCGCAGCGCCAGCAGCAAGGCAGCACTGAGAGGGCGGGTCGAGTCATATCACTCTCGACCCGCCCTCTTCTATCGCTGACCGACAGGCCTCAGATCCGACCAGATCCGAAGAGATCCGACCAGGTCCGAAGGGGCCTCAGATGAGGCCGAGCTCGGCGACCGCCTTGCGCTCTTCCTCGAGCTCCATGACGCTGGCGTCGATGCGCTCGCGTGAGAACTCGTCGAGCTCGAGGCCCTCGACCACCGAGAACTCCGAGCCAGAGCAGGTGCAGGGATAGCCGCAGAGCAGACCCTCTGGGACGCCATAGGAGCCGTCTGAGGGAATCCCCATCGAGACCCAGTCGCCGCTGGGCGTGCCCAGCACCCAGTCGCGGATGTGCTCAATCGCGGCGTTGGCCGCCGAAGCGGCGGAGGAGGCGCCACGGGCCTCGATGATCGCGGCACCACGCTTCTGGACGGTAGGAATGAACTCGCTCTCGAGCCACTGGCGATCTGAGCGGACCTCAGAGGTGTCTTTGCCGGCCACCTTCGCGTGGTAGATGTCGGGGTACTGAGTGGCTGAGTGATTGCCCCAGACGCTTACGTTGCTCACGTCACGTACGGCAACTTTCGCGCGCTCGGCAAGCTGGGCGATCGCCCGGTTGTGGTCCAGGCGCATCATCGAGGTGAACCGCTCTCGCGGGATATCAGGCGCATTGCTCATGGCGATCAGGCAGTTCGTGTTCGCGGGATTGCCGACAACGAGCACCTTGACGTCGGAAGCGGCGTTCTTGTTCAGCGCCGCTCCTTGGGGCTTGAATATGCCGCCATTGGCCTCGAGCAGGTCACCTCGCTCCATTCCCTTGGAGCGAGGCCGAGCTCCCACGAGCAGGGCAACGTTGACGCCGTCGAAGGCGACGTTGGGATCGTCGGTTATCTCGATGCCTGCGAGCAGCGGGAAGGCACAGTCATCAAGCTCCATGGCCGTACCCTCCGCAGCTTTCACAGCTTGCGGGATCTCCAGCAGACGCAGATGCACATCGGTGTCAGGGCCGAGCATCTCGCCGCTCGCTATGCGGAAGAGGATGCTGTAGCCGATCTGGCCGGCTGCGCCTGTGACGGCGACGTTCACGGGATTGCTCACTCTCAATGCTCCTCTGTTTAGGTGCGATCTCGGCCGTTTGATCTCAGCCGAGCTCATCGATTACGGCATCTGCGAATTCGGAGGTTCCGACGGCGCTCGGATCGTCGCGATTGGGCTTGAGGTCATACGTGACGCGCTCGCCCTTGGCTATGACCTGCGCGATCGCCCGCTCCATCCTGTCGGCCGCCTGGCGCTCTTGCAAGTGATGGAGCATCAGCACCCCAGAGAGCATGAGCGCGGTCGGGTTCACCTTGTTCTGCCCCTTGTACTTGGGTGCTGAGCCGTGGGTCGCCTCGAAGACGGCCGCCTCGGAGCCGATATTGCCTCCTGGGGCCATACCCAGGCCGCCGATCATGCCTGCGCCGAGATCGGAGACGATGTCGCCGTAGAGGTTGGGCAGGACGATGACGTCGTACTCCTCCGGCCGGGAGACGAGCTGATTGCAGAGGTTGTCGATGATCCTGTCCTCGAATTCGATCTCCGGATTGCGCTCGGCGACCTCGCTGGCGACCTCTAGGAAGAGCCCGTCCGAGAACTTCATGATGTTCGCCTTGTGGGCAGCGGTGACCTTGCGCCTGCCGTTCTCCTTGGCATAGTCGAAGGCGGCTTGAACGATGCGCTCCGAGCCGAACCGGGAGATCGGCTTGATCGAGATGCCGGCGTCCTCGCGCACGGGCGAGCCAAGCTCGGCGAGCAGCCCCCGCACACGAGCGTTCTCCTCTGTGCCCTGCTCGAACTCGATGCCTGCGTACAGGTCCTCCGTGTTCTCACGAACGATCACGATGTCGGTCTCTGGAAAGCGAGTCCTGACTCCCTCATAGGCCTTGCATGGCCTGATGCATGCGTAGAGATCGAGTTCCTTGCGCAGCAGCACGTTGACCGACCTGAATCCCGAGCCGACGGGGGTAGTCGTTGGGCCCTTGATGCCGACTTTGGTGCGCTTGATCGAGTCCAGAGTCGCCGCTGGAAACGGGTTGCCGTGAGACTCGTACTCGTCGATTCCTGCCTCCTGGAGGTCCCACTGGAAGGAGACGCCTGTCGCCTCCAGCACGCGCCTGGTCGCCTCGGCAAGCTCGGGGCCTGTGCCGTCGCCTGGGATGAACGTCACCTCGTGAGCCATGTGGGCAAGATCCTTTCGATCGGGAGCGACGAGCGGCGATGCTATCGCGGTCGCGCCTTCCGGACTGGCTCCAGGTCTGCTTCACTTTGATCGATGGCAACCGTCTCTGAGCCGACTGGCACGGACGCATCGCCGTGGCGGACCCACGCGGTCTTCAATCAGACGCCGCCGCTGGAGAATCTCGACCTCTTCTCCACCAACGTACCGCTCGTCGAGGCGCTGCATCGGGAGGGCGCGGGCTGGGCGGCTGAGCGCGCCATGAAGCTGGGGCGCTTCGTGGGAGGCGAGCCTCAGCAGGTGTGGGGCAGGCAGGCCAACGAGAACAAGCCCGTCCTGCGCACCTTTGACCGCTATGGCAACAGGATCGACGAGGTCGAGTTCCATCCCGCGTGGCATCAGCTGATGGCGATGGGAGTCGAGAACGAGTTGCATTCGCTGCCCTGGACCTCTGAGGAGCCCTCCAGGCATGCCGCCAGGGCAGCGCTCTACATGACCGCCATGCAGGCCGAGGCAGGCTATGCCTGCCCGATCACGATGACCTTCGCGGTGCTGCCCGCCCTGCGTGCCCAGCCTGAGCTCTGCGAGGAATGGGAGCCGCTGGTCACCTCGCGCAGCTATGACCCGCGACTGATCCCCGCGACCGAGAAGGGCAGCGCGATCGCTGGGATGGCAATGACCGAGAAGCAGGGCGGCTCGGACGTGCGTGCGAACACCACAGTCGCGCGCGCGCTCAACGGAGGCGGTGGAGGCGCTGAGTATGAGATCACCGGCCACAAGTGGTTCTGCTCGGCTCCGATGAGTGACCTCTTCCTCGTGCTCGCCCAGACCGACGCTGGAGTCTCATGTTTCCTGCTGCCGAGGATCCTGCCCGATGGCACCCGCAACGCGTTCCACATCCAGCGCTTGAAGGACAAGCTGGGCAACCACTCCAACGCATCGAGTGAGATCGAGCTGCATGGCGCATGGGCGAGGATGGTCGGAGAGCCGGGCAGGGGCGTGCCCACGATCATCGAGATGGTGGGCCACACCAGGCTGGACTGCGTGATCGGCGGCGCGGCGGGCATGCGAGCGGGCGTGATGAACGCAACCCACCACGCCGCTCACCGCTCCGCTTTCGGCAACCTGCTGATCGATCAGCCGCTGATGCGCAATGTGCTCGCCGACCTCTGCATCGAGTCGGAGGCGGCAACGGTGCTCGCGATGCGCCTCGCCCGTGCCTATGACGAAGCCGATGCGGACGCCCAGGCGGGCGAGAGCTCGACCGATGCCCAGCTGTTCAAGCGGCTGGCTACGGCCGTGAGCAAGTACTGGGTCTGCAAGCGCGCCCCCAATCACGCCTTCGAGTCGATGGAGTGCCTCGGCGGCAACGGCTATGTCGAGGAGTCCGGCATGCCCAGGCTCTACAGGGAGGCGCCCCTGGCCTCGATCTGGGAGGGCTCAGGCAACGTGATCAGCCTCGACGTGTTGCGGGCCATGGCTCACAACCCTCGTTCCTATGAGGTCTTCATCTCCGAGCTCGAGGAGTCCAGGGGCGCCGACAAGCACCTGGACGCCCACATCGACAGCCTCAGCTCGGAGTTCGCCCATCCCGAGGAGCTCCAGGCGCGCGCAAGGCGTGTGGTCGAGCGGATGGCGCTCGCCCTCCAGGGTGCGTTGCTCGTGCGCCACTCCCCTGCTGCGATAGCTGACGCTTTCTGCGCGTCGCGCCTCGGTGGCGACTCCGGCTTCGAGTACGGCACGCTGCCCCCGGGATCGGACTTCGGCGCGATCATCGAGCGCCACCGGCCGCAGGTGTAGCTCGCCGGCGATGTCTCGCTCAATCCGGACCCTCATCGTTCTCACGGCACTCCTCGCGATGCTCGCCCTGGCGCCGGCGGCGGGTGCCTCGCTGAGCTATCTCTCCTCCTTCGGGACTGCTGGGAAAGGCATGGGGGAATTCGTGAAACCGGACGGTCTCGCGGTCGATCCCACGAGCGGCGACATCTGGGTCACCGATCCGCTCACCGGCCGGGTCGAGAAGTACGAATCCTCCGGCAAGTTCCTGCTGCAGTTCGGCAAGCTGGGCGACAAAAAAGCCGGCGGCGAAGAATTCTGGGAAAGCGTCGGCCCAACCGGATTGGCGGTCGAGCCATCCAGCGGCGACGTGTACGTTGTCGACGGCGGCGATGCACGGGTGGACAAGTTCGAAGCCAACGGCAAATACGTCTCGGACATCACGCTTCCCCTCGGCCAAGAACCCGGACAATGGGTTTCGCCTGAGGGCGTCGCCGTCGACCCGGTCAGCAACGACGTCTACGTCACTGACCTCAGCGGACGCGTGTACAAGTTCGGCTCCAAAGGCGAATACCTCGCCGAACTCGGGGCCGGCGACGGGACCGGGAATGGGCAGTTCGAGACCCCATTGGGAGTGGCGGTCGATCCATCCAGCCAAGACGTCTACGTGGTTGATGAGGGCAACAACCGCGTGCAGAAGTTCGACGCCTCGGGCAAACTGCTCTTTCAGATCGGATGCGCCACCGGCGGGTGCCCCGTGGGCGAAGGCCCAGGCCAGTTCTATGACCCATCGTTCGCGGTTGTCGATTCCCACGGCGACCTCTACGTCTCCGACGGAGGCAGCCGCGTGGAGCAGTTCAACTCCGCGGGCGAATACCTCGCCCAAGGGGGCGCCGAAGGCGAAGGCCCAGGCCAGTTCTCCGGCGCCGCCGGGGTTGGCCTCAGCCCGTCTGGCGAAGATCTCTATGTGGTTGATCAGACCTCTCCACCGCGGGTGGAGACATTCTCGGTAACCGGAGCAAGCGAAGCCGGCGGCGGCAAAAAAGAACCAACATCCACAGGCCCCGGGAGCACCGGCGGCACGACAGGCACAGGCACGACAGGCACAGGCACGACGGGCACAGGCACAACAGGCACCGGAGCGTCGGGCGTCGCGACGCTGGCGCTGTCAGGCTCGCCGAGCGTCAAAGCAGGCGCAATCAGCTACTCGCTGACCTGCACCGGTCCGATCGGCAGCAGCTGCCAGACCACGGGAACGCTGACGGTCGCCGAGACCGTGAAGGGCAACCGTGTTGCCGCCGTGAGCCACGCGAAGCAGAAGCGCAAGACGGTGACGGTTGGCTCACAGTCCACGGTGATCCAAGCCGGCAAGACCACGACGGTGACCGTCGAGCTGAATGCGGCCGGGCGCAAGCTCCTGCACCAGTTCGGCAAGCTGCCGGCACACCTGATGGTCACGCTGGTCTCGACCACCGGTGCGCAGAGCACGGTGCTCACCAGGACGCTGACCATCAACGCCGTCAAGACGAAGAAGAAGCACGCCAAGAAATAGTTGGCGCCGCGCAGAGCCCCCTGACATACGCTGCTGAGGATGCGCTGGCTGATAGACGGCATGAACGTCATCGGCACCAGGCCCGACGGCTGGTGGCGCGACAGGCATGCAGCAATGGTGACGCTCGTCGATCTGCTCGAGCGCTGGACGGCAGCCAGCGGTGAGGATGTCACGGTCATCTTCGAGCAACCGCCCTCTCCACCGATCTCCTCTCCGCTGATCACCGTCGCCCACGCTCCCAAGCCTCGGGCCAATTCCGCGGACGATGAGATCGTCAAGCGCATCCGCTCCGACTCCAGCCCGCAGTCGATCAGAGTCGTCACATCCGATCACTCGCTGGCCGATCAGGCGCGGTCACTGGGCGCGAGCGTCGAAGGATCAGAGGCCTTTCGGGCTCAGCTGGAAGAGTGATCGGAGACGCCCCTGGAATCCTGGGATCCCAGCCGCTCATCGTGAGGCTCGAGTCCCTCGAGAACGACCTGCGCAGGAGCGTAGGCGAAGAATCCGAGGACCATGAAGCCAAAGAGACAGAGCACGCCGATGGCGTGGGCCCAGCCGGCTTCCGCGGCTGTGAGAAAGCCGAAGCCGCCGATCAGCGAGGCGAGCGCAAGCCTGCCCAGCAGACCGTCCCTGGAGGCAGCAAGGAGCGCTCCAGGGGAGGGAGGGTGGACATCTCCCAAAGAGGGCGTGCGTGGCGTGCCTTTTTGAAGCACACTGGAGGCACCCTCGGCGCCATCGGGGGGAGCGCCCTCGCCGGAGCCCTCGTCGAGCCCGCCGCTCAGCAGCAGCCTGAAGAGAAAGGCAAGCGAAGGGAAGAGGATCAGAGCCCCCGCCAGGACCGCGACGATCACCACCACCAGCGTGTCGTGGGGCGCAGCCGCCTGCTTGATGGTCAGGCCTGGAAGCAGGATCGGCTGTTGGGCCAGCGCCCAGCCGGCGATGATCGCCGCGACTGCAAGCGCGGCCGTGTAGCGCGCCTGCTCGAAGCGACTCATCCATACGAGCCCAAGGGCGCTGACACCCGCTGCGGCGGAGAGGACCAGGCCAACCAGGCCATCGCCTCCCAGCAGGTGCTCATAGAGCGCCCTGGCATCGGAGTGCAAGACGAATAGGCCTGCGATGGCGAGGCCCCCAGCTACCGCCCCACTGAGCAGCGCCCTCATCCTGAACGCCTGCTCCAGTGCCCTCTCGTCCTTGCGCGCCGCGTCGGCCGCGAGATAGACGGCGGCGAGATAACCGCAGCTCACGAGCACGAGCACGCCAATCAGCAGCGATGTGGGGTTCAGCCAGCTCGAGAGCTCGTTGCCCGAGGCGTTGCCAACCGGGACGCGTCTGGAAGCGATACCGCCGATCATCGTGCCCAGCGCGAAGGGCGCAAGACCTGACGATAGGGCGAAGATCGTGTCGATCAGGCGCAGCTGCTTGGGCGAAGGATCGCCCGATCTCAGCACATAGGCAGCGCCCCTGAAGATGATTCCCACGCCGGCGAGGAAGAGCGGGATCGCGAGCGTGGAGGCGATCGAGCCGAAGGCGACTGGATAGGCGGTCCAGGTGACCGTGAGAACGAAGATCAGCCAGACGTGGTTGGCCTCCCAGACGGGCGCCATCGAGTTGTGAGCATGGGCCCTGATGCGTGAGGAACGCCCACCCCCGCCCTCGAAGATCGCGCCCAGCTGCCAGAGGCCAGCCCCGAAGTCGGCGCCGCCGAGGACCACATAGAGCGTGAGCCCCACGAGGATGAAGATCATCGGGATCTCATAGAGGTGCATCGCTCAGCCCTCCAACGGGCTCTGCGCCAGGCGGCGCAGGATCCAGGCCAAGCAGCCGGCGACAGCCAGGTAGATGAGTACGAGCGCCCCATAGCCGACAGGGATCCCTTTCGCGCCTGTGAGCGCTTCGGAGGTGTACATCACTCTGTAGACCACCCAGGGCTGCCTGCCGACCTCGGTGACGATCCAGCCGCTGATCAGGGCAACCACGGACAGGGGCCCCGCGAGCGCGAGCGCCCTGTAGAACCAGAACGGAGTCAAGGAGCCTCTTGCGCCTCACGCGCACATAGAGATGAACCATGCCAAGCAGCGCCAGCAACGTGCCTATCCCCACCATCAGCTGAAAGGCGACCCTGACGACGTTGACCGGCGGCTGTTCGCTCTTGGGCACGGTGTCAAGCCCCTGGACGGTCGCGTTGGGGTTGTGGAAGGCGAGCACTGAGAGCAGCTTGGGGATGGCGATCCCGAACTTCACCTTGCCATCCTCATACCAGCCAAGCAGGTGCTCAGGCGCGCCCTTGGTGCTCTTCTGCAGGCCCTCGATCGCGGCGAGCTTGATGGGCTGATTGACAGCCACTTCCCTGGCTGCCCAGTCGCCCACGAGCAGCTGCACAGGCGAGGCCAGTGCCGCGATCGTGACCGGGATCGCCAGTGCCGTGCGCTCATAGCGGCCCCACCTTCCCCTGAGCCTGCCGATCGCATAGGGGCAAGCCAGCACGAAGCCCGTGACGATGTAGCCGGCGATGTACATGTGAATCAGCTCGTGCCAAAGGAAGCTGTTGCCAAACAGGGCGCTCAGAGGATGTACATCGATCGCTCTGCCGTCCAGGAGCCGAAATCCCGACGGATGCTGCATCCAGGCATTGACCGATATCACCATCAAGGAGCCGACGAATCCAGCTATGACAATGGGAATCGCAGCGCAAAAGTGGACCTTGGGCGAGAGTCGATCCCATCCATATACATAGATCCCGAGAAAAATCGCCTCCATGAAGAAGGAGAAGCCCTCGATCGCAAATCCAAGTCCAAAGACGCTGCCAAATCTTGCGGTGAAGCCAGGCCAGAGCAGACCCATCTCGAAGCTGAGGATCGTGCCCGTGATCACCCCCACGCCGAAGAGCGCGACCATGATCTTGGTCCAGCGCTTGGCCAGCGTCCTGTAGAGCTGATCGCCCGTTCTCAGGTACAGCCCCTCCAGCAGCATGATCATCACCGGGAAGGCGATCCCAAAGCAGACGAGCGGAATGTGGACGGCGAAGGAGAGCGCCTGCATCTGCCTGGCCTGCAGGAGATAGCTCTGCTTGGCGGGCCCCAACGCCACGCCTATGACCAAGGCGATGCTCAACGCCATCAGAGCAAGGGAAGCACAGTGCAAGGACCGCTCGTCTTTACGTCCAATGTGCTTGCCCACACGTTGTGGGGAATCTAGGGTCGCTCCGATGCCGCTGGGACGCGTGGCGAGACGCACGCTCCTCCGCTCGCTGGGGATGGGATCTCTGGCGCTGGGGATGGGATTGCTGGTGCTGTTCTCGACGCTCCTGCTCGCCTGCTCGCCCGTGGCGCTCGCCTCCAGCTCTGCTGGATCGGGAGCGCTCGGCCCGGCGGAACCGGGGACGCTCGGCCCCGCCAATCTCGGTGTGCCGCTGACCGCGCCGGCGGCGCCACCGCTTGGCGAAACACACCAGACGAGCTACTCCTGGAAGCGCTGCTCCTACTACGACACGCTGGTCAGGCTCGATGGCGCCCAAGGGCTGTGGCCATTGGGCGAAGCAGACGAAGCGCGCTCCTCCAGCGGCCCGCTCGTGCAAGAGGGCGGGGTGGGGACCAGCTTCAACGGCACCAGCTCGGCGCTGACGCTCCCAGGGCTCGCCCCAGAGAGCGCCACCGGCGCCTACAGCTTCGAGCTGTGGGCGCGCCCAACCACGATCGACGCCAGCTACCGCTTCTTGATCTCCCAGGAGGAGACGCTCTCGGGCAAGCGCGAGGGGACGGGCATCTGGCTCTCGAAGGCAGGCCTGGGATTCGAGCGCTGGAGCGAAGGTGTGTCCGCCTCGATCACGTACACCCCAGGGCTGCAAATAGGCGTGTGGAGCCAGGTCCTCGCCACCTACGACGGCTCGACGATGAGGCTCTATGTCAACGGGGTCATGATCGGCTCAAAAGCCACCACCTCGCCATTGAGCGCCCCTGATGCCCTGACCGCGGTGGGCGCCGGCTCAGGTGCTGACTCAGGCTTCTTCTCGGGAGATCTGGCCGATGTCGCGATCTACCCCAGCGCGCTCGCGCGGGCCCACGTGAACGCGCACTACACAGAGGCCACGACGCCACCATGCTCGACGATCGCCGGCGCCGAGGGCTCTACCTACACGCCGACGCTTTCAGACCTGGGCAGGACGCTCAGCGCCACCACCACCTCGACAGGGGCCTCGCACAGCGCCGGCACGACCGGCCAGAGCGAAGGGCCCATCCAGGACGGCCATGGCAACGTCTCCCTGCCAAGCATCGAAGCGCTCAACGAAGGCGAGACGGTGTCAGGCACGGTTGTGGTGAACGCGGCGGTGCATGGGCTGCCGGCCGACCGCATCGAGTTCGACGTCGATGGCCAGTACCGCTACGCCAAGCCCGCCGAGGCTCCATACCAGTACACGTGGTACACGAAGGCCGAGTCAAACGGACCGCACGTTCTGAGCGTGAAGCTGTGGGGCCCCGGCGCGAGCACGCCCGTGAGCACCCAGCTGACACTTGACGTCCACAACACAACGAGCTATCCCACACCGCTGCCCTTGGGCGAGGAGAGCGTCTACGCCGAAATGGACGAGGGCGAAGAAGCGACCGCCCAGGATCTGCTTGGCAACGTCTGGCCCGCACGGGGCTATCCACTGCCATATCTGGCATGGCCCTTGACCTGGGAAGAGGACCCTTACCACGAAGCCTATTGGGAGTTCTACTTCTACGGACTGCGTCCAGAGGCGACACTGCTCTATGAGTGGGAGACGACCAAGAACACCGCCTACCTGGAAAAGCTGATCGCCATCTTGCGCTCCTATGTGGCCTACGACGCGACCAGGCCTGTGAACACAGTCACCTTCGACAACGACCACACCTCCGCTTACAGGACCATGGAGCTCATCAACTTCTATGTGAAGCTGAAGATCGCAGGCGCGCTGCCCAAAGACCTCGAAGCGGGCCTCGCGCGCTCGCTGGAGAAGCTGGGCGGCTTTCTCGCCGAAGCCGATCACTTCGAGGCCGACTACAACCACGGCTTCAACGAGGGGATCGCATTGCTGCTGCTGGCGGACAACTTCCCCCACATGCCAGGAGCAAGCGGCTGGCGGCTGCTCGCGCTCGAACGCCTGCAAGCGATGCTCACCAACACGATCGACGCCAACGGCGTGGAGGTGGAGAACTCGCCCTTCTACCAGGTCTACGTGCTGGGCCTCGTCTACCAGATAGGCCAGTGGGCCAAGCACTATGAGCCCACGCTTGCCGCCCCCTACTCAGAAGCGGCGAACAAGATGCTCAGGTTCACGGCGGACGTCACCCAGCCCAACGGCTACCTGCCGATGCTGGGAGCGACCGCCACCACCTACATGCCAAGCCAGGACCCCAACGTGTATGGGCCGATGGCTGCCGCCAATCCCGAATTCGACTTCGCGTTCACCCGCGGAGCGCACGGCACGCCTCCGCCCGACGGCACGGTGCTCTTCCCGATCTCGGGCCTGTTCCTCATGCGCTCACCACTCGGGCCTGTCTCGAACCTGCCAAACCAGACGTTCATAACCTTCAACTCGGGCACCTACCGCACGAGCCACTCAGACCTCGACGCAATGGGAATCACGATGTATTCCAACGGCGCCGAGGTGCTGCCCACATCTGGGCTCTACACCTACACCGAAGAACCTGGCCTGGAGTACTTCCATGGCACCCGCTCCCACAACACGGTGGTGGTGGACGGCAAGGACCAGGAAGAGGGCTCCTCGGTCGCGGGCAGCTATGGCTCCTCTGAAGGCTCCACCTGGGCGAGCGGTGTGAGCAAGCTCTATCCAGGTGTGACCCATCACCGCACGGTCATCATCCTGCGCCAGGGGCTCGTGCTCGTGGACGACGAACTGAGCAGTGCCAGCACTCACGAATACAGCCAGACCTGGCACCTGAGCCCGACAGCCACGCCCAGCGTCAACCAGGCCACTGCTGCCGAAAGCGTGACCGCGATGGTCAGCGGCAAGCCGCAACTCACCATCACCCAGGCGAACCCTGCCAGCATGAGCTTGCAGAGCTTTGACGGAGCCACCAACCCCATGCAGGGCTGGTACTCCTCCGGCTACGGCTTCAAGCAGCCAAGCTGGGCCTTGCAGTACGGCTTGGTGGCCAAGAGCGCGAAATTCGCGACGCTGCTCGCCGCGGGCGGCTATGCGTCCCAGAGCGCGACTTTGAGCGAACAGGAAGGCACCGAAGCGGATGTGCTGGATGTATGTGTGGGCGCCTCCACAGGCTATGAGGTGACTGTCTCCCACGATAACGAAGTGCCCCCGCTGATCAGCAGTGGAGGTTGCTGAGCTGGAGCCACCGCTCATGCACCTACCATAGGAGGGTGATCAGAACCCGCTCGCGCTTTCAGCTGGCCCGCATCTTCGGGATACCGATCAGCGTCGGGCTGAGCTGGTTCTTGATGTTGTTCCTCTATATCTACGCGTTCACGCGTCCCTTCCACAAGATCTTGGGCGGCTCGTATACGACCGCCTACGTGGTGGTGGTCGCCAGCGGGCTCTCGCTCTTTCTCTCACTGGTCCTGCACGAGCTGGGACATGCCCTCGTCGCCAAGCGCAATGGTCTGCAGGTCTCGGGCATCGAACTCTGGGCGCTGGGCGGCATTACCCGGACCAACGGCACGCCACAGAGCGCCGGCGCCCAGCTGAAGATCGCGGCCGCCGGTCCGCTCGTGACGCTGGTGGTGATCCTCGTGACGTTGGTGGCCGGCCAGACGCTCGCCTCCAGCGAGCACTTCCTCAACGTCGCGACGGGCAGCATCGTGCACAGCACGCCCCTCATCTTGGGACTCTCCTGGGTCGCGACGCTCAACGTGCTCGTGCTCGTGGTCAATCTCGTCCCTGCCTTCCCGCTCGACGGCGGCCAGATCGCCTATGCGCTGGTGTGGTGGAAGACGGGCGATCGCAACCTCGCCACCCGCGTGACTGGCCGCCTGGGCCAGGGCTTCGCGATCCTGATGGGGATCGGTGGTCTGCTTCTGTTCGCCGCCAGCGATCTCAATGGAATCATCCTGATTTTCATCGCTCTCTTCGTCTATCAGGGAGCGGGCGCCGCTGTCGCCCAGGGCGCGATTGGACACCGCATGGCACAGCTCACGGTCGCGGACGTGATGGACCGCAACCCTGTCACGATCCCAGCCGAGCTCACGCTGCTGGACGCAAAGGACCAGTTCTTCGTTCCTTACCATTGGCACTGGTTCGCGGTCGTGGACCCAGCCAAGCACTTCCTGGGGGTGCTGCGCCTGGAGCGACTGGATGCCGAAATCTCGGCTGGGCGCCCCGCACTGCCGGTGATCGATGCGCTGGAGAACGACACCTCTGTGCGCATCGACGAGGATCAACCGCTGGAGTCGCTACTGGAGTCGCGCACAGACGCACTCGCCCGCCTGGGCGGCGTCGTCGCCGTGGACGGCGAGGGCACTTTGCGCGGGATCGTGACGGTCGCCCAGGTGCGCAAAGCGCTGCGGCCCGCCTCAGGGGCCTGAGCGAGCTCGCTCGCTCGAACCAGCCACAGCGAAAGCTCGAACCAGCCACAGCGAGAAGCACTACAGCTACAGTCCCGCTGCGTGGCTGGCCCGACAGAGACGACCTCAGAGACGACCCTGGACACCGGCCCGCGGCCCAGGCGCATCCGCAGCCGGCTTAAGCGCATTCGCAGCAAGCTTGCCTCACTGCTGAGCGACCCTCGCGCGCCGCTCATCGCGCTCTGCCTGATCCTCGGCTTCTCGCTGGGCGTAAGGGTCATCGACCTTGGACAACCATGCACCAAGCCCTGCCACAACAACGATCCGCACACGCTGATCTTCGACGAGGCCTATTACGTCAATGCCGCCAGGGTGATCGATGGGATCGAACCGCCCAAGGGCGCGACCTATCACGGCTCGCCCAAGGGCATGGACCCCAACGCCGAGCACCCGCAGCTGGCGAAGCTCATCATCGCGGGGACGATCAAGCTCTTCGGTGACGATCCCGTCGGCTGGCGGATCGGCAGCGTGCTGTTCGGCATGATCGCGCTGGCGATGCTCTATGCGCTCGTGCGCTCAGCCGGCGGAAGCGGCTGGCTCGCCGCAGGCGCCACTGGAGTGATGGCGTTGGACAACCTGCTGCTCGTAGGCAGCCGGATCGGCACGCTCGACATCTATGCGCTGGCGATGATGATGGTCGCAGCCACCCTCTACCTGCGCGGCTCGCCGCTGCTCTCTGGCCTGGCCCTGGGCATCGGTGGCTGCATGAAGGAAGTGGCGCTCTACCTGCTGTTCGTGCTGATCCTCTTCGAGGCGCTGCGCATGCTCAGCGCATTCTTCGCTCGCCGCCGATCCCCCACGACGGCCCTCGGCCCCAGCGCATCCCATCCGGTCCCCGACGCAAGGACATCCCATCCGGCCCCCGACCGGCTGGCGCCACCGGGCGGGCGCAGTATGCGAGCACTGGCGATCTTCATAGCGAGCAGCGTCGTGAGCTTTCTGGCGCTGCTCTGGCTGCTGGACGTGCTCGTGCCCGCCTGGGATCCAGGCACTCACACCGTCTATGGCGGTAACCCGTTCACCCACCTCGCACACATCTATAAATTCGCGCTGCTGCTGAAAGCGACCCCAGGCGGAATCTCCTCCACCCCCTGGCAGTGGTTGCTCGATCAACGCCCCATCAACTACGCCCGGGTGGCGATCAACACCCTGGTGAACGGCAAGATCACGATGAGCCATGCCTCCGTCGCCTTCGAGGGGACGATCAACCCGTTCATCATCTATCTGGCGATCCCTGCGACCTTTGCGGCACTGGCCGCTTCGTGGCGGGAGGCCGATCGTCTGGCGACGCTGGGCGCCTGCTGGTGCTTGGGCACCTTTCTACCGTATGTGTACAGCAGCGAGATCCAGGGCCGGATCTCCTACCTCTACTACATGGTGATCGTGATGCCAGGCATCTACATCGTGACGAGCAGATTGTTCGCCGCCAAACGCATGCCCGCCGCGGCGTCTGTCGGCTGGGCGGTGGCGCTGATCTATGGCTTCTTGCATCTATATCCGCTGCGCACGTTGGTGTGAGTCCGCTGTGCCCGTGGGTGTGGGCATGAAGGCTGCGATCCGATTCTGGTCGCGATTCTCTACGGTTAGCGGACGATGACCGGCGCCGATCCCCAAAAGCTCCCGCTGCGCGAGGATCTGCGCAAGCTCTATGACAAGCACTTCTGCGATAAGCGCAGCGAGCGCCAGCTGTTCTCCACCCTCTCCTTCTTCAGCACCTTCGCAACCGTTCGCGGGATCACCCACGCGATCAGGGCCGAAAGGGGACCCTTCAAGAACATCACGCCCGGTGGCAGGCACATCCACCACATGACCTTCGGAATCGTAGGGCTGCTCACAGTCGGCTATCTGTGGATGCTGGAGATCGGGATCAACGAGGAACGCTCCGCTTCGCGCGTGACGGCGGCCGTCTATGGCAGCGGCGCAGCGCTCACCCTCGACGAGTTCGCGCTGTGGCTGAACCTCGAAGACGTCTACTGGGCCAAGCAGGGCCGTGAGAGTATCGACGCGGTGGTCCTCTTCGGATCCTTGCTGAGCCTCAGCGTCCTGGGCAAGAACTTCGTCACCGAGCTCTTCTCGAGAGAGTTGGGCCGGCTGCGGCACGGCTAGTGATGCGACATTGGCGCCATTTTCCCGCGCTCGCGCTCCTGGCACTGGTCGTTGTGGCTGTGGTCGGTGTGAGCGTCACACTGCTCAGCGCGAGCTCCGCCCAGGCGCAGGACAGCGCACCGAGTTGGGGAGCACCAATGCAGATCGACGGCGCACTGAAAGCCTTGACCGGCGTGTCGTGCATCTCCTCGCCACTGCTCTGTGTGGCCGTCGACAGCGAAGGGAACATCGTCACATCGACCGATCCGGCTGGTGGCACTAGCGCCTGGAACACCACGCTCCTCGATCCTGGGGCCTCGCTGAACAGCGTCTCGTGCGTCGCAGGGCCGCTGCTGTGCGTCGCGGTGGACAGCCTGGGCAACGTGCTCACCAGCACCAACCCGACTGCCGGCGCCGGCGCCTGGACGAAGACGAGCATCGACCCCAGCTTCGACATCGCCTCGGTGTCTTGCGCCTCGGCATCGTTGTGTGTAGCCGTGGACAACGGGGCCAACGCACTGATAGGCAGCGATCCAGCAGGGGGCGCAAGTGGTTGGAGCCCCACCGAGCTCGACGCCGGCAACCTCAGCTCAGTCTCGTGCACTGCGCCATCGACCTGTGTCGTGGTCGATCGCGATGGCGACGCCCTGACCACGACAGATCCAGGAGGCGGCTCGAGCACCTGGAGCAGCGTGGTCGTCGGGAGCGGCAACGGCCTGGCCGGGGTCTCTTGCATCTCGGGACCGCTGCTGTGTGTCGCAGGAGCCACTTCTGGAGAGATCGCGACATCCAGCGAACCCACCGCCTTGAGCAGCACCTGGATCAGCACTGAGATCGACAGCACCTACTACATCAACGGCGTGGCATGTACCTCCGGGCCGCTGTGCGTCGCCGTCGACCAGTGGGGCGATGAGCTGACCTCCACCGATCCGGAGGGTGGCCCCAGCGCCTGGACCTTTACGAACAACTTCACTCTGGGGATCACGATGGACGGGGTCTCGTGCGTGTCGAGCTCGCTGTGCGTGGCGGTGGACAACCTGGGTGGCGCGATGATCCTGGCCCCACCTGTGGTCAGTTCGAATATCGAACCCCCCCTGCCCGCGCCCGTGGTCTCCAAGCGAGTGAGCGCAACGACATCCTTCGGCGGACGGCCATCGGTCAGCGGCACCACCACAAGTCTCGTCCTCGTCTGTACGGGCAATGGCGGGACGTGCATAGGACATGCGCTTCTCACCAGCACCAAGCGACTGCGCCAGCGCGGTCTCGAGATCGTGCTGGGTCGCGCCACCTTTGAAGTCGCGGGAGGCGAAAAGGGCACGCTACTCATGGGGCTCAATGGGACCGCCGAAAGGTTGCTTGCGCGCTACAAGCGCCTACCAGCGACTCTGAAGATCACGGTTGACGGCCCAGGGGGCAAGCCGGTCACGCTCCTGACCACCGAGGTGACGTTCACGAGCCAGGAGCCTGCCCGCAGGAAGCGGCGAGCAGAGCGAGCTCGCCGCTCGCGGTCCTGAGGGCCAGCCGCGTCGGCCCCAGCGTCGCCTGAATCACCGGCCTGACATCGGCTGGGACCGCTTCCCCCAGCCAGTCGGCCAGCTCGAACCGATCGGGCACGCCAACCTCGATCCAGGCGATGCCATCCGCCAGGCATCGGTGGCGGTGAGGCATCCGTCCCGGATGCTGTGCCTCCTCCTCCCACGCCATGAACGCACAGCGCCAGGCCTGGAGCCATGCCTCGTCGACGCCGACCGAGCGCCAGCGCACGATCTCCCCATTGGGCAGCGTCCTGTGCCGATGTTGCACCTCCAACCCCACACGGCAAGCGATCCCATCCAGATCGCTTGCTTGCATCGACCAGCGTGCCAGTCCCTCCCCCCGCGACGCAAGCGCTTCGAGCACTGGCCTGCCCATCGGCGAGCTGGCCGCCTCCTGCTCGTCGACCACCGCGAGCAGCTCAAGATATTGATCGCCAAGCGGCACGATCATGTTCGCGGTGCCACGCCCCTGATGACGTCCACCGTCGATCACGTCAAGTCCTTGCACGCGCAGGGCCGCACTTGTCTTGCCGAGATCCTCAACGAGAAAGATCGCCTGGACGAGCCGTAGGCTCACGGCTAAGAGCAGACTGTGAGCGGCACGTGCAATGTCCTGCTGCGTGGCTTGCCATGGTGCACGGCGATGAAAGCCCTGGCACTCAGCACGTATTTCTTGCCTGGCGTGAGGTTCTTCACGTGCAGAAGTACAGAGAACGGCTTGTCGGAGAGTTTTTTGTGGGTGATCGACTCTGAGACTGCCCCCACCGTGAACGTCACCTTGTAGATCTTCACGACGACTTTGCCCTTGCGCTTGTGTGAGGGAATGACGATCTCCAGCGAACCTTTGACGAGCCCTTTGCTCACGCATTGGTTGGGCGCGGAGAGCGTGACATTCTGGCCTTCGAAGCTCACCGTCTGGCTGAGGGTCGTGGGGATGACTTCGGGCTGCGGTTTCGCCGGCGGCACGACCGGCGGGACCACGGGGACGATGGGGACGACGGGCGTGGTCACAGGAGTTTTGACAGGCGGGTTTGTGACCGTCGTCGCGGTGAACGGCACGGCATACTCGGTCTTTTCAGTGTCATAGACAGCCCATCCCTGCCCAGCGGCGTTGACCGAGCTCGTGGCGTCGTCAATGTCTGAGCTCCCGCCACTCACGAGCGCGACAGGCGTGTCCCAATACTCGCCCGCGGTCGCGCTGTAGTTGAGCATCAGTTCGTTGGACCCGGCGATCCAGGTGCCATAGATGTTGCCGGCGCCGTCCTGGGAGAGCGAGGGCGAGACCTCTTTCCCGCCCGCCACGGTTCTTGGCGCTTCAAAGGATTTTGGTCCGGCAGTGAAGCGCCAGTAGACAATGGTGCCTTCCGCTTCGTCCTCGTCGAGCACGCCGAGGCCCGACGGCCCGCCCGCGACCGCGGGGTCGGAGGCTTCACATGTCAGCTTCTTCAGCGGTTCCCAGGCGCTACCCCCGTCGCCTGGGCTCGTGTTCAATGGGACTTCGTTCGCAACGGGCAGGGAAGCAAACGCATAGACGATGCCTTCGCTCGTGGGACAAGGGCCCGTGTGGGTCAGCCCAAACACGCCGAGCACACCTTCGCTGCCGCTGAGCTGAGAGGCGAACTGACCACCGACATCCCCGATGTCAAAGGGTTCGGACGATTGGAAGTTCAATTCCGCGAAGGGCCCTTTGGTCTGCTCTGAGTCTTCGACCGGTTCTGGGTCCGTGAGCGGGACGGCCTGGAAGGTGGGGTTCTTTTTCCCGGCGACCACTCCCCAAAAACCGATGTTCCCGCCTGGCAGCGGCACGACCGATTTGATCGTGCTCGCGCTGCTGGGCGTCCAGCTGAGCGCCTCGTTGTGGATCAGCGCTTCGAAGGCGCCACCGCCGTTGGTCGAGACGAACCCGACTTCACCCACTTCGGATTCCGCGCCACCGGCAGCGTCAGCGAAGACGTAGACATCGTTGCCTTCGAGTAGCACGGAGGGCTGGGCATCGGCGAACCTGGTTGCTTTTGCACCGGGTTCGAGCTCCTTCGCCGAGCAGGCGCTTGCGCCGGCGGGCAGCGCACAGAAGTCCAAAGCGCTACCTGACTGGCTCACCCACGCGATGTAGGCGGTCCCCGCCGAGTCGACCGCGAGCGCGGGCTGGCTGTCGACGCTTGAACCGACCAGCACCGGTGACGTGGCAAGCGAGGCCGCGGGAACAGCGAGCGCGGTGAGGACAAGGGCGCCTAGCAACGCAGCGAGAGCGCGGGCCTTCAACCACCTTGGACGAGTCGGCACGATCAGCAATTTACAAGCAGCATGGGACGTTTCAGGCGACCCTGGACATGTGGTCGAGCAGCCTACGTGCGCGCTCACTCATCGAACATAGAGTCCTACCAGGGCCACGCGCGCGCGATGGCCCTCCTCTGCGGAGCATGAGGCCCACCCTCCTAGCACCCCGTCGCCGCGTTGCAGCGCCCCCGCGTTATAGAGTCCCGCTCGCGCGGAGGCGGTCAACCCCAGCTCACTCCTCAGCGCGCCTCGAGATCCATGCCAGAGCACGACGTCCTCATCATCGGCGCCGGCCTTGCCGGTCAGCGCGCGGCCCTCGCCGCGGCGCAGGCGGGCGCGAGCGTGGCGATCATGAGCAAGGTCCATCCAGTGCGCTCGCACTCGGTCGCGGCGGCGGGAGGCATCAACGCCGCGATCTCGATCGACGACGACTGGCGCTCGCATGCCTATGAACACGGTCAAGGGCTCTGACTTCTTAGGCGACCAGGACGCGATCGAGATCATGTGCTCGGAGGCGCCTGGCGAGGCGATGCACCTCGAGCACATAGGCGTCACCTTCCACCGCAACGACAAGGGCGAGCTCGACCTCAGGGCCTTTGGCGGGGCTTCGATGAAGCGCACGGCCTACGTCGCGGACATCACGGGCCAGGCGATCTTGCATGTGCTCTATGAGCAGCTGATGAAGCACTCCGAGCAGGTGGATCGCTTTGAGGAGTGGTTCGTGACCTCGCTGCTCCAGGATGAGAGCGGTGGCTGCTGCGGGGCGGTGGCCAGAGACGTCCGCTCTGGGCGCATGGAGCGCTTCGTCGCCAAGAGCGTGATTCTCGCGGGCGGAGGCGCGGGCCAGGTCTACCGGCCCACCACCAACGCGCTGATCGTGACGGGCGACGGGATCGCCCAGGCCTACCAGATTGGCGCGCCGCTGATGGACATGGAGATGATCCAGTATCACCCCACGACGCTCGCGGAGAACGGCATCCTGATCACGGAGGGCGCCCGCGGCGAGGGCGCGACCTTGCTCAACTCAGAGGGCGAGCGCTTCATGGAGCGCTACGCGCCCAACAAGATGGAGCTCGCTTCCAGAGACGTAGTCTCCAGAGCCGAGCAGACCGAGATCCTCGAGGGGCGTGGCGTGGGCACAGACGGCGGCGGCATCTATCTGGACATCACGCAGGTCCCGCGCAAGCGCACGCTGGAGGCGTTGCGGGAGATCGTCAACATCGGCAGGGACTTCGCGGGCGTGGACATCACCCGCGAGCCGATCATGATCCGGCCCGGGCAGCACTACATCATGGGCGGCGTGAAGACGGACATCCACGGCGCGACGCCGCTCACCGGCCTCTATGCCGCCGGCGAGGTGGCTTGCGTCTCGGTGCACGGCGGCAACCGGCTGGGCGCCAACTCGCTGCTGGACACGCTGATCTTCGGGCGCAGGTCGGGCGAGCACGCGGCGGCGCGGGCCTCGACGATGCCCATGCCCAGAACCTCCGACGCAAAATTGCACGACGACGTCGCCCGGATCGACGAGATCATAGCCCGTAAGCACGATGGTGGGCGGCGCATATCGGAGATCAAGGAGGAGCTTGGCGACACGATGAACCAGTACGTCGCGGTCTATCGCGACGAAGAGGGCTTGCAGAAGGCCCACGAGACCGTCAAGCGCCTGCAGGAGCAGTCCAAGAGCGCCTACATCGACGATCACGGGACCATCTTCAACCAGGACGTCCTGGGAGCGATCGAGCTGGGCTACATGCTCGACTGCGCCGAGGCGATCGTGGTGGGCGCGATCGAGCGCAAGGAGTCAAGGGGGGCGCAGTTCAGGACGGACTTCCCCGAGCGCAACGACGAGGAGTGGATGAAGCACATCAACATCACGCTCGACGGCGACGCTCCGAAGGTGAGCTACTCGCCGGTGACCATCACCCAGTGGCAGCCAGAGGAGCGCAAGTACTAGATGAAGCAGATGACGCCCGAGGAAGGGGGCCGCTAGATGGCCGAAACCCACAAGCCGCCTGAGTCCTTCACGCTGAGGCTGCGCCGCTATGACCCCGAGTCCGGGGAGGCCCCCTACTGGGAAGAGCACACCATCGAGCTGGAGCCTCACAGGTCCGTGCTCGAGGGGATCCTCCAAGCAAAGGCCAAGTTCGACGGGTCGATCGGCATCAGGTGCTCCTGCAGGGCGGCGATCTGCGGCTCTTGCGGGGTGCGCGTCAACGGAGAACCTGGGCTCGCATGCCACACCCACCTCGATCACGCTCGCTCCAGCGCCAAGGACGGAGTGATTGAGATCGAGCCGATGGGCAACATGCCCGTGATCAAGGACCTCATCGTCGACATGGATGCGGTGCACTGGAAGAAGATCAAACGCATCACACCATGGCTGCTGAACAATGGCCCGGTACCCGAGCGTGAGCACATTGTGCCCCGCGAGAGCATGGTCGACGTCACCCAGACGATGGCCTGCATCCAGTGTGGCGCATGTGTCTCCGATTGCCTTGCCATGGAGGTCGATCCCGGCTTCATCGGCCCAGCAGCGCTCGCAAAGGCCTACCGCTTTGTGGGTGACCCGCGCGACGACGCACGCCACGAGCGCCTCGAGGACCTGGCCCAGGACCCACTGGGCATCTTCGACTGCACGCACTGCTTCAAGTGCGTGGATGCGTGCCCCAAGGACGTCAACCCGATGGGCCAGATCATGAGGTTGCGACGGATCGCCGGCTCTGACGAGCAGATCGTCGACGTCAACAACGGTCATCGTCATGAGCAGGCGATGACGAGTTTGGTGCGCGACTACGGCTTGAACCACGAGGCCGAACTCTTGTCTCGCTCCTACGGCGGGGACTCCTGGTTCGGCAAGTTCCACCCCGCCGCCGGCAAGGAGCTGCTGTCCTCGCTGCCAACCGTCATCAGAGGTCTCATGCGCGGCAAGATGAACCCGAAGATTGCGCTGCTTGGCCACAAGATCCCCAAACAGGATCTCCAGGCCGTCCAGAAGATCTACAGGACCGTTGAGTCCAGAGAGCAGCGCTACGAGCTCAATCTCTATGTGAGCGGCACCGACGAGGACAACGATCAAGCGCCTGTCGCCGAGCAGACGCCTGCGACCGAGGAAGAGGTTGTGAGCTGATGAGAGTCGCTTACTGGCCAGGTTGTGTCAGCAGAGGCTTCACCCCCGAGCTTCATGGCTCGATGGCGAAAGTCGCGCCGCTGCTGGACATCGAGCTCGTCGAGCTCGATCGCGCCTGCTGCACCGGTGCTGGGGTGATCGCCGAGCACAACCAGGAGCTCGCGGACACGCTCAACGCCAGAACCTTCGCCCTGGCCCAGCAGGTGGAGGGGGCCGAGCTGATGATGAACATCTGCTCGACTTGCCAGGGCGCGCAGAGCGAGTGCCAGGAGCGCCTGGACGCAAGCGCGGAGTACAGGTCCCATGTCAACGAGACCCTCGCAAGCGAGGGGCTGACCTACGAGCAGGGACTGACGAACAAGAACTTCCTGTGGCTGCTCGTGGAGGAGATTGGATTGGATGCGCTTCGCGCACGCGTGCAGCGGCCGTTGACGAATCTCAAGGTTGGACCCTTTTATGGTTGCTACATCGTCCGACCCAGGCCTCGTTTGGGGATTGATTCTGAGCACCCCAGGGACCACTACCTCAGCATGGTGATCGAGGCGTTGGGCGGCACGGTGATCGAGTATGCGGGCATGCGCAAGTGCTGTGGCTTTCCCATCATCACGATGAACAAGGAGGCGTCGCTCACGCAGGCGGGCCGCCATCTCGGCGATGCGGTCGACGCAGACGCTGACTGCCTGGTCACGCCCTGCCCGCTCTGCCACCTGAACCTCGACCTCCAGCAGCCCTTGGCCGAAAAAATCGTCGGGCGCGATTTGAAGATGCCGGTCTTGCACCTCCCGCAGCTGGTCGGCCTGGCCCTGGGTCTCGAGCCCAAGGATCTGGGGATGGGACGCCACATCGTCAAGCCGACCAGCGTCATCGACTGGTCAGCGTCGGTTATCGGCGCAGCGGCGTAGGCTAGATCGCAGCAGGCTCGCTCTGGTGGGCGGCAACTCCAGCCGCCGCGTAGGCCTCGATGGCGTCCAGCGTCTCGGTCTTTAGCAGTGCCTGGGCGAGGCTCTCCAGCTGGTCGCGGTGCTCGCTGAGCAGCGTAGTCACCTCCACGTGGGCCTCATCCACGAGCCGCCTGACCTCTTCGTCGATCGTACGCTGGGTCTGCTCGGAGGTCTGGCTGATCCCGGGCAGCAGCGGGCCGTCGCCATCTGCCGCCAGCACGGCGACGGGGCCGATCACCTCGCTCATGCCCCAGCGGCCAACCATCTGGCGGGCGATCTGGGTGAGCTGCTGCAGGTCTGACTCCGCCCCGGTGGTAATCGTCCCGTAGACGACTTCCTCTGCGACGCGGCCACCCAGAGCAACCCGGATCTTGGCGAGCAGATCCTCCCGGGTATAGGAGACACGGTCTGAGTCGGGAGTGGAGAGTGTCACGCCGAGCGCCATGCCTCTGGGAATGATCGAGACCTTGCGCACGGGGTCGGCGCCGGGTGTGAGCATCCCGACCAGTGCGTGGCCAGACTCGTGATAGGCGGTCCGCTCGCGGTCGGCTGGCGCGAGCACGATGCCACGCGGAGAGCCGAGCATGATCTTCTCCAGCGAGTCGGTGAGGTCGGACATCTCCACCTTCTCGTGGCCGCGACGAGCGGCGAGCAGCGCGGCCTCATTGGCGAGGTTGGCAAGATCGGCGCCGACCATCCCAGGCGTGCTAGCCGCGAGCATGTCGAGCTTCACATCATCACCGAGCGGGATCGAGCGGGTGTGGACTTCGAGGATCTTCTGGCGACCCTCGCGATCGGGCGGTTGCACGGCGACCCGGCGGTCGAAGCGTCCCGCGCGCAGCAGCGCTGGATCGAGCACATCGGGCCGATTGGTGGCCGCGAGCACCACGACCGCCTGCGAGGATTCGAAGCCGTCGATCTCGGTGAGGATCTGGTCGAGGGTCTGCTCGCGCTCGTCATTTGAGCCCGTCACCGACACCGAGCCCTGGCGGGAGCGTCCGATTGCATCGAGCTCGTCGATGAAGATGATCGAGGGCGCCGCCTCCTTGGCCTTGGCGAACAGATCTCTCACCCGCGAGGCGCCGACGCCGACGATCGCCTCGATGAACTCCGAGGCGGAGATCGAGAAGAAGGCGGCGTGGGCCTCGCCGGCGACGGCTCTGGCGAGCAGCGTCTTGCCTGTGCCTGGAGCGCCGGAGAGCAGCACGCCGTGAGGCATGCGCCCGCCGAGGCGGCCATAGCGCTCAGGGGTGCGTAAGAAGTCCACGATCTCGGTGAGCTCGGCCTTCGCCTCGTCGATTCCCGCGACATCGGCGAAGGTCACACGGATCTGCTCAGGGTCGACGCGCCTGGCCTGCGAGCGCCCGAAGTTGCCAAGCGCGCCCATGCCGCCTCCTGCGGCCGCCCTGCGAGCGATCAATATGAACAGCCCCACAATCAAGAGCGTCGGCCCGAAGCCCAGCAGCAGCTCCGCCAACAGCGAGGTTTTGGTGGCCGTGGACCTCGCGTTGATCTCGACGTGCTTTTCCTGGAGCAACGCCGCGAGCTGGTTGTTGTTCCAGAAGGTTGGGACCTCGGTGGTAAACAGCGTCGTGGGTGTGGCTTTCTTGTCGCTCGCCGGGTAGCGCAGCTTGGTCTTGAAGGTCCCTTCCAGGGTGTCGCCCTTGGAGACCATCGACTTCACCTGGCCATTTCTCGCCGCTTGGAGGAAGAAGGGGTTGAACGAGACCGTCACCCGGGGCTGGCCTGCGGGCTGGAAGAACAGCACCGAGAGCCAGTTGATCGCGATCAGGACGACGACGAAGATCAGAAAGCCGCGCCTGCGGTGCGCAGGCGGCCCCTTTGGCGTCTGCTTGGGCATGCCCCGACCGTCGGGAGCCGGCGCGACGTGCCAGCCTCGCTCATCGCGTGGCATCGGGCGATGAGCGTCGCTGCGATCAGCGCTCAGCCGGTTCCCCTCGGCGCTTAGCCGGTTACCATCGCCGCTGCGACTCTTGCCTGCGCCTGTCGGTTCCTCTGGCACGTGTCCATGCTACGCGCTGAGGACCGCTTGCCCTTTGGTGTCTTCAAAAATGGGTGCCCCGCGCGTGCGCGCGTGCGCGCGCGTGGCGTTCTTTTTCGCAAGCATCAGCCTGCCCGCATAGGATCGTGTCCATCGACGTCAAGAGCTTCACAACTTGGGATGGCCTGGAGATCGTCTACCAGGAGTGGGGCACCGACAGCGCTTTGCCTCCGGTCGTGCTCCACCACGGTTTCGCCGTCGATGCCAACGCCAACTGGGTCGCCACGGGCGTGATGGACGCGTTGACAGGGGCCGGGCGCAGAGCGATCGCCCCCGACGCTCGCGGGCACGGTCGATCCGAGAAGCCCCATGACCCTGCCCGCTATGGGGAGCAGCGCATGGCTCGCGATCTGAGCTGGCTGCTCGACATCATCGAGGCGCAGCAGATCGATCTAATCGGCTATTCGATGGGAGCGATCGTCTCGCTGATCTTCGCGAGCACCGATGGGCGGGTGAGACGGTTGGCGATCGGCGGTGTGGGCTCGGGCGTGATCGAGTGCGGAGGCGTCGACAGGCGGGCGGTATCCAACGATTCGATCATCCAGGCGCTGAGCGTCGATGATCCCGCAGATATCGAGTCGCCCGAGGCGGGTGCCTTTCGCTCGCTGGCCGATGCCCTGGGCGCCGACCGGATGGCGCTGGTCGCCCAGGCCCAGTCGATCTTCAGGGGAGACATCGCGCTGGAGAACATCTCGGCGCCCACGCTGATCCTGGCCGGCGAGGAGGACCCGCTGGCTGTGCGACCTGAGGTGCTCGCAAACGCCATCCCGGATGCGACCCTCCAGATCCTCTCCGGGAACCACATCGGAGCTCTCGCGGACCCCAGGTTCTCGCAATCGATCGTCGATTTCCTAGGCTGACCGGGAGATCCACGATTTCCTTGGCTGATCGGGATCGGCACGAATGAGCATCGGCGAGATTCTCGCCATCGCACTCGCGGGGCTGGCGGCTGGCACGATCAACACCGTGGTGGGCAGCGGAACGTTGATCACCTTTCCTGTGCTGCTGGCCTTTGGCTATGCCCCGGTGAGCGCCAACGTCTCGAACACGGTGGGCCTGGTGCCTGGATCGCTCTCAGGAGCGTATGGCTATCGGCGCGAGCTCATCGGCCAGCGCCGGCGCGTCGTGCGGCTGGGCATCGCCGGAGTGCTGGGCGGCATCACCGGCGCCGTGCTGCTGCTGTTGTTGCCGGCCTCCGCCTTCAAGGACATAGTGCCGGTCTTCATCGCGATCGCACTGGTCCTGGTCGTGATGCAGCCGCGCTTGAACAGGCTGCTGGCCAGGCATGACGTCAACCCAGCGCACGAAGGCGGCGTCTTCACACCGATCGCCGTCTACCTGGCAGGTGTCTATGGCGGCTACTTCGGCGCTGCCCAGGGGATCTTGCTGCTTGGGATCCTTGGCGTGGCGCTGGCGCAGGATCTGCAACGCACCAACGCGCTGAAGAACGTGCTCGCCGGTCTGGTCAACGGTGTGGCGGGCATCTACTTCATAGCCGCCACGCACATCGAGTGGGCGCCCGCCCTGATCATCGCCGGAGCCTCGATCCTCGGCGGCCAGCTGGGAGCCCGCTACGGCAGGAGGCTGCCTCCGGCCGCCTTACGAGGGCTCATCGTCGTCGTCGGACTGACCGCCATCGTGCGTCTGCTGGTCACGTGAGCTGCCGGCCTAGGGGCTCAGCACGCCAGGCGGCAGCACATATCGACGCGGCGTTGGAGAGTCTGTGCCGGCTCGCTCAGAGAGCCGCGCGCTGTGCAGGCCGCCTTTGGCGGCTGTGGGCACCTGAGCCTCGGGTTGCCCTTTGTGAGCGACTATCCACTCCAGGATCTCCGCGGAGTCCGCGCCCTCGGCCAAGATCGCCGCACGCTCGATGACCTCCCCGCCGGAGGAGTGCTGGCGCGAGAGACGGCTCACCAATATGCGAATCGTCTCGTCATCCATCACACCACCTGACTCTACTCCCCTTTATGACTTCCTCCTGGTCCGTGCGACCACACGGCTAGACTGAGGTTTCGGGCTTTCTATGGAAAGGGTCGGTCATGACCCACGTTTGCTGCCCAAGCTGTCAGCTGCGCTCGTGACGAGCGCCGTGGAAGTCCTGACCACTGGGCTCGATCGCGTCGAGCCCATCCGGCTGGCGGATCGTCGACGTGCACTGGACGACGATCGCCTCCGGCCGCTGACCCCAACCTCGCCGCTGCGCATCGCGATGCTGGCCCCGCCATGGATCTCTGTGCCCGCCCCGGGCTATGGCGGAGTGGAGTCAGTCGTCAGCTCTCTCACAGAGGCGCTCGTTGGCAAAGGTCACGACGTGACGCTCTTGTGCGCGCCGGGCTCGCGGTCCAGCGCGCGTGTCGTGACCCTGCTCGACGAGGCGCGCCCCGACGAGATCGAGCGGTCGCTCTACGAGGCCGATCACGTCGCCCGGGCCTTCGCCTATATCGACAGCGCCAAGGCGCATGAGCGCTTCGATGTGGTGCACGACCACTGCGGCTTCACGGCGCTTGCCATGGCCGATCGCATCGACACGCCGCTGGTGCACACACTTCATGGTCAGTTCACCGCGAGCACCGCCGCCTTCTACAGCCGGCATGGCCATAAGGCAGCGCTCGTCGCCATCAGCAAGGCGCAGCTCGCCTCGGCCCCTGCCGGGTTGCGTCCTGTCGGCGCCATCCACAACCTGATCGATCTCAGCGAATGGCCGCTGCATGAAGGCAGGGGCGACTACGTGCTGTGGATCGGCAGGATGACGGCGGTCAAGGGCCCTCACCGAGCGATCGCGGCAGCCCGTGCCGCAGGCGTGCCCTTGATCCTCGCCGGCGTGATCCAGCCCGGACAGCAGGCTTTCTTCGACAGCGAGATCGCTCCCCACATCGATGGTGATCGCGTGCGCTTCGTCGGCGAGGTGGGAGGGGCCCTCAAGCGTTCGCTCTTTGCAGAGGCCCGCGCTCTGCTGGTGCCGATCCGTTGGGAGGAGCCATTCGGGATGGTGATGGTCGAGGCGCTGGCATGCGGGACGCCGGTGATCGCCTTCGCCGAAGGTGCTGCTCGCGAGCTCGTCGTCGAGGGCAAGACCGGATTTCTCGTGGAGGACGAGGCCGCGATGAGCGCTGCGATCGGGCAGCTGGCTCGCATCGCGCCGGCCGCCTGCAGGACGTGGGTCGCGGAGCACTGCGACGTTGGCGTGGTGGCCAACGCATATGAGCAGGTCTACAGACGTGCGATGCACACAAGTGCTGAGCGTGTCGCAGTACATGTCTGAGCGGACTCTCAGCGTCCTCGACGGCAACACCTTCGTCGTGAGCGACCGCCTCGGCGACCTGCGCTCGGACTCGGGACGAGAGCACGGATTCTTCTCGGAGGACACACGCTTTCTCTCGCGGTGGGTGTTGCGCGTCGATGGCGCACCGCTGGAACTGCTCGGCCTCGACCAGGATGCGCACTTCGCCGCCCAGTTCTTCCTGACTCCATGCGTCGGTCCGGAGGACGAGGCGCCCTGCTCGGTGATGCGCAAGCGCTGCGTCGACCGGGTGTGGATCGAGGAGATCACGCTCATCAATCACGGCCATTCCAAGCGTCCCCTGCGCGTCGAGCTTGACGTGGATGCCGACTTCGCCGATCTGTTCGAGGTCAAGGACGACTCTGTCGCCCAGCGCGAGGTGACCTGGCACCAGGACGGCCTCGCACTCGTCCTGGAATACCAACGCGGGGAGTTTCAGCGGTCGATCACGATCGCAGGCAGCCAAAAGGCTGAGATCTCACGCCGCAGCATCGCCTTCGCGCCCGTCTTGGAGCGCGGTGAGCAGTGGACCGTGGCCCTGCGCATGACCCCCCACGCCGCCCAGCGTGGGACGACGTTCGCGCCCAGGGTCTTGAGCGGAAGCCTGGATGAGGTGCGGCGCGCCAAGTCGAGCGAGCTCGAGGGGTGGTTGGTCGATGCTCCTATCCTCGAGGCGCAGGACGCCGCACTGGGACGCACCTACCGCGCAAGCCTCACCGATCTCGCGGCGCTGCGCCTGCAGCCTGATGCCGGGGAGCCCGCGACCCTGCCCGCGGCAGGGCTGCCGTGGTTCATGGCGCTCTTCGGCAGAGACAGCCTCATCACGAGCTTCCAGGCACTCCCCTACCTCCCCGCCCTCGCGGCCGCCACGCTCCGGGTACTTGCCGCCCGTCAGGCGCGGATACGCGATGACTTCCATGAACAGGAGCCAGGGAAGATCTTGCATGAGCTGCGCTTCGGCGAGCTCACCGCCAGCGGTGCCCAACCACACTCCCCTTACTACGGCTCAGCGGACGCGACGCCGTTGTTCCTCATCCTCCTCGACGAGTATCACCGCTGGACCGGTGACGATGGGCTTGTCAGAGAGCTCGAGCCCAACGCGCGCGAAGCGCTGCAATGGATCGAGGAGGGCGGCGACATCGACGGCGACGGCTACGTCGAGTACTCGCGGAGAAACCACACCACCGGACTGGTCAACCAATGCTGGAAGGACAGCTGGGACTCCATCCAGTTCGCCGACGGCACGCTCGCCCAAGGGCCGATCGCGACCTGTGAGATCCAGGGCTACGTCTACGACGCGCGCCTGCGCGCAGCCAGATTGGCCCGCGAGGTGTGGGGCGACCCGCTGCTAGCCAAGCGTCTCCAGGAGCTCGCCATAGATCTTCGAGCGCGCTTTCGCGCCGATTTTTGGATGCCGGAGCGTGGGGCTCACGCCCTTGCGCTCGACGGCGAGAAGCGTCAGGTCGACAGTGTGACCTCCAACATCGGCCATCTGCTCTGGTCGGGGTTGCCGGGAGCGGAGGAGGCCGATGCGACCGCACAGCGACTGCTCGAAGAGCCGCTGTACTCGGGCTGGGGTGTAAGGACGCTCAGCACACGAGAGGCGGGCTACAACCCACTTGGCTACCACACTGGGACAGTCTGGCCCCATGAGAACTCCCTGATCGCGGCCGGCCTCGCACGCTACGGCCACGCAGAGCAGGCGGCGAGAATCGCCGGCTCGATTCTCGCGGCGGCACCCCACTTCGAGCATCGGCTTCCCGAGGTGTTCGCGGGCTATCCGGCGACGCTCACGTCGGTCCCCGTCGCGTTCCCGACCGCCTCACGCCCGCAGGCGTGGGCGGCAGGCGCGCCATTGATGCTGCTCACGACGCTGCTCGCTCTCCAACCTGAGAGCACCGAGGCCCAGGCTGACATCCCCGGGCTTGGGCATGTCTCGCTGCGCCGGCGGCAGGCGCCCTCGCAGGAGGCAGCGCACTCGCTCCCAGCAAGTGCACCTGTCGCGAGCGCACTAGGTGCCGCTGGATGAAAGCGCCACAGACCGGCGCGCCTGGGCGAAGGTCACGAGCCGGCCGTTGTCCTCGTCGATGAGCTTGAGCTTCACGCTGCGTAGTCCGTCCCACAGGGAGATCATCGGCGCCCGGTGCAGGAACTCGTTCTCATCGTGCGCGCGCTGCAGGTTGTAGTTGGGGATCCGCGGATTTAGGTGATGGACGTGGTGCAGCCCGATGCTGCCCGTGAAGAACTGCAGCACCTTTGGCAGCTTCAGATAGGAGCAGCCCTCCAGCGCGGCGTCGACATAGGTCCAATCCTCTGAGTGCTTCCAGTAGACACCCTCGAACTGGTGTTGCACATAGAACAGCCACACACCTGCGCTGCCGGCCATCAGAATCATCGGCAGCTGGATCTTCAGGAAGTCGCCTAAGCCGATCAGCCAGATCACGCCGCCAACCAGCACCAGCAAGCCGAAGTCGGTATAGAGATGGCTCTTGCGGATCCTTGGGCGCTTGTGCCTGGGTATCAGCCGCGGCTCGATCGCAAGCGCCCAGAACGGCCCGAGCGTGAACATGATCCATGGGCTGCGCAGCAACCGGTAGGCGAGCCGAGCGCGTGGGCTCTTCGAGTAGTACTCGCCGACGGTCCAGGTCTCCACGTCGCCGACGCCGCGACGGTCGATGTCGCCCGCGCTGGCGTGGTGGCCGGCGTGCTCGTGGCGCCAACTGTGAAACGGCGAGTAGACGATCAACCCGACCGCCACGCCAAGCCACGTGTTGGCGCGCTTGGAGGGCATGAACGATCCGTGGGAGCAGTCGTGGAAGACGATGTAGGTCCGCAGCAGGAACCCTGAGGTGGGAACCGCCACGAGCAGGGCAAGGAAGATGGACACATCGGCCAGCAGGTAATACACCGCTACCCACAGAGCGAGGTACGGGAGCACCGACGTCGCCAGGAACAGGAGGCTGCGCCGCAGGTCAGCCCCTGCATAGGGCTCCAGTGGCGCAACCCACCAAGCCTTGGGGTTCCGCGCCTTAGTGCTCCCCTTCGCGGGCTTATCAACTTCCAACGTCGCAGCTTCCACCATCTTGGACTCCTCAGTCGCAAACGAATACAGCGGTCTGAGAAGTCAGATGACGCAGCTAGACCACAAACAGGTCAACCTCGCAGATCATGCCCTCAACGCCTATTGATGCTACACCAGCGAGCCGCTTGTGCACAGCAGTTCGCGTCCTTGCGGCCACACATTGATTTGCCTCAGCGCAGCTCTTCCTGACTGAGCAGGTCAGTAGGGGTCAGCACGAACACCTCGCAGATCATGTCGGGATCCTGTTGGTTGCCGCTCATGAACCCGACGACCCGGCGGCCTGTAGCCCGCTCGATCACCGCGACGAAGCGATCGCGCATCACCTCCTGGAACTCCATGCGCTGCTGGATCACGGCTGCGGTTCGGCCCCCTTCGAGCAAGGTCCGCTCCACTCGCGTGAACCCACCACGCATCAGACAGACGACGAGATCGTCGTGATAGTAGGTCTTGGCCTGGGTGGGGCCCACGCCGTAGAAGTCCTTGAGCAGCCCGACCATCCCATCGGAGATCGCCGTCAGGGCGGAGCCATCTTCACCTCGGGTCTTTGTGTCTGAGTCGGGCATCTCGTGGTCCTTGCGATTCATTCGCTGCTACCCAAGATGCTAGGCCGCGAATCGCTAACGTGCAAGGTTGCATCGTTCGTCGGGTCCAGCCCTTCGCCCCGCGCGCGCCTCACCGCAGGAGAGCGAGAGAGGAATGCCGCATGCGGACCCCTACCGAGCCCCTCACTGGCGATGCGCTTTTGCAGGCCGTGACGGAGTCGATGGTGGCGTTGCACGAGCGCTATCACCACCGCACGCCTGTCAGCGCCAAGACGCAGTTGATGGACGACGAGCTGCTTGTCTGCGTCATGGGCGGCGTCTACAGCGATGTCGAGCAGACGATGATCGAGCTCCAGCACCATAGAGCCGTGAAAGACACCCGCAGCGCGTTCCAGAACACCATGCAGGACCGATTCATCGCCGAGGTTCAGCGCCTTTCGGGCCGGTCGGTGACGACCTTCATCTCCGACAGCCACGTCGGACCGGACCTCGAGATCGAGCTGTTCATGCTTGGCCCTGCGGCGTAGGTTGGCAGACCCTAGGCTCGCAAGCCTCGCTACTTGCTGTGCTGCTTCTTGGCCGACCGCTGCTTCAGTTTGTGGCGCTCCTTGTGCAGCTTGGCTTCCAAGAGTTCTATGTATTCCACCGAGCTGATTGTTTCCTTGGCGGGTGGTGCTTGGACCTGCGGAAAGGAGAGGTTGATCGCTTTGATGTTGACGGTCCTGACCAGCTTCAACTTGCTGAAGTTCAAGCTCAGGCGCGTACGCAATGGCAAGCCTGAGGAGTCGATGAACACGGTGAGTTCGACCGCCGGCTTGCCAAGCGTTCTGACGAGGAGCTGGATACTTGGATCGGCATCCACCGGGAACTCGCCGGATGGGTAGCTCGCCGTGAACTGATCGACCTGAATCCCGTTGACCGTGGTTGGTGTCCCTTCAACGATGCCTTCGGCGTCGTTGAGCACGCTGACGAGCTGAGTGAACACTCCGGGTGCGCCACCCGTGGGATTCGAGATCGCAGGATCGCCATCGAGAAATTCGGCGGGCTTTGCAGGCGAGCGAACCCATGGACGGGCCCCGGAGGACTCGCGAGCGTAGAGCGAGCTGCCGATCAGGCGCTCGGGCACCGTGATGCCTTCTGACTTCGTCGTGATCGCGGCTTCCAGCGGCGAGAACCTCAGATCGCCGGACATGGTGGCGGTGGGAATGGGGGCTTTGCCCTTGCTCTCCTTGGCTGTGGTGACCGGGATCCCAGAGATGTTTTCCACTTCGACCGTCGAGGAGATCTGCTCGCTGCTCAGCTGCAGCAGTTCCATATTGGGCTCGAGCGCCCGTAGTCCGGGTGGGAGTGTCGCGTGAGGCGCTGTGCTTGGGGGTTCCAAGGAAAGGGAGGCTTCGCCAATCTCCGAAGCAGTGGCCCGCACAGGCGCGGCCGCTCGGTGCGCCGCCAGTGCGGGAGCGCCCACAGCAAGCGCGGTACCTGTCAGCGCAGTCGCAACCAGAACCAGCGTGTGGCGCCTTGGCATGAGCTCATCCTATCGGCGCCCTCTGCGCCACAAACATTGCGCCACATCCAGCAGCGGCTCTAGTCTCCCAGCCGTGAGAATCTTGACCGTGGTCGGCAACAGGCCGCAGTTCATCAAGGCCGCCGCAATCTCTGGGCCGCTGAGAGAGACCCAGGAGGAGATCCTCGTCCACACGGGCCAGCACCACGACGACTCGCTGTCCAAAGTCTTCTTCGAAGAGCTCGGCCTGGCTAAGCCAAATCGCGAGCTAAAAATCAGCGGCGGGAGCAACACCTCCCAGCTGGCACGCATGCTGAGCGCGCTGGAGCCGCTGCTCTCAGAGCTCGAGCCGGACGGGGTGCTCGTCTATGGCGACACCAACTCGACGCTGGCGGGCGCGCTGGCGGGGGCCCAGGCTCACGTCCCGGTCATGCACGTCGAGGCGGGCATGAGGTCCTTCGATAAAGACATGCCCGAGGAGCAGAACAGGGTGCTGACCGATCATCTCAGCTCGCTGCTGCTCTGCTCCTCAGAGAGCTCTGCGGCAAACCTGAGAGCGGAGTCGGTGCTCGGAGAGGTTGAGATTGTTGGAGATGTGATGGTTGATATCGCGCTGAGGTGGAACTCTGGCTTGGGCAAGAGCGAGGAGCAGCTGTCAGATCACGGCCTTTTGAGTGGCTCCTATCTGCTGGTCACGGCCCACAGGTCGGGCAACGTCGACGACAGGGGGCGCTTGGAGGCGTTCGTCGAGCTCATGGAGGCCCTGCCTCCGAAGATTCTCTTCCCAGTGCACCCGCGTACGCGGGCGCGCCTGCGCGATGCAGGTCTTTTCGATCGGCTGCAATCGGTCGAGGGCCTCGCCCTCACAGAGCCGCTCTCCTACCTGGAGTTTGGCGCCCTCTTACGCAGCGCAAGGGCCGTGATCACCGACTCTGGGGGCGTCCAGAAGGAGGCATATCTCGCGCGGGTGCCGTGCGTCACGCTGCGGGCGGCCACCGAGTGGGTCGAGACCGTGGACAGCGGCTGGAACACGCTGGTGGACCTCGACATCGACGCGACGATCAGCGCTCTGGAAAAGCAGCTTCCCGCAGAGCATCCCAGCCTCTATGGCGACGGACACGCGGCGCAGCGCTGCGTGGAGACGATCTCAGCCTTCCTGGCAGGCGCAAGGCCGCCCCAGCGCAGCGCCTGATAGGACTACTAGTCGATGTCGCCCGTGGAGAGCATCAAAGTGGGGGTCGCGGGCCTTGGCTACTGGGGACCCAACCTGGCACGCAACTTCGCCTCGATCCCAGGCTGCGAGCTCACATGGCTCTGCGACGCCTCGCCACAGGCCACGGCCAAGGCAGCGCTCAACTTCCCGTCCGCGAAGACCACGCAGGACATAGGCGATCTGCTGAGCGACCCAGAGCTCGATGCGGTCGTGCTCGCCACGCCGGTCCCCACCCACGCGCAGCTGGCCACCGAAGTGCTGGGGGCAGGCAAGCACTGCTTCGTCGAGAAGCCGCTGGCCACCAGCGCGGCCGACGCCCAGCGAGCGGTTGATGGCGCCCAGCAGGCAGGCAAGCTGCTGATGGTGGGCCACCTGCTCGAGTACCACCCTGCCGTCCAGAAGCTCAAGGAGCTGATCGACGAGGGCGAGCTGGGCTCGCCCTACTACATATACGGCAACAGGCAGAACTTGGGCAAGCTCAGGACCGACGAGAACGCCCTCTGGAGCCTGGGCGCCCACGACGTCTCGGTCATCTTGCATCTGATCGGCGAAGAGCCCACCGAGTGCGTGGCCCATGCCAGGGCCTATGTGAAAGAGGGTGTCGAGGATGTCGCCTTCTGCTATCTCAGCTTCCCCTCTGGGATCGTGGCGCACTTGCACCTCTCCTGGCTGGACCCGCACAAGGAGCGGCGCATGACGGTGGTGGGCTCGCGCAGGATGGCGACCTTCGACGACATGGCGATCGAGGGCAAGCTAACCATCTATGACAAGGGATTCGATGAGGATGTCCGCTCCTGGGGCGAGTACATCGCCCGCTCCGGGGACACCTGGTCGCCGCGGATCGCCAATGTCGAGCCGCTGAGAGTCGAGTGCGAGCACTTCATCGAGTGCGTCAGGACGGGCGCCCAGCCTCGCTCTGATGGCGCCAGTGGCCTGCGGGTGGTGAGGGTGCTCGAGGCTTTGCAGCACTCCATGCAATGAGCGCTGAGAGCTTGCATTCCTACATCGACGAGCCGGCGGCTGATGCGACGGTGCCCCGCGGCATGGTGCGCGTCTCGGGCTGGGTCTTCGATGAGGAGGGGTTGCTGGAGGCGGCGCTGCTCCTGGTCAACGATGCACTCACGACGCCCGTGCGACTGGGTGGCTTGCGTGCAGACGTGGGCGAGGCATTTCCAGGCATCCCCCATGCCGCGGCGAGTGCCTTTGAGGGCGCCGTGGACCTACGCGCGCTGGACGCTGGAGAAGCACGTATCGCCTTGCTCGTGCGCCGTGGCGAGGGCAGCTGGGTGGAGGCGGGAGCTGTGCAGATCAAGACGGCCGAGCCGCAGCGTGAGCGCAGCGGCGCCAGAGCGCGCGCGGCGTTCACGATCGTGCAGGACGAGTCGGTGATGCTCCCACTGTGGCTTGACTACTACGGCAGGCACTTCGATCCAGAGGATCTTTACGTGCTTGACCATGGCAGCAGCGATGGGAGCACGGCAAACTTGGAGGGTCGCTGCCACGTGATCCCGGTGCATCGAGAGGCGGCCTTTGACCATCATTGGCTGCGATCCACGGTCGAGCTCTTCCAAGGGTTCTTGCTGAACTCCTATGACACCGTGCTGTTCGCCGAGGTCGACGAGTTCGTCATCGCCGACCCGCGCAGCTACAGCGGCCTGGAGGACTACATTCACAGACTTGCCCGGCCGGCCTCCAGGTGCCTGGGCTTCAATGTCATCCATCAGCCCGACGAGCCGGCGCTCCGGTTCGACGCGCCGCCGCTGTTGGCCCAGCGACGCAACTGGCACGTGTCGCTCATGTACTCCAAGCGTCTGCTCTCCAAGATCCAGCTGCGCTGGTCAGATGGCTTCCACGAGGAGCACAAGGCACCCGACGATGCCCCCGACCCAGAGCTGATGCTGGTCCACCTGCAGCGCATCGACTATGACGCCTGCTTCGCGCGTAGGCAAGCCTCGGCGGCACGCGACTGGAACGAGGCTGACATCTTGCACGAGCGGGGCGCCCAGAACCGGATCGTCGAGCCAAGCGAGTTTGAGCATTGGTTTCGCAGCGCAGACGTCGAGGCTCCACGCGAGTTGATCCCAGAGCACATACGCTCGCTCTTGTGAACGCACTCGTCGTACCCACCAACTCATCAGAGCGCCTTGCCGAGTTCCTGGAGGCGTGGGCGCCATGGCCGTGGGAGCGGATCGTGATCGTCCAGGATGCGCCTGAGGTGGACATCCAGATCCCAGAGGCTTTGCAGGACGCAGCAGCAGAGCGGCTCGAAGTGTTCGCCTGGGCTGAGATCGACGCGATGCTGCCTGACCCCTCGATCATCTCCAGGCAGGACAGCGCCATCCGGTCATTTGGCTTCTGGCGTGCATGGGCATCTGGCGCAGAGGTCATCTTCACGCTCGATGACGATTGCTTTCCAGAGGATGAGGGCTTCGTGGAGCGCCACCGGGAGAACCTTTTCAACACGCCCATCTGGCAGAGCTCGGTTGCGGGCATGCGCGTTCGGGGGCTCCCCTACGGTAATGGCGGTGTCCTGAGCGACGTCGAGGTGAGCATGGGACTCTGGGCGGGCTCTCCTGACATCGATGCCATCACGACGCTTGCGGGCGCCTACTCCGATGTGTCGATCTCTGGGACGAGGACCAGGGTGATGCCCGCGATGCAGTACTTCCCACTCTCGGGGATGAACCTCGCGTTCAAGCGTGAGGTGGCCTCGTTGATGTACTTCCCGCCGATGGGCTCAGGGCAGCCATATAGGCGCTTTGATGACATCTGGTGCGGGATCACGTTGCAGCGCATCTGCCGGCATCTGGGCTATTCGATCACCTGTGGAGCCCCCTTGGTCAATCACCAGCGCGCATCGAACCCGTTCACCAACCTCGTCAAGGAGGCGCCTGGTGTGGTGGTCAACGAGACCGTCTGGGAAACGATCGAGGATGTCGAGCTCAGCGGCAGCGATCCGCGGGCATGTATGGAGCAGATGGGCGCAGCGCTGGCGGGCAACGGGGACGAGTACGTTGCTCACTGGGGCAGAGCGATCGTCGCCTGGTGTGAGCTGTTCGAGACCGAGGCAGCTGAGAAGCGACTCGAGAGCCGCCCGGCGGCGAGCGCATGACCAGAACCGTCACGATCACGGGCAGCAGCGGCTTCGTCGGCCAGCTTCTGTGCAGGGGGCTGGCGGCAGAGGGCTGGAGCGTTGAGCCCTTTGACCGCTTTCGAGGGACATTGGTGGACCTCACGCGGCGCAGGCATCTCACGAACGCGACCTCGCTGCCTGGCAGGAGCGTCGCAAAGGCGCTCCGCGGTACCCAGGCTAATACCGAGCGGGTGCTCCATCGCGTGCACGCGATCAGGCCACGAGCGGACGACATCACCGGGCCCAGGGAGCAGCTGGCGGAGCGCTTCAAGGGCAGCAGCGCGGTCATTCATCTAGCTGGATGGCCACACCCTGACTGGCCTGGCGCCACCCAGGAGGATTGGATCGACCTGAACTACGAAGGTTCGGTGAACGTCTTCGAGGCGGCCAGGGACGCCGGCGTGGAGACCTTCGTCTTTGCATCCTCAGCGCAGGTCTACAGAATCAACGACCCAGTGCGCATCGAACAGCTGCCCATCCTCGAGTCCAACCACTTGCCGCTGCCTCAGGAGGGACAGAGCACCTACGGCTTTCTCAAGGTCGCGGTCGAGCGCTATCTCGCTGGGGCGTGCATGACAGGCAAGACCCAGGCCATCTCCCTGAGGCTCGAGTTCCCGGGCATGAGGTCCTCCAGCCCGTCGAACCTCTACATCAGCACGTCGCTCGAGAACCTCATCTCCGGGTTCTCTTGCGCGCTGCGCCCGCCTGCAGGCCTGGGCTTTGAGGCCTTCAACCTCGCCGACGGGGAGATCCAGCCGAGACATAGTCGATATCCAGGCATATGTGCGTGAGCGCTGGCCATATGTCCCCAACCACATCGTGGGCAACCAGTCTTTGCTGAGCACCGAGAAGGCCCAGCGGCTACTCGGCTACAAACCATCCCTGGGCGGCCACTACATCGACGAGTCGCTGGTCTGGTAGCAGCCACTCTGGGCCTCAGCCTGAGGTGGCCGCGGATGATGACCGTGCATCTTGAATGGTGAGGATCAGAACAACATCCTCTTGCTCGTCATAGACATAGACGATCAGCAGCCACCGCCATGGGCCGAGTACGAATCGAAACGGCCGCCAGCCTCCCTCGAGCTCGCGACCCATGCGCGGAAAGCGCTCCAGCGAGCGCAAGGAGCGCTTGACGCGATCCTTGGTGTCATCTGGAAGGCTGTGGGTGAGGATCATGCGCTCGAGATCCTCGACCGCGACCGCACTCAGCCTGACCTCTGCCACCGGCTATAGCTCGTCCAGGGAGATCGTCTCACCCCTACGGGCACGCTCGAAGCCGAGATGAGCGCGCTCATATGCCCCGGGAATGCCATCGAGCAGCGCTGTGATGTTGTGGGCATCCGGGTCCGCCTCTTCAATCGCCATCGACAACAGCGAGCGCGCAAGTGTGCCCTCTTGCACATGCATGCGCTCGGCAAGCCGGGTCAAGCGGGCAGCATGCTCAGGGTCCAGCGTGACGTTCAGACGATGACTGGCGCCATCCATGCCTTCACTCTACTACACATATCAGCACGTCCCGTGTAGTAGATGAGTGGATAGATTGCCATCATGGTCCAAGAGGTGCCGATCCAGGGCGAGACGATCAGGCTGGGCCAGCTGCTCAAGCTGGTGGGAGCGATCGACAGTGGCAGCGAGGCGAAGGCCTTCCTGACGGCTGAGCCAGTGTCGGTCAACGAGGAGCTCGAGCCACGACGGGGGCGCAAGTTGAGGGCGGGGGACCTAGTGGCGTTTGGCGATCGGCGGCTGCGCATCCTCGCCGGCCCCCACATGTGAGCTTCCGTCCGCTACCGTGAGCAGTGGCCGGCATGACGGGGAGGCTGGAGCGGATGAGAGGTATGAGGTGGTGGGGCTGCGCGCTTGTGGGGCTGATCTGCGCCTTGACGCCCTTGGTGGCGAGACCGAGTGCGGCCCTCGGGCGCTCGACGCTCACGTGGAGGCGCACGCATGTGGATGGCAAGGCCACGCGCGCCAGAGAGCTTGCGCTGCGCAGCCTTGTGCCCTCATGTGTGCCAGGCGGGACGCTCTGTCTCGTGGTCGACAACCTGGGCGATGCGATGTGGTCCAGCGACATCACGGCGCCAAAGCCCAGGTGGAGGCTCGGCAACGTCGATCACAGCCCCTCCAACGGCAGCCTTGGACTCGACAGCGTCTCGTGCCCTTCCAGCTCGCTGTGCGTGGCGGTCGATGACGATGGAGATGTCCTGAGCTCAATGGCCCCCTGGGCGAAGCGGCCATCCTGGAGGTCCCAGCAGGTGGATGATCGGGACACCGTGATCTATGGCATCTACTGTCAGTCCACCTCTCTGTGCGTCGCGGTGGACAACCTGGGCAACATCCTGAGCTCCACCGACCCGACCGCCGCCCGCGCTGAATGGAGCTTTCAGAATGCCGACGGCACGGGCCTCATCGCCGACGTGTCATGTCCCTCGGCCTCGCTGTGCGTCGCGGTCGACAGCGAGGGTGACACGCTGATCTCCAGCGACCCGACCGCGGCCATGCCCACCTGGACGATCGTGCTCGTGGACCAGCGCGCGGGCTTTGCGTCGATCGACTGCCCTTCAGTGTCCTTGTGCGTCGCGGGCGATACCAAGGGCAATGTCGAGATCTCGACCGACCCCTCCGCGCCTGAGCCCACCTGGAAGCTCGCCAACATCGACGGCATCAGCACAAAGCGCTTTGGGCTGGAGAATCTCAGCGTGGGGTGTGCACCTGCAGGAACCCTGTGCGTCGCGGGAGACTTCGCTGGGCGTGTCATGACCACCACCGATCCCAGCGCTCCCAGGCCTACCTGGAGCGTGGCGAGCGTCGATGGCAAGGGCAACGCCGCCAACGCAATCAATGGGGTCTCCTGTCCATCGGCCTCACTGTGCGTGTTGGGCGACAGCGCAGGGAACGTGCTGATCGGCAGGCGCTGACGGTCGTGAGCCGCCGAGGAGCGTCTAGGGCTGCGTTCTCAGCAGCTGAGCGTCTGCTCTGCTCCAGGCGACGGCGGCCATTCCGGCAGCGACCAGCAGCACGGATGGCCAGGCGCCGATCGCCAATGCGAGCAGGTGCGAGAGGATGAACGCAGCGAGCCCTACAGCGCCAAGCGTCACAGCCATCCTTGTGCCATGACGGCGCCTCCACACCTGGATGCACCACAGGCCGCCGACCGCCAGCACAACCCCACCAAGCGGCCGTGATCCACTGGCCACCACAACTCCATATGCGACGATGAACGAGGCGGCCGCGACGGGCGCCGTGGGCGTGAAGCGCACGCTTTGCAGCGTAGCGCCCGCACCGATGCGCAAGTCGCAACAAGGCCGTCTTTCAAACCCTGGTCCTACCGACGGTGCTACCATCGGAAGCCGATGGCGAAGATCAGCATCAGCCTCAAGGAGGATCTCTACCAGCGCGTCCGTGATGCCGCTGGTCCAGACGGTGTGTCTGGCTGGCTGGCAAGCGCCGCGACCGCCCGGCTGCGAGCGGATGCATTGCGTGCAATATCCGAAGAGATCGCTGAGGCGACAGGCGGCCCCTACACCGCGCAGGAGCTCAGCAAGGCCCGGGAGTGGCTGCCCTCGTCTTCGATGCCGGTGGGCTGATTGCCCTGGATCGCGGCGACCGGGAGGTCGGAGCGATCCTTGCCCTCGCCGTCGCAACCGGCGTCGAGGCGGTGACATCGTTTGCCTGTGTGGCTCAGGCGTGGCGAGATCCCGCACGCCAAGCCAGGCTCGCGCGCGCGCTCGATGGCTTTCTTGAGCGATCACTTGGCCCAACCGCTGCTCGTGGCTGCGGCCTGCTGTTGGCCCGTGCCCACACGAGCGATATCGCCGACGCCGCCGTTGCGCTCGTCGTCGAAGACGGCGACACGGTCCTGACAAGCGATCCAACTGACATCGAGCAACTACTGCGGGTAGCCGGCAGACGCGCTCGCATACGCCGAGTCTGAGCCGCGCTGTCTGCGGGTGCTCCCGAATCAGCTGAGGCTCGGCCTCACCACAGCAGTGGACCGCCCTGGCGTGGGCCATCCTTGACGGCGATGAGATTGGCCTGCACGTAGGGGATGCTCGTCTGCTCGTGCCATGCCGTCGGAAAGTAGGTCCTGACGTGGGAGACCATGAAGCGGGCATGCAGGTCGGGAACGCTCGCTTTGTGCTGCACCTGAGTGACATACCAGAAGCTGTTCTCGTTGTAGAAGGCGATGTGGCTGGGGTCCTGGAAGGCGCCACGCCCATCGGTGCTTGGAGTCATTGTGAGCAGCAGCCCGCCGTGGGCGAGAGCGTCCCAGCATTGGTTGAAGAGCTCGACGGGGGAGCCGATCCGCTGCAGCAGGTCGACCGCCTTGATCACGCCGGCCGTTCCCTGCTCGCACCTCAGCGCAGGCGCGTCCGCCTCCAGGAGAACGACGTCGCCAGGCTCGGCGTCGGCCGTGCCCGGCGAGGTGGACGTCCTCAGTGTGAGCGCCTGCAATCCCTTGCGCTGTGCCCATACGTTGGCGAGCGCCTCGATGTGCTCCCGGTGGTAGTGGACCGTCTGCTCCTGGATGAAGGCGTTGGTGGAGGGCTCGACCTGGGTGTTGTTGGGATGGACCCGCTGCAGGTAGAGGCAGCGGTCGATGTGCACGAATTCGCCTAGTAAAAACAGCCTGATCATCAGCTCCTGGTCGTCGAGCACGGTGAGCTCGCGGTCATAGCCGCCAACTGCCTCATAGGCTGAGCGCCTGAACGCGCGCACGTGATTTGGCGCGTACCAGATGTAGGCGACATTGTGCGGATAAGGAGCCATCGCGTGGCAGCGCAGGTAGGTCTGCGATCCGATCTGCTCGTCGGAGTAGACCCAGCCCATGGCCTCGTCGAAGCGCACGTGATTGGGGCTGCCGTCCTCGTTTATCTGGGCCCAGTCGGAGTAAGCGAGCACGGCATCCTGGTGAGCCTCGAAGGCCTTTACGAGCTCGGCCAGGCACGTGGCCGTCAGGATGTCGTCGTGGTCGAGCTCGACGAGGATCTCGCCCTTGGTCAGCTCGCAGGCCTTGTGCTTGAGCGCACCGACGATGCCCGATCCTGAGTCGCGCTCGACGCGAACGCGCTCATCGAGCGAGGAGGGCCGCCAATCGGGCGCCTCCCCGTTGAGCAGCACCACCCACTCCCAGTCGCCGTGGGTCTGCTCGACCAGGCTCTTGTAGCAGTCGTCGAGGAAGCGTGTGTCGTGACTGGGCGTGAAAACAGAGAGAAGCATCTATCGCGGCGGGACCCTATATGGATCCCGCCGCTTGCAGTGACCGACCTGGCCGCCCCAAGAAGCTGGGGCCCAGCTATCCACTAAGGCTCAGCAGGTGATGCTCAACGAGAACGCGGCATCTACGAGTTTGCCGCTTTCGTAGGTCCTGACCGCGATTTCGTGTTCGCCGGTTCCTACCCCCGCCGCCGTAATTTGAGTTCCGACTGCGTTCGACGAAACCAGGACCGCGCACGTGGTCAGATTGGGGGAGCTCGCGAATGTCAGCGCGTACTTGCCTTCTGAGGTATGCGACACGGTGGGAGTTTCGCCGACCTCCGCGGTGACCACGCCTCCCGCGGTGAAGGCGTCCACGAGCGTCAACCCCACGCCGGTCGCGCCCTGTGGCCCGGTCGCGCCCTGTGGCCCAGTGGCACCTTCCGGCCCAGTGGCGCCTTGCGGCCCAGTCGCGCCGATCGCACCCTGGACACCCTGGGCACCTTGCGAACCAGTCGCACCTTCCGACCCAGTGGCGCCTTGCGGACCGGTCGCGCCTTGCGGACCAACCGAGCCCGTTACGCCCTGTGCGCCCTGTGCGCCCTGCGGGCCTTCGCTACCCTGCGGGCCTTCGCTACCCTGCGGGCCTTCGTTGCCAGGCTGGCCCTCGTTACCCTGCGGGCCTTCATTACCCTGCGGGCCTTCGCTACCCTGCGGGCCTTCGTTACCCTGCGGGCCTTCGTTACCCTGCGGGCCTTCGTTGCCCTGCGGGCCTTCGAAGCCAATTCCTGGGGATCCTTCGTTGCCCGGGGGGCCTTGTTCTCCCTCTAGGGCGAGCAGCGCCCAATAATCGGGTTTGGCTTCCGGATTGTTGTCATTGTTGCTGCCTATCACAGAGACATACGACGAACCTTCGTAGTACACGGCTTCGCCGATCCCATATGTTTCGCCACCGTTCCAAGTGCCCCTGAAGGTGACGGGCGGCCCTTGGGCTCCCTGAGCGCCCTGTGCGCCAACAGCGCCCTGGGCTCCTTGCGTGCCCGTTGCACCCGTCGCCCCCGTTATGCCAGTCGCGCCCTGGGCACCTTGGGAACCCGTCGCGCCCGTAGCGCCAATCGCACCCTGGGCGCCTTGGGAACCCGTCGCGCCCTGCGAACCCGTCGCGCCCGTAGCACCCGTCGCGCCCTGCGAACCCGTCGCGCCCGTAGCACCCGTCGTGCCCTGCGAACCCGTCGCGCCCGTAGCACCCGTCACGCCAGTCGCACCCTGGGCACCTTGCGAACCCGTCGCGCCCGTAGCACCAATCGCACCCTGGGAACCTTGCGAACCCGTTGCGCCCGTAGCGCCTTTCTGCGCCAGCAGTGCCCACGCGAGCGTGTCGGTTTCCGGGTTGTTGCCCTGGTTGTTAGCTTCGATCGAGATGTACGACGATCCGTGATACGCAGCGGCATCGCCGACCGCGTATACGTGGCCGCTTTCCCAGGTACCCCTGAATGAGACTGGTGGGCCGGTGGCACCCGTCGCACCAGTCGCCCCAACGGCACCCTGCGAACCAACGGCACCCTGCGAGCCCGTGGCACCAGTCGCGCCCTGAACTCCCTGCGAGCCAGTCGCACCCTGCGAGCCAGTAGCGCCAACGGCACCCTGCGAGCCAGTCGCACCCTGCGAGCCAGTAGCACCAACGGCACCCTGCGAGCCAGTCGCACCCTGCGAGCCAGTAGCACCAACGGCACCCTGCGAGCCAGTCGCACCCTGCGAGCCAGTAGCACCAACGGCACCCTGCGAGCCAGTCGCACCCTGCGCTCCCGCAGCTCCGGACGGCACCCTGCGAGCCAGTCGCACCCTGCGAGCCAGTAGCACCAACGGCACCCTGCGAGCCAGTCGCACCCTGCGAGCCAGTAGCACCAACGGCACCCTGCGAGCCAGTAGCACCCGTGGCTCCCGCAGCTCCGGTCGCGCCCTGGACTCCTTGCGGCCCTTGGCCACCCGTGGCGCCGGTCGCTCCAGTTTCGCCTGTAGATCCATTCGCGCCAGTAGCGCCCGTTTCTCCCGTAGCGCCCGTCGCACCAGTTTCGCCTGTAGATCCATTCGCGCCAGTAGCGCCCGTTTCTCCCGTAGCGCCCGTCGCACCAGTTTCGCCTGTAGATCCATTCGCGCCAGTAGCGCCCGTTTCTCCCGTAGCGCCCGTCGCACCAGTTTCGCCTGTAGATCCATTCGCGCCAGTAGCGCCCGTTTCTCCCGTAGCGCCCGTCGCACCAGTAGCTCCAGCTTCGCCCGTAGCGCCAGTTGCTCCCGTGGCGCCCTGAGGACCTGCCACGGTGCTGGCTTCGCCCTGCGGTCCCTGAGCTCCCGCCGCACCAGTCGCACCCGTGACACCTTGCGAACCCGCCGCGCCAGTTGCGCCCTGGATGCCGGTCGCGCCGATCGCGCCCTGAGTTCCTCTAAGTCCTTCGGCGCCCTGAGCACCGGTCGCGCCCTGGACTCCTTGCAGTCCCTGTGCGCCGTTCGCGCCCGCTACGCCCTGCGGGCCGGCGACGCCCTGCGGACCAGTGGCTCCCTTGGGGCCGCGAGGGCCTACTACGCCCTTACTCTTTTTTTTGGTCTTGGCCGCGTGGCCGTGCGGATCGGCCTTCGGCTTGACCTTCGCTCCCGCGTTGGCTGCGTCGGCGGGCGGTGCACCCAGCGCGAGCGCTCCGACCATTCCACTGCTGAATATGGCCATGCGTAGCCGGGTTGTGCGCTCACGCAGAAGGTAAAGACTCATATCGGGAGGTGCTCCTTCTTAGGCCTTGACTCAGGGGGAATAATTCGACGGTATCCGGTCCAGCGGACGATGCTCGATTTAGACGGACTGATGCCCGGTTAGGCGTTTTCTTCGCTGCACTGCCAGCTTTCCCTTCCAGAGCACCTACCCCTCCGAGAAGCGCCCGGCTGTTGGGATAGGGTCCTCATAGTGCTATCGACTGGGCTGAGAGCGTGGCTAGGATACGTCTGTCGTACCCGAAAATCTTGGGAAAATGCGCAAACAGCCCGAGGTTGTGCAGCCTGCTCAACGAATATCGTAAGCCGTACCTTGGTCCTCAGCCGTTCGAGCTATGGAGACTGCATGAGAACATCCCAGAAGCAGCGCCGCCCTCCACGTGGGCTTACGCTCCTGCCAATGCCGGCCATAGCGCTGGCGGTGATGGCGGTCGCCGCCCTGGCCGGGTGTGGATCAAGCGCCGCCAAGCCGACCGACCTCAACACGGTCGTCATGGAGCGAGCCATCGCAGGGTCGATTCTGACCGAGCGGCACATCTACACCCTGGTCAGCTGCCCCGCAAAGGTTCCGCAGCAGAAGGGCCACACGTTCACCTGCGAAGCGAGACTGACGGTCGGTAAATATCCCGTTCACGTGACCGAGGTCGACAGCGACGGCCATGTTCGCTACGGCAACCAAGCCGCGCTGGTCGCGCTGGACACGGCCAGGGTGCAGCGGACGATCGAGGCCTCCATCCTCGCCCAGAGAGGTCTGCACGCCAAGGTGCGCTGCCCGGCCAGCGTCCTGCAGAAGAAGGGCCTCAGCTTCACGTGCAAGGCAAGCGTGGGTGCCAAGAGCTATCCGTTCGCCGTCACACAGGTCAACGGCCACGGCTATGTCAAGTTCATCGGGCGTTGACCTGGCTGGGCCCGTAGCTGACCTGGCTGGGTCGGGCCTTGACCAGGCTGAGGGGCGATGAGCACCACCAATCCCTCGATCTGCCTGTGCATGATCGTCAGGAACGAGGTCGAGGTCCTGGGACGCTGCCTGCAGTCCTGCCGCGAGCTGATTGACCACTGGGTGATCTGCGACACAGGCTCCAGCGACGGCACCCAGGAGTTGATTCAGCGCGAGCTCGAGGGCATCGCCGGCGAGCTGCACGAGCACCAGTGGGTCGACTTCGGCCACAACCGCAGCGAGTTGATGAAGCTTGCACACGGCAAGGCTGACTACCTGCTGCTGCTGGACGCCGATACCACGCTCGAAGCCGCTCCGGGGACGCTGCATGAGCTCACGGCCGACTCCTACCTCCTGCGCCATGCGGATGCCACGATCTACTACACCAAGCGTTTGGTCAGCGGCAAGCTCAATTGGCGTTATGTAGGAGCCGTCCACGAGTACATCACGAGCGATGAGGAGCGCAAGACCGAACGCTTGGACGGCCTCGTCATCCGCTCCTGGTCGGTGGGCGGATCGCGCAAGGGGCGTTGGGAGCGCGACGCGGAGCTGCTTGAGGCGGCGGTGCAACGCGATTCCACGGACGCTCGCTCGCTGTTCTACCTCGCCCAGACCTATCGTGACCTGGGGAAGGAGAGCGACGACAGAGCCAAGCTGGAGCTTGCGCTGGAGCACTACCAGCAGCGCGCAAAGATGGCCGGTTGGGGAGAGGAGACCTACTGCGCCTGGCGTCAGGTGGGCATGCTCAGTGCGCAGCTGGGCGATTGGCCCAGAGCCATCGACGCCTACATCACCGCCTGGGAGACGCGCCCTGTTCGCCTGGAGGCCGTGCACGATCTCGCCGTAGGGCTGCTGGAGCGCAAACACCACCATGCCGCCCACCGGTTCACGCAGCTGGCGGCGGGCACGCGCCCGCTTGCGCTCCCGGAGGACATCCTCTTCGTCGAGCCCTGGATCTACAGGTGGGGGCTGCTCTTCCAGTACTCGATCTCTTCCTACTGGGTCGGCGAGTTCGATGCGTCGATCACCGCCTGTAAAAGACTGCTCGCGATCAAGGCCCTGCCTGAGGAGCATCGCCGCCAGACCACCGTCAACCTGCAGCATGCGTTCAGGGAAAGGGGTCGCCAGATAGCCGAACTGCCGCCTCCTCCACCACGCAAGCTGCCGCACACCGGCACCCCCACCAGAGGCCGCCCGGCGCCGGAGGACTCGACGGCCGCCTGAGCCGCGCAACCGGTCAGGCTGACGCGCCGTCCAGCGCGACCTCTGCCGATCTGGCGTGCCGGTGGTCTCTGAGGTGGCCGCAGGACTACCTCCCTTTGTGGAGGCTCAAGCTGTAGACGTCTACTTCGTCGTTGCCACCGGGTGACCAGACGCGCACCTCCAGCTGGTCGCCGATGGGCTCTTCGATCCCTCGTCGCCAGATGCCCCAGCCGCTGAAAAGTCGTTCCGGAGTGTTCGTCTCGAGGTCGACGGTGGTGGTGGATATCGCCCGGCCGTTCGTCCCCGGGACGGACTGGCGGCTGAGCAGCTGGGAGGTCGTGCTGTTCCACACCTCGACGTTTGCCGTTGAGGCTACGGACAGTGAGACGCTCACCTGATAGACGCCGGGCGGCTCGCGCCAGTAAGCGTGATCGAGCACGTATCCCCGCTTTCCGTTGCCGGCGAGGTGCCAGTCTGACGCTGGGCCGTCAGTCACCGTCGCTCCGGCGGGGCCCGCCAGCGGCCAGGCGAGAGCTCTGGTGCGTTCCTCGGGCGCTATCGTCAGCTGGTGCTCTCCGCGGGGCGGTGACCATTCGAACGCCCATATTCCGTTCGCGGCTGTGACGAGGCGCATCGATGGATTCGCGGTCAGCGCCGCGATGTCGGCGTACACACCCGCGACGGGCGCCGTCTCGATGCCCTGGTTGGGGGCCAGGATGATCCATACCTTAGCTGCCGTGACGGGGACTGTTGCCGAGGCGCGAGCCACCGAGTAAGCGACGGGGCGATATGAGAAATCGCCGCTGATTCCCTGTGATACGACGACCTCATCCCTTGGCCCCACTTTTGCTTCGATACTTTTCAAGGTTGCCGCGGCGGCTGGGGTCACCCGTAGCCAGTTGGTGCTCACCTGCGGGAGCCACACAGCGGCCCAGACGACTGCGTTTGCCGCCAGGACGGTGACCAAGATCGGCAGGAGCAGCCGGTGGCGACCGAACCGGCTGCCTGCAATCGCCGAGCACATCGCGACCGTGCCCACAGCGCCGAGTGAGGCGATCGCGAGGTTCTGGAACCCGGGTTCAGCAAAAATCGCCTTGGAAGCCAGCTGGCCCTCGCCCAGGATCAGCATGAGCGGGACCAGGACGGGCAGCCAAAGCAGGCCGAGCACTCCGGTTGGGGATAGGTTCGCCCATGCATTAACATGGTTGAGCCACAGGATGCGGAAGGCGCGGGCCGGGTGCTCGAGCGTCGCCGTCACAACGGTCAGCGCAGAAATAGCGTATGGAGAACTGCGGCTGTTGCCGAACACGAGAAGGCCATAGGCGTGGCCATTGGTGCCGTGGTTGAGATGCAGAAGATCGATCGCGATCAGCCACGCCAGCGCCAGCGCCGTCACAGCAACCCCTCGCTTATATAGCCGGCGACCTGCGAGGATGGCCGAAGCTCCGGCGGCCACTGCGTATGTGGCACCGATGTCTCCGGAAAGCAGACAACAAGCCACCCATAGCCACGCCCTTCTGCGGCCATGGTGAAGGTCGTACAACGTGGCCACCAGGAAGAAGGTGCTGACTGCCTCCGCGTGGTAGTCAAACGATGACGCCCATGCGACCCATGGATTGGCGACGAGCAGAACGACACCGAGCGCGATCAGGAGGACCGGTATGACGGTCGTGCGGTCGCGAAGTGAGCGCTGGGCGGCGATCTCGCACATCCAGGCGAGCGCGATCGCCTCGGCGCCAACAGTTGCCAGATCCTGCGACCAGATGAGAGCCACGGGGTGAGGCCACAGGTCTTGGACGAATGCGATCGGAACGAAGATGAAGTCAGCGTGATTCTGGAAAAAGCTCCAGGTCGAGCCCATGTGACCATGCGTAATCAGGTACGCCGCGTTCTCATAAAGCCTGAAGTCTGTGGTGAGGGCGTACCGGCTGGCAAGCACATAGCTCCACCAGCCAAGTCCGATCAGCTGCACGCCGAGCATCGCGAAGCCGACCAAGCGCGCGCGGCGCAGCGCCACGGGCCACTCCGATAGCGCCGGCGACTCGAACGGCTGCGCCTCAGACCAGCGCCGCCACAGCGCGATCAGCCAGCGCGGCATTCCGGCTGAACCAGAGCTACCGGTACCAGCACTCCGAAGGGAGTGCCTGTCATCAACGACCGTGCTCATCGTTCCCCAAATCTGATCGGGAGGATCTCGGAGTAGCCGTATGGATAGAACTCGCTGGTCTGAACGAGATTGGCCTCGAAGTAGACGGGGTCTTCACTCGCCTGCGTGCCGACGAGGACGAAGGTCGCAACCCCTTCACTGTTGGTGTAGGCCGTGACCGGCGTCTGGCCGGGGGGGTGTGAGTTGATGGTCGCCTCACTCAGCTCGAGACCGCTCTGGTTGTAGATGATCTGTCCGAGATAGACCGGCACGCCGGTCCTGTGGACGGGCCGGTCGAGCTGGTCGAGCAGCCCCGCGTGGACGACGATCTGCTCGCCGACGGGAACGATCTCGTTCACGGCGTCGGGTGTGAGCGCGACATGCATCGCGCTCGGCTCATACACGCCGCTTGCGCTCACAGCCGCAGGCCCTTGGGAGAACGCGAGCACCGTGAAGCCGCCGCCGATCGAGGGTTGGGCGGGGTAGTTCGGTGCGATGATGGTGTAGTTCGCGGACGCACCTGCCAGGAGCTTCCCCGGGCCGGCGGCGATGTGCCAGAAGGTGGTGACGCCGCCGCCCTCGTCCACGGTGAAAGCCGGAGTGACTTGGCTATCCGACGTATTCGTGACCTGCAATTTGAGCTGCTCGATGGTCGCAAGCTGCCCAGTCGTGCGTATTGCGCTGACTCTGAGCTTCAGCGGCTGACCGGCACTCAGCGCGTAGATGAGGGCCCCAGCGAACAGTGCCGTCCCAGCAACGATCGCCCCGCGCCACCTGGCTGGGCGGACGAACGCATCCAGTCGCGGCCGGCCTCGCGAGGGCAGATGGTCCGCCGACGGCCGCTGTGCTTGTATTGTCGCCGCCGCGACGATTGCCGCCGGGACGAGGGAAACCAGGTAGTTCCCGTATGAGCGGGAGGCGAAGAACAGGACGAAGGCGGGCAGGATGAACGTGGCGGGGCGCAGCAGAGGGTAGGTGCCCAGGTAAGCAGTCAAGAGCAGCAGCGCGAGCACGACGCTTGCGGCGGTGTATGCGGCGAGCGAGCCGCCGCCGAGATGCAAAAAGAGGCTGAGCGCCACCGCTCCTTGACCCGCCGGAACGAGGTGGCTGGCGATCGGGGTGGCGACACCGTGAAGCCACCTGCCAGGGGAGGCGACGATGTAGGGGATGTTCGGGAGCAGGAATGCGCCGGTGGCTGTCGCGAGGTAACGCCCGCAGCGCTTCAGCGCGGCCGAGGCCCCGGCGCGCGCGTGCTCGTCCATCGCAAGCGCACAAAGGATGAACGGCAACAGCAGCCAGGGCGTCTGCTTGATCGCCATCGCGCAGCCGAGCATCACCGGTCCGAGATAGGAGCGCCGGCTGTGACCGAACTGATCCCAGCGATACGCTGCGAGGACGAGCAGCGGCATGTACAGCACATCGGTGATCCCGCCGATGGCATAGGAGACGTATACGCCGACGCTGCCGATCACCAGCGCGGCTGGACGGATGCGCGTCGGCAGCACCGCAAATATGAGCAGGATCGTCGCCGCCCAGGCGAGCACGTTCAGCGCCACTGCAAGCTGGGTCGACCAGCCAAGCGCAAGCAAAGGCACGTATAGGAGGAACGCAAGCGCTGGATAGGAGAGCTGCGTGACGGGTACCCCCGTGAGGTTGTACGTATAGCCGTCGGGGGAAACCCGGAAAAGCGAGAACGACGGCGCCATCGAGTGCACATAGGGATTGAGGCCGTGCTCCGCCAGCTGACCGGCGTACTGGTCGAATGCAAGCTCGTCGGTGCCATAGCCGGGCGAGTTGCGCACCTGCACATACGCCCAGGCGACGAACATCGCTACAAGGAGAAGGGCCGTCATCCAGGCGAACATGCTGTAGCGCCGCGGAGGCGCAGACGTCGCGATCGCGGTCGACCAGCTCGCGAGGATCGTGATCAGCCCCCAGCCACCTGCGAGCACAACCGGCACCGTCACCCACGACATGCTCGTGGTCGCGCTGAGGAGCTGCACCGACCAGTTGATCAGCGCGCACCCGGCAAGCGTCCACCACAGTCGCTCAGGCCAGGAGACCGGTGAAACCTCGGGCGTCGAGGGGCTCACCGCGCTTGCATCCCGCCAGCGCCGGAGGCGCAGTCCGAAGCTCCTTCCGGTCGCGCTGACGCGAGTCGGAGTCGCCATTACCGGGTCAGAGATCCAGAATCTGGATGTTGCCGTACGAGGGCGCTCCGACGAAGTCGTAGAGCTGCGATCCGTCAAGCGATGTGCTGAGGTCGATGCTGTTCGCCGCGGCCGGCAAGACTTGCGTGACATGCTCGGTGGCAGTCGAGATCGCGTCGATGTTGGCCATCGCGCTTGTCCCCTTCAGCACGTAGAGCACTTCGCCGGCCGGCGAAACAGCGGCGGCGATCCCTGGGCTGCCGGTGAAGAACGACTCGATCGGCCTCCGACTGGTCAGCGAGGTCTCCTGCACGGTGCCCGAGGCCTGCACACTCCAGATCGCCTTCTGGTTTGGCGTGGGAACGATCGAGCGCGCGTCCGATGGGAGCCCCATGGTGCCCGTCACCTTGTCCGTCGAGCTGTTGATGATCGTGACACTGCGCGTCTTCGCGGTACCGTCGAGCGCATAGAGCGTCACGCCGTCGTCGCCGAACGCCACCGATATCACCGGAGCGCCGACCGAGATCGTGCTGGTGGGTGTGTCGGTCGACCCGCTGAGGAGCTCGATTGCGCCGGTCCTGACGCCTCCCAGCCCGAGCGCGACGATGCCCGTCGAGGATTGCGCCAAAGCTCGCGCGGTGTTGCTCACGCCGATCGAGGCGCTCGGCTTGCCGGTCCCGACGTCGATCTCGTCGATCGTTCGGACTCTGCTGGTGCCGGCGAGCACCCACAGTGTGCCGTCGGGCTGGGGCGCGGTGCCGGCGAGCAGCTGGGATGGTGCGGCTATAACGCGGGTCCCTCCCGCGCCGCCCGCCCGCCTCCCGGCGTGACCTCCCGAGGGGGACGACCCGCCGCAGCCTGCCGGCACGACCGCAGCCGTGAGGAGGCAGGCGAGAAGCACGCCGAGGGGGCGCTTCCGACGCTCCGAGCTTCGCATGACGCCGCTGCTACTTTTTCTTCGGCGGCGCAAGGACAGCGATCGACTCTCCGGCCTTGAGATGGACCGCTACCTCGCCCTTCTTGACGGTAGCCGTCACCTTGACGAACTTTCCAGTCGCGTCGTTGTAGACGACGATGATGTCGCCCTTGGCGATCTTTTTGCCCTTGAACGTGACCGTCAGCGACTTTGACGCTGACGCGGACGAGGGGCCCTGCTTCAGCTCGACCCCGAACTCGGCGACGACTTTGTACTTCTTGAGAGCAGAGGACAGATCCTTCTTGACCGTGGAGCGACTGCCCTTCGTGATCGCGACTTGGAGCGGGCTTTCTGAGGCGCCCGGTGGAACGGAGATGGTGACGGTGCCGCCCGAGGAAGGCGCCGTGATGGTGCCGCCTTCGCTACCTACGGTCTGAGCGATGACGACAGAGGAGAACCCGGTAGGGGGCGGCGCGCTGGTTGAAGGTTCGGAGGAGCCGTAGCCTGACCCTGCCGCCAAGACCGAGCCGGCCATCCCTAATACCAGCACCACCGTACACGACCCACCAAGAACGAAGGTGCGCGCGCAGGACCTTTTAAGCTGCATGAGCATCGTCCCCTTTACATACTCGTCTCTGCACTAATACCGGCCCAAGATTCGCGAGCGTACCACGTGGTGCAGCAGAAAACTGCGCAAGCCTCAACAGACGTTCGAGCCGGTGGATTGGGACCCGCTGAGGGGTTGCAAACGCTTCAGCCGCTAGCCCCTCAACGGCCGAGGTGAGACTCACGGTGCCTGGCGTGAGACCCCGCTGAGCGCGAACAGCGGCCAGCGGCCCGGGACGCCCTTGAGCTCGTGCAAGCCTCTGTCCTGGAATGAGAAGGGGCCGCCCACGACGGTCCCAAAGACCGTGCCCGAGACCAGCACCTCGCCCGGCCCCGCGAGCCCGTTGACGCGGGAGGCGATGTGGACCGCCATGCCGCCCACGTCATCGCCGATCAGCTCGCACTCCCCCGTGTGCAAGCCGACCCGAACCTCGATGCCCAGCTCGCGCGCCGCGGCGGTGATGGCCAACGCGCTGCGCAGCGCTGAGGACGGCGGGCCCGCGAACGTGGCAAGGAAGCCATCGCCCGTCGTCTTGACCTCATCGCCGTCGAAGCGAGCCAGCTCCTTGCGCACCGCCTGGTCGTGGAGCGCCAGCAGGTCGCGCCAGCGTCCATCGCCAAGCTCCGATGCTCTGATGGTCGCATTGGCGATGTCGGTGAACATGACCGTCAGCAGCGCCCTGGCAAGCTCGCCGCCCCCGCGCGTGCCCGTGAGGAACTCCTCGATCTCTTCGATGATCGAGTCGCTGTCGCCCACGAACGGCAACGAGTCGATCCCGTCCAACTCGACGTACCTCGAGCCTGGGATGTGCTGGGCGATATAGCGCGAGTGGCGCACGTCCCACATCCGCTCTGCAGGCCGGTGCAAGACGAGCGTGGGCACCTGAATCCTCGGCAGCACCTCCCTGACGTCGACCAACGCCGTCGCCCTGGACCTGATCCGCACCTCGCCCGGGCTCTCCGCCAGGCGTTCCAATCTGGAGAACCACTCCCCCAGCACCCGATCCTCGGCCATCGAAGGAGCGAACCGCGACATCGCGCCACTGTTGACCTGGCCCCTGCTCGAGATGTTGCGCTCGGTGAATGCCAGACGCTCCTCCTCGGTCATCGCCCAGTCGAAGTCAGGCGCCCACGACGCCCGCACCACCGAGGCGTACATGATCAAGGCGCCGACGCGCCTAGGGTGCTCGGCCGCAAGCAGCGCGCCCACTGCCCCTCCCAATCCATACGTCAGCAGCGCTGAGCGTTCGCTGCCCGCGGCGTCGAGCACGGCGAGCGCGTCTTCAACGTCCTGCTCGATCGTGTAGCCCACACCGACCCGGTCCGATAGCCCCGCCCCGCGCCTGTCGAAGAGGATCAGCCTGCTGAATTCGGACAGCCGCTCGAAGAAGCGATGCAAGGGCGGCGCCTCCCAGAGGTGCTCGACCTGGGAGACCAGCCCGAGCAGGAAGAGCAGGTCGATCGGGCCCTCGCCCACCACCTGGTAGGCGATGTTCGCCTCGCCGCTGCTGGCATATTGGGTGGCGGGAATGGGCATAGCCTTGTTGGTGCGTCTGGTCCTAACGTTAACCTCAGGCCCTTCGCCGAGCACTTTGAGGCGCCATGATCCTTGCACTGACATTCTGGAGCCAACCGCAGGTCTTCACCGACAGCTGGGTCGAACTTGCCAGCACGATCACGCTGATCGCCTTCGTGATCGGGGCCTACAGACATCTGGAATGCCACATGAGCGGCTGCCACCGGCTGGGACGCTTCGTCCACGGTCACTACAAGCTCTGCCACCTCCATCATCCTTTGGTACCCAACGACGGCAAGATCACCCAAGAGAAGATCGAAGCCGTCGACGTGAAGTGAGGCCGGCCACTCAATGTTCGGTGCTGACGAGCGCCGCGCTCTGTGGATCGACGATGACGCTGAGGAAACTGTTGGAGATCTTGGCGTGAGGGAGGCGTGAGGGCCGCTGCCAGGTTCCGTCGGCAGGGACTTCGCGGCCGCCGAGCGTGACCCCCGTTGTCGCGCTGAGCGAAGGACCCACGAGCCTCAAGATCGAGGCGCCGCGCGTTCCAGGCTCTCGCGGCAGCCTGAAAAGCAGCGGGCGCGATCCGGCAGGCTGCTCATTGTCGATGATCACCTGCAGATCGCCCCTTGCCGTGCGTCCGGCCCAGATGGCGATGTTCTGCCCTTGTGCTTTGATCCTCACCGGGAGCGGGCGGTCACCCTCCACTTGGTGGGCAAGCAGCAACGCATACCACTCCGGTCGGGCGGAGATCGCGCCGCTAGCCAGGTCTTCGGGGGTCAGCGCGGCGATCGGGGAATAGCCTTCAGGCTCGAACAAGAAGCCGTGGAAGTTGACCCCGACGAAGGGCGCCTGCATAGTGCGGCCAAGCAAGCCGACCGCCCACAGCGCCGCGGCATAGGTGTCGCTCACCCCGGGCACTCCGCCACAGGAGATGTTGTTGGTCTCGTCGAGCCGTATGGGGATCCCGGACTTATGTCCCACGCGCGCGAGCGGTCGCAGGTCCGCTTCCTCGACTTCTTGAATCTGGCGGCTGAGGAGGAAGGGCACAGTCGGGTCAGAGCTGCAGCTGCCGCCGTAAAAGTGGCTGGTCAGCAGCGCCGGCCTGAAGTCCTTGGCCTCCGCGCTGGTCCAGGAGATCTCCGACTCCCCACTTGCGCTGTCGGGACCGGCGATCGCAACCCCTGGCGCCGCCGCCCGTATCGCGGCGATGTAGGCCGCGACTTCCGGCTTGTAGGTCGAGAAAAGGTAGGGCTGGCTGCGCAGATGATCCAGCACGAAAGCCGTGGGCTCGTTGCCGATCTCGATCGCCTGCAGCGAGTGACCGAGAGCCGCCTTTGCGACCCGCGCCTCGTCCGCCGCAACAGCAGGTTCGAAGTGGCCCAGGTTGACAGTCAGCAATACCCGCCAGCCCGTCGCGCGAGTGAGAACCGCGAGGTTGTACAAGTCCTGAGGCACGAGCGAGGCGGTGGCCCACGAGGGCAGTGGAGTGCTCGCGGGATCGAGCCACGCAACCTGCGTATCGGCCGTTACGCCCCCAAAGCGCAGAACGCCTGGGCCCAGCGAACGCAGCAGCGAGACGAGGTCCCCATGCTGGGCGAATGACGCCACCTGGGGCAGGTACTTGACCTCGTATGAGAGGCCAAGGAAATCCGCTGGCACCGGCGGTCCAGGCGCGCTCTCGTCAACCGACAAGGCCACATCTCCAACGCCGCTCTGCGGCCCGGACGCCCGAGCGACGACGACTGTCGCGAGGCATGCAAGCAGTGTCAGCGCCGCGACCAGCGAAAGTGCCAGGCGCCCGTAAAGCCGGTCCCCAAAGTTCACGGGACGATCATTGCAGGCGGCCCGGTAGCGAGGAAACATCCGTTGATCTCTGGCAAGGACCGCAAGGGTTTCGGCGGCCCAACCCGACGGTGCGGATACATGCTCATCGTCATCGGCCTCCTGGCACCCGGGTGCATCTCGATCGGCACGTTGTTGGTGGCGGCCTGCGGAGCCCCAACACCCAGCGATCAATCTAATCCTCGCAAAGTCGCTAAAGCGGACTTGCGTCACGTCCGATGAAACAACTAGAAAGAACCTAGCTGTGAGCTAGGGAGGCTCAACTCGTACCAGGGTCAATATGCTCATCGTCCTTGCATCTGTGTCGGTTCTGTGGCTCGCTGTGGCCATCCTGGTGGTGGCCGTCTGTCAGATGGCCGCACGCGGAGATCTACTCCAGCCATCCAGCTTTGAGCGGCCCGCCAGCAGCGAGTCCAAGCACTCGCTGCGGATCAGGCTGCCACACAGCAAGCGCCGGCACCGCCGCGAGCACGCGCTCCGCTGAGCTGCCCGCCGCTTATCGAGGCAGGTGGAAGGGCACCGTTGTGACGACGATGCCCTCGTAGGCGATGAGGGAGGCGCGCAGGCGTTTGGCGATGCCGTTGTGCAAGACCCGCTGCCAGCGCCTGGCGACGATGATCTCGGGCACGATGAGCGTGAGGGTCACGTCGGGGCGCTGGCGGTGCAGCGCGGCGATGTAGTTGGCCAGCGGTGCGACCGTCGCACGGTAGGGAGATACGACGACCTCCAGTGGCAGATGCTCACCCCATGCTTGCCATGCCCGGTGGAAGCGCTCTGCCTCCTCCTCGGTGGGGCTCATATGCAGCGCGAGCACGGGCTGAGCCAGTGAGACGGCGTAAGCGAGCGTGTGCAGTGCAGCGAGGTCTAGTACGGCGATCGGGACCACGGCGAAGCTCTCCACCTCGGACGGGTCATCTTGCGCCTCGGCCAGGCGCTCGGAGGCCCTTGACGTCAGCCGGGGTGGCGCCACGCGAGTGCTCCGCTTGTGCTCATCGGCGTCAGGTCTCGGCGTGAGCGCTTCGCGGGCGTATTCGTAATGCGCGTGCACCTGCCTGCAAGCCAGGATGATCAGTGGGACCAGCACCACAACGACCCAGGCGCCCTCGGTGAGCTTGGTTATGGCAGCGATCAGGACGACCGCTGCCGAGAGGGTCGCGCCGAGGAGGTTAGTGGCCAGCGCGGCGCGCCATCCCCGCTCGCGGCGACGCCACCAGTGCGCGACCATTCCACTCTGAGCGAGCGTGAAGGCGATGAACACACCGATCGCGAACAGTGGGATCAGCGGGGCGGTCTGACCGCCGAAGGTCGCATAGATCACGGCCGCTGGGACGGCAAGTACGAGGATGCCGTTGCTGAACGCCAGGCGGTCGCCCATGCGCAGGAACAGCCGCGGGACATAGCCATCGCGTGCCATGAAGTACAAAAGGCGTGGAAAGCCGTTGAACGCGGAGTTGGCGGCGATGAGCAGTACGAGCGTGGTGGCCGTCTGCACGAAGCCGTAGGGAATGCCACCGCCCACGCTGTCGTGCGCAAGCTGGGAGAGCACCGTCTGGCTCCCGCCCGGGGTGGCGCCGTCGAAGTGAGCGACGAGCACGACGCCGACGAACATCGAGATCAAGAGCCCCATCATCACCAGCAAGGTCTGGCGGGCGTGACGCGCCTGTGGAGGGTGGAAGACCGGGACGGCATTTGAGATCACCTCGATCCCAGTCATCGCGGTCGCACCGGAGGCGAACGCGCGCAGCAAGAGCAGCACACCCACCGCCTCGACGGCCCGGTGGGGCTCGGCGGCGGCGGGGTGAAAGTCGTGGGAGCCCGCCTTGATCAGGCCGGCGATCACGACCAATGCGATCGCGGCCACGAACAGGTAAGTGGGCGCCGCAAAGGCGGCGCCAGCGTCGCGCGCGCCGCGCAGGTTGCCGGCCACCAGCAGCACTATCACCACCAGGCCGATCACCACCCTCGCCGAGTCAAGCGAAGGTATCGCCGACGTGACGGCTTCCACCCCGGACGCGACCGACACCGCCACCGTGAGTATGTAATCGACGATCAGCCCTGCGCCCGCTAGCAGTCCCCACTGCGATCCCAGGCTGTCGCTGGCAACGATGTAAGAGCCCCCGCCGTGCGGATAGGCCTTGATCACCTGCCGATAGCCAAGGCCCACAGAGAGCATCAGCACCGCCAGGGCTGCCCCAATCGGCAGCGAGAGCTTCAGCTCGCCCGAGCCTGCGAGCACAAGGATCGCCATCATCGCCTCCGGCCCGTAGGCCACCGAGGACAGCGCGTCAGGCGAGAGCACAGCGAGTGCCAGCAGCCGCCCCATGTGCTCCTCCGCGATCGCCGTGCTGCGCAGCGCCGGGCCGATCAATGCGTGCCGCAGCCTGTAGGCCACGCGACCCAACCGCGAGTCGAGCTCCCCGGCCTCGGGGGTCGCTTCGAGCTCGTCCTCCTCCTCGTCGCCCCCACGGCGCGCGCTGCGGATCTGGAGGAAGCGCCCGGACCGCGACTGCTGCGGATCGGCGAACTCGAGCCGGCGATCGACCGGCAGCGCGCGCTCCCAGACCCGGCGCGCAGGCATGCACCCCTGCCAGCTGCGACCCACCTCGCTCAGCGCTAGGAGTGCACGCTCGTCGAGCTCTGGAAGCTGCGCGCTCGCCGTGACCGTCGCATCGGGACCACCGTCCTCTGGAGCGCTGTCACCCGGATCAGTCGAGGTCATACGCTGCCTGAATCGCGTCGCTGAGCGGAAAGCGGCTCAAGGGCGTCTGGCTGGGCACCCGTCGGCCACGACGGCGCAATCCAATGCCAGCGCCTGTGCCTTTGTGGAGTGATTGGCACCGGTCAGCGTGCACGACTGGGTGCCCATGTTGCCAAATGGGCAGAACCATCCCTGGTAGGAGAAGAAGGAGTTGGCTTCGTCGGCTCCTTGGTGAGCCTTGCCTTCCAGATGCATGACGGCGTTGAGCGTCTGTTGAGCTTTCTTGCAGTTCGTGGCGCCGTTTATGTACACGCGCCACTTGGCGCTGTGGCCGTGGTGCGAGTAGGGCACGCTGGCGTGGATGTAGCCACAGGTACGGCTCCCCGACGCGCCAGCGCTGGGCGCTGAGGCAAGAAGCGGTGCCGCAAGGGCCAAAGCCAGGAGCGGCAGCTTCATCCTGAGCGGCGGGATCGTATCGGGCACTCAGCGCAGGGCACTCAGCGCAAGTTACACACGACTTGGGACGACACGCGCGCCCGCGCGCGCCCGCGCGTGCACCTGTTTCCGCGAACCTCCCCCACCCAGTCATCCAGCCTCAGCGCGAACCTCCCCCACCCAGTCGTCCAGCTCCTGCCAGCGCCCGTATAGCCATCTGATCAGCTCGTCGCGCTCGCTTGGCACCTCCTCGGAGGAGAAACGCCAGAACTTCATCTTCACGGTGCCGCCCACCAGCCCTCCTGACCAGATGTCACTGATGTACTCAAAGCCGTCCAAGCCGACGTGGCCGAAGATCACCACATCCGCGGAGCCCGCCGATTCGAGCAGCTCGACCGTGCCCCCCAGCCGCGGCGGCAGCAGGTTCTGCAGGCGCGAGGCAAGCGGCGCTATCTCAGGCTGGCGCTCGGCGATGATCTCCTTGGCCCGGGCAAGCTTCTCAGGGGTCCACCGGGTGCCCTCCGGATAGATCAATAGCCCATCGTTGGAGGACATGTTGACGGTCAGGGCGCGCATCTTGTCCAGCTGCACCGAGGTGTCGCCAGACGCGCGGCGCACGAACAGAGTCGGCACCCAACGTCCGCCGATGTCGATCGTGGGCAGCATCTGCAGCTCGCGCTTGATCACGAACCGCAGGCCCAGCCCATGGGCGCGACCGACGATCACGTCCGAGAGCGCGTTGTCGATGATGCTTGCGTGCCGGATCAAGATCAGGACAGGCCCTGGTCCTGCGAGCTCGAGCCCCTCGACCTGAAACTTCAAGCTGAATAACGCTCGGATGCCCGCGAGGTGGCTGGCAAGCCAGCGCCGCTTGAGGCGATAGACGCGATCGCGTCGACGAGGGCCGTCACGGCCGGCCGAAAGGACCCAGATCCCAAACAGGCCCAGCAGCCCGTAGATCTCGCCCACCAGAAACCACCAGAGCATCGCCAGCAGCCGGACCGCCATCCAGGGCTTGCGATCTCTGAGCCAGAGCGCCAGATCGACGATCGCCGCGCAGAGCAAGAGCAGCGGCGAGAGCAGCGTGACGAGCAAAAGGACGAGCACCTCGACGACAATGCCGCGCACACGCCGCCACGCCCGGGAGGCGCGTGAGCTCTCGTCGGGGATCAAAGGTCCCAGCGCTCCCATCCAGAGGCATCGTACCCCGACCGTATCCTTGGCACGTAGCGCTCAACGGTGCATGCCTACTCTCGGTGGCCAGGAGGATCGATGACAGAACGTAGACCCGTCAAGACCCAGCATCATCTTGCGGCGGCGCTGCACCCCACCCCACAGGCGCTCAAGCAGGCGATGGGCGAGGTCGATGGATTCAACGCAAAGTTCGCCGTGCTGATCACAAAGCTGGTCGGCACGATGTGGTGTGCCTACCTGTTCGGCATCATCGCCCTGATCGGGCTTGGTCCGGCGCTGAAACCAGGCGGCGAGGGCATCGTGGCCTGGATCGCCCAGACGTTCTTACAGCTCGTTCTGCTGTCCGTGATCATGGTCGGCCAGAACGTGCAGAGCCTCGCCGCAGACGCCCGTTCTGCAAATACGTTCAAGGACGCCGAGTCGATCCTCGACCGTCTCGACCTGCATACGCAGGGCGGCTTGAAGGCGATCCTCGACCGCCTGGATGAAATCGCTCCCGTTGCATCGAGTCCCGGCCCTGGTGCTCCAAGCGCCGGCGAGACCGCTTCAGAGGGCACTTGAGACGGGACGCCGCCGGCTGAGACTAGGTTGACAGCCTTGCCAGCTCTCCGGCGACGACTGCGCCCGCCACGGCGGGTGCGTGCGCAGTGGCGATCCGATTGGCCGCGCGGCGCCCGCGCGCGGCGGCATCAGCCGGGTCCTCCGAGATCGATCTCATCAGGTGGGCGGCATGCGTCAGGTCCGGTTCGGCCCATGTGCCCTCAGCTGGGTAGATCGGCACGCCCTCTCCCACAGCCGTGGGTGTGGAGCGCACTAGATAACCGGTCTGCTCGTCCATGTACTCGAGGTTGCCGCCAAAGTCCGTCGCAATCACGGGGCGTGCGTAGCCCATGGCCTCCGCGATTGTCATCCCGAACCCCTCCGAGCGGTGCAGTGACACGTAGCAGTCACAGCCCGCAAGCAACGCCGCACGCTCCTGAGCGGGCAGCGAGACGTCCACTACATGAATGGCCGGGTGACTGGAGGCCGCTGCCACGAGCTCGGCAGCCGTCTCGGGAAGGTTGTGGGCGTTGATCGTCTTGATGAGGAGCGTCGCCTTGCGCCCCTGCGGATATGCCCTCGTGAATGCATCAACCAATCCGAAGGCGTTCTTGCGCGCCGCCGTGCTGTGGTGATCGAACATGAACGCGAACAACGCATGATCGCTTGGCACATTCCAGCGCCGGCGGTCAAGGGGCGGCGCGGGAGCGACGGCGACCGCCTGCGGAATCACGCGCACCGGCACGGCGACGCCCTTGCGCACGGCGGCCGCCACGAACTGTGAGGCCGTCCAGATCTCGCAGAATGGACCCGCCGACGAACACCAGCTGACCGGGATCTCCGGAAGCTCCCATGCCCATCTTGCGACGAGTCGATCGCCTCTGAGCGTGGCGGGATCGAGGTCGACGCCGTAGCGATCCGGGTTGCACCACAGCACGGTGACCCCATAGGGCAATGCCGCATCCCTCAGCCACGGCGCCTGGGTCTCGCGGATCTGGGGCACAGTGGGGCCGAGCTCTATGGCCGCCAATGTGTGCGGGACACCGGCGGCCCGCAACGCCCCAGCGAACTGCCGCGCCGACTCTCCCATCCCGATGACGTGATTGAGATAGCCGACGAGGTTGACGCCGATCACGTGCGCTTTGCGAGCTCGATCGTCACCAACTTCGTCACGGTCTTACCGCCGACCACCGTCAGAGTCTCGGTGACCACGAGGCGATGCGCCCTGGACTTCGCCAGCAGCGCCCTGCCCTTGGCATCGAGCTTGACGCTCACCGGCCCGCTTGCACCAGTCGACAGCGAGAACGTGCCCCTGCCGAGGACGAGCGTCTCGGTCTTGCGCTTGGTGCGTTTCTTGCGCTGGTGCAGGATGACCGTCTTCTTGATCGACAACGTGACCGTTCCGGAGCACGGCGCCGAGGAACAGGCGACGGCGATCTTCGCTATCGCACCGGTGACCCGGCCGATCGCTGCCGAGGCGCTGACCGCCGGGACGGGCTGGGGTGGAGTCATCGACGACGTAGATGACGTGGAAGCCGGCGGAAGCACGACACCGAACACGGTCCCGGTCAGCTGTTTGAGTGTGGGGCTCGTGCTTTCGTTGATCGTCACGGTGATACATGGTGGGGTGCCCGACGGCGAGGTCTCGTCAGAGACGGCTTCCCATCCCCCGTGGTCACTTTTAGCCTGAGGGTTCCACCATTCAAAGCCGGCCCCGCCGCTCAGTTCGCAGTCAGTGAAGGTGAGGCTCGTGAAGGTGTTCCCCGGGGCGAGGTAGACGTCGATGTACTTGCCGGCGCTATCGAACGCCGGAACGCCCTCGGGATTGGAACTGTACTCGCCGACAGTCACAGTGCCGGAGCCACCGCTCCCGGTCGCTGACAGCTTGCCGTCGGTCGTCGTGGCTGAACCTGAACCTGACCCGCTATCGGTCAGATTCAGATAGGCGGTACTGAAGCTGATCTGCTTTGCGTTGCCGGCATTGAGCGTGACGTCCTGGACGTTCTCGTCCCCGGTGACGTAGACCCCGGGGTCGCCGTCGGTCGGGGTCCACTGCTGTGGGACGCTCACCTGGTACGTCCCAGGCAGCAGCTGTGAGCCGCAGCTGGCGGTGGTGTTGTCAGCGTACCCGCCACCGGCTGTGCAACTGGTCGGCTTGCCGGGAGTGCCGTCGATGGGCAAGATGGCGACGACCTGGCCGTTGGCGTCTTCGTCTACTGGGAAGACACCGATATCCGGTCCGCCGACGTCAACCTCCAGGTCGGGTATGAACGACGTGGAGAAGCTTTCTGTAGCTGTGCCGCCCCGGTTGAGCCCGACTTTCTTGATGTTGCTGCCCGCCCCGCTGACATAAACAGTCGCGGCCGTGAAATGGGCATTCGCGGGGATGGTCCATTCTTCTGGGATCGTGACCGTGTATTCGCCTTCAGGGACCTGCAACCCGCACGACGCTGGAGTACCAGTGCTCAGCCCAGTACCTTCAACACCATTGGCAGTTTTGCAAGTGTGAGCTTCACCCACAGGTTCCCCAGAGGAGGGATCGATCTGCTGAATGGTGACCACCTGGCCGTCAGCGAGTTCATTGTCCACGGCCGCAAAACCCAACGATTTCGGCCCACCGACGTCGACCTCCATGTCGGGTATGAACGACGTCGAGAAGCTTTCTGTAGCTGTGCCGCCCCGGTTGAGCCCGACTTTCTTGATGTTTTCGTCGGCCCCGCTGACATAAACAGTCGCGGCCGTGAAATGTGCATTCGCGGGGATGGTCCATTCTTCTGGGATCGTAACCGTGTATTCGCCTTCAGGGACCTGCACCCCACACGACGCTGGAGTACCAGTGCTCAGCCCAGTACCTTCAACACCATTGGCAGTTTTGCAAGTGTGAGCTTCACCCACAGGTTCCCCAGAGGAGGGATCGATCTGCTGAATGGTGACCACCTGGCCGTCAGCGAGTTCATTGTCCACGGCCGCAAAACCCAACGATTTCGGCCCACCGACGTCGACCTCCATGTCGGGTATGAACGACGTCGAGAAGCTTTCTGTGGCTGTGCCGCCCCGGTTGAGCCCGACTTTCTTGATGTTTTCGTCGGCCCCGCTGACAAACACGTGCGTGGTCAAGAAATCCCCTTCGGCGGTCCATTCTTCCGGGATCTTGACAATATATTCGCCTTCAGGGACCTGCACCCCACACGACGCTGGAGTACCAGTGCTCAGCCCAGTACCTTCAACACCATTGCCACTCGTGCAACTGCGAGCTTCACCCACAGGTTCCCCAGAAGATGGTTCGATCTGCTGAATGATGACCTTCTGGCCATCAGCGAGCTCATTCTCCACGGCCGCAAAACCCAACGATTTCGGCCCACCGACCTTGACCTCCATGTCGGGTATGAACGACGTCGAGAAGCTTTCTGTGGCCGTGGCACCCAGGTTGAGTTTGACTTTCTTGATGTTTTCGTCGGCCCCGCTGACATAAACAGTCGCGGCCGTGAAATGTGCATTCGCGGGGATGGTCCATTCTTCTGGGATCGTAACCGTGTATTCGCCTTCAGGGACCTGCACCCCACACGACGCTGGAGTACCGGTGCTCAGCCCGCGACCTTCAACACCATTAGCAGTTTTGCAAGTGTGAGCTTCACCTTCAGGTACCCCAGAAGAGGGATTGATCTGCTGGACCGTCACCACCTGGCCATCAGCCAGTTCATTATCCACGGCCGCTTCAAGACCCAACGATTTCGGCCCACCGACGTCGACCGTGAGGACCGGCCATGGCTTGAGTTCGAAGGTGACCGTGCTGGGTTGGCTGAATTCCTTCAGCAGCACGTGGCACACGGGCGCTTCGGGGGAGCCACTTTCGGAGTGGCAGCCTTTGACTTTCGTGACGGAGTAGTCGGTGGGTGCGGTGAGCGTGATCGTGTCTTCGACTTCGCTTGGCCCTTCGATGGTCCCCTCCTCGGCGATCAGCTGGCATTCGCCGGTGGCTTCCGTGGTGCAGGTTTCGGTGGCAGAGTCGGGCAGGTTCGGATAGGTACTCGAGCAGCCTTCGACGCCGTTGACGTTCTCAGGGATGCACGGCGGCGGCCCCGTGACGCCGCCTTTCCCAGCCTCGCCCTGGGTGATGTCGGCGACGGCGCCTGCGACCGGTGTTGAGCTGGGGAATCCGGACACCTGGGCCTGAACATTGAGCAGGGCGCCGTTGACAAAGAAGCATTTATCGCACGGCTTGCGCACGACATTCAGCGCTTCCGAGGTGGTGCTGAAGCCGTCGTATTTGGCCTGCAAGACCCCGGGTTCGCTGGTCAGCTCGTTGGCGGTCAGCCCGATCTGATTCCCACCAGTGAGCCCATTGAGCGCGATCGCCCCGGACGGCTTAGGTTCGGTGGCCCAGCTGACTTCGGGTTCGAGGCCACCGGCCACCGGCCTCGTGGTCCCAGTGTTGTAGTCACCCACGATCGTCAGGCCCACGGTTTCGCCGACGTGGATCTCGACACCGCCGGAGGGATCAGACGGCAGCTTGGTGGTGTCGATCACAATCCCGACGAGCGTGGCTTCTTCCACGGTGAAGGGGGCGGTGGCGCTGGCGTATCCTTCGACCGAGACGGCGCCCTTGCCGACGGGCGAGTCGGCGGGGACTTTCAGATCGCAGCTGTCGGGCTTGCCGATCGGTTCGGTGTTGATGATTTCCCCGCCGTTGGTCTGGCATTCGGTGGATGTGCTCGGCACGTTGGCACCCTTGGGCGTGAAGCCGACTTTCACGAGCCCGCCGGCAAAGCCTGACCCTTTTACGGCGATCACAGACCTTTCCAGCCCGCTGCTGGGGGAGATTTCCACCAACGGGGTTGGCCGCAGCGGGAAGCTCACAGCGAATTCCCGGGTTCCGACGGTCACGACCGCCGGGATGCTCGCCGGTGGAGCCTGTCCTTTCGGGAACGGAATTTCAGGCACGATAAAGGCGCACGCGCCCAGTTCGCCCGCGAGGGGCAGCGACCCGCTCGCGCTGGTAGTGCAGTCGTCGGAGAGTTCGACGGGAGAGCCGTTCAGCGTCAGGATGACGTGCTTTTCGTTGGTTTCGGTTTCGGCTCCACCGAGATCCTGGATCTCGAGCGTGTCAGTCTGCCCGGCGTAGCTGGCGCCGGCGAACTGGATCTCGCCCACGTCCTCGCTGAGCGGGCCCAGCGCCGGCCCGTCTTCGTCGGTTGCGCCGATGCTCAGCGTCTCACCGAAGGAGCAGTAGCCCGCTGGGCAGGTGAACGCGAAGATCGCCTTGCCTTCGGCGTTGGTTTCCTGCGGGTTAGTGCCTATCCCCTCCAGTAGCGGGCCGTATTTGCTGTCGACTTCGAGGGTGACAAGATCTTCGGGCACCGGTTCGCCGCTTTCGCTCTCGAGTGTTACGGTCGCCTGCAACGAGGCCGAGCCGCCAAGACCAGATAGGAGCGTCGGGTCGGGAACCACAACAATGGTCGACTTGGCCGCCGAGGGCACAGGTCCGGCCCCAATCGTGGTGCTCGACGAGTTCGTAGTGCCTGATTTCGGTTCGAAGGTCACCTCGTGCCCGTGAGCGTCGACCGCCGTGCACTGGCTTTCAGTCGGGCACGCGACGCTCGTCAGTCCGACTGTGCCGTCGATCGCAAACGGGGTCGGGGTGCCCGGCAAGGCCGGTTCGAACGTCAACTCGTGCCCGCTTGCGTCCACCGCGGTGCATCGGCTCACAGAGGGGCACGCCACACCCGTGAGTGCGGTCGCACTGTCGATCGTGACGGGGGTCGGAGGCGGTTCGCCCGGCGAAGCCGGCTTGAAGGTCACCTCGTGCCCTTCGGAGTCGACCGCGGTGCACTGGCTTTCAGTCGGGCACGCGACACTCAGGAAGTCGCCCACCTCCAGGCGAACCAATGAGATGCCGGCGCTCGAGCTCGGTGCGAAGGTCACCTCGTATCCATTGAAATCGACCGCTGTGCACTGCTTTTCAGTCGGGCACGCGACGCTTTCCAGGCTGCCGCTGTCGATTCGCTGGAAGGACCCCGCGACCACTTCGCCCGAGATCGGATCGAACGTCACCTCATATCCGTAGCGATCGACAGCGGTGCACTGCATTTCGGTCGGGCACGCGACGCTCCCGAGGCCGCCGTTGGCATCGATCGTGACCGGCGCTGAGACCGTGGTGCCCGAGCCGGGTTCGAAGCTCACCTCCTGCCCACCACTGGCGACCGCAGTGCAATATTTACTCCCAGACGGACACGCGACGCCGACCAGCGAGCCGCCTTCGTCGATCGTGACCGGGGTGGTGGTCTGGCTGCTCGGTGAGACCGGATCGAATGTCCCCTCCTTGGCCTTACCGACCGCAACGCACTGGCTTGCAGATGGACATGCGACGCTGGAGAGGGCGACAGGCAGCCCTTGCGCCGCTCCCGGGAAGGCGAGTGGCACGCAAGCGGCCCCCGCTACCAGCGCCACAGATCCCAACAGGTTCCCCCAAAAAGAGGCTAACCGCTGCATTGTTTTGCCTACCATACAGTCTCCTGGCAGGGAGGACACTGATTCCAGGAGGCGCTCGATCTCCTCCCGTCTGGCGCCTGCTCTTGCTCCCGTCCGGCGCGCGCGCGAGCATCGCGGCATGGGACTTCAGGGTGACGGCGTGGCCGGGCGAGCACAGAGGCGCATCATCGAGGAGCATCGCGGCGGCCGGCGCCCCGCCCACGCCTCGACCCTGTTGCGGGTGTTCACCGTCAACACACTTGTCTTCGGGCTGGCAGTCGTCGTCCTGGTCGCCAGCCCGGCGACGATCTCCAACCCGATCAAATTCACCGAGCTTGTGGTCGTCATCGTCGGGCTCTTTGTGACGCTCGCGATCGATCTCGTTCTGCTCGCGCTGGTGTTGGCGCCACTGCGCAGGCTGGCAACATTGATGAGCGACATCGACCCGATGCGCCCGGGTCAGCGCGCCCTTGAAAGCAACTGGGCGAGTAGCGAGACGATCGCGGTGGCACAGGCGCTCAACAAGATGCTCGACCGGATCGAGACCGAGCGGCGCGAGAGCGCCTACCGCGCCCTGGCAGCCCAGGAGTCAGAGCGGCTTCGCATCGCGCGCGAGCTGCACGACGAGATCGGCCAGACGCTGACGGCCGTCGCCCTGCGGGCCGAACGAGCCGCCGGAGAGAGCTCCGCAGAGGTGCCGGCATTGCGGGAGATTGTGGATACGGTCCACCGCAGCTTGGAGGATGTGCGTCGGATCTCACGCGAGCTGCGCCCAGAGGCGCTCGACGACCTGGGGATCGTCGACGCTCTGATCTCTCTTTGTCTGCGGATGGAACGCCAAGGGGCATTACGGGTAGTGCGCGAGCTGGAGGGAGGTCTGCCGGCGCTTAGTGACGAGGTCGAGCTGGTGATCTACCGCATCGCCCAGGAGGCGTTGACCAACGCATTTCGCCACGCGGGAGCCTCACAGGTGCGCGTGGTGCTCAGACGCGGACCCAATGGGGTCGGACTTGACGGCGTCGTGCTGAGCGTCGCCGACGACGGCTGTGGTCTGCCTGACCTGATGCCCAAGCAGACCACGGGCTTGGCAGGCATGCGCGAGCGGGCTGTCCTGATCGGCGCCGAGCTGGAGATCGAATCCCCCACGGGAGTGGGCGTGGAGGTGTGCCTGAGGATCGCGGCGAATGATGCACAGGCATGACTACCCCGCTGAAGATCAGGGTGCTGCTCGCCGACGACCACGAGATGGTCCGTGGCGGGCTGCGTATGGTGCTCGACGCGGAGGCCGACATCGATGTCGTGGCCGAGGCGAGCGACGGAGCGCAGGCGCTCGAGCAAGCGCTCACAGACGAGGTCGATCTGGCCATACTCGACGTTTCCATGCCGCGCATGACCGGTCTGCAGGCCGCCGCCGAGCTGCGTCGCCGGCGCCCAGAACTGCGCATCCTGATGCTCTCGATGCACGACAACGAGCAGTATTTCTTTGAGGCCCTGAAGGCGGGCGCTTCGGGCTATGTGCTGAAGACGGCCGCCAACCGCGACCTCGTCGAAGCCTGCCGGGCGAGTATGCGCGGCGAGGCGTTCCTATACCCGCCGGCGGTCGCGACACTGGTGCGCGACTACCTGGAGGGAGCCCGGCACGGCGAGGCCCCACCCGAGGATCCCCTCACCGCGCGCGAGCTCGAGGTGGTGAAGTTGATTGCCGAAGGCCACACCAGCGATGAGATCGCAACGCAGCTGGTGCTCAGCAAGAAGACGGTGGAGCGCCATCGTGCCAACGTCCTTGGCAAGCTCGGGATGCGCAACCGAGTGGAGCTGACCCGCTACGCGATCAGACGCGGGCTGGTCGAGCCGTAAGGGCCGCCTACCAGCTGCCGCTGGGGCAGCCGCCCTTGTTGCCGCTGGCCGCGAATTTGCAGGTCCGCGAGACGGTGCCGTTCGCCAGCCGTTCGATCTTGAACGTGTCGCCCGTGGTTGATTCGGTTTCCACGGAGTAGCTCGTGAAGGGGGTGGTCGAGGACGCGGCCTTCAAATACGCTTCTTTGGTCGATTTGACGATCGGGACGGTGGGCTCATATGCGTTGATTTCGGTTAGCGAGACTTTTTCGTAGAGCCCGTTGTTATCGGTCGCAATCGTTTCTGCGGTCGTCTCAGCGGTGCGAGCAAGCTCCTTCGCCGAAGCATCAGATGCCTTGTTCTTCTGGCTGAGGAACGACGGGATCGCAATGGCGGCCAGGATGCCAATGATCAGGATGACGACCAGCAGCTCAATCAAAGTGAAGCCGCGCTCGTCTCGGGCACGTCGAGTTGAAAGTTGTCGCATGACATTGCTCCTGTAAGCCATTGATAGGACAAGATCAGTAACGGCTTGCAAGGCGCCAATGCGTATGGGTGTTATCACCCATCTTAACGAAATGGCAACCTCTGTCAGACGGTCCTCAGCGCTTCGGTCGGCGAGAGCCGGGCGGCGCGACGAGCACGAGTGCCATCCCCGCCAGCACGATCCGGCGTGGGCGTCGCGCCGCCCTCACTAGCCACCGCCGAGCAGGCTTCTCGGGATCAGCGACCTGCAGGCCTGCTCGGCCGACTTGAACGTCCCAGAGTGCGCGTTCACCGACGGCGGAAGGTGCACCCCGCCGCCCGTGAACGTCGGGTCCGGGAGGTTCGGCTCGCCATGGGTGCGCATGCACGCGGCGACCTTCAGGACTTGTGCCTGTTCGGAGAGGCTCAGGTGCGGGCCACCCGAGGCGGGCCCATGAGATTCACCGGGGGCAAACGTCCGGCAGGCCTTCTGCGCACCGAGGAAGGCAGGCGAGCCGGGGACGATGCCGCTCGCCGGCGTCACACGGAGCCTGATGCTCGTTCCGCCGCCGCTGCTCGAGATTTCCGGGTCGGGGAAGTTCGGCTCGCCGTGCGAGCGCATGCACGCCGAGTACTTCAGCACCTGTGCCCCCGGGGTGCTGGACCCCGAAGCAGCGGACGTACCCGAACCGCTCGTGGTGGTTGTCCTCGTCGAACCCAGATGCGCCACGCCTGCAGTTGGGGAGGTGCCGCCGCCGCAGCCGGCGAGGAGTAGCGCGCCCGCCACCAACACCGCCGCTCCAGCGCCGCCTCGCCGCGCTCCACCGCACCGAGCTTTCCAGTCCGCCCGGCTCATGAGCCACCGCGCAGACTCTTCGGGATCAGCGATTGGCAGGCCTGCTCGGCTGACTTGAACACCGCAGAGTGCACATTTGCATTCGCCGATCGCGGGAGGTGAGCTCCGCCACCCGTGAACGTCGGGTCCGGGAGGTTTGGCACGCCGTGGGTGCGTATGCACGCCACGAGCTTCAGGACCTGCGCCTGTTCGCTGGTGCTCAGTTGGGGGCCCGAACCGGGCCCGCCGCCGGGCAGCAGCTTGCGGCAGGCTTGCTGGGCGGACTTGAACTTGGGGTTGTCCTTGGCGGCACTGGCCGGCACTGCCATCTTCACGCTCACTCCGTTGCCGTGCACAGAGACCTGGGGATCGGGGAAGTCGGGCACTCCGTGCGCGCGCATGCACGACCCGTAAGCCACGCCCTGACTGGCGGCCTGCGCCGCGCGCGACCCAGCACCGCCAGATTCCGCCGCAGGCGTACTCGAGGTGGTGATCGACGCGGTGCTCGAGCCCAGGTGCGCCACGCCCGCGCTCGGGGAACTGCCTCCGCAGCCCGCAGCGAGCAGCGCGATCGCGGCGAGCGCCACCGCCGCGATGCCACCTTGCCAAGCTCGCCATGCCGGGCTTACGGCTGACAGTTTTGGAATCGCCGCTCTCTGCTTCATCTCGTCGTCTCCCTTGCGCTGGCCAAACGGTGCGTGCAAGTGGGGTTGTACAAAACGGCCGGTTACAGCACGGTGACTGATGCTGTAACCGCGCCGTAACCGCGGATGCGCCACGCTGATAGCCGATGCGAGTGCTGCTGGTAGAGGATCACGTTGAGCTGGCCGAGACGGTCGCCACCGGCCTGCGCCGCGAGGGCATGGCCGTCGACGTTGCACTCGATGGGCACGACGCGCTGGCGCACCTCGCGCTCACCGACTACGAAGTGATCGTGCTCGACCGCGATCTACCTGGCGTGCACGGCGATGAGATCTGCCGCTCACTCGTGGCCGAGGGACACGAGGGCCGGATCCTGATGCTCACCGCCGCTGGCTCGATCGAAGAGCGCGTCGACGGTCTCGGCCTCGGAGCCGATGACTATCTGCCCAAGCCGTTCGCGTTCGCCGAGCTCGTGGCGAGGGTCCGAGCGCTTGGCCGGCGCTCAGGCACCCCCCAGCCGGCCGCGCTGGTGCACGGCGACCTGCGCCTGGAGTCTGCCAATCGCCTCGCCACCCGGGGCGGGCAGCGCCTGTCACTCAGCCCCAAGGAGTTTGCGGTGCTCGAGTACCTGCTCGGCGCCGCGGGGCGCATCGTCTCAGCCGAGGAGCTGCTGACGCGGGTCTGGGACGAGAACACCGACCCATTCACCACCACCGTCAAGGTCACGATCCGCCGGCTGCGCTCAAAGCTCGGCGACCCGCCGTTGATCGAGACCGTGTCCCGCGGCGGCTACCGGATCTGAGCGCCGCGATGGCCTCTCCCGACACGCTCCAGGCCACAGCCGCCGATCTGCGATCGAGCCGCAGGCTTCCAGGTCGGCGCCGGCTGCGCCTCCCCCGCTACACGATCCGCCTGCGTCTCGCCGTCCTCTACGGCGGCGTGTTCCTGATCTCTGGAACCGTGCTGCTCGCGCTCATCTTCCTGTCCGTACAACACTCCTCCCACAGCGCGGTCGTCTCCGCACAAGGGGCCGCAGCGAAGCTCGTCGAACGACGCAGCTTCCACGTGGTCCCGTCGAGACCGAGTCTCCCGGTCGCGCCCGAAGGCCTCGTGGTCGGACATGCACGCGGCCAGGCCCGGCAGCTCGAGGCGGTGGCGATCAACGTGAACAACAGCGACCTGCATCGACTGTTGATCGGGTCGATCCTCGCCATGGCGATCATGGCGATCGCGTCGATGGCGCTGGGATGGCTGATCGCCGGCCGCGTGCTGCGCCCGCTGCAGGTGATCACAACAGCTGCCCGCGAGCTCTCCGCCTCCAACCTGCACGAGCGCCTTGCCCTCGAGGGCCCCAACGATGAGCTGCGCGAGCTGGGCGATACCTTCGACGAGCTCCTGGGGCGCCTCGAGGCCTCGTTCGAGGCCCAGCGTCAGTTCGTCGCCAATGCCTCACATGAGCTGCGCACACCGCTGACCCTCGAGCGGGCGATCCTCGAGGTGACGCTCGCCGACCCGGCCGCCAGCGCCGCCTCGCTGCGGGCGGCCTGCGAGCGGGTGCTCGCGATCGGCGAGCAACAGGAGCGGACGATCGAGGCGCTGCTGACCCTGGCACGCGGGGAGCAGGCACTCAAGCGCCGCGAGCCGCTGTTGCTCGAGCAGATGACCGGCAGGGTCCTGAGCGAGCGCCGTGAGGAGATCGACCGCCGCGGCCTGCGCCTGGACACCAAACTCGACCACGCCCCTGCCACGGGCGACCCGCGCCTGATCGAGCGCCTCGTGGCAAACCTCCTGGACAACGCCATCCAGCACAACACCGCCCATGGCTGGATTGAGGTCAGGACAGCGGTCCAGACGAGCCAGGCCACCGTGACGGTCTCCAACAGCGGGCCCGTGATCGCACCCGAGGAGGTCGAGCGGCTCCTCCAGCCATTTCACCGAGCCGTGGCCGATCGCATCGGCCACGACGAGGGCCACGGCCTCGGCCTGTCCATCGTCAACGCAATCGCCACCGCCCACGGCGCGACTCTCACCGTTCATCCGCAACCGGCAGGCGGGCTGCGGGTCGAAGTGAGGTTCCCCGGTCGCTAGAGGCAGGTGAGCTCGTTGGCCCTACAGCGGCCAGTAGCGGCCGAGCTGGGCAGCCGCTTGGGAGATCAGCAGAGGCTCTGGTGCCGCAGATCGTGGCGGCTCCTCTGCGCTGAGTGCAGCAAGCGTCTGCAACACGCAGTCCGCCAGAGCCACGGGTTCATAGCCACCCTCCAGCACCGCTCCGATCGGAACATCCAGCTCCCTCGCAAGGTCGCGGACGTGGCGGGCAATCTGCGCGTAGGAGGCACTCTCCAGGCGACACCCCGCGAGCGGCTCGGCGCGGTGAGCGTCAAACCCGGCTGAGATCAGCATCAGCTCGGGCTCGAACGCGCGGGCGGCAGGCAGCACGATGTGCTCGAGCAGGGACAGCCACAGATCTTCTTCAGAACCTGCCGGAACGGGCAGGTTGATCGTGTAGCCCTCCCCTGGACCAGAGCCCACGTCGCTCAGCGCTCCGGTACCAGGGTAGATCCCGGATTGGTGAATGCTTGCGAACAGGACATCGGAGCGCCGCCGAAACGTCTCGGCGCTGCCGTTGCCGTGGTGAACGTCCCAGTCCAGGATGAACACACGCTTGACACCGAGCTCGCGAATCGCACACTCGGCGGCGATCGCAACATTGTTGAACAGGCAGAAGCCCATCGCGCGGTCCGGCTCGGCGTGATGGCCTGGAGGACGCATGCCACAGAACCCAAAATCCGCCTCGCAGGCCATCAGTGCCCTGGCCATCTCACATGCGCCTCCCGCGGCATGCAGCGCAGCGCGGTAGGAGGGCGCGCCCACAAAGGTGTCTTGGTCGATTGCGCCACCGCCGGCCAGCGACAGCTCCTTGATCAGCTCGACGTGCTCGGCGCTGTGCACCAGCTCCAACTGCCGCTCATCTGCCGCTGGAGCCACACGTTGCTCCCATCCGAGCCAGTCGTGTGCCGCCAGAGTCCGCTCGATCGACACGAGCCGATCGGGCGTGTCGGGATGCCCGGGCACGTGTGCACGCGGGTCATGCTCGAGGGAGGCGGGGTGGCTGAGGTAGATACCCGCCTGCCCGCTATGCACGCCCGCCTCGTCGCTCACTGAGCAGATACCGACGAGGACGCTGCTTGGGTCGGTGGCTGGCCCACCTTGAGGCGATTGCCATCTGGGTCGGTGACAATGACGAAGCGCACCGCGTTGCCCATGGTTTCGACAGTACCAGCAGCGATCCCGCGCTCTGCCAGCCCGACGAGGAAGGCGTCGAGGTCATCGAGGAGCAACGTGTTCAGCGCCGAACCGGACCTGCCGGCGTCCTCGATGAGATATATCCACCCCGTCTCGCTCATCTGCCACGCTGCCTCATGCTCGTTGGGGATCAGATCGGGCGGGCGGCCTGCGAGCCGCCCATACCAGTTGACGGCTTGATCGCGGTCGGCGACAGGTATGCCGGCGAAGACGTGCGTGAACGTCATCTGGGCAAAGAGCCGCCGGCGCACATCGTGGCACCACCCTACCCTGCAGCGCATGCCTAAAGACATAGTGGTGAGCGAACCGCAGGCCGCCGGGCCGCCGCGAGCCGGCGTGTCGCTGCGCACCATCGCGCTGGAGTGGGGCCGGATCGGCTGCATCGGGTTCGGCGGACCACCGGCCCACGTCGCGCTGTTTCGTGAGCTGTGCGTAACACGAAGGCAGTGGCTGGCCGAGGATCAGTTCGAGCGGGCGCTCGCGGCGGCCAACATCCTGCCGGGGCCGGCATCCACGCAGCTCGCGATCTACTGCGCCTGGCGGCTGCGCGGCACCAGGGGAGCGCTCATCGGCGGCCTGAGCTTCATCTTGCCCGGCCTCATGCTGATCATTGCGCTCTCCGTGCTGTTCCTCGCACAATCGCCGCCCTTGTGGATACGGGGCGCCGGGATGGGAGCGGGCGCCGCCGTTGCCGCCATCGCGGTCAGAGCCGGACTGGGAGTTGCAGTCCCGATCTGGAGACGCACGACAGACATCCGGCGACCCCGGATCCTCGCCTACGCCCTCGCTGCAGCGGTCGCGGCGGCCATCACAGGCTCCTGGCTCGTGCTCGTCCTGCTGGCATGTGGCGCGATCGAGCTGGCATGGCAGCGCCGGCTCGTCGGAGGTGGCGTGAGCTTGCAAGCCTGGCCGCTGTTCGCGGCAGTTGCAGAGCCCGGCGGCGTGGGTGCGCTTGTATGGACGGCGTTGAAGGTGGGGGCGCTCGCGTTCGGCGGTGGATTCGTGATCGTTCCGCTGATGCAATCAGACGCCGTTGGCACCTATCACTGGATGACCCACGGGCAGTTCCTCAATGCGGTGGCGCTCGGCCAGGTAACTCCCGGGCCGCTCACTCAGACCGTTGCCGCTGTCGGCTATGCCGCAGGCGGCATCCCCGCAGCACTCCTGGCCGCATTCGTCGCGTTCGTGCCGTCGTTCTCCTTCATCCTGTTCGGCGCCGCACGCTTCGAGCGGCTGCTACTCGACGAGCGAGTGACTGGGTTTCTCGCCGGGGCGGCCCCCGCCGCGGCCGGGGCGATCATCGGCTCCGCCATCCCACTCGCCACCGCCCTCGGCGAGACGTGGCAATACGCCGTGCTTGCTGCCGCGACCATCGCATTGTTCGCGCTTCGCCGCAGCGTCCTACTGACTCTGCTCGCCGCCGGCACCGTAGGCGCCGTGGCCGGGCTGCTCGGCGCCCCTGTCCCGCATTAGACCGAGACGACACTCAGGGATCTCCTCGAGACAGCCGATGCTTACCCGGATGCACGTGGCTCGTCTCAGATACGGCTGCGGCCTGTTTCGCGCTGGGCGTCGACCTGAGGCGAGGCTGGCCGCGGCACCAATCGTGGGGCTCCTCGCATTCGCAACTCTGTTGGGTGCTCCGTACGGCGCCATGGCGGCAGGCCAGACACGTCCAGGTGTCGAGTTTCCCAGCGGCGTGGCATCTGGGGCACAGGTCAGCGTGCGTGTGGCGGTGCCTTCCAAGCTGTTCTCCACAACGCTCTCTCTGCAGCAGCTCGAGCGCCAGAGCTGGAAGACGCGTGCTCTGCGCAAGCCTCGGCGAGCGGGATTCACTACGCTCTCCTTCTCCGCTCCAGCCACCGCCACCACGCTGCTGTTGCGAGTCGAGGCGAGCCGCAAGGGCCGGCGCCTGTGGATCTCGAAGTACGTCCAGGTCCCAGTCCGACTGCAGGGCCATACCACTGAAAAGACAAGCTCTACGTGTCAGGCGGGCGAAGCCCAATCCTCCCCGCTGTGCAGCACAGCTCCCAGCTCAGCCACTGCGACAGCGGTGGGCGTTGAAACCTCAGAAACTGCGCCCACGATCGGCACACCACCCTGGTGGAATGGGGAATGCGATTCTGGCAACTACATAGGAGCGGTCCCGCTCGGAGCCGCATGGCATGGACTCCTCGCCTGCGGACCACGGCCGGCATCGGAAGGCGCAGCGGATCTGACGGTGCGTTTCTTCGCAGGCGCGTGGGGCGAGTACGAGTGGGAGTGCGTTGAGCTGTCGATGCGCTGGATGTACCTCGCCTACGGCGTGGATCCATATGACGCCAACGGCTATGACATCGTCGACAACTACTCTGCGAGCGACGGAGGCGGACTGGTCAAGATCGTCAACGGCACTGTGGGCCAAGCTCCCCAGCCTGGCGACATCCTCGAGCTCCCCTCCGAAGATCACACCGCAGTGATCACCGCTCAGTCAGTCGACGCCGAAGGGAACGGCTCCATCACCGTGATCCAGCAGAACTCCAGCGCAAACGGATGGGGCGCCTACGCCGTCAGCGACTGGAACGTCGCCGGCGCGAGCGGATGGCTCCATAAGCCTTAGCGGCGACCAGCGTGGCAGTGCGTGAGCCGATCGAGCCCGCAAGCGCGCTTGCCGACGGAGCGTTAGAGAAGGTGGATAAACGGGCAGATAGAAGTTAGTACCGCCGCTTTCGACATTTGCTCGATCTCGATGCTCATTGTCATTGCCCTCATAGCGATCATCTGGCTGATGGCCATCCTTTTGGTGATCGGCGCCTGCCAGATGGCAGCACGAGGCGACCTGCCGAGCACAGTGGCGATCTCGCAAGAGCGCTCCACAGAGGCGATCGCTGCACTCAGGCGACCCAGTCCACGGACCCGCGCTCCGCGTCGCACCGCACGCAGCTACAAGAAGCATCACGGATCGCACCTCGGCCTCGGCGCCCGGTAGCACGAGGCGCCGCCCGGTAGCACAAGGCGCGCGAGCTGCCTATCCCCGCCGGTCACGGCGCCTGGCGGGGATGTACTCGAGTGGGCCAACACAGACCGGTGCTGGGCCGCGATAGAGCTCGATACCGGTGGCGGCGGCATGGACAGACCCGTGTTGGACGCGCTGGGCCGAGAGGCCAAGCGTGTCTCCCGGCGGGATCGCCCTGGGGTTGATGATCCACTCGATATGGGCAAACCCGTTGGCCAGCTTGCTCATCTGCACGGTCTTCATGACCTGGGCCCGGTGCGAGCCGTCGGGCACACCGACTGCGGTGCAGCCACGTTCGACCCGGCGGACCCTCACCCTGACGCCGAGCTTGGCGAGCTCCGCATTGGCAGCGCTGACGCCGATGATTTCATCAATCGTCAACGTGACCGAGCCGTCAGGGTTCTCGGTCACCGCGAAGGCTGCTTGGGGGCCGCCGCTCGCGGTGAGTATGAGGGCCGCGGCGCCGAGTGCACCTATGAATAGGAGCCCACCTGCGGCCAGCGGAGCTCCTCGCAAGCGCCGGCGCCTCAAGGGAGCCTCACCTCCCGCCAGCTCAGCGCCGTGCTCGCGCACGAGTTCTGACCACAACCGATCCTCAAACTTGGACATCGATCCTGCGCTCCTTTCTCAGTCGGGCTCGCGCCCTGAATAGCCGCACACGCAGTGCGCCAGCGGACACGCCAAGCGCGATCGCTGCCTCCTTGGGCCTCAGGCCAGCGAGGTCCACGAGCTCGACGGCCTCCCGGTCGAGCGCGGGCAATCCCGCCAATCGCTCGAGCAGCTCTCGGCCCAATCGCTGGGCATCGATCCGCTCCGCCAGCTCCTCGGTCTCGTCTTCATCGAGCATCTGGCGCGCCGAATCGCGCCGGGCCGCGTCCCGTCGACGCGCCATGTGCTCGCAGTGCTTTGCATAGACGTTCCGGGCGATCGCGAACAGCCACGGGCGCTTGCTGCCCTGTGCGGGCGGCGACGATCTGAACGATTTCATCGCCTCCATGAACGTGTCCGCCGTGAGATCAGCGACGGTCTGCGGATCGCGGCTGCGCCGCGCGAAGAACGCCGTCACCGCTGCCACCTCAGAGCGGTACAGCACCTCGAGCTCGCCTGGCCGGCCTGCAGCAGGGGCCTCTGCGCTCCTTGCGGATGCCTCGCCGGCGAAAACATTCATCGACTACCAGGTGGCGTCCAGCGCTCGCATCGTTACAACACGCTATTGCGCCTTGGACCCTTTGGGGGCACCATGTTCGATGCAAAGCAGTACGCCTTCGATGGTCAGGATGGCCCCGCCAGCCTGCTCGACCTGGTCGAGGTTGTCCGGACGTATGCCGTACACTATGGGGATGGCATCAAATGCCTCCACCAAGACCCGCAGGATCGAGATCCGTATCACTGAGGAGGAGCGCAGCCTGGAGCAGGCCGCGGCGACCGCTAATGGCGAGACCCTGAGTGAGTTCGTCCGCCAGGCGGCGCGCCGTGAGGCTGAACGCACGCTTGCCGAGCGCACCCGTTACGTCGTCGATGACGAGGCCGCTCAACGCTTCCTAGCCGCGCTAGAGCAACCATCCCCTAAAGCTGAACGGAAGCTGCGCCAACTGATCGAGAAGCCGAGCGTCCTGCCTGCGGCGTGAGGCCACGGCTGACTGCGACCGCGGCGTTCGACCATCGAGCGCATCGCGTCGAGACCTTTAGTTGCGGCGAGGAGAGGTTGGATCGCTGGCTGCGCGCCTACGCAAGCCAGAACCAGCATCGCGACGCCGCCCGGACATTCGTGACCGCCGATCCAGGCGGCAAGGTCGCTGGCTACTACACACTCGTAGCGGCACAAGTCGAGCATAGTCAAGCGACCGCCAACGTCCGGCGAGGACTCTCGCGACACTTCCCCATCCCCGTCGCACTCCTCGCCCGTCTCGCGGTCGCCATCCCTCATCAGGGCACTGGCCTGGGCCGCAGTCTCTTGCTCGACGCCCTTCAGCGCGTCCTACGCGCCTCTGAGGAGATCGCAATCCGAGCAGTCACGGTGGATGCCATCGACGAGCACGCCGCATCGTTCTATCTCACGTTCGGATTTGAGCCCACAGACCTTGCTCCCAACACCCTCATGATGCCACTCCAAATCGTCAAGCAAACGCTCCGCCCATGACAGGAACGCTCCCAGCGGTCAGCTAACTGACGTGCTCTCACACTGGCCGCTATCGTCCTCACACACGATGCGCCTCTATCACCGAGAGCACGCTGGCCGGCCGCTCCGCGTCGCGTGGACGCTCGAGGAGCTTGGCGAGCCGTATGAGATCACGATGATCACGCGCGAGGAGGGCGAGGGCGAGGAGCACCACGCGCGCCATCCCCTGGGCCGCGTGCCCGTGCTCGAGGACGACGACGGGTTCGTATTCGAATCGGCGGCGATCTGCATGCATCTCGCCGACCTGCACCCAGACGCAGGCCTGGCGCCGGCACCGGGAACCCACCAGCGAGCGCTGCTCTACCAGTGGACGATCTTCGCCCCAGCCGAGCTCGAGCCACCGCTGATCGAAGCCGCCGTGCACGCCCAGCGCGACCCCGACCGCTCCGCCACTGCGAGACGGCGCTTTGACGAGGCAGCGGGCGCGGTGTCAAGCGCCCTGGATGGCAGCGACTATCTCCTTGGCGAACGCTTCACAGTGGCCGATGTGCTTGTCGGGAGCACACTGGCGTTCACGCAGCGCATCGGTTTCGCGGACGAGCTCCCAGCGAGCCTGAGGGACTACCTGGCACGGCTCGCGCAGCGGCCTGCCTACCAGCGCGCCCGAGAGCGCACGACGTCCAGCTGAGGTCTGTGAGCCCGCCGAGCCACGCACTGCTGGAGCGCACGACGTGGCGGTCAAGCCCCAGGCCAGGATGGCGCGCGCTCACGCTGGCCGCGATTCTCGCGCTGGGACTCGGCCTCGCCCTACGGCAGAGCCTGCAGGCCGCGCAATCCGCCGCCCCGACGAGCGCTCAGGGTCGCGACGTGGCCCGGGAGGGGTTGCTGAGCATGCCTCTGGCTGCCCGGGGCCCTGTCTCCGCGGCGCTCGGCGCGGACAGCCCCATCTACCGCGTCAGGGCCATCGGCGACGGGTTCACCGCGGCGACTCCAGCACAGCACCTGCACACGGTCTTCACCCGCTCGGGCGTATCGGTGGCCACCGGCACAACGCAGGTCGAGCTCAGCGTGCGCGCGTTCGGATATGGCTCATCGCCGGCCGCGACCAGCGACGTGGCTCCGCGCCTTCGTGGCGGCCGTGTCGTCTACTCCCATGGCGATCTCAGCGAGTGGTATGCGAACGGTCCGCTCGGTATCGAGCAGGGCTTCTCGGTCGCGCGCGCCCCGGCAGACCGCGAGACGGGACCGCTCGCCATCTCGATGGCCATCTCGGGCAACGCGGTGCCCATGCTCGAGAAGGGCGGCCAAGCCGTCGCGCTCCTGCGGGCCGGGCGTCCGGCGCTGCGCTACAGCGGCCTGAGCGCCACAGATGCCCGCGGTCGCACACTGCACAGCTGGCTCGCCCTGCGCGGTGGCCGGCTGCTCGTGCGCGTCGACACCCAGGGCGCGCGCTACCCGCTACGTATCGACCCATTCATCCACGAAGGCGAATTGACGGTCCTGAACGACGCGGAAGGCGAACGTTTTGGTGAATCCGTCGCAGTGTCCGGCGACACGATCGTCGTGGGCGAGCCTCAATTCAAACTCGGCGGCGCCGCCTTTGTGTTCTCAAAGCCGGCATCCGGATGGGCGAGTGCGACGCAGTCGGCAGAGCTCAGGCCACCGGACGCCGGCCCGGAAGCAGAAGGCGAGGAATTTGGCCGTGGCGTCGCGGTTTCTGGCAACACAGTCCTCGTCGGCGCGCCCAACCACACCGTTGGCATGAGGCCTTTCGAGAAAATCCCGGGGGCGGCGTACGTCTTTGAAATGCCCGCCGCCGGCTGGTCGAGCGTGCTCGTGCCGTCCATATCATTGAGCGCCTCGGACCCGGCTGCTGAAACATCCTCCAGCGAAGATTTCGGCTGGTCGGTCGCAATGTCGGGCAGTACCATCATCGTCGGCGCGCCAAACCACAAGGCCCTCGCCAACGCCCCCGAAGTGATCGACGATCAGGGCGCCGCGTATGTGTTTGTGATGCCCGGCACCGGCTGGGTCACTACGACGCAGACGGCCGAGCTGACGCCGCCCGAAGACGGGGAACCCTTTCCATACGGCGGGGGCGCGTTTGGCTGGTCGGTCGCGATGTCGGGCAATACGGTGGTCGTTGGGGCGCCGTTGCACGACATCGCCAGAAAAGGACAGGCCTGCGAAAGCGGTCCCACTTGCCAGTACAGGGGTGCCGCGTATGTGTTCGTGATGCCCCCCTCCGGCTGGTCGAACTCCAGCGCGGGTTCGCTGCTCTACGCATCGGACGGGTCGGGGGCGATAGCGAGCTTCCCGGGTGACCGCTTCGGCGAGTCGGTCGCGGTATCGGGTGCCACGGTGCTGGTCGGCGCGCCGCACCATGACGAAGGCAAGGGCGCCGCCTATGTATACACCGAACCCGCCTCGGGCTGGACTGGAGCAACCCAGACGGCTGAGCTGACCGCGACGGACGGCCACGGAGAACCGATAGAAGGGGATGGGGATCTGCTCGGGTTCGCCGTGGGATTGGAGGGAAACACCGCTGTCGCAGGGGCATATGTGCACGGCGAATCCGGACCCCGGGGCGCTCTGTATCTCTTCAACGAACCGGCCTCCGGCTGGACCAGTGCAACCCAAACCGAAGAGCTGAAACCTGCCGGCCTGTCCGGCACCGGCTACTACGGCTTCAGCGTGGCCGCGTCGTGCAACACGATCGTGGCCGGCGCCGTGGGCCAGACCGTCGCTAAAAAGGAATTCGAGGGCGCCGCCTACGTGTACGAAGACCCGCAGTGCGCTGAAGGCCCGACGGTCACCAAAACCGGCGGTACAGGCAACGAACAGACCTTTGTGGCCTCCACCTCCTCCACGACGACGACCACTGCCGCAACAACGAGCACCGAATCGACGAGCGCACAAGAGGTAAACCGTGTGCTGGCGTGCACCAATGCACAGGTGGTGCTCATCAATGTCCTGGAACACGGTGGTCGTGTGCTTGTGACGGGGGCGGTTCGCACAGGACTCGCAGGCCAGACGGTGAAGGTCAAGTTCGCGGCGACTGGCAAGATTGTCGGCAGCACCAAGATCGCCTCATCTGGCCTGTTCTCGTTGACTGTCCCGCTACCACCGGCGAAGATCCGCCCAACGAACAAGGCTCGCTATGAGGCGATCGTCGGCTCACAGGCCTCGGCTGCTCTCAAGCTCGAGCGTCGTTCATACCTGTCAGAGGCGACGATCGTGGGCGCGCAGGTACAGATAGCGGGCGGCGTGAAGGGCAGCTTCAAGCCGGGTACCCCCGTCGTCATAGCGGAGCGCCTCACCTGCTCCAGCTACCACACGCTCGCCACGGTCAAGCTCACCCGCGCCGGGACGTTCAGCGCAACGGTGCCGGCACCGACTGGGGCTGCCGGCCAGATCGCGCTCTACCGCGCGAGCACAAAGGTGCTGCTCCACAGGGTCGCACAGCCGACGAGTACCGAGCCGCTGCCTCCGAGCGTATAGATCGCACGCTGGGTTCAGGCGGCGTGGAAATGGCGTCTGGTATCTGCGAACAGGCTCTTGAACACGAGGCCATTCACGGGCCCACCGGGCCGGCCGAGCGGTGTGGGCTCCAGGGCGACAGTCCAGGTGAACCGGCAGCGGTCGGGCCCGTCAGGCTCGACGACGTAGTCCTCCGCCAAGCGCTTGAAGACGGGAAGGTTGGCCTCGGTGGCATAGAACGCGTGCCTGCGACCCTCCTCCCAGATGAAGAAGTGCTCCTGCACCTTCATGACTCCACCGAGCACGCTTGCCTGCCGGGTCGTCCCGACGGCGAACGGGCGCTTTGAGGTCCAGCGAATCGAGAGCACACGACACCAGTCCAGCGGCTTCTCTGAGACAAGCTCGCCCCAGATCTCCTCGGCAGGACGCCCAATCGCGAACGTCTGGGCGTAGCGCACGGGCGCCGAGGTGAGGAAGCCCTCGTCAACGGGCTGGAGAATGGAGGTCATGATGCGAGTGTCTCGGGTGAGGCTCACCGCGAGGACATCAAGCTATCAGCGCGAGCTACTTGTGCACAGGTGCTTGCGCAGAGGCTGGCGTGGCGTTCTCTGCCCAGTTGCGCAGGAACGTCTCCGTGGCGGCGGCGTCGCAAGGACGAGCGAAGTAAAAGCCCTGTCCACTGTCACAGTTCTCGCCTCTGAGCAAGGACAGCTCTTGCTGCTGCTCGATGCCCTCGGCGAAGGTCTCGATCGAGAGCGCCTTGCCGAGCTGCACAAGGCTGTGGATGAGCGTCTCGCCCTCCTGGTTGTTCCTGAGCCCTGAGATGAAGGACTGGTCGATCTTCAAAGCGTCGACCGGGAATCGCTGGAGGTGAGCGAGCGATGAGTATCCGGTTCCGAAGTCGTCGATCGCTATCCGTACGCCGAGCTGCTTGATCGCCTTGAGCAGGTGCGCGGTCTCCTCGATGTTGCGCATCAACGTCGTCTCGGTGATCTCGATCGTCAGCGCCGCCGGATCCAGGCCGCTCTCTGAGAGTGCTCCCTCTATATGGCCGATGAGATCATCGGTGTCGAGCTGGCGCCCTGAGACGTTGACGGCCATGCCGATCGGATAGCCTGCCTGGCGCCAGCTGGCGCCCTGAGCGCAGGCCTGCTCCAGGACCCACTTGCCGACCTCGACGATCAGGCCTGTCTCCTCGAGCAGCGGGATGAAGTCATCGGGCTGGACCAGGCCTCTCACAGGGTGATTCCAGCGGATCAAGGCCTCCACACCGTTGGGGCTCATGTCGGCCAGGTTGAACGTGGGCTGATAGGCAAGGACGAACTCATCGTTCTCGAGCGCTTCGCGCAGGTCCATCTCCAGCTCCATGCGGCTCTGGACGATGTCCTGCATGCTGGACTCGAACACGGTGTAGCGATTCTTGCCGTCCCACTTGGCCCGGTACATCGCGATGTCCGCGTCGCGCAGCAGCTCATCGGCAGAGGTTCGCTCCCCGATCGCGATCCCGATGCTCGCTGTCACCGTCACAGTCTGCTTGTCCGCCCCGAGCTTGAACGGCTCCCTGAGCGCATTGAGCAGGCGCTCGGCGACGAGCTCTGGCCCCGCCAGCAGCGTCAGCTCCTCGGAGATCACGACAAACTCGTCCCCGCCCAGACGCCCCAGCGCATCGGCGTCGCGAGTCACGCCGCTGAGCCTGGCTGTAACCGCGCAGAGCAGCTCGTCGCCGACGCCGTGACCCAGCGAGTCGTTGATGCTCTTGAAGTTGTCCAGATCGACGAACAGAGCCGCCATCGGCGTTTGGGTGCGACGCGAGCGCGCAAGCATCTGCTCCACGCGGTCCAAGATCAACGTCCTGTTGGGCAGGCCTGTCAACGCATCGTGCGTGGCCATGAAGGCGAGCTCCTCGTCGCGGCGCTTGAGCTCCTCATCGGTGCGCCGGCGCTCGGTCTCAAAGCACTCGCACATCCGAAGCACGCTGAACTCGAGGCTCAGCTGCAGGATGTTCAGCGCCTCGGAGAGCGTCTCGGATGAAACCTCTAGTTGGGCGGCGCTCTCGCGCAGCATGTCGGCCATCACATTGCGCCACCACAAACAGCGCCTGGTCACCTCATTCAGCGACGCCGCCCTGTGCGCGGCCAGCTCGCCAAAGATCTCCCATGTCTCCCGGCCGGCCTCGATAGCGACCTCCATGCCCTCGCCCGCTATCCACCGGGCAACCGCGATCGTGGAGCTCGTGCAGATTCGTTCGAAGCTCTCCTGAACCAGAGCGTCGACGACCTCGCCAGACCCGCTGGTTCGCGCGACCGTCTCTTCGAGCACATCTCCAGTCCGGGCCTTCAACACCTCACCAAGACGATGGAGATCCTCGCCAGGCGTCTCCGCCGGAGTGGTTGGTGGGATCGGCACTCGTATCCCGTCGCTTCCCGTGTCCAAGCGCTGGACGCTCATCTCGAGTCAATCAATCGGCATCAAGCTTCGATTGCCTTACTATTGACCACCTCGCCGTAGACGCATTGAATGCTTGCCGTCATGCACCGAAGGCGTCTTGGAATCCAGCGCTCCAGGTCGACTTCGCCCAAAATACGAGGCCCGCTGAGCGCCTACTAGACTAAGCGCCTCTGCGCCCGTAGCTCAGCTGGATAGAGCGTCGGTCTACGGAACCGAAGGTCGGGAGTTCGAATCTCTCCGGGCGCGCTAGAAAAGAACGGCTTCGCAACGATCGTCCACCGATCGGCAGGCTTGATACAGGCGCTTCCACGATGTGCCGTAACGACTGTCGGTACAAAGGGACGACAAGGGTGTAGGGCTAACCGGACGACGATGCGACCGCAACACGATCAACAACAGCAAAGGCAAGTCGCCACCCAGGCGCTCACGCAGTGCCGCTGGAGCGCCGACCCCGCCCAAGATCGGGGTCGCTGCCCTGCCCACGTGCCCATGATCGCTGCGCTCGAGGCCTGGCGCGAAGAGCTGGCGTCGGGGTGCGCCACCGACGGGTTCTTTCACTTCTGGTGGCGCGGTGGCCAGTGGCTGGGCTACGGCATGCCCAACGGCAGGGTCCGAGGCAGCTACTGTCCTGAGCACTCCCGCGTGCTTCCGCCCACGTGCTGATCAGGCGATTTGGAGCTTGCGTAACCGCCTGAAGGTGCGCGAATGGTCGCGCTCATGCGACCAACCATCAGTCAACGAAGTCAGCGGCAGTTGCGCCAGCCTGGTGAAGGTCTCCTGAGCCTCGAGCCTCGCCAGACCGGCGCCCACGCAGTAGTGCGGACCGTTGCCAAAGGCAAGATGGGAAGCCCCCGTGCGGGTGAAATCGAGTAGGTCAGGATCCTCGTAGCGGTCATGGTCGCGGTTGGCGGCACCCAGCACCACTAGCGCCTGCTGGCTCTTTTTCACTGTGACCTCACCGAAGGTGAGGTCCTCCATCGCGATGCGCGATGCCACCTGGGCCGGGCTGTCAAAACGCAGCAACTCCTCTACGGCCTGCTCGCACTGGTCAGGATTCTGCGCCAGCCAGGCCAGCTGCTCAGGGTTTTCCAGCAACGCCAGCGTGCCGTTGCCGATCAGGTTCGCCGTGGTCTCGTGGGCCGCCGCGAGCAACAGCAGAGACATCGTGACGATCTCATCTGTCTGCAACGCCACCCCGCCGTCCGGTGGGTGGATCAGAGCACTCAACAGATCATCGCCCGGCTCGACTCGCCGCTGCGCGACGATCGGAACCAGAAACAGCATCACGGCCATCGCCGCAGCGCTGATTTCCTGGAGCTCCTGCTCAGTCGGATCGAGCTCTAACATGCGCGCAAGCGTGGGCGTCTGCTCTCTGAGCAGCTCAGCGCCCTCCAGGCCCACGTCGAAGAGCTCCGCGATCACGCCCAGCGGAATCGGATAGGCCACCTCGCTCATCAGCTCGACAGGCTCGCCATCTCGCAATGGCTCAAACGCGGTGTCCACGATCGCCGCCACGCGCTGCTTGATGCCCTGAACCACCCTGGGGGTGAAGAAGCGATTGACCGAACTGCGCAGCCTGGTGTGGGCCGGCGGGTCGCTCATCAACAGCGACTCGATCCACATCTCTCCACCAGACCCAGATCCGCCCAGCGAGGCGAACAGCTCCGGGCTGTTACGCGGATCAGAGCTCCACTCCTGGCCCTTCAAAACCTTCGCGGCGAGCTCATGTGAGAGCACGAGGTGGGCGCCCAGGTCCTCGTTCCACTGGACCGGTGCTCGCCTGCGAGCCTCGTGGTAGGCCGGATAGGGGTCGTCCTCCGCGGGAAACGGCCAGGCCGCCCAATCAGGCATTGCTGCCCGCCGCCTCGCGTGCTTGGAAATATTCCTGATTGAGCTTGCCCATCTCGGTGACCGGTTCTGCGTAGTCCTCTTGCTCGATCGAAGTCCAGTAGCCACTCGCGTGAAGCTCCGCAATCACCGACGCCGCTCCCATCTCGATCCTGCTCATCAGTGTGTATTCAGGTGAAGCCGTTATATGCCTGAAGGCGTTCCCCGCAGGTCCTGTCGGTGAGAACTTCTGTTCGATCCAGCTCGCGACGTACTCCGGCGTGACGGTGAACGGCTGCTCGCCCCAGTACATCTCCCAGGGGTCGCGCCAGTAGTGGAAGACTTCCTCAGGCGTGACCGGATCGGAGGAGCGCCAGAAGCCACCCTCCACGCTCGCCCGCCACGTCGCCTCCACATCGCCTTCGGTGGTTGCTCTGCCAATCGCCGACATCATCCTTACCTGCTCTGCTCTGAAGCGCTTTACGCAGCCGAAGTCAAGGAAGGTAACACTGCCGTCATCGTGCAAGATGTAATTGCCCGGATGCGGGTCGGCGTTGAGCATGTAAAACCGTTCGAGTGAGCCATAGACGAACCTGTAGATTGCCTCTGCCCACTTGTTGCGCAGCTCTTGGCTTGCCTTCAATCCCTCATGCCAGGGCATGCCGTGAACCAGCTCCTGAACGAGCAACTTGTCAGTGCTGAGCTCCTCGACTACCTCTGGGATGTGGATGAATGGGTGGTCTCTGTAGCATTCAGCGAATTCGGCCTGGCTTTTAGCCTCCAGCCGGTAGTCGAGCTCCTCGGTGATGCGCGCCCCGATCTCCTTGGCCGCCCCTCTGAGGTCAAAGCGCAGTTTGCGGGGGGAGAGGCCGCCAACCAACGCGAGCAGGGTGAACAACAGCTCGGTGTTATCCAGGTCGGCGGCGATCGCCGCCGCCACACCCGGATACTGGATCTTCACCGCCACCACCCGGCCGTCGTGCAACGTGGCTGCATGGACCTGCCCGATCGAAGCGGCTGCCAGCGGTGTCCAGTCGAAGTGCGCGAACACGCTCTCTACCGGGTTGCCAAGCTCGCGCTCTAGCGTCTCCTGCGCGAGCTCTGGCGCCATCGGCGGAGCGTCATCGCGCAGCTTGGACATCGCCTCCTGATAGACGGTCTGGAACTCCTTGGGCACCGCAGGCATAGCGGACATGAACGAGAGCATCTGTCCCGCCTTCATCAATGCTCCCTTGGAGCGCCCCAGTAACTCGGTGTAGCGCTCCGCTGTGCGGACGTGGAACTCGGTGCTGTCGGCGCCCGTCAACTTGCTGCGAAGGCCAATGACCACGGCCTCGCCTGCCGTCCTGGCGCTGAGCCCGACCAGTGGCGCCGTTCTGCGAAGTCGTCCCTTGTCGATGCTGTTGCTTCGCTTGGTCTCGGCCATTTTGCAAGCACATCCGTTCTCGGTAAGTCCTCGGTGATAACTGACTGCGCCTAAGTGTATACTTAGCTCCGGGAATATGTCAAACATGACGCGTGAGCGCATCATCGACGAGGCCATGCAGCTGTTCGGCAAGCACGGCTATACCGCCACCAGCATCGCCAAGATCGAGGCCGCCGCCGGGCTCACACCCGGAGCCGGCGGCATCTACCACCACTTCTCGAGCAAGGAAGCGCTCTTAGCCGCCGGCATCGAGCGCCATCTGGCAAGGCTCGACGCGCTGCGTGAGATCCGCCAGGTGCTGACGCCACTCAGCGACCTGCCCTCTGAGCTGACCCTGATCGGGCGCTACGTCCTCACCGAGCTCGACAGCGAGTCCGACCTCTTGCGGATCCTCGCCTCCGACGTGCGCAACCGCCCGCAGCTGCTTGCCAGCGCGGTCGACCAGCTGGTGAGCTCCACGTTCGAGGGCTTTGCCCAATGGATCGCTGAGCGCTCGAGCGCACCCCTCTCAGCCGAGGAGGCAAGGACGATCGCCACCCTGGGTTTGGGCTCGCTGCTCTCCTCACGCCTGCTTCGAGACGTCCTGGGCGTTCCCTCCTTGGTCGATGACGAGCAGCTGGTGGGCACTTGGGTGAAGTTCATGGTGGGTGCGCTCACGGACTTTCCCCGATAATGGCGCAATGAGCGGGATCTACCAGTGGTGGTCAGACGGAGAGCAGGTCAAGGTCCGCCTCGGCGATGAGGATCGCGCGATCTTTCTTCGGCGGACTGGTGTGGGCCAGGCGATGACCTTGCTCCATGGCTTTCCTAGCTCCTCCTATGACTGGGCGAGGGTGCTTCCCATGCTTGGCGGCCAGCACGAGCTGCTGCTCCTTGACTTCCTCGGGTTTGGCGCTTCTGAGAAGCCGGCTGACCACGATTACTCGATCCACGAGCAAGCCGACCTCGTCGAAGCGCTTTGGGCGCGTGAGGGCATCGCCTCGACCGCGCTCGTGGTCCATGACTTTGCGGTGTCGGTCACCCAGGAGCTGCTTGCTCGACGCGCCGAAGGCGCCCTTGCCGTCGATCTGGTCGCGGTGCACCTGCTCAACGGAGGTCTCTACCCAGACGTCTACCGTCCCCAGCCAGGCCAGCTGGCGCTGCTCGATGTCGACCAAGGGCCCCTGATAAGCGCCCAGATCACAGAGGAGCTGTGGAGCGCGGGGCTGCGGCCGACCTTCGCCGAAGGCTTCGATGCAAGCACCGATCTCGCTGATATCTGGCAGGGGATGAGCCGTGAGGACGGACAGCTGATCGTCCATCGTCTGATCCAGTACATGAACGACCGCACAGTCAACAGCGAGCGTTGGGTCGGCGCGCTGGAGAGCACCGACGTGCCGCTCTCTTTCGTGTGGGGGATGCTCGATCCCATATCAGGCGCGCACATGGCGGACCGAATCCGAGAGCGGCTGCCCGATGCGCCCTTCACCGTGCTCGACGATATAGGGCACTGGCCCGCGCTCGAAGCGCCAGGGCGAGTGGTGGAGGCGCTCCTCCAATCAAGCGCTTGACGCATCGATCACCTCGCGCTCGTCCAGCCCCATGCCTGCGTGCAGCCGCCTGATCCATTGGGGTGCCCACCAGTTCCACCTGCCCATGAGCGCCATCAGAGATGGCACCAGGAGCGCTCTGACGATGCTTGCATCGACCGCGACCGCAAGCGCGGTGCCAAGGCCTAGTTGCTTGGTGAAGAACAGGTCAGATGTGGCCAGGGCCCCGATCGCCACGCAGAAGAGCAGGGCAGCGGCGGTGATGATCCGACCGGTGCGCTCGATGCCGAGCGCGATCGCCGCGCGGTTGGGCAGGCCTTGATCGTGTGCCTCCTTGATACGTGAGAGCACGAACACCTCGTAGTCGGTGGCAAGGGCGAAAGCGAGCACAAACATCAGTACGAGGCTCGACTCTTCCAGGCCGCCGATCGGCGTGAACCCGAGCAGGCCCGAGAGGTGGCCGTCCTGGAAGATCAGCACCAGCAGTCCGGTGCTCACGCTCACGCTCAACATGTTCATCGCGAGCGCCTTGATCGGGATCGCCACCGAGCCCGTCATCAGGAAGAGGAAGCCCGCGGTGAGCACCATCAGGACCAGCAACGCCAGCGGAATATGCGAGGCGATCGCCGCCTTCTGATCGACGAAGTATGCGGTCGCCCCCCCAACCAGCGCCCCATACGGGCGTGCGAGTGAGCGCAGCTTCGCCAGCAGCTGTTGCTGGCCATTGGAGAACGGCGAGCCATTGGGCAGCAGGGTGATCTCCCATGTGCCGCGACCGAGATGGCGCGGAGCGGAGACGCTCGCCATCCGACCTGCCATCCCAGCTGCGCCGGCGGCCAGGTGCTGGGCCGAGGAGCGCGGTCCTAAGAGGACGATTTCGGTTGCTTCCCCGGCATTGGCGGAGAAGTCCTCGGCAAGCGCAGCTTCGACCTGACGGCTTTCTGCGGCGGCGGGCAGCAGGTTAGCCCCGGGCGCAGTGAAGTGCAGGTGGATGGCCGGTATCGCCGCTGCCAGCAGGATGGTGGCGCTGATCAATGCGACCCTGCCTGGTCGGCTTGTCACGCCGCGCGCCAACCTCCACCAGCCGCCGTCTCCTCCTGTCGCGGTTGCCGAGCGCGCTGCGCGGCGTTGCAACCATGCGGGTGAGAGCGCATTGATGCGGGCCCCGAGCGCTACCAGCACGGCGGGCAGCACCACCAACGCGACGGCTCCGTCGCAGAGCGTGACGATCGCTCCACCGATCCCCATCGAGGAGAGAAATCGGATCGGGAAGACGAGCAGGCTGGTCATTGCCGCCGCGACCGTCAGGCAGCTGAACAGCACGGTGCGGCCCGCCGTCTGCAGCGTCTGCTGGATCGCCCGCTGCGCACTCGCGCCGGCGGCGAGCTCCTCGCGATAGCGATAGAGCACGAACAGGCTGTAGTCGATGCCAAGGCCAAGGCCCATGCCGCTGACGAGGTTCAACGCAAAGACCGAGATCGGGGTGAACTGATCTAGAAGCCGCAACGCCAGGAAGGTGAGCAGGATCGAGAGGCCTCCGACCAGCAGTGGCAGCAGCGCCGCGATCAGCCCCCGGAAGAACCAGAAGGAGAGCAGCAGCAGAACCGGGAAGGCAAACAGCTCGGCGCGCGCGAGGTCGCTGGTTGTGCGTTCGTTGAGTTCCTGGTTGATGAGAGCCTCCCCGCCGAAGTGCACATTCATCCCCGCGAGCTCCATGCTCGTAGGCGGCTTGGAGAGGGCCGCCCGCGCATGCGCGATCGCCGTGGTTGCATCTGTCGTGGTCGCAAAGGTCGCGAGCACAGCCGTTGCGTGGCCGTCGCGCGATAGCAGCGCCCGCGAACGGGTTGCGGGGTAGTCCAGGACGCGCTGGAACCCGTGCTGCGCGGCGAGCAGCGTCGCGAGCGCGGTGGTGGCGTGCTGAGCTGTCGTGTCGACCTTGATGTTGCGCCGCGCCCGCAGCAGCGCGGCCACGTCATAGAAGGGGCTCTGTCCAGTCGCAGCCGTGATCGCGGCGTTCGCGTGTTCATACTGCGAGGCTGGGTCCTGAAAGTCCTGGCCGCTGCTGTGAAGCGTCCCCGTGATGGGTATACCGAACACCGCCGCGATGACGAACAGGACGCAAGACGCTGCCAGCACCCGCCGGCGGCGGTTGATGGCGAGCCTGGTGAGCGCTCTGATCACGACCGCAGTGTCCGCTCGGGGAGCAGCCCACGCAATCGGGAATGTCCCCTACCTGTCCCCGGTGTGCGACCGGACGCTCCCGGTGTGCGACCGGGCGCTCCCGGTGTGCGACCGGGCGCTCCCGGTGTGCGACCGGGCGCTACTCGTCGATCAGCCGCCGGTGTATGGCCCAGCGGCTCAGCTCGTGACGGCTGGAGAGCTGCAGCTTGCGCAGCACGGCAGAAACGTGTGCCTCGACGGTCTTCGCTGAGATGCCGAGCTGGGCGGCGATCTCCTTGTACATGTATCCGCGCGCGATGTGCTGCAGTACCTCGCGCTCGCGCGCTGTCAACAGGTCAAGCTCCGGGTCCACCTGTGCGGCCGGTATCTCGCCGGCAAAGGCATCGAGCACGAAGCCTGCCAGACGCGGGGAGAACACTGCATCGCCATCGTGGACCCGGCACACTGCATCGGTCAGCTCAGGGCCGGAGATCGTCTTGGTCACATAGCCCCGAGCGCCCGCCCGGATCAGCGCGATCACGTCTTCGGCCGAGTCGCTGACAGAGAGGGCGAGAAAGCGAACGGCAGGCCTGCTCTCGGCGACACGCATGATCACCTCCGCGCCACCGCCCCCAGGCATGTGGACATCGAGCAGGACGACATCGGGCGCCAGTTCCTCGATCGCATGGACAGCGCCCTCCACATCGCCGCTCTCGGCGATGACCTCGACCTCCTGGCCGAGACTGGCGCGCACACCGGCCCGGAAGAGGTCGTGATCGTCGACGATCAGGACCCTGGGCAGCGATCCGTCGCTCACGGTTGATCTCCGCGATCGACGGTGATCTCGACCTCTGTGCCACCGCCCGGCAGGGAATGCACCGTCGCACTGCCGCCAACCCGTCGCATCCGGCCGATGATCGACTCGCGCACGCCCCGTCTGGCCTGCGGCACGGCCGCGAGATCGAAGCCGGCGCCACGGTCACGGACGAAGAGAAGGATGCGCTCGTCCGAGAGCTCGGCGTAAACGGAGATCGGCGCCTCGCCGGCAAACTTCGCGGCATTGAGCATCGCCTCGCGAGCAGCCGCAAGCACAGCGGCCCCGTGCTCATCGAGGGGGCAGTCGCCGAGCGCCACGACCTCGACCGAGCCGCCTGCCAGCGCCTCCACTTCGGTGGCCACCGCTGCCAATACACCTGCCCCTAGCCGCTCATCGAGCTCGTGCGAGTCCCCGCCGGCAAGCCAGCCGCGCAGCTCGCGCTCCTGCTGACGAGCGAGCGCCGCCACCTGCTTGGGATCGTCTGCGCTTCGTTGGATCAGGGCCAGCGTTTGCAGCACCGAGTCGTGTAGGTGTGCCCCCACGTCGGCGCGCTCTTGAGAGCGGATGCGCTCGGTCCGCTCGGCTGCAAGGCCGCGCGCGAGGCGCCGCCAGGAAGGGGCGAAGATCAAGGCAACGGCAATCAGCACCGCAAGCGCCGCAAGCAGCGCCTCGCCGGCGGGCCGGATCGCGCCGTTCGCCCACAGGAAGGCAAATCCGGAAGCGAGCACCAGTGCGACGCCGAGTCCGCTACGGCTCACCTCTGGGCGCCCGAGTGCGCGCACCCGTGCAGGTGGCCGGCGCGGCGACGAGGGCTCGGGCGCTCGATGGGCAGCCCAGCCACGACGCCGCCCAGGCGCAACGCTTGGTGCCCGCCAGATCAGAAGCGCTCCCATGGCGGCGACAGCGGCCGGCCAGACGATCGCGTCTCCTGGCCAAGGCCCCGCCGCGCGCAAGAACAGCAGGCCGCTGAGCGCCAGCAGGCCCGCGCCGATCGCGATCCTGGAACCGCCGCGCGGCGGGTTCGCCGGATGGGACATCGCCGCTGATGATCTCAGCCCCGGCCACGAATACGGCTTGCAAGGCCACTGGCGAGAAGGATCAGCCCCAGCGCACCGACCAGAACTGGCGCCATATAGGCGAAGCGCAGGTCGATGCTGCCATCGGCGTCGAGCACGAGCAGCCCGCCCAAGACAACAAGCGCGAGGCCCGTCATCAGAGCCGTGAGGTTCGGCGAGCGCGTCATGAGCTCGCTCGAGCCGAGGCATTGCAGGCTTCGTTGGTGCCGAGGTCGCCGGGCCGGAAGCCACCACCGCCACCGCCCCAGCCTCCGCCCCAACCGTTCCAGCCGCGATCGACTGAACGGTCGCTCACGAGCAGCGCACCGAGCCCTACGCGCCCGTCCAGCACCAGACGTGGCGTCTGGGGCGCCGGCACAGGACGTTCGGTCCAGTTCACGTCGAGACCTCCAGACCGATTTTCGAATGCCCCCACATAGCCTCCGCCGATTTGGGCATGGGTCGCGACGCAAACGTCGTGGGGTACCAGGATGACGAGCTCGCCCATACCCAGCCGAACATGCAGCGAGGTTTCGCCCGATGGAAACACGATCCCACGCAAATCGATCTCCAGCCGACCGGCGCCCAGCCGATATCCACCACGCACTTCACTGAGCGTGTGCGGGCGATAGGTGCGTTCGCCCATGCCGCCGTGCAGGTCAACGTGGGCCGCTGTGATCACCGCTACCGACAGGGCAAACGCAATGGCCGGCAGCACGAGCCAGCGAGTGCTGCCCGTGAATGCGGTGATCACCAGCACCACACCGACCGCAACGACCGCCCAGGCAGCAAGATGGCCCTCCGTACCCGCCAGCAACGCACCCGCCACTGCCAGCAGGATCGTTGCCACCGTCACGGCCGTCCCGAACGCGAGACAGCGAAGCAAGCGCCGATCGGCACTCGCCTGCCACCGCTCGCTGGCAGGCCTGCGCAACCGCAACCACACCAGTGCGGCGCATGTCCCCACCAGAGCAAGCCACCCAAGACCTACGCCGAATCTCCAGGCGCCTCCGTGTCCGGCGGGGGCGGCCGCATGGAGAGCGATCCCTGCCGCGATGATCACCACGACGACACCGAGAACGCTTCGCCAAGACGAGCGACCTAGGAAGATCGGTGCCCTGCTCGCTCCCTCTTCCGGTACCAGCAGCAAGATCGCCAGGTAGAGCCCAACCCCGACCCCCGAGAAGATCGCGAGTCCCACGAACGCGATGCGAAACAGGATGGGGTCGACGTCGAAGTGAGCCCCCAGGCCGCTGCAGACGCCGCCGATCAGGCGCCCACGTCGCGCACGGACGAGGCGAAGGCGCTGGTCACGCCCACGCTCAGGGCTGGACATGGGCTGCCTCGCTGTCGATCGTCTCGAGCATGGAGACAGTGTTGACCCGCGGCGCTGGCGGCGCAATCGGGAATGTCCCTAACTCATCCCCAGTGGCCTCCCCCGGGGATTAGACTCAGAGCCACATTCCCAGGAGGGTGTCCTATGTACGAGCCGATGCTGTTGCACGATCGTCCGCGCAATGCGCAGATCGTGCTGGTTGGTGTCGTTCCTGCAGCAGCCGGCGCGGTGGCCGGTGTACTGATTGGGGTCTCCAGCGGGGCTTACTGGGCCTATGGCGCGCTCGCCGCCATCGGCGCTGTCATCGCCGGCTTCGAGCACGAGGACGGTTGGAGCGCAGCCGACCGCGGCCTGCTGGCGGGCTTGATCTATGGCATCGCTCTGCTCGTCATGCACGCGATCATCGGAACCCACCCAAAGGCCTCGCTCGGCAGCTTTCCACCGCTGCTCGCGGTGGTCACCGCGATCGCGGGCATGCTGCTGAGCGCCTTGGGTGGCCGGATCGCCCGTCAGCAGCGCGAGCGCAGGAGTGGGCCGGCCGAGACTGAGTAAAGCCCAGCCCCTTCGCAGCGATTCAACCCACTCGGCGGTGCTTGGCCTTCGCTTTGCGCTGCTTGGCTTTCGCCTTGCTCCGCGTGATCAGGATGGTCTTTTTGGCGGTCGAAGCTTTCTCGCCGGTGGGTGTGAGCGTGAGCTTGGCGGGCAGCTTGCGGTACTTGGCGAGCAGCTGCTTGCCAGTGCTGTCGAGCTTGATCGTGAGCGTGATGCGCTCGCCGCCGGTGAGCGTGTAGGTCGCGTTGGCGAGCTTGACGGTCCGAGTCATTCTCTTCGGCTTCTTCGTCTTCTTGCCTGCGCCTACCGCCGTGAGCTTGCGGCCGAGAAGGTGCTCGAGCGTGGTGAGCGCAAGTGTGCCCGTGCACTTCTGGATCGACTCACCGGCGCAAGCCAGCGCAACGGTGAGCTTGGGGCCCTTGATCTTGACCTTGCCGATGCTAGGCGTTCCGGGTCGCGGCGGGTTGACGAGGATCGAGAGCGCGGCGCTCGCCTGCTGAGTAGGGGGTCCTGGGTCGCTCACAGCGACTGTAAAGCTGGATCTCCCGCTCGCAGTCGGGGTTCCAGAGATCACGCCGGTAGAGGCGTTCAGGCTCAGCCCCGCCGGCAGCGAGCCTGAGCTCAGCGACCACGTGTAGCTACCGACCCCGCCAGTCGCAGAGAGCTGCGCGCTATAGGCCGAGCCGCCGACCACAGCCGGTAGGCTCGCGGTCGAGACCGCAAGCGAGGGAATCGAGGTGAGCACCATCGCCTGCTCGTTGCTGCTGCTGTCTTCGTAGGAGCCGACGCCGACGCAGCTCCCCGGACCGGTGCACGTCACCGAACCGAAAAAAGCGCTCTGGTCGCCTGCGGTCGTATTCGCGCCGGAGGGCAGCGTGAGCTCACTCGCCTGACCCCACACGCCGCTCGTCTCAACGGCGACCATCGCCTGATAATCGTTGCTGCCTTTGGTGTCCTCGTAGCTGCCGCCCGCGACACAGTTCCCCGGGCTGGTGCACGTCACCGAAGCGAGAGCAACGTTCTGATCGCTCGCTGCTGTATTTGCACCGGAGGGCAGCGTGAGCTCACTCGCCTGACCCCACACGCCGCTCGTCTCAGTGGTGACCATCGCCTGATGGTCGTCGCGGCCGTTGGTGTCCACGTAGTCGCCGCCCGCGACACAGTTCCCCGGGCTGGTGCATGTCACCGAAGCGAGAGCAGCGGACTGGTCCCCAGGGGCCGTGCTCGCGTCGGAGGGCAGCATGGTGAACTCACTCGCCTGACCCCACACGCCGCTCGTCTCAGCGGCGACCATCGCCTGCCGGATGCCGTTGGCATCGTCGTAGCTGCCGACGGTGACACATTCCCCCGGGCTGGTGCAAGTCACCGAATTCAGGAAAGCTTCCTGATCGCCTTTGGCCGCCATGTTTGCGCCGGAAGGCAGCGTGAGCTCACTCGCCTGACCCCACACGCCGCTCATCTCAATGGCGACCATCGCTTGACCGTCGTTGCTGCTGTCGGTATAGCCGCCAACGGCAACACAGTCCCCCGGGCTGGTGCACGTCACCGAATCTAGAATGGCGTATTGCTCTTCTGCGACTGTGTTTGCGCCGGAGGGCAGCGTGAGCTCACTCGCCTGACCCCACACGCCGCTCGTCTCAGTGGCGACCATCGCCTGATAGTCGTCGCCTTCGTTGTTGTCCCTGTACTGCCCGACGGCGACACAGTCTCCCGGGCTGGTACAGGCCACCGAAGCCAGATAAGCGCTCTGGTCGCCTGCGGCTGTGCTCGCACCGGCGGGCAGCGTGAGCTCACTCGCCTGACCCCACACGCCGCTCGTCTCAGTGGTGGCCATCACCTGGAAGTCGTTGTTGCCGTTGGTGTCCTCGTAGCCGCCGACAGCGACACAGGTCCCAGGGCTGGCGCAGGTCACAGAAGAGAGATAAGCGTCCTGGTCGCCTGCGGCCGTGCTCGCGCCGGAGGGCGGCATGGTGAACTCGCTCGCGGCGGGCCAGACAGGCTCCGTTGTCGCAGCTGAAGCTGACGTCACGCCCACCGCGCCGAAGGCGACGGCCAACCCTGCAATGACTGGGAGGCTGCGAACCATCAGAGCGAGCGCAAGAACTCCAGCAGCGGCCCGTTGACCTCGTTGGGATGCGTCAGGTTGGCGGCGTGAGAGGCGCCCTCGACCTGCACGAGGCCCACACATCCGGACAGCCCTTTGGACAGCTCCTCGGCGCGCTCCATCTCGATCGACAGATCGGCGGTGCCGTGAAAGACGATGGCAGGGCAGGAGATCTCGGCCAGGCGATCGGTGATGTCGTCTCGCTCAAAGAGGCAGTCCGCAGGCGCGCGCATGCTTGCGGGCGCCAATGTCTTCCACTTCGCTATCCAGGCCTCGCTCAGCATCGGATCGCCGATGATCAAGTTGGAGACGACCCCGGTCAGGTCATCGACGGGCCCTACCTGCAGCCAGGTCTCTTGCATCTGGCGATAGGCAGGCAGGCGCTCTGGGTCCTCGACACCCGCCTGAGTGTCGATCAGCACGAGTGCTCCTACCCGGTCAGGCGCCAAGAGTGCCGCGCGCAGCGAGAGAAAGCCGCCCTGCGACATGCCGCCCAACACTGCCGAGTCGATGTCCAGGTGGTCGAGTAGGCCCAGGCAATCCCTGGCGGAGTCCCAGTAGGTAAAGGGCTCTCCGTCGAACTCAGTCTCGCCGAACCCGCGCTCATCCCAGGTGATGACACGAAACTCGCCGGCCAGGGCGTCGACCTGAGCTGCGAACATCTCGCGGTCCATCAGGAAGCCGTGGGAGAGGATCACTGGAGGCCCGTCCCCTCCGCTGTCATCAAAGCGGATGCGCTGACCGTTGATTTCGGCGAATGGCATTAGAACCTCGATCCTGTAGTGAATATGGCTATATGGCTATGCAGCCGTCGGCGTGGCAGCTGTGCTCTTTGGGTCGATCAGAATCTTGGCGTGGACCTCAGGACTGCCCAGCGCGGTGAAGGCACTCTCCACGCCGTCGAGCCCCACCGTGCCGGTGATCAGTGCGCTGGGGTCGATCTTGCCATCGGCGAGCATGTGCAGTGTGTCGCGGAACTCCAGTGGCGTGTAGGCGATTACGAAGCGCAGATCGATCTCCTTGTTGATGGCCATCGCGGGCGTGATCTGATCGGTACCTACGCACACGCCGACCACGACCACCCGGGAGAACAGCGGCGCGCTGTCGATGATGCTGTCGATCACGCCTGGCACACCGACACACTCGAAGATGACCGGGTGCTTGGGTGCGGCGCCAAGCGCTTCGCCCAAGCGCCAAGCATGCCACCACCCGATGGGCAGGCGCTCCAGCTTCTCGCGCGTGCCGACCGCCAGCTCCAACACAGCAGGCATGTCATTGAGGTGCCCGCGCCTCTCCACAGCCGTGTATGGAGACCCTTGCGCAGGGTCGATGACGACGTCCGCGCCACAGGCGGAGGCCAGAGCACGGCGCGCGGGCGAGTAGTCGCTGGCCACGACAGTGCGCACACCCTTGGCCTTCAGCTGCAGGATGACGCCAAGCCCGATCGGCCCGCAGCCGATCACGATCGCCACCGTGCGCTTGCTCACCTCGCCGCGGCGCACGGCGTGCCAGGCCACCGCCATCGGCTCGGTCAGCGCCGCGACGTCTGACCCCAGGCCGTTGGGCACAGGCATCATCATCGACTCCTCGACGAGCAGCTGCTCAGCATAGGCGCCGGGTGCGTGCACCGAGAGGCCCACAGTATCCACACCCTGGTCCCCGCGCAGGAGCGGCAAAGCAACCACGCGCGTCCCTGGCGGCGAACTCTTGCGGCACCCTGGCCCATGCTCAGCGACCTCACCGCAGAACTCGTGACCGAAGACGATCTGCTGCTCAGAGCGGGCGAATCGGTCATAGCCCATGCGCTTTGCCAACTCGGCCCAGGCGTCGCAGCCGTGGCGCGCATGTAGGTCAGAGCCGCAGATCCCGCAGCGCAGCACCTCGATGCGCACCTGGCCTTTGCCTGGCACAGGCTCCGGACGCTCGGCCACCTCGAGCTCCGCGTTACTGCAGACGACCGCTCTCATAGAGCACGCCGCTGGAGATCGGGGCCAATCACGCTGGCATTCTCGCAGCATTTATGGCAAGCGTAAATCGCGCTGGCCGTCGAAGCTGGGTTAGAGCGCGATCGTGATGTCGCACCACTGGGCTTGGGATGGCCGCTGGCGCAGTTGACGCTCGACGCCGGCGATGATCTCAGCGAACTGGCTGTGGTCGAGCGTCCAGATGAGGATGATGCCGGCATGTGGGCGCTGGGCCTCAGCCCACTGGCGTGCGAGCGGCGCGAAGTCTCGGCTGTTGCGTGTGATGAGCACGCGCTGCTCGGATGCGGCGAGCTCCAGCACCTGCGGGTCGGGGAGCCCCTCAAAGGTGACATCTTCGGCGAGCGCGAGCACGTCGTGACCGGCCTCGCGCAGCTTCGCGGCGATTCCGCTAGGCGAAAGGTTCGCGTCGAGCAGCAGCCGCAAGATGCCTATGCCGCAGGCGAGATCTCGATGAACGGGTAGAGCTCACGCCACTGCTCGGCGGTGCGACGGTTCTCCGAGATCGCCTCGGCGATCTCGTCGGGGTAGCTGTCGCGATAGACGACAGCGAGATGCACCTGACGCTCGGCCAGTTGCGTCTGCTTCACAAGGCTCTCGAGGGAGCCGAAGTCCTCGAGCATTTGAATGATCTCCCAGACATCGAGACCAGAGCCGATCACCCATGGACGCCGGGCGGCGTCCTCGCCGCGGAAGCCGATACCGGCGAAGCGCCGGGTGCGCACCGCCTCCTCGGTCAGAGCCTCGACTATCGCGCTCTTGGAGCGCCTGGTTCTTCTGGCCTCATCCTCGACGAGATGATCGGTCGGCAGACTGAAGCGGACGCTGAAAGGTTCGCCCTTGTGGCCTTTCTGACGCACCGCGGGTGGCATAGACATTCCACGCTAGCACACAGAACTTACGACGTATCTGGTCGGGCCGCCCTAGCGCTTCAGGAGGAATGCCCTGGTCGAGCTGACCGGTGTCTTGCCGGTGGGGGTGAAGGTGCCCATGGCCGTCAGCTTGAGCTTTTTGGCGTGCTTGAGCAGGCGCTTGCCGGCGCCCGTGAGCTTGATCTTGATCGTCGCGGTGGCGGCACCTGAGAACTCGTGCGTGCCGGTGGCTACAAGCACCGGTTTGGCTTTGGTCTTGGTCTTCTTGGCGAGCTTTGCACCGGGCGGCAGGTAGTACCAGTCGATGACCAATGTCCCACCCTCCAGCGCCTTGGTGCTCAGAGCTGCCGCGCCGCTCTTGAGCAGCACGCTGATCGTGGCCGCGTTTCCAGACGGCGTGAGCTGTGCTGCGAGTCCAGCCGCGATCTGAGCCGAGCTCACAACTGTGAGCGGCTGCGTCGTTGTGCTCTGGGTAGTCTGCGTCGAGGTGGTCGTCGCCGTGGAGGTGCTCGACGATGTCGAGGTCGAAGTCGTCGTAGTCGAGCATTCGCAAGGCGTCTGGAAGTTGCCCACCACCAGGGTGTGGTAGGCGGAGGGTCCGCTGCCGACCACTTCGGCACCAGTGCCGACGACCGTGGGCGTCGGATTCGCGGTTGCCTCTCCGCTGTTGGTTGAGCTCCCGAGCTGGCCATCTTCGTTGTCTCCGAAGGCGTAGAGCTGGCCGGTCGAGGTGACCACGAGGCTGTCGTAGTGGCCCGAGGCAATCTGGCTGATCGAGCCGGTAGCGCCCGGCAGCGTCACGAGCGTGGGCGTCTGATTGTAGGCGTATGCCACACCGTTGTTGGTCCCGTTCCCCAGCTGCCCATAGTAGTTGTAGCCAAAGCCATAGAGCTGGCCCGTTGAAGTTAGAACGAGGGTTGAATAGAAGCCCGCGGTGACCTGGGTGATCGTGCCTGTGGCGCTTTCTGGAAGCGCCACGATCGTAGGCGTCGGGTCTCCTTTTTCCTCTTTGCCGAGTTCGTTGGAGCTCCCTAGCTGCCCATACCCGTTTTCGCCGAAGTCGTACAGCTGGCCGGTAGAAGTCAGTGCGAGGCTGTGATAGCCGCCTGCGGCGATCTGGGTAATCGTGCCCGTTGCGTCTACTGGCAGTTTCACAAGCGTTGGCGTGTCATCCGAGGCGCGGTCTGAGTTCCCAAGCTGACCCTCTTCGTTGTAGCCAAACGCATACAGCTGGCCGCTCGAGGTCAGCGCGAGGCTGTGGGCGGAGCCCGCCGCGACTTGAACGACTCCCCCTGATGCACCGGGCAGCGTCACGAGCGCGGGCGCAGTCGGGCTGTCCCCGCCGAAGTTGGTGGTGACCCCAAGCTGCCCTTGAAGGTTTGAGCCGAACGAGTACAGCTGTCCGGACGAAGTCACCGCGAGCGACTGGCCGTATCCGGCCGCAACGTTGGTGACTGTGCCAGTGGCCCCTGGTAGCGTCACGAGCGCGGGTGTCGGTTCGCTGCTTTTCGCGGTGCTTCGCCCGAGCTGTCCATAGACGTTTTCGCCAAACGAGTACAGCTGTCCGGACGAGGTCACGACGAGGCTGTAGTAGGCGCCGGTGGCGATCTGGCTGATCGAACCGCTGGCTTCCGGCAGCGTCACGAGCGCGGGCGTCGGGTTCGGGGTGGAGTTGGTCGCAACCCCCAGCTGGCCGGAAGCGTTCAGGCCAAACGCGTAGAGCGGCTCAGCTGAAGGGGACGCTGCAGCTGAGACCGCCACTGCGGACACGACAAGCGCGGCCATCACGACTGCGGTCAATCTCAAGCGCATGAGTCCTCATGGCTCGATCGTGATCGTCTGGTGTTGCCTGCGTCCCCCATGCGTGAGCGTCAGCATATAGCTGCCCGCGCTCAGCCCGTGGCGCGGCCTCAGCAGCAGTTGACTGCCTGCGCCCGAATCGACGGCCGATCCGGCGGCATACACGACCTTGCCACGCGAGAGAATCGCCGAGCCAAGAACCTTCGCACTCGAGAGCTTGACCGGGGAGCTCGTCAGCTTGGTCGTGCATTGCTGGACGGTCTTTCTGTGCTTGCCCTTACCCTTCTTGACCGATTTGCAGGTGACGAGCTCGATCTGGCCGGCCGGTCCTCGCGCTCCGGCAGGGCCTGGCGCTCCGGCTGGTCCCTGCGCGCCGTTGGTCCCATCCGTCCCGTTGGTGCCATTGGTGCCGGCTTGACCCGTGGGCCCGGTCAGCCCCGTGGCTCCGGTGGCTCCGGTCAATCCAGTGGCACCGGTGGGTCCAGTAGGCCCTTCGGGCCCGGTTGCCCCGGTCGGCCCCGTGGGCCCGGTCGGCCCCGCGTTGGCAGCCACGCCGGTACCGCTCAGCGCGATGACGCTCGCCGAGGGCTCGTTGTCGGAGAGTGCGATGCTCGCGGTTCTTTCTCCTGTCGTAGTCGGTGTGAATTGGACGGTGATCGTGCAGCTCTGCCCATAGGCGAGCTTGCGCTCCAAGCACGAGCTGGCGGCGATTGCGAATTCGGCGGCATCTGTGCCTTCCAGCTTGAGAGCGGTGATCGCCAGCGCTTGCGCGCCACCGTTGGTCACGCTGAGCACCGACCCGGGCGAGGGCTCACTGACCGTCTCATCGCCAAACGCACCACCCGCGACCTCTGCCTGGGGCGCCGAGTAGAAGAGTTCGCTTGAGGCCAGGTATTCGCCTCCGGCGCTTTCGCCACCAGCCACTAGAACGGCCCCGTTTGGCAGCGACGCGGCGAGCGCCCCTTCTCGCGCTTCAAGCATCGGGGAGTCAGCGGTCCACTTGTTCGTGCTTTGATCGTAGACTTCGGTGGAAGAGAGGTAACCGCTACCGCTGTAACCGCCGGCCACCAGCACATCGCCGTTGGGCAACGAAGCGGCAGCAGGGAAATCGCGCGCTTGGAGCATCGCTTCGGCCGTGCTCCATTCAAGCATGGTGGCACTGAAGATTTCGCTGGAGGCGAGGGGCCCCCCAAATCCCTCCTTACCGCCTGCGAGCAGCACGTCACCGTTTGGCAGAGACGCGGCGGATGCGAAATCGCGACCTTCCACAAACGACGCTGCCGCAGTCCATTTGTTCGTGGTGGGGTCATAGATTTCAGTGGTGGTCAGGGCGTTGTCGCCACCCGCCACCAGCACTTCGCCGTCGGGCAGAGACGCCGCGACAGCGCCTTCGCGCGCTTCGACCATCGACGCCACTTCGGTCCACGTGTTCGTGGATGGGTCGTAGGTTTCACTGGAAGCCAGCAGACCGTTGTCCCAGCCACCCGCCACCAGCACATCGCCGTTTGGCAGAGACGCCGCCACAGCGCCTTCGCGCGGTTGGCCCATCGGCGCCGCCAGGGACCACCTATTCGTGGATGGATCATAGACTTCACTGGAAGCGAGCTCGCCATTCACGTTTTCGCCGCCCGTAACCAACACCTCGCCGTCGGGCAGAGACGCCGCGACAGCGCGTTCGCGCGGTTCGAGCATCGATGTGGCCGCAATCCAGCTTCCATTCGCAGCGAGCGCCGCTGCCGGCAAGCTCGCCGCCAGCGCCAGCGCGAATGTCAGCGCGAGCGCCATGCGCGTGCTGGTCATCCGTGTGCGATGGCTCGCCATTGGGTTGAACCTAGAGACCGGTGCGGACGGCGTGGCTCATCGGAGCCTACTTGGAGGCTGGGCGTGTCTAAGGAAAACACGGCCCACGCGCGCGCGTGCAGCTCCATTTTGGATCGTGCTGCGTGCGCTTTGGACAGTGCTGGCGCTCACGTAGGCGAGCCGTCAAGCCTTGGGAGATCGTGTATAGTGGGTAGATCCCACCTGCCCACTATCCCACAGGGGAGTTGATATGCCGGCACTGAAGACCATCGACGGAAAGGGTCGCCTGACTCTCGGACGAGAGTTCGCGGGACGGACCGTGCAGGTGGAGAAGGCCGACGATGGGATTGTCATCAAGTTCTACCGCCTGGTGCCCGAGCGCGATGCCTGGCTCTGGGAGAACGAGGCCGCGAAGGGCATGGTCGACCGTGGTCTTGAGCAGGCACGCGAGGGCGAGCTGAACGACGGCCCGGATCTCGCCGGCGCTTTTGCATTCGCTGATCGCCTCCCAGAAGAGGAATGAGCTTCCGGCTGCGTTGGACCTCGGAGGCCACGGCAACCTTTCAGGAGCTTCAGAGCGCCGCCGAACAAGCTGCCCACACGCGCGCGGAGAGGAACAAGCAGTCGGGCGGCAAGCAAAAGATGAAGTCGTCCAAGCAGGAGGGTCTTTTCAAGCAGGTCGCCAAGGCCGTTTCACTCCTCGCCACCAACCCCCGCCACGGTAGCCTCAACACCCACGAGTACGACTCGCTGGACCATCCCTTCGACCTTGAGGGAAAGGTCTTCGAGGCTTACGCCCAGAACAACACTCCGGGCGCTTATCGCATTTTCTGGTGCTATGGGCCCCAGAAGGGCGAGATGACCATAATTGCCATAACCCCGCATCCCTAACCAGCGGCCCGTTCACCCACCCAACACGTCCGTCAGCGGTCTCTAGGTTGTGTCTCGGTTTTAGGTGGTGATTGTGTTGAGGGTGGCGCGGCCGCGTTGGACCTTGGTGAGGATTTGCTCGGCGGTGGCGGTCCAGATGAAGGGCTCGGGGTTCTCGGTGCTGGCGGTGAGGTAGGTCTCGATCGCGGTGATGAGCTCGGGTACGGAGTGAAAGATTCCGCGGCGGATGGCCTTGTCGGTGAGCTTCCCAAACCAGCGCTCCACGAGGTTCAGCCACGAGCTCGATGTCGGTGTGAAGTGCAAATGAAAGCGTGGATGTTTGGCGAGCCATTTCTCCACGTTTTCGTGCTTGTGGGTGCAGTAGTTATCGAGGATCAGGTGGACCTGCAGACCCTTGGGGACCTCACGATCGATCGTGCGCAGGAACTTCAAGAACTCTGTGTGACGGTGGCGAGGCAAGCACTCACCGATCACGGCGCCGGTTAGGACGTCCAGCGCGGCGAACAGGGTGGTGGTGCCGTGACGCTTGTAGTCGTGGGTCATGGTGCCCGCCCTGCCCTTCTTCATCGGCAGGCTCGCCTGGGTGCGGTCCAACGCCTGGATCTGGCTCTTTTCGTCCATGCTCAGGACGATCGCCTTCTCCGGCGGGTTCAAATACAAGCCAACGACATCGACGAGCTTCTCCTCGAAACGCTTGTCGTTTGAGAGCTTGAACGTCCTGAACCTATGCGGCTGGATATTGCGCGCGGACCAGATCCGCTGCACCGTCGCCGGACTGACACCCTGCGCCTTGGCCATCGACCGGCAACTCCAGTGCGTCTCGCCCGCAGGCTTCTCGTGCAGCGTGGCGTGCACGATCTCCTGCACCTTCTGCGCCGGGATCGACGGCTTGCGCCCCCGGCCCGGACGTACCGCGCCGAACGCCTTCAGCCCGTCCTGGGAAAAACGCTCCCGCCATGCCTTGACGGTGCTCGGTGAAACCCCCACCCTCGCGCCGATATAGGTGTTGGGCTGACCATCGCCAGCCAACAGCAACGCCCGCGCACGCTGCACATCGCGATGCGAGCTAACCCCCGACTTTGCGAGCGCTTCAAGGACCTCTCGATGACTATCAGACAGTGGCAGTGCTGGTGTAGGTAGACGCATACACCACCCTACCACAAACCACAACTAATTGCAAGACACCACACTAGGTATTGGGGTATTCGATTGTGAGGATGCGGGGGTAGTCGGTTGCAGCGATTTCGAAGATTGCCTCATTGCCCTTGCGGGTGATGAAGCGTGCTGGGGTGGTTTCGTTGCGGATGGGGTCGTAGGCGCTGACCGCAGGGGGATTGGTGGTTTCGGGGAGGTTGCTGAGGGTGATGCGGAAGTTCTCGTTGGGCAGGTCGAAGCTGTCGATGCCGTTTGGTTCGCCTGTGTCAAAGAGCGTGGTGAGGTTCTCGCTCATGACGTAGACGGGGATCACGAAGCGTGTCGGCGATGCTTGGAAGGGGAAGACCGCTAGCATTTCGCGGTCGTAGAGGTTGGGGTAGCCGACGGTGCCGTTGCCGGCGAACTGCGCGTGGTTGCCTTCTTGGGCGATCGAGAGGAGGCTCAGCTGGCGGGTGGGGCCTTCGGGGCCAGGGCCTTGGAACTGTTCGAGCATGCGCCGGAAGCTTTCGGTGATTTCGCCGCCTGCTTGTTGGCCGGGGTAGGCGCTGGGGTTGGCGTTCACGGCTGACATGAAGCTTTCGCTGATGAGATTCCAATTTTTGCTGGTGGCGGCGTAGAAGTACTCGCGGGTCATGCCCTTGTTGATCATCGAGACCAGGCTGCGCAGCAGGACCTCGGTCTGCACGTGCGTGGCCTGAGCCGGGGTCAGCACTGCACTCTGCCCTTGCCATTGCCCTGGGTGTTCCAGGCTGTCAGAACTGAACGCGTTGGTCGGGATGTTGTACTCGGTCATCCACACTTCGAGCGGAGAGCCGCCTTCGGTCGGGACGTTGCGCCCGTGCGGCACACCATAGATCGTGGTCGTGATGGGCGCGAGGTCGCGGACGGTCGTCTCGGTCTGCGTGGCCGTCAGGAAGTACTCGGGCAGCTGCGAGTGGTAGCGCGGCTTGAACAGCGGCGTGAAGATGGGTTCGAGGCTCGTTCCGAGGATCGTGTAGCTTTTTTCCCCCAGCACGTTGAGCGGCCGGATCGAGTTGTCTTCTTCCTGTCCTGGGAGGTACTCGCCATCCTTGTAGAGGTGCTTGCTCATCGCCGTCAGCCCCGAAGGCAGCAGGGCCGGGGAAGCGAACGGCGTCTCATTGGCGAAGCCGTCGGTGATGCCCACGCCCGGCGAGATGCCGTTGGCGGGGTTGCGAAGGTAGGCGACCGTGTCGTCGAGCAGTGTTTCGGTGACCGAGCCCTTGCCGGTTTCGCGTGCGGGGGAGTAGTAGTTTTCCTGCCCGAGAAACTGTGAGCCGAAGCTCAGCTCGTTCCAGATCTCCAGGTCGTAGCCTTCGGGCCCGAAGATGCTCTGCGCCTCTTTGCAGACCGTCGCGACGTAGCTCAGCCAACCCTTCAGCGTCGCCTGGAAAGCGGGATTGGGCTTGCCGTTCGAGAGTTCAGGCGGCCCGAAGGGCGCGTACAGCAATGTGGACCCTGCATGTTCGCCAGCCGGCAGCTCGGCGGGCAGGGGCGTGGAGAGCGTCGCCACATCGCCGCTACCTACCGATGTGATGAGGATGTCGGGGTTGCCCCCGAAGGAGAGGTTGGCGAAGCCGGTCTTACCCGGCACGACCTCCGCGGCGCTGGCGGGCGTTAGCTTGACGCTGCGTGCGCCAGCGGGGGCCGCGGCTGTCGTTTCGAGATTCACCTCCTTGGCCGGCGTCGGTCCGCCACTGTTGGCATTGAGCAGGATCAACGGGCGCAGATGGTGGTTGTGCAGCGCTTCCAGCCGCGTACGGATGTTGGCTTCGTTGGCGAACTGCGTAGGGTGTTCGTAGGAGAGCGAGTTCCACCCAATCTCGATGCGGGCCAGCTTGAAGTCGCTTTCCTGCAACAGCCTGGCGCTGTCTTCGGCCTCAGCCGCGTTCACGTTGAAGTTGATCCCCAACGAATCGAGCAGCCTCGACGCCGGCCACGTATCCATATAGGCCCGCCACGGCTGGATCCAATCAGAACGATCGCCAAAAGGCACCTCGGTCAGATACTTCGAGTCAATCGGATCACTGAGCACGCCGCCGGAGGATGCGGGCGCAGCCGAGACCGCGAACGTGCTGGTCTGTCCACTCGCCCCCGACGGGCAGCGGACGCTCGTGGGCATCGCGCCTCCCGGCACGAGCTCCAAGCTGATCGTCTCCGATGTCGGACCCTGCTCGATGTTCCCGAAGGAGACGGTTTTGCCCGACGCTTCAACCCCGACGCATCCCGAGGCGACACTCGGGCTCACCGAGCCCGCATAGGTCAGCAGCACGCTTGCGGGCTGTTTGGCGAAGTTGCGCCCCTGCGTGCTGAGCGGCATCGGCTTTGCCCCGCTTGAGCCGGTCGTGGTCGTGGTGGTGGTGCTGGTCGTGGTGGTCGTCGGGCTCGAGCTCGTCGAGGTGCTCTGCGAGCTGGTACTTGTCGTGGTGCTCGTGGTGGTCTGCGAGCTGGTGCTCGTCGCGCTGGTGACGCTGGTAGTGGTCGTCGTGCTCGTAGAGGTTGTAGTTGTCGCTGGGCTGGTGGTAGTGGTGATGGTCGTCGTCGTGATCGCTGGGCTGGTGGTGGTGCTGGTCGTGGTGCTCGCCGGGCTGCTCGTGGTGCTGGTCGTGGCGGTGGACGAGCTGGTGCTCGTGCTCGTGTGGGTGGTCGTGCCCGTTCGCCTGGGCTTCGCCGGCGTCGAGCGGCTGCGCGATCTGCTCACGCACCGCTCATCCGGGCCCCGCTTTGGCCGCTTCGCACCGCACCGCTCGTGGACGACGACGTGATGTGGCTTGCCATGCGGCTTGCGCCGGTCGCGTTTGGCGAGCGCCGGCAAGGGTGCCAGCAGGCCGAGAAGGATCGCCGCCACACAGAGCATCCAGGGCGAGCGCCAAGCAGGGCGGTTGAGGTCTATGGGCATATCGGCGCTTGAATGGACGCTGAATCTAGCGGGATGAGGAGGTTTGGCGAGCTACTACCCCTCAGCCGGCATACATATGCCCCTGTGCAACCACCGTTGCGGCCGGCCACCCAGGCCGAGCGCTGCGCCCGATGGGGGAGGCGGCTGCGACGACGGTATCGCGACGTAATTGCGATTGTGCGCCATGCTCCCTGCAATGAGTCCGTTACTCGAAGAGGCACGACAGGTACATGA
>CAVTGW010000009.1:0-95920 GCA_963734425.1 uncultured Solirubrobacterales bacterium
GGAAGCTCCAACGCGACGAGCAGCTTCGGTTCCAGTGTCACATCTTGCGGGGAGCTCTTGTGGCGAGCTCGACCATTCTCGTGCCCAACTGCTCCGGAAGCGTTCGCGCCGGCCACTGGAGGCGGTCATTGCGTGCCACCGCCGCGAGCCCGCCGTCCCCGATCAGGCACAGCACCCCAACCCAGCACCCTCAGCAGTGGAGCGACCACCCCCTAATGCGGCCTGCTGCATCTCCTCTCGGGTCGCACCAGGCCACAAGCGCTGCGCCACAGGAGCTGAGCAGCCGCTCGCGCGCGACGGAGCGCTCCTGCTGGCGCACCAGGTCGACCATGCGCATCACTACCAGGCCGAACAGCACGACCGAGGCGCAGATGGTCACGATCAGGTCGAGGTCGCCGCGGCGCGGCTCCTTGCAGGAGGATGCACACCGGCGCGATCAGCGAGGCGCCGGTGAGCAGGCTCGACGCCGGAGGCGTTCAGCTTGGCCCCCTGGGTCTTGACCGGCTTGTCCAGGGCAACCATCGAAGGGTGCAGCGCGGCGGCGCCCCACAGCAGCTGGTAGGAGAACCAGCCAAGATCGAGCACCAGCTGATGGTGGTAGGCGTTGTCGAGGGTCATCACCCCGTAGACGAAGTCGGTCACCAGCAGGGAGTCAGATGCTCGCGCTGAGCAAGTAGAAGGCCGGCTGCGCGGACCGCTGTCGAGCAGTAGCCGGATGGTCGCGGCGAGCGTGGGACGTCGCCCAGTGGATAGGCGACCGACACCAGCTTGGGCAGCAGGCCCAACGAGCCGTCGTGAATGTAGGGCGCGATCGAGCAGCACCCAGGACAGCAGTGACAGCCCCAGCGTCAGGATTGCGGCGTCGATCAGGGTGTTGCGATTGCGCTGCGGGTTTCGCCGGCGCACGAGGAGCAGCAGGCCCAGCATCTGTGCGGGATAGACCGACAAGTAGATCGCGTCGCCAATCGACGGGAACGGGACTTCGTGGTGCAGGATGTAGACGCGGTAGCTGTAGGTGTAAACGTCACCCATCCAGTACAGGACGAAGCCGACCGCGAACAGCCACCACGGCAGCGCGTAGCTCGGCTTGTGACGGCGAATCCCCACGATCACCGCGATCCAGCTCGACAATCCGAGCGTGTTGAACAGCAGCGTGTTGCCCTTCCAGCGGCGGGATGAACAGATACAGGAAAATGCCTACAGCGCCGAACACCAGGTAGGCCCGCCATGCGTGCGAGTCCTGCCGTTCGAAGAATCGCCTCCGCGCGCCTCCCCGCGTGCCCCTGCTCGCGTCCCTGCCGGTGGAGCGCTGGGGCTGCAGCGCACGCGCGCCCATTACGTCGCCTCGACCGTTTGCTGGGCCGATGCCGATTGGAGCTCGCCCCGCTCACTGAGCTCAGTCAGAGCGCCGATCAGAACTGCGACCTCCTCGTCGGTATTGGCTGCTGTGAGCTGCACCCGAAAGCCAACCTCGGCCTTGGGCACAAGCGGGTAGGCGGCGAGCGTGACGTAGACACCACGCTTGAACAGCACCCGGCCCACCTCGTCGATGCGGGCGTGGTCGCGAAGCGGAATCTCGATGACAGGCAGTCCCAGAGCGATTGGTCGTGTACACATCGAGCTCTTGGAGCGCTCCCAGAACGCGGGTGCTGTGTTTGTGCAGAACTCGGCGTAACTCGTCGCCCCTGCGCTCGTTTACATCGAAGCCTGCAAGGACCGTCGCCAGCGAGGCGATGGGCGAGGGGCCTGAGTAGAGGTAGGGCGGCGCCGCAACCTTCAGCAGGTTCTTGACCTCGGTCGGGCAAGCGATGAACGCAAGCAGAGACGAGTAGGCCTTGGAGAAGCCGCCGACCAGGACCACGTCGTCGTAGCTCTCGCCGAAGTGACGCACAACGCTGTTGCCCCGGCGCCCGTAAGGAGAACTCTCCTCGGGCGAACGCTCGCCGATGACCCCGAAGCCATGCGCGTCGTCAACGTAGAGCAGGGCGCCATGGCGGCGCGCAACCTCCGCGAACGCAGGCAGATCGGGCGCATTGCCGGTCATGCTGTTGACGCCGTCCATGCAGACGAGCCGGGCGCGGTCACGCTCCGCCGCCAGGAGCTCCTCGAGATGGTCAGGATCCTCGAAGCGAAACCTGCGGATCGCGGCGCCTCGAGAGCGGGCCACCTGGCAGCCGTCATACATGGTCTTATGCGAGCGCGCGTCGAGGAAGATCGTCCCTGAGGCGGCGAGCACGGGGATCACAGATGCGTGGATGTGCGTGATCGTCGGCAGCACAAGCGAGTCCTCGCAACCGAGCAGCTCGGTCAGCTGTGTCTCGATCTGCTCGTAGAGAACAGGGCTGCCGAGCAGCCGGGACCAGCTCGGATGCGTCCCCCATGTCTCCAGGTAGGCGGGGATCGCCTGGATGATCTCTGGATCGAGATCGAAGCCAAGGTAGTTGCAGGAGGCAAAGTCGGCCAGCCATTGATCCCCGACGCGGATCATCCGGCCGTCGATCTCATCGATCACGGCGTCCATCATCGGATGCGTGGCGCGCAGGGCCTCGATGTCCTGGAGGGTCTCGAGCCAGTGATCTATCCAGCGCCCGCTGGAACGCAGAGGAGCCGAAGAGCGCGAGGACGTCGAGACCAGGGAAGAGGACATGTCTGGACGATCATCGGATCGCGCCCGCAAAGCTTTATCGTTGGTGGCCCAAATTCGGCGGTTTGCGGACGTCTGTCATGGTCAATGGTGCTAAAGAGGACTCTGATGGGCGGCTGCGGATCGTTGGAGGACTGACGATTCCGCTCTCGGAGGTGGTGGTGCGGACGAGTCGCTCTTCTGGCCCAGGGGGACAGCACGCCAATGTCACCGCTTCTCGTGTTGAAGTGAGCTTCGATGTACTTGCCTCGCCAACATTGAGTGATGTGCAGCGGGAGCGGTTGCTGGCGCGTGTAGGGCCGCGTGTGGTGGCGGTCGCCCAGGACGGGCGATCGCAGGCACGCAATCGCGAGTTGGCCACCAGTCGGTTGCGTGAGCGGCTTGCGAAGGCGCTTGTGGTTCCCAAGCGCCGTCGTGCCACCCGCCCGACCGCGGCCTCACGTGAGCGGCGCTTGGCGGCCAAGCGCCGAGGTGCTGAACGCAAGCGTGACGCCGCCCGCCGAGGACGCCTGAGCTGTGCCTAACCCCATCCTCATTCTCACGGGGCCGCCTGGCGCTGGGAAGACGGCGACCGCTCGCCTGCTGGCCGCTGGGTTCGAGCGCGGAGTGCATCTCGAGTCCGACTTGTTCTTCCACTTCATCCGCGCCGGCTATGTCGAGCCGTGGAGGCCAGAGTCACACGAGCAGAACATGATCGTCATGCGCATCGTCGCAGCAGCCGCCGTGAGCTACGCCGATGCCGGCTACTTTACGATCGTCGATGGGATCATCAGCCCACATTGGTTCTTTGAGCCGCTGCGCGATGCTCTCCAAACAGCCGGCCATGCCGTCGCCTATTGCGTGCTTCGCGCGCCGCTGGCTCTCTGTATCTCACGAGCAGCGAGTCGCGAGGCAAACCGAATCGCTGATGTCTCGGTCATCGAGCGGTTATGGCGCGACTTCGCCGACCTCGGCTCGCTGGAGGGCCACGCGGTCGATAGTGGCGCCAAGAGCGCCGAGGATGTCGCTGAGGAGGCTAGACGTCGCCTACGAGCAGGGCTGCTGGGCGTGTGATGCCTGGGCCTGGCGGACGGATCGGCCTGCTGCCGTAAGCTGTCGGAACGCTGGGCCCGGTTCATTGCGACAGACAAGGATGGTTTCGTGACGCGTATTCGCTTGACGCTCGTCTTGGTGTTGGCTCTTAGTGGTCTGGTGGCGTCAGCGGCGGCAGCGCAGGCGTGCACGAAGACGTGGGGGTCTGGGAGTGGGAACTGGAGCGAAGCAAAAGCGTGGAGTCCCGAAGGGGTGCCGACAAACACAGATGACGTCTGCATCACCGCCCCTGGTACCTACACGGTGACGCTGCCTGCCGAAGGAGGAGAGGCAAAGTCGCTCACGCTGGGCTCCTCTAGCGGGACTCAGACCATTGACGTGGTTGGAGCGAGCTTCATATACAAAGGAGAGACCCAGCACGTCACCCAGCTTTTCGTGGAAAGCGCGACCATCAATTCGACCGGGAAGATCGTCCTCGATGCGACCGCAGGAGGTACACACACAGGCGGAGAAGAAGGCGGCGCAGGCGCATATCTGACTGCCGACACGGTTGAAAATTACGGTCAGATCGAAACGCAGGTCGAAGACAGCAAGATGGCCGACTACTTCAAGGTGTCGAACCTCACCACCCAGTCGACGGGAAGCGTGCAGGTCATCAGCGGGGCTCTCAACGAGCAGCAGGAAGGCGAAGGAGCCTACCCATGGGCCGCGACCAACGACGGGTCGATCACCGTCGATCCTGGCGCCTCATGGCTGATGGTGACGAGCTTCGCCGGCACGGCCTCGTTTACCAACGACGGCTCAGTGGTGAACAATGGGGCAATCACCATGAGCGGTGCCTCCGGCACCGCCACTTGGACTCAGAGTGGCGGCTCGCTCTCAGGTAATGAAGTGGCCATCCAGAATGGCGCAAAGCTCCAGGACTCAGCCGGATCCGGGCACTTTCTGCTGAATCACGAGTCGGCGCGTGTCACTGGGACGATCCCCGCAGGTCAGACGGTGACAGTACGGGGCGAACCGTTCAGCTCGGGCGGAGAGACCACGAACAACACCGGGCTGCTGCTTGGCGCAGGCCAACTCGTCAACGAAGGCACACTCGAACTCGTTGCGTCCGGCAGTGGTGAAGCCAGCGGCGGATCGGTCAGCGTCGAAGAAGGCTCCATTCAGAACAAGGGCAAGATCCTCGCCCAGGTGGAAAGTCCCTCGCGCAACATCCAGCTGGAGGTTCCCCTGGCCAACACGCCCGCAGGCACTTTGAGCGTGACGGGTGGCTCCTTTGAGCAGGCTCGCCCGACGGCGACTACAAACGAAGGCAACGTGACCGTTGGGCCCGGTGCGCAGTACCTCCTTGAGGAGGGAGGATCCTTCGTCAACGAGAGCAACGGCACCATCTCCCCTGAGATCGCGAGCGCATCGAGTGTCGGGACCGTTCAGCTGAGCTCACCATGCTGTGAAGGAAGCGGCGTGTTCACCGCCGGAGGCATCTTGGCGCCGATTCTCGTGGGGGGCTTCGTTCCAGCCGCCGGCCAGGAGTTCAAGCCCTTTCTGATCGGCGGGAAGTTCAACGGCACCTTCGCGACTGTCAGCAACGGCTTCACCGCCGACTACGCAGGGGAGTCCTCAGAATCGCCGTTCGTTGGCGTTATCTACCACGCCTTGCCCGCCGGCACCGGACCACCGGGGCCAGTCTCCCAACCGGTCGTCCAGCTCGTCTCGATCTCTGGCCTCGGCGGCAAGCTCACGGCCAAGCTGTCCTGCCCCGGCGGTGGCGCATCGTGTGGCACCGTCACCCTGAAGGCCACGGTCACCGAGCACCTGAAGAAGGGGAAGATCAAGGCGATCAGCGCCAAAAAGAGCAAAGGCAAGACCAACGCCGGCACTCAGACCAAGCAGGTGGTTATCGCCACCGGATCGACGACGCTCGCCGCCGGGGCCATCAATACGCTCACGCTCTCGCTCAACTCAACCGGGCGCGCGTTGCTGGCGAAGTACGGCAAGCTGACGGCGATCGTGACGATCGTCTCGGGCGGGAAGACGCAGACCGCCACCGTCCACATTCAGAAGGCCGCCAAAGCCAAAGCAAAAGGCAAGGCAAAGAAGAAGTGAGCTGCCGCCTCACCTGAGGAGGCAGGCTCGCTAGCCTCTCTCCGCAGGGGCTTGGGCAATGAACTCCCAGCCATGGCGCCCCGCCGCGGCGAGCAGCGCCGGGATGTCTGGCTCGGTGTCAGGAGTGGATGCGCCGGCTTCGGAGAAGAAGCGCTCCATCCCGGCGGGGCTGAAGAGCAGGACGCGCCGGCCAGACTGCCGGCCGATGTTGGCGCCAGAGTGGATCACGCCTCGAGGCACGTAGATCGTCTCGCCGGCGGATAGGCGCGATCGGGCCCCATCGACCTCCATCTCGAATTCGCCCTCGACGATGTGGATCGTCTCGGCCTCGTTTTGGTGTAGATGTGCCGCCAATGACCAGCCCACAGGCGGATGGTCCACCAACAGGCAGAACGCGCCACCGGTCTGGAGGGCGGTGAGGTGGATCTCGGTGCGAACACCACCTGGCATCCACACGACATGAGGATCGAATGCCATGGGCCTCTACCTGCTCACGCGCCCACTGGCCAGTGCTCAACGCTGGGCTGTGCCAGACGCATGGCCACAAAACCTAGCACACAGCCTCATGGCCGGGTCTTGCACTAACGTGGCGCCGATGGCGGCAGAGAAGCGGCGCAACTGGTGGTAGACAACGAACTCATTGCCCGGTCCGGTGGGCGGCGGCGGTCGCGGCTGGCGATCAATCTCATCACCGTCCTCATCACCGTTCTCTTCTCCTATATCGCGCTCAGGGACATCAGGCTTGGGCAGATGTGGCACGCGCTGCGCACGAGTGACTACTGGTGGCTGCTGCCGGCGCTGATCGTGTTCGGCTTGGGCAACGTCGCGCGCGCTCTGCGCTGGCGCTCGCTGTTCACTCCCGGCAGGCGTCCACCCGCGACGACAGCTTTCAACGCGATGATGATCGGCTATCTCTACAACAACATCTTGCCCGCGCGTGCGGGTGAAGCTGGGCGGGTGCTCGTGCTCTCGCGTCGGAGCACCGCGCCGGCGGTCGAGATCGTGGGCACGATCATCCTCGACCGACTGTATGACGTGGTGGGCATTCTCGTGATCTTTTTCGTCGCAGAGCCCTGGCTGCCGCATGTGAGCTGGTTCAAGGCCGCTGCGATCGCGGCGATCGTCCTCGTGCTGGCGATCGCAGTTGCGGCATCGGTACTCGTCATCTACGGAGATCGGCCGCTGAGGCTGCTGCTGCGTCCATTGGGCCGGCTTTCGCTGCTCTCGGGAGAGCGGCTGGATAGAACCGTGGTCGAGCTGGACCATGGACTCAATGGCCTGCGCAATTGGAGGGGGGCGATCGAGGCCTTCCTCTTGACGATCACGGCCTGGATGCTCACGGCGCTGTGCAGCTACCTGGTCACGCTCGCCTTCCATCTGCAGCTGCCCTTTGCGAGTGGCGTGCTAGTGGCGGTGGCGCTCGGATTTGGCATGATCTTGCCGTCGCCACCCGCCGCGGTGGGGGTGTTCGAGGGTGCTGTGATAATCGCGCTGAAAGCCTACAAGCTGTCCAAGTCCTCGGCCCTGCCTTATGCGCTTGTACTGCACATGGTCAACTTTGTGCCCTTTATCCTTGTGGGAGCGCTGCTGCTTCACTACAACGCCAGACACCCTGTCGCGCGGGTGAAGTCAGAGCGCGAGCAAGGTGAGCCGCGAGGGGCCGCAGGTCGTGTCTAAACGCGACGGGCACCCAGGTCGGGTCTAAGCGCCAGCTCCGCAGAGCGAGAATGGGGAGGACGAGTTTGCTTGCAGCTGCCAGGGGATGGTGGACGAGTCGCCTGGAATCGATAGGGAGATGCCGGAATGGGGTGAGACGGTGTGAGGAATTGCACTGAATCCCGTGGCAAAGCGCTTCAGTGCCATGGAGAGGAGCCTGGCGCCCCGATCCTCAATCAGGATGCCGTCGCGTGGCAGGTCGATCGTGGCTGTCATCGTGGAACTGGATACTGGCGTGAGGTCGAGACATCCGCCGCGTCGCACCTGGATGCCTGCTGTGAGCGCCAAAAGGCTAGGGGCGCTGGCATGTGTTGCCATGTGCATGCTGGTCAGGGCCGCCAGTTTGGGGATCTCCAATGCCAGCAACGTCGCGTCCGCCGCGGCTCGCGCGTCTGGTTCAGAGGCGATGATCTTGGCTGGCGTATGCGCAGGCGATGAACCTATCGCACGTACCGCGTGCAGATAGGGTCCCGCCGCGAGCGTAGGAGCCCGTGTGGGGTCGACCTGATAATCAGGGCGCGCGTAGGCTGCCGCCAATTCCAGTGCCCCGAGCTCAGCGGTCACAGCTTCGCCATTTTCAAGTCGCGCAGGCGTAGCGTTCTTCATGATCGTCAATCCCGCCGCAATCGAGACCGCCACGATCGCGGCCGCCAGCCCTGCCACGTGCGGGCTTATTGTGATCCCGCGCAGCAGCTCGACGCCGACGAGCACGATGACGACGGCCCCGAGATAGGTGTAGCGACTCGACCACGGCGGAGAGATCGTCGAACGCGCCAGCGCCGTGACGATCCACAGGGTCAGACCCGTCGCCAGCAGGCCCAACAATCGCGGAGTCACAGACGTGGTGTGCATCAGTCGCGCCGCCATGGCCAGCACGCCCACGAGCGCGAGTGGTCGACCCCATCCCAGTCCACGTCCCGCAACGGCGCCGAAGGCGGCCGCCGCGATATCCAAGACGTAGCCCGGGGAGTGGATCACGCTGCTGGTCGTGACCTGGCTTTCGCCGTAGCTCAGATACCAGAGCAGGTAGAGCGCCGCCGGGACCGCCACGATCCAGAGACGCTTGCCCTGGCGCTGCCAGGCCAGCTCGACGAAGACGCCGGCCATGAAGGCGATGCCCACGCTCGAGCTGCCCATCGCGACGACGAGGCAAAGCATGGCTGCGACGTCGCTCCAGCGGCGCTTCCGTTCCAGGAGCACCCAGGTGGCAAGACCACCCACTACCGACACCAGATAGCCCACCTGGAAGGCCCACAGCAGATCCTCCCAGGCCGCGTCCAGGAACATGATCAGGAGTGTCGCCAGGAGCGCCGGCGCGCGGGGCAATCGCCGCGAGGCGAGCAGGAAGATGAGTCCGGCGCTCAGTAGGTGTGACAGGATCACCACGAGCCTGTAGACGGCGTAGTGGTTGAGCCCCACGAGGTGAAAGAGGACCTTGTAGATCGCTGCGGGGACGATGGATATGTTCCCGTTGTGGGCGAGGAGCAGCGAATGGATCCCAGGACCGGAGTCGTACATCACGAAGGACCAGTCGTCGCCGAAGAACGAGAACCCACGACCCATGTACAGCAGGAGCGCTGCGTCTAACAGCATCAGCATCGACAAGATCCAGCGCCACCTGCGCTCGACCAGTTCGATACTCCGCATCAGCTCTGGATCACACCCGGCCGTGCACGGCGTCCGGTGCCCAGACGGTCTGGGCGCCAGTAGTCACCGCCGCTGAGATGATGCTCCAAGAACACATAGAGGACGATGAACAGATAGCGACTTCCCATCTCAGTCAGGTTGAGCTTGGAGGTCCCATGGGTCCTGTTTGTCCAGGAGATCGGCACCACCGAGTAGGAGTGCCCGCGGACGATCGCCTTGAGTGGCATCTCGACGGTGAGGTTGAAGTGATTGGAGAGAAGTGGCTGAATATTCTCGATCACCTCGCGCCTGTAGGCCTTGAAGGCGTTCGTGGTGTCGTTGTAGCCGTGGCGGAAGAGCATGCGTATCCCGAGGTTCACGAGTCTGTTGAGGATGAGCTTGGGCCTGGGATAGTCGTGCACCGCACCGTCGCGGATGAAGCGCGATCCGAAGACACAGTCAAAGCCCTCTTGCAGGACCCGGTAGTAGCGCACGACATCAGCCGGCGAGTCGGAGAGGTCTGCCATCACGATCGCGACGGCGTCGCCGCTGTACTCATCCAGGCCCGCTCGCACCGCCTGGCCGAAGCCGGGCGAGCGTGGTGAGCGCACGCAGCGCACGGCGGGGTTGCGCTCGCTCATCTCGCCGACCTTCTCGCCGGTGCCGTCGTTGCTGGAGTCATCGACCACGACGATCTCGTAGGGGACGCTCTCAGCCTCCAGCTCGGTGACCAGCGCGTCGACGGTGTTGCCGATCGACTCGACCTCGTTATGCGCGGGGATCACAATCGAGAGCTTCATCGCCAGCGCTCGGCGTTGCGGTCGTGGATCTCGCGCAGGATGTCAGTCACGTCGTGTGCGAGATCCCAGTCTGGATAGTCGCGCTTGAAGGGCTCTAAGTCGCTGATCCACCAACGGTGATCGCCGATCCGGTTGTCCTCGCCCAGCGTCCATGCAAGCTCCTTGCCGGCGATTTGCTGGCAGAGGTCGATCGCCTCGAGCATCGAGCAATTGCTCTGGCGGCCGCCACCCATGTTGTAGAGGCCTGCAGGGCGCGGGTTGCTGTGGAAGGCCTGAAACGCCGCCACCAGATCGGAGGCATGGATGTTGTCGCGCACCTGCTTGCCGGCATAGCCGAAGACCGTGTACGGCTCGCCTGTCATCGTGCAGCGCATCAGGTAAGAGAGAAACCCGTGCAGCTGTGTGCCTGCATGGTTGGGCCCTGTCAGGCACCCGCCGCGGAAGCACACGGTGGGCATGTCGAAATAGCGTCCATACTCCTGCACGAGCAGGTCTGCGGCGGCCTTTGAGACGCCGAACAGCGAGTGGGTCGATGCGTCGATCGACATGGTCGTGTCGATCCCGCGGTGGTAGCGATGGTCCTCGGGCAGCTCCAGGCGTTGGTCCAGCTCGACCAGCGGCAGGCTGTTGGGCAGGTCGCCGTAGACCTTGTTGGTAGAGCAGAAGATGAACGTCGCGTTCGGCGCGTGACGGCGCGTGGCCTCCAAGAGGTTCAGCGTGCCATTCGCGTTGACAGCGAAGTCGGTCTGCGGGTCGGAGGCCGCCCAGTCGTGGGATGGTTGGGCGGCGGTATGGATCACCAGCTCGATCTCGCCGGCGCGCTGCGCGAAGAGCCGTTGCACACCGTCAGCGTCGCGAATGTCGATCTCCAGCGTGCGGAAGTCCTTCTGATAGCGCTGCACCAGCGCGGCGGTGGTGTGGGCTGTCGAGGCGTCGGGGCCGAAGAACTTCGCCCGCATGTCGTTCTCCAGGCCGACCACGTCATAGCCGGCTTGCACGAAGTGGGCGACCGACTCCGAGCCGATCAGCCCTCCTGAGCCTGTGACGATGGCTAGAGGCATGCGTTGGCCAGCGCCGACTCGTGATCGACGATCCAGGCGTGGATGTCCGCCAGGATCTCGGCTGGTCCGCGGCGCGGTCGCCAATCGGTCATTGCGTTCACCTTGGTGCAGTCCGAGATGTAGATGGGAATGTCTCCTGGACGATCCTCCGAGGTTGGGCGGATCTCCACGGTGCTTCCAGTGATCTCACGGCAAAGCTCTGTGGTCTCCAGCAGCGACAGGCTGCAAGCTTGGCCGCCCCCCACATTGATCGTGGCTCCAGCCCAGCGGGCGGGGTCGCGCAGCTGCTCATCGACCAGCTCCAGCAGGTCGTCCACGTGCAAGAGATCGCGGACCTGCTTGCCTGTACCGCCAAAGCCGATGTAGGCCAGGCTGCGCTTGAAGTGGTGGGCGAGCATCCAGTAGGTGAAGACCCCCTGATCGACCTTGCCCATCTGCCAGGGGCCGGCCACGACCCCGCAGCGGTTGATCACTATGGGCAGGCCGTAGGCTGCGGCGTACTCGCTTGCCAAGAGCTCAGCTGCGAGCTTGGTGGCGCCATAGAGGGTGCGCGCGCCCTCCAAGGGGAAGGACTCGGCGATACCAGATGATGATGCGCCTGGCAGTGGTTGCTCGTCAAGCAGCTCGAGGCGGGTCTCGCCCTCGCGGTGCTCGAGGCCCAGCAGCCCGCCCACCGGATAGACGCGGCTGGTGGAGAGAAAGACGAACTGGGCACTCGTGCGGCGCGCCAGCTCCAAGCAGTTATAGGCCCCTGCCAGGTTCGTCTGCACGACGTAGTCAGGACTCCCGTCCACTCCCGCGAGCACCGATGGCTCGGCTGAGCACTCGATCAGGGCGTCAAGATCGCCGACGGCCAGCAGGTCCTCCAGAGAGCGTACGTCACCGTGAAGGAACTCCACCCCAGCCGCCCGCAGGCGGGCCAGGTTCAGCTCAGATCCACGCCGGCGCAGGTTGTCGAAGGAGATCACCTGCCAATCAGGGTGCCTTTGAGCCAACCCGACCGCGAGGCTGGCGCCAATGAAGCCGGCCCCTCCTGTGATGAGGATGCGATTGGGCCCGGACGGCGCTTCGGGAGCGGATGGTAGGGAGGACATCGGGATTGAGGATTCGGAGCCCAGAGCGCCAAGCGAGCTCAGCCGTCTTTGAGCCAGCCTGGCCGGGAGAGCGGATTCTATGCAAGCGTCAGGCAGACGCCTGAGGCCGAGGGTTGCCGTCCATGCCGCGGGGTAGCTTCCTGCTCAAGATGGGTGCACAAAGAGCCGATGCTCTTGATGCGATGGGATCTGCGACCTTGCTGGTCCATGCGCGAGGAGGGCCCGATGGCGCATGGCACGAACCCGATGGCACGATCGAGCCGGCAGTGCGGTTCGAGGACTTCGAGCGGGTCGAGGACTACATTCGCGCCTACCTGGATGACGGGCGCTTCGGATCCACGTACCCGGAGGCATATCAGCAGTGGTCGGACGCTTGGGCGATGCTCTGGTACGCGAACTCGAGGGACAAGGTGATCGCCGTCGGCGCCAAGGCACGCGCGGCGATGGCAGAGTTCGCCCACGACCTGATCGAGCGGGACGAGCCGCCTGGGGAGAGCGCGGACTCGGCGCCGGGGGAGAGCGCGGACTCGGCGCAGGGGGAGAGCGCGGACTCGGCGGAAATGCCGGCTCGCGGTGCGGACTCGGCGGCTACTCTGGATCGGGGGCAAGACTCCACCGAGACACTGGGCCTGCTGGCGGCCGCGATCGAGACGTACAGGCCGCAGCTCGGGGACGGCCGCTGCATGCTGCAGGAGGAGATGCTGGGCTACTGGCGATCGCTGAACGAGGCGGTGGAGCGCCATGAGCATGCCGTTCGGGGAGCGCGCCAGCGACTCAGGTGGGAGGACGGCAGGCGCCTTGTCATCTTCACGGCGCTCCTGATGGTCGAGATCGACCGCTGCATTGTCTGCCTGGCTGCGTGATCTGGTCAGATCGGCCTGCGCGCACGGACCTGGTAGACGGTGGTGAGCCCGGTATCGAAGCCGTGCCTGGCAGCGCGTAGATAGAGCCGCCAGATACGGGTGCGCTCGGGGCCGGCGAGCAGCTCGGCCTGGGGCAGGTGGTCGTCCAGTCGCTCAGACCAGTGGCGCAGCGTGAGCGCGTAGTCCTCCATGAAGCCCTCTGCATGTTCGATGTAGAAGCCTGCGCGCTCGAGGGCTAGCTCGGTGCGGGAGAGCGGCAGCAGCTCGCCGTCGGGGAACACGTAGCGCAGCGAGAACTCATCCTCCAACGAGTCATATGTTGGGTCTGTCACCGCGATCGCGTGGTTCAAGAGCTGGCCGCCTGGACGCAGCAGGGCGAAGAGCGACTGTGCATAGAGGTCGATCTGGCTCTCGCCTACGTGCTCGGCCATGCCGATGCTCGAGATCGCGTCAAAGGAGGCTTGGGGAAGCTGGCGGTAGTCGGCCACCTCGATCTTCACCTGCTCGCTCAGGCCCGCCTGGGCGACCTTCTCGCGCGCGAGCTGCGCCTGAGCGCTCGAGAGCGTGACACCTGTCACCTGGGCGCCGTAGTGCTTGGCCGCGTGGATCGCAAAGCTCCCCCAGCCGCAGCCCACATCCAGCAGCCGCTGCCCAGCTTGCAGCTCGAGCTTTGTGGCCACCAGGTCGAGCTTGGTGCGCTGTGCCTCCTCGAGCGTCTGGGCGCCGCGGGAGAAGACCGCGCAGCTGTAGGTCATCGACTCATCCAGAAAGAGCGCAAAGAAGTCGTTGCCGACGTCGTAGTGGTAGCGGATGGCTGCCGCGTCGCGCTCGATGCTGTGGCGCCTGCCCTTCAGGATGAGCTCGAGGCTCGGGCGCTTGGGAAGCCCGCCCGGGGCGGCGGCGGCCACGATTGCCAGCCCGAGGCGCAGCTTCTCGGCAACGCTCAGATTTGGCGGCCTCCATGCGTCTATGACCAGGAATGCGGCATCGATGTCATCGACCGCCAGCGTGCCGTCCACGTAGGCGCGCCCAAGCCCCAGGGTGTCGGGGGCGCGCAGGAAGTGCGACAGCGCGGAGGGTCGCTTGATGAAGAACGTGGGGGCGCTTGTACTCGGCGAGGTCGGGCCCCTGGCCGGCGATGTCGGGCCCCCGACGCTCGAAGATGCCAGTGCGACAGTGCTCGTGGCCTCGACGGCGCAACCGTCCCAGAAGCGCACGTGGAATGGCCGCGAGGGAAGCAGCCTGCTCAGCTCCCTGGCCAGGGGAGCGCTTGCGCGAATCAGTGCCATGCGCCGTACTTTAGGAGAACGTTCTTTACACACGCTGTGCTACGTTGCATACATGACGGTGAACGTCTCCGTGCGTCTCGACGATGCGCTCGCAGAGCGCCTGCGTCTGAGGGCGCGAGCTGCCGGTGAGACGCTCTCAGATCGTCTGCGCCGCTATGCCGAGGAGGGGACGCGCCACGACGAGCATCCGCTGATCACCTTCCGCGATGGGCCTGCCGGCAGGCGCGCCGGGCTGCTGGGTGGCCCCGATGTCTGGGAAGTCGCAATGTGGGCGGCGGACCTGCCCGCCGAACCAGATCCTCTGGCCACGCTCGTCGAGGAGTCGAGTCTCACGCGCTCCCAGGTTGACGCCGCGCTGCGCTACCAGGCTGCCTATCCAGAGGAGATCGCAACGCGCATAGAGTTGCACCGCCACGAAACTGCAGCCGCCGAGACGCATTGAAGCTGCTGCTGGACGAGATGTACCCGGCCGCCCTGGCCGAGGCTCTGCGGGCCGTCGACATCGACGCTCGCACCGTCGTCGAGCTCGGACTGGCTGGGAAGTCAGACCCCGAGGTCTTGGCGGCTGCAATCGAGCACGGCTATACGGTGCTGACCGAGAACGTCGCCGACTTCAAGCGCATCTCCGCTGAGCATCTCATTGCCGGCAAGCATCACCCTGGCGTGCTGATCGCACTCTCATCTCGGTTCTCACGCCGCCCTGCTGGCATCGGCGCGCTCGTCACCGCGATCTGTGCCATCGCCGATCAGCAGCTCGACGACCTCCTTCTATACCTTCAAAAGACCTAGTGTGCGCTAGCGCTGATGCGGGCATCTGACCACCGCCTGCGCGTGCGTCTGGCTCCCGTCGAGAAACGAGAAGGTCGCGTTGAACTTGAACCCACCTTGAGGGCATGTTCTCGGGAGTGCCAGCCCTCTGGGCCTGTAGGCGATTCGCTTGCCATGGGAGCGCCTGTAGTAGATGAGATCACCACCGATCGTGATCCTGGTCCGCACGATCGCGACATCAGGGCCTTCGGGAATGCCTTCCACCAGCGGCACCTTGAACTTCAGCTGCCCGGGCACCAGCCTGGTGGTCATGAGGATGCGGCCGTCCACCGGTGAGCTGCCGCTGGCGCTGATCAGGAGGCTCACCCAGCCGTTCTGAGAGGGTCCCGCGACCATGCCTATCCCAACGAGCTCTTCAGAGACGATCGGGCTGACCTGGAACTTGACGAGCGCGCTGCCGCTGCCAATGAGAGCGTTGGCTGGGCATGCATTCGGCCCGAGCACCTGCAACTTTGCTGGATCGCAGGTCGCCAAGCCCAGTTCGCTTGTCAGGAACTGCAGGCTCCTTGGGTAGCGAAAATCGATGCCCGTCAACGGCGAGGGGAATTCGGCTCCTCCCGCATGGAGTTCAAAGCCCAGAGAGAGGGCAGTGGGCTGACCCAGTCGCTCAGGCGTGAGCGCCGCGCTGATGCTCGCTGTCTGTGCTCCCAGAGCGACGCCCGGCGCCAGCCACGCCGTTCCAACGAATATGGCCGTGGTGCTGAGCACGGCGGCTGCGCAGAGCGCGAGCGTCGCGATGAGCGCCGGCGCAACGCAGGGCGTGAGCGCCGCAATGAGTGAGCGTGTACGGGACAAGCCCATCCTCCTCCCCTTCCTTGCTGCCTCCTGGGTCAGTATCGCAGCTTGCCGACCGCCTGCACGATCAGGCCGAAGCCCCGGCGCTGGAAGACGCCGGTGAGCTCACCGCTGCCGCGAGCATGGGCGTAGCGGCCGTTGCCCCCGGTGATCGTAAGCGCGCCGCGGAAGCTCGGGCTGGGACTGTTGGGATTGCTCAATTTCGCCTGAGCGTGCCCGCTGATCGATCCGCCAGGGCCGTGGATCGTGAACTGAGCGCTCACGTTGGGGCTGCCGTTATAGGTGAAGTTCACCTTGCCCTTGCCAGGAAAGGAACCAGAGAAGCTGCCTTCGTCGATGATCTGGGTGGCCGAGTCGGTTACGAAGTGCAGATGGCCTTCGTCGTGCACATTGAGCGAGCCCGCGGCATGCGCGACGCCGGCACCGAGGCCCACGACGATCACGGCTAGTGCGGATCTCAACATGGGAAGGACATTTTAGACTCCTCAAGACCCTCTGCCCGGCGCCTGCCGGGGGCACTTCACGACCGTGGTCGCGTTCGCCTTGGTCCCGTCGAGAAACGAGAATGTCGCCGCGAACTTGAACCCACCACGAGGACAGGTTCTCGGCAGCAGGACACCCGTAGGCCGGTAGGCCACCCTTTTGCCGTGCTTGCGCTCGTAGTAGGTGAGCCTGCCGCCGATCGTGACCTGCACGCGCACCACCGCGACATCAGGGCCTTCGGGGACGCCTTCGACCAGCGGGACGGCGATCTGCAGCTGGCCGGGCACGAGCAGTGAGGTCATGACGATCCTGGCGGCAACCGGGTAGATGCCGGTGGCGCTGATCAGCAGTTTCAGATAGCCATTCTGCGAGGGCCCCGCCACCAGGCCTATCTTCGCGGTCTCTTCCTGGACTTCAGGGCTGACCTGGAACTTGGCCAAGGCGCTGCCGCTGCCCATGATCGAGTTTGCCGGACAGACCTTGGGTCCGTGGTGTTCGAGCATCGCCGGCTCGCATGTGGCCAGGCCCAGGCCGCTCGTGCCGATCCCCAGGTCGGCGGGGTAGTGGAAGACGATGCCGGTCAGCGCCGAGGGGATCGCGGCGCTGGTGCTGTGGATTTCAAAGCCAAAGGTGACCGTCGTGGGCGCGCCCAGCTTCTCCGGCGCGAACGCGGCACTGATGCTCGCGGTCTGCGCTCCCAGAGCCACGCCCTGTGCCAGCCACGCCGCCGCGAGCAGTGCCGAGGCGGCCCAGAGTGCGAGGGCTCGAGACGTTCCCCTCCTCTTTGACAACGCCTTCTCCCTTGAGTCAATTACCCCGGCTTGCCGGCTACCCAGCTTGCCGCTACCCCGACTTCTCGATCTCCGGCTTGCCGAACGCTTTCACGATCAGGCCTTACCCCGACCACCGGAGACCAGCTCAGGCCTCCATCTTAGGCGTCCAGGCCTGTGCGAACGCTGGTCCCACGCGATCGCATGCGCGCGCGCTTTCCAGCTCGCCAGGTGCGCATAACCAGAAGCGGGGGGGAGACCAGCGGCCCGAGCTCTCGGCGCAGTGCTGAAATGAGGGGCTTGGCGAACTCGCTGTTCGCACCTGGCGTGGAGGCGTAATAGGCCACCGCGGCACTGAGCGTCATCACGTGGTGGGCGCCGTTGCGAAGCTCCCGCGTCTGACGCAAGGCACGCTCAGCCACACCGGCGAGCGCTTGCGCGAGCAAATCATCATTGTTGTAGAGGCTGATGTAGCCGGCCTCGCTGGAGCTTGCGTCCTGCGTGTTGTCCACGATGCCGTCAAGCAGGGTTACCAATGTGCAGATCGGCAGGTATGCCTCGTCGAGCTGGAGCGCTTCGGCGGCAGTGATGTTCGGAGCGGCCGCCGCTGCGATCAGCGCGTGCAGTGCCAGCACCGAGGATGCCGCGCCGGCAAGGAACTCTCGCCACGCGAGGCCGGTGCCCTGAGCTTCGCTGCTTGCCCAGGCCTCGAGCTGCGCCGCCCCGGCACTGGGAGCAGCGTGCATCCTGATCTGGGCCTGTGCGCTGCGCGTGGCGCTTCGCCGCGCGACCTGGGCAATCGTGCTGTGCCCGGGCAGCCGCTCCAGGGCGATGCCCACGGCCTTCGAGAGCTCTCGAAGGTAACCATCCGCGGGCAGGGCCGGGGGAGTGTCTGCGGCCGGGTCGATCGCGTCCAAATATGGGCCAAACAGCCGCTCGCCTTCGCCAAGCGGGTTCTCGGACGGTCGCTCCGTCAGGCCGTCGAGGTAGTCGAAGAGCAGCTCGAGCGCGACGATCGCCTGCACCGCGTGCTTGCGATGGACGCGTGGCGCAAGCGTGGCGAGCATCGCTGCCGCCTCGGCGTTGAAGCCCTCGACATGCAGCTTCTGCAGGGCCAGGGTACGCAGGTCGGGGTCGGATATCGCGCGCGCGTGGCCCTCCCAGTGGCGCAATTGCCTGCGTACCTCCGGCGCGACGGTTGACCAGTAGCGGGCGTTGGCGAGCACGAGCGCAACGGATGCTCGGGCGGCCAGCCGACGATTGGTCATGCCCGGTGCTCCATCCCAGTTGAGTCTATTTATGCACTGCAGGCCACAGCCATGAAACCAAAGGTTCCATGCGCTCAGCCGTGAGGATTGGGAACAGAGCTAGGCGACGGCTGGTGCGAGACCGCTGGCGCAATACTTGCACTTGGTGGCGCCGGCCGGGAGGTCGTCTGAGAGGCAGTATGGGCATGTCTGCGTCGGTGCCGGCTCCCCGAAGACGGTCGTGCCACGGCGTTGCATGTAGGCGCGGTAGGGCACCACGATCAGGAAGTAGATGACAGCCATGAAGATGACGAAGTAGACAACCGCCGAGATGAACACGCCGAACGCTAGGCGTTGCCCGTTGACGGTCACGCCCAGGCCGTTCGCTCCGCCACCCGCCGCCGCGTTGATGAGCGGCGTGATGATGTTGTCCGTGAAGGCCTTGATGAGCGTGCTGAACGCGAGTGCAACGACCAGCCCCACGGCGATCACGATCAGCTCGCCCTGCATCAAGAAGCTCTTGAAACCTTTGAGCATCGCTGGATCCTCCTTTGGATCGCACAAACCGATAACTACCTGCACGTCGATACGACTACCTGCTCGTGTCAGTCCGCACAATACCGGAGGATGGGCCGGCGAAGCTGCTATTAGGGTCTACACATGCCCAGCGCTCTGATCACACCCGAGACAGTTGAGACAGTCCCTGCGGAGGCCGGCCCCGCGCAGGCGGGCGAGGCGCTGCACTCGCCGCCGGCGATCGCGCTATCACCAGGGCTGCAGCGTCTGCGCTTCAACCAGCGCCAGATCCAGTTCGTGTTTCGCGCTCAGCGCGAGCTCGGCGATGTATTCCAAATGCATCTGGGCGCCGGCAACGAGCAGGTCGTCGTGACGAGCCATCCCGACCACGTGCGCTCGCTGTTCACCGCCAAGCCCGAGCATGTGCCCTCGCTCACCGCGGAGTCGCCGCTGCTGCCGATCGTCGGCCCCAACTCGGTGCTCACCGCCAACGGCCCGCGACACATGCGCCAGCGCAAGCTTTTGCTGCCGCCATTCCACGGCGAGGCGATCGAGCGCTACAGGCAGATGATCGTCGACGTGACCGAACGCGAGCTCGAGCGCTGGCCGCTGCGGCGCCCCTTCGCGCTCGCGCCGCGCATGCAGGCGATCACGCTGGACGTGATCATGTCAGGCATCTTCGGCATCGAGGGCCAGCCCGCCCGCGGGACGCCAGAGCATCGCTTCAGGGCAATGATCAAGCGCCTCACCGCTGCTTCGACATCGCCCCTTGCCCAGCTCGTCGAGCTGACAAGCAAAGGCAGCGGGGAGCCAACGAGCTTGGATCGCGCCGGCGTGGCGCTCTTAGACCGAGCGACCTACCCATTGATCGTCAAGCGCCGTGGCGCCGAGGATCTGGCGGAGCGCAAGGACATCCTCTCGCTGCTGCTGGCTACAAGGACCGAGGAGGGCGAGCTGCTCTCAGATCAGGAGCTGCGCGACGAGCTCCTGACGCTCGTCCTGGCGGGCTTTGAGACGACCGCCAACTCGCTGGCCTGGACCTGGGAGCGACTGCTGCGCACGCCCGCCGCCCATGAGCGCCTGCGCGATGCTGTGCGCTCGAGCGAGCAGGCCGAGGAGCACGTGGAGGCGGCGATCGTGGAGGGCATGCGCTCGCGCCCGGTGATTCCCTTCATCGGCCGCCGGGTCAGCGTCCCCTGGCGCCTGGGCGAGTACGTGCTTGCAGAAGGGACGCCAATCGGCATGAGCATCCTGCTGGTGCACCATCGCCAGGACATTTACGAGGAGCCATTTGCGTTCCGCCCCGAGCGCTGGCTTGACCGCAAGCCCGGAACCTATGAGTGGATCCCCTTCGGCGGCGGCACCCGGCGCTGCCTTGGCGCCGCGCTGGCGATGGCCGAGCAGCGCGTCGTGCTCGATGCGATGGCCCGCCGGCTGGATCTTCAAGCGGACAGGCCCGAGCCCGAGCGCGCGATGCACCGCAACGTCACGATGATCCCCGCCCGGGGCGCGCGCGTCGTGATCACGAGCCGCACGTAGGCCTACTCATGCTCCAGCGCAAGCGCCGGGCGCACGCGTGAGGCCAGCCACCCAGGGATCGTCCCCACAACCAGAGCGATGGCCAGCACGAGCGCGAAGACCTCGAGCGGCCGGGCGCTGGTGGTGGGGCTGGCCAACGGAAAGCCCGTGACGTGGCGCAGGTAGGCATCGACCACGATCTGGCCGTACACACCCGCCACAGCGCCTGTCAGGCAGCCCGTGCCGAGCATCAGCATCGCTTCCAGCAGCAAGATCCCGCGCAGGCTGCGAGGCGTGGCGCCGAAGAGCCGCAGCCCGGCGAGCGCCGCCCGGCGCTGCCAGACGCTCGATCCCAGGGCCGCGACCATCGCGCAGATCGCGGCGATCAGCAGCAGCGTCGAGATCTCCTGCAGCTGACCCAGGCCTTCGCTCGCCAACCCTTTGATGCTGGCTGCGCGTGAGGCCGCGAGGGAGACTTCGAGTCCGCTGGAGGGGCCAAGCGCATGTGCGATTTCTCGGCGCGCCGCCTGCGGGTCGGCGCCCGGGCGCAGGTTGACGCCCAGGGCGGTGGGGCTCGATGTCGCCCAGGCCTGGCTGTAGTCGGCGGTGCTCATGAAGATCACGCCAGGCGGCCAGGCGAGGTTGGTCGTGGTCGCAGCAACCCTGAATGGCTTGGGGCCCGTGGGGGTGGGGAGCAGGAGCGTGCCCCCGATGCTCACGTGACGTTCTTCGGCGATCTGCTTGGAGAGCGCGATCCAGCCGCCCTGAGCCAGGCGGGCGATCGCGATGCTCGAGCTCCCGCCGAGGATCTGACTTTCGAGCACCTGCCTGCTGGCCCCGGGTGGCCGGGCGATGATCCACACGCGCCGAGGGCCCAGCTGCAGAAAGCCGCCCTGGAAGGCGCGCACGCTGGCGACCGCGGGCAGATGGGAGATCCGCTGCGCGTAAGTTGAGGGCTGCTGGGCGGCATTGGTGGGGGAGAAATCGTCGACGGCCTGGTAGTCGCTCGGATTGGTGACCCAGATGTCCGCGTCGGCGACGTAGCTGTGGGCGAAGGCGCCGATCCCCTGCAGCAGATTCTGGCGCGAGCCGCCCAGAGCGACGCTCCCGAAGAGCGCCACTGCGCCGGTGGCGGCCAGCGCGAGCGAGCGCACCGTCGTTGCCTTTAGCGACGCGAGCGCGATCGGCAGGATCGAGATCTTCTGGAGCCGGTCGGAGAGGATGGCTCCGGCCCGCAGCACCCCCGCGAAGGCCAGCGGTACCGCGAGCACGGTTCCGAACGCGAGCAGCGCCGTGGCGCCGATCGCTGCCGCGGGGGCGAGCGCCATCAGCAAGGTCGCTGCCGCCACCAGGCACAGCGCCGCCGCGAAGAGCCGTCGCTGGGAGCGCCGGTTCAACGCGTTGCCAGGAACGCCGCCTTCCTGGTAGATGGCGTCCCTGGAGCGTCCGCGGCGCAGGTCGAGCAGTGGCAGCGCCGAGGCCAGGCAGGTCGCCAGCATGCCGCCGAAGAAGGAGATCAAGATTGCCCTGCCACCGATGATCGTGCTGCTGGAGAGCGTGAAAGCCTCGGTTAGATAGCTCGTGGACTGCTTGAAGATCCCGACCGAGAGCCCGTAGCCGGCGAGCAGGCCGACCAGCGACGCGACGATTCCCAGGCACAGGGCCTGGAAGAGGACCATCTCGACGATGGTGGCGCGCCGCGCTCCGGCGACGCGCAGATCGGCAATCGCACTGCGTCGATCGGAGACCGTGAGCAGCATCGCGTTGAAGGCGAGCAAGAAGCCCAGCAGAGCGCCGATCGCCGCGAAGAGCCCGCTCGCCAGATCGCTCGGTTCCAGGGCCTCGCGCAGCGCCATGACGTCCTCGTTGGCGGGCTCGACCGCCAGGCGCCCGCCCGCCAGCTTCTGGAGCTCGGTCCGCACGGCCGCTTCATGCCCGTGCTCCACCTGTACGAGCACCCTGGTGATCTTCCCTTGCAGGCCCGCGAAGCTCTGCATTTCGCTCAGCGGCATCACCGCCACCAGGGTGTGTGAGAGCGCGCCCGCGGTTTCGGGTCCCAGCGTCGTGGAGACATGCAGGCTCCTGGCGCGGCCGCGCAGCTTCAGAGTGACCAGCGGTCGCTTGGCGCCTGCGATCCCCAGCGCCTGGGCGCTGGCCCTGGTGAGGCTGATTCCTCCGGGCGCCAGCGCGTCCACGGGCAGCTTTTCGGCGAGCCCGTCGAGCACCGCCAGGCGCAGGTCGGTGCCCGCCAGGTCGACAGTCGTCTTGCGGCCGCCTGAGCTCACGATCGTCGCTGTCTGCTCCAAGAGCGGCGCCGCCTGCTTCACGCCGGGCAGCCCGCGCACGCGCGCGAACAGCGCTTCGTCAAAGCCGTCGTCGGAGCGGGCTCGCAGCTGCAACGTCGCCGGACCGATAACCGCGTGGACCGCTTCACCGGCCGAGCTGGAGATGCTGCCCTCCGTGACGGTGGCGACGAACACGAGCGCCACGGCGATGGCGATCCCGATGCCCGCGAATGTCTCCTGGACGCGGTGGGCGCGCAGCCGGCGCCTGTACATGTACAGGAGCGCAGAGGGCCGCATCAGGGCAGCACGCGGGGTCCGACGACCGCTGGCGCCGGGTCCTCGCGCAGTTTGCCGTCGCGCAGGGTGCAGTTGCGATCGGCCAGCGCGGCGGCGTCGGCGTCGTGTGTCACCAGCAGGATGCTGGCGCCATGCTCATGGGCGATGTCGCGCAGCAGTTCCACGATCTCGACGCTGCGGGCTGAGTCCAGGTTCCCTGTGGGCTCATCGGCGAGGATCAGCTTGGGCTCGCCCACCAGCGCACGCGCGATGGCAACCCGCTGGCGCTCGCCGCCGGAGAGCTGCTCGGGCGTGTGCTCCAAGCGGTCGCCCATGCCCAGGCGCTCCAGCCAGGGGGTCGCCAGCGCCAGCGCTTTGCGCAGCCCGACTCCCTCGAGCAGCAGCTTGACGGCGGCGTTCTCCAGCGCCGAGACTCTGGGCATCAGCTGGAAGCTCTGGTAGATGAAGCCGACGTCGTGGAGCAGATAGTGCGAGGTCTCCTGCTCAGAGAGCGAGGAGAGCTCGCGCCCGCAGTAGCGGATAGAGCCCTGCTCCGGTGCCAGCAGGGTGGCGATCAGCAGCAGCAGCGTTGTCTTGCCCGAGCCGCTGGGCCCGTGCAGGGCGACCATCTCGCCCTCTTGCACGGTGAGGCTCACGCCGTCGACGGCGTGGACCTCCTCGCCTGCGCCACGGTAGTGCTTGACGACTTCTTCGAGCTCCAGCACGGGTTCAGCCCAGTCTCCCTGCCGGGATCCCCTCCGGTTCCATTACCCGACAGCGTAACCGAGATCGAGCGTAGTGGCTCTGACAAAAGTCAGATTAGCCGTTGGCGCGCCGGCTCTCCTGGCGCAGCTCCAACACGGGCGCCAGCTCGTTCTGGACGCTGTGCAGCTCGCCGCTGCCCAGCGTCAGCGCATGATCGGATTCGGAGAGCCCCGTCGACTCGCCTGTGCTCGTCAGCACCGCGATCCCTTCGTTGGCGATGGAGCGCAGCAGCGCGAGGATTCCGTCGCGGTCGCGCAGCTCCACGCCCTTGACGGGCTCGTCGATCACGATCAGGCGCGGCTCCAAGGCGAGCGTGCGGGCGAGCGCCACGCGTACGATCTCGGCGCTGGAGAGCTCGCGCTCGCGCATCGCCGTGCAGTGCCCGGCGCCGACACGCTCCAATGCCTCGCGCGCGCGCGAACGGGCGCTCGAAGGCGGGACCCAGCGCGCGAGCAGGCCGACCATCGCGTGGTCGAGCACGCTCTGGCCCTCGGTGATGCGCAGCGTCTTCTGGCAGTAGCCGATCGTGGGTCCCAGCAGGCGCTCGCCGTGGATGGCGAGGTCGGCGCCCTCGAAGCGCACGATCCCCTTGTCGGGGGGCTCGATGCCGGCGGCGGTCCGCAGGAGCGTCGAGCGCCCGCTGCCGCGCAATCCCCACACGACGGCGAGCTCGCTGGGCTCGATCTCCATCGAGACGTCGCGCAACACGACGCGCTCCTCGCGGCCCTCTCCGTAGCTCTTGGAGACTTCCTCCAGCGAGAGCATGCTCATGGCCGTGGCGCCCGTGCTCGCCTGCCGCCGGCGCTCCGCCTATCCGTGAACTCACCGAGCTGCTCGCGCGCGTACTGGACCCATTCCAACTTGGCCCCGACGGCGAGACGGTTCTCCTCGCCGATCAGGCGCTCCAGCAGCACGGAGACCCTGTCCACGCCCTCGTCGAGCGCGACGCTCGCTCCTGCCTCATCCGCCTTCTCGCCCTCCGCGCCTTCGCCCTCCTGGCTCGCGTCATCCACAACCCCTGCAGGTCCGCCTGTCAAGCCATCGCGCGCGATTGAGGTGCGCATCCCCTCGGAAAGCCACTCCTGCTCGCAGCTGGTCACGACTTCGAGCAGCCCGCCCGGCTCACGCGCCAGAGCCGCCAGCGCCAGCACGAAGAGCTCGTGGCGGCGGCGGTCGTCGGAGACCTGGCTGACAAGCCACGCGCGGTACTCGTCGACCCCCTTGGGAGTCGACTGGTAGCGCGGCCGCGGCTGGCGCCCCTCGCGCGTGCCCGGGATCTCCTGTACGAGCCCCCTGGTGCCGAGTGCGCTGAGCGCCGTGTAGACGTGGCCGATGTTGCTCAGCGAGAGCACCGATCCGTAGCGGCGCTCGAAGCGCTGCGCCAAATCGTAGGCATAGCTCGGGCGCTCGATCACAAGGCCCAGCAGCGCCCAGTTGACGGCGGAGCGCATCGGCGCCTCGTCGTGACGAGCGTGCCTCTCTGGAGCCGGCTTGTGCGTATCCATCCTCTCCCTACTCACCCTCTCCACTCCCATGACGCCCAAGCGTACTCCAAATCAGGCTGCGTGTAAATCGCTCGAGGGTCGGGCTCAGGCGCTTGCGCGCAGCCCGCCACCGGGGTGCAGCTGCAGCACCGGAGCGAGCTCCGGTGCAGGTGCGCCGTGCAGCTCGCCGCTGCCCAGGGTCAGCGCGTGGTCGGCCTCGGCGAGTCCGGTCGATTCGCCGGTGCTTGCCAGGATCGCGACCCCTTCGTCGGCGATGGAGCGCAGCAGCGCGAGGATTCCGTCGCGGTCGCACAGCTCCACGCCCTTGACGGGCTCGTCGATCAGGATCAGGCGCGGCTCCAGGGCGAGCGTGCGGGCGAGGGCCACGCGCACCGCCTCGGCGCTGGAGAGCTCGTGCCGGCGCATCGCGGCGCAGCGCCCAGCGCCCACGCGCTCCAGCGCCACTTCTGCGCGCATACGCGCGGCGGTGGGTGAGACCCAGCGGGCGAGCAGCCCGACCATCGCGTGTTCGAGTGCGCTCTGGCCTTCGGTGAAGCGCAGTGCGTGCTGGCAGTAGCCGATCCTGGGTCCCAGCAGGCGCTCGCCGTGGATGGCGAGGTCGGCGCCCTCGAAGCGCACGATGCCGCTATCGGGTGCCTCGATTCCCGAAGCGATCCGCAGCAGCGTCGAGCGCCCGCAGCCGCGCATCCCCCACACGACCGTGAGCTCCCCCGCTTCCAGGTTCAGTGAGACGTCGCGCAGCAAATGGCGCTCGAGCCAGCCCGCGCCGTAGCGCTTGTGGACGTGCTCGAGTGCCAGCAGGCTCATTTGCGCTCAGCCTGCTCGGTTCGCCTGGCTCCATGACCCCCGCTGCCCGGGAGCTCGCCGAGCTGCTCGCGCGCGTACTGGACCCATTTGAGCTTGGCCCCGACCGTGAGCCGGTTCTCCTCCTCGATCAGGCGATCGAGCAGCGGCGCCAGCCAGTCGGTCGACGTGTCCTCTTCGCGCGCCACCGCGCTAGTACCCGCACGTGCGAGCAGTCTTGCCATCCCGTCGTTCAGCCACTCCTGCTCGCAGAGCTCCACGACCTCGATCATCTGCTCGGGCTGAGCGGATAGAGCCGAGAGCGCCAGCACGAAAAATTGATGCGCCTTACGGTCCTCGCCGACCTGACCGATCAGCCACTTCCGGTACTCCTCGACCCCCTCGGCAGTGGCCTTGTAGCAGGGCTTGGGATTCGAACCCTCGCGGGTCCCAGGAATCTCCTCCACCAGCCCGCGAGCGCCGAGTGCGCTGACCGCAGCATAGGCGTAACGTACGTCGCCCAGCGAGAGCACTGTGCCGTAGCGGCGCTCGAAGCGCTGCGCCAGGTCATAGACATAGCTGGGCTCTTCGATGATCAGGCCCAGCAGCGCCCACTTCACGGGCGAGCGCAGCGGCGTTTGCCCGCGTTTGCCCCGCTCTGCCTGATCGCGCTGCGCTTTCACCATTTAGAAGGGTGCCATGCTGCGCCCGCGCCGTACAGGTACGACATATAACGTTCTACGTCTTGTGTGCCGGCGTGCGCGGCGCGGGTGCGCCACGGAGCTATTACACGCCTTGTTAGTTACACGACTTAGAACGTTCTATGTCGTGGGTCTTGCGCAGTCGCCGCTCGTCCCTCATCATCGCTCACAGGGCGCTGCTTGCCTGTGGCCGCATAACCATCAAGCGGGCTGTGGTCACCCCGGAGACACCGGGAAGTCAGATAGGGGAGAGATGAGAATCGCGGCGAGAGAGACGGGGAGCGAGATGGGTTCGATGTATGGGTCAAATGAGGATATGCCGCGACACATCGCGGCTCACAAGGCTTGCACGTCTCTCTCTCACCCCGAGCTGGCGTGCAAGGGATCGCCGGCGCTAGGACCCCTCCCCGGCGCTGGCGCCTCTCAAGCGGGCGCCGCGGCCCACCCTCTCCGGGCCGCGGCGCTCCAACATGCGCCTCGTGCTTATGGACCCAAAACTGCGATGCGCGGGCTGCAAAGGCCGCGCGTATGGAACTCGATAGGAGGAGTCAGATGCTCTCAGGAATACGCAAACGCCTGACCTACGCGAACGTCGCCGCGACGCTCGCGCTCGTGTTCGCCATGTCCGGTAGCGCGCTCGCCGCCGGCCACTACCTGATCACCTCGACCAAGCAGATCAAGCCGAGTGTGGTGGCTTCGCTCAAAGGCAAGGCGGGCACCAGCGGCACGCCCGGCACCCAGGGATCCCAGGGTCCCGCGGGAGCGGCCGGCAAAGAAGGCTCCGGGGGCAAGGAAGGGCCGGCCGGCAAAGAAGGACCGGAAGGCAAAGAAGGCAAAGCGGGCACGAACGGCACCAACGGGAAACCCGGCAAGAGCGTAGTCGTCGCCACCGAGCCCGAAGGCGCCAACTGCGAAAAGGGTGGATCCAGCCTTGAAGTCGAAGGCTCGAGCACCAAGCACTACGTATGCAACGGCAAAGAAGGCGCCGCGGGCCCGGAAGGCAACATCAAGGCGACGCTCCCCTCAGGCTCGACCGAGACGGGGACGTGGGAACTCCCCCAGGGGGCGGAAGGACTCAAAAGAGTGCTGCCAATCTCGTTCCCCATCCCGCTGGCTAAACCTCTGGAAGCATCCGGATGCTTCGCCAGCGAACCGAAATGCCACTTCTACCTGGTCGCAAAGGGAACAACAGGGACCGGTGGATGTGAAGGTGGCACCGCCGAAGTACCGAGCGCAAAGCCGGGCAATCTCTGCCTATACGTCGGGTCCTCGACCAACATCGACGAAACACAAGGCGTATTTATCACCGAAGAACCCGGCAAAGAAGGGAGCGGTGATGTTGGAACCACCGGGCTGTTCTTGAGGCTGGTAATAAAAGGAGAAAATGAAGGCGAAGAAGGCGAAGCTCGGGGCACCTGGGCCGTGAGCGCCGAATAGCCGACGAAACGTTGAAAGGGAGGTGCTGTCGTGAACGCTCATAGGCTGATACCGGCTGTCGTGGCCGCGTTGTGTGCGCTGGCTGGTGGCCTGGCGTTCGCGAGCTCCGCTTTCGCGGAAAAGATCTACTATCCCGGGGCCGCTTTCGGGGGACCGTGTACCAGTACGCCGTGTGGTAATGGTCAGTTCTCCGAACCTGTCGGGGTGGCGGTGAACGACGCGAGCCCGCTGCTCGAACCGGAGGCGGGAGGGGACGTGTACGTGGTCGACGAGGGTGATGACCGCGTCGAGCGCTTCAGCGCCAGTGGCGTGTATCTCGGCCAGTTCAACGCTAGTGGCACTTATGAAGTGGAAGGCAAAGAAGTAAAGCACGGGGCGGCCGCTCCTACGGGCGCGTTCTCCTCACCAGAACAGATAGCCGTCGATGACTCGGGCAAGTCGGTGCTGGAAGATCCGTCGGTGGGCGACGTATATGTGACTGACACGGGTCACAATGTTGTCGATAAGTTCAGCGCGACCGGGGAATACCTCGGCCAGGTCACCGCGGGCGAAGTCTGCGGATACGAGAATCCGTGCGAAGTTCTCCCGTTCGCCTCCCTGGGTGGAATCGCCGTCGATTCGAATGGGAACCTCTGGGTCGAAGAGGTGGTGCCAAACGATAGCGAACCAAGTAAACCAAATCTGGAAATTAACCTGAACGTGTTCAATGACTCTGGTCAGCTGGTAAAGCCGATACACGTCGGTGACAACAAAGCGTTCGGCCGTCAGGGCATTGCACTCGAATCCAACGAAGGTCTCTACATGATCGGATTCGTTGGGAGGCTTCAGCGATGCGTCGTGGGTAAGGTGGAAATACCAGGTAAAGTATTTATTGAAGGGTGTACAAGCGAAAACACTGGGTCTCTGTCGACGCACGCGACTGCGTTGGCTGTGGTGCCGCCAGCCAGCGGTGAGCTTGCCAACGATGCGCTTGTGGACGAGGGCGAGACGATAGAACTGTATGCGCCGCTGACCAAAGACGAACAGGCACCGCTCGAAACGTTTCCTGGCCAGGACGTCCCGGCGGGGTTTGAAGGGCTCTCTGAATCTTATGGTGTCGCGGTGAATGCGTCTGCGACGGTGTATGCCAGCGAGCATGCTGCGGATAATGTGCAGACGTTTGCGTATGTCTCCGCACCGAGGGTGGTCACTGAAGCTCCGACGGGTGTTTCTGAAACGGGCTTGACGTTGCACGGCAAGGTGAGCTTGGAAGGCGAAGAAGTCAAGGAATGCTTCTTTGAATATGGCACTGAAGCGGGTAAGTACGCGAGCCGAGTGGCGTGCGAACAAAGCCCGAGTGGGGAAGCTGCGCCGGTGAGCGCGGTGCTCTCCGGTTTGGAGCCGGCCGAAGCGCGCAGCTTCCGCCTCGTTGTGGTCACCGGCGCCGGTGTGGAAGGGGGCGGCCGGGGTTTGACGATCAGGCGTCCGGTTGTTTCGGGTGAGGGGATCTCGGAAGTGGGGTTGACTTCGGCGAGTGCGAGCGCGGGGATTGATGTTGGTGGCTTGGCGTCATCGACGTGTTACCTGGTTGAATACGGCACGAGCACCGCTTATGGGGAGAAGACGCCGGAAGCGTGCTTGGCCGCGGGCGGTGAAGAAGACGTTCCGGTGAGTGTGGAATTGCCCACTTTGCAGGCCGATACGACTTATCATTTCCGGTTCGTTGCGAACAATGGGCTGGGTGGTGGAAAGCCTGGCGAAGACTTTGTGTTTACGACGTTTCCGGTGGGTTCGGCGGAATTGCCGGATGGTCGCGTTTATGAATTGGCAAGCGCGGGTCCGTTTGGCGGGTCTGGGCATGATGTCGATGTTTATGTGCCAGGAGCCGCTGGGATGTTGGAGAGGGGGCTGGATAATGGTGAGGCGAACGCTGCCCACGGTATTTCCAGTGAACGGCCGGCTATGGCGGCGGCGGATGGTGAAGCGGTCGCCTATGTCGGGGACCCGCCGGCCACGGGCGGCAATGGCTCGGTGGGGCGTGGTGCCGGGAATCAGTATGTGGCCAGGCGCTCTGCGAGTGGTGGTTGGACACAGACGGCGCTCAACGCGCCGGGCTTCGCAAACGAATATGCGGGGTTCTCGAGTGAGCTCTCGGTCGGGGCCTTGAAAACCGCAGAACAGTTGACGGCGGACGCCCCGGCGGGTTATCAGGAGCTGTATGCGCGTGCAACGACCGGTGGGGGCGGGCCGTTTGAACCGTTGTTCACCGCGACCCCCGAAGGCGCGCCCGGAGGCTTCGGGTATATCGACGGCGACGATCAGTTCCAGGGTGCCTTGGGTTTTGCGGGCGGGAACGCGGGGACGAGCACTGTGCCGGCGTTCAGCCATATGCTTTTTGAAACGAGCGATTTGTTGCCCTCGACGCCGGAAGCGTCGGGAGGCGGCGCTAACAATGTGTATGACTCGGTGGCTGGCCGTTTGTATCTGGTCAATGTGTTGCCTGACGGGGAACCGGAAGCGAACGCGACGGTCGGGGTTCTGGAAGGACGAACCCAGAGCGGCACCGAAGGCAGTGAGGCGAGCAACGCGATCTCGGCTGATGGGTCGCGGATCTACTGGTCGGCGGTCGAAACGGTCACGTCGGGCTCTGGCTCGGAATTGAGGCCGAAGGCGCTCTATGTGCGCGAGAACGACACAAAGCCACAGAGCCCTGTCGAAGAAGAACGGTGCACGGTGCCTGCCGATGCGTGCACGGCGCAGGTCGATGAAGTCGAGGAAGGGGCGAGTGGTCCCAGTGGTGGAGGGCAGTTCGCGGGCGCGAGCAGTGATGGCACCCGGGCCTTCTTCACCGACGAAAAACAGCTGACGCCGGGTTCGACAGCTGCGCCGGGCGCACCGGACCTCTACGAATACGATCTGCAGGCGCCCGAAGGCGAACGCCTCACCGATCTCTCGGTTCCCACCGAACCGGGCACATACGGCGACGTCCAGGGTGTGATCGGCGTCAGCGAAGATGGCTCCTATGTCTACTTCGTCGCCGATGGCGTGCTGAGCACGGGTAAGAACGCCGAAGGCGGCGAACCCGCTGTTGGGCAGCCGAACCTGTACGTGCGCCACGAAGGCACCACGACGTTCATCTCGACGCTCTCATCCGAAGATGGCAACTACACCCCGGGCGGCGGCGGTTTGCCCTATGTCGGTGACTGGCAGCACGATCCCGGGCATCGCACGGCGGAGGTCTCACCCGATGGCCGTGGCGTGGTGTTCATGTCGACGCTGGCGCTTACCCACTATGACAACGTGCTCGATGGCGTGCCGCTGACGGAGGTGTTCGTATATAACACCGAGACGGGCCGGATCGCGTGCGCTTCGTGTAACCCAAGCGGCGAGCCACCGGTCGCGCTCACCGTCCCCGAATACGCCCAGAAAATCGCCAATGTCTGGGGCTCGTTCGTGCCGGCCGGCAACGACATCGGCAACGGTGGCCTGGATGACTATCAGCCGCGTGTGATCTCCGAAGGCGGCTCGCGTGTGTTCTTTGACAGCATCGAGCCGCTCGTGCCGCGCGACAGCAACGGCTATCTCGACGTTTATGAGTGGGAGAGTGAAGGCACCGGCAGCTGCCACACAGCACGAGGCTGCGTCTACCTGCTCTCCGGCGGCCAAGACCCCGAAAACTCCTACTTCCTGGACGCCAGCGCAACCGGCGACGACGTGTTCTTCGTCTCCCGTGCCCAGCTGACCAAGGAAGACAGCGGCAACGACAACGAGGTCCTCTACGACGCGCGCGTCGACGGGGTAGAACCCCCTGTCCAAGCGGGCTGCTCAGGCACGGCCTGCCAAGGCGTGCCACCCGCACCGCCGATCTTCGCGACCCCCGCAAGCGTCACATTCGATGGCGTCGGAAACTACCCACCCGAACCACTCACTTCGGGTGTGGTGAAAAAACACACCGTCAAAACAACCAAATGCAAGAGGAGCGCCGAGAAAAAGCACGGCAAGTGCGTCAAGGGCAAGAGGTCAAAGAAGGCAAGCAGGGCAAAGAGAGCCACGCGAGCAAAGAGAGCCCGCCGCGACCGGAGGATAAGTCGATGAGACGATCCCTGATAACGGCATTGATGGTTCTCGCGGTTGGCGGTGCTCTCGCCCCGTCCGCCTGGGCGGCGACAGAAGGCACGGGCTGGGAGGCGTTCGCACAGGCCTACCCGACGAACCTGCCCCCGGGCGGCAGCGGCACGATCCAGATCGACCTGATGAACGTCGGCGCGAAGGAGAGCAGCGGCCCGATCACCGTGACCGACATGCTGCCCGAAGGGCTCACCGCGACGGCGGCCGGCGGTATGAGAAACGAACTTGGTCTACGCGGGACCAGGGTGGAGTCACATGCAGAAGAAGAAGAAGAAGGACAGTTTGGTGGGGTGCGCTGGAACTGCGAAGGGATCGGCACGCAAACGGTAACCTGCACGAGCAACCCGGCCTACCTGAAGCCGCTGCCGATAGGAAGCCAACCGGTCCAGCGGCTCGCGGTCGAGGTGACTGTCGGCAAAGACGTATCGGGGACGCTCGCAAACCGGGTTCGCGTCGCCGGCGGCGGCGCGGTGGGCGTGACTGAAGCCTCCAATCGGGTGACGGTCAGCTCCTCCGAACCGGAATACGGGTTCTCCAACTGGGACGTGTGGTTCTCAAACGCCGACGGGACACTCGATACGCAGGCTGGCTCGCACCCTTATGAGACGACGTTCGCCGTCGGCTTCAACGAAAAGGCAAACGCCGAAATCGCCGGCGGGGAATTCAGGAACCTGGAAGTCGAACTGCCGCCTGGCTTCTTCGGCGAACCGAACTCCTCGCCGCGCTGCACCCGCGCGCAGCTCGACTCCGATACGTGTCCCCCCGACACCGATATCGGCCGCAACCTCGCGATGATCCCCAATGAAGAGAACGCTGGAGGAGGCGGGAGCGCTGGCGCTTTCGAGTCCACCGTGTACAACATGGTGCCTCCGCCCGGAGTGGTGGACCAGTTCGCGATCAACCTCCTGGGCCACGACCTGTTCTTCGACACGGGGCCGCGGGGTTACGACGGCTACGATCTGATCACTCGCATCGACAACATCCCCGCGGGCACCAAACTCGACGGCAGCATCCTGATCCTGTGGGGCGTCGCCCCCGAAGCGAGCCACAACGCAGAGCGCGAAAGCGAAGATCCAGCCGCGAACTGCAAGGAAGGATGTGTGTCGGACGCGACGCCGAGACCGTTTTTGACGTTGCCGACCTCCTGCGAAGGTCCGCAGCCGATCACGATCCACGGCGTGAGCACCTGGGAAGACGCGGCCGCGCGCGCGGAAGCCAGCGTCGCCTCGCACAACGCGCTGGACATAGCCAGCGGGTTCACGGGCTGCCCCAACCTGTCCTTCGAACCGTCGCTGTTCACTGACCCGGATACAGGCCAGGCGGACACTCCGGCGGGGCTGGGCGTGGACGTGACGTTCCCCCAGGAAGCGCTCAGGGTGCCGGGAGGGCTCGTCGAATCGACGATCAAGAACACGACCGTCTCGTTGCCCGAAGGTCTCGTGATCAATCCGGGCCAGGCCGCCGGTCTGGCGGCATGCACGCAAACGCAGGCGCGGCTGCACGAAGAAGGCGCGCCGTCGTGCCCGCTGGCGGCGAAGGTGGGGACCGTCAAAGTCCAAACGCCTTTGCTGGAAGGTGCGTTCGAAAGCGAACTGACGGGCGACGTGTATGTGCTCGAGCAGTCCGCCGGCAAGCCGGGCGAACCGCCGAACCTGCAGTCCCATCCCCCGACGTTGCAGCTGCTGATCGCGATCTCGGGCGACGGTGTGAACCTGAAGCTCGTCGCAAACCTGCAGCTCAACGAAGCGACCGGCCGCTTGACGACGACGCTCATCGAAACACCCGAGGTGCCGTTCACCCGATTCGAACTTGCGTTCTCCGGTGGCGCGCAGGCCGCGTTGGCGACACCAACAAGCTGCGGTACGTACACGACGACGTTCTGATTTCACGCCGTGGACGACCCCGGACGCTGCGGACCTGTTCCCCACCAGCAGCTTCCAGATCACAACTGGTGCGGACGGCGCGCCGTGCCCGCCCACGCCGCTGCCGTTCACCCCCAACATGATCGCGGGCTCCACGACCGATCAGGCGGGTGGCTACAGCGACTTCTCGCTCTTGCTGCAGCGTCCCGATGATCAGCAGCGAGTCAATCGGTTGCAGTTCAAGGTGCCGGAGGGGCTGCTGGGCAAGATCGCCAACGTGCCGCTATGCCCAGAAGTACTTGCCAACGGTGGTGACTGTCCCGCCTCCTCACAGATCGGCCATACGGTCGTGGCGTCGGGTCCCGGACCCTACCCGCTGGTAGTGCCCCAGCCCGGCAAGCCGCCGGCGCCGATCTACCTGACGGGGCCCTACAAGGGAGCGCCCTTTGGCTTGTCGATCGTGGTGCCGATCGAAGTTGGTCCGTTCACTTTGCAGACACAGATCGTGCGAGCGAAGATCGAAGTCGACCCGGTGACGACACAGCTGACGATCACAACCGACCCGCTGCCGCAGGTGATCGATGGGGTGCCCGCGGATCTGCGCACGATCAACGCCGTGATCGACCGGCCCGAATTCATGTTCAACCCGACCAACTGCGAACCGAAGGAATTCTCCGGCACGGCCTACGGCACCGAAGGCGCCCAGGCGCCGATCTCGAGCCACTTCCAGATGGGCTCCTGCCGCAGCCTCCTATTCAAGCCCAACTTCACGGTCTCCACCCAGGGCAAGACCTCGGGATCCGACGGCGCGAGCCTGACCGCGAAGATCGTCTACCCGACGGGAGTGCTCGGTGCGAACCAGGCGACCTCGCAGTCGGGGATCCACCTGATCAAAATCGAACTGCCAAGGCAGCTGCCATCGAGGCTGACCACATTGCAGAAGGCATGCAAGGCGGCGGTCTTCGCGGCGAACCCGGCCAGCTGTCCGGGCCCCTCGCTGATCGGCCAGGCTCATGCGGTCACGCCCGTGCTGCCGGTACCGCTCTACGGTCCCGCCTATTTCGTCTCCAACGGCACCGCCAAATTCCCCGAAGTGATCGTTGCGCTGCAGGGCTACGGTGTGACCGTCTATGTGCATGGCGAAACGTTCATCTCCAAAGCGGGGATCACGAGCTCGACCTTCCCGACGGTGCCAGATGTGCCCTACAGCCTCTTCGAACTGACGCTGCCCGAGGGCCCATACTCGGCGCTGACCGCCGTCGGGTCACTCTGCAAGTCCAAGCTGACGATACCGACCGAGCTGATCGCCCAGAACGGGGCCGAAATCCACCAAACCACCAAAGTCGCCGTAACGGGCTGTCCAAAGGCCAAAACGGCGGCGCACAAAAAGCACAAGAAAGATAAGAAGGGGAAGGGCAAGAAAGGGAAGGCCAAGCGCAAGAAGAAGTGACGCTGGGCAGTCGGGCGCTAGGCCTCGGACGGGCCTCGCCATGCCTATGAAGGCAGCAGCCGCAGGGCCTCCACATGGTTAGGCCGCAACACGGAGAAATGCCTGTAGTCAAGCGTGGCCAGCTTGTCCTCTTCCAGACGCTCGACTAGCGCCAGCACGCTGGCATCCACTACGCCCAACGCCTGATCGGCGTACTTGCTCTGCAGCTCCTTGCAACGCTCCAGCTCGGCGGTGCTTGGAGCCTCGAGCCTGTAGGCCCCGTTCAGCATGTCCTCCAGAAAGACGATCCACGCGTCGGTACTCAGGCGCTTGTGGCACCAGTAGTCGAGCTCGGCAAGTACCAGGGCCGGGACGACCAGGTCCTCCTGGGACTCGTTCAGCAGGGTGGCGCACCTGGCGTGGTCTGGGTCCGCCGCGTCCAGGGCCGCCAGGAGCGGGCCGGTGTCCAGCACCAGCGCCATCTACGACGGTGGGTGGGCCACCGGCTCGGCCGTCAGCTCGGCTGCGGAGAGGCCATCGGTCGACCGGCCGATCCCAAGGCGCGGCTTGTGAGCAGCATGCAAGGCCTGAGCCTTCTCGTCGATCGCCTCAGCCAGCACAGCTGTCAGCGCCACTCCACGCCTGCTGGCCTCCGCTTGGAGGGTGTCAAGCGAGGAGCGCTTAGCAGCGACTGTCGTGCGCCTCAGGCCAGGCGCAGGCGACATCCGAATCATGATGCATGATTCTAGCATCGCCGGGGTTAGCCGCGATGAGCGCGTTTCACTCTCCCATCCCAAGCTCTGCCTATCTTCCAGGAATGCTCCAAATCAGTGACCAAGCGCGCGCCCGCGGGTCGCTCGGCCGGCCCCGCGGACGACGAGACTGGCTGCCCGTACTAAAGCGGCTTATGCCGCGCTACGTTGGTAGGCTGTTCAAATGGACCGTCAAGAGCTGGCCGATCTGATGCCGATACAAGACACCGACAAGGCTCCCAAGGCTCCCGCTCGTCAGCGGGCGCCCCGCCGCAGAGGGCACCGCGCGCAACTCACGGTGCCAGAGAGCATGTGGCGTGAGATCACGGGCATCGCCCAAGAGGCCGGCACCACTCCCAACGATGTGCTGATCCGGCTCGCTTTCGAGCGTCTAGGGGATCGTCAGCGCGCGCTGGCGCTGCGCAAGCGAGCCGATGAGCGCTGGCGGGCGTTCGCCGATGCGGGGCCCACGGGCTTGGATGCCAACGCGACCGCAGAGCCTCTAAGCGGACAAGAGCTGGTCAGGCTCAGCCAGGCGTTCCGCGAAGACGCCTGATGTCCCAGGCATGGGACACGACCACCGCCGCCCGCCTGCGACCAGAGAGCCCAGAGCTCGAATATGCGAGGAGCCGCTGGCAAATGGGCGACCCGGTGGCATTTACGGCGAGCACTCTCAACGAGATCTCCTATGGGCTTCACAAGGCCGCTTCGGCTGGTAGACCCGCAGCTGAAGCACAGTTGGGGTGGGTGAGGGACCAGATCGCGGCAGGCTTGATCGATGTGCTGGCCTTCGAGCGTCGCGCGGCCGACGTCGCTGGCGCCCTGCGTGCGCACATGCCCACGCCCCCGTCTGCCGCCAAGCGATCTGAGTGCCGCTCGAAGGCCGAGGGCCGCGTTGCGTGGATGATGGATCTCCAGTGCGCAGCGACCGTATTTGTGCACGGTTACGACCTGCTCAGCGCGGACTCACATCACTCGGTGATCGCGACGGCACTGAGCGCGCTCGCTCCCAGCGCGCCCGCGCTGCTCATCGAAGCGCCACCACGGTTCTGAGGGCACGCTTGCGCTCAGCGCCTGAGGCCCAGCTGCCGCTCGCTGAGGGCCATCGCCGCAGACAAGTGGTGACAGACAAGACATAGAACGTTCTATGTCTTGTGACTTGCAATGGCGCTCCTCGCAGGTAAGGATCGCCCATAAGAGCGTCCCCGTTACACGGACGCTCACATGTTGGGCCACGCCGAGTCAGCCGACTCGGGGGACAGGAGGAGGGGGCTATGCGATCAGGGCGGAAGGGGAAAACAGTGAGACACAAGAGGGAGCCTGTTCGAGCGTCGCTGCTCCATACCTCTCCGGTGGCGACGTTCGAAGAGGCTCCGGTTCTGGGTCCCTCCCCGGGCCGGACTCGTCCAGGTGCCGCGGCCTTTTGCTTGGGCCGCGGCACCTATCGATTTGGATTTCGTATGGATCGCTCCTCTAGGAAGGGATGGATTTTGATGCTCGCTCGTCGAATGGTCGTGGTCGTTCTGGCGTCGCTCTGCTCGATGGCCGGAGGGCTGCTGCTCCAGGCGCCCGCTGCGCTAGCGCTCGACGTGCACGCGCCCTCCAAGAGCTTTGACCCATTCGGCTCGGCTGTGGTCCCCGATCTCGGCACCGAACCGCCCGAAGTCAGCACCGAACAGGCATCCAACGTGCAGCCGACCAGCGCGACGCTCCACGGCACAGTCAACCCCCAAGGCGTGGAACTGAGCACCTGCCAATTCGAATATTTCGGATACGAAACCGGGGTCCACACGGTCGCCTGCGAACAGTCGCCCAAAACGATCGGCTCAGGCACGGCCCCCGTGTCCGTCAGCGCCGAAGCCACCGGGCTGCAAGAAGACAAGTCCTACAACTTTCGCTTAGAAGCCACCAATCCCAACGCCGCCCAGGGCCAGTACCTCGAATTCACGACCCCCGGGCCGCCCAGGGTCGCCGTCGAGACCGCAACGCACCTCTCCCACACCAAAGCGACGCTGGGGGCGCTGGTCTCACCTGAAGGCTTCGAAACCACCTATGACTTCGAATACGGCACCACGACCTCCTACGGCACGAGCATCCCCGTGCCCGCGGCGAGCGTCGGCTCCGGGACGAGCTATCTGGAAGTCAGCCAGGAACTAAGCGGACTGCAGGCCGAAACCACCTACGACTATCGCATCGTCGCGACCAACTCCCGGGGCACCGTCGACGGTGAACCAGCGACCTTCACCACGCCCCCGCCCGTGACCTTCGGCGGCACCTCCGCCGCGAACATCGGCACCACGACGGCGACGCTGTATGCCAGTCTGAACCCACTGGGGACCGACACCACCTACCACTTCGAATACGGCACCACCACCTCCTACGGCAACAGCGCCCCCGCTTCACCCGCCGATATCGGCTCCGGCGAAGGGGAAGTGATCGTGAGCCAGGCAGTCAGCGGGCTGCAAGAAAACACCGTGTACCACTTCCGTGTGGTCGGCACCAACTCGATCGGTACCAGCGACGGTCCCGACGAGATCTTCATGACCAGGATCTCCCCGTCACAGTGCCCCAACGCCGCGGGGCGCACCGGCCCTTCGGCGCATCTACCCGATTGTCGCGCCTACGAGCTGGTCACGCCGCCCAACAAGCGTGAAGCCTCCCAGGACCTCATCTTCGATATTAACGCCGGCTTCTCCCAGGCCGCCGTCGCTGGTGCCGATGGGGACCACATCGCCGTCAAGCTCGGCGGGGTCACGTTCGGGCCCAACCCATTGCCCAACGGCACCTTCGCGGTCTTCTCGCGTGGCGCCACGGGATGGGAAATAACCGCCGTGAACCCACCTGGCTCAGATAGCGAAATCTACAACGAAGGGCTCTTCAACTCAGACCTGACAGAAGCTGCTGTCACGCACGAGTCAACCCCACTCACATCCACCACCACCGAAATCTTCTCGGTCGGCCCCGACGGCGCTCCCCCGAGCTCCATCCTGGCGACGCTTCCCCAGGGCAACGGGACACGCTTCTCGGCCGGTAGCACCGACTTGAGCAAGATCATCGTGGAATCTCCGCTGCACAACCTCCTGCACGGCGGTGCTCCCACCGGCACCGACGCTGGAGCCAACGACCTCTACCAGTGGAGCAACGGCCAGTTCTCGCTTGTAAACGTCACCACTGCCGGCACACTCGTCAGCCAGTGCGGCGCGAGCCAGACCTCCACCAACGCAAGCTGGTCCTCGACCGACGGCTCCAAGATCTTCTTTCAGAGTCCAGAGACTTTCGCGCCCTCGGGCGAACCGGGCTGCGAAGAACCGACACAGGTCTACGTGCGCCTGAACGGCAAAGAAACGGTAGACGTGTCGACCCCGGAAGCGGGCCTCGTCAATACCAAGCCAGTCTATTTCTCAGGCGCCTCCGCCGACGGCTCCGAGGTTCTGTTGACAAGCGAAGGCCAGCTCACCGCCGATGCCGCCGGCAGGTACGGAATGAAGCTCTACCTGTATGACGCTGCCACTGGGAAGCTCTCCTTCGTCACCGCCTCGCTCACCGGATCTGCCGAAGCGGCCGAAATCCTCATCTCAGAAGACGGCTCATCGGTCTTCTTCCGCGACGGCGAGAACGAAACCTACTATCGCTACGACACCAGCACAGGCACTCTGCAGTTCATTGCCCAGCGAGAAGTCGAGGCCTCGTACGGCGGCAACAAATACGAATCGATCGACACCACGACCGCCAATGGCAAAGTCTTCCTGTTTGTCGCCCAGAGGGTCGCAGGCATACCCCTCCGAGACGGCGGTAGCTACAACGACGAGGTTTACCGCTTCGATGCCGAAAATTCCAACCTCGTCTGCGTCTCCTGCCCCAGCGATCTCGGAGAGGTTCACGGCGGCGGCAAATACTTCCCTCTGAGTGGGATCCTCGAAACGCCGAACCACGTCCCGCGCCCGCTGGCGATGTCCAGCGACGGGAGCTACGTCTTCTTCGACTCAAACGATCATCTGGTGCCGCAGGACACCAATGCCGCACACGGTGGGAACTACACCGAAGAAGGCACAGACGTATACGAGTGGCACAACGGGACCGTCTCGTTGATCACGGCGGGCAACAGCCCACAGCCCTCGACCTTCCTCGGCACCAGTCCAGACGGATCGAACGTCTTCTTCGCCACCCACTCCCAGCTCGTGCCTCAGGACACGGACACCCTGGGCGACATCTACGACGCTCGGATCGATGGTGGCTTTCCGGTAGCGACCGAACCCGTCCCATGCCAGGGCGACGCCTGCCACAACCCACCCCCGCTGCCCAACGATGCGACACCGTCCTCCATGACCTTCTCCGGCCCCGGCAATCCGACGCCGGCAGGCGCTGCGCCCGTCACTGTGCCGAAATCCAAACAGAAGCAGTGCAAGAAGGGCACGGTGCGCAAGAAGGGCAAGTGCGTAAAGAAGGGTAAGGCCAAGCAGGCCAAAGCGAAGAAGGCCAAAGCCAAGAAGGCCAGGGCGAAGAAGGCCGCGTATCGGGCCGTCAAGCACAACCGTGGAGGTTCCAAGTGAGCGCCCCTGCAAACAACCACGTTCGCCTGGCCGGTCTCCTCGCGCTCTGCTGCCTGGTCCTCGCGGCGCTCGCACCCGCACAGGCGTCTGCTGAAACGCCCGCCGAAGAATTTCCAGTCCCCAAGTGGACGGTCACTGCGGTCTCGACCCCCACCAACTTCGCCCCAGGCGATGAAACTGGAGAGGACCATTATCAGGTGCTGATCACCAACACCGGCGGCGCGTCCACCGACGGCAGCACCCTGACGATCACCGACACGCTGCCCAACGAAGGGCTCACGCTCGCTCCCGCCGGGATGTCAGGCTTCGAGCGGCTCAAGGACAATCAGCTCAGCTGCACCGGTCTCACCTGCACATATTCGGGCGCCGTTCCCACCGACGATGTGCTGACGCTCACCATCCCGGTCGATGTCTCCCGCTCAGCCCCGTCCTCGGTGACCGACGGGATCTCGATCTCCGGCGGCGGTGCCGCAGAAGCCTCTACGTCCGTTCCCACCACGATCTCCTCGAGCTCGCCAGGGTGGGGCATCGCCCCTGGCCCGAGCGCCTTTTCGGTCGATCTCTCCAGCAACCAGGCAGGCGAACACGCTGATTTTCTGACGATGTTCAACTTCAACACCAATGCCGAAGACGGAACCTTCGGCGATCTGAAGAACACCGCCGTCGACCTGCCCGAGGGCTTTGCAGGGGACCCGCAGGCAACGCCGCTCTGCCTCGCCTCCCAGCTGGTGAACATCAACGGCGAAGATGAATGCCCTGTCGAATCCCAAGTCGGCACCGCCACCGTGGGGATCAACCTCGGCTTCGGCGGTCTGCTCTACGTGACCAGCCCGCTGTACAACATGCCCGCTCAGCCCGGTGACGTCGCGCGACTCGGCTTCAACAGCATCATCGTCACCAGCAACATCGCGATCTCCGTGAAACCCGACGGCTACGGTTTGGAAGCGCTTGCTCCCAACCTCCTGGGAGCCGTTGCGATCAGCAGCGTCGCAATCGACACCTGGGGAGTGCCGGCCGAACATCGCCACGACATCTGGCGTGGGGTGGTGTGCGGCGGCTTCGGCGGCGGTGAATGTAAAAACATCATCAACGGCGGGCCTGGCTTCGAAGCCGAGACCCAGCCGATCCCATTCCTCAGCAATCCGACCGGGTGCACCGAAACGCCGCTCACCGCGACCCTCAACGTCGAAGACTACGAGCAGCGGGGCCAATTCCAGAGTCGCGAAACGACCCTTGGCCCGTTGACCGGCTGTAACCGCGAGCGTTTCGACCCGGAGTTCACCGTGGTGCCCACCACCACGAGCGCCTCCGTGCCCACCGGACTGAACGTCACCCTCAAGATCCCTCAGACCTACGGCAATCACGGCGCATTGGCGACTCCCCATCTGAAGAACTCAGTCATCACCCTGCCAGAAGGCATCACTCTCAATCCCTCCGCTGGTGCCGGCCTCGGCATCTGCACTCCTGCCGAGTACGCATCAGAAACCGCCACCTCGCTCCCCGGCTCCGGGTGTCCACAGAGCTCTGAGCTTGGCACAGTCAGGATCAAAACCCCTGTGCTCACCGAAGAACCGAGTGGCTATATCTACCTAGCCCAGCCCTACAACAACCCCTTCGGCGAACCGGGTCATCCGTCGGGCTCGCTGCTGGCGATCTATCTCGTCGTGAAGGATCCGCTGCGCGGGGTGGTGATCAAGGCTGCCGGCAAGACCGCTCCCAATCCGATCACCGGTCAGCTGGTCGCAACCTTCGATGAAAATCCCCAGCTGCCATTCGAAGAATTCGAGCTGAGCTTCCTGCAGGGACAGACCTCGCCGTTCGCAAGTCCACCGACCTGCGGGGCATACACCGGTCAGGCCGAACTCACCTCGTGGGCCGAGCCGACGGAAGTGTCCTTCCTGCAGAACACATTCTCGATCAGCACTGGCATCGACGGCGGCGAATGTCCTCCCGGCGGTGTCCCGCCGTTCAATCCCCAGGTCATCGCCGGCACGCAGAACAACGATGCGGCCTCCTACTCGCCGTTCTATCTGCGCATCATCCGCGGGGACAGCGAACAGGAGCTCATCAAATTCTCGACGACCCTGCCCCCTGGGCTCTCGGGCAACCTGTCGGGAATCCCGTTCTGCTCAGAAGCCGACATCGAAGCAGCAAGGCAGGTGACCGGCGCGCAGGAGACTGCCGAACCGTCGTGTCCTGCAGCCAGTGAAATCGGCCATACGATCGTCAGTGCGGGCGTGGGCGCCGTGCTCGCCCAGACACCAGGGAAGATCTATCTCGCGGGGCCCTATCACGGCTCGGCCCTGTCGGTCGTGTCGATCACCTCGGCGACGGTGGGGCCCTTCGATCTCGGCACGGTCGTCATCCGCTTCGCGTTGCACATCAACCCGATCACTGCCCAGGTCGAAATCGACTCGAACGGTTCTGACCCGATCCCGCACATCATCGATGGGATCGTCACCCACATTCGTGATATCCGGGTCTACATCGATCGCAGCAAATTCATCCTGAACCCGACGAACTGCAACCCGATGTCGGTCACCAGCACGGTGACCGGTGCAGGTGCAGATTTCGCCAATCCAGCCGATGCCGACTCGGTGACGCTGACCAACCCCTTCCAGACGTCCGACTGCTCGAGCCTGGGCTTCAAACCGGGCTTCACAGTCTCTACCTCGGGTAAAACCTCCGCTGCCGAGGGGGCCAGCCTCAGCGCAAAGCTCACCTATCCCGACGTGACGCTCGGCACGCAGGCAAATATCGCCAGAGTCAAGGTCGAACTCCCGAAGCAGCTGCCCTCGAGGCTGACGACACTGCAGAAGGCATGCAAAGCCGCCGTGTTCAACGCCAACCCGGCGGAATGCCCAGTGGCCTCGCGGATCGGGGAAGGCGTCGCCTCCACGCCGATAGTTCCTGTGCCGCTCAGCGGACCGGCGTACTTCGTCTCAAACGGCACTGCGAAGTTCCCCGAACTGATCATCGTGCTGCAGGGCTACGGCGTGACGGTGGACCTGCACGGAGAAACCTTCATCTCCAAAGCCGGGATCACCAGCTCGACGTTTGCCACTGTCCCTGATGTTCCAATCGGAACCTTTCAGCTGACCCTGCCCGAGGGACCAGACTCTGCCCTGGCGGCAAACACGAATCTTTGCAAATCCAATCTGATGATGCCCACCGAATTCGTCGCCCAGAACGGGGTGGTGATCCACGAAAACAAGAAGATCACCGCCACTGGCTGTCCGCAGGCCAAGAAGGCGACGCACAAAAAGAAGAAGCCCAAGAAGGGCAAGAAAGGGAAGGGAAAAGGCAAGAGCAAGAAGTAAGCTTGGTCCCGCTAGCGAGGCGGCTTCGCCAGCCCCGTCCTATACGCGTAGTTGACGGCCTGTGCTCGGTCTCTCAGGCTTGCCTTGGCGAACAGGTGGTTGATGTGGGACTTGACGGTCGTCTGGCTGACGACGAGGCGCTGCGCGATCTCGGCGTTGGTGAGGCCTTCGGCGATCAGCTTGAGGACCTCCGCCTCTCTGGGCGTGAGGTCGTCTGGCAGCTGGGCTAGAGACGTGAGCCCATCCGGGGGCTCGGGCGCAGGGGCGCTCAGGGGGCCGGGTGTGGCGGCTCGCGGAGGGCCGGGTGCCAGGTCTGGAAAAGGGGCGACATCGCGCGCGCGTACACGCGCGCGCGTGGCACCCTCTTTTGCAACTGCCGCCACCACGTGATGCTGAACGGCGGGGTCGAGCGCCGCCTCGCCCGCCGCGACGGTCAGGATCGCCGCCTTGATGTCCTCGCCGCCAGCATCCTTGGTGAGATAGCCTCGCGCGCCCGCCCGCAGCGCCCCCAAAACACTCTCATCGTCGGCGTAGGTGGTCAGCGCGATGACCTGTATCTCCGGGTGGATCTCCCGCAGGCGCCGCGTCGCCTCGATGCCATCCAACCTGGGCATCCTCAGGTCCATCAGCACGATCTGGGGCCTGTGCTCCTCGGCGAGTGTCAGCGCCTCCTCGCCGTCGGAGGCGGTGGCCACGAGCTCGATCCCGCCCAGCAGGCCCAGCAGCGTGGCAAGGCTCTCACGCACCAGGCGCTGGTCGTCGGCGAGCAGCACTCGGATGCTCGCACTCATGCCGGCAGCCGCAGCTCGACGCGAAAGCCATCGTTCGTCGGCCGAGCGAGCAGCTCTCCGCCGAGCAGCGCTGCGCGCTCGCGCATCCCTGTCAGGCCATAGCCGTTGCTCGTGAGCCCGAGTGCCACCGGTGGTGGCGTGCCGGGGGCGGCATGGTCCTCGACGATGAGTACCGTGCTCTGCGGCTGGTAGTCCAACTGCATCTCGACCCGCTCGGCGCTGGCGTGCCTGCGCACGTTGGTGAGCGCCTCCTGGGCGGTCCTGTAGACGGCAAGCCTCACGTCGGGCGCCAGCTCCCGCGGCTCGCCCACGACCTCCACCTTGACCGGTAGCTCGCTCTGCTCGCCGAAGGCCTCCGCCAGCGCGCTGAGGCGCTCGGGCCCGGGCAGCTCATCGCCGCGGGCGGCAGCGATCGCGCGCCGCGCTTCCTCCAGGCCGCCGACGGCCAGGTGGTGCGCCTGGTCCAGGCCGCTTGTGACCTCGTCGTCCACGCCACGGTCGCGGGCGAGCAGCCTGGTGCTCTCCAGCTGCAGGGCCAGCGCTGAGAGGGAGTGGGCGAGCACGTCGTGCATCTCACGCGCCAGCCGCCCTCGCTCAGCCACCGCGGCAGCACGTGCCTCGGCCGCCTGGGATTCCAGGAGTGCGACCTGCTGTTCACGAGCATGGCGCATCAGCCTGATGACGAGAAACCAGGGGACCGCGCCGACCAGGATCGAGACGGCGCTGCTCCCGTGACCCTCGATGAGGGAGACGGTTACCAGCACCGCGAGCGAGAAGCTGAGCATGAGCGCACCCTTGACGCGATCGAGCCGCATTGCCGCCACGATCCCGACGAAGTAGGGACCCGCCTCCCAGATGCCGTTCGGCTGGACGATGGCAAGCACCGCCGAGGCGATCGTCACCACGACCAGCAGTCCAATGCGACGACGTTCGGAGACCTCGGCACGCGGTTGGGTGCCGACTGCGGCCCCAATCAGCAGGAGGGACACGATCAGGATCAGGACCCCATGGCCATGCAGCCCCGGGTGGGGGTGCGTCGAAGCGGTGGAGACGATGAACACCGCAAGGAAGGCCACACCGAGACAGCGCAAGAAGATGACCTCCACGGGAGCGCGTCCATTCGCGCCTGCCTCTCCAGGCGGGCGGCCCTCCCCGAGACGGCTGCTTTGGGTAAACCATCTGTAGAGCGCAAGCATTGGCTGCCGCCAACGATAGGGGGCTCTCGTTCACATTTCATCGGCCAGCGGGTGGAGGCGCAGGCGAGCCGCTCCACCCGTGGGTGGAGGCGCAAGTTCAACCCGTGCGCCGATGACGCCCGGCTATGAGCGATCTACTGTGAAGCCATGCTCACCAACTCACTCGACGCCGCCGTCGCCCAGCGCACAGCTCAGCGACCTGCGGCGTCCTCAACGCAGGCAGGCACAGACCCCGTCATCTCGATCAGGGGGCTGCACAAGCGCTACGGCGACCATGAGGCCGTCCGTGGGATCGACCTGGAGATCGCCAGGGGCGAGATCTTCGCCTTCCTCGGTCCCAACGGTGCCGGCAAGACCACGACGGTGGAGATCCTCGAGGGCTTCAGGCAGGCCAGCTCAGGCACTGTCGAGGTGCTCGGCCTCGACCCTGCTCACGCACCCTCGAGCTGGCGCGAGCGGATCGGGATCGTGCTGCAGGAGTCCCAGGCCGAGCCTGGGCTGACCGTCGAAGAGTGCCTGGAGCTGTACGCCGGCTACTACCGCTCACCGCGCCAGGTTGATGAGACGCTCGAGCTCGTGCAGTTGAGCAAGCAGGCGCAGGAGCGCGCGGCAGCGCTCTCCGGCGGCCAGCGCCGGCGCCTGGATGTCGCCCTCGCGCTGATCGGCGACCCCGAGCTGATCTTCCTAGACGAGCCGACGACGGGCTTCGACCCATCCGCTCGGCAGGCGGCCTGGGCGGTCATCGCCGGCTTGCGCACGCTGGGCAAGACAATCTTTCTCACCACTCACTACATGGAGGAGGCTGAGCGGCTGGCCGATCGCATCGCGATCATCGCCGGCGGGGAGATCGTTGCCGAAGGAACTCCCCAGACGCTCGGCGACAGGCATCTCTCGGAGGCTCAGTTCACCTTTGCGCTCCCAGATGGAACGATGCTCGCCGATCTGCCCGCGGAGCTGGCCGGGCGCGCAACCGAGCTAGGGACGGGCGCGGAGTGTCAGGCAGGCTCACGTGTGCAGCTGCACAGCTCGAAGGTGGCCGCCGATCTTCACCTCCTCTCTGGGTGGGCGCTGGACCGCGACCTCGACCTGGAGAGCCTCGAAGTCAGCAGGCCGACGCTCGAAGACATCTATCTCAAACTCACCACCCACCAACCCGGGAGCTTCCAATGATTTTCATCCTGACACGTCTGTTCAGAGCCCTGCGTGGACATCAAACAGAAGCCGCCGCGGATGGTGGCAGTCTCTCCAGCGTCGCTTCGCCTGGCAAGCCCGCGGGGCCGTCCGCCGCCGCCCGTGGCCCACTGGCACTGCTCGCCCATCAGGTGCGCTACGACCTGCGTGCGAGCTTTCGCAACCCCAGGGCGCGTTTCTTCACGTTCGTCTTCCCCATCCTGCTGCTCGTGATCTTCACGGGCGTCTTTGGCCATGGCACCACCATCGTGGATGGGGTGAGGGTCAAGCTCTCGCACTTCTATGTGCCAGGCATCCTGGCGATGTCGATCATCACCGCCTCATACGGCAACCTCGTCACGTCGATCTCGGCGGCTCGCGAGAGCGGTGTGCTCAAGCGCCGACGCGCCACGCCCGTGCCGCCGGCGCTGCTCGTGGTCGGCCAGGCGCTCACGACGCTGGTGATCGCCACGATCATGTCAGCCGTCCTGCTCGTGATCGCGAAGGTCGGATATGGGGTTGGCCTGGCGCCGGGCGCGATCGCAGCGATCGCCTGCACAGTGGTGGTGGGCACGCTCACATTCGCCTGCCTGGGATATGCCGTCTCGGGCATGATCGGTTCACCTGAGGCCGCACAGCCGGTCATCCAGCTCACGACGATGCCCTTGTACTTCATCTCGGGCGTCTGGATCCCGACCCACAATCTGGGCAGCACGCTGACCAACATCGCCTCCTTCTTCCCCGTGGAGCACCTGGCGGCGGCGATGCACCTGGCCGCGGTGCGCGGCTCGTTCAGTAGCGCACTCTCGCCCAAGGACCTGATCGTGCTCGCCGTCTGGGCGCTCGTTGGCGCTGCACTCGCCGCCTGGCGCTTCAGCTGGCTGCCGAGTACGGCGGCGGCTTGAGGGATTCGACCTCGATCCCCAGCTCATAGGCCAGCGCTTGCGCCAGGTCTATGAGCTGGCCGGGGTCGATGGTTGCGCCCTTCAATGAGCTCACGCCACGGATGTCTGTAAGGCTCGAGGTGCGCAGGTCGACCTGCTGAAGCGTCGCCTGGCTGAAGTCCGGTTCGTGCAGCTCGCAGCCCTCGAAGCTAACGCAGGAGAGCGTCGCATCGTAGAAGTCGGTTCCGCGCAGCGAGCAGCCGCTGAAGACGACGTCCTTGATGCTGGAGGAGCGGAGGTTGACGAGGTCCAACTTGCAGCGTAAGAAGGTGCTGTTGACGAGCTCGCCGCTTGCGAGGTCGAGGCCCACCAGCGTGCTGTCCTCGAACGTCACTCTGTCGATATGCGCATAGCGCCATGTGCCGTTGGCGGCGTTCAAAGTGCTCGCCAGCACGTCTCGCAGACGCAGGCTCCGCAGCTCTGTCTCGCTGAGGTCCACCCGGCGCAGCGCCACCTCCGCCAGCCGCACCCCGAGCGCTTGCGCACCTGAGAGATCGGCATCCTCGAGCAGCACCTCTTCGATGGCCGCCTCTGGCTCGAGCTCCAGCTCGGAGACCTTGGTGAGCTCCTCGAGCAGGAGGGCCTCAGGGTTGCCGACCGCCTTGCTGGCCTGTCGTTTGTGTGCCATCGCCTGCCCGGAATCTACAACTACAGATATGGGCCGGCTTGGAGGCCGGCCCTGCGAGCTGGCGCCTGGCTTGAGCTGAGTATGCGTGTCGATCTTGGCAGGAGGGCGAGGAGCAGCAGCAAGAGTCCGATCCCGCTGCCGACCTCCAGCACCGTTCGAGCTCCAAACACGCCCGCCAGCGGCCCCGCGACCACATAGCCGAGCGGCAGCAACGCGAGTGAGCCCATCCAGTCGTATGCGCTTACCCGCGAGAGCGCGTGTGCGGGGATGTGACGCGCGAGCGCGGTCTCCCACCAGATTATGAACAGCGAGAAGCCAAAGCCTGTCGCAAACGCGAAGAGGATGACCACCGCGAGCGGCGCATGGAGCGCGAGCACCATGTTCAGCGCCGGCCAGGGGAGGAGCAGCAGCAGGCCGGTTCGCAGCGGGCGAGCCGGGCGCCATCTGAGCGCGCCAAGCGCGCCACAAACAGCGCCCAAGCCGGCGATCGCCTCGAGTACCCCGAATACACCCACGCTTCCATAGACGTTGCGTGCGATCACCGGCGCCAGCGCATACCACTGTGCGAACACGCACAAGATCGAGCCGGTGAAGGCGGCGATCGTCACCCACACCCAGCTTCGCGAGGAGACCTCGTGCCAGCCCACGCGCAGCTCGTGGAGCACCGACGCCTGTGCCGGCTGCTCGCCACGCGCGCGCGGGTGCACCCTGGTGAGCAACACCGCGCTGAGGATGAACGTGGCAGCGTCGAACGCAAAGGCCTCGCCGGCGCCGATGCCCAGCACCAGGGCGGTCGCCAGCGCCGGGCCAATCATGAAGGCGAGGTTCGCCGTCGATTCGGTCAGTGCCTTGGCGTCCTGGATCAGCTCCTCAGGGACGGTCTGGGGGATCAGCCCGGTGTAGGCCGGCTGGAAGAACGCCTGCGCCGCGCCGAACGCCGCCTCGATCACCACGAGCTGCCAGAGGCGAACCTCGTTTGTCAGGATCAGCACCGCCAGCGTCGCATGCAGCCCTGCGCGCAGCAGATCGGTGGCGATCATGATCCGCTGACGCGGGAGCCTGTCGGCCCACACGCCGCCGAAGAGCAGCAGCGCCACCAGGGGCAGTGACTGTCCGGCCAGCACGAGTCCCAGGTCGGTCGGCGAGCCGGTCGACTGGATCACGAACAGGGCGATCGCAACTACGACCACGCGATCGCCGATCGCGCTCGCGGACTGGCCGAGGAACAGGTAGCGAAAGTCTGGGTGGCGCAGGACGCGCAGGTAGGAGCTCACAGGACATTCTGACTCACCCGTCTTCCGGGCCGATCTGCTCGATGAAGGCGGCAAGCTCTTCCACAGCTTTGGGGTGCAAGGACAGGTGCAGGCGCTGCAAGGCGATGAGCATCGTCGCCGGCGAGTATCCCTTGACCGCCGTGGCGTGAGGATCAAGCAGCGCTTCGCGCAGAAAGCGTTCGTCGACCAGGACACGCCTGCCGTCGGCGAGCGTCACGTGATTGCCGGCGAGCCTGGCGAAACTGGGGCCGTCGGGGGAGCGGCCGCTGATCGAGTGACAAGCTGAGCAGCCCTCGGAGATGAACAGCCGCGCGCCCGCTTCGACTAGGTGCTGCTGATGGGTGAATGGTGCAGTCACATATGACGGCACCGCGCTGGAGCCAGAGCGCCCGCTCTGGGTCCCGGCGTTTGAGCCGGTGCCACAGCCGGCCATGGCCCCAGCCGCCGCAAGCGCTCCGGCGGCGATGACGGCTCGCCACATCAGGCGGTCAGGACCGTCTTGACGCTCTCGCCACCGAGGAAATGCTCGCGCAAGACCTGGGGGGCGTCATCGAGTGGGGCGACGGTGGTGGTGACGTGCTCGGGCTGCAGGGCTCCGCTACTCATCAGATCGAGCACATGCGGGACCAGCGCGCGTGCGTGCGTATGGCCGACGTGGAGGGTGGCGTTGCGGATGAACATATGCACAAGCGGGATCCGAGCGCCACGATGCAGGCCGCCCGAGCTCGAGCAGATGCCGTCGGGTGCGGTGCTCGCCAGCGCCCGGGCCAGGCCGCCGACGCTCACCTCCGCGACCAGTGGGAATGGGGCTCTGCGGCGCAGCTCGCGTGGGTGCACAGCCTGCATGCCCAAGCGCTCTGCATGGGCGCGCACATGCTCGCGGCTGTCTGCGAGGCAGACGGTCTTGGCGCCCATGGCGAGGGCTATCTGGCCGGCATAAAGCGGACAGCTGGGGGTGAAGAGCGAGCGTTTGTGCACCGACGCGACGATCAAAACCTCCGTATCAGGGTTGCTCGCCAGCAGGCTTGGCAGGTAGGGGCCGATGTGGCGGTAGGCATCGCACACGTTGTCCGAGACGCTGGCGGCGGCCACCGGGTCGATGCCGTCGGGGAGCTTGACGAGCATGGCATCGGCATACGGCACCGCAAGCTCGTCGGCGAAGGCGCCGCCCCAGTGCCCGGTGCCCAGCCCGAAGCCGTACATGGAGATCGGCGGCACGCTCGCACAGTTGCCGGTGTGCCCGGCCAGGCAGGGTACGCACGTACCGCAGTTGATCTGGAAAGGAACGACTACGAGATCGCCCTTCTGCACGGTGCTCACCTGCTCGCCCACGCTCAGCACCTCGGCGACGCATTCATGCCCGAGGTGCAGGGGCAGCGGAATCTGCGTGGCGCCCAGCATCAACGGGCAGTCCATGTCACAGGTGGCGGCAGCGATCGGGTGTACCACCGCGCTCAAAGGGCCAGGTGCGGCCGGCGCGGGGGTCTCCCGCCAGCGCAGCCTGCCGCCCGGCGATGCCATCAGCGCTCGCATCTTGGGGCGTTTGGAGGCAGATCGCCCGACTCGATCGGTGGCGCTTGCGCTCAGCCGCTGAACGCGCTTGCCCAGGTCGCGCTCGAACATCACGCGCGCGGTTGCGGCGCTGTCGAGGTTCAGCATGCCGCCGTAGTGGCGCAACCAGCCACGAGGACGGCGCCGGTGGGAAGCAGAGTGGGGCAAGCGGGACATTGCGGGCCTCCAGGGTCGCCAAGCCGATGGCACTTGATAGATCGCTCTAGTGGTGGGACTCTACCATCGAGAGTCGTTCACCGAGGGCAGTCCAAACAGTGGGAGAGCGAGGAGCTCGAATGGTCGTCGATACGAGGGAGCGCATAGTCCAGAGCAGCGCCGAGCTGTTTCGCCGCCAGGGGTATACAGGGACGGGCATGAAGCAGATCGTGGCCGAGGCGAGCGCGCCCTTTGGCTCGGTCTACCACTTCTTTCCCGGCGGCAAGGAGCAGCTCGGCGCGGAGGTGATCCGCTCCTCCGGGCAGGTCTATCTCGAGCTCTTTGGCGCAGTCGCTTTGCAGGCGCCCGATGTCCTGACCGGCGTGGGCGCTTTCTTCGCGGGCGCGGCTGAGACGTTGCGTGAGACCGACTACGCCGACGCGTGCCCCATCGCCACCGTCGCCCTGGAGGTGGCCAGCACCAACGAGCCGCTGCGCCAGGCAACCGCTCAGGTCTTCGAGAGCTGGCTCGCCGCCGCCACCGAGTATCTGGTGGCAGCCGGCATCGCCAGGGACACCGCCCGAGAGCTCGCGTTCTCGATGTTGTCACTGCTAGAGGGCGCGTTCATCTTCTGCCGCGCGATGCGCAGCACCGAGCCGCTCGAAGCAGCCGGCCAGACCGCCACCAACGCAATCAGGGACGCGCTGGCGCGCTGAGGCGTGTCAGCGGTCCTGAGTGAGGCGTGAGGCGAGCGCATCGATGGCGGCGAACAGCGCTCCCAGAGGCAGGTTCAATACAGCACGCTGAGGGAGTAGCGCGCTGTTGCGGGGATCCCGAACATCTGGGCGGTTATCGGAGTTTAGGCACGCGACTTGAGCAAAACGAAATGAAGCTCAAGTTTGGGCACCTTTGACCAGTCCAGCAGCGCTGCCGCTATGGACGTAGAGCGTTCGGCAGTTACATCGCCTCCTCCGGAAGGAGCTCGCTGCTGTGCTCGTGGTCGGCCTCGGCGTCAGCTCGGGTGCTGTTGCTCTCCTCGGGAGGGCCCTGGTGATGGAGGATCGCGTGGGCTGACTGCTGATCGCCGTGGGACGAGTGCTCGATCAGTTCGCGCTCGGTCTGCTCAAAGCCCTCAGCCTCGCCGCCACCGGCCTCCAGGACGGGACGCTCACTGGGATCTATGTCCTCATCGTCCTCATAGCGTGTGAGACCGATCGCCGGGCCGCCAATCTCGGCGGCTTCGGCGGCCGCGGCGTCTGTCTCTTCCTGCTCGGCTCGGCGATTGGCGGCCGTCATCGCGAATGACCGATCGACGGTCCTTGGCGAGCAGATCGGCTAACGCCCGTACCAGCGGCGCCCGCCATCTGTCGCACCACCGATGAAGAACCCGACCAGCCAGAGCACCAGAGCGGCGATCAGCAGCAGCCAGAGCACATGTGCCGCGAAGCCCAAACCACCGAAGACCGCCAGGATCAGTACAAGAGCAATCAGGGCAACCATGTCAGTTCCTCCATTGTCGTGGGACAGGTGAAGCGTCGGCCTGGATATACCCGCCTGCCCCATCGCTAACCATCGGGCGCAAACGCTGCCCAATCTGAGGCAAAGCTCTGCGTAGCCACTGCCTTCTGTGGCAAAGTGCCGCGGATCGTCCGTCTCCTGACAGCCACCGGCGCTACCCGGCTTTGCGCGCTGGCGCTGCTCGCCTTGCTCCTCGCGCTGACGGGCTGCAGCTCGACGGGTTCGAAGCCCGGGTCAACGGCGGCGTTGGTCCCGATCGGCGCGGGGCTCGACGGCCCCGCGGGCATGCAGGCGAGCGTATATGCGAAGGGCCCCAAGACGACAGCGGCGTTCACGTTCGATCCGCAGGGACGCCTATGGGTCAGCGCCGCGGGGCTGAGCACCCACAGCGAAGATGGGGTCTACCTCATCGCCAAGCTGGGCGGGCGGGCGGTGAGGGTCATATCTGGACTGGACGATCCGCTGGGACTCGCGTGGTATCGAGGCGAGCTGTATGTCGCCTCCGTCGGGCGAGTCGATGCCTACGGCGACCTGCATGGGACTCACTTCAGTGAGCATCGAGAGGTGCTCGATGGGCCGGTCAAAGGCGGCGAGAACAACCTGCTGCTGATGGGCCATGACGGTCGCTTCTTGATGGGTGTCACCGCGACCTGCGACCACTGTGCCCCAAAGTCGAAGTGGTCGGGGTCGATCGTCTCCTTCGCCCCGGATGGCGGAGATCTGCATCTCTACGCCAGGCGCATCCGGGCGCCGTTCGGTCTCGCCTACTTCCCAGGTACCGATGACCTCTTCGTCACCATGAATCAGCGCGACGATCTCGGCGCGCAGACTCCAGGTGACTGGCTGGCGATCGTTCGCAAAGGAGAGCAATGGGGATTTCCACAGTGCTACGGCCAGGGTGGCGCCGCCTGTGCAGGGGTGCCCAAGCCGCTGGCGGTGCTCGACAAGCACGCGGCGGTCGGTGGCCTGGTGATCACCGAGGGCCAGCTCGGACGCACAGTCGGAACAGCCGCGCTCGTGGCCGAGTGGCAGTCGGCGAAGGTCATGCGGGTGGCTCTTGGCCGCTCGGGGTCGGGCTACAGGAGCTCGGTCGCGCCCTTCCTGACCGGCATGCAGAATCCGCTGGCGCTGGCGTTGATGCCGGGAGGCTCGCTGCTCGTGGGCGATTGGGCCAGCGGAACGATCTACCGCATTGGCCCCAGCTCGCGCTAGGCAGCACCGATCGGGCTCACAAATCGATTGGGACAAAAGCGATCGGGACAAAAGGTCAGACACGGCCGGCGCGTGGCCCCAGCCTGCTAGCCGGCCGTGTCCTTCCAACTCCTACATGTTGGGGCAGTGCCCTGAGTGTCCCGTGGTCGATGGCGGGCCACCCGATGCCGAGCCACCCGGCGGCGAGCCGCTCGGCGCCCCGTTGCTCGTCGTAGATCCGGTCGTGGTCGTGCTCGTCGTGGTCGACGGCGTGGTGCTCCCGCTGGAGGAGGAGGAGGTCGATGTCGCAGCGTTTGCGATCGCGGCGCCACCACCTGCCAGGAGGCCTGTCACCGCGAGTGCTGCAGCTGCCTGTGTGATCCGTTGTCGCATGATCATTTCCTTTCGGTGGGTCGATGGGCCATCCAGTCAAGCGGCGCTTCCTCCGATTCACGTAAGGCCTTTGTCGCAAGCAGCTAAGAGTTAGGCTGAGGACGAGTAGATGGATGAGCTGAGGATGAACCAGCTGCGGACGATGACCTATGAGGTCACGGGTGCGATCGCCCGGATCACCCTGGATCGACCGGAGCGTGGAAACGGGATCACGGCGCTGATGGTTGGCGAGCTGGAGCTATGTGTGGAGCGGGCCGATCTCGATCCGGCGGTGCGCGTGATCGCGCTCAGCGGCAACGGCAAGGGCTTCTGCGGGGGCTATGACCTGGTGCAGAGCGCAGAGGGGCAGGGCCGTCTCGGGGAGGAGGACTCCGCTCCCATGCCAGGCTCGCCGCTCGATCCAGCGGTCATGGCCGCCAACCATGACCCAGATGGCACATGGGACCCAATGGTCGACTACGCGATGATGTCCCGCAACGTTCGGGCTTTCATGTCGCTCTTTCACTGTGGGAAGCCCGTGGTCTGCAAGGTCCACGGCTTCTGCGTAGCCGGTGGCACCGACATGGCGCTCTGCTCAGACCTGCTCCTGATCGCCCAGGACGCGAAGATCGGCTACCCGCCGGCACGGGTATGGGGCTCGCCCACGACGTCGATGTGGGCTCACCGCCTGGGACCCCAGCGGGCCAAGCGGCTGCTCTTCACGGGCGACTGCCTCTCAGGTGCCGAGGCGCTGGAGTGGGGGCTGGCAATCGAGGCGCCCGCGCCCGAGCAACTCGACGAGCGCACCGAGATCCTGCTCTCCAGGATCGCCAGGATGCCGCTGAGCCAACTGCAGATGATGAAGCTGCTCGTCAACCAGACCATCCATGCGCAGGGACTTCACAGTACTCAGACGCTTGGGACCATCTTCGATGGCATCGCCCGTCATACGCCCGAGGGGTACGCCTTTCAGCAGCGAGCAGCACAGGCGGGCTTCCGGGAGGCCGTGCGTGAGCGCGACGAGCCCTACGGGGATCACGGCTCCTCGACGTTCAAGGGCTGAGCCTCGGTCAGGTGGCCCTGCCAGCAGCTGTGCGGTGAGGCGCTCGGCGATCATTGCCGCAGATAATGCTGGAAGCTGAGCACTCAAATTCGGTTTTCTGAGAGGAGATGCAAATGGAGGCAAGCCCGGTCAAGCAGGAACAGAGCATTGCGCCAGACCCGCTAAGACATCACGACCACTACGAAGCAGGCAGCGACGGCGCTGTTGGCTACGCCGGCGGCAGCAGCTTTATGGAGCGTGTGTCGGAGGGCGTTGCCAGCGGCATGGGAACCGTCGGCTTCCTGGTCGTGAGCACGGTGATCATCCTCGCCTGGGTGCTCTCAAACCATGTAGTGCACTTCCTCAGCGACTCCTGGCGCGGGCTGCTCAACGGACAGGGCTTCGATCCCGCCCCATTCATCCTGCTCAACCTCGTGTTCTCGGCCGTCGCGTTCTTCACCGGTGCCCTGGTCATCATCGCCCAGAAGGCCCAGACGAGAACGGACAAGGCCAACGAGGAAGCATCCGCCAAGCATCGGGACGAGCTTGGCCAGTTTCAAGCGGAGCTGCTCCAGAAGAACACCGATCTCACTGAGCAGATCCATGCGATGGCCCAGAAGCTGCATGGCCTCACCGAAGAGGTCCACGCCGCGACCTGCAGGGGAGCGACATCAGCCTGATCGAGGCGGCAACCTCAGCGTGATCGGCGATCCATCACAATGATCGCTCATGGTCGTCGATCGACACAGCAGGCGCAGTGGCGCAGACGCCGTGGAGGCCGATGCCCTCGTGGTCTTCGGCATCACTGGCGATCTCGCTCGCAAGATGACGCTGCGCTCGCTCTATCGCCTGGAGCGACGCGGGCTACTGGGCTGCAGGATCGTGGGAGTCGCTGCTGAGGACTGGACCGTCGATCGCCTGCGCGAGCATGCGCGCGAGGCGATCGAGGCTGCGGGCGAGACCATCGAGAAGGCGATCTTCGAGCGCTTTGCCAAGCGTTTGGCCTACGTCGGCGGAGACTTCGCCAAGGAGCAGACATTCGCCGCGCTGAAAGACGAGCTGGGCAAGATCGAGAGTCCCGCTTACTACCTTGAGGTCCCGCCGAGCCTCTTTGCAACGGTGATCGAGGGTCTGTCCAAGGCAGAGCTGCTGCCTGTGCATGCAAGGGTCGTCGTCGAGAAGCCCTTCGGCCACGATCTCGCGTCGGCGCAAGAGCTTGCCGCCGATTTGCATAAGTTCCTCGCCGAGTCCCAGCTCTACAGGATCGATCACTTCCTCGGCAAGATGGGCTTAGAGGAGATCCTCTACCTGCGCTTTGCCAACGCCATGCTCGAGCCGGTCTGGAACAGGCAGCATCTCGACTGCGTCCAGATCACGATGGCCGAGTCCTTCGGCATCGAGGGTCGTGGACACTTCTATGACCCAGTTGGGGCACTGCGGGACGTAGTTGTCAACCACCTGATGCAGATTGTCGCCGCGATCGCGATGGAGGCGCCCGCCAGCGACGACCCAGCGACGATCAAGGATGCGAAGTTCGCCGTGTTCCGCTCGATGCACGATGCCGATCGGAGCCACTATGTCCGCGGCCAGTATGAGGGCTACAGAGCGATCGATGGGGTGGCCCCCGACTCCTGCACTGAGACATATGCGGCGCTTCGCTTGCAGATTGAGAACTGGCGCTGGGCAGGGGTGCCCTTCTTCATTCGCGCCGGCAAGTGCCTGCCGGTGACCCAGACCGAGCTGCGGCTGCTGTTCAAGCATCCGCCCAAGCTCGGCTTTCTACCAGAGGGCCATCGTCGACCCGAGCCCAGCCAGATAGTGGTGAAGATCGATCCTTCCACTGGGGTCCGGATCCTGCTCGACGCACGCCGCGCGGACTCCAAGAAGCCTCAGGCGATCAGCTTGGACATGGAGTTCGCCCAAGAGGGTGGCGAGGCCCCCACCCCCTATGAGGTCCTGCTGCACGCGGCCATGGAGGGCGACAGCGTCCCCTTCGCGCGCCAGGACAGCGTTGAAGAGACATGGCGAGTGGTCGAGCCGCTGCTGGAAGGTGCGCCCGACGTCCAGCCCTACGCCCAGGGCTCGTGGGGTCCGCAGGCGGCCGAGACGCTCACGGCTGGGCACAGGCCATGGCACGAGCCCTGGCTTCCCGGCAAGTAAGAGCTAAGGGACCATGGTTCAGGTCGCGGTTGCGGTACGCGCTCTCGCCGTCGGGACGCCACCTGCATCTGCCACCGTGAGCGGCATGGCGATGCTCTCCAGGCTCCTGCGCTCCGCTTTCACTCCGAAGATCAGCTCAGCGATGCCGCCGATGATCATCACCAATGCGCCAAGCCCCAGTGCCAAGAAGACCTGCTCATAGCTGTCGGTGTTGATCATGCGGCTGAACACCTGCGGTCCGATCACCCCGCCGATACCTGTGCCGAGGGCATAGAAGACAGCGATGCACAACGCTCGCGTCTCCAGTGGAAAGATCTCAGAGACGGTGAGATAGGCAGCGCTCGCGCCCGCGGAGGCGAAGAAGAAGACGACGCAGCAGCACGCTGTGAAGGTCGCGCTGTCAAGGTGATGGCCCTTGAAGAGCAGGCCGGTGATGATCAGCAGCACTCCGGAGAGCAGATAAGTGCCGGCGATCATCGGCTTGCGTCCGATGGTGTCGAACAGCGGGCTGAGCAGTATGGCGCCCGCGAAGTTGCCTACGGCGAACACGGCTATGTAATAGGGGGTGTTGCCCGAGGACGTATGAAAGTAGAGGCTGAGGAGGTTGCCGAATCCGAAGAGGATCGAGTTGTAGAGGAACGCCTGGCCGATGAACAGCGAGAGGCCGAGGATCGTGCGCCTGGGATAGAGCGAGACCACGGAGCGGAAGATGAGAGGCAGCGGGATCGTCTTGCGCTGGCGCACGGTCAGTGACTCGCCCTGCGGCTCGGGCAGCTTCTCGCCGGTGCTCTCGCTGACCTGGCGCTCGATGTCGGCAACGATCTCCTCCGCCTCCTGCTCGCGGCCGTGGATGAACAGCCATCGCGGACTCTCTGGCACGTTGCGGCGCACAATCAGGACCGCCAGGCCGATGATCGCGCCCAGCACGAACGAGAGCCGCCAGCCCAGATCCGTCGGGAAGATGCTCGTGTTGAGCATCACCACCGCCAGCAGCGAGCCGCCGATCCCGCCGAGCCAGTAGCTGCCATTGATTGAGATATCGACGCGCCCACGATGGTCTGCTGGGATCAGCTCGTCGATAGCGGAGTTGATCGCGCTGTACTCGCCCCCGATGCCCATGCCCGTGAGGAACCTGAAGACAAAGAACCAGCCGGGCGAGAAGGAGAGGGCGGTCAGCACCGTGCCCGTCAGATAGATCGCAAGCGTGACCATGAACAGCCGCTTGCGCCCCAAGCGATCGGTGAGCTGGCCGAAGACGATCGCGCCCAAGCACGCGCCCGCGATGTAGAGCGAGGCCGCCCATCCGGAGATATCCCCGGCGGTCAACCCGACGCCGGCGCCATGTTCGGAGAGCCGGCTGGAGATCGAGCCGACGACGTTGACCTCCAACCCGTCCAGGATCCAGGCGGTGCCCAGGCCTGCGACCACCAGCCAGTGAAAGCGCGCCCACGGAAGGCGGTCCAGGCGCGCAGGGATCGTTGTTTTGATCGTGCCGGTCTGAACACCGTCCCGCGAGTCGGTCGACATTGCCTCTCTCCTTCCCAAGAGCGCTGATCTGCTCGACCATTACCCCGAGCGACTCTTCTTCAACCTGAGGGAAGGAAGGGGTGCGGCTGGGCCGGTGAGGAACCGGCCCAGCCGCGACGTCTGTCCAGGAAGCAATCCACTACGCACTCCCAGAACCTGGAGAGGAGAGGGGTTCTCCAGTGATTCTCGATCAAGTTTATTGGGAATATGAGAATTGTCAAGCTCAGGGGTCGGGATCGTCGATGCTCAGCAGTGGATGCCCCAGGCGCCCCAGCGCAAGCACGCCTCCGTCGACGACGTGGATCACATGCTCGGCGCCATGTAGGCGCAGCAGGCTCGCGGCGGTCGCCGCGCGCAGACCGCCGCCACAGATGACCGCGATCGGCGCGCCCGGGTGCAGGCCTGCGGGAACCTCGACTATGTCATGCCACGGAGTGGATGTGGATCCCGGGAGATGGCCCGCTGCCCACTCGCTGCGCTCGCGCACGTCGAGCACCTGAATCTGCGGATCGGCCTGGAGCCTTGCCGGCAGCTCCTGCGCAGGCAGGCGCTCGGTCTGGGCCGCCGGATGGCGTTCCTGGCGCCAGGTGGTCATCCCGCCGGCGAGCACGCCCGCGAGGTTGCGCACGCCCACGGCGAGCGCAAGGCGCGCTGCGCGTCGCCCGTCTTCATCGTCGCGGCCGATGAAGACGATCTCCTGATCGTGATCGGCGAGCCACGCAAGCTTTGATCCGAACCCCGAACTGAAGGATGGGATGCAGATGGAGCCTTGGATGTGGACGTCGTCGAACTGGAGGTCTGTGCGAACGTCGACGAGGAGCGCGCCCTCTTCGCGCTTCAGCTGGACCTGGTGGGGATAGAGCGCGCTGACCTCCACACCCGTGGTCAGCAGGGGCCCACGATTCAAAGCGACGATCTTCTCGAAGTTGGGTGGCTGGGGCCCGAGCTTCGCCAGGGCGTCGCGCACGAATGCTTCCTCATCGTCGATCGCGAGGGTCGCGTTGTGCCGGCGCTCGAATCCCACGGTGGTACAGATCTTCATGTCCATGCCAGGCCCACCGCACATCGACCCACCGAGATGGCCTGGCCAGACCTCGCACTCGTTGGGCAGGGTCAGGAGCTTGCCATGCAATGAGCGGAAGATCTCGCGCGCTCCCTCGGACTTCTCGATCGCCAGGTCGGGGCGGGCGACGTCTCCGACAAAGAGGCTGTCACCGCTCAGGACAGCCCACGGCTCCGAGCCGCGGTCGGTGTCGATCAGCGCGAAAGCTGTGTGCTCGGGACGGTGGCCAGGTGTGTGCAGGGCTCGCACCAGGAGCGATCCCAATTGCAGCTCCCAGCCGTCCTGGAAGGGCTCGTGCTCATACTCCGCCTTCGCATCGCTGTGGATGTGAATCGTCGCGCCGGTCGCGGCCACCAGACGACCGTGGCCCGATACGTGATCGGCATGGTTGTGGGTCTCCAGCACATGAGCGATCCTCACCGACATGTAGCGCGAGAGCTCGAGGTACTCGTCGATCTCGAAGCGCGGGTCCACCACCGCCGCCACTCCCGCATGCTGATCGCCGATGAGGTAGGAGGCGCAGCCGAGATCGTCATGGGTTATCTGGCGAAAGAGCATCTGTCTCTCACGCCCGGCGCCCGAGGGCTTGGTAGATCGAGGTGAAGCCGGTTTGAAAGCCGCTGCGAGCGGCACGCAAGTAGAGCCGCCAGATGCGCAGGCGCTCGGCTCCCGCTAGGCGCTCCGCCTGCTCGCGGTGGGAGTCCAGGCGCTCGATCCAGTGGCTCAAGGTGGTCGCATAGTCCTTGGCAAAGCCCTCTACATGAAGGGGGACGATCCCCGCTCGCTCCAGCGCGAGCAGGACTCTGGAGATGTGCAAAGGCGCAGCGTCTGGAAAGACGTAGCGCTCGGAGAAGGGCCCCGCCTCGGGCTCCCCGTGGCGCAGGCGAGCGATCCCGTGGTTCAGCAACCTGCCCGAAGGCGTGAGCAGCGAGGCGAGCTGGCGGGCGTAGGTGTCGATCTGGCTGGAGCCTACGTGCTCCACCATGCCGATGCTCGCGATTGCGTCGAACCGCTCGCCGAGCATCTCCCTGTAGTCGGCGATACGTATCTGCACTCGATCCTCAAGTCCGGCCTCTTGTACGCGCCTGCGGGCGAGCTCGGCCTGGGCGGGAGAGAGCGTAATTCCAAGGGTGCTCACACCGTGGTTCTTGGCGGCGTGGATCACGAAGCTGCCCCAACCGCAGCCGACGTCGAGCACACGCTCGCCCTCTTTCAGGGCGAGCTTGGTGCAGACCATCTCGAGCTTTGCCCGCTGGGCCTCCTCGAGTGTCTGGGCACCGCGGGAGAAGAGCGCGCAGCTGTAGGTCATCGACTCGTCGAGAAACAGCGAAAAGAACTCGTTGGAGACGTCATAGTGATGGCGCACCGCCCTGGCGTCGCGCTCAGGGCTGTGGCGGCGACCGCTGGGGCGAAGCTCGCTCGCCGGGATGTGCGGAGGGGCGATGATGCCGCAGGCTCGCACAGCCGCGAGCGAGAGCCTGAGCCGCGTCCTGCGGTCGAGGGCCGGTGGCTCGAACCTGTCGAGCAGCTCGATCACGCGATCGAGATCGTCGGCTTCCAGCTCACCTGATGCGTATGCGCGCCCGAGGCCTAGTTGTCCCGGCGAGCGCAACAGGTGAGCGATCGCTTGCGGCGAGCGAACCGTGAAGACAGGCCCGCCGTCGCTGGTGGCCGGCAGATCTCCACCGTCCCAGAACCTCAGCGCGAAGGGACGGTCGGGCAGCGCAGTGCCCAGCTCGCGGCGGAGTCGCTCAGGCGCAGCGAAGGCCATGTGTCGGGATCCTGGATCTCTGCATCGACTGCTCCAGAGTATCCAGCGACGAGCGATCCATGGGTAATATGATATTCTCGATCAAGTTTATGAGGTTTTCATGCGGGTAGACATCCACCAACATCTCTGGACTGGGCCGTTGCTCGATGCTCTAGCGACTCGGGGTGAGCTGCCGTTCATCCGGCGCACCCACGGTGTGACGGTCCTCCATGCGGCGGGCGAGCAGCCCTATGTGATCGACATGCAAGGCGAAGCGCCCGAGCGCAGGGCAGCCCTCGTCGATGCCGATGGCCTGGACCTCGCGCTCGTCTCGCTCTCGAGCGCGATCGGCGTGGAGTCGCTGCCAAGGCAGGACGCTCTGGCGCTGATCGACGCTCATATGGAGGGCGTCATGGCGCTCCCGGATCGCTTCGCCGCTTGGAGTCCCGTCGCGCTCGAGGATCTCGATCCAGACGACGTTGACACGGCTCTCGAGCGCGGTGCTGTCGGCATCTCGATCCCGGCGGGGGCGCTTGCGGGCCTCAATGCGCTCGCCCGCGTGGGGCCGTTGCTCGAGCGCGTCGCGGAGCACAGGGTCGCGCTCTTCGTGCATCCTGGACCCGCTCCCGGTACTCCAGCATGCGAAGTCACGCTCACCGAGCCGTTGTGGTGGCGGGCCCTGACCGACTATGTGGCGCAGATGCAGGCCGCCTGGCTCACCTTCGCGACGCTCGGGCGTCGTGCGCATCCGGACCTGCACGTGGTCTTCGCGATGCTCGCAGGCGGAGCACCTCTGCTGTGGGAGCGCATCGGCTCCAGGGGCGGTCCCGAAGTGCAGCTCGCCGATCCACTCATCTTCTATGACACGTCCAGCTATGGACCGGTCGCGATCGAGATGACGGCGGAGAGAGTGGGGGCGCGGCAGCTCCTCTACGGCTCCGACCGCCCCGTGGTGGAGCCGGCGCGCAGCGAGATCCTCGGTCTGCTCGCCACCAACGGCGCGCGGCTGCTGTCCCAACCAGAGGCTGTCCTGTGAGCCTCGACCTCGAGCAGCTCGAGCGCTTCGTCGGCTCACTCGCGGCAGACGCCGACGGCTGGCGGCATCTCATCCGCCACGAGGATCGCGCGCGGGTCTATGAGCAGATCTTCGCCGACGAGCACGTCAACGCATGGTTGATCTGCTGGAGTGAGAACCAGGACACGGGCTTCCACGATCACGACGACTCAGCCGGCGGCATCGCCGTCATCTCGGGCCGAGTGTTGGAGGAGCGACTGGTACTCGGGGCCGATCCTCTCCTGAGAACGTTTGCCGCGCCCGAGCGGTTCACCGTCCCTGCCAGCGCGATTCACAGGGTGCTGCACTGCGGGGAGGAGCCGGCGGTGACGATCCACGCCTACTCGCCGCCGCTGCGACGAATGGGTGCCTACACGATCGGCGGAGACGGCAGCCTCGAGCGCACGCCCCTTACTTATGAGCAGGAGCTGAAGGCCGCTTAGGCAAACTGCAGCTGTCAAAGCCCTACAACCGCAGGTGTCAAGTGACCCGAGCGGCTGGCTGGTCAGCCAGTAGACTGGGTGGAGAGCTTAACGGCGGCGATCGATGGAGGTCTCGATGACGGCGGTTGGGGGCGATCTGCAATCGGAGGTCAAGGGCGATCTCGAGCATGTGCTGATGAACGAGCGCCCGCTCTGGGCGCAGGGACCTCCTCACGAGACCTTCAAGCGCCTGCGCAGCGAGTGCCCTGTGCATTGGACGGAGCGAGTCAGCGAGTTTCCGGAGGCGCCTGGCTTCTGGTCGGTCACCACCGCAGAGGACGTTCACGCCGTCAGTCGCGACTGGCGCACCTTCTCCTCGGAAGAGGGCGGGATCACATCGGTCTCCGCGGTCTTCCCGCTCGAGCTGGTCAGGGCAATGTTCATCGGGATGGATCCGCCCAAGCACGATCGCGTCAAGGCGCTCTTCCAGACGGGCTTTACGCCCAAGCGCATCGCCGCCCACGAGGCGGAGATCCGCCGCATCGTCATCGGGACACTCGACAGGCTGGATGGCAGGCAAACATGCGACCTTGTCAACGATGTCGCTCAACCAGTCGTCTCACGGGTCATAGGCAGCTTCATGGGCGTCTCAGAAGAGGATGACGCGATCTGGGCGAAGCTCATGAACTCATCATTGGGAGCAAGCGACGAAGACCTGGCGCCTGAAGGTATCGAGGGCGTCGTCCAGACCGTCATCCCGGAGATCTTTCAGCGCTGCGAACGGATGATCGCGGCGCGCAGGGAGAATCCCACAGACGATCTCACCAGCGTGCTTGTCCATGCCGAGGTGGACGGCGAGAAGCTTGCCGAACACGAGATCGTGATGGGCTTCTTCCTGCTCCTGGCCGCCGGCAATGACAGCACCAAGGCGACCTACAGCAGTGGCATGAGGGCGCTCATGGAGAACCCCGACCAGCTGCGGCTGCTGCTCGATGACCCCTCGCGGATACCCGCCGCCGTTGAGGAGTCGCTGCGGATGTTTCCAGCGTTCGCTCACTTTGCGCGGGTGGCGAGGAGCGATACCGAGCTAGGCGGACGCAAGATCAAAGCGGGCGAGAAGGTCGTGATGTGGTACGTGTCCTCCAATCGCGACGAGAGCCGCTACGAGGACCCTGAGCGCTTCGACATCACCCGCGAAGCGGAGCATCAGGCCTTTGGCGCCGGTGGCAGGCACTTCTGCCTGGGCACCGCTCTTGCTCGCCTCGAGCTGAGGATCCTCTTCGAGGAGACGCTGGCACGCTTCCCGAACATCGAGCTCGCGCAGCCCCCGACGTTCGTTGTCTCGTCCTTCCTGAACCAGCTGAAGACGCTCCCGGTCACGCTGAGGCCTCAGCAGGCGACACACCCAACCTGATGGTCGGAACACGCCCTCGTGCGGCAGGCTGAGCTAGAGCGCCTTACTCAGTTGCCTGTCGGGACTGACGCGCTGGACATCCCAGATGAGGCCCATGCGCTCCATCGCCGCGATCGTCAGCCCTGAGATGTCAAGCTCACGTTTGTCCAACCCATGGAAGGCGGAGGTGGGAAAGGCGTGGTGATTGTTATGCCACGCCTCGCCCAGTGAGAGCGGGGCCAGCCACCAGAGATTGCGCGACTGGTCGCCGGTCTGAAATCGCCTGCGTCCGAAGAAGTGGCAAAGCGAGTTGATGCTGTAGGTCACGTGGTGCAACAGGAACACCCGAACCGCTCCGCCCCAGAGCATCGCCGTAAGTCCGGCGCCGAGCGTTCCGCCGACCAGCAGGCCGAGCAGGAAGGGGACGATCAGCCCGGCCAGCGCCCACAGCACGAACGTCTTATCGACGAAGTTGATCACGGGATCCGCGAGCAGGTCGGGCGCATAGCGTTCGCGGGCGCCGCGCTGTGTGTGATTGAACAGCCAGCCGACGTGCGCGTGAACCAGTCCCTGGATCGCTCCTCGCCAACCGCCGCCATGATCGACATGCGGGCTGTGAGGGTCGCCGAGACGATCTGAGTATGCGTGATGCTTGCGGTGATCGGCCACCCACGAAATCACAGGGCCCTCGATCGCGGCGGTCCCCAAGATCGCCAGCAGACCGCGCAGCCACGGCCAGGTTTTGAAGCTGCGATGGGTGAGCATACGGTGGAAGCCGACGGTGATCCCCAACCCGATCGGTATGTACATGCACAGGAAGATCACCACATCGCGCCAGTGCAGCTCCCTGTTCCACAACTGCCACACCGCGACAGAGAGCAATAGGAACGGCGCAAGTGTGATCAGGCCGGTGACCCCCCTGTCGAGGCTTTCCAGGCGCACGGGCTGAATCTCGTCGGCGGAGGGTCCCAGATCGTGTCCCGCCTCGTGTCCCACCTCCGGCACCGGGCGCTCTTCCAGCATCGTTGGCGCAGACTGCTCGGCGGGCTGATGATTGAGATCGAGCACTAGATCGAGATAAGGACGAGGTGGTGTTCGCGGCGCGGCCACAAAGGCTCTCTTGCCAACTCGTGCCTGCACATCATCGCGCATTCAGCGGATCGATGGGGCATTCGCTTGGGGGCCCTGAAAAAGATGCTCCCCTCATAGGTCCCCCATACCTCGCGTCTCGCCTGCCAAGCCGCGACGCATGCGCCGAAGCTGGCGCAGCTCCTGCACATCCTCATCGATGCGAGACAGTTCGTCATAAGCGTCGCCTTTGAGAAGCTCAGGCTCCAGGCGAGCACGCACCAGCTCTCCTTCGATCGCGTCCACCCGCTGGGCACCGGCGCCGGGCCGCGAGCTGACGACGCGCTCCAGGCGCGCCCCCTTGAAGAGCAATCCGACCCCATCCTCGACCGACCAGCCCCCGGGGAGGACGCCCTCGCGCACGCTCGCCAGCCATATGGGGAGCCGCTCAGGCTCACCATCTGCGTGGACCGTCAGCGATCCCTCCAGCAGGCCGAGGCCCTCGATCGGCGCCGGCGGCCCACTCGAGCGGGTTACGCCTCCCTGAAACCAGCACATGGCTCCAGCGCTGAGACCGGCAAGGACCGTGCCAGTCCGCCACGCTCCAGTGAGCATCCGATCGAGCTCATGCGCCCGCCAGATGGCGAGCAGGTTGCGCATGGAACCGCCACCCACGTAGATGATGTCCTGGCCGCCGATGACCTCCTCCAGTGGTTCCTCCAGCTCGCCCAGGCGAAACAGAGACAGGTGCCTGGGTACACACGGGCGGCTCCCAAAGCGTGCATAGAACGCGTTGATCTGCGCCGTCGTGTCGCCTGAGGCGGTCGGCAGGAAGAGGACGCGGGGCTCCCTCGCCTCAGAGAGGGTGAGCACGAAGTCATCGAGCAGTGGATTGGTCGGCTCCATCGTGAAGCCACCACCGCCCATCGCAAAGATCTGCCTTGGGCGCAGGCCCTGATTTGGACGTGGGTCCTGATGAGAGGTTGAGCTCACGCTGCGGCGAGCTGCGAGTCGGGGCACTGGGTGCCGGTGCTCTGGCCTGTGGGCTTCTGGGCGCCGGCGAGGTGAACGACCTCCAGCGGCATCTCCAGCACCTGGTCGCCAAGCGCCTCCACATGGTAGGCGCGCCCGTCGGGTGTGGAGCTGGAGGACCCTGTCCAGATCGGTGCCCTTGAAATGCAGCGCCACCCCATCCTCAGCCGCGTATCCGGCGCACATGCCAGCGCCAACGAGCCTGTGATATTCGGCGCGTCGCTCCGGCTCGGCGTCGTAGTGAACGCAGTTGGAGTAGGGCAGCAGCCCGAGGCCATGGATGCACCTGGGTGCACCATGGAATGCGCTGAGCGCCTCCCTGAACCAACAGAGCGATCCCGCCGATGGGCCACAGAGCACCACGCCATCGCGCCAGGCCCGGTGCAACACCGCGTCAAGCCCATGCGCCTGCCACACACCGAGCATGCTCACGACGTTGCCGCCGCCCACGTAGATGACGTCCTGTGTGAGCAGGTGGGAGGCGAGATCCTCCTCCACGCCCTGGCCGCCCTGGTCACGCCTGAAGAGCGATATGTGACTGGTCTCGCAGGTCGCCGAGAACCGGCGGTAGAAGCGCACGACGTAGTGATCGGCATCCCCCGAGGCGGTCGGCAAGAAGCAGACACGCGGCCTGGATGAGTCGCTGAGCGAGAGTACGTAGTCGTCGAGCAGATGGTTGTCCTTCTCCAGCGAGAAGCCGCCCCCTCCGAGGGCCACGATCTGGGAAGCCCGTGGTCTCATGATCAGCTACCTCACTGGCGTTGTCTTATGCTCGGAACGGTGATACTCAGCGTGCCCGATCTGTATGTCTGCGTGCATGGACTCCCGTAGGAGATTTGGCTGCCCCAGGCTGGACAGCGGTCACGGCGAGCTCCTCGAGTAGTGCCGCGACAACGAGCGCGTCGAGCTGCGTGCCCGCGACCTCATTCAGCTCAGCGACGGCCTGTGAGCTCGAACGCGCCTTGCGGTAGGGCCGGTCGGTGGTGATCGCGTCGTAGGTGTCGCACGCCGCGATGATGCGGGCTGCCAACGGGATCTCCTCGCCCCGCAGGCCGTCCGGGTAGCCGTTGCCGTCGAGGCGCTCATGGCTTGCTCTCACCGCCGTGGCGAGATGGGCGAACGCATCGATCCGCGAGACGAGCTCGCCGCCGACGGTGGCGTGAGAGCGCATCACCTCCCACTCGGCGTCGTTCAAAGGTCCAGCCTTCAGCAGAATCTCGCTGGGCACGACGATCTTGCCAACGTCGTGGAGCATCGCCGCGTATCGCACGTCGCGCATCGCAGTCGGCGTGAGGCCCATACGCGCGGCGACACGCTCAGCCAGACCCGCGACATCCTGGCCATGAGCGGCGGTGTAGTCGTCCTTGGCCTCCACAGTGCTGGTAAGGACCGAAAGCGTCGTCGTCAATGTCCGTTCCAGGTCGGTTATCAGCCCTGCGCGGTGGATCGCGGTGCCGAGGCTCGCAGCAATGGTCTCCACGAGCACGACGTCTGTCTCTGTGAACGCGCCAGGCTCGACCGCCTCGATGTTGAGCACGCCCCATACCGATCCGTCCACGACGATCGCGACGCTCAGCTCCGATTGAGGGTCGGTCTTCGGGTCGCGGACGATGTACAGAGGATCGACTCGCGTGTCGGGCACGAGGGCGCTGACACCGGTACACGCCACCCGTCCATTCACACCAGCCTCGACGGGCTGTTCGATGAGCAGGAACTCGGTCATGACCTCGGCCAGCGGTCCCGCCGAGGCGACCAGCCGCAGCACCTCGTTGTCATCCAAGCGCTGAATCGCGGCGAGATAGAAAGCGAAGGTTCGATGCAGCTCCTCGACGATCAGGTTGAGCATCTCGTCGACGTCATGCGTAGCCGCCAAGCGCGCGCTCAGGCGCGCAGCGACCCGCAGCTGGGAGCGCAGGCGTGCGAGCTCGCCCGCGCCGGCGACGATCTGCACGTTGGCATCCGCGCGATAGCGGCGCAACGCCTCAGCGCGGCGCTTGAGCTCCTTACTGCCGGCGGGACGCGGAGAGGAGGGCTTGACCTTTAACTCAGGCACCGTCCAGACACATCGACGGCGATCCAAAGAGCCTTGAGACCGAGGCCGAGAAGCTCAGCACCGCTCTGAGCAGCTCATCAGAGCAGCGTGGGTGGGATGAGGAGCTCCAAGCGGCCGGATGAGGTGCTCCCCAACGGCCGGATGAGGTGCTCCCCAACGGCCAAGTGTGGGATCTTGTCGCTCGTGAGGGTGTCCTGCGCGATGGAGTTCATGATGCGGGTTACGGTTCGCGTGCTGTTCGCGCTCCCCGATCGGGTCCTGGCGCTGTTAGCAGGCAAAGCACCTGCGCAGGCGGCGGGCTTGGACGCGGATGCCTGGATGCTTGCAAGGTTCACCGCGCGGGCCAACAAGCCCGCTGGATCCTTTCCGGCGCCCGAGATGAGAAGGCGCTTCGAGTGGCTCGCGGCTCCCTTCTCGATCCGCCCAACCCTGCCCCTCGGTGTCCAGGAGCTGCTGCTTGACGTCGAGGATCTGCCAAGCCTTCCCGCCCGTCTGTACACGCCGCACGGGGCGCCCACGCCAGGTCCCCTGCTCGTCTACTTCCACGGCGGCGGCTGGGTGGAGGGATCGGTGGTCTCACACGATCCGACCTGCCGCCTGCTTGCCCATCTCGCGGGCGTGCGGATCCTCTCCGTCGAGTACCGGCTTGCACCTGAGCATCCATTTCCCGCGGCGGCTGAGGACACACTCGCCGCCTATGCCTACGCGGCCGCTCATCACGAGGAGCTGGGCGCCGATCCCGCCCGGCTTGCGATCGGAGGCGACAGCGCCGGCGGCAATCTCGCGGCTGTCACCGCTCAGGCGGTGCATGCGGACTCCTCGCTGCCCGAGCCCGCCTTTCAGCTGTTGATCTACCCCGCGACGGAGATGTCCTCCAAATACGAGTCCAGGCAACTGTTCGCAGAGCGGTTCCTGCTCACCGAGCAGAGTATGCGCTGGTACGAAGATCAGTACGTCCCAGATCGCTCTCAGCGCACCGATCCTCGCGTCTCGCCGCTACTGGCCACAGATCTGGCGGGCCTCGCGCCCGCCTACGTGGCGACCGCCATCGCCGATCCCCTACGCGACGAGGGCGAGCTCTACGCCCAGCGGCTGCGCGAAGCGGGAGTCAAGGTGGTGCTGCAGCGCCACCCGCTGCTCCACGGCTTCATCAACATGTCCGCCACCCGTGGTGGCTTCAGGGCGATCGCGACGATCGCGGGAGCGCTCGCTCAGGGGCTCGCGTGAGATGAAGATCCGAGCCGCGGTGCTGGAGGAGTTCGCCAAGCCGCTGGTCGTGCGCGAGGTCGAGCTCGCCGAGCCCGGTCCCGGCGAGGTGCTGGTGCGGCTTGTAGCCTGTGGTGTCTGCCACACCGACATGTACACGGCCTCAGGGGTGGATCCCTCGGGCTATGCACCAACGGTCCTGGGGCATGAGGGTGCCGGCGTGGTGGAGAGGTGCGGGGAGGGGGTCTCACTGGTGCGGGAGGGCGATCACGTCGTGACGCTCTTCTCGCCCCAGTGCGGCGAGTGCGTGCACTGTCGCAGTCCGCTGACCAATCTCTGCCTTGCGATCCGCGAGCAGCAGAATCTCGGCTACCTGCCCGACGGCACCACGCGGCTCTCGCTCGACGGTGAGCCGCTCCGCCACTTCATGGGAACCTCGACGTTCGCGCAGTACACGGTGATGCCCGAGATCGCGCTCGCAAAGGTGGACAAGGAGGCCCCGCTGGAGCATGCCTGCTTGTTCGCGTGCGGCCTGGCCACCGGTCTGGGCGCGGCGATGAGAACCGCCGCCGTTCGCTGCGGCTCGACCTGCGTCGTGTTCGGCGCCGGCATGGTGGGGCTCGGGGCCGTCGCGGGCTGCCGGCTGCAGGGGGCAGAGCGGATCGTCTGCGTCGATCTGGCGCCAGATCGCCTGGAGCTTGCGCGAGGACAGGGCGCCACCGATGTGATCGTGGGTGGCCCTGGCGCGGTTGCCGAGATCCTCGAGATGACCGCCGGCTTCGGCGCCGACTACACCTTTGAGGCGACCGGCAACGTGAGCGTGATGCGCGAAGCGCTCGAGGCCTCGCGCATGGGCTGGGGCCTGTGCACCGTCTGCGGTGTGGCTGGACGCGGCGAGACGCTGGACGTGGTGCCGAGACTGCTCATCACCGGCCGGCGGGTGTGTGGCTCCTCCTTCGGTGGCTTGAAGGGCCGCGACGACGTGCCCATGCTGATAGGTCGCTATCTCGACGGCGACATCGATGTCGATCCGTTCGTCTCCCATCGCATCCGCTTAGAGGAAGTCAACCGCGGCTTTGAGCTGATGGAGGCCCAGGACGGGATCCGCAGCGTGATCGAGTTCGACTGAGCGGCTCAGCGCAGGTCAGCCGAGGTCTTGCCCAACAGCAGCCGCGCGACGATCAGTAGCTGGATCTGCTGGGTGCCCTCGAAGATGTCGAGGATCTTCGCGTCCCTGGCCCACTTCTCCAACAGCTCGCCCTCGCCGTAGCCGATACTCCCGCACAACTCCACACAGCCCAGCGCGATCTCCACGCAGCTACGCCCCGCCTTGGCCTTTGCCATCGACGCCTGCAAGGAGTTGGGCTTGCCGTTGTCGGCCATCCAAGCCGCCTGCAGCGTCAGCAGACGCGAGGCCTCATAGTCGGCTTCGAGTTCCAGCAACCTCGCCGCGGCCGCAGGCTGACAGAGAGCCGGCCTGTCGTGGTCAATCTCGATACCCGCCTGCTCCAGCATCGGGCGCGTCTGGTCCAGGCACGCTCTGGCGAGCCCCACCGCCATACCCGCCACCAGTGGCCTGGTGTTGTCGAAGGTCTGCATCGCTCCGCCGAAGCCCTGCTTGGCGTCGACCTCTGCGCTGCCAAGCATGTCCTCCTTGGGCACCCTGCAGTCCTCCAGCCTGAAGGCCGCGGTGTCGGAGGCCCTGATCCCGAGCTTGTGCTCCAGGCGCTCGAGCTTCATCCCCGGGTTCTCGCGTTCGACGACGAAGGACTTGATCGCGGCACGTCCCTTGGAACGGTCAAGCGTCGCCCACACGACCACGAGGTCGGCCCGCTCGCCCGAGGTGACGTAGATCTTCTCGCCGTTGAGCACATACTCATCGCCGTCGAGCACGGCCGTCGTCCTGATCGCGGCGGAGTCCGAGCCCGCCTCGGGCTCAGTGATCGCCATCGCAGCCCAGCGACCCTCGAAGCGGGCCAGCTGCTCCTCGCTGGCGACCGAGGCGATCGCTGAGTTGCCCAGACCCTGGCGCGGCATCGTGAGCAGCAGCCCCACATCGCCCCAGCACATCTCGATGACGCTGAGCACGGTCGAGAGGTTCGAGCCATTGCGATTCTCGCCCTCCGACCCCGAGGAGCTCTCCCGCCTGACGCCCGTGGCGCCTGCTCCGGCGCCCGCGCTGCCGGCGTTCATCCCGTCGATCAACGAGGCGAGCATGTCGAGCTCTGTGGGATAGGCATGCTCCGCGAGGTCGTACTTGCGCGAGATCGGGCGCAGCACCTCGAGGGCGACCTGGTGGGCCTGCGCGACGAGCGGCGCCAGCTTCTTGGGTGTCTCCAGATTGATCATCTCTTCCTCTCACTCAGGGGGCGGGGCGCTCAGGGCAAGGTGCTCAGGGGGCAGGGCGTTCAGGGGCCAGGGCGCTCAGACGAGCAGGGCGCCCTCCATGACGCCGCAGGCCCGCAGATCCCGATACCAACGCTCAACCGGATGCTCCTTGACGAAGCCATGGCCTCCAAGCAGCTGGACCCCTTCCGATCCGATCTGCATGCCACGATCGACGCAGAGCTTCCTTGCGAGCGCCGCCTCATGCGCGAACGGCTTCCCGGCGTCCGCGAGGCTCGCCGCCCGGTAGGTGCTCAGGCGCATGCCTTCGAGCTCGATGCCGATGTCGGCCACGCCGAAGGCGACCGCCTGACGGTTGGAGATCGGCTCGCCGAATGCCGTACGGTCGTTGACGTAGGGGATCACATAGTCGAGCACTGCCTGACAGGTTCCCACCGCCAGCGCGCACCACCCGATCCTCGCGCGCTGCACGCACTCACGGTAGGCCTCGTTCTCACCCTGCGCTAACAACGCCTGCGCCGGCAGGCGCACATCCTCCAAGACGAGCCTTCCTGTCGCCGCGGCGCGCAGACCCATCGCAGGCTCGGCTTCGGTGGAGAGTCCCGAAGTCGAGGACTCGATCAGAAAGAGCGCCGGCCCAAGGCCCTCGGCGTCCGCGGCGAGGATGAAGAGCTCGCACTTCGCGGCGCCCGGTACGAGCGACTTGACGCCGTTCAGGAGCCAGTCGCCACCCTCGCGGCGGGCGGTGGTCTGCAGGGAGAGCGGGTCAAACAGCGCCCTTGGCTCCAGCAGCGCAAGTGCGGCCGCCGGCACGTCCTCGCCCGTGAAGGCGGGCAGGTAGGTGGCCTGCTGCTCGGCGTCTCCCCAGAGCCCGATCGCCGTGGCGACGGCGCCCGGCGCAAGCGCGGCGAGCGCGATGCCCATGTCTGCGTGCCCCAGTGCCTCGGTTACGAGCACGCTCGTGACGGCCGAGCGCTCGGACATGACACCTCCGAGCTCTTCGGGGATGCCCAGCATGCTTACGCCGAGCTCCTGGGCCTGGGTCAGCAGCTCGGCTGGGCTGCCTGCGACCTCGTTGGCCTCTGAGGCGGCGGGCCTGACCTGCTCGGCGCCAAAGGCCCCGATCGCCTCGACGAGCATCTGCTGCTCGTCGGTGGGAGTGAGGTCGAAGAGGCCGCTGTTGTGTGCCTGTGGCTGGCGTGCGGGCTTGCCCAGCTTCTCCGCCGCCTTGAACGTCCTGCTCGCGGCGGCGGCCGAGCGAAAGCCCGTCTTCGTGGCGCCATAGACGACCCGCTCGGCGTGCCTGCGGATACCCATGCGATCCAGCGCCCGCGAGCTGGCCAGGCGGCGCAGGCCGCGCAGCCCCAGTCCCATGGTGCGTTCGCTCCTGTTCATCGGCCCGCCTCCTCGGCGTCGCGTTTGACGTCTGCGGCCAGGTGGGCTATGACGATTGCCTCCAGGTGGGTGTCTGTGGCGCGCGCGTCGTCCAGCCGCATGCTCCAGCCATCGCTTCGCTGCGCCTCGGAGAGGAGCACCTTCCCGGGGAGCAGGATTGGCCTACGGAAGCGCACCTCGATCGAGTAGGCATCGGGCAGGCGTCCCTCCAGTGTGGCCAGGCAGCGCGCCTTGCTCCACATTCCGTGTGCGATCGCTCTGGGAAAGCCGAGTAGCTTCGCGCTGAGGGCGTGCATGTGGATCGGGTTGCGATCGCCCGAGACGGCGCCATAACGGCGGCCAAGGTCGCCTGCAAGGCGCCACTCCGCGCTCGGGTGCCATGCGGTGTCTGTGCTCTCAAAAAAGGTTGCCCCGCGCGTGCGCGCGTGCGCGCGCGTGGCGTTCATTTCTGAAGGATCAGGTCCGTCTGCCGAATCATTAGGTCCGTCTGCCGAATCATCAGGTCCCATTGCCGAGGAGGAGGAGCCACGCCGGAGCATCGTGCTGCGCTCCTCCCAGATGAGCTGCTCACTGGCGTATGCCTCGGTGAGGATCGAGAAGGTGCGTCCACGGGGGTGTGCCTCCAAGCTTGTTGCCCGCACACGCAGCCTCAGCGGCTCGCCCAGCTCAATCGGCTGGTGCTGGACGATCTCGTTGGCTGTGTGTACCAGCCCGACCGCCCCGAAGGGGAAGCTTCTGTCAGCCATCAACGCCATGTGCAGCGGAAAGGCGAGCACGTGCGGGTAGGTGCCCGGGAGCTCATTGCGCAGCGTGAAGCCACAGACCTTTGCGTAGGCTGCGACTCTCCCAGGATCGCTGTAAACGTCGCTGAGCCCGAGCTCCAGATCTGGGATCTCTCGGCCCGCGCCCGGGACGAACGGCAGCCTCGATGCGCCCGGCAGCAGGGGCGCCGCTGCCCTGGCATAGAGCGGGAGGATCCTGGGCGGCCCGGCAAGCTCACGCAGCATGGTCGATATCCCGGCTCACGCTCATAGTCAGGCCCCCAGCAGGCTCTGCCCGCAGATGCGTATGACGTTGCCGTTGACGCCACCCGACGCCGGGCCGGCAAGCCAGGCGATCGTCTCGGCGACGTCGAGGGGCAGGCCGCCCTGGGAGAGGCTGTTCATGCGCCGGCCCGCTTCGCGCGGGAACAGCGGCATCGCGGCGGTCATCTGCGTCTCGATGAAGCCCGGCGCCACCGCGTTGATCGTCGAGCTGCGCTGGGCCAGCACGGGCGCGAGTGCCCGCACCCTGCCGATGAGCGCCGCCTTGGAGGTGGCGTAGTTGGTCTGTCCCGCCGCGCCCGCGATGCCGTTCATCGAGGAGAGGCAGACGATGCGGCCGTGTTCGCCGATGAGCTCCCGCTCGAGCAGCAGCTCATCGATGCGCTCCTGGCTCGAGATGTTGATCTCGAACAGCTCGCTCCAACCCTCCGCTCCCATCTTGCCGATCGTCCTGTCTCTGGTTACACCCGCGTTGTGGACCAGCACGTCCAGTCCATCTGCGAAGCGCTCCGCCAGCACGGCGGGCGCCTCCGGCGCGGTGATGTCGAGCTCGATCGCCTCGCCTCCAAGGCGGCTCATGAGCTTCCCCAGCTCCTGCGTCATTGCGGGCACGTCGAGCCCCACCACGTGGGCGCCATCGCGTGCGAGCGTGGTTGAGATCGCCTCGCCGATCCCCCTCGAGGCGCCGGTGACCAGTGCGGTGCGCCCAGCAAGCGGCTGCTCCCAGTCGAGCTGCGGTGCTTGTACGCCCTGGCCGATCTCGATCACCTGGCCCGAGACATAGGCCGAACGGGGGGAGAGCAGGAAGCGCATGGTGGAGTCGATCAGCTCCTCCGCTCCAGGTGCCACGTAGACGAGCTGCACCGTGGCGCCCCTGCCAATCTCCTTGCCCAGCGACCTGGTGAAGCCCTCCAGCGCACGCTGGGCAGTGGCCTCGGCGGGGCTCCCACAAGACAGCGGCCCAGTGCCCAGCACGATCACACGACCGCTCCTCTGCACGCGCCTGGCGGTGGGGTGAAAGAAGGTGTGCAGCTCGATGAGCTCCTGAGAGCTGGAGATCCCAGTCGCGTCGAAGACGAGCGCCTTGAAGCGCTGCTCACCGGCGCCATTGGGGTTGAAGATCGTCGCGTCCAGCCGTGCTGCGCCCGCTGCCGCCCGTGCCCCATCCCCGCAGGTTGCGGCCTGTGCCCCGGCACCGCTCAGCACCCGGGCGACTTGCTCTGCCAGGCGCCCACCAGGGGCGCTGCCCAGCAGCACGCGCCCATCGATCAGCGGCGCACCGGCCTTGAAGCGCTCCAGCTCGACGGGGACCGGCAGGCCCGCCTGCTTGGCGAAGCTGGATCCCAGCTTGCTATGGGTGAGTTGTGTGTAGAGATCTGCCATGACTGCTACTAGCGTTCCAGTACCGCCACCACGCCCTGGCCATCTGCCGCGCAGACACTGATCAGGCCACGCTTCAGGTCGCGCTGCGCGAGCGTCTTGGCGAGCGCCCCGATGATGCGCCCGCCGGTCGCGGCGAAGGGATGGCCAGCTGCCAGCGAGCCCCCATTGACGTTGATGCGCTCACGGTCGATCGCCCCCAGCGGTGCTTGCAGCCCGAGGCGCTCGCGGCAGAAGATCTCATCCTCCCAAGCCCTGAGCGTGCACAGCACCTGAGCGGCGAATGCCTCGTGGATCTCGTAGAGATCGAAGTCCTGCAGCGTGAGACCCAAGCGCTCGAGCATCCTCGGCACCGCGTATGCCGGCGCCATCAACAGCCCTTCGCGCTTGTGGACGTGATCGACGGCCGCGGTTTGAGCATCGGCCAGATACGCGAGCACAGGCAACCCCCGCGCTTCTGCCCATTGCTCGCTGCCAAGCAGCACCACTGAGGCGCCGTCGCTCAGCGGCGTGGAATTGCCTGCGGTCATCGTGCCATGCTCGCCGCCGAACACTGGTTTGAGCTTCGCGAGCTTCTCGACGGTGGAGTCCGGCCTCAGGTTCTGGTCGCGCTCGAGGCCGAGGAACGGGGTGATCAGGTCATCGAGCAGACCCTCGTCGTAGGCGCGAGCGAGGTTCTGATGGCTGCGTGCCGTGAGCTCATCCTGGACCTCGCGCTCGATGCCCCATTCGGTCGCCATGATTGCGCAATGCTCGCCCATCGAAAGGCCCGTGCGCGGCTCCGCGTTGACCGGTATCTCCGGAACGAGCTGTCCCGGGCGCAGGCGTAAGAGCAGCCGCAGGCGCTTTGCGTTCGAGCGCGTCCTGTTCAGGTCGAGCAACAGTTCGCGCAGGTCGTCGTTCAACGCGATCGGCGCGTCGGAGGTGGTGTCGACGCCGCCCGCGATCCCGGAGTCGACCTGCCCAAGGGCGATCTTGTTGGCCAGCAGTACCACCGCCTCCAGGCCGGTGCCGCAGGCCTGCTGGACGTCGTAGGCGGGTGTCTGCGGCGCCAGGCGCGTGCTGAGCACAGCCTCACGGGTCAGGTCGCGGTCACGGGAGTGCTTGAGCACCGCGCCCGCGACCACCTCGCCCAGGAGCTCACCCTCCAGTTTGAAGCGCTCGATCAGACCGTCCAGCGCGGCGGTGAGCATGTCGTGGTTGGACGCATGCGCATAGGCACCGTCCGAACGCGCGAACGGGATCCTGTTCGCTCCGATGACGGCGGCGCGCCTGGGCTGCTCGATCATGGCTTGCTCCGGCCGCCTGTGGCCGCTGCCTCGACGCGCGCCCTCAAGCCAGGCTCGACGGTGCTGATCAGCATCTCCGCGGCGGCGCGCGCCGAGATCGCCTCTGTGCGCAGCCACCAGCGGGCGAGGGCCTCAGCCGCCCCCATCAATGCAATCGAGAGCCCCTGCACCTCGATCTGCGCACGGCTGCGCTGTCGGGGCGGCAGCTGATCGAGCAGGGTCTGGGCGACGAGCTCGGTGAGTCTGCTGCGAAACTCGTTGACACGCTTGGCGATGCTGCCCTCGGTGGGTGCTGTCTCGTCGAAGAGCACTCTCCAGGCGCCTCGGTCCTCGTCCACGAAGGCGAAGAATGCGTGGATGCCGGAGCGCAGCGCCTCCTGCGGGGTGGAGGTTCGCTCGATGGCCTCCATCACGGCGGCCGCCAACGCTTCGCCCGCCGGCTTCATACAGGCTTGGTAGAGGCCCTCCTTGTTGCCGAAGTAGTTGTAGAGCAGGGGCTTGGTGACTCCCACTGCGGCGGCCACCTCGTCCATCGTCACGGCGCCATAGCCGCGTTCTCCAAAGAGCGTGTGCGCAGCGGTGAGCGCCTGCTCCATCCGCGCAGCACGCGGCAGGCGTGTCCTTGGCATCATCGCTGGCACCGTCGCGGACTCCATGCCCAGCATATTACCCAGATATAAATTTATATGCCGGTAACCAGCGCGCGCGAATCTGCCGCAACTCGCCCTCGGAGCGCACCGCGATGAGTGCGTCATCCACGCAGCGGGTGAGCGTTGAGCCCTTGCTCAGCAGCACTCCCCAACGATCGCCTCCCGGTGCGGTGTAGTAGGGGATCGAGAAATCGACCTGCTTCGCATGCGCGGGCGTGATCGAGAGCTGGTCGATGTCGAAGTCAAAGGCCTTGGGGCCCGGCGCATAGGCCTCCTTCCGCGGCTCGGTTGTCCACTTCACTTCGGAGGTTCCAAAGCCGAGCTTCTTGGCGATCGCATAGGCGATGGCGCCCTCGAAGCCTTCTCTGTAGACCGGATCCCCGTGCTCGAAGTAGGGTGCCAGCGCGGGTTTGGCGGTTGCGATGGTGAGCACCCCCGGATTGCGCAGCGATAGGCTCGCCTTTGCGCAGCTGTGGGCGCCGGCGGAGCTCGAGCCGCTGCTGCTCCCGCAGGCGGTGAGCGCCAGCGTGAGCGCGCACGTGAGGAGGATCAGAACGCGGTGGGCGAAGCGGAGCGGAGCGCGGTGGTGGAACATGGCTTGACATTATGTGCCTGTGAAAGCGATCCAGATCGTCGATCTGACCGGTCCCGCCAGCGCGCTGCGCGAGGTGAAGCTTGCCGAGCCAGAGCCCTCCCATATGCTGACGCCTGGCTCAGGGGTGCTGATCGACGTGCACGCCGCAGGGGTCTCCTTCCCCGAGGTGCTGCAGACACGCGGCGAGTACCAACTGAAGCCGCCATTGCCATTCGTGCCCGGCAGTGAGATCGCCGGTGTGGTGCGCAGCGCGCCGCCAGGAGCAGCCGTGGCCGAGGGGGACCGCGTCGCCGCATTCTGTGCGCTGGGTGGCTTCGCCGAGGTTGCCGTGGCACCTGAGTTCTTCACCTTCAAGTTGTCCGATGCGCTGAGCTTCGATCAGGGGGCCGGCCTGATCCTCAACTACCACACCGCTTACTTCTCGCTGCAGATGCGGGGCCGGCTGAAGGAGGGCGAGACGGTGCTGGTGCACGGGGCGGGCGGCGGAGTCGGCAGCGCGGCGCTGCAGGTGGCCAAGGGCCTGGGCGCAAGGACGATCGCGATCGTCTCCACCGATGCCAAGGCGGCCGTCGCGACGGCCGCCGGCGCCGATCACGTGCTCCGCTCTCAGGACGCTTGGAAGGATGAGGCCAAGGATCTCTCTGGTGGTGGCGTCGATCTCGTGCTCGACCCGGTTGGGGGCGATCGTTTCACCGACAGCCTGCGCTCGCTGCGAGAGAACGGCCGGCTCGTGGTGGTGGGCTTCACCGGTGGGTCGATTCCCGAGATCAAGGTGAACAGGCTGCTGCTGAACAACATCGAGGTGGTGGGTGCAGGGTGGGGCGCATACGTGATGGGCAAGCCCGCGCTGAACCGCGAGATCGGCGCCGCCATCGATGCGCTGATCGAGGCCGGCGCGGTGCGCCCGATCGTGGGCGAGAGCTTTCCGCTTGCCTCCGCAGGCGAGGCGCTGCTGGCGATCGACGAGCGCCGCGCCAACGGGAAGGTTGTGCTCGAGCTGCGCTGAGCGCTAGATCGTCTTGGTGCCCGCCCGCGAGACGAGCAGCCCGAAGAGGCGCTTCTCGGTGCTCTGCGGGAACAGCTGTGGCAGGGCGCCTGCGACCAGCGTGACCTCTGCGCGGCCACGGATGAAGCCGAGGATGTCGAGTGTGAGCGGGAACTGGGCTCCTCCACCGGTGACCGTCATCGACACCCGCCTGCCGATCGTGCCGTCGGCGCCGGCGGCAGACACCGGGAGCGGGGCGGAGCTGAGCGCTTCGATCGAGACGCTGCCTTTCAGGCGTACTTCGAGCAGCGCCTTCAGATAATGCTCGATGCATGCCGGTCCGCGGGGGCCCTCGATTGCCCGAAGATTCTGGGCGGCGAGTGCGGCTTCGGGCATGACTGTCACTTCGGAGAGCGTGATCTGGTGTTCCAATCCGCTTTCGTGTTCGAACTGCGGCGAGGCGGATTCCGCGAGCGCTCGGCCCGGGGCCACACCTCCAGCGCAGCTGGCGACCTCGCCGTCGACACCTTTGGACTGGCCGCCGGTGCTCGCCACCGCTGCAGGCTTGAAGCCAGGGACATCGGCCTGGGTCAGATTGATGGCGTGCGCATAGGCGAGCGCCTGGGAGGTGCTGGGAGGACCGCCCGCCGTCGTGGCTTTGCCGCCACCGCACCCGGCCAGCAACACGCCACTGGATAGGAGCACGAGCGCCGCCAGCGGCCTCCCGCCTCTGCTCTGCCTCGCCATAGTCGGCGATTGTGTCAGAGCCACCAATCCGGGCGCGTCAACCGCGTCAGCCACCAGCTGCTCGTGCGATCCGCCGACAGCGCCGATCGAGATAGTGCACTCCCAGCCAGTAGCGCTTGAACGCGGGGTTCCTGGTCTGGCGCAGGTGGTAGCGCCTGTAGATCTGCTGGATGATCACGGCAAGCCTGAAGAGACCGAAGACCTCGTAGAAGGCCCAGCCGTCGGTTGATAGGCCCGTGTCCTGCGCGTAGCGCTCCAGGACCTGTGCCCGGGTCAGCATCCCGGGACGATGGGTGGGCTGGCGGCGCAGCGCCTGCATTGCCCGGTCATCGTCAGCCTGAACCCAGTAGGCGAGTGCGCCACCCAGATCCATCAGTGGATCGCCGATCGTCGCCATCTCCCAGTCGAGCACACCGACGATCCGCCGCGGATCGCCAGGGGCCAGCACGAGGTTGTCGAGCCGGTAGTCCCCGTGGATGACACAACTGCCCACGTCTGGAGGCATGCGCTCGGCGAGCCAGCTCATCACCCACTCAAACCGGGGCACGTTCCACGTTCGCGCTCTTCGGTAGCGATCCGACCAGCCCTCCACCTGCCGTCTGGCATAGCCCTCGCCCCTGCTCAGGTCTGAGAGCCCTGCCGCCTTTGGGTCCACGCCATGCAGCTCCACGAGCCGGTCGATCGCCGACTCGCACAGGGCTTTGGCGCGCTGCTCCCCCAGCTCGAGCTCCGGCGGGACGCGACCTCGCAGGATCGTCCCCTCGACACGCTCCATCACATAGAAGTCGCTGCCCAGCACGCTCTCTTCCTGGCAGAGCCCCACCATCTTCGGCACATAGGGGAAGACTGGTAAGAGCGCCTGCTGGATGCGAAACTCGCGCTCCATGTCGTGAGCTGAGGCGGCCTTCGCGCCAGGCGGTGGCCTGCGCAGGATCAGCTCGCGCCCTGGATAGCTGAGCAGGTAGGTGAGGTTGGAGGCGCCTCCGGAGAACTGGCGCACCTGCGGCAGGTCGCCCAGATTCTCGGACCTGACGCCCGGATGGGGTGCGCCGCCCAGATCGGGCTCACGTGCACGCAGCCAGGCGTCGACTGCCTGCACGTCGAAGCGGTCCTCATCCCTGACCTCGTCGGCGCTGTCGAGGTGGGCACCCGCCTCTTCGGCGCCACTGTCCTCGGCGCTCGCTAGGACCACTTCCCCTTCCCATACCGCGCGAGCTCCAGCCGGGCGATCACGCCGCGGTGGACCTCGTTGGGGCCGTCGGCGAGCCGCAGGGCCCTTGCGACCGTCCAGGCGGCGCCGAGGGGAACGTCGTTGCTGAGGCCCGCGCCGCCATGCAACTGCATGGCCATGTCGACGACTCCCTGGGCCATGTTCGGCACCGAGACCTTGATCTGGGAGATGGCACCCAGAGACTCGGGTGACTGCTTGTCGATCAGCCACGCGGCGTGCAACACCCGCCACCTCGCCTGGTCGATCGCGATCCGCGCGTCGGCGATCCGCTCGCGGTTGCCGCCCAGGTTTGCCAGCGGCTTGCCGAAGGCGACCCTGTCGCTCGCCCTGGTGCAGGCCAGCTCGAGCGCAAGCTCGGCCAGTCCGACCAGCCGCATGCAGTGGTGGATGCGCCCCGGTCCCAACCTGGCCTGGGCGATCGCGAAGGCCTGGCCTGGTCCGCCGATGATCGCGCTCTCCGGCAGCCTCACGTCGGTGAAGGAGACCTCTCCGTGGCCGCCTGGCGCGTCCACGAAGCCCATCGCGCTCAACATCCGCTCGACCTTCACGCCAGGGGCATCCAGCGGCACGAGCACCATCGAGTGCTGGTGGTAGCGGTCGGCCCCTTGGTCGGTCAGCCCCATGAAGATGACGATCTTGCAGTTCGGGTGGCCCACGCCCGTGCTCCACCACTTGCGCCCGTTGAGCACCACCTCATCGCCCTCGATCAGCGCTGTGGCCTGCATGTTGGTCGCATCGGAGGAGGCGACGTCAGGCTCGGTCATGCAGAAGGCGGAGGAGATCTTTCCCTCCAGCAGCGGCGCCAGCCACTCGCCGCGCTGCTCCTCTGAGCCGAAGTGCAGGAGCACCTCCATGTTGCCGCTGTCAGGGGCGTTGCAGTTGAAGACCTCGCTGGCGATCAGCGAGCGGCCCATGCGCTCCGCCAGCGGTGCGTACTCGACGTTCGAGAGCCCCGCGCCATGCTCCTCGTCTCCCAGGAACAGGTTCCAGAGGCCCTCAGCTCTGGCCTTCTGCTTGAGCTCGTCCATCAGCGGCAGCGCCACCCAGGGGTCGGCTCGCGCGAGCAGGTCGCGCAGGTAGCCCTCCTCGCGAGGGGCTATCTCACGCTCGATGAAGGCGTTTAGGCGCTGCAGGAGCTCAGCGGTGCGGGGTGAGTGCTCGAAATCCATATCAGCGGTCCGTCTCGGCCAGGACCTTCTCGATGTAGGGCTCCAGCAGCCTGGTCATCGACGCGGCCGAGATGCTCGACGGGCCGCTGGGCAGCACCGCGTAGCTGATCGCGAGGCGCACGAGGCTCTCCGCCAGCAGCTGCGCGTCCTTGAAGCTCACCTGCGGCCAGCCGCTGACCATGATCTGTGCGAGCCGCTCGCTCGCGTGCTCGACCACAGGCCTGCCCTGCGCGGTGAGCAGTGGCAGCAGATAGCCCGCGTCGCCGAAGAGCAGCGTGTGCACCAGCGGGTCCTCCGCTGCGGCTGTGAGGAAGACGTCGAACGCGGCGGCCAGCGCCGTGCCCGGATCGTCGAGATGCTCGCTCACCGCTGCCTCCACAGCCCCCAGGAAGCGGTCGCTTTCGCGCAGCAAGAACGCTCCCGCGAACTGCTCCCTGGAGCCGAACTCGTTGTAGAGCGTTTGCCTGCTGACGCCCGCCGTGGCTGCGATGGCGGCCATCGTGATCTCCCCCCATCTGCGAGCTTGCAGCTCCTGCCTGGCGGCGTCGAGCAGCGTGTTGCGTAGCAGCTCCCTGGCCGCGATCGCGTAGGTCGGGGTGCTCATTCGTCTGGCTCGAAGTCGACCTTGTCCCTCACGCCGCAGTCAGGGCAGGCCCAGTCGTCTGGCACCTCGCTCCAGGGGGTTCCCGCCGGGAAGCCCTCTCTCGGGTGGCCTGTCTGCTCGTCATAGACATAGCCACAGCCCGGGCAGCGCCAGCGGCTCATCGGCCATAACGTGCAAGCACGCGTGCACGGACCCTGGGATGGATGTTCGCCCGCAACACATCATCTTTGTAATGCTCGAGTACCCGCCTATCCATGGTCGCTTTCCACAGCGGCGGGATCACGGCGGCGATGATCATGCCCGCATAGCCCGTCGGCAGCTGGGGCGCCTCGTCGACGTGCCTGAGCGCCTGGTAGCGCCTCGTGGGGTTGGCGTGGTGGTCGGAGTGGCGCTGCAAGTGATAGAGGAGCACGTTTGAGGCGACGTTGTTGCTGTTCCAGCTGTGCTCAGGTCTGGTGCGCTCGTAGCGTCCGTCCTCGCGCCTCTCGCGTCTCAGGCCGTAGTGCTCGAGGTAGTTGACCACCTCGAGCAGGCAGAAGCCAAGGACGGCCTGGATCGCCAGGTAGGGCAAGGCCACCGGGCCGAAGACGATCGCCAGCCCGCCGAAGAGCAGAATCGACATCGCCCAGGCGTTGAGGATGTCGTTGTGGAGGGTGAAGGTCGACTTTTTCATGCGCCCCAGCCGCACCTTCTCCAAGTGCCAAGCAGAGCTGAGGCTGCCGATCACAGTCCTGGGCAGGAACTCGTAGAAGCTCTCGCCCAGCCTCGAGCTGGCTGGATCTTCGGGCGTGGCGACCCTGACGTGGTGGCCTCTGTTGTGCTCGATGAAGAAGTGCCCATAAGCGCTCTGGGCCAGCGCGACCTTGCTCAGCCAGCGCTCGAGGCTGGCGCGCTTGTGTCCCAGCTCATGGGCCGTGTTGATCCCGATCCCGGAGACCATCGCGACCGTCAGCGCCAGCCCGATCGACTCGATCGTCGAGAGTTCCCCACTCGACCACATCCAGCAGGCGAAGACGAGACCCGCATACTGGACGGGTATGTAGAGATAGGTGCACCACCGGTAGTAGCGATCCTGTTCCAGCCACTTGATGACGCTGTCCGGCGGGTTCTGCGCGTCGACGCCGATGATGAGGTCAAGCACGGGGAAGAGGCCAAAGACCACCGCCGGCCCAAGGAACCAGAAGATCCCCCAGCCGGTGATCTGCACCCAGACCCAGGCGAAGAACGGCATGAACGGCACATATAGCCCCAGCAGCCATGCATAGCGCTTGCCGTCGTGCCAAGTGGCCGGCGCGAGCTCGTCCAAGGGCAGGCTCTCGTGTGTAGCGGCTGAGCTCATGTGAGCGTCACTCCTCCTCGTCATATCATGGAAACGCGTCTACACGTTATACAAGACCATAGTTGATGTCAACCAAAGTGACACTGCCAGATCTTCTGTCCAAAACCCGGCAGTCGTTTTTAAAGACACCACCCTCCACAGAGCCGCCATGAGAACAGCACCGCTGCGACCGAGGTCGCCAGATTCAACGAGGAGACACCGGCGCCCATGGGGATGCCCAGGCGTGCGTCCGCGCGCTCCAGCAGCGACGCCGAGAGGCCCTGACGCTCGCTACCAAACGCGAGGATCGCGTTTGCGGGCAGCGATCCCGGCCGCAGCGGAGCGCCATCGGGATCGAGGGCGATCAGGGGCCGGGGGCTCGTCGGCGCGTCTCCAGGGACGCTTCCAGGGGCGCTTCCCGATATGGGCTCATCCCAGTTGGGCACGCCGGCCATCGCGATCACGGGGAGCGCATAATGCAGCCCTGCTGAGCCTCTGATCGCGTCTGGGTGCCAGGGATCGTGCCTGCCGGTGACGATAACGCCCGCTGCCTGGGCCGCCGCGGCGACCCTGATGCAGGCCCCGACGTTGTTGAGGTCGCGCGGCTCCTCGAGCAGCACGATCGGCGCCTCCCGGCTCCCCGCCTGCGCGAGCAGCGCCGAAGCGTCCGTCAGTGTGCGCCTGGCGATCGCAATCACGCCGGTCCGGGGGGTACGCGCAGCGAGCTGCTCGAAGCTCTGTGGCGCGATTGTGGAGACCAGATCCAGCAGGCGGCCGCTGAGATCCGGCGCAAGCGTGCCTGCCAGGCGCTCGAGCTCCTGTGGATCGGCCGTGACGATCTCCAGTAGCGGCGCATCGAAGCGCAGCGCATGCTTGAGGGCGTGAAAGCCTTCGATGACCGCCAGCTCGGGGTCGCGTCGCGCGCGCCTGAAGCGATCGATGACGGCGTTCTCGGGCCGCCCCGCCGAGGTCATCCAGATTGCTGGAGACGAGCGCTCAAGCTAAACAGCACCGCGTCGGCGGCCGCCTCCAGGTGGACCTCGGGTGTCACCTCAACATCCGGCGCCAGCGGCGGCTCGTATGGGTCATCGACGCCGGTGAGCCCATCGAGATCGCCGGCGCGAGCGCGAGCGTAGAGCCCCTTTGGATCCCGTCGCTCGCACTCCACGCAGGGGGTGTTCACGAACACCTCCAGGAAGACGAGCCCGTCGTGCTGGTGGGCTTCGCGAACGCGGTCGCGGCAGGCGGCGTAGGGCGAGACGAGCGAGACGAGCGCCACCGTCCCGGCGTCGGCGAACAGGCGGGCTACCTCTCCAACCCGCCACACGTTGCGCTCGCGGTCGTCACGCTTGAATCCCAGATCGCCGCAGATACCGTGCCGCAGATTGTCGCCGTCGAGGCGATAGGCACATCGGCCGTCCGCGATCAGGCGTCGCTCCACCATCGCCGCCAGCGTCGACTTGCCTGCGGCGGGCAGGCCCGTGAACCAGATGGTTGCGCCCTGCTGCCCCAACGCCTGCCAGCGTTGGGTGCGGTCCATCAGATCCTCTTGCCAAGTGATGTTGGCGCTTGCCATTCCTCTCACCAGTGTTAGTGGGGTATTAAGATTCTATTGCAGCAGGAGAACCTAAGTGAAACATCATTTCAGCAGACGGCGTGGTCGCCCTCTGGCAGGCCCAGCTCGTATGCCGCGCCATATGCGGTGCTCAGGATACGTCCAGGCTCTCCTTGCAAGCACGCGCTGAGTGTCAGAGACGCGATTGAGCAGTTCAGGACATCGTGCTCCCCTCCCGCAGGATCAGCGTAGCGCCAGCTCGCCGTGCTCCCAGGCGGCACCTCGACGTGGGCCTCCACGTGCAGGCCGCCTGGTCCGGGCAGCGAGAGTGAGCAGCGGGCTGGGCTCTCGGCGACAAGCAGCCCCCTGGCGCCGATTCCGCCCAGCCGCATGCGCCTGCCGGCGAGCGAGAGCGCGCCGTTCGCGACCCAGGGGCTGATCCTTCCCGCCACCAGGACGCGACCGATCGCCACATCCAACCAGGCCTCGGGCGCCTGCTCGAAGCCGGTGCCATGCAGCCATATCCAGCGCTCGGCATGCTCGGCCCCCCAGTTGTGGCCGACCATGCCCGGCCAGTCCTGCAGCTCGATCTCTCGCTCTCTTAGACGCAGCTTCCCGCTGAAGCGGGCGCTTGGCATAGGGCTGGTCAGCTTGGTGCGCGGGAGCGGCGCCCGATAGAGCATCGACCACGGTAGATGGCGCAGTTCTGACTCAGAGGAATCGAAACGCAGCGACCAACTCGCGGAGCCGCAGCTGCCCTCGGCATGGTCGGGACCCAGGCTGCATGCGCCAACCTCGATCCAGCCGCCTGGGGGAGCGCGCAGCTCGCTGGTGCTCTCCCTGCACATGAACGGGCCTGGGCGCTCGTCGTTGGACGGGTGGGGGTCCCCGTCGAGGGACGAGCCAGAGGTCCTGTCGAAGATGGTGCACCAGACCGAGCCGCCTGGTGGCTCGCCGGGGCGCTTCTGCACCGTGTAGCGGATCCACACGCCAAGCGGCTCGGTCGGGGAGAGCGCGCGCAGGAAGAAGGACTCGTACATGCCCTCGGCCCGGGAGGCGCCCGGAAAGACCGCCTTCACAGCCATGGTCAGCGATCCTAGTTCAAGACGATCGTCACCCCTCGATCACCCCTCGAGCGTGCGCGCGTGCGACCATCGGCTCATGACCATCGATCGCAGGCCGTTGATCGAGCTGCCGGCCGTTCTGCTCCCCCGACCGCAAGCGCGGGTGGGCACAAAGCCGAACGCGCGTGTCACGCACGTGCTGGGCGTCGACGGCGGCGCCACCAAGACTCGGGCGGCTGTGCTGAGCCTGGACACGGGCGAGGTCCACCTCGGCGATGGAGGGCCGAGCAACCAGGACTCGGTGGGCGTGGACGCCGCCGTGGTGGCGTTGCTCCAAGCCGCCTCCGAGGCGATCGAGCGCGCGGGCATCTCCGCCGAACACCTCGATGGGGCTGTGCTGGCCGTAGCGGGCACCGACACGGACTCCGTCGCGCGTCATGTTCACCAGAGCGCCGGGGAGGAGTGGCTCATCGTCAACGATGTCGTGGGAGCGTGGGCAGCGGCGACCGCGGGGCGTCCCGGAGTGGCGGTGATATCGGGCACGGGCAGCAACGTGTTCGGCGTCGGCCCCGACGGCCGCACCTGGCGGGCAGGGGGCTGGGGCCACGTCCTGGGCGACGAGGGCTCGGGCTACTGGCTGGGCGTGCGTTCGATCACGGCTGCGCTGCGCGACAGGGACGCCTCGGGGCCGAGCACCGCGCTGAGTGACGCTGCGATTGCGTTCTTCGGCGCTCACAGCCTCGAGGAGCTCGCCACGGTCGTCTACTCCAAGCCGCTCACCAAGAGCGAGATCGCGGCCTTCGCGATCGAGACTGCGGAGCTTGCCGAGCAGGGCGACGCAGTCGCCAAAGAGCTCTATGAGCTGGGCGCGAGCGAGCTGGCCAAGCAGGTTGGGGCGGTGCTCGGGCAGACGGGCCTGCAAGGCGAGTTCCAGGTCGGCCTGATCGGCAGCGCGTTCAAGGCGGGCGAGGTGTTCGTGGGACCGCTCAGGAGCGCGATCGAGCGCTTGGCGCCGCAGGCGAGCGTCGATGTCGTCGCAATACCGCCGGTGGGGGGCGCGCTCATGCTGGCGCTGAGGGCATGTGGAGCAGAGGGGGCGATTGCGCAGGATCGGATGGCTGCCCTCATCGAGGCGAGTCAGTAGTGCCGAGCAGCCCCTCAATGGCGGCGCGATCGCCGATCGCCTCAGGGCCAGCGCCCGAGATCCGCACAGCTGCGGCGCAGTTGCCATAGAGCGCGGCACGCGCCGGTGGGAGGCCCTCGTGCAATGCGATGAAGAAGGCCGCCGCGAACACGTCTCCGGCGCCGAGGTCATCGGCGGGGTGATACACGTGGACGGCAGGGACGAGGACGGTGTCGATCGGCTCGGACCGGCTCGGGAGCGTGGCGGGCGACCCGGAGGCGCTCATGGCGCGCTCATGCATGTGCACTTGGGTGGGCTCTGAGCCCGCCGTCACGGCGACAACGGCGCCGGTAGAGGGGATCGCGGTGAGCAGCACCAGGCAGCTGGCCAACTCCTGCTTGCTGATCACGGCCGCGTCATAGCGCGGGGGCAGGGAGCGCTCCTCCAATGCCGCCGAGAGGATCTGCCCTCCAGGTGCGTCCCACCGTCTGGCCAGCCCCTGGGGTGTGATGCCAAGAAAAGGGGTGCACGCGCGCGCGTGCACGTGCACGTGAGGCATCGTTTTTTGTATATCGACGCCCACGGGCCCAGCGTCGCAATCCACAAGCCCAGCGGGTGTCTCTCGAGCCACGGGTGCGAGATGCAGGATCGGGCTCTCGAAGCTGGGCAGGCGGTCGATCGAGCCGGCCCAGGCGAGCACACGCTGCGTTCGGACGCCGGCTTGCCAGGACGTGGCGAGCGTGGTCGTATGCTCGGAGGGGATCACGTGGATGTCGACCTCCGGCGTGTAGGGCGCGAGCAATGTCGACAGCTCGGGCTCGTTGCCGCGCGTGACGATCAGCGTCCGCAGCCCCAGCCGTGATGCCTGCAGCGCGCTATAGAAGGCGCCGCCGCCGGGTTGGCGGCGGGTGGCGTCGCTGCCCTCGTCGATCACGTCCACGGTGACGTGGCCCACCGTCACGTAGTCGAAGCTCGTGTCACCCTCGAGCGACACTTGCACGCCGCCGCCCAGTGCCCTCAGGCGATCGCCATGCCGGGGCTCACCTTCGCCTCGATCAGCCGCGGCTCATTCGAGGCGAGCGCTTCGATGAGCGCCTCGGCCAGAGCCTCCGGAGCATCTGCGGTCCGGGCGCTCACGCCGTATGCCCTGGCCAGGGCGGCGCAGTCGAGGGCCGGCAAGTCCAGTCCGGGAGCGTTGGGGATGTTCTCCATCATCGCGAACCACTTGAGGATCGAGTACTCGTCGTTGCGGAGTACGAGGAAGGTGACGGGCACCTGCAGCGCCGCGGCCGTCCACAGGCTCTGGATCGAGTACTGGGCGGAGCCCTCGCCCAGTACGCAGAGCACCGGGCGATCGGGTTGGGCGAGCGCGACGCCGATCGCAGCGGGCATGGCGAACCCCAAGCCGCCGCCGGCGGAGAAGTAGTAGCTGCCAGGTCGGCTCAGGCGCAGCTGGTTGCGCAGCGCGAGTGTTGCGGAGGGCGCCTCGAGCACGAGCACGCCGTCCTGTGGAAAGCGCTCCGCGAGGATGCGAGATGCGGTCGAGGGACTCATCGGATCCGATTGAGGAGCCGGCTCGGGAGCCGGACGGACCGGCGGCATGGGCCGCTCTGAGGCGTCGATGAGCTCGGCGAGCGCGCCGAGCGTCAGCGCGACGTCGGCGACGATGGCATCGCCCATCGGCGCACGGGAGGCCTCGTCGGGATCATCGGTGAGCGCGATCAGGCTCGTGCCAGGCGCCAGCAGAGGGCCAGGAACGTCCGGGTAGTAGGGGAAGACCGATGAGCCCGCGACGAGCACCAGGTCGTGGCCCGAGAGCGCCTCGCCGAGCGGTCCCACGGCAGGCGGCAGGATGCCCTGGAAGAGGGAATGGTCCTCCGGGAAGCCCAGACGGCCGCCGCCGGTGGCGGGCGACGCGTACACGGGCAGGCGCTGGCGCTCGGCAAGCGCGATTGCCGCAGCCCAGCCAAGGGCCGTGTCGATGCCCGGACCGGCGACCAGCGCAGGGCGCGAAGCGCCGGCAAGGCGCTGCGCCAGACGCTCCAGCACCTCCCGAGACGGCAGGCCGGCAGAGCTCACATCGCGCGTGCCCTGCATGCGTGCGTCCTGGTCGCTTTCCAGCTCGACGTTCCAATCGTCCATCGGCACGGAGAGGAACGTGGGGCCTCGAGGAGGCAGCGAGGCGAGGTGGATCGCGCGGGCCAGAGCGTGGGGGACATCCTGCGCGCGGGGAGGCTCGTAGCTCCACTTCACCAGCGGATGGGGCATCTGGACCGCGTCGCGGTTGGTGAGATTGGCCTGCAGGGTCATCAGCGAGCGACGCTGCTGGCCCGCGAAGATCACCAGCGATGCCTTGTTGGCCTGTGCGTTGAAGATGGCGCCCATCGCGTTGCCCAAGCCCGGCGCGGTGTGGAGCGTGACGAACGCGGGCCTGCCGCTGGCCTGGGAGTAGCCGTCGGCGATCCCCACGACCGACGCCTCCTGGAGGCCGAGCACGAACTTGAAGTCCTCGGGCAGCTCGGCGAGCATCGGCAGCTCGGTCGAGCCGGGATTGCCGAAGATCGTCGTCATTCCCCTGCGCCGGAGCAGCTCCAGCGCAGCTTCCCTGACGGTGCTCATGCGTCGCTGTTCGCGAGCATCTCCTGCGCCTGCTCGGGCGTCTGGGCGATGTTCAGGTGGCCGTCGAGGCCCGTGAGAGCGAGGATGTGCCGAACCTCGTTCGTCGCTCCGAGGAACACGCAGCGAGCCCTGCTCGGCGGCGAGCTCCTGATGCAGGGAGACGATCACTCGCAGGCCGCTGGAGTCCATGAACTGCACGCCCGCCAGATCGAGCAGGACCCTGGTCGATCCGTGGTGAGCGCGAGCCTCTTCGATCTGGGCCTGCATCTTCGGCGCGGAGGCGACGTCGATCTCGCCGGAAACGATCGGCTCGGATCAGATCGCTGTCGTCCGGCACGCCGTCGGCGGCCTCGAAGCTCACCGCGAGGGAGAAGGAAGCCGGATCGCCCGGTCGAACACTGGGATCGCTCACTTCCATTTCAAGCTAGCAGCATGAGGGATGGGAACGATTGCTCCTCTGATGAATCGAGCGCCCGACCACATCGAATCGAGCGTCAAGCTGTTTCAGCCGGGTGATGCTCGTCCGTGCATCTGCGCTGATCGCCGTCCTGATGGCGCTCGCCACCTTCGCTGCGGCGCCGTCCGCCCATGCCTCGGCAGCGGAGATCCTCAGCTGGCGCAAGCCGCCAACTGCCAGGACCTCCGATCCTCGGGTGGCACCAGCGCGCCGACGCCGGGTGCTGCCACCACGCCCACCAAGCCCACCAAGAACGCAAAGGCCAATAAAGCCACCGAGCCCACCAAGAGCGCGAAGGCGAAGCGGCGCCTCAAGCATGCTCTCCCAACCGATGCCACTCGCGCGCTGGCCGGTTATGACGCGATGCAGAAGTCCTTCTACGTCCCGGGCACAGGTCTCTACAAGGGCGAACCTGAAACCTATTCCTACCTGTGGCCCTTCTCCCAGGCGCTGGCGGCGACCGTGAGCGTCGGGCGCATTCCCGGAGAGAGCGCCAAGTTCAAGCGTGAAATGCACGTCCGGCTCGTGGGCCTGCAGCGCTATTGGGGCCTCGCGGTCCAGGGCTCATCGGGCAGTGCGAGCGGACCCACGACGAGCTCAGGCGAAGCGTCCGTGGGCTCGGGCGAAGGGGGTGTGGGCGCCGGTGAAGCGTCGCTCCGCCGGCGCCGGCGGAGGAGCGGGTGAAGCGGCCACGGGCACTGCGGCCACGAGTGGTGCCTCGGAGCCGGCGCCGGGCGCGGCCCAGACGCCGATCAGCATGCTGCCCTCATACAACGGCAGCATCATCCTTGAAAACGGCACGGGAAACACGAGCTACTACGACGACAACGAGTGGGTGGGAATCGAGCTGGTCCGTCTCTATGAGCTCTACCGCGAACCGTCGACGCTCACGACCGCCGAGCGGATCATGGCTTTCGTGATGGCGGGCTGGACGGGCAGTCAACCGCTGGTCTGTCAGGGAGGGATGCCCTTCTCCACACTCACCGACCAGGAACGCAACACCGTGACGACCGCGCCGGCGAGCGAGCTGGGGGTGCTGCTCTACAGGCTCACCCACAAGCCTGAATACCTGCAGTTCAGCGAGATGGCCTATGAATGGGTGAGGAGCTGCCTCTCGCAGCCGAGCGGTCTCTATGCCGATCACATCGGCATCCATGGCAAGCTCACCACCACGACCTGGAGCTACAACCAGGGGACGATGATCGGGGCGGGCACGTTGCTCTACCAGGTCACGGGCAACTCCGGTTTTCTTTACCAGGCTCGCCAGACTGCGACGGCGGCGCTGGACCATTTCACGCCGGCCGTCCTTGGCAGCGAAAATCCATTCTTCGTCTCCGTCTACTTCCGCAACCTGCTCTATCTCGACTCTGTCACCCACGACCCACCGGGGCCGAAGATCGCACAGGGCTTCGTCGAATACGCGTGGCAGCACCTGCGCCTGAAAGACGACATCTTCGTGTTCGGCTCTCCAGCCTCGTCCCAACTGCTCTACCAAGCCGCGATCGTCCAGATCTATGCGCTGCTCTCTGAGCCGGCGAGCAGCTACTTCTGAGTCGGCGAGCAGCTGCTTCTACAGCTTCAGGTGCTTGCGCTCGTAGAGGCGCTCGGCTGAGCGCAGTGCGCGCTTGCGAAGGCGCTTGCGGTGGCGCTTGATCGCTCGAAGGAGGAGCCTGCGGGTCTTGGGGTCGGCGGCGAAGAGCCCTGAGTTGGCCTGCACGCGATCGGCGAGCAGCACGAGGTCGTGCTCCTTCCCCAGGAGTTCCCCAAGCCGATCGGCATCGCGGGCGAGGCGGCGCACCCGCTTGGGCCTCCCGTCGTGGGTTAGGGTCTCCGCCCCGTAGCGCAGATCCTTCACACGCTTGCGCAGCTGGTGTGAGGCGCTGGGACGGCTGCTCTTGCGGGCGCGGCGCAGCCGCTTGCGGCCCTGCCTGTACAGGCGGTCCAGCGCAGGTCCGCTCACGCGGAAGCCCAGCTGGTCGGTTCCCTTGGTGTGAGCGTGTCCCTCGGCGTCGCCAAGCGTGAGGCTCCATACGCTCACTCGCGTGCGCACCGCTCGCAGCTCGCTCAGAGCCCGCTCACGCGAGCCTGAGATCGAGTCCGAGAGCATCTCCGTTGTGGCGAGGTCGCGCTCCAGCTCGAGCATCGAGCAGAAGGCGAGCATCGAACGCTTCCCGAGCCAGCTTGCGGGGAAGCTCGTCGAGCAGCTCATCGAGCGTGTCCAGTGCAACCTGGGCGTCACGCACGCCCGCGAGCTGCCGTCCCGCGCAGCGCAGGGCGGCGTTCTCGCGCTTATAGCTGCGCTTGCCGAGTCGCTTGCGCAGGAGCCGCATCAGCGCTCTCGAGCGCTTGATCGCCTTGCGCGCTTCATGCATCGATCGCTCGAGATTGCGCTCGGTCACGCCTTCCAGCTGCTCGATCGCAAGGTCGAGCTGGGCGAGGGCGGTGCGCTGCAGCCCCACGAGGACCTCCTCGCCGGGTCGCAGCCCCGGCTTGCGATCTTGGCGCCTGCGGCCTGCGGCTGCGCGGTGCTCGAGCTCGGCGATCGCGAGGGCGACGCCGACTCCCACCCCCGCCACGGCGACAGCGCGGAGCAGGGGCGCGACAATTGAGCGGTGCCCAAGCTTCCGCCTGCGCGATGGTGGACGGTTAGGCCCGCGGCCAACCGCAAGCCTTCGACCTATCGCTGTCCAATCTGCGGTCATCTGCTGCCCGCGCTCAGCGAGCATCTCCTGATCGCGCCGGAGGGAGACACCAGGCGTCGTAGGCACGCCCACACCGAGTGCGTGATGGCCGCGCGCAAGCGTGGCCAGCTCCTGACTCGAGGAAGATTGGCGGCGAAGTCAGCCGCGCAGGCCTCCGTGGTGGAGGCGCCTGTGGCGGCGTGGGGGCGTGAAGTTCAGCTGCCCCACACGTGCACGTACTCAGGCTGGATCCGGATGATGACCCGCTGTTCGCCGGGCTGGCGAAACGGGTAGCTGTCCTTGTCCAGGTACTTCTTCGCGAGCGCGTCGATGTGCTCGTCGGCGCCGTCGTGGGTCGCTCGGCGACCCGCCCTCTGATCGACAGGTACTCGTAGGGGCTTCCATGCTCTGGACGGTGAGCGTCACCCGTGGATCGCGTTCGAGGTTGCGCGGCCAGGCGCGGCCCTCCGCGGAGTTCACGACCGGCAGTCCGTCCTGCACGTCCACCGACGTCGGCGCGGCGTGGATCGATCCGTCCTCACGGATCGTGGGGAGACGGCGCGGAAGTTCTGGCCGGCAGAAGCTCCTCCGCGCGGCCGTCGATCGATGGGCTCACGTGATCCTTCGTGTCAGCGGCGCCCAGATGGACAGCAGTACGACCCACCCGCACGCTGTCAGCCGGTACGCGAAGTCGGCGAGGACTGGGCGATGCGAAGCCAGCCGGCGAATTGGCGCCGTCTTCGATTCGACGGGAGGGATCGGGTCCAGCGGGACCAGCTTGCCGTCGTTGAGTTCGAAGCGGACGTCCGCTTCGCCACCGTTCCTGCAGCACAGGGCCTCGCCGGGCTTGTAGAGCGGGTATCCGAGGGTGACCTCGGCGTCGCCCTGGCTGATGACCTTCACGCCTGGCGCTCGGCGCGCTGGAGTCGGTGCTGGAGACTCGCCGTC